>NZ_OMPC01000008.1 GCF_900312675.1 Aliivibrio sp. EL58 | reverse complement strand
GATGCCATACTTCCAGGAAAAGCCTCTAAGCTTCAGATTATAAGGAATCGTACCCCAAACCGACACAGGTGGTCGAGTAGAGAATACTAAGGCGCTTGAGAGAACTCGGGTGAAGGAACTAGGCAAAATGGTACCGTAACTTCGGGAGAAGGTACGCTCCTAGCGGTGATGAGACTTGCTCTCTAAGCTGCCGGGAGTCGCAGATACCAGGTGGCTGCAACTGTTTATTAAAAACATAGCACTGTGCTAAATCGTAAGATGACGTATACGGTGTGACGCCTGCCCGGTGCTTGAAGGTTAATTGATGGGGTTAGATTGTTTCTCTATATAGAGAGGGGTCGAAGCTCTTGATCGAAGCCCAAGTAAACGGCGGCCGTAACTATAACGGTCCTAAGGTAGCGAAATTCCTTGTCGGGTAAGTTCCGACCTGCACGAATGGCGTAATGATGGCCACGCTGTCTCCACCCGAGACTCAGTGAAATTGAAATCGCTGTGAAGATGCAGTGTACCCGCGGCTAGACGGAAAGACCCCGTGAACCTTTACTACAGCTTGGCACTGAACATTGACCCTACATGTGTAGATCTMGGTGGKMGCCKTWKMAWYAARAAMRMAATATTGGTGGAGGCAATCTTGAAATACCACCCTTGTATGCTTGATGTTCTAACGTTGGTCCCTTATCGGGRTTGCGGACAGTGCCTGGTGGGTAGTTTGACTGGGGCGGTCTCCTCCCAAAGAGTAACGGAGGAGCACGAAGGTGGGCTAAACACGGTTGGACATCGTGTGGTTAGTGCAATGGCATAAGCCCGCTTGACTGCGAGAATGACAATTCGAGCAGGTGCGAAAGCAGGTCATAGTGATCCGGTGGTTCTGAATGGAAGGGCCATCGCTCAACGGATAAAAGGTACTCCGGGGATAACAGGCTGATACCGCCCAAGAGTTCATATCGACGGCGGTGTTTGGCACCTCGATGTCGGCTCATCACATCCTGGGGCTGAAGTCGGTCCCAAGGGTATGGCTGTTCGCCATTTAAAGTGGTACGCGAGCTGGGTTTAGAACGTCGTGAGACAGTTCGGTCCCTATCTGCCGTGGGCGTTGGATGATTGAAAGGGGCTGCTCCTAGTACGAGAGGACCGGAGTGGACGAACCTCTGGTGTTCGGGTTGTTACGCCAGTAGCATTGCCCGGTAGCTAAGTTCGGGATCGATAAACGCTGAAAGCATCTAAGCGTGAAGCGAGCCTTGAGATGAGTCATCCCTGATACTTTAAGTATCCTAAAGGGTTGTTGAAGACTACGACGTTGATAGGCAGGGTGTGTAAGTGCTGCGAGGCATTGAGCTAACCTGTACTAATTGCCCGTGAGGCTTAACCATACAACACCCAAGGGGTTTTGAACGGATTTGAAGTTGCAAGAAACGTATTGAATGTGATTAAGAACRCATACACAGCTTTCCAGATTATTATTTATCTCTTATTGAGGTAGATAGAAAGAATTTGCTTGGCGACCATAGCGTTATGGACCCACCTGATCCCATGCCGAACTCAGAAGTGAAACGTAATAGCGCCGATGGTAGTGTGGGGTTTCCCCATGTGAGAGTAGGACATCGCCAGGCTTGAATTTAGTTTTTATCTTTTTAAAGATAAAAGCAAAATAAAACATAATATGTTTTATTTAAGTAATAGCATTATGCTGAATAGACACTGCGGAGTGGTAGTTCAGTTGGTTAGAATACCGGCCTGTCACGCCGGGGGTCGCGGGTTCGAGTCCCGTCCACTCCGCCACTATTTTAAAAAGCCCTAATCGAAAGATTAGGGCTTTTTTACGTCTGTCTAAAAGTAAAATGACTCAGAATAGATACTGCGAAGCGGTAGCTCAGTTGGTTAGGCTGTCTATGGAGAGCTTAGTGAGCGGTTATAGAGAGCTGTTCTTCCATCTCTATCGTTAAGCAAACCTTTAGTATCGATTGCGTTAGATAAGGTGGATATTCAGTGAAGAGGCGAAGACAGTAAATAGCATGAGTTCTTTCAAACTCACGCTAGGCATCAAATTAATTATAAGATTTGATTTAAAATATGATCAGCTTTGATTCGTTTGATTCGTTTTATTAAACGTTTAACTTCTAGCGGATAACTATCTAATTTATCAACTTGCTTATAAGTAGCTATAAGCTGAGTATGTTTTAAGATAACTTCAAGTTCGGCTTGTTTCTCACCTAGTAATAGCTGTTCAGGATCTTGAAGAAGCAAGCCATTTTCTAGATCTAACTTCCAAGCTCTTGGATTTAAATTACTACCAGTAATTAACGTGAATTCGTTATCAACCCAGACACCTTTTAAATGGAAACTATTATTTTCATGCTTCCAAAGGCGAAGGGATAACTGTCTATTTGCTATGTAGGTTTCATTCGCTTTAGCAAAATTTCGAAGGTTGATCTCATATAAATACGGTAAACCAGCAATGGTTTTAAACTCTTCTTCTGGATCTATGTAGAAGTCATTAGCTGTTTTATCACCAACAATAACGGTTACCTTCACACCTCTGCGTAAGGCTTTCTTAAGCTCTTTAGCAATAGGTTTAGGGAAATTAAAATATGGAGTACAAATTGTTATTTCTGATACAGCAGAAGCCAATAGAAGCAGAATATGACTGTTAAGCTTATTGCCTTTTCTACCCAGACCAATAAGTGGGGTTATACCTATTTCTCCTGACTTTCGCATTTGAGGAGTAAATTGGTAATTAACTACATTTAGTTGTTTGCGAAGTTCTTTGATCGCAGGTTTTAATGATTTGGTATTTGGTCTATTTTGTTGAGATAAACAATTTACAGCAGGGCTCGCTATTAGTGTATTTTTAATTAACGACACCATAGAGTTTGCTAGAAATTGATTATTCAATAAATGGTATCTATCGCAGCGGTATTTCTCTTTATGAGCCAAATAGACATCATTTAAGCTAGCTCCGCTGTACACTACAGTATCATCAAAAATAAAACCTTTAAGGTGTAGCACCCCAAACACTTCTTTATTACGGACTGGAACACCTAAAACATTAATTGAGTGTTTGTATTTTTCTGAAAACTCTCTATAAAGAGCCGCGTTACCATCGCTAGATTCAGCACCAATAAGCCCACGTTGAGCTCTATGCCAATCAACTAAGACATTTATATCAAGTGTCGGCTGCTTCTGTTTTGCTTCGTATAATGCGGTAAATATTTCGCGACCAGCATCATCATTTTCTAAATAAAGCGCAACAATATAGATCCGTTGTTTCGCATTCTCAATTTGCTTTAATAGCTCATAGCGAAAATCTTCTGCAGTATGAAGAGTCTTTAAACTCTCAGGATTTTGAGACAACATTGGAAGCATAGATAGCTGTTCTTTACTTTCTAGAGGTTTTGTATTCATAACAAGTCATTAAATTATCAATATAAGATCAATCATTTTAGCAAAATAAAGTGATATTGCCGAGAGTAATATCAAAGAGTCAGCCTTGATATACTAAAATGTCTAAGAGTTTTCCATCTTTTGTATAACGTTCATATTTGTTTTTTACAATATGTGGAACTTCAGAACTGTTAGCGTAGTTAAATTTATTTTTAATGTAAAATGGAGTTAGGCTAGGTTCACATAGGCAGTAAGCTGCATCTAAAGTTAAGAATTGAGGCAAGTTTTTTAATAATATGCTGCCATAATTTTGTTGTCTTTTTTCATTTATTATCATCATTCCAGTCAAGAAATGACAGTCGTCATAAGTTTTTATTCGGATTGAGCCGATTATTTTTTTATCCTCTTCTAGAATGACTATGTCTTCTTTCCCTTTTGGTTTTCCTGAGGGGTAGTTATCTTTATATAGCTTATGTAGAAGGGGGAGTCGTAATTTCTCTAGGTAAGACACAGTAAGATTCATGGGGTTTTCTATATAGTTTTTTAATATTAAGTTAGAATGTACTTAATTTAGTCTTTTAAATATAGTCGATATGAAAATTTTACCTACAAAAATGTTAAAGCCATATAACAGTTTTTCGATAGATGAAAATGCTGAACTGATCATAGAAGCTGAAACGACTCAAGATTTAATTGATATTTGGTCATCAGAAAAGTATTCAAAATCAGTAAAGCTTCCTTTAGGTCGAGGAAGTAATACTCTTTTTTGTGGTCCATTTGAAGGGATTGTTGTTCTTAATCGTCTTTTAGGAAAAGAGGTTGAAGAAAAGGGTAATGATTATTTAATTACGGTTGCAAGTGGTGAAGACTGGCCTAGCTTTGTTGAATGGTGTGTAGATCATGATTACTACGGCATCGAAAACTTGGCAATGATTCCTGGTTGTGTCGGTTCATCACCGATTCAAAATATTGGAGCTTATGGATTAGAGTTAAAAGACATTTGTGAATCTGTTGAATATTTAGATCTTAATACACTAACAATTAAAAAACTTGAGCATTCTGAATGTCGATTTGGTTATCGAGATTCAATTTTCAAACAAGAGCTTAAAGATCAGGTCATAATCACAGCTGTAATATTACGTTTGTCTAAAATATGGCAGCCCCTTCTATCGTATGGCCCACTCTCGCAATTTAATGCTACGAGTAATACAGCAAAAGATATTTTTTTGAAAGTTTGTGAGATTAGGTCTAATAAGTTGCCGGATCCTAGATTATTAGGTAACGCAGGAAGCTTTTTTAAAAATCCTATCATTTCAAATGATCATTATTGTCTTTTGAAGGAGAAATACCCGGAACTTCCTGCGTATGAGTTTGGGGAGAATAAAAAGATTGCGGCGGGTTGGCTTATCGATAATGCTGGATTAAAAGGATTTCAAATTAATGATGCATCGGTTCATAAAGATCAGGCTCTTGTTCTTGTCAATAATGGTAATGCGACCTCAAGCGATATATTAAGTTTAGCGAATCATATTAAAACGAAAGTATACGAGCTGTATCAAATTGACTTGGAACATGAAGTTAGATTCTATTCCGGTTCAAAAGAAACATCTTTAACGGAGTTATTTTAAGTGAAAGAACACGTAAAGAAACTTGCGATACTTCGTCAACTTAGTGATGGACGCTTTCATTCAGGTGAAGACCTAGGTGTGAGTCTTAATGTTTCACGATCTGCAATCAGCAAGCATATTTCTGCTCTGCAAGAGTGGGGACTAGTCATATATAAAATCAAAGGTAAGGGTTATTCGTTATCTGAGCCCCTCGAACTGTTATCCCCTGATAAGGTAGGCTATGAAAAATTGCCTATTCCTATTTTATTAGGTGTTACTGACTCTACTAACCAGTATTTACTCGACGAAATGAAGACGTTGAAATCGGGACAATCTTGTTTTGCTGAATATCAGACATCAGGAAGAGGGCGCCGCGGTCGTACTTGGGTTTCGCCATTCGGAAGTAATATCTATTTTTCTTTATATTGGAAGCTTGAAAGCGGATTAGCCGGCGCAATGGGTTTGAGCCTTGCTATCGGGATTGCTGTTGTTAATGCGTTAGAATCACTTGGCTGCCAAGATTTAAAACTTAAATGGCCTAATGATATTTACTGGAATGGGAAAAAATTAGCGGGAGTACTTATTGAGTTATCGGCTCAGTCAGGCGGTGCCGCCCATGTTGTTATTGGTGTTGGTATAAACGTAGATCTTGATGATCGTTTTAATGCTGAGATAGATCAACCATGGACTGATTTGAAAGAGGTCCTTAATAAAGAAAACCAACGAAATAAGCTTGCAAATACTTTATTAAAGTCAATGCATCAAACTATGGAGGAGTTTCAAATATCTGGGCTACGTCCATTTATTGAAAGATGGAAGACGTTGGATAATTTTATGGATAAAACAATTACTTTACAAACCGGCAGTAATGGAGTGACGGGTATTTGCAAAGGGATTGATGAACAAGGCGCAATATTAGTTGAAATTAATGGAGAGATACTATCCTTCATTGGTGGTGAGATATCGATTAAGAAAGAGTAACTATTTTTTTATTGAGACCTGATTGATTGAATGGTTTTTAGTTTTTGATAATATCAAACTAGCACGCATTTTTGTTGGTAGTATATTTTCTCTTAAATTCAAACCATTAATAGTATCCCAAATATGCTCTGCTTTTTCTTTTGATTTATCAATAGACAGTTCAGTATAGTGCGAGAAATAAGCTCCTTTTTGTCTAAAGGCACTGGTTCTTAGTTTTAAAAAACGCTCGGTATACCAAAGTTTTAACTGTTCTTGGGTAGCATCAACATAAATAGAAAAGTCTAAAAAATCAGAAACGAATTGGTTATGCTGCTGCCCTGGATAGTCATAATTATTTTGTAAAACATTTAATCCTTCAATAATTAAAATGTCGGGATTTGAAATGATTTTTTTCTCATCAGTAATATCATAAGTTAAATGCGAATAAATGGGAGCTTCAACAGAACGTTTTCCCATTTTAACGTCAGCGACAAATGAAACGAGAGATTTCATGTCATATGATTCAGGAAACCCTTTCTTGTGCATGATCCCCTTATCAATCAGTACCTGATTTGGATATAAAAAGCCGTCAGTGGTCACTAATTGTGTGCTTAAATTTGGTATTAATTGACGTAATAACGTTTGAATGATTCTCGCGGTTGTACTCTTCCCAACAGCAACACTACCAGCGATTCCGATAATGAATGGTGAGTTGATGGTATTGTTTAATAAGAAATTTTCTAAAATGATGTTTTTTTCTTTATGGCTTTCTATGTGAAGTTGAAGCAATCGAATTAATGGTAAGTAAATTTCTTCTACTTCCATAATATTGATATTCTCATTTATCCCACGCAGGCTAGTTAATTCTTGTTCGCTTAATGTCAAAGGAGTTGAATTGCGTAATTCAGCCCATTCTTTACGAGAAAAAGTTAAGTAAGTGCTCACATTGTTTACCAGAGGGATTTAATGAAGGGCAAACAATACAATAAGGAAGTATAAGAAAAAAGAGTAGTTGCTCTTTTTCAGTCATAGAACTGATTATAATTCGCTAAATTGGTGTGAAAAGGTAAAAAAAATCATTTTATTTGATTTTTCGGTTGCATGATATTTAGAGATTAACTAGAATGCGCACCAATTGTGCCGACTTAGCTCAGTAGGTAGAGCAACTGACTTGTAATCAGTAGGTCACCAGTTCGACTCCGGTAGTCGGCACCATTCTATTTTTAAATTATATTAAAGAATAGATATAAAATTTGGAGGGGTTCCCGAGTGGCCAAAGGGAGCAGACTGTAAATCTGCCGCGAAAGCTTCGATGGTTCGAATCCGTCCCCCTCCACCATTTTCAAGGTAAAATAGCTCTGTCGAGTTACATTGCGTGCATCGTATAATGGCTATTACCTCAGCCTTCCAAGCTGATGATGCGGGTTCGATTCCCGCTGCACGCTCCATCTCCTATTTTCCTTATATTTCAAATATATTTTTTGGTTACGTGGTCATTTATAACCACCAATGCCGTACCTAGAGGGACTATCATGTCTAAAGAAAAATTTGAACGTACGAAACCGCACGTAAACGTTGGTACTATCGGCCACGTTGACCACGGTAAAACAACTCTAACTGCTGCTATCTGTACTACACTTGCAAAAGTGTACGGTGGTGTTGCTAAAGATTTCGCATCAATCGATAACGCTCCAGAAGAGCGCGAGCGTGGTATCACAATCTCAACTTCTCACGTTGAGTATGATACACCTGAGCGTCACTATGCACACGTTGACTGTCCTGGACACGCCGATTATGTTAAAAACATGATCACTGGTGCTGCTCAAATGGATGGTGGTATCCTAGTTGTTGCTGCAACAGATGGTCCAATGCCACAAACACGTGAGCACATCCTACTTGGTCGTCAAGTTGGTATCCCTTTCATCGTTGTATTCATGAACAAATGTGACATGGTTGACGATGAAGAGCTTCTTGAGCTAGTAGAAATGGAAGTTCGTGAACTTCTTTCTGAATACGAATACCCAGGTGATGATTTACCAGTAATTCAAGGTTCAGCTCTTGGCGCTCTAAACGGCGAAAAAGAGTGGGAAGATAAAATCGTTGAGCTAGCAACAGCTCTAGATACTTACATTCCACTTCCAGAGCGTGCTGTAGACATGCCTTTCCTACTTCCAATTGAAGATGTATTCTCAATTCAAGGTCGTGGTACTGTTGTTACTGGTCGTATCGAACGTGGTATCCTACGTGTAGGTGACGAAGTAGAAATCATTGGTATCAAAGAAACTACAGTTTCTACATGTACTGGTGTTGAAATGTTCCGTAAACTGCTTGACGAAGGTCGTGCTGGTGAGAACGTTGGTGCACTTCTACGTGGTACTAAGCGTGATGACGTTGAACGTGGCCAAGTACTTGCTGCTAAAGGTTCAATCAACCCACACACTAAATTTGAGTCAGAAGTATACGTTCTTTCTAAAGATGAAGGCGGCCGTCATACTCCTTTCTTCAAAGGCTACCGTCCACAGTTCTACTTCCGTACAACGGATGTAACTGGTGATATCACACTTCCTGAAGGTGTTGAAATGGTAATGCCTGGTGACAACGTTCAAATGACGGTTGAGCTAATCGCTCCAATCGCTATGGACGAAGGTCTACGCTTCGCAATCCGTGAAGGTGGCCGTACAGTTGGTGCTGGTGTTGTTGCTAAAATCTTCGCGTAAGATTTGACGAAGTACTAGTAAAAAGGGCATCATTTGATGCCCTTTTTCTGCGTTGTATTGTGTGTTGTTTTATTTTTCATCTAAATTAATAAGAAAATATAGAGTACAGCGCAGACAAATTAGCAAATAGCTGGTTTATAGGATGAAGAGAGTAGGGTATATTTACTCTTGTTTTTGAATTTCTGTCTAATGATGGAAAATGATTTTAGTTATGTCACAGGTTGGTTTATGAAAACAAATACTGAGACGACAGAAACTTCAGGCGCAGTTGATACAATTAAGTGGTTACTAGTTTTAGTTCTGCTTTCTGCTGCGGTAATTGGTAATTATTTACTAGCTGATCTGTCTGTTGTTATTCGAGCTGCCGGTGTAGTTGCATTAATTGCTGCTGCTGGTGGTATTGCTGCTTTCACAGCAAAAGGTCAAACTGCAATTGCATTTGCTCGTGAATCAAGAATGGAAGTACGTAAAGTTGTTTGGCCTACACGCCAAGAAACAACACAGACAACTTTCATTGTTCTTGCTGTATGTATCGTTATGGCCCTTATTTTATGGGGTATTGATGGTATCATGGTAAGACTAATTGGCTTAATCACAGGTGTTTGAGGATAAGTGATCATGAGTGAAGCTCCAAAGAAACGTTGGTATGTAGTTCAAGCCTTTTCAGGTTTTGAAGGTCGTGTATCACAATCGCTACGCGAACATATTAAAATTCATAACATGGAAGAGTTATTTGGCGAAGTACTTGTACCAACTGAAGAAGTGGTAGAAATGCGTGCCGGTCAACGTCGTAAAAGCGAACGTAAATTTTTCCCAGGTTACGTGTTAGTGCAAATGATCATGAATGATGAATCATGGCACTTGGTACGTAGTATTCCACGTGTTATGGGATTCATTGGTGGTACTTCAGATCGCCCAGCACCTATCACAGATAAAGAAGCTGATGCTATTTTGAATCGTCTTGAACAAGCGAGCGAAGCTCCTCGTCCTAAGACGTTATTTGAAGCTGGTGAAGTGGTTCGTGTTACAGAAGGCCCATTTGCTGACTTTAACGGTACTGTTGAAGAAGTCGATTACGAGAAGAGTCGCATCAAAGTATCTGTTTCTATCTTCGGCCGTGCAACTCCAGTTGAACTAGAGTTTAGCCAAGTAGAAAAAAACTGATCGAAAAATCATCAAAGCTATTGTAAAGCGCGCGAATTATTATTATAATTTCGCGCGTTTTTGTTAACGGGGAGCTAATCCAGTTGGATGGCGATTGAACCCAAAATTAGGAAATATTATGGCTAAGAAAGTTGAAGCTTATATCAAACTGCAAGTTGCAGCAGGTATGGCGAACCCAAGTCCACCAGTTGGTCCTGCTCTAGGTCAACACGGTGTGAATATCATGGAATTCTGTAAAGCGTTTAACGCAAGAACAGAATCTGTTGAGAAAGGTCTACCTACTCCAGTTGTTATCTCTGTATACAGCGACCGTTCTTTTACGTTTATTACTAAGACTCCACCTGCTGCTGTTCTTCTAAAGAAAGCTGCTGGCGTTAAGTCTGGTTCTGGTCGTCCAAACACTGAGAAAGTTGGTACTATTACTGACGCTCAAGTACAAGAGATCGCAGAAACTAAAGCTGCGGACATGACTGGTGCTGACATTGAAGCTATGAAGCGTTCAATTGCTGGTACTGCTCGTTCAATGGGTCTAGTGGTAGAGGGTTAATAAAATGGCTAAACTTACTAAGCGTATGCGTAATATCCGCGAAAAAGTGGAAGTTACTAAAGACTACGAAATCAACGAAGCTGTTGCTCTTCTTAAAGAATTAGCTACTGCTAAATTCAATGAAAGTGTTGATGTTGCTATCAACCTTGGCATTGATGCACGTAAATCAGATCAAAACGTACGTGGCGCAACTGTGCTACCTCACGGTACTGGTCGTGATATCCGTGTTGCTGTGTTCACTCAAGGTGCAAACGCAGAAGCTGCTAAAGAAGCAGGCGCTGATCTAGTAGGCATGGAAGATCTTGCTGAACTAGTTAAGAAAGGCGAAATGAACTTTGACGTTGTTGTTGCTTCTCCAGATGCAATGCGCGTTGTTGGTCAACTAGGTACAATCCTAGGTCCTCGCGGTCTTATGCCAAACCCTAAAGTTGGTACTGTAACTCCTAACGTTGCTCAAGCAGTTAAAAATGCTAAAGCTGGTCAGGTTCGTTACCGTAACGACAAAAACGGCATCATCCACACTACTATTGGTAAAGTGGATTTTGATGCTGCTCAACTTAAAGAGAACCTAGAATCTCTTCTAGTTGCACTTAAGAAAGCAAAACCAACTTCAGCGAAAGGTACTTTCCTGAAGAAGGTAAGCATCTCAACTACAATGGGTGCTGGCGTATCTCTAGATCAAACGACTCTAGATACTGCTACAAACTAATTTGCAAAAGCGTAGAGTTTGTGTATAATTCTTCGCTTATCAAATTTATGGTTGGGGCTGTTTAATTTTTAATTAAATAGTCTCCGTCCAAGACCGTAGGCGCTCGAAAGAGCTTAATAAAACCTGCGTAGACGGTGCCCGAACTAAAAACTTTTTTTATATTAGTTTTCTGGGAATGCATCGTAATTACTCTCCTACAATTTTGTAGTGAGTGGTGTAATCACAACCAGAGGTTAATCCAAATGGCTTTAAATCTTCAAGACAAAAAAGCAATTGTTGCTGAAGTCAACGAAGCAGCCAGTGGTGCACTTTCTGCAGTTGTAGCTGACTCTCGTGGCGTTACTGTTGGCGCAATGACTTCTCTACGTAAACAAGCGCGTGAAGCGGGTGTTTACATGAGAGTTGTTCGTAACACACTAGCACGTCGTGCAGTAGAAGGTACTCAGTATGAGTGTCTACAAGACACATTTACTGGTCCATCTCTACTTGCATTCTCTAATGAGCACCCAGGTGCTGCAGCACGTCTTTTTAAAGATTTTGCTAAAGAGAATAAAAACTTCGAGATTAAAGCTGCTGCATTTGAAGGCGCAGTTACTGATGCTGATGTACTAGCGACACTACCAACTTACGACGAAGCTATCGCACGCCTAATGATGTGCATGAAAGAAGCTTCTGCTGGTAAACTGGTACGTACTATCGCTGCTGTTCGTGATCAAAAAGAAGAAGCTGCGGCATAAGCCCTGCTTTATTTGATTACAAAATAAATTATTGTTGACTTAAAAGAGAATTGTTATGTCTATTACTAACGAGCAAATCCTAGACGCAGTTGCAGAAATGTCTGTAATGCAAGTTGTTGAGCTTATCGAAGCTATGGAAGAAAAATTCGGTGTTACTGCTGCTGCTGCAGTAGTTGCTGGTGGTGCTGCAGGCGCTGACGCTGCTGAAGAGCAAACTGAATTTGACGTTATCCTAACTGCTGTTGGCGGAAACAAAGTTTCTGTAATCAAAGCTGTACGTGGCGCTACAGGTCTTGGCCTGAAAGAAGCTAAAGGTCTTGTAGACTCAGCTCCAGCACCTCTAAAAGAAGGCGTTGACAAAGCTGAAGCTGAAGGTCTTAAAGCACAGTTAGAAGAAGCTGGTGCGACTGTTGAAATCAAGTAATTATTACTTAGTTTCATAGCCTAACGGCTAATGGCTGGTGGTTTATTAACCACCGGCCTTTTTGCGCTGTAGGGTTTAGGGTAATTTCACACTGTTTAAAGTCCCTATATCCGAGCAAAAAACATAGTCTCAATCAGAGATTATGTCCTACAGAAAACAGTGTTATTAGTTACTGTCCCAACCTTTCGAAGGCGGATGGTTCGGGTCACTTATCAGCGAGCTGAGGAACCCCATGGTTTACTCTTATACAGAGAAAAAGCGCATCCGTAAGGATTTTGGTAAGCGTCCACAAGTGTTGGACATACCATACTTGCTATCGATCCAGCTTGATTCTTTTACTAAGTTTATCGAGCAAGATCCTGAAGGGCAATACGGTCTTGAGGCTGCTTTCCGTTCTGTTTTTCCAATTCAGAGCTACAATGGCAACTCTAAGCTAGAATACGTTAGCTACAATCTCCGTGAGCCAGAATTTGATGTTAAAGAATGTCAAATCCGCGGTGTTACATATTCTGCACCACTACGCGTTAAATTACGCTTAGTTGTGTATGATAAAGATGCACCTGCAGGCACGGTAAAAGACATTAAAGAACAAGAAGTCTACATGGGCGAAATTCCGCTTATGACAGACAACGGTACTTTTGTAATCAATGGTACTGAAAGGGTTATCGTATCCCAGCTGCACCGCAGCCCAGGTGTCTTCTTCGACAGCGATAAGGGTAAAACCCATTCATCTGGTAAAGTTCTTTATAACGCACGTGTAATTCCTTACCGTGGTTCATGGTTAGATTTCGAATTTGATCCTAAGGATAACTTATTCGTACGTATCGACCGTCGTCGTAAATTACCAGCAACGATCATCTTACGTGCACTTCGTAAGACAACTGAAGAAATCTTAGATCTATTCTTCGATAAAGTTGTATTTGAAGTGAAAGATCAAACGCTAATGATGGAATTACTTCCTGAGCGTTTACGTGGTGAGACTGCAACATTTGATATCGAATCGAACGGCAAGGTTTATGTTGAAGCCGGTCGTCGTATTACTGCGCGTCACATTCGTCAATTGACGAAAGACGAAGTAAATTATATCGAAGTACCAGTGGATTATATCGTAGGTAAAGTGGCTTCTCACGATTATGTGAATGAAGACACAGGTGAGATCATTATCGCAGCTAACCAAGAGTTTAGCTTAGAAGATCTTGCTAATTTATCTCAAGCTGGCCATAAGAAGATCGAAGTATTATTTACCAATGATCTTGATCATGGTGCATACATTTCAGACACATTACGTGCTGATTCAACTGTTGACCGTTTATCGGCTCTAGTTGAAATTTACCGAATGATGCGCCCAGGCGAGCCACCAACAAAAGAAGCTGCTGAATCATTATTTGAAAGCCTATTCTTCTCTGAAGATCGCTATGACTTATCGACTGTTGGTCGTATGAAGTTTAATAGCTCAATTGGCCGTGATAATGACGAAGGTAATGGTATTCTTGATGAGAAAGATATCATCGAGGTTATGCGTAAGCTGATCGATATTCGTAACGGTAAAGGCGAGGTTGATGATATCGATCACCTTGGTAACCGTCGTATTCGTTCTGTTGGCGAAATGGCAGAGAACCAATTCCGTGTTGGTCTAGTTCGTGTAGAACGTGCTGTTCGTGAGCGTTTAAGTCTTGGTGACCTTGATGCAATTATGCCTCAAGATCTTATCAATGCTAAGCCGATTTCAGCTGCAGTTAAAGAATTCTTTGGCTCTTCACAGCTATCTCAGTTTATGGATCAGAATAACCCATTGTCAGAAGTTACGCATAAGCGTCGTATTTCTGCATTAGGTCCTGGCGGTCTAACTCGTGAGCGTGCTGGTTTCGAAGTTCGTGATGTACACGCGACTCACTACGGTCGCCTATGTCCAATCGAAACACCTGAAGGTCCAAACATCGGTCTAATTAACTCATTATCAGCATTCGCACAATGTAACGAGTATGGTTTCCTAGAAACTCCATACCGTCGTGTTGTTGATGGTATTGTTACTGAAGATGTTGATTACCTATCTGCTATCGAGGAAGGTACTTTTGTTATTGCACAGGCGAATGCCGTGTTAACAGAAGAAGGTACTTTCGCTGATGAATTAATCATCGCTCGTCAGAAAGGTGAATCTGGACTACACCCACGTGAACACATCCAATATATGGATGTCGCGACAAACCAAGTTGTATCTGTAGCTGCATCGCTTATCCCGTTCCTAGAACACGATGATGCGAACCGTGCCCTAATGGGTGCGAACATGCAACGTCAAGCCGTTCCTACACTAAGAGCTGATAAGCCTTTAGTTGGTACTGGTATTGAACGTAATGTAGCTGTTGACTCAGGTGTAACTGCTGTTGCTAAACGTGGCGGTATGGTTCAGTCAGTAGATGCTTCTCGTATCGTTATTAAAGTGAACGAAGAAGAATTGGTACCTGGCGAAGCTGGTATCGATATCTACAACTTAACTAAATACACTCGTTCTAACCAAAATACGTGTATCAACCAACGTCCTACAGTACTTCCTGGTGAACCTGTAACTCGTGGTGATGTACTTGCTGATGGTCCTTCAACGGATCTTGGTGAGCTTGCACTTGGTCAGAACATGCGTATCGCGTTCATGCCTTGGAATGGTTATAACTTCGAGGATTCAATCCTTGTATCTGAGCGTGTAGTTCAGGAAGACCGTTTCACGACAATCCATATTCAAGAACTATCTTGTGTGGCTCGTGATACTAAACTTGGTTCAGAAGAGATCACTGCAGATATCCCTAACGTAGGTGAAGCTGCACTGTCTAAACTTGATGAGTCAGGTATTGTTTACATTGGTGCTGAAGTTAAGGGTGGTGACATCCTAGTTGGTAAAGTAACGCCTAAAGGTGAAACTCAACTGACTCCTGAAGAGAAGCTACTACGAGCTATCTTCGGTGAAAAAGCATCTGATGTTAAAGATTCTTCTCTACGTGTACCAAACTCTGTTTCAGGTACTATCATTGATGTACAAGTATTTACTCGTGATGGTGTTGAAAAAGACAAACGTGCTCTAGAAATCGAACAAATGCAGCTTAAAGAAGCTAAGAAAGACATCACTGAAGAATTCCAGATTCTTGAAGGTGGCTTATTAGCACGTGTTCGCACACTTCTACTTGCTGCAGGTACTTCTGAAGTTAAGCTTGATGCGATGGATCGTAAGCAGTGGTTAGAAATCACTCTTGATGATGAATCTCAACAAAATCAACTTGAACAGCTTGCTGAGCAATATGATGAGCTTAAAGCAGAGTTCGATAAGAAATTCGAAACTAAACGTCGTAAGATCACTCAAGGTGATGATCTTGCACCGGGCGTACTGAAAATCGTTAAAGTTTACCTAGCGGTAAAACGTCGTATTCAGCCTGGTGATAAGATGGCGGGTCGTCACGGTAACAAGGGTGTAATCTCTAAGATCAACCCTGTTGAAGACATGCCTTATGATGAAAAAGGTCAGCCAGTAGATATCGTACTGAACCCACTGGGTGTACCTTCTCGTATGAACATCGGTCAAATCCTTGAAGTTCATATGGGTCTTGCTGCGAAAGGCGTTGGTGATAAGATCAACCAAATGCTTAAAGAGCAACAAGAACTACATAAGTTCCGTAACTTCTTACAAAAAGTATACGATCTTGGTGAAACTCGCCAAGAAGTAGACATCGCTGCATTGTCTGATGACGAAGTTCGTACATTAATTAAGAACTTACGTGGTGGTTTACCAATCGCAACACCAATCTTTGATGGTGCTCCAGAAGCATCAATTAAAGAACTATTAAAACTTGTAGATCTGCCAGAATCTGGTCAGTTGAAACTGTTTGATGGTCGTACTGGTGATGCGTTTGAGCGTCCTGTAACTGTTGGTTACATGTACATGCTAAAACTAAACCACTTAGTTGATGACAAGATGCACGCACGTTCTACCGGCTCTTACAGCCTTGTAACTCAGCAACCACTTGGTGGTAAAGCTCAGTTCGGTGGTCAGCGTTTCGGTGAGATGGAAGTATGGGCACTTGAAGCATATGGTGCTGCATATACTCTACAAGAAATGCTAACCGTTAAGTCGGATGACGTGAACGGTCGTACTAAGATGTATAAAAACATCGTAGATGGCGATCATCGTATGGAACCTGGTATGCCGGAATCATTCAATGTATTGTTGAAAGAAATCCGCTCACTTGGTATCAACATCGAGTTAGAAGACGAAGAATAATCTCATTGAGATTGTCCGGTAGAATATAAGGCGCTCGCCGAGCGCCTTTTTTCTCCTTACAGGAGCCGAATGTGAAAGACTTATTAAAGTTTCTGAAAGCACAACATAAGACTGAAGAATTTGATGCAATCAAAATCGGTCTTGCTTCACCTGACCAAATTCGTTCATGGTCTTTTGGTGAAGTTAAAAAGCCAGAAACAATCAACTATCGTACCTTTAAGCCAGAACGTGACGGTCTTTTCTGTGCACGTATCTTTGGCCCAGTTAAAGACTACGAGTGCTTATGTGGTAAATATAAACGCCTGAAGCACCGTGGTGTTATCTGTGAAAAATGTGGCGTAGAAGTAACGCAAACTAAAGTTCGTCGTGACCGTATGGGCCACATTGAACTTGCGTCTCCTGTTGCACACATCTGGTTCCTTAAGTCACTTCCATCTCGTATTGGTTTGTTAATGGACATTCCTCTACGTGATATCGAACGTGTACTTTACTTTGAATCATATGTGGTTACAGAGCCAGGTATGACTGACTTAGAGCGCAGCCAACTTCTTTCAGAAGAAGAGTACCTTGATAAGCTAGAAGAGTTCGGTGACGAATTCACAGCTAAAATGGGTGCTGAGGCGATTAAAGACTTGCTTGGTTCTATGGACATGCAAGCTGAAATCGAGAACATGCGTGAAGAGCTAGAAACAACTAACTCTGAAACAAAACGTAAGAAGCTGACTAAGCGTTTGAAACTTGTAGAAGCATTCGTTCAATCTGGTAATAACCCAGAGTGGATGATCTTAACTGTTCTACCAGTACTTCCGCCAGATCTTCGTCCTCTAGTACCACTAGATGGCGGCCGTTTTGCTACGTCTGATCTAAATGACTTATACCGTCGTGTGATTAACCGTAACAACCGTTTGAAGCGTCTTTTAGACCTAGCTGCACCAGACATCATCGTACGTAACGAAAAACGTATGCTGCAAGAGTCTGTTGATGCGCTGCTTGATAACGGTCGTCGTGGTCGTGCGATTACAGGTTCTAACAAGCGTCCTCTGAAATCTCTTGCTGATATGATCAAGGGTAAACAAGGTCGTTTCCGTCAGAACTTGCTTGGTAAACGTGTAGATTACTCTGGTCGTTCTGTAATTACAGTAGGTCCATACCTTCGTCTACATCAGTGTGGTCTTCCTAAGAAGATGGCACTTGAACTATTTAAGCCATTTATCTACAGCAAACTAGAAGGTCGTGGTCTTGCTACGACAATCAAAGCTGCTAAGAAAATGGTAGAGCGTGAAGAAGCGATCGTTTGGGATATCCTAGATGACGTAATTCGTGAACACCCAGTACTGCTTAACCGTGCACCAACACTTCACCGTCTTGGTATCCAAGCGTTTGAACCAGTACTAATCGAAGGTAAAGCGATTCAGCTTCACCCACTAGTGTGTGCGGCATATAACGCCGACTTCGATGGTGACCAGATGGCGGTACACGTACCTCTAACTCTGGAAGCTCAATTAGAAGCACGTACCCTAATGATGTCGACGAATAACATTCTGTCGCCAGCATCAGGCGACCCAATCATCGTTCCTTCTCAGGATGTTGTATTAGGTCTGTACTACATGACACGTGACAAAATTAACGCGAAAGGCGAAGGCATGTACCTTGAAGGTTTTGCTGAAGCTGAGAAAGCATACCGTACAGGTTGTGCAGAGCTGCATGCTCGCGTTAAAGTTCGAATCACAGAAGTACTTCGTGATGAAAACGGTATTGAAACTCGTGAAACTAAACTGGTTGATACGACTGTTGGTCGTGCAATGCTATGGCAGATCGTTCCTGAAGGTCTACCTTACAGCATCATTAACCAGAAGTTAGGTAAGAAGCAAATCTCTAACCTACTAAACGAAGCGTACCGTACTCTTGGTTCGAAAGAGACAGTAATCTTTGCTGACCAAATCATGTACACAGGTTTCGCATACGCAGCATTGTCTGGTGCGTCTGTTGGTATCGACGACATGGTTATTCCTGATGCTAAGTACACTAAAGTGGCTGATGCAGAAGAAGAAGTTAAGCAAATTCAAGAACAGTACCAATCTGGTCTTGTAACTGCGGGCGAACGTTACAACAAAGTTATCGATATCTGGGCAGCAACGAACGAACAAGTTGCTAAAGAGATGATGGATAACTTGTCTTCAGAAACTGTGCTTAACCGCGATGGTGAAGAAGAGCAACAAGAATCGTTTAACAGCGTTTACATGATGGCCGATTCAGGTGCTCGTGGTTCTGCAGCTCAGATTCGTCAGCTAGCAGGTATGCGTGGTCTGATGGCGAAACCAGATGGTTCAATCATCGAAACACCGATCACGGCGAACTTCCGTGAAGGTCTAAACGTAAACCAATACTTCATCTCAACGCACGGTGCGCGTAAAGGTCTTGCCGATACAGCACTTAAAACAGCGAACTCAGGTTACCTGACTCGTCGTTTAGTAGACGTTGCTCAAGATGTAGTTGTTCACTTAGATGACTGTGGTACATACGAAGGTGTGACCATGACCCCTCTAATTGAAGGTGGTGATGTTAAAGAACCTTTACACGAGCGTGTTCTAGGTCGTGTGGTTGCTGAAGATGTATTGAAACCTGGTACAGATGAGATCCTTCTTCCGCGTAACACGCTTCTTGATGAGAAGCAGTGTCAAATCGTTGAAGATAACTCAGTTGACCAAATTAAAGTACGTTCAGTAGTAAGCTGTGAAGCTGACTTCGGTTGTTGTGCAAACTGTTACGGTCGTGACTTGGCTCGTGGCCACATGGTAAACCAAGGTGAGGCAGTAGGTGTTATTGCTGCTCAATCAATCGGTGAACCAGGTACACAGCTAACGATGCGTACGTTCCACATCGGTGGTGCGGCATCTACGGCAGCAGCAGACAACAGCATTCAAGTTAAAACGACTGGTTCGATTAAACTTCATAATGCTAAGCACGTAACGAATGGCGAAGGTAACTTAGTTATTACTTCTCGTGCTTCTGAATTAACAGTTATTGATGAGCATGGCCGTACGAAAGAGAGCTATAAGCTATCTTACGGTACTATTCTTTCTAAGAAAGATGGTGATGCAGTGGTTCAAGGCGATAAGATCGCTTCTTGGGACCCGCATACAATGCCAATCATTACAGAAGTACAAGGTCAAGTTCAATTCGTGGACATGATTGATGGTGTTACGATCACAACTCAAACTGATGAGTTAACTGGTCTATCTTCAATTGTAATCCTTGATGCGGCTGAGCGAGCGTCTGCTGGTAAAGACATGCGTCCAACAGTGAAACTTGTTGATGCGAATGGTCGTGACATCATGATCCCTGGCACTGAAATGCCAGCACAATACTTCCTACCTGGTAAGGCGATTGTTAACCTTGCAGATGGCGGTAACGTAGGTATCGGTGAAACACTAGCTCGTATTCCTCAAGCTTCAAGTGGTACTAAAGATATTACCGGTGGTCTTCCACGCGTTGCGGACTTATTTGAAGCTCGTAAACCTAAAGAGCCAGCAATTCTTGCTGAGCACGCAGGTATTGTTGCGTTTGGTAAAGAAACTAAAGGTAAAGTACGCTTATTGATCACTCGTGACGATAACGGCGAAGTTTATGAAGAAATGATTCATAAGCACCGTCAACTTAACATCTTTGATGGTGATAAAGTTGAACGTGGTGACGTTATCTCTGATGGTCCAGAAACTCCACATGATATCCTACGTTTACGTGGTATCCATGCAGTTACTGAATACATCACTAACGAAGTTCAAGAAGTTTACCGCTTACAAGGCGTTAAGATTAACGATAAGCACATTGAAACTATCGTTCGTCAAATGCTACGTAAGTGTACGATTACACATTCTGGTGATTCTACTTTCCTTGAAGGTGAGCAACTAGAATTCGCTAACGTAACGATTGCAAACCGTCTGCTTGAAGCAGAAGGCAAGCAACCAGCACGTTTCGGTCGTGATCTACTAGGTATTACTAAAGCGTCTCTTGCTACTGAGTCGTTCATCTCTGCTGCATCGTTCCAAGAAACGACGCGCGTACTTACTGAAGCTGCGGTTTCTGGTAAGCGTGATGAACTACGTGGTCTGAAAGAAAACGTAATCGTTGGTCGTCTAATTCCAGCGGGTACAGGTTTCGCTTACCACCAAGAACGTCAAAAGCAAAAAACAGCAGAGCAAGCAGCTCCATCTGCTGAGCAAGCGACGGACAACTTAGCAGCACTATTAAATGCAGGTTTCTCTTCTGAAGAGTAATTGAGATTTAATAATCGCTAAATAAAAAGCCCTGCAGAGATGCAGGGCTTTTTTTATACAATTAAAAATTTTAGTGATCTAATACTGAGCTATAGTCGCATTATTGTTGTTATTTGCTGAGGCTGTACCGGTGGCTAAATCAAGAGCTATGGCGCCCAGCAAATTCAGACAGCAAAGATAATCCTATTTTTCGTAAATACGCATCAGAAACCAATCAGATTTTATAGCTTTACTTCAAGTTTAATTGTTAGTTGATCGGTGTAATTTCCGGCTCTATGTATTTTTGCTTTATCAGTAATTAGAATTTCAATCGGGATGGCTATTTTCCCAAATTGAGTGAATCTATAGAGTTTTTTACTCTTTTCATGTTGAGTCGGAATAAATTTATTATCTTTGATTCTTATTTGGTATTCAATTTTCGACGAATTATATCGGGTGTGAGTTAATCCTGCATTTTGTGATGTTATGAGTAGGTTTGTTTTAGTATTACTTTGTGCAATTAGTTGAACTTCTCTACTTTTTCCTTCTTTTATCTCTCCAAAATCTAGGGAATGCTTCGATAAAATATTGCCGCTTATTCCTGAGTGAATATTGAGTGTGGCGATAGGCTCAACAACGTAAAGAAGGTCTAATTTTTTCTGCTTAACAGGCCTTTCTTTATTGCTTTCCATAACGAGTATTTCTAAATCCTGTCGGTAAGTTTTTGGTGATAATAATAATTGACTAGGAACCTTTACCATCAATTGAGTCGTATTTTTTGTACTAATAGGTAGTAGGTACTGTTGAGACTGCAATTTCTTAAGAGGATTTAACGAGTTATTAAATAATGAATCGGATGCTTGATAATTTATGTGAGAGAAATCGAATGGGCGAGTTACTTTTACAATAATATAATCAGCGCAAGAGAGAGAGCTCTGATGAAAGGAAATATGAACAGGTATGTAGTGTTCATTCTTCTGCAGGGATGATTTTTGAGCTACTTTTTGTTGAATGGACCATTTTATATTGCATTGGGCTTCGGCATAAAGTGGTAAACAAACAAGTAGTATCATGATTTTTAAATACGTCATAATTTACTCCTTATTGCGAAGTTGGGTCGGAGTGTTTTTTGCCCTTAGCATCACATCTCCTATATTAAGCAATAGCTCAGGGGTGTCAGGAATGAGTAATTCGCCTTCACTATTTTTCATTGTCGTAATGCTTAATAAATATCTCCCTGAACTCATACCTTCAAGAACAAATCGGCCCTGACTATTTGTAAAAAATGAAACACTGTGCTCATTTTTCTTCGCAATACCACTTTGTAATATAACTGGCTCCCCATTAATGTGCTTTAGAGTGCCAATAATTGTTTTTGAATAGTCAGAACCCACCATTATTTTATAACCAGTAAGGCTTCCTGGGGTGATTTGATGAGAGCCAGAACCTAAATTATAGCCAAGAGGGGCCATTGGTGACTCTGTAATTAGCTGGTTTTTCATATGGGGTGCTAGTGATATATGTGAAGACAATGTAGGTGTTGCAATCGCTTCGATGTTTCGTTCAATGGTGGGGTTTATATTTACAGCACTTTTTAGTGACGGATGAACAGAAACTATCGCAATAGGTGCAATAGGTTGGGGTGATATTGAAACTGAATTATCAACAATTGCCAAGGTTGAAGATAGGTTAGTACTGACATTGGATGTCTTATTAGTATTGTTCTGGTAATAATAGGCAGATGCTCTAAAACGATTGGCTATGTGGCGGACTTCTGCTTCTGTGCTGGAGGTGTCTTCATATTGATTGTAGGCAATTAGCCCTCCTGTGCTGCCAACATATGAATCTGTATTTTTACTTACTTCAGCTCTAGTATAGTCATACCGACTGTCATAAGTTATGAGTGATTGAAATTCTGTATTAGGAATCGATTCCCTCCAACGAATATTGGCAAAATAAAGCGTTTCATCAAAATTGCTTTCGCCAATATATTCATAACTCGATCCAAGCTTTAACGTAATATTATGAATTGACCAATTTAAAGCTGCTTGGATACGATAGTTGTCACTTTCCTTGTAGTCATCATAATTACCAATAAAATCAAAGCTTAATTGCTGCATGATAGATTGATTAATGTTCATATTATAACGATTTACAGTGACCGCTTCATTATCATCCCAAGGTGAGCTCGAGTAGTTAGATAAATGCTCTACATTGAACCGAATATCAGTTCCTGAATAGGTTGGAGTCGAAAAAAAAGTATTCGAATAATCAATGGCTGCAACTGAGGATATCGATCCTTCTGAATACGCAAAACTTGGGCGAATAGTGATAACTCCAATAGGATGATTAACTGTCATATTCCCACCTAAGATCTGTCCATTAGGATGATAAGTACTATTTAACCCGATTGTTACTTCGTTAGTTAAACCATATAGATAATTACCAGATGCAATAATATTTTCGGTATAAGTTGCCTGTAATGTAGAAGAGTAATCTGTTGCTATCCCTAAAGAAAAATTAAAGTCATCGAATCCTTTAGCTAAAATCTGATGAGAAAAGAAGTTACTAAAAGTTAGGGTTTCTTCCTTTCCTGATAAGTACTCAAGTGTCAGAACGACATCGTTAGCACCCGCGGATACAGGTAAGTCATTAAGAGAATAACGCCCTGGAGCTAAACGAATCTTGGTTATAAAGAGCCCGTTAACCGTGATGGTTACATCTGCACTTTCTGTTAATTGAAATTCCTGATTTGGTGATGAGGTAACTTGCTCTGTAGGTCTTAATTGGCTTCTTGCTCTTGATACTTCAATACCTGCAATGGTTAAAGAGGACAGTTGACTAGAAGAGGAGGTATCAACCTCGCCTAGAGTTAAGCGATAGGGTGAATCTGGATTATCAAAATAAAGTTGGATGGGACCTCGGCCTGTCGTCGTTTGATTATCATCTTCCCAATCGACATAGCCATTCCAAATAAGATTTGCACCATAAACCCCACCTATATTTAGGGCACCAACAAGCTCTAAACTGTTTGAGTGCTGATGGCTATCGGGGCTATACGAAGAGACAAGATTGAATGCATTTTGAAACGTATAATTTGCAGGAATGGTATAGTTTGGAACTTGATAGTTTTTATTAAAATCGAGACGGGAAAGCGCCATTAATTGTGGAGATAGAGAGAGTCTTAAAACTAGAGATTGGGTATCAAACGTCATTTGAATACCATAATTTCCTAACGACAGTAGCGTTGTTGAATCTCCTTCTTTACGGCGGATGTCTTCGAGTACATCATCGGTGACGATTCCATGCAGCGCCAATTTCAGTTCTAACGTATCCAACCCTATGATTGTGATGCCGTTTGTCGTTGCTTGAATCGATGAAATATTACGCTCATTCATTTCTATTGGAAATTCCATAATCCAATTAGCGGTAACATTGTGTGATATGAGCAAAAGAAGACACAATATTCGAAGCATAGTTACATTGATGTGAATTCAATATTTTGAAAGTTACCAATAGAAGGTATGGCTGAAGGTGTTAAGAAAAAAAACTTATTTCTATTTGGTAATATGAATTGGAATTGAGTCAGATCTGAAAATTCTTGCCAATTTAGCGTTAAGGTTTTCTTCTCTCCTATTATTTTTAATTTCTTTTGAGAAAGGTCTATAAACTTGTTCCCTTGATTTTCTATTGTGATTTTATAGTTTTTATCTGACGGAGTTATGCTGACTTTTAACTCTTCTTCAGCGTCTTTTGGGCTGATTAAAATCAAGGCACTAAAATTAAATAACACTTTAATATGAGAACCTGTGATGGCATCTTTATCGAGGGATAGTTGTTTGAATATTACTCGGTAAGGGTAGGTGTAGGTAATACTTGGATCGCCCAAATAACGAACCCGAAATATTTGAGAACTATTGGGTTTGATTAATGCTTGAGGAGGCATGATGAAAAAATCATCGCTAACAGTCGTTTGTTCCACATCGTTGTCATTTAACATCGATTTTAATAGTTCAGTTTCTATTGGTAATGACTCTTCGGAAGTATTTGTTATTTTAAAAACAGCATTGGATTTTTGACCTACCGGTTCCATAACCTGAACAAAGGGTTCAACTTGAAAGGCAGAAACATTAAGAGAAAAGAAAAATAACAGATAATAAAGAATATATTTCATAGTAAAGTCCCTTTCAAAAGAAAAGCGAACCTGAACAGGTTCGCTTTAAGTATAGTGACTATTTAAAGACTTACTGGAGAAATTGTTAAAGTGATGACATCGTTATAATCACCAGCTCTTTCCATTCCGGTTAAGCCAATAGGTTTTACGTATAATTTTTTCGATTGAGGTGAAAGCGCGACGACTGCTGGATCAAATGCCGATCCATTTGAGCTTGTCCAAATGCTTTCAACCAAATCGGTAGGTTCGTCAATAGGGAAGAATTTATCACTGACAATCCCTGTATTATTGTTATTTTCATGGAAACGGAATAAGTAATCGATACTGCCGCCATCATCATTCATTAATTGACCATCATTTAGTGATGTTACATTGATATTGGCTCTACCGTGTCCATCGTTACACCATACGAGTACTTCACCCACTTGTGTTTTTCCAGCCCCCGCCACTGACAAATCTAAAGATGTAAAATTACTTGCTGCAGATAAGTCCATAAATGTCATAACGCACTTAACCGGAATGTTCCCCGATATATCTAAAACAACAGTATCACTAGAGCCTGTAAATGTTTCAGCTTCTGTTGTTGAAAGAGTGGCTGCCATTAATGCTGGCGAAAATATTAAAGCAACGGTTGCTGCTAATAATGTTGTTTTCATATTCAATCCCTCGTCTATGCATATGTGAATTCACATGTTCGCAAAAGAAGTCTAGTTAATGCCGGCTTTTTCCACGTCATACCAAGGGGTGAGATTTATTGTCTTTATCGGGGGATTTATGGGTGATTTAATGAGATAGGGTTTGAAACAGAGTTAGAACCTCTCTTCGTGAGTGAACATTTAATTTACGGTAAATATTTGATAAATGTGTTTTAACGGTGTTTTGACTAATGAAGCATCGTTCAGATATTTGGGCATTGGTATTATTTTGAATTAGTAACTTACAAATGTGGATTTCTTTTTTAGTTAAATCATAGTGACATGCATATTTTTGACAGATAAAAGCGCTCTCAAATGCGGGTTTTACTGATTCTTTTAGGGCCTTTGATAGTGTATGGCGAGAAAACCATAACTCACCACAAAGGATGGATTTTACGGCTTTGGTTATTTGCTCTATGACCTGTGTTTGATAAATCTCACCACAATATCCTTGTTCTATTAATTGAGCTGAAAGTTCAAAGCTTTGGTTAGTGTTGATGATTAACCAAGGATAGGGTGTTGATTTTGGTGTGTAAACATCAGGGGCGAAGAGCGATGTTGTTTTATAATCTATAATCGCGAGAGATAAGTTGGATATCGTAGGCAGCATTGAGTAGTCAAGACTTGAGTTCATGACTACTCTTGGCAGCGTTTCGATTAATATGTCAGAAATTAACGTGCTTAGTTTTTGATTTTTTGTGATGAACAATAGCCGTAAGGCATCTTTACTATACAAAGTGAATTCCTTTCAACGGTTTGTTGATTAGTAAGTATAGTTGGGTCTGCCATTTAATAAAGATCCTCGTATTTTAAGGCTTACGCCCCCGGAGGATGTGCTAGGCTACTTGAAATTTGCTCTATCAGCCCATCTTCTAATTCAAATCTTGCTTCAATAATCTCACCGAGAGTGGAAAAATCGTTATCAAAATCAATTAGCAGAAGATCTTCATCTTCTTTGGCGTATTTATCCGTAAAATTAAGGATAGGATCCGTCGTTTTAGTGATGTTTGCGTAGGAGAGGCTCATTTCCTCTGTTGGAGAGAACCCTGTTGCGTCCCACTTTGCCATGACCATATTGTAGATTTTAAAATGCCCTTCTGAAATGTAATCAATCAGGTGCTGAGTAAATGATTGAATGGAAGAAAAAGAAGGCAGAGAGGTTGCTGAACTTTCAAAGGGAGGAAGCCCTGCTAATTTACAGTATTCAACCAACAAATCTTGTCTAGTAGAGAGCCAGTGGTCAATAACATCGTTATTCCCACCCCATTGTTCTTGGAATTGATTTAGTTTAGTAAGCATAACGATATCCTTGTAGTTGCAAGCAATAAACCAACGTCTTATATCTATACCCAACATATTAAAATACAGTTTCAGAGAAGATCGGTTGGGTATACACTCATTACTATGTTCTTTAAGATTGCCAGTAAATATTGATGGCTGCAAGAGGGTTGTGATAAAGATGTTAAACCAACATACAAACGCGTACTGGTGTGTCGTAAATGATTCAGCAATTTGGCTAGAGGGCAGTAACCTTCCTTGCGGGAGTGCCATTGAACTTAATTTACCTTTTGAGCAAGCGGTATGCATTGGTGATTATGACGGTTTCCCTGTGATGTGGATCAATGATGAACACATAGAGCAAACCGTTGAATATACTAGCTTGAGAGACCTACTACAGATCAAAGAACCGTTATTTCTAATGATAAGTAAAGCGATTCAATATGGGTTCATGGCTCGTGAATTTCGCTTTTGCCCTCAATGTGGTGGCCGAACGCAATTAAACCTCAACCAAATAGCCATGCAATGTAATGAATGTAGAAAATTGCATTACCCCCGTATTTTTCCTTCAATTATTGTTGCAGTACGTCGAGATGACACCATTTTATTAGCACAGCACCAACGACATAAAGGTGGATTATTCACTGTTCTTGCTGGTTTTGTTGAGGTTGGCGAAACGTTAGAGATGGCTGTCGCGCGTGAGGTGTTTGAAGAAACGGGGATTAACATCTCTAATATTCGCTATTTTGGTAGTCAGCCATGGGCCTTTCCTTCCAGTTTAATGATGGGCTATATGGCTGATTATGACTCTGGTGAGATCAAAGTAGATAAAAATGAGTTAATAAAAGCGGATTGGTACCCTCAAGATAATCTGCCAGAGTTAGCACCAAAGGGCACAATAGCTCGTTCGTTAATCGAGGCGACCTTTGATGAAATAGAAGCCCAGCAAAGAATTGAATAATTCGCATTTAGTAGAAGATTAAGTAAATATGATCTTGATAACAAAGGTAAGCTTTTGTTCCAGAGATTGAGTGCTACAATAGCGGGAGCTAATATAAGGAAAGATCATGACAGAATTAAAAAATGACCGCTATTTACGTGCGTTATTAAAACAACCAGTAGATTACACACCAGTTTGGATGATGCGCCAAGCAGGTCGATACCTTCCAGAGTACAAGGCGACACGAGCAGAAGCTGGTGATTTCATGTCTCTGTGCAAAAATGCAGAGCTTGCTTCAGAAGTGACTCTTCAGCCTTTACGTCGTTTTCCTCTAGATGCAGCGATTCTATTTTCAGATATTCTGACTATTCCTGATGCGATGGGTTTAGGTCTGTACTTTGAAACAGGCGAAGGCCCTAAGTTTGAACGCCCAATTACTTGTAAAGCTGACGTAACTAAAATTGGCCTTCCAGATCCAGAAGGTGAGCTGCAATACGTAATGAATGCAGTGCGTCAAATCCGTAAAGATCTAAAAGGCGAAGTGCCACTGATTGGTTTTTCTGGTAGTCCTTGGACACTAGCGACATACATGGTTGAAGGCGGAAGCTCAAAAGCATTCACTAAGATCAAAAAAATGATGTATGCAGAGCCTGCAACTTTGCACCTATTGCTAGATAAATTAGCTGATACAGTTATTGAATACCTAAACGCGCAAATTAAAGCGGGTGCACAATCAGTGATGGTATTTGATACATGGGGTGGCGTATTAACGCCTCGTGATTACAACGAATTCTCTTTGCAGTACATGCATAAGATCGTTGATGGCTTAATTCGTGAAAATGAAGGTCGTCGTGTACCAGTAACGCTATTCACAAAGAATGGTGGTATGTGGTTAGAGTCAATTGCAGCAACAGGCTGTGATGCCGTAGGCCTTGATTGGACAATCAATATTGCAGATGCGAAAGCTCGCATTGGTGATAAAGTGGCTCTACAAGGTAATATGGACCCATCAATCCTTTACGCACAACCTGAACGTATTCGCCAAGAAGTGGGTACTATTCTAGAAGGTTTTGGTAATGAAGGAACAGGCCACGTATTTAACTTAGGTCATGGTATTCACTTAGACGTTCCGCCAGAAAATGCAGGTGTATTTGTGGAAGCGGTTCATGATTTATCTAAGCCTTACCATAAATAAAATCTTAGTTTAAGATCCTAGATAGAAAGGAGACTCATTGTAGTCTCCTTTTTTATTAGAACAGAGCTATAATTTTATTGTCATAAATTAGATGAAAGCAATAAAGAGCCAGTTATGTTTAAACAATTACGTACCTTATTAAAAAAAGTCATCAATGAAGCGGCAGAAAGCGGCTCAAATGATACGACCTCGATGCATTTAGCAATGGCCTCATTACTTTGCGAAGTATCGGGCGCTGATCATCAAAGTGATGAGCGTGAAGATAGCGCGAAACTACAGTTATTGGTAAAACTGCTCGATATTAGTGAAGAACAAGCACAGCAATTATTGCTGGAAGCGGTAGCTAAAAGTAAAGCGTCGACGTCTTTATATGAGTTTACGACTAAGCTGAGAGCCTTAATGCCAAATGAGCGTTATGATTTAATCGAAGCGATGTGGGCTGTTGCGTATGCCGATGGCATAATTGAACCGATGGAAGAGGCTGTTATTCGCCAAGTCTCCGATTTGATCTATCTTGATCATTTAGAGTTTATACGAGCAAAACTTGCCGCCGCACCAAAACATCAGTAACTGAACATTAATTAACAGAATATTGAAGCCTGCGCATAAACAGGCTTTGTTTTTTACTAAATGATCTTAATAACCCTTATCAAAATCCACCAAGTTCAATAATGAAAACCCATCACGCCAACGTAAGTAATTCTCAGTAAACTGCTCAAAAACCTGCTCAGGAAAACTGATTGCAGCAATATGTGGAGTCACTGTGATGTTAGGGTGGTGCCAATAGGGACATTCTTGAGATAAGGGCTCGTTAGTAAACACATCGAGAAAAGCATGAGAGAGGGATTGCGACTCTAGGGCATGCAATAAGCCATAGTTATCGATGACATCACCACGTCCAACGTTAAATAGTAATGCGCCATTACAGTCGTTTAACGTATCAATATTAAGTAAGCCAACGGTTTGTTCTGTTTTAGGTAAAGTACTGACAATCACGTCTGCTTGCTTAAAAGCGCTGCTCATTTCAGTAATGTGAAATACTCTTTCAAAGGGAGAATCTTTGGGTGGAATGCCTGAACGATTAATACCATAAGCAGTAAAGCCTAATGCTTTCGCCGTATTTGCAAGAGCGCAACCAATCGATCCCGTACCTAGAATGACCATGACTTTATCGGTGAGTGATGAGTAGCTATGAGGTTGCCATTGTTTTTGCTGTTGTTGTTGCTCATACAATGTAAAGTGACGAAAATATTGAATGCAATAACCCAAGACATACTCAGAGATCTGTTGACCAAAGATCCCTTTTACATTGGTCAGATCGTAGTCTTGTCTTAAGTCTGGGTGTGTTAAAGCGTCAATACCCGCAAAGGTAGATTGAACCCAGTCGACAGATTCAAATTGGTTAAGTAAATCTAGAATGAGTGGTGGATCGGCAAGAACAATGTCAGCCTTTCTAAGATCGTGACAAATTTCGAGATCAGGAAGATCCGATGGCTTGAAAAGTGAGAGGTATTTCTCTTTTTCTTTTGAAATGATAAGTAATTTATTCATAACCTTCCTTTTGTCATTCGTGGTTATCAAGTACACTTAAAGCGTCATTTTTTTATAGTGTAGAATCGTATATGTTACGCAATCCTATCCAAGTTCGTTTAGAAAAGTTTGAACCATGGCAACAAATTACTTTTATGGCTTCTTTATGTGAGCGTATGTATCCAAACTATGCCCATTATTGTGAAGCTACAGGCTTTGCTGAGCCTCAAACCTATCGCGTTATACTAGATAGTATTTGGGAACTATTGACCGTTAAAAATGCCAAGATTAATTTTGAACGTCAATTAGAAAAGCTAGAAGAAATGATCCCTGAGTTAGATGATGACTCAATTTACCTAACTTATCCGGCTATTGATGCGTGTGTTGCGCTATCGACTTTCTTACACGGGATCTTAGATCGTGATGTATTAGAAGACGCGATGTTTAAGATCAGTCAATTATCTGTGATGACCGTTGCTCAACTAGTTGAAGCGGAAACGGGTGAAGAAGTAACAGACGAAAATCAAAAAGAAATTGAGGTGATTTGTGAAGAGTGGGATGTCCAGTGGGCTATTTTCCGTCCTCTTCGTGAAGCAGAAGAGCGTGATATCGATTTAATTAAAGATCTACGCCAAGAGTTACGAGATGAAAATGTAAGTAATATTGGACTTGAACTGAGCTACTAATACTCTTACTTGCATAAAAAAACCGATGATAATTCATCGGTTTTTTTGTTTTAATCTAAAGGGGCTTGCTAACACCTTTATATTTATTTTTGAATTTACTTAGTGTTCTTCTTTATCTGTATTATCGATAACACCGTGTTTAGTTTTCCAATTTGTCCAACGTTGTTGAGCAAGTTGCTGCATATCTGTTGTTTTGTCAGCTTCATCAATAATCTCTTCGCCAACCATGTATTCAAAGATATCTTCTAGCGTTAATAAACCTTGAACCGTGCCATATTCATCAATGACTAGAGCAAGCTGCGCTCTGTGCTTCATCAAGTGTTCAAATGCCTTTGGTAAGGTTGATGTGCTGATGACAATCTGGATAGGGCGCATGATAGAGCCAAGAGGGCGTTTTCCTTGCCCTTCATGCATTGCAGAGAACAATTCTAAGCGGTGAGTAAAGCCAATGATATTGTCGCTGTCTTCGCTGTAAATCAAAGGACGAGAGAATGGCGTATTCATGTGTTCCTTTAGGAAGCCTTCAACCGTCATTTCTGCATTAACGCGAAACAATACTGTTCTTGGTGTCATTATCTGTGTCACAGGGATATCTTTAATGTTTAAGATATTTGTTAGTATTTTTGATTCACCTTCAGCGAACTCACCATTCTCTTTTGCAAGCGTCGCCATTGCTGCAATTTCATCTCTTAATTTTGGCGCTTGGTGGCCACGAGCTAAACGTTTGGTCAGTTGCTCTGAAGCCCAAACAACAGGAGTCAGTAATAGAACCATCCAATAAAGCATTCTTGCTGCCATTGGTGCTAGTTGACGCCAGTAAGTGGCACCAATCGTCTTAGGTACGATCTCTGAGAATAATAGGATAGCGAACGTTAAGAACGCTGAGAATACGCCTAACCATTCACTACCAAAAACAATAGAGGCCTGAGCACCAGATGCTGCTGCACCCGCAGTATGAGCGATAGTGTTTAGTGTTAAAATAGACGCTAAAGGACGGTCTACATTATTTTTAAGTTTCGTTAATCTTTCTGCTGCAGGGTGATTTTCCTGGCGCATTTGGGCTAAATAACTTGGACTAATACTAAGTAAAATAGCCTCAAGAACAGAACAAATGAAAGATACGCTAATAGAAATGGCGATATAGATGGATAAAATAAACATTATTAATCTCAAAAAAGTAAGCAAGCCCTTATAAAATGGGTGCTGATTGACCAAAATACAATGACTCATAAGTGAAAAATAGTAACAATTTGTGAGACGTTACTCAGTTTGTGCCTAAAGAACACGCATTCTGTAGCAAGAAGCGTGACAAACCTTTGCCAGATAGGGTCTTTATGCATTAGAGTGAACAAGATTTCAAAAAAATAGAAGGGAAACCCTAATGAATAAAACCCAGTTAATTGATGCTATTGCTGAAAAAGCAGACCTATCAAAAGCACAAGCAAAAGCAGCTCTTGAAGCGACTCTAGAAGGCGTAACTGGCGCACTTAAAGATGGCGAACAGGTACAACTTATTGGCTTCGGTACGTTTAAAGTAAATCACCGTGCAGCTCGTACTGGTCGCAATCCTAAGACTGGCGATGAGATTCAAATCAAAGCGGCTAATGTACCAGCATTTGTTGCAGGTAAAGCACTGAAAGAATCAGTGAACTAAGATATACTTTGCCGAGTTAACCCTTAACTCGGCATTTTTTATGAAGCGCATTCTCTCTACCTTACTTCTTTCTTTATTTCTCTTTGGCTGTTCATCAAATCCTTCAGATGAGCAACGCATCAAATCGGTCACTTTAACGGGTGGTCAAATACAAGGTGATGCGACCAGTTTTTATTGGTATACCCGTCGACTACAACAATCTATTAATGCGTCTGATTACGTGACCATGGGTGATTATGGTTGGTATCAAACGACTTACCGTTGGGAAAAAAACATACTGGTTGAAGCGGTTCGTGAAGGCGAAATGCTGGATAGTACCGATGGACTTATTCCATACATGATGCACGTTCGTTATAACGGTAACGGAGAAGCCGTGTATCAACGCTACCGTAAAAACGGCCGTATATTTCCATTAATGCCAACCCAGTTAGCTCAATTTCAAGATCAATCAACGTATCTAATTGCTAAAGTTGAAGGGTTAAATAAAGATAACATTTCTTTATTTCAAGGTGAGTGGGACGGCGAGACATTTAATTCTTGTGATGGGAAACAATACAGTCAATTAGAGTTTAATCAGATCTTACCTAATTTTGTCGTGGCAAGATTGTCTGGCTTAGATAGCTTTATTTCATTTTTAGGTGAAGAGAAAAATCGAGATAAGAAAATCTTAAAAATGTCGGAGTTATTGTTATTAACCGATGACAGTTATAAGTGTGTAGAACGTCCAAATCTTATTGAAGATTAATACCAGTTGTAGATTATTGAACAATAAAAAAGGCGCTATCATTAGCGCCTTTTTGCTATTTGTAGAAAAGTAATGTTTATTTGCTTTCTAATTCGCGAGCAATGGCACGGTAACCAATGTCATTGCGGTGGAACATTCCATTCCAACTAACTTGCTTTGTAAGCTCATATGCACGTTCCTGAGCTTCTAAGACGGTATTACCTAATGCAGTTGCACATAACACACGTCCGCCATTTGTAACTACATCACCAGCGTCGTTGTTTTTTGTGCCGGCATGAAATACTTTCTGGCCTTCAACTTCAGTCGCAGGAAGAGAGATGATATCTCCTTTTGCGTAATCTGAAGGGTAACCACCAGCAGCAAGGACAACACCGATAGAAGCGCGTGGATCCCATTTAGATTCAGCTTCATCCAGTTTCTCATCAATTGCCATTAAGCATAGCTCAACAAGATCTGATTCCATACGCATCATGATAGGCTGTGTTTCTGGATCACCAAAGCGACAGTTATATTCGATGACTTTTGGTGTGCCATCAGCATCAATCATCAAACCAGCATATAAAAATCCAGTATAAGGTGCGCCTTCAGCATCCATTCCACGAACCGTAGGATAGATAACTTCTTCTAGAATACGATTATGGATCTCAGGAGTAACAACAGGAGCAGGAGAGTACGCGCCCATTCCACCTGTGTTAGGGCCAGTGTCTTTATCGCCTACACGTTTGTGATCTTGGCTAGTCGCCATTGGTAGAACACTTGCGCCATCAACCATAACGATAAAGCTTGCTTCCTCGCCTTCCAAAAACTCTTCAATAACGACACGACTGCCAGCGTCACCAAAGGCATTACCAGCAAGCATATCTTTAATTGCGTCTTCTGCTTCTTCAAGCGTCATTGCAACAATAACGCCTTTACCAGCAGCAAGGCCATCGGCTTTAACGACAATCGGTGCACCTTGTTCACGAACATAAGCTAATGCTGGCTCAATTTCAGTGAAGTTAGCGTAGTAGCCTGTTGGAATATCATGGCGAGCCAAGAAGTCTTTAGTAAACGCTTTAGATCCTTCTAGTTGTGCTGCCGCTTTCGTAGGACCAAAGATAGGTAATCCGGCTTCACGGAATGCATCAACCACACCAATCACTAATGGGCCTTCTGGACCAACGATAGTCAGTTCAATTTCTTTTTCTTTAGCAAACGCAACAAGAGCAGTAATGTCTTCAACATCAATCGCCACGTTTTCTAATTTTGGTTCAAGCGCTGTACCTGCATTACCTGGAGCGATAAATACCGTTTCAACGTTTGGGTTTTGTGCCGCTTTCCAGCCTAAAGCATGCTCTCTACCGCCTGCGCCGATAATTAATACATTCATTTTATTTTACCTTTGATAGCTTCATCAGATTACCGATTTCGGCGTCAAACATGCTCACTTATAGTCATAAGCTCCGCGTGTTTGCCTTGAACTAGGCAATCTGATTTTGCTCTAAAAATTAAAACTTCTATTAATGTTGATGAGTAAAAAGCCAACATTGATGAACTGTTAAACGAATAAAAAAGGCTCTAGGAAAATCTAGAGCCTTTTCTGATTAGTGACGGAAGTGACGCATACCGGTAAAGATCATCGCCATGCCATGTTCGTCAGCGGCAGCAATAACTTCGTCATCACGCATAGAGCCACCCGGTTGGATAACACATTTAATACCTGCTTCAGCTGCAGCATCAATACCATCACGGAATGGGAAGAACGCATCAGATGCCATTGCACAGCCTTCAACTACAAGACCTTCGTCAGCGGCTTTAATACCTGCGATTTTTGCAGAGTAAACACGGCTCATTTGGCCAGCGCCGACACCGATAGTCATGTCACCTTTAGAGTAAACAATCGCGTTAGATTTAACGTATTTAGCTACTTTCCAGCAGAACAATGCATCTTTTAATTCTTCAGCCGTTGGTTGGCGCTTAGAAACCACTTTAAGCTCATCTTCAGATACCATGCCTTGATCGCGATCTTGAACTAGTAAACCGCCGTTAACGCGTTTCACGTCAAAGCCAGTTGTTTTCGTCGACCACTCACCACATTCAAGTAGACGAAGGTTTTTCTTAGCCGCTACGATTTCAATTGCTTCAGCAGAAACAGAAGGAGCAATGATAACTTCAACGAATTGACGCTCAGTAATTGCTGTTGCTGTAGCTGCATCTAGTTCGCGGTTAAATGCGATGATACCGCCAAATGCAGAGGTTGGGTCTGTTTTGAAAGCGCGGTCATAAGCTTCAAGAACATCTTTACCTAGGGCAACACCACATGGATTTGCGTGTTTAACGATAACACATGCAGGTTCGTCAAATTCTTTCACACACTCTAGAGCAGCATCTGTATCTGCAATGTTGTTGTAAGAAAGCGCTTTACCTTGGATCTGGCGAGCAGTTGATACTGACGCTTCTTCAGGATTTGCTTCAACATAGAATGCAGCAGCTTGATGACTGTTCTCACCGTAGCGCATGTCTTGTTTTTTCTCGAACTGTTGGTTGAAGGTGCGAGGGAACTTGCTCTCTTCATCACCTTCTTTGTTCTCTCCATAAGAAGGAACCATAGTGCCGAAGTAATTAGCGATCATGCCATCGTAAGAGGCCGTGTGCTCAAATGCTGCAATCGCAAGGTCAAAACGCGTTGCTTGAGTCAGTGATTTGTCGTTAGCGTCCATTTCAGAAATTACGCGATCGTAATCGTGAGCATTAACGACAATAGCAACGTCTTTATGGTTTTTAGCCGCAGAGCGAACCATTGTTGGACCACCGATATCGATGTTCTCAACAGCATCAGCTAGAGTACAGCCTTCTTTTGCTACGGTTTCAGCGAATGGATAAAGGTTAACAACAACAATATCGATTGGGTTGATACCATGTTGAGCCATGATGTCATCATCTTGACCGCGACGACCAAGAACACCACCATGTACTTTAGGATGAAGAGTTTTAACGCGGCCATCCATCATTTCAGGGAAGCCTGTGTAATCAGATACTTCTGTTACAGGGATATTTTTTTCTGCCAGCAGGCGAGCTGTGCCGCCAGTAGATAAAATATCAACACCACGTTCAGTCAGTGCTTGAGCAAATTCTACAATACCAGTTTTATCAGATACGCTAATTAGCGCGCGACGGATCGGACGTGGGTTATTCATTGCTACTTTCTTCCTTTAGAATTAAGTTAGGATTTTTGCCAAAAATGAACTTGTTCTGTTTGTCTTTTATTAAGTAGTAAAAGTAATAAACAGTAATTGGCCAGTTTTGGGAAATACCCTAATCGAGAGTGAAGTTAGAAACATCACATCAACGCAATGGCGCATATTCTAACTAAAGTTAAACAAAAAAGCTCGCGCAATCGTTTGCACTGGTAAAAAAAAGATGCCATTTCTCTAAAAAAAGAATAAAAATAGGCCTGTATAAAGAGGGATGAGGCAAAATAAAATGTATTTGATTGGTGAATTGGCAAAACTGTGTAAGGTAACCAGTGATACGTTACGCTTCTACGAGAAAAATGGCTTACTTATTCCATCAGGAAGAAGTAGCAGTGGTTATCGTCTTTATAATGAAGAAAATTTGGCTCAAATTCGGTTTATTTTAAAATCAAAGCAGCTAGGGTTAACGTTAGATGAGATCCAGGAATTACTTGCGATCCGTTTAGAGGCCACTAAACACAGTTGTGCTGAGGTTAAATCGATCACCCAAGCTAAGTTAAATACCATTGATGAAAAAATTGCGCAGTTAACAGATATTCGTACCGCATTAAAAAGTATTAATGATGCATGTTGTGGTCATATTGATGATGATGCCTCACATTGTTCGATTCTTTCAGCCTTGGCTGAGCTAGAAGAGAAAAAAGCGTAAATTATTATGCCTGTTTACTCAAGATGTTGATAAAATGGTCGATAGTTTATGTATAAGAATACGAGCAAAAATTAGGTGAGAGCCAATTAATGGAAAAACAATACGTAATGAAATTGCTTTCCGCTCTGAAAGTTATCGATAAAAAAATCAGTGAGCAAGGCAAAGCAGTAATGGAGCTTGATGCTCGTATTAAGCGTATTGAAGCTCAGAATGCCAAGATCGGTAAAATGATTGATGGTGTTGCTACTCAAGGTACGAGTACTGCAGGAGCCTCTGCTGATTTAAGTGAACTTGATGAGCGCTTGAAAGGAATTGAAGAGAAAACAGCAAAAGCTGTTGAGCTTATTCGCTCAGGAGCTGGGGCTGGTGGTGGCAAGAAACGAGCTTGGCCGCCATAGTAGGTAAGAGATTTAAAAGCCGATATTACAGAAATGTAGTATCGGTTTTTTTATACCTATTGTCCCTAGAAAGGTATGAATGTGTTTATTTTAGGTATAAAAAAAGCAGCGTTAATTGCTTAACACTGCTTTAAATTTTTCAATAAGATATGAATCTATATTAGTTCATGCCGTATTTTTTAAGTTTCTTACGAAGTGTACCACGGTTGATACCCATCATATTTGCTGCTTTTGTTTGGTTGCCGCGAGTATGCTGCATGATCATGTCTAGTAGAGGTTGCTCTACTTCAGCTAATACTAATTCATATAAGTCGTTAACTTCTTGACCGTTTAATTGGCCTAAGTAGTTTTTCAGCGAAGCCTTAACAGAGTCACGTAGTGGTTTCTGAGTAATTTGGTCTTGTGCTGTAACTGTTGTAACTGTTAATGCTTCTGAAGTCATAGATTGATCGAACATATTCTGTTTAGCTCTTCTGTTATTATGATGCAACGTGGTCGAAATAGCTTTCAAGCTGATGGAGTTGCTGTGAGGCGTCCTCTATCGCATTAAAGCCGCGGCGGAACTCATTTGCTTGCTCATGCTCTTTTAAATACCAACCCACATGCTTACGAGCAATGCGAGGGCCTAAAAACTCACCATAAAACTGGTGAAGCGCATGAACATGGCCAAGTAAAGTGGCCTTCACTTCTTCAATTGGAAGAGGTGGCATAAGTTCGCCCGTTTCTAAATAATGTTGGATTTCTTGAAAAATCCATGGCCTACCTTGTGCAGGACGGCCGATCATTAAAGCGTCAGCGCCTGTGTAATCAAGCACAAAACGAGCCTTCTCCGGCGAGTCGATATCACCGTTCGCTATAACCGGAATAGAAATCGCTTCTTTTACCGCTTTAATGTTGTCGTACTCAGCATCACCTTTGTACATACAAGCTCTGGTTCGCCCATGGAGCGCTAAAGCTTGAATGCCACACTGTTCTGCCATTTTTGCAACCTGAACACAGTTTCTATTGTCTGGATCCCAGCCTGTGCGCGTTTTCAGAGTGACAGGAACATCAACTGCATTCACCACAGCCAGTAAGATCTCTTCAATCAAATCTGGTCGTTGTAGAAGCGCTGAGCCTGCAAGCTTCTTATTCACTTTTTTAGCAGGGCATCCCATATTGATATCGATGATTTGCGCACCAGTTTCAACACAGTGTTGCGCTGCTTCCGCCATTAACTTTGGATCTGCCCCTGCAATTTGTACTGAGCGAATACCAGATTCACCTTCATGTACCATGCGATTTTGGGACTTAGATGTTTTCCACAGTTTTGGATTAGAAGACATCATTTCGCTCACAGCCATACCTGCGCCGTAACGCATACACAACTCACGAAAGGGCCTATCAGTTACACCAGCCATAGGAGCAACGATAAGATTGTTCTTTAATGTATATTTACCTATCTGCAAAACATCCACACACGTTTGTGTCAGCAAGGGCGCGCATTTTACGCATTTTTTGTCCGCCTGAAAAGAGCAAATTTTGAGCATTTACAAATAGTTTATGCAATTTGTTTATATTTCAGTCAATTAGACGGTTTTGTGCCTCAAATTTAGTATTGAGGCATTGAAGTTTTTTCTAGGAGGAGTAGGTCTGAGGCGACGTTACTTCTTAATTCCTGAGATTCTGCACCATTCTTGTTGCTCTGCAATCGCATCAAGAGTGAAGTTCTCAGAATAATATGAAGCGACATCGAGAGCTTGAGTATCAAGTACACCAGACATTGCTAGAGCGCCGCCAGGGGCAACGTGAGCAGTGATAATGCTTGAAAGTTCACGTAGGGGAGCAGCAAGAATATTGGCAATAACTACGTCAGCGACAAGGTTCTCTGGTTGCTCTTCCGGTAAGAATAATTCTAATTGGTCGACAACGCCATTACGAGCGGCATTCTCTTTTGAAGCGGTGATCGCTTGAGGATCAATGTCGATCCCAACCACTTTCGCTGCGCCTAGTTTGATCGCCGCGATCGCTAAGATGCCAGAACCACAACCAAAGTCGATAACGGTTTTACCAGTTAGGTCGATACTCTCTAACCATTCAAGGCAAAGTGCGGTTGTTGCGTGTGTGCCTGTACCGAACGCTAGACCAGGGTCAAGCATTACGTTAATAGCATCAGGCTCAGGGATTTCACGCCAGCTTGGGCAAATCCATAAACGCTCACCAAATTTCATAGGGTGGAAGTTGTCCATCCACTCGCGTTCCCAGTCTTTGTCTTCTAATTGCTCTACTTTATAAGCAAAATTATCATCAAGTACTGAGCTTGATTTTAACTGTGCAATCACTAAATCCATGTCGGTTTCTGCATCATAAAGAGCAACAATATCCGTTTCGCCCCATAAACGAGTTTCTCCAGGAAGAGGCTCAAAAATAGGTACGTCTTTAGCATCTAAAAAAGTTACAGAAAGAGCACCAGTCTCTTCCATTAGTATGTCACTGATTTGTTCAGCATTTTCAGAGGTTGCGTTTAGTTTTACTTGAATCCAAGGCATGGGGATCACTTTTTTTAGTTGGAAATATCGGCGAATTTTATCATAGAAAAAGGCCGTGAGTGTAATCACTCACGGCCTTTATTTATTTCTTTAACTTAAAAGAATAAAATTAGCGTCTTATTGAAGACCTAATTTTTTCTCAAGATAATGAATATTAGCACCGCCGTGTTGGAAGTTTTCATCGTTCATGATTGATAGTTGAAGAGACGTATTTACGTTAATACCTTCAATAATCATTTCACTTAATGCGTTCTTCATACGAGCAATAGCAACATCACGGTTCTCACCGTAAGTAATTAGCTTACCGATCATTGAATCGTAGTGTGGTGGCACTGTATAGCCAGTATAGATGTGAGATTCCCAACGAACACCCATACCACCTGGAGCATGGAATCGCGTGATCTTACCTGGAGACGGTAAGAATTTAACTGGGTCTTCAGCATTAATACGACACTCAATAGAGTGGCCACGTAGCTTAATATCATCTTGGGTATAAGATAATGGTTGGCCAGCAGCAATACGCAGTTGCTCTTTTACTAAGTCGATACCCGTTACCATTTCAGTAATCGTGTGCTCAACTTGAATACGTGTATTCATCTCAATGAAGTAGAATTCGCCATTTTCATATAGGAATTCAAACGTACCTGCACCACGGTAACCAATTTCGATACACGCACGAGTACAACGATCACCGATGTATTTACGCATCTCTTCAGTGATACCAGGAGCCGGAGCTTCTTCAACCACTTTTTGGTGACGACGTTGCATAGAACAATCACGCTCACCAAGGTGAATAGCATTACCTTGGCCATCAGCAAGAATTTGAACTTCAATGTGACGAGGGTTTTCAAGGAATTTTTCCATGTAAACCATGTCGTTATTGAAACATGCTTTTGCTTCTGCACGAGTCATTGCAATTGCTTCAACAAGATCTTTTTCTGCACGAACAACACGCATACCACGACCACCGCCGCCACCAGAGGCTTTGATGATTACAGGGAAACCAATACGTTTTGCGTGAGCTTTGTTCTTAGCGGCATCATCATCTAATGGGCCGTCAGAACCAGGTACACAAGGTACGCCAGCTTTTTTCATTGAAGTGATTGCTGACACTTTGTCACCCATCATGCGGATAGTTTCCGCTTTTGGACCAACAAAGATAAAGCCAGAGCGTTCAACTTGTTCAGCGAAATCTGCATTTTCAGACAGGAAGCCATAACCAGGGTGAACCGCTACAGCGCCAGTAACTTCAGCTGCACTGATAATACGAGGGATATTTAAGTAGCTGTCGATACCACGAGCAGGACCAATACAAATCGTTTCATCAGCAAGTAGAACGTGTTTCAAGTCACGGTCAGCTGTAGAGTGTACAGCAACGGTTTTGATGCCAAGTTCTTTACATGCTCGCAAGATACGTAGTGCAATTTCACCACGGTTTGCGATAACTAATTTATCTAACATAGAGACCTCTATTATTCGATGATAACAAGAGGTTGATCAAACTCAACCGGGTTACCGTCTTCAACTAGAATCGCGGTAACAACACCAGATTTGTCTGCTTCAATTTGGTTCATCATTTTCATTGCTTCAACGATACATAATGTATCGCCAGCAGTTACTTGTTGGCCAACTTTAACAAATGGTTTTGCGTCAGGGCTTGAAGCGCCATAGAACGTACCAACCATTGGAGAGCAAACTTTATGACCAGCAACTTCAGCTGGTACTTCAGCAACAGGAGCTGCCGCAGGTGCTGCGATTGGAGCCGCTACAGGTGCAGGAGCTGCAACTGCTTGCATTGGTGCTAATTGAGCCATTGGTGCAACAGCACGGCTGATGCGTACTGATTCTTCACCTTCAGAGATCTCAAGTTCAGCAATGCCAGATTCTTCAACTAGTTCAATCAGTTTTTTAATTTTGCGGATATCCATTGTGTAATCTCTTCTGTTTTATATTCAGTGATTAATTTGAACGCAGACGTTTTGCTGCTGCATTCAAAGCAAATTCGTAGCCATCAGCGCCTAAACCACAAATCACACCAACCGCTTTATCTGAAAGATAAGAGTGATGGCGGAAAGGTTCGCGAGCATGGACATTTGATAAATGTACTTCAATAAAAGGAATATCAACCCCAAGCAATGCATCGCGTAAAGCGACACTAGTATGCGTAAACGCTGCTGGGTTGATGATAATGAAATCAATGTTTTGATAAGCATTATGAATTGCTTCAATCAACTCATATTCACGATTTGACTGTAAATGCTCAAGTTCAATATTCAATGCATTGGCTTGAATAGTTAGAGAATTAACAATTTGTTCTAAATTTTGATTGCCATAATGTGCAGGCTCTCGAAGACCTAATAAGTTTAGATTCGGGCCATTGAGAACTAAAATTCGTGATTGAGTCGACATTGTGATGCTAAATTCCTTGTTCTTGCGATTGAAGTAAAAAAAGCATAATTTTTATATTCGATCTAATGAGTTTTTGCAAATATTGGCTTACAAATACTCATAAAAAGCAATTATAGACAATATCACAGCAAATCGCAGCAAAATACTGGTCTTATCAGCTCTAAGTTCTCACTTTATGAGAAGAGAATAAAACATATTTTGACTCAAATGTGATAATAAGAAGCAAAGAGGGCAGTTAAGTTCCGTAATTTTACTTGTTAGTTAACAAATACTTTCTAATTTGTTGAGTAATTATACAGTTTTTAATTTTGTTTATTAGCAAGTTAATGAGGAAAGGGCTAACAGTTCTGTAAATTTGAGCTAGAAGTCACAAGAAAAAAGTCGCTATTATGGCTAATAGCGACTCAATACCTTGTTCAGAGTTTTTACTCTAGAGGTTGGTGTTGGTAAATAGATTCACTTAGGCAATTTTTCTTTGTTCTTCAATCAGTTTATCAACCACACTTGGATCGGCAAGAGTAGAGGTATCTCCTAGATTTGAAGTATCACCAGTGGCAATTTTACGAAGAATACGACGCATGATTTTTCCTGAACGTGTTTTTGGTAATGAGTCGGTCCAGTGTAGAAAATCAGGTGTAGCGATAGGGCCTATTTCTTTTTTAACCCAATCTTTTACTTCTTTATGCAGTTCTGCACTTGGTATTTCACCAGAGTTTAGTGTGATGTAGGCATAAATGGCTTGCCCTTTAATATCATGAGGAACGCCAACAATCGCGGCTTCTGCTATTTTATCAAAAGCGACTAAGGCTGACTCAACTTCAGCGGTTCCCATTCGGTGACCTGAGACATTTAATACGTCATCAACACGGCCAGTGATCCAATAATATCCATCTTCGTCACGTCGAGCGCCATCGCTGGTAAAATACATACCTTTAAAGGTTGAGAAGTAAGTTTGTTCAAAACGCTCATGATCACCGTAGATGGTGCGCATTTGCCCCGGCCAAGAATCAGTAATAACTAAATTACCATCGGCAGCACCTTCAATGAGGTTACCCATGTTATCAACCAGAGCAGGTTGAACGCCAAAGAATGGACGAGTTGCTGAACCTGGTTTTAATGCGGTTGCACCAGGTAGTGGAGATATTAATATTCCACCGGTCTCAGTTTGCCACCACGTATCAACGATTGGACAACGAGCATCACCAATAGTGTTGTAATACCACTCCCATGCTTCAGGGTTTATAGGTTCACCTACCGACCCCATCACTCGAAGAGAGCTTCTTGATGTACCTTCTATCGCTTCTTTACCGTGAGCCATTAATGCTCTGATTGCAGTAGGTGCAGTATAAAGAATATTTACGTTGTGTTTATCTACTACTTCACTCATGCGGTTGGTGCTTGGATAGTTAGGTACGCCTTCAAATAAAATGGTTTTTGCCCCATTCGCTAATGGACCATAAATCAGATAAGTGTGCCCAGTGATCCAACCAACATCGGCAGTACACCAGAATACTTCGCCTTCTTGGTAATCAAAAATATATTTGAAGGTCATTGCTGCATAAACAAGATAGCCGCCAGTGGTATGTAATACACCTTTTGGTTTTCCTGTTGAGCCAGAAGTATAAAGAATAAATAGAGGGTCTTCTGCATTCATCGCTTCAGGTTCACAATGTGAAGAAGCAATCGTGGTTGCTTCATGCCACCAAACATCACGACCTTCAGTCCATTCAATGTCATTACCTGTACGTTGGAACACAACAACTTTTTCAATCGTGGTAACTGCTGGGTTATTTAAAGCATCATCCACGTTACTTTTTAGTGGAACCGTGCGTCCGCCACGAACGCCTTCATCTGCCGTGATCACGATTTTTGCATCGGAATCAACAATTCGTCCTGCTAGTGCTTCAGGGGAGAAACCGCCAAAAACAACGGTATGGACCGCACCGATGCGGGTACAAGCAAGCATTGCGACTGCGGCTTCTGCCACCATTGGCATATAAATACAAACCACATCGCCTTTGCGTACCCCTTGGCTTTTTAGTGCATTTGAAAATTTACATACTTGTTCATGAAGTTCATTGAAGGTAATTGAGGCATCATCTTGAGGATCATCGCCTTCCCAGATAATAGCAACGTCGTCACCACGAGTAGCAAGGTGGCGATCAATACAGTTTGCTGAGACATTTAATTCGCCATCTTCAAACCATTTAATGTCTACATGACCAGTATCGAAAGAGGTGTTTTTTACTTTGGTATAAGGAGTCATCCAATCCACAATTTGTCCATGTTCACGCCAAAATCCTTCAGGATTAATCACGGATTGCTGATACATTTCACGGTATTTATCTTCATCGGCATGGGCATTGATTGCGATGTCTTGATTGACTGGGTATACGTGAATGTCACTCATGTTGTTTCTCCTTGTGAATACAGCAAATATCCAATTTATGACTGGATTTCATTGCAGCACCGTCATTGGCTCTGTTTTTTTATTGGTAGGGTTGATATTACTTTCGGTTAGAAATGGTTTTTCAACAATTAGACTTTAGTCAGAGAAAGAAGGGTTTACTGAATTTTTAGGGGAGTGAGTGTTGATTTTTGAGACGCAGATCAGTAACTGTGTGCATTTCTTATTTTAGGTAAATCAGGAAAATCCCCATGAGTTAAGCGAACATAGATTAGTGCGGCGGCAATGGCATCTTCCAATGCGTCATGGCGTTCGGCCTGCGGTAGGTCTAAATGTCTAGAAATGGCTTCAATGCTGAGGTCGTAATAGGCGTTTGGTAATAATCGCTCTAATTTATGATGATAGATATGACACACTTCAACGAGTGCATTGGGTAAAGGGTGAGCAAAGTGACGTAGGCAAGCGCGATCTAAAATCTTTTTATCATAGTGGATGTGATAGCCGACGATTGGTCGATTGCCAATAAATTGAATTAACTGATTGAGCGCTTCTTTTTCTGATAGGCCATAAATGAGATCTTGATGTCTAAGTTGATGAATTTTAATGGAATCAGAGTTCAAACTTTGTGGTGGTGTCAGCTTTAAATGGATTGTTTGGCTGGTTAATACTCGATTATGTTTAATTTTAATGGCCGCGATCGAAACCAATTCAGCATGATTAGGGTCAAGACTGGTGGTTTCACAATCAATAGAGACTAACTCATCACCAGAATAGGATGAAAAGAGAGGGTGGTGAGCATGATTTTGTAATTTATATCGCCACCATAATCGTTGCAGAATATTCATCGCTTAATCCCTTATTTGATAATGGTAACCAAGCCACTCTTTAAACTTTTTTACCACATGTAAGCTATGGCGCAGTAAGTCTCTTTCTGTTCTATCGAGTTGTTCAATATGAATATAATTGGAGACTCTATTTTGGCTTTCTTGCAGTTGATGACGAAGTCGCCATTTAAAAAATAATTTCAATGCTTCAGTTAAATTATCGGCGGTTGATGGCTCTAATACTCTGCGTGAACTTAATTCTTCAATACGTTGGAAGGTGTTGGTTTTTTCTAGTCCTTGCTCTAAAGAAAGGGCGCGAATGCCATGAACAATAGGGAAAATCCCTCCTTGTTTAATATCGATGCCTTCTTTTTTATTTTTGACGTTACCAAACAGGGTGAGTGGCACGGTGAATTGCAAGGCGGGTCGAGTAAAAAGACTCAACGCAAGTTCGTTGTCTTTTAATTTCTCACTGACGCTCTGTTTTAATGGAGAGAGTAAAGCTCGATTACCCGCAATGGCTTGGGCATCAGAAAATATGGCTAAATTCATCATATTATCGCCATTATGTTCAGTGCATATTTGATGAATATAATGCTGCCACCCCTGTTCTGTTTTTACCCAGTGGGGGTTACTGACCATTACGTTGCCTTTGCATAAAGGGTAGCCAAGTTGCAGTAATGTCTGGGTAAATTGTGTCATCAGCTCACCAACTTGATGCCATTCCAATCCGTTTTTAATGATTAAGGCATTATCTTGATCGGTTTTTAAAATTTGTTCCCCACGTCCTTCTGATCCCATAACCAGTAAACAGCAATGATCATGAAGGCTTTTTGGAATAGTTAACGTAAACGCCTTTTCAATGATCTGTTCATTAACGGTAGATATTAGCTCCATAATAAATCGTGTACGAATGCCATTATTTATTAAAGTATTAATGAGTTGGGTTTGACTATTGGCTGCTATTGCTAGCTCTTCAATGCTTTGTGAGCGGGCGATACGCAGAGCTAATACATGAGAATGAGTAGAAAAAAGACTCAATACCTGTGTCATATCGAGCATACCAATTAATTTTTTTTCCTCTAACACTGCAACTCTTTTTACGTGGTGGCGAGTCATAAGAGTCATGGCATTAAATAGATAGTCATGTTTTTGAATATATACGATTGGGTAGGTTGCTATTGGGCCGACAGGATGATTTTGTTCATGATCACCAAGTACCAACGCGTGTAATAAATCGGTACGAGTAATGATCCCGATGGGTAACGGATTTTCACTTTCTTTATGCCTTGGGTCATACTGATTTAATGCCACAAAAAGCGCATCAATATTATTTTCTTTAAGCAGGTGAGTGACTTGTTTTAATGAAGTATTCCAATCTACCGTAATTGATTTGTGAATCGTATCATCATCAACTTTTGTGAGAATAAATTCAGCCAAATTTTGTTGTTGATTTGCTTGGGCTAGAAGCGCTTTTCGTTTTGCTAAACTGCCATTGAAGTAAGCGGAGAAATCTGGATTCTCATGATAAATAGAGAGAAATAGTTCAGTAGGAATAAGGTGACATAAGGTGTCTTCAAGGGCGTGATAATTGTGTTTTACGCAGTGATCTAATTGAGAGCGAACATCAAAAATATCATCATGAGTATAATGAGCATAGATCTCCCCACTGTCATGAGATCGCTCTTCAACTACGCCTTTTATTATAATGTATAAGCTTTCTGAGGATTGCCCTTGATGCAAAATAATGTCATTTGAGCGGAAGTAAGCGATATCGACATGACGAGATAATTGTTCTTGTTGTGCAGCTGTCAGAATATTGAATGGGGCTATTGAGAAATTGAGTTCAGTTGGCATAACTCCATCCTTTAATCGACGATTTTTTCTATTCTCGCTAGAAATGAACTAAGAATGAAGACGACTTTAGTCTAGAGTTTTCATAAAAGGTGTGAAATTTGAAGGCGAAGTCACATTTTAAAAGGTGCACTTTTCTTCTCTTTTGTTTTCCCTTTTTATAAACAAATACAATGCCATAATGAGCGTCTCTTTTTATTCCCTTTGGACATTGTCATGTTTCGCGTTTCTCCTTTTGCTTGGATCTCTCAATACTTTGGTGGGTTCTTTTTCGCCTATGGTGTCTATTTACCATTTTGGGCGCTGTGGTTTGAAGACCAAGGCGTATCTGCTGGAGATATCGGTGTCTTAATTGGTTTAGGTTTTGCGACGCGTTGTGTAGCGAACTTGGTAATAACTCCTCGTTTGCATAAGGTTGAATACTTAATTCCCGCGTTACGAATTCTTACTTTCGCCTCGTTAATTGCACTTGGTCTGTTTTTAATTAATGGGGGAAGTTTCTGGTGGATGGCATTTGTCACGGTGCTCTTTAATTTATCCTGTGGTCCTGCAGTTCCATTGTCTGATGCGATGACAAACTATTACGCGAAGAATAATTTATTAGATTATGGTCGAACTCGTTTATGGGGTTCGGTGAGTTTTATTGCCGGCTCTACGGTGGTGGGTTATTTAGTGTCAGGCTTTGGCACCGATATGATCGTGTATACCGCGATTGCTGGGATATTAGCGGCACTGTTTTTAGTGATGCGAAACCCTAACCCAATGCCAGTATCGGTTTCTGAAGAAGATCAAACTCGTCCACCATTGCTTGCATTATTAACAGAAGCACCAGTATTAAAATTCATTATTTTGGTTTCTTTAATTCAAGGCAGTCACGCAGCGTATTACAGTTTTAGTTCTATCTACTGGAAAGAGTCGGGCTATCAAGAAAGTACCATTGGTTACCTATGGAGTTTAGGGGTTGTTGCTGAGGTCATGGTATTTGCTTTCAGTAAAAAACTGTTTGCAGGATGGAAAATATCAACACTATTTAAAGTTGCGGCTGTTGGGGTCATGGTCCGTTGGGGGTTAACCGCAGCAACGACAGAACTGTTTGCTTTAGTGCTCGTTCAGGCTTTACATGGTGTGACTTTTGCGATGGCGCACCTAGCGGCAATTCAATATATTCAGCGATTCCCTCAAAATAAAATGATCCCTCTGCAAGCCTTATATAATGCGATTCCTTTAGGTGCATTTATTGCACTAATGACGACATTAAGTGGTTGGGGTTATGAAGCATGGGGAGCGAATATTTTCTGGTTCATGGCTGTGATGGGAGCCTTTGCTCTGCTGATTAAATTGGATAAAGTGAAAGATAAATAGGTCTTAATCACATTTGTTAGCTTGAGTAAAAAACAAGCGACAATATAACGCTAGAATGGTGCTACAGAGTATTTGTACCCTTCTAGCGTTTTTTTAGGGCACTAGAATGGTATCACCAAGGATGAGTGATGACACAAGGATGGATAGTAGTGCCAGTGTCGCTGGCATATTTAGGATTATTATTTTTAATTGCCTGGTATGGCGATAGGCAAAAAGGGTGGTTAGCTCAGTATCGCCCGTGGATTTATAGTCTTTCTATTGCAGTCTACTGTACGTCATGGACCTTTTATGGCACCGTAGGCCAAGCCACCAGTAACCCGTGGTCTTTCCTTCCCATTTATCTTGCTCCCATTTTTGTGTTTGTATTTGCATGGCGTTTTTTAGCCAGAATTATCTTGATTGCAAAGCGAGAGCATATCACCTCTATTGCTGATTTTATCGCGGCTCGATATGGAAAATCTCAAGGTTTAGCTGGTGTTATTACGATTATCGCGGTGGTTGGGATACTTCCTTATATTGCATTGCAATTAAGAGGGATCACGATGGGACTCGATCTTGTCGCTCCTAATTTGGCTCTGGATTTAGGCTATCAAGATGGGCATATATCTTGGTTTGTTGGTGGTGCCCTTGCGGTATTTACGATTCTTTTTGGTACTCGACACATTGATACCACAGAACATCACCGTGGCTTGATGATGGCGGTCGCGTTTGAATCGATAGTGAAATTGGTCGCTTTTCTTGCGGTCGGAGGTTTCATTCTTTATTTAGCGTATTCTGATAGTAATGTTGATTTAATTTCAATTGCCAAAGAAACTTACCAATCCCCAAATATCATTACGCTTTTGTTTCATACGATCTTAACGATGGCGGCGATAATCTGTTTACCGCGCCAATTTCATACTACGGTAGTGGAGAATGAACAGGCGCAAGATCTACGCACGGCGCGTTGGGTATTTCCACTCTACTTGTTTTTGATTGGTCTATTTGTACTGCCTATCTCGTGGGCGGGACAAGCTCTGCTCTCTGGTGAGGTTAGTGATAGTTTTGTTATTAGCGTGCCGCTATCGGTAGGTGCTGAGAATATGGCATTACTGGCTTTTGTTGGTGGAACCTCAGCAGCCAGCGGCATGGTTATCGTATCTACTATCGCACTTGCCATTATGGTATCGAATGATTTAGTTCTGCCTTTATTATTGCGTCGAGTCAAAACCACAGGACGCTCATTTGGGCACTTTTCAAACTTATTAGTCACTATTCGACGCGTACTCATTCTCTTATTGTTATTAGCCGCGTGGGGATTTTATCAAGCGCTTGATTCAATTGATTCACTGTCGGTCATTGGTTTATTAGCTTTTGCGGCGATAGCCCAATTTGCACCGGCGTTAATTGGTGGATTGTATTGGCGAAATGCCAATAAGAAAGGAGTATATGCAGGCTTAATGATTGGTTTTTTAATGTGGTTAATCACGTTAATGAGCCAGACTCAGATACTCGCAGGCAGTGCCGAAAATAATCTTTTGTTATGGATTATTACGCCGCCGCAGTGGTTGCAAACGCTTGAGGTGCAGACCTCGGATTGGGGTATGATGCTCAGTTTAGGACTTAATACCCTATTATTTATTTTTGTATCATCAATCACTCGAGCATCGTTAAGTGAGCGCTTACAAGCGGCCTCTTTTGTTGGAGCCCCTTTACCTGAAAATGAAGATGTTAGTGTTTATCAAACTCGAGTGACGGTTGGTGAATTGGAAATGTTGGCTTCGCGATTTGTAGGTCGCCGCCGAGCTCAAAAAGCCTTTCGCCAGTTCTCTCAACAGCATGATGAATCCTTATTGCCACAACAACAAGCGAGCTCTGCGTTGATCCGTCATACTGAGCGAGTATTGGCCGGAGTCTTTGGCGCATCTTCTTCGCGTTTAGTTCTTACTTCAGCATTGCAAGGCAGAAATATGCAATTGGAAGAGGTCGCAACAATCGTTGATGAAGCCTCTGAGTTGTATGATTTTAGCCGTGGTTTATTGCAAGGGGCAATTGAGCACATTAGCCAAGGAATTGCAGTAGTTGATAAGCAGATGAAGTTGGTTGCATGGAATCAACGCTATTTGGAATTATTCACCTTCCCACCAGGGTTAATTCAAGTAGGAAGACCCATTGCAGATGTTATCCGACACAACGCAGAGCAAGGTCTTTGTGGGCCCGGAGATCCTGAAGTGCATGTTAAGCGACGGGTTGAGCATTTAGAACGTGGGACCCGACACGTGTCTTCTCGAATTCGAGCGGATGGACAGGTTATTGAAGTACAGGGTAACCCGATGCCTAATGGTGGATTTGTGATGAGTTTTACAGATATCACCGTTTTTAGACAAGCAGAAAAAGCACTTAAAGAAACCAATGAGAGCTTGGAGTTTCGAGTTCATGAGCGAACCAAAGAGTTAGAAAAATTAAATCAGCGATTAGTTAGCGCCACCCAAAGTGCAGAATTGGCTTCTCAATCAAAAAGTCGGCTACTCGCCGCCGTTAGTCATGATTTAATGCAACCTTTAAATGCAGCGCGTTTGTTTGCGTCTTCATTGAGTGAAGTAGCAAAAGAAGCAGAAACCAAAAAAATATCCGGTCACATTGAGAGTGCTTTAGGTGCAGCAGAAGAGCTGATTGGTGACTTATTAGATATCTCTCGTCTAGAAGCTGGTAAGTTAGAGACACATGTTCAAGGCTTTTCATTGAGCAGTTTGTTTTCAAATTTAGAAGCGGAATTTGGTGCTTTAGCAAAACAACAAGGCATCGAGTTCTCTGTTATTCATTCGAATGTGATCGTTGAATCTGATCCAAAATTACTGCGTCGAGTGGTGCAAAATTTTCTAACCAATGCATTTAGATATAATCCACAAGGTAAAGTAGTTCTTGGTGCGAGAAGAGTTGAAGGCAAGATCCGTGTGGACGTATGGGACAGCGGTATTGGTATTCCGGAAGAGAAACAACAGGCTATTTTTGATGAGTTTACCCGTGTTGATCAAAATCGAGCAGATCAAGGATTAGGGTTGGGACTTGCTATTGCTCGCGGTATTTCTCATGTGCTTGGTCATACGATTTCATTACGTTCATGGCTTAATCAAGGCTCGGTATTTTCCGTTACGCTTGATAGAGGTGTACTGCTTGAGAGCAATGAGCCTACGGTAGAGCAAAAGCCTGAATTGCCATTAAGTTTCGTTCGCGTGTTATGCGTGGATAATGAACCAGACATTCTTATCGGTATGGAATCATTGGTGTCTCGTTGGGGTTGTGAAGTGAAAACGGCAACAGATTTAATGAGCAGTTTACAGTGTTTGGAAGAAGGCTGGACTCCGGATGTTATCTTTTCAGATTATCGCTTGGATAACGACAGAACAGGGCTGGAGGTATTACAACAATGCCGTTTACGTTTAGGGAATACGTTTGAAGGAGTGATGATCAGTGCCGACAAAACCGATGATTTATTGGCAAGTATTAAAAGCAATGGCTTTGGATTTATAGCAAAACCAGTTAAGCCGTTAAAGCTTAGGGCGGTATTAAATCGGCATGTAAAAGCGTAAATAATTAGGTTTAATCCAGTGTAGATAAAAAGGGAGTTAGCATTCACTAACTCCCTTTTTCTAGCCTAGATTATTAATCAATATCTGACGTTATCTATTTAATTAATAAGATATTAATGATCGTGAGCTTCACCTGCCCCTTTAGGGTAACGAATAGACTCAACCAGATCTTGCACATCTTGTGGTACTTCAGCGGTTACTTTATTCACTACAATCGAGACAATGAAGTTCAGACACATACCTAGCGTACCGATCCCTTCAGGGCTGATACCAAACCACCAGTTATCAGGTGTGCTTGCTGCAGGGTTAATGAATTTAAAGTAAACGATATAAGCGGTAGTGAATGCGACACCTGAAACCATACCTGCAATCGCCCCTTCTTTATTCATCTTCTTATAGAAAATACCTAAGATAATCGCAGGGAAGAAGGATGCGGCGGCTAAACCGAAGGAGAACGCAACCACCTGTGCAACAAAGCCTGGCGGATTAATCCCTAAGTAACCAGCACCAACGATGGCAACAACGGCGGCAAGTCGGGCGGCGAGCAACTCCTGTTTATCTGTCATATTTGGCTTAAAGCCTTTTTTCAATAAATCATGAGAGATAGAGGTCGATATTACCAGTAGTAGACCAGCAGCCGTTGATAATGCAGCAGCTAAGCCACCTGCAGCCAACAATGCCACAACCCAGTTTGGTAAATTTGCTAGTTCAGGTGATGCTAGAACGATGATATCTCGGTTGATGTCCATTTCATTACGTTCATCACCAGAATAGAACATTTTGCCATCACCGTTTTTATCTTCCCAACCGACTAGGCCAGTGTCTTCCCAGTTTTTATACCAGCTTGGAGCATCAGCAGCGGCAACCCCTTGGCTATCTGGACCATTAATGGTTTCAATCATATTTACACGAGCAAATGCGGCTACCGCAGGTGCAGTTGTGTATAGGAATGAGATAAATAGTAATGCCCAACCAGCAGAGATACGTGCGTCTTTAACACGAGGTACAGTGAAAAAACGAATGATTACATGAGGGAGACCCGCAGTACCTACCATAAGAGCCGCACAGATAAAGAAGACATCAACCATGCTCTTAGAGCCGTCAGTATATGGCGTAAAGCCAAGTTCAGTGGTTAATCCATCCAACTTATCTAATAAGTAGACTTCTGAACCAGTAACGGTTGAGCCCATACCTATTTGAGGGAATACATTACCAGTCATCATGATTGAGGTGAAAACCGCAGGAACAAGGAAGGCGAAAATGAGGACACAGAATTGAGCAACCTGCGTATAAGTGATGCCTTTCATGCCACCTAGTACCGCATAGAAAAATACGATACCCATACCAATGATGATACCGATATTAATATCAACTTCTAGGAATCGAGAGAATACAACGCCCACACCACGCATTTGTCCTGCCACATAAGTGAAAGAGACAAAGATGGCACAGAAAACCGCCACCATACGAGCAGTTCGAGAATAGTAACGCTCACCGATAAAATCTGGCACGGTGAACTTACCAAATTTACGTAGATAAGGCGCAAGACAAAGCGCTAATAACACATAGCCGCCGGTCCAACCCATAAGATATACAGCGCCATCATAACCAACAAAGGAAATGATACCCGCCATTGAAATAAACGATGCTGCCGACATCCAGTCAGCGGCTGTTGCCATGCCATTGGCAATAGGGTGAACGCCCCCGCCCGCGACATAGAATTCACTGGTTGATCCAGCGCGAGCCCATATCGCAATACCGATATAAAGGGTAAAAGTGATACCTACTAATATAAACGTCCAAGTTTGGATATCCATGCTAATTCCTCTAGTCTTCTTGTACGTTGTATTTTTTATCTAGTGCATTCATGCGTGCAACGTAGATAAAGATCAGTGCCACAAAGGTATAAATTGAACCTTGTTGTGCAAACCAGAACCCCAATTTGAATCCTCCAAATTGAAATGCATTAAGTGCATCAACAAATAATATCCCTGCGCCATATGAGACTAAGAACCAGATCGTGAGCAGTCCGCCCATGATCCCTAGATTTTCCTTCCAATAGGCTTGTGCTTGTTCTTTTGTTTCGAACGCCATAGCCAGCTCCTTTTTAATGTTAAAAATATGTAACCAAAAAGAGATTAGCAGTGAGAAGAGAAGAAAACAGTGCAACTTTAGTCGAGCAGATAAAGAAAAACGCCCAAAATATGAGCGTTTTATGTGAAGTGGATAGCTTTTTTATTATGTTGATATTATGTTAATTAATACCAAGGTCTAAGACTTTATAAAGGACTAAAAGTAAAAGTTCTTAATCCCAAGAAGTAAATTATTGACAGCAACCGCCGCTAGAATTAACCCCATCACGCGGCTAATAATAGCAGCACCGACGTTACCAATTATCTTATGGATAAATGTTGCGCCAAGTAATAAGCATAACGTAATGACGAGAACCACAATCATTACTGCAGCGGTAATTGATTGATCTAAAAAAGAATAACGAGAATTATCTGTCAGCATAACAATAGCCATCATGGCACCAGGCGATGCAATTGACGGAATAGCTAAAGGATAAACGGCTAAATCAGCCAGGTCTGAATGACTTAGCTCTTCACTCATTTTCTGTTCTTGGTCTGGCTTGCTCTCACCAAAAATCATAGTAAGAGCAAAGATTAACAGAACTAATCCACCAGCGACTTGAAAGGCTGGTAGAGGAATTTGCATGGCTTCTAAGAGGAGTTGCCCAATAACAAGGAAAAATAAAAGTACAGCAGTCGCGATCGCAACGGCTTTAAGTGCCACTACTTTACGCTGCTTGGCGGTTAGGTGCTGAGTTTGTGAAAGATAGACAGGAACGGATCCAATAGGATCAATGACAGCCCAAAGAACAACAAATTGAGTGATGAGGATACTTATCATGGGTTCTCCCAGAGGTTAGGTTACGCAGAGGGATTAAAATAATGAGTGGGTAACCTAACTGATTTTAACGGCTAGAGTGTTATATCAAGGTTAACTTTCCGTTTGTTGCAACAAAATAACCGCTTGAGTACGATTTTTAACGCCCAATTTTCTAAATATTGCCGTCATGTGCGCTTTTATCGTGGCTTCTGATACTTCTAAATCATAGGCGATTTGTTTATTGAGTAAGCCGTCAGATAGCATGCCAAGCACCTTATATTGCTGAGGGGTAAGGGCTGCTATTTTTGTCGCTAAATCATCACAAGCTGCTGAGTTTTTTATTGAGCCTTCAGGAAAATATGAATCACCAGCAAGAATTTGGTTTAAGGCGGTAATGAGTGATTTCATGTCACTGGATTTAGGAATAAAACCGAAAGCGCCATGGCTTTTGACTTGAGAAACAATACTGGCTTCTTCACTGGCCGAGACAACAACAATAGGCAGATCTGGATATTGAGAGCGAAGCTGTATTAATCCAGACATTCCGTTACTGCCGGGCATTTTTAAATCCAATAGGAGTAAATCAGGATCAGGCTCTTTGTTTAATACCGCGAATAAGCCTTCAAGAGAATCCGCTTCAAGTAAATTAGCCCCACTGATCGCCATATGAATAGATTGAAAAAGTGCATTGCGAAATAAGGGATGGTCATCCGCAATAATAATAGTGTAGTTGTCGTCCATAGCTACAAAATTCCTTATAAGTTATAAAGCAAAATTAACATCTTACTTTCTCTTGAGCAATTTTTAGGCGCTAAAGTCTGCGCTGCCTCTCTTACTTATTAGTGGTTTGCAGGAAAATAATGATATTGAGGATCTTATTATTTAAAACGAATTAACTTCTTGCTATAGACAATCGAATGAAACGAAACTAAACTTCTTTCAAATCGAAACTTATTGAGTTTGTTATGTCAAAAAGAAACACTAAACAACGCCGCCATATGATCCTTTCTCTATTAACGGAGCAAGGTGAGGTGAGTGTTGAATCTCTCTCTGATTTGTTTGATATATCAGAAGTTACCATCAGAAAAGACCTAACAGAATTAGAAAAAAATGGGTTACTGATGCGTAAATATGGCGGCGCAGTTTTAATGCCATCAAATATCATTCAAGAAGATAGCTGTGAAGAAGTTTCGAAACGAAAGTTATCTATTGCTACTGCCGCCGTTGAACTGATTAAAGATCATAATCGGATCATTATTGATAGTGGCAGTACAACAGCAGCATTAATTAATCAATTATCGAAACGAAATGGCTTAGTTGTAATGACCAACTCATTACCTGTTGCTAATGCACTGCAAGAAATTGAAAACGAACCAACGTTATTGATGACAGGTGGAACATGGGACAGTCACTCTGATTCATTTCAAGGTCAAGTGGCCGAATCGGTTTTAAGATCCTATGATTTTGATCAGCTGTTCATTGGTGCTGATGGGATTGATTTGGAACGCGGAACAACCACATTTAATGAATTAGTGGGTTTAAGCCGCGTGATGTCTGAAGTGGCTCGTGAAGTTATTTTAATGGTGGAATCTGAAAAAATTGGTCGAAAAATCCCTAACGTTGAATTGCCATGGGACAGCATTGATGTGTTGATCACCAATAATGATTTAAGCCAAGAACAACAACAGAAAATTGAATCACATAATGTACGAGTCATCAGAGCTCAGTGATTTAATTTATACGATACCGCTGACATTTTTGCTGCCGATCAGCGGTTATTTATAACTTAAGAAGCAATAAGAGGCTTCTTAAAACCTAGAATTTAAAATTAGAATAGTTGGAGTATTGCCATGTGTGGGATCGTAGGTGCAGTTGCACAAAGAGATGTAGCTGAAATTTTAGTTGAAGGATTACGTCGTTTAGAATATCGCGGCTACGATTCTGCAGGGGTTGCGGTTGTTGATGCAGACAGTAACTACACTCGTTTACGTCGTTTGGGTAAAGTAAAAGAACTGGCGAATGCAGTAGAAGAATCTCATGTCGTTGGCGGTACAGGCATCGCTCATACCCGTTGGGCAACTCATGGTGAGCCTTCTGAAATTAATGCGCACCCTCATGTCTCTGGTGATATTACGATTGTTCATAATGGCATTATTGAAAACCATGAAACATTGCGTTCTTTATTGCAAGAGCGTGGTTATGTTTTTGAATCTCAAACCGATACTGAAGTGATTGCTCATTTAGTTGAATGGGAGCTACGTACTTCAGATTCATTAATTGAAGCAGTACAAAAAACAGCAAAACAATTAGATGGTGCTTACGGTACTGTGGTTATGGATCGTCGTGATCCAGAACGTCTTGTTGTTGCTCGTTCTGGTAGCCCAATTGTGATTGGCCGTGGTGTTGGTGAAAACTTCTTGGCTTCTGATCAACTTGCCTTACTTAATGTGACTCGTCGCTTTATGTATCTTGAAGAAGGTGATGTTGCAGAGATCACTCGTCGTGATGTGGTGGTTTTCGATGCCCGCGGTGAACGAGTAGAGCGTGAAATAACAGAATCAAATGCTGAGCACGATGCGGGTGATAAAGGGCAATATCGTCACTTTATGCAAAAAGAAGTATTTGAGCAGCCAAAAGCGTTAATTAATACCATGGAAGGCCGCATTACCAATGACTCTGTTGTGACTGAAAGTATTGGTGTTAACGCGGTTGAGATACTAAATAAAGTAGAACATGTACAAATTATTGCTTGTGGTACCTCTTACAATGCAGGCATGACGGCTCGTTATTGGTTTGAATCATTGGCGGGCGTGAGTTGTGATGTCGAAATCGCCTCTGAATTCCGTTACCGTAAATTTGTGACGCGTCCAAATAGCTTATTGATCACTTTATCTCAATCAGGTGAAACGGCAGATACCTTAGCAGCACTTCGTTTAGCCAAAGAGCGTGGCTACATGGGCGCAATGACAGTATGTAACGTGGCAGGCTCATCTCTGGTTCGTGAATCTGATTTTGCTTTCATGACACGTGCAGGAACTGAGATTGGCGTTGCATCAACGAAAGCCTTTACCACACAACTTGCCGCGTTATTGATGTTAGTTACGGCATTAGGTAAACAGCAAAACCGTATCTCAAAAGAAAAAGAAAAAGAGATCGTAGAAGCCTTGCATGCATTGCCTGCTCAAATCGAACAAGCGTTATCGTTTGATAAAGAGATTGAAGCGTTAGCCCCAGATTTTGCAGACAAACAACACACGCTATTTTTAGGGCGTGGTGAGTTTTATCCAATTGCCGTTGAAGCCTCTCTGAAACTTAAAGAAATCTCTTATATTCATGCTGAAGCTTATGCCGCCGGTGAATTAAAACATGGCCCATTAGCATTAATTGATGCTGACATGCCAGTGGTTGTGGTTGCACCAACCAATGATTTATTAGAGAAACTAAAATCAAACGTAGAAGAAGTGCGTGCTCGTGGTGGTTTACTTTATGTATTTGCTGATGAACAAGCAGGTTTTGAAGCGGATGAGAACATGAAGATCATCAAGATGCCTCACGTAAGTGAAGTAACAGCACCTATCTACTACACAGTACCGATGCAGTTACTTTCGTACCATGTTGCCTTAATTAAAGGGACGGATGTCGATCAACCTCGTAACCTAGCGAAAGCGGTAACGGTAGAGTAATTTTGTTAAGTCGACCCCACTAACGGGTAAATACAAAAATATAATTCGAATGGCGATATCCAATGATGGGTATCGCCATTTTTTATTTAATATTTTGTTTTTGAATGACTTTTAGCCATACTTACCGTATTACCTATGCTCAGCTTCTTAAATATGGATGTTTATGATGCGTTTTATCTCATGGAAACACTGCACACTTATTAGTTTTCTGACTTCCTTTTCTTCTCTCGCGGTTGAGTTTACTGATCCCATTGATGGGAATCTCGATATGGGGGAGTATCTTGCTGAAAATGCGTATGGTTTTCTGCCGGTACCTATTTTAATTACGGAACCAGCCCTTGGTTATGGTTTTGGTTTTGCTGGTGTGTTTTTACATGAGTCCGATGCTCAAAGAGAAAAACGTAAGCAGTTAGCTGCAACATCATTAGACGGTGGCGCTCAGTTATTAACTCCTGCGATTACCATTGCTGGTGGCTTTGCAACAGAGAATGGTACATGGATGGGGTTTATAGGGCACAGAAGAACGTGGAATAAAGATTCTATCCGTTATACGGGAGGGTTAGCTTATGGCGATATGAATATGACGTTTTATCGCCAAGATAATAAATCCGGGGCACTTAGCCCTATTGCTGAAAATAGTGGTGTGGAGTTTGGAATGAATGGCGGCGGTGGAATGCAGCAGCTTCAGTTTCGAGTTGAGGATACGCCGTTGTTTATTGGGGTCGTGCAGAAATATTTTCAGCCAGAGTTAAGTATTAATAGTCACCCAAAAGCCGATGAAATTTTAAATCGATTAGGGAATACAACGCCAACAGCATCAGGTGTTGGTTTTTTGATGGAATATGATAGTAAGAATAATTTTTTAAATCCAACAGAAGGGCTTAACTACACGGTTGAATATCTTTGGTTTCGGGATGATATTGGCAGTGACTACGACTTTGATACTTTTAATGTGAAAGGTCATCATTATTGGACGTTAAGCCCACAATGGTCTTTAGCATTTAGAGGCTACTATAAATCGTTGTTCACTGATGAAACCGTGTTACCTCCTCCTGCCTATCCTGATATTGAACTCCGTGGTATCGCAAGAAATAGATATCAAGGTGAGCAGACGCTATCGCTTGAAGGACAAGTTAATTATCAATGGACAACGCGTTGGTCAAGCAATCTATTTGCTGGATTGGGCTACGCATCCTCACACCATAATTCATTACTTAAAGAAGATGAACAATACGCTTACGGTGTCGGATTTCGCTATTTAATTGCTCGTCGCTATGGCATGAAAACAGGTATTGATTTAGCGTTTAGCGAAGAAGATACCGCGCTTTATTTCCAGGTTGGGATGGGAATATAGTGTTCATTATTTTAGCTAAATAGTGAAAGTAATAAGATTATAATCATAAAATGGCAGTCTATAATTGACTGCCATTTTATTTGTATCACTTTTTATCAGAAGTCGAATCGATATAACTTAAATACCAGCAGGTTTAAAGAAAGCCTTTAATCGCTTAGTTATCATTAATCGTGAAACGGTAAACATACCCGTTACTGTTCTCTGGTGTAGGCGGAAAATAGTATCGTATAAACGACGAATCAATCGACCTTGTAATACTAATTTCCCTTCTAAACGCGTACCTGGAGCAAAGGTACCAACGGCAAAGTGATGACCTACAGCAACCACCATACCACCGTCTTGGAAGGTAAAATCAGTTAACTCTTTACCACGTAAATAACGACCTAAGCTTTTTGCTAAGTGAACAGCTGCACGGTTAGCCGCCTGCGCTTTTGGTGGTACAAAAGAACCATCAGATTGTGGAATAGCAGCACAATCGCCAATAGCAAAGATGCGAGGATCTTCTGTTGAGCTCAGATTTTGGTTTACGTTAATTTGGTTCATATGGTTGTAGCTTAAGTTCCCAATCCCATTTAGCCAATCAGGTGCTTTTACACCAGCGGCCCAGAATTGAATATTGGCACCCAAGAATTTATCAGTATTGGTTCTCATTCCATTAGTCGTTACTTCACTAATACGAGTTTCAAGTAATACATTAACACCGCTTTTCTCTAGTTCTTTTAATACTTTGTCAGACATTTTTTGTGGACTATTTGGTAGAACTCGATGCGCTGCTTCAATCAAATTAATATTTAAAGATGAGGCGTTATAACGTTTTAGTTTTTTACTTACTCGAGCTAATTCTGCTGACAGCTCTACGCCTGTTGCACCTGCACCAACTATATTAATAGTGCTGTTTTTACCTTCACGTAATATTTGACTAATTTGGTTCCACGCCTGGCGAGCTTGTCCTGCTGAATCTAAAAATAAACAGTTATCTTGAGCGCCTAAGGTATTAAAATCATTACTGATTGCACCAATAGCAACCACAAGATAATCATAACTTAGGCCTGATTTTGTACCATCAGGGCGACGAACGAAGAGGGTTTGATTTTCACGATCGATATCTGTCATTGCCCCTTGGTAATGTTGATAGCCATGGTGAGCACCGTGAGTAAAATAACAGACCGAATCTAAATCACTATCGAACGTACCAGCAGCAATTTCATGCAATCGAGGTTTCCAGTAGTGATGCGTTTCTGGTTCAACTAAAATGATTTCATCTTGTTTACGGGTTGATTTAGTTAATAGGGTTGATAATTCTAGGCCAGCAGCGCCACCACCAACCACAATGATTCGGGACATAATTTTTACTCACATAATATAAACTTTGAAATCAATTCAAAGCGTTGGCAAAGGCCGGAATGTATTATTTAACAGAGTATTTAAATAGTGCACTCTGCTTGGATGTGAGCATTATATTTATTTCTTAAACCGTGATAATAGCCATAAAAAGAAAATCACTTTTACTAATACGTAATAGTTGGCAGTTTGTTTGAATTACATTATTCGATGGTGTTTTTTTTCTGCTCTTTTTCTTTATACATAGAGGCATCAGCATTCATGAACATGTCTTTTAGTGAGGTTGTTGAGTTATGGGATTCAAGGTGCAGGCCAATACTGATGCTACTGATATGTAAACCTGGCTGGTGTTGTGTTTTCTTTTGGTAACGTTGACGAATGCGTAATGAAAGGGCATTTAATTCAGTTTCTTGTTCTTTATTTAATAACGTTAAGACAATAAATTCATCGCCACCCGTACGAGCGATAAGATCTGACTCTCTGACTTCGCTTTTTAGAATATCTGCCAAGACTTGAATGCATTGATCTCCAGTTGAGTGACCAAAATTATCATTTACTTGTTTTAGGTTATCAATATCAAGATAAAGAATACCAATAGTTTTTTGGTATCGTTTTGCATCTTTTCGTTTTTGCTTACCTAAAACGTCTAAACCGCGACGATTAAGTAGATCTGTCATTGAATCGGTCAGGGCCATTTGTTTATGTTGTTGAGCTTCGTATGCCATTTTTAAGTCAGCAGTGATGAGCTTTGAAAGGTGAAATAATAGTTTAATTAATGCATTTTTATAATTGGTATGTTTTGTATCTATCGCACAAACAGTTCCATAAATAGAACCATCAGGGTGAAAGACGGGAACTCCACAATATGATCTTACAGGGCCATTCTCAACCGCGGGTGCATTTATCCAATATTCACTCTCTAATGCATTCGGAACGTATAGCTCTTTACCTGTTTCAACAATCGTACGACAAAAACTTTTACTGTCACTAGACCATTGAGAGCCTTGATGAAGAAAGTTTGTGTCATTATTACTGCTTACAAGAGTATGAAAAGAACGGCCTGTAAATTCGATAATAGCACCACAATCAGCATCAAAAATATCAACAATTAAATCTGCAAGTTCTTGCCATTTTGATAGGTCAATAATGTTATCTTGTGAATCAAAACGAGAAGTCAAAAATGCTGTCATACGCACATCCATGTAAAGCGATTATTATTTGAACTTTATATAGTTATAAAACTATCACTATTTAATATTAATTTCTTTGAATTAACTTTAAAACCACACTATTTATCTTTTAGTTTAGGAAAGTGATTGCTGAAGCGCTATTTTTTGTTTTATTTTTCTTATATGAATCTTATATGAATCTTTTATGGCACTTAGTTTTCCATCCTTGATCTTTCCCATTTTTTATCTATTATATATGGAAATGCATATATCCATATTTAAGGCTTTTTATGTTACCTCATCAATTTTTCAAACTGCTGTCTGATGAAACGCGCATGCGCTGTCTGTTACTTATCGCTCGTGAAAGTCGTTTATGCGTAAATCAACTGACAGAAGCATTAGATGAAAGCCAACCGAAGATCTCACGCCATTTAGCTTTGCTACGTCAATCAGGTGTATTGGTTGATACGCGTGAAGGTCAGTGGGTGTATTACCAAATCAGCACCGAATTACCAGGCTGGTTAAACAAAATTATAGAGGGTTTGAAGCAATCGAATTGTTTGCAAGCTCAATACAAAAAAGACACTGATAAATTAAACGCAATGAAAGTGTGTTGCTAAATTAAGGATTAAGACGATGACAATTAAAGTAGGTATTAACGGTTTTGGCCGCATTGGACGCTTAGCATTAAGAGCGGCATTTGATTGGCCTGAACTGGAGTTTGTACAAATCAATGATGTGGCAGGAGATACCCATACATTGGCGCATTTACTTGAGTTTGATTCAATTCAAGGGCGTTGGAGCCATGAAGTGACTACCGATGGAAGTATTATGATCATCGGTGACCAAAAGCTTAAAACCACGCAAGAAAAAGACATCGACGCGGTTGATTGGTCTGGTTGTGATGTTGTGATTGAAGCGACGGGCGTGCACCGTAAGCGCGTATTTTTAGATAAATACTTAGCACAAGGTGTTAAGCGAGTAGTTGTCTCTGCTCCGGTCAAAGAAGAAGGCGTTGCGAATATTGTAGTTGGTGTGAACGACGATATTTTTGATCCAGCTGTTCACCAAATTGTGACTGCAGCATCTTGTACAACCAACTGTCTCGCTCCAATTGTTAAAGTTATCAATAAAGGGTTGGGTATCGAAAATGCAGCATTTACCACTATTCATGATTTGACCAATACACAAACCATTTTAGATGCTCCCCATAAAGACCTTCGCCGTGCACGTGCGTGTGGCATGAGTTTGATCCCAACAACAACAGGCTCTGCCAAAGCGATTGTAGAAATTTTCCCTGAGCTAAAAGATAAAATTGATGGTCATGCGGTACGCGTTCCTTTAGCTAATGCATCACTGACTGACATTATCTTTGAAGTAAAAAGAGACACCACGGTTGAAGAAGTAAATCAGTTATTAAAGGATGCAGCACAAGGTGATCTAAACGGTATTTTAGGATACGAAGAGCGTCCACTTGTATCGATTGATTACAAAGGCGACCAGCGCTCAACGATTGTTGATGCGCTATCTACTATGCTTGTGGGTAAGCGCATGGTGAAGATTTACGCTTGGTATGACAACGAAATGGGCTATGCAACTCGTACTGCTGAGTTGGCTCGTAACGTTGGTTTAGCTTAATATTAATGGCATTGTTTTAAGGAATCTAAAATGACACATCCTATTTGGGAACTACCAGTTACTGGCACTAATGGCGCATTAATTTTGACTCCGTGTCCGGGAACAAAAGGGGTTGAGTTAACGGCCTCATTAGAGCAATTAAAAGCACAAGGTGTTGAAGCGGTAGCAACGGCATTAAACCAAGATGAGTTAACAGAAAAAGGCGTAGGCTCTCTTGGTGAAGAAGTGCAACGTCTAGGCATGAAATGGTTTTATTTACCAATTGAAGACGATTGTGCACCGGGTGATGAGTTTGCAGCACAATGGAAATCAGCGACTCCTGAGCTGCAACAAGTATTAGAAAATAATGGCAAGGTAGCAATGCATTGTATGGGCGGGTCTGGTCGCACAGGCTTGCTTGCTGGGCATTTATTGTTGGACTTAGGTTGGGATCTGGATGTGATTAAGCAGCAGGTTCAAGTATTACGTCCAGGCGCCTTCACGAAGCCAGTACAAATTGAATATATTGATGCGCTTGCTAGCAAATAATCAATTTTAGATAAGGCCTCAGAAAGTGATTATCTTCTGGGGCTTTTTTATTTGAACGGATGAATTTTATGTTTTCTCAATTAAGTCATAGTGTACGACAGTACATGATAGTGACGTTCAATTACTGGAACTTCACTATTACCGATGGCGCATTACGCATGTTAGTGGTGCTCTATTTTCATGATTTAGGTTACAGCACCTTAGCAATTGCTTCGCTCTTTTTGTTTTATGAATTTTTTGGTGTGGTGACTAACTTAATTGGTGGTTGGCTTGGTGCACGTTTGGGGTTAAATAAAACCATGAACGTCGGTTTAGGGATGCAGGTATTTGCATTATTGATGCTTGCTGTGCCTACTGTGTGGCTCACTATCCCTTGGGTAATGGCGGCTCAAGCTCTTTCTGGTATCGCAAAAGATCTCAATAAAATGAGTGCTAAAAGTGCGATAAAAACATTAGTGCCAAGCGATCAAGAAGGAGCTCTCTACAAGTGGATTGCTATCTTAACGGGATCTAAAAATGCACTAAAAGGAGCGGGTTTCTTCTTAGGAGGGGTTCTACTTTCTACCATAGGATTTAAAGCGGCAGTTATCGCCATGGCGGTGGTTCTTTTTGTGGTATTGATTGGTAGTTTAGCTTTTCTTGATGGAGATATGGGTAAAGCCAAATCTAAGCCTAAATTTACACAGCTGTTTTCTAAATCGAGTGAGATCAACATTCTTTCCGCTGCGCGCTTATTTTTATTTGGTGCGAGAGATGTTTGGTTTGTGATCGCATTACCGATTTACTTAGGCACAACCTTTGGCTGGGACCATTCGTGGGTTGGTGGGTTTCTCGCTCTGTGGGTGATTGGTTATGGATTTGTACAAGGCTTCGCACCAAAAATAACAGGTAAAGCAGAAGGTAAAGTACCGGATGGCCGCGCTGCAATGTGGTGGGCTGGCTTATTAACTCTGGTTACTGGGCTTATTGCCTATGGTGTGCAAATAGGGTGGCAAGCTCAATATGTTATCGTCATTGGATTATTAATCTTTGGTGCTGTGTTTGCGATTAACTCATCGCTACATTCTTATTTAATTGTCAGCTATGCCAAAGGTGATGGGGTGTCGATGGATGTTGGTTTTTATTATATGGCAAATGCGATGGGACGCTTAATTGGGACTATTTTATCGGGATTGGTATTTCAGATAGCAGGGCTAGCTGCCTGTTTATGGGTGTCGTTTGGGTTCTTGCTATTGGCTACGGTGATATCGATTAAGTTGCCTAAGAGATAAATTTTTGCAAAAAGAAAGCCGTTAAAATGGACTTTCTTTTTGTAATTCAGAACAAATATCTACAATAGCAAGTGAGAGTCCTGAACGGATCATTTGCTTTTGTCTATCGACTTGCATCTGATAAAAAATCAAATCAGTATCATCATTTAGCGGTAGTATTTCTAACTGCATCATTCCCATTCTTGTAATTAAATTAAGCTTGTTTATTGGGGTGATTATTTGAGGATCTGTGAACTGTACATCTTCCATTGCTGAATTAAGGGCATTGCGTATTTTAATGATGCCTTCAATATCATGATAGGTTTTATTCGGTAGAACACCTAAGCCAAAGAGCAGCTTTAAACGCACACTTAAATCACCCAATGGGCCAGAATCTTGTAGTAAAGGACCAATTACAGATTGAACCGCAAAGTTATCTTTTTGGAAAATGCGCTGAATTAAACCGTCAATAGATTCATTTAGAATATCGACGGCAATAATAAAAAAACCACGCATTGATGGGGCGTTGTCTAATCGCTCAATAATGTAAGATTCATTAATTACTTCTGTCATAAAATAGCCATAAGAAGAGAGGCCGTCGCCTCTCTTATTTTTATTATTAGTTTAGTGCGTTGAATATTTTTTCAATTTCCATCGCTTCGATACCGTTTTCATCTAGCCCTGTGTAATGAGCTAATGTTGCTTTTAATCCTGACACTTTTAGATAATCTTGTAGTTCAACTGCTTGAGGGTCTGTTTCATTGACATATTTAAATGCAGCGGCAATACCTTTTAGTAATGTTTTGTTCTTGGTGCCATATTCTATTGTACCTAATAAGGGTTTGATTAAGCGATCATTTTCACCTAATTTACGAATTGGCTGGCGTGCAACACGATCAATCTCATCTCGTAAGTATGGATTCGCAAAGCGGCCTAGAATTTTTTCAATATAAGCAGCGTGTAATTCTTTATCAAAACCGTAGCGACGAATAAGTACTTCGCCACTTTCTTCCATTGCTGTTTTTACTTCAGCTCTAATTTCAGGATCTTGAATAGCATCACGTACAGTTTCATGGCCCTTTAACGCACCAAGATAAGCGGTGATACAGTGACCTGTATTTAAGGTGAAAAGCTTACGCTCAACAAACGCCATTAAGTTGTCTGTTTTTTCCATTCCTGCAATATTAGGTACGCCACCTTTGAATTGTTGTTCATCAACAATCCATTCACTGAAGCTTTCTACAGTCACTTCAAGTAAGTCGTCATTCGCCGCTTCTGACGGCGGAACAATACGGTCAACCGCAGAATCAACAAAACCAACTAGCTCATCACAACGGGCATGAAAAGATTCATCAAGATGAGAGTAGACTTCGTTTTTAAGGTGAGTGGTACCTCTAACCATATTTTCACAAGCAATGATATTCAGTGGTGAGCTATTGTTTGCTTCAAAACGCTTGGTTAAGCCTTTTGCGATGGTTTTCGCAATGATATTTAATACGTTAGGACCTACCGCGGTTGTTAGTAAATCGGTATGTACAATGCGGTCAATTACATCGGCACTTGCCGAATTTACAGCAGTTACGTGTGTAACTGTGTCTATTTGGCACTCAGAACCAACGACTTTCACTTTATATGATTGGTCATGAGATAGTTGATCAACTAATGGAGCATCAACGTCTGCAAATGTAACAGCGACGTTTGAATCAGAAAGAACTTTACCAATAAAACCACGACCGATATTGCCTGCGCCAAAATGTACTGCTTTCATAATAATTACCTTCAATTTGATATTAGGAGATAGATCAACCCTATAGGGGGAGAGCTGATCTATATTTCTATATGATTGTTATGCTGCTTGTTCGCCTGAAAGAATTTCTAAAATCTCACTAACGCTGTTAGTGGATGTTAGTTTTTCAATGGCACCAGGTTCATCAAGCGCATTGGTAATAGAGGTAATTACTTGTATGTGCTCGTCATTTTTAGCTGCGATACCGATAACCAATTTAGCTACATCATCTTCGTCTTCAGTGAATTGAACACCTGATGGATACTGACAGATGACGATGCCTGTTTTGATTACACGGTCTTTGGCTTCTATTGTTCCATGTGGTACGGCAATAGATTCACCAAGATAGGTTGGTACTAGTTTTTCACGATCAAACATCGCTGCTACATATTCTGGTTCTGCGTAGCCAAGAGATACAAGTTGTTCTCCGGCGTATTGAATGGCTTCTTCTTTTGTTTTGAAGGTTAGTCCAAGGTGAATATTTTTTTCTTCAATTTGAAATGGCTGTGCTTTTTGTGGTTCAAAAAACTCATCATTCGCTGCTACTGGAGAGACTTGTGGTATTTCATCATCGTTCGCGGCTTCTGGGTAAGTTGATGCCATGATACGTGCAACTAAATCGTTGTAGATATGGCTATCTAAGAAGTTAGTAAGTGAAATATGCTCTGCATTTTCTGCGTGCTTACGTGCACGGTCCGTTAAATCTTTATGAGTAATCACAATATCGACATCCGTAGGTAAGTTATTGATAGCACAGTTTGTTACGCTAATGTTTAGGCCTGCTGCTTGGACTTTTTTACGAAGAAGTCCGGCACCCATGGCACTTGAACCCATGCCGGCGTCACACGCTACGATGATTTTTTGGATATTATTTAATTTAGGTGAATTACTTTTCTCAGCAGTAATGCCAGAAGCCTTGCCTTTTGAGCCTGATTTCATATCACGCATTGCTGCAGTGGCGTCATCTAATGACGTACCGTCATCTTCATCTGATGTTGTCTGCATTTTCATTAGTAGTGCAGCTACAGTAAATGAAACTGCTGTTGCTGATAAAATTGAACAGATAACCCCGATAGCTGATGCTTTTGGTGTTAGTAATAAAATAGCAAAGATAGAACCTGGAGACGCTGGAGCAACCATACCTGCATTAAATAGAGTTAAAACAAATACTCCTGTCATGCCACCTGCAATAGCAGCAAGGATTAGACGTGGATTCATTAAAATGTATGGGAAGTAAATTTCATGGATGCCACCAAAGAAATGGATTATTGATGCACCACCAGCTGTTTGTTTTGCAGAACCTTTACCAAAGAACATGTAAGCAAGAAGAATACCTAAGCCTGGACCTGGATTCGCCTCAATTAAGAAGAAAATAGATTGACCAACATCGTTTGCTTGTTGAATACCAAGAGGAGAGAAAATACCGTGGTTAATCGCGTTATTTAGAAATAGAATTTTTGCGGGTTCAACAAAAATAGAAGTCAGCGGAAGAAGACCAGCTTCTACTAGGAAATTTACGCCCCCTGCAAGGCCGGCTGATAATACTTTAACAAAAGGACCAATAAAGTAGAAAGCAACAATCGCACATAGCATACCAATAATGCCGGCTGAGAAGTTGTTTACTAGCATTTCAAAGCCGCTTTTGATTTTACCATCGACTTTTTGATCGAACAGTTTAATCGCTAGGCCACCCATAGGACCAACCATCATTGCGCCCATGAACATTGGAATATCAGTACCGGCAATGACACCCATTGTTGTAATAGCACCAACGATAGCACCACGTTCGCCGCCAACTAATTTACCACCGGTATAACCGATTAGTAGTGGAAGTAGATATGTAATCATCGGGCCAACAAGTTTCGCTAATGCTTCGTTAGGGATCCAACCTGTTGGGATAAATAAAGCAGTGATAAAGCCCCATGCGATAAACGCACCGATATTAGGCATTACCATATTTGATAAAAAACGACCAAAATTTTGTATCTTGATCTTTGCATCTGGTGATATCATAAGTGATTCCCCGTTTGAGGTTTTATTAAATATTCTAAAATGGCTCGCCAAAGCCATTGGTTAATTTCTAAGTACAGACATAATTTACCATAGATTTTTTAATAGAACCGATAACGGGAAATTCGTGATTCTCTCCACAAAACCTCAGCAACTAATCCAAATAAAGTAGATCTCCATAACGTTATTGATATGAAACTTTACAACAAATAGTTAAAAGCAATATTGTCAATAATAATAAATCGTGCAACGTCACATTTATTGGTATCCACCTAGAGGGAAAAAGGTGATGCGAATCACTTATTTTGAATTTATATTTAAATAATAAAACCCCAACAAGATCTAGATCTCACTTTGATATTTCTTTCACGATTCGAATTAAATGGCTTCATTGTTAATACCTTAAAGTGAAACTTTATTACAAATATAATTACCCCTTAAGGGGTGAGGGGTATTAAGGTCTATCTTGGTTAATCATGGGTGTCGTTTACCAAAAGCAAAGAATTTAGGTTTTAAAAAGACTGTGAATGTTCTGAATAGAAGAAGGACGTAGGAAAATAAAAGCGGATGAATTTACTAACTAGGGGATATGAGACGATGTGGTTAATCAAATTAAAAAAAAGGAGAACATTATGTTCTCCTTTTTTTATTTAATTGAAGTCAAAAATTACACGTGAGTGATGTTTTCAGCTTCTAATTCTTTAAAGTACTTAACTGTTTTCACTTTCAGTTCTTGTTGTGATGCATCATCACAAACGATTACTGATTTAGGGTGAAGTTGAAGCGCAGAAACTGTCCATAGGTGGTTTACTGAACCTTCAACAGCAGCTTGTAGTGCAAGAGCTTTATTGTGGCCAGTAATTAGGATCATGATCTCAGCAGAATCAAGTAGAGTACCAACACCGATTGTTAACGCGTACTTAGGTACTTGGTTGATATCGCCATCGAAGAAACGAGAGTTAGCAATACGAGTATCTTCAGTCAGTGTTTTGATACGAGTACGAGATGCTAGAGAAGAAGCTGGCTCGTTGAATGCAATGTGACCGTCGTTACCAACACCGCCCATGAATAAGTTAATACGACCGTAAGACTTAATTTTGTCTTCGTAACGTTGGCATTCTTCTTCGTGGTTATCAGTGTTACCGTTTAGAAGGTTAATGTTTTCTTCTTCGATATCTACATGGTTGAAGAAGTTTTCAAACATGAAAGTACGGTAAGATTCTGGGTGGTTAGCATCAAGACCGATGTACTCATCCATGTTGAATGTTACTACGTTCTTAAAGCTTACTTCACCAGCTTTATGCAGTTCGATTAGCTTTTTGTAAGTATTAAGAGGAGTACCACCAGTTGGAAGACCAAGAACGAATGGACGATCTGCTGTTGGGTTAAACTCATTGATGCGGTTAACAATGTGCTGTGCTGACCATGCGCCTACTTGTTCTGCTTGGTTTAATGGAATAAGTCTCATCATATACCTCAAAAAATTAATGTAATAGTTTGCTTAATTGCGTTAATTCGCATTGTAAAATAAGTGTCTTCGTAATGCTAATGATTTTGGTCAATAAAGGACCTAAATTATTTAACCGAGCTCACACTTTGCTGCAAATGCTGTATAAATGGCTCTGCTTTCATAAATCCTGTTAATCGAGCATCAGATAAATAATCCCCATTTGCATTCCAAAAATCGATGGTTGGTAAACCAAGAACTTTTAGTTGCTGTAATAAGGCAATATCTTCCGAATTATTCTTGGTTACGTCAGCCTGCAGTAAAATAAATTCACCTAAAAGTGGTTCTACTTTTTCATTATGAAAGGTGTATTTTTCAAACTCTTTACACGCGACGCACCAGTCAGCATAAAAGTCGAGCATGACTGGTTTTCCTTGGGCTTTGGCTGCTTCCAACTCTCTGTTTAAGTCTTCAATCGTACTTATCTTTTTAAACGTCACTGCTTGAGTGGTGGTGTTTACTTCTGTATTGCTTTTCCCTGAAATAGCATCAATCACCGGAATTGCTGAGCCAACAATACCTAAGATCGCGATGATCCCAGCAACACTTGTTTTCCAAGATTGAGGCATGGTTGCTTTGACATGATAGAGCCAACCAAACGCAGCAACGCCAAGAGCAGACCAAATAAATGGTGTGATGCTATGAGGAAGAATACGCTCTAGTAGGAAAACAGGAACAGCCAGTAAAATAAAACCAAACAGCGTTTTTACATGTGTCATCCAAACACCGGCTTTTGGTAGCAGTTTATTACCAAATACAGCAGCTAGAATTAGTGGGATGCCCATACCAATAGCCAGAGCATAAAGGGCAACAGCACCCGTTAGTAAGTCTCCACTTTTGGCAACGTACAACAGGGCTCCAGACAGTGGTGCTGTTGTGCATGGTGAGCAGACTAAACCTGAGATTGCGCCCATTGCAAAAACGCCACCTAAGTTTCCGCCTTTTTGCTGGTTACTAATGTCATTTAATTTAGTTTGTAGGCTACTTGGCAGTTGAATGGTGTAAGCACCGAACATTGATAGGGCAAGCAGAACAAACATGATGCTCAAACCAATCAATACATAAGGATGCTGTAGTGCCGCTTGAAATTGCATACCCGCCGAAGCAACCACCAACCCAAGTAAGGTGTAAGTTAATGCCATGCCTTGCACGTAAACAAAAGAGAGCTTGAAAGCTTTGCCATGAGACAGTTTACCGCCACCTAAAACAATACCCGTTAAGATAGGGTACATAGGCAGTACACAAGGTGTGAACGCAAGTCCAATACCAAGCGCTAAGAATAAAAATGGAGTCCACCAAGCATCACCCAAGTTGTCAGCCAGTTCTTGCTGTTGAGTTTGAGAGACTACTTTTGGTTCAGGAGTCAACGATGTGTTCTTTTCTACACTAACCGGTGCGCTATCACTTTTTGCCACAACATGGGTGTTGGCCGCTTCATCTTGATATGAACTTAGCCCTGTTAGTGCGGATAGTGGAATTTTACGGATCTCAGGTGGATAACAGAATCCGGCTTTGGCACAACCTTGGTATCGCACGGTTAACTCTGCATTATCACTAACCGAGATAAGAGGAACTGTGATCGTAAGCGGTTCTGTATATATGTTTACATTACCAAAGAATTCATCGTTATGGGGCGTACCTTCTTCCATGACTAAATTCGCAATTTCAGCGCCATTCGCAGTAACTGAAATTCGTTGTTGATAAAGGTAGTAATCAGGCATTACTTGCCAATCTAAATAGACACGATCCCCTTGCTGCATGAAATTAAATGGGAAAGCTTCATTCACTGTCACAAAAGAAGAGGTTTGATCACCTTGTAATTTAGTCAGGTCAAAAGACGCGACAGCCTGAGGAGCAAAGGAGCTGAATAGAATGAAAAATGATAAAAGGGCTGCTCGAAAACGGAGTAAGTTCGTCATGTGAAAGTCTTTATAAAAATAGATATGGATATGACTATCGAAATGGTCAAGAGTTCGGCAAGTATAGTATCAATTACGTTAATGATCTGCTCATTTCTCTTCGGTACTTGGTGTAATTATTTTTTATTTGTCACGGTTTCGAGATCCCTACGACACTCTTTTGTCTGCTTAGAAACTATGCTTGTTGCGATGATTAATTAATAGAATGAGTCATAAGAGGACTGCGTGATGAAATACAAACATATCCTTGTTGCATTAGATCTTTCCAAAGAGAGTCATGTGTTGATTGATAGAGCCGTTTCAATGGCGGAGTTATTAAATGCAAAAGTTTCTTTTATTCACATTGATGGAACTCATGGTGAGATTTATCCAGATTTAATTGATATACAGGCTGATCCTGAGCGTAAGCCATTAAATGAACCATCAAATAAATGGTTGACTGATTTTCAGCAATATACCGACTTTCCGATTGAAAGCTTTTGGGTAGGGACGGGGGATCTGAGTCATAAAGTTGAAGCTGCAGTGAAAGCGCATGAGATCGATTTATTGATTTGTGGGCATCATCATGACTTTTTAAGTAAAATAATTTCGTATTCTCGACCGTTAATTCATCATACTCCAGTCGATATTTTAGTTGTCCCGATCAGCTCATAAAGAACGGGCATAAAAAATGGCAGCTAATACTAGCTGCCATTTTGGGAGGTATATATGCATTTTCTTAATTAAAGAATAATACCGCCGAATACAAAACCTAGTGCAACAGACGTTGAAATCGTTGCAACACCCGGAATAAAGAATGGGTGGTTAAATACAAGATTACCAATACGTGTTGAACCGGTGTCATCCATTTCAACCGCAGCAAGTAGCGTTGGGTAAGTAGGAAGAACGAACAGTGCGCTTACTGCAGCAAACGAAGCAACTGCCGTAATTGGAGCAACACCAATCGCAAGGGCTGCAGGCATTAGAGCGGTAGTTGTCGCGCCTTGAGAGTAAAGAAGCATTGAAGCAAAGAATAAAACAATTGCTAGCATCCACGGGTATTGTGCAAGGATCTCTGCTGAGAACTCTTTGATTTCACCAATGTGAGAAGAGACAAACGTATCACCAAGCCACGCAACACCAAGAACACACACACACGCACTCATGCCTGATTTGAATGTTGCCGCGTTAGCAATTTTAGATGCATCAATTTTAGTGAACGTCACGATAGCAGCAGCAGCGGTTAGCATTAATGCCATAATAGCTTCGTTACGACCAATGGTTGGGTGTTCAATCAGACCAACACTGCCACTGATCATGGTTGCATAAGCAACAACCGCAACGATAGCAACACAGAAGATATAAACAGATGCTTTTGCCGTAGGTAAGATTTCACGTTTACCTGCGCCGTTCATTTTAATTAGGCCTTTTGCAAGACGCTCTTGATAAACGACGTCATCTTTCAATTCACAGCCTAGGAAGTTAGCAACGAATGCACCAACCATACACGCTAGGAATGTAGATGGAATACATACTGCTAATAGCGTTAAGTAATCCACACCTAATGGCTCAAGGATACCAGAGAAGAAAACAACCGCCGCTGAGATTGGAGACGCAGTGATTGCAATTTGAGAAGCAACAACAGCGATAGAAAGTGGGCGAGAAGGGCGAACACCTTGTTCTTTAGCTACTTCTGCAATAACAGGAAGTGTAGAGAATGCAGTGTGACCTGTACCTGCTAGCATCGTCATGAAATAAGTCACGATTGGTGCGTAGAAAGTAATGCGTTTTGGATTTTTACGTAAGAATTTCTCTGCTAGGTCAACCAACCAATCCATACCACCAGCCACTTGCATAGCAGCAATGGCAGTAATTACAGACATGATGATTAAAATAACGTCGATAGGGATAGAACCTGCGTCTAGTCCTAAGATCATGGTAAGAACAAGTACGCCCGCACCACCCGCAAAACCGATACCGATACCGCCAATACGTGCACCTAAATAGATGAACAGTAGTACGACAAGAAGCTGTACAGCAATCATAGATAACTCCAGTGTTTAAATTTAAAATAATTATTCAGATTTTTATTGCACAGCTATATACAGCAAACCAATAAAAGTATGAATGATTACTTATCTTTTTATAAATAAAATATTGAGAAGATAAAAAAAGCGAGCTTCAGTGAGCTCGCTATTTGAGGTGTTACGGATTAATCGTAACGTTTTGCTTTGTATTGCGGGTGCATCAGGTTTTCTACTGAGAAGATGTCATCTAACTGTTCTTCTGTTAGAAGGCCACGTTCAAGAACTACATCACGAACGTTTTTGCCTGTTTCAGCACAAATCTTACCAACAATGTCACCTTCGTGGTGGCCAATGAATGGGTTTAGGTAAGTAACGATACCGATAGAGTTAAATACGTGAGCTTCACATACTTCTTTGTTTACAGTAATACCGTCGATACATTTGTCACGTAGGTTTACACATGCATTTTTCAAGATTTCGATAGATTCGAAAAGTGCTTGGCCAATAACAGGCTCCATTACGTTTAATTGCAGTTGACCAGCTTCAGCAGCGAAAGTCACTGTAGTATCGTTACCAATTACTTTGAAACATACTTGGTTTACAACTTCTGGAATTACTGGGTTTACTTTAGCAGGCATGATTGAAGAACCAGCTTGAAGCTCAGGTAAGTTCAATTCATTAAGGCCAGCACGAGGACCAGAAGAAAGAAGACGTAAGTCATTACAGATTTTAGACATTTTAACCGCAGTACGTTTTAGCGCACCGTGGATCATAACGTAAGCACCACAGTCAGATGTTGCTTCGATTAAGTCTTCAGCAGCAACACACTCTAGGCCTGTAACTTCAGCTAGGTGACGAACTGCCGCTTCTTGGTAACCAGTCGCAGCGTTTAAGCCAGTACCGATTGCTGTAGCGCCGATGTTTACTTCTAAAAGAAGTTGCGCTGTGTAGTTAAGGTTTTTCACTTCTTCTTGAAGTAGAACACCCCAAGCGTGGAACTCTTGACCAACAGTCATTGGAACAGCGTCTTGAAGCTGAGTACGACCCATTTTCAGAACGTTACGGAATTCTTGATCTTTAAGATCGAATGCACCTTTTAGGTATTCAATCGCTTCAATTAGTTTCATCATGCTGTTGTATACAGCAATACGGAAACCAGTTGGGTATGCACAGTTAGTTGATTGAGAACGGTTTACGTGATCATTAGGGTTAATGATATCGTATTCGCCTTTCTCTTTACCCATAAGTTCAAGAGCAACGTTAGCAATAACTTCGTTAGCATTCATGTTAACTGAAGTACCAGCACCGCCTTGGAAAACATCTGATGGGAATTGATCCATGCACTTGCCAGTTTCAAGAATTAAATCACATGCTTTGATGATGTACTCACCAACTTGTGAAGGGATAGCACCTAATTCTTTGTTAGCTAAAGCGGCTGCTTTTTTAGTGTAGATCATGCCACGAACAAACTCAGGAACATCAGAAATAGTTACATTTGAAATGTTGAAGTTTTCCATAGCGCGAAGGGTATGAATACCGTAGTAAGCCTCTGAAGGAACGTGACGTTCACCTAGCAAATCTTCTTCAATACGAGTAGCGGTATTTGTTTTTTCTAAATCAAGCATCTGAGTCATAGTAAGCCTTTAAGGTTCTATATTTTAATTATTGGATTCTGTCCAAGTGACCATATCTGCGAGTAGAATCCGTTCGTCAGAAGGTGATCAATATCGTACCTGATGCCTTGTTTTAACGTCATCATACACCTCTTTAGGGGTAAAAGTGTTAAGTTGATCACTTTTTAAGTCTAGTTTTTGCAAAATATTTCAAATTGAGATAATGCTCTCACTAGTTGTTAATATCTTTACTTTATAGGTTATATAACTGCTACTTGAGTTAATGAATTTGGTGGCTGTTTACACTCTTTTACAGAGTTCTTTCTTGAAAATTGAACAGAAGTGCCGCATCTATCATAATAGAGAGATAAAAAGTGGTTTGCGGTTAATGCCTGCTACACTAAATAAAGAAATATAAAGCGAAAGATCGTCTTAAATCCAATCGAGGTGTGTTGTGTTTCCTATTTTATTACTGATGTTTATTTTTGTTCCCATTATTGAAATTGCACTGTTTGTGCAAGTGGGGGGCATGTTGGGTATGTGGCCGACGCTTGGGTTGGTAATTATCACTGCGTTTGTTGGTGCATCATTAGTGCGAAGCCAAGGTATTCAAACGTTAATGTCAGTACAATCAAAATTACAACAAGGCGAGTTACCTGCACAACAAATCGTAGAAGGCGTTATGTTGGCGGTTGCTGGCGTGTTATTGCTTGTTCCTGGCTTTATGACAGATGCATTAGGTATGTTGGTGTTATTGCCGGCACCAAGAGCATATTTAGCAAAACAATTAATGAGTCGTGTAAAAGTGAATGGTATGGGAGCATCACAAGGTGGATTCCATGCAGGTTTCGGCGGTGGATTTGACCAAAACGGGCCTTTTAATCAAGGCAATCCATTTGATCAGGCAAACCACAATGATCAGCAAGGCGATGTATTTGAAGGTGAGTTTCAGCGTAAAGAAGACGATCCGAATAAAACCCTAAAATAATCACCGATATATAAATTGAATTAAAAAAGCCGCGCTCTCTTTCTATATGAATTGAGAACGCGGCTTTTTTACTGTCTGAACTTACTGATTAATTAAGCCCTAACGTTTTAACCAAGAACGAGGATTTTGTGCTTTGCTGTTACGGCGGATTTCAAAGTACAGGGAAGGTCTATCTTGACCGCCACTGTCACCAACGACGGCAATGGTTTCACCTGCGCGTACTTTATCGCCTTCCTTCTTCATTAAGCTTTGATTATAGCCATATAAGGTCATATCACCTTTACCGTGGTCAATCAGAACCATTAAGCCATAACCACGTAACCAATCAGCAAAAACAACTTTTCCTGAATCAACAGCTTTTACTGGTGCGCCATATTCACTCGCTAACACCATGCCTTTCCAAGTTAATTGGCCAGTTTGTTTCGTCCCAAAACTGTGTAGTGTTTTTGGGTTGCTGATAGGCCAAGGTAAGCGACCTTTTTGGCGGGCGATGCCATCCATAGGCACGTTGTTTTTTGCCTTTGCTTTTGCGATGGCAACTTTTAAGCGTTTTTCATTTTGCTGTAGTTCATTTAAATAGCCATTTTCGTTTGAAATGCGTTTTTTGATACTTGAAACGGTGCTCTTACGTTTGTTTTGCGATGTTTGAAGGGTTGCTTTCTCTTTTTTGTATTGAGCAAGTAACTCACTTTGTCGCTGCTGCTGTTTAAGAAGAGACGCTTCTTTCTCTTTTAGCTGCATGGTTGTGAATTCTAGTTGAGAAATAGCGCCGACTCTGGCTTCAGAGAGGCGTTGTGTGTATTGAGTCATGCGGTCTATTTTAGTGACATCGTCGCCACTCAATACATTGGATAATTGATTGTTACGGCTAGTAAGATAATAGTTAACCAATAAATCTTTTAATATCTCTATTTGCCCAATTTGCTGTTGAGCTAATTCAGACTGCTGTTGTTTTAGTTTTGAAATGGACAATTTTACGTCATCAAGATCTTTTTCAGCACGACGAGCTTTCTTTGAGGCGTTAGCGATTGAGAGCTCATGTTTTTTAAGACTCGATTGCAGACTAGTCAGTTCTTTTTTTTGTTTGCTTAATACTGAGTTTTGGCGTGATATTTCTTGTTTCATCCCTTTTAACTCTGCGTCGTTAGCATGAGCTGAAATCGGAAGAGTAAGTGTCAGGCACACTAACGCCGTCGTACAAATTTGACGACAAGAGAAAAGCGTATTCATAAGGGATATTTTCATCATTGCATTATTTCAGATAGAGTTGAGTCTGACTAGACTGAGTTGATGTTTGGTCTCAATTGTAAAACCAATATCACAGCATTTTCGTTGTGTCGGCCTGTTTTTTTATCCTCGCTAGTCTCGGAACAAACCCTAGGGTATACTTTCGACTTAATTTTAGAGCCCACGGTAACTGAATCGCGTGAACGCATCAGATTATCTAAAACATTAGAGATAAAGAATATGGAAACGTCAATCATCGATTTTGTAACCAACAACATGATTTTAGCTGTTGTTTGGGTTGGTATTATTGTTGCGTTAATTCAGAACGTAGTAAAGCAAAAAACATCAGGCTACCAAGAGGTTGATCCTGCACAAGCAACAACCTTAATGAATCGTGAAGACGCGATTGTTGTAGATGTTCGCTCTAAAGATGAGTTCAAATCAGGTCACATTACGGATGCACGTCACATTTTACCAAGCGATATCAAAGCGGGTAACTTATCTGGTCTTGAAAACTCAAAAACAACCCCAATTATTGTGGTATGTAAAACAGGCCAAACGGCTCAAACTGCTGCAAATGATTTGCATGCTGCAGGCTTTGAGCAAGTTAAATTACTTAAGAATGGCCTAATCTCTTGGAATGAAGCTAACCTACCGTTAGTTAAAGGTAAAAAGTAATTGCTGATTTCCTAGGCAACTGATTCATATTGATGTGATATCTGGCTCATTTTTTAGATATCACGAATGCAGAGTAATATTACATCGTTATTCTGCGTTCATACATATTTAAATAGAAAGGACTTTTCCCATGGCTGAAGCAGCACAACAAGAACAACAAAACTTTGCAATTCAACGTATCTTCCTAAAAGACGTTTCTTTTGAAGCGCCTAACTCACCAACTATGTTCCAAAAAGAGTGGAATCCAGATGTTAAACTGGATCTTGATACTCAAAGCCGTGAACTAGGCGAAGGTGTTTATGAAGTTATTCTTCGTCTAACAGTTACTGTTAAGAACGAAGAAGAAACTGCATTCTTATGTGAAGTTCAACAAGGTGGTATCTTTACTGCTGGTCAAATGGAAGAAGCTCAACTAGCACATTGCCTAGGTGCATTCTGCCCGAACATCCTTTTCCCATATGCTCGTGAAACTATTTCAAGCTTAGTGGTTAAAGGTACGTTCCCACAACTTAACCTTGCGCCAGTTAACTTTGACGCATTGTTCATGAACTACCTACAAAACCAAGCTCAAGAAAACGCAGAAGCACCAGCTCAAGCGTAATCTTGAATATAATAAGTTGATAGTATTTGCTATTGATTAATTTGTAGAGAATAAATGCACTTTTTTATCTAATATGGTCCTATATTTTTGTATAGCTTCTATATTTTGATAACAAGTGCATTTTGTTTTTATTACCTAGTATCTTTTGATACTTGTTTTGGATGGTCACTATGACAACACAAACTGATTACTCTGATATTTCAATGACCGTACTTGGTGCCGGTTCATACGGAACTTCTCTTGCTATCTCTCTTGCTCGTAATGGCGCAAAAGTCATTTTATGGGGACATGAAGAGACGCACATGGCTCGTTTAGAAGCGGACCGTGCGAATGAAGAGTTTCTACCTGGTGTTGCTTTCCCACCATCATTAATCATGTCTACTGATCTTGAAAAATCAGTGCAAGCAAGTCGTGATTTACTTGTTGTGGTTCCAAGTCATGTATTTGGTTTGGTGTTAGGTAATGTGAAACCATTCTTACGTGAAGATTCTCGTGTGTGTTGGGCGACAAAAGGGCTAGAGCCTGAAACAGGTCGTTTATTAAAAGAAGTGGCAGTAGAGGCTTTAGGTGAATCACACTCACTGGCCGTACTTTCTGGACCTACTTTTGCTAAAGAACTTGCTTCTGGTATGCCAACAGCGATTGCAGTTGCATCACCTGATCAGCAATTTGTAAAAGATCTTCAAGAGAAGATCCACTGTTCAAAAACGTTCCGAGTATACGCAAACAATGATTTCACTGGCATGCAGCTTGGTGGTGCGGTGAAAAACGTGATCGCTATTGGTGCTGGTATGTCTGATGGTATTGGTTTTGGTGCTAATGCTCGTACGGCATTGATCACTCGTGGTTTGGCTGAAATGACGCGCTTAGGCGTAGCGTTAGGAGCTGAAGCTGAAACCTTTATGGGCATGGCGGGTCTTGGTGACCTAGTTCTTACTTGTACCGATAATCAATCACGTAACCGTCGCTTTGGTTTAGCGTTAGGTAAAGGTGGTGATGTTGATAGTGCACAGGAAGAAATTGGCCAAGTTGTTGAAGGTTATAGAAATACTAAAGAAGTCTTTTTACTTGCAGAACGTATGGGTGTGGAAATGCCTATAGTTGAGCAAATTTATCAAGTATTGTATCAAGGGAAAGATGCAAGAGTTGCTGCTCAGGATTTATTAGCACGCGACAAAAAATCAGAATCATAATTCAAGGATGGTATGAAAATGAAAGAATGTAAGAAACATAAAGTATGGGAATGTATTGTTCAAGAAGCGCGTGAGCAATCAGAACAAGAACCTATGCTTGCAAGCTTTTATCATGCCACCATTATTAAACATGAAAACCTTGCTGCGGCATTAAGTTATATTCTTGCTAATAAATTAGCCACGGCATCTATGCCTGCTATGGCGGTACGAGAAGTTGTAGAAGAGGCATTTGCTTCAGATCCTAGTTTAACGGATGCGGCTGCTTGCGATATCTGTGCGACGGTCAATCGAGATCCTGCTGTTTCTATGTATTCGATGCCTTTGTTGTATTTAAAAGGGTATCACGCTCTGCAAGGTTATCGTGTGTCAAATTGGTTGTGGAAGCAAGGACGTGTTGCACTTGCGACGTATCTTCAAAATGAAATTTCAGTCGCTTGTCAGGTAGATGTTCACCCAGCGGCAACCATTGGTAAAGGGATCATGTTTGACCATGCTACGGGCATTGTTATTGGTGAAACCGCGGTGGTTGAAAATGACGTTTCTATTTTACAAGACGTAACGCTTGGTGGTACAGGTAAAGAGTGTGGTGATCGTCACCCTAAGATCCGTGAAGGCGTTATGATTGGCGCTGGTGCGAAGATTTTAGGTAATATTGAAGTGGGCATTGGCGCGAAGATTGGTTCGTGTTCCGTTGTTTTACAGGCGGTGCCTCCTCATACAACAGTGGCGGGAGTTCCTGCAAAAATCGTTGGACGTCCAAGTTCTGAAATGCCGTCTTTAGATATGGATCAGCAATTTAATGGGAAATCTCAGACGTTTATTTCTGGTGATGGTATTTAATATTAGATCCAGTTAATCCATTTTATTACTTATCTTTATCGATAAAAAATAGCCACTTAATCGTGGCTATTTTTGTATTTTGACTATGAGAAAAGAGAAATTATAACCCGCCTTCAAATCCCATTTGACGCCATGCTTCAAATACAATAATAGCAACGGAGTTAGACAAGTTTAAACTGCGGCTGTCTGGCATCATAGGAATGCGAACACGTTGCTCCATTGGTAAGCCATCAATCAAATCCGCGGGTAATCCACGAGTTTCTGGACCAAATAGTAGCACATCACCTTTTTGGTAACTTGGGGTTGTATGATGACCGGTGGTTTTAGTGGTGCAGGCAAAGATACGGTGCTCACCTTCACTCTCATTCTCTAAATAATCAAGAAAGGCTGCGTAATTTTTGTGGCGTTTTACATGAGTTAATTCATGATAATCTAACCCAGCACGGCGAAGTTTTTTCTCTTCTAAATCGAATCCTAACGGTTCAATTAAATGCAGATTTGCACCACAGTTAGCAGACAGGCGAATGATGTTACCCGTATTTGGGGCGATCTCAGGTTCGTACAACGCAATATCAAACATAGTGAACTCTTGAATAAACGGAAATTAAACGCAGTATATCTAATTGATTGGTATCGGGGTAGGGCGTACTCGTAACAACATAGCTTACTTTGAGGTAAGCCATGTTGTTAGAGATCATTATTGTTCGATAGGCAAGGTGATCGTCATTCGTAATCCACCAAGAGGGCTTTTACTCGCAATGATGGTTCCGCTATGTTGGTGCATTGCACTCTCAGTAATAGCAAGACCTAAACCGGTGCCACCACTGCTTCTGTCTCTGGCGGTTGATACACGATAGAAAGGTTTAAAAATATCATTCAGTTCATCTTCTGGAACACCATCACCATTGTCATCAACATGAATAATTAGGGAGTTTTCATGTACGGCGAGATGAATGGTGATGACATCATTACCATATTTAATCGCGTTTCTTATGACATTTTCTATCGCACTCATCAATAGATTAGGATTACCAAAAATAGGGGTTTCTGTTAACCCTACATATGAGAGTGTTTTGTTCATGTGCTCCGCTTCAAATTTGGCGTCTTCTAAAATATCAAACCAAAGTGTGTAGGCATCTGTTTTCTCTCGTTCTTGATGGCTGTTCACTTGAATACGAGATAGCTCTAATAGCTCTGAAATCATCTGCTCAAGTCGATCTGCTTCCATATCAATACGAGATAATTCAGCGCTTTCCCCTTGTTTACGGGTAGCAAGTGCGGTGGCCATTCGTAAGCGAGTTAATGGTGAACGCAATTCATGTGAAATGTCAGAAAGTAATCGCTGTTGACCTGAAATCATGGTGTTTAATGACCCCACCATTTGGTTAAAGCTTTGTCCTGTTTTTCTGAATTCTTTAGGGCCTTTTTCTAAAGCTTCGTCTTTTTCAAATTGACCTCTGGCAACCCTTTCCGCGGCTTTTTGTAATCGTCTTGCAGGTTGGCTTAATGCCCAAGCTAACCATAATAAAAATGGGGTGCTAACGAGCATAGTTACTAATAAGAGCTGTATTGGTTTATCTAAAATACGAAGGATAAAAGGAGGAGGCTTTTTCCAATATCTCCCGACGTACATGTAAACCGTTTCATGAGCGATCACAATATCAAACGGGCCAGCCATCATAGTTCTGCCGTAGAGCTTTTGTTGTGGTAGCTTTGGATCATCAGATAAAGTTAAAAAATTAAGTAAGGCTTTTTTTCTACCTCGTAATTCTTTTGGTTTATCTAAAATTTCACCAGTTGGTGTGGTGAAAAATAGGTCTAGATTTTCGTCGTGTTTATGCGCTTTATGACTGATAACTCTTAATGTGGCCTTGAGATCATCGCGTTCTGAATATTTACCGGTAATGTAAGCTGCAATTTGCGTCATCTTAGTCAGATGCTCTGTTGCAATATTATGGCGAGCGCGTGGGTCAAAATTAGGGCCGATAACGACCCCAATTAAAACCAATAGTAAGGTAAACCAAAATATGGCAAAGATACGACCATATAGGCTCGAAATAAGAGGGAATTTCATTTTCTTGTTAAACAAGGATTATTCCTCAACAAACAGATAGCCGCGGCCACGTAAGGTTTTAATTCGAGGCTTTCCTTCTGATAAAGGAGGCAGTTTTTTACGTAGATTTGATACGTGCATATCAATAGCGCGATCAAAAGGAGCAAGTCGTTTACCAAGTACTTCTAGGCTGAGTTCTTCTTTAGAGATGATCTCACCAGGTTTTTGAATAAATTGAGATAATAATCCAAACTCTGTGCCGGTTAAATCCAGTAATTCACCATGGTTGTAGGCCTCTTGTTTGCCTACGAATATTTCAATTCCTTGATATTTAATACTGCTACTACTGCTCTCTTTGGTTTTACTTTGTGTTCGGCGCAAAATGGCACGAATACGCGCCAGTAACTCTCTATCACTGAAAGGCTTTGGTAGATAGTCGTCTGCACCGAGCTCTAAACCAATGACGCGGTCAATCTCTTCGCCTTTTGCTGTTAGCATTAGTACCGGCGTTTCATTGGTTTCACGTAGCTTTCGTAGCATGTCCATGCCATTCATTTTTGGCATCATGATATCAAGCAGGATAAGATCCAAATCATCGGTAACCGCTTCAAGGCCTTCAATACCATTATTTGCTTCTACAACATGATAGCCCTCTAGACTTAGGATATCTTTTAATAATGCGGTTAGCTCGACGTCGTCATCAACCAATAAAATTTTTGCCATTCTCATTTACCTGCGTAATATTTTCTGAATATAGTATCGCCAAATAAACGAATGAATACCAACCTTGATAATGACCTTTACGTTGCTTTACGCTCAAAATACACACATTTACGTTGACTGAGCTATTCTTATCCCATACCAAGCAGCAACGAGCTGCCTTTGATTGAAATAAATTTTCTGTAACGGAGATAACACAATGAACATGATTAAAAAAATGGTTTTAGGCGCAGTTGTTCTTCCTCTTTCTTTAGCTTCTGCATCAGCGTTTGCTGCAGGTGGAAGCCATCATGAAGGCGGAATGAAAGGCGAAGGCATGCACGGTGGCAAATGCATGATGAAAGCCAATAAAAAAGCGTTTAAAGATTTAGATCTTACTGATGCTCAAGAAGACCAATTCGATGAAATGCGTGACGCTCGTAAAGCTGAAATGAAAGCGAAAAAAGGTCAAAAACGTCAACCAACAGCTGAGATGAAAGCGGATCATGAAGCAATGCAAAACTTAATGTTAGCTGATAACTTTGATGAGCAAGCGGTACGAGATTTGGCTGAAAAAATGTCACAGCGTCAAATTGATCGCCGTGTTGAGATGATGAAGAAACGTCATGAAATGATGAATATTCTAACTCCAGATCAAAAAGCAGAATTTAAAGCAAACCAAGATAAATACATCGCAGATTGCGCTAAATAATCTTAAGTATCTGTAGTAAATGAAAGCGGGCCTTTATGATAAATAGAGGCCCGCTTTTTCGTTTATACTTTTTTTGTTGTAAATATATTAATAAATGGAATAACGATCATTAGATTAAGGCTTTATACTAAGGACTGATTTTTTAAGTATTGGAAAAAAGATGACCCAACGATATGCGTCTTTAGTCACCATGGCTGCATGGCTTGCAACCATTGTTGCGACAATTTTAATGTTGTTCAAATTAGGAACTTGGTGGGTAACCGGCTCTGTAAGTTTATTGGCGTCATTAGTTGATTCTCTGCTTGATATGGGGGCATCTATTACCAATCTTTTGGTGGTGCGCTACGCATTACAACCTGCCGATGAAGAGCATAGTTTCGGTCATGGTAAAGCGGAGTCGTTAGCGGCATTAGCTCAGGCGATGTTTATTTCTGGCTCTGCCTGTTTCTTATTATTGAATGGGGTTGAGCGTTTTTTCCGCCCTCAAGATGTTGTTTCTCCTGAATTAGGGGTTTATGTTAGTGGTTTTGCGATTGTATTAACTTTTGGTTTGGTAATGGTTCAACAATGGGTCGTTAAACAAACCGGAAGCCAAGCCATTGCTGCTGATTCATTACACTACAAAACCGATTTATTTATGAATGCGGCTATTATGTTAGCACTTGGGTTAAGCTGGTATGGTTGGCATCAAGCGGATGCTATTTTCGCTCTAGTCATTGGGGTGTATATCTTAATTAGCGCCTTTAAAATGGCGTATGAAGCAATCCAATTGTTACTTGATAGACAACTGCCAAAGGAAGAATTAGAGCAGATAAGAGAAGCGTGCTGTCGTGTCGATGGTGTTAAAGGTATCCATGACTTACGAACTCGTTTAGCTGGCCCAACCCGATTTATTCAATTGCATTTAGAGCTGCCAGATCAGATGCCATTAGTTGAAGCGCATCGAATTGCGGATAAAGTGGAAGATGAACTTTTAACAGTTTTCCCACATTCTGATATTATAATTCATCAAGACCCACTTTCAGTTGTGCTAGACTCAGACAGAGAGCAAACACAGTTTCAGTAAGAATTAGTAGTATTATTAGCAGTTATTGTTTTTTGGTAACAGAAAAATGAAATAGTCGTGATTGATTCTGATGTGAATCAACGAACTTTTTCAGTAAACTGGTAATACTCTTACATAAGAAAAAAAATTACAGATTATTAATGGTGAGTAGATTAGGGAGTTTACTTGCTGTATTAGAAATTGAAATTGAAATTCCCAACCATATTAGAGGGTAACCATGGTCAAGAAGATTGGTGTTTTAACAAGTGGTGGCGATGCGCCAGGTATGAATGCGGCAGTTCGTGGTGTTGTTCGTACAGCATTAACCGAAGGCCTAGAAGTATTTGGTATTCATGATGGCTACTTAGGTCTTGTTGAAGATCGTATCGAGAAATTAGAGCGCCATAGCGTATCTGATATGATCAACCGCGGCGGTACATTCCTAGGTTCAGCACGTTTTCCTGAATTTAAAGAAGTAGCAGTTCGTGAAAAAGCGATTGAAAACCTTAAGAAACACGACATTGATGCGTTAATCGTTATCGGTGGTGATGGTTCTTACATGGGTGCTAAGAAGCTAACTGAAATGGGTTACCCATGTATCGGTCTTCCAGGTACTATCGATAATGATATCGCAGGTACGGATTACACGATCGGTTACTTAACGGCATTAAACACTGTTATTGATGCAATTGACCGCTTACGTGATACGTCTTCTTCTCACCAACGTATTTCTATTGTAGAAGTTATGGGTCGTCACTGTGGCGATCTAACATTAATGGCTGCAATTGCAGGTGGTTGTGAGTACGTAATTACTCCAGAGACTGGCCTAAACAAAGAAGCGTTAATTCAAAACATTCAAGATGGTATTGCGAAAGGTAAGAAACACGCAATTATCGCGATTACTGAGTTAATGACAGATACGAACGCATTAGCAAAAGAAATTGAAGCAGAAACAGGTCGTGAGACTCGTGCAACAGTTCTTGGTCATATTCAACGTGGCGGCCAACCTGGTGCGTTTGACCGTATCTTAGCATCTCGTATGGGTAACTACGGCGTTAAACTGCTTGTTGAAGGTCATGGTGGTCGTTGTGTTGGTATTCAAAATGAACAGCTTGTTCACCACGATATCATCGATGCAATCGAAAACATGCGTCGTCCAGAGAAACTAGAACTTTATAAAGTAGCAGAAGAGTTATTCTAATTTAGAATAGACCAATGCTATAAAAGAAAAACCGAAGTTTAGGCTTCGGTTTTTTTATGTTTGAAAAATGAGGTATTTTTTAATTTAGTTGAATTGAGATGTTTTTTTACTCTAAATACAGATCGAGTGGGGTTTTGCTTTTTCTTCCTCCCACCTCTCGCGCTAAAGTAGGCACTAGATAACCTGAAACGTTTTCAATTAACTCTCCGATTAATCGCTTTGCTTCTTTATCTGAGACAAAGAAATGAGCCGCCCCTTGCACTTTATCTAACACGTGAAGGTAATAAGGTAGGATGCCTGCATCGAATAAGGCTTCGCTTAAATCTGTTAACGCTTTTGTTGTATCGTTGACGTCTTTGAGTAAGACACTTTGATTTAATAGAGTGACGTTAGCTTGTTTTAGCTGAGTCATTTTATTTTCGAGCTCAACACTGATTTCATTAGCATGATTAATATGAGTGACCATAATAATTTGCAGTTGTGTTTGTTTGAATAGCTGACATAGAGTATCCGTTATGCGGTTGGGGATCACCACAGGTAAACGGCTATGAATACGCAGTCGTTTAATATGAGGAACGGCTTCTAAGTGTTGAATTAACCAATCAATCTCATGATCTTTTGCCATTAGTGGATCACCACCAGAAAGAATCACTTCATTTAATTCTGGATGTTCAGCAATATAATCAATGGATTTTTGCCAGATGGACTTACTGCCTTTGTTATCTTGATAAGGAAAATGACGACGGAAGCAATAACGGCAATTTACAGCGCAGCCTCCTTTCAATATTAGCAAAACACGGTTTTTGTATTTATGCAGTAATCCAGGTTGTTCGTTGTCTTGCTCATCGAGAGGATCGTTCGAATATCCGTCATGTACTTCGAATTCTTGATCTAAAGGCAATACTTGACGTAATAAAGGATCAAAAGGGTTGCCAAACTCCATTCGATCGACAAAACTTGTCGGCACACGTAACGCAAATAACTTTTTCGCTTCTAATCCTTTCTCCCACGGAGAGCTATCAATCCCTAGAGTTGAAAGCAGTTGATGAGGATCTGAGATCGCATTTGAGATCTCTTTGAGCCAGTTTTGCTCAACAGGAGCGTCATTTCGGGTTATTATGTGTGACATTATTTATAACTCAACGATGTTAAGAGGAAATCATGGCGTCAGTAAGTACCAATGAATTCAAAGGCGGTTTGAAATTTATGTTTGATAACGAGCCATGCTCAATTATCGACAATGAATATGTTAAACCTGGTAAAGGCCAAGCATTCAACCGTGTAAAACTTCGCAAATTGCTTTCTGGTAAAACACTAGAAAAAACATTTAAATCAGGTGAAAGCTTTGAGCTTGCTGATGTTGTCGACGTAGAACTTGACTACTTGTACAGCGATGGCGAATTCTTCCATTTCATGAACAGCGTAAGCTTTGAGCAAATCGCTGCTGATGCTAAATCGGTTGGTGATACGGCTAAATGGCTAGTAGAAAACAACACATGTACTGTGACTCTTTGGAATGATAATCCAATTACAGTGACACCGCCAAACTTTGTTGAGATTGAAGTGACTGAAACAGACCCAGGTCTGAAAGGTGATACTCAAGGTACTGGTGGTAAACCAGCAACACTAGCAACAGGTGCTGTTGTTCGTGTTCCACTATTCATCGCTATCGGTGAAGTAGTTAAAGTTGATACACGTACAGGCGAATACGTAGGTCGTGTTAAGTAATTTCGATGTATATTGAGATTAGCTTTATACAAAAGGTCACTTCGGTGGCCTTTTTTATTATCTACACTATTAGATAATTAATGGGATTGGGATTATGGGTATCGTAGATACAAAAAAGGTTGGCATCAGAGCCAACCTTTTTTATTGCTTCAACTTTAGATTAGATCATAAAGATGAATACAACAGAAAGCACAGTAAATAGCGCCGCTGTTGTGTAGCAAGCAATTTTACCTGCTGTACCTGTATGGAATTTCAGGTCGTGCATACCGTGATGTAAACGGTGCATCGCATGCCACATAGGCATAGAGATAGAACCGATAACAAATAATGCACCAATGATGCTAGTAACAAAGCCAGCAACACGTAGGTAGTTCATTGATTCAGGACCAATCACACCTAGTGGAACTAAAATACCAAGAACTAAGATAGTTACAGGTGTTAGCATTGCAAACCAAGTACCACCGGCACCGAATAAGCCCCACCATACTGGTTCGTCAGAACGCTTTGGATTAAGATTTACCACAATTATTCTCCTTAAACGATAACCAGTACAAGTAATGTGATTGCAGCAACAGCTGCCCATTGTGCAAGAACAACGACTTTCTTATCTAGTGTTTTACCACTGATACGAATAGGCATTACTTGCGGCATCATGCTAAAGAAAGTTTGAGCATGGAATAAGCTACCCGCTAAAGCAACAATGTTCAGAGCAACCACGATTGGGTTTGCCATGAAATCTAACCAAGAAGCCCAAGCTAGTGGACCTTTTACTAAACTACCTAGACCAACAAGCAGGCAGATAGTAAAGAAAATTAGCGGTAAAATTGTTGCTTCACGAACCATGTAGAAGCGGTAGAAAGGGTGATCTTTCCACCAAGTACGTGTCATTTCGCGAACGTAAGGTTTACGGTTGCTCATCCTTATGCCTCCTGTGGTTTAAGCATTGCGATAACAAAGTCTTGAGACGATGCGATCTTACCTTGGTTAACTGCTGCTGCAGGGTCAACGTGTTTTGGACATACTTCAGAACAGTAACCTACAAACGTACAGCCCCATGCGCCATTGTCGCCATTGATAAGCTTCATACGTTCAGCAGAACCGTTATCACGGCTATCAAGGTTGTAACGGTGTGCAAGAGTCAGTGCTGCAGGACCGATGAATTCAGGGTTTAGACCGAATTGAGGACACGCTGCATAACATAGACCACAGTTGATACAACCAGCGAACTGCTTGTATTTTGCCATTTGCTCAGGAGTCTGAGTGTTAGGACCTTGATCTGGAGTACGGTCGTTACCAAGAATATAAGGCTTGATTGCTTCTAGGCGTTCGATGAACGGTGTCATATCAACAATTAAGTCTTTCTCGATAGGGAAGTTTGCTAATGGTTCTAGTGTTAAGCCATTCGGGTAATCACGTAAGAACGCTTTACAAGCAAGCTTAGGTACGTTGTTTACCATCATGCCGCAAGAGCCACAGATCGCCATACGACAAGACCAACGGTAAGATAGGTTTTTGTCTAGGTTATCTTTGATGTAACCAATTGCATCCAGAACAGAAGTTGTATCATCACAAGGCACGTCGAATGCTTGTAGATAAGGTTTCTCATCTACCATTGGATCGTAACGCATAATGTTTACTTTTTGAACTCTCTTACCAGCTGTCATTATGCTTGCTCCTCTGGGATCTTAGCTGCTTCAGCTTCTGCCGCTGCTGCTTTTTCTGCTGCTTCACCGTATAGGCGAGCTTTTGGTTGAGATTTAGTGATAGTTACATCGCTGTATTTAATCGTCGGCGCTGCATCTTTGTTGTAATACGCTAATGAGTGTTTTAGGAAGTTCACATCATCACGTTCAGTACAACCTTCATCTAGACGTTGGTGTGCACCACGAGACTCTTTACGTAGAATCGCAGAGTGAGCCATTGTTTCTGCAACTTCAAGGCCGTAACCAACTTCGATTGCGTACAATAGGTCAGTGTTGAACACTTTTCCTTTGTCTTTGATGCTGATGTTTTTGTAACGTTTTTTCAGCTCAGCCAGTTTATCAACCGTATCTTGCATTTCATGCTCTTTACGGTAGATACCACAACCAGCTTCCATTGAGTGACCCATTTCAGTACGGATATCAGACCAGTTTTCATCGCCTTCTTGAGCTAATAGTGCATCAATGCGACCTTGAACTTCTTCAATTTGTGCTTTGATTGCATCGTCGTTCCAAGCCGTAAATTCAGCAGCACGCTCAGCCGCTTTTTCACCAGCAAGACGACCAAATACGACTAATTCAGCAAGCGAGTTTGAACCTAGACGGTTTGCACCGTGAAGACCAACAGAAGAACATTCACCAACAGCAAATAGGCCTTTGATGTTTGTTTCGTTGTTCTTATCAGTTTCAATACCACCCATGGTGTAGTGAACCGTTGGACGAATTGGAATTGGCTCTTTTGCTGGGTCAACGTTAACGTAAGCTTTTGAAAGTTCACAGATAAACGGTAGGCGCTCATTTAGGTACTCTTCACCTAGATGACGAAGATCCAAATGCACTACATCACCAAGAGGGTGCTTGATAGTGTTGCCTTTTTGCAGTTCATGCCAGAATGCTTGAGAAACTTTGTCACGAGGACCCAGTTCCATGTATTTGTTCTTTGGCTCACCGATAGGCGTTTCTGGGCCCATACCGTAATCTTGTAGGTAACGGTAACCATTTTTATTAACCATGATACCGCCTTCACCACGACAACCTTCAGTCATCAAGATGCCAGTACCTGGTAAACCTGTTGGGTGATATTGTACGAATTCCATATCACGTAGAGGTACACCGTGACGGAATGCCATTGCCATACCATCACCAGTAACGATACCGCCATTGGTATTACAGTGGTAAACACGACCTGCGCCACCCGTTGCAAGAACAACAGATTTTGCTTTAATACAGATAAGTTCGCCTTCAGCCATATGAATAGCAATCAGACCTTGAACTTGACCATCTTCAACTAAAATATCAACAACAAAGTACTCGTCGAAACGATTGATTTGAGGGTACTTCATTGAAGTTTGGAATAGGGTGTGAAGCATGTGGAAGCCCGTTTTATCGGCTGCAAACCACGTACGTTCAACTTTCATACCACCAAAACGACGAACGTTTACTTCGCCATTTTCTTTACGGCTCCAAGGACAACCCCACTGTTCTAGTTGAGTCATCTCGCGGTATGCATTTTTTACAAAGTATTCAACAACATCCTGTTCACACAGCCAATCACCACCACCAACAGTATCGTTGAAGTGATTGTCTAGTGTATCTTCTTCCTTGGTCACGGCTGCTGACCCACCTTCTGCGGCAACAGTGTGCGAACGCATTGGGTAAACTTTTGAGATTAGAGCAATTTCTAGCTCTGGGTTAGCTTCTGCTGCTGCAATGGCAGTACGTAGACCTGCACCGCCCGCGCCGATCACTGCAATATCTGTGGTTATCGTTTTCACAGTTATTCTCCGGGATAAAAGATAAAAAATTAAATTAACCACCTAAATGTGATTAATTATGAGAATCTAGCCTGCTCGTGTGACAAATAAAGAGCAAATAAAACTTAAAAATTCTGATGCCTATTCTATGTGAGCTTTTGTAATAAAAATTGATATGGATAAAGTTTTGTCGTGCAAGTACCACTAATGGGGTGGTTTGTTATGAATAATGTGATCTCCGTCAACTAGTTAAAGCTGTTAATATTCGCCAGTGGTTGTAGGTAAGTTGTTGCTTTATAAGTGATAATGATTCTTATCGGCTTCGTATCCCCTTGATGGGTAAGGGTATTTATAAAGTTAAAAAATAGGTAACCTTAAAATGGGTTATCAGGTATCATTTTGGATAAGTTTTTCTAATGTATAAAATTATGACTAGCCAATCTTGGATGCCTAGTGCATCAATTGAACAATTACACCAACGCGCTGATATTCTTGCTTCGATTCGTTTGTTCTTTTCTGAGCGAAAAGTGATGGAAGTGGATACCCCTGCAATGAGCCATGCCACTGTGACGGACGTGCATCTTCATACTTTCCAAACGGATTTTGTTGGGCCTGGTTATGCTGATGGCGCTCACTTATATTTTATGACCAGCCCTGAGTTTCATATGAAGCGATTATTAGCGGCAGGAAGTGGTGCGATTTACCAAATTAATAAGGCATTTCGTAATGAAGAAGCGGGGCGTTTTCATAACCCTGAATTTACGATGCTGGAATGGTACCAACCAATGTTCGATCATCATCAACTGATGGATGAAATGAATGAACTGCTGATGTTAGTGCTAAAGTGCAATGATTCTGAACGCATGACATATCAAGACGCCTTTATTAAGGTGCTTGGAGTTTGCCCATTAGAGGCTTCTATGGATGAATTAAGAGCAGTTGCAGCTCCGTTGGGACTATCAGATATTGCAGACATTGAAGAAGATAGAGATACATTATTGCAGTTATTATTCAGTATGGGCGTAGAAGAGAAGATTGGTTTAGACGTTCCTGCTTTTGTTTATGATTTTCCGGCGTCTCAAGCGGCTCTTGCTAAGATTAATCCGACGGATCCGCGCGTGGCTGAACGTTTTGAGGTGTACTTTAAAGGGATTGAACTAGCGAATGGTTTTCATGAGCTAGATAATGCCAAAGAACAGCTTGCTCGCTTTAAAGATGACAATGCGAAACGTAAATCAATGGGCTTAATTGAACAGCCGATTGATTATCATTTGATTGCCGCATTAGAAGCAGGGTTTCCTGATTGCGCAGGCGTTGCTCTAGGGATTGATCGTCTTATTATGTTGGCAATGGGAGAAAAGCACATCGATCAAGTGATGGCTTTTCCTTTTGATAGAGCCTAGTTATTTGGATCGTTCATTAGCTGACGATTAATCCGGTACCAATGACCGCTAAAAAAGCACCTAACCAAGCAAAACGGTTAGGTGCTTTTTTTGTATATAGCCACAGTAAAGGCAAGATCATGATGGGAGTCGTTGAAGAGAGTAGGGCGACCATACCTACATTGCCTTTTTGTAGAGCATATAAGATTAAGGTCATGCCGACGGTCATCGCAAGAAATCCGTTTAGTGCCACAATACCAAGAATGCGTAAGTTAATAGGAGTAATTGGGCGTGCCAGAGGGACATTAGTCATTCTTAGTAAACTATGAGCACCAAATGCTGACGCCATTCGAATCGCTGATGCAGCAATAGGATCAGCACTGGTTAACATCACCGGTTTTGCTATTACCCCTCCAAGAGCTTGGCAAAAAGCAGCAAGTAGCCCTAAAAATATGGCTATCCAAATATTGCCTCTGACTTCTTCCCATGTCCCTTGATTATCTGTTTTTTTACCAAAGAAAATGGCAATAGAGACGCCTGAGAAAACAGAAATAGCACCAGCTAGCTCCCAACCTTGTAAGGTTTCATTAAATAGCCAGTAACCAAGGATAGCCGAAAATAGAGCGTGGCATGAGAAGAGTAACCCAGCTTGTCTAGGTCCCATGCGATTAAAGCAGGCAAATAAGGCGGTATCGCCAATGAAAATGCCTATCAAACCTGAAAGCATCATTGGATAAAGGTGAGAAGAATCAATAGAGAGCCAGCCGCCTGTAAACCAAGCGAGCGTGGAGAGCATTATTGTTACGCAGCCCATGCGCCAGCGGCTATAAGCGAATGCACCAAGGTGGCGAGCAGGAGCGACAGATATCATACTTGATAGTGCCCATAAACAAGCAGCGCCAAGTGCTAACCATTCATATCCCATTAATCATTCCGTTGATTGTAATTGTCCATCCCTCCAGATTATCTGAACTGGGCTATTGTTCAACTAAAGAATAAAATAGATAAAAAAATAGCGAACACAAGGTTCGCTATTTTATGATTTATTAATGGATTTAATTATTTTACGATATGCGCAAATGGAGTACCCATACGAGTTGGAGCTCCGTTTTCCATTGATGCATCAAACTTCACTGAGTTTGGTGCAAATAAATTAATAACCGTTGAGCCCAATTTAAAGCGACCCATTTCTTCGCCTTTCTTAAAGCGAATGACATCATCACCGGTTAATGGGTAGTGCCATGTCTTAACTGCTGGTCCTGTCGGTGGCGTTACTGTATCAGCCCATGTTGTTTCAATACTACCAACGATAGTTGCACCAACAAGAACTTGAGCCATTGGGCCAAATTCAGTATCAAAAATACAGACCACACGTTCGTTACGTGCAAATAGGTTTGGTACATTTTCTGCTGTTAATGGATTAACAGAGAAAAGATCACCAGGAACGTAAACCATCTTACGTAATGTAGCATCGCAAGGCATGTGTACACGGTGGTAGTCGCGTGGTGATAAATATAGAGTTGCGAATTCGCCACCCATAAATTCTTCAGCTAAATCTTCATCGCCACCAAGCAGCTCTTGAGCTGAATATACATGACCTTTAGCTTGAACTAATTGACCATCAGTAATCGGGCCAAATTGGCTTACGCATGCATCAGCTGGATGAGAAATAACATTCACATCGTCATCAATTGGGCGAGCGCCATCTTCTAATTCGCGAACAAAAAAGTTGTTGAACGTAGAATATGCTTCTGGATTTGGGTTTTTAGCTTCGTTCATATCAACTTTATATTGTTTGATGAACCACTTAATTACCGCTGTTGTTAACCAACCCATTTTTGCTGATGCTAATTTGCCAGCCAAACGAGTAAGTGCATGTTTTGGGGTTAAATACTGTAACCCAATTTTTAAATTATCTGACACGTTATTTGCCTACTAGTTATCACTTAAGATAGATATTACCACATATTAACATGGTTTATTAATCCGCTTTTTTACTACGAGAAAATTGGCGATTAGCCTTATTCTCAGACATACTTTCAATAATTCGGTGGTAACTTTCAAAGCGAAGTTTAGCTATTTTTCCGTTTGATACCGCTTCTTGAAGAATACAGCCTGGGTCATCTTTATGCGTACAGTCTCTAAATTTGCAACCGCCTAAGAAGTCTTTAAATTCAACAAAAGAAGCTGTTACTTCATCTTTTTCTAAGTGCCATAAGCCAAACTCTCGAACGCCAGGGGAATCAATAAGATCGCCGCCACGAGGGAAATGGTATAAACGTGCAGCGGTTGTTGTGTGCTGCCCAAGTCCGGAGTTTTCAGAAACAAGACCTTCCATTATTTCTAATTCAGGCATTAACGCATTCACTAAACTTGATTTACCCACACCTGATTGACCAACAAAAATATTGATATGGTCTCTTAGCTCTGCTTCAAGCTCTTCTACACCGTAGCCCGACTCTTTACTGACGTATCGAACTTTATAGCCGATGTCTTCATATAAGCTAAGCAGCTGCTTTACATCAGAGAACTCTTTTTCAGAAAGTAAATCCACTTTATTTAAAACGATAAGTGGTTTTATTTTTAGTGTCTCTGAAGCAATAAGGTAGCGGTCAATAATATTTAATGACAACTCAGGAAGGATAGAAGAGACAATGACCATTTGGTCAACGTTGGCTGCAACCGGCTTAATGCCATCGTAATAATCAGGTCGAGTTAACATAGATGTACGTGGCTTAACGGCTTCAACAACACCAGAGATCCCTGCAAGTACTTCGGTACCTGGACGCCAAATAACACGATCGCCTGAGACTAAGCTTTCAATACCTCGACGTAAATTACAACGATGTATCTCTTTGCTTTCTGGATCTTCGATATCCGCATGTTGACCAAAGCGAGTAATTACTAACCCTTCTTTAGCTGCTTCTAACGAGGATTCATCCCACTCGATAGTGGTTTTTATTTTTTCTATACGTTTGCTTTGATTAGAACGTACTCGGCGTACTTGGCCTTTAGTTAGCTTTTTTTTCTTTGCCACGAAATTATTTCACTTGTAAGGTTGGCTTTCAGTTTTATGTTGAAAGATAAATCGGCCCGAGTATCATACCCTTTTTAGTTACAAAATAGGCAATTCTCTATGGCAATTAATGATCAAAACCTGATTTGGGTTGATTTGGAGATGACAGGACTGGATCCTGAAACACATAAAATCATCGAAATCGCATCCATTGTAACTGATGCTCAGCTAAATATTTTAGCAGAAGGGCCTGTTATTGCTATTCATCAGCCAGAAGAAGAATTGGCTAAGATGGATGACTGGTGCACAAATACACATACTAACAGTGGATTAGTCGCTCGTGTAGAAGCAAGTAAATATAATGAAGCGGCAGCGATTGAAGAGACGATTGCTTTTCTTGAACAATGGGTACCAAAAGGTGTGTCACCAATTTGTGGTAACAGCATCGGACAAGATCGTCGTTTCTTATACAAACATATGCCTAAGCTGGAAGAGTATTTTCATTACCGTTATGTGGATGTAAGTACAATTAAAGAGTTAACTCGCCGTTGGAAGCCTGAAGTATTAGACGGTTTTGAAAAGTCAGGTACTCATTTAGCATTGGATGATATTAGAGAGTCGATCGCTGAATTGAAGTATTATCGTCAACATATTTTCACAATCTAGTTCTTTTAGATGAATTGTTGAGCGAAAGTGGCGGATTTTAAAGATTTTTTAGTTTTTTTTCAAAATCCGCTTGCATCATCACGTTTTACTCGTATAATTCGCAGCCTCTGAACGAGGAGCTACTCCTTATCAGAATATCAGTATGCGACACTAGCTCAGCTGGTAGAGCGCAACCTTGCCAAGGTTGAGGTCACGAGTTCGAGCCTCGTGTGTCGCTCCATTTTCTCTTTAAGAGCCTGATGGTTCTTCTCGAAAAGAGAATTTGGTTTATAGTCTCATTGTCTTAAACAATGCATCCGGACGCGGGATGGAGCAGCTTGGTAGCTCGTCGGGCTCATAACCCGAAGGTCGTAGGTTCAAATCCTGCTCCCGCAACCAYATTTAGATTGAATGCTTTATAAGCGTTGATCATGCGACACTAGCTCAGCTGGTAGAGCGCAACCTTGCCAAGGTTGAGGTCACGAGTTCGAGCCTCGTGTGTCGCTCCAATTTCTCTTTAAGAGCCTRATGGTTCTTCTMGAAAAGAGAGTTTGGTTTATAGTCTCATTGTCTTAAACAATGCATCCGGACGCGGGATGGAGCAGCTTGGTAGCTCGTCGGGCTCATAACCCGAAGGTCGTAGGTTCAAATCCTGCTCCCGCAACCACATTTAGATTGAATGCTTTATAAGCGTTGATCATGCGACACTAGCTCAGCTGGTAGAGCGCAACCTTGCCAAGGTTGAGGTCACGAGTTCGAGCCTCGTGTGTCGCTCCAWTTTCTCTTTAAGAGCCTGATGGTTCTTCTCGAAAAGAGARTTTGGTTTATAGTCTCATTGTCTTAAAYAATGCATCCGGACGCGGGATGGAGCAGCTTGGTAGCTCGTCGGGCTCATAACCCGAAGGTCGTAGGTTCAAATCCTGCTCCCGCAACCACATTTAGATTGAATGCTTTATTAAGCGTTGATCATGCGACACTAGCTCAGCTGGTAGAGCGCAACCTTGCCAAGGTTGAGGTCACGAGTTCGAGCCTCGTGTGTCGCTCCAAACAAAATAAAAGCGCTGAATTATATTCAGCGCTTTTATTTTCTTTAAAATTAATGCTGTGAAGCATTAACCCCACGAAAAAATCCCTGCTCTTTAGAATATTCTGATTCCTATAAATTAAAGAATCGAACCGTCTATTTATCTGCATATATTATTGTCTCTTTAATTAGATACAGCCGCAGAGGAACAGTTATATCTGTTAATTACCATATAACTAACAGAGTTATCCACATATTAGTTTTTGTGGATAACTCTGTTAGTTGTTTGGAAATTGCCTTCCAAAAAAGAGTTTAAATAAAGATCTTATTTCTATTTTATGATCGAAGATATTTTGGTGTAACTGTATCTTTATGATAAATAAGTAATTATTGTTTTACATGCATTATTCTTGGTGATTTAAAAGATCTTTTTGCTTGACTTCTTTGATCCTAATCATATTCCTGTCTTGTGTTTAACTTTTCGATTATTCCTATTGTTTACCCTGTCTAATAATCTTTTCCACATTTTTTCGATACACTTCAACTTTATTGACTTAATGAACCGCAGCATAAGGCTTCATGAGTCATTTATGCATCTCTAGGTAAGCCTTTTTCGATAATTCGGATGAGACGTTGTTCTTTTCTATTTGTATTTACTTGTTGAGACTGCTGTTGCTCTATTGCCCAAAGAAGGTGAATATCGAGATTGTCATTAAGCCCAAGGCGCTCATGTAATGCTGCTATGATCATTTCAGAGTGTGGCGCATTACCCATTGCGATTGCGATGTTACGCAGCCATTGGTAATGACCAATACGACGGATTGCAGAGCCTTCCATATTTTTTAAAAAGGTAGGTTCATCCCATGCAAAAAGAGAGAGTAAGTTAGCGTTGTCTAGAGACTCTCTACGATGAAAATCATTTTGTTGTGTTATATCGGCTTCACGGTTCCAAGGACAAACGAGTTGGCAGTCATCACAGCCATAAATTCGATTGCCCATCAATGAACGAAACTCTTCAGGAATAACCTCGCTGTTTTCTATGGTTAAGTAAGAAATACAACGACGGGCGTCAATCACTCCATTTTCTAATATCGCATTTGTCGGGCATGATGTGACACAGGCGGTGCATTTACCACATTGGTTCTCAACAGGGGAATCAACCGGCAGTGGGATATCAACTAAGAGCTCGCCTAAGAAAAACCAAGACCCTGCGTCCTTATCAAGTAGAAGCGAATGTTTTCCGGTCCAACCAAGCCCCGCTTTTTCTGCTAAAGGCCTCTCTAAGATTGGTGCAGAATCAACAAAGGGACGATAACCAAGTTGCTCAACTTCAGCCTCGATTTTTTGACCTAGTTTTTTAAGTTGGTTACGAATGAGTTTGTGGTAATCACGACCGAGCGCATATCGACTGATATAAGCTTGTGTAGGATCGCTTAAATTGCTTGCAAAACCCGCTTGAGGAGGTAAATAATCCATACGGGCACTGATGACTCTAATGGTGCCAGGATGAAGTTCATCGGGTCTTGCTCTCATGACGCCATGACGAGCCATCCAGTCCATAGAGCCATGATAGCCGGCATCAAGCCATTGCTCTAAAGCGGCTTCGTGCTGAGATAAATCAACGTCACAGATCCCAACTTTTTGAAAGCCGAGTTCTTGTGCCCATAGTTTGATGTTATTTGCGAGTGCTTGATAATCGATATTCACAGAGAGAGTACATTTTTTTATTACAGTATTATGAGTAAAAGTTTATCATATAGGATTGATAAGACGTACTTCAATGAACTCAAAAGACATTGAATCAACGCAACCTATGCGAACTTGTGTGTAAATATTCAGCAAATAAATTGTGAATCTGATACCAAGTCCATCAATTTAGACAATTAAAATAGTGAAATTAGTGAATAATGGAACGCTTTGAATTTAATTTAGCTACTGAAGACGACACGGTTGAATTTGGTAGACAGCTCTCTCAAGCTTGTACTCAACAAACCACCATCTATTTACATGGTGATCTTGGCGCTGGTAAAACAACCTTTAGTCGAGGCTTTATTCGTTCATTAGGTCATGTTGGTAATGTAAAAAGCCCAACATATACCTTAGTTGAACCTTATGAATTGGATAAATGGCAAGTGTATCATTTTGATCTGTATCGTTTGGCTGATCCTGAAGAACTCGAGTTTATGGGGATCCGTGATTACTTTACTGATGATGCAATTTGTTTAGTTGAGTGGCCAGAAAGAGGGGAAGGGTTATTACCAAGTCCTGATATTGATATTGATATTCGCTATGATGGTGAAGCTCGTCATGTTGTGATCACGGGTAATAATGAGTATGGATGTGGTTTAGTACAGCGGTTGGATTTGTGTTAATCGGTAAATATTTTAGAGTTATTTGGTATGCGCTATTTGTTGTTTTATCAACAAGTAGCTTTTTTGTGTCTGCTAATACCCTCGAGGGAATTCGAGTTTGGCCATCGCCAGATGAAACTCGCATAGTTATAGATCTAAACTCAGAAGCTAACTATAGCTATTTTACGCTTAGTAGCCCTTATCGTTTAGTGGTTGATCTTAAAAATACCAATGTAAAAGCAAAACTACCACTTACCGTTAGTGATAGTAAGGTGTTATCAAAAATAAGAAAGAGCTCTGCGCCATCAAAAGGGACGACTCGACTTGTTTTTGAATTAAAACATTCCGTTACAGCAGAGATTTTTAAATTAGCACCAACTCCTGGTGGCCAGTATGGACACCGTTTAGTAATGGATTTACCTCATAAATCTAAAGGAAATTCAAAACCAGTTCAAAGTAAACCTACCGCTTCTTCAAAACCAATTATTAATTCCCAAGCCAATCAAATTATTGGAAGTGGTGAGATTATTATTGCCATTGATGCTGGACATGGTGGGGAAGATCCTGGTTCTATTGGACCGACAAGAAAATATGAGAAGCATGCAACTCTCGCTATATCAAAGAAAGTGGTCGCGCAAATTAATGCTCAACCGGGCATGAGAGCAATACTTACTCGTAGCGGTGATTACTTTGTTAATTTAAACCAACGAACTGAATTAGCGAGAAAAAATAGAGCTCACTTTTTAGTGTCGATCCATGCCGATAGTTTTAGCTCTCCAAAGCCACGAGGTGGTTCTGTTTTTGTGTTAAATACACGTCGTGCAAATACCGAAATTGGTCGCTGGGTAGAGAAACATGAGAAGCAATCAGAGCTTTTAGGAGGCGCAGGAGATGTGCTATCTAAAAATAATAAAGACAGAAACGTAAGCCAAACTATTTTAGATATGCAGTTTCAAAACTCAACGGAAGAAGGCTATAAATTAGCGGTTAATGTACTTTCTGAAATGGGTAAAGTGATTAAACTGCATAAATCTAAACCTGCACATGCGAGTTTGGCTGTCTTGAAATCACCAGATATTCCATCAATCTTAATTGAAACGGGTTTTATGTCGAACCCTACTGAAGAGAAGCAACTGTTCCAGCGTGCTCATCAGGATAAGATTGCTCGAGCGATCTCAAGGGCTATTACTCGTTACTTTAAAGATAACCCTCCGCAAGGTACTTTGCTGGCAGCAAAAGGACAGGAGCAGAAACACAAAGTACGCTCTGGTGAATCACTGTCAGTTATCGCGAAAAAGTACGGCACCACGACGGCCAAGCTAAAAAGTGCCAATAAGCTTAAGAGTACTGGTTTAGCGGTAGGGCAAGTACTGATAATTCCAAGTAATAAACCTGTGTATGTTGCTCCGAAAGCGACGACATCAAAAGCGACAACATCAAGTTCAACGCAAGCTCGTACGATTATTACTCATAAAGTACGTTCTGGTGAATACTTAGGAAAAATTGCATCTAGGTATAAAGTATCAACCAGTAGCATTCGCTCATTAAATAGATTGAAGTCAGATACCTTATTTGTCGGTCAAAAATTGAAAGTGAGTATTGTTGCGCCAGTTAAGAAACATACGGTGAAACGTGGTGAGTTCTTAGGTAAAATTGCGACTAAATATGGAGTGTCTGTATCCAGTCTTAGAAAGGCCAATAAATTACGTTCAGATGAATTGGCAATCGGACAGGTACTCGTTATACCAACCAGTTAAAGGACAGGGTTATGCCAATTCAAATCTTACCAGCTCGATTAGCCAACCAAATTGCGGCGGGTGAGGTTGTAGAGCGCCCTGCTTCTGTTGTAAAAGAGCTTGTCGAAAACAGTATCGATGCGGGGGCGACTCGCATCGATATTGAGATTGAAAAAGGCGGCAGTAAGTTAATTCGTATCCGTGATAACGGGTTTGGTATCGCAAAAGATGAATTAACCCTCGCTTTAAGTCGACATGCGACCTCAAAAATAACCACTCTTGATGATCTAGAAGCCATTGTTAGTCTTGGTTTTCGTGGTGAAGCGCTTGCTTCGATCAGCTCAGTTTCTCGCCTAACGTTAACCTCTCGAACCGTTGCTCAAGAAGAAGCATGGTCAGCGTATGCTGAAGGTCGAGATATGACGGTAAAGTTAAAACCAGCAGCTCACCCAATTGGTACGACTATCGATGTGGTTGATCTTTTCTTTAATACTCCAGCTCGTCGAAAATTCCTCCGAACAGAAAAAACGGAATTCACTCATATTGATGAGCTATTAAAGCGAATAGCCTTGAGTCGATTGGATATTACGATCAATCTGCGTCATAACGGCAAACAAATTCGTCAATATCGAGCGGCTCAAACGAAAGTTCAAGTTGAAAAGCGCCTTGCTGCGGTATGTGGTTCTAATTTTCTACAGCATGCATTAGAAGTTGAACTGGAGCATGGTGAACTTAAATTTCATGGTTGGATTTCTGCACCAGAAGGGGCGCGAGCACAAGGTGATATCCAATACTGTTATGTGAATGGCCGTATGATGAAAGATAAGTTAATCAATCATGCTATTCGACAAGGTTATGAATCGTCTCTACTAGCCAATCAATATGCGGCATATATTCTATTTATTGAGATTAGTCCTCATGATGTCGATGTGAATGTTCATCCTGCAAAACATGAAGTGCGTTTTCATCAAGCTCGCTTAGTGCATGATTTTATCTATCAAGCGATTTATGGTGCATTACAGCAAAGTGCAAGCTTGTCGAATATGCCAATGAGTGAATTGACTCATGACCATGAAGTCGAATCTGAAATCGTTATACCTAACAACAAAGAAACGTATTTTCCGCCAATGAAAGAGTACGTTCGTCAACCGTATCAAGAGAGTATTGATAAGACGGAACAATTAAGAAAGGCGGTAGATTCGACACCAAGTTATCCAAATAAAGCCCCCTCAGATTCTTGGGTTTCTAATAAGCCTTCTCAAAAAGAGCTGAACACGTATAAGGCATTATTAAGCCCTGCTAATGAAAGCAAAGCTTCGTTATATAATCAGGTAAAAGAAGCTCGCTTAAATCAAGTTGTGCCAGAGATTGTTGAGAAGTGTGTACCTATGGTTTCGGCTACTTCAAATGAAGCGGCCCCTCTTGGTAAAGTATTAACGATTGTTGAGAAGGTCTTTGCCTTGCTACAGCAAGATGGGCAATTGCAATTATTGGACTTGCGATATGCTGAATTTGTAAAAAGTTATGGCCAGTTAAACAGTGTTCATTTTGAACCTTTGAAGGCTCAACCGTTATTAATACCTATCTCGATTGGTATAGAAGAAGAAATTTGTAATAAAGTATTGGATTATGCTTTATTCTTGAAACCTCTTGGTATTGATCTTAAAGTAAAAAACAAGACAAATATAATCGTTATGGCGGTTTGTCAGCCGATTAGACAGCAGAATTTACAACAATTGATCCCGAATCTGTTAAGGTATCTAGATAGCATTAACCCATCACTTGAACAGGTGATAATTTGGCTTTCTCATCAAATTCAGCATGAAGAAGCCAGTTACAGTACCGCTCAGGCGATACAGCTAGTGATGGAATTAGAACAGTTATGGGGAAGTGAACTACCCAAGTTTAATAAAAAACTGTTAAAAAATATCGATATTACTCAAGCGGTACAAGCATTTAGTCATGAATAAAGCATTACCTCAAGCCATCTTTTTGATGGGACCAACAGCATCAGGAAAGACAAACTTAGCAATTGAATTGCGAAAACGTTTTCCTGTAGAGTTGATAAGCGTAGACTCAGCCCTTATCTATAAGGGAATGGATATTGGTACGGCAAAACCAAATGAAGAGGAACTTTTACAGGCTCCTCATCGTCTTATTGATATTCTTGACCCAAAAGAGAGCTATTCAGTGGCTGACTTTCGTCGTGATGCCCTGAAAGAAATGGATGACATTGTTGCTCAAGGAAAGATACCTTTATTGGTTGGTGGTACCATGTTGTACTACAAAGCGCTACTTGAAGGTCTTTCACCATTACCAGCAGCGGATGCTGATATTAGAGCTCAAATTGAGCAAGAAGCGGTGCAATTTGGATGGGAAGCAATGCATGATCAATTAAAAACAATTGATCCTGTATCGGCAGAGAGAATTCATCCAAATGATCCACAACGACTTTCCCGAGCGTTGGAAGTATTTCGAATTTCGGGTAAAACTTTAACAGAATTAACCCAGATTAAAGGTGATCCTCTACCTTATGAAGTGCATCAATTTGCGATAGCACCGAAAGAGAGAGCGGAAATTCACCGTCGAATTGAACTGCGTTTCAAGATGATGATGGACGCCGGTTTTGAAGCAGAGGCTCGTACCTTGTATGAGCGCGATGATCTTCATGCTGACCTTCCTTCTATTCGTTGCGTAGGTTATCGACAAATGTGGGACTATTTTGATGGGGAGGGTACATTAGATGACGCGATTTTCCGCGGCGTGTGCGCTACTCGTCAATTAGCCAAGCGACAAATCACCTGGCTACGTAGCTGGAAAGAACTAACTTGGCTGGATAGTGATGACATTGATGGTGCCCTACATATGATCTCTGATCGTTTAGAGAAAAAATAAGCACAAAAACGTATCAATGTTGTTTAACTTCAGAGCATTTAGTCATAAGCTAAAGACTAATAGCTAAATAAAATTACAATTACAAACCAAAAAGGAAAAAAAAATGGCTAAAGGGCAATCTTTGCAAGACCCATTTTTGAATGCGCTGCGTCGTGAAAGGATTCCAGTGTCTATCTATTTAGTGAATGGGATTAAATTACAGGGACAAATCGAATCATTTGATCAATTTGTTATCCTATTGAAGAACACAGTAAACCAGATGGTATATAAGCATGCGATCTCTACTGTAGTTCCAGCTCGTGCTGTAAGCCATCACACTGCAAGTGATCGCCCACAAGGCGAGCGTCCACAAGAAACAACGGAAGAATAGTCCTATTCTATTATTGAATAGAGGGTCTATTAAGGAGTTAATGCTTGTTTGACCGTTATGAATCCGGTGAACAGGCTGTTCTTGTGCATATTAACTTCACTTATGAAGGGGAGTTAGAAGATCTCGACGAATGTAAGATGTTGGTATCTTCTGCGGGGGTAAACACATTAAGTGTTGTGACGGGAACCCGTCAATCTCCACTCCCTAAATATTATGTAGGTGAGGGTAAGGCACTAGAAATTGCCGATGCTGTTCGAGCTAATAATGCGGATATCGTGATTTTTAATCATGCACTGTCCCCTGCTCAAGAACGAAATTTAGAACAAATATGTCAATGTCGAGTAATAGACCGTACAGGTCTAATACTGGATATATTTGCTCAACGTGCGCGAACCTATGAAGGTAAGTTGCAGGTTGAATTAGCACAATTACGTCATATATCTACTCGGTTGATCCGCGGATGGACACACCTTGAACGTCAAAAAGGCGGAATTGGTTTACGTGGTCCCGGTGAAACTCAATTAGAAACCGATAGACGATTATTGCGAGATCGTATCAAAGCAATTCTACGTCGATTAGGTAAAGTTGCAAAGCAGCGAGAGCAAGGTCGCCGAGCAAGGCTCCGAGCTGAAATTCCAACCATTTCGTTAGTCGGATACACCAACGCAGGGAAATCTACGTTATTTAATCGAATTACCGAAGCTGGGGTTTACGCCGCTGACCAATTATTTGCAACACTCGATCCTACATTGCGTAAGATTGATGTCGCTGATGTTGGTACTTCAATACTTGCAGATACGGTAGGGTTCATTCGTCATTTACCACATGATCTTGTTGCTGCTTTTAAGGCGACATTACAAGAAACGCAAGAAGCAAATATCTTGTTACATGTTGTTGATGCCAGTGATGAGCGTTTTCGTGAGAATATTGAAGCAGTAGATATTGTTCTTGAAGAGATTGATGCCCATGAGGTGCCTTATCTTCTCGTAATGAATAAAATTGATAGCTTAGAAGATCAACAGCCACGAATCGAACGTGATGAGGAGGGAGTTCCTCGATGTGTTTGGGTTTCAGCAATGGAAGGCCAAGGCATTGAATTACTTTTTCAAGCATTAACGGAACGATTAGCTGGGCAGATGGTAATGCATACATTGCAGCTACCTCCAGAGTCGGTTGGACGTCTTCGAAGTAAATTCTTTCAAATGCAAAGCATTATAAAAGAAGAATATCAGGATGATGGCAGCTTGCTTCTCGATGTACGTATGCAGCAAGTTGATTGGTCTAAGTTAGAAAAACGTGAAGAGACTCCATTAAGTAATTTTATTATTACTAATGAGAGTTCACAGAATTCTTTGTCTTCATAATTACTTTGGAGTTTTCTAATGGCGTGGAATGAGCCTGGAAATAACAACAATAATAATGGCGGCGGCGATAATAAAGACCCTTGGGGTAATAAAAATCGTGGCGGTCGTGATCAAGGTCCACCAGATCTTGATGAAGTTTTTAATAAACTAAGCCAAAAACTGAGCGGTAAGTTCGGTGGTGGCAATAAAGGCGGAAACAATAAAGGTGGTAGCGGTTTACCTTCATTTGGCAATGGCGGCGCAATTGGCTTAGGTCTTATTGCAGTAGTTGCTATTGGTATTTGGGTATTCTCTGGCTTCTACACTATTGGTGAGAGTGAGCGCGGTGTCGTTTTACGTTTAGGTAAATACGATCGTATGGTTGATCCAGGTCTAAACTGGAAACCAACATTTATTGACCAAGTGACGCCTGTAAACATTCAATCAATTCGTTCATTAAACTCAAAAGGCTTAATGCTAACGAAAGATGAGAACGTTGTAACTGTTGAAATGGGTGTTCAGTACCGTGTTGCTGATGCAAGAAAATACCTATTCACAGTAACTAATGCAGATGACAGCTTACGCCAAGCAACTGACTCTGCACTACGTGCCGTTATTGGTGATGCGAAGATGGATGATATTTTGACCAGTGGTCGTCAAGTTATCCGTCAACGTACGCAAGAAACACTGAATCGTATTATTGATAAATACGATATGGGTTTGATTGTTGTTGATGTCAACTTCCAACTAGCTCGTCCGCCAGAGCAAGTAAAAGCATCATTTGATGATGCGATTGCAGCTCGAGAAGATGAAGAGCGTTTCATTCGTGAAGCTGAGGCCTACAGCAATGATATTCTTCCAAAAGCAACAGGTCGTGCTGAGCGTTTGAAGAAAGAGGCTCAAGGTTATACAGAGCGTACAGTCAACGAAGCGATTGGTCAGATTGCACAGTTTGAAAAACTATTGCCTGAATACAATAGAGCACCTGAAGTTACTCGTACTCGTTTGTACCTAGATACAATGGAACGAGTATACGGTAATACAAGTAAGGTTCTGATTGATTCTGAATCAAATGGTAACTTGTTATATCTTCCACTAGATAAAATTACAGGTAATCAGCAAGGTTCAGTGAAGTCATCTCCTAAAACATCAACATCATCATCTAAGAATTATGATTTTGAGTTAGAGAAGAATGGACAGCCAGATTCAAAGACTAATACTACTGGTCGTAACTCAACTCGTGAAGGGAGATATTAATCATGCGTAAGTTAATGATCCCAACGCTTATCGTTGTTATCGCTATTTTCTTAATGTCACTGTTTGTGATCCCAGAAGGCGAGCGCGGTATTGTTACTCGATTTGGTCGTTTGATTAAAGACAATAACGAAATTACACGTATCTACGAACCTGGTTTGCATTTTAAAATGCCAATGTTCGATCGCGTTAATACGTTAGATGCTCGTATTCAAACAATGGATGATCAATCAGACCGTTTTGTAACTTCTGAGAAAAAAGACGTTATTATCGATTCATACGTGAAATGGAAGATCAAAGATTTTGGTCAATTCTACTTAGCGACTGGCGGTGGTAATATTCTAACAGCAGAGTCACTATTACAACGTCGTGTATCTGATGGCTTACGAGCTGAAATCGGTAGTAAAACGGTGAAAGAGATCGTTTCTGAGAAACGTGAACAAGTAATGGCAACTGTACTTCTTGATTCTCAAGAAGGCACGGGTGACTTAGGTATTGAAGTGATTGATTTACGAATCAAGAAAATCAACCTACCAGAAGAAATCTCTGAATCGATTTACCGTCGTATGCGTGCAGAACGTGAAGCGGTTGCTCGTAAGCTACGTTCTCAAGGTCGTGAAAAAGCAGAAGTAATTCGTGCTCAATCAGAACTTGAAGTAGCAACGATCATTGCAGAAGCGGATAAGACAGCACAGATTACTCGTGGTGATGCGGATGCGAAAGTCGCAAAACTGTATGCTGATACGTTTAATAAAGAGCCTGAGTTCTTTAGCTTTATTCGTTCATTGAAAGCATATGAGAGATCATTTAACAGCAAGAATGACATCTTAGTACTTGATCCTAAGACTGACTTCTTCAAATACATGAATGATCCAAAAGGTGCGAAATAAGTCTAGTTTTAGATTTTAATTCATCTTAATTAACAAGGTCCTGCGGGGCCTTGTTTTGTTTCTGCTAGGTAGATATTTGAAGAGGTAAGTGATGAGTAATGCGATATGGTTAGCGATTGGTGGTGTACTTATTGTTGAGGGATTAGGTCCTTTAATTGCTCCCAATGGATGGCGTAATATGGTGGCTCAGTTGAGTGAGCAACCAGATAATACTTTACGACGCATTGGCGGTTGTTTAGTGGTGGCTGGTGTTGTTATCTGTAGTGTGATGCTTTGAATTTTACGATAAATGTAAAGTCATAAACTTGTTTTTGATTTTATTGAGAAAATAAATGATAAATTTGTTTATATTGACAGCGCTTTATTGTGAAAGTGAGATTTCGCTTAAAAATAAATGAAACATTTGTCTATCAATGCTAGAATCCATTTTTAACTAACAAGCAGACTTTGGAAAGATGGGAAATAACGTAGTCGTTCTGGGCACCCAATGGGGTGACGAAGGTAAAGGTAAAATAGTAGACCTTTTAACTGAAGATGCAAAGTATGTGGTTCGCTATCAAGGCGGTCACAATGCAGGCCATACTCTAGTTATCGACGGTGAAAAAACCGTTCTACACTTAATTCCATCAGGTATCTTACGTAATAATGTTGAATGCATTATTGGTAATGGCGTAGTACTTTCACCTGATGCTTTACTAAAAGAAATGGCGCCACTTGAAGCGCGCGGTATTCCAGTTCGTGAACGCCTATTCATTTCTGAAGCTTGTCCTCTAATTCTTCCTTATCACGTAGCGCTAGACCAAGCGCGTGAAATCGCACGTGGTAACAAAGCAATTGGTACAACTGGTCGTGGTATCGGTCCTGCGTACGAAGATAAAGTATCTCGTCGTGGCCTACGTGTTGGCGATCTGTTTGATAAAGTTGCTTTTGCAGAGAAACTAAAAGAAGTAATGGAATACCATAACTTCGCATTAGTTAACTACTACAAAGTAGACGCTGTAAGCTATGAAGAAGTTCTTGAGCAAGCAATGAGCTATGCTGATTTACTTACTTCAATGGTTATTGATGTTACTGATACTCTTGATGCTGCACGTAAGCGTGGCGACAAGATTATGTTTGAGGGTGCTCAAGGTACACTTCTAGACATCGACCACGGTACTTACCCTTATGTAACGTCTTCTAACACGACTGCTGGCGGTGTTGCTGCTGGTTCTGGTTTTGGTCCTCGTCACTTAGGTTATATCCTAGGTATTACCAAAGCATACTGTACTCGTGTTGGTTCAGGTCCATTCCCTACAGAGCTATATGACGGTCTAGAAAAACAAGACCCAGTTGGTAAGCACTTAGGCGATGTTGGTCATGAATTTGGCGCAACAACAGGCCGTTTACGCCGTACTGGTTGGTTCGATGCCGTTGCTATGCGTCGTGCAATTCAAATCAACTCACTATCTGGTATGTGTCTAACTAAGCTAGACGTATTAGATGGCCTAGAAGAACTTAAAATCTGTACTGGTTACAAGATGAATAACGGTTCTGTACTAGAAGTTTCTCCAATGGCTGCTGAAGCATTTGAAGAAGCAACACCAGTATACGAAACTATGCCTGGTTGGTCTGAAAACACATTTGGTGCGAAAACAATTGAAGAGCTTCCACAAGCTGCTCTAAATTACGTTAAGCGTATCGAAGAGTTAACAGGCGTGCCTATTGATATTATCTCTACTGGTCCAGACCGTAACGAGACAATCATCAAAGTACACCCATTCCAGGCGTAATCGCTTAGAGAATGAAGAAAAACCAGCTCATGTAGCTGGTTTTTTTATATCTGTTGTTTTAGCCCCTAGCCCTTACCTCTTCCCCATTAAGCTTCTAAATTTCATTTAATCAACAACTTATAAAGTATGGGCAAAAAATTGCCACTTAGGGCAAATTTTGTCTAAAGAACTTGCCGCTGACGTCGATACAATAAATACAGTTATAAAGAGTTGATGAATTATGAAACTACGACATCTCGTAGCAGCTTGTATGGTAGCCCTTGTACCCATGCATGCTTCTAGCGAAGAGATCGGGGAACCGATCCCAATTTACACCGAAAACCAATTATTCCGGTTGTTTGATACTAATTCACAGTTAACTCGTGTGAAGAACGTGGATAATTGTCAATTAGTTGAAGATATTGTTGCTCGTGCAACCAAAATTGATTCTCCCGCTTATGAGTTCCTTTATGGAGACATGTTAGCGTGGGGAGTATGTGTGGACCGTGATGTAGAGCTAGGGCTTTACTATATGGAAAATGCAGCAAGGCAAGGCTTACCAGCCGCACTTGAGCAAATTGGCCGATACTATGCCAAGGGAACATTAGTGCAACAAGATAGAGAGCGAGCAATTCCATACTTACGCGAAGCCGCAGGAATGGGAAATGTAAACGCTCGTATTCACCTCGCGGAGTTACTTCTGAGTGATTACGGTAGCCCGTTAGATTACGAAGATGCGTATCGATGGTTATATAACACGGTTACTGCCGATGGACGTAAACATAAACGAATTGCTAACCTAAGAGATGGTTTAGAAATGCGTATGCCTGGCAATGTGATTGCGAGAGCAAAAAGACGAGATACCTTCTGGTAGAACCTAAAGTTTGATAGTTAACTGTTTTTGTTAGATATGTAATTTCATCAGCTCAAAAAACGCCCAGCGATAAATTGTCGCTGGGCGTTTTTGCATTTAAAACTCTATTAATTTATAGAACCTTATGAGGGCCAAAACACTCATAATGAATACGATCTTCAGTAACACCAAGTTCAATCAATTGCTTAGCGACATGTTGCATAAAGCCGACAGGACCACAAAAGTAGTAGTGGCCATTATCAGAGACGATCGCTTCTTTAACCTCAGTTAAATTAATTAGACCGTTAAACTGGAAGTCTTGATTTAGCGTATCTGTTTCCTGTGCTTGGTTATACCAAGTATACGCAGAGATATGTTCATGCTTCTCAGCTAAAGCAGAAATGTGTTGTTTAAATGCATGTTGAGAGCCATTTTCCGTTGCGTGTAACCACGTTACTTTTTCTTCATGTTGGGTAAGTGTTTCTAGCATAGAAAGAGTTGGAGTTAAGCCAACACCAGCAGAAATAAGCGTAACAGGTGTTGATGCTTCAACTTCTAAGAAGAAATCTCCAGCAGGGGCTGTAAGGTTTACCTTATCGCCAATATTCAGAGATGCATGTAGGTAATTTGATGCTTTACCGCCGTCTTCTCGTTTTACTGAAATACGATATGTTTTTTCTTGTGGTGCAGAAGATAGGCTGTATTGGCGAACTTCTTGGTTTTCAAACTCTTCAGGATTTAAGTAGATACCTATGTATTGACCTGGTTTGAAGTGTGAAACAGGTTGATCATCTGTCGGCATAAACGTGAAGCTAGTGATGTGTTCACTCTCTTTTTCTTTGGCGACTAATTCAAACTCGCGCAGTCCACGCCAACCGCCATCAAGAGCGTTGTTATCTTGATAGATCTGCTCTTCACGTTGAATGAATACATTAGCAAGTACGCCATAAGCCTCGCCCCATGCATCTAATACTTCTTGGCCTGGAGAAAACATCTCATCAAGCGTCGCAATTAAGTGGCCACCAACAATATTGTATTGCTCGGCTGTGATCATAAAGCTCGTGTGCTTGTGTGCTATTTTTTCAACCGCAGGCAGTAAAACGGCTAGGTTTTCAATATTACCCGCATAAGCACAGATCGCATTGAATAGCGCTTCTCGTTGATCGCCATTGCGCTGATTGCTCATATTGAAAATATCTTTTAACTCAGGGTTATGAGTAAACATACGATCATAGAAATGAGCGGTTAATGCAGGACCAGTTTGTGCAAGTAATGGAATAGTTGATTTGATAATGTCGATAGTATTTTTGTTGAGCATAGTAGTTACCTTTAAAGGTGTATTTATTATATATGTTATAAGTTGTATCTAAAATATATCTTTTAGTCAAGAGAAGAATTACAATAAAAAAGAGATAGGGAGAGGATATGCAACTTACAAATTTTACTGATTTTGGCTTGAGAGCCTTGATATATCTAGCATCATTACCGAAAGATGAATTGACTAGCATTACAATAGTGACTGAAACATTTGATGTCTCGCGTAACCATATGGTGAAGATTATCAATAAACTGGGTCAAGAAGGTTACGTAAAAACCGTTCGAGGAAAGAATGGGGGGATTTGCTTAGGTAAGCCAGCTCAGCAGATCATTATTGGTGACGTTATTCGTTCGATTGAACCATTACAAGTCGTTAATTGCGCACCTGATTTTTGTCATATTACATCAGCATGTCGATTGAAGAGTGCCCTTGCTAAAGCCAAGCAAGCGTTTTTGGATGAGTTAGATAACTATACGATTCAAGATATGCTTACAGATAACAGCGAATTACTGATTTTGTTAAAGCGAGTTTAAGCTTGTAATTCAAGATCCTTTCCTATCTGTTGTTTCTATACTCAGGTACAATTACCTTATTATCTCCTCCGACTAAGCAGGTCAGCCTATGTCTAAGATTATTCAAAACGATCCTTTCAAAGATCGAGAAGCAGAAAAATACGAGAATCCAATTCCAAGCCGTGAGTGCATTCTTGAATTTTTCCAAAAAGCAGAAGCGCCTTTAAATCGTAATGACTTATTCGAAGCCCTAGGTTTATCTGGTGAAGATAACTATGAAGGCTTACGTCGTCGTTTAAGAGCGATGGAGCGTGACGGACAATTAGTTTTCACTCGTCGTCAGTGTTATGCATTACCAGAACGCATTGAAGTATTAAAAGGTGTTGTACTTGGACACCGTGATGGGTTCGGTTGGATCCGTCCTGAAGGCAGTGTTGGTAAAGACAACGATGTGCTTTTACCTTTCCACCAAATGAAGAAACTCATTCATGGTGATGTGATACTAGCTCAGCCAACTGGTACAGATAAGCGAGGCCGTAAAGAGGGTCGCGTAGTACGAATATTAGAACCTCACAATGACGGCATTGTTGGTCGATTCTTTATTGAAGATGGTCAAGGTTTTGTTGTCCCTGATGATTCACGTATTAATCAAGATATCTTCATTCCTACTGAGCACAAAATGGGTGCTCGCATGGGTAATGTCGTTGTGATTAATATTACTGACCGTGGTGGCCGTGCTCGTGGCATGTCAGGTCAGGTTATTGAAGTTCTTGGTGAGAATATGGCGCCAGGAATGGAGATCGATATTGCACTGCGTACTCACAATATTCCTCATGTATGGCCTACAGCCGTTGAAAAACAAGTTGAAGGCTTAGCAGAAGAAGTACCAGAAGAAGCAAAAGTAGGCCGTGTTGATCTTCGTGAACTACCATTAGTAACGATTGATGGTGAAGATGCTCGAGATTTCGATGATGCGGTATTCTGTCAAGCGAAAGCCTCTGGTGGCTGGCGTTTATGGGTTGCTATTGCCGATGTAAGTTATTACGTTCGTCCAGACAATGCATTAGACAAAGAAGCGATTCAGCGTGGTAACTCGGTTTATTTCCCTGCGCAAGTGGTTCCAATGTTGCCAGAAGTATTATCGAATGGCCTGTGTTCATTGAATCCTCAAGTTGACCGTTTATGTATGGTGTGTGAGATGACTATCTCAGCATCTGGTAAATTGTCAGGCTTTAAACATTACGAAGCGGTGATGAACTCACACGCTCGTCTTACTTACAACAAAGTAAGTGACATTCTAGATGGAGATGAAGAACTGACTCAACGTTATGAGCCATTAGTTCCGCATCTTAAAGAATTACACAACATGTATCAGGTGCTAAAAACGGCACGTGAAGCGCGTGGTGCAATTGAATTTGAAACCATTGAAACCAAGTTTATCTTTAATGCTGATCGTAAAATTGATCGTATTGAACCTGTTATTCGTAACGACGCACATAAGATCATTGAAGAATGTATGATCTTAGCTAACATCGCATCGGCAAGCTTTGTAGAAAAAGCGAAAGAGCCTGCGCTGTACCGTGTGCATGAGTCTCCAGGTGAAGAACGTCTGCAAGGTTTCCGTGATTTCTTAGGCGAGCTTGGTCTAAGTTTGTCGGGTGGATTAACACCATCACCAACAGATTATGGTCAATTGGTGCATTTGATTGCCGATCGTCCAGACAAAGAATTGATTCAAACGATGCTGCTGCGTTCAATGAAGCAAGCAGTATACAACGCAGATAATCAAGGCCACTTCGGTCTCGCATTGAAGCGTTATGCGCACTTTACGTCGCCAATTCGTCGTTACCCTGATCTACTGTTACACCGTGCAATTAAATATCTCATTGCCAAAGAGAAAGGCCAAAACAACGATCGTTGGACACCAACAGGTGGTTACCACTATTCATTCGATGATATGGATGTATTTGGTGAGCAATGTTCAATGACTGAGCGTCGTGCTGATGATGCGACACGTGATGTTGCTGATTGGCTTAAATGTGAATACATGCAAGATCATATCGGTGAAGAGCTAGAAGGTGTGATTGCTAATGTCACCGGCTTCGGTTTCTTTGTTCGATTGAATGATCTACACATTGATGGTTTGGTTCATATTTCATCGTTAGCGAATGATTACTATCAGTTTGATGCTGCTGGTCAACGCTTAACGGGTGAAAGCTCGGGTCAAGTTTTCCGTCTTGGTGATCAAGTTACGGTTAAAGTGGTTGCGGTAAATCTTGATGATCGCAATATTGACTTTGAATGCACAAGTTCAATGCGTAAAGCGCGTGGCCACGGTAAAACTGCCAAAGACAATGCGAAGAAACGCGATGGCAAAAAAGAACCGCGCCGTGATCCAAACTTCAAAGCGAAGAAAAAAGGGGATAAAGCGGAGCCAAAAGGTCGTGGTCAATTAGGTGAACGTAAACCCAAAGGTAAGAGCAAAGTGAAATCAAAAGCTCAAGCCATGGTTGAGCCAACAAAACGCCCAGACGGTTCTGCTGAAGAGGTTAAGGCAAAAAGAAAGCCAAAACCTAAGCACAAGAAAAAAGTGCGCGCAAGAAAGCCTAAGCCAAAAGCGGAATAAGCAACCCTTCGATAATGAGGCAAACTTGCCTCATTAGAACCACTAATTTGTAATAGAAAGAAGCGATAACATGAGTAATGAATTTCTTTTTGGTATCCACGCAACCAAAGCAGTATTAGAGCGTGATCCGGCCCGTTTTATTGAAATATTTGTATTGAAAGGTCGTGAAGACGATCGTTTGCTACCTATTATCAAGGAACTGACTGATCTTGGGTTTAAAATCCAAGAGCTTCCACGTAAAACGTTGGATGACAAAGCAAATGGTGCGAATCACCAAGGTATTATTGCTCGTGTTACTCCTGCTAAGCAGCTTAATGAACATGACTTAGATGACATCATCAACAAGACTGAGAACCCGTTGTTTCTAGTTCTTGATGGTGTTACTGATCCTCATAACTTAGGTGCTTGTCTACGTAATGCTGATGGTGCTGGTGTAGCGGCGGTTATCGTTCCTAAAGATAAGTCTGCATCAATGACAGCAACGGTAAGTAAAGTCGCTTGTGGCGCTGCGGAAGTGGTTCCTTTGGTTCGTGTGACTAACTTAGCTCGTACTATGCGTGCTCTGCAAGAAAAAGGCGTATGGTTTGTCGGTACTGCTGGTGAAGCGACACATAATGTATACCAAGCTAAGTTAACAGGCCCATTAGCTATCGTTATGGGAGCGGAAGGGGACGGTATGCGCCGCCTAACTCGCGAGACCTGTGATGACCTAATTAAAATCCCAATGGCAGGCTCTGTAAGCAGTTTAAATGTTTCTGTAGCGTCAGGTGTCTGTTTATTTGAAGCAGTACGTCAACGTTCGTTACAAGGCTAAATAGTCTATAAAAACAAGTGGCTAAGAGTGAGGGTGATGAGTATTCCATTACCTTCTTTTTTTTAACTGAATCAAAGAAAATATTTTTGTGATTTAGATATCTTTTTCTTGCCAATAACGCTGTTTTTCTATACTATCCGCCGTTCTTAATTCTCAGTCTTTTTTTTAGTTCCTTGCTTCCCTTGGATGACTGAGCCAATCGTGGAAGCTGAATAATCCGTAAGGAGCAACCAATGCGTCATTATGAAATCGTATTCATGGTGCATCCTGATCAAAGCGAGCAAGTTGCTGGCATGATCGAGCGTTACACAGGTTCAATCACAGAAGCTGGTGGTACTATCCACCGTCTAGAAGATTGGGGTCGTCGTCAAATGGCTTACCCAATCAACAAATTGCATAAAGCACACTACGTTCTTATGAACGTTGAGTCTGAGCAATCTGTTATTGATGAACTAGAAACTGCATTCCGTTACAACGATGCTGTTCTACGTAACATGATCATGCGTACTAAAGCTGCGATCACTGAGCCATCAGTAATGATGAAAGCTAAAGAAGAGCGTTCTGCTAAGCGTGAAGACGCTGCACCACGCGCTGAAGAAGCTGCTGCTGAGTAATTGATTTGATGACCAATCGATTGGAGTTGAGCGGTATTATCGCCAAGGCTCCGGTTCGAAGTCTTAGTCCTGCGGGCATACCTCATTGTCATTTTGTCATTGAGCATCGTTCGATTAAACAGGAAGCTGGCTTATCACGTGAAGTCTATTGCAGAATGAACGTGGTAGTTAGTGGACAAGGGTCTCAAGCTTTAACTGCAAACTTAGCTCAAAGCAGTAACGTTACGGTAGGTGGTTTTATCACTTATCAGACAGGCCGAAATGGCGTGGCGAGAGTAGTGTTACATGCTGAGCATATTAAATTAATTTAGATCTGGAGATAGCCCATGGCTCGTTTCTTCCGTCGTCGTAAATTCTGCCGTTTTACAGCAGAAGGCGTACAAGAGATTGACTACAAAGACGTAGCAACTCTAAAAAACTACATCACTGAAGCTGGTAAAATCGTACCTAGCCGTATCACTGGTACTCGTGCTAAATACCAACGTCAGCTAGCTCGCGCTATCAAGCGTTCTCGTTACCTTGCACTTCTACCGTACACAGATAAGCATCTGTAAGTCGATAGCGGTTTAATAAGTTTATAGAGGACTAAGATAATGCAAGTTATTCTACTTGATAAAATCGGTAACCTAGGTGGCCTTGGCGACCAAGTTAACGTTAAAGCTGGTTACGCACGTAACTTCCTTATCCCACAAGGTAAGGCTGTTATGGCAACTAAAGCTAACGTAGAGATGTTTGAAACTCGTCGTGCTGAATTAGAAGCTAACGTTGCTAAGCAACTAGCTGCTGCTGAAGTTCGTGCTGAGTCTGTTAACGCTCTAGAAGTTACTATCGCATCAAAATCTGGTGACGAAGGTAAACTATTCGGTTCAATCGGTACTCGTGACATCGCTGACGCTGCTACAGCTGCTGGCGTTGCAATCGCGAAAAGCGAAGTTCGTCTTCCTGAAGGCGCTCTACGTACAACTGGTTCTTTCGAAGTTAGCATCCAACTTCACTCTGAAGTATTTGCTACATTGAAATTAGAAGTTACTGCTGCTGAGTAATCACTAGCTAACTTATAATTTAAACGCCAGCCTTAGTGCTGGCGTTTTTTTTGTCTTTCAATTACATTCATATATCCTTTCCATTCTCCCTATCACTTTTTTCTATCTTGAAAATAACTCAATAACAACTTGAGAAAAATTCATAATCAGCCCCTTGACATTGAACGCTATAACATACATTCTGTAGACATATAGACGTCTAAATGATGTCGACACGGATGATATATTTTTGTAATGCACTATGTTTAGCATTACAGCAGGGAGAGCAAGATATGGCCTATTCACACGCAAGCCACCTAGAATCACTAAATCAAAATATTGCTGAGCTTGATGGTAATATCAATGTCTCTTTTGAGTTTTTTCCGCCAAGTTCAGAGAAGATGGAAGAAACATTGTGGAACTCGATTCACCGCTTAAAAACATTGAAACCAAAATTTGTCTCCGTTACTTATGGTGCAAACTCTGGCGAGCGTGATCGTACACACTCAATCATTAAAGAAATCAAAGAACAAACAGGTCTTATTGCAGCGCCGCATTTAACCTGTATTGATGCAAGCCGTTCAGAGCTTGTTGATATTGCCAATGATTACTGGGCAAATGGTATTAAAGATATCGTTGCATTACGTGGTGATATTCCAGCTGGCGGCGGTGCTCCAGAAATGTATGCATCAGATTTGGTTGAGTTGTTAAAGTCTCAACATGACTTTGATATTTCAGTAGCGGCATTTCCTGAAGTTCATCCTGAAGCGAAAAGTGCACAGGCTGATCTACTTAATTTAAAGCGTAAAGTGGATGCGGGTGCGAATCGTGCGATTACTCAATTCTTCTTTGATGTAGAAAGTTACCTGCGTTTTCGTGACCGTTGTGTGTCTGCGGGTATTGATGTTGAGATCATTCCAGGTATTTTACCTGTATCGAACTTCAAACAAGCATCTCGCTTTGCGAAAATGAACAATGTGAAGATCCCAGGTTGGATGGCACAGCAGTTTGAAGGCTTGGATGATGATCCAGTAACTCGTCAAATGGTCGGTGCAAGTCATGCGATTGATATGACGCGTATTCTAAGTCGTGAAGGTGTGAAAGACTTTCACTTCTACACTCTAAACCGTGCAGAACATACTTACGCACTGTGTCATACGCTAGGTGTTCGTCCTAAAGGCTAAAATTGCCTAAGAATCATTGATAAAGAACCGCTCACTGTAGCGGTTTTTTTATGTCGGTATCTTTCTAAAAGATAAAAAAAAGGCCACCGAAGTAACCTTTGAATAATAGGAAGGGGGTTTTAACGCTTAGGCTTAACCCGTGTTACGCATACCTGCAGATATACCTGCAATCGTAACCATTAGTGCTTCTTCAAGCTCTGGTGACGTATCTTCTTGCTGACGGGTACGGAACAGCAGTTCAGCTTGCAGCATGTTTAGTGGATCAACATAGATGTTACGTAGCTTGATTGATTCAGAACCCCATGGGTCACTTTCCATTAAGTGATCGCTGTTCTCTACGTTCAATACCGCTTTAATATCCGCTTGTAATTGATTACGTAGACGCTCACCTAGAGGCCATAGAGACTTATCTGTTAAACGTTGGTCATAGTATTCAGACATCTGTGGATTACACTTGGTGTAAACCATTTCAAGCATACCAAGGCGCGTAGAGAAGAAAGGCCATTCACGACACATCTCTTCTAATAGCTCTTGATGACCCTTATCAATTGAATATTGAATTGCTTCACCAGCACCTAGCCACGCAGGAAGAACCAAACGGTTTTGACTCCATGAGAAGATCCATGGAATAGCACGTAAGCTCTCAACGCCACCATTTGGGTTACGCTTAGCAGGGCGAGATCCTAGCGGAAGTTTACCTAGTTCTAACTCCGGTGTTGCTGCACGGAAGTAAGGAACAAAGTCTTTTTCGCCACGAACCACATTACGGTAGGCTTCACATGACACTTCAGACAGCACTTCCATCAGATCACGCCAATCTTGTTTTGGCTCTGGTGGTGGCAGAAGGTTAGCTTCAAGGATCGCACTTGCGTATAGGTTAAAGCTGTTTACAGCAACTTCAGGTAGACCCAATTTAAAGCGGATCATTTCCCCCTGTTCTGTTACGCGTAAACCGCCTTTTAAACTTTTCGGTGGCTGAGACAGAAGAGCTGCATGCGCTGGAGCGCCGCCACGGCCAATAGTACCGCCACGGCCGTGGAATAAAGTAAGCTCAATGCTCTCTTTCTCACACACTTCAACCAGTGCTTCCATCGCGCTGTATTGCGCCCAACCTGCTGACATTACACCAGCATCTTTTGCAGAATCAGAATAACCGATCATTACCATTTGATGGTTCTGGATAAACCCACGGTACCAATCAATAGAGAATAGCTGTTCCATTACTTCTTTTGAGCGATTCAAATCGTCCAGAGTTTCAAACAGTGGGCATACATCCATACGGAATGGACAGCCAGCTTCTTGAAGTAATAAGTGAACCGCTAATACATCAGATGCAGTACGAGCCATTGAAATAACATAAGAGCCTAACGCTTCTTTAGATTGCTCAGCAACGACTTTACAGGTGTCGATAACTTCTTGAACTTCAGGAGATGGCTCCCAATTACGAGGTAAAAGAGGGCGCTTAGAGCTTAGCTCGTTCACAAGGAAAGAGATTTTGTCTTGCTCGCTCCACTGGTCGTAATCACCAATGCCTAAGTAACGAGTCAGCTCTGATAGAACATCTGAGTGACGAGTACTTTCTTGACGAATATCTAAACGTACAAGGTGCGCGCCAAACGCTTTCACACGACGTAATGTATCTAATAGTGAACCTTCTGCAATGATACCCATACCGCAAGCATGCAGTGATTGATAACACGCATACAGTGGTGCCCATAGTTGGTCAGCATCGGTCAGAATCGTTTTATTCGGAGCTCGTTCACCTTTCATTTGTGCATCTAGGCTTTCAAGTGTGTCGCCTAGCAGTACTCGAAGCTGTTTTAGGATTGCACGGTAAGGTTCGTGTTGATCACCAGCGAGCTCACGAACTTCATCAGAACATTTCACCATCGAAAGTTCACTGATCAATTCGTTAATGTCTTTCAAGTACAGATCAGCCGCTTTCCAGCGAGAAAGAAGCATTACTTCACGAGTGATCGTGTGTGTTACAAACGGGTTACCATCACGGTCACCGCCCATCCAAGAGGACATATGCACAGGACGAGCATCAATTGGAAGACCTTCACCAAGGTGACCTTCTAAACGTTGGTCGAATTCACGTAAGAAATCCGGAATACCTTGCCATAACGAGTTCTCAACAACGGCAAAGCCCCATTTTGCTTCGTCTAATGGGGTTGGGCGTTCTTGACGGATAACATCAGAGTGCCACGCTTGAGCAATCAGTTGTTCAAGTCGACGTTCCGTTTTATCACGTTCAGAGAAAGAGATATCACCAAGCTCAAGCTTTGATAAGCATTCGTTGATTTTTACCAACTTGTTGATCATAGTGCGACGTGCAATTTCGGTTGGATGTGCTGTTAAAACAAGCTCAATGTTTAATTCACGAACCGCTTGTGCTGTATCCAACTTACTAACGTCATTTTGGCTTAGTTTAGAGAATAGGGTGCTAATGGCATCAGGTTCACATACGTGTGCTTCACAATGACGTGAAATCGTATGGTACTGCTCTGCCATATTGGTTAAATTTAGGAACTGACTGAATGCACGAGCAACTGGAGTCAGTTGATCATCTGGAAGACTTTTAATTTCTTCAATCAGTGCATTACGGTCATCGTCGCTTCCTGCGCGTGCTGTTTTAGACAGCTTACGAATGGTTTCAACTTTTGCTAATAGCTCTTCACCATGTGCGTCTCGAATCGTGTTTCCAAGTAAGTGACCCAACATGCTGACATTGCTTTTTAAAGCAGCGTACTTTTCATTCATACATACTTCCTATACTGTAATTTTGTTACATCCTAAGTTTTTTCTACCACCAATCTATCCGAATTTACGGCGCTTCGTCAAATATTGAAGAATAAACGATGACTTTTTAAACAATATCTTGCCGTAGATCATCGAATATTCATTTTGATGTTGACGGTTTTTGTAAATTTATTTCACCTAAAAACAGTGCTTGTACATTAACTTACTCAATACATTGATCGTTGGATCGATAAAAGAAAATGCTAAAAATTCATCAGGTTGGTGTGCTTGCTCAATTGAACCAGGACCCAAAACGAGCGTTGGACAAAGATCTTGTAAGAAAGGCGCTTCGGTACAATAGTTCACGGTCTCGACTTCTTGACCACAAATCTCAGCAGTACTGGTCACAATTGGGCTGTCTGCGCTACATTCGTAACCTGGAATAGGCTCATGAAGAGGGGTGATATCAATACGACCAGGCCACTTAGCTTCAACCTCTTTTAATGCATCACGCAGCATATTGTCTAACCCATCAAGGCTGATCCCTGGTAATGGACGCACATCATAGTGCAACTCACAACAGCCACAGATACGGTTAGGGCTATCACCGCCATGGATATGACCGAGGTTTAATGTTGGGTATGGAATCGAGAATCCAGGGTTATGGTATTCCTTAACCAGTTTGTTTTTTAAATGCATTAAGGCAAACATGATCTCATTCATGATCTCTAATGCATTCACACCATGAGCAGGATCAGAAGAGTGTCCCGATTTTCCTGTAACTCGAACGGCATTAGCAACATGCCCTTTATGCCCACGAATAGGTTTTAAACTCGTCGGTTCACCAATGATGCAGTAATCCGGTTTGATTTGAGTGTTTGAGGCAAAGTGACGAGCCCCTAGCATGGTCGTTTCTTCATCGCAGGTTGCTAGAATATAAAGTGGCTTAGATTGGTCTTTCCAATTGATATTTTTAATCGCCTCTAAGATGAAAGCAAAAAAGCCCTTCATATCGGCAGTACCTAAACCATAAAATCGGTCATTGGCTTCGGTTAAGGCATGAGGCTCATAGTTCCAACGTCCTTGATCATAAGGCACAGTATCTGTATGCCCTGCGAGTAATAACCCACCTTCGCCTGAACCTAATTTAGCCAATAGATTGAGTTTGCCTTTTTCAATCTCTTCAATTTCGACTTCACACCCTAAATCTTCACACCATTGCGCTAATTTATGGATGACTTCGGCATTGCCTTCATCCCAACTTGAGTCAGTTGAGCTGATCGATGAGGTCGAAATGAGTTGCTGATAATACTCTTTAAATTCTGGAAATTTCATTTATTCATACATCCACTGTTGACACAAAAGATAGAACCCTGTAAAACACATATTAACTCACGTAAAGTGAATAGAAATACAGTTTAGTTTAATTTTAATGAATAAACTAAATTATAAAAAGGAAAGTCAGTATCGAATATGTGTAACGCTCAAGTTACCCTGAATGGCATTTTCCTTCAATAGATGAAGAGATAAACGGACGTATTATGTTGAAAACAACCATCATCGGAGCAAGCGGATACACAGGTGCAGAATTGGCACTGATGATATTTAAGCACCCACACCTTTCTTTAGCGGGTTTGTACGTATCAGAAAATAGCTTGGATAAAGGAAAAGCGATCAGTGATCTTTATGGTTCACTAAAGGGTATTGTCGATGACGCATTACAGCCGTTGTTGGATATTACTCAAGTTGCTAAAGAATCTGATGTTGTGTTACTTGCGACTGCCCATGAAGTTAGCCACGACTTAGTGGCGACATTTTTAGAGCATGATTGCGTCGTTTTTGATTTATCTGGTGCGTTCCGTGTAAAAAAAGAAGGTTTCTATTCTGAGTATTATGGTTTTGAGCATCAATATGAAGAGTGGTTAGATAAAGCCGTTTATGGGTTGGCTGAGTGGAACGCTGAAGCGATTGCTCAAGCTCAATTGGTTGCGGTTCCGGGGTGTTATCCAACGGCGTCACAATTAGCACTAAAACCATTAGTAGAATCTAACTTATTAGATAAAAATCAATGGCCTGTTATTAATGCAACCAGTGGCGTTACTGGGGCAGGTCGTAAAGCGAATTTAGTCAGCAGCTTTTGTGAGGTTAGCCTTCAGCCTTATGGTGTCTTTAATCACCGTCATCAGCCTGAAATTGCAGCGCATTTAGGTTGTGATGTTATTTTCACTCCTCATCTTGGTAATTTCAAACGTGGCATTTTAGCGACGATCACAACCAAGTTAGAGAAAGGCGTAACAGAAGCGGACATTCAAAAGGTATTTAATAGCGCCTATACAGAAACACCAGTGGTTCGTTTACTTGGTAATGAGATGCCAAAAATTCAATCTGTTGAAAAAACGCCTTTCTGTGATATTGGCTGGAAAGTGCAAGGTGAGCATCTGATTGTTGTCTCTGCGATTGATAATTTATTAAAAGGTGCATCAAGCCAAGCAATGCAATGCATTAATATTCGTTTTGGTTTTCCAATGTTAACGTCTTTAATATAAAGTATGGTATTTAGTATGAAGCAACGTCCTTTAGTGATTAAGTTAGGTGGCGCGGTATTGTCATCAACCGAAACGTTAACACAATTGTTTAAAACGGTTTCAAACTATCAACAGCAAGCAAACCGAGCATTAGTGATTGTTCATGGTGGTGGTTATTTAGTGGACGAGTTGATGGACAAACTTCAACTTGAAACCATTAAAAAAGAAGGCTTACGCGTTACACCAAAAGATCAAATTGGTTATATCACTGGTGCTCTGGCTGGTACGGCAAATAAAATGCTGCAAGGCCAAGCGATGAAGAATGGTGTAAAGGCAATTGGACTTAGTTTGGCTGATGGCGGTTTATGTCATATCGCTCAACTGAACCCTGAGCTAGGTAATGTTGGTTTAGCGACCGCAGGTGATGCAACTGTGTTGAATGCTATTTTAGCGACGCAAGTTACTCCTATAATTAGTTCGATTGGTATTACAGCTCAAGGTGAGTTAATGAATGTTAATGCCGATCAAGCTGCAGTCGCTGTTGCGGCGGCATTAGATGCTGACTTAGTCTTACTTTCGGATGTGGCTGGTGTTTTGGATAGTGAAAAACAACTGATCACCCATTTAGATTCAGAGCAAGCTGAGTTATTGATCCAACAAGATGTCATTACCGATGGCATGATTGTGAAAGTTCGTGCGGCACTAGAAGCGGCACAAGAATTAGGAAGAGCGATAGAAGTGGCGTCATGGCGCTCTCCAGAAAAATTAGCTGAGTTGTTTATTGGAAACAGCATTGGCACCCAGTTTCAGCCTTAATAGGCAATAAGTCCCATTTTTTAAGTTTAAATTTTTAAGAATACAGTCACCGCGAGTATGCGGATCAAGGAGAATAGAATGAGCAAGAAAGTAGAAGTAAACAAGGTTGTTGTTGCATACTCTGGTGGTCTAGATACGTCAGTAATTATTCCATGGTTAAAAGAAAACTACGGCTGTGAAGTTATCGCTTTTGTTGCCGATGTTGGTCAAGGTGAAGAAGAGCTTGAAGGCATTGAAGCAAAAGCCATCGCATCGGGTGCTTCTGAATGTTATATCGCTGATCTAAAAGAAGAAATGGTATCAGAATATATCTTCCCAACATTAAAAACGGGTGCGCTTTATGAAGGTAAGTACCTACTAGGTACTTCAATGGCTCGTCCTATTATCGCAAAAGCACAAGTAGAAGTAGCGCGCCAAGTGGGTGCTGATGCACTTTGTCACGGTTGTACCGGTAAAGGTAACGACCAAATCCGTTTTGAAGGTGCCTTTGCTGCATTAGCACCAGATCTACACGTAATTGCGCCATGGCGTGAGTGGGATTTAGTGAGTCGTGAAGAGTGTCTTGATTACCTAGCTGAGCGTAATATCCCTTGTTCAGCATCATTAACTAAGATTTATTCTCGTGATGCGAATGCATGGCATATCTCTACAGAAGGTGGTGTGCTTGAAGATACATGGAATGCGCCAAATGATGATTGCTGGGCATGGACGGTTGATCCAGAACAAGCGCCAAATGAATCAGAAACAGTATCAATTAAAGTAGAAAAAGGCGCGGTTGTTGCTGTTGATGGTAAAGCGATGACCCCTTATGAAGTGGTTGTTTACCTAAACGAGAAAGGCATCAAGCACGGTGTTGGTCGTATTGATATCGTAGAAAACCGTTTAGTTGGCATGAAATCTCGTGGCTGTTATGAAACTCCGGGCGGTACGATTATTAATGAAGCGTTGCGTGCTGTTGAGCAATTGGTTCTAGATAAAGCATCGTTTGAGTTCCGTGAAGAGCTAGGCATTAAAGCGTCTCATCTTGTTTATGATGGCCGTTGGTTCACTCCACTATGTAAATCAATCTTGGCGGCGACTGAAGAGCTAGCACAAGATGTGAATGGTGATGTTGTGATTAAGCTATATAAAGGTCAAGCGACAGTAACTCAGAAGCGTTCTGATAACAGTTTATACTCTGAAGAGTTTGCAACGTTTGGTGCAGATGAAGTGTATGACCAAAGCCATGCTGAAGGCTTTATTCGTCTTTACTCACTATCAAGTCGTATTCGTGCACTAAATAGCAAATAGGCTAAGGTTCCCATTAACAGACGTCAGTGGCTAAAATATAATTAATAACAACTGTTAAACAATTTGATTTACACTAGTCGAAGCGCATTTAGTTATTAAATGCGCTTCGATTTTTTTGTCTAAACGATTACAATAAAGATACCTTACGGTTTAATGAATAAATATGTAATTAAAGTGAATTAAACCTTTATTTTTGTCGTGAATTGCCGTAAGTTTGAACCATCAAGAAAAATACTGAATTGAATCAGAATTAATATTTGCAAAAAGCAGTGAGCACTGTGCATTTAGGAGAAACACCATGGCATTATGGGGCGGACGTTTTAGTCAAGCAGCAGACACAAGATTTAAACAGTTTAACGATTCACTTCGTATCGATTATCGCCTTGCAGAACAAGATATTGTTGGTTCTATTGCATGGTCTAAAGCACTACTTTCTGTCAATGTTATTAATGATCTTGAGCAGCAAAAGCTTGAATTAGCACTGAATGAATTAAAATTAGAGGTGATGGAAGATCCAGAGCAGATTTTATTGTCTGATGCTGAAGATATTCATAGCTGGGTAGAAACACAACTGATTGGTAAAGTTGGTGACCTAGGCAAGAAATTACATACAGGTCGTTCGCGTAACGACCAAGTCGCGACGGATTTAAAACTGTGGTGTCGTCAACAAGGCCACCAATTACTTCGTACTCTTGATCTACTTCTTAATCAGTTAGTTAATGTTGCGTCTGAGCATCAAGCAACGGTACTTCCGGGTTATACACACTTACAGCGTGCACAACCGGTGACATTTGCTCATTGGTGTTTAGCTTATGTTGAAATGATTGAGCGTGATCACTCTCGTCTTGAAGATGCGATTAATCGTTTAGATACTTGTCCATTAGGGTCAGGCGCGCTAGCGGGTACTGCTTATCCAATGGATCGTGAGAAACTGGCTCGTAATCTTGGTTTCCAACGTGCAACGCGTAACAGTTTAGATTCGGTATCGGATCGTGATCATGTGATGGAGTTAATGTCGATTGCTTCTATCTCAATGGTTCATTTATCGCGTCTTGCAGAAGATATGATTTTTTATAACTCAGGTGAATCAAACTTCATTGAGCTGGCTGATACGGTAACGTCAGGTTCATCGTTAATGCCACAAAAGAAAAACCCAGATGCATTAGAGCTTATTCGTGGTAAATGTGGTCGTGTCTACGGAGCATTGGCTGGCATGATGATGACAGTAAAAGCGCTACCTCTGGCTTACAACAAGGATATGCAAGAAGACAAAGAAGGCTTATTTGATGCCCTAGACAGCTGGTCTGATTGTATCGAAATGGCCGCTTTATGTTTTGAAGGCATCAAAATCAATGGTGAGCGTACACTTGAAGCGGCAAAACAAGGTTATGCAAACTCAACAGAGTTAGCGGATTACTTAGTAGCAAAAGGCATCCCATTCCGTGAAGCGCACCATATTGTCGGTGTAGCTGTTGTCGGAGCGATTGAGAAAGGCTGTGCACTAGAAGAGCTTTCTATCGCAGAATTAAAAGCATTCTCTGATGTAATTGAAGACGATGTATATGAGATCTTAACCATTGAATCTTGTTTAGCTAAACGTTGTGCACTTGGTGGCGTTGCACCAGAGCAGGTCGCTTATGCTGTAGAGCAAGCAGGTAAACGTTTAGAAGAGCGCGATTCAACTGGCGTGAAAGTACGTCCAGCTCGTTTAACTGATTTAGATGCGTTAGAAGGAATGGTTGCGTATTGGGCTGGCCTTGGTGAGAACTTACCTCGTAATCGTAATGAATTAGTGCGTGATATCGGCTCGTTTGCTGTATCAGAGCATCATGGTGAGGTTACAGGGTGTGCCTCTTTATATGTATACGATTCTGGCTTAGCAGAGATTCGCTCACTCGGTGTTGAAGCGGGTTGGCAGAGCCAAGGTCAAGGCAAGGCGATTGTTCAACACTTAGTTGAGAAAGCTCGTGAGATGGCGATTAAGAAAGTCTTTGTACTAACTCGTGTTCCTGAGTTCTTTATGAAGCAAGACTTTATTCCAACCTCTCGCTCATTGCTGCCTGAGAAAGTTCTGAAAGATTGTGATCAGTGTCCTCGTCAACACGCATGTGATGAGGTTGCACTTGAAGTTAACCTACAAGAACAAGTGATCATTAAAACCAGTGTTGCTTAATGAGTATTACAATAGTTATGCGAGACAGTTAACTAAATACTCAAAATAAAAAAGAAAATGTGGTGAACTTTTTAATTAGATACTAGTCTTATTAATACTGCTTTTTCTTAGAAAGATTCTAAGAGGCCCTGATATCTATTTTGATATCGGGGCTTTATTTTTTGTACGTCATAGTGTTTTTTGATGTTAATCGATAGTAGAACATCATTAATAGATGCAGACTAAGTAACCCAGTAAAAGCACTACTTATCATAAAAGTAGCAATCGCTTCTATTTGATAGGGGGTTGATTGAAAGAACTCTAGCCAGGTAAGCCAGCCACCGATAGAGAGAAAAGTCAGCTGTTTCATGCAACGAGAGCAACGACCGAGCTTTTGTTTAAAGATGTCTGAACGGCAAGTTTTACATGACATGATGATAGATTCTTAGACTAATACGTAATGATCTGAACTTTAAATGCAAAAAGACCAATGCGCAAACATTGGTCTTTTATTTTTTAGGCATTATTGAATCAGATTAACAACCTGGGCCACAATCCATACAATGTTTGATCGTCTCTGGGCCTAAGTGTAATTTAGCATTTAAATCACGAAGGGCAGTACGAACGCCTTCTTCAATCACTGGGTGGTAGAAAGGCATATCGAGCATGTCTGATATCGTCATCTTATTTTGATGTGCCCAAGCCAATAGGTGTGCTAAGTGCTCCGCATTTGGGCCCATCATTTCAGCACCTAGGAAACGACCTGTTCCTTGTTCTCCGTATACATGAAGAATCCCTTTATTACGTAGCATCACTCGTGAGCGACCTTGGTTTTCAAAAGAGACTTCGCCTGTTGCGAAACAACCACAAGTGCCTAAACGTGTTGTAATTTCTTTATACGTTTCACCAACCATCGCAATTTGTGGGTCAGAGAAAACCGCTGAGATTTTCGAACGGCGAAGGCCTGCACGGATCTCGGGGAAACGACCTGCGTTATCACCCGCAATACGAGCTTGGTCTGCTGCTTCGTGTAATAGTGGCAGTTGATTACTTGCATCACCCGCAATGAAAATAGTTGGTTGTGATGTTTGTAATGTGTAGTGATCAGCGGTTGGTACGCCACGAGCATCTAGTTCAAGAGAAGTATTCTCTAGACCTAATTTATCGGTATTTGGGCGACGGCCTGTTGCGGCTAATACATATTCAACAAGATTAGTTTCTAGTTCACCTTGTTTGTTGATGAATTTAATTTCAACGCGATCTTCACCTGACTCAGTAGTAATACGCTTCATGCTTTCTACTTTTACATCAGCATCAAGATAAAACTCTTCATTGAAGGCTTTGTTTGCATACGCCATCACTTCAGGGTCTGTTACCGGACCAACTTGACCTCCTAAACCAAATAGCTTGGTTTCAACACCTAAACGGTGAAGCGATTGACCAAGCTCAAGGCCAATAACGCCAGGGCCAAATACCGCGACTGATTTTGGTAAATCATCCCAATTAAATACATCATCATTGATGATCAAACGATCACCTAACTCATTCCATACTGCAGGGTAAGCAGGGCGAGAGCCTGTTGCGATAACAATGCGTTTTGCAGTGACGATAGTGTGGTCGTCAACTTGTAACGTGTTGTCATCTAAAAATTTAGCGTAACCAGAGATTTTATCTTCTGCTGGTATTTCATCAACGCCTTCTAAAACAAAGCCAACAAAACGGTCACGTTCAAATTTTACTCGGTCCATGACTTCACGGCCATTAATTACGATCTCACCTTGAGGGTGAATACCAAATTGAGGTGCTTTTTCAATTTGGTGAACGCTTTCTGCTGCTGCAATTAATAGCTTTGATGGCATGCAACCAACACGAGCACAAGTGGTACCATAAGGTCCGCCTTCAATCATGACAACACTGTCAGTATGTGCTTTTGCTGCACGGTAAGAGCCTAAACCTGCTGTACCACCACCGATAACAGCTACATCTACATTGACTTGTTTCATAATAATTCTCTCGTAATCGCTTTATTTTGAATGAACGAACCCTTCCGACTTTTATTATTTTTTTTAAGTCAGTCAGATAATAGGTTAGTTTGAGTATTTTGCGTTGCTGTGTTTTCTAATCTTTGAAGTGATTAACTAGCCCACAAAGTGGTGGGCTAGTTGATGGTCTATCTTAATTGATTAACCTAGGAACGTTTCTAGTTCTTCGCTGCCACCGATGTGTTTGCCACCGATGAATACTTGAGGAACGGTAGAACGACCAGTAATTGCACGTAGGCTTACTGTTGTTGCATCTTTACCCAATACAACTTCTTCGTAGTTAAGACCTTTATCGATTAGGTTTTGTTTTGCTTTCACACAGAAAGGACAACCTGGTTTTGTAAATACAGTGATTGACTCTTGCTCTTTGTGTTCAGGAGCTAGGTAGTTCAGCATAGTATCAGCATCAGATACGTTGAACGGGTCGCCTGCAACATCTTCTTCGATAAACATTTTTTCAACTACGCCATTTTTAACTAGCATGCTGTAACGCCATGAACGCTTACCAAAACCGATGTCATTTTTCTCAACTAGCATACCCATGCCATCTGTGAACTCACCGTTACCATCTGGAATGAAAGTAATGTTTTCAGCTTCTTGATCTGCTTTCCATGCGTTCATTACAAACGTATCGTTTACAGAAACACATAAGATGTCATCTACACCATTCTCTTTAAATACAGAATGCAGCTCGTTGTAACGAGGTAGGTGGCTTGAAGAACACGTTGGAGTAAATGCACCTGGAAGGCTAAATACGATAACGGTTTTGTCTTTAAATAGTTCTTCTGTTGTTACGTTAACCCAAGCATCGCCTTTACGTGTTGGAAAAGTAACTTGAGGAACTGATTGACCTTCTTTAGATGTAAACATAATGATGTCCTTTAAATTTTAATTAATTTTGAATTTCTTATTCGGGGTCTGCCCGGTTGATGTAGCTATTATGCAAAAGCTTGCTTGATAGTTCTAATCGTTTGGTGTTATCGTTTCAATCGTTAAAATCTATCAACTATATTGTCATATTATGAATCAAAGCTGTCAGGAGTGTAATACATGAATATCCGTGATTTTGAGTACTTGGTCGCACTTGCTGAGCATAAACATTTTCGTAAGGCGGCAGAGTCTTGTTTTGTTAGTCAGCCGACATTAAGTGGACAGATCAAGAAGCTAGAAGAAGAGGTTGGATTAACCTTATTGGAAAGAACCAGTCGTAAGGTGTTATTTACTGATGCAGGCTTACAATTAGTAGAGCAGGCTAAACGGATCCTCATTGAAGTTAAACGTTTCTCTGAACTTGCTAACCAACAAGGCAAGGAAATGACGGGGCCATTACATCTAGGTTTTATACCTACTGTTGGACCTTATGTTTTACCTTGGATTGTTCCAACACTAAAAGCACAGTTTCCTGATTTAAACTTATATCTTCATGAAGCGCAAACTCATCAATTAGTTAAGATGCTTGAAGAAGGTAAAATTGACTGCATGATATTGGCTTCTGTAGATGAAACAAATAATTTTATTGAAGTCCCTGTTTATGACGAGCCAATGGTTTTAGCCGTTCCTAAAGATCATAAATGGGCGTCTGAAGAGTCAATTGATATGTCGCGCTTAAGTGGGGAATCTGTCTTAATGCTAGGTGATGGTCATTGCTTACGAGATCAAGCTTTAGGATTCTGCTTTGCTGCAGGAGCTAAAGATGATGATCACTTCAAGGCCACTAGTTTAGAAACCTTGCGTAATATGGTTGCTGCGGGTAGTGGGATAACATTGATGCCATACCTTTCTGTACCAAAAGAAAAAGAGCGAGATGGGGTGTGTTATTTACCCGCTAAAGCGCCGATCCCGCATCGTCAAATCGTATTGGCTTATCGTCCGGGTTCGCCATTAAGAAGTCGTTACGAAGCGCTAGCGAAAGAAATAGAACATAAAATGACAGCCGTTATTAATTAAACCTCTAACTCTAGGCTGTTAAGAATAAAAAAGGGACGCTTAAGTAGCGTCCCTTTTTATTTTCTTTAGATAATTGATTTAGAATAAACTTTCGTCTTCTTCACCATCACCATCCGTATCACCAGATGAATAAAGCGTATCTTGGAAATCTTGTTTTACGTATTCTGTCGGCTCAGTTCCACCAGCAAAATATTCCCACATACTGGTTTCATCATTTTTATTGGTTAATAGACCTGTTTCGCGATCTATTTTTACCTTGATGATATTAGCAGGAAGACGTTGGCTCTCTTCTGGAACACCATCAAGCGCAACTTTCATAAAATTAACCCAAGCGTAAATAGCCGTTTTACCGCCAGCTTCGCCACCGGTAGGCATCTCTTCTTTGGTCATGTTGTCGTTTTTAGTGGTATAGCCTAATCGGTGTGATGGATTATCAAAACCAACCCATGCCGTTGCCACTACATTGGGGCCATAGCCGTTATACCATGCATCAACTGAGTCATTAGTTGTCCCTGTTTTACCACCAATATCACGACGTTTTAGAACTTGTGCACGCCAGCCAGTACCATTCCAGCCAGTGCCTTTACGCCAGCTACCGCCACCCCAGATATTGCTATACATCATTTGTTTAACTAAGAATGCATTTTGCGCTGAGATAACTTTTTTAGCATAAGGAGAGTCGTCATCATTTTGTTGAGAACAATCACTTTGGCAAATGGTTTTTGGCGTTGCTTTATAAACTTCATCACCAAATGGACCATTGATGTGGTCAATGTAGTAAGGCTCTACGTAGTAACCATTGTTGGCAAATACAGAGAAGCCTTGTGCCATTTGTACTGGCGTTAAGCTACCCGCACCTAGTGCAATGGTTTCAGAGTGTGGGATGTCTTCTTTTTTAAAGCCAAAGCGAGTCAGGTAATCAATGGTTTCATCTAAACCGACTTCACGTAACACACGAACAGCCATTACGTTTTTAGATTGAGCTAAACCAATACGTAGGCGAGCAGGGCCAACATAAGTTGGTGGCGAATTCTTAGGTCGCCATGCTGTACCTTGACTCTGATCCCAAGTATTGATCGGAGCATCATTTACTAAGCTTGCTAGTGTTTTACCGTGGTAAAGAGCAGCAGAGTAGATAAATGGCTTAATACTAGAACCAACTTGACGCACAGACTGAGTAGCACGGTTAAATTTGTTGTGAACAAAGTTGAAACCACCTACTAAAGAGGTGATAGCTCCATCGGTTGGGTCCATAGCAACAAACGCGGTATTTGCAGCAGGCACTTGGCTTAGCTTCCACACCGTTGTTGTTACGTCATCGGTAGTCTCTTGGCTTAATGGGCGAACATACACTTGCTCACCTGCAGCTAAGATATCAGCGGCACGACGAGGCGCAGGGCCTTGGCGTTTGTCTGTTTTAAAGCGACGAGCCCATTTCAAACCGTCCCAAGGGATAGTTGCAATACCTGTATTTTTAATATCAACCGTTGCTGTTTTTCCTTTAACAGAAAGAACAACGGCAGGCATTAGATCACCATAAGAAGGTTCATTTCTTAAATGCTTAATAATTGCATCTTCATCTAATGGTGTTGCTTTTGGTTCCCACACTGTTTTCACTGCACCACGGAAGCCATGACGTTCGTCATAAGCCAGTAGATTATCAATTGATGCTTTGTTTGCTGCTGCTTGCATTTTTGAATCGACAGTCGTGTAGATATTCATACCAGAAGTGTAAGCGGCTTCTTCACCGTACTTATTCACCATCCAAGCACGAGCGATTTCTGCAATGTAAGGCGCTTGAAGTTCAATCTCTGCTCCGTGGTATTTAGAGATGATAACTTCGGCTCTAGCATCTTCAAATTCTTGCTTAGTAATGTAACCTTCATCAAGCATACGAGCTAAAACAACATTGCGACGAGTCGTTGCACGATCAACAGAATAGATAGGATTCATTGTCGATGGGGCTTTTGGTAGGCCTGCAATAATGGCAACTTCACCTAAAGTGAGCTGTCCAATTTCTTTACCAAAATAAACATGAGCTGCTGCGCCAACGCCATAAGAGCGGTAACCAAGATAAATCTTATTTAGATAGAGTTCTAAGATCTCTTGTTTTGTTAGTAATTGCTCGATATGAACGGCAATAAAAATCTCTTTAATCTTACGCATGATTTTCTTCTCATTAGATAAGAAGAAATTACGCGCAAGTTGTTGAGTAATGGTACTCGCCCCTTGTTTTGCTGAGCCAGAAGCTAAAACAGCAAAAGCAGCACGAGTAATACCGATAGGGTCAAAACCATAGTGGCTATAAAAGCGACTGTCTTCGGTTGCAATAATCGCTTCAAGTAAATGAGGAGGCATCTCTTCTAATTTAAGAGGAATACGACGCTTCTCGCCAAATTGAGCAATTAATTTACCATCGCGGCTATATACCTGCATTGGTGTTTGTAGTTGTACATCTTTCAATGTTGCCACGTCTGGTAATTCTGGTTTCACATATTGGTAAAAACCAAAAATTGTTGTGACCCCAAGAATAATGCAAACCAATGTAGCTATAAGCAGTGCCTTTATGAACTTCACCTGATAATTCCCGTTTACTTTAATCTGTATTGTCGTTTCTAACCCGTAACTGAGTAGTATAAATATAACACAACAAAAGATAACGCAAATAAACGCTTAAATTTGAGATATTTATTTATTACCTGGAGTTAACCCAAGATGAACTATCCCACCATTACCGGTTTAGATATAGGGCATCATAGCATTAAAGCCGTCTCAGTAAGGTTAAAAAGAGGTCAATTAGAATTGGTTGGCTATCATGAAATACCATTGTCTGCGTCAGTATTTGTTGAGGGAGGTCGATTATTAAATGAAAGTGTAAAACTGCAGTTATCTCAATTAAAAAGAAGATTAAAATCAAATCAAAAACGGGTCGCTTTTTCTATTCCTGATCATCACATAATGAGTAAGTTAATTCAGATAGACAGCCAATTGGATGACAAAGAAATAGAATTTACTCTGATTCATGCGTTTGAAAAACAAACATCGCTCTCTTCTGCTGAATTAAATATCGATTTCTCTATGATAAAACCGTTGGAAAGTGATGATTTTAAAATAACGAATTATCAAGTATTCGCTACCCGTAAAGAGATTGTTCACTCTCGTCAGGAGTGCATAGAAAGTGCTGGCTTTCTGACGGTACTCGCAGAAATACATTCGCACTCATTATTAGCGTTATGGCAGCGAGGGGTGATGGCCTATCCGGATAAAAATAACTGGATGTTAGTCGATATTGGATATCAACAACTCATATTTTGTATCGCCTCTCCTAATCAGCACTTATACAGTAAGCAAGTTACTTTTGGTGCATCAATGGTTCAAAATACAAATAATAGAGAGCAATACATCGCTCAATTATCCGAACATATTCGTCGTCAAATCACTCTATATTCTTCAATTCACGATCACAAAGTAGAAGGCGTGTGGATTACTGGTGGTGGCTCCCTGTATCCCGATTTAGCTTATTTATTGAGTGATGAAATATCATTGCCGATTTTAGAATTTAATCTTCTCTCCTTATTTCAACCATCAAGTAAGTCACTGCCTTCTGTAGATACACCTATTAATCAATATGCCTCGGCTTTAGGTTTGGGATTAAGAGGAATTGAATGGCTTACCAAATAAACTTATTGCCTTGGAGGGAGAAAGAGCGAACCAAGCATAAGTACCAGTTTGTATTGGTATTGATTGTTGTCATTGTCTTAGCTGCAATGATCCAATGGCGTGGTTTTAATTATTTGCACAGTCAGTACTCACAGCAAGCGAAGAGAAATGGATCCCTAGAAGCGCATATAGAGAAACTGGAACAAGAGTTAATACAATTAAACACCATCAAAAAACAGTATCAAGAGAGATTACAGCGCTTAACGGCGGTGGAAGAACTGCAACAGAATAAAAATAAAACCACTCAATTACTGAATACGTTACCTGAGATTATTACAGAGGGTATTTATCTTAATAGAGTTCGTATCCATGAAAGGAAGGTGGAACTAAATGGGGTGAGTGACAGTCATGCTCACCTTGCCAGTATGTTAGATAAATTAGAACAATCGCAATATATAACATCAGTGAAAATGCACTCTATTGTTTCTGAACGATCTGTATTTGATAGCGAGGTTAACCGTTTTGACGTTTCATTTTCGCTACTTCCTTTTGTGGGCTTTGAGGGATTATGACTGACTGGTTAGCGTTGGATTTGGATGAAATAGCAGAGTGGCCACTGCTGCCAAAAATATTGGTTATTTTACTGTTATGTCTTGTGGTTCAAAGTGCCGGATATTGGTTTTTTTTGCAGCCCCTTAGTGATGATATCGAGCAGTTGAAAGCAGAAGAACTCTCGTTAAGAAGTGCAGTTGAATATAAATATAGCCAAATGGCAGTGGAGCCTCAAATAAATCATCAACTTAGTGAGTTGAACTTACGCTATGATTTTTTAGCGCGGCAATTACCAGAACAGAAAGAGTTAGCAAGTGTGCTTTCGTCTATTAATCAGGTTGGTATTAATCATCAATTAAGCTTTACGCGAATTGATTGGGGTGAGAGAGAAGAACAGCCTTTCTTCTATAAGTTACCACTGAATATTGAAGCAACAGGCAAGTACCATGACATAGGTGCATTTTCAGAAGCCATTGCCGATCTGCCGCGGATGATTAGCTTAGATGTGGTGGATATTCAAAGAGTCACGCCAGAGAGTGATATGTTGCACGTTCGAGTGATGGCAAATACCTATCAACTTAAGAGCGCTTATGAATAATCGATTTAGGTTGATAACTTTCATTATTTTTATGCTCTCTCTTATTGGTTGCAAAGCGAATAAAGAACCATTGGATCTCTTTTATAGTGAAGCGAAACAAAAAGGAGCAGCTGAAATTGAAGGCTTATCTCCCGCGATCTCTTTTGATGTTGAGTTATATACTAAAGCGAATCTCCGTTCTCCCTTTTCATTACCAAATCAAACAGAGATAAACTCACAACCGTTAGAGACAAAGGACTGTTGGCAGCCACTGCTTAGAAAGAAAAAAGATCCACTGGAATACTACTCTTTGGAACAGTTGAGATTGAAAGGAATGATGGGGTTTGAGTCTGATGTTATCGCCTTGATAGAAACCCCAAGTGGCAACGTGGTTAATGTCCGTAAAGGCCAATATATAGGACAGAACAATGGGAAGTTCATCAGTATTCAATCAAATAAAATCATTATCAAAGAGATCTTAAGTGATGGTTTGGGTTGCTGGAAGAAAAGAAAGTTCGCCTTGGTATTAAGATAAGTGCGGAACAAAAATAGGGATTAGGCATGTTGCAAGGGTGCAGAGAAAGTATCAAATTGTTCAGTATTCAATGTAGTGCCATTTTTATTGTCAGTTGGGTGAGCTTGGCGGTTCAGGCGAATCAAATAGTGACGAATCAATTTTTGAACGTGGATTTTAAATTGGGTCAGAAAAAAGAGGGGGTGATCATCATTGATCTCGCCTCTTCATCGGCTTTGGTTGATTTTAAAAAAGAAGATCGTAAATTAATTATTGAGTTGCATGACACGAAGATCAGCGATGATAAGTTAGTTATCTTGGATGTTGACGATTTTTCTACAGTAGTTTCTCGAATTGAAACCTTTAGAGAAGGGAGTAGCACAAGATTATCGGTGGAGGTGAATGACACCTATCAATACGATTACGATGTAATAGATCAACAAGTGAAAGTTATCGTTTCTAAGTCTAAGAAATCAACGGGCTCGGATGATCTCTTATTAAATAATCATAAAAACAAACCGATTTCGATTAACTTCCAAGATATATCAGTGCGGCATGTATTGCAGTTGATCGCGGATTATAATGATTTTAATTTAGTGGTATCAGACTCGGTAGAAGGCAATTTAACGCTGCGTTTAGATGGCGTACCGTGGCAACAAGTTTTAGATATCATTCTAAAGGCCAAGTATTTAGACAAGCGTGTTGAAGGTAATGTGGTCTTGGTAGCTCCAACATCAGAATTTGATATACAAAAGAAAAAGAGTTTAGAGCAAGCAAAAATGGCCTCGGAATTAACGGAACTTTCTTCTGTCATACTTCCAATTAGCTATGCTAAAGCTTCCGATATTGCCGAACTTTTCACTGGAGATGGTGAGGTAACTATGCTCTCTCAGCGCGGTAGCATCACCGTTGATGAGCGAACCAACTCACTATTACTGCGTGACTTACCAGAAAGTATTGACGTTATTAAAGATATTATTGAAACCTTAGATGTACCCATCAAACAAGTTCAGATTGAAGCAAGAATTGTCACTATTAATGAAGGGCACTTAGATGAACTTGGCGTTCGTTGGGGGGTAACTAATATTAATGGCAGTACTACGATTGGCGGTTCAATTGAAAATAATTTAGCGACGATTGGGCTCTATGATGGTGGTAAATCTGGACTTCCTGTTGATGATTTTTTAAATGTAAATCTTGGGTTGATAAATCCAGCAGCATCGAGTGTCGCTTTTCAGGTCGCCAAATTAGGCTCTAACTTATTGTTGGATCTGGAACTTTCGGCGCTGCAAGCGGAGTCTAAGGCTGAAATAATTTCGAGCCCTCGACTGATCACTACCAACAAACAACCAGCTTATATTGAGCAAGGAACCGAGATCCCATACTTAGAAGCCTCTTCGGGTGGAGCTGCATCGGTCTCTTTTAGAAAAGCAGTGTTAAGTTTAATGGTGACACCACAAATAACCCCAGATAATCGCTTGGTTCTTGATTTGATTGTGACGCAAGATAGACCCGGTCAGGTCGTTAAAACCGGAACAGGTGAGGCGGTAGCAATTGATACTCAGCGAATAGGAACTCAAGTGTTAGTAGATAATGGTGAGACGGTGGTTTTAGGTGGTATCTATCAGCATTCCTTATCAAATAGTGTAGAAAAAGTTCCCTTGTTAGGCGATCTTCCTCTGCTAGGAGCACTATTTCGTCGCAGCTCAGAAAATATAGGTAAAAAAGAATTATTAATCTTCGTTACCCCAAAAGTTGTTATACAGTAATAAGATAGCGTTATTTTAAGGTGTGAAATGTTATTAAAATAAGGAGTAAAAAAAATTATTATGCTGAACTTTTCATCTAGCTATTGCAATCACTAGCTATTAACTGAGATAATTTTTAGTCTGATCACAAAATATCTGTGAGGAATATGGTGCCACAGAAGCATGTCTAGAAGAGACAACTGTTGGCAATGTCGTTAATGAACTTTGCATAATTTCTAAAAAATGGCTGAAAAACGAAATATTTTCCTTGTTGGCCCAATGGGCGCCGGCAAAAGTACAATTGGTAGACACTTAGCACAGCAACTTCATATGGAGTTTCTTGATTCTGACACGGTAATCGAAGAACGCACAGGCGCAGATATTGCTTGGGTATTCGACGTGGAAGGTGAAGAAGGATTCCGTGTACGTGAAGAAGGTGTAATTAACGATTTAACTCAAGAGCAAGGCATTGTACTTGCGACGGGTGGTGGCTCTGTTATTAGTAAAGAGAGTCGCAATCGTTTATCTGCTCGTGGTGTTGTTGTATATCTTGAAACTACAATTGAGAAGCAATTAGCTCGCACACAACGCGATAAAAAACGTCCGTTGCTTCAAACTGATGAACCTCGTGAAGTGTTAGAAGCACTAGCGAAAGAGCGTAACGCACTTTATGAAGAAGTGTCTGATTACGTTGTTCGCACCGATGATCAAAGTGCAAAAGTAGTTGCAAATCAAATCATCCAAATGCTTGAAGAGCGTTAATTCAAGTCATTTACTAAGACAGATACTGGGAACGAATCATGGAAACGATTCATGTAGATTTAGCAGAACGTAGCTATCCCATCTCTATCGGCGCCGAGTTGTTTTGCAACCCGGCGCATTTTTCATCTGTAATACCTGCCAAAAAACGTGTTGTCGTTATCAGTAATGTAACGGTTGCACCGTTGTATGCTCAGCAAGTCATCGACACATTAAACACGTTTGAATGCCAAGTATCATTGTTGGAATTAGACGATGGTGAGCAATATAAGAATCTAGACACTTTCAATAAAATCCTAACTTTTCTGCTTGAGGAAAATCACAGTCGTGACGTAACGATTGTAGCCTTAGGGGGCGGAGTTGTTGGTGATGTGGTTGGTTTTGCTTCCGCATGTTATCAACGTGGCGTTGATTTTATTCAGATACCTACAACACTTCTTTCTCAAGTTGATTCATCTGTTGGTGGTAAAACTGCAATAAATCATCCGCTTGGTAAGAATATGGTGGGTGCATTTTATCAACCAAAAGCCGTTATTATTGATATTAATTGCCTGAAAACATTACCTGAGCGTGAATTCGCAGCAGGGATGGCTGAGGTGATTAAATACGGCATTATTATTGACCGTGAATTCTTTGACTGGCTTGATGAGAACATGGATAAACTGTATGCATTGGATCATGATGCGTTGGTTTATGCTATTTCACGTTGTTGTCAAATTAAGGCAGATGTTGTAGCAAAAGATGAAAAAGAATCAGGGATGCGTGCACTCTTGAACCTAGGTCATACTTTTGGTCATGCGATTGAAGCTGAAATGGGTTACGGTAATTGGCTTCACGGTGAAGCGGTTTCTGCAGGCACAGTAATGGCGGCAGTAACAGCTCAAAAAGAAGGGTTAATTTCGCAAAATGACGTAGAGCGTATTTGTGCTCTATTAGAAAAAGCGAAGTTGCCACTTAAAGCACCCAAAGAGATGACAGTAGATGCATTTATGAAGCACATGATGCGTGACAAGAAAGTGTTGTCAGGTAAGTTACGTTTGGTATTGCCAACATCAATTGGCAGTTCTGAAGTCGTAACTGGTGTTTCTGAAGATGTGCTTGCTGATGTAATTGAGCAATGTAAGGCGTAAAATATGAGTATTGGTCATGATTTAACTGTGTTGGAATTAGAAAGCCAAATTGATGTGTTATCACGCATTCAATTTGTGTCTCGTTTTGGTTCTAATTTAGTACATATTGAAGGAGTCAAAGGCTCTGGAAAGTCATGGCTTGCTCAGCGCTATCTTGAAAAGTGGAGTGATGATGCCAATCAAGCTCTGCTTATGTGCCACAAAAATCAATCGATTCAACAGCAGCGTGGGATCATCTTAAAACAAGTGGTCCGAGACCCACTTTTTAATGAGTTTGATACTGTTGTCGACAGTATTGGTCGTATGTTAGCTGGCGAAACGTGTAACTTATTGTTGGTTATTGATGACGCACATTTACTTTCTACTGAATTACTCAGTGAACTTTGGCTTTTAGTGCAAAAAGCACAATCAACGCCAAATTGGCAAATCAACGTTCTGCTCTTTTCAGAGGCTGGGAAATTAATACCAGCATTATCAAGAATGTCTTATGGGCAAGATAATAAACCTATCGATATTGATATTGAATTATTGAGCGCTGAAGAAGCCGCAACGTTTACTGAAATGTTGGTGGTTCGCTTTAAAGCAAATGGCGAAGAGAAGCGTCGTATCCGTAATTTGGTAGATAAAAGTAATCCTCTTCCTGCAGAGTTAATTGCATTAGGTGAAAAGAAAAAAGAACGCCGAGTTATTATTCGCCCAGTGACAAGTTCTCCTATTGGTATCTTAGGCGTGGCAGGGGTTCTATTATTGGCAGCTGCGGGTGGCTATTGGTGGTTAAATCAAGCAACCACAGTACCTATATCTTCTGTGGTAGATACGGTACTAGAAAACGATACAAAACTAGCGGCTGGATTAGATAATCAAATTAGCGGTGCGATTAATAGTACCGAATTAAAAAGTGTGAACTTACCAGAAGATGATACTCATACTATTCCTCCCGAAGTGATCGATACACCTATCATTGCTGAGACGACTGTTGAAGAGGGTAAGCGTGTTGTTGTTCCTTCAGAGTTGGTCGACTCTTTAGTTGGTGATTCAGAAGATGCATTAGAGCAAGAAGATGCGACGGTGAAAGATGAGCCTCGCGCCGTGACTGTTGAAACAGTAAAAGAAGAGTCAATAACTGAGCCTGAAGTTAAACAGGAAGCTAGTTCAAACATCACATTTAGTTTGGCGAATAGCGAGTTAAAAGGTATTTCTCAAAAACGTTATATCTTACAGCTAGCAGCGTTAACTAATGAAGAAGCAGTACAAGAGTTTCTACTTGAGCACCAGATTGAAAAATCAGCTCGAATCTATCAAGCATTGCGGAATGGTTCTATTTGGTACATCGTTACTTTTGGTGATTATGCTTCAATCTCAGCAGCGCGTGGTGCAGTGCAAACATTACCAAGTTCAGTACAAAGCTTAGGGCCTTGGGCGAAATCTTTAGTGCAGGTGCATCGAGAGATTGATTCTGTAAAATAAGCGCTAAGATAAACAGACCATAGTGAAAAAATAGGGTACAATCCCCCGCTTTCTGGATCAAGGTAATAGGGCGTAAAAGACGTATGAAAAAGCATCGTGCATTTCTCAAGTGGGCTGGCGGTAAATATAGCCTGGTAGAAGAAATTCAACGCCATCTTCCCGATGCTAGAAAACTGATCGAACCTTTTGTCGGTGCGGGCTCAGTTTTTTTGAATACTGACTATGATCAATACCTTCTTGCCGATATCAATCCTGATTTGATTAATCTTTATAATCACCTTAAAGATGACCCAGAACGTTTTGTTGAAGACGCTCGTGCGTTATTCCAACCAGAATACAATCAAAAAGAAGTGTATCTCGATCTACGTATTGAATTTAATCAATGTACAGATACTTATCGTCGATCGTTACTTTTCCTATACATGAATCGTCATGGTTTTAATGGTTTATGCCGTTATAACAAAAAAGGCGGTTTTAATGTGCCTTTTGGTTCGTATAAGAAGCCGTATTTCCCTGAGAAAGAGATGTACTTTTTTGCTGAAAAAGCTAAGAAAGCAACGTTTGTTTGTGAGGGATACGTAGAAACATTTAAGCGTGCTCGTAAAGGCTGCGTGATTTATTGTGATCCTCCTTATGCACCACTATCAACAACCGCGAATTTTACCTCTTATGCCGGTAACGGTTTTTCATTAGATGATCAGGCTGCATTGGCTGATATCGCTGAAAAAGCAGCATTTGAGCGTGATATCCCCGTTCTGATTTCTAACCACGATACAACACTCACACGACGTTTGTACCATGGTGCAACCTTGAATACGATTAAGGTGAAACGCACTATTAGTCGAAATGGTGGTAGCAGAAATAAAGTAGATGAGCTAATGGCTCTGTTTTATGCGCCTAAATGTACTGAGTAAATAGAACATTCCCCTTCAAAATTCCGTTCAAAAGGTTAACAGAGCCTAAGACAGGTTTGTAATTATCAGGTAGAATTGCGCCGTCGATTTAATCGATTGCGCTATATCGTTATAGCGGTACTTAAATAATGATTAACCTGAGGCTCAACATGAAAGATTTTTTGATCGCACCATCTATTCTCTCTGCTGATTTTGCTCGTCTTGGTGAAGACGTTGAAAAAGTATTAGCGTCAGGTGCCGATGTCGTTCACTTCGACGTAATGGATAACCACTATGTACCAAACCTAACGTTTGGCGCGCCAATCTGTAAAGCACTGCGTGATTACGGCATTACTGCTCCTATCGATGTTCATTTAATGGTTAAGCCAGTCGATAGCATTGTTCCTGAGTTCGCTAAAGCAGGCGCAACAATGATCACTTTCCATGTAGAAGCATCAGAACATGTTGATCGCACTCTTCAATTAATTAAAGAAAACGGCTGTCAGGCTGGTGTGGTATTAAACCCAGCAACACCATTATCTTGCCTTGATTACATTATGGATAAAGTAGATATGATCTTACTTATGTCTGTAAACCCAGGTTTTGGTGGTCAATCATTCATTCCTCATACTCTAGATAAACTGCGTGCAGTTCGTAAACTTATCGATGAATCAGGCCGTAATATTCGTCTTGAAATTGATGGTGGTGTGAAGGTTGATAACATCCGTGAAATCGCTGAAGCGGGTGCAGACATGTTCGTTGCAGGCTCTGCTATTTTCAATCAACCAAACTACAAAGAAGTGATTGATGAAATGCGCGCTGAATTAGCAAAAGTGAAAGGTAACTAAGAATCATGTTTGAAAACATCAAACTGATCGCTTTTGATTTAGATGGAACGCTGCTTGATAGTGTTCCAGATTTAGCTCGCGCAGTTGACCTTGCTATGCAAGATGTAGGTTACCCAAGAGTAACACTAGAACAAGCGTCTCATTGGATTGGTAACGGTGCTGATGTTCTTGTTTCTCGTGCACTAAGCCAAAGTGTTACCGTTCAAGAAGGGCTAGACCCTGAATTGATTAAGCAAGCTCGTGCTCGTTTAGATCATCACTACCATGATGGTGGACATGAGTTAAGTCACTTGTATCCAAAGGTAAAAGAGACACTAGAAGCACTTCATCAGCAAGGATACACCTTAGCTTTAGTGACTAATAAACCTGCGCAATTTGTTCCAGAATTGCTTGAGCAACATCAATTGGCTCACCTTTTTGTTGATGTTATTGGTGGCGATACCTTCGTTGAGAAAAAACCAAACCCATTTGCACTAAATTGGTTACTCGATAAGCATCAATTAAGCGCTTCTGAGATGTTGATGGTGGGTGATTCAAGAAATGATATTCAAGCGGCACAAGCGGCGGGTTGTTATAGCTTTGGCCTGACTTATGGCTATAACCATGGCGAGCCAATAGCAGACAGTAAGCCAGATGTAGTAAGTGATGAATTTAATCATTTATTAGCCGTGATGAGTGTGGCAAGATAGTATTCATTGATAAGTACAAATAAAGACTATCAATACAATAGAATAACCATTAAATGATCCCATCGTGGATCATTTAATTTTTACAGTTAAACAAGGAATCATAACCATGAGCAAGCCCATCGTATTAAGTGGTGTTCAACCATCAGGTGAACTAAGTATCGGTAACTACTTGGGTGCTCTACGTCAATGGCAACAGATGCAAGACGATTATGATTGTCAGTATTGTGTAGTAGACCTTCATGCAATTACGGTTCGCCAAGATCCTAAAGCACTGCATGAAGCAACACTCGATGCACTGGCAATTTGTCTAGCGGTTGGTGTTGATCCAAAGAAGAGCACGCTATTTGTTCAGTCGCACGTACCAGAGCATGCTCAACTTGGTTGGCTTCTTAACTGTTACACTCAAATGGGTGAATTGAATCGTATGACTCAATTCAAAGATAAATCAAAACGTTATGCAAATGACATTAACGTAGGTTTGTTTGATTACCCAGTATTAATGGCGGCAGATATTCTACTTTATGGCGCACATCAAGTGCCTGTAGGTAGTGATCAAAAGCAACATTTAGAATTAGCGCGTGATATTGCCAACCGTTTTAACAATATCTATAGCCCTGAAGCGCCATTATTTACCGTGCCAGAACCGTACATTCCACAAGTGAATGCGCGTGTAATGAGCCTGCAAGATGCGACGAAGAAAATGTCTAAATCAGATGATAACCGTAAGAACGTTATTACGCTGCTAGAAGATCCTAAGTCGATTCTTAAGAAGATTAATAAAGCACAAACAGATGCAGAAATGCCACCGCGTATTGCTCATGATTGGGAAAATAAAGCGGGTATTTCAAACCTTATGGGTCTGTACTCTGCGGCATCAGGTAAAACATTTGAAGAGATCGAAGCTCAATACCAAGGTGTTGAAATGTACGGTCCATTCAAGAAAGACGTTGGTGAAGCAATTGTGACTATGCTTGAGCCGATTCAATCTGAATACAAGCGTATTCGTGAAGATCGTGCCTACATGGATTCTGTAATGAAAGCGGGTGCAGAGAAAGCCTCTGAGCGTGCAGCAGTTACATTGAAAAAAGCGTTTGAAGCGGTTGGTTTTGTTACTCGCCCATAGTCTGTCGCTCTGATAAAATAGATTGCTCGTAGGGTTTCCTTACGGGCAATTTTTATTTCTTATTTATCTTCCTAAGTAGTTTTTTATGCTGTTAATGATCGACAATTATGATTCGTTTACCTATAACTTATATCAGTATTTCTGTGAGTTAGGTGCAGAGGTAAAAGTGGTTCGTAATGATGAAATTGACATTGCAGGCATTGAAGTACTTAACCCATCTCACTTAGTTATCTCTCCCGGCCCTTGTACTCCTAACGAGGCTGGCATTTCTTTGCAAGCCATTGAATATTTCGCAGGAAAATTACCAATCCTTGGCGTGTGTTTAGGTCATCAAGCCATTGCTCAAGTATTTGGTGGTGATGTGGTACGTGCTAAAAAAGTGATGCATGGAAAAACCTCCCCAATTATTCATACCAATCAAAGTGTATTCCAAGGGTTGAATAATCCTCTTACTGTTACTCGTTATCACTCTCTTGTTGTTAAAGCTGAGACCTTACCTAGTTGCTTTGAAGTCACTGCATGGACGGAAAATGAAGTGGGTGATATGGATGAAATTATGGGTTTTTGCCATAAAACATTACCGATAGAAGCGGTACAATTTCACCCTGAATCGATAATGACAGAGCAAGGTCACGATATTCTTGCTAATTTTTTTAATAAATAATTAATATCTTCTCAATTCCCTAGAGCGATCTAGCTCACCCTTCTTACTTTTTCTTTTGTCTCTGTTGTGCATTTTTTATCTGATGATTTATGCATAAGAGCAATGCCTTCTATTCTTATAAATTCGTTTACTTATCTAGTCGCCTACTATAGCTTTGAATTATAACTATTCTAATAAACTGACTCTTCAGTCATTTGTCGATATAAAATGGAACTTTTTTAGTTCAAAAAAAGAATTTTGTGCTATTGAAAAGGTTAATGGTTTGTAAATACTATGCTGAAAAACGGCATACGCAGAAGGAAAGTGTGATGACGACCAATTCAAACGTCGAACGTAACGATTTTAATGATGTAATGGTACCTTGTTATAACCCAATGGAAATTATTCCAGTTAAAGGGGAAGGGGCTCGTATATGGGATCAAGCAGGAAAAGAGTACATTGATTTTGCTGGTGGTATTGCCGTGAGTTGCTTAGGGCATTGTCATCCTATCATGGTTAATGCCTTGCAAGAGCAGTCACAAAAGCTGTGGCATCTTAGTAATGTAATGACCAATGAACCTGCTATTCGTTTAGCGAAAAAATTAACTGAAGTGTCATTTGCAGAAAAAGTATTTTTTGCGAATTCTGGTGCAGAAGCGAACGAAGCAGCATTGAAATTAGCTCGACGCTGGGCAGTTGATGTTCATGGTGCAGAGAAAAGTGAAATCATCGCATTTAAACAAGGCTTTCACGGTCGAACTTTCTTTACAGTAACGGTTGGTGGTCAAGCAGCTTATTCTGATGGTTTTGGACCTAAACCAGGTGATATTTCTCACCTTGAATACAATAATCTTGCAGAACTAGAAGCGCACATGTCAGAAAAGACTTGTGCAATTATGATGGAACCATTGCAAGGTGAAGGTGGACTGATCTCACCTACATCAGAATTTGTAGAAGGTGTAAGAGCCCTGTGTGATAAATACAACGCGCTGCTTATTTTTGATGAAGTACAAACCGGTAATGGTCGTACTGGTGACTTTTATGCTTATCAAGGTCTAGGTGTTACCCCTGATATTTTAAGTACAGCAAAATCGTTAGGTGGTGGTTTCCCTATTGGTGCCATGTTAACAACGACAGAGTTGGCTCAACATTTAAAAGTGGGTACTCACGGTTCAACCTATGGTGGTAACCCATTAGCGTGTGCAGTGGCTGAAGCTGTGATTGAAGAAGTATCCAAACCAGAAACATTGGCTGGCGTAAAAGAGCGTGAGCAATGGTTCCGCGATGGATTAGAAGCGTTAAATGTAAAATACGATATGTTCGCAGAGATCCGTGGCAAAGGTTTACTACTTGGCGCAGCATTAAATGAAGCATGGCAAGGTCGTGCTCGTGATGTCCTTGTTGCCGCAGGAGAACAAGGCCTAATGGTACTTGTGGCTGGCGTGAATGTAGTTCGTTTTACACCATCATTAGTGATCACAAAAGAAGACGTTGAGCTTGGTTTTACTCGTTTAGATAAGGCACTTGCGTCATTAAATAAATAGATTCATATAGGGATTTGGGCAACTCCGGAGTTTGGGTTGCCCTCTTTTTATTTAGATTTAAAACCTAGGTGTTCATTCCAATAGATAGCCTTGAAGTTTTATCTATTGGACTTAGCACAGTCTATGAAACATCGCATCGGAGGGAATATTGATGCTTGTTATTCGTCCTATCACTCAGGAAGATTATCCTGCACTTCATCAGTGTGCCGTAGAATCTGGCCACGGCTTTACCTCACTACCTGTCAATGAAGAGCAATTACGAAATCGAATTGATCACTCTATTGGGAGCTTTGAAAAAGAAGTTCAATCCCCTGGCACGGAAGGTTACCTCATGGTTGGGGAAGATTCGGTCACCGGTGAGGTTACGGGAACGACAGGGGTAGAAGCCGCAGTTGGTTTGGATTCACCTTTCTATAATTATCACATCAGTAAAGTGGTTCATTTCTCACGTAAACTCAATGTTAATAATGTCGTGAAAGTACTGACTTTTGGCAGTAATTATACTGGTAGCACAGAGATCTGTACGCTTTTCTTACGTCCCGAATTTCGTGAAGGCCTTAATGGCCGCTTAATGTCTAAAGCGCGTTTTTTAATGATGGCAGAGCACCCGCACCGTTTCTCAGACACCATTTTTGCTGAAATGCGTGGTGTCTCAGATGAGGAGGGACAATCTCCTTTTTGGAAATGGCTACAAAAGCACTTTTTTTCGATCGATTTTACCGAAGCTGATTACCTAACGGGGATTGGTTATAAAGGTTTTATTGCGGATCTTATGCCTAAATTACCGATTTATGTCAGCTTATTAAGTAAAGAAGCGCAAGCGGTGATTGGTAAGGTACATGACAATACTAAACCGGCTCTAAGACTATTAGAAAATGAAGGTTTCCGCTGTCGAGGTTATGTCGATATTTTTGATGCAGGGCCGACGGTTGAATGTGATTTGCGCAGCATTGAATCAGTGCGAAATTCATTTAAAGCTAAAGTGATCATCACTGAGCATAACAGCTCGCAGCAGTATTTAATTGCAAATACATCGTTTGAGAATTTCAGAGCAACAGCAACCACCGCCGCTTATGATAAAGCGACCGATACCGTTCATTTAACACAAGAAGCGGCAACGGCATTGCAAGTAGAAGTGGATGATTACGTACGTTTATTAGCTCAATAGAGGACAAAGGATATGACACATTGGATTGCAGGGGATTGGGTTTCAGGTAATGGTGAAACAATACAATCAGTAAGCCCGTACAACAGTGAAGTGGTGTGGGAAGGGAACAGCGCAACCAAAGAACAGGTTGAGTCAGCCGTTGGTGCGGCACGCCATGCCTTTATTGAGTGGAAAAAACAGCCTTTTGAAGCGCGCCAAGTGATCATTGAGCGTTTTGCTGAGTTAGTAAAAGAAAATGCAGATCAAATAGCAGAAGTGATTGCTAAAGAAACCGGTAAACCATTCTGGGAAACCAAAACGGAAGCCGGTGCGATGGTTGGTAAGATCGCCATTTCTATTCGTGCTTATCATGAAAGAACGCCCTATAAAGAGCGAGAAGCCGCAGGAAATAAAATTGTACTTAGACATCGCCCTTTAGGTGTTATGGCTGTCTTTGGGCCGTACAACTTCCCTGGGCACCTTCCTAATGGTCATATTGTTCCAGCACTGCTTGCCGGTAACACAGTCGTGTTAAAACCTTCAGAGCAGACGCCATGGACCAGTGAAGTGATCATGAAATTATGGCAACAAGCAGGCTTGCCAAATGGTGTTATTAACCTAGTACAAGGTGCTCGTGCAACAGGTGAAGCGTTAGCGGGCGCTAAAGGTATTGATGGCCTGTTATTTACCGGTAGTGCGAATACTGGACATATCCTGCATCGTCAATTCTCAGGAGACACAGGAAAAATGCTGGCTCTAGAAATGGGCGGCAATAATCCGATGGTTATTTCAAAAGATTTTGGTGATCAAGAAGCGGCAGTTTATACCATTATTCAATCGGCATTCATTAGTGCGGGTCAACGTTGTACATGTGCTCGTCGCTTATATGTTCCTATTGGAAAAGCAGGCGATGAATTGTTAGTTCGCCTTGTTGAAGTGGCAAAAAGTATCGTTGTTGACCAACCGTTTGCTGATAACGCTCCGTTTATGGGCTCGCAAATATCAGTAGCAGCGGCAGAATTTATTCTAAACGCCCAGAAGAGTTTACAAGACTTGGGTGGCGAGTCTTTACTCGAAGCCAAAAGCTTAGGTCATGCCTTCGTTTCACCCGGTATTATTGACGCGACTAAAGTTGCTGAATTACCAGATGAAGAATACTTTGGACCATTACTGCAAGTGGTGCGTTACGAGACATTAGAAGAAGCCGTAGAGCTTGCTAATGACACCCGTTATGGTTTATCAGCAGGCCTTGTTTCAACGGATGACAGTGAGTGGGAATATTTTGTAGAGCATATTCGTGCAGGTATTGTAAATCGTAACCGTCAATTGACTGGAGCAAGTGGTGACGCGCCATTTGGTGGTCCGGGTGCATCAGGAAACATGAAACCAAGTGCTTATTACGCTGCGGATTATTGTGCATACCCAATGGCATCAATGGAAGGCGATGCGTGTGAAATTCCAGCTCAACTCTCTCCGGGTTTAACTCTATAAGAGGCGATAAACATGAATAATGTAAACTCTTTATTTTCGTCATTGTGGCAAGATTATATTGCGCGCTTATCCCCATCTGCTGGGAAGGTCCATCAATTACTATCTAATAACGATGAACTGATTAACGATCATATTGCGCTACGTACGTTTAATTTACCTAAAGTTGGACTACAGACTCTTGCTGCACCATTTTTAGCAATAGGCTATAAAGCGTGTGAGACTTATGACTTTGAAGCTAAAAAACTGAAAGCGCAGCATTTTGAGCACCCAGATCCTAATGCGCCACTCGTTTTTATTAGTGAATTATTAGTAGAAGAGCTATCACCTGAAATACAGGACATTATTCATGGCTTGGTTGAACAAGTACCAGCCCACTATTTTGCCACCAGTGATTTTCTTTCTTCCGGTAGGCCTTGGACATTAAGTTTCGAAGACTATCAAGTATTAGCGAAGGAAAGTGAGTACGCTTCTTGGTTAGCGGCTCATGGTTATGGCGCTAATCACTTTACGGTTTACGTTAATCAGCTTGAAGCGTTTGCTGAAGTGGTTGATGTGAACAAACACTTACGTGATGCAGGTTTTGCAATGAACGAAGTGGGTGGTGAAGTGAAAGGCTCTCCTGAGGTTTACTTAGAACAGTCATCAACAATGGCGGATAAAGTCAAAGTGAATTTTACTGAGGGTGAGTTTGAAATTCCTGGTGGATTTTATGAGTTTGCTAAGCGTTATTCGCTACCTAATGGCAAGATATATACAGGATTTGTCGCTGCATCTGCTGATAAGATTTTTGAAAGCACAGACAGTTAATTCTAAAATTTAGGCATAAAAAAACGCAGCTCAAGGGCTGCGTTTTTATTTGTTTAAGGTAAGCGTTAAATTAACGAGTACCGTAAACTACAATTGTTTTACCGTGTGCAGAAATCAAGTTTTGCTCTTCAAGCATCTTCAAGATACGGCCAACAGTTTCACGTGAACAACCTACAATTTGACCGATCTCTTGACGAGTGATCTTAATTTGCATGCCATCTGGGTGAGTCATTGCATCTGGTTGTTTAGCTAGATTCAATAGAGTCTGAGCGATACGGCCTGTAACGTCTAGGAATGCTAAATCACCTACTTTTTGGCTAGTGATTTGTAGACGAGTTGCCATTTGAGCAGAAAGACGCATCAGAATATCTGGGTTTACTTGGATAAGTTGACGGAATTTCTTAAATGAAATCTCAGCAACTTCACAAGGACTTTTTGCACGAACCCATGCTGAACGTTCTTGACCTTCTTCAAACAAGCCAAGCTCACCAATGAAGTCACCTTGGTTAAGGTAAGAAAGGATCATTTCCTTTCCTTCTTCATCTTTAATTAGTACAGCAACAGAACCTTTTACGATGTAGTAAAGAGTCTCAGCTTTTTCACCAGCGTGGATCAAAGTACTTTTTGAAGGATACTTATGAATGTGACAATGAGATAAGAACCACTCTAATGTTGGATCTGTCTGAGGTTTACCTAGAACCATACTTTATACTTCCTCTGCGTTTGCCAAGTAGGCGATGTCCATTTTAAAATAACTGAGCCAAATATCAGTTTGGCCTATACAATATGGTTATCGGAACAAGGCTGCATGTTCGTTGAGATAATTGATAAAATCATACCCTGTTTCGCCGTTGATTTCTTGACTTTGATCGTATGAAATGTGCGACCAAGGGCACAATTTCGTGAAATGGATCACGAGTTTTCCTTTTATATAGTAAAGAGGCTTTTATGAACGCTGAAGTTAAATGGATTGATGGATTTACTTTCTTAGGTCAATCTCAATCTGGTCACTCTGTTGTAATGGATGGTAATGGTGGAGAAAAGGCACCAAGCCCAATGGAATTAGTGCTAATGGCTGCGGGTGGCTGCAGTTCAGTTGATGTTGTTGATGGTTTGAAATCAGCAGATCAAGCAGTCACAGCTTGCATCGCAAAAGTATCAAGTGAGCGCAGAGCAACGGCACCAAAAATATTTACTCATGTAAATATTCACTTCGAAGTATCAGGTCATGATCTTGATAAGGCAGTTGTTGAGAAGGTGACTGCGGATTCATTACAAAAATATTGTTCTGTGTGTCTAATGCTGGGGGAAGGCATTGAAATGACACATTCTTGGGAGATTTTAGCTTAATCGCTATTTTTGATTAAATGACAATCAAGAAAAAGCCTTACTCATTTTATAGAGTAAGGCTTTATTTTTGGTGTGATAATTATTTATTACAGGATAAAGCGGCTTAAATCTTCATCTGCAACTAATTTACCTAAACGCAAAGTGACATAATCTGCATCAACCACAAGGCTTTCACCGTCTTTTTCTGATGCGTCATAAGAGATCTCTTCCATCAGACGCTCCATCACGGTATGCAGACGACGAGCACCAATATTTTCTGTGCTTTCGTTCACTTGGAATGCAGATTCAGCAATACGGCTAATCCCATCTTCAGTAAACTCAACATTCACATTCTCTGTCGCCAATAAAGCAATGTATTGCTCTGTTAACGATGCATTTGGCTCTGTTAGAATACGTTTAAAGTCATTAGCTGTAAGTGCTTCAAGCTCAACTCGGATCGGTAAACGACCTTGTAGTTCTGGGATTAAATCAGATGGTTTTGCCATTTGGAAAGCACCCGATGTGATAAATAGCATGTGGTCTGTTTTTACCATGCCGTGTTTAGTACTTACTGTGCTGCCTTCAACTAACGGAAGTAAATCACGTTGTACACCTTCACGGGAAACATCACCAGACTGAGAGTTTGAGCCTTTACAGATCTTATCAATTTCATCGATAAAGACAATGCCATGGTTTTCAACATTGAAGATGGCTTGTTCTTTTAGCTCTTCAGGATTAACCAGCTTCACACCTTCTTCTTCAGTCAGTGCTTTAAGCGCATCTTTAATCTTCATTTTGCGCTTTTTAGTGGTGTCGCCGCCAGAAAGATTCTGGAACATGCCTTGAAGTTGGTTTGTCATCTCTTCCATACCAGGAGGAGCCATGATCTCTACGCCAACTTGAGGGGCTGCAACATCAACTTCAATTTCTTTGTCGTCTAGTTTGCCTTCACGTAATTTCTTACGGAAAGATTGGCGAGTGCCAGAGTTATTATCACCTTCTTCATTTTTACCCCATGCATCGCGTGCTGGTGGTAATAAAATATCAAGGATGCGATCTTCTGCTTGCTCTTCAGCGCGGAATTTTACTTTTTCTACCGCTTGTTGATGGGTCATTTTCATTGCCACATCAGTTAAGTCACGAATGATGCTATCAACTTCTTTGCCAACATAGCCCACTTCGGTGAACTTAGTCGCTTCAACTTTAATGAATGGCGCGTTTGCTAATTTAGCTAAACGGCGGGCAATTTCAGTTTTACCAACACCTGTTGGACCTATCATCAAAATATTTTTAGGCGTTACTTCAGAGCGAAGCTCAGGGTTAAGTTGCATACGACGCCAGCGGTTACGCAATGCGATTGCCACTGAACGTTTTGCTTTATCTTGACCAATAATATGGCTATCTAATTCGTGTACAATTTCACGAGGAGTCATCTCAGACATGGGTATTCCTTATTATTTGTCGTTAAACGTTCAGTTCTTCAACGGTATGATTATGGTTAGTGTAGACGTCAATATCGCCAGCAATAGTCAGTGCTTTTGTGGCAATTTCACGAGCATCTAAATCGGTGTTTTCTAGTAATGCCGTCGCTGCAGAGCGAGCAAAGTAACCACCAGAACCAATGGTTAATAGATCATTATCAGCATTGATTAAATCACCTGTACCACTGATGATTAAAGAGGTCGTTTTATCAGCAACGATTAACATTGCTTCAAGACGACGTAGAGTACGGTCACTGCGCCACTCTTTTGCTAACTCAACCGCAGCTTTAGTTAGGTTGCCTTGGTGCATTTCTAATTTACGTTCACACAGGTCGAACAGAATAAAGGCATCGGCAGTGCTGCCTGCAAAGCCAACAAGTACTGAATCATTGTATAGGCGACGTACTTTTTTAACGTTACCTTTGGCGATCATATCACCTTGAGATGCTTGGCCATCGCCAGCAACCACGACTTTGCCTTCACGGCGTACAGAAACAATTGTAGTCACGAGTAAAACCTCTTATTCGATAATGTCATTAATTAAAGCATGGCACCATCTTCATGATTATTACTACTGTAATGGGGGGAAGGGGAAGGGTTTTCAAGTTGAATGGATAGAAAAAAGGAGCACTCAATGCGCTCCTTTTTAAATGTGTGATGCTATTGGCGATTTTAATCGCTGTTCTTATGCTACGTGATTATTGATCTTTCCAAATTGCACAAGGCTCAATTTTAGCGCGTTGTAATTTATGGCGATCTTTTTCTGCATCACGTTTAAATTTGTATGGGCCAAGAACGACACGATACCAACTGCTTCCTGATTTTTTTCGTACCGTTGAGCTTAAGCCCTGAAAAGCGATATCCATTTTACGTTCTTCAGCTTGCGAGCTCGATTTATAGGCACCACATTGCATAATGTAAGGGATCTCTGAGACTTTCAGATCTTTTTGTACGACTTCAATTTCTTTATTTGGCAGTTCATCCATATAGCTCCATTGCTCTTCTGGCATTGGAGGGATATCTTCACTATCGGTTTTCTTTTTCGTTTTTACTGGAGCGACTTCCGTTACCGTTGTTTTTTTCTCTGGTGTTGGAGCGTCGTTTAAAAAGTAAAGTGCATAGCCAAAAACAGCAACTAAGAGGCCTGCAACAGCCACGGCTTTCCATGGCGTTGAACCTGTCGATACAGGTTGCTTAGCGCCTTTTTTCTTGGTTGTTTTTTTTGTCGCTTTCTTAGGAGAGCGTCCACGTTTTACGTAATCTTTATTAGCCACAGTTCTTTACTTTACTAGATTTTAAAGAGAGTAGTTCATGGTAATCAGTTGTATGAACTCATACCAGTACTTGTGTAAAAAAGTACGCAAAAAGTCACTATTTAGACAAATAGATTACTTTAAAGAACCATTTCTAATGAATTATTCTCATTATCTATCGTTTTAATCTTAAGTTTAACGATTTTTTGGTGGTGCGGTACTCTCTCTGACAACTAAAGATGATTCTAATAATCGTGAGCCTGAACGAACATCATTGCCTTTTAATAGCTCTAGTAGCATGAGCATGGATTGACGACCAATTTCATAGCGAGGCTGCGAAATAGTGGTTAATGGCGGATCGCAGTATTGTGAGAATTCAATATCATCAAAACCCATAATTGAAATATCTTGTGGAACACGAAAGCCCATCTGTTTTGCTTTTTGAATTGCGCCAATAGCCATGATGTCATTGTGACAAAAAACAGCCGTTGGTGGTGAAGAGAGAGAGAGTAGTTGAGTTATTGCTGCAGCGCCTGCTTCAAAAGTAAAGTTACCATAATGAATATAGGCATTATTCATTGCGATACCTGCGCGGCGTAAGGCTTGTTGGTAACCTTGATGTCTAAACTGACATAACGAAGAGCTTTCAGGGCCTGATAATTCAGCCACTCGTTTGTGACCTAATTTGGTTAGGTAGTTTACGGCTTCAAATGCGGCAGTGAGGTTATCGATATGTACGGTTGGAAGTTCGAGTTCTGGTGCATATTCACATGCCATTACAAGAGGAGGTAAGTTCTTTTGTTCTTGACGACTGGCATTAAAAGGAAGATCGGAACCTAGCAATACCATTCCATCCACTTGCTTAGTGTAAACAAGATTTACAAAAGACTGCTCACGTTTTTGTTGTTGGCTGCTGTCGCCAACTAAAATGACATAACCATTCTCTACTGCGGCGTCTTCAATACCTCGTAAGATGTCACTGAAGTAAGGGTCACAAATATCAGGAACAATAGTCACAATTGTTTTTGATTCATTACGGCGCAACGTACGTGTTAATGTCGTTGGAGAATATCCCGTTTCTGAAATGGCATCATCAACGCGCTTACGGGTCGATAGTGAAACCTTCTCTGGAGTCATTAACGCTCGTGATACGGTAGCTGTTGATACACCTGCCGATAAAGCAACATCCTTCATTGTCGCCATAATATTCCTCTCCCAACTAAAATTAAATCTAAAGTAAACGATTGCCTAATTATTTTAAGAGATATTTTATGTGCAAAATAAAGATTTAAATACGGGTGATTTAACAAAAGTTACATCTATATTGTGACTTGACTCACATGAAGGCCGATTGTTTTCTTTTTGTGCAAAAACAATCGCCATGTAATTCCTTAAATTAACTAAGGTCTTGTGGCTCTATATCTAGCGTCCAGCGAATTTTTTTTGCGAGAGGAAGCAATTCAATCGCTGTTTTTGCACCACGTAACATGGATTGCATAACGGTTCTATTCGGAGCTTGAAAAAGCAGTTGCCAACGGTATTTTCCAGCGCGTCGTGCTAAAGGTGCTGGAATGGGACCGAGTACAGGAGTTGCATCATGAAACTGTGGGTGACTTTCTAAAATATCACGCACTTGGCGTAGAAACTGCTCTACATTTTCATTGTTATTTGATTCCGCTCTAAACAGAGACAAGTGGGTGTAAGGTGGCAATTGTGCAAATTTACGCTCTTGTAAAGCATACTCAGCAAAGTGCCCATAGCCTTGATGTAATAAGCTCTGTAATAGGGAGTGTTCAGGGTGGTGGGTCTGTAAAATCACTTCCCCCGGCTTACTCGCACGTCCTGCACGTCCTGCCACTTGAATAAATAACTGAGCTAGGCGCTCTGGTGCGCGAAAATCACTACTAAATAGCGAGCTATCGACATCAATTAGCCCTACCAAAGTAACATTGGGAAAATGGTGGCCTTTAGCTAACATTTGAGTACCAATCAGAATTTGATATTCATTATTTTTGATCGCTTCTAAATAATTCTCTAGGCTGCCTTTTCGACGAGTACTGTCTCTATCAATGCGTACCGTCTTGTACTCAGGAAATAAGTTCATTAACTGAGTTTCAAGTTGCTCTGTGCCGACACCAACTGAGATTAACTGAGTTGAGCCACATCCACCGCATTGATGCATAATTGGCTGTTGTGAGCCGCAATGGTGACAACGGATCTCGCTACTGTGCTGGTGGAAGGTGTAGAAAGCATCGCAACGTTTACATTCTGCCATCCAACCACATTCGTGGCACATTAAGGCAGGAGAGAAGCCTCGACGGTTTAAAAACAGCATGACCTGATTGCCTTCAGATAAGTGTTTTCTCATTTGAGCGATCAAGGGTGCAGATAATCCACTATTTAAATACAGGCCTTTTACGTCTAATACTCCATGACGAGCTGGAATTGCCGTACCAGCACGTTTCGTTAGCGTTAAGTGATGATATTTTCCAATTTTAGCGTTGTGTAACGTCTCTAGCGCAGGCGTTGCTGAACCTAAAATAATAGGGATGTTATCTAAATTGGCACGCATTACGGCTAAGTCACGAGCGTGATATCTCATACTGTCTTGTTGCTTATAAGAAGCATCGTGCTCTTCATCCACAATGATAATACCAAGATCATTAAATGGAGTGAAAAGGGCTGAGCGAGTGCCTATGATAATGCCAGCGTGATTGTCTCGTGCTGCCAACCATGAATTTAAGCGTTCAGTGTCATTTAGACCTGAGTGAATTACATCGACAGGAACATTGAAGCGACGTTTAAAGCGATTAATCGTTTGTGGGGTTAAGCCAATTTCAGGAACCAAAACCAGAGCTTGGCGACCTGCTTTTAGAATGGGCTCTAATAATTGCAAATAAACTTCGGTTTTTCCTGAACCTGTTACGCCATCTAATAAGTAACAGCCGAATTCAGGACTTGCATTGACGGTTGCAATCGCAATGGCTTGTTCTTCATTGAGTTGTGGTTTCTCTTGGGTAACTTCAACATTGCGCTGCCAATAACTCGGTTTTGGAGCAAGAGAGATCTCTTCTATCCAACCTTTATCTGCTACCGCTTTTAACGTGGCAGGGGTAATTTCTTCCTCAAGCATTTGTTCATGGCTGCATTGTTGATGGCGCACTAAATTGAGAGCTTTAGCTTGCTTAGGGGCACGAGTCAGTTTATTGAGATCTTGGTTTTTGCCTAGCTCAGTGACTTGCCATGCTTTTAATGCGGAAAAACTGGCTTCTCGGCCTTTACGTAACCATGCAGGCATTGCGTTAGCTAAGGTCTCCCCTAAAGGATATTGATAATAGGTACTGCTCCAATTAAGTAGCTTATAAAGATGAGGAGGCCACAATGAACTGTTATCAAGTACCGCATCAATGCCTTTTAATTTTTCACGAGAAAATTCAGATTCATTACTGAGCTTCACAACGATGCCAATCAAACGTTGACGACCAAAAGGCACCTTTACACGACCGCCAATGGCAGGTGTTTGACCCGGTTTGATTAAATAATCAAAGGTGCGGTCAAGAGGAACAGGCAGTGCAATGTGGGCGATTGAATACGGCATGGCTAACATCAGTAAGGAATAAGATAGGGAATAGTCTACTCTTAGATAAGAATATCGCAACGGAGTAAAATAATCGGTGAAAAAAGTAACAGATTAGTTGATTGATCGCTCAGGATTCATTATTATACGCGACCTTAAGTAGGTGTAATCTGTTTACGCTTACTATTTTTGTTAAACTACGTGTGGTGTTCGGCTTAGATTCGGATGGCGACACGGCCTAAACTATAAGGTTTTCCCCATGAAAGTAGGTATCCACCCAGAATACAAAGCTGTTCAAGCTACTTGTTCTTGCGGCAACGAATTTGAATTCAAATCTGCGCTAGGCAAAGACACAATCCACCTAGACGTATGTGGCGAATGTCACCCGTTCTACACTGGTAAGCAACGTATCGTAGATACTGGCGGCCGTGTTGATCGTTTCAACAAACGTTTCGGTGCAATTGGTTCTAAGAAATAATTACCAATTTCCGATAAAAGAGGAGTCCTATAGGGCTCCTTTTTTTATGCCTGTAAAACAGAGTTTCTCCATTTAATCCCTTATTCTTGTTGGTACGATGTGTATGCCAAGACTATGAAGTTTGAACTAGATCAACTATTATATAATTCACTGTTTTGAAACAATCCTCTTATAATTATTAGCATTCAGGAAAACATCATGTCTGACGACTTTCGCGAACAAGCTCTCCATTATCACGCTTATCCAACTCCGGGTAAAATTGAAATAGCACTGACGAAGCCTGCAAATACTGCAGAAGACCTAGCTTTGGCCTATAGCCCAGGCGTTGCTGAACCAGTACGTGAAATCGCAAAGAATCCAGATGATGTTTATAAGTACACATCAAAAGGCAACATGGTTGCAGTTATCTCAAACGGCACTGCTATTCTTGGTTTAGGTAACTTAGGTCCTTTGGCTTCAAAGCCTGTTATGGAAGGTAAATCATTACTTTTCAAACGCTTTGCTGGTTTGGATTCTATTGATATCGAAGTAAAACACCGCACTATCGATGAGTTTGTTGATACGGTTGCGAACATCGCAGATACTTTTGGTGGTATCAACCTAGAAGATATCAAAGCACCTGATTGTTTTGAGATTGAACGTCGCCTGATTGAGCGTTGTGATGTACCTGTATTCCATGATGATCAACATGGCACCGCGATTGTAACAGCGGCGGGCATGCTGAATGCGATTGAGCTACAAGGTAAAAAATTAGAAGATGCGATCATCGTTTGTCTTGGTGCTGGCGCTGCTGCAGTTGCGTGTATGGAGCAATTGATCAAGTGTGGTGCAATGCGTGAGAAGATCTACATGTTGGATCGTAAAGGCGTAATTCACACTCGTCGTGATGATATTAATGAATACAAACAACGTTTTGCTAATAACACGGATAAGCGCACGCTTGAAGATGTTATTGAAGGTGCAGATTTATTCTTAGGGGTATCAGGTCCAAACCTATTACCACCTGAAGCGTTAAAGTTAATGGCTGACAAGCCCGTTGTATTTGCATGTTCAAACCCTGATCCAGAAATTAAACCTGAACTTGCTCATGAGGTTCGTGATGATTTAATCATGGGTACGGGTCGTTCAGATTATCCAAACCAAGTAAACAATGTGCTTTGTTTCCCATTCATTTTCCGTGGCGCACTAGATGTTCGTGCAAGCGTGATTAACGATGAGATGAAGTTAGCTGCAGTTGAAGCGATTCGTCAGTTAACAAAAGAACCAGTACCTGCTGAAGTATTAAAAGCCGCAGGGGTTGATGCACTAGAGTTTGGTAAAGGTTACATCATTCCTAAACCAATGGATCCTCGTCTACTTCCTCGCGTTGCTAAAGCAGTAGCACAAGCAGCCGTTGATTCAGGCGTAGCACGTATTGAAATGCCAGAGAACTACATGGAAGCGTAAGTCGCTTTTGTCTTTCTTGTAAGCATAAAAAAGGCTTCCTACATCGTTTGATGAGGAAGCCTTTTTGTTGGGGGTTCGTTAGATATATCTAATAGAACTATTGTTTGGTTATTTACTATTAATGGCGTTTACGAATATTTCTTCTGCACCATCAATATGTAATGCTTTAGCCTCTTCTAATAGACTGAGTGCTTTTGGTATATTGTCTTCTGAAACAGCCTTCTGGATATTATGAGAATAATATTGCACCGTCTCTTCATTAACTTTTAGTGATTCTTTTGGTGTATTATTTTCTTTTGAATTTGAACCAAAAAACGAATGTGAAGTATATGGTTTGATATCAATGACTAACTCGCCAGTTAACGCATGTGGCATTGGGATATCTTTGGCTTCAGGGAAGTAATTCCCTCTTGCTTCTGCATCTAAGCGAGCAGGATGAATAACTTCTGTCTGTTTTTGTAATTCGACTTGAGTTGTGTAAATGATCAGGTTCGCTGCTGAAATTGTATTTGATGGAAAAAATGAGAACTCTGCAACTAATCGATTTCCTTTGGAAAGGCGAGGCTTTACATAATTAAAATCGGACGCTGGAATTGTTTGTATGATTTTTTGGTTTTCATCATAGATAGCGGCAACCGGTGAAAATACACTGTCCTTTATTTTACTGGTTAGCTCTATACTTAATGGACCTTGGTTAATAGGTAGGGCAATATTGATTACAGGGCTTTGAATATTATCACTGTTTATTTTTTGAGTGGCATTTGAAATGATAATATTAGTTGAACTTGATAGTGGTAATGATTGAGTATCTAGTTGTTCGATACTTGAAACAGTACCAACAGAAGGCGTTGATAAATTAAGTGTCTGAGTATTTTGACAACCAGTAAGAAATAAGCCACAAAGTAAGGCAATGCTATTGAGTTTCATTATGACTCCAAAAGGTGGTTAATAAGAATAACCAATATCAAAATATCGGTTATTCTGTATTTTATTATGTACGTTTAGGTATTACCACCACGCTTCAAACTGAACACCGACACTAAATTCTGAATCAGCGTCTCCAGGTACAGTATCACCGAAGTGGTTATCTTCTAAGTCCATAAAGTATGAACCATAAACACGGATTTCAGGACGTGCCCAGAAACTAGAGCCAGCAGACCAAGCTTGCGCTAATGTTAACTTAGATGCAGATGCTTTGTTGTCGTCTTTTTCTTCTGTGTAGTAACCAACTTCAGCAATGGTTTTCATGATGTTGTTCCACTTATAAGCAGGACGAACAACAACGTTAGCTAGAGTATGATCGAACTTGTTTAAACCTGCATAACCTTGTGATGCTTGGTCCCAAGAATTTTCACCAATATCAGAGGCGCTTGCAAACATTACTTGATGACCCACTTCCCAATTATCGCCTAGGCCAACTACACCCCAGTTAAGAACACGGAAACCAGTACCGTCATTGTTTACACCTGAACGGTCAAAGTTATTGCCGCCACCTAAACCTGGCATTTGTGCAGCGTAAGAGCTAGTACCATATTGGAAAACCGTTTGGTTAAAGCCAGAATCTAAACCTTGTTGTAAAATGGCAGTCAATAACACGCCATCATCAGCGACGACTGTTTGGCCATCTTTTGCATTAGCAAAGTTATAAGCCCCCGCTAGTTCAAGAGATGCATTTTCCCATAGGTTAATGCCAGCATAGCGAACATCTAACGTATAAGCATCAACATCATCTGAAGCATAACCAGTTTGCTCCCAAGTTGGATCTAGTGTTGGATCGACTTTATTTTCAACCCAACCATATTTTGCTGAACCATCTTGCTTACCTGCGTCCATGATGATTGCTGTAGACAACTTTCCGCCACCTAGAGATAAGTTTTCGATACCAGCACCAGCACCGCTTGAAGTGTTTAGGTAGTAGAAATCAGTAATATGAACATCACGACGTTGGTAGTAGCGTTTACCTGTCCAAACTACCGCATCTTTGTCGTTTTTGATAAGACCCTTAGCTTGAATATTAATAACACGAAGGGCTGAATCACTCGCTTCCCAATCATTGTTACCATCAACTGCATGGGCGATTAATGAATCTAGGTAAAAACTTACGCCGTCTTCATTGTATAACTCTTGCCCTAAACCAACTTCAAAGAAAGTATCGTTTTCATTACCTAAACGACCAACCTTACTTTTCTCATAACCTATATTCTCGCCTGAGTCTCCACTCAGACCGACACCAGAACGAACATATCCGCTAAAATCAACAGCAGAAGCGGTTGGAGCAAGCAGGGCGGCTGAGATTGTTGCAGCAAGCAAAGTGTATTTGTTCATTTTCATCTTAAATCCCTTTTCCTTTAACAGGATATTTTTATTTAAGAATGTTTACTTAACCAAGGCAGTGTAGGGCGGTTTCATAAGCATTCAATTCAGTTGACGAGAAATAGATTAAAAATAAATCATAATGTTGAACTCATCCTTACTTTATAAAGAGTAGGGCGTAGAGCTAGGGAGGAGAAAATTTGGGTACAGGTCATCTATTGACGATAATCACATTTGGTAGGAGTGATTGAGTATATTTATGAGATGAGGTTCACGTAGGAAGATATTTTGAAATTGGAATTAATGTGAAAATGGAGAGGATAAAGAAAATAGGGAATGATCAGAAATGTGAGCTAACCAACAGTAGACCCTGTTGGTTAGAAAAAGTTCAATATTTACTCTTCATCAAATGCTTCGAACTCAATACCCATTGCAGTCATTAAGGCCTTTGCTTCTGCTGGAATATCATCTGGGCGATCTTTACGTAAGTCTTCATCTGTTGGTAAAGGTTGGCCAGTGTAAGCATGAAGGAATGCTTCACATAATAATTCGCTGTTCGTTGCGTGACGTAGGTTACTTACTTGGCGACGCGTACGTTCATCAGTAAGGATTTGTAGTACCTTTGTTGGAATAGAAACAGTAATTTTTTTTACTTGTTCGCTTTTCTTACCGTGTTCGGCATAAGGACTTAAATAGTCACCATTCCAATCAGCCATTGTTCACCTTCGTTCTGGATTATTGTTGTTTAAAATACGATAGGCTAATTCTAGCGATATTTACGGCTATAAGCAAAGATATATAGACGTCTAGAAGTATTGACGTCTCATTTTGTGATGGTAAAGTAGAAGAATATAACTTATGGATTAGATTATATCAGTCATCTGAGATAGATGAGTAGAAAATTACCGCTTTATATCTCATTAAGGTGATTGGTATCAGGCCACTGCCTAGCAGTTTGGAAGGGAAATTATGAGCGAGAGAAAACCTGCAACTATTGCTGTTCGTACCGGTATTGAGACTGACTCACAACACAATGCGGTTGTACCTCCTATCTACTTATCAACTAACTACAGCTTCCCTGAATTTGGTGATGTACCAAAATACGATTATGCTCGCTCAGGTAACCCAACCCGAACTCAATTAGAAACCACTTTATCTGATTTAGAGTGTGGTGCTGGTGCGGTTGTTACAAACTGCGGAACTTCAGCACTTAATCTAATGGTTTCAGCTCTGCTTGGCCCAGATGATCTTATTGTTGCGCCTCATGACTGTTATGGCGGTACGTATCGTTTATTTAATACTCGTGCTAATAAAGGTGACTTCAAAACTCTATTTGTCGACCAATCTGATACCGACGCACTTGATGCTGCGATTGCTAAAAAGCCAAAACTTATTCTATTAGAGACCCCTTCTAATCCATTAGTTCGAGTGGTTGATATTGCTGAGATTTGTCAAAAAGCTGCAAAAGTCGGCGCTTTAGTCGCTGTCGACAACACCTTCCTTTCTCCTGTATTACAGCAACCTTTAACTTTAGGTGCTGACTTTGTCCTTCATTCGACAACCAAATACATTAACGGTCATTCAGATGTAGTCGGCGGTGTATTAATCGCTAAAACACAAGAACACGCAGATGATCTTGCGTGGTGGGGAAACTGTATTGGTGCGACGGGAACGGCTTTTGATAGCTACCTAACCTTACGTGGAATTCGTACCCTTAGTGCTCGTATGCGAGTACATGAAGAGAATGCAATGGAGGTGCTTAAGTGCCTTCAAGAAGAAGCTTTAGTAGGAACAATTTATCACCCAAGTTTACCTGAACATCCAGGACATGAGATTGCAAAGCGTCAGCAAGCAGGCTTTGGTGCGATGTTAAGTTTTGAGCTAAATGGATCACTAGAACAGCTGAAAGTGTTTGTGAAAGAGCTAAAATATTTCTCTTTAGCAGAATCTCTTGGTGGTGTAGAAAGTTTGATTGCGCACCCAGGTACTATGACTCACCGAGCAATGTCAGATGAAGCACAAGCCGAAGCGGGTTTAGTTCCAACACTGCTACGTATTTCGGTTGGATTAGAAGACAGCCGTGATCTTATCGCGGATCTGAAACAAGCCTTCGTTATCGCTGCAGAGGTGAAGTAATGACAGGATTAGTACCACGTCAATTACATAAGTTTGGTGGTAGCAGCCTTGCCGATCCAGAATGCTATCGCCGTGTCGCGACTATTTTAAAAGAATACTCAAGCGAGCATGATCTGGTTGTCGTGTCTGCTGCGGGCAACACCACAAACCGAATTTTAGAATGGTTTGATGGTTTATTAAAAGATGGCCGATTAGCACATGAAGTCTTGGAGTCTTTACGCAAGTACCAACAAGAGCTGATTTCAGAATTACTTAGCGCTGAAAATGCGGAACCATTACTTGAGCTACTGCATAAAGAACTGATTGCTATTGGTCAATTGCACGCGCCATTAACTGAAGTTCAACAGGCTGATGTTCTTGGGCATGGTGAGGTATGGTCATCTCGACTGCTTTCTGCGTATTTAAATCAAATAGATTTACAGGCAGCGCCACTCGATTCTCGAACTTTTTTACGTGCGGAGCGAGCTGCTCAACCTGAAGTAGACCGTTCACTGTCGTGGCCGCTATTTAAAGAGCAAATGGCTCAGCATCCTCATGGACGAATCGTGATCACCGGCTTTATGGCTCGCGATCAAAAAGGAGAAACCGTTCTACTTGGTCGTAATGGCTCTGACTATTCAGCGACCATGATCGGGGCATTAGCTGAAGTCTCTCGCGTTACTATTTGGAGTGATGTCGCTGGGGTATTTAGTGCCGATCCTCGAAAAGTGGCAGATGCTTGCTTATTGCCTTTGCTTCGTTTAGATGAAGCGAGTGAGTTGGCTCGATTAGCGGCACCAGTATTACACAGCCGAACCCTGCAACCTGTTGCTCAAAGTGCATTGGATTTAAGCTTACGTTGTAGTTACCAGCCAGAATCTGGCTCGACTCGTATTGAACGTGTATTGGCTTCTGGTCGTGGTGCAAAGATCGTTACTTCATTAGAAGATGTGTATTTGATCCAATTAGGTTTTGGTCGTGGACAAGATTTTGAACGTGCGAAACAAGAGGTACTTTCTCTTCTTACTCGCTCTCAACTTCAACCTTTGGCATTAGAAGCGCAGGCTGATCAGTTTACGTTATTACTTACTTATACTTCAGAAGTCGTTCATGAAGCATTAGAGGTGTTACAGAACTCAGCGGTTCATGCTGAAATCAAGCTTAAAGAAGGCTATTCGATGATTGCGGCGGTTGGTGCTGGCGTGACGAGTAATGCGATTCATAGCCATGGCTTTTACCATCAATTAAAGAACTGCCCACTAGAGTTTGTGTGTGAATCTGAATCTGGTTTAAGTTTAGTTGCGATATTACGTAAAGTGGATACGACTCCAGTAATTAATGATATCCATACTCATTTATTCCAAGCTCAAAAACGTGTTGCGCTTGTGCTGTGTGGGCATGGCAATATTGGTTCTCAATGGTTGTCTCTTTTTACTGATCAAAAACGTAATCTTGAAAAACGTCATGGTATGCAGTTTTCACTTGTCGGTGTCATTGACCGTCATCGTCATTGGTTAGATTTTGATGGACTAGATTCAACGTCAGTAGTTGAAAAATTTGATGATGAAGCGATTTCATATCAGAATTTTGATTGGATAGAAAAGCTTGGATTAGTTCAAGGCTACGATGATGTTGTCGTGCTTGATGTCACCGCAAGTGCCGAGCTGTCACAACAATATACGAAAATTGCAGAGCAGGGGATTCATCTTATTTCTGCAAACAAAGTGGCGGGTTCAGCGCCAAGCGAAGAATATCAAGCAATGGTGGATGCGTTTGCAAAAACAGGGCGTCACTGGTTGTATAATGCAACAGTAGGCGCCGGTCTTCCTATTAATCACACCGTTAGAGATTTACGAGAAAGCGGTGATGAAATAGTTGCGTTATCAGGTATTTTTTCTGGAACTTTATCATGGTTATTTCAACAGTATAATGGTGATGTCCCTTTTACTGAGTTAGTCGATCTAGCTTGGCAACAAGGCTTAACTGAACCGGATCCTAGAAATGATTTAGATGGTTCTGATGTCATGAGAAAATTGGTGATCTTAGCGCGTGAAGCTGGATTGAAGATTGAACCAACGCAAGTTAAAGTTGAGTCTTTGGTTCCTGCGGAATTAAAAGATGTTAGCTTGGATGACTTTCTCGCAAAAGGAGAGCTAATTAATCTTGCCTTGCTTGAGCGTTTAGAGAAAGCACAAAAAGAGCAAAAGGTTTTGCGTTATGTTGCTCGTTTAAACAAAGATGGGAGCGCTACTGTGAGTATCGAAGCACTTGCAGAGCATCATGCATTAGCTAATTTACTCCCTTGCGATAATATCTTTGCCATTGAAAGCAAATGGTATAAAGATAATCCATTAGTTATTAGAGGACCTGGCGCAGGTAGGGAAGTAACGGCGGGTGCAATACAATCAGACTTAAATCGAATATCGTCACTTTTTTAACATAATTGATTGATGTTTCTTATTATTAAGCCATGCAATATTGCATGGTTTTTTTTGGTTTGTAGGAAAAAACGGATTCAATATGGCTTTAGATAAATTTATATTTATTGCTAATTATCTGATCCATAAGTTTTATTTTGTTATTTAAATTCATTAAGCATAAATTAAAATTAAAATTCTGTAGGTGCTATGGATTTTGTAAATCTATTCAGTAATGATGATTAAGAACTGGCTAACATATATGAGATCAATATCTCGAAATAATAATAAAAATATGCAGCCATGATTAACTATTAATTTGAATAAAATTGCCGATTGGCCGATTGAGAGAGTCATTAAATGAATATGTCAGAACCTAGCCCTATTTCCGTACCTGTTGCAAGTTCAGAACAAGTATTACGCAGTGTTGATTTAAATTTATTAACTGTTTTTGATGCCGTAATGCAGGAGCAAAATATTACTCGTGCTGCGCAAAATTTAGGGATGTCGCAACCTGCGGTAAGTAATGCGGTTTCTCGCTTGAAAGTGATGTTCAACGACGAACTATTTATTCGTCATGGAAGAGGTATTCAGCCAACTCAGCGAGCACGTCAACTGTTTGCTCCAATGCGACAAGCTCTGCAGTTAGTGAAGAACGAGCTGCCAAGCTCTACTTTTTCTCCTGAAACATCAGCAAGACAATTTAAGCTATCCATTTGTAGTCCATCAGATATTCGTTTTGCCCCGCGCATCATGCGAGATATTCAACAAAAATCGCCATACATTAATCTGAAATTATCAGGTGAGCATGATCCAGAAATTGCTCAAAAGCTACGTTATCAAGAAGTGGATTTCGTGATTGATTATGTGCGCTTTGATGAACCTGGTTATATGAGTACTGAGTTATTTACGGATGAACTTGTTGTTGTGACTTCAGTTAATCACCCTCGTATTCAAGGCGGTATTACTAAAGAGCAATTGGCAAATGAAAAACATGCAGTGCCAGCTCGTCTTGAAAATACGAAAGGATTTGCGGATCACATTTATATGGATTCACTGTATGAGCAAGCGTATAAAGGCGCAAGTATCAGTAATATCTTATATGTTGTTTCTCAATCTGAATTAATTACCGTAGCTCCAAAATGGTTGGTGAATTCTATGCCTAATCGTGATCAACTTGCGATCCTTCCATTACCGATTGAATCAAAAGGCATCAGTGGTTATTTAAGCTGGCATGATTCATACCAAAAAGACAAAGGGCATATCTGGATGAGAGATCAACTAATGCTTATTTGTGGTGAAGAAGTTGTAGCTTCAAGCAAAGGTATGATGTTTTAAAGCTATAATAAAAGTAATAAATAGAAAGGCAGCGAATTGACGCTGCCTTTTTTGTAGGTAGCTGTACGATATAAACAAAATGTAGATTTTAAATAATCAATTTGTTAATAGAGCAAGCGGAAATGAGTTTCACACAACAATACTTACATTTTATACAGAGAAATAGTTGCCTTTTTTACTGCCACTTGTACACTTTGTGCAGATTATAGCTTACAAGTGTAAGCCTAAAGGTGAATTCGAGATGACTATTCAAAACCTACATATTGTAAAAGAGATCCGCAAACATATCGCAAATAAACCCAATGCAACAGCATTACGTGAACGTAAATGTGGTGCTTGGAGTGACACTCAGTGCGCTGCATGGAGTGACATTACTTGGGGTGAATTTGGAGAGCAGATGGATACGCTATCATTAGCGCTATTGGCTCATGGGTTAAATGTGCAAGAAAAGGTGGGTATATTCTCAAATAACATGCCTCGCTGGACAATCGCTGATTTTGCTACTATGCAATTGCGTTCAGTTCCTGTACCTATCTATCCAACTAACACGCCAAAGCAAGCCGCTTATATCCTTAATGACGCGGATATCCGTATTTTATTTGTTGGTGAGCAGGCGCAATACAATGCTGCTGTGGTTATTTTTGATCAATGCCCTCAACTGACTCATATTGTGGCATTAAGTGATGATATTGACTTAAATGATCACCAAGCGGGTATTTCTTGGAATGATTTCATTACTAAAGCCGATGACATGCACAAAGATGAGTTGCAAGCTCGTCTAGATAGTGCACAAATGGATGACCTACTCACGTTGATTTATACCTCAGGTACAACGGGAGAGCCAAAAGGTGTGATGCTAGATTATGTTAATGTTGGTTCACAACTAGAGGGACACAACACTAATTTGGCATTAACAGAAAAAGACGTGTCACTGTGTTTCTTACCGTTATCGCACGTATTTGAACGCGCATGGACCTTTTATGTCTTGTATAAAGGGGCGACAAACTGCTACTTACCAAATACAAACCTAATTAAAGAAGCGCTAACCGAAGTGAAACCAACGGTGATGTGTGCCGTTCCTCGTTTCTATGAAAAGATTTTCTCTACCGTACATGAAAAAGTATCTCGTGCTCCTGCGCATCGTAAAGTGATGTTTACTTGGGCGGTAAACATGGGGGCAAAAATGTCAGCATGTCACCAAGAGCAGCGTGAACCATCATGGTTACTTAAACAGTCACACAAAGTGGCTGATAAATTAGTGCTGTCAAAGCTTAGAATGATCCTTGGTGGAAATATTAATTTCATGCCATGTGGTGGCGCAAAGCTTGATGCGACTATTGGACGTTTTTTCCATGCCTTAGGTGTTAATGTAAAATTAGGTTATGGCATGACAGAAACGACAGCAACGATCTCATGCTGGGAAGATGGTAAGTTTCACCCTGACTCTATTGGCACATTAATGCCAGGTGCTGAAGTTAAGATTGGTGAAAGCAGCGAAATCCTTGTACGTGGTCCAATGGTTATGAAAGGCTACTACAATAAACCAGAAGAAACGGCATTGAACTTTACAGAAGATGGTTTCTTAAAAACAGGTGATGCTGGTGAGTTTGATGCCGAAGGTAATCTATATATTACCGATCGCATTAAAGAGTTAATGAAAACCTCTGGTGGTAAATACATCGCTCCACAAGTCATTGAAGGCGCTATCGGTAAAGACCATTTTATTGAGCAGATTGCTGTCATTGCAGATACTCGTAAATTCGTATCAGCACTTATCGTACCTTGTTACGATGCGCTAGAAGAGTATGCGAAAGAGTTGAACATTGCTTATCATGACCGTATGGAGTTGGTGAAAAACAGCGAAATCGTTGAGATGCTTGAGAAGCGTGTCGCTAATCTGCAAAAAGAACTCGCTCGTTTTGAACAAGTTAAAAAATTCACTTTATTGTCTAAAGAGTTTTCGATGGATAAAGGCGAATTAACACCAACACAAAAATTACGTCGTAAAGTGATCAATGAGCGTTACCAAGACGAGATTGAAGAGATGTATGACGATAAAAAAGAAACAAAAGAGAAAAAAGATAAATAATCATACGTTTCTATCTTTTTAAATAAGCAGAAAACCAGTCTTTTATAGGCTGGTTTTTTTATGCCTTTAAAGTGAGATCTAAAGCACCTAATTAGGTTCTGTCTAACAATTTATTATCTTTCATTATTTGCCTAATGTTAGCTTTTAATTCTTTATTTGTTATTCGAAATGAGAGTAAATCACTACTTCATCTTTTAAGGTTGAACATATTATCGGTTTCAATAAATAGCCTCTAGACCAAAGTGCTAATAAAAGGTTAAAGTTGTTTCGTGATGTTGGTTCTTGTTACTAATGACGAGCATCTACATAGGATTTTAATCTGATTAATGTCGGTTTAGGCTAAAAATAAGCCCTAACTATGTAAACCACTAACTTAGCGATAATTCATTTCGTTAATTTAAAGGTTTTATGTCTGGAGATAAATATGGAAATGTTATCTGGCGCAGAGATGATTGTACAATCTCTGATTGATGAAGGTGTTGAACACATATTTGGCTACCCTGGTGGCTCTGTGTTGGATATTTATGATGCACTACACATGAAAGCTGATGATATTCAGCATGTGCTAGTAAGGCATGAACAAGCGGCAACACATATGGCTGATGGATTTGCTCGAGCAACAGGTAAACCGGGTGTGGTTCTTGTTTGTTCAGGCCCTGGAGCAACAAATACAATTACTGGAATAGCAACCGCCTATATGGATTCTATCCCTATGATTGTGCTTTCTGGAAATGTACCAAACAGCATGATAGGCACTGATGCTTTTCAAGAGTGTGACATGGTAGGTGTTTCTCGCCCGATAGTTAAACATAGCTTTTTAGTTAGAAAAGCCGAAGACATTCCTGAAATTATAAAAAAAGCATTTTATATCGCATCCACAGGTCGTCCTGGACCTGTTGTTATTGATATCCCAAAGGATGTCATGAGTCCTGCGTTTAAATTCCCTTATCAATATCCTACGTCGATGTCATTGCGGTCGTATAATCCAACGACAACAGGGCATAAAGGTCAGATTAAAAAAGGCCTTAAAACTCTTTTAGCTGCAAAAAAACCAGTTCTTTATATTGGTGGTGGAGCTGTTATCTCATCAGCCGAGCAACACGTTATTAAATTAGCTGAATCACTTAATTTACCTGTAGTCAGTACGCTTATGGGCTTAGGTGCTTTTCCTGGTACCCATAAAAATGCATTAGGTATGTTAGGGATGCATGGTACTTATGAAGCTAATATGGCGATGCATAATGCCGATCTTATTTTTGGTGTTGGTGTTCGTTTTGATGATCGTACCACCAACAACCTAGATAAATACTGCCCAGATGCGACCATCATGCATATTGATATTGACCCATCATCAATATCTAAAAATGTACGAGTTGATGTGCCTATTGTAGGTTCTGCGGAAGTTGTTTTGGAATCAATGCTTAAGTTGCTTTCTGAGCAAGATGATTGCAATGATGAAGCGGCTTTAGATGCATGGTGGAAAGATATTTCAGTGTGGCAGGATCGTAAGTGTCTATCTTATGAAACATCTCCTGATCGAATTAAGCCTCAGCAAGTCATTGAAACTCTTCATCGACTAACCAATGGTGATGCTTATGTTGCCTCTGATGTAGGTCAGCACCAAATGTTTGCGGCATTGTATTATCCGTTTAATAAACCGCGACGTTGGATTAACTCTGGTGGCCTTGGCACCATGGGCTTTGGTTTACCAGCAGCACTTGGTGTGAAGTTTACTCACCCTGATGAGGTTGTTATTTGTGTTACTGGTGATGGCAGTATTCAAATGAATATTCAAGAGCTATCAACTGCTCTACAATATGATATCCCAGTTAAAATTATCAACCTGAATAACCGTTTTTTAGGAATGGTTAAGCAGTGGCAAGATATTATTTATCAAGGCCGCCACTCTAATTCCTATATGACGTCAGTGCCTGATTTTGCCGCGATTGCAGAAGCTTATGGGCATGTAGGTATTCGAATCAATCATCCTGACGAATTAGAGGCTGGATTAGAAAAAGCACTATCATTAACAGACCGTTTGGTTTTTGTTGATATTAATGTTGATGAAACAGAGCACGTTTACCCTATGCAGATCAAAGGGGAAGCAATGGATAAAATGTGGCTAAGTAAAACGGAGAGAACCTAATGAGACATATTATTTCACTATTAATAGAGAATGAATCAGGTTCATTATCTCGTGTGGTTGGCTTGTTCTCTCAACGTGGTTACAATATTGAATCGCTAACGGTATCACCAACAGAAGATCCAACGCTTTCTCGTTTAAATATTACAACGGCGAGTGATGCGATGGAACTTGAGCAGATCCAGAAGCAGTTGCATAAATTAATTGATGTCATTAAAGTTCAAGAAGTTACTGAGACAGAGCATGTTGAACGTGAATTGCTATTGATTAAAGTGAAAGCAAGTGGCTTTGCAAGAGCAGAAGTAAAACGGACGGCTGATATTTTCCGAGGCCAGATAGTTGATGTAACAAGCTCACTATATACGATTCAGCTAGCAGGTACTTCTGAAAAACTTGACGCGTTTATTACAGCGGTAGCAGAAGTGACTGAAGTCGTGGAAGTGGCGAGAAGTGGTGTTGTTGGTATCGCTCGAGGAGAAAAATCCTTAAGAGTGTAGAGCATCATATTGTCTAAGCTATTTATTTAATAAAGCCTTCTTTTTATAAAGAGGGCTTTATTGTTTGTTATATAAATTAAATATAGAATGACTATCCGCAAATTGAAGAGGGAATATATGCGCCATAAAAAACTTAAAATAGTTGTTTATTCAATATGCGTATATCTATTTTTTTCTATCATAGCCTCACTGTATTTTTATAATGACTTTCAAAAAAGAAAAGCAGTTGTTGTAGAGAAAATTCAAAATGAATCGACTCAACAATTAGCTTATACCCATAATGAATTTAATGAGCTTTCAAATCGTATTGCGAATACATTAGATCTTGTCTCTAAAAGCCGCCCTTTATATGACTACTTTTTATACCCCTCTGTGCGAGTTCAGCTAGCTGTTGAATTTTCTTGGCTGCGCCTTATGCAAGCAGAAAAATTCTTTTCGAAATTGGAATTAGTTGATGAGAGTGGGGAGAGTTTATTTCTGTTTACTTATGACGCTAAAACAGGGAAAGCGACAAAACGAATTACGAATGAGAGCTCAATTAACGATCTACTTCTAGAGAGGTTGGCAACATTACCAGAAGGTCACATTTTTTCGGAAGGTGTTGTGCTTAATCGTAAATTGGCTAATTCAGGTGTTTATAAGCCAATGATGCAGATCTTTATTCCTATTGATGTTGTTGGTTTAAGAAAAGGCTATGTATTAGCAGAGTTGAGTGACGCTAGTATTGTTAATGTTGTGAAGTTTTCACCAACGCTTAGTATTTCACCTTCGATGATTAACCAAGATGGATACTATCTTCTAACTGATAAATCAGAAGAAGTATTTGGTCATTTAGTTAATGGTCGAGCGGATAAAACACTCAAGGCAGAAGAGCCTGAACTGTGGAGTATTATGTCTGAAATGCAGGTAGGAAGTACTTATCTAAATGGCAATATTTACTCTTTTTATCGTTTCTCAATTGATAAAAGTGAACCGAATAAAGATGCTTATTTTTTATTATGTTATCCGGCTTCAGAACTTGATGTGTTCTTTTATAACCTGCAAATAGAGGTTGTTGAAGAGGCGATGATTATTTTTCTTTTGCTAGGGCTAATCGTTATTCCTTTTGGAATATTATTAACGCTATGGGATCGATCAAACTTAGAGAGCCAACTTGCGAAATCGGCATTGGAAGGAATGTCAGCCGTTGTTATTACAGATAAACACCAGCGAATTATTAAAGTAAATACCGCATTCACTTCAATTTGTGGTTATACATCAGCCGATGCAATAGGGAAAAGTACGTTTGATGTATTAGCATCAAATTGTGAACAATCGCAAAAAAGATTGAATAATTGGAAACAAGTTGAAGAGTTAGGTGCTTGGCAAGGTGAAATCGATGTATTAAGTAAGGCTCAAGAAGAATTAAGTTTACTAGTTAGAATTCAATCGGTTAAGAATAAGCGTAAAGATATTCAATATTATATTATCTCTTATATCGATATTACTCAGCGAAAATTATTAGAAAAAGAGTTGCGCTATTTAAGTGAAAAAGATTCGCTGTCAGATTGCTGGAATAGACGAAAATTTGAGTTTGAATTAGAGAACCAAACGTTACTGACTAAGCGTTATTACCCTGTACATCAATGCTGTTTAGTTATTTTTGATATTGATTTTTTTAAACGAATTAATGACAGCAAAGGCCATGACGTTGGTGATGAAGTTATTAAATTAGTTGCATCTGTTTTGAAAGGAGGGAGCAGAGATACCGATTTTGTTGCTCGTATTGGTGGTGAGGAGTTTGCTATTATTATGCCTCATACTGAGTTGAAAGATGCAGAAATGGTAGTCAATAGACTTCGTGTTGCGGTATCTCAAATAGAAAAATATCAAGTGACGGTTAGCGGCGGCTTAACGGATATCGGTATTTCTACCGATCATGCGTATAAATGTGCGGATCTTGCTTTGTATGAATCAAAAGCTAATGGTCGTAATACGATCTCAATATGCACCAGTTTGGAAGATTTAGCCTAATTAGTTATTGGCTTCTCATTAGACTAAAGTAGAAGCTTAGCTATACTTACTCTTATTGATAAATAAGCCTATAGTAGGATGCTATACGTTAGTAGGGAGTAAGCGAATGGGCTGAGGATAGTACGAGGTCTTTATGTTTACTGATTTTTTAGTAAGACTAACAGTAGGTAGCCTGGCTATTTTAGGATTTCAACTGAGTGCGATTTATTTTTTATTAATGGTATTACTGATAGGTACTCATAATAAAGAGTTTTTTGGTTGGTAATCGCCGAGTCGTAAATAGATATAGCATAAAACAAAAAACCAGACGATAGTGTCTGGTTTTCTATTTTAGTCATAAATGAATGTTAGGCTTCAAATGAGCCCGATAGTAAATCCATTGTAGTGACATAGTGCTTTTCTAGTAATTCAATCGCTTGCTCTTCATTGCGAGCTAATGCCAGTTTCATAATGCTTTCATGTTCTTTTAGGAAATCAGTATATTCTTTACACGCTTCATTATAATTACTTTGAAGATGGTGATAGCGTTTAATTTGGTTTGTTAACTCTTGGTGGAATTGGTGCATAATTGGCGCATTAGCCCCTTCAAGAAGGGTACTATGAAATGCTGAATATCGTTCTTCCCATTCAAGCATAACTTCTAATGACGGTTCAGTTAGATTTACTTTGCTTAATTTATGGAAGGTAGTCAGAACACTTAGCTCCCATGCTTCATTGCCATTTTTGATGGCTTTTGACAGTAAAACCTTACCAATAACAGATAAACCTTCGAATAATTCTTTTAGTTCTTCTGATGAAATAGCAGCAACCCAGCAGCCTTTTTGAGGTTGAAGTTTTACATATTTATTCCAAGATAACTGAACAAGTGCTTCGCGAATTGGAGATGCGCCAACGCTGTAACGTTCTTTTAGTTCGGCAACAACCAATTTTTGACCTGGGTGCAGATCACCATTAAGAATATCTTGGTGAATCATTTTTGATACTTTATCTGTAAGGGTTGGGCTAGACACTTCGCTACTCTCTTTAATAAATCTTGATTGCAATGAATGATGTCAACTTGGCTTATAAATATATTAGATACCAAGAATGATATATACCATCTGCAGTTCTGTTAATGATTTCGAGTATAACGTATCGTATCTTTACTGCCAATAAAATTTCATAAAAAAAGAGGGCCTAAGCCCTCTTTTATTGAATGTCGTATAACCGATTATAAATTCAGATGAATTATAATACGTGTACCGATGCTGTGTTTGTTGTGCCTGATGGTACTAGAGCACCAGAAACCATAACAACGATGTCGCCTTTAGCGCCAATACCAGACTCAAGAGCTAGCTCTTTACCGCGTAGGTAGAATGCGTCAGTGCTATCGATAGCATCAACAACCATTGGAGTAACACCTTTAGAAAGACAAAGCTGTGCAGCTGTCTTAGTATTAGTAGTTACAGCGATGATTTTAGCTGTTGGGAAGTACTTACGAATAGAACGAGCAGATTTACCAGCTTCAGTTGCTACAACGATTACAGGAGCGTTTAGTTTCTCAGCTGTATCAACAGCGCCTTTACATACCGCTTCAGTGATACGTAGACGTGGGCTGTCTAGACGAGAACCTAGCTCTGCTTTAAGAGCTCTATCTGTACGAGCACAGATTTGAGCCATGATAGTTACTGCTTCAACAGGGTATTTACCTTTAGCCGATTCACCAGAAAGCATTACTGCATCTGTACCATCCATGATTGCGTTAGCAACATCACCCGCTTCTGCGCGTGTTGGACGTGGGTTTTTGATCATAGAATCAAGCATTTGAGTTGCAGTGATTACAACTTTACGTGCGCGGTTACATTTCTCGATCATCATCTTCTGAGCGAAGATTACTTCTTCAACTGGGATTTCAACACCAAGATCGCCACGAGCAACCATGATACCGTCAGAAGCTTCTAGGATTGAATCGAAGTTATCAACACCTTCTTGGTTTTCAATCTTAGAGATGATTTGAATGTTCTCGCCGCCATTAGCAACAAGTAGTTCACGGATTTCTTTAACATCTTCTTCTTTACGGATGAAAGAAGCTGCAACGAAATCAACGCCTTGCTCACAACCAAACTTAAGGTCAGCTTTATCTTTTTCAGAAAGAGCTGGAAGCTTAACTGAAACGCCAGGAAGGTTAACACCTTTGTTTTCGCCTAGGTCACCGTTGTTAAGAACTTTACACTTAACTTCAGTTTCAGTTGTTGCAACAACTTCCATTTCGATTAGGCCATCATCAACAAGGATAGTGTTACCAACTTCAAGGTCTTTAGCAAAACCTGGGTAAGTAACAGCAACAACGTCTTTGTTACCAATAACTGAAATATCAGTTGTAAATGTGAAGTCTTGACCAGCAACTAGAGCAACGTCATCGCCGTTTTCTAGTTTGATAGTACGGATTTCAGGACCCTTAGTATCAAGAAGGATAGCAAGTTGCTTATCTGTGTTCTTCATTACTTGACGAAGATTATCGATACGGTTGCCGTGCTCTGCGAAATCGCCGTGTGAGAAGTTAAGGCGCATTACGTTCATGCCAGCATTTGCAAGTTCAGTTAGTTTTTCTACTGACTCAGTTTTTGGGCCAATCGTACAAACGATTTTGGTCTTTTTCATGTGAGAAATCTCTCCAGATGAGTATATTTAAAATGATAAACGCAGTAATGCTCAGCCTAAATGGGATGAAGTGTTGAAATATAACAACAGTTTTATCTTCAAAATCTTTATGGCTAAGCATATAAATTTAATAATTACCTGTAGTTTAGACTGAAAAGAGTAATGGATTATTGATTCAGGTAAACAATTTGCACTTTAATCACAATATTAAAAACAAATTTACATTACTCAACATCGTTTCAGTCGGATCTTTTTTGTAAGTTTCTATCGCTTTTGGTGGCAAATTCTAACAGTAAAACTGATGAAGATCACTTTCTTGTTGTGATGATATTTGCTAAATGTTTATTTTGTTACTCGAAATAAAAAAGGCACTTAAAGTGCCTTTATATTATTGATTTTCAATTGCTTGATATGCTTTAAGTTTTTGCATTCCTTTGGCCAGTTTTATAAACCAAGTACCAATAGCAAGTAATGAAATGACAGCGCCGATAACCGGTATAGCTGAATAGATTTTATCAAGAATAGAGCTGTGGACCCAATACTCTAAACCTGCAACCATGCCGCTCATCGTTGCGGCTGTAACACTAAGGACGACGAAAAAAGTAAGAAATAGAAAGAAACTTTTGATGATCGCATAGTAGTGGCTATCGACAACTTCATCATTTGTGCCTTTATTCATCTGATAGCCTGCAAAAATAATGGCTATGATGCCTGATAGCATTAAAGTTAAGGGGGTAAGTAGGCTAGCAATATAGGCAAACCAAATGCCTTTATTTGTTTTGTTTGACATAGTAGGTATCCATCAGGGAGTGATACGCAAGTATATACCTATTTTTTATATGGGAATATACCTGCAATTATAGAAGGTAGACTCTACCTTTATGCTTTTAGCATTCGCTTTAAAATTTTGCCTGTTGCTGTCATTGGTAATGCTTCTACAATATCGAGATGTTTAGGGCACTTATAATCAGCGAGGTGTTGTTTACTCCATTTAATCAGTTCTTTTTCTGAAATAGAATGGCCTTCTTTAAGAATAATAAAGGCTTTTACTTCTTCACCAAAACGCGGATGCTCAACACCAATGACAGCAACTAAATGTACTGAAGGGTGTTTCATATATACTTCTTCTACTTCACGTGGATAGACATTATAGCCGCCACTAATGATCAGTTCTTTTAAGCGATCAACGACATAGATATAACCCTCCTCGTCGAAGCGAACAATATCGCCCGTATGAAGCCAACCATCTACAATTGTTTTTGCGGTCTCTTGTGGTTTTTTGTAATAGCCTTTCATTACGTTATGGCCACGAATTACAAGCTCACCTTCTTGTCCTGTTGGTAGTTCATGCCCATTTTTGTCTACCACTTTCATGGTGACACCTGGTAAAGGCTGCCCAATGCTTCCTGGCTTTCTTTCAAACTCTAAATGGTTGAATGCGGCGACAGGGGATGATTCAGATAATCCATAGCCCTCAATAACCGGTACTTGAAGTTTTTCTTCGAATTGTTTTAGCACTTCAACTGGCATTGATGCACCACCTGAAATAGCGACTTTAAGATTTTTTGCGATCTCTTTTAGGTGCTCTCCTGGATGCTTTTCAGCATAAGCCAGTAAACCAATGAACATGGTTGGAACACCCGCAAGATGAGTCACTTTGTGTTCATAAACTTGTTGAAGAACGGTTTTTGGTACGAATCGAGAAATAAGAACGAGCGCACTACCAGCAAGAATCGAAGTGTTCATGATCAGAGATTGACCGAAGGTATGAAATAGCGGAAGTATCGCAATACTCACGTCAGTCCCTTTTTGATTCGTCAATGACTGACATGCTTGTGCGTTACACAGCATGTTACTTTGACTTAATTCAGCCCCTTTGGCTGCACCAGTAGTCCCTGAGGTATATAGAATGACACAACTATCTTCTGCTGAACGATAGACTGTTTCAAAAGACTTTCTTCCGCTTTCTAACCATTGGTTAAATGAGTGAGCGACGGCTGCTTCTTGAGAGTTTGGTGTTGTTTCAATTAGGATGAAGTGTTCACAAAAGTCCGCTTTACTGTAGCCCTCATAGCCAAACTGACCGATAGGCATTGCATCCGAACCTTGGTATGAAATCAGGGCTACCGCATCAGAATCTTTTAGGTGATAAGCAACTTCTTCACCTTTTAGCATTACATTCAGAGGAACAACGATAGCTCCAATTTTTTGAATGGCATAATAAGCAATAACAAATTCAGGCGTGTTAGGACAAGATAGAGCAATTTTCTCATCAGGTTTTATATTGAGTTGACTCAAGTGATCAGCAATGGCGTTTACTTTTTGATTTAATTCTTGGTAAGTAATTTTCTGATCTTGAAAGATGAGGGCAATATTATTAGGACGAAAAGTTGCGTTACGCTCAAGATTATTGGCTAAATTATACATAGATAACCTTTATTTTTTTATTAGTTAGTGTTGGATACAAGGGGAGTGTATATCAAGAAAGATATAAAAGCTGAGAGGAAAAAAAGATTTTACTCATTTATTAAGAATAAGAGCAAAGGTTGGGGTACCAATGCTCTGTTTAGTCATTAAAATTTATAAGAAGCACCAAGGTATAAAGAGTCTAAGGCGTAGAGATTGGTTTCTGAGTAAAACCCATTCGTTGACTCATATTCAACTGCATACATATCCACTTCATAGGCTGCTCGAATTTGAACCCCGCTTAATGCTTTTGGTGTGTATTCAACACCGAACCCAACCTTAAAAGCGGCTCCGTTATCGTCGGTTAACTGTTCTTCATTTTGATTTAAATCTAAACTCGACATACCAACTAAGCCAAAAGGTCTAAGGCCATTTCCAAAGGTGTAACCTAAATTGGCAGCTAAGGAAATAGAGGTAGGTTTCATTGAATAACTACCCACTTTTGCTTTGGCTGTGCCATAGTCGGTATATGTTCCTTCAATACCAACAATTTTATTGAATTGATAGCCGAGATAAATTTTTGTTGAGTTGCCATCAGCTTCTGCTGAGAGAAGGTTATTATTATTGTCATTCCAAGAGTCTTCCTCTGAGTAACCAAATGTTCCGAAACCTGCCCCAACATAAAAGCCGCTAACCTTAGGTTGATCGTTAGCAAGAGCATAGAAAGAGGTGCTAGAGATAAGAAGGGGTAAAAGTAGTCGTTTCATTGATAGCTCCATGATCAAAATAATTATCAATTAGTATAGGTAGCTTTATTTAATATCCCAATTATTAATGCTTTTTTGTGATCCATTGATAGTGCAATTGGTTCTTTGATAGTGCTATTCGCTATTTTTCATTGCGCGATAGATCTTCAATAATAGTATTCGAATAATTTCTAGGATGGAGTATATGAATAAAAAAGGACTGTTAGCGATTGTTATTGCATTAATTATTGCTGCCGTATGTACTTCAGGGTTGATGAGGGCGGCAATAGAGCTATCTATATTTTTACTTCTGATTGGGTACTTACTAATCATCAAGAAAAAAAAGATAAATTAAAAAGCAAAAAGGCTGATAAGTAAAAATACTTATCAGCCTTTTCTAATTTGGTGGCCCCTCCCAGATTTGAACTGGGGACCGAACGATTATGAGTCGTGCGCTCTAACCACTGAGCTAAGGGGCCGTTGTAGGTGGTGATTATAGGGGAAGATGAAAACAGTGTCTAGCCATAAGGCGTTTGCTTTTTAATCACTTGATTGAAAATATGCATCTAGATCGAAAAAAGGTGAGCCTAAGCTCACCTTTTTGATTCTATTAACAAATAATTATGTTTAATTATTCGTCTAAGAAGCTACGTAATACTTCTGAACGACTTGGGTGACGCAATTTACGAAGTGCTTTCGCTTCGATTTGACGAATACGCTCACGCGTTACATCAAACTGCTTACCTACTTCTTCAAGAGTATGATCGGTATTCATATCGATACCAAAACGCATACGAAGTACTTTTGCTTCACGAGGAGTTAGTCCTGCAAGAACGTCGTTAGTTGCAAATTTCAAGCTTGTTGAAGTTGCAGAATCAACAGGAAGTTCAAGGGTATTATCCTCGATGAAATCACCTAGGTGCGAATCTTCATCATCACCGATTGGTGTTTCCATTGAAATAGGCTCTTTAGCGATTTTCAGAACCTTACGGATCTTGTCTTCAGGCATTTGCATGCGCTCAGCAAGTTCTTCTGGTAATGGCTCACGGCCCATTTCTTGTAGCATTTGACGCGAAATACGATTCAGTTTGTTGATCGTTTCGATCATGTGAACTGGAATACGGATTGTACGCGCTTGGTCGGCAATTGAACGAGTGATCGCTTGACGGATCCACCATGTCGCATAAGTAGAGAATTTGTAACCACGACGGTATTCAAATTTATCTACAGCCTTCATTAGACCGATGTTACCTTCTTGAATAAGATCCAAGAATTGTAGACCACGGTTTGTGTATTTTTTAGCAATAGAGATAACAAGACGTAAGTTTGCTTCAACCATTTCTTTCTTCGCACGACGAGCTTTTGCTTCACCGATAGACATGCGACGGCTGATGTCTTTGATATTTAGAACTGGTAATCCAGTTTCTTTCTCAATGCTGTCAATTTTCTTAATTGAACGGCGAATATCTTCTTCGTAACGCTTTAGACGCTCCACGTATGGTTTGTCAGATGCGATGATTTCGTTGAACCATTCGTCAGAAGATTCATTACCAGAGAAAAGAGAAATGAATGATTTCTTAGGCATTTTTCCGTATTCAACACACATACGCATAATTAAACGTTCTTGTGTACGAACACGATCCATGCTGCCGCGCATTTCACGAACTAGGTAATCAAACTGTTTAGGGATCAGTTTAAATTCACGGAATACATCCGTTAACTCGCCAATCGCTACGCGTGCTTTTGCGTTATCACGACCATGTTCTTCAAAAGCAAGTTGCATGTTGTGGTAAGACGTACGAAGTTCTGTGAACTTCTCCAAAGCAAGCTCTGGGTCAATACCTACATCTTCTTCTTCCTCGTCTTCATCATCTTCAGCTTCTTTATCTTCGTCTTCAAGATCAGATTCACTCAGTTCAGAACCGATGTGAGTTGCTGTTGGTGCTGCTGAACCATCATCATTAGGATCAACAAAACCAGAAATGATGTCAGTAAGTCGAATCTCTTCGGCTTGAACTTTATCAAACTGTTCTAATAAGTATGAAATTGCGCCAGGGAATTCAGCAACTGAACACTGAACTTCATTAATGCCTTCTTCAATACGTTTAGCGATGTCGATTTCGCCTTCACGAGTAAGAAGTTCAACAGTACCCATTTCACGCATGTACATGCGAACAGGATCCGTTGTACGGCCAATTTCACTTTCTACACTTGATAGTGCGGCTGCAGCTGCTTCTGCTGCATCTTCATCAGTTACGGCATCATCATCATTCAATGACATATCATCGGCATCAGGTGCGGTTTCTACCACTTTGATGCCCATGTCATTGATCATTTGAATAATATCTTCAACCTGCTCAGAATCTACAATTTCTTCTGGTAGGTGATCGTTAACTTCTGCGTAGGTCAGATAGCCTTGTTCCTTGCCTTTGATTACAAGTAATTTTAGCTGTGACTGCGGATTTTGATCCATAGACGGTATCCTACTTCTGGTCTGTGTGAAGGAATTAGTATGCGAAATGCAAACCATTAATAATAACAAATTTATGTGTTGATGACGATGCAGGGATTCTATGCTTTTAATTCTAGCATTAAGGCTAGCAGCTCCCGCTTTTCTTCGACTGATAAGCCAAGCGTTCTTTCTTTCGTCTGTAAACTTTCAATTTGTTGATTGATGCACTGGGCCAAAACATTGTCCAGTGAATCCATAAATACATCTTGGGTGTTGTCTTGATCTATGGGTAATTCCCATACTGCCAAGCGCGATAATAGTTTTTCACTTTTATCCCCACGCCAATGTTCTAATAATTGGCCTGTAGAGATATGGGGATTATGTCTGCAATTTTCAAGTAATTGTAGAAATAAACTTAAGCCAGGCAGTGGAATGTCTTGAACACTGCTTAAATCTGGGACTAATTGCGCCAAATTTGGATTTTGTAACAGCAGCGTGATCACTTCACGCATGGCTGTGCGTTTCATCTCTGGTTGAGCTTGGCGCTTTGTTTCTGGAGCACCTTGCTTAGATATTAGTTGCTGTAATTGGCTTTCATCCATAATTCCGAGCGTTTTGCCAAGTTGCTCACGTAAATAAAGACGCAGAGTCCCACCGGGCACTTTATCGATTAAAGGAACGGCAAGTGTTGTTAACTTCGCTTTTCCTTCTCGACTACTCGTATCTATCTGATCGACCAGCGTTCTAAACATAAAATCAATTAATGATTCAGCTTGAGTTACGGCTTGTTCAAAGGCAACTTTACCGTGTTGGCGAATATAGGTGTCAGGGTCTTCACCGTCAGGTAAAAACATGAACTTTAATTGGCGGCCATCATTTAAGTATGGCAGTGCTTGTTCCATTGCTCGCCATGCAGCCTCTCGACCTGCTCGGTCACCATCATAACAACACACGACAGTGCTTGTTTGGCGAAAGAGAAGTTGCATATGATCGCCTGTCGTTGCTGTACCTAGAGAGGCGACAGCGTAATCTACGCCAAACTGCGCTAAAGCTACGACATCCATATAGCCTTCAACAACGAGAGCTTGGGGTAAATCTTTATAAGCTTGCAGCGCTTCATATAAACCATAAAGCTCTTTGCCTTTATGGAAAATAGGTGTTTCAGGTGAATTTAAATATTTGGGAGTGCCTTCACCAATTACGCGACCACCAAAGCCAATAACGCGACCTCGACGATCTCTAATTGGGAACATGACTCGACCACGAAAACGGTCATAACGACGGCCATTATCGCTTTCAATTAACATCCCACCGCTGACTAAAGCATCTTGTGATGTTTTGTCTCGGCCAAAGTTATTTTTGACTAATTCCCACTCATCAGCCACATAACCGATACCAAATTTCTGAACTATTTCGCCAGAAAGGCCACGATCTTTAAGGTAGTTGATAGCATGGATATTGGTGGCAGATTTTAATTGGGAGAAATAAAATTGACTGATACCGCCCATTAAATCATATAGGCTTCGTTTCTGTTCTGAATTGGCCGTTGGACCTGAAGGGGCGTTAAAGCCACTACGTTGTTCGCGAGGAACATCAAGACCAAGCATAGAGGCGAGTTCTTCAATGGCTTCGACGAATTCTAAACGGTCGAACTCCATGAGGAAGTCAATGGCATTACCATGAACACCACAGCCAAAGCAGTGATAAAACTGTTTTTCTTGGCTAACAGAAAAAGAAGGGGATTTTTCATTATGGAATGGACAGCAAGCACCGTAGTTCTTCCCTTGTTTCTTCAGCTTTACTCTTGTGTCAATGATATCGACAATATCGTGTCGATTTAAAAGCTCATCAATAAAACTGCGAGGGATATGTCCAGACATCTTTTTTCTTTTCCTGTAGATACAAACAAGCCGTGCATATCAAAGATAGCACGGCTTGCTTTATAAATAGAGTATTATTAAGCCAGTTTAGATTTAACTAATTGACTTACTTTACCCATGTCAGCGCGGCCTTGGATTTGAGGTTTTAATACGCCCATCACCTTGCCCATATCTTGCATTCCTGCAGCACCAGATTCGATAATTGCTTCGTCTAATAACTTAGCAACTTCTTCATCAGTTAGTGCTTGCGGCATAAAGTCATCAAGTACTAAAATTTCAGCACTCTCTTTCTCAGCAAGATCATCACGACCAGCAGCAGTGAACTGCGATACTGAATCACGACGTTGTTTAACCATCTTCGTTAAAACAGCAATGATATCATCGTCAGACAAGGTAGTATGACCATCGATTTCACGTTGTTTAATTTCAGATAAAGCTAAACGAATTGTGCCAAGGCGTAATTTATCCTTGGCTTTCATCGCTAACTTTTGCTCGTCTTTGAGTTTTTCAATTAGAGCCATAACTTAGTCCTAAATTAGGTAAGTTATTAGTACAGGCGAACGCGACGTGCGTTTTCGCGAGACAACTTCTTAGCGTGACGCTTTTGAGCTGCTGCTTTAGCGCGTTTACGTACTGTAGTAGGTTTTTCGTAATGCTCACGACGGCGAACTTCAGAAAGAATACCTGCTTTTTCGCAAGAGCGCTTGAAACGACGTAGTGCAACGTCGAACGGTTCGTTTTCACGTACTTTAACTACTGGCATATGCCTTTCACCTCAGGTGTTAGTCAATTCGCTGGTAGTTATAATTAACCAGCTATTATTCAAATTGGTGCCGAATTTTAATCCGATCGAGGCGTTTTGTAAAGCATTCTTGATTAAGAATTGAGTAATTTCTTTGTTTATTTTACCTTCTCTAGTCATCACGTCGCTTGAGGTAGCTTAGTGATGTAGGTAATATGGCGTTAAATTAACAGGTAACTGAGAAAAATATGCGAATTTTAGGCATTGAAACCTCGTGTGATGAAACGGGTGTTGCGATTTATGATGATGAAAAAGGGCTATTAGCTCATCAACTTTATAGCCAAGTAAAACTGCACGCAGATTACGGTGGTGTTGTCCCTGAATTGGCCTCTCGTGACCATGTTAAAAAGACAATTCCATTAATCCAAGCGGCATTAAATGATGCGGGCATGACCAAAGACGATATCGACGGTATTGCTTATACGGCAGGTCCAGGTTTAGTCGGTGCATTATTAGTTGGTTCGACTATTGGCCGTAGTATTGCGTATGCATGGGATGTTCCTGCGATTCCTGTTCATCACATGGAAGGCCATTTACTTGCGCCAATGCTTGAAGATGAGCCACCTGAATTTCCATTTGTCGCGCTGCTTGTTTCTGGCGGCCACACCATGATGGTTGAAGTAAAAGGCATTGGTGAATATCAAATTCTTGGTGAATCTGTGGATGATGCCGCCGGTGAAGCGTTTGATAAAACAGCTAAATTAATGGGTCTAGATTACCCTGGTGGTCCTTTGCTATCAAAATTAGCAGAGAGCGGCACTAAAGGTCGTTTTAAATTCCCTCGTCCAATGACTGATCGTCCTGGTTTAGATTTTAGCTTCTCTGGTCTAAAAACATTTGCCGCAAACACCATTCGTGCTAATGATGATGATTTGCAGACTCGTGCAGATATTGCGTTTGCTTTCCAAGAAGCCGTGGCGGATACCTTAGCAATTAAATGTCGTCGTGCATTAAAGCAAACTGGTATGAAACGTTTAGTGATGGCGGGTGGGGTAAGTGCGAATACTTACCTTCGTCAAGAACTAGAAGCGATGATGAAGAAAATTGGTGGTGAGGTGTTTTATCCTCGAACTGAATTTTGTACCGACAACGGCGCCATGATTGCTTATGCAGGTATGCAGCGTTTGAAGAATGGTGAGACAACAGATTTAGCGGTTCAAGCTAAGCCACGTTGGCCTATCGATCAGCTTAAACCAATTGCAAAATAGTAGTGATCAGCAAAGATCGTAAATGATCTTTATTTCTGATTTATAATAGAAGGGACTAAATTAGTCCCTTTTTCTTTGCCAAATTTTCTTTTCTTCGCCTGCAAAAAATCGACGAATATTCTCGTGATGTTTTAGAACGATTAAACAAGAAAGCATAGCAACAGGAAGGGTGTACTGAGGTTTGACTAACCAAGTAAATAAAGGTGCAAGTAAAGCGGTGATCATTGACGCTAAAGAAGAGTAGCCAGTCACTAATACCGTGATAACCCAACTGCCAAATAACATTCCCGTTAGATCTAATCCTATCGGAGCTAATGCGCCAAGAGCGGTTGCGACCCCTTTGCCACCTTTAAAGTGAAAAAATAGTGGGTACATGTGACCTAAGCAGGCTGAAATTGCAATGATGCCTAATAGTAGAGGGTTGATTTCAAGAAAGTAGCCTCCCCATACCGGTAACATGCCTTTTAAAATATCACAAAGTAGAACTAACCCTGCCGCTCCTTTACCACCAAGACGAAAGACATTAGTTGCCCCTGGATTATGAGAGCCTGAATTTCTTGGGTCGGGTAAGCCTTTTAATCGACAAATTAAAACCGCACTAGAGATCGATCCTAGAAGATAGGCGATGATGATCATAATTAGTGCAAGAGGGGTCATGAATGAGCCTTTATTTAGGTGATCAGGAGCGATCAAAAATCATTTTTATAGTATATTGCTCAGCATATTGAGCAAGGTAATATCAATATTACGTTGTTTTTCTTTTGATGGGTATCCGACCTCTTAATAAAAAGTGTGATCAAAGATGGATTTAGTATTTATAAAACAGCTTGAAGTTATTACAACCATTGGCGTTTATGAGTGGGAACAGGGCATTAAACAAAAGCTCGTATTAGATATTGATATGGCTCACGACAATAAACCCGCAGCAGCATCTGATGATGTTCAACATTGTTTAAATTACGCAGAAGTGAGTGAGGCGGTGACGGCTCATATTCAAAACGGTCGCTTCTTATTAGTTGAGCGTGTTGCAGAGGAGATCGCAGATCTTATTATGACTCGTTTTTCAGTGCCTTGGATCCGCATTCATTTATCTAAACCAGGAGCAGTGGTAAATGCACACAGTGTTGGGGTTGTGATTGAGCGAGGAAGCAAATGATCACCACCTATATTGGCGTTGGTTCCAATATTTCCCCTGAAAAACACGTAAAAGCAGCGATTGATGAATTAAAAGCGTTAGGTGACATAACTAAGATTTCGACGGTTTATGAAGCTGAGCCTGTTGGATTCTCAAGCCATAATTTTTTTAATTTAGTGGTGGAATTAAACGTTGCTCATTCATTGACTGAATTAGGTTCACTATTACGTGCAATCGAAATTAAATGGGGTCGAGAGCTTAATGCGCAGAAGAATCAAGATCGAACATTAGATCTGGATATTCTTTTGTATGGTGATTTGGTGTCTGAATCAGATCCTAAGTTACCGAGAGAGGATCTTTTTAAGTTCGCGTTTGCTATTTTACCTATGGTGGAATTGAATCCAGATCTTATTATTCCAAGTACAGAACGTACAATCAGTGAAATATGGGCAGAGTTCCCTTATTCTCAATCGTTAAAACCTGCTTTATTAAATTTAACATTCTAATGGACTATCATGACGTACTTTGAAGCTTTTTTTCTTGCTTTGTTGCAAGGGTTTACTGAGTTTTTACCTATTTCAAGTTCTGCCCACCTTATACTCCCTTCTGCAGTTCTTGGATGGTCTGATCAAGGCTTAGCCTTTGATGTCGCTGTTCATGTTGGAACATTAGCGGCGGTTATTATCTATTTTAGAAAAGAAGTCGTGACGTTATTAACAGCGTGGGTAGGCTCGATTACTAAAAAGGAACACAATAAAGAGTCTAAACTGGCTTGGTTGATTATATTAGCAACCATTCCAGCGGCACTTTGTGGTCTGTTACTTAAAGATTTTATTGAGATCTATTTGCGCAGCGCATGGGTTATTGCAACGACAACGATCGTATTTGGCTTATTGCTTTGGTGGGTTGATAAAAACTCAGAACTAGCCAAAGGTGAATATGAGATGACGTGGAAAAAAGCGTTATTTTTAGGTGTTGCTCAAGCAATGGCGATGATCCCGGGCACTTCTCGTTCTGGTATTACGATTACCGCTGCACTTTACCTTGGTTTTACCCGTGAAGCTGCTGCACGTTTTTCGTTTTTAATGTCTATCCCAATCATTACCTTAGCGGGCTCTTACCTTGGTTTAAAATTGGCTCTGAGTGATATTTCAATTAATTTTGGTTTATTAAGTACCGGTGTGGTGGTTTCTTTTATTAGTGCTTATATCTGTATTCACTTTTTCTTGAAGCTGATTTCAAGTATGGGAATGACGCCGTTTGTTATCTATCGCTTACTATTAGGTACGAGTTTACTTATGTGGTTAAGCTTTGCTTAGAAACTAGAAACTAGAAACTAGAAACGATAAGAGCAGTATGGCTAGAGTGGCAATTTTCTAGGCTTCAGGACGCTACGCTTACAGGTTTCAGGTGTACTCGGTTTTGATCTTCCTGAAACCTGAAACCTGAAACCTTAGCTTTTGCTTTTATAGTTTCTAGAGCGAAGCGTTCTAGTTAGCGTAGCGTATAGTTTATTTGATATCTAACTTACTCTTCACTGCTTCAACTCGTCTTTTATTCAACTCTTCTCTAATCTCAGCGCCTTTAAATCCAGCAGCAACCACTTCTTTCACTTCCACACTTTTTGCAGCATCAAACGCCATTTCAAAACGTGCTTTTTGTGGGTATGGCTCAGACTCTAATCCTAATCGGCCCGTATGATCGGCTTGGCAGCAGAGTAAGATAGGCTCTAAGCGCTCTGGTTTACGCCATACGTCCATTTTATCGAATATCTTAATGAAGGTTTGCGCTCGTAATTCAGGTGCTCGATGAATATTGGTGTGGTGTTCGCAAACCAGTAGTGCTAAATCTCGGTACTCATTAGGAACTTTAATTCGTGCACAGAGCGTTTTAATCAGTTTAATACCAGTATGGCAATGCATTTTATGACTTGGCCATTCTGATTCTGGCGTGACGCCTTTTCCTAAATCATGAACTTGAGCTGCGAAGCGAGTCGGTAAATCTTGGCTTAATAGGGCAGCTTGTTGCGTTACCATCAAAGTATGAATCCCCGTATCAATTTCAGGGTGCCATTTTTCTGGTTGAGGTACACCAAACAATGCATCCAGTTCTGGTAATACAACGGCGAGAGCACCACACTCTTTTAATACCGAAAGAAAGATCTCAGGGTGCTGACTCGAAAGAGACTTCTCCCATTCTTGCCATACACGCTCTGGTGTTAAGTGAGACAACTCACCGCTGTCTACTAAGGTTTTCATTAATGCCATTGTTTCTGGTGCAATAGTAAAACCAAGATAATGAAAACGGGCGGCAAATCGAGCGACGCGTAGTACACGCAATGGGTCTTCGATAAAGGCATCAGATACGTGGCGTAGTAGACGATTATTTACATCATCTTGCCCATTATAAGGGTCAATCAATTCACCACTATCGGATTGAGCGATAGCATTAATGGTAAGGTCACGGCGCAGCAAGTCTTCTTCTAGAGTGACATCTGGTTCGGCATAACAAGTAAAGCCTTTATAACCTTGGCCACTTTTTCGCTCAGTTCTCGCTAGTGCATATTCTTCTTTAGTTTTCGGGTGTAGAAATACAGGAAAATCTTGCCCAACGGCTTGATAGCCAAGTGAACCCATCTCGTTAGGGCTAGATCCAACGACAACCCAATCTTTATCTTTTACATCAATATTGAGAAGTGAATCTCGAACTGCACCACCAACTAAATAAATATTCACGTTTTGCCCTACTCGTTGCCAAGATAAAGAGAACTTTCTTTACTTTCTTAGTTCCAATGATACCGTGCAATCATAGCTTTTCGACTTTTTATTCCATATTTATTCTTGGAATTTTCCTGATAGGACAAACACCATTCTTATGTACCAAGATTTTTTTGGCTTTAATGAGCTTCCGTTCTCAATGACACCTAATGCACGTTTTCTCTATTTGAGTGAACGTCATAAAGAGGCGCTGAATTATTTATTGTCGGGATTAGGAGAAGGCGGTGGGTTTGCGTTATTAACCGGAGAAGTCGGTACGGGTAAGACGACCGTATCACGCGCACTATTCTCTCAATTAGACAGTAATGTGCATCTTGCTTTAATTTTGAACCCTATGTTCAGCGCTCAAGAGTTATTAGAGGCGATCTGTGATGAGCTTGAGATTTCTTATTCTGAAAAGGCGTCGTTAAAACAGTTAACCGACAATATTGTTTATTTTCTTAAAGCAGAGCGAGAGAAAGGTTTTCAGACTATCGTTGCTATTGATGAAGCGCAGCATTTAGGCCCAGATGTATTGGAGCAATTACGTTTACTCACTAACTTTGAAACAGACCGTGATAAGTTATTAAAAGTGTTATTGATTGGCCAACCTGAGTTACAACAGAAGTTACAGCAAACGAATTTACGTCAGCTCGCACAACGTATTACGGCACGATATCATTTATTGCCTTTAACACCTCAAGAGATTGAATCTTATATACAGCACCGTTTGACGATTGCAGGCGGAGAGCTGTCACTGTTTCCATCTTCTGCCATAAAGAAAATTGCTCGTCACTCTAATGGCATCCCTCGAGTGATCAACCTACTGTGTGATAAAGCATTGTGGGTTAGCTACCAAAAGGGCAAGCAGAGTGTAGATAACCAAGCTGTTATTCGAGCTTGTGAATTAGTGCTAGATTGGCAGGTTGAAAGTGAAGGGGTAAGACATAAAAATCCTGCATCATGGGCACCAACGATGATCGCGGTAGGGTTATCTTTAGTGTTGAGTGTGGGAAGTTATCATTTTTTACCTCGATATTTAGATGCTCATTATCCAATTATAGAGCCTGCTATTGAGGTGCCATTAGAGGGGTTCTCCTCGCAATCAGAGGCTTTTCAATCGTTATTGTCGGTATGGGGTTATTCAGTAAATGAGTTCCAAGCGAATTGTACTAATGCAAAAAGGGCGCAACTATATTGTTTAGATAGCAATGGCAGTTTGAGTGATTTATTAGCGATTAATAGACCTGCGGTGGTTTGGTTACAACAACAAACGGGTGAGGACTTACTAGCACTCGTTTATCGTGTTCACTCTAAAGGGGTGGAGTTACTTTTACCGTCTAAACATGTTGAAGTTTCTCATCAATGGTTTGAACAACATTGGAATGGCGCTTATATCCAGTTGTGGAAAAAACCAATCATTACTGAACGAGCGATGAAGCGTGGTGATAAAGGAAAAGCGATCCTAGAGTTGAATCGTTTACTGTCTTTTGCATTGGAACAACCGTTTAGTGATTCAGACAAATTTAATCAAGAGACAGAGCAACAAGTGAAAGAATTCCAAGAAATATTTGGGTTAGCTACCGATGGAGTTGTAGGATCAAGTACCTTAATGTGGTTAGACAGTGTTGTTAATATTGATGCGCCTTTGCTTCAAGGAGATAAGTAAATGTCGTCTTCTCGCTTTCCTTTATGGGTATTAGGCTCAATTGCGGTGCTTCCTCCGTTGATGATATCTAGCTACCTGTCATTGCCTCATTATAAAGCGTCTCAACAGGAATTAGAGCCTTATAAGCCGACCTATACGGTATTGTCATTACCAATATTAGAAACTGTGAAGTTACCACTACGAGCTCAAGAGCTATCATTAACTGGTTTGAAAGAATCGTCGAAAAAAGTAAATTCAATTGAGTCGTTTAGAGGAGTTTCTGCGTCAAAAAGTAAAGAGATTACTGAAAATACAGCGTCAGAACAGGAGCAATTATTGGATATTGATGATCTAGATTTGTCAGGATTGTCACCAGAATTAGCGGCACGATTTGAATCTATTTTAAGTGAGTCAGCAGAATACGAAATGGAAGAAAACCCAGAACCAATACAAAGTGATGGTTATCTTCAATTAGAGAAAAGCGGTTCTCAGCTTGTGGGTCGTTTACCTGCGTTAAATTTTCAAACTCATAACTATACTTCAAAACCAAGTCGCCGCTGGATCAAGGTGAATGGCAAAGAAGTGAATGTTGGAGGCAGCATTACACCGTCTATTTCTCTATTAGAAATTAATCCTAGAAATGTAGTGATTGAGTTTAAAGGTCAGAAAATAGAGATTCCCGCATTGTATGAATGGAAGGGATAAGGGATTATTGTTTAGCAGGCATAAAAAAGCTCAGAATTATCTGAGCTTTTTTGTATCTATCATTTATTGATTAGTTATCAATAGTTGTTAGTTATCAATAGTTGTTAGTTATCAATAGTTGTTAGTTATCAAGAGTGATTAAGACCAACCGTTTTGTTTCTTCTTACGGCTTGGGATCATGTGAGGAAGTAAAAGGCCAAATAATAGACCAATACCAGCAACACCACCGCCGTACATGAAGTACTTAAGTAATAAGTCTTCTTTTTGTGTATCTAGCTTAGCGCGTAATTCACGAATTTCAGATTGAGAGCTAACCAATTGGTTATTAACATCGCTGTAGCTTTGCTCTAAATCTTGCATTTGTTGGTTACGTTGAGTCAGGCTATCAGCTAAACCTGCTTTCTCATCATTTGCCGCTTTACGAGCATTGGCCAGTTGTGTTTTAACTGACGTCAGTTCGGCTTCAACTTTAGGTAAACGCTCACCAAGACCTGCTTGACGAGAAACAAACTTAGTTTCAACCCAACCTTTACGGCCTTTGGTATCCACGATTTGTGTGAAACCAGAGTTTTTATTACTGCTTAATAGAGTAATGCGTTCACCCGCATTTACGCTACCAATGATCTTGTATTGATTACTTGGACCTGAGTGCATGTACGTAAACAGGTTATCAGAAATATAACGAGTTTGAGCTTGCGCTGGCGTAGCAATAGCCCAAGCGAGTAAAATTAGGCTAATAAAATGCTTCACAATAATATTCCTTTGAAAAATGGATCCTGAACCGTTACACACCAATTTATTAATTCATGCATTATCATCGATTCAAACGAAGGTATAGATACTAAAAATATTTGGGCCCAGATGCAAGAAAAGAGGAGATTTTACTCTCCTCTTTGTGCAATTGTTTCAAAATTGATTAAGCTTATGCGCTAACGCCGATACCGAAGATTGCTTGCATTGCGTAGTAGAAAACTACGGCTAGCAATGCACCTGCTGGTAGGGTAACAACCCAAGACGCTACGATATTACGTACAACACCTAAGTTTAGGGCACCAATACCACGAGCAAAACCTACACCTAGTACAGCACCAACCAACGTTTGTGTCGTTGAGATTGGAAGACCAGTACCTGATGCTAATACCACAGTAGAAGCAGTTGCTAACTGTGCAGCAAAGCCACGGCTTGGTGTTAGTTCAGTAATACCTGTACCAACGGTTGCCATTACTTTGTGGCCTAATGTTGCAAGACCAACAACGATACCAATACCACCTAGAGGAAGAATCCACCAAGCAATTGTGCTTTTCGTTGTGATTTCACCCATGTGCTCAACGGTTGAAACAACAGCAGATAGTGGACCAATCGCATTAGCAACATCGTTAGAGCCATGAGCAAATGCCATAGCACACGCGGTAATAACCATTAATGTACTGAAGATACTTTCTACGCCAGTAAAGCCACGGCTGTCTTTCTCATCATTTACCGTATTTGCAAATTTACGAGAGATATACAGATAACCACCAACCATTACTAATGCTGATACGCCTGCAGATGCAACCCATGCTTCGCCATTACTTAAATGTAGACCAACGTGTTTTAGACCTTTCTTGATAGTAACAAGTGTAATAACCATAGTGGTGATGAACATGTATACCGGAACAAAACGCTTAGCATTCATTAATGGCTTATCAGTATCAAATATCAGTCGCTGAGCACTGATAAAGATCATGTAAGCAAAAATACCGGATATGAGAGGAGTGATTAACCAGCTCCCTACGATACCTTGAACTGAGTTCCAATCAACCGCTTCAGTACCTACTGCAACACACGCAAAACCGATGATTGCACCGATAATAGAGTGAGTTGTTGATACCGGCCAGCCCATGTAAGACGCAAGCAATAACCAAGTACCTGCAGCAAGAAGCGCTGACATCATGCCGTAAACTAATACTTCAGGCTGATGGGCGAAAAGAGAGGTATCAATTACCCCTTTACGAATTGTATCTGTAACTTCACCACCTGCAAGGTATGCCCCTGCAAATTCGAAGATCATTGCAATGATGATCGCTTGTTTTACTGTTAGTGCTTTAGACCCAACTGAGGTGCCCATCGCATTGGCAACATCATTTGCACCAATACCAATCGCCATAAGGAAGCCGAAGAAGGCCGCAACTAAAATAAGGGTCGTGCCGTAGTTAGCAAGAATATCCATTGTATTACCTGTTACTGAATCAGAAACTTATGAGCGAGATAGCATGAGTTCTAAACGAGAACCTACACGCTGTGCTTGGTCAGCAATGCCACCAACCCACTCAAGAATTTTATAAAGGAACATAACATCGATTGGGTTGTATTTGTGCTCGATGCTCATGAGTTGCTGGCGCAGTTGAATTTGCAATTCGTCAGTATCATCTTCAATGATGTCTAACTTATTGATCATCTCAGCAACCAAAGTGACTTCTCGTCCCTTAAAGCCTGTTTCCAATAGCTCATCCAATTCACTGATTACTTCTTGCGCTTGATTAGCCGCATCTAAACAGCGTTGAACATAAGCTAAAAATGCATCCTGCATAGAGCTTGGAATTTCAAGTTGACGACCAACAACGCGACCTGCGATGTCTTTAGCCAGGTTTGCGAGTTTATCTTGCTGAGTTAACAGACCGAGCATGTCGGTACGATCAACTGGCATAAACAACCCACGAGGAAGTTTTAAACGAATTTCACGTTTTAGAACATCCGCTTCTTTCTCTAGATGAGAAATTTGCGCACGAAGTTCACTCGCTTTTTCCCAGTCACCTTTTGCACACGTTTCGAAAAACGGAACAAGAAGTGAGCAGCATTCATTGACACAAACAACGTGACGCTGCAAAGGTTTCATTGGGGACTTGGCGAATAACCCCATAATAGTATTTACTGGCATGGTTTCTTAACCTAATAAAACAAACACCTAATGGTGAATTGTTAGACGATGGCCACAAAGGCGCGAATGTTAACCCAATCCCACTATCAATAAAACTACTTTAGATCATGGTTTGGGCGTTATTTCTAGCTTGATACCGAACAGTTTAAGCCATATCCTTGGAAAGACAACGGTTATGAGGTCATTATGGAAACTGAAATCGAACTAAAATTTTTTGTTTTTCCTGAGTTTGTCGACACAATTATAGACAAAATATCAGGAGCAAAAGTCATTGAGCATAGTTGCTTAAATTTAGGAAACATCTATTTTGACACCCCAGAGCAGCATCTTCGTAAACACGATACTGGGTTACGTATTCGTCGATTTAATGATGAACGAACACAAACATTAAAAACGGCAGGTCGTGTGGTAGCAGGGTTGCACCAGCGTCCAGAATACAATGCTGAACATGACTGTGATGTCCCTAATGTGTATTTACATCCTCAAGATGCTTGGCCTAGTGATATCGCTTTGGCAGATCTTCAATCACAACTTTCTCCTTTGTTTTCAACGAACTTTGTTCGTAAGCAGTGGTTAATTGAAATGCCTGATGGTAGTGAGATTGAACTGGCGTTTGATCAAGGTGAAGTAATTGCAGGCGATCGAACGACTCCTATCTGCGAAGTAGAATTAGAATTAAAATCAGGCCAGACCGATGCGTTATTTACTCTGGCTAGAGACTTATGCAGTTCTGGTGGGATGCGTTTAGGCAATCAAAGTAAAGCTGCAAAAGGTTACCGTTTAGCAATGAACGCACCTGCGGATAAAGTCAAACCACTTTCATTGGTCAAAACAGAATCAACAGATAGTGTGGAGACGTGCTTTGTTAATTCGTTGGAGTATGCACTTTCTCATTGGCATTATCATGAACAAATTTACATCGATACTCAAAACCAATTAGCGCTACAAGAAATTCGTATTGCGATCGCATTTTTACGTCAAATTTTTCTAGTTTTTGGCGAAATGGTACCAAAGCGTGCTAGTGAGCGATTACGCCAAGAGCTTAAATGGTTAGAAGAAGAGTTGCATTGGCTTGATGAATCAGACCACTTAGCTTATTTAATTGAAGAAAAAGGGCATGTATTACGAAAGCTAGATGCACGTAAATTCTTGGTAGCCAGCCTGAAAGAGAGTGAGAAATCACTGCCGAATACAGAAGAGATGCTGATGTTATTAGTCTCATCTCGTTACTGTGGGTTATTGCTTGATTTGAGTCGTTGGATATTAACGCGAGATTGGCAGCCTTTCTTAGATGATAAAAAGCGTCAGCAATTACAAGAATCAATAGACAGTCATTCTGGGGTGTTACTGGATCGAACTTGGGAAGCGTTAGATGAGGCTTTCTCTGTATCCAATCAGCTATTACCGACCGATTACTTCAAATTAAAAATGCGTTTACGTCGTAACTTAATGACGGGCACTTGTTTTGCGCTTATTTATGATGATGACCGAAGAAAAGGTTTCCGCTTACCTTGGCTTGATCTTTTACAAGGTATTGATGATTTAATGAGTTTAGAGCCTTTACGGACTCGTGTTCAGTTATTAGATGATGCTGAAGAGCGAGAGCAGTTAGAGCGCTGGTTACTAAGACAAGAACGCTCTATTTTACATGCTATGGAACAAACTCGCCAAGCAGGCTTAGAGTACCCCCCTTATTGGCAATAATGGTTTATTCCAACCTACATTTTTAGGTTGATACCCTAAATACAAAGAGAAGTGATTAAATTATTCTGATGTAATTACTTCTCTTTTTTATTCTCAATGGATGCTAATCTTTTTAGGATCTCATTCTGCTGCTGTAAAAGTAAGTTTAATTTCTCATCTCGACACTGCTTTTCTTTTTCTCTATTCTTGCGTTCTTCATTTTTTGCCGGCTCGGTAATAATTGAGGTTATTAAGCCTGAGATCATACCGAAAATCCCCACACCAGATAAAATAATCAACACCGCTAAAACTTTTCCCGCAACAGTGACAGGATAGTGATCACCATAACCAACGGTTGATATAGTGACAAAGGCCCACCATATGGCATCTCCTGCGGTATGTATATTGGCATCAGGATTTGACCTTTCAAACATCAGCATAAAAACAGAGCCTAAAGAAATCAGAGTAACCATTAAAACTAAAATAGAGGCAATAGTGGCTTCTTTTCGATTGGATTGGATCTGCTTTAATACAGACTGGCTAGAACGAAGTAAGCGAAAAATACGTAAGATATGAAAAATGCGTGCATAACGAATGGGTTCAATGATTGGAATACTTGCTACGAAATCGATCCAATGTTCTTTTAAATATTGGAGACGGTGCTTACTGCGAAACAAATCAAGGCTGAGCTGAAAGAGAAAGAGGGCACAGATAATGGTGTCGAGTGTGATTAACATAGTACGACTGGCGTGATCTAGCGGTACAAACAGCAGGCTTGAGATCACAATTAAGGATAAAAAGGAGAGTATCAGCGACATTAAGCTCATGGGGTTAAGGTCAATTTTGTTATGATTCATACTAATTATTTATGGGTATCCATCGATATAATATTAAAGAGTGTTTAAATGATGATTGAAGCTATTAATCATGCACTAAAAAAATCGATTCTGAAAGGTAGTGGGGAAAGACTATGTCTGCAATAACGTTTAGGCCATGGGAAAGGCTGGTCACTGATATTAAATTAGTGCCAAAATTGGTCATTTTAATGGTATTTAGTACTGCACTGTTAGTAACCAAGCAGCTGTGGGATGCAAATACCTTTTACCAATCAGTAATTGCTATTCAGAAAGAAAAAGCTCAAGAATCCGCCATTGCTAACGCTGAATTGATTAATGGAATTTTAAATCATAAGCCTAATGGTAAAGAATTGGCTGGTGAAGCGATCAGTGTTCAAGCAAAAGCATGGTCTCAGGGCAATTATATCTATGTGATTGATCGTGATAGCGGCACCGTTTTTGGTCATAAATCAATTCAATCTCTCTCTTCACTGTCTGACTCTCTAGATAATGGCGCTTCATTAAAGCAGCTTATTGGTAGCTTATCTTCTCAGCAAGCGTATTCGATGAATGATTATTCTCGTTATGAATTTGCAGTTAAAGTGCCTAATCATAACTGGGTGGTGGTTGCCTCTCAAAGCTCAGACGGTGCAGAACAGTATTATCAAGATTACTTATACCAAGTGATTTGGCAGACGATAGTCATGATTGTTGCTTTCATGGTTATTTTATTAGGTGCCTCAAGCATTATGTTGCGTCAAATGAAGTATTTAAACACTTCAATGAAACAGATTGCCGCTCAAAATCTTTCTGAACCAGTAGAGATGAGCTGTAAAGATGAATTTGGTGATTTAGCAAGAGAGCTAAATAAAACTCGCCTTCAGCTTAAATCAGTCGTGGAAACTCAATTATCAGCGTCTCAAGAGTTGGCTAGTTTAACTGAAGTGATGACGATTAGTATGGAAGGAACAAAAGAAGCCGCTCAAGAAGAATTTGCTGAAATTGATCAATTAGCAACAGCGATGAGCGAAATGAATTCAACCGTACAAAATGTAGCGGATAATGCTCGTAATGCATCAACAGGAACAGAGCAAGCTCAAGTACAAGCGAAAGTTGGTCAAGAGTTTGTTGAAGGTACTATCGTTAAAATTCAAGCGCTATCAGGTGATATTGCCGCGTCTGCTGAAGTGGTAAATCAAGTTGAAGAAAGAGTAATGTCGATTAGTTCAGTTGTTGAAACGATTCGCGGTATTTCTGAGCAAACAAATTTACTTGCGTTGAATGCGGCGATTGAAGCAGCTCGTGCCGGTGATGCAGGGCGAGGTTTTGCGGTTGTTGCCGATGAGGTGAGAAACTTAGCGCAGAGTACACAAGGTGCAACGGTTGAAATTCAAGAGATGATCACTCAGTTGCAAAACAGTGCGAATCAGGCTGTTGAGTTAATGGAAAAAAGTGTTGTTGAGGCGGCAGAAGGCGTAGAGCTTGTAACTAATGCAGGCACTGAGTTAGACAGCATTGTGAATCAAGTGAACCATATTAATGAAATGAACTTCCAAATCGCAAGCGCTGCTGATCAACAAAGTGCAGTGGCAGAAGAGATGGATCAAAACTTAACTAATGTTAGAGAATTGGTTGAGGCTTCTGTGGTTGTTATGACTGAATTGACAGAAACGTCTGAAGAGATGCAAAAAAATGCAGAAGAGTTAGAAGCGAAGATGAAAGTCTTCAAAATTTAAATCACTCGCTTGATTTTAATTGACGCCTACACTCAGTTGTAGGCGTTTTTGTTTGCGGCGAAAAACAATTTTTGGCACAGTATCAAGAGTCTGATCGTACTTGGCGATCATAAGGAATTTTCGATAAGGAATATCATGTCTTTGCCATCCTCACTAGCGTCATTAGCAGAACGTCGTCAACAAGAGTTAACTCATCTTTCTCATATTGAGCAGTGGCCTAATTCATTGCAGGATCAGCTATCAATCGCTTTAGGTTGTAGTGATTTTTTGCATGAGGCATTTCAGCAAGATGAAGTGTTATGCCAAAGCTTCCCGTCAATGTTTGAAATCATTGATCGCAGTGAAGAATATCGCTCTCGATTACAAGATCACTTATCGCAATGCAATGATGAAAATGCGTTGATGCGAGAGCTTCGCTATTTTCGACGACATGAAATGGCTTACATTGCATGGCGTGATTTTACCTTTTCTCATATCCCAGCAAGTGATTGGTCTTTAGAAACCAGTTTGTCTCATCTTTCTTTATTAGCTGAAGCCTTGATTGTAGAGTCGTATCAATGGCTTTATAAGCAAGCGTGTATTGATTGGGGTACACCTAAGAATGCTCAAGGTGAAGAGCAACCTATGCTTATTATTGGTATGGGTAAACTAGGTGGTGGAGAGTTAAACTTTTCGTCTGATATTGATTTGATTTTCACTTATCCAGAAAATGGTGAGACTGAGGGCGCTCGTCGAAGCCTTGCTAATGCTCAATTTTTTACTCGTTTAGGTCAAAAGATCATTAAAGCATTAGACCAAATGACATTGGATGGCTTCTGTTATCGCGTTGATTTACGTTTACGCCCATTTGGTGAGAGTGGGCCGTTAGTCATGAGTTACGCTGCGTTAGAGGATTATTACCAAGAGCAAGGTCGAGACTGGGAACGTTACGCAATGATCAAAGCACGCGTAATGGGCAAAGAGACTTACAGTCATTACCAAGAACTTCGTCAAATGTTGCGCCCATTTGTTTTTCGCCGTTACATTGATTTTGGTGCAATTCAAGCGTTGCGTCGTATGAAGTCGATGATCACCACTGAAGTTCGTCGTCGTGGATTGAACGATAATATTAAACTTGGCTCAGGTGGAATTCGAGAAGTTGAATTTATCGCTCAAGTATTCCAACTTATTCGTGGTGGCAGAGAGCCATCTTTACGTGGGCGTGGCTTATTAGAAACACTAGTAGCAATTAAAGAGTTAGGGCAGCTATCAGTTCAAGAGGTCGATGATTTAACCACGGGTTATTGCTTCTTACGTCGTTTAGAGAACTTGCTACAAGCGATTGGAGATAAGCAAACTCAGACATTACCAATGGACGAGAGAGATCAATCTCGCCTTGCTTTTGCTATGGGAATGGCTAATTGGGATGAGCTATATAGTGCGATTGAAAAGCACATGAATACCATACATGCTGTGTTTGAAAATTTAATTGGCCATGATGAAGAAGAGTCCGAAAACAGCATTGATAAGTCGTATGTAGAGCTGTGGGACATGGCGCATAACCCTGAAGTGCTTGAGAATATTTTACAAGAATTGAACGCTGACCAAGCAGAACAACTAACTTGCCATATTATTGAATTCAAAGGGGACTTGAAGAAGAAAACATTAGGACCAAGAGGGCGTGAAGCGATCACTCATTTAATGCCTAAATTGTTCAGTATTGTGATTGGCCGAGAAGATGCAAGTGATACCTTACCGCGTTTAACTAAGCTTATCCAAGCGATTGCGACTAGAACCACCTATTTAGAATTGCTTGATGAGCATAATGGGGCATTACAACACCTAGTTCGTTTGTGTGCTGCAAGTCCTATGGTGGCAGAACAACTGACTCGTTATCCTATACTCTTGGATGAATTATTGGATATAAATCAACTCTATAACCCAATTGAGTTGAGCCAATATAAAATTGAATTAAATGAGTTTCTTGCTCGTATTCCAGAAGATGATATGGAACAGCAGATGGAGGCTTTACGTCAATTTAAGCAAGTCTGTTTATTAAGAATAGCCGCATCAGATATTGCTGGTGGACTCTCTTTAATGAAAGTAAGTGACCACTTAACTTACTTATCAGAAGCGATTGTTGAAGCGGTGGTTAATCAAGCTTGGTTACAAGTGACTGAAAAATTTGGTGAGCCAACTCATCTTGAGGGACGAGACAGCAAAGGTTTTGCGGTGATTGGCTATGGTAAAGTGGGAGGCTGGGAGCTAGGGTATAACTCCGATCTTGATATCGTATTTATGCACGATTGCGATGTGAATACGTACACCAATGGTAAAAAAGAGATCGATGGCCGTCAGTTCTACTTACGATTAGCGCAACGTATTATTCATATTTTCTCTGTACGTACCTCTTCTGGTATTTTGTATGAAGTCGATACTCGTTTACGTCCATCAGGGGCATCAGGTCTGTTAGTCAGTACTAGCGAAGCCTTTGATGAGTACCAACGAGAAGATGCGTGGACATGGGAACATCAAGCTTTAGTTCGTGCTCGTATGATCTATGGTGATACGGCGTTACAATCGGCGTTTAATACAACGCGACATGAGATCCTCTGTTTAGAGCGAGATGAGAAGAAACTACAGAAAGATGTTGTCGAAATGCGTGAAAAAATGCGAGATCATTTAGGCGGAAAGAAAACGGGACGCTTTATGTTGAAGCAAGATGCGGGGGGGATTACTGATATTGAGTTTTTAGCCCAATACTTAGTGTTAAATCACGCTCACCAAGCGCCAAAACTAACCCGATGGTCTGACAATGTTCGTATTTTTGAAAGTTTTGCTGAGCAGGATGTGATGAGTGAGGAGTTATCTTTATCTTTGATCCATGCTTATTGTGTTATGAGAAATGAGATCCATCATCGTAACTTATTGGGTTTCGATGCCGATGTTGCTGATGCCAGTTTTATCGAAGAGCGACAAGCAGTCGTTACCGCTTGGAATCAATGGTTTGGTGAGTAAATATTACTTAACCTTGAGTTTATTATTTCTAAGTTGGCGCAGAACTTGCGTAAATGCTACCATTTATAACAGATGATTTTGATAGATAGCACAAACCAATAATGGTAGATGATTTGCTGTTTATTACCCGGAGAAAAGAATGAAACCAACACTTCCTAATTACGATCAATCCGGTGTATTGATTGTTGGTGATGTAATGCTTGACCGCTATTGGGGCGGACCAACAACTCGTATTTCACCAGAAGCTCCAGTACCTGTGGTTAAAGTTAATAATATTGAAGAGCGTCCAGGTGGCGCAGCGAACGTAGCGATGAATATTGCAGCGTTAGGCGGCGATGCTCACCTTGTTGGTCTTGTTGGTGATGATGAACCAGCCAAAGCATTAACAGCGACATTAGCATCATTAAAAGTGCATTGTGATTTTGTGGCGCTTCCTGAGTTTCCAACAATTACAAAATTACGAGTAATGAGCCGTGGTCAACAGCTGATTCGTTTGGATTTTGAAGAAAGCTTCCATGACGTACCTGCGGAACCGTTAATCAGCCGTATGCAAGCAACACTATCAAAAGTAAAAGCGGTTGTATTGTCTGATTATGCAAAAGGGGCATTAGAGCACGTTCAGTTAATGATCCAAGAAGCACGTAAAGTCAATGTTCCTGTATTTATCGATCCAAAAGGGGCTGATTTTGAACGCTACCGTGGTGCTACATTATTAACACCAAACATGCTGGAGTTTGAAACGGTTGTTGGCAAAGTAAAAGACGAAGATGATTTAGTAGCTAAAGGCCAGCAAATTATTGAAGAATTTGATTTTGAAGCGCTATTAGTAACACGTAGTGAGCACGGTATGACTTTGCTTCGCCGTGATATGGCTCCGTTACATTTACCTACGCAAGCGCGTGAAGTATTTGATGTTACTGGTGCGGGTGATACGGTTATTTCGGTATTAGCCGCTTCTGTATCTACTGGCAAACCACTTGATGAAGCGTGTGCATTAGCCAATGCTGCTGCTGGTGTTGTGGTTGGTAAACTGGGTACATCAACATTATCAACGATTGAATTAGCAGAAGCGATTCACGGTAGTCAAGATTCTGGTTTTGGCATTATTGGTGAAGACCAATTAATCAATGCGGTAAAACAAGCGCGTGAGCGTGGTGAGCGAGTTGTCATGACAAACGGTTGTTTTGATATCTTACATGCCGGTCATGTTTCTTATTTGAACCATGCAGCAGAATTAGGTGATCGCTTAATTGTTGCGGTTAATACGAATGAATCAGTACAGCGCTTGAAAGGCCCTGGTCGCCCTATCAACCCAACGGATCGTCGTATGGCGGTATTGGCTGGTTTAGGTGCGGTTGATTGGGTTGTTCCTTTCTCAGAAGATACCCCACAACGCTTAATCGCGGCAGTATTACCAACGATGTTGGTGAAAGGTGGCGATTATGCGATTGAAGATATCGCAGGTGGTGCAGAGGTGATTGCTGCAGGTGGTGAAGTAAAAGTATTGAACTTTGAAGATGGCTGCTCAACCACAGGTATTATTGAAGCGATTAAAGGTGGTAGAGGTTAACCTCAACTAAGCCTTAAAAGAAAAGCCACATTAAGTGATTAATGTGGCTTTTTTACGTCTACTATCATCTATCTTACTAAGAAGGTAGATGACATAAGATTATTGTGCTTGAGTTGTTTTATTCGCTTTTAAGCCAGCATTAATATCAATGATATCTTGCTCACTTAGTGTACCAACCGCTTGTTTTAGTTGAAGGACACTAATGATGTAGTCGTAACGAGCGTTTGCTAGGTTACGGTTTGCATCATATAAACGACGTGTTGAATCTAATACATCAACAATAGTACGTGTACCAACATCAAAGCCAGCTTCTGTTGCTTCTAATGCTGATTTTGCAGAGATAACTGTTTGCTCGTACGCTTTCAATGCGCCAATAGAGGCATTGATGTTGTTGTTAAATGCACGAACGTTTTTAGTTACATCACGGTAAGTTGCTTCTAAATCTTGGCTTGCTGCAACGTATTGGAATTCAGCTTGGCTAGTTAATGAACTTGTGTTACCACCAGAGTACAGTGGGATATACAAGTTAATACCGGCATTGATATCACTTGAATCAAAGTCGTTAGCGCTATTACCTTGATCTGTGTAGTTATATCCAGCATCAAAGGTTAAAGATGGCATATGACCAGAGCTTGCTAATGAAATATTATCTTTTGCAATATCAGCATTGATACGAGAAGCAAGTAAGCTTAGGTTCTTCTGTTGGGCTTCATCAATTAAGCTATCTGATGATTGGTCAGATGGGCTTGCTGAGAAACGCTCAGTATCTAGTACGCTTAGTTCTGTGTGGCCTTGGCCTGTGATAACGCGAAGGTCTTCATAACTGTTTACCAATTGGTTTTCAGTTAATACTTCATTGGCTAATACGCTGTCGTATTGTGCTTGTGCATCATGAACATCGGTAATTGCAGACAAACCCACATCAAAACGTTGTTTAGTTTGTTCTAGTTGACGACCAACCGCTGCTTTTTCTGCACGAACAAATTCAAGGCTATCGTTAGCGCGTAATACATCAAAGTAGGCTTGAGCAACACGTAAAATCACACCTTGTTGTTCTGCAGCATAAGCAGAATCGGCTTGGCGAGCACTTTTTTCTGCAATGTCTAAACTAACCCAGCTTGATTGTTGGTATAGCTCTTGAGAAAGGTTAATACCTGCAGTTAGACGATCGTTTTCACGGCTATCTAAATCGCTACGAACGATATTATAACCCGCAGTTAAATCAATCTGTGGCAATAGAGAACTTTGCGAAGAATTTACCGCTTCAAAAGCCGCATCTTTAGTTGCAGCAGCTCTTAGTAATTGAGGATCGTTTTCTTTAGCTTGATTGTATACTTGCGCAAGGTCATCGGCAGCAGCTAAAGAGCTGAAACTACCTAGTGCCATTCCAATAAAGAGTGGAAGCAGTTTTCTCATGGTGGTTTGTCCCGCAAAATTGTTTTATATAATATAGTCTATAGAGTGTACCTTATCTCTCTAGACTCTGGCTGTAAAGATTACGTTTTTTTACGTTTGTACGATTAGTATCATCTAAATATTGTGGAAAGCCTCTAAAAAAAATGTAAGCATTATCAAAAAAAACGAGTTAAAAAATTGTTGCTCTGTATGATGAGTGATAAAACGGAACAGAAGATTTAGGGAATAAGAATGAAAACATCATCGAATATCGCACTATCAAATCAATTTACCGCTGATGATGTTGACGTTTTGTCGAAAGAATCTTTGTATAATGGTTTTTTTAAAATGACTAATATCGCTTTTCGTCATCGACTGTTTCGTGGTGGCTGGAGCGAAGTGATAGAGCGAGAGCTTTTTGAACGAGGCCATGCTGTGGCTTTATTGCCTTATGACCCTATCACAGACCAAGTCGTTCTGATTGAACAGGTTCGCGTTGGTGCCTTAGGCTCTAATTCTCCTTGGCAATATGAAATCGTGGCAGGAATGATAGATAAAGACCAAACTGCCGAGCAAGTTGCGATTCGAGAGGCGAATGAAGAGGCCGGTATTAGCGTGTCTTGTTTAGAAAAAATCTCGCATTTTTATCCTTCATCTGGCGGGTGTTCAGAACAGTTAGATGTATTTGTTGGTTGTATTGACGCTTCTAAAGCAACAGGTATTCATGGTTTAGAAGAAGAAGGCGAAGACATTAAAGTACACGTTGTGACAAGAGAGAAAGCCTATGAGCTAGTCACTCGTGGCATAATTGAGAATGCGGCCTCAATTATTGCGCTTCAATGGTTAGAATTGAATGTTTCACGCTTACGATCACAGTGGAATTCACTATAACATGCGTAAATATCACGTCGATTTATCGAGCTTGATGCGTATATATGAAACTAATTACGCGAAATTAGTTTCACTTTTGCCAAGAAATGAAATAATTGGCGAACTTGCAAGTTATAAAGTATGTAAGCAGCAGTATCAGATTAAGGTACTCGAGGTGACGGTATATACAACATTAGTTGAAGTTTATCAAATAGATGAACAGCCAATATACCCACTTCCAAAGTTAACGGTTCGACTTTATCACGATGCCAGAGTAGCAGAAGTGTGTGCAAGCCAGCAGCTTGCGTATATTAAAGCGAAATATGATTACCCGAATGGGAAGATGCTTCAAAAAGATGAAAAGCATCAATTAAACCAGTTCTTAAGTGACTGGCTAACGTTTTGTTTGAAAAATGGGATTAGCCAAGAGCCCATTTTTTTAGAAAAGAATTAAAAGGTTGTAGCTATTTTGCTCTCGGAAACATTATTAAATAACGAAAACGGCCCAGTTCGGTTGTTACAGATAACAGATACGCATTTGTTTGCGCCTGAAAATGGGGCGCTTCTTGGTGTACCTACATTAAAAAGTTTTCAAACTGTTGTTGAACAGGTACAGCAACGCACGCCAAATTTTGATGCGATTATCGCAACGGGCGACATATCTCAAGATCATACTGTGCCGTCATATCAGCATTTCGTTGATGGAATTAAACCATTGGTTAAACCATGTTATTGGTTGCCTGGTAATCATGACTATAAACCTAGTATGGGTGGGGTACTGCCATCCTCTCAAATCCAAGCTTGTGAACATTTATTTATTGGTCAGCATTGGCAATTAATCATCTTGGACAGTCAAGTGGTAGGCGTGCCTCATGGTGCCTTGTCACAACAGCAATTAGACTTACTTGATAGCGCATTATCTCAAAATCCAGATCGTTACTCATTAATACTACTGCATCATCATCCACTACCTGCTGGTAGCGCGTGGCTTGATCAGCATCAGCTAAAAGACAATGATGACTTTTGGACTGTTGTTGGTCAGCATAACAATGTAAGTGGTATTGTTTGTGGTCATATTCATCAAGAACTTGATCGTATTGTTAATGGTGTCAGATTACTTGCTACCCCTTCAACTTGTGTTCAATTTCTTCCTGATTCAGACGATTTTGCTCTAGACTCACAAGCTCCAGGTTGGAGAACATTGGACTTATTGCCTGATGGGAAAATTGAGACGCAAGTATACCGTTTAGAGAATTGTGATTTTTCTGCTGACAGTGATGCTGGAGGTTATTAAGTGAAAAAACCAAGCCTACTCTTATATATTCATGGGTTTAACAGCTCTCCGTTATCTCATAAAGCGCAAGTCATGACTCGTTATTGTGAAGCGCAACGTCCAGACATTAAAGTGATAACACCTCGATTGCCTTCTTATCCAGAAGAAGCCGCTCAATATTTAATTCAACTTGTTGAAATATATCAAACTGAATATCAAATAGGCTTAGTTGGCAGTTCGCTTGGAGGGTATTTATCAACGTGGTTAAATCATCGTTATGGATTTAAAGCGGTGTTAGTTAACCCTGCCGTAAAACCTTATGAATTACTTGCGGGCTATTTAGGAACTCAAGTAAACCCGTATACAAAAGAAGAATATTTCCTTGAAGAAAAGCACATGAAAGAGCTATCTTCATTACGTGTCGATACGATCGATACCCCGAGTTCTTTATGGTTATTACAGCAAGAAGGCGATGAAGTGCTTGATTATCGACAAGCAGTAGACAAATATTCAGCCTGTAAACAAACAATAGAAAAAGAGGGTGACCACAGTTTTGTTGATTTTGAGCGTTACCCCGAACAAATTATTCAATTTCTAAATTTATAGTTACGCTTTCTCTACGCTAGAGACACAGTATCTATACAATCTTTAATACAAAGCCACATATTTAGAGTGGAATAGGGTCGTTTACTTGACTTTCCTCCTTCCCTTTCAGACTATGTGACAAATTTTAAGAAGCCTTCCGAGATATGACTGAACAATATAATGCAGGAGCCATAGAGGTTCTAAATGGCCTTGAGCCCGTTCGTCGCCGTCCTGGTATGTATACCGACACAACTCGCCCAAACCATTTAGGGCAAGAAGTTATAGATAACAGTGTCGATGAAGCCTTAGCCGGACATGCGAAAAAAGTTGAAGTAATTTTACACGCCGATCAATCTTTAGAAGTGATTGATGATGGACGTGGTATGCCTGTTGATATCCATCCGGTAGAGAAAGTATCAGGTGTTGAACTGATCCTTTGTAAGTTACATGCTGGTGGTAAATTCTCAGGTAAAAACTACGAATTCTCAGGTGGTTTGCACGGGGTTGGTATCTCGGTAGTAAATGCCTTGTCAAAGCGTGTAGAAGTGACGGTTCGCCGTGATGGTGAGATCTACGAAATTGCGTTTGAACATGGCGATAAGGTTTCTGATTTAACGGTTGTAGGCACTTGTGGCCGTCGTAATCGTGGTACTAGCGTACATTTCTGGCCTGATACAAGCTATTTTGATTCACCGAAGTTCTCAGTGACTCGTCTTATTAATAATCTAAAAGCTAAAGCCGTATTATGCCCAGGTTTAGAGATTGTTTTTAAAGACAAAGTAAACGATAAAGAGCATAGATGGTGCTATGAAGATGGTCTTAAAGATTATCTATTAGAGGGCGTTAGTGGTTATACATTATTACCTGAAGACCCATTTACGGGCGCATTCTTAGGTAAAGGTGAAGCTGCAGATTGGGCCGTAACTTGGTTGCCTGAAGGCGGAGAGCTTGTTTCTGAAAGCTATGTAAACCTTATCCCTACCGCTCAAGGTGGTACGCACGTCAATGGCATGCGCCAAGGTCTTTTAGATGCAATGCGTGAATTCTGTGAGTTTCGAAACTTATTACCACGTGGTGTGAAATTAACGGCGGATGATATTTGGGATCGCTGTGCTTACGTTTTGTCGGTTAAAATGCAAGATCCTCAGTTTGCAGGCCAAACCAAAGAGCGTTTATCTTCACGTCAATGTGCTGCATTTGTTTCTGGTGTTGTAAAAGATGCCTTTAGTTTATGGTTGAACGAAAAACCACAAATCGCAGAACTGATTGCTGAAGCGTGTATTGCCAATGCACACCGTCGTATGCGAGCGGCTAAGAAAGTCGTTCGTAAGAAGATTGCATCAGGTCCTACATTGCCTGGTAAATTGACAGACTGTTCAATTCAAGATTTAGCTCGTACCGAACTTTTCTTAGTGGAAGGGGACTCGGCGGGTGGTTCTGCAAAACAAGCGCGTGATCGTGAATTCCAAGCAGTAATGCCACTGCGTGGTAAAATTCTAAATACGTGGGAAGTATCCGCTGACCAAGTATTAGCCTCTCAAGAAGTTCACAATATTTCTGTTGCGTTAGGCATTGATCCTGATTCGGATGATTTATCAGGCTTACGTTATGGTAAAGTATGTATCCTTGCCGATGCCGATTCAGATGGTCTGCACATTGCGACTCTTCTATGTGCGTTATACCTGAAGCACTTCTCTTCTCTGGTTCGTGCTGGACACGTCTATGTGGCAATGCCACCGCTGTATCGTATTGACTGTGGTAAAGAAGTCTTTTATGCCCTTGATGAAGCAGAAAAAGAAGGCGTGTTAGATCGTTTAAGTAATAAACGTGCAAAAATTAACGTGCAACGATTTAAAGGATTGGGTGAGATGAACCCACTTCAACTTCGTGAAACAACCATGGATCCAAACACTCGTCGCTTGGTGCAATTAACCATTGATGATGATGAAAAGACAAATGAAATGATGGATATGCTTTTAGGCAAAAAACGTGCAGACGATCGTCGTGCTTGGCTACAAAATAACGGCGATCAGGCAGAGGTATAAGATATGAGTTCAGAAATGTCCTTGGAAGGTGTTGAACAGCTGCCGCTGCGCAAGTTTACAGAAGACGCTTATCTAAATTACTCCATGTACGTAATCATGGATCGCGCATTGCCTTATATCGGTGATGGCTTGAAACCCGTTCAACGTCGTATTATTTATGCGATGTCAGAGCTTGGTTTATCTGCGAATGCAAAATACAAAAAATCGGCGCGTACGGTTGGTGATGTATTGGGTAAATACCACCCACACGGTGACTCTGCTTGTTATGAAGCAATGGTACTAATGGCTCAGCCTTTCTCTTACCGATACCCATTGGTAGATGGTCAGGGTAACTGGGGTGCGCCAGATGATCCGAAATCGTTCGCAGCAATGCGTTATACCGAATCAAAATTATCGAAGTTTGCTGATGTATTACTTGGTGAAATAAGCCAAGGTACGGTTGAATGGCAGCCAAACTTTGATGGTACGATGAAAGAGCCTAAGATCTTACCTGCTCGTCTTCCTCACATATTGCTGAATGGCATCATGGGTATCGCGGTTGGTATGGCTACGGATATTCCTCCTCATAATGTGCGTGAAGTTGCGAATGCGACAGTGCATTTATTGGATAATCCAAAAGCAGATTTAGATCAGGTTATGGATTTCATTCAGGGTCCTGATTATCCAACTGAAGCTGAAATCATTTCATCTCATACCGATATTAAGAAGATCTACCGTACTGGCCGTGGCAGCATTAAAATGCGTGCAGTGTGGCATAAAGAAGGCAGTGATATCGTTATTACTGCTTTACCACACCAAGTGTCAGGCAGTAAGTTATTAGAACAAATTGCAAGTCAAATGCGAGCGAAGAAACTACCAATGGTAGACGATCTTCGTGATGAATCGGATCATGAAAACCCAACGCGTATCGTGATTGTTCCGCGCTCAAATCGTATTGAAGCTGAGCCGTTAATGAATCATCTATTTGCTTCTACGGATCTTGAAAAAAGCTTCCGTGTGAACCTAAATATGATTGGTTTGGATTTACGTCCACAAGTTAAGGGCTTAGTTAGCATTCTTAATGAGTGGATTGAATTTCGTCGCACGACCGTTCGTAAGCGTTTACAGCATCGTCTTGATAAAATCTTAGCTCGTTTGCATATTTTAGATGGTCTACTGGCTGCGTATTTGAATATCGATGAAGTTATCGAAATCATTCGTACCGAAGATGATCCAAAACACGAGCTAATGACGCGCTTTGACTTAACTGAAATTCAAGCGGAAGCCATCTTAGAGATTAAACTTCGCCAGTTAGCAAAACTGGAAGAGATTAAGATCCGTGGTGAGCAAGATGAATTAGCGAAAGAACGAGATCAAATTGAGAAGTTATTAGGTTCTGAGCGTCGTCTAAATACGTTAATTAAGAAAGAAATCTTAGCGGATGCAGAGAAGTTTGGTGATGATCGTCGCTCTCCATTGGTTGAGCGTGAAGAAGCTAAAGCATTAACAGAGCGTGATTTAATTCCAAGCGAAACGATTACTGTTGTTCTTTCTGATAAAGGTTGGATCCGTCATGCGAAAGGGCATGAAGTTGACCCAACCACGTTAAACTATAAGTCGGGTGATAAATACCTAGCTCATGCGCGTGGTAAGAGTAATGCTCCTGCCGTCTTCATGGGCAGTAACGGTCGCAGTTACGCACTGGAATCACATACGTTGCCTTCAGCAAGAAGCCAAGGTGAGCCAATTACAGGCCGATTGAATATAACGGCAGGTAGCCAAATTACTCATGTTGTTATGGGTGAAGAAGATCAAGCCTGGTTAATTAGTTCTGATGCGGGTTATGGCTTTGTTTGTAAGGGAAGTGATTTACTATCGAAGAATAAGAATGGTAAGACGTTATTGACGCTTCCTGAAAATTCGTTAGTGATGAATCCTGAGTCTGTTTCTGATTTAGAGAATGATGAAATTTTAGCGATTACAAATGAAGGTAGAATGCTACTGTTCCCAATTAAAGATTTACCACAATTAGGTAAAGGCAAAGGGAACAAGATCATCAACATTCCAGCAGCACGTTCTAAGTCTCGTGAAGAGTTCTTATCTCACTTACTGCCATTGCCACAAGGTGCAACTATTACCTTGTATGCGGGTAAGCGTAAGTTAGGTTTGAAACCAAGTGACTTAGATAACTTCAGAGGTGAACGAGGCCGTCGTGGTTCTTTATTACCTAGAGGTTTACAGCGAGTGACTCGTATAGATGTTAATGGTGAAAGTACTTCAGTTGAAGTAGAAGAAAAAGAGTAATATCAATTTCGATTGGAATTAGTCGGTATCTTCTTTAAGTTTGATACACATATAAAAATAGCGCATTCATCATGCGCTATTTTTTTATCTATTAATGATTGAATATAGAATTAACTTTCTGGAGCTTCTTCTATTGTAACTTTAATTGTTTGAGCTATTCCTTTACGAATAATATCAACATCGACCTCAGTTCCCGGGCGAAGCTCAGTGACAATGTCAGTGACATTCTGGCGGTTAATCACACTCTCACCATTTATACTCGTAATGATATCTTGTGAAACAATGCCACTCTTTTCTGCTGGGCTATTTGGTGCAACGCCTAATACTAAGATACCGTTGATGTTATCTGCATTCATAAGGCGAGCCATTGCAGGGTTAATGTCTCGGCCATCAACGCCGATGTAACCACGGATAACTTGCCCATCAGCGATTAAACGACGCATGATTTTATCGGCGAGATCGTAAGGGATTGCAAAAGAAATTCCGTAGGTTTCTAATTCTGTGGCTTGTTGGAAAGAGGCGGTATTGATACCCACTAATTCACCACGAGTATTAACTAAAGCACCTCCAGAATTACCACGGTTAATTGCTGCATCGGTTTGGATTAATCCTTGAGTACCATCAGCACTTAAAGCCGCACGGCCTGTTGCGGAAATAATACCAAAAGTGGTGGTTTGTCCTAAGTTGTAAGGATTGCCAATCGCTAATACCACATCACCAATATCTGCTTGATAATTTGGATTTAAAGGGATCACAGGAAGATTAGTGTCTTTTATCTGTAGTACAGCGAGATCGGTGCGTTTGTCTTTTCCGACCAATTGAGAATTAAATAACCGCCCATCTTGAAGAGCGACAATGACTTGGTCAGCATCGGCAACGACATGGTAATTTGTGATGATATACCCTTTGTCACTAACGATAACGCCAGAACCAAGGCCTTCTGTGTCTAATCGTAGTCGGTCTTTATCATTGTATTTACGGCTATAGATATTAACAACAGCAGGAGCGGCTCGACGAACAGCATAATTAAATGAGATCTGATTATTGATCTGCTGAGAACCTTGAACAGTTTGATTTTGTTCTGTAGTAATAGAAGAGCGCAGATTAGGGAATGCAAATAACAGCACAGCAGCGGTTGCTGTTCCGATAATAGCTGAGCGCAATAAGAATGAAAGCATTGCCTTCCTAACCTTTAAATGAATAAAACAATAATTAGTTAGGATAACATTGAACGTAAATAAAAAGTAGAGATTGAAAATCAGCACTCATAGGATTAAAGCTTCGATGAGTGCTGATTGTAAGCTTATGCGATTTTTTCTTCTTTATTCGCACTTATATCACTTAGTGGTTCATCCTTTAACAAACCTGAAGCGCCATTAGCGTAATCTTTTGGCTGGCTATCAATTTCTTCTTTAATGTGAGCCACTTTTTTATTCAGCTCTGGTGAAAGAGTCATTTCATCTAAACGAGCAGAGAAAGGGTTATCTTGCTCAGGTAGATTTGGCATGAGTTCTTTTGAAGTTGATGCCATATGGTCGTACATTTTATTAAAGTCTTTTGCTAATGCTTCTAGCATGGTAGCACTGGTTGCAAAATGATCGACCAACTCTTGTCGGTATTGCTCTAGCTCGTATTTTGATTTTTCTAAGTCTTGTTTCAGTGTCTTTTGGTGTTTTATACCTGGCACTGTAACGCGAGAAATTAGAAAACCAATTATAATCCCAACAGCTAAGCCAATTAAGGCATAGGTCCAAGCCATGAAGTGCTCCTTATCATTTTTATTTAGAGTGAGTCGGCATAAGTGTGAGTCAGCCCACTCATCGGGTATATTGAGATCATGCTACTATGAAGAGAGTCAATCAACAAAAGAAAAGATTAAAACTGATGACACCATTAGAAAAATATCAGCTCGACCTACAACAGAATGGATTTCATCAAGACAGTGCTCAATTAAATGCGGTTGAGCACCTTGATGCATTATATCGACGCTTATCTACTCAAAAAGTTCCTCAGCCAGAAGTGAAAAAATCATGGCGCACTTTTTTTAAGAAAACGACTCCTGAAAAGCTAATCCCTGAAAAAGGCCTGTATTTTTGGGGCGGGGTAGGGCGAGGCAAAACGTATTTAGTTGATACTTTTTATGATGCACTGCCAACAGAGCGAAAGATGCGAGTGCATTTTCATCGTTTTATGCAGCGCGTTCATGATGAGTTGGGGGAATTGCAACAGCAGGCTGATCCCCTATTAATTGTGGCGGACAAATTTAAACAAGAAACGGACATTATCTGTTTTGATGAGTTTTTTGTCTCTGACATTACCGATGCGATGATTTTAGCTACTTTATTAGAGGCTTTATTTGAAAGAGGGATCGCGTTGGTGGCAACATCAAATATTTTACCTCAAGATTTGTATCGCAATGGATTACAGCGTGCGCGTTTCCTCCCTGCTATTGCCCTTATAGAAGAACATTGTGACATTGTTAATGTGGATAGTGGTATTGATTATCGCTTAAGGACATTAGAGCAGGCAGAGATCTTTCATTTTCCATTAGATGATAAAGCAGAGCAGAATATGAAAACATATTTTGAAAAGCTCACATCTGAAAGTGAATACAAACCAACAGTTATTGAAATTAACCATCGTCAATTACAGGTAAAAGCAGAGGGTGATGGGGTTGTTCATTTTGAATTCTCAGCATTATGCGAGAGTGCACGAAGTCAACATGACTATATAGAGTTGTCTCGTTTGTACCATACGGTCTTACTTTCTAATGTTAAGGTGATGGGCGAGTTGAATGATGATGCGGCTCGTCGTTTTATTGCGATGGTTGATGAGTTTTATGAGCGAAACGTCAAATTAATCATATCTGCAGAGGTGGATTTAGCCTGTATTTATGAAAAAGGGCGTTTAACGTTTGAATTTAAACGTTGTCAGTCTCGGTTGATTGAAATGCAAAGCCATGAATACCTAGCAAAAGAACATTTATCCTAATCATTTTCCCCTTGTTTTTATAATTTAAGGGGTTTATTTGATGTGATGAGGTTCAAAATTCATTTTTTTTATCTTTTTTCCCTAATATGTGAAATATCTTCAAAAAAAAGGTGATTTTTTCTTCACGCTTCACTATAATCCTCCGACCCACCGTTACTGTACTGGCTTAATAGCCAAGAGTGCCAACCACTCGAAGGGGTGATGACTGGGCTCGAAAATATACAGTGGGAGCGAAAGCTCCTAATCAGTGAATTTATTTTAAAACGGGTATCATTAGCATGAAAACTTTCGTTGCTAAACCAGCCGCTGTAAAGCGTGACTGGTATGTTGTAGACGCTGAAGGTAAAACTCTTGGTCGTATCGCAACTGAAATCGCATCTCGCCTACGTGGCAAGCATAAAGCAGAATACACTCCTCACGTAGATACTGGTGATTACATCATCGTTATCAACGCAGAGAAAGTACGCGTAACTGGTAACAAAGCAGCTGGCAAGATCTACTACCGCCACTCAGAGTTCCCAGGCGGACTAAAATCTATTTCTTTCGAGAAACTGATTGTTCGTAAACCTGAAATGGTTATTGAATTAGCTGTTAAAGGTATGCTTCCACGTGGTCCTCTTGGTCGTGCTATGTACCGTAAACTTAAAGTTTACGCTGGCGCTGAGCATAACCACACTGCTCAACAACCACAAGTACTAGACATTTAACCGAGGATCATGGCAATGGCAGAGAATCAATACTACGGCACTGGTCGCCGTAAAAGTTCAGCAGCTCGTGTTTTTATCAAACCGGGTACTGGCAACATCGTAATCAACAAGCGCAGCCTTGACGTTTACTTTGGTCGTCCAACAGCACGTATGGTTGTTAACCAACCTCTAGAGCTAGTTGAAATGACTGATAAACTAGACCTATTCATCACTGTTTCTGGTGGTGGTATTTCTGGTCAAGCTGGTGCGATCCGTCACGGTATCACACGTGCTCTTATGCAATTCGATGAAACATTACGTCCTGCACTACGTGCTGCTGGCTATGTTACGCGTGACGCTCGTTGCGTTGAACGTAAGAAAGTTGGTCTACGTAAAGCTCGTAAGAAACCACAATTCTCTAAGCGTTAATATTACGCTTGCCAAGTGGCTTTGGTTTCAAAGTCATTTTGGTTATTGTGGAAAAAGCTCAGCATTTTATGCTGGGCTTTTTTTGTTTTTGTGAGTTCACATACTCTTCATCACTTGAATTTCCTTATCTTTTCTTGTCTTTTCTTCCCTCTCGCTTTAAAAAGTATACCTACTTCACAAATGTTGCAAAAAAGTAGCTTTACCTTGTCAAAAAGTAAGGTTTTCTTTATCATTTATGGGTTAAAACGACAGCGTTAAAAATATGAACAAATTCTTTAGCTTTATTTAGAGTTTGAGGTATCAAAACTCTGTTGTATCACACCTTAAAGTTAGCCGTAGCTCGAAAATGTATGGACATAATAAAAACTATATAAAGAGCACATGGGAGAAAGTTGGATGAGCAATGCGCCAGTGAGTAATGGTCGACGTCGTTTCTTAACCGCAACAACTGCAGTTGTTGGTGGATTAGGGGCAGCAGCGGTGGCCGTACCTTTTATTAAATCTTGGAACCCGAGTGCAAGAGCGAAAGCTGCAGGTGCTCCGGTTGAAGTCGATATCAGTAAGCTTGAAGATGGGCAGATGGTTCGTGTTGAGTGGCGAGGTAAACCTGTATGGGTTGTACGTCGTTCAGAGGCACTTCTGCAATCGTTAACTGAAATTGATGGTCAACTACGAGATCCTTCTTCAGGGGAAGAGCAACAACCGAACTATGCTCAAAATGCATACCGTTCAATTAAGCCTGAGATATTTTTAGCCGTTGGGATTTGTACCCACCTTGGTTGTTCACCTACCTATTTACCTGACAGTTTTAGTGAGCAAGTTGAAGGGGTTAATTCTGGTTTCTTTTGTCCGTGTCATGGTTCTAAATTTGATATGGCTGGCCGAGTATTCCAAGGCGTACCTGCACCACTAAACCTTGTTGTTCCTAAGCATATGTACCTTAGTGATACTCGTATCCTTGTTGGGGTTGATGAAGGAGGGGAAGCCTAATGCAACCATTACTTGATTGGGTAGAAAAACGTCTACCTGCAATGAATGCTTATAAAAAGCATTTATCAGAATATCCAATGCCGAAAAACTTTAACTTTTGGTATTTCTTTGGCTCACTAGCAATGCTGGTTTTAGTTAATCAGTTGATTACTGGTATTTGGCTAACGATGAACTACGTACCTTCAGGTGAGGGTGCGTTTGCTTCTGTTGAATACATTATGCGTGATGTTGATTACGGCTGGCTATTGCGTTATATGCACTCCACTGGTGCGTCAGCGTTCTTTGTTGTCGTTTATCTTCATATGTATCGCGGTTTGATTTATGGTTCATACCAGAAGCCTCGTGAGCTTTTATGGCTATTTGGCATGTTGATCTTCCTAGTGTTAATGGCTGAAGCTTTCATGGGGTATTTATTACCATGGGGTCAAATGTCTTACTGGGGTGCTCAAGTAATCATTTCACTGTTTGGTGCAATTCCTGTTATTGGTGATGACTTAACACTGTGGATCCGTGGTGATTATGTAATTTCCGGTGCAACGCTGAACCGTTTCTTTGCTCTGCATGTTATTGCTTTACCTATTGTATTGCTGCTATTGGTTGTACTACATGTACTGGCTTTACATGAAGTTGGGTCAAATAACCCTGATGGTATCGAGCTTAAAATACCAAAAGCAAAAGATGACAAAGGTGATCATACAACCCAATTTAAATTTCACGAATACTACACTAAGAAATATAACATTATTGATTCTGTTCCTTTCCATCCGTATGGAACGGTAAAAGATATGATCGGTGTGGCTGGTTTCTTATTCTTCTTCTGTTATGTGTTGTTCTTTAATCCAGAAATGGGCGGTTACTTCCTTGAAGGGCCTAACTTTGAAGCAGCAAACCCACTGAAAACACCAGAGCATATTGCCCCTGTTTGGTATTTCACACCATTCTACGCAATTTTGCGTGCGGTACCTGATAAATTAATCGGTGTTGCTGCAATGGGTGCATCGATTGTTGTTCTGTTCCTTCTACCATGGTTAGATCGTTGTAAAGTACGCTCATATCGCTACCGTAGTAAGTTACATTTATTGAATATTGCACAATTCACTATTAGCTTTATTGCTCTTGGTATTTTAGGTGCATTACCAGCAACGGCGCTATATACGTTACTGGCGCAAATATTCAGCTTAACTTACTTTATGTTTTTTGTTCTTTTGTTTGTTTACAGCAAAAACGAAGTGACAAAACCATTACCAGAGAGGGTGACATTCAAATGAGAAAGTTGATTTTAGTACTTTTTGCTTTGTTGCCATCAATGGCAATGGCTGCTGGGGCTGGCGTTCCATTAGATAAAGCAAACAATGATATACGTGACCAAGCATCGCTTCAAAATGGTGCTAAGTTATTCATGAACTATTGTGCTGGTTGTCACTCAACTCAGTACCAACGTTATGGTCGAGTAGCAGAAGATTTAGGCATCCCTGTTGATCTAATGATGGATAACCTTGTTTTTGATCCGAACGCTAAAATTGGCGATTTGATGGAAAACGCAATTCCTGAAAAACAAGCGGCGAACTGGTTTGGTGCTCCGCCACCAGATCTAACTCTTGTTGCTCGTGTTCGTGGCACGGATTGGTTATATACGTATTTACGTACATTCTATGCTGATCCAACGCGCCCATTTGGTGTGAATAATATGGTTTTCCCAAGTGTTGGTATGCCTCACGTATTTCAAGAGCTACAAGGCGTAACTACTCCTATTTATGAAACGACCACAGTTGATGGCGTTGAGCATAAAGTGGTAGTGGGTGTTGAGTCTGATGGTACTGGTGAACTTAGCACGGGTGAATACGATGTGGCAGTTCGTGATTTAGTTAACTTTTTAGAGTATTCAGGTGACCCTGTACAGCTTGAACGTCACCGTTTAGGTTGGTGGGTGATGGGCTTTTTAGTGATATTTGCCTTTGTTTGCTACCTGCTTAAGAAAGAATATTGGCGCGATGTCCACTAATCGTGATATTCTAGATCGTTAATTGTACGCAATGGAGGCTTAGCCTCCATTGTTTTTGTGTCACTATTATTCTAGATTGAATGGTAGCTGACAAGCACCAACAATATGGTGCTTTTTGCTCCTAGATAAATACCGGAGGGCTCAATGGCTGTTGCTGCCAACAAACGCTCAGTAATGACGCTTTTTTCAGACGCTTCTGACATGTACAGTCATCAAGTACGCATTGTACTTGCTGAGAAGGGTGTAAGTGTTGAAGTTGAATTGGTTGAACCATCTAACTTGCCTGCAGAACTTGTAGAATTAAACCCTTACAAAACTGTACCAACGCTAGTTGACCGTGAGCTTGCTCTATACAATTCAAACATCATTATGGAATATTTAGATGAGCGTTTTCCTCATCCTCCATTGATGCCTGTTTACCCAGTCGCTCGTGGTAATAGTCGTCTAATGATGCACCGCGTTGAAACTAACTGGTACTCATTAGCAAAAATTGTTGAGTCTGGTTCTTTTGAAGAATCTGAAGCTGCTCGTGCAAAACTGCGTAATGACTTACTAATGTTAGGTCCAATTTTTGCTGAATACACTTACTTCATGAGTGATGAGTTTAGCCTAGTTGACTGTTATTTAGCTCCGCTGCTATGGCGTTTGCCATCAATGGGAATTGAATTATCAGGCCCAGGTGCTAAAGAACTTAAAATTTATATGACTCGTGTATTTGAACGTGATTCATTCCTAGCTTCGCTAACAGAAGCTGAACGTGAACTGCGTCTAACAAACTAATGGATATTAGTTCAATGATGCCGCGTCGCCCATATTTATTACGAGCATTTTATGAATGGATCGTTGATAACGAGCTAACACCCCATCTTGTTGTTGATGCAACTATGAATGGTGTTCGAGTACCTGAAGACTTTGTTCAAGATGGTCAAATCGTTTTAAACGTGGCACCACATTCTGTTGGTAATTTAGAAATGGGTAATGAAGCGGTAACATTTAATGCCCGTTTTGGTGGTCGCCCACATTCGCTTATTCTTCCTCTATATGCGATTCAAGCTATCTATGCGCGTGAAAACGGCGCTGGAACTATGTTTGAACCAGAAGAGGCTTATGAGTTGACTACGGACGAAGGGATTTTTGAAGAGACACTTTCTTCTGTATCTGAAGATGAAACATCATCAGATGATAAGCCTGAGCCACCACGACCAACAGGTCGACCAAGTTTACGAGTAGTTAAGTAGTTTATACTATTTACATCCAGCATAATAAAAAAGCCTGCATATCATTGCAGGCTTTTTTTTTGAATAGAAATCATAGAAATAAGGTTATTTTTCTACATCGCCACCTTGGCCGTATTCAAAGGCCTTAATCACTTCTTTAACGCCTTTAATATTGCGTGCGACTTCTGCGGCAATATTACCTTGCTCTTCTGTGACAAAACCAACAAGGAAGACTTCTTGTGCTTCAGTGAATACACTGATCTTTATCCCATTCAATTCTGATTTAGCGAGTAGTGAAGACTTCACTTTTGTGGTGATCCAGCTATCGTTATTAATCTGAGTAAAGGTTAATAAAGGACGAACTCGAATTTGATTATAAACGGTATTTACACCATTCATGTTTTTAATTTGTTGCTCAAATTTTTGATTGAGTTGTGCATCTTTTGCTTGCCCCATTAGTAATATTTTACCATTGTAAGTAACAGCACTTACGCGCATGTTATATTGATAAGGGGCTTTATTGACTAGGCCTGTCGCTTCTAAAGATAGATTCTTATCAGATAGCTGCTCTTTCATTGAACGGTTATCTGTCACAACAGAAGCGGTAGTTGCCGCACCAGCAATGAATAAACCAGCACAGCCTTGCAATAAAACGGCGGAAAGTAAAAGAGCACTTAGTTTTACTAATTTCATCGTATTACTCTGAATGTTGTGGGAACAGTACTTGATCAACAAGATCACAAATACAGTGTAAGGTTAAAAGATGAACCTCTTGAATTCGGGCAACACGGTGAGATGGAATTCTAATTTCAACATCAGACTCACCTAATAGACCAGCCATAACGCCACCATCCATACCTGTTAAAGCAATGATAGTCATGTCTCTACTTACTGCAGCTTCCATCGCCTTTAAGATATCTTGGCTATTACCACTGGTGGAGATGGCAAGTAGAATATCCCCTGGTTGACCTAGAGCTCTCACCTGTTTAGAGAAAATCTCATCATAATTATAGTCATTAGCAATCGCTGTCAAAGTTGAAGTGTCAGCCGTTAAAGCCATGGCTGGCAAGCTAGGGCGTTCTGTCTCAAAACGATTTAATAGGCAAGATGCAAATTGTTGAGCGTTAGATGCAGAACCACCATTACCGCAGGATAAGATTTTATTTCCTTTTAATAAGGTAGAAACCATCGCTTGAGAGGCGTGCATAATGTGGTCAGGAAGCGCTTCAGCTGCTGCTATCTGGATTTGGATACTTTCAGTAAAGCTTTCTTTAATATGTTCTAGCATTGTTTACCCTTCAACAATTGCATTTTTGATCCAGTTGATTTCCTTACCTTGGGAGTGGATAGCAACTACATCAAATCTAAAAGATGTATGTTCAACAGAGAGCCCATTTTTCATGAGCCAAAAGAGAGCGGTTCGCTGTAATTTGCGCTGTTTCTGCCATGTTACCATTTCTTGCGCGGAACCGTAATTTGAAGTGGCGCGATATTTTACTTCGACAAAAACAAAGCTATCTCGATCTCGCATGATGAGATCGAGTTCACCTGTCTTTGAATGGAAGTTACGATCAATGAATATGAGTTGATGTTGCTCTAAATAGCCTTGAGCCATCAACTCATAATATTCACCTTTTGCTCGCTTATTCTGCTTTTTCTCCATGAATAGACCAACTCATTTGTCGTTGAATAACGCATTCTTGGTTAATACTCAACTCGCCGGTCTTACCTTCCATATGATAATCATCTAAGGCTTTCATTTGTGGTAATTCGGCAATCAATTGGTAAGCATCCATCCCTAATGCGTGAAGTCGAGTTTCGCCATTACTGCTTTTTGGCCAAAGCTCATCATATTGTGCTTTAAACTTATTATCTTCATTGATTAATAGTGGAATATCACTGAATTCAATGCCATGAATTTCTACCAATTTAGTTTGGCTACCACTATTACTGCGTGAACTTGCGTACAATTTTGGTACGGTAATTCCTGGGTTAATTGCGACATCAATGAAAGGTTTTAATAGTACTAATTCACTGCTTCTTGCAACCATGTAAACAGAATCAATATCACGACGGCTACGAGGTTGAGATTCTAGCTCTATTTTCGTCAGGGCATTCATTTGATAAATACGGGCTTGGCTGCTTTCAAGGCCAAACACACTGTTCACTTTCTGTTGTAATTGTGATTTTTTACCAAAGTAGCTGATCGATGGTTTCTTGGCTGTTAATTGATACCATTTGTCACTAAATGCTTGGCTAAGACGTTCGCCCATAGTGCCTTGCGGTGCTAAGAATAGTGGGTGCTTATGACCTAGTTTAAATAGGTGGATAGCCGCTTGTTCAGCTTCTTGTTCTGGTGAAAGAGTGAAATAACAGCTGTTCTTGTCAGTATCAATAACACTTGGGATATTCAGTGCTAACTGAGGAATTTCAGATTCATTTAATGATTGAAATTCTTCAATTTTACTGCGTAGAAGTGGCCCAACAACAAATTGAATATCTTCTTGGTTTAATGTGGCGATAATTTCAGTCATTGGTGTCGCTTCAGTATCAATGACTTTAAATTTGGTAAATTCGCCACGCTCTTTATCTTCCATCATGGCATTAATAAAGCCATCTCGAACACGTATTGCTTGCGGCCCAAATCGACCCGTAAGCGGCAGTAGCAGTGCGACATTATCAGGGCGTACAATTTCTAGCGCAAGAATATCAAGGATTGCTTGAGGTGTATAAATCACTGCAGGATGGCTTGGATTTGCTTGTAGCCACTCATTCAATGTCTCTTGAAGACGAGCAGGAGAGTGTTTTAACGTATCTAAATAAGTCGCCAGTTGTACCCAGCCATGTAAGTTTGTTTCACTCTCATCTAACTTAACGTCTTGCAGGTTGGTACTATTTAGCGATGAGACATTGGTCCACACTTGAGCCCAAAGCTGTTCTTTTTGATCGTTAGGCGTGAAGGTGTCTAATTCTATTAACTCACGAGCAGAGTTAAGATTGTCGCCACTGAATAAGTAAAGCTCATGACGTAGTTTATGGTATTGAATCCACTGACTGTCTTCTAGCTTCCACCATGTTTGAAAGTTGAGTACTTGAAGAGCTTCTTCATACTTACTCTGTGTTTTTAGCATGTTTGCGTGGCTTAGCTGCATTTCAGCGGTTTGAGCTGGAGAGAGTTGCATGCTCGCTAAGCGTGTTAATAGCTTATTTGCTAAATCTATATTCTGTTCTTGCACGGCAGCTTTTAATGCCATGATCAGAAAATCAGCCTGAAGCGTACCTTGTTGTTGGTCTGCTTTTAAAATATAAGCACTGCTGGTTTCTGATGGTGATTGTGTAATATCAAGATGATCAGGCGCTTTTGGTGAGCTCGAACATGCTGCCAATGTTAGTGCTAAGGCTACAGGAGCTATCAGGCGTGTTACACTGTTCTTTCTAAGGGTCATATTTGCCATGGGTAATATACTGGTCCTACTTAAAAGGGCTGTTTTTACTATGGATGCTAATCACCCGAACAGCTAAAATATTATTTTGATTATAGTGGTGTCTATCTATATTCCCTATATTAATCGCAGAAGAGATAGTAAACAAATGACAGATCACAATTTATCTGTGGTAGAGACTGCAACTTTGTACATTGTACCTACCCCAATCGGTAATTTAGGTGACATAACGCAACGCGCTTTAGAAGTGTTAAAATCCGTTGACTTAATTGCTGCTGAAGATACTCGACATACAGGCAAGTTATTGTCTCACTTTGGTATTTCTAGTCAAACATTTGCGTTACATGATCATAACGAACAGCATAAAGCAGACTTGTTGATCAGTAAATTACAACAAGGCAAATCTATTGCGCTTGTCTCAGATGCTGGAACGCCGTTAATTAGTGATCCAGGGTATCATTTAGTGAATCGTTGTCGTCAAGCGAACGTCAATGTTGTGCCATTACCTGGTGCTTGTGCGGTAATTACTGCGTTATCAGCAGCGGGCCTGCCTTCAGACCGTTTTAGCTTCGAAGGTTTTCTGCCGCCAAAAAGCAAAGGGCGTCGTGATAAATTTGAAGAAATTGCACAAGCAGAACGTACGTGTATTTTTTATGAATCACCACACCGAATTATGGATTCATTAGACGACATGCTAACGGTTCTTGGTGCTGAGCGACAAGTTGTTCTTGCTCGTGAATTAACTAAAACCTATGAAACCATTTATGGTGCACCGCTTGGTGAGCTGATTGAATGGATAAAAGAGGACTCAAATCGTAAGCGTGGAGAGATGGTTTTATTGATCCATGGCTTTAGAAGTGAAGCGAAAGATGAATTGCCATTTGAAGCAACTCGTTCAGTTTCTATCCTTGTAAAAGAGCTTCCGCTTAAAAAAGCAGCAGCAATGGCGGCTGAAATTCATGGCGTGAAGAAAAATGCCCTATATAAATGGGGTTTAGAGCATTTAGATTAAGAGAATTGAGAAAAAGGGGTGGTAACTTATTACTGACTCTTATATCATTCGCTTCAGGAGCTGACTCGGTAATCGCTGCTTCATTGATGTCCTTCGGGAGACTGATGGAGGGGAGGAAAGTCCGGGCTCCATAGAGCAGGGTGCCAGGTAACGCCTGGGGGGCGCAAGCCCACGACAAGTGCAGCAGAGAGAAAACCGCCGATGGCTTAATCTTCTTTATTCTTCGGGATAGGAAGTAAGCACAGGTAAGGGTGAAAGGGTGCGGTAAGAGCGCACCGGGCGTCTAGTAATAGTGCGTTGCAAGGTAAACTCCACCCGGAGCAAGATCAAATAGGCCCTCACATAGCATTGCTCGTGTTTGGGGGCGGGTAGATTGCTTGAGCCTGTGAGCGATTGCAGGCCTAGACGAATGGTTACCACCGCGCAAGCGGGACAGAACCCGGCTTATATGTCGGCTCCTAACTTAGCCCACCATAGTACTATTTCGGTAGTGTTATGGTGGGCTTTGTGCTTTCTGCAACATTGGTTTAGAATTATCACTAATTTGACACACATCCCTGTATTTTTAGTTTACACTTTAAAACTAAAATTCAGTCGCTTATTCTCATAATTACGGTAGTAAATACTCACTATGTCTGAACAATTTCAACACGTATCTGTACTTCTTAATGAATCTATTGATGGCTTAGCTATTAAACCTGATGGTATCTACATTGATGGTACTTTTGGTCGTGGTGGTCACAGCCGTCAAATTTTATCGCGATTAGGTGAAAATGGACGCTTGTACAGTATTGACCGTGATCCACAAGCGATTGCTGAAGCGAAAACCATTACCGACCCACGCTTTACTATTATCCATGGTCCTTTTTCAGGATTAAAAGGATACGTTGAAGAACTTGGTCTGGTTGGACAAATTGATGGTGTCTTATTGGATTTAGGTGTGTCATCACCACAATTAGATGATGCCGATCGTGGTTTCAGCTTTATGAAAGACGGTCCTTTGGATATGCGAATGGACCCAACCTCTGGAATGCCTGTTTCTCAATGGCTACAAGATGCTGATGTTGAAGACATTACTTGGGTTATCCGTGAGTTTGGTGAAGATAAACACGCATGGCGCATTGCAAAAGGCATTGTTGCTTATCGTGAAAATGAAGAAAATGAGCCATTAACGCGTACCGGTCAATTAGCTAAGCTAATTTCTGATGTGGCTCCAAAGAATTTTAAAGAGAAAAAACACCCTGCAACTCGAGCTTTCCAAGCTTTCCGTATTTACATTAATAGTGAATTGGATGAGATTGATACTGCATTGAATGGCGCACTAGATGTATTTGCTGAAGGTGGCCGTTTATCGGTGATCAGCTTCCATTCGCTAGAAGACCGCATGGTTAAGCACTTCATTCGTAAAGAAAGCCGAGGCCCACAAGTTCCTCATGGTCTACCGCTAACTGAAGCTCAAATTAGTGCGTTAGGTAGTGCTAAAATGAAAGCGGTTGGTAAAGCAATTAAACCGACTGATAACGAAGTTGATGTGAATGTTCGTTCACGCAGTTCTGTTTTGCGTATTGCTGAGCGCTTATGAGTCAAGATACCTCTCCACCATCTAATTTAACAAAAATGATTGGCCTAGACCTTTTTAATGTAGGCCGACTTCATACGATTTTGTTATTTTGTGTTTTTTTCAGCGCCATCGGGGTGGTGTTAGCAACTCATAGCACCCGTCAAATGGCGGTTAAGCGAGAAAATTTGTTGCTTGAAAAGGACATACTAGATGGTGAGTGGCGTAATTTGATTCTAGAAGAAAGTGCATTAGCTGAGCACAGTCGAGTTCAGTCTCGTTCCGTTCAAGAGTTGGATATGGAACGACCAGCACCAGATAAAGAAGTCATAATTAAACTACGATGAAACTACCAAATAGAAAAAAAAATAATAAACGCATAACCAAAGCGCCGCCGACTCTAATTCAGTGGCGCTTTGGCGTTATTGTTTTCTTCGTTTTTCTCGCACTAGCGATTTTGATAGCACGAGCGGCTTATATTCAAGTTATTGAACCTGATAATTTGATTAAACAAGGCGATATGCGTTCAATCCGAGTCAAATCCCTTCCTTCTGCTCGTGGCATTATCTCTGATCGTAATGATGAACAGCTTGCGGTTAGTGTTCCTGTGGATGCCGTTTGGGCCGATCCCGTTGCCATTTATAAGGCAGGCGGTCTAGTTGAAGTTGAGCGCTGGTATGCGCTTGCTGATGTATTAGGTCTAAAACGCAAAGAGTTACTCTCTAAAATTGAGAAGAATAAAAAGCGTCGCTTTATTTACCTTCAGCGTCAAATTTCACCAGCGGTTGCTGGATATATTCGAAAACTAAAATTAGCCGGCATTGGGTTGAAGGCGGAATCTCGTCGCTATTATCCAACGGGAGAGATCAGTGCGCACGTTATTGGTGTGACCGGTATTGATAGCCATGGTCTTGAAGGTGTTGAGCGCAGCTATGACGGTTGGTTAACGGGAGAACCTGGTAGAAGAACCGTTCGTAAAGACCGTTATGGGCGTGTTGTTGAAAATATTTCATTAAAAGAGAAGCAAGAAGGTAAGCCGTTAGTACTGAGTGTTGATCAACGCTTACAGGCCATTGCTTATCGTGCAATCAAACAAGCGGTTGCTGATTATCGAGCGATGTCAGGTTCAGTTGTGATGATTGATATTAAGACGGGTGAAGTGCTTGCGATGGTGAATGCGCCGTCATATAACCCAAATGATAGAAGCCAGTTACAAAGCTTTAGAATGCGAAATCGCGTGATTACCGATACGTTAGAACCTGGCTCAACAGTAAAACCATTTGTCGTATTAGCAGCGTTAGATGGGGGGTCGGCGAACTTAAATACTATCGTAGATACCGGTAATGGCATTATGAGAATTGGTGGCAGTCGTGTGCGTGACAGCTCTAAAGTCGGTAAGGCTGATTTAACAACAATCTTAAAGAAATCAAGTAATATCGGTGTGGCTCATTTAGCGTTAGGGATGCCATTACAAGAACTATTAGCAGAGTACGCGGCAGTTGGTCTTGCTGACCCATCTGGTTTAAATTTGATTGGTGAAGCAACAGGTATATTCCCTGATCGTCGTCGTTGGTCTGATTTTGAGATCGCAACGCTTGCTTTTGGTTATGGTTTATCGGTAACGCCAATTCAACTGGCTCATGCTTATGCCACCTTAGGTGCTTATGGCGAATATCGTCCATTGTCTATTTTGAAAACGACAGGTCCAACTCCGGGTAAACAAGTCGTCAATCGTCAACACGCTAAAGCCGTATTGGAAATGATGGAAACCGTAACTCAACCTGGAGGCACTGCGACCAAAGCCGCAGTCCCTGGATATAGAGTCGCCGCAAAAACTGGTACTTCTCGTAAAGCGGTTCGTGGTGGTTACAGTGATGAATACATGACGGTGACGGCCGGTGTCGCACCAGTAAGTAACCCTCGAATTGCTTTAGTTACTATCGTTAACCAACCACAGGGCGATGAATATTACGCCGGACAAGTTGCGGCACCTATTTTTGGTCAGGTAATGAAAGATGCGCTGCAAATATTGAACGTAGCGCCGGACGAAAGTACCGTAAAACATATTGATGTATTGAATTAGGATATTGATGATGCAGTTATCTGAATTACTGTTGCCTTGGTGCGAGTTAACTCAAGCTGTGGCAATTTCATCCATGACATTGGACAGTCGTAAAGTTTCAGCGGGTTGTTTATTTGTGGCAATTAAAGGTCATGCCGTTGATGGCCGACAGTTTATTTCTTCAGCAATCGCTAATGGAGCGGTTGCCGTAATTGCCGATGCTGATGCCGACAATGTCGCAGGAAAAGTGATAACTATAGATCAAACTATTGTGGTTTATATTGATTCGTTATCAGAAAAGCTAAGTGCTATTGCAGGACGTTTTTATCAAGCAGATAAACGAAAGATGCAATTGGTTGGTATTACGGGAACTAACGGTAAAACAACCATTTCACAGATCATTGCACAGTGGGCTAGCTTATTAGATACGGCAGCGGGAGTAATGGGCACAACGGGAAATGGTTTATTAACGGATTTAAAACCGGCGCTAAATACCACGGGAAGCCCAATTGAAATTCAACAAACATTAAGTGAACTTGAAAGTGTAGGTGCTGAATTAACCGCATTGGAGATCTCTTCTCATGGTTTAGTTCAGGGTCGTGTTAACGCGTTGTCTTTTGATGCTGCTGTATTTACCAATCTAAGTCGTGATCATCTTGATTATCATGGCTCTATGGAGAATTACGCTGAAGCGAAAAAACTGTTATTTACCGCTCATAAACCTAAGCATTCAATTATCAATGCAGATGACGCGATTGGTCTCTCTTGGTTAAAAGAGTTACCTCATGCTGTTGGTGTATCACTTAATGAAGAACAGCTCGTTGGTCATTCTGGTCAAAAAGTATTTGCTACCTCTGTTGCGTATTCTACCGATGGTATTCAATTAACATTGGTATCTGATTGGGGAAATACAGAGCTTTCTGTACCATTAATTGGCGCATTTAATGCCAGTAATATATTGGTTGCTTTTGCGACGCTTTTATCTCTTGGTTACGATATTAAAAAGCTAGCCGAAGCCGCACCAAAGTTAACAGCAGTTATTGGTCGAATGGAGCTTTTTAGTTCAGAAAACAGAGCGAAAGTTGTTGTTGATTATGCTCATACTCCTGATGCTCTAGAGAAAGCACTACAAGCATTACGAGTACATTGTGATGGTAAGTTATGGTGTATTTTCGGTTGTGGTGGAGACAGAGATACGGGTAAACGCCCGATGATGGCCGCTATTGCTGAGCAGCAAGCAGATGTTGTTATTTTAAGTGATGATAATCCTCGCTCTGAAGATCCTACGCTTATTACCAATGATATGTTAGCTGGCTTGAAGCAACCTGAAGCAGCTCATGTTATTCATCATCGATTTGATGCGTGCCAGTTTGCACTTTCTCAAGCGAATGAAAAGGATATTATTTTACTCGCAGGCAAAGGCCATGAAGATTATCAAGTGCTTGCTAATGAGACTATCCATTACTCAGATCGTGAAACCGCCCAGAAATTATTAGGATTATCATCATGATGTTAATGTCATTAAATGAGATTGCTCAAGCGTGTCAGGGACGCTTAATTGGCTCTGACACCACAATTTTAAGTGTTTCTACTGATAGTCGAAATATGGCAGAAAAAGGGCTGTTTGTTGCACTTATTGGTGAGCGTTTTGATGCTCATTCTTTTATTTCTGTTGCTCAAGAACAAGGTGCCGTTGCGCTATTAGTTTCGCGTGAGGTTGACTCTCTATTACCTCAAATCGTCGTTGATGATACCGAAAAAGCGCTAGGCTTATTAGGTCAATACGTTCATCAGCAATGCAATACATTTACGCTGGCGCTAACAGGAAGTTGTGGAAAAACAACCGTAAAAGAGATGTTAGCCTCTATCTTGAAATTCTCAGGAGAAGTACTAGCGACGGCGGGTAATTTTAATAATGAAATTGGTGTTCCATTAACCTTATTACGCTCTCAACCAAGTAATGATTTTGCCGTTATTGAATTAGGGGCTAATCATCAAAATGAAATCGCCTATACCACACAACTTGTTCAACCTAATGTAGCCTTGGTCAATAATATCGCGGCGGCGCATCTAGAAGGCTTTGGCTCGATAGAGGGAGTTGCTAAGGCAAAAGGTGAGATCTTTGAAGGTCTAAAAGAGAACGGTACCGCTATTTATAATCTAGATAGTAACGGCTTACCTGATTGGAACGCTTTATTTGTGGGTAAAACGGTATTTAGTTTTTCTCAAGATAATCACCAAGCTGACTTTTATGCCAGTAGTATAGAGGTGAATGCACTGGGTGAACCGTCATTCAACTTAAACACTCCAATTGGCAGTGTCAGTGTTTCTTTAGCGATTATTGGAAAACATAATGTTGCCAATGCCGTTGCAGCAGCAGCATTAGCAATTCAAGCAAAATGTACATTGGATGATATCCAGCAAGGTTTACAAGCGTTAGGTAATGTTAAAGGTAGAGTCGCTGTAGAGATCTTACCGTCAGGACTTAAGGTGATTGATGATACATACAATGCCAGTGTTCCTGCTATGAAAGCGGCAGTGGATTTATTAGGCGGATTTAGCGGCAATCGTTGGCTTGTTTTAGGGAATATGGCAGAGCTTGGAGAAGAAAGCCTTGCACTTCATCGTGAAGTTGGTGAATATGCTGCCCCATATCAATTTGAGCAAGTACTTACTTTTGGCGACGACACAAAGGTAATTAGTGAGTTATGTGAGGGGCATCATTTTGAGTCTCGTGATGCATTAAATAGCTATGTACTGCAACAATTACAATTAATTAAACATAATGAGGTTACCGTGTTAGTAAAAGGTGCCAATAGTTCACGTATGAGCGAAGTGGTTTCTGCTCTTAAGGAGTGTCAGTAATGATCATCTGGTTATCAAACTTTCTAGAGCAATATTTTCCGTTTTTTCGTTTATTTGAATACCTTAGCTTCCGAGCTATTTTAAGTATTATCACGGCATTATCTATTTCATTATGGATGGGACCTAAACTAATTAGATGGTTACAGAGCCTGCAAATTGGTCAAGTGGTTCGTGATGATGGTCCTGAATCTCACTTTAGTAAACGTGGTACCCCAACGATGGGCGGTATCATGATTTTAACCGCCATTTCGGTAACCGTTCTCTTATGGGCAGACCTTACAAACCCTTATGTATGGGCGGTTATGTTTGTGTTATTAGGCTATGGTGCTGTCGGTTTTGTTGATGATTATCGCAAAGTGGTACGTAAAAATACCGATGGGCTTATCGCTCGTTGGAAATATTTTTGGCAATCTGCAATCGCGCTTGTTGTTGCTTTTGCACTGTACGCTTACGGTAAAGATACCGCGGCAACTCAGCTTGTTGTTCCTTTCTTTAAGGACATCATGCCTCAACTTGGTCTGACTTATATCCTATTAACCTACTTTGTTATTGTCGGAACAAGTAATGCGGTTAACTTAACCGATGGTCTTGATGGCTTAGCGATTATGCCAACGGTATTCGTTGCTGCAGGTTTTGCCTTTATTGCATGGGCAACAGGTAATGTACAGTTTGCGAATTACTTACACATTCCACACATTCCACAAGCAAGTGAATTGGTAGTTGTTTGTGCCGCAATCGTTGGTGCTGGCTTTGGTTTCCTATGGTTTAACACTTACCCAGCACAAGTATTTATGGGCGATGTAGGTTCGTTAGCACTAGGTGGTGCATTAGGTACGATTGCTGTTCTTGTTCGTCAAGAGTTCTTATTAGTGATCATGGGCGGTGTATTCGTTGTTGAAACCTTATCGGTAATTCTTCAAGTAGGTTCATATAAACTACGTGGTCAGCGTATTTTCCGTATGGCTCCAATACATCACCATTACGAACTGAAAGGATGGCCAGAACCACGTGTTATTGTACGTTTTTGGATTATCTCTATGTTATTGGTTCTTATTGCATTAGCGACATTGAAGGTACGTTAATATGACTGGTTTTGGTGGTGTTAAAAATGTTGTTGTTGTTGGGTTAGGTATGACAGGCTTATCTGTTGTTAAGCATCTACTACGACAGCCTGAAGCGTTAACAATAAAGGTTATTGATACTCGTGATACACCGCCAGGCCAAGAACAATTGCCTGAACAGGTTGAGTTACACGCCGGTGGTTGGCAGCAAGAGTGGCTTTTAGAAGCAGATCTTATTGTAACCAACCCAGGTATCGCACTAGCCTCACCACAATTACAACCTGTGATAGAGCAAGGCACGCCTGTTGTTGGTGATATTGAGTTGTTTGCTTGGGCGGTTACGGCACCAGTAATTGCCATTACGGGCTCAAATGGTAAAAGTACCGTCACAGATTTAACCGGTGAAATGGCTAATGCTGCCGGTGTTAAAACGGCAGTGGGTGGTAATATTGGTTTTGCTGCTTTGGATCTTTTAGAGCAAGACGCCGATCTTTATGTACTTGAGTTATCAAGTTTTCAACTCGAAACGACCTCATCATTAAAACTAAAAGCGGCAGCATTCTTAAATTTATCTGAAGACCATATGGATAGATATCAAGGAATGGCCGATTACCGTCAAGCTAAGTTACGTATTTTTGATCACGCAGAAGTGTGTATTGTGAATCGTGATGACAGAGCTACCTATCCAGACACACAAGATAAAACCGTTAAGAGCTTTGGCTTTGATCAAGGTGATTATGGTTGTATCGAATTAAATCAAACTCATTACTTAGCAAAAGGTTCAACAAAAATTCTTGCAACCAATGAATTGGGTTTAGTGGGTAAACACAATATAGCCAATAGCTTAGTTGCGATTGCTTTGTTGGATGCGGTTGGAATTAATCTTGATTTAACCCTAGAAACATTAATAACTTACAATGGATTGACACATAGATGCCAAGTTGTCGCTGATAATCATGACATTCGTTGGGTCAATGACTCTAAAGCAACGAATGTGGCAAGTACATTAGCCGCATTGTCTGGTTTGAAAATTGATGGCAAATTACATCTGTTGGTCGGTGGTGTTGGTAAGGGTGCTGATTTCTCAGAGCTAGCACCAGCATTAAAAGCATTAAATGTAATGATGTATTGCTTTGGGGAAGATGGAAATCAATTCATTCCATTGGATCCTCGTTCTTGTTTATGTAAAACAATGGATGAAGCAATTGAAACGCTATTTCCTACGTTAAGCGCTGGTGACATGGTGATGTTATCTCCAGCATGTGCGAGTTTTGATCAGTACGCAAATTTTATGGCTAGAGGTGACGCGTTCACTCAACTAGCAAAACAATATTCAACTGAGAGTTAATTTTGATAATTGATCGTATTAAACAATGGACATCTCCTGTTCAAGAGTGGTGTTTAACCCCGTCACCTAAAGTGATGTTTGATCGTCAGTTGATTTGGATTGCTCTTGCTTTGATGTTGACCGGCCTTGTTATGGTAGGTTCTGCATCGTTCCCTATTAGTACTCGCTTAACAGGTCAGCCATTTCATTTTATGATGCGACATATGTTGTTTGTATGTTTGGCGTTGGGTGCATCATCAATAGTATTGCGTATTAAATTAGATGACTGGTTGAAGTACAGTAGTCACCTATTATTGATTTCTTTTTTGTTATTGGCTGCTGTTTTAGTGGTGGGTAAATCCGTTAATGGTGCAGCGCGTTGGTTGCCGTTAGGGATCTTTAACTTACAACCTGCAGAGGTTGCTAAACTCTCTTTATTTGTCTTTATTTCTGGTTATCTTGTTCGTCGCCATGGTGAGGTGAGAGACAGTTTTAAAGGATTTGTAAAACCGTTAGTCGTTCTTATTGGTCTTGCTTTTTTCTTACTGCTACAGCCCGATCTAGGGACAACAATCGTAATGTTTGTTACCACTATCGGCATGCTATTTATTGCAGGCGCTAAGTTGTGGCAATTTATAGCGTTAGTGATGAGTGGTATCTCATTAGTTATCGTATTGATTGTGGCTGAACCTTATCGTATGCGTCGTGTCACCTCTTTCTTAGACCCATGGCAAGATCCGTTTGGCAGTGGTTATCAGCTAACTCAATCGCTAATGGCATTTGGTCGAGGTAGTTGGTTTGGTGAGGGATTAGGTAACTCAATTCAAAAATTAGAGTATCTTCCAGAAGCTCATACCGACTTTGTGTTTGCGGTAGTGGCTGAAGAGTTAGGATTCGTTGGTGTTACTCTTGTCCTTGTTTTGATTTTTTCCTTAGTATTAAAAGCACTGCTTATTGGACGTAAGTGTCTACAACATGATCAGCGTTTTGGTGGTTTTTTAGCTTTTGGTATCGGCATTTGGTTTGCGTTTCAAACGTTAGTTAATGTTGGTGCGGCAGCGGGTATTGTGCCAACGAAAGGATTAACGTTACCTCTTATCAGTTATGGCGGTTCCAGTTTAATTATTATGTCAGTAGCAGTATCTCTGCTTATTCGTATTGATCATGAATGTCGCGTCTTTTTAGAAAACGAGCCTCCACGGAGCGAAAATGAAGAACAAAAATAAACGTTTATTAGTGATGGCTGGTGGTACTGGCGGTCATGTATTTCCTGGGTTAGCAGTAGCAAAACAGCTACAAAGTGAAGGATGGGAAATTCGCTGGTTAGGTACAGAAGATAGAATGGAAGCGGATTTAGTACCCAAACATGGTATTGAAATCGACTTTATCAAAGTAAAAGGCTTACGTGGACAAGGTTTTAAAAAGTTGCTTGCTGCACCGTTTCAAATATTGGGCGCGATCTCTCAAGCTAAAAAGCATATCAAAGCATGGCAGCCTGATGTTGTACTTGGAATGGGAGGGTACGTAAGTGGCCCTGGTGGTATTGCTGCTTGGTTATCTGGTATCCCTGTTGTATTGCATGAACAAAATGCCGTTGCTGGCTTAACCAACCAGTGGTTATCTAAAATTGCTAAACGTGTATTTCAAGCGTTTCCGGGTGCTTTTCCAAATGCAGACGTCGTTGGTAATCCAGTAAGGGAAGATGTATGTCAATTGCCTCATCCAAGCGAACGATTTGCTGAACGTAGTGGCCCTATTCGTGTATTAATCATGGGAGGTAGTCAAGGTGCCCGTATTCTTAATACGACATTGCCAGAAGCATTGCCAAAACTGAATCACTCTGTTGAAATTTGGCATCAAGCAGGCAAAGGCAATCAAGAAACGGTTTATCAAGCATATTGTGATAATGGAATGACAGACGCGAACGTAACAGAGTTTATTGATGATGTTGCTGCGGCTTATGCATGGGCTGATTTATTGGTGTGCCGTTCAGGTGCGCTAACGGTATCTGAAGTTTCAGCTGCTGGTGTTGGCTCTGTATTTATTCCCTTTATGCACAAAGATCGTCAACAAGCATTAAATGCGGATCACCTTGTACAGTGTGGCGCAGCGCAAATGATTGAACAACAAGATTTAACAGTTCGGGGTTTGGTTGATACACTGAATGGTTTAGAGCGAAAAGAATTATTAGAAATGGCATGTAATGCTCGTAAGGCAGCCATTATTGATGCTGACGTACGTGTTGCCAGTGCGATTAAAGACCTCGCAAAATAGAAGAATTGAGATTTAGAATGATAAAAGATCAGAAACTGCAATTAGCTGAAATTAGAACCATGATCCCTGAAATGCGCCGTGTAGAATGCATTCACTTTGTTGGTATTGGTGGCGCAGGCATGAGTGGTATTGCCGAAGTACTTTTAAACGAAGGCTATAACATCAGTGGTTCAGATATGGCTGAAAATACAGTCACTGTTCGTTTAGCTCAAAAAGGCGCAACGATCTTTTTTGGTCACCAAGCAAGCAATGTAGAAAAAGCCAGTGTTGTTGTGGTATCTACCGCGATTGATCCAATGAATCCTGAAATTGTAGCTGCGAAAGAAAACCGTATTCCAGTGATCCGCCGTGCAGAAATGTTGGCCGAGCTGATGCGTTACCGTCATGGTATTGCGGTTGCCGGAACTCACGGGAAAACAACGACTACAGCATTAACGACTCAAATCTACTCAGAAGCAGGTTTGGATCCAACGTTTGTTAATGGTGGTTTGGTTAAAAATGCAGGTACAAATGCACGTTTAGGTTCTAGTCGTTTTCTTATTGCAGAAGCCGATGAAAGTGATGCTTCATTTTTGCACCTTCAACCAATGGTTAGTATTGTTACTAATATCGAAGCTGACCACATGGATACCTATGGCGGTGACTTTGAAGTATTAAAACAAACGTTTATTGATTTCCTTCATAATCTGCCGTTTTATGGTCAAGCGGTAATGTGCATTGATGATGATGTGGTAAGAGAGCTATTACCTCGAGTCAGTCGTCAGGTTATTACGTATGGTTTTTCAGAAGATGCGGATGTTCGTTTAGTTAACTATCGTCAAGTTGCTCAACAAAGTTTCTTCACAGTACAAAGAAAAGATCGTACTGATTTAGATATTGTTCTTAATATTCCAGGAAAGCATAACGCCTTGAATGCAACTGCTGCGATTGCAGTGGCAACAGAAGAGGAAGTAGAAGATGAAGCAATTCTATCCGCACTGTTGAATTTTGAAGGCGCAGGTCGTCGTTTTGACCAATTAGGTGAATTTGAAACGGGTAATGGTTCTGCAATGTTGGTGGATGATTATGGTCATCATCCAACAGAAGTTGATGTAACGATAAAAGCTGCCCGTGCAGGTTGGGCTGATAAGCGTTTAGTTATGATCTTCCAACCGCATCGTTATAGCCGAACTCGTGATTTATATGATGATTTTGCGAATGTATTGGATAATGTAGACGTTCTTATCATGCTTGATGTGTACTCTGCAGGTGAAACCCCAATTGTAGGTGCCGATGGTCGAGCATTATGCCGAACTATTCGTGGCCGTGGAAAAATTGATCCTATTTTTGTGCCAAATATAGAAGCGTTACCACCAGTATTAGCTAATATCATTCAAGAAGGTGATTTAGTCCTGACACAGGGTGCTGGTGATGTTGGTAAACTAGCAAAACAGCTAGCTTCATTAGAGTTAAATATTGAAACAATGAAAACATTAGGGTAATAATTGTTTAATTAGTTAGAACTTCTAATAAAAACACGAATAATGAGATAGAATCCTCATTGTATTAATAATATCCTATCAGAAACTGGGATAGAGGGTTTTTGCACCCTATAGTTATTAGATGAATTTATTTTAATGCCATCAAAACGCAGTCATTTTATGTAATATAAAAGTGATGACGAGATTTTGGCTCTGTTGTGAAAATAATATGATTAAGACGGTCAAAATGAATACTTCATTTGATAAAGAAAAAATAAGAAAACACCTGCCAGGTGCGCTTTTTCTTTCTTTGGTTGTGATGATTTCATTATGGCTGGTTGCCTCAACGATAAGTTGGATGACAGATGAAGATAGATTGCCTTTATCTCATATGATTATCCAAGGGCAGTTGAAGCATATTACGGCAGATGATATTCGTGAAGCGATAGACTCAATGGACTCTATTGGGACCTTCATGACGCAGGATGTTAATAAGTTGCAAGATGCCTTATTGTCTTTGCCGTGGATCGCTCAGGTTTCTGTTCGTAAGCAATGGCCAGAAACGATAAAAGTGTTTGTGGTGGAAAACCAGCCAGAAGCAACATGGAATAATAAAGTCATTGTTAATCCTGAAGGTGTAGTTTTTAATGCACCAATGAGTGATTTATTAGAACCTAAACCTGCGTTATTTGGTCCAGAAGCAAATAGTAAAGAGGTGCTCGATTTTTGGCATCAGTTACAGGCTCAATTTAAAGTAATAAATACAACAGTGCATAGTGTTGCATTAACTGAACGTTTATCGTGGCAGGTTGTATTGGATAATGGTATTCGACTAGAGCTTGGTCGTGATGCCCGAGAAGAAAGAGTACAGCGTTTTATTGCTTTATATAAGCAATTAGATGATAAAAAGAATTCGATAGATTATATAGATCTTCGTTATGATACTGGCGCTGCAGTTGGGTGGAAGCCTGATAATGTAGAAGATTAAAGAAGAGAATTGACATGAGTAAAACGCCAGAAGGCAGTATTATTGTTGGTTTAGACATCGGTACAAACAAGGTCTCAGCACTAGTAGGCGAAGTTTTACCTGATGGCCAAGTGAGCGTTATTGGCTCTGGTTCATGTCCCTCTCGCGGAATGGATAAAGGTGGCGTTAACGATCTTGAATCGGTAGTTAAATCGGTTCAAAGAGCGATTGACCAAGCTGAATTGATGGCAGAGTGCACCATTACCTCTGTGTTTATTTCTTTATCGGGTAAACACATTGCTAGTCAAATAGAGAAAGGTATGGGATCTATTTCTGAAGAAGAAGTAACCCAAGATGATATGGATAGTGTAATTCATACCGCTAAATCAGTTAAGATTGGTGATGAACAACGCACACTACATGTTATCCCTCAAGAATTCTCTATTGATGTTCAAAAAGGTATTCGTAATCCTATTGGGTTATCGGGTATGAGAATGGAAGTGAGTGTTCATCTTATTACCTGCCATAATGATATGGCGCGTAATATCGTTAAAGCGGTAGAGCGTTGTGGCTTAAAAGTTGAACACATCATCTTTTCTGGTTTAGCATCAAGTAATGCAGTGATTACAGAAGATGAGCGAGATTTAGGTGTTTGTGTCGTTGATATCGGCGCCGGAACAATGGATATTGCGATTTGGACAGATGGTTCATTGCGCCATGCAGAGGTCCTTCCTTATGCTGGAAATGCAGTAACAAGTGACATTGCTTACGCTTTTGGTACGCCATTCAACGATGCTGAAAAATTAAAAGTAAAATACGGTAGTGCCATTAGTGAACACATTAATCGTGATGAAACGGTTAACGTACCGAGTGTTGGCGGTCGACCTTCTAGAAGTTTACAGCGAAGAATGCTAGCAGAAGTGATTGAACCAAGGTATTCTGAGCTACTCGGGCTTGTAAACCAGCGTGTTCTTGCTATTCAAGATAAATTACGCGCTGAAGGTACAAAGCACCATCTTGCCGCAGGTATTGTATTAACTGGTGGCGGATCACAAATTAATGGTTTGGTAGATTGTGCTGAGCGCGTGTTCCAGACCCAAGTTAGAATAGGCCAACCTTTAGAGGTAACAGGCCTAACAGATTACGTAAAAGAGCCTTATCAAGCAACAGCGGTAGGGCTTTTGCATTACGGTAAAGAAAGTCAATTACATGACGATGAAGATTATGTGCCGAATAAGCAGCAATCTTTTACAACTGTAATGAAGAAATTTAAAAATTGGATACTAAAAGAGTTTTAACCTGAGCGAACAGGAAGAAACGGAGAGAACAGATGTTTGAGCCGATGATGGAAATGTCCGACGAAGCAGTAATTAAAGTAGTCGGTGTAGGTGGTGGTGGCGGTAATGCTATCGAGCACATGGTACGTGAGTCAATTGAAGGTGTTGAATTCATTAGTGTAAATACTGATGCGCAAGCTCTTCGTAAGACTAGTGTAAATACAGTTATTCAAATTGGTGGAGACATCACAAAAGGCTTAGGTGCAGGTGCAAACCCGCAAGTTGGTCGTGATGCTGCGCTAGAAGATCGTGAAGCAATTAAAGAAGTATTAGCTGGTGCCGATATGGTATTTATCGCAGCTGGTATGGGTGGTGGTACTGGTACAGGTGCTGCGCCAATTATTGCTGAAGTTGCAAAAGAATTAAATATTCTAACGGTTGCTGTTGTAACAAAACCGTTTAGTTTTGAAGGACGTAAACGTCTTGCTTTTGCTGAGCAAGGTATTGAAGAGTTATCTAAACACGTTGACTCATTAATTACGATTCCAAACGAGAAATTGTTAAAAGTACTTGGCCGCGGGATTACATTATTAGAAGCATTTGCAAAAGCAAATGATGTTCTTCGTAATGCGGTTCAAGGTATTGCTGAGCTGATTACACGCCCAGGTATGATCAACGTCGATTTCGCCGATGTTCGTACAGTTATGTCTGAAATGGGACATGCAATGATGGGTAGTGGTATTGCAGTCGGTGAAGACCGAGCTGAACAAGCTGCAGAAGAAGCGATTTCAAGTCCATTACTTGAAGATATCGATCTTGCTGGTGCTCGTGGTGTTCTTGTTAACATTACTGCTGGCCTTGATATGCGCCTTGATGAGTTTGAAACTGTTGGTAACACAGTAAAAGCTTTTGCATCTGATAATGCAACAGTGGTTATTGGTACTTCTCTTGACCCTGATATGACGGATGAAATTCGAGTAACTGTTGTTGCTACGGGTATTGGTTCTGAAAAAAAACCAGAAATCACGTTAGTAACAAATAAAACAACGACAGCTCCGGCTCAGTCAGCACCTGCAGCACAACCGGTAGTTCAAGCATCTGTTCAAGCGAAAGCTCCAGTTGTTGAGCCAACGGTTGAGAAAGCGGCACAAAATGTGCAGGTAACTAAATCAGCAGCACCGCAAACTACACCATCAACGTCGCCAGCGGCAGGTGTTCAGAATGCTGGTGCAGCGCAAGCTAAGCCAGATCAGAAAGAAGATTATTTAGATATCCCTGCGTTTTTACGACGTCAAGCTGACTAATTAATCATCAAACGATTTGGTTTTATAGAAAATTGTGTGCTAGAATATCAGACCAGTTCTTAGAATTGGTTTGAAATCAAGCATATTTATAGTTGAGATGAGCATATGATCAGACAACGTACACTGAAAAGTATCGTACAAATGACAGGCGTGGGTTTGCACTCAGGCCGTAAGGTCACGCTTACTCTTCGTCCAGCAGCAGCAAACACAGGTGTTATTTATCGTCGTACCGACCTTAACCCACCTGTTGATTTCCCTGCGGACCCAGAGTCAGTACGCGATACAATGCTATGTACAGCGTTAGTTAATGATGAAGGCGTAAGAATCTCAACGGTTGAACACTTAAATGCTGCATTGGCAGGCATGGGCATTGATAACGTAGTTATCGAAGTTGATGCTCCTGAAATTCCAATTATGGATGGCAGTGCAAGTCCTTTTGTATATCTTTTACAGTCAGCGGGTATTGAAGAACTTAATACAGCGAAGAAATTCATTCGTATTAAGAAACCTGTTCGCATTGAAGATGGTGATAAGTGGGCAGAAATTCGTCCTTATAACGGTTTCCGCTTAGATTTTACTATTGACTTCAATCACCCAGCAATTGACTCAGATGACCAAAAGTTAGTGTTTGATTTTTCAAGCCAATCGTTCATCAAAGATATCTCACGAGCTCGTACTTTCGGGTTTATGCGTGATATCGAGTACTTACAATCGCAAAACCTATGTTTAGGTGGTAGCTTTGATTGTGCAATCGTACTAGATGATTACCGTATTCTAAATGAAGACGGATTACGTTTTGATAATGAATTTGTAACGCATAAAGTTCTAGATGCTGTGGGTGACCTATATATGTGTGGTCATAGTATCTTGGGTCAAATAAGCGCTTATAAATCAGGTCACGCTCTGAATAATCAGCTACTTCGTGCTGTTCTTGCCGATCAAGAAGCATGGGAGTGGACAACCATTGAAGATGAACAAGAATCACCAGTTGCATTTATGCAGCCAGGAATGGTACTTGCTTAATCCATCATAAAATTAAAAAGCCAAGCATTATGCTTGGCTTTTTTTTGTCTGTAATATTTCTATTTCTATTTCTATTTCTATTTCTATTTCTATTTCTATTTCTTATTTGCTAATGCAGCTAAGCTCTCTAATCTCTTTTTAAGTTTTGGTGATGCAGTCTCTGCGACCATTTCCAATGCACTTGCTGCTGCTGCCGATAATTCTCGCTTTGCTTGTTTTTCAGTTTTGTACACCGCCGGCTTTTCACCAACAAAAGATCGAGCAAGATCCGGATTGATTTTAATTTCTAGATTCGATAATCCAGGTAATCCATGGCGGCGAAAAGCAGATAATATGGCTAATCTTTCATAGTTTATTCGTGTTGCCCAAACGCTACCCGAGACTTCGATCACTAAAGATCCTTGGCGGTAATTTGCCACGCGGCAATGATCTTCACAACCCGCGGGTAACGCATCTTTTAGTACATGCGATAATTTAGATAGAATAATCGCCTTTTCTTGAATATCTTTAAAGCGAGTATTATTAAAAAAATCATTCGCAGGCTGGGGTCTGTGGTCTCGCATCGTTAGTAATTCTCATATATAGAGTGCTATTTAATAGGCTAACACCAAAGAAAAAGTCATAAATGCCAATTAGATCTGAATTTTTCAGAATTGAAATCAAACTCTACGGATTTAGCTTAGGATTGCTTTACATTATCGCTTATACTTTCCTAATTATTACTTATGATGACTAGCAACACAACTATCATGATAGGCCTTGAAAAATCAAAGTCGAATCCCCATAAGATAAGTATATAAAGAAGTTTTTTTCTTAGAGTAATTTCTCTAGGTGATTGATTCACATTTCAGATAAACCGATCAGAAATGATCATAGAGATAAGAGAAGCAACGGAATCATGTTTTCTAAAATTCTAACAAAAGTTATCGGTAGCCGTAATGATCGTACATTACGTAAGCTACGTAAAATCGTAGATCAAATTAATAAACTCGAACCACAATTCGAATCATTACAAGACGAAGAATTAAAAGCGAAAACAATCGAGTTCCGTGCACGTTTAGAGCAAGGTGAAGATTTAGATAGTTTACTACCAGAAGCGTTTGCGACGGTACGTGAAGCATCTAAACGTCTGTATGGTATGCGCCACTTTGACGTTCAAATGATTGGTGGTATGGTTCTGAACGATAGCCAAATTGCAGAAATGCGTACTGGTGAAGGTAAAACACTAACAGCAACTCTACCATGTTATTTAAATGCATTAACGGGCAAAGGCGTTCACGTCGTAACGGTGAATGATTACCTTGCAAAGCGTGATGCTGAAACTAACCGAGAGTTATTTGAATTCTTAGGCATGACTGTTGGTATCAACGTGCCAAACATGCCACCTCAAGAGAAAAAACAAGCGTATTTATGCGATATTTTATATGGCACAAATAACGAATTTGGTTTTGACTATCTACGTGACAACATGGCTTTCCGTGCTGAAGATCGTGTTCAACGTGAACGCTATTTCGCAGTAATCGATGAAGTGGATTCAATCTTAATCGATGAAGCTCGTACCCCTCTTATCATTTCTGGTCCTGCGGAAGATAGCTCTGCGCTTTATACGCGAATTAATACACTGATCCCTCAACTTGTGAAACAAGATGAAGAAGACAGTGAAGAGTATCGCGGTGAAGGTCACTACACATTAGATGAAAAAGGAAAACAAACGCACCTGACTGAAAACGGTCAAGAGTTTGTTGAACAGCTATTAAAAGATGAAGGTTTAATGGAAGCGGATGATACCTTGTATTCTCCAGCTAACATCAGCTTACTTCATCACATCAATGCAGCATTACGTGCACATGTATTGTTTGAAAAAGACGTGGACTACATTGTAAAAGACGATGAAGTTATCATTGTTGATGAGCATACTGGTCGTACAATGCCAGGTCGTCGTTGGTCTGAAGGTCTACACCAAGCTGTTGAAGCAAAAGAAGGTGTTAAAATTCAGAACGAAAACCAAACATTAGCATCAATCACTTTCCAAAACTTCTTCCGTCTATATGACAAACTGTCAGGTATGACGGGTACAGCTGATACGGAAGCTTTTGAATTCCAATCTATTTATGGTCTTGATACGGTAGTAATTCCAACTAACCGTCCAATGACTCGTAATGATATGGGTGATTTAGTCTACATGACAGAAGCAGAAAAATTTGCAGCTATCATTGAAGACATTAAAGGTTGTTCTGAACGTGGTCAGCCAGTATTGGTTGGTACCGTTTCGATTGAAAAATCAGAACTGCTTTCAAATGCATTGAAAAAAGCAAAAATTAAGCACAACGTACTTAATGCTAAATTCCATGAAAAAGAAGCAGACATCGTTGCGAATGCAGGTACAACAAGTGCGGTAACTATTGCTACTAACATGGCAGGCCGTGGTACGGATATCGTTCTTGGTGGTAGCTGGCAGGCAGAGCTTGCTAAAATAAACGAACCTACTGATGCACAAATCCAAGAAGCGAAAGCTAAATGGAAAGAAGCTCACGATGCAGTACTTGCCGCTGGTGGCCTTCATATTATTGGTACAGAGCGTCATGAGTCTCGTCGTATCGATAACCAATTACGTGGTCGTGCTGGTCGTCAAGGTGATGCGGGTTCTTCACGCTTTTACCTATCAATGGAAGATGCTCTAATGCGTATCTTTGCTTCTGATCGTGTATCTAACATGATGAAAAAGTTAGGTATGGAAGAGGGTGAAGCAATTGAACATCCTTGGGTAACAAAAGCGATTGAAAATGCACAACGTAAAGTTGAAGGTCGTAACTTCGATATTCGTAAGCAATTGCTTGAGTACGATGATGTTGCCAATGATCAACGTAAAGTCGTTTATGAGCTGCGCGATGAGCTGATGAATGTTGATGATATTAGCGAGATGATTGCTTATAACCGTCAAGATGTTCTTGAAGGGCTATTTGGTCAATATATTCCTGCACAGTCATTAGAAGAAATGTGGGATGTTGAAGGGTTAACAACACGTCTACGTGCTGATTTTGATTTGGATATTCCAATTCAAGAGTGGTTAGATAGCGATGATAAACTTCATGAAGATAATCTACGTGAAAAAGTGATTGAAACTGCGATTCAAGTTTATAAAGATAAAGAAGAATCTGTTGGTGAATCAGTTCTGCGTAACTTTGAAAAAGCAGTTATGCTACAAACACTTGATGGTTTGTGGAAAGAGCACTTAGCGGCGATGGATCATCTTCGTCAAGGTATCCATTTACGTGGTTATGCTCAGAAGAACCCGAAACAAGAGTACAAGCGTGAATCGTTTGAGTTGTTTGAAGGCTTACTTGATACGTTAAAATTTGATGTGATTTCAATTTTAAGTAAAGTGCGTGTACAACAACAAGAAGATGTTGAGCGCATGGAAGAGCAACGTCGTCAACAAGCGGAAGAAATGACTCGTCGTCAGAAGCTGCAGCATCAAAATGCTGAAAGCCAATTAGACGATGGTGAAACGGCAGAAGAAGCTCATACACCAATGGTTCGCGATGAGCGAAAAGTAGGGCGTAATGAAGTTTGTCCTTGTGGCTCAGGTAAAAAATACAAACAGTGTCACGGTAAAATCTAGTTGATATACACTGTTGATTCATAATCGAAAGCCGCTATTTTTAGCGGCTTTTTTATAGGTATATCATTGATATAAAGGCCATAAATGAAACGATTACATATAGTTGCTGCCATTATTTTAAATGCAGATAAGAGCCAAGTATTTATTACTAAGCGCCCAGATAAAGCACATAAGGGCGGATTCTGGGAATTTCCTGGTGGGAAAGTAGAGCAAGAGGAAAGTGCAGAGCAGGCGTTAATCAGAGAGTTATATGAAGAGATTGGCATTGAAACTACGGAGTTAACCATTTTCGAGTCGTTAAATTATGACTACCCTGATAAATCTCTCTATTTTGATTTTTTCACCGTTACTCAGTTTGCAGGTGAACCTTATGGAAAGGAAGGACAACAAGGGTTATGGGTTCCTATTTTAGAACTCGCTTCTTATGAATTCCCTGAAGCAAATGTTCCTATTTTAAATCAAGTACTTAAATGCTTTAGTTAGTCTGATGCTGTGGCCTGTGAACATAAAAAAAGCGATCATAAATGATCGCTTTTTTTGAATTTTATTGGAGCAGATAATATCGAATTAATATTGGTCTTCAGACCAGCCATCTGAATCTGACATATCAGGGGCGCCAGCAATGGATTTTTCTTCATCAGCCCACTCACCAAAATCAATCATTTGGCATTTTTTACTACAGAATGGACGAAATTGACTCTCTTCGTTCCAGATAACTGGAGCTTGGCAAGTTGGACATTTTACCGTAGTTGGTTGGATATTATTTGATTCTGACATGGATTCCTCAACAGACAGCAAGCGTAAACTCAATGTCTTTTTCACAATTCTTGTTGGTTTCGAAAGACATAAAGCGTAACGCAAAACGACTTTTATGCCCAGAGATCATTGGATAAACTCCTTGCTCAATAGGGATCTCTAGGCGCAATAAATTGGAATTCTCCATTTCACTTTGCATAAATCCATTACGGGCAATTTGAGGTTCAAAACGAGCGGTTTCTCGCGTTAGTCGTAGCCACAATGATAAGGCGTCTGATAACGAAAGTAGCTGAGACATCCAATTATGAGTATTACGGCATCGAACTTCTAAAGGGAGGTGTAACCAATGGTGCAATGCGGGTAAATCAAAGCAGCAATCGCCACCAGGAATAAAAAATCGTTGTTTTAATGCAGATAGAAAGCGATCTTCTTTTAAAGAGTGACCCGGTCGAGTGGTTTGCATTAGATTATAATGCACTTGACTAATTTGCTCTAAAACAGAAAGTAAAGCCGATTGGTCAACTCCTTCGATATCCATCCAAGCGCGATATTGTAAACGCAGCTTTTCTAGATCTTTGCCTAAATCGGCCTTCACCTGAACTTGCTCTAAAATATCGAGCATATTAAAAAGAGAACTAAAGAATACCTGATACTCAAATGGTTGAGTTAAATCAGCAGAATGCCCAAGCTTACGAAATAGGGATTCTATTCGTAAATAAATTCGAGTCCTTTCATTTAAAGGGTGTTCAAATTTTTGCATACCCAATCCATTCATAGTCTTTATTGATTCTCTTTATTTATAGATGCCTGAGACAATAGCAGATATTTATTATGTAGCAGAGCTATTTCATTATCGAGATCGCAAATATTGAGATCATTCTTAATTATGTCATCAGCAAGTGCCAGTCGCTCTTCTCGTGAGGCTTGCGAAGCAAGAATAGCTTTAACTTGTTCAGTATCTACTTTATCACGGGTAATGGTACGATTAATTTGAGTTTGCTCCAAAACATCAACAACAAGGACTCTATTTGCTAGGTATTGCAGCTGATTTTCAACTAAAAGTGGAACAACAAGCAGTGCGTAAGGTGATGTGGATAATGACAGTTGATGCTGCATCTCTTCACGGATCAATGGATGAAGTAAATTATTAAGCCATGTTTTTTCATTGGTGTTTGAAAAAATGCGTTGTCGAAGCTCTGCTCGATTTAGAGTTCCATTAGGTAATAGAATGGAATGACCAAAATGTTCAGCGATAGAGGTTAAGCCTTTTGTATTAGGTTTTACAACATCACGAGCAATGATATCTGCATCCACAATATCGATAGCATGGTTTTTCTGAAAAGTATCAGCAACAGTGGTTTTTCCACTGCCTATCCCGCCAGTAATTGCGACAACATAACTCATAGTGGGAAACCTAAAATTGTAGTGAAATACCATTGGCCAATTTGTTGTCCCCACAATAGGCAGATCCAGCCAGCTATGGCTAAATACGGACCAAAAGGGATCGCTTTATCAAAGCCTTTTTTTTGTGCACTTAACATCGCAATGCCGATAATGGCACCGACAACGGAAGAGAGTAAAACCACTAAGGGCAGCTGTTGCCAACCTAACCAAGCGCCAATGGCAGCCAGTAATTTAAAATCACCATACCCCATGCCTTCTTTACCGGTTAATAACTTAAAGCCCCAATAAATAGACCACAGAATAAGATAGCCAGCCATTGCACCAATAACAGAGTCAATCAAGCTAACAGGGCTCCATCCAACTAAAGCCAAATAAATACCAGACCATACTAATGGTAAGGTAATTTGATCGGGTAACAACATCGTATCAATATCGATAAAGGTTAGTGCGATGAGAACTAAGGTAAATAGGATGGCGGCGACAGCAAAGTATGAGAAGGGAAGTAAGTAAGAGATGGCAAAACACATCGCGCCGGATAAAAGCTCAATAGTAGGGTATCTAAAGCTAATAGGATTACTGCATTGACGGCACTTTCCTTTTAAGAGCAACCAGCTAATAACTGGAATATTGTCATAAAATTTAATTTGAGTGTTGCATTTCGGACAGCGAGAACGAGGCACGCTAAGGTTGAAGACTTCTTCTTTCTTAGCTGTTTTATTCTTTGGTTCTAAATCAGGAAAACAGTCAATGCACTCTTTTTTCCACTCTTTTTCCATCATGATAGGAAGGCGATAGATCACGACATTAAGAAAGCTACCGACTAATAAACCAAATAGTGTAGCAAAGAGTGGGAAGAGCCAAGGATAGTAATCAAAAACAGCCATGTAAAAAGCGTCCAGTATTAGAAGAGCATAAGTACAGAGATGGTATCAGAATTTTATCCTATTACACTCATTAAATTAAAGATAGGAAGATACATAGCAACGACCAACCCACCAATCATACCTCCTAGGAAAATGATGATTAATGGTTCTAATAACTTGCCTAAATTATCTACCGTATTATCAATATCTTCTTCATAGATCAGCGCTATTTTATTGAGCATATCGTCAAGTTGTCCTGACTCTTCACCAATCATAACCATCTGAAGTACCATCTCGGGGAAAGCTTGAGAATGACGCATAGCAAGATAAAGAGGCATTCCTGCCGCCGTGCTTTGTTGCACTAAAAAAATTGCTTGTTGATAGTATAGGTTTCCTGCGGTTTTACTGGTGGTTTGTAAGCTGTGTAAAATAGGTAATCCTGAGCTAAAACTGGTTGCTAAAGTACGGCTAAATTTTGCGATAGCCGCTTTGGATAAAATAGAACCAATAATCGGAATGCGTAGACTGTTTTTACTGAGTATCAGTTGCAGCGTATAAGATCGCCTATGAACAGACTTAAAAATAAAACTGCCGATGATCATTAGGATCAATATCCATAGGCCATAGTGCTGTAATAGATATGATGCTTGAATTATTTGCTGGGTAAACCAAGGAAGTTCAGCGCCAAAGCCACTAAAGATATTTTCAAATTCAGGAATGACGAGAGTAAGCATTAAAATGGCCACGATAATGGAAACAAGTAAAACCATGGTTGGGTAAATCATCGCTTTGATGACTTTCGATCTTAATTGTTCGCTTTTTTCTCTATAAGACGCTAAACGCTTAAAGGTTTGGGGCAAGCATCCTGTTTCTTCTCCAGTAGCAAGCATATCAATATAAAAGGGATCAAAGAAAGGGCTACTTCTTAGCATGGCCTTGGAAAGAGGCTCTCCTGATTCTACGGATAAAATTATTTGATTTAATATAGATTTCATTTCTGCTTTGGGATTACTTTCTGCGATAAGCTGCAAAGATTGAACTAACGGTACTCCCGCATTTAGTATCGTTGCTAACTGACGCGTTAATAGAGTGATGTCCTTACCTTTTATCGAATGCTTTATTCTTTCCATGCTAGAAATATGGCGTTTTTTTATTTTCTTTATTCGTATTTGTTGTGTGCTTAGTTTTGCTCTAACTTCTTGCTCATTCAATACCAATAGTGTGCCGGAAACGTTCTGACCTTTCTGATTAAGGCCCCTCCAGTAGAAACGTGTTAAGCGAGGGAAGTTGGTTTTATTTACTGAGTTCTGCATAGTCTGGTGCCATTAAAGTGTTAGAAATAGAGCACTCGAGTGAGTTCTTGTAAGCTTGTTGTTCCATCTTCTAATCGATGAATTCCTGAGGTTGCTAAGCTATCCATCCCTTGTTTAATGGCAAGTTCCTCTATTTCATTAGCTGAGGCTCTTTTTAAAATAGCGGCGGATAATTCTTTGCTAAAAGGCATGACTTCATAAACCCCAATACGGCCTGAATAGCCATGAGTGCATTTGTTACAGCCACTTTGGTTGGCTTTAAAAAGGGTACTTTCTAATTTGATGGCATACTTATTTCTGATATCTGAGCTGAGAGGGTCAACATGTTTACAATGTGGGCACAGTTTTCTTACTAAACGTTGTGCAATGATTAAGCTTAGGGATGAAGCAAGATTGAACTGCTCTATCCCCATATTAGCTAAACGAACAATGGACTCTGCGGCTGAATTAGTATGAAGCGTTGAAAGCACTAAATGCCCTGTTTGGGCGGCTTTGATTGCGATTTCAGCGGTTTCAAGATCTCGAATTTCACCTACCATCACGACATCAGGATCCTGTCGTAAGAATGAGCGTAATGCATGAGAAAAATCAAAGCCTATTTTGGGATTTACTTGGACTTGATTAATGCCAGTAAGGTTTATCTCTACGGGATCTTCAGCGGTAGATATGTTTTTATCTGGGGTATTTAAAATATTGAGCCCAGAATAAAGGGAAACTGTTTTTCCACTGCCTGTCGGCCCCGTCATTAGAATCATCCCTTGGGGGCGTTTTAGTGCAGAGAGGTAGAGTTGTTGTTGCTTTTTACTGTAGCCGAGTTGATTGATATCTAAATATGCAGAGCTGCTATCTAATAAACGCAAGACCACTTTTTCACCCCACAATGTTGGTAAAGAAGAAACGCGCATATCAACGGCGGTGTCATTATTTAACTTGAGTTTGATTCGGCCATCTTGAGGCAGGCGACGCTCTGCTATATCAAGTTTTGCCATTATCTTTAAACGAGCAGAAAGACGTCGACTCAAGTGAGAGGAGGGGGTGTTATTTTCAATTAAGATCCCATCGCAACGAAAGCGAACTCGATAGCTGTCTTCATAGGGTTCAAAATGAATATCGGATGCTCCTTTTCGAACGGCTTCAATTAAGATTTGATTAATAAAACGTGAGACTGGAGCATCGTCTTTACTGAGATCCTCAGTTAATTCGATTTCATCTGAAGAGAGTTCGACAAGCGAAGCAAGTTCGTCTTGAGTGATCTCCTTATATTGCGCAGCGTTTTCAGAAAGTGTGTAGCCATAAACTCGGCGAATTGCTGCGTTGATCTGTTCTTGATCTGCTAGAACAATGTCGATCTGCTTTCCGCTAGTAAAACGAAAATCCTCTTCAATGTGGCTAATACTTGGATCTGAAACCGCTAAACGAATTGTGTTGTTGTCATGATAAATAGGAAGGGCTTGGTATTGGATGATTAGCTCTCGCAGTCCTAGTTTTTGACATGTCTCGGTATAGTTATGTTGAGTGATATCAACACTCTCCAGACCAAAAATACGTGCAAGATGATCAAGTAATTCATTAGAGCTAAATATGCCTTGAGTCAAAAGTGCAGAAGTCACTGTATGTGTTTTTGCTTGGATTAATTCTATGATGGCACTTTCTTGCGTCAAGCTGATTAGCTCAGCTTGACGTAGGATTGAGGCTAGATTGGTATGCATTGACTATGAACAACCATCAATAGAAGGAAAAGAGCTCACGCCACCAGAGACTATTTGACATGCCCACCCGGTATCTGTTTTTTCAAAAGTTAAATATGCATCTTTAATTGCGCTTTCAGCATTAAAAAGGAATTTGATTTTGTTATCTGCTGAGATAGATATAGTGCCAAGTTTATTTGATGTACCTGTGATACCCAAATCATTTAAGTTTGTTCCTGATGCTAGCTTTCCTTTCTCCTGATAGATTAATTCAGCAGGGGCTAATAGTGCTTTCATTGTTGCTAATCCTGCTATGACTTCACTTTTAGCGACATAATTTTTATAGGCCGGGACAGCTACGCCTGATAACACACCAATAATGGCAACGACGATCATTAACTCTATCAGGGTAAAACCCCTTTGCCTTTGACGCTCTTTCATTATCTTCTCCTTTACTATTTATCATGTTCATTCAGTAAGAGAAGCATAGAAGGAAATTAGAGAGAAAGAAGAGGTAAGCGATGAGCTTTCGAGTTGCTAGAAGGTTTCATGTAAGTGAATGATAGTGATGGATTTCAATTACGGTTCACTTCAAGAAGATAACTTTTCTTATCTAGTATGAGTCGCAATTCTTATTATTAAGCGAGTGAAGAAAAAAGAAGAATGAGAGGCGGAATTTGTGGAGAGTATCGAGGTATTTGAATTGAAGCTTATGTATAGATACAAAAAAGGCTGATGAAGAATCAGCCCTTTGAGATGTTAGCATTCGCTAAATGACTTATTTAAAGCGCATTGATAAATCCATTGCGTTTAGATGCTTAGTTAATGCACCAACAGAGATGTAATCAACTCCAGTTTCAGCAAATTCTGCAATAGTATCTAAAGTGACATTACCTGAGTTTTCTAATGCGGCGCGACCAGCATTTAGTTTTACAGCTTCACGCATCATATCGGTAGTGAAGTTATCTAACATAATAATGTCAGCACCAGCGTCAATCGCTTGTTGTAGCTCTTCTAGGCTTTCTGTTTCTACTTCAACAGGCTTTCCTGGGTTAAGTTCTTTGGCTGTAGAAATCGCTTTTTCAATACCGCCACAGGCAATAATGTGATTTTCTTTAATTAGATAAGCATCAAACACACCAATACGGTGATTGAAACCACCGCCACAAGCTACGGCATATTTTAATGCACTGCGTAAACCCGGAATGGTTTTGCGAGTATCAAGTAGACGACATTTGGTGTGTGCAATTTTTTCAGCGTAAATTGCTGTGATGGTAGAACAACCAGAGAGTGTTTGAATGAAGTTCATCGCATTACGCTCACCGGTTAATAGTGTGCGTGATGGGCCTGTTAAGGTGCAAAGCGTTTGGTTTGGCTCTACTTTGTCACCATCTTGAACGTGCCATTCGATAGCAACGGTACCACCTAGCTGTTTAAAGACTTCGTCGGCCCACATCTTTCCACAAAATACACCATGTTCACGCGTGATGATTGTTGCAACAGATTGAGTATCTTCAGCGATTAAACTTGCTGTTATGTCAGTACTTACATCTAGTGTTCCACCTAAATCCTCACGTAGTGTATCTGAAACGGCACGAGTGATTTCTGTAGGAAGTTGTTGCTTTAAATATTCAAGACGAGAGGCGCTATCATGGGTTTTGATCATGGTGAGGTCCATTGAATGATTTGAAATAAGTTTATGGCGACAATAATACTCGCGCTAGAGCAGAATTTCATCATAAGATATACGTAAGTTACACAAGTTACTTTAATTCATAGAGGAATAGATGATGAAATTCACTTTATCAACAGATCATTGGCTTAATGAAGCAAGACACTTAGTGTCACCGTTCTATGACGAGCGTCCTGATGATGAAGATATTTCTCTGCTTGTTGTTCACAATATTAGTTTACCACCGGGGCAATTTGGTGGGCCTTATATCGAACAATTGTTTACTGGCACATTGGATCCTACCGCTCATCCATTTTTTAAAGTGATTCATAAATTCAGAGTATCAGCCCACTGCTTGATCCGTCGGGATGGTACTGTCATACAGTTTGTTCCTTTTAATGCTAGAGCTTGGCATGCTGGAATGTCATCATTTGCAGGGCGTGCTCGATGTAATGATTATAGTATTGGTATTGAGTTGGAAGGGACTGATTTTACTGCCTATACTCAAGACCAATATGATAGTTTGGCTGCTGTAACAAACGTGCTACAAGATACTTACCCATTGATTGTTGATCAGCGTATCACTGGCCACCAGTACATTGCGCCGTTAAGAAAGACAGATCCAGGGTTGTCATTTGACTGGGAAAAATACCATAAATTAAGAGGTTAGCTTTAAAGTCTATATGACTGAATTTCTTAAATTTGGCACATTAGTATTTAATATAAATAAAAATTGGTCTGACCAATTGTGTTTGTTATGTTTATATATTGTTAATTAACAATATAAAGAGACTCCATTCCATGATTCAAATCAACTTTTACCTAGACAAATTCCCTTTTTTAATGATAAATTGCACCTCAAATAAAATTGGTAATACCAATTATTTAAAGTGACGAATGACTCACGGTAATGTGGGAAGTAATCAACTTAAATTGGGTTGAGCTACGATGACATATCAAAGGATACGTCAGCCGAAGTTGTCCGATGTAATCGAGCAAGAGCTTGAACGGCTGATTTTAGAAGGAACCCTTTCTCCTGGGCAAAAATTACCAGCAGAAAGAGAGTTAGCAAAACAGTTTGATGTTTCCCGTCCATCAGTACGAGAAGCGATACAACGTTTAGAGGCAAAGCACCTATTAACTCGTCGCCAAGGTGGTGGAACGTTTGTTAATAAAGGTTTATGGCAAAGTTTTTCAGAGCCTTTGCTAGATTTATTAGCAACGCATCCTGAAACTCAATTTGATTTACTTGAATCACGCCATGCGTTAGAAGGCATTTCAGCCTATTACGCAGCTTTACGTGGTAACGACGAAGATTTTAAACGGATTAAAGAGTCACATAAGTTAATCCAACAGGCACAACAAGACGGTGATTTAAAAGCAGAAGCTTCTGCGGTTATGAACTGTCTTATCACGGTGACTGAATCGGCGCACAATGTGGTATTACTACACATGGTCCGTAGTTTAGAACCCTTGCTTGAACAAAATGTATTACAAAACTTTACCTTATTAAATCGCCGTGATGCGGTGGTGGAAAAGGTGAGAGCACATAGAGCTGAAATGGTAGAAGCGATAGTGTCAGGAGAGCCTGAAAAGGCACGTTTGGCCTCTCATTCTCATTTAGCCTATATTGAAGAAACATTGTTGGAATTGACAAAAGAAGAGAGCCGCAGAGAGTGCTCGCTTCGTCGAATTCAACAAAGTAATGATATGGATTAATTCGATTCATTTCATTGTCACCCTATTTGAACCAACAAATAAAAGGATAGCTCGCATGTCTGACATGAAGCATGACGTTGATGCACTAGAAACTCAAGATTGGTTAGAAGCTCTTGAGTCAGTTGTACGTGAAGAGGGTGTTGAACGCGCCCAGTATCTATTAGAGCAAGTTCTTGATAAAGCTCGTTTAGATGGTGTTGATATGCCAACTGGCATCAATACTAACTACATCAATACCATCCCTGTAACGCAAGAACCTGCGTACCCAGGTGATGTTACTCTTGAGCGTCGTATCCGTTCAATTATTCGTTGGAACGCAATCATGATCGTTCTACGTGCTTCGAAGAAAGATTTGGATCTTGGCGGCCACATGGCGTCTTACCAATCTGCAGCTGCATTCTACGAAGTATGTTTTAACCATTTCTTCCGTGCTCCGAATGAGACGGACGGTGGTGATTTAGTTTATTACCAAGGTCACATCTCTCCTGGTATCTACTCTCGTGCTTTCGTTGAAGGTCGTTTAACTGAAGAGCAACTAGATAACTTCCGTCAAGAAGTTGATGGTAAAGGTATTCCTTCTTACCCTCACCCTAAACTGATGCCTGAATTCTGGCAGTTCCCTACAGTATCTATGGGTCTTGGTCCTATTTCTGCTATCTATCAAGCGCGCTTCCTTAAGTACCTTGAAGGCCGTGGCATGAAAGAGACTGGCGCTCAGCGTGTATACGCTTTCCTAGGTGATGGTGAGATGGATGAGCCAGAATCACGCGGTGCGATTTCTTTCGCTGCTCGTGAAAAACTGGACAACTTATGTTTCCTAATCAACTGTAACCTACAGCGTCTAGACGGCCCTGTTATGGGTAACGGCAGCATCATTCAAGAACTAGAAGGCCTATTTAAAGGTGCTGGTTGGAATGTTGTTAAAGTTATTTGGGGTAGCAACTGGGATTCACTACTTGCTAAAGACACGACTGGTAAACTTCTTCAGTTAATGAACGAAACTATCGATGGTGACTACCAAACATTCAAATCTAAAGATGGCGCTTACGTTCGTGAGAACTTCTTTGGTAAATACCCTGAGACTGCAGCACTTGTTGCTGATATGACTGATGACGAAATCTTCGCTCTTAAGCGCGGTGGTCATGATTCATCTAAACTGTTCGCTGCATTCAACAATGCAAAAGAAACAGGCGGTAAGCCAACAGTTATCCTAGCTAAAACTGTTAAAGGTTACGGCATGGGCGATGCTGCTGAAGGTAAGAACATTGCACACGGTGTTAAGAAAATGGACATGACTCATGTTCAACACCTACGTGATCGTTTAGGTCTAGAAGACATTCTTTCTGATGAAAAAATCAAAGAGCTTCCTTATCTTAAACTAGAAGAAGGTTCTGCTGAGTACAATTACTTACACGCTCGTCGTGATGCGCTACACGGTTACACACCTAAGCGTCTGCCTAAGTTTACCCAAGAATTCAAAGTGCCTGAGCTTGATGCATTTGCCCCTCTATTAGGTGAGCAAAAGCGTGATATCTCAACAACAATGGCTTACGTACGTACACTAAATATCTTACTTAAAGATAAGAACATTGGTAAGAACATCGTTCCTATCATTTGTGATGAAGCGCGTACATTCGGTATGGAAGGTCTATTCCGTCAGGTTGGTATCTACAACCCACACGGTCAAGATTACACTCCTGAAGATAAAGGTATTGTTTCTTACTACAAAGAAGCAACTTCTGGTCAAGTTCTTCAAGAAGGTATCAACGAATTAGGCTCAATGGCGTCTTGGGTTGCTGCTGCAACATCATACAGCACCAACGATCTACCAATGATCCCATTCTACATCTACTACTCAATGTTCGGTTTCCAACGTATTGGTGACATGGCATGGTTAGCGGGTGACCAACAAGCACGTGGCTTCCTATTAGGTGCTACTGCTGGTCGTACAACGCTAAACGGTGAAGGTCTACAACACGAAGATGGTCACTCTCACATCATGGCAAACACAGTTCCTAACTGTATTTCTTATGACCCAACGTTTGCTTACGAGCTAGCGGTAATCATGCAAGACGGTATTCGTCGCATGTACGGTGAGAACCAAGAAAACGTTTACTACTACTTAACAGTAATGAACGAAAACTACGCAATGCCAGCAATGCCTGAAGGCGCTGAAGAAGGCATCCGTAAAGGTATCTACAAGCTTGAGTCTCATGCTGGTTCTAAAGCTAAAGTTCAGTTAATGAGCTCTGGTACTATCATGAATGAAGTGCGTAAAGCAGCACAAATTCTAAGTGAAGAGTACGGCGTAGCATCTGATATCTTCTCTGTAACGTCTTTCAACGAGCTAACTCGTGATGGTCAAGATGCAGAGCGTTACAACATGCTACACCCAGAAGCAGAAGCGAAAGTACCGTACATCACAACGGTTCTTGGTAACGAACCAGCAATCGCTGCGACTGATTACATGAAGAACTACGCTGAACAAGTACGTGCGTACATGCCAACTGAATCTTATAAAGTACTTGGTACTGATGGTTTTGGTCGTTCAGACAGCCGTGAGAACCTACGTCGTCACTTCGAAGTTAACGCAGGCTACGTAGTTGTTGCTGCTCTAACTGAATTAGTGAAACGTGGTGATATTGAGAAATCTGTTGTTACAGAAGCAATTGCTAAATTCAATATCGATACAGAAAAAACTAACCCGCAATACGCATAAGACTTCCATTAATTAAGGAAACAAACAATGACAATCGAAATTAATGTACCTGACATCGGTGCAGATGAGGTTGAAGTAACTGAGATTCTAGTTAAGGTCGGTGACCGAGTTGAAGAAGAGCAGTCACTGATCACTGTTGAAGGCGATAAAGCTTCTATGGAAGTTCCTGCGTCTCAAGCGGGTATCGTTAAAGAGATCAAAATTGCTGAAGGTGATTCAGTAACAACGGGTTCTCTTATTATGATCTTTGAAGCAGAGGGTGCAGCAGAAGCACCTGCTGCTCCAGTAGCTGCTCCTGCTGCGGCATCTGTTGCTGAGCTTAAAGAAGTTCATGTTCCAGATATCGGCGGTGATGAAGTTGAAGTAACTGAAATCATGGTTTCTGTTGGCGATACAGTAGAAGAAGAGCAATCTCTTTTAACTGTTGAAGGCGACAAAGCTTCAATGGAAGTTCCTGCACCATTCGCTGGTACAGTTAAAGAAATCAAAATCGCTTCTGGTGATTCAGTGTCAACTGGTTCTTTAGTTATGATCTTTGAAGTTGCAGGTTCTGCTCCAGTAGCTGCTCCTCAAGCGGCGGCAGCACCAGTTGCAGCGGCTCCAGCAGTATCTGCTGAGAAAGAAGTAAACGTTCCAGATATCGGCGGTGATGAAGTTGAAGTAACTGAAATCATGGTTGCTGTTGGCGATACAGTAGAAGAAGAGCAATCTCTAATTACTGTTGAAGGCGACAAAGCATCAATGGAAGTACCAGCTCCTTTTGCTGGTACTATCAAAGAGATTAAGATTGCAGCTGGCGATAAAGTATCAACTGGCTCTCTAATCATGACATTTGTTGTTGAAGGTGCAGCACCAGTTGCTGCACAAGCGACAGCAGCACCAGTTGCACAAGCAGCTCCTGCAGCAGTTGCAGCGGCTTCTGCTCCAGCAGCTACGGGTGAATTTGAAGCAAACAACGAATACGCACACGCGTCTCCAGTTGTTCGCCGTCTAGCTCGTGAGTTTGGTGTAAACCTTGCTAAAGTTAAAGGTACTGGCCGTAAAGACCGTATCTTAAAAGAAGATGTTCAAAGCTTTGTTAAAGATGCACTTAAGCGTCTTGAATCTGGTGCTGCTGCATCAGGTAAAGGCGGTGACGGTTCAGCTCTTGGTTTACTTCCATGGCCAAAAATTGATTTCAGCAAGTTTGGTGAAACAGAAGTTAAGAAACTTTCTAAGATTAAGAAAATTTCTGGTGCTAACCTGCACCGTAACTGGGTAATGATCCCGCACGTTACACAGTGGGACAACGCTGATATCACTGAGCTAGAAGCATTCCGTAAAGAGCAGAATGCAATCGAAGCGAAAAATGATACTGGTATGAAGATCACGCCACTTGTGTTCATCATGAAAGCAGTTGCGAAAGCACTTGAAGCATTCCCATCGTTTAACTCTTCTTTATCTGATGACGGCGAAAGCATCATCCTTAAGAAGTATGTAAACGTAGGTATCGCTGTTGATACGCCAAACGGTCTTGTTGTTCCTGTATTTAAAGACGTGAACAAAAAAGGCATTTACGAGCTATCTGAAGAGCTAATGGCTATTTCTAAGAAAGCACGTGCTGGTAAATTAATGGCTTCTGATATGCAAGGCGGTTGTTTCACAATCTCAAGCCTTGGCGGTATCGGTGGCACAGCATTTACACCAATCGTAAATGCTCCAGAAGTAGGTATCTTAGGTGTATCTAAATCTGAAATTAAACCAGTTTGGAATGGCAAAGAGTTCGCTCCACGCCTACAGCTTCCTCTGTCTCTATCTTACGATCACCGTGTGATTGATGGTGCAGAAGGCGCTCGTTTCATTACTTTCTTAAACAGTGCATTATCAGACATTCGTCGTTTAGTACTGTAATTAGCGGTAATTGAAATAAACAATAAGGTGGCAAATAAGCCGCCTTATTGCTTCATAAATTGAAGGTTAACTTCAGTTTTTAGAATTAAATACAATTTACGGGTCTTACATACTTTTCATATGAAGTGTATTAACGTGAATTGTTGTCTAGCTCACAGGCTAACCCCATCTTGCTTTCACACTGTTAACATATATGTAAAATAAAGTCAGTCTGAAAACAATACTAGAACATCGGTCAGCCTGTTAGGGAAATGACTATAACGAGGTCAAAATGAGCAAAGAAATTAAAGCCCAAGTTGTGGTACTTGGTGCCGGTCCTGCTGGTTACTCTGCAGCATTCCGTTGTGCAGATTTAGGTTTAGAAACAGTTATCGTTGAACGTTACAACACACTTGGTGGCGTATGTTTAAACGTTGGTTGTATCCCATCAAAAGCATTACTTCACGTAGCTAAAGTTATTGAAGAAGCAAAAGCGATGGCAGATCACGGCATCGTATTTGGTGAGCCTCAAACGGACATCGATAAGATCCGTTTATGGAAAGAAAAAGTAGTTACTCAACTGACTGGCGGTCTTGGCGGTATGGCTAAGATGCGTAAAGTAACAGTAGTAAATGGCCTTGGTAAATTTACTGGCGCAAATACTATTGAAGTAACTGGTGAAGATGGCAACACAACAATCAACTTTGATAATGCGATTGTTGCTGCTGGTTCTCGTCCAATTAAGCTACCGTTCATTCCACATGAAGACCCACGTATTTGGGATTCAACGGATGCGCTTGAGCTTAAAGAAGTTCCTAAGAAACTACTTATTATGGGCGGTGGTATCATCGGTCTAGAAATGGGTACGGTTTATCATGCTCTGGGTTCTCAAGTTGACGTTGTTGAGATGTTTGACCAAGTTATCCCTGCGGCAGATAAAGATATCGTTAAAGTTTATACTAAGCGTATCAAAAACAAGTTTAACCTAATGCTTGAAACGAAAGTGACAGCAGTTGAAGCGAAAGAAGATGGTATCTACGTTTCAATGGAAGGCAAAAAAGCACCAGCAGAAGCTGAGCGCTATGATGCTGTTCTTGTTGCAATCGGTCGTGTTCCAAACGGTAGTTTACTAGACGCTGAGAAAGCGGGTGTTGCTGTTGATGAACGTGGTTTCATTAATGTTGATAAGCAAATGCGTACTAACGTACCTCATATCCACGCTATTGGTGATATCGTAGGTCAACCTATGCTTGCTCACAAAGGTGTGCATGAAGGTCACGTAGCTGCTGAAGTTATTTCTGGTAAGAAGCACTACTTCGACCCTAAAGTTATTCCTTCAATTGCTTATACTGAACCAGAAGTCGCGTGGGTTGGTAAAACTGAGAAAGAAGCAAAAGCTGAAGGCATTAACTACGAAGCTGCAAGCTTCCCTTGGGCTGCATCAGGTCGTGCAATCGCTTCAGATTGTGCTGATGGTCTAACTAAGCTTCTTTTTGATAAAGACACTAACCGTGTTATCGGTGGTGCTATTGTTGGTACTAATGCTGGTGAACTTCTTGGTGAAATTGGTCTTGCAATCGAAATGGGTTGTGATGCAGAAGATATCGCACTAACTATCCATGCTCACCCAACATTGCATGAATCAATTGGTATGGCTGCTGAAATCTATGAAGGTTCTATTACAGACCTTCCAAATGCAAAAGCAGTTAAGAGAAAAAAATAATTTTCTCTCAAACCATTAGAGTTTAAATATAAAAAAACCGCTGATTAATCAGCGGTTTTTTTTATTATCACTTCCTGAATTTTATTCTGAATATTATTTATAAATACACAGCATGTTTAAGAAACAATTTGCCGTTTCTTCTAACTCTTCAGGAGAATTACTTCGATTCGCTTGAATGAAAACGGAGTAGCAAATGCCATGAAGCATTTTTGCTAAGTTCTCAGGAGTATGATCGTTACATACTTCATTTCGCTCAATACCTTCAGCAAACATAGTACGAATGATCTTTTGATTATTCACATGAGTACTTAAGAATAAAGGCCACACTTCTTCGCGTGTTGATGTACTCCATTCAAACCAAACTTTAATCCATTTATTGTCAGAATGAACTGAATCAATAATGTTCATTAAAAGGGTGTTAAGGTTTGTACGGACATCAAGTTCTAGAGAAATTGAGTTTTGTACAAATTGGTGGAACTGCTCTTCAACTTTATTCAATACATCATCAACAAGATCTTCTCTTGTTGGGAAGTAATTAAAAACCGTTGCGACCGATACTTGCGCGATTTCTGCAACATCAGCATGACCGCCACGGCCAATACCACGTTGTGAAAATACCTCGATTGCAATATCAAGCAGTTGTTCTTTACGCTTTTCTGGAGATAGCCTTGTTCTAGGCCTTTTTTGGATCGTATCCATTTTATTATATCCTTGCCAACAAATTATTATTTTTTATAGGGTTTTATTATTATTATTCTCAATAACCTTACATAAGGCTGCTTATATATTCAACAACTATTCACCAAATCAATTAAAAATATGACGGAGTTAAAGGTTATTTTTAGAAATTGCAATTATTTACCGTATAAACTTATTTTAACAGTATCTGTTTTATAAAGTATTGTGAGTTAATCACAAAGTAGTATAAAAAACTTTTGTAATTGAACGCATTTTATTTGTAGTTTTTGTTGTAAACTGTATAGGTCTAAACCCTACCGTCGGTAGGTTCAATGAATTAAGTGAGATGGTATGAAACATACAGTAGAAGTAATGATCTCTGAGCAAGAGGTTAGCCAACGCGTTAAAGAATTAGGGCAGCAGATTGCAGAACACTATAAAGAGTCTGATGGTCTAGTTATGGTTGGTTTACTACGCGGTTCGTTTGTATTTATGGCCGATTTAGCTCGCGCTATTGAAGCACCAATGACCGTTGATTTCATGACAGCATCAAGTTATGGCAACAGTATGGAAAGTACGCGTGATGTTCGTATTTTGAAAGATCTTGATGATGATATAAAAGGCAAAGACATCTTATTAGTGGAAGACATTATCGATACGGGTAATACACTAAGTAAAGTCTGCGAAATCTTATCTATTCGTGAGCCAAACTCAATTACGATTTGTACACTGCTTGATAAGCCTTCTCGACGTGAAGTTGATGTTAAAGTGGATTGGATTGGTTTTTCTATACCTGATGAATTCGTTGTGGGTGTGGGTATTGATTACGCTCAAAAATACCGTAATTTACCTTATATTGGTAAAGTGGTACCACAAGAGTAATATCAATATTGAATTACAGTAATTTAAAGTAACTAGGTTATTTTAAATATAAAAAGTCGAAGATGCATTTGTGTCTTCGGCTTTTTTATTATTGTTATATCTATCACTTATATAATATAGCTTAAAGTTCGGTGTTATATTATAAATCTAATATATCTACGTAGTGTATGGCGATCTAGTTCGAGTGTTACTGGGTTTTTGTTTTGTTTTTTTTATGTTGCATATTTGTGCTTGATTATTAACCTGTAGTGGTTACAATTTAACCGTAAATAAATTTTACAACTTACCCATTTAAAGAATTAATTTTAAGTTTTAGGAGGTCAACATGACAGTTATTCATTCATACAAAATGTGTTGCGCCACCACTATGTCGTTTACACCCATTAACGATCGAAACGATTAATTAATTCGTAACCTTCTTTGGCTGCGAATATTGCGGCTACCTAAGAAGGGAACTTCCTATCTTTATACTATTAGTCGCTCTATTTCTCAGCTTAATCTATTGGAGAAATATTATGCGTCATTCACTATATCTACGTTTAGCTACTTTATTAATTAAAGCCGATTTTGCTCGAGAAGAGCGCGAATGGAAGCGGAAAGTACGTAAAGTTCAGTATGAGATCCCATGGGGAAATGAATATCTACTTAAAGATATTGGTTTGCATATTGATGGTCGAACAATCAGTGATCTTGAGGTTCCGGCAATCAAGACTGAACGCCAAATTCGTCATCTTCGTCGACTCGTCCGTTTGAGAATAGCAACGTAATATTAAGCCAGAGAAAGTAGAGGTGAATTTTTCTCTGGCTATATTTTTATAATAAAGGGGTGTTATTGCCCTTTTATTTTTCACCAGTAGTCTGTGTTATAACAGACATTGCGGCTTGATATGAGATCTCTAATGATTCTCGGCTGTGGCCTTTAACACCAAGATTATTCAAAACACCATCACCCATACCATAAACAACACCGTGAACTTGAACGTCTTGTCCTCGCTCCCACGCGGTTTGCATTACGGTTGAATTACCTACGTTATATACTTGTTCTGCGACATTGATTTCACATAATTTATCGCCCCATTTCTCACGAGGTAAACTACCAAATACAGTACGATGCTTTAGGTATAAATCACGAATGTGCAGCAGCCAGTTATTGATTAACCCTAATGGGGGATTATCAATGGCAGCATTTACACCACCACAACCGTAATGGCCGCAAACGATGATATGTTTGATTTTTAATACGTCGACGGCATATTGTAATACGGATAAGCAATTTAAGTCGGTATGAATAACTTGATTGGCGACATTACGGTGAACAAATAATTCGCCTGAATGAAGCCCTGTTAAACGTTCAGCAGGAACTCGACTGTCAGAGCAACCAATCCATAAAAACCCAGGATTTTGCCCTTCCTCAAGCTGAGAAAAGTATTCAGGGCGTCCCGCTTTAATTGATTTTGCCCATTTAGAATTGTTTTCAAAAAGCTCTTTAATTTCTGGCATTTTAAATTTTTCATCCCTTAAATGCATAAGAAGGTAGGGTATTCCCTAAACTTCTTTCTGTTAAAAACGTCAACAGGTCTATTTACTATACACAATGTTACAATTTCAATCTGCTAAAAATTAGCGTTAAAAGTACTCATCTGACGAGTAGATGCTTTTAAAAGTAGGATTTGAAACATGAACTAGATAGATAAGACATAAGCAGAAGTGATTAGTTCTAATTAACTGTTATGAGAGAAGAATAACATTTGTTAAATTACTGAAGTCAATGTGTATAGCAAGGAGCTAACGGTGTTTGGGCAACGATTTGAAAACATAAATTTAAAAGGTGATCTTTTTGGTGGGGTAACAACAGCCATCATATCACTACCCTTAGCATTAGCCTTTGGTGTTGCTTCGGGAGCAGGGGCAGAAGCGGGTCTTTGGGGAGCTATCATGGTAGGGCTGTTCGCTTCCCTATTTGGTGGCTCTTCAACACTTATCTCTGAGCCTACCGGGCCAATGACGGTCATTATGACCGCGGTCTTAACGAGTATGGTTGCTAAATACCCTGAGACTGGAATTGCAATGACCTTTACCGTTGTGATGATGGCTGGAGCTTTTCAAATTCTATTGGGTACATTAAAACTAGGTAAATACATTACCTTAATGCCTTACAGTGTTATTTCAGGCTTTATGTCTGGGATTGGCGTTATTCTTATTATCTTGCAGCTCTCACCTTTACTGGGCCATGCAGCACCATCTGGGGGCGTAATAGGCACGCTCAGCGCCTTACCTGATACGTTGAGTAACCTAGATATTAAAGAACTATTTCTGGGCTTACTGACTCTGGCTGTTCTGTTTCTTTTTCCCCAACATTATCGTAAATATGTGCCAGCGCAATTAGTTGCTTTAGTGGCGGTAACCCTCATTTCTGTCATCATTTTTGATATGGACTCTATTCGCCGGATTGGAGAGATCCCCGCAGGTTTACCTTCTATCGTTATTCCTACGATTAATAGCGATATGTTTATGACAATGGTAATCGACGCATTGGTACTAGGTACATTAGGTTGTATTGATACACTATTAACAGCGGTTATCGGAGATTCCTTAACACGTAAAGAGCATGACTCAGACAAAGAGCTTAGAGGCCAAGGGTTGGCAAATATGATCTCGGGTCTATTTGGTGCGCTACCTGGTGCGGGTGCCACTATGGGAACGGTAACGAATATTCAAGTGGGGGCGCGATCGCCTTTGTCTGGTGTGTTTAGAGCTGCAGTACTAGCTCTAGTGGTATTAGTCGCTGGAGGACTGACAGAACCTATCCCTATGGCGGTACTTGCCGGTATTGCTGTTTATGTTGGTTTTAATATTCTTGATTGGAGTTTTATTCAACGCGCGCATAAAGTGAGCGTTCAGGGCATGGCCATTATGTATGGCGTAATGTTATTGACTGTGTTTGTTGATCTAATTGTCGCGGTTGGTCTTGGTGTCTTTATTTCAAATATCATTATTATTGAACGTTTAAGTCGTGAGCAAGCTCGCCAAGTCAAAGCGATTAGTGATGCTGATGAAGATGACGTGCCTCTTACTGAGAGTGAAAGAGGTTTGTTGGATAAAGCGAATGGAAAAGTGTTGTTCTTCTACTTATCTGGCCCAATGATCTTCAGTGTCTCAAAAGCGATCTCTCGTCAGCATACAAGTATTTCTGATTATGAAGTGATGATTCTAGATTTAACCGATGTCCCTATGATTGATGTCACGGTAGGATTAGCGTTAGAGAATGCGATTAATGATGCATTGGATGCCAATTGTAAAGTGTATTTACTGTGCCCAAATAAGCAAACAAGAGAGCAACTAGAGAAGTTTCATGTGACGGACTTAGTTCCTGATGAGAATACGTTTAAATTTCGTTATGAGGCACTTAAATCTGCGATTAAATACGTTTCGCCTAGTGAAGAGTAACTCATTAATTCAATAGGTATAAGTTAAGCCGCAGAGTGACAAACTCTGCGGTTTTTTATTGGCTTACTGTTTTTCAAATTTGCTTTAATCGTCATTCAACGATAAGCTAGTTGTTATTAATAGATGCTTAATCTAGGTGCTGGGTAAATATATGTACGCATTAGAAATAGAACAATTAAGAAAAACCTATGCTGGGGGCTTTGAAGCTCTAAAGGGCGTAGATTTAACGGTTGAACAAGGTGATTTTTATGCCTTGTTAGGACCAAATGGAGCGGGTAAATCAACGACGATTGGCGTTATCAGTTCACTTGTGAATAAAACCTCTGGCCGAGTTAAGGTGTTTGGTTATGATATCGATACTCACCTGGTTCAAGCAAAGCAACAGATTGGATTAGTACCTCAAGAGTTTAATTTTAATCCATTTGAAACCGTGCAGCAGATAGTTATCCAACAAGCTGGTTATTACGGTGTATCTCGAACTCTTGCTAAAGAACGAGCTAAAAAATACTTATCGCAGCTTGATCTTTGGGATAAGAAAGATGAGCGAGCACGTAATTTATCTGGTGGCATGAAACGTCGTTTAATGATTGCTCGCGCATTAATGCATGAGCCAAAGCTATTAATTCTTGATGAACCAACCGCCGGTGTTGATATTGAACTGCGTCGTTCTATGTGGGAATTTTTAAAGCAGATCAACGAACAAGGTGTCACTATTATTCTTACTACGCATTATCTTGAAGAAGCAGAAATGCTATGTCGGAATATCGGTATTATTAATAAAGGTGAAGTCATTGAAAATACCTCAATGAAACTGCTGCTTAATAAACTTCAAGTTGAGACCTTTATTTTAGATTTAGCGGAAGGTAGTCCTATTCCTCTACTGGAAGGCGCGAAAATAACAAGCAGTAAAGAAGGATCTATAGAGGTTGAAATCGATAAATCTCAAGGATTAAATTATCTTTTTGAGCAACTAAATCATCAAGGCGTTAACGTACTTTCTATGAGAAATAAAGCGAATAGATTAGAAGAGCTATTTGTCAGTATCGTCCGTAGTGGAGAAGCTAAATAATGATGAACTTATATTGGACGGCATTTAAAAGCCTTATATCTAAAGAGATAAATCGATTTACTCGTATTTGGGTACAAACCCTAGTACCACCTGCGATCACAATGACTCTTTATTTTATTATTTTTGGTAACTTGATTGGTTCTCGCATTGGGGAAATGAGTGGCTTTAGCTATATGGAATATATTGTTCCAGGCTTGATCATGATGTCTGTTATCACTAACTCTTATTCTAATGTCGCGTCTTCATTCTTTAGTGCCAAGTTTCAAAAAAATATAGAAGAGCTATTAGTTGCTCCTGTGCCTAACTACATCATTATTGCTGGTTTTGTTGGTGGTGGTGTTGTTCGTGGTTTATTAGTGGGTGCTTTGGTTACTTGTGTATCTCTATTTTTTGTTGATATTCAAATAGCCCATCTTGGTGTCATTATGCTAACAGTATTAATGACATCGATTGTGTTCTCTTTAGGTGGATTAATTAACGCGGTGTTCGCGAGAACATTTGATGACATTAGTATTATCCCTACCTTTATTTTAACGCCATTAACGTATTTAGGTGGCGTGTTTTACTCGATTAATTTATTGCCTGAATTCTGGCAAGGGGTTTCTAAGCTAAACCCAATCGTTTATATGGTAAACGCATTCCGTTATGGCTTTTTAGGAGTGTCAGATGTAGGAATTGGAACCGCTTTTGCTGTGTTATCTATTTTCATTCTTGCTTTATATGCTATTGCTTTGCGTTTAATCTCAAAGGGAACCGGCTTAAGAAGCTAAAGTAGAACTCTTAAAAAAAGGGCTGATGATTCATAATCATCAGCCCTTTTTTAATATGGTAGTAGGATCAGAATTATTCTTCTGTCTCTTCTTCGCTTGCTGCAATATGAAGTTCAACAACCAAGTTATCAATTAATCGTACCTGACCAAGAAAGGCCGCCATTAAGATTACAGCTTGAGTTGTTTCTTCTGTTGGTTCTTGAAGCGTTCTTGCATCACGAATGAAGATTTCATCAGGTTGCAAATCAGCCGCACGCAACTGGTCACTAGCATCTTCAATTAACGATTCATAATCAGTACGTCCGCCACGCATTTGGCTGCTGATCCAGCGCATTGTACGCGCTAGAACGGGAGCTCGCTGACGTTCATTTAATGTTAGAAGATTATTACGTGAGCTCATTGCTAAGCTATCAGCTTCACGTACTGTAGCAACGCCTACAATCTCAATGTCTAATGCCATATCAATCACCATCTGGCGGATAAGAGCAAGCTGTTGAAAATCTTTCTCACCAAAACAAGCCACATCAGGCTGAACGATGTTGAACAGTTTGTTTACTACCGTAGAAACACCTTTAAAGTGTCCAGGGCGTGACGCGCCTTCTAAGATAGTTGAAATAACAGGAACATCGACAACAGTCTGCTTATCTAATCCTTCTGGATACATAATTTCAGGTGTTGGAGTGAAAACTAAATCTACTTTTTCAGCAGTTAGCTTTTCAATATCTTCATCAATAGTGCGAGGGTAGTTGTTTAGGTCATCATTATTATTGAATTGCATAGGATTAACAAAAATACTAGCAACAACAATATCAGCGTGTTCACGTGCAGTGCGAACAAGCGTAAGGTGACCTTCATGTAAGTTACCCATGGTAGGCACAAAAGCAATACGTTTGCCTTCGCGTTTCCAAGTCTTAATTTGTTCACGTAATGGTAGAATATCAGCAAAAATGTCCATTACGGGCCCTTAATTAAATGTATGTTCAGCTGCTGGGAATACCCCTTGCTCAACATCTTGAATATATTTAGTGACAGCGGTACGCATGTCGCCAGTTTCAGCTAAGAAGTTCTTAGAGAATTTAGGCATGTAGTTCGCAGAGATACCGAACATGTCGTGCATAACTAAGATTTGACCGTCAGTGCTGTTACCTGCACCAATACCAATTACCGGAACGGTACATGCTTTAGTGATACGCTCGGCAAGAGAGGCAGGAACACATTCTAGTAAAATAATTTGAGCGCCAGCTTTTTCAAGCGTTAGGGCATCTTTTACCATTTGGTCTGCTTTTTCTTGATCACGACCTTGGATTTTAAAACCACCAAAAATATTAACTGATTGAGGGGTTAAACCAAGATGTGCACAAACAGGTACTGCGCGTTCAGCAAGGATACTAATTGTTTCTGCTATCCATTCACCGCCTTCAATTTTTACCATGTTAGCGCCAGCTTGCATTAATTTAGCAGCGTTCTCACAGGCTTGTTGAGGGGTTGCATAGCTCATAAATGGCATATCAGCCATCACTAAGCTATTTGGGCTCCCTGCACGAACACAGCGAGTATGGTAAGCGATCTCTTCGGTTGTTACAGGTAAGGTGTCATTTTTACCTTGTAAAACCATACCTAATGAATCACCAACAAGTAAAACAGGCATTTCTTGCTGTTCAAATAGTTGAGAGAAGCTAGCATCATAAGCGGTTACTGTTGCAAACTTACGACCTTCTTGCTTCCATTTCATTAAGTCATTAATAGAGATTTTTTTCATAAAACATCCTTACTAAAAGCGATTACGCTTGCCAGATAGTTAAGCCATTTCTATCTACTTTTGTGAGTAGTTGAGAAAGTGTTGTGCCATCAGGAAAGGTAAAATCGTTATAAATTTCTGAGAGCGGATATAGAACAAATTCACGTTCTTTCATGCCGTAATGAGGCACTGTTAATCGCTCATTGTCGATCACTTGATCGCCAAATAAAATAATATCGAGGTCTAGGGTTCTTGGTCCCCAACGTTCATCTTTACGCACACGACCTTGCTCAAGCTCAATTTTTTGAGTGAGGTCAAGTAGGTCTAATGGTTCAAGGTTAGTTTCAATTTCAACAACCGCATTAATATAATCGGGTTGATCTTGAGGACCCATTGGAGAGCTACTGTAAAGTGATGAAATTGCAGTCACTTTACAGTCAGGCAGATGATGGAGTGCTTCAATAGCAACATTAGCCTGTTCCACTGGGTTGCCTAGATTACTCCCAATCGCAATAATTACTTTGATCATGAGTCGTTATTTGTGCGTTTTTTCTTACGATATGGGCTACGACGTTTGCGTGTCCCTGTAGAGCGACCACCGTGTAGAGCTTGGATCATATTATTACGATGTGGTGCAGGTGCATCTTGAAATTCTGTCCACCAGTCTGCAAGTGCTTTTGTTTCGCCACCTTCTACCGCTCCGCGCATTTCAAGGAAATCATAGGCTGCACGGAATTTTTGTTGGTCAATAAGAACAAATGCTCTTTTGCCATTGCGACGAGGTAAGCGCAATTGAAGCTGCCAAACATCACGAATTGTCGCGGTTAGTCGGCGTGGAATTGCGGTACTTTTCACTTGGATATCAAGAATGATATTAGACGCTTCCATGATGGATTCGTAATGATCATACTTTGGATTTTCATCTTGAATTTCTTGAGCTTTAACTGTTAATGGGTACCAAAGCATTGCAGCAAACATGAAGGCTGGATTAACTCGTTTACCACTATTAATACGTTTATCTGTTGAGCGTAATACTAATTCGATCATCTGTTCTGTTGAACTATTCCCTTCTTCTGTTAAGTAAGGAGTTAGTGCAGGAAACAGTTGCTGAAATAAATTAAATTTACGCAGCATGTAATAAGTATCGAGCCCTTTGCCTGCTTGCAATAATTTTAATGATTCTTCAAATAAGCGAGCGGCAGGAATATCTTGTAATAAAGAAGACAACTCAACCATAGGTTCTGCTGTTTTATCACAAATAGTCATGTCTAATTTGGCTGCGAAACGAACTGCTCGAAGCATACGAACAGGATCTTCGCGATAACGAGTTTCAGGATCACCAATTAAACGAACAATCTTATTGTTTAAGTCTTCAATACCGTTGGCGTAATCGTGGATTGAATAATCGGCAATATTGTAATACATCGCATTAATCGTAAAGTCACGGCGTTGAGCATCTTCTTCAACAGTCCCGTAGACATTATCACGTAACAGCATGCCTTCTTTTGACTGAGCTGAGATATTTTTCTTCTCAGATTTATCATCATCTTCTTCTTTGTGGTGACCACGAAAAGTAGCGACTTCAATGACATCTCTGCCAAATAGAATGTGAGCAAGACGGAATCTTCGGCCAATCAATCGACAGTTTCTAAATAGTTTTTTGATCTGCTCTGGTGTTGCGTTGGTTGCGATATCGAAATCTTTAGGTTCTTGACCTAGAAGAATGTCGCGCACACCTCCACCTACGAGATAGGCGTCGTATCCAGCATTACTTAAACGGTAAAGAACTTTTAGCGCATTATCGCTTAGGTCTTTACGTGAAATATTATGTTCTTGGCGTGTGATTACGTTCAGTTTCAAATCCTCTGTAGAGCAAATATCACTGTTGTTTTTGAGTAAATTACGACAAAAACGGGCAACTTGATTAAAGATAATGACCTCGATATTCAAGTGAGCAGTCAAAAATAGGCGTGCATCATAGCTTAAATTGTGGGTTTTGAGAATGGGGTAGTGATCTCGAGCCCAGTTGGAAGCTGTTTTAGTTGCCAATTTTTGATTGCCCATTGAAGAATTTCATTCAATGTTACGGTTTCTATGTCCCTTGGTAAAACAAAACCTAAAAACTTCAAGGCTTCAAGCAGCGTTGGTATTGGGTTTGAGTTATCAATAGCTGGCGCATAGTTTTGTTTGGATAATTTGTTTCCTAACTCATCAACAGCAAGTGGTAAATGAAGATAACTGACTTCTCTTGCATTTAGTTGACGATAAAGTGATATTTGACGCCCCGTAGGTTCTATTAAATCAGCGCCACGGACCACCTCAGTAATGCCTTGGTCAATATCATCCAATACAACGGCAAGGTTATAGGCAAATAAGCCATCTCGACGTTTTATAATAAAGTCTTCTTGAGCAAGCTGCGTTGGTATGTGAATCGTCCCATGCTTTATATCATAAAATGATTCAACAGGGTGCTGCATAACTAAACGTACAGAAGCATTTTTTTCTGAAAGGTGTTTATGTTTACAATGGCCTAAGTAAAACCCACCATCTTCTTTGATTTGTTTACGAGTACATTGACAAAAATACGCATCACCCTTATCAACCCATTGGTTAATTTGAGACTGATAAATATCATGACGTTGGCTTTGGTAAACAATGTCATCATCCCATTCAAAGCCATAAGCTTCTAAGGTTTGGATGATTAAGGAAGAGGCTCCAGCGATTTCTCGTGGTGGATCTAAATCTTCAATACGAACCAACCATTTACCTTGCTGTGATTTCGCTTGCAGGTAACTACCTAAAGCGGCAACAAGAGAGCCAAAATGCAATGGGCCTGATGGGGATGGTGCAAAGCGACCTATGTATTGAGTAGTCATCGTATATCACTGTATAAACGTAAAAAAGGGAGCCAGTGCTCCCTTTTTATTATTTTGATTGGTATTAGCCAGCCATTTGCTTTTCTTTGATTTCTGCAAGTGTTTTACAGTCAATACAAAGGTCAGCGGTTGGGCGCGCTTCTAGGCGACGAATACCGATTTCAACACCACAAGAATCACAGAATCCGAAATCTTCGTCTTCAATTTTGTTTAGTGTTTTCTCAATTTTTTTAATTAGACGGCGTTCACGATCACGATTACGCAGTTCTAAACTAAATTCTTCTTCTTGAGCTGCGCGATCTACTGGATCTGGGAAGTTCGCAGCTTCGTCTTTCATGTGATTTACTGTGCGTTCAACTTCGTCCCTAAGTTGATTACGCCAAGCTTCTAGAATCTTAGTAAAGTGTTCAACTTGAGCTTGGCCCATGTACTCTTCACCAGTTTTTTCCTGGTAAGGTTCAACACCAGCGATAGCTAGAATACCTAGCGTTCTTTTTGTATTGCTCTCAGGCATTACAGCTTCTCCTAAACGTCTTTGACTCTCACTAGCCAATGAGGGCGCTATCTATAACAGAAAGAAAAGGGGCAATCAAATATTGAATACACCAATTGAGATCTAGTAGCAAGAACGTAGCACTTTTCTTAAAAAGAATGTAATGATTGCTTATTAAAGCAACTAAATACTAAAAGGTAGCTTACGTACGATCTTCATCTCTTTTGGTGACATCTCTGCTTGGTAACAGAGAACCGTAACCCCACTTTCAATCGCATCTATTAATAAAGAATTATATTGTTGGTCTATATGGTGTGCGATTGATACTTTTTCAATACCTGAATGTAAAACAGCGAAAAATAAAACGGATTTTTTTCCATTTAGTGCCATTTCATTCAGTTCTCGTAGGTGTTTTTGTCCTCGAGTGGTCACTGCGTCAGGAAAATAACCCTGACCTTCCTTACCTAATAAAGTAACGCTCTTTACTTCAATATAGCAGTCAGGTAGAGATTCTTCACTAAGTAGAATATCAATACGACTGTTTTCTGAACCATATTTCACTTCTGTTTTGAGTGTGTTGTACTCATTCAACTCATCAATCTGCTTATTGTTAATCGCTTCCACGACCAATTGATTTGCTCGAATGGTATTAACGCATATTGTATGAGCATTTTCTGTGACGCTAAGCTCCCAACTATTAGGGTATTTACGCTTTAGGTTACTGGATGTTGAAAAAAACACCGTGTTGCCAGTGTCAGCGCAACCAGTCATTGCTCCGGTATTTGCGCAATGGATAGTTCGTTCGCTGTTATCTGGTAATTTGATGTCAGTTAAAAAGCGTTTATAGCGTTTTATTAATATTCCAGATTCTAATTCAGGTTCAAATTTCATTTAACTACTGTTTTTTTGTACAATGGTTTAATTCGAGATAATGCCACAAGGCGAACCCATTGTCACAGTTACCGATTGAAAGAGTGATCCCATCACTGATTGATAAATTACAACGCTATTCTCAGCTTATTTTAAAAGCATCGACTGGGGCAGGTAAGTCAACTCACCTGCCTTTAATGCTATTAAAAGAGAAGGTGATTGACGGCAAAATTATCATGCTAGAACCAAGACGATTGGCGGCTCGAAATATTGCGAGCTATCTTGCATCTCAATTGGGAGAAAAGGTGGGAGGGCAAGTTGGCTTTCGGATCAAAGGTGAGACTAAAGTTAGCGCTCAAACACGATTAGAAATTGTCACTGAAGGGGTTATGACTCGAATGATCCAATCTGATCCTGAACTGACAGGGATTGGGTTACTCATTTTTGATGAATATCATGAGCGAAGTATTCATGCCGATACCTCATTAGCTTTTGCTTTAGAAGTACAAGAAGCGTTAAGAGATGATCTTAAGTTGTTGGTGATGTCGGCTACATTAGATCAGACGGCATTACAAAATTTACTTCCTAATGCAGCATATGTTGAATCTGATGGGCGAATGTTCCCGGTGACGACGTCTTATAGCCCTCTTAAAACAAACCAACGAATCGTTGAGGCGACTGAACAAGCAATTCGTAGAGCGCTATTAAATGAAACTGGCTCGATGCTTGTGTTTTTATCGGGAGTGGGTGAAATAAAGCAACTTGAAGAGCGATTAAAGGATTTATCATCAGAAGTAATAGTTACCCCTTTATATGGACAACTTGATGCGAAAAAGCAGCAACACGCGTTGCAGCCTGCATTGAAGGGAACACGAAAAATTGTATTAGCGACCAATGTGGCTGAAACCAGTTTAACGATTGAAGGCATTCGAGTTGTCATTGATAGTGGTTATGAGCAAAAAGCCACGTTTGATGCCAAAACAGGCATTACGAAATTAGAAAAAAAACGGATCGCGCAATCTTCTGCGGAACAGAGAAAAGGCCGTGCTGGGCGTTTAGAGCCGGGAGTCTGTATTCGTTTATACAGTGAGTCTCAGTATCAGCAACAAGCCGCTGCTCAAACACCAGAGATAGAATCATCAGATCTTTCATCCTTAGTTTTGGAATTGGTAAAATGGGGAGTGACGGATCCTAAATCTCTTCAATGGTTAACTCCACCGCCTAATGCAAATATTCAACAAGCTCGTACCCTATTATCACAGCTAGGGCTTATTGAGAAGCATGCTCAGCTTTCTGTCGTCGGTGAGAAATCACAACAATTGGCCATAGAACCTCGTCTTGCTACGGTGCTATTGCAAGCGAGTACCCAATCAGCGGCACACTTACAAACTGCGTTATATGCACTACCAATAATAGAAGAAGCTGCGAAATCAGTTTCATCGAAAGATCTTAGTCACCATCTTTCGTTATTTCTTGAGGGTCGATACCCAAAACAGAATTATTATCAACAAAGAGTTCAGCGTTTAGCCTATTTGCTTTCGGTAAAATTAGATAAAGCGTTGGCTTCGGTTGAGCTTATTGGTGAAGTATTAGCTGCAGGTTTTCCAGATAGATTAGCAATGGCAAAAGGCGCATTAGGTCAGTATCAATTAGCTAATGGTCATGGTGTGCAAGTTGATGAAGTTGAATTGATAGCACAAAGTGATTGTTTGGTCGTGGTGGATTTATTAAAAGGCAGTCAAAATCGCAGCTACATTTTTCTTGCAGCACCGTTATCTAAAGCATCTTTAATGAATGTTTCATCTCATTTGATAACAGAAAAAGAGCACGTAGATTGGGATGAAAAATTGGGCAGAATGCTTGCCGAGAAACGAACCTATTTAGGAAAGATTATTCTTCACAAAGAGCGGATGAGTTCACCTGATCCTGACAAAATATCGTTAGCATTGATTAGTATGCTCAAGCGTAAAGGGATGATGGTTTTAGATTGGAATAAAGAAGTGCAAGCTTTGCATTCTCGTCTTATTTGTTGTGAAGAGTGGCTTCCAGATGTTGATCTTCCTCCTATGCAGGAGGTGCAATTACTTGAGTGTGCAGAACTGTGGTTATTGCCATTTATGAACGGCATCAAAAATGATAAACAACTTAAGAACCTCAATATTATTGATGCATTAGAGGCGTATGTTGGTTGGGATAAAATGAAACGTATTAATGAATATTTGCCTACTCATTATTTATTACCGACAGGGACAAAAGCAAAGATCCGTTATGGGTTACAGTCTGAACCAAAGATTTCTATTAGAATGCAAGAGGTGTATGGCGAAGCTCAAACTCCATTATTGGCTCAAGGAAAAAAGAAGTTGGTGATGGAATTGCTATCTCCAGCACAAAGACCACTACAAACCACCAGTGATTTAGCGGGCTTTTGGCAAGGTTCGTATAAAGAAGTACAAAAAGAAATGAAAGGGCGTTATCCAAAGCATATTTGGCCTGATGATCCTGCAACTCATCAAGCGACTAAAAAAACAAAACGTCACTTTAATTAATTCTCTAACTAAAAAAGATCTCTCATGGCTGAAAAGAAAAAAGCACCAGCAAAGGCAGCTCCTAAAAAGGCGACCGCAAAGAAGAAAGCGCCAACGAAAAGAAAATCAGTGAGTAAGAAAAAAGTACAAACGTCACGTCCTTTTTGGAAAGGGTTAATGATACTAGGTTTTAAATTAAGCCTTGTCATGCTTGCTATCTTACTTATTGCGGGCATTTATTTAGATACAGTGGTTAAGAAGCGCTTTGATGGTCAGCTATTTAGCTTGCCAACGGTCGTCTATAGCCGAGTATTAACGCTATCACCAGGGCAGAATATTAGATTACAAACCGTAACGAGAGAGTTAGATTTATTAAAATATCAGAAAGTGCGTCAACCTCAGCGATCTGGAGAGTATTCGTCATCGTCGACAAAAATTGAATTAATCCGCCGCCCATTTGAGTTTCAGCAAGGGCCTGAGCCAGATCGTCATGTGATGTTGTACTTTAACTCTGATGGTTTACAAAAGATTGAGAACAGAACAGTGAAAAAGCAAATGGGCTTTTTACAAATTGAACCTCAATTTTTAGGTATGCTGGATGCTGATGACGATCAACAACGTCTATTTTTACGCAGAGAGCAATTTCCAGAAGTTATGGTTGATGCACTATTAGCGACAGAAGATAGAGACTTTTATCAACATGATGGCGTTTCACCTTTAGCGATTGCTCGTGCGGTTGTAGTGAATGCAAAAGCAGGAAGAACAGTCCAAGGCGGGAGTACGTTAACTCAGCAATTGGCGAAAAACCTATTCCTATCTCGTGAGAGAACGTTATGGCGTAAAATTCGAGAAGCGTATATTGCTCTGATTTTAGATTATCGTTATAGCAAAGACAGAATATTAGAAGCTTATCTAAATGAAGTCTATCTAGGACAAACGGGTGGAGAGGCTATTCATGGTTTTGGATTGGCTGCTCAGGTCTATTTCGGACGTCCAATTGAAGAGTTACGGATCGATCAATTGGCTATGTTAGTCGGTATGGTGAAGGGGCCATCGTATTACAATCCTATGCGTTTTCCTGATCGTGTAAAAGATCGTCGTGATTTGGTATTACGCTTAATGATGCAAGAGGAAATACTTTCTCCTCGCCAATACGATATGGCAGCGAGTCGTCCATTGGATGTTAAAAAGCGCGCAAGTATTTCCACCAGACAACCTGCTTATTTTCAGCAGCTAAAGTGGGAGTTAAAAGAGAAGGCGGGAGAGGCTTATCAAAGAGGTGAAGGATTACGAGTATTCACGACACTTGATCCGTTATCGCAGCAAAAAGCAGAAAAAGCCATTGAGCGAACAGTGCCTCAGTTAGAGAAACGAGCAGGTAAAGGATTAGAGTCTGCTATGGTGATAGTGGATCGCCAAAGTGGTGAAATTCGAGCAATGATCGGTGGCAGTAGAACAGGATTTGATGGATTTAATAGGGCAATTAATGCGAAGCGCCCAATTGGGTCTTTAGTTAAACCTGCTATTTATTTATCTGCATTGGAAAATCCGGAAAAATATTCATTAGCCACAACATTAGATGATAAACCAATTTCATTAAAAGGCAGTAAAGGAACAACGTGGACACCTAGAAATTACGATCGTAAATTTAGAGGACAGGTTCCTTTGTACTATGCGCTTTCTCGTTCATTAAATGTGCCAACGGTGAATTTAGGTTTAATGGTTGGTCTGAGTAAAGTCAGTGATACTTTAGTTCAGTTGGGTGTTGATGCTCAGGAGATTAATCAGGTTCCATCAATGTTACTGGGCTCTATTAGTTTATCGCCATATCAAGTGGCTCAAATGTATCAAACATTAGGTAATGGCGGACGTAAGTCACCTTTAACTGCGTTAAAAGCCGTTGTAAATACAGACGGGGAATTACTGTATGAAAATTTCCCTCGCTCGTCACGTGTGGTTCCTGAGCAAGCGACGTGGCTGACGATTTATGGAATGAAAAAAACGGTAAGTGAAGGAACGGCTAGATTTTTGAATAGTAAATACAGTTGGGCTGCCTTAGCCGGTAAAACAGGAACCAGTAATGATTCTCGAGACAGTTGGTATGCCGGTATTGATGGCAGAGAGGTTGCGATCACTTGGCTTGGTCGGGATGATAATAAACCGATGAAATTAACAGGCTCTAGTGGGGCGTTAAGAGTTTATGCTGATTATTTAAGTATGAGAACTCCAGAAGCCTATCAATTACCATGGCCTAATAAGATCACTACTGCTGGTTTTGATTTAGAAAGTAATAAAACACTAGAAGCAGATTGTACTGGCAATGTGAAATTACCCATTTGGGATAAAAGCGGTCAATATAAAACTGAATGTGAGAAGAAAAATAGCCCTGCAGCTTGGCTAACTGATATTTTTGGGCTGTAAATAAGTACTTTCTATCATTAATGGCGATTAATAAGAATTAAGTAATTGCGAAAAAAAGTGATGTTTGGTGTTGTCTATCAATGTTTTGTTTGACGAAATGTCATAAAAATAAGCATTCAGTGCATATTTTCATCAAACAAACTTTTTTTTGTAATTATTAGTTGACCTTAATGCCGAAAAGCATTCTAATACACCTCGTTGCCCGGATAGCTCAGTCGGTAGAGCAGAGGATTGAAAATCCTCGTGTCGGTGGTTCGATTCCGCCTCCGGGCACCATATTAGATTGTTGGTGCTTAGTACATTATTAACACGAGCAATAAAAAATTAGTGTGCCGACTTAGCTCAGTAGGTAGAGCAACTGACTTGTAATCAGTAGGTCACCAGTTCGACTCCGGTAGTCGGCACCATTAATTCTCCTAGTGAGACGCAACACCTGTTCCCTTTTAGTTCAGTTGGTAGAACGCCGGACTGTTAATCCGTATGTCGCTGGTTCAAGTCCAGCAAAGGGAGCCATACACGAAAGCCTCGTCAGAAATGACGAGGCTTTTTTCGTTTTGGTAATAATAAAATGATGCCCATCTTCATACATAGAAGCTATTTGAATAACCGGTTTGTCATCGCTATTTAGAAACTACATTTGTTTAGCTATAAATGTTTAGTTATAAAAAAGCACACCAAGGAGGTGTGCTATTTGTCATTCAATGTTGGTTAACTAGTTTTTCACTCGAAACTTGTTTAACCAAGTTTCTAAGTCATCAGCTAATTCAGTTAGGGTATGAGTGCTTTCTTTACTCTCAGCAACAACATTTGCCAACTGTTGGCCACTCTCTTCAATCATATTTACTCGTTGAGTAATATCTTCACTTACGTGTTTCTGTTCTTCAGAAGCACTGGCAATTTGATGACTCATACTTGATATCGATTCAAGAGCGGTAACGATTTGTTGTAGAGCATCGGACGCATTTTTAGATTCTGAAACGGTATTTTTACTTGTCTCAGCACAAATCACCATTGTTGAAATAGCGTTACGAGATCCTTCCTGTAAGTTAGATATCATTTGTTGTATTTCTTTAGTGCTGCCTTGGGTTCTTCCTGCTAGGTTACGTACTTCATCTGCTACCACAGCAAAACCACGTCCTTGCTCTCCTGCTCGAGCAGCTTCAATTGCGGCGTTTAAAGCAAGTAGGTTTGTTTGCTCTGCAATATCACCAATGACATCAAGAACCTTAACAATACTATTAACATCACTATCTAGCTCAGCAACAGCGGTACTAGCTGTATTTAGTTGTTCAGCGAGTCCCTCGATATTATAAACAGTAGCATTGATGAGATCTTGAGTTCGAACACTTTGTTTGTCGGCTTCGTCTGTATTGATTGCTGTTTCTTGTGCTGACTCAGCAACATTGTTGGCTGATGACGCCATTTCAGTAATTGCCGTTGCTATCATTTCTGTAGATTGGTGTTGGTTCTCTGTTAGTTGGCTAACTGTACCTGCTCGTGAGTGCACATCTGATAGTTCTGATTTTAACGCTAACATCGATTGAGTTAGATGCTGAACTAGATCAGCTAATGAGATATTCATGGTTTGAACCGCTTGGTAAATACTGCCTTCAGGTGCTTTTGTTTCAAACTGAGTTACGATCTCACCAGCTGCAACCGTTTGAATTGCTGCATGGACATCATGAGGCTCTCCACCAAGTAATGAGATCATGCGTTTCATCGATATCATTAGGATACTGAAAATTAAACTAGCAATGATGAAGGCTAAACCAAATTGCCATTGAGCAGTTGCCCAAAAGCGGTCGTTCACTTCTGTTTCGCCAATACCTGTTCCGACAATCCAATTCCAGTCCTGAGTTTTTTCTGCGATAGAAAGTTTTTTATCAATGCTGCCATCAGGCATTTTTAAAGACCAAGTGTATTCTGCAATTCCTGTTGGATTTTTAGAAATGGCATTATCTAATATTTGACCAACACTTTTTCCTTCACTGTCTCGAAATTCATGGAAACTAGTTCCGTGAAGTTGAGGATCAAGAGGGGCGGCTAAAAACATTAAATTCTCATCTGCTACGTAAACGTATTCATTATCTTTATAAATGTTATTACGTAAGATAGTAATAGTAAGTTCTTTTGCTTTTGTTTCTTCAATCTTTCCTTGTTTAACCATTTCTTCCATATTGCTAATCAAGTTATATGTGGTTTGAAAGATTTCAGTCACTCGCGCTTTATTATCAAGAGTGCTTGCTATACGTAATGTCCACAGCCCAGTAGCTGTCATTATAATTAATGAGCATAAAATTATGGTAGCGAGAACATAAGATTGTGTTTTTAGCTTCATGCCAGTTTATCCTAAGAATAGTTGTAACTATGGTGTAATTTATCTATTGGCTAGACAATATATAAGATTAATAAATAAGTAACCAGTTAATGATTTTTCATTTATATAGCATTTGTATTTTTAATGAATGGATCTAAATCATCATTTAATTGGATTTTAGAATAGATAGACTTAGCTTTATTTAAGATGATTGAAAGGGTTTATTCATATAATGAGACATTTCCAGTAGTAAAGTGGGGGGATAAATGTGCGAACTGATGCCTATTTGTGCATTTAAATGGATATTTAATAATAATAAGATAAAAGCCTTGCCAATGTGATCGAACTCTCTATAATGCGACCTCACTGACACGGAGAGCCCATCCCATAAGGGGTTAGCAATCAGAGTTAGTAAGATGGTTTAGAAATTAAGTTTCAAATAAGTGCTTGACACTGAGGCTTAAATCGATAAAATGACCATCCTCTTCACAGAAAAGCGAAAACGCTTTGAAAGTAGAAGAAAAGCTCTTTAACAATTTGAAACCTATTAATCTGTGTGGGCACTTGTGAGTTGATAATCACTAGTTTGCTTTTACTTTTCGAAGTGAATTCAAACAAAATAATCAATGAACTGAGTGACTACACAAAATTACTTTTATGTAACAATCAGTATTAATCATTGAGTCGATATCCTTTCTGCTGAAAGGTATCAAAAAACTTTAATTGAAGAGTTTGATCATGGCTCAGATTGAACGCTGGCGGCAGGCCTAACACATGCAAGTCGAGCGGTAACAGAAATTAGCTTGCTAATTTGCTGACGAGCGGCGGACGGGTGAGTAATGCCTGGGAATATGCCTTGATGTGGGGGATAACTATTGGAAACGATAGCTAATACCGCATAATGTCTTCGGACCAAAGAGGGGGATCTTCGGACCTCTCGCGTCAAGATTAGCCCAGGTGAGATTAGCTAGTTGGTGGGGTAAGAGCTCACCAAGGCGACGATCTCTAGCTGGTCTGAGAGGATGATCAGCCACACTGGAACTGAGACACGGTCCAGACTCCTACGGGAGGCAGCAGTGGGGAATATTGCACAATGGGCGAAAGCCTGATGCAGCCATGCCGCGTGTATGAAGAAGGCCTTCGGGTTGTAAAGTACTTTCAGTCGTGAGGAAGGGTGTGTAGTTAATAGCTGCAYATCTTGACGTTAGCGACAGAAGAAGCACCGGCTAACTC
>NZ_OMPC01000010.1 GCF_900312675.1 Aliivibrio sp. EL58 | reverse complement strand
TTGATAGGCAGGGTGTGTAAGTGCTGCGAGGCATTGAGCTAACCTGTACTAATTGCCCGTGAGGCTTAACCATACAACACCCAAGGGGTTTTGAACGGATTTGAAGTTGCAAGAAACGTATTGAATGTGATTAAGAACRCATACACAGCTTTCCAGATTATTATTTATCTCTTATTGAGGTAGATAGAAAGAATTTGCTTGGCGACCATAGCGTTATGGACCCACCTGATCCCATGCCGAACTCAGAAGTGAAACGTAATAGCGCCGATGGTAGTGTGGGGTTTCCCCATGTGAGAGTAGGACATCGCCAGGCTTTAAATTAGTTTTTATCTTTTTAAAGATAAAAACAGAATAAAACATAATATGTTTTATTTAAGTAATAGCATTATGCTGAATAGACACTGCGGAGTGGTAGTTCAGTTGGTTAGAATACCGGCCTGTCACGCCGGGGGTCGCGGGTTCGAGTCCCGTCCACTCCGCCACTATTTGAAAAAGCCCTAATCGAAAGATTAGGGCTTTTTTACGTCTGTATAAAAGTAAAATGATGCAGAATAGACACTGCGAAGTGGCAGTTCAGTTGGTTAGACTTTCTATTGGAGAGCTTAGCGGCCTGTCACGCCGAGGGACGTGTCGCTTTCAAGGTTAATAGAAAGTCCCGTCCACTCCGTCACTATATCAAGAAAGCCCTAATCGGAAGATTAGGGCTTTTTTACGTCTGTCTAAAAGTAAAGCGATGCAGAATAGACACTTCGGAGTGGTAGTTCAGTTGGTTAGACTTTTTATTGGAGAGCTTAGCGGCCTGTCACACCGGGGGACGTGTCGTTTTTAAGGTTAATAGAAAGTCCCGTCCACTCCGCCACTATACCAAGAAAGCCCTAATCGAAAGATTAGGGCTTTTTTACGTCTGTCTAAAGGTAAAATGATGCAGAATAGACACTGCGAAGTGATAATTCAGTTGGCTAGGCTTTTTTACACTGGTATAAAATTATTCATTAACATAATCAATTAAAACAAAACTCAGCTACTTATCTTTCTCTATCACCTTTCATCCTGTATTCTTTTAATATTGCTATTTCAAGGATGACATCATGCATTTCAAACCTCTCTTATTTTCTTCTATTGCTCTATATCTATTTTCGTCAGCATCGCTGGCTGCTGAAGCTCGCCCTAAAATCGGTCTTGTATTGGCGGGAGGCGGTGCAAAAGGTGCTGCCCATATTGGTGTACTTAAAGCATTAGAAGAAATGAATATTCCAATTGATTATATTACAGGCACTAGTATGGGAGCTTATATTGGAGGCTTGTATGCGTCAGGGCTAAGTGCGGATGAAATCGAAGTATTTATTGATTCTATTGATTGGAATAGTGGATTTGTAGATAAAGTTGAACGAAGTGAAAGACAAATTAGAGATAAAGAATATGAAGATCGTTATCAAATAGGAACTGATATCGGCTTCTCATTCACAGAACTAAAAGCACCAAAAGGATTTGTTCAAGGCCAGAATATGGCCAAAATTCTGAGAACAACCTCAGGAAATGTTCCTTATTTAGAGTCATTTGATGATCTTCCTATCCCATTCAGAGCCGTTGCCACCGATATAGAAAAGCTAGAGCCTGTTATATTAGATCATGGCAATTTAGCTGAAGCAATGATGGCAAGTATGTCGGTTCCTGGAGCCCTTCCACCCGTTGAATATGAAGGACGCTTGTTAGTTGATGGTGGTAGTGTAAATAATATGCCTGTTGATATAGCAAGGGAGATGGGAGCAGATATTATCATTGCGGTAGATATCGGTTCTGATTACTTAGAAGCAAAAGATATCTCTAGTTATCTATCTGTAATGGGACAATTAACAAATTACATTGTAAAAAACAGTACTCTTCAGCAAGAGAAATTATTAGAAGAACAAGATATTTTGCTCTCACCTCATGTTGGTAAAATGGAAACCGCTGAGTTTGATAAAATGTCGTTTGCCTATGAAAAAGGCTACGATATCGCTTATGAGAAGCATAAAGCATTAGATAAGTTAGTCTTGTCTAAAAGTGCTTATAAATCATATTTAGATGAGAAAACACATAAAACAGAACAACTTGTTCGTGGTGAAACTATTCAAGTTAATGAAATTGTAATTAAAAACAACAGCTTATATACAGGGAAGATGCTGCGTGATCGATTAAATTTAAAAGAAAACAAAGCGTATAGCGCGAGTGAGCTTGAGGAACATGTAAGAGATTTATATGTGATAGATAGATTTGAGAGGGTCGATTATTACTATGAAGAGAATGAAGCTGGAACTCATGATCTAGTTGTTGAAGTGAAGGAAAAGAGTTGGGGACCAAATTATTTAGATTTTCGATTTGCATTAGAAGATGACTTTGATAATCAGAGTAAATATTCATTAGGGATGTCGATTAATTTTACTGATATTGAGTTAACTGGCTTTAGAGATAACCGTTCAGAATTAAGAACTAACTTTGAGTTGGGAACAGATAAATTAATCTCTGCAGAGCTATACACCCCATTTTTAATTAACCAACTATTATTTACATCATTTAAGTCTACTTATAGTGTAGAGCAGAAAAAATTCTCTTTATCAGGTAATGAATTAAGCTCAATTGATAATGATTTTCCATTGGAATACAGTGACTTAGTTTTTGAAGCTGCATTTGGGCTACAAGGTCGTTTATGGAGTGATTTTAGAATTGGTGGGCGATACACTAAAGGTGACGTCGCTTTTAGTAGCATCTCAAGTATCGATGCAAGTTACACGCGAGAAGGTGTTTTTGCTCAGTATCGCCTTGATACATTAGATAACTATACCTTTCCAACTAAAGGTTTCTATGTTCGTTCAGAGTACCTTTATTCTCATGATAATGTAGATGACAGCGTTATTGATATTGATGGAACTAAAGATTCAGTTATAGAGTTTTCTGTGAATACCAGAGCTGCTTGGACTTATTCTCGTCATACTTTCGTCGGTAATTTTGAATATGGTGTTGTCGAAAATAAGAATGGAGATTTACAGTTAGAACCCAAATCTCTCGGCGGATTTTTACGCTTATCAGGCACACCAAAAGACAGCTTAACAGGGCAAAACTTGGCGTTTGCTAGTCTTGTATATCGATATCGTTTAATGGATAACGATTTTGGATTATTTCAATCCCCTATATATTTAGGGGCTTCAGTCGAAAATGGAGGGCTATGGAATGATGAGCATTTTGATGACGCACCTATTTATACCTCAGGTTCTATTTTCGCAGGAATAGACTCGCCATTAGGACCAATTATTTTAGCTTATGGTCGTACAGAGCAAAATCATGAATCAGTATATTTAAGCATTGGTGCAACATTATAATGTTTAAAATTGCGCTATAAGTCGTATGTTGTTTGATGTGGTGAGATTTTAATTTTAAGTTAAATTTGATATCATCTGGCCACATTTTAGTCTATACCGATACATATTCTCTTGTTTTATTGAGATTTATAACAGAATTAAAAAGTTAATGGATATAAACTGAATCGTTTCCAAGGATGTTTACTCATTAAGAGTAGACCAGAAAGTGAGGAATTAAGTCGTGCTTGAAGCTTATCGTAAACACGTCGAAGAACGTGCTTCTGAAGGTGTGGTCCCAAGACCATTAAATGCTGAACAGGTAGCAGCATTAGTTGAACTAGTAAAAAATCCGCCACAAGGTGAAGAAGAGGTCATTCTTGATTTACTAGAAAATCGCATTCCCCCTGGTGTTGATGAAGCCGCTTATGTTAAAGCTGGTTTTTTAACAGCAATTACAAAGGGTGAAGTGGAGTCCCCATTAGTTAGCAAAGCAAAAGCGACTGAACTGCTTGGTACTATGCAAGGTGGTTACAACATTGAATCTCTAGTTTCTCTACTAGATGATACAGAGCTTGCTCCTATCGCTGTAAAAGCACTGTCTCATACTCTACTTATGTTCGATGCGTTCTACGATGTAGAAGAGAAAGTGAAAGCTGGAAATGTATTTGCACAACAAGTACTTCAATCTTGGGCTGATGCTGAATGGTTTACAGCGAAAAACAAAGTAGCAGAAAAGATCACCGTTAAAGTATTTAAAGTTACTGGTGAAACCAACACCGATGACTTATCTCCTGCGCCAGATGCGTGGTCACGACCTGATATTCCAGTACACGCAAAAGCGATGCTGAAGATGGAGCGTGATGGTATCACTCCTGATGAGCAAGGTAGCGTTGGTCCAATCAATCAAATTGAAGAAATGCAGAAAGATGGCATTCCACTGGCTTACGTTGGTGATGTTGTTGGTACTGGTTCTTCACGTAAATCGGCAACAAACTCAGTGCTTTGGTTCATGGGCGAAGATATCCCATTCGTACCAAACAAGCGTACTGGCGGTGTTTGTCTTGGTGGTAAAATTGCACCAATCTTCTACAACACTATGGAAGATTCAGGTGCACTACCAATTGAGTTGAACGTACAAGATATGAACATGGGTGATGTGATTGATATCTACCCTTATGAAGGTGTTGTTCGTAAAGACGGTGCTGAGATCTCAAGTTTTGAGTTGGGCAAAGTACTTTTAGATGAAGTTCGTGCTGGTGGTCGTATTCCACTGATTATTGGTCGTGGCTTAACAGGCCGTGCTCGTGATGCTCTAGGCCTAGCTGAGACGGATCTATTTGCTAAACCAATCGATCCATCTGAATCTGATAAAGGCTACACGCTAGCTCAGAAGATGGTTGGTAAAGCGTGTGGCGTTGAAGGTGTGCGTGCTGGTCAGTACTGCGAACCTAAAATGACAACGGTAGGTTCTCAAGATACGACCGGTCCTATGACTCGTGATGAGCTTAAAGATCTAGCATGTCTTGGTTTCTCTGCTGATCTTGTAATGCAGTCTTTCTGTCACACATCGGCATACCCAAAACCAGTTGATGTAAACACTCACCATACGCTACCTGATTTCATCATGAACCGTGCGGGTGTTTCACTGCGTCCGGGTGATGGTGTTATCCACTCATGGCTAAACCGCATGTTATTGCCTGATACTGTAGGTACTGGTGGCGATTCACATACACGTTTCCCTCTAGGTATTTCATTCCCTGCTGGTTCTGGCTTAGTAGCATTTGCTGCAGCAACAGGTGTTATGCCTCTTGATATGCCTGAATCAATCTTGGTTCGCTTTAAAGGTGAAATGCAACCAGGTATCACGCTACGTGACCTGGTACATGCAATTCCTCTTTACGGTATCAAGCAAGGCCTACTGACCGTTGAAAAAGCCGGTAAGATCAATGAATTCTCTGGTCGTGTACTAGAAATTGAAGGTGTTGACCACCTATCAGTAGAGCAAGCATTTGAGCTTTCAGATGCATCGGCTGAACGTTCGGCAGCTGGTTGTACAGTGAAGCTTTCTCAAGAGTCTATCTCTGAGTACTTAAACTCGAATATCGTCATGCTTAAATGGATGATTGCCGAAGGTTACGGTGATGTTCGTACGATTGAACGTCGCATAATTGCAATGGAAGAGTGGTTAGCGAACCCTGAGTTGTTAGCTGCTGACTCAGATGCTGAATATGCTCATATTATCGAGATTGATCTTGCTGATATCGACCAACCAATCCTATGTGCGCCAAACGATCCAGATGATGCTCGTCTTCTATCTGATGTTCAAGGCACTGAGATTCAAGAAGTGTTTATCGGTTCATGTATGACGAACATTGGTCACTTCCGTGCTGCAGGTAAGATGTTAGAGGAGTTTAACGGCTCACTAAATACTCGTCTATGGGTTGCTCCGCCAACGAAGATGGATAAAGACCAACTGACAGAAGAAGGCTACTACGGCATCTTCGGTCGCGCTGGGGTACGTATCGAAACTCCTGGCTGTTCACTATGTATGGGTAACCAAGCCCGTGTTGCTGACAAGTCGACAGTAATGTCTACCTCTACTCGTAACTTCCCGAACCGTTTGGGTACAGGTGCGAACGTTTATCTGGCTTCTGCTGAGCTTTCTGCTGTTGGTGCGATTCTTGGCCGCATTCCAACAAAAGAAGAGTACTTAGAGTACGCAGAGAAGATAAATGCAACAGCTGCTGATACATACCGTTACCTGAACTTCCATAAAATGGGTCAGTATACAGATAAAGCAGATACAGTTATTTTCCAAGAACCCGCTTAATCTTTGTTTATAAATGAAAAAAGCAGCCAAATCGGCTGCTTTTTTATTGCGTATAACTTTATATTAATAACGTACTCAATAAAAAAATACGCTATTTTTTAATATGCATCGAATAAATTGCAGCGACATTTCTTGCTGTATTTTCAACATTGATCGAGGCTTCTTTTAGTGCTATTTCTAAAGATACAGAGCGAGGAACGACACTAAATACCGCATCAATGCCATATTCATGAACAACAGCGCAATCATCAGATAGACAACCAGCAATGCCAATAACGGGTAAATCAAACTTTTTCGCAGTTCTTGCTACACCAATAGGCGTTTTACCATGGATGGTTTGACTATCAATTCGGCCTTCACCTGTAATCACTAAATCTGCCTTAGATAACACATTACTTAAATTAACCGCGTCCATTACAATTTCGATACCAGGTCGAAGCGTCGCATCAAATAAACCAAGTAACGCCGCACCAAGACCACCTGCAGCACCTGCGCCTTCTGTATCTTTTACGTCTTTATTCAATTGTGATTTCATCACATCAGCGTAATGGCTTAGGTTTGAATCTAATGTTTTGACCATTTCAGGTGTTGCCCCTTTCTGTGGGCCAAACACGAAAGATGCACCTTTGGGGCCACATAATGGGTTATCAACATCGCACGCGACTTCAAGCGTAATATCATCAAGACGAGGATCTTTATTTGAAGTATCGATCGTTGCAAGCTGTGCTAATGAACCGCCACCAAAAGCAAGATCATTACCATCTTTATCCAGCAACTTAATACCAAGCGCTTGAGCCATGCCAATGCCGCCATCATTAGTCGCACTGCCACCAATTCCGACAATAATATGTTTTACACCTTTATCGAGAGCCGCTTTAATTAACTCGCCAGTACCATAGGTTGTAGTGTGTAAAGGGTTGCGGAAATTGGGTTCAACAAGGTGTAAGCCTGATGCCGCAGCCATTTCTATAATTGCGGTTTGGCCATCCCCAAGTAATCCATAGAATCCAGTTATTTTCTCACCAAGAGGAGCGGTAACCGTATGTTCAATTATAGACCCACCAGTAGCGTCAATTAGAGATTGAACTGTCCCTTCACCGCCATCGGCCATCGGTAATTTAATATATTCAGCGTTAGGTAATACCTGTTTAAATCCAGCTTCAATTGCCGTAGCGACTTCCATCGCTGTTAAACTTTCTTTGTAAGAATCAGGAGCAATAACAATTTTCATAATAAAGCCTTATTAAACAAATAAACCGAAGACACCAAAGATGAGAGTTGAAACAGTTGCGATCATAAGACCAACCGCTGATTCATATGGGATAAGTTTTAAACGTTCTTTCATGTCCATGTGAACTGCGCCACCCGTTGCATGAAAGAAGCTGCCGTGTGGCATGTGATCTAATACTGTCGCACCTGCGTGGATCATTGCAGCACCAGCAAGAGCGGGAACACCAAGCTCTAAAATAGTATGACTAAAGACACTGGCTGCAACTGCTGTACCTGCGGTCGTTGATGCCGTTGCGAGTGACATCATTGCACCTGAAATAGGCGCTAATAAATAAGAAGGAAGACCTGATGCGGTTAATACTTCAATTAAGCCTGATTTAAGTCCGGAGTTCGCAATAATTCCTGCAAGAGTACCTGTACCAAGTAGCATTACCGCCACTGGAGCCATACGAGAAAGACCTGATACTGCAAAGTGATTGGTGTCTCTAAAACGTCCCATAGCAACAGCACCTAATAAACCACCAAGTGGAAGTGCGATGAGTGGGTCAACGTTAATCCCTGCGATAGGGCGTAACGCAAGAAGGCTAATAGCAACAAGAGGAGCGACGATTGAAGTAACGAAACTTGGTAAACGAGAGTGATCAACTGCCACGACTTCGTGCTCTTGAACTTTACTGCCTTTATTGACTAATTTCTTAGCGATGAAATAGGCAAAGACTAGGCCGAATAAGCCAGGGATCACACCTGCTGCCATTACTGAAGTTAAAGGAACATTAAAGGCATCAGCAGCTGCAATGGCGTTTGGATTCGGAGACATAACGTTACCCGCTTTACCGCCACCAACCATAGCTAATAGAATCGCCATTTTTGAAAGGTCAGCACGACGAGCAATGGCAAGTGCAATAGGAGCTACGGTGATAACAGCAACATCCACAAAAACCCCAACGGCGGTTAAGATCATTGTCGCGACGGCTAAAGCAAATAAAGCACGAGTTTCACCGACTTTCTTTACAATGGTTTCTGCAATAGAGGTTGCCGCGCCTGATTCGATTAGAACACCAGCAAGAACACCAGCAGCTAGAATACGAAGCACAGCAGTAACGATACCTTGTGCACCACCTATCATTAAGTTCACGGTATCGGTAAGTGATACGCCACCAACAATACCACCGATTAAAGCACCAATGATCATGCCATAAGCCGGCGGTACTTTTTTCAAAATGAGTGTAATTGCAACGGTCAAGGCGGCGAGTGCACCTAAAGTTGATACTTCGATCATATTAATGTTCCATTTAATAATTAAGATGCCAGTAATCTATCTTTAAGAGTAGAAATAAGCTTTAGACGAATGAACAAATTTTATCGCCGGGGTGTAGCTTTGATTGTGCCGCTGCACAAATTCACATTTACTTGTTGCTTGATAGTATTGCTAAATATAAATAAGTACGATCGTTTATCTTATTGATATTTAAGTTGGTTTCTTGTTGTATCTTGTCTAGTCGATAGCGGAGAGTATTACGATGTATATGAAGCGCATTACAGGTTTGAGCTGAATCACAATTATGATTAAAAAAGGCACGTAGTGTTTTAATTAAAATATGTTTTGTATCACTGGCCATCAGCTTTTGAATCGGAAGCGCTAATTGTTCCGATCGCCATGCATCAGGTCGTAAGCCATCGATTAAAACAGGCAAGATATTATCTTGGTAAAAAAGAATACGGCTTTTGGAGTCTGCGGTATTCATGGTGGCCTTTGCCGTCATATAAGATTGTGCAAGACCTTCTAAATCAGGAAAGTAATCACCAAGTGCTATTTTTATCGTGAATTTCTCATCATGGGATATTCGTTGGAAAAGTTGGCGAATACGTTTTTCTTCGTGAGATCGATTCCACCCTGTACCCGTCAGTGTTATTGGTTTTAACACCACAACTTCATTTAATGTCACTGAACTGATCGCCACCAAATTATCGCGTTCAGGGTATTCAAGTAAATGAACGAGCTTTTGTAGGTGAGTAAGAGACAGGTTCTCTCCGTTAAATGAATCAACCTTAATGATGGTAGCGATCCGAGGTTGATGAAGATCGAGCTCTAAGCGTTCAGCAATTGAATACAGCTGTTGAGTATTGAGCTCTGAAGGTTGAATTAGCTGTAAAACCAACTCTTCCTTATGTCGTTTCGACCACTGTATCTCTGTCATTAATGCCGCTTGCTCTATGATTAGCTCAGCGGTCATTTTTACTAATTCACCGTATTGTTGAATATCTATTGGGTGGCCTGAAATACCAACCACACCAATGATGTGATTTTGGAAAATAATAGGCAAGTTGATCCCAGCTTTTACCCCTCGTAATTGCTGGGCGGTTGCGTGATCAATCTCGACAATGCGATTTTCATTAATGGCTAAGATAGCCCCCTCATGACGGCAATTAAGGCGAGATGGATCGCCAGATCCAATAATGACGCCATATTCATCCATCACATTGACAGAATGCTTGATGATTTTCATTGAGCGCTCAACGATTTGCTTTGCGATCACGGTGGTTAGTTGCATGGTTGGATCTCTTTCATCATGGAATAAGGGCTTAACTATAAAAATACTAGGGATAGGATTATACTGGAGGAAAATAGCTCAGCATTGTCTTTGGTTAAAAACGTGTGAGCTAACGTCAATTATCGTAAGGGTTTCCGATGGATTACGAATTTAAGAAAAATACACTCGATGGCACTTATCATGCGAACTTTTCTATGGGGCATGAAGCCATGGGACGTTGGTTGGTAGAAGATGTCGCAAAAGATACCGAACTATTGGCGGAGCTGTATCAGCAAATAGCAGCAGTAAAAAATACTCAAGACGAATGGAAACGCTCAGGTCAGGTAATGACTCTAATTCTGACCGATCAAGAAGTTATCGTCCAAGAAAATGCTTTATTTGAAAATTCAGAAGAAGAATTTGAAGAAGATATTCATATGTATGACGATGAATGTATTTCTGTATGCGGATTAGAAGATTTTGAAACCATGCTCCAAAGTTGGGAGGCGTTTATTCGACGCTTCTGATCTGAGTCATTTATTGCTCAATACTAGGGAAAGGCTGCACTTATTTAGTGCAGCCTTTTTTCGTTTTTTTGAAGAAGATTAATTAACGCATTGAATTTTTTATGTTTTTAAAGTTGGCACACGAATTGGATTGTTAATTATAAGTTACAAATAATTCAAGGACTGAAGCATGAAAATAATCAATGCCATTATAAAGCCATTTAAATTAGACGATGTTCGTGAGGCTCTTGCAGAAGCAGGCGTCGATGGAATGACAGTATCGGAAGTGAAAGGGTTCGGACGTCAGAAGGGACATACTGAATTGTATCGAGGTGCAGAGTATCAAGTCGACTTTCTACCTAAAGTAAAACTTGAAATAGCAGTTCAAGCAGAGCATGTAGACAATATTATTGAGGCGATTACAAAAGCTGCACATACCGGAAAAATTGGTGACGGAAAGATTTTTGTTTATGACCTTCAGCAAGCCGTGCGTATTCGTACTGGTGAAACTGATACAGAAGCACTTTAAGGATAGAGGACAATATTATGGAACTTTCAACAACAGTATCAGAACTTCGTTATGCCTTAGATACCTTTTTCTTTTTAATGTCAGGTGCTTTAGTCATGTGGATGGCAGCAGGTTTTGCCATGTTAGAGGCCGGTTTAGTTCGCTCAAAAAATACCACTGAAATTTTAACTAAGAACTTATGTTTGTATGCGATTGCTTGTACAACTTATTTAGTTGTCGGTTATAACATCATGTATGTCGATAATACAGCGGGTGGGATCATGCCTTCTATTGGTGCTTTAATTGGTACTCAATCAGAAGGGGCTGATCATTCATTAGAATCGGATTTCTTTTTCCAAGTGGTTTTTGTTGCTACAGCGATGTCAGTGGTATCTGGTGCCGTGGCTGAACGTATGAAACTTTGGTCTTTTCTTGTGTTCTCTGCCATTTTAACGGCCTTTATTTATCCAATGGAAGGGTATTGGACATGGGGTGGCGGCTTCTTATCTGAAGCAGGATTTAGTGACTTTGCCGGTTCTGGTATTGTTCATATGGCTGGTGCTTCAGCCGCATTAGCTGGCGTACTATTACTTGGTGCTCGTAAAGGTAAGTACGGTAAGAAAGGTCAAATTTACCCAATTCCTGGTTCTAATATGCCACTGGCAACATTAGGTACCTTTATCTTATGGTTTGGCTGGTTCGGATTTAACGGCGGTTCTCAATTAATGATTTCAGACTTTGAGAATGCAACTACAGTTGGCCAAATCTTTTTAAATACCAATGCAGCAGCAGCAGCTGGTGCCATCACAGCGTTATTCGTGTGTAAAACTACGTGGGGCAAAGCGGATTTAACTATGGTATTAAATGGTGCATTAGCTGGGCTTGTAGCGATTACCGCGGATCCTTTATCCCCGTCTCCATTGGCCGCCGTGAGTGTCGGTGCTGTGGCTGGTGCATTGGTTGTCTTTAGTATTGTTGGGTTTGATAAAATTAAGATTGATGATCCAGTGGGGGCTATTTCAGTTCATGGTGTATGTGGGTTATTTGGTTTGATGATAGTTCCACTAAATAATACAGATGCAACGTTTGGCGCTCAACTGTTTGGAGCTGTCGTTATCTTTGCTTGGGTATTTGGTGCAAGTCTTGTGGTTTGGGCAATATTAAAAGCAACCATGGGGATCCGAGTAACAGAAGATGAAGAGCTTGAAGGGATGGATGTTCACGATTGTGGAATAGATGCTTATCCAGAGTTTGTTAGTGTGAAATAAATAACATTATTAATATTTATTTACAAAATATGAAGCCTCAACACCGTCTGTGTTGAGGCTTTTTTAGTAAATAATGCGTGAGATCATTGCCATTTAATAATTGCTTTGTATAATAGCGATATTGATAAGTATTCTTATTACCATTTGTAACTAGAAAAATTTAAAGGAATATCATGAAAAAGTTATTATCAGTTTCTGCACTAATCGCAGGTATGTTTGCACCAAGTGTTATGGCTGCTGAAGAAGTCAATGTTTACTCTTACCGTCAACCTTTCTTGGTTGAGCCAATGTTTAAAGAGTTTACCAAAGAGACTGGTATTAAAGTTAACGTGAAATTTGCTAAAAAAGGCTTGGCTGAAAAGCTAGCTCAAGAAGGTGAATTAAGTCCTGCTGATGTTATCTTAACAACTGATATTAGCCGTCTTGCTGAACTAACAAATAAAAATCTAGTACAACCAGTAGATAGCAAAACGATTGATGCTAACGTTCCTGCTCAATACCGTGATTCAGACGATGAGTGGTTCGCATTAACTCTACGTGCTCGTAACGTATATTCATCTCGTGACCGTGTTGGTAAATTAGGTGCTGATTTTGATTACGCTGACTTAGCAAACCCAGAGTGGAAAGGTAAAATTTGTACTCGTAGCGGTAAGCACCCTTACAATGTTTCTCTTGTATCATCAATGATTGCTCATCATGGTGAAGCAGAAACAAAAACATGGCTAGAAGGCGTAAAAGATAATCTTGCTCGTAAGCCACAAGGTAATGACCGTGCACAAGTTAAAGCAATTAAAGAAGGTCTTTGTGATGTTGCTTTAGGTAACAGTTACTACCTAGGTAAAATGGTTAATGATCCTAAGCAAGTTGCATGGGCTGAGTCTGTATACATTAACTTCCCTAACCAAAACACTGATGGTACTCACGTAAATATTAGTGGTATGGCAATGGCTAAATACGCACCTAATAAAGGCAATGCCTTGAAATTAATGGAGTTTTTAACGGGTGATGTTGCACAAGGTATGTACGCTGAAGTGAACTACGAATACCCAGTAAAACCTGGTGTTAAGCGTTCTGAGTTAGTTGCATCTTGGGGTGATTTCAAAGCAGATACGCTATCTTTAGATGCGATTGCAGATAACCACACTAAAGCGATTAAACTTTTAGATGAAGTTAAATTTGATCTTTAATTTGATATTTACTATTGGTGAGGTAACAATACCTCACCATTTTAAAAAGAGCCTTGCAGTTTAGGCAATGAAAGAAAAATTATTATTCTGGAAAACCAGTAGTTGGAGTGTATCTCTACTACTGGTTTTGCCGATCTTAGCGATCCTATATACCGCACTAGGTAATACAGATGATATCTTTACTCATCTGTTTAATACCGTATTACCAACCTATACGCTGAATACGGTGTTATTAGTCTTTGGTGCGATGTTCTTTTCCTTAATTTTAGGTGTCCCTTCTGCATGGTTTATGGCCATGTGTCGTATACCTTCCTCGTCAGTTTTACAATGGGCTTTAGTTCTTCCTTTGGCTATGCCAGCTTATATTGTGGGATATATCTATACCGATTGGCTTGATTTTGCAGGACCAATCCAAGTATTACTCCGCGATATCACTGGATGGCAATCTTACGGTGATTATTGGTTCCCAGATATTCGAACCTTAACTGGTGCCATTCTTGTAATGTCTTTGGTGCTATACCCATATGTATATTTACTTGCTCGTGCTGCATTTATGGAGCAAAACATCAGTTTGCTACAGTCGGCGCGATTATTAAAATGTACTCCTTGGGAGAGCTTTAAACGCATATCGCTACCTCTAGCAAGACCTTCTATTGCGGTTGCTTTATCTTTAGTTGCGATGGAAGCGTTAGGGGATTTTGGTACGGTTAGCTATTTTGCAGTAAATACATTAACGACGGCGGTTTATGATACGTGGTTAGGTTATTCGAATTTGAATGCCGCAGCTAAAGTGTCAGCGTTTATGTTGATGGGTATTTTATTGTTGATCAGTGGTGAGCGTTATAGCCGTCGTAAACAAAAAATGTTCCAAGAGAAGTTTAATACCAACGAAGAGTTTCAATATGAACTTCATGGTTGGAAAAAGTGGGGCGCATTCACTTGGTGCTGGGGATTAGTCTCGATTGCTTTTATTTTTCCATTATTGCAGCTCATTAGTTATTCTTTTCATTACTTTGAAGAGAGTTGGACGGCAGAGTTTCAAGAGTATGCAGTCAATAGTTTATATGTCTCATCTATTGCGGCGATCATTGCTGTAATTATTGCCATCGTGGTTAATTTTTTACACCGTCTGCAACCTAGCAGTAAGTGGAGTGTGCTCCCGATGCGCTTAGCATCACTTGGTTATGCAGTTCCCGGAACAGTGCTAGCGATTGGTGTAATGTTACCTATGATTGGTTTGGATCATTTAGTTAATGATATTTCAAAACAACTGGGTTTTGGGATGGTTGGTTTAATTTTCTCAGGCTCAATCTTTGCGTTAATTTTTGCATCTGTGACTCGCTTTTCAGCGGTTGCGATTGGTTCGATTGAAAGTAATTTAAATAAAATTCCACCGTCATTGGATATGGCATCGCGCACTTTAGGTTGTGGAACGTGGCCTATGTTACGTCGAGTTCATTTTCCATTAATTCGTCGGGGTTGCTTGATTGCTGGGTTATTAGTCTTTATTGAAACCATGAAAGAGTTAAATGCGGCCTTATTATTACGCCCATTTAACTTTGAAACACTAGCCACTTATGTATTTAATTTTGCTTCTGATGAGCAATTAGAGATTGCAGCAATGCCTGCGGTATTATTGGTATTGGTTGGATTGATCCCATTGATCATTGTTAACCGTTCTTTGGAGCAACAGCATTAATGAATTCTGCATTATCTATATCTAATTTAACCTGTCGCTATCATGATCAGGATATTTTATCTCAGCTCTCTTTAGACGTTGAATCGGGTGAAATTGTTTGTTTGCTAGGTGCGAGTGGCTGCGGAAAAACTACTCTTCTAAAAGCGATTGCAGGTCTCTTGCCTCTATCTGAAGGTGAGATGAATCTTAATGGTAAAGTTATTACCGGCAGTCATACATGGTTGCCGCCAGAGCTGCGAAATATAGGTATGATCTTTCAAGATTATGCGTTGTTTCCACATCTTACGGTAAGCGAAAATATCGGGTTTGGCTTAAAGAAATGGGAAAAGCAGCGAGCAATAGATAAAGTAGAATCTATGCTTCATCTTGTGCACTTAAGTGGCTTTGGTGATCGTTATCCTCATCAACTATCGGGTGGTCAGCAGCAGCGTGTCGCGATTGCAAGAGCACTCGCCAGTGAGCCTGATCTTCTGTTATTAGATGAACCATTCTCTAATATCGATACACAGGTTCGTCACGATTTAATCAAAGAGATCCGCCGTATCTTTAAAGCTCAAGGCGTGACGGCTATTTTCGTTACTCATAGCCGTGAAGAGGCATTTGCTTTCTCTGATAAATTAGCAGTAATGAACCATGGTGTGATAGAGCAATTTGGCAGTGCTAATGACTTATATTATTCACCAAACAGTCGTTTCGTTGCTGATTTCTTAGGTGGTGGCTCTTATGTTTCAGGTATGATTGGCAATGATGGAAACATTGAAACTGCGGTTGGTTTGATCTCTTGTGGTCGTAGTACTGAAGATGCAAATAAGAAAGCCGATGTTTTACTTCGCCCACAAAATATTACGTTATATAGAGACGTATCAGGCAGTGCTATTGTTAAAGAATTACAATTTATGGGTGATACGTGCCGATATGTGATTGAAGATGATGGGACGCAATTGATTGGTGTTTCTAATGACTCTTTATCTAATGGTGAAAAGGTAAGAGTTGAGATTAAGCCTCATTGTCCAATCGTATTCCTTCAAGAAAATAATTAAGCTTTTAGATAAAAAGAACCCAGCTAATCGACTCAAGAATTAGCTGGGTTAAGTCTTTAGAAGTGTATTTTTATTAAAAATACATTGGAAACTAAAGAGAAAGGAAAGCTTTCATTTCATTCAATACTTTTTCTGCTGTTAATTGGTCTTCCATCTCAGCAAAAATTCTTAGTAACGGCTCTGTTCCTGAGAATCGAGCAATTACCCAGCCACCATTTTTGAAATAAACTTTAGCGCCATCTTCATAGCTCACTTTTTCAATTTCATGTTCAAATTCAGGCAGTTGTTTTTCAATATAAATTTTATTGTACAGCGCTTCTTTTTCACTTGCTTTGAATGTACAGTCGCCTTCGGCAGTGTAGGCATAACCATATTTAGCATAAATTTCATCAAGCATTTCAGAGAGTTTTTTACCCGTCACACTGATCATTTCAACGAGTAAACTTGAAGCGAATACGCCATCTTTACCTTTAATGTGACCACGAATAGTTAAGCCACCCGAGCTTTCACCACCAAGTAAAGAATCATCCGCTTCCATTTGTGAACTGATATGCTTAAAGCCTACCGGAACCTCAAAGCTCTTTTCACCATGATCGGCTGCGACTTTATCTAGTAGGTGAGTAGTAGCAATATTACGAACAACAGAACCTTTCCAACCTTTGTACTCAAGTAGGTAATAATAAAGTAGCAATAGCACTTCATTTGGATGAATAAAGTTACCTTTCTCATCAATGATACCTAGACGGTCAGCATCACCATCGGTGCCAATACCAATGTCATAACCATCATGAGCAACCAAGTGTTTTAAACGATATAATGTTGCTGCGTTAGGCGATGGCATTAGACCACCAAATGAAGGGTTTTCACCGTCATTGATAACATCAACATCACAGCGAGCACTGATTAATACGGTTTGTAGAGCATTTTTTGCCACGCCAAACATAGGGTCGATCAGTACGCGTAAATTCGCTTTTTTAATGGCTTCCATATCGATAAAGTTAACGATGGAATCAACGAATGCGTTCATTGGATTAATTATCTCAATACAACCATCGTTTAGCGCTTCTTCAAAATCAACACTGCTTACATCTTGCTGCGTTAAATGAGCAATTTGTTGTTCAATTTTTTGAGTGATTATTTCATCAGCATCGCGTCCGCCTTCAATGAAGACTTTAACACCGTTGTAATCTGCAGGGTTGTGAGAGGCAGTAATACAAGCCGAGTAAATACATCCCATCTCTTTTGCTTGAAACATAACAATCGGGGTTGGAACGAATCGGTCAATAAAGCTAACTTTAATACCGTTTGCCGCGACGACTTCAGCAAACCATTTACCTGCTTTATCTGAAAGAAAGCGGCGGTCATAGCCAATAACAAAGCCTTTTTCTTGCGCTTGTTCATTGATCATAATATTAGATAACGCTTGTGCGACAAGACGTACATTGTCTTTAGTGAACTCTTCACCAATGAAAGCACGCCATCCGCCAGTACCAAATTGAATCATTGTAAATTCCTTTTAGAGTAAGGAGCTTGCTATAAGCTCCTTACTTTTATCATTTAAATTAAGCGTTAATTAAACGTACTTAACCCATGATTACGATAACGTTATTCACACTGCCTTCTGCTTGAACAGGGACTGCGCCATTAACTTCTTCGCCATTAATCGTGATTGATTGAACGCCTTTACTTACTGAGTTAGGGTTCTTAACTTGAATATTGTATGTAGCACCACGCCATTGACGAGTCACTGAGAACTCAGGCCAATTAGTTGGAATACAAGGATCAATCGTTAAGCCTTCGAAGCCAGCACGAACACCAAGAATAAAATTAGTTACCGCGAAGTAAGCCCAACCAGAAGTACCTGTTAACCAAGGGTGGTTAGCACGGCCATGATCTTGATGATCTTTACCCATGATAAACTGTACGTATGAGTATGGTTCTGCAACACGCTTTTCAATCATGTCATTTTGGTTATATGGATTTAGTGCATCATAGAATTTCATTGCACGGTCACCACGACCTAATTTTGCTTCTGCTACCCAAGCCCATGGGTTTGGGTGGGAGAAGATTGCGCCATTCTCTTTTACGCCTTGGTAAACACGAGTAACAAAACCAATGTCATCATTTGGTGTTGAGAATGAAGGTGAATTTAGGTGTAAACCGTATTCAGAGAATAAGTTCTCATCAACAGCATCCATCGCTTTCTCACCGCGCTCTTGAGATACCGCACCAGATAAAACCGCTAATGTGTTTGATTCAAGATGAACACGGCCTTCAGTTTGCTGTGCTGTACCAATTTTGTCGCCATCTTTGGTTAGACCACGAATGTACCAGCCGCCTTCTTCATCCCAAAGGTGAGTTTCACACGCTTCGCGTACGTTAGCTGCCATTTCTGAGTATTTAGAGATATCAGCATCATTGTTACGGAATTTAGCTAAATCTAAGAATTCTTCTAATGCCCAGAAATGTAAGAATGAAACCATTGATGATTCGCCACCACCTAAGTTCAAACAGTCATTCCAGTCAGCACGTAAACCTTTACAAATACCAGTACGACCAACGTATTCTGCAGAGAAATCTAACGCCGCTTTCATGTGCTCATAAACTGTTGCGTCACCGCCATCAGCGTATGGGATCACTTCGTCAAAGAAAGAATGTTCACCAGTTTCCATTACATATTTGATGATCGTCGGAACAATCCATAAATGGTCATCAGAACAGGTATCTTCAATGCCGTGGATCTTATCGTCATCGGATGGAGTAGGAACCACTGTTGGTGATTTTGATGGAACAACGTCTGCTTTTTCAGGATCGAACCAGTCAGGATCAAATAAGTGTAGACCGTAACCGGCTTTTACTTGGCCACGTAATAAGTCTACGATACGTTTACGAGTCATTTTTGGATTAGCGTGAGGTACAGAGATCGCATCTTGAGCGGTATCGCGGTAACCAAGCCCAGTACGTCCACCCACTTCGATGAATGAAGCAAAACGAGACCAAACCACACAAGTTTCTGCTTGATATAGTGTCCAAGTGTTGATCATTGTATCCAAACCTTCGTTTGGTGATTTAACTTGGAATTTATCGCAACGCTCACTCCAGTGATCTTTAATCTCTTGGAAAGCAGCATCAACATTAGCTACATCTTGGTATTTTTGACGTAGACGCTCACCGTTGCCTTTGCCTAGACCAAGTACGTAAGCGAAACGAACTTCTTCACCCGGTTGAATAGTGAATTGCTTATGAAGAGAACCACAATGGTTGTAACAGGTTTGTGCTGAGTTAGAGCATTGACCTTTTTCAACCGCAATTGGGTTTGCTTCATCACGGTATGCGCCTAAGAAGCTGTCACGTTGGCCATCATATGAATCAGGATCAAACGTAGATGCTAAGTAGTAGAAACCTTCAAAATCATTGGTGTTGTAGTAAAGATCGTATTCGATCACGCCTTCATTGTAAGACGTACCAGCAGAGTACAATGACATTTGGTGGTTTTGGTTATCTGATTGGATATGGCTGAATGAGAATTCAACAAAAGAGAATGCAGAGATAACACGAGGCTTATCGCTAGTATTCTTAATAACCACATCCCACACTTCAGCGTCTTCACCTTTTGGAACAAATAAGGTTTTTGTTGCTTCAATGCCGTTGTAATCACACTTGAACTTAGAGTAAGACAGGCCGTGACGAACTTCATAGCTTGCTTCATCTAAGCTTTTTGCAACAGGCTGCCATGAGATAGACCAGTAATCGCCAGTTTCATCATCACGCAAGTAAACATAGTGTCCAGGGCGATCAAATGTGCCATTTGGACGGAATTTAGTAACACGGTTGTACTCTGGAGAGTTATAGAAAGAGTAACCGCCAGCATTATGAGAAATAACCGTACAGAATTTTTCTGTGCCTAAATAGTTAGTCCATGGAGCTGGTACGTCAGGGCGAGTGATTACATATTCACGGTTATCGTTATCAAAAAAGCCGTATTTCATTGTTTTATCCTTAACTAAAATACTAATAATTGGGTGACTTATGGTTGACGGAAATTAATACCCTGACGTGTTAGGGTTGGTAATCGTCCATTTAACCTTGATAAAAAGTCTGTCCAGTTTCTGTGTTGTTTTTGTGTCCACATACCTTCAGACATTGCTAAAAGGCGTGGGAAAATCATGTAGTCCATACGCTCTTGGTTATTGATGATTTCACACCAAAGGGCGCATTGAATGCCAAGAATTCGTTTACGAATAGGGTCGTTATCAGCAAGTTCTGCTAATGGTTCATAGTTATATGCATCTTCAAGAGGAAGTACATTAGCCCAATCTACCCCTGGTTCTTCAGGCGCATAATCTTGAGCCATATCTAGGTAAGTCGTTTGTCCAGGTTGAAGTACCACATCAAAGCCTTGTTTAGCGCAATTAAGTGCCGCTTCTTCGCTTAACCAAGAGTAAATAACGGTATCTTTACTGACTTTATTACCATGTTGAGCTTCTTCCCATCCCAACATTCTTTTGCCGAGTTGCTTTAATTTTGTTTCGGCATGACGAAGTAAGTGGCCTTGAAGCTCTACTGGATCGCTATAGCCTTGTTGTTCCATTAGTTCTTGGCATTTTTGGCTGTCTGTCCAAACGCCTTTTGGTACTTCATCTGCGCCAATATGAATAAAGGGAGCAGGAAATAGCTCAGCAAGTTCTTCTAATACGGTATTAATAAAGGTGTAAGTTCCTTCTAATGCAGGAGAAAGAACATTGTCTGTGTAATGTTGGATACTGCGGTAATTTGAGTGATCCTCGGTATCAACTAATAAATGAGGTAATGCTTTGATTGCTGCGCGGCAGTGACCAGGAATATCGATTTCTGGGATCACGGTAATGCCACGTAATTCAGCGTAAGCGATCACTTCTTTGACTTCTTCTTGTGAGTAAAAACCACCATGAGAGCGAGCAACATGCGTATATTGAGGCTCTAAAAGATGGTCAGGTCCACGCCACGCTCCGATTTGAGTTAACTCTGGGAATGCTTTGATCTCAACGCGCCAGCCTTCATCATCGGTAAGGTGCCAATGGAATACATTAAATTTATATTGAGCTAATTGATTGATTAAACGCTTTACTCGTTCAAGCGGATGGAAGTGTCTTGCGCAATCTAGCATCATGCCACGGTAATGAAAGCGTGGTTGATCCTTAATTTTTACACATGGTACTAGTTGTGTGTTTTCATTAATTAATTGCAGTAATGTAGCGCAAGCATGAGCAAAACCTTCATTTGAACCAGCATGGAGTGTGATTTTATCTTCCACCACTGAGACTTGGTAAGCCCCTCTATCTAGTGTTGGATTAGCAATAAATAGGATCTGTCCATTATCACTAAGAGGATGACTTTTTGATGTAATTACCTCTAACTCTTCACTTAACCATGTTGCAGGGCCTTTTGCTAAATGAGTTTGAATCTCAAGTGAGGAGTTCGTTAAATTAAATAACCCATCAAGGCGTTGTACTGATTCTGGTTTTGGAATTAACGATAATTCAGCAGGTGCAACTCTTGGTATTTGAGTGCGTTCCGTGTGTGGTGATGCTAATACTATTGGAGAGATTGAAACCTCTAAAAATTGAGGCTTTTCGCTATCGGTAATGAATATAGCTGCATCATCAAGACCATCAGAAATAAAACGAAAAGGGGCCGTTCCAATGCTGAATTCTACATAGTAATGGTTGTTTGCTTTCAGTACTTGGTTAGCATTTGGAATCAGCTTACAGAAACTACCGATTTGCTCTAAAGTACCTTGAGTATTACTGTGCGGAGCTATGAAGCGATCAATCGTAAAATGAAACTGCCAATGATGAAGATCCACATCGCTTAAATTGTGTAACGTTAAGCCAAAGCGGCTTAGATTGTCTTTTTCTGACAAAACAACAAGATCTACACGATAATCCATCATCTTTTCCTTATAAAATGCTAGAACAGGTTATGTTCTGCTTTTCCTGCCATCATGATGCCACCTTCAATCGCATCACATTGTGGTTGTACTAAATATTGGCGAATAGAAGGGGATAACCACTCAACAATGCGCTCACCAATACTTCCCATTAACGCAATTTGTGTTGCGCCTTTCTTATTTAAAGCCGTTAAAAACATTTCGATATCACTGGCTGTTTGTTGTAACAGCTCAATAGCAAGATCATCCCCTTTTAACGCAAGAGCGAAGATAGTTGGAGAGAACTGTCCGTAATCGCATGGGCGAGCCGTTTTAGACCAATCAACGATGCTATCGATATCATGATTAAAATGCGCTAATACATGCTCGGTTAGAGCTGTCATAGGTTTTATACCATCAGAAGCCAAAAGCGTATTTTGAATTAAATGAAGGCCCATAATTGCGCCACCACCTTGGTCTGATATTGGAAACTCTCGACCGCCAACAACATGCTGTTGACCATCTTGGATGTAGATACCACAAGAGCCAGTTCCAGCTATCATGATTGCTCCATTTTTGCCTTTATGGGCACCTAAACATGCGCCGTAAGCATCTGTGTTTAATGTCATTGAGGCAAAAGGGTGTTTTAATTGCATAAATTTATGCCAAGCTGATTTTTGCTCTGCACCAGCAAGGGCAAGGCCAACGTGCATTGTGGCAAAATCATTTTGTGATAATTTACTTTGTGCTGCCGCTTGGGTAATCGCAGTAATGATTGAATCCATTGCAACTTCAATACCTAATAAGATATTGGCACTGCCGCTTTTAGCTTCACCTAATAAATCACCTTGTGCATTGCGAATTCGAGCGCGACAAGAAGTACCACCACCATCAATTCCAACATATAAATAGCTCATGACTATTCTCCTAGTTTCGCTTGGTAAGATGATTGAGTCATAATTGCTAATAAATACCATGCGCCGTGAGGGATCCATTGTTCACCCCAACGCCAGTTTTGTAGCATATCTTCACCGTGTGGTGCAGGATTGAAAGCGATATCTTCTTCATCATCAAAACCACCAGTAATGCCATTACAAACACCACCTTTAGCATTAAAAAAACCAAGATGAGGAAGGTAATCAGGGTTGTTATGACCATGGCCATCTAACATACACATATCATAAGGATTTAATCCTAATACCCAGTTCAAATTATTCTGAGCAAAGATCTCTAATTTCTGTTTAATATCAGTACAAGTAATATGAGGTAGGACTAAATAGCTCATGCTCGCTAACGAACCTAGGCGAGCATTCTCTCCTTGCCACCAGTAGCCAGATTCATTGTCATGAGCGACAAAAAAGGCACTGCGTTTTTTACCCTTAACCGGCTTAACGTATTGTCTTGGATAACCAAATGGATTGAATGTTTCTGAAGAGATAGTTAATTCAAATTCAACAGCTTTGTTGATAATTAATTGAGTATGAGCTTTACGGCTATTGTCAGTTTCTATTTCTAAGTATTGAGATAGTGCAATCGCAGGAAGACCAGCTTCTGCTGCATGGAAATAAGGACGTTCGCCATTTTGAGTTGCAGACCAAAAGTTGCTTTGCTGCTCATCACTTTGTTGGCGAGCTGATAATCTTTCTGCCCATGAACGAGCTTCCAGTAAAAAGGCATTATCTTGAGTTGTTTTGAATAGCTCGATAACAGCAAGAAGAGCACAATATTCATCAATGATATTCTCTTCGCCATTATTTAAATAATTAAGGTTATGTTCTTTTAGGTGCCAATAACCTTTTACCGCTGCGTCTAAATAGTTTTCACTAGTAAATTCACCATCAATATCTAAGCGAGCAGCAGAAGCAAGAGCCGCAATTGCGATTCCTCCACCTTGACGGAAACCTGCTTGGTAATCATCAGATTTCAGACCCTCTTGAGTCGCGTAAGCACAGATATCACGTTGATTGATATCTTTACTCCACTTATCAAATACGGTCATGTAAAAGAAACCTGTCGGATTTTGCATTCGAACTAAAAAGTCAGCACCAAACAATGCCTCTTCCGTGAGACGGGTGCGAGAGAATGCAGCAAAACTCGATAGGTTTTGAGTTAATTCAAGCCCTTTCAGCATATTCCAAACAACCATTGGAATTTGTTGAGGGTTTAAGTAATTAGCATAAGAAAGGTGACTGAAGTATTTACTTACATCACCAGATGCGTCGTACCAACCACCATGAACATCGACGGTTTCATTACTGTTTAATACAGGAGCTTTCTTATCTTGTTTATCAAAAATTCCACCACAACGTTGCGATTTAAAGTAGTGCATAACATCAGAGAATGTATGACTCATTAATAGGTTTGATTTGATAATAAAAGGATGAGAAATCGCCCCTTCGATTACAAGAATGAACTCTCCCTGTTCTGAGAATTCATTAAATGAAATCTCAGCAAAGTAACCTTGATGCCAATGAGCAACTTGGTTTGATGAAGAAATAGAAAAACGGTGTTTTACCTGTTGTGTTTGAGTACAAACAATTTGACCAGAGATTGGCTGCGCTAGGGCAGTGGTAGCCAATAATACCGCTGATTTCGGTCCGTTTGTTTCATATCCAATATGGTTAGTTAACAGTTGCATCTATTTCTCCAAAATACCAATTACTGCTGTTCGATATTACTAATGAAATTAATTTTCGTATAAGTAACAACGAACAAAATGGTTGTCTGACAGTTTTGTTATGCCAGGCATACGTTCTTTACATTTTTCTGTTACGTGAGTACAACGGCCAGCAAATGGGCAGCCTGCTGATTCTGGAGTCCAAAGAGGGATCTCCCCTTTATTTCCCTTCAACTTGGTGTGGATCGATTTGCTTGGATCTGGCACCGCTGACACTAATAGCTGTGTATATGGGTGCTGAGGATCGTGAATAATTTCATCAGTGTCACCCCATTCAACCATGTGCCCTACGTACATTACCGCGAGATCTTCTGCGATATAACGAGCGGTTGCGATATCGTGCGTGATGTAAAGTAGAGACATTTCTTTCTCAAACTTCATCTCTTCCATTAGGTTAAGAACACCTGCACGGATAGAAACATCAAGCATTGATGTAGGCTCATCAGCAAGAACAACTTCAGCACCTACAGCAATATTTCGAGCAAGGTTGACACGTTGACGTTGACCACCTGAAAGCTGGTGCGGGAACTTAGCCGCGGTTTCTTTTGGTGGGATCAAACCAACTTGCTCTAGAAGATCATAAACACGATCTTCAAGTTCTTTTTGATTGCCAGATGTGACTTTCTTATGAATAAGAAGTGGTCGAGCAATATGATGGAAAATATTATGGGTTGGGTTTAAAGAACCAAATGGGTCTTGCCATACCATTTGTACGCCTTCACGATATTTCATGAGATCATTTTTCTTAACGATATCTTGAATATCACGGCCTTTGTATTCAATAACGCCGTCTGTTGGTGCGTACATTTTTGCGATCATTTTTGCAGTGGTGGATTTACCAGAACCAGATTCACCTACAACAGAAAGACCACGACTTTTGTACATCTTGAATGATACGTCGTTGATTGCTCGCATCATTGGGTTTTTAAGTGCGTTACTACTTACAGGGAAATCTTTAACTAGATTTTTGCCTTCAATCAGTAGTTCGCCAAATGCTTTGCTCATAATTTACTCCAGAAAATCCGTTTTATGCTTTTGCTTGTGCAATTGTCTCACCATAAAGGTGGCAATTTGACAAGTGACCAGGCTCAATCTGACGAAGCTGCGTAGGAATCGTACGACATGCTTCGTGTACACGATCACAACGAGACTGGAAGCGACAACCTTGCGGAATCTCTAATAAATTAAGAGGGTTTCCAGGGATACCTGTTAATTTTGTTTTTGGTCCCGTTAGTGGTGGGAATGAACTACCCAGCCCTTTTGTATATGGGTGGTAAGGAGAGGTTAAGATCTCTTTTGAAGAAGCAACCTCGATCAATTCACCTGAGTACATGATCCCAATACGATCTGAGAACTCAACCATTAGTGATAAATCATGCGTAATGAATAGAATAGAGAAACCAAACTCTTCTTTTAGCGCATAAATTTTCTGTAAAATCTCACGTTGAACCACAACATCTAGTGCCGTTGTTGGTTCGTCCATGATGATCATTTTAGGGTTTAGTGCTAATGCAATTGCAATAACCAAACGCTGACGCATACCACCAGAGAATTGGTGAGGATAATCACTTAAACGACTCGGATGAATATCAACAATTTCCAATAAACCTTGAGCGCGAGTAATTGCTTGCTCACGAGTCATTGTGGTATGGCGCATGATTACATCACAAAACTGCTCTTCCATCGGAAGTACTGGGTTTAATGCGTTCATGGCACTTTGGAATACCATTGACATCTCACTCCAACGGAAAGCCTGCATTTGTGGGTCGCTATATTTTAAGATGTCTTGTCCATCAAATATAACCTCACCACCGGTGATGAATGCTGGCGGCTTATGTAGGCGCATTAAAGAGAATGCAATAGTTGATTTACCACAACCTGATTCACCAGCTAGACCAAAGACTTCACCTTTACCGATGTCAAAACTCACATTGTTTACAGCACGCACATCACCTGATTCAGTAATGTAATCCACACATAGATTGCGGATAGAAATTTGTGGGTCAGTCATATCAATCTTCCCTGTTCCAATTTAATACTGGTTTAGCTAAATCTGGTTTACGTTCATTCGTATCTTGAGTGGCTAATTTCTTCCAACGTTTCATTCCTTTGTGAGAACGAAGTTGTGGGTTAGCAATTTCATCAACAGCGAAGTTAAGCATTGCAAGGCCGACAGCTAGAAGAGTCAGTGCCATACAAGGAGCGATTAGTTCCCACCATGCGCCAATTAAGATAGATGAAGACGTTTGCACGTTGTACAGCATGATGCCCCAGCTAATCGTACTTGGGTCACCTAGACCTAAGAATGAAATCGTTGCTTCCATCATAATTGCGTACATTACAGAGCCAATGAAACTTGCACCTACGATTGAGATAAGATTTGGCAGAATCTCAACAAAGATGATGCGCCATGATGATTCACCTAGTACTTCAGCAGCTCTTACAAATTCTTTTTCACGTAATGCTAAGGTCTGAGAGCGTATTACACGTGCGCCCCAAGCCCAGGACGTACACCCGATTATGAGGGCTATGGTCATAGGGCCAGCTTCACCAATAAAGGCAGCAAGCACGAACAACAATGGATACTGAGGAATAACCAGCATGATGTTCATTGCAGCCGTTAAGATGTCATCAACCTTGCCACCGAAGTAACCCGCAGAGATCCCGATAACAGTTGCTAAGAAACACACCACTAAACCTGCACTAAAGCCAACCGCTAGTGATACACGAGCACCATGAGCAAGTTGAGACCAAACATCACGACCCATACGTGTCGTTCCCATTACGTGGTCTGCCTTTTTAGACATCAATAATGTACGACGGTCAGTTGCTAAGTTTTCAGAAACCCAACCATCTGGGTTGTTTTGTGCAGACGTTACAACGAAACTTGGGTATTCATGTGGTTTACCTGTGCGTTTATCTGGAGCGTGGTCACTAAGAAATGGGGCGAACACAGCAACAAAGATAAACATGAATAGGATACCTAAACCAAACAGTGACTTAGGGTTACCAGAAAGAAGTTTAATTAAGCCTTTCATTATTATTTTCCTCCCTTGCGTAGGCGAGGGTCTAGAACAACGTATAACATGTCAGCAAGAAGGTTAAAGAACAACATGAACAGAGTCATGATAAGTAGCTGACCTTGAAGAACTTGGTAGTCACGAGACGTAATTGCATTAAACAATACTGAACCAAGGCCTGGGTAGTTAAAGATAATTTCAACGATAAGTTGACCACCAATAGCCATACCAAGAGACATAGATAGAGCGGTAACACTTGGAAGCATTGCGTTACGTGCTGCGTAGTTAAATACAACTCGGTTTTCGCTTAATCCCTTTCCTTTTGCCATGGTGATGTAATCTTCACCTAACAGGTTAATCATGTTGTTACGCATGTTGATTAAGAAACCACCAATTTGAACAACTGAAGCACAGATCAATGGAAGAATGGCATGATAAGCGACGTCTTTTATGAATACCCAACTAGTCCAGTCAGGAATAACTCCGGGAGTATACGCATACCCTGTAGGGAACCATTTTAATCCGACGGCAAAGGTAAACATGGCAAGCATTGCGATAACCACTTGCGGCACGGCTTGAATAACCAGCATCCCTGGAGAGATAAATGTGTCATATGCACTACCGCGTTTCCAAGCAGCAAAAATACCTAAGATTGAACCTAGAGAGAAAGACAGAATAACTGCTGTACCAGCTAGGAAAAGAGACCAACCAAATGCGCCACCTAATAGTGTGTTTACACTTAGAGGGTAGAATTTGATAGAAGTACCTAGTTCCCAAGTTAGAATGTTTTTGATGTAGATAAAGTATTGTTGATAAAGAGGGCCATCAACAAAACCTAGCAATTGTTTCATAGCTTCGATACGCTCAGGAGTTACCTGAGTGGTGGCATTCGCAAACATCATGACAACAGGGTCACCTGGCATTGCTCGCGGAATGATAAAGTTAATCGTTGCAGCAACGACCAACGCAATAAAATAGAACGATAAACGTCTTAGAAAAAATCCCATAACTCACACCTTACTCATCCAGATATTATTTGCCTGACCTGGAAATCAGGACGCAAAATCCCCTGACGACAAGCGCCAATCCTTTAGCTAGTAGGGAAGGGGAGAATAGGCGGTGCACAAGATATGCACCGCAAAAGTTGTTACATATTACTTAACAGGTTTTAGGTCAAGAACGTGTAGAAGACGCTCAGGAATACCAGCCCAGATGTTTGGACGGCCCTTAGGATTCTTCTCGTTCCACCAACCAGTGAAGCGTTGTGTATTATATTGGTACATGTAAGCACCAGACATAATAGGAAGAGTTACTTGGTTTTCAGCGATGATTTTCTGAATACCGTGAGCGATTTCGATTTGCTCGTCTTTATCAGCTGTTTTGTAGAAGCTATCAAGTAGGGCATCTAGTTTCGCATCTTTGAAGTAATGCATTGCGAAACGAGGCATACCATCGCCTTCTTGTAGTGCTGAGTTATATGCACTGTTCCAGTATAGGTGTGGATCAGCACCGTGGAAGTAGTTGGTATAAGCTAAGTCGTATGTGCCTTCTAGCATTGCTTGGTTATAAACCGCAAATTCAGGAGTACGCGCTTTTGTTTTAATACCCACTTCATCTAATTGCTCAACAGCAAGTTGTACTGTGTTATTGAAATCAGTCCAACCATTTGGTGATTGAATTAGAAGCTCAAATGATTTACCAGATGGAGTATCAACATAACCATCGCCATTTACATCTTTAAAGCCAGCTTTAGCTAATTGTTTCTTAGCTGCTTCAACGTTGTAAGTATTGAATTTCTTGTATTTATTATGAATATCTTCATCAGACCAAGCTTCAAACGCATAACCTAGGCCAGATGCGAAGTCATTGACAGTACCGCCACCATAGAATGCGATGTCGATGATAGTTTGACGGTCAAGTGCCATACCCATAGCGCGACGGAATTCAACGTTAGTTAACGCTTCATTTTTTGCTGCATCTGGGTTTTTAAAGTTAACCATCAATGCTTGTGTACCTGATGGCGGGTACCAGTATTGGTGATTAGGATTTGCTGAAGCGTAAGTACGATCGATATCTGGAATGAAAGATGAAGTCCAATCCAGTTCAGAGTTTACGATTTTACCAAGTAGTTGGTCGTTGTTTGCAATTTGAGGAACACGCAAACAGTCAACATCTAGGTTATCGTTGTCCCAGTAATTCGGGTTACGACACTGAATGTAAAGTTGTGGTGTAAACGTATCGATTTCAGTGAAAGGACCAGTACCTACTGGATTTTCATTGGTAAATGTTGTTGGGTTTTTAACTTTAGACCAAATATGTTCTGCAACTACTGGTACCAATGAGATTTCATAAGGTACGTTTGAGTTAGCTTCAGATAGGCTGAATTTAACTTGGTATTCATTCAAACGTTCAACTTTTGTAACCCACTTATTAATACCACGTTGGTCAAGCTCTGGCTTGTCCTTCAATAGTTGGTAAGAGTAGATAACATCGTCAGCTGTGAATTTTTCACCATCAGACCATTTAACGCCTTTACGAATGTCAAAAGTTACACTCATTAGGTCATCAGACATACGGAAGTCTTCCGCAAGACGCATTACTGGTTCATTACCATGCATCTCATTAAAGATAACTAATGGTTCGTAAACAAAATCAGTTGTTGTACGAAGATTAGTTGCTAAGTATGGGTTAAAGTTTTGAATCATTGTAGGGTAGAAATCAGGTACTACTGTTAGCTCACTGCGAGCTGCTGCATCTGTAGCAGCAAAACCAGTTGTTGCTGCTAATACTGCAGCAGCTAGTGTAGTTTTTTTAATATTGGCAAGCATAGCTGTTCCTTACTCTTTGCTTTAGTTTCACGATATATACGTCTTTATCAATCTGATAAACACACATTTTAGGCTTACCTCAAATCCATTTTTTAAATTACCTTTACCATGGTTTTTGAGTGGTCTGTAGGCCTTGGGCATGTATAGGAAAACGTTTTCTGCTTAAAACGTCAATTTAGATTCCCGTTAAAAACGTCAAAGTTGGGTTTTGCTACGTTAAAATTGTTGTTTTCCTATGTTTTGCCCATATTTCGCACACTAACACCAGTGTGATGCATGTTCAATATATGAAGTACTGTAAAGGCAAAAGTTAGTGCGTACTTACCCCCTTTATTATGATGTGTATATGGTTTTCCTACTTGTTTGATAGAGAGTGATTGCGATCACGTGTGACTTAGGTCCGTAAATTTATCGCTAAAATTATCAGGTTAGGTTTGTTGTGATTCGCTTCTCATTCTTACGACAAATATAGATTTCACTGAGTAAAACACGGTTTTTTATTATATTTTTTGTTGTTTTTAACGAATGTAAAAGCAGTTAATTTGTGCTGTGAAATAGTATGGATATAAAAAAAACCCGTATAAAAATACGGGTTTAATTTAATTACTTTAATGATTAACTCGATGAGATTAAAGCCTGAAGTTTATCCTTTATTCTTATTAGTTTTTCTCTTTCTTGGTTATGCTCACTACAGTGTGTAAGGATATATTCTAATGTACTCACAACAGTTCGCCATCGCGGTGTTTTAGGCAAAGACTCTACTCGTAAGTACTTATCTAAAGTTCGAGTTTGCAGTGTGCTTCTATCAAGATAAACGCGCCATAACCCACTTTCCTCTGCAAGAGTAAATTTAGTTTGTCCTGTTGAGTCTTCCCAATATTGAAGAGCAGAAATCATTCCATCAACAATGAGCTCTCGCATAATCGTTCCTTTATCTTCTTTATTCTCATTGGCTTTAATGGCTAACTGAGCAATATCGCCCCCCATAATAGATAAAGAATCAAGTTTCTGTTTATCGCCATCAAAAGCAAACGCAGAGAGCGCTTCTACGGCACTTTCTAAGTCATGAATACGTTGATCGCTCGCTTCATTTTTATGGCTCACCACAAGCATGATAGATAAGCCTGAAGCGACAGGAAGATGCAATAGGTCAGCATTAATTTGCTTTATTGCACCATCAATATAGACGTCAATATTACCTCTATAATTTTGCTCACTTTCAATTAAGCTGCGTTTAGCGATTAACTCATCAATAGAATATCGAGACAGTTGCTCTTCTGTTCGTAAGAAAAGTTTTGCTGCCGCTTGGTTCACATATTGAATTTTGCCATCAGATTTCGCACAAATGATGGCTTCTTGTGCGTGAGTTAACTGTCCTAGTATATGACCTTGGGTTTCAAGTAAGCTGGTTTCTACTTTCTCGCGATGACGGATCTCTTGTTGTAGTCTGTCATTTTCAGTCAACCTTCCCTCAGCTTGGCTGGCTTGTAAGTGAGCTTTAATTCTAGCGGCCAGTTCTTGCTTATTGAATGGTTTAGTTAAGTAGTCATTGGCCCCTGATTCAAAGCCTCGTACTCTATCTTGGGTTTGATTTAATGCGGTGAGCATAATAATAGGCAGCTGGGAGTGGTTGTATGTTTGCCTAATTGATTGGCAAACTTCATAGCCACTCATTCCTGGCATCATTACGTCTAAGAGAAGCAATTCTGGTTTTTCTTCTTCTAAGGCTTGCAGGGTTTCAGGACCATCATTAACTGTTTTCACGCGATAGCCTTCAAGTTTGAGGAAGCTACTTAATACTTGTAGGTTGATAGGTTCATCATCAGCAACTAATAGCAGAGGGCCATCAGGGTTCTCTGGGAGTTCTTCTGTCAGATCATCTAAGTTGTATTCTAATTTTTCAGGGTTTTGGAAATGAGCGATATCTTCTTTGGTTAATAATTTATGTTGTTGTATCTGTTCTTTACTGGCTAAAGGTACAGTAAAGCTAAAAGTAGCACCAACCATTGGCTGACTACTTACATATAAAGAACCACCCATTAACTCAATAAGTTGACGACTAATAGATAGACCCAACCCAGAGCCTTGTCTGTAGCGATTAGAGTCATGACCTGCTTGGATCAGAGGTTCAAAAATATGTTCTAATTCATCGGCTGGGATCCCATGCCCTGTATCAACCACTTGCACACGCAAGAATTGGTCAACAACACTGGCTGAAATAACAATTTTCCCTTCTGAAGTATATTTAATCGCATTACCAATTAAGTTATACAGAACTTGCTCAAGGCGCTGTTCATCGGCATAAACAGAAGGTAATGATTTATCAACTTGGTTAATAATACGGATGGGTTTATTACCAAGTAAATGCTGCGATAATTCAAGAACGAGACTTGTGGCAGAAGAAAGATCAGCGACATGACGGTGAATATCTAAATTACCATGGCGCATTTTATGATAATCCAATAAATCATTAACTAGGTTAGTGAGTCGTTGACCACTATTAATTATGATTTCTAATTGATGACGATGAGAGGCTGATATAGGGCCATTAGCGCCAGTATAAAGAGCTTCTGCAATACCAACCATGCCATGCAGTGGGGTTCTTAGCTCATGAGAGGTTGTTGCTAAGAATTCATCTTTTAATTTATCAGCGGCTTCTAATTCACTGTTTTTATTTTTGATAATAGCAAGGTTTGCTTCTAGCTCTTTATTTTGAGCTTTGATCAGTTGAATCTTTTCTCTTATTGATCGTTGCATTCGTGCAAAACTTACCGCAAGACGGCCAATCTCATCTTTTCTATCGGTACTGATCATATCTTGATCTAAATCTCCTGCGGATACTCGTTCTGCAGCCCAAGTAAGACGTAGCAAAGGAGCCGTAATTGAGTTAGATAAGAAATGAGAGGCGATGACAACACTGACGATAGCGATGATCATAGCAATAATAAAAATGTGCTCTAATTGCTGAATACGAGCAAAGGCTTCATTTTCAGGTAACTCAACAGATAATCCCCAAACATGATTATCAATATTAATTGGAGCAAATGCAGCTAATACTTTCTGACCATTTTTATCTATAAAACTGCCAACGTTAGTTTTACCTGACAGTGCCGCTATTATATTTTGAGTTAAGTTTTTGTTCGTGTCGTTATTGCTAATTCGAGAATAAGAATCTTCACCAACAAAATAGGTTTTAGTTGAACTATTTTCTTTATTATCTAGCAGCGTAGATAGACCTGTATTCGGTAATTTAAATAAAGCAAAGCTATGTAAGTACCCTTGTTGAACGATAGGTGCAGCAAACCATGCGGTACTTTCATCATTAATGTAAGAGAAATCAGAGAATATAACGGGAATATTGTCTTGGTTGTTTGGTTTATCCATCATTTCACGTACTTTGCTGTACGTATGCTCAAGTGCGGTGCCTTTATATTTACCGCTGAGTAAATTAGTACCGTAGTTGTCTTCTTTTTTAGTTGAGTACACAACATTACCATCAATATCCACTAATAAGATATCGGTAAAATCAGAACGCTTTAGTAACTCTTGGTAAGCCCAGTGATATCGTTTATGCAAAAGACGATAGCGTTCACTGCCAATATAGGAATCTGATTCTGGCAAAATACTGGTGCGAATCTTATTTCCTGACCCTTCTATATACCTTAATTGTGCGTTTTTTCTCGCATTCTCAATCGATGAGCCTAAATGCGGAAACGCACTGATTAAGCCATAAAATCGGCCACCACTCGCATTGGCTAATTCTGAACGTGCAAAGCCTAAAACTTCTGACTTTCGAGCTTTAAAGTAGTTTGTTACTTGCTGTTCTTTATTGTCTCTCAAAGAAACAAGGTGAGCTGTACTTTGAGTCGCTAGATCTTGGCTGTGCGATTGAAGAAAGAAGATAGCGATAATTGATAGGGGAGTAATACTCAATGCAAGAAATGCAATCATTAACGTATGTTGAAGACGTTTAAAGTGTTGTTTTTTATCCATGTTAAGCCTGATTTACACTGTTGTCCATTCAGCGGAATTGACACAATTAACGTGTCAGTAAGTATTTGGTAGTGAAATTTTAACGAGAAACTCTGCTGCTTCTTATACGTAAGTTACGTTAAAAATCAAGCAGCAGAATAGTAAGTTGCGGCGGGGTGCTAGATTATTTTTGTGCGGAGTAGATCTTAAATTTATTATTTTTAGCTAATGTTGTGCATTCACCAAAGGCTTTTTCAATAATTGGAGGATATTGTAAGAAGCTATTCGCCACTAAAATTAATTGCCCATGATGGGTTAAATTTTGTGGTGCTTTTGCTAGTAACTCTTCTGTTGAAGAATAGTGAGTTTTCAAACCGGCATGAAACGGAGGGTTACTCACAATAAATTGGTAATTTTCTTTAGTATTAGAATAAACATCACTGGCGAAGACATTACCTTCAAGATCGTTTGCTTTTAAAGTCTCAATTGATGAGGCAATAGCGAGCGCGCTGATATCAACCATATCTAAATGAATCTTAGGATTTAATGTTTTCATTACTGAGCCTAAAACACCGGCACCACAACCAAAATCAAGGACGTGTCCACGCAATGATGGCAGTGTTTGTAGTAGTAATTCAGAACCTTTGTCAAATTCACCATGGCTAAATACGCCAGGTAGGCTTCTTACTTCAATAGTGTGCTCTTCAAATTGAACTTGGTACTCTTTAAACCAATCTTGTTGATTGAAACTTGGTACTGATTCAGTGCATTGCCCCCAGTAAAAGCTGCAACGACGAGCAGAATCAAATTTAGTGATTGGTCCAAAATCGGCAAACATTTTTTCAATGCTTTTTACACCACTTCTGTTTTCACCAACGACAGCGATTTCAGTATCTTTACCTAGCTTGGCTAGAAGCATAGTCAGTAGATACTCAGCCTCAGCTTTTGCTTTTGGCCAATAAAGTAGGATCATATCGGCATTGGTATCTTTAGTTAACTCAGAACCAAAATGGCAGTCAATACTGTCATTGTTTTCAAATTGCTTATAGTAGCCATAGTTAGTCGTGAAAATTGACGTTGAAGCACAATGTTTGACTAACTCAAGTGGGAAATCATCAGTAAGTTCACCAGCAATGAGAACGTGTTTGCCTTCAAAATAAGCAAGTTGACGTTGAGTGATTTGACTTGGAGCTGAGTAAGACATAATGGCCTCGAAAGAATACAAAAACTGACGAGATTGTCCCACAAAGAAAGGGGAAGGAAAAGAAAAGTAAGAGGCTGTTTACGTGAGTAAAGAAATCCAGCCTCTATCTGATAAAGTTTACGGTGCTAATTCTTATCTTGTTGGTCTAAAAATTTTTTAAATTCAGTCTCATACATATTAAAAAGAACTAAAGTTAAAGCGAAAATAATAGGGCCATAAATTAAACCAATTAAGCCATATAAGTGAATACCGCCTAATAAAGAGAAGAAAATGAGTAACGTATTCATTCCTGAGTTACCTTGCATCAATAATGGTCGTACGATGTTATCAATCGAACCTACAACCAGAACTCCCCACGCGGTTAAGAAAATAGCCCATTCCCATTGGTTCGTTAAAAGTAGATAAATCGTTGCAGGTACCCAAATAAGAGCAGTACCAACAACAGGAATGAAAGAGGCAAATCCCATCATTGTTCCCCAGAATAAGCCAGGGAAACCAGCTAACCACATAGCAAAACCACCAGCTAAACCTTGGGCTATAGCGGTTAAGAATGATCCAAGAATCGCTGATTTTGAAACCTCTTCAATTTCATTCAATAAGCGATCTTCTTGGCTTCTTGAAAGAGGCAATACATGGCGAAATGCTGAGATAATTTTGTCTTGATCTCGTAATAAGAAGAAGAGAACGAATAGCATTAAGAAGAAATTCACGAGTACATTTGTCACATCACCCAATATTTGAGCACTGACGCCAACCACTTTTGTTCCTACTTGAGAAGCAAGTTGAGCCACTTTTTGAGTGATTTCAGCAGGGTCAATAGCATCAAAAGGGAGATGCTTATTAATAAACGCTAATATTTGCGCGACAATCGGGTGTTCAAATAAAGTCTGAACGCCACCTTCTGTGACCCAGTGATAAGCGTCTTTAGAGAAGGTTGCTCCTTGCTGCACAATGGCAACAAAGACAAAAAATAAGGGAATAGCAATAATAAAGGTCAGGGCTGTACAAGATAAAATAGCCGCACTATTTGGGCTATTCGGTAGTTTTTCGCTGATTTTATTATGCAGAGGTGCAAATAACAGAGACATAATAAAGGCGAGAATAATAGGATTTAAATACGGCTGAATTAATAGAAAACACGCATAACCCGCGGCAAGTAAAGCAGCAATTAAAACCCAATGGCTAGAATTTAGTTTATTGAAATGAGACACATTATTCCCTTATGATGCGGTTAGCTATTTATAAATACTGACAGTTAGTTAAGTTATATAGGTACTTGGTTAGCTTAGCAAGAATAATGGAGAGTAACGATGGGCTGTTGTGATAAAGAGACGTGCAGTAGTAATAAAAAAAGAAAATTACCAGTTGTTCCTGTAATTATGATTGGACTAATAGTGATGGTGGTGTATTTCTGGCAATAAAAATGGCCTTCTCAATACAGAGTCGACCATTGATTAATTTCTTATCGTTTTAGATTTATTTTGCTTCTGAAGCCATTGTAGCAAAACAACGATCAGCGGCTTCTAGTGTCGCTTCAATCTCTTTTGGACCATGAGCTAAAGAAGTAAATCCAGCTTCAAATGCAGAAGGAGCAAGGTAAACACCGTGTTTTAGCATTAGATTGAAAAAACGTTTGAATTGTTCGATGTCGCACTTAGTTACGTCTTCGTAGGTTGTTACTGTTTCTTGCTCAGTAAAGAAGAAACCAAACATACCACCAACGTAATTTACAACCATTGGGATACCGTGTTTATTTGCTAGCTCTTTTAAGCCTAGTGCTAATTGCTTCGTCGTAGTAGCAAGGCGTTTTTCATTGCCTTCTTCTGTTAGTACTTTTAAACAAGCAAAACCAGCCGCCATTGCAACAGGATTACCAGAAAGGGTGCCCGCTTGATATACAGGACCTGTCGGAGCAATGTATTGCATTACTTCTTTGCTGCCACCAAAAGCGCCAACAGGCATACCGCCACCAATAACTTTACCAAGACAAGTTAGATCTGGTTTAATGTTGTAGTAACCTTGTGCGCAGTTTTCTGCAACACGGAAACCCGTCATTACTTCATCAAAAATCAATAACGCGCCTTCTTCATCACAGATCTGACGAAGACCTTCATGGAAACCTTCTACTGGTGGAATGCAGTTCATGTTGCCAGCAACAGGCTCAACAATAATACAAGCGATCTCACCTTTATTTGCAGCAAAGAGTTCACGAACAGACGCTAAGTCATTAAACGTTGCAGTTAGTGTGTACTTAGCAAAATCAGCAGGTACGCCAGGAGAGCTAGGTTGACCCAACGTTAATGCACCAGAACCTGCTTTTACAAGTAAGCTATCGGCATGACCGTGGTAACAGCCTTCAAACTTCATGATCTTATCACGGCTAGTGTAACCACGAGCAAGACGAATTGCGCTCATTGTTGCTTCCGTACCTGAACTTACCATACGAACTTGTTCCATTGATGGTACTAGTTCAGAGACAAGCTCAGCCATATTGATTTCAGTTTCAGTAGGAGCACCAAAACTTAAACCACGTTGTGCAGCAGATATTACGGCTTCACGAATAGCAGCATGGTTATGGCCAAGGATCATTGGACCCCAAGAGCCAACGTAATCAATATAAGCTTTTCCATCGGCATCAAAAATTAATGGGCCATCGGCACGCTCAATGAAAATTGGTGAGCCACCAACACCAGCAAAAGCACGAACAGGTGAATTAACGCCACCAGGGATTTTCTCTTGCGCTTTTGCAAATAGTTCTGCTGATTTGGTCATTACTTATATCCTCGTAGTAATCAATTGGACCAGTTGGCAGTTATTGTACCTAAATTGAATCAGAATGCTTGAGTTGATCGTATTAATCCCCATCTAATAAGTAAAAAATTATGCTGAATGAGAGCTAACTAGCTCTGTTACGCGTGATGGATGTATTGAATACTTGAATGAAACAGTCAGGTATTAGATAATCAGAATTAAAATAGAATTGGAAACCAATCTGAGAGGTTGAAATGAGTGATGTATCTGTGCCGTTAACGTTTTCTGATGTTGCTGCAGCAAAAGTAAAAACGTTAATAGCAGAAGAAGAAAACCCAAATCTAAAACTACGTGTATATATTACAGGTGGTGGCTGTAGTGGTTTCCAATACGGATTTACTTTTGATGAAGACGTAAACGAAGGCGATATGACGCTAGTAAATGATGGCGTAACTTTAGTTGTCGACCCAATGAGTTTACAGTACTTGATTGGCGGTGTTGTTGATTATACAGAAGGCCTAGAGGGTTCTCGCTTCTTTATTAATAACCCAAATGCGACAACAACATGTGGTTGTGGCGCATCATTTAGTGTGTAACTACTGAGATAGAAAGGTAAGTTGAGTACTCTCTACTTACCTTTTTTTATAAACTTACGATATAAAAGATAACTTAAACTTACAGTAAATCAGGATGTATTACTGTTTACCTACCTTCTAAGCACTAAGGATTGTTGCTATGGGTAAATACACATCTGCATTTTTCTCCTATCTTATTCACCGCCCTTGGATTATTTCTTCTTTTTTATTTTTGAGCTTATTTCTCTGGATAATGAGCGGTCCTTCTCATGCTGAAAATACAGAAAAAAAGTCAGATAACGTAGCCTTAAAAGTACCTTTAGCGAATGTTATTGTTGAGCGCTTCGAATCAACCCCCACCCATAAAACGATTTCATTATATGGAAGAACAGCGCCTGATCGTAAAACGATATTAGGGGCTCAAGTTGCTGCTCAAGTTGAAGATTTATTAGTAAGAAAAGGGGGTAGGGTTAAAAAAGGTCAACCGATTGCTCATCTAGATATGGCAGATCTTGATTTACGTTTAAGCCAAGCTAAAGCCATCTACTCTGTTCGTCTGAAAGAATTTAAAGCAGCAAAAGAGCTTCGCCGTAAAGGTCTACAAGGAGAAGTGGCTTTTAGTCAGGCAGAGGCCTCTTTGGCAGAAGCCAGAGCAAGCGTAAGAAATGCTGAACTCATCTTAAAAAATACCACAATCACAGCACCCTTTGATGGCATTGTTGAACACCTCTTTGTTGAAGTAGGTGACTTTGTCAGTCGTGGTGACCCTGTGGCAAAAGTGGTGGTATTAGATCCTTTAGTTATCGAAGTTAACGCCAGTGAAAGGCATATTGAGCAGATTAATAAAGGTCAAAAAGCAGAGGTATTCTTTATTAATGGTTCTTCAATTGAGGGTTATGTTCGTTATATATCGAGTGTTTCCTCATTGTCGACCAACACTTTTTCTGTTGAGGTTGAAATACCGAATGTTGGAGCAGAGATCTATGCAGGCATGAGTTCTGAAGTAGAAATAAACCTCGATCTTCAGTTGGCGTTAAAAGTCTCTCCTGCCATGTTAGCGCTAAATGAAGCGGGGGATTTAGGAGTAAAAACGGTTATTCAGAGTGAAGGGAATCCTGAGAGTGATCAGAAAGTAAAATTTGTACCGATCCAATTAGTAAAAGCAGAAGATGATGGTATTTGGTTAACAGGACTTGGTGATGAAGTCGACATTATTACTGTTGGGCAAGGATTTGTCCGTGATGATGATTTCATTCACGCTCAACGTAAGTAGGGACGTCATATGTTAGCTATTATTAATGCGGCATTAAGTCGTGCTCGAACTATGTTGATGCTACTTGTGTTACTGCTTGTGGCTGGCGTATCTACGTATATAGTCATTCCAAAAGAATCTAATCCAGACATCACGATACCTATTATTTATGTGTCGATGAGTCACCAAGGCATTTCGTCTGAAGATTCAGAACGTTTATTAGTTCGTCCAATGGAGCAAGAGTTACGCTCTATTGAAGGAATTAAAGAAATGACAGCTGTTGCTGGTGAAGGGCATGGTTCAGTGACATTAGAATTTAACGTGGGTACTGATTTAGATAAAGCGTTAATGGATGTAAGGGATGCGGTTGATTTGGTAAAGCCAGATTTACCAGAAGAGAGTGATGAACCAACTGTCAATGAAGTTACTTTAGCAGCAGAGCAAGCGGTGTTGTCTGTTGTCTTATATGGAACCGTTCCTGAGCGAACAACAGTACAAATAGCTCGTAAATTACGAGATAAGCTTGAAAGCTATAAGCAAATACTAGAAGTTGATATTGCTGGTGATCGGGAAGATGTGGTCGAAATTATTGTCGATCCTCTTTTATTGGAAAGTTACGGATTAGATCAAGCCGCTATTTATAACCTGATAGCACTGAATAATCGAGTGGTAGCCGCAGGGTTTGTTGATACCGGTTATGGACGATTCTCAGTTAAGGTGCCTTCTGTTTTTGATTCATTAAAAGATGTCCTTGAGCTACCGATTAAAGTGGATGGTAAGCAAGTTGTTACCTTTGGAGATATTGCAACGGTTCGAAAAGCCTTTAGAGACCCAAACAGTTACGCCCGGCTAAATGGTGAAAAGGCGATTGTTTTAGATATCAAAAAACGCTCAGGCGAAAATATTATTGAAACTGTTGAGATAGTAAAAGCGGTTTTAGCTGGTGCTCAAGAGCTTGATTCATGGCCAAATAATCTATTGGTAAAATACACATGGGATGAATCAAAAGACGTTAAGATCATGCTTAATGATCTGCAAAATAATATTCTTTCGGCTATCTTACTGGTTGTGATTGTTATTATTGCAATCTTGGGAGCAAGAACAGCACTTTTGGTCGGGATCTCGATCCCAGGATCATTTCTTACCGGCTTATTAATGCTGGCATTGTCGGGATTAACCATCAATATCGTGGTGTTGTTTTCTCTTATTATGGCCGTAGGGATGTTGGTTGATGGAGCGATCGTAGTTACAGAGTATGCTGATCGACGAATGCAAGAAGGGTCGCATCGCATTGATGCATATCGAGAAGCAGCACAGCGAATGGCTTGGCCGATCACCGCTTCTACAGCAACGACATTAGCCGCTTTTGCTCCTTTGCTATTTTGGCCAGATATTACGGGTGAGTTCATGAAGTACTTGCCTCTCACCTTAATCGCGACATTGAGTGCATCTCTTGTTATGGCTCTGCTGTTTGTCCCTGTTTTGGGGAGCTTATTTGGGAAGCCACAGCAAGTATTGCCACAAAAGAGAGAGAGCTTATATGCCCTGAGTCAGGGAGATTATAGTCAGGCTGAAGGAATTACAAAACTCTACTTCCATACGCTATCGATGGCATTAAAACACCCGTTTAAAATTTTACTGTTGGCAATTGTGCTAGCGGTTGGGATTGGTTTTACTTACGCTAAAGCCGGTTTAGGTGTCGTCTTCTTCCCTGATGTTGACCCTCCGTTCTTAACGGTCAAAGTGCGCTCTCATGGTGATCTCTCTATTAATGAAAAAGATAAATTAATGGTTGAGGTGCAAGACCAAATACTAGGGATGAAAGAGTTAGACAGTATTTACACTCGAACTGGAGGTGATGATGAGATTGGACAAATACAGATCACCCCAGTCGATTGGCAATATCGTCGACCAGTAAAAGAGATCATTAGTGATTTAAGGGCGCAAACAAAGGGTATTGCAGGTATTGAATTAGAGTTCAGTACGCCAAATGCAGGGCCTCCGAGTGAGCATGATTTAGTTATCGAACTCAGTGCTAGAAATGGCGATCAGCTTAATCAATCAGTCATGAAAGTGAGAGAGTGGATTGACGCTAATCCAGCCTTTACCAATGTAAGTGATACCTCGAATAAACAAGGAATTGATTGGAAAATAGATATTCGTCGAGATGATGCTGCGCGCTTTGGTGCTGATGCGACACTGGTTGGTAATACGGTGCAATTTGTTACGAATGGGCTCAAAATTGGTGATTACTTACCAGATGATAATGATGAACAAGTCGATATTCTTGTTCGTTTCCCTGAAGAGCATCGAGATATTGGGCGCTTTGATGAGTTAAGAGTAAAAACGGCAAATGGGCTGGTTCCCATTACGAATTTTGCGCGGATCATTCCGACTCATAAACAAGATACGATTCATCGAATTGATGGTCATCGGATCTTAACTGTTAAAGCAGATATGAGTGATGGCTATAACTTAAGTATTGAGTTACCAAAGATTGAATCAGCATTGAATTCTTTAGATTTACCTGAGGATGTTGAGTTTAAATTAAGAGGGCAAAATGAAGAGCAAAATAATTCAGCTAAATTTCTTCAAAATGCCTTTATTGTCGCTTTGGCTGTAATGGCAATTATCTTGGTAACGCAATTTAATAGTTTTTATCAGGCTTTTCTTATTCTGAGCGCAGTTTTATTTTCAACCGTTGGTGTTTTTGCTGGCTTGCTGATATTCCAGCGCCCATTTGGGATCATCATGTCTGGAATAGGGGTGATATCTTTGGCTGGGATCGTCGTAAACAATAATATTGTGCTTATTGATACCTACAATACGTTACGTAAAGAAGGGCTTGAAAAAGTAGATGCGATATTACAAACCGGTGTTCAACGCTTACGACCAGTGCTATTGACTACGGTGACAACGATCTTAGGTTTAATGCCAATGGTACTGGAAATGAATATTGATCTGGTAAGTCAAAAAGTGGAGTTTGGTGCACCTAGTACTCAGTGGTGGTCACAATTAGCAACGGCAGTCGCTGGGGGCTTAGCATTTGCGACGGTATTAACGTTAGTATTAACGCCTTGTTTATTGATGTTAGGCAGAGATAAAGCATACTCAAACGAGAGATAAAAATAATGCCTTACGATGTCATCAGATCATGACGTCGTAGGGCATTATCGTACTTTAACTTACTAGTGAGTTAGTACAGGGGGCTTGCCAACGATAAATTGGCTGTACTGCTCAAGTTGCTTTAGGCGTTCTTTTGCTACAAGTTCAAACTCTTTCTTATCGTTACCTGTTAATGATTTTGATTGTGGTAACGAGACTGTTCTAGCGTCTTTATGAACACCGTTAACTAAGAACTCATAATGTAAGTGAGGGCCAGTAACTCGGCCTGTACCACCAAGCGTACCGACAGTATCACCTTGTTTTACTCGTTGGCCTGCTTTTACATAACGTTTAGTCATGTGTAAATATTTAGTAATGTAGGTATTACTGTGGCGAATAAAGACATAGTTACCATTAAATCTATTGTAACCCGACTTATCTACGACACCATCACCCGCAGCCCAAATAGGCGTACCAACCGGTGCGACATAATCTGTACCTCTATGTGCTTTTCTTTGGCCAGTCACTGGGTGTAAGCGACGAGGATTAAAGTTAGAACTTACATAACGGAAGTTAATTGGAGAGCGTAAAAAGGCTTTTTTCATTGCTCTGCCATTTGGCTCGTAGAAATTGCCATTTTTATCATTACGAATAGCGGTAAAAGTATCTCCACGGTTGGTAAAAGAAGCAGCAATGATATTACCTTTGCCTGCGTATTCGCCTTCTACATATCGCTCTTCATAAAGAACTTTAAAGTTGTCACCTTCACGAATATCTAATGCAAAATCGATATCCCAACCAAAAATCCCCGCCAGTTCCATAATTTGGTTGGCATTTAAACCTGCAGTTATTGAAGCATTCCAGAAGTTGGATGTAATCGTTGCTTTGGTGTAGTTAAGTTGTGTTTCGATATCTTGTTTTTCAAATAAACCAAGATAGCTATCACCTACTTTGCTGATCCGAAATGTCTCAAATTTACTGATTGGACGGATAAGTTGAATTATTTCTTGGTTTTTGTTGAAGCCAAATTTTAATTTGTCTCCTGGGCGAAGCCGAGTGAGCTGATTTTCTATCTCTTTATCGCTGCTGGTTAAGTTATAAAGTTGACGAGCAGTTAAACCGACGCGGCTGAATAGTACAGAAGCACTTTCACCAGACTTTACAGTATAAGTTTCCCAAGAGAGTTGTTTATTTTTAGAGGCTTGCTCATGAGAAATAAGGGACTCTTGGCGAATTTCAATAGGGTATGTTTGTCCAACGGATAATTTATAAAAACCGGAATCTGGTGCGACAGAGTCTGGGATTGTCGCTACAGCAGCAACTATTCCAGCACTGCAAATACCAATAAGAATGCGATGGATAACAGGAATGCGAGTTAATTTAGATAATATCATTCGACTAATTAGGTAAAGAATTCATAAAAATAACGACATAGGAGTTTAGCTTGTTTTTAGGTTAACTGCTATGTGATGAAGTTATCGTTTTGTCACCTTTTAATAAAAAAAAGTTCAATAAATTTAAAATAAACAAGAAAAGCCAACTCAATAATGGAAAAGAGTTGGCTTAACGTTTTATTTATTAAGAGCGAAGGTCGGTAAGGATAAGTGCCAGCGAATGGCTGCGAGTCGAATGATTAGTGTTGTAGCTACGCCTAAAAGCATTGAGGTTGACCCTTCAATATCAAAGGCTAATGATGAAGTATGTACAATGCCTCCTAGTATACAAGCCGTTGCATAGACTTCACTTCTAAGAACCATAGGCACTTCACGAGCAAGTACATCGCGGATAATACCGCCACCGCAACCAGTAATTACTCCCATTATGACTGCAACCATAGGGTCTGCATTATATTTCAGTGCCTTTTCGACACCAATGCCAACGAAGACCGCTAAACCAATGGCATCTGATACTGGCAGGATATACCAAGGAAGACGTTTGGGCTTTCTGATGATTAACATGGTTAAAATGCAGGTAATAAAGATGACTAATAAATAGTTGGTATCCGTAATCCAGAAAACAGGGGTAGCGCCAAGCGCCATATCTCGAATCGTTCCTCCGCCAATAGCGGTAACACTAGCAAGTACAGTGACCCCAAAAGGGTCCATTTTTAATCTTCCTGCTAATAACACTCCTGAAATAGCAAAAATGGCGGTACCAAACATATCAATTATATAGATTAACATCTTGTCCTCTATGACTTACTGCATGATGTCGTTGAAATAAAAAGTTATAACCCATGTTTGATTATAACCATTAGGGTGCTTTGAATAATTAACCAGATAGCGATTCTCCAACTTAAAAAACGATGTATTTGCGCTAAATGAATCGCTGAAGGCGCAATTTTCCCTCCAAGTTTTGGGCGACTGATTTTCTTGCCTTGATAAATAACAGGACCGCCTAGAGAAAGCTCAAATTTTTTACCAATAATGATAAGTAGCCACGCATTATTTGTATTTGCCCAACTCTTACGTTGTTGGTTGAGTGTTTGAAGTGTTATTTGGAAATGCTTTCCAATAAGGCACAGCAAACTAAAAAGTTTGAGAGGAATAAAATCAAGAAAGGTTTGTATAGTTAATGCGGGATTACCAAAAGGTCTGAATGAATCTCGTGAAGGAGACCAAGCTCTTGCTAATTCTAATGATAGGCGATAGATAAATGCACCTATTCCTCCTGCAATACCGTACCAAAATAAAACACCGATAACCGTTCTTGCATAGCCTAAAATTATTGTTTCTGCACTTGCTTTACCTAAGCCCAATAAAGATAAAGGTTCAACCTCTCTATTGATCCACGGTTGTAGTGCTTTTTTTGCGTCTTTCTTATTGTCTTGATTAATTGCTTGAATCGTTGCTTTGCAGAGTTTTTCAACCCCTCGCCATTCTAATGAAATAAGCAATAGACCTAAATTAAATAGCGGAAGGTTCCAAGCGATTGGTTGAGCGGCAATACACACAATAAATGCAGGAATGATCATTAACGTCCAAGCTAGAAAGCCAGAAAGAAGGCGTTGTTGGTAAGAGCGAGCTGTATTTACTTTTGTGGCTAACAGTTCAGCGAATTTCCGCCAGATAGTCATTGGGTGTGCATGTACGGGAATAGGCAGAAGTAAATGAAATAATAATGCTCCCCATAAAACCAATAGAGAGTAATCAGCAATGAGTAGAGATAATTTTTCAGACATATATGTTTACTATATAGAGGGAAAGAATTGAGCTAACTAATTTGCTAGCTCAATTACGTTGCAATTATTTTAGCAATGCGACCATTTTAGTCACCATTTCTGATGAGCTTTGCGCTGCAAGAGGTAAAAACTCCTCAAAGCTCATTGGTGATTCTTTATCAGCGACATCTGAAATTGCACGAACAACAACAAATGGAATTTCAAACTGGTGGCAAGTTTGAGCAATTGCTGATGCTTCCATTTCAACAGCGATAACTGATGGGAAGTGAGTGCGGATAAATGCTTGACGCTCTGGAGTACATACAAAAGCATCACCAGTACAGATTAAGCCACGTACAGCGTGTTTATTTTCCATTTGTGTTAATGCTTGCTCTGCCACAGACATTAATTTCTCGTCGGCTTTGAAAGCAGCTGGTTGCTGTGCCATTTGACCCATTTCGTAACCAAAAGCAGTTACGTCTGCATCATGGTGACGTACTTCTGTTGAAATTACGACATCACCAAGATTTAGTGATGAATCAAACCCACCAGCTGAACCTGTGTTTAGTACAAGATCTACATTATGATCTGAAATAAGTAATGTTGTACCTACTGCAGCAGCAACTTTACCAATACCAGATTGTAGCAATACAACGTCAGCGCCAGATAATGTACCTGTATGGAAAGTACATCCTGCTTTTGTTGTTGTCGTTAAGCCTTCAATCTGTTCTTTTAGAATGGCAACTTCTTGTTCCATTGCACCAATAATGCCGATTTTCATGTGTATATCTCAATAAAGTTTGAATAGATGATAATTGTAACATAGCTATTAAAGAGTGAGGAGCTAAGAGTAATGAGGTTAATCACGTATAAAATGGTGTTTTTAGATTGATATTTGCTCGGATTGTTTAATTATTATTCGAACGGTATTGTTTTTAATAAAAAGCCTTGCACGAAATTCTGAATTGCCTATACTGCGCATCCACTGACACGGAGCGAGTGATTCAAATCACAGTATGCCTTGTTAGTTTGCTCTTTAAAAATTTGAAACCTATTAATCTGTGTGGGCACTTGTGAGTTGATAATCACTAGTTTGCTTTTACTTTTCGAAGTGAATTCAAACAAAATAATCAATGAACTGAGTGGCTACACAAAATTACTTTTATGTAACAATCAGTATTAATCATTGAGTCGATATCCTTTCTGCTGAAAGGTATCAAAAAACTTTAATTGAAGAGTTTGATCATGGCTCAGATTGAACGCTGGCGGCAGGCCTAACACATGCAAGTCGAGCGGTAACAGAAATTAGCTTGCTAATTTGCTGACGAGCGGCGGACGGGTGAGTAATGCCTGGGAATATGCCTTAGTGTGGGGGATAACTATTGGAAACGATAGCTAATACCGCATAATGTTTTTGTTCATTACGGACAGGAACCAAAGAGGGGGATCTTCGGACCTCTCGCGYYAAGATTAGCCCAGGTGAGATTAGCTAGTTGGTGGGGTAAGAGCTCACCAAGGCGACGATCTCTAGCTGGTCTGAGAGGATGATCAGCCACACTGGAACTGAGACACGGTCCAGACTCCTACGGGAGGCAGCAGTGGGGAATATTGCACAATGGGCGAAAGCCTGATGCAGCCATGCCGCGTGTATGAAGAAGGCCTTCGGGTTGTAAAGTACTTTCAGTCGTGAGGAAGGGTGTGTAGTTAATAGCTGCAYATCTTGACGTTAGCGACAGAAGAAGCACCGGCTAACTCCGTGCCAGCAGCCGCGGTAATACGGAGGGTGCGAGCGTTAATCGGAATTACTGGGCGTAAAGCGCATGCAGGTGGTTCATTAAGTCAGATGTGAAAGCCCGGGGCTCAACCTCGGAACCGCATTTGAAACTGGTGAACTAGAGTGCTGTAGAGGGGGGTAGAATTTCAGGTGTAGCGGTGAAATGCGTAGAGATCTGAAGGAATACCAGTGGCGAAGGCGGCCCCCTGGACAGACACTGACACTCAGATGCGAAAGCGTGGGGAGCAAACAGGATTAGATACCCTGGTAGTCCACGCCGTAAACGATGTCTACTTGGAGGTTGTGGCCTTGAGCCGTGGCTTTCGGAGCTAACGCGTTAAGTAGACCGCCTGGGGAGTACGGTCGCAAGATTAAAACTCAAATGAATTGACGGGGGCCCGCACAAGCGGTGGAGCATGTGGTTTAATTCGATGCAACGCGAAGAACCTTACCTACTCTTGACATCCAGAGAATTCGCTAGAGATAGCTTAGTGCCTTCGGGAACTSTGAGACAGGTGCTGCATGGCTGTCGTCAGCTCGTGTTGTGAAATGTTGGGTTAAGTCCCGCAACGAGCGCAACCCTTATCCTTGTTTGCCAGCACGTAATGGTGGGAACTCCAGGGAGACTGCCGGTGATAAACCGGAGGAAGGTGGGGACGACGTCAAGTCATCATGGCCCTTACGAGTAGGGCTACACACGTGCTACAATGGCGCATACAGAGGGCTGCAAGCTAGCGATAGTGAGCGAATCCCAAAAAGTGCGTCGTAGTCCGGATCGGAGTCTGCAACTCGACTCCGTGAAGTCGGAATCGCTAGTAATCGTGAATCAGAATGTCACGGTGAATACGTTCCCGGGCCTTGTACACACCGCCCGTCACACCATGGGAGTGGGCTGCAAAAGAAGTGGGTAGTTTAACCTTCGGGAGGACGCTCACCACTTTGTGGTTCATGACTGGGGTGAAGTCGTAACAAGGTAGCCCTAGGGGAACCTGGGGCTGGATCACCTCCTTAAACGATAGATTGCGATTTATGAGTGTTCACACAGATTGATTAGGTTAAAAACGTAAAGAAGCAATAGAAGGTGCCCAACACCTTCAAATATCCAGTGTCCCGTTCGTCTAGAGGCCTAGGACACCGCCCTTTCACGGCGGTAACAGGGGTTCGACTCCCCTACGGGATACCATTGGGTCGTTAGCTCAGTTGGTAGAGCAGTTGACTTTTAATCAATTGGTCGCAGGTTCGAATCCTGCACGACCCACCATTTCCTCCCAAGGAAATAAAAATATGGGGCTATAGCTCAGCTGGGAGAGCGCCTGCCTTGCACGCAGGAGGTCTGCGGTTCGATCCCGCATAGCTCCACCATTCTTTCTCACGAAGGAATTAAAACTTTCGTGGGCGATTAGCTCAGTTGGGAGAGCACCTCCCTTACAAGGAGGGGGTCACTGGTTCGAGCCCGGTATCGCCCACCATCTTTAAGTATTCTCCCTGAGAGTCTTTAAAAATGGTTTCGAAAGAAACATTGCTCTTTAACAATTTGGAAAGCTGACTGATTTAACTRACTTACGAGTTAGATAAATCAAAATTTAAAAGTTCTTAATATCTTTTGTTTATCTTTTAGATAAACAAAYTAAAAACACATTCAAGTGTTCTTGTATTTTGAATCCGGCGAAAAACCAGAACTCGCAATGACGAGTTCAACCTTGGTTGTTTATGCCATACGAAACCTCTTGGGGTTGTATGGTTAAGTGACTAAGCGTACACGGTGGATGCCTTGGCAGTCAGAGGCGATGAAAGACGTATTAACTTGCGATAAGCGTAGATTAGGTAGTAAAAACCATTTGAGTCTACGATTTCTGAATGGGGAAACCCACTAGCATAAGCTAGTATCGCTGCGTGAATACATAGCGCAGCGAGGCAAACCGGGAGAACTGAAACATCTAAGTACCCCGAGGAAGAGAAATCAACCGAGATCCCGAAAGTAGCGGCGAGCGAAATTGGGTTAGCCCTTAAGCTTTTAATGAGACAGGTGAAGGCTCTGGAAAGTGCCGCGATACAAGGTGATAGCCCTGTAACCGACATCTCATCATCAGTGAAAACGAGTAAGGCGGGACACGTGATATCCTGTCTGAATATGGGGGGACCATCCTCCAAGGCTAAATACTACTGACTGACCGATAGTGAACCAGTACCGTGAGGGAAAGGCGAAAAGAACCCCTGTGAGGGGAGTGAAATAGAACCTGAAACCGTGTACGTACAAGCAGTAGGAGCATACTTGTTATGTGACTGCGTACCTTTTGTATAATGGGTCAGCGACTTATATTCAGTGGCAAGGTTAACCGTTTAGGGGAGCCGTAGGGAAACCGAGTCTTAACTGGGCGTTCAGTCTCTGGATATAGACCCGAAACCAAGTGATCTAGCCATGGGCAGGTTGAAGGTTGAGTAACATCAACTGGAGGACCGAACCGACTAATGTTGAAAAATTAGCGGATGACTTGTGGCTAGGGGTGAAAGGCCAATCAAACTTGGAGATAGCTGGTTCTCCCCGAAATCTATTTAGGTAGAGCCTCGGACGAATACTACTGGGGGTAGAGCACTGTTAAGGCTAGGGGGTCATCCCGACTTACCAACCCTTTGCAAACTCCGAATACCAGTAAGTACTATCCGGGAGACACACGGCGGGTGCTAACGTCCGTCGTGGAGAGGGAAACAACCCAGACCGCCAGCTAAGGTCCCAAAGTTATAGCTAAGTGGGAAACGATGTGGGAAGGCTCAGACAGCCAGGATGTTGGCTTAGAAGCAGCCATCATTTAAAGAAAGCGTAATAGCTCACTGGTCGAGTCGGCCTGCGCGGAAGATGTAACGGGGCTAAGCTATACACCGAAGCTGCGGCAGTACAATTTATTGTGCTGGGTAGGGG
>NZ_OMPC01000003.1 GCF_900312675.1 Aliivibrio sp. EL58 | reverse complement strand
GTTATAATGTTAATAAATGGTTTAGTTATAATACAATGAAAGTTGTATCAGTAGCAGACTCAAGTAAGTCACCTGATAAGATTTCAATTGAGAGAATATCATCAAACAACTTTGCCTTATGTTTAAATATAAATCAGAAACAAAAACTTCCTCTATCAATTGAAAGTAAAAAACGTCCTGAATCGAAATGGATTGGCTCTAAAATGAAAGGCTATACGAGTCAAGTTGACTTTAATGACTGTTATAGAATATCAACAGATTTTATTAAAATCCTTAGAGGAGGGGCTTTTTTAAAAATAGATAACACCTATTACTTACGGTATTCCTTAAAAGGTTTTAGTAGCATATTTGATAGTAAGTTTAACTCTTAAATGGTGAGCGCACCTAACAAATGCATCAACACGATTTACTACACTCGGCATCTCAGGTTGTCGGGTGTTTCTCGTTTTAAGGCGTCAATTTTAAGTATAATTGCATAGTAGTAAACGTGTTATGCAGGCGTTATGTGCTTCGAGGTAATATGAAAAAAGTTCTTCTTCTAATTATATTGATGTCACTTCCTGTATTTGCAGCTAGTGATAAGTTTTGGGACCGTCAGTTTTTCAAAACAATTGGTTATTCAGATCTTGTTACTCAAGACAATCGAGAAACCATTAAACCAATTTTTCGGAAAATTGATGGGAAACTTGATTCAAGAGAATGGAGTGATCAGGAAAAGTTAAATGTATTAGTTAACGTAATTGCATTTTATTTGGCTGAAATCGCCTCAGAACAAGACCTGTCTTTTGAGGTTACATTAACGAAATTCAAGAATGGACAGTTAAATTCAAATATTGCAGCCATGTACGCTGATGAAAGTACAGCAAATATTGTTAATCAAGAAATTTTAAAAGTCGTTAGTCAGCGAAAAGATGAAGTTATTCAAGGTCAAATAAGCAAACAAGAAAGACTCAATCTTTTCAAATGCATTATCGATAACATGAAAGATTTACCAGAAAACATGAAGGATATGGTTGCGTCTTATTGCAAAATGAAGCAAAAGGGCTAGTACGCACATAACAAATGCATCAACACGATTTGCTACACTCGGCGTTGTCAGTTTGCCTTTAGTTTCAGTGATTAAGGCAGTAAAATTCAGTTAGGTCTGTATAGTAGCAAACGTGTTATGCAGGCGTTACACGAACTCTAAGATCGCAGTTTTTTGGCTCAGTTCAGCGATTGAGCCATTAGTTTTTTAGGTGTGAAAGTAGGGTGGATTTCCTTTTTCTTTGTTGCCTTTTAGCTTTCATTTCATCAGGTTTGGCAATTGACCATTATTGCCAAAAGTTCATGGATTTCAGAAACTAATTCACGCTTCAATTGTTCATGGTTTTGCCTCATTTTATCCTGAATCAGTGTTTTCCTCGTAGTATTCTCAATCCCAATTGTGGTGAGGATATTTGGTTTATTAGCTCAAAACAGGCTGAAACCAAATCGTACAAATGGTGTAAGAAAAAGGGATTGTTTCGTATCACAGTTATTGCCGTTGGTAGGATATTTTGCTCGCTTAATTGAGCCAGTCTAATTAAACTCAGTTTACAGTAAATCTTGGTAAATCAATTCTTTACCAATTAAAGCGAAGCGTTGACAAAGATCGTGTAACAAATGCATCAACACGATTTGCTACACTCGGCGTTGTCAGTTTGCCTTTAGTTTCAGTGATTAAGGCGTTAAAATTCAGTTTGGCCTGTATCGTAGCAAACGTGTTATGCAGGCGTTATAAATTTTTAAGGTTGGGTGGTAAATTTGAAATTTAAAATTGTTTTGGTTCTTAGTGTGTTATTACTATGCCTTCCTATAATTTTTTATATATATAATTTTGGTCTAGGTATATGGCAAGAACATTCTGATTGGGCTGTTATGGGAAGTGCTTTGGGAGGTATCTATACTCCAATATTAGCGATATTAACTTTAGCTGTTCTTATCAAACAACTTCAACTTCAGGTGCAAGTAAAAAATTACGAACAACGAGAAATGTCACGAAGATTAGTTTTTGAAATGGTAGAAAAATTTGCCACAAAAATTAGTGAAATGGCAGATGATACACAAGTAGAATATTTATATGCATTATCTGAATTACCTAAAAATGAGCTTCAAGCTGCAAGTTTAAAATCTGAACTGATGGATATTATGACTCTATGGGTATCAATTAGAGCATATATTATAAATTATAATAAAATTGAACCTGATTTGAGTATTGATTTACGTTCTATTCCGATATTACACTTAACTTTTAGAGTATGTTATGACATAGATAAAGCTTATATGATACATCTTTCAAAGAGTTCAGATGAACCGTTTCTTTATCAAATGTAGTGTATATTTATAACAATCGCATCAACACGATTTGCTACATTCGGCATTGTAGGTTTCTTTGGTTTTATCGTATTAAGTGGTAAATTTAGGCTTGGTTTGCATGGTAGCAAACGTGTTATGCAGGCGTTATACCGTAATCGAACGTAGTTAACTGAAATCTGTGAATTAACGTGCTAATCTAGCCTTCTTTATCATTTTTAGTAAGTAGTGATTCGATGTCAGAACATTTTGAAGGTAAGTTTGAAGTAGAATTGAAATATAGGCTGAAGTCTAAATCTCAGTTTTTAACTATATTGAATTCAATGACGTATGAAGTCATGCTTGAAGATAACTTAGAATCTGATTGTTACTTTGATACTCCTGAACAAGTACTTTTGGCTGAAAATAAAAGTCTTTGCATTCGTGAAATGGAACCGTCTGGAATTAAACTTTGGATAGTTAAAGGGCCAGAGGCTGACCGTTGTGAAGCAACGAATATCACCGATGCCAATAAAGCGAAAAATATGCTTAATACAATGGGCTATGATGTTGTTTTAGCCATGAAGAAAACGCGTAGTATTTACTTTGTTGGTGAATTTCATATTACTGTCGATACTCTTAATGGGTTAGGTGATTTTGCTGAATTTGCGATTATGACTGACGATGAGAGCTTACTTGAAAGTTATCGGTCTGAACTGATTATTTTAACAAGTAAGTTTGGTCTGAGTTCTACGGACTTAGAACATCGTTCATACCGAAAAATGTACTCAGAAAGTCTTACGGTATAACAAATGCATCAACACGATTTGCTACATTCGGCATTCTAGGTTTCTTTGAGTTTACCGTGTTAAGTGATAAATTTGAGCTTAATCTGCATGGTAGCAAACGTGTTATGCAGGCGTTATACGAATTAAGGGAAGTAATGAGCATTTTAATTTATTTGGACCAAAATACACTAAGCGATTTACGTCAACGTAAAATTGATGAGACTGATAATAGAGAGTTTACATTGTTGAAACTTGCTCTCAAATCTCCTGATGTGACCGTCGTATATTCTCATGTTACATTGTCTGAAATACATCAAATCTCATCAGAACAGTATAGAGATGAACATATTAGGTTGTTAGATGAATTGAGTGCTCAATACATAGAACCATTATCTAGAAATTTGAACAATCAAGCTGCTAGTGATATTTGGGTAGCATACTTAGATAACATTGAATCGAATAAAAAAATGGGAATATCTGACTTAATGGATGTTAGTCAATTATCATCCAGAAAAATGGCAGGTTTACCAATTGAAGATAGCTTTGATGCTATAAATGAAAAAATGAAATTGGCATTGGACGACCTTATTTCTAACTGCGAACAACAATTAGCATCAATAGATGTAAATACTTTGGATGAACCATCAAAAGAAAACTATCTAAATATGACATTACAGCTTCCTAAACTTAAAGAGAAAAGTGCTGCTTTGGAAGCTCCAAAAGTGGACAGTTCACATATTCTCGGTCCTAAGTCATTTAGAGATATACCAGAACTTAAAGCCCTAGAAATTACAAAACTGCCTGTAGCCGAAGTTGTAAAAGCAATTGAATCTACTTTTAGCAATGAAAATAGTAACTTTAATTGGAGGGACTATTTTGATGATACACCTCAAAATGCTGTAGCTAGGGCTTATAGTTTAATGAATTGGGCTGGTTATTATGCTGATGACTTTGATAAAGTTAAAAAGCGTAGTGATAGGTTTAATGCATCAAACAATGATATGCAGCATGCTGTTTGCGCAATAGGAGTCAACTTTTTGTTATCACGTGACAATGCATTTTTAAAAAAAGCGGAAGCTTGCTACGCATACATAAATCAAGGGTTAATTGTTTGCTCACCAGAGTATTTTTTGAGTAATCACTGTAAATTCGTATAACAAATGCATCAACACGATTTACTACATTCGGCATTGTAGGTTTGTCTTTGGTTTTTGTGTTTATGGCGGTAAAATTCAGTTTAATCTGCATAGTAGTAAACGTGTTATGCAGGCGTTATGGCACCGGTTATTAAAAAGGTTTGGTGGTTAAATGAAAAAAATAATGGCAGCTTGTTCTTCAGAAATTAGTGTGGTTATTGATGTATTTTCAATGATTAAAAAAGCTAAATTTGATTTCCAACAATTTAGAGTTAAAAGTTTTTTAACTGGTGTGCAATTAAATACTGAGAGAATGACGGAAAAAGAAAGAGTTGAGTTTAAAAATAAATGTTTAAGTGAAGCAGGACAAAAATTAGCTGCTGATTTTGCCTTAGCAGTAACTGAGACACCAAGTGAAATTATATTAGGAGCTTATGCATTACTTTTTTCATCTGATCCTGACTTTTCATTTACAGATGCACAGATTGAGCGCTTTGTATTATGCACTAAAGGTTTAAGTGACCGAAAAATAAAGCTTTTTATGAAACTATGTGCCTTGAAGCCGATTGATTGTGAATTAGTTTATCCTTTATATGCTATTGGAAGTCATAATTACACTGAGGTTAATTTAGACTTCGAGGTCGATGAAATTAATGCATATGCCCAAGAGTTCTTCAATCGTGGTTTATTATTACAGGATCCTCAAGTTGACTTTGGTGTTAGCTACATGGCAGATGTCCCATCAAAAGACTCGTGGTTAATTAGGTTTGGTATTAGTGATACGTTAAAGAGGTATTCTTCATTACTAAATAAAGTAGAATATCTGCTCAATGAGTAGTGCCATAACAATCGCATCAACACGATTTGCTACATTCGGCATTCTAGGTTTTCTTTGAGTTTACCGTATTGAGTGGTAAATTTGAGCTTGAACTGTATGGTAGCAAACGTGTTATGCAGGCGTTAGCTGAACTGCGAAATAATAAGGTAGAGTCATAATTAATGTATAAATTTCTATTGAGTATATTGTTTTTAACTATAGGTTTTTCTTGTGGTATATGGATTGGTGCCTTTTATGAGGTTAAGCCGGCTTTAGGCGTTATTGCTATCTCTGATTTAGTGTCATTAACCTTTACTATCCTTGGTGGTTCCGGTGGATTTATTGCGGCAATTATTGCGTTATATGCATGGTCAAAGTGGAAAGTTCAACATCAGCAAGGGCAGTATTATGTAACAAAAATAGAAATGTTGAAATTATTAAATATTTTAGAATTACAAGCAAGTAATATGGTTTCAATGCGTGCTAACCCATCGGATCAAAAATTTGAAAGTTGCCGCGCTGAATTAATTGATATATTAGGTAAGATATATATCGAAACGACATTAATTCAAAATATAGAAAAAAGTCTTCCATCGGAAGAGCGACTGGATATAAGTCAACTTCAATTTCTTCAAGAGATTTCAGCTGATTTGTTGAATTTAAAACTATGGCCTGAAACAGATACAATTAACTACTTATCTATATCTTCATCTACTAGTTGGAAGTATGAGCGTTCAAAAAAATGGTTTGAATCATTGCCATTCAGACCATCAGGAGTAGGTTTACGTTGTATAGATGTTTCAATCATCAGAGATGGAATAAAAGAAGTTTTAAATAAATCTAGCGAGCAATTGATACGCACAATTTGAGTAAGGTTCAGCTAACAAATGCATCAACACGATTTGCTACATTCGGCGTTTTAGGTTTCTTTGAGTTTACCGTATTAAGTGGTAAATTTAGGCTTGATCTGCACGGTAGCAAACGTGTTATGCAGGCGTTATGTGAAAATTATGGTAAGTATTATGAACGTTGAAGAAAAAGAAATTGATGGGCAACTTGTTACAGTTTTAGCTCCTGTAACTGATATAAAAGTTATTAGTAAGAAATGTGTTGTATCGTATTGTGACGCTTCAGGTGATTACCAAGAACAAGGATTTAGTAAAATTAGTTTTGCGAGATCTTTTAGTTGTTGGTTATCTGAACAATGTAATTAATTTAAAAGGTAAATACCTTTACACTGAGAGAGCAATTAAGTGGGCCAGAATTTTAATATTGTTTTTGAGCGAGATAAAAATAGGTGTGTGTATTGTGGTAAAGATTTATTAAGTGACTTTGAATCATTCATGTCAGCAGAAGAAGACCATTTAATACCAAAATCTAAAGGTGGTTCTGATTTACCATCAAACATAGTTACGTCTTGCAATGTATGTAATCGACTTAAACATAATTTCGTGGCAGAAGGCTTTGAAAATATGGATATATCTCAGATTATAGATTCAGCTCGAACGCATATTATGAAAAAACGAGCAGAAAAATTGAAAGACTTCATGAGTTGGACCATATATGACCAGAAACAATATTTCACATAACAAATGCATCAACACGATTTACTACACTCGGCATTCTAGGTTTCTTTGAGTTTACCGTTTTAAGTGGTAAGTTTGGGCTTAATCTGCATGGTAGCAAACGTGTTATGCAGGCGTTATAACGCAGGGTGGATATGGATAGAATCATCACATTAATTGAGAAAGATGAATTGAGGGTAAAGGCGCTTGATTGTGTTCGACAACTCAATTTACCTCATTGTTATTTAGCCGCTGGTTTCGTCCGAAATTTGGTGTGGGATCATTTGCATCAGAAATCAGCATCAACGCCTTTGAATGACGTTGACGTTATTTATTTCGATGAGACTGAATTTAATCCTGAAAACTACAAACTAATCGAATCTCAGCTTTCTGTATTGATGCCAGAATTGAATTGGGAAGTGCGTAATCAAGCAATCATGCACAAACGAAATGGTGATAAACCGTATTTAAATATTATCGACGCAATGAGTTATTGGCCAGAAAAAGAAACAGCGGTAGCCATACGAAAATTAGGCAATGGAAAATATGAATGTATTTCTGCTTTTGGCTTTGAATCGTTGTTCAATTTGCAGGTTACGCATAATCCGAAACGTTCTTTAGAAATCTTCAGTGACCGTGTAACGTCGAAAGGTTGGCTGAGTCATTGGTCTAAATTGAGGACTGCGTTATAACAAATGCATCAACACGATTTGCTACACTCGGCGTTGTCAGTTTGTCTTTAGTTTCAGTGATTAAGGCAGTAAAATTCAGCTAAGTCTGTATAGTAGCAAACGTGTTATGCAGGCGTTATGTTTATCCAATAAATTGAGGTACTTATGAAAGTAAGGTTAATGGAACAGTCTGATTTAAATGATACAGCAGAAATACATAAATTAGCTTTCGTAAGACAAAAACAATCTTATGAATGGTTGGTGTGTAATTTCAATGCTTTCCCACGAGTCTTGTGTTTTGTCGCTGAAGATAGCAATGGGATTATTGGGTATATTATTTGGACTCAAAAAAGTGGTTTTCGTCCTGAAGTCGTGATGGAAATTGAACAATTAGCTGTTTCTCCTAATCACCAAAGAAAAGGTATAGGACGTGGCTTAATCATGAATTCTTTACCATTAGTAAAAGCTAAGTTGGCAGAGAATGACTCAGTACTAAAACATATTTTTGTTACAACGAGAGCTGATAATTTTGCTCAAGAATTGTATAAATCAACATTAGGCGCAGAAGTGGAAGCAACGATTACTAATCTATATTCTGCGGATGAAATATTAATGATTGCACGCAACGTTAGTTAATAAACATAACAAATGCATCAACACGATTTGCTACATTCGGCGTTGTCAGTTTGCCTTTAGTTTCAGTGATTAAGGCAGTAAAATTCAGTTAAGTCTGTATCGTAGCAAACGTGTTATGCAGGCGTTGTGCGTACTGAGTCCGAAATTTTTTTGCACGGTTCATCAAAAGGATCGCGGCTTTCGTAGTTTCGGCTTAGTAAGCGTAAATTTCTTCTTTGTTGCCTTTTAGTTTTCGTATTATCAGGTTCGGCAAATTAGCCCTTATTTTCCTAAGTTCAAGCGTTTCAGAAGCTAATTTACGCTTCAATTGTTCTTTGTTTATGCCTCATTTTATTCTGCATCAGTGTTTCCTCTCTGCATTTTCAATCCCAGTTGTGGCAAGGATATTTGGTTTATCAGTTCCAAATCTGCTGAAACCAAGTCGTTCAAATGGTGTGAAAATTGTATCTGTTTTCCATTTACTTTATCTCGCAATTTAAGAACATTTTGTTCGCTTAATTACTACCAGTAAATTAGAATCAAGGCTTAGAAAATCTTGGCAGGGCAGTTCTTTACCAAGTTGACCAAGCCGAAAGTAAGCACGCACAACAATCGCATCAACACGATTTATTACATTCGGCGTTCTGGGTTTGTCTTTAGTTTTGTGATTAAGGCGGTTAATTCAGATTGGTTTGCATAGTAATAAACGTGTTATGCCAGCGTTATATGCAAAAATGAGTTTATGAGCTAAATAAGGTAGAATTCTACTTTTGAACTGTAGTGAGCCACAAATGAATAAGCCCATCGAACAAAGAATTGGTAACATCGCCTTAGTTGTTGAAAATTATGATGATGCAATTGAATTTTATACTAAAAAACTTCAATTTGAGCTTATCGAAGATACGGATTTAGGCGGTGGTAAGCGTTGGGTTCAAATATCTCCACCTAATTCCACGGGTACAAATTTACTATTGGCTCAAGCAAGTAATGATGACCAATTAAAATCAGTTGGCAATCAAGCTGGCGGTCGTGTTTTCTTATTTCTTCAAACCAATGACTTCTGGCGTGACTATGAGTTTATGAAAGCTCAAGGTGTAGAATTTACTGAAGAGCCACGTGTTGAAGAATACGGCACAGTTGTTGTATTTAAAGACTTATACGGTACAAAATGGGACTTATTGCAATTAAATCAAGCTGACTAAGTCTGTAGCATATAACAAATGCATCAACACGATTTGCTACATTCGGCATTCTAGATTTCTTTTGGTTTACCGTGTTAAGTGGTAAATTTAAACTTAATTTGCATAGTAGCAAACGTGTTATGCAGGCGTTATATGCAAAAATGAGTTTATGAGCCAAATAGGGTAGAATTCAATTTTTGAGCTGTAGTGAGTCACGAATGAATAAGCCTATCGAACAAAGAATTGGTAATATCGCCTTAGTTGTTGAAAATTATGATGATGCAATTGAGTTTTATACTAAAAAACTTCAATTTGAGCTTATCGAAGATACGGATTTAGGCGACGGTAAGCGTTGGGTTCAAATATCTCCACCTAATTCAAGGGGTACAAATTTACTATTGGCTCAAGCAAGTAATGAAGAGCAATTAAAATCAGTTGGTAATCAAGCGGGTGGTCGTGTTTTCTTATTTCTTCAAACCAATGACTTCTGGCGTGACTATGAGTTGATGAAAGCTCAAGGTGTCGAATTTACTGAAGAGCCTCGTATTGAAGAGTACGGTACAGTTGTTGTATTTAAAGATTTATACGGTACAAAATGGGACTTATTGCAGCTAAATCAAGCTAACTAAGTTTGTAAGCATATAACAAATGCATCAACACGATTTACTACACTCGGCATCTCAGGTTGTCGGGTGTTTCTCGTTTTAAGGCGTCAATTTTAAGTATAATTGCTTGGTAGTAAACGTGTTATGCAGGCGTTACACGAACTCAAAGATTGCAGTTTTTTAGCTCAGTTCAGTGATTGAGCCGTTAGTTTTTTAGGCGTGAAAGTAGGGTGGATTTCCTTTTTCTTTGTTGCCTTTTAGCTTTCATTTCATCAGGTTCGGCAATTGACCATTATTGCCAAAAGTTCATGGGTTTCAGAAACTAATTCACGCTTCAATTGTTCTTTGGTGTTGCCTCATTTTATCCTGTATCTGTGCTTTACTCGCAGCATTATCAATCCCAATTGTGGCAAGGATATTTGATTTATCAGTTCCAAACTTGCTGAAGCCAAACCGTTCAAATGGTGTAAGAAAAAGGATTGTTTCGTTTCACAGTTATTGCCGTTGAAGTGATATTTTGCTCGCTTAATTGAGTCAGTCTAATTAAAATCGTTTAATAACAAATCTTGGTAAATCAGTTCTTTACCAATTAAAGCGAAGCGTTGACAAAGATCGTGTAACAAAGCAATCAACACGATGCTAATTACACTCGGCGTTTGTGGTTTGGAGTGTAATTGGTTTGGAAAGTCAGTCGTTCGCACGTGTTATTGCGGCGTTATGCATTTCTTTTAATTTAAACAGTACTGTATAATGGTCATGTAAAGTCTCTTTGTAGAGTCTTAATTTTTAAGGTAAATATAAAATGAAATTGAAATTTACAGCAATTAGCATCCTTGCGTCTGTTGTAATGCTTTCTGGTTGTCAAACAACAGGAAATAGCGCGGATAAACTTTATAATCAATATCGCGGGAAAGCTAATAATAAAGCTTTTTCTATTGGTACGAACAATGTAGCAGGTGCAGCTTGGTCAGCGTCAACTGAAGCAGAAGCAATGAGGTTGGCACAGAAAACATGTATTGATTCTGGTGGCTTCAATTGCAATGTGACAGAAGTGAACGGGATTGCGATATCAAATAAATCGGTTCAAGATATTCAAGCGAATAACTCTACAGTTAACAACTATAATATTATATCTCAGGGTGTAAATTATAAGCCAAACCTTCTTGTTGAATCTTCTGGTTTCTTTGTTAACAAGGACTATATTCTTACTACAAGTGATGCGGTTGATTCTTGTTCTAAAATAAATTACGAGCGATCTGGACGTCTATTTGAAACGACAGTTGTTCGTGTTGATAAAGCTAATAATCTTGCAGTATTAAAGTCCCTTACACCAAACAAATCTTATGCAAGTATTAGATTCAAGAAACAAACAACTCAAGGTGAAAGAACTTATACATACGGTTATGACAGAACTGATATGGTTAATGCTAAAACGCCTACATACCAAGGAAAAATAACAGATGGTATTATCAGCTCTGCATCAGGTTCTAATAACGATGTTAGATTTATGAAAGTAACAAATGAAGTTAATAAAGGTAATGTAGGAGGCCCAGTACTTGCTGAAAATGGTGATGTAATAGGTATTATTTCTAATGCAAATAAACAAGCAATTAAATCTTCAATGTTTACTATTTTCTTAAATGAGTTAGATATTGATTATAAAGTGATCAAAAAAGCAAAGTCTATATCTCCTGCTAAAATTGCTGAATCAAGCCAAAAAATAACGATTCCTTTAGTTTGTTTAAATGAAGTATAACTACCGAAATGCATAACAAATGCATCAACACGATTTACTACACTCGGCATCTCAGGTTGCCGGGTGTTTCTCGTTTTAAGGCGTCAATGTTAAGTATAATTGTATAGTAGTAAACGTGTTATGCAGGCGTTATGTTTTAATTCAAAATAGTATGATAAATCATTGATCTACAAATAATATGGTGTATTATATTTTGGCTTTTAATAATTGTTTTATAATTGATTAAAAGGTGCTGAACAGGCTGTCAAACCTACTCAATAAGCTTATTGAGCAGAATGACAGCAATACATGGATAAGTGTCTTCATAGATGCCTCCAGAGTTATTGTTATAGTGATAGCATAATTTATATTTAACATGACGCGGCTTTTGACGGCTGTAATGGCCAGTTAATCCGAGGATGCGTTTAGAATTGCCGCTGTTCTAGCTTCCTCGGTTTTGCTCTTGGAGTAAAAATGAAAATTCTAACTACAGATTGGTTCCGCCCGCGAACTTATCTACACTTTGACCTTCCGATTAATATAAAAAAAGCACCAAAAATTGTGACGAATCCTGATGCTGTATCTAAACATGCATTTTATCCGTTAATTCATTATGTAATTGAAATTAATAAAATTGGCAAAGATCCAATTAGTAAAAAAGTAATCGCTTTACCTCCTAAGCTCCGTCCAATTTCTTATCCCGCACACCTTGATAGCCATATATATTCATACTATTCAAAAATATTAACTCATTATTATGAAGGTAAGCTCAAAGAACATGGATTAAGTGATTCTATTTTAGCTTTTCGTTCACTTGGAAAAAGTAATATTGATTTTGCATTAGATGCTTTTAATGAGGTGAAAAAAGTAGGTGAATGTAGTGCTGTTGCTTTAGATGTGACTAAATTCTTTGATACGTTAGACCATGAAGTTTTAAAAAATGAATGGTGTCGCTTACTTAAAGTACAAAAGCTTCCAAAAGATCATTATAATGTTTTTAAATCAATTACTAAGCATGCTCATGTAAAGAAAGTTGATTTGTATAAGCTATTGGGAATATCGCTAAATTATCATAATCATGGCAAGCGTAGAGTGTGCGAACCTCAAGAGTTTCGCGAGCAAGTCAGGGCTAATAAGCTTATTGAAACGAATTCTTTCAAATTTGGTATTCCTCAAGGAACACCATTAAGTGCAATGTTGTCGAATATATATATGTTCGAATTTGATCTAAAAATGAAGCAATTCGTTGATGAACATAATGGAAAATATTTTCGTTATTGTGATGATATGCTATTTATTGTTCCAACTGAGGTTAGAGCAAAAGTTGAGCAATTTGCTGTAAATCAAATTAAAGGCTTAAAACTGTCGGTTAATCAGAAAAAAACAGAAATCCGAACATTTTCACGTGTTGGTGAAAAATTAAAGGCTGATAGTCACTTACAATATTTAGGTTTTATGTTTGATGGAGAAGATATGTTTATTCGTTCATCTTCTTTGGCTAGGTATTCAGAAAGAATGCGTCGAGGGATCCGGTTAGCGAAAAAGACGATGATTAAATATAATTCAATTCGTTATGAAAAAGGATTACCAGAAAGGGAATTGTTTAAGCGTAAATTATATAGTAGGTATACCCATTTAGGTAAAAGAAATTTCATAACTTACGGTATAAGAGCTGCTAATAAAATGGAAAGTGAATCAATTCGTCGACAATTAAAGCCATTATTTAAACGTTTCAATGACGAGTTAAATAAAACATAACAAATGCATCAACACGATTTGCTACATTCGGCGTTGTCAGTTTGTCTTTAGTTTCAGTGATTAAGGCAGTAAAATTCAGCTAAGCCTGTATCGTAGCAAACGTGTTATGCAGGCGTTACACGAACTCTAAGATTGCAGTTTTTTTGGCTCAGTTCAGCGATTGAGCCGTTAGTTTTTTAGGTGTGAAAGTAGGTGGTTTCCTTCTTCTTTGTACCCTTTTAGTTTCCATTTCATCAGGTTCGGCAATTTACTATTATTGCCAAAAGTTCATGGATTTCAGAAACCAATTCACGCTTCAATTGTTCGTGGTTTTGCCTCATTTCAGTTTGCATTAGTGTTTTGCTCGCAGCATTTTCAATCCCAATTGTTGTTGGGATATTTGGTTTATCAGCTCAAAACTGGCTGAAACCAAATCGTACAAATGGTGTAAGAAAAAGGGATTGTTTCGTTTCACAGTTATTGCCGTTGAAATGATATTTTGCTCGCTTAATTGAGCAAGTCTAATTAAACTCAGTTTACAGTAAATCTTGGTAAATCAATTCTTTACCAAGTTAATAGAAGCGTTGACAAAGATCGTGTAACAAAGCAATCAACACGATGTTAATTACACTCGGCGTTTGTGGTTTAAAGTATAATTGGTTTGGAAAGTCAGTCGTTCGCACGTGTTATTGCGGCGTTATAAGCATAGAATCATCTCATAGGATAAATTATGAAAGAACCTTGGAAAAAAGATACAAATGAACGTTATTTAGATATGGTGAAATCCGTAGTTAATTTATCCTCAGCTTCATTATTATTACCAGTTTTCTTCGCAAGGAACTTTATTGATATCCCTAAAGAGACTCCATTGATTTCAGTTTTTGGATGTAGCATTTATATAGCATGGATATTATTGGGTTTGTCTATTCTTAGTGGTTTATTTTATCAATACCTATCTGCGAAATGGTTAAGAATTGCTTGGGGCAAACCAGCAGGTATTTTATGGTCGAAGAATACTCCTGAATCAATAGTTGAAAATACTATGGAGTGGTGTTTATGGATCTGTGTTGCCTATTTCATGTTAGGAATTGGGGCAACGTTATATTTCTTTATTAGCTATAGTGTTGGCTAAATATGAATTGCTTATAACAAATGCATCAACACGATTTGCTACATTCGGCATTCTAGGTTTCTTTGAGTTTACCGTATTAAGTGGTAAATTTGAGCTTAATCTGCATGGTAGCAAACGTGTTATGCAGGCGTTACACGAACTCTAAGATCGCAGTTTTTCGGCTCAGTTCAGTGATTGAGCCGTTAGTTTTTTAGGCGTTAAAGTAGGGTGGATTTCCTTTTTCTTTGTTGCCTTTTAATATTCGTTTTATCAGGTTCGGCAATTGACTATTATTGCCAAAAATTCATGGGTTTCAGAAACCAATTCAGGCTTCAATTGTTCATGGTTTTGCCTCATTTTATCCTGCGTCAGTGTTTTCCTCGCAGTATTTTTAATCCCAATTGTGGCAAGGGTATTTGGTTTATCAGCTTAAAACTTGCTGAAACCAGATCGTACAAATGGCGTAAGAAAAAGGGATTGTTTCATCTCGCAGTTTTTGCCGCTGATTGGATATTTTGCTCGCTTAATTGAGCCAGCCTAATTAAACTCAGTTTACAGTAAATCTCGGTAAATCAATTCTTTACCAAGTTAATAGAAGCGTTGACAAAGATCGTGTAACAAATGCATCAACACGATTTGCTACATTCGGCATTCTAGGTTTCTTTGGTTTTACCGTGTTAAGTGGTAAATTTGAGCTTAATCTGCATGATAGCAAACGTGTTATGCAGGCGTTATACGATAATTGATAGTCTAAATTTATACATATTTAATAAATAACCTGTCTGATTTCACAGTTGGTAGAGTGCGGTTAAAGTAATAAGCTATGTTTGCTCCTTATTCTGTGTTGCTGTAGACAGGCGTTGCAGCTTTGGGACTCAATTCTAGCCATTGAGTCCCTTTTTTTGGGGAGATGGTATAGAATACTTTCATTCTAAAGGTTTTAACTAAGGTTAAATATTTTATTAGTTTGTACCTAGATAGAGCTTCATAAGTTTAATCTTTCTAATTCATTGTAATTTAATACAAAATTTGTAACGCAGTTTTTAAGCAAAGTAGAACTCGTATAACAAATGCATCAACACGATTTGCTACATTCGGCATTCTAGTTTTCTTTGAGTTTACCGTGTTAAGTGGTAAATTTAGGCTTAATCTGCATGGTAGCAAACGTGTTATGCAGGCGTTATAACGCAGGGTGGATATGGATAGAATCATCACATTAATTGAGAAAGATGAATTGAGGGTAAAGGCGCTTGATTGTGTTCGACAACTCAATTTACCTCATTGTTATTTAGCCGCTGGTTTCGTCCGAAATTTGGTGTGGGATCATTTGCATCAGAAATCAGCATCAACGCCTTTGAATGACGTTGACGTTATTTATTTCGATGAGACTGAATTTAATCCTGAAAACTACAAACTAATCGAATCTCAGCTTTCTGTATTGATGCCAGAATTGAATTGGGAAGTGCGTAATCAAGCAA
>NZ_OMPC01000002.1:0-100000 GCF_900312675.1 Aliivibrio sp. EL58 | reverse complement strand
AAACGTTATGTTGACTTGGCTCACAGTGACAAACTGGGAGCGAAATAAAAGCCCGTTCTATTGAACGGGCACTTATTCAAATTCAAGCCTGGCGATGTCCTACTCTYWSATGKKKAAACSMYASAMWACCWTMKRCKYTATTACSYTTMACTSTGAYWCRGCWTGKGMWCAARGTTATCCACAATTTCTTTATTTTAATCAAATGTAAACTGATAAATTAAATCAACTGCATTGTCTACTCCAGAAATAGCCTCTAAATAGAGATCACTAATAATGCGATACCTTAACGTAAATTCACCCAGTGAATTAAAAATACCGACCCCATACTTAACTTGGAGATCTGGCGCTATATAACCACTAATTGTTACTTGCGACTCATTACCGGAACCTGCAGTATCTAATTGTAAGTCTTGAACACCAAATGCTTGCCCTATTTCACCAACAACCTTCCCACTCTTCGCAAGACTTAAGCCTATCAATGTCGTCGTCATGGCATTACCACCAGATTCACTATCTATATCCTGTCCTCTTAACAGATAAGACAAAGCATTGGCTTGAGGCATAGACGGAGATGAAAATATTTCAACTCTAGGAGTATCAGCAGGACCACTCACTTTAACTCCAGCTATCACGTCATCCTGAGTATTCTCTGGATTTCGAATCGCCTCTATATCGACATAAGGTTGATCAGCAGGGCCATTAAATAGAATCTTCCCTTTTCTTATTTGTAGATCTTGTCCAAAAGAGCGATAAGTACCATCTTCAATGTTTACCTCTCCAGTAATGAATGGACCTTTATTCTTTTGGGTTACATTTAACTTGCCAACCAATCCTGCTTCTAAACCAAATGCTGAAAGAAGCACATCATCACCAATCGATATATTAATGTCAGTCTCTATATCCATTGGAAGCGTAGTTTCAGTTTCCACGGGCTGAAGGTCATCATTTAAAATCACTTCATCTTTTGATACTCCGACTGCGCTTTCGGGTAAATCGTTCACAACAATTCTTCCCCACGGAATACCAATACTGCCAGTGATCTTCGCTAATGTAGGAATGATGCGGATCTTCATGTCTGGCTTAACTTTCAATTTGACCATTGGTGGGACGTTTACTTGAAGTTCATTACCAAAAACATCAAGTCCTGCTTTCCAATTTTTCAAATCACGCCAATCAGCTGAACCATTAATATGTAAATCACCATCAGGGGTCGTTATCTTAGAAACAAGCTCTCCATCATAACCATTCAACTTGATTTTAAAGTCACCATTATCAACATCAACAGGAGACACCTCCCCTTTTACTATTACTTTACTAATCTCAAGATCACCGACTGACTTAGGGTGCAGTATCGGTCCTGAAAAATTAATCTTTGAATTAATGAAGCCTTGAAGTTGACTGTATTCACCTAATACTGGTTGAAACATAGATAATGAAAGCTCCTCTATATAAGAGGTCGCTTTTATTGTTTTCTTTCCAGTCAAATCATCAATGACTGCTTGTCCTTTTAATTGACCATTATCGGTCAATGCAATAAGCCAATCGGCATTGAGCTCATCATTTTTCATTTCAGCATTAACGTTAATATCATCCCAACCAATAATAAGCGGTTGCTCCATCTGCTGTTGGACACTCCCTGTTGGTAAATACAGAGTTGCTTTAACGTAAGGCGCCTTTTGCTTCTCCCATTTTGCGATAACATTTAGATTCGCTTCACCATTAATTGTCGTTTCTTCTGGTAAAAAGTTTTTTAGCTTACTAAATTCAAAATGATTAATGCTTAAATCAACCGTTCCTGACTTGCCCGCTAACAAATCTTTATTCAAGCAAATAGAGGTGGCTTCTTGGCTCCAACAGTTTGCTTGAATAAATGCTTCTGATGTTTGAATGTCATAGGCCAGTGCTGCTTTTTTATCTAATTTCCATGGACCAATCTCTGTTTTAACTTCCGCTTTTGATAACTCACCTTTCCAACCTTTCTTTCTATTTAGAGCACCATCAATGACTAGGTATGAATCAACAACGTTGGAATCCAAATTTACGCTCAAGCGGTGATTTTCTTCTTTGCCACTAAACTTAATATTTAGAGCCTCAAGCAACTGTTTTTTATATTTGCCTTTAGTTAAATCAATACTAAGGTCTGCATTCAGCTTTGGCATTGGAACCACATAACCCTTAATCGAGGCTTTTTTTAATGTAGCTTCTTTGTCCCACTTTAATCCAAGTGCATCTATATCAAGATCTATCTTTGGCTCTGTTAATTTTCCGGTTAATTCAATATCACCGAATAACTTGCCATGTAAGTCAGGAACACTATCAGACAACTCCGGGAAGTTAACATCTACATCCAAGTTCAACTCTTTATTCACGCCACCAGAGATTTCAATGCCATTATCACCATGATGTAACTCTAAACTTGGAATGTTGATGTTTATATCTCCCTTACCATCCTCATCATGAGCAAAGAGAGAACCATTGATATCTAGTGGGTACTTTCTAAAGATACCGTTAATATCGATATTTGGTATTAACGCATTCCAGCCACCTTTCTTTGTAAGCGAGCCACTAGTGACAATTCTTCCACTAATATTTCCTTCTGCGGCTTCCCACTCAAGTCCTGGCTGAATATTTTGAAGATTGATATCCCCTTTCCATTGCACCAGCGATCGCCAATCAACTTCAGCTTTACCTGAAATCTGTCCGCCCAAGGTATCAATAAGTAAATCATATAAATTTACAGAGCCCATATCACCTTTACCTTCAAGACGAATATCCGTTTGCGGGATCCCTTTTCCCTCTATATATAGAGAGCTTGAAAATTGATATTGGTTTAAGTCACCTTTAGCTCTGAAGTTTGGTATTAATGTCGTTATCGTTTTATCACCGCTTAACGGCCAATAAACATCACCTTTTGAAATTTTAATATCGAATGGAAGTGTCGGTTCTAATGGTTTTATCCTTGTATTAACATGAGCCTGCAACCCACCACTCAATTGAAGTGAAGCAGTCAGATCAGCAACACTTCCCTTTGCATCCAATATAACTGTATGGCCTTTTAATTCCGTATCTTTGACTTTTAGGATGGCATCTAGCGTTAACGGATAATCACCATCAAGTTCGATATCATTATTCATCGTTAAAGTTGCTTGTGGCATATCTAAATAAAAATCTTTTATATGAACGTTATGCTCTCTGACCTTCGCAATAAAATCGAGTTGGTTAACTTGAATTGGAGTCTCTTGTTTAAGGGTAAAGTCTCGTAAGGCAAATTGCTCAATACTAATATTCAGAGGGATATAAACCGAAGGAAGTACTATTCTTGATGCTGGTTTTTCTTCTGATAACTTTTCAGGTGGTTCCTGAGGAGCTGCTGACTTAGCTAACTCAACGCTTATCTTCTTCCAAGCAAGCGGAGTTATTATCAAATCACTATGATGTAGTTTTACACCAGTACTAAATGAGCGCCATTGAATATGATTACCTAAAATATTCATATCAATGTTATTCAAACTAATATTAGTTACATTAATAGGGATGGGAATAGATAACAGCTTTTGCTCCGCTGGCTCAGACTCTTCTGTCGCTTGAGTTTCAGGTAACTCTGGTAAGTTTAATTTCAAACCATCAATCGATATATCATCAATACAAAGCGCTGGTTGTATTAAACATTTGGGAGTAGAGGCAACATGCAGGTTATTTATCTTAGCATTGATGAATGCTTTATCTTGGTAAGATATTCCAGATAAAGAAAACTCAGGCAATAAACTGCCTTCTACTTTATCTATATATAAAGAGGGTAATGCTTTCTCCGCTCCCCATATAAGAAGCTTTAAACCTGGATTAGTAAAAACAATCGCTCCAACCAACAGGAGAAACACAAGAACTAACATCGGTAAAAAAAGCGCTAAACAAATACAATGACGACTAAAACGGCGGCTTTTCTTTTGTTTACTATCGATTTTCTGCTCGTGATTTTCTTCTAAAGAACTCATACTTCAGGCCCTAAAGTGAAATGTATTTTAAATTCATCTCCCGGCTCAGCATCAAGACCCCAAGCGAAATCAAGTCGTACCGGTCCAACAGGTGATGCCCATCTTACACCTAAACCCGCTCCCATCTTCCAATCAGGTGTTGATATCCATGCATCACCATAATCAACAAACGTTGCCAACCACCAATTACCAACCACTCGATATTGATACTCTAAACTACTGGTCGCCATAAATTGACCACCCGTTAAATAGCCTTCTTCATCTTTAGGGGATATTTCTTCATAGCCATAACCTCTAACACTATTATCACCACCAGCAAAAAATCGAATTGAAGGAGGCAGCTTGTAGAAGTCATCCGTATACATAGCTCCAATCTCAGCTCTTGCAACTCCGCGATGATTTTCACCAATGCTCCGTACAATAGCTCCTTGCGCTAAGATACGAAGTAATTTCACATCAGAAGTTAAGCCCTGATCGGTCGCCTCAATAGTAAATGCTTTTTTATCGCCCCACATAGGCATAGTGCCACCACGAGAACGACTTTTAGAAAAAGACACACCAGGAAGTATTAATCTTGCAGTACCATCTTGAGAACCTTGGGTAAATTCTTCATAAAGAAAACGGGTATAAAGCGTTCTATGCCAACCAGAATCAAATACCCAGTGTCTTTCAACGGCCAAATTTGACTCTAAACTGTCTGTATCTCTATTATCCACATTCTTTAAACCATACTTAACGATATAGTAATCTTTAAGTACCTGCTCTAAAGGGATTTTATAGGATATAGTTGCTTCTTGTTCTGGCTTTGAAATAGAAAAGCCTGTGTCTAAACTATGTCCATAATCGTTAAGCCATGGTTTTTTCCAACGGACCTTACCTCTAACACCGACATCTGTAGAGTAGCCAATACTGGTTTCCAATTGGTTTCGAACCTGAGGGGATAAATGCACATTCATTGGCAATTGTCGACTAGACCCAACAGCCTCAAGATCTGGCTCAACATAAACAGAAGAAAACCACTCCGTATTAGATAAAGATTGGTTTAGTAGACCAATTTGGCTTGCTAAGTATGGGTCTCCTTCTTTGAAAGGAATAATAGAACGGACGCGTTTCTCTTCAATTTGGCTGCCATCAATTTTTGTTTTACCAAAATGGTAACGTTGACCACTCTGATAATGCAAGCGCACCAAAGCTTGATGACGACCAGGAGCAATCTCTAGGCGGCTTAGAGTAAACTCACCATCAAAATAGCCTTTTCTTAATGCTAGATTTTGCAAAGTGCTTTTTAAGCTTTCATATTTACCATGATTAATCACTTGCCCCAGATTTAACCCTGAATTATCAACCGCATTAATAAAATCAATATCATCTTTCGCTTCACCGGTGATCAAGATATCACTGACATAGATATAAACAGGCTCTCCAGGATTAACCGTCAGCACTAAGGTGTGCTCCCCTTTTTCACCTTCAATAGAAAAACTCATCAATGGCTGGTAATAACCTAACGCTTTAAGTGCATCACGAGTGTTGTTTTCAAGGCGAGACTGGAAACGAAGCGAAGTTGAGTACTCCTCTTCTGGTATGGCTGAAATATACGCTTCGACGTTACTCAGCAAAGATCCTTCTAAACCCTCGATCTCTAGTTCCGTTTGTGCTGTCACTCTTGTTGAAAAAAAGGTCAAGCAGCACATCAATAAGAGGGGTAACTTCTTTGTCATACTTAATTAATTATTCTATTGATTCATGAATGCGTTCTATGTAATGGTAATTTACTCGCTTTGTAGAGTAGCACAAGGTAAAAGTCTTCCAAATGACTCAGTTGAAGGATGCGACATGACCATGAATAAACAAAATACATTATCACCTCACTTTCTTTCACATGTTGATTTAGAAACGGTACCTTTAAATCATGAGGTTATCTACTTTGGTATGGGGTGCTTTTGGGGAGCTGAACGATTGTTTTGGCAATTATCTGGCGTGTATTCAACCGCAGTAGGGTATACAGGTGGAGAGCAACCAAACCCAAACTATAAAGAAGTTTGTACTGGAACGACAAACCACGTCGAAGTAGTAAAAATTGTATTTGACCCTACCCTTATCTCACTTGAGACGCTATTGCATTCTTTTTGGCAAAGCCATAATCCCACTCAAGGAATGCGCCAAGGTAATGATATTGGTACACAATATCGCTCAGTAATTTATACACATTCAAACCAACAACTACAAATAGCCCAAAAAACACAACAGCAATATCAAGAGGCATTAGAAAAACAAGGTATTACAGATCCTATAACCACTGAAATAATGCCGGCTCACCCTTTCTATTTTGCCGAAGATTATCATCAGCAGTACTTAGCTAAAAACCCCAATGGTTATTGTGGATTAGGTGGTACTGGTGTGTGCTTCTTATAATAAAAAAGGTGCTCATAACGAGCACCTCTTAATTTAATCTGCTTAAGCTGGCATTGCTGAAAGTTGACGAATATGTTGATTCACTTCACTCATCACTGATAGCATTTTTCTATTTTCTTTATTTGGCATCAATAGTTTGCCTTCATCAAATTCAAAAGACCCAATACCTTCAATGTGAATCTGCCCTTTAAATAACGTTTTTACAAAACGAGCCACTTGAAGTGGTCGATAAGCCTTAAAATTTCTAAACATAGCCATTACCTCAATAATCCATATAAGGTGTTCATTCATAGTCCATCAAAACATACTGATTTTATTATTATGTTTTATCTAAAAAATGCGCTCGAAACATTTGATTAACATTATAGAATACAAAACAGTATGCCTCAAGTTGGATTTTACTTTTTAGCAACAATTAGCAACTGCACACTTTCTACTGGTCGAATCGCTTTTTATTAAGCTCTGCACTACACTACAAACACTCATTTCCAAGGATAATAAAAATGAAAATAGTAAAACTACTTACCCTTAGCGCTTGCCTACTACCATCACTTTCTTTTGCTCACAACATTTCATTAAACAAAAGCGTTCCTTCAGTCTCTGTTGAACAATATGGTGAAATTACTTACGCCAACGATGCTGCTGTATACCAAAATTGGAACAGTGAACAATTAAAAGGGAAAGTTCGAGTATTACAGGCCATTGCTGGTCGAAGTGGTGCTAAAGCAATGAACGCTGATCTTATGAGTGCCATTACCTTAGAAAAGTTCCCTGAATCAAAATATCAAACTACAACAATTATTAATCAAGACGATTCTATTTGGGGTACTGGTGGGTTTGTAAAATCTTCTGCTGAGGAAAGCAAAAAAGAATTTTCATGGTCATCGATGGTTCTTGATGAAAATGGCAAGGTAGCTACAGCTTGGGATCTTCAGCCTGAAAGCTCTGCAATCATTGTCCAAGATAAAAAAGGGAATGTACTTTTTGTAAAAGAAGGCAAACTAACTTCTGATGAAATAAAACAAGTCATTAGCTTAATTCACGCTCAGCTATAAATAAATGCCTTGCTTATAAATTGTTATATTATTACATTTACCACTCAAGTTTCTTTCGGGTGGTACAATGCAATCGTACTTTTTTACTAAACAGCGTTGGTTAAATTGGAGTTTAGCAATTACTCTAGCGCTATTTAGTGTCTTGGTTGCTTATCATCAAATTGATTCCAACACACAACATCATGAACACCACCACTGTCAATTATTTCATTCTATTGGCTCTGGTCTTGTTATTCATGTCAGCTCTCCCTCTATTATTCCTCAAGTTATTATTCATTTTGAATTCTCTACTGTAGAAAATAGCTCTCCGTTTTCAATTACCGTTCACTCGCGAGCACCTCCCCTCTCTATCGTCTAACATTAATAAATTACATCACATTTATAACTCTTAGATAATAGGAAGCCATTATGCTTATCTGTAACAAAAAAAATGCACTACGACTAATCATCTCTACTACATTATTTTCAGTACCACTAATGACTTATGCCGCTGATCACCATGACGATCATGATGGACACGATCATTCAGAGCATTCTGAACACTCAGAGCATCGTCAACACGACGCACACGTTCATGGTGTAGTTGAAACCAATATAGCTCAAGATGGCGAACATTTACTTTTTGAAATCACAGCTCCTGGCTCTGATGTTGTAGGATTTGAACACGCCCCTAAAAACAAAGAACAAGAACAGTTATTAGAGCAAGCTATTGCTAAACTAAAAACGCCAAATGCAATTTTCTCTCTACCTGAGTCTGCCAACTGTGAAGTTTCGGATATACACGTTTCTCATAATATGAAAAGCGAAGACCACGATGACCATCATGACCATCATGACCATCATGACCATCATGACCATCATGATGATGATTCTCACCATGAAGAACATCAAGGTGAACATGGTGAATTTACTGCTCAATATGAATATCATTGCGAAACAATGTCGGAATTAAATCAAATAGAAACACAGTGGTTTAGTGTATTTTCTCATACTCAAAAAATGACAGTTCAGTATTTAGGTAACTCAGGACAGAAAGCAGCAACGTTAACCGCTAAAAAAGCAGTTTTAGCTCTATAATTTAGGTATGACGGTGGCAACACCGTCATAATTTTTATGAATATTATTGAATTATCAAACCTGACTTTTTGCTGGCCAAATCAAACAGAGCGAACACTTGATATATCAAGCTATCAGCAACAACAAGGAACAAAAGTATTTATCAAAGGCCCTAGTGGCAGTGGTAAATCTACTTTACTTAGCCTGCTTACTGGGATCTTGTCCCCTACAGAAGGAACGGTGAGTATTAATGGTACTGATATCAATCAATTGACCTCAAATCAACGAGACCGATTTAGAGCGGATAATATTGGTTATATTTTTCAACAATTTAATTTACTGCCTTATCTTTCTGTTATTGATAATGTTATTTTGCCATACCAGTTTTCATCAAAAAAAGAGTTCTCAAAGCCAGAACTAATAAAAGAAGCAGAGCGCCTACTAAATCAACTTCAATTGCCAAGTTCTCACTTTAGTAAACCAATTACTGACTTAAGTATCGGTCAACAACAACGAGTCGCAGCAGCAAGAGCATTCATTGGTAAACCTAAACTGATCATTGCAGACGAACCTACCTCAGCATTAGATCACGAAACTCGCTTTGCTTTTATTCAGCTCTTAATGGAGGAATGTGAAAGCAGTGGTGCAGGATTACTTTTTGTGAGTCATGACCCAAGTTTGGAGTCTCTTTTTGATCGTTGTATTGATTTAAGAACATTAAATAATGCAGGAGATACGCTGTGATTGGTATTGCTCAGTTAGCATGGAAAAGCCTAAGAAACCGAAAAACGACGGTCATATTAACGGTATTAACTATCGCTATTTCTGTCATGTTATTAATGGGAGTTGAACGAATTAGAACACAAGCAAAGACAAGCTTTGCCAATACTATTTCGAATACCGACTTAATTGTTGGTGCCCGTTCAGGCCAGGTCAACCTACTGCTTTATTCTGTTTTTCGCATTGGTAATGCCACCAACAATATTGACTGGAAAAGCTATCAAGAGATCAGCAATCAAAAATCAGTAAAATGGTCAATTCCAATCTCTCTAGGTGATTCCCATAAAGGCTTTAGAGTCATGGGAACTAATCAAGATTATTTTCGTTTTTATCAATACGGAAAAAAACAACCATTAACCTTTAAAGAAGGTAAACCATTCTCACATTTATTTGATGTTGTTCTCGGTGCCGATGTCGCAAATAAACTGAACTACCAACTCGGTGATAAATTGGTTATCGCTCATGGAATTAGTGATCAGTCTTTTACTCGTCATGATAATTTACCCTTTACTGTCACTGGTATCTTAGCACCGACAGGAACACCAGTAGACAAAACCTTACATGTCTCTTTAGGTGCAATAGAAGCTATACATGTTGGCTGGGAAAGTGGTGCTCATTTAGGAAATACACCAGATGCAGAAATATTGGAACAGCATCAATTTGAACCTAAAGCAATTACCGCGTTCATGCTAGGGCTTAACTCAAAAATTCAAACATTTGCGCTACAACGCTATATTAATGATTATAGTAAAGAGCCACTAAGTGCCATTCTTCCAGGCATTGCATTACATGAATTATGGGGAATGATGTCGATGGCAGAGCAAGCTTTATTGGCCGTCTCTGTTTTTGTTGTCATTGCAGGCTTAATGGGAATGCTCACTAGCTTATTAACCAGCCTACAAGAAAGGCGACGAGAAATGGCGATCCTAAGATCAATGGGAGCTCAACCGAAACATATTTTCGCACTACTTATTAGTGAAGCGGTCGTAATAACAACCTTTGGGATCATCGTAGGCCTACTCGGTTTATACCTTTCTTTATCTATATTGCAGCCTATCATCCAGCAATATTATGGTATCGCCATTGAACTTACCTTACCAAGCTTGTACGAATTAAAACTGTTAGCTCTTGTTCTATGCTCTGGTTTTATTATTGGTGTTATTCCAGCAATTCAAGCGTATCGACATTCATTGAGTGACGGTATGACAATTAGACTTTAAGGATAAATATGAAAAAGAAATTCTTACTCTGTTTTTTATTACTTCTGCCCTTTCGCGCTATAAGTAATGACGTATTAAAACTCGATTGGATTGACTTAGTTCCTGAACAAGAAAGAAATCAATTCGATGCGGTAGGCATGCCTAAAGTTGATCATAATGGCTCTCAAATGCAGCAATCTCTTGTAGGTGGTGTTCGACAAGAGTTGAATGGCAGTATGGTTAAAATACCTGGATTTGTTATTCCTTTAGAAGGTGATGACACAACGATCACTGAGTTTTTGCTAGTGCCTTACTTTGGCGCTTGTATCCACGTACCACCACCACCGCCAAACCAAATCATTTATGTTAAGTTTGAAAAAGGCGCTCCAATACAGCAATTGTGGGATGTTATTTATATCGTAGGAAAACTAAAGACAGAAACAATTAATAGCGAACTTGCAGAGACGGGTTATCTTATTGAAGGCGTTCGTTTAGAAGAGTATGACGACGAGTAAATGTAATTAGAATGTAATCACTGGTCTATTGGAATTATTATATATAATGAGAAAGATAGACCAGTGTTGCTGTATACCCTGAAGCAAGCACTACGCTAAACAGCATTTTTCTAAAACCTAAGCCTTTCATTCTATCCCTCGACTTGAAAACTAATCAACACTCATTATTTTAACAAAAACTTAGCATTTAGCCATATTTACTCTTACTGTTTTTTTGATTTTTTCTTAATTCTTGTTTTGATATTAAAGTTTTTATTTTCTAATACCGATAATATAAAGGAAGAACCGTTACTCAGGGCTAGGTCAATCAATGAACTCATCACAAAAAATCATCCCTAAAGATGAAAATGTAAAAGAACAACCAACACACAAAAAAGAACATTACGTGATAAGTAGTGCTCGTCGACTCACTGAGATCGCAATAAAACAAGGTTTGGCTGCAAAACTACACGCACCAAAACCAGAAGAAACTCTCTTAAAGCGCTCTTTGTATCGAGAGAAATTACTACGAGAGCAGCAGCAACAAAACTTAGAACAAATTATTAAGTTTGCTCATGATTATTGTAATGATGAAACCGCTGGCGAGCCTGATCCTGATTGGCTTCATCGTTTCTTTGAAATGGCTAAAGATATTCATGACCCATCAATGCAGCGATTATGGAGTCAAATTTTTAAACAAGAAGTAATTACCCCCGGTTCAACATCCATGAAAGCACTAAAAGTGCTGAAAGATATGACACAACGTGAAGCACAAACGTTCCAACGAGCAGCCTCATTAGCTTGTAGTTTTGGGCAAGATAACAGTAAGAAATTACTGCTAGGTTATAAGTGTGCTGGCACCCTTTTTAATCTGTATAAAACCGATGGCCCACAGTTAGTTCATTTAGGTAATTACAAGCTTCCCTACTCAAGTTTATTACTATTAATTGAATTAGGTCTGTTACTTGGTACGGAATTAGAATCCGGAGAAATAGAGTTTGAACCTGCATTGCCACTGCAATATCAAGGAAAGAACATTGCTATAAAGCCAATGCAAAAAGGATCTCGCTTTATCTATTATCGCTTTAGTCCTACAGGTGCGGAACTGTGCAAATTATTAGGTAATAAACCTAATGAAAATTATTACGACAACCTAATAGGGTTATTAAGTCAAAAGTTCATTGTTGAAACAGACGTAAAAAAAACGATTTCAACGATGGCATAATTATTTTTCTTCATACATAGCAAAGCCCCTAAATACATCAATATTTAAGGGCTTTTAAAAGATTCAAAGACTTAAAGCAATGGTCTAACTCGAATGTAAAAATAGATCTATTTAATGATTCCTCGTACTTTCAGCTCTTCTAAACACTGCTCAACTAACACATTAATAGATTCACTTCCGGCAGGTAAATCAATCTCAGGATTTACCGGGGATTGATATTCTGAATCAATTCCAGTGAAGTGTTTTATCTCTCCTGCTCGTGCTTTTTTATATAATCCTTTAGGGTCTCTTTTTTCACATTCATCCAGAGAAGTATTCACAAAGACTTCTAAAAACTCGCCTTCTGGTAATAATTCTCGAACCATTTGACGCTCGACTCGATGCGGTGAGATGAAGGCACTTAATACAATCAAACCGGCATCTGCCATTAGTTTTGCAAGCTCACCAATACGTCGAATGTTTTCTTGCCTATCATGATCCGAAAAGCCTAAATCCTGACATAAACCATGACGAACATTATCTCCATCTAATAGGTAAGTATGATAACCAAGTTCAGCTAACTTAATTTCTAGCGCCCCAGCGATAGTCGATTTCCCTGCACCAGATAACCCAGTAAACCAAAGTACTGCTGGCTTCTGGTTTTTCAATGTAGAGCGAGTGTCTTTAGTTACTGAATGTTGGTGCCAAACAATATTTTCATCTTTCACTGCGTCTTTGACTGTCATGTTTCATCCTTGAATTAAAATGGGAAAAAATAAGGGATTAACGTCAGCACTAATACCGAATAAATAATCGACATCGGTAATCCCACTTTTACGTAATCAAGCAGCGTGTAGTTACCCACACTAAATACTAATAAATTGGTTTGATATCCATAAGGAGAAATAAAACTCGCACTGGCTCCAAACAATACCGCCATAATAAAAGGCATAGGGTCGACGCCATAACCTAGCGCCATACTGTAGCCAATAGGAAAAGCCAACGCTGCTGCCGCATTATTGGTGATTAATTCCGTTAATACCAAAGTAATCAGATAAACAGCAATCAAGGCTCCCATCACTCCCCAGCCATTAAATAACTCCATGAACATATTGCCAAGCTGTACAGATAAACCTGATGACAACATTAGTTGAGCAATCGAAAGTGCCGCTCCAACGATAACGACAATATCAATCGGAAAACGACGACGTAATTCTCCAATATTAATCACACCAAGCGCTAAGAGAGCCAAAAGATACACCGACAGCCCTTTGATAATCGGAAATGCATTCAATAACTCAGCAGCAATAACACCTGCAAAACCTAATAAAACCAGTGCACTTTTGTCACCATCCAATTTTGCTGCAGAGTCGAGATCACTAATAATGACAAATTCACGTTTTAGTTGCTGCTTACTCTGCTCAAAATCTTTTCCTGGTACTAAAACTAAGGTATCACCCGCTTGTAGCTCAATCTTACCCAAACCACCTTCAAGGCGCTCATGGCCTCGTCGAATTGCGACAACCACAGCATCAAAACGATCTCTAAATTTAGAAGACTTAATACTTTTTCCACGAATAGATGCGGATTGACTGACAATAACTTCTATTAAATTTTGACCATTTAAATGATGCTGCCCAAACAGTGTTAAGCCATTAATTTCTTGTAGAGTCGTCACGCTTTCAATGTCACCACAAAACAGTAATCTATCTCCAGCTAAAAGCACCATATCAGGGTCAACCGAAGCGATAGTTTTCCCTTCTCTAATCACTTCAGCTAAAAAGAGTTTACGTAATGCTCTTAAATTATTTTCACTGATCGACTTTCCAACTAATGGCGAGCCGCCTTGAACTCTAGCTTCTAAAAAGTAGGGCAATTCATCTTGATGCCCCTCATCGTACTGAGGTAACAAATAACTTAATGGAATTAAAATTAACAGACCGCCAAGCAGTACCGCGATACCAATCGTTGTTGGTGCAAAGAAACTTAAACTTGGTAAACCCGCATCTTCCACAAAACTATTAATAATTAAATTAGTTGATGTTCCGATTAAGGTTAGTGTGCCACCTAAGATTGCAGCATAAGAGAGAGGAATAAGCAGACGAGAAGGCGCGTGGCGTTGATTACGCTTTATCGCACCAATTAAAGACACCACCACGGCGGTATTATTAGTAAAAGAAGAAAGAATAGCAGTAGATAGACCCAATTTTCCTACCACACTCCCTAACCTTCCTTCTGAAATATAGCGCCCTACCCAACTGATAAGACGTGTTTTTTCTAAGGCACAAGAACTTAAAATCAATAACACCAAAGTTAGCAGTGACGAGTTAGTAAAGTTTTTTGCCAAGCTAGGTAAATCAATCATCCCTAGCATAAAAGCAATAAACGCCGCCCCTGAAAAAATTACACTTGGTTTTAATTTACTTGCTAATAAGCTCACAATAATAAGAGCTAATAAAGCCAGAACGAATCCTTGTTCCCATGCCATAGACTATTCCTTTTTAAGTCATTAACTTAAAAGTTTAGAAACGTCTTGTGCTTTCCAATGAGGAAAATGTTTACGAACTAACGCGTTCAATTCCACCTCAAAAGCACTGACATTATCATTGATAGGTTTCGCATCACTCAGTTCAGAAAGGTTTTGGATCATACCAGCCCCTACCGTGACATTCGTTAAGCGATCAATAAAGATAAAGCCACCCGTATCGGCACAATCTTGATAACGATCTAAGCTCACCGTTTCTGTCAGGGATACCTCACACAAACCAATGCCGTTTAGAGGCAATTCTTGTGTCTCAAACGTATCCAAACTATTAATATTTACCTGATGATGAATCGCATCAATTTGGCCTACCGTTTTTTTACCTGCAATTTTAATGTCGTACTGACGACCTGGTTCTAGCCCTTTTTCTGTCATCCATACAATCTCAGCCTTAAATTGATCCGTAGCTTGTAAGCTAGAGTTCGCCTTCACTAGTAAATCACCGCGGCTAATATCAATCTCATCTTCAAGCGTTAATGTCACCGCTTGACCTGCTTGGGCTGAATCTAAATCACCATCAAAGGTAACAATGCGCGCCACTTTTGATTTTTTACCCGATGGCAAAGCAACAATCTCATCACCAACAGAAATTCCACCCGCAGAAACAGTTCCTGCAAAACCACGAAAATCTAGATTTGGACGATTCACATATTGCACTGGAAATCTAAACTCTCCATTATCTCTGTCTGAATCGATATCTATATTCTCAAGCACCTCTAATAACGGCGTACCTTGATACCAAGATAGCTCCTCACTCTGATTTACCACGTTATCTCCTTCTAAGGCTGATAACGGTAGGATAGAAATATCTAGATTTGGATTATTTAGCTTCTTGGAGAAAGTTAAGTACTCTTCTTTAATCTCTTCAAAGCGAGATTGAGAGTAATCTACTAAATCCATTTTATTTACTGCAACCACAAAGTGACGAATACCAAGCAGGTTCGCGATATAAGAGTGACGACGAGTTTGGTCAAGCACCCCTTTACGCGCATCAATCAAGATAACCGCAACATTACAGGTAGATGCGCCGGTTGCCATATTTCGCGTGTACTGCTCATGTCCCGGAGTATCTGCAATAATAAACTTACGTTTTTGAGTTGAGAAATAACGATACGCAACATCAATAGTAATGCCTTGTTCACGCTCAGCTTGCAGGCCATCAACCAATAATGCTAAATCAGGACGCTCACCTGTTGTGCCGACGCGTTGGCTATCTGCATGAACGGCATCTAACTGATCTGCATAGATTTGTTTTGAGTCATGGAGTAATCGGCCTATGAGGGTACTTTTACCATCATCCACCGAACCACAAGTTAAAAATCGAAGTAATGATTTGTATTGATGTTCTTTTAAATAAGCTTCAATACCAAGCTCTTCTAATTGTTGCTCTACTGCACTATTCATTATTTAATCCTTCCTTAGATGCTTGATATTAAAAGTAACCTTGGCGTTTTTTCAGTTCCATTGAACCAGATGAATCATGATCTATCGCTCGACCTTGACGCTCACTTGAGGTAGCAACCAACATCTCTTCAATGATTTCAGGTAAGGTATTTGCGGTAGATTCCACTGCACCAGTCAATGGATAACAGCCTAAGGTTCTAAAGCGAATGTCTTTATGTTGGATCTCTTCGCCTTCTTCTAGCTCTAAACGTTCATCGTCTACCATGATCAACATGCCATCACGCTCAACCACAGGGCGTTTCTCAGATAAATAAAGTGGAACAATTTCAATATTTTCTAAATAAATATATTGCCAAATATCCAACTCAGTCCAATTCGATAATGGGAAAACTCGAATGCTTTCGCCTTTATTTACTTGACCGTTATAGGTATTCCATAACTCTGGACGCTGATTTTTTGGATCCCACGTATGGTTTTTATCTCGAAACGAATACACACGCTCTTTGGCTCTAGATTTTTCTTCATCACGACGCGCGCCACCAAAAGCCGCATCAAAACCATATTTGTTTAGCGCTTGTTTTAAACCTTGAGTTTTCATGATATCGGTGTGCTTTGATGAACCATGAACAAATGGGTTAATTCCCATTGCCATACCTTCAGGGTTTTTATGTACTAATAGGTCAAAACCATATTTCTTTGCGGTTTTCTCACGAAATTCAATCATCTCTTTGAATTTCCAATCAGTATCAACGTGTAAAAGAGGGAATGGGATTTTTCCTGGATAAAAAGCTTTACGAGCAAGATGCAGCATCACAGAAGAATCTTTACCAATCGAATACATCATTACTGGGTTATCAAACTCAGCAGCAACTTCACGAATAATGTGAATACTTTCAGCTTCAAGCTGTTGAAGGTGGGTTAATCGTTTTGCGTCCATGTGTGTTTTGTCCTTTAGGCTAAATTTGGCAATGACATCACTAATGGCATTAATTGCTCTAACAAGCATCAATGCTCTTTTCTAGCGATGGCTATTTTTCATTCCAATAAAGTCACTATAGACGGGTTGCTTTATTACCTGAAATTCTAAAATTTCATTTTTTATTCGATTTAATGCTAACGAAGTTTTCCTGAAATAAAACGAAACACAGAAAACAACCTGTAAATACCTGTTTAAGCTGTGATCTTGTTACCGTAAAGCACACGGAAAGAAGATCAAGCGCACAGATTAAGAGGCCAGTTACATTTATAACATAACCAATCTGTTATCTTATTGGCGCTTTTATGATTATCACCTTTTGGAGAATACGATGAAACTCTCTGCTAAACCTGTATCACTTGCCGTTCTTGCTGGCCTAGGCTTACTGACTTTGTCTGGTTGCACAACAACTGAAGACACAAACGAAGTAATTAAGCTACGTGTTGTAGAAACAACAGATATCCATACCAACCTAATGGATTACGATTACTACAAAGATAAACCATCTCAAAAAATTGGTTTAGCGCGCACAGCCACCCTAGTAAAAGAAGCTCGCAGTGAAGTAACAAACAGTGTTCTTGTTGATAACGGTGATTTACTGCAAGGTAGCCCAATGGGTGACTACATGGCAGATAAAGGCATTGAAGCGGGTGAAGTTCACCCTGCATATAAAGCAATGAATCAACTCGATTATGATGCAGCTAACCTAGGCAACCATGAATTTAACTACGGTCTAGATTTCTTAGCAGAATCAATTAACGACGCTGACTTCCCTTACATCAGTGCAAACGTATACGATGCTGAAACAAAAGAGCATTACTTTACGCCTTACATCATTAAAACGCATACGTTTAAAGATACTGCTGGTGTAGAGCACGAAATTAAAGTAGGTTACATCGGTTTTGTTCCACCACAAATCATGGTGTGGGATAAAAAGAATCTTGAAGGCAAAGTCATTGCTCGTGACATTATCGAAACAGCCAATGAACTTGTTCCTCAAATGAAAGCAGAAGGCGCTGATGTTATTGTTGCGATCCCGCACTCAGGCGTATCTACTGACCCATATAAACAAGGCGAAGAAAACTCTACTTTTTACCTCTCTGAAGTAGAAGGTATTGATGCTATCGCATTCGGCCATGCTCATGCAGTCTTCCCTGGTAAAGGGTTTGATGACATGCAAGGCATCGATAACCAAAATGGTACGATGAATGGCGTTGCTGCTGTAATGCCTGGACGCTGGGGTAGCCACGTTGGTGTGATGGATTTAACTCTAGAGCAAAAAGATGGTAAATGGGCTGTTGTAAAAGGCCAATCTGAAGCTCGTCCTATCTTTGATAAGAAAGAGAAAAAATCATTAGCAGCATCTGATGAAGGCATTGTTAAAGCACTAGAAGCTGATCATAAAGGCACGCGTAATTTCGTTAACCAACCTATCGGTAAAGCTGACGATGTTATGTATAGCTTCTTAGCATTAGTGCAAGATGACCCTACTGTTCAAATCGTTAACCTTGCACAACAAGATTACGTAGAACGCTTCATTCAAGGTGACCCTGATTTAGATGGCACACCGGTACTTTCTGCTGCTGCTCCATTTAAAGCAGGCGGTCGTGGCAATGATCCTACTAACTTCACTGAAGTTGAGTCGGGCCAATTAACGTTCCGTAATGCAGCTGACTTATACCTATACCCGAATACTCTAGTGGCAATGAAAGTAACAGGTCACGAAGTAAAAGAGTGGCTTGAATGTTCTGCTGGTCAATTTAAACAAATCGACATTAATAGCACAGCGCCACAACAATTAATTGATTGGGATGGCTTCCGTACCTATAATTTTGATGTTATTGATGGCGTTAACTACCAAATCGATGTTACTCAACCAGCAAAATATGATGGTGACTGTAACGTAATTAACGAAGGTTCGGAGCGTATTGTTGGTCTAACTTACCAAGGTAAAGCGATTGATATGAAGCAAGACTTCCTTATCGCAACTAACAACTACCGCGCTTACAGCAACAAATTCCCAGGCACAGGTACTGACTTCATTGCATTTGATGCACCAGATGAAAACCGTACGGTTCTTTCTAGTTACATTTCACGTGTAAGTAAAGAAGAAGGCCAAGTGAAGCCAGCAGCAGACAACAACTGGTCTTTCGCTCCAATTAAGAGCAATAAGAAGCTAGACATTCGCTTTGAAACATCACCAAGTGATAAAGCCGCTCAGTTTATTAAAGACAAGGGTCAATACCCAATGAAACGCGTTGCAACTGATGAAGTCGGTTTTGCCGTTTACAACATTGATCTAAGTAAGTAATACAGCGAACGATAATGTTTTAGTTATACTAAAAACATAGTTAATTCAAAAATAGCATGGTTATTCTTTAACTGTGCTATTTTTTTATATCAGAAACAAACTCCCTCTTTATAGTCTGAAAAACACCTTCCTTAATAAATACACCCTCATTTTCAGACACCACAATACATTCATAACGCCCCGATTTAAATTTGAACTATTTATTAATCAGACGCTCAAAAATCAATAATCGAATATTTCTTTACATTTTAGCAACACAAGGCCACGCTTAATAAATACCAATAAAAGGGGGATTCATGAACGAGATGATTCACGCGATTCAAAATATATTTTTTATTCAATCGGCCTCTCTAATCTCTATTTTTATCGGAATTATCCTCCTGTCTTACCTATTAGAAGATCTTGCGATTATCACCGCTGCAAGTTTATCTGCTCAAGATGTCATTACGCCCACCATGGGCTTACTGGCGGCTTTCATTGGTATTGCGAGTGGCGATCTCGGCTTATATTTTTTAGGTCGTCTATCTACTCGTTTTCGTTTACTCCGATATAAAACATTAACTAACACTCATTTACGCTACATAAGGAAAAAACTGCAATCTAATCCTATGCTTAATTTATTCATTATTCGATTTATCCCAGGACTTAGAACCGTAGGCTTTACATTAAGTGGCGTATTTCATATTCGTATTAGCACCTTTTTTATCTCTGTAATGAGCGCTACTGCGGTGTGGACAGCGATTGTTTTTCCTAGTGTGTTCTTTTTGGGTAGCAGCTCATGGGTTAAAACCAGTGAACATCAGTGGTTATTAATCCCAATAATGACAATGGTTTTATTTGCTACAAATCGACTAGCAAGAAAGAAAATATCAAAGGAACTGACGTAATGGATAATCAAATCAAGACGATTACAACCGGTCATATCAATGCCGGCATGCCACAGTTGGAGCCAGACACTCACCGCAGTGTGTCTCCTTATGAATTTTTACCAAGCTGGTTTTTTTATACTCCCGTAGTTATCCAAAGTTTTTTTCTTGGCATAAAACATTTTGATTTCGCCCTTCCTCTTATTGCTAATCCATCAATTAAATTAAGCGGCATGGTTGGAGAATCTAAACATGATATTTTAAGTCTTGCAGGCCCAATAGCTCAGCAGTGGATATCTCCATTTACGACAATCACAACAACTAATGAGCCTGTACTAGAGCAAACTAAACATGCCCTTGAGATAATGAACAAACAGGGCCTCTTCTTTCCTATCGTTGCAAAGCCTGATTTAGGCTGCCGTGGGGTCGGCGTTAAATTAATTACATCACCAAATCAACTAAGTGAATATTTTAGTTCCTTTCCTATCAACGCTCGATTTTTAATTCAAGAGAAAGCGCCTTACTCAGCAGAGGCTGGGATTTTTTATGTTCGCTACCCTAATCAGAAAAAAGGGAAAATAATTTCGATTACTCTTAAATACTCTCCACTTGTTGTCGGTGATGGGATTAGCACATTAAAACAGTTAATAGAAAATGACAGCAGAGCTGGTCAATTGGCTAATTTGTATTTGCCTCGTCATAAAGAAAAATTAAATACCATTTTAGAAAAGGGAAAAGAATTTCAACTCGCCTTTGCAGGTAGTCACAGTCGAGGATCTATTTTTAGAGATGGTAACCAATACATCACTGAACAATTAGCCGAGCGACTAGACCACATATTTAATGATTTAGAGGGATTTCACTACGGTAGGCTAGACGTGAAATTTAAAGATATTAACTCTTTAATGAAGGGAGATGATTTTACCATTTTAGAAATTAATGGCGCGAGCAGTGAAGCGGCTCATATTTGGGATAGAAATACGCCTCTGAAAACCATTTTTTCAACCTTATTGCTTCAATACAAAATCTTATTTGAAATTGGTGCCCTACAAAAAAAACAAGGTCACCACTCTCCGAAAATAAAAGAACTATTGGCTGCATGGAAAGAAGAGAAACAACTGACGCTTCAATACCCACCGACTGATTAGATAAAAGGAGTTTTAATGCCTATATCAACATCACAACAAATACATCAATCTCCTGTGATCAGTGGTTGTATTGATGAATTGAAAAAAGGAATATCTTTACTCAACGCCATTAGCGACAGTGATTATATTCACCTTGCATTACCTTATGTCGAAAGTTCTATCGGTGAGCATTTCCGACACATATTGGATCTATTTCAAGCCCTCATTCAAAAAGATCACCATGTACCCATCAATTATAATGTCCGTCGTCGAGGTCATGAAATCGAGACAAACAAAACGCTCGCCATTACAGAGCTTGGTGATGTGATCCACTGGTTAGAGCTTTTTCCTCTTGAATACCTCACGGCTCCAGTGTCATTGATTACCGAAGTCTGCCCTTATAAAAAACAAGACCATATTATGCTTTCAAGTATTGAGCGAGAAATTACTTTTGCTTCTCTCCATACCTCTCATCATTACGCACTAATCAAAGTGATAACCCTTTCAATTGGCATAAATACTCAATCAAGTTTTGGTTTGGCTCCAACGACAACAACCTATTTACGAGGAGAGGCTTAATGTGCACAGTCTCTTGGTTTACTACCTCTACAGGCTATGAATTATTTTTTAATCGAGATGAACAACGTTCGCGCTCAGATGCTTTAACCCCTCAAGTTTTCCAAGAAAATAATGTGGATTACATTATGCCAATTGACCCTTTCGGCGGCGGGAGTTGGATTTCACTTAATAATAATGGCATTTCACTTTGTCTTTTAAATTACTATCAAGGAGAAACGGCTCCCAGTAACGCATTAAGTCGTGGGCTACTGATAAAAAAATTAGCCCCCTGCGAACACATTGACTCGATTCAGGAAGTGCTTTCCAACATAGAGTTATCTCGCTTTGCCGCTTTTACTTTATTGATATTTCACGCGAGTGGATCAGTAAAAAATGAGAGGGTTTATGGATTTCGTTGGGATGGACGAACCTTTGAATCAATAAACCCTAGCTCACCGATGATCTCTTCTTCTGTCGATGCCGATAATGTGATTGAACATCGCTTATCGGTTTATAAAGAATTAACAAACTCAGCGGTAAATCGGCAAACACTGAATCAATTTCATCAACACCATCACTCAAAACTAGGACATCGCTCCCCTTGTATGCATCGCCAAGATGCTCAAACCGTCAGCTTTACTCACATCATTGTAAGTAATAAAAATAATTCACTACATTATTTCCCAGGTTCTCCATGCCAAATCAAAAAGCATTTGGCCTATGATGATCCTTTCCATTTTTACGATAATACTCACTCATACAATTAACACAATAAGGTCATGATTATGAAAAAGTTATTATGTTTATTTATCTTCTTATTTAGTCACGCTACGTTTGCAGCAGACGCTATTTATACCGGCTTTTTTAGCAATAAAGCCATTGACGGCTATGACAGTGTTAGCTACTTCACTTCAGATAAACCACAAAAAGGAAATTCTGAATTTGTCATCTCTTATATGGATGCTGATTGGTATTTTATCTCTCAAGAAAACTTAGATTTATTTAGCGCAAACCCAACACAATACGCTCCTCAATACGGTGGTTTTTGTGCTTGGGCGGTCGCTGCAAAAAATGATCGAGCACCTGGCGATCCGAATCAATATTCAATTGTAGATGGAAAACTGTATCTCAATTATGACGCGCAGATAAAAGCGTTATGGGAAGAGAGCATCTCGACTTTTATTGCACAAGGTAATGAAAATTGGCCTCGATTATTAAAAAAATAGACGAGTGCTAATGACTTAATTAAAGGAGTGTAATTATGATTGAAAGTCCATTTCGACTGCCTAGAGTCACCCCTTTTGGCATTGGAGAAATACTTGCTGAATGGGCGACAGGATTACATCGTTTAGATGCCCATTATCAAGACCGTCCTCTAGAATTAACCAGTTTTGAGTTTATGCGTTACACCCTTCAACGTTTGAATGTAACTTATGATATTCATCAAGGTGAACTCAATTCAATTCCCAAAACTGGACCTGTCGTGATTGTTGCTAATCATCCATTAGGCGCTTTAGAAGGTGTCATATTAGCGGAAATGGTAGGCCGTGTTCGACCCGATGTAAAAGTATTAGCGAATGAATATCTAAAGCAAATTCCTGAGATAAGTGAGCTGTTTATTGGCGTTGATGTTTTTGAAACTCAGCAAGCTAAAAAGACCAATGCCAAAGCATTACGTGATGCCCATAAACATTTAGCTAATCAGGGGGTACTGATTATTTTCCCTGCTGGAGAAGTCTCTACCTATAACAAAGAAACAAAATTACTTGAAGATAAACGTTGGAGTTACTCCGCGGCTAAATTTATTGAGAAGCACAATGCCACCACGATACCTATCTATATTGATGGTAAAAATAGCCACACTTTTTATCTTGCCGGAAAAATACACCCACTATTAAGAACATTAATGCTGGGACGAGAAATGCTCAATAAAAAAGAAAATACAATTCACTTATCTATTGGTTCTGCGATCCCTCATAAAGAACTCTCAGGTTTTCGCTCTCCTATTGAAACGATTAACTATTTAAGACTGAATACTTATTTACTCGCGACCAACACTGACACCGAAACTCGAAAAGAAATACCATCTCCACATTTATCTCCTGTCATTGCACCCATCGACATTGCACTTTTAGAACATGACATAGAGTCACTAGCCAGTAATGCTAAGTTGTTGGAACAAAATGGACTTTCAGTTTATTGCAGTAAGAGCCAAGCGATCCCTAATATAATGCAAGAAATAGGACGGATCAGAGAAATCACTTTTAGAGACGTTGGAGAAGGTACAGGGCTAAATTGCGACTTAGATGAGTATGACGCACACTATTATCACTTATTTATTTGGCACCAAGAAAACAAAGAAATAGTAGGCTCCTATCGATTAGGTCTCGTTGATGAATTAATCGCAGAATTTGGACTAGACGGACTGTATTCTCGAAGCCTCTTTAATTATCAACAGCCGTTTATTGAGACGCTCAAATATTCAATTGAAGTTGGACGATCGGTTGTGGCTAAAAAATATCAACGAAACGTCAGTTCTCTACTTTTACTATGGAAAGGAATTTCAACATTTGTTTATCAGCGACCTAAATACACCCATTTATTTGGCCCAGTGAGTATCAGTAATGATTACAGTCTATCGGCCCGCCAACTCATCGCCTCAACGCTTACCATTCATCATTATGATAATAAAAAAGCAGCACTCGTTTCAGCAACAACCCCACTAAAGCCTGCAATTAAAAAGCTATGGAATGGCGATATGCTGTCTCTACTCGGCGATTTAAAACTATTATCCAAAGTACTGAGCCGCATTGAGAAAGGAAAAGGGTTACCTGTTTTATTACGTCAATACATAGGGCTAAATGGAAAGTTAGTCTGCTTTAATGTAGACCCTGATTTCAATGATGCTCTGGATGGATTAATCGTAGTTGATATGAGTAATGTGCCACACAAAACATTAAGTAAATACATGGGGAAAGAAGAAGCGATGTGCTACCTTAAAAAGCATCAAGATAACTCAAATTCTCTGGTCGATAATAACTAATGCTCACAGACTTTATTACCCAACTTCAAGACTATAACTTTACGGCTGATGAGATTGAAAAATTAATCCGTAATAGCAAATTAGAGTATTTAAAACCAAAACACGTCGTTATAAAGCAAAATGATAATTCAACGTCTTTCTATTTCTTATTAGACGGACTTTGTCATGCTTCATATTTAACTGAGCATGGTAAGGAATTTAGTAAGGAGTTTTACTGGAAAGGAGATTGGGTAGTAGGATTTGAAGGCGTCATCGCTAATGAGAAGTCACCCTATACGTTAGAAACACTAACAGCAACAACACTCTTATCCTTACCTATTGAATATATACATCAATGGCGAGCACAACCACATCCTTTCTATCTGAAACTGATCGAAACTCAATTAGTTTATAAAGAGAGAAAAGAGCGTTTTATGTTGCTTTACTCCCCTCAGTCTCGTTACGAAATTTTCTGTCAAAACTATCCTGAGCTGCATTCACAATTAAGTGATTATCAAGTAGCCGCTTATCTTGGTATCACTCACATCAGTTTAAGTCGTATTAAAAATAGAATTAAAAAAGTTAACATAAGTTAATGCCTAAAAAAGTGAAAATAGGTATCTTGATGTTCTTCTTTTTTGAACGAGATAATTTCTATGATCCATTGGCAAAAAATACTTTTTAATGACTTAACTACCGCACAACTGTATGAATTGCTTCGTTTAAGAGTCGATGTTTTTGTCGTAGAGCAAACCTGTCCATATCCTGAATTAGATGGGAAAGATTGCCATGAAGGTGTCTATCATTTAATTGGGACTAAAAATAATGAAATGGTCGCTTGTGCTCGATTACTGCCAGCAGGGGTTAGTTATAGCAATGTCAGTATTGGTCGCGTGGCAACAAAAGAAACAGCCAGAGGTAATGGCCTAGGGCATGAGCTTATCTCACAAGCTCTAATATTATGTGAAGAATTATGGCCAGGGGAAACTATTGATATTGGCGCTCAAGAACATTTAAGCCACTTTTATCAAAAACATGGTTTTAACGTTATTTCTGATATGTATCTTGAGGATGATATTCCTCATGTCGACATGCGATTAGCTAAGTAGTACGAAAATGAAACCTATGATGACACCAGTCAACCTTGCAATTATCTTACTTGTATTAGGTAATTTATTGGCATCTCTGTCTGATGTGGCAGTAAAAGTTCTTGATGGTGGAGTGTCACCTTTTCAGTATATTTTTCTTCGCCAGCTGGTCTCTCTCGCCCTTCTTTTTCCTTTTTGGATACGTCAGTCTTCAACATCAAGAAATTTAAGTAACCAGAAAATAACGGTATTAAGATCTCATATTCTCTTAATTGGCAGTTGTTGCATGGTGGTATCTATTACTTATTTATCTCTTGCTACTGCCAATGCCGTTTTTTATACCGCTCCATTATTGATGATCCCGCTTTCAATGCTGTTACTCAATGAAAGACCTTCAGCTAAAAAAGTACTTCAAACCATCGTTGGATTTATTGGCGTTGTTATTATTTTGCGTCCCTCTCAATTTCATTGGGCCGCTATTTTTGCACTAGGTACGGCAATGACTTTAGCCTTGTATAATATACTGGTTCGAAAAATACCTAATGAACAATCGGTGATCACCACCCTATTTTGGACAACCTTATTATCTCTACCAGTATCAGGAGGGTTAGCTTGGTTTTACTGGCAGCCATTAACTCATAATGAAATCTTTTGGATCGCATTAAGTGCTACTTTTATTATTAGTTACAATGGCCTAGCAACCATGGCATACAAAAAAGCACCAGCAACCCAAATATCTTTGGCTGAATATTCAGGATTAATTTTTGTCGTTCTATTTGGAGTGATGTGGTTTGATGAGGTGCCGGATTTATTAACGGTAATGGGTATTGCATTAATTATCCTCCCTCTTATGCCTAAAACGTGGTTAAAGAAAATAAGAGGAAGATAATCATTGTAGAACATTCGAATAGGGCGTTACTTACTGCGCCCGAAATTACCATCAGACATTCTAAAATACATGATTGCTTGGTTATCTCGTTCTATCTGAAGAATGTCTAGCTCTCCTTGTTGATTCAGTTTAAAACGAAATAGCTGACCTTTTTTTATGTTACTCAGAGGTTTATCAGCACCTTCTATTTTTACCACTTTATTTAGTTCAGTAAGCGGAAGGTTATTTTTTCTAAATACTTGATAAAGCGTATCGCCGGCTTGAATTTGATAATCATGCCATTTTGCAGAGCTTTGAGTTGGTTGTGACGTTTTCACTTCCTCTGTTTTCTTTACTGGCTCTGCTTCTCTTTTTTCTTTTTCTTGTTCTACTTCTACTTCATAAGCAGAAGGGGCATCACGAAGTGCAGCCTCTTGCTCACTCAATCCTTCAAGATTCAAACTGACACTTTGCCTCTCCATTTCAGGTGCAGGGATCACTGTAGGCTGAATACTCTCAATCTCTTCTTCTGCACCACTTGGCAATAAAATTAAAATAAAAGTAACAGGAACTAAAATTTGTAATGCCTTTTGATGAAAGGCAGGTAAGCGCTGCCAATAAGGTGAGACTTTCTTTAAAAGCGGCTCGCACTTATCCTTCATAATTGCCAGCTGCTCAGAGAAGTCTGGACGTTTTATATTCATTTTTTTCTTTTTATTCATGCCATCGCCTCATGCGAAACTGGTTAGCTCACGTTTTATTCTAATATCAGAGTGCAAAGAAGTACAAAAGTTTACCTTAAGCTTAGATCTCTGTATCCTTTAGTCTTTCGTTTATACCATATAAAGAAAGAGAGACAGCATGTCTGAAGTTAAATTAGAAACAGTAGAGCAAAGAGCAAGTTACGGCATTGGCCTTCAAATGGGTCAACAACTTGCACAATCTGGTCTTGAAGGCCTAAACGTTGCAGCTATCGCTAAAGGTATCGCTACTTCACTAACTGGCGACATGCCAGAAATCGAAGTTGACGCTATCAACGAAGCACTTCAAGCACTTCACATGCGTGCTGAAGAAGCTCGTGCTGAAGCATCTAAAGCAGCAGCAGCTGACGGCGAAGCTTTCCTAGCTGATAACGCTCTTCGTTCAGAAGTAACTGTACTTGAATCTGGTCTTCAATATGAAGTACTAACTGTAGGTACTGGTGAAATTCCAACTTCTGATAAAACAGTACGTGTTCACTACCACGGTATGCTAACTGACGGTACAGTATTTGACAGCTCTGTAGAGCGCGGTCAACCTGCTGAATTCCCAGTAACTGGCGTGATCGCTGGTTGGGTTGAAGCTCTTCAACTAATGCCTGTAGGTTCTAAGTGGAAGCTTGCTATCCCACAAGACCTTGCATACGGTGAGCGTGGCGCTGGCGCTGCAATCCCTCCATATGCTGCACTAGTATTTGAAGTAGAACTACTAGACATCATCTAATCTTTCTCAAAAAAGATTAAAAATAAAATTAGAAAGCGATGCCTATGGGTATCGCTTTTTTTTATGTCATACTCTAGTTAATATGTTAGAAAAACAAAACCATAATGTTAAAAGGAAATGACAATGAAAAAAACTCTAATCTTATCAACTCTAGCGCTTTCTCTTACTGCTGCAGCGCCTGCCAATGCTTTTCTTTCAAACCTATTTGGTGGCGGTGATGAAGAAGTAACTACAGAACAAGCAACAGCATCGAATCCACTGGTGGGAATGCTAACGGATAATCTAGGTATTTCAGCGGATCAAGCGGCTGGCGGTGCCGGAGCACTATTAGCAATGGCAGGTAATGGTTTATCAAGTTCTGAAAACTCTGAACTAAATAGCATGATCCCAGGTCTTGAATCATTAACAGGTGCAATCCCTGGCGGGTTAGGCAGCATGATATCGAATATGGACAGTGTGAAAACGGCCTTTTCTGCACTGGGCCTAGACCCTGCTCTTATTGCTCAATTTACCCCTTTAATTACCCAATACTTAACATCACAAGACGCAAGCTCAGGTCTACTTAGCTCTCTGACTTCATTGTGGAAATAATTTTTCAGCCGTAAATAAAAAGACAGCGCTTATCACGCTGTCTTTTTATCATCATACAAACTATTTATATTCCAGAGCCAGCAGTCTCACCATCATCTTCATGCAACCCACACTCTCTTTTTAAACCAAAGAATCGAGTCTCCTCTTCTTTCATTCCAGGTTCCCATTTTTGAGTTGTGTGCGTGTCACCGACAGAGAGATAACCGTCATCACGCAATGGATGATAAGGTAAATCACGCTCTTCTAAAAAATGATGTACATCTTTGTTACTCCAATCCAATACAGGTAAAAATTTAAATACCCCATTTTGGATACTAAGTACTGGCAGATTGGCACGAGAACTTGATTGCTCACGGCGTAAACCAGAAAACCAAACCCCGACTTCAAGCTGATCAAGCGCTCGACGCATAGGCTGAACTTTGTTTAGCTTATTATATTGTTCAATCCCCTCAACGCCTTTTTCCCACAATTTACCATAACGTGCTTCTTGCCAATTTGGACTCTCTTGTGCAGTAAACACGTGCAGATTGAGTTTAAGGCGCTCAGTGAGTTGATCAACAAACTGATAAGTTTCAGGAAATAAATATCCGGTATCGGTCAAAATAACCGGAGTATCCGCTTTTGCATCAGTGACTAATTGCAACATCACTGCTGCTTGAATTCCAAAACTTGAGGATACCGCAGGGTTTCCTTCTAAGTTTTCTAACGCCCACAAAATTCGCTCTTGAGCGGTCAGCGCTTCAAGCTCTGCATTAACTTCAGATAAGCGTAAAATTTGCTCAACTTTAGTTAATGGCAACAGCTCTGACAATTGCAATTTAGGCATAAAAGTCCCTTTTTGATACTATCACTTCATCTACAATGCCAGCTCGAATGGTAAAATCACCAAAGCCTTCATTACCTTGACGCTCAGTAGCCCAACGACCAACAAGTTCATCGATTTCAGATAGGATTTGACGGTCTGTAATGTTCTCTTTATACATTTTAGGTACACGAGTACCACTACGGTTACCGCCTAAATGGAAGTTATAACGCCCTGGTGCTTTACCGACTAAACCTATTTCAGCAAGCATTGCACGGCCACAACCATTTGGGCATCCCGTGACACGGAAAATAATATTGTCTTCTTCTGGTAGCTTATGTTTTTTTAGTACGTCTTCTATTTCAGTTACAAACTCAGGCAAGAAACGCTCAGCCTCAGCCATTGCTAATGGACAGGTAGGAAACGCGACACACGCCATTGAGTTTTTACGTTGCTCTGAATGCCCATCGTCAATTAAGCCATGCTCACGAGCAATTTTATCAATCTGATCTTTTTGCTCAGCAGGTACACCTGCAACAATTAAATTTTGATTGGCTGTCATTCTAAAATCACCTTGGTGGATCTTAGCAATCTCAGCCACACCTGTTTTTAATGGCTTACCCGGGTAATCTAATAAACGCCCATTTTCAATAAATAGCGCCAAATGGTGTTTACCATCAATGCCATCTACCCAACCTATTCGATCACCACGCTCTGTTAACTCATAAGGACGACTAGTTTCAAATTGAATCCCTGCTCGTTTTTCAACTTCGACTTTAAATACATCCACACCCACACGATCTAACGTATATTTTGTTTTTGCATTTTTACGATTTGAACGATTACCCCAATCACGCTGAGTCGTCACCACTGCAGCGGCTACGTCTAACGTTTTTTCTAGTGAAACAAAGCCAAAATCATCCGCTTTTCGTGGATAAGTCGCAGTATCACCATGGGTCATCGCAAGGCCACCACCCACAAGAACATTAAAACCAACTAGCTTTCCATTATCAGCAATGGCAATGAAGTTGAGATCATTCGCATGCACATCGACATCATTTTGCGGTGGGATCACAACAGTTGTTTTAAATTTACGAGGAAGATAATTACTGCCTAAAATAGGCTCTTCATCAGTTGTTTCTAATTTTTCACCATCCAACCAAATCTCAGCATAGGCACGCGTTTTTGGTAATAAGTGCTCACTGATTTTTTTCGCCCACTCGTAGGCTTCTTGATGAAGCTCTGATTCAACAGGGTTCGTGGTACATAGAACATTTCGGTTTACATCCCCCGCTGTTGCAATTGAATCAATACCAATACTATTCAATGTTTGGTGCATTAACTTAATATTTGGTTTCAGAACACCATGAAATTGAAACGTTTGACGAGTGGTTAAACGTAAACTGCCATACGAGGTATTTTCTTCTGCAAACTTATCAATCGCCAACCACTGCTTTGGTGTAATAATTCCACCAGGCATACGCGCACGAAGCATTACGTTATGCAGAGGCTCTAATTTTTGTTTTGCACGCTCAGCACGAATATCTCTATCATCTTGTTGATACATACCGTGGAAACGGATCAACTGAAAATTATCTTTAGTAAAACCGCCCGTAATGCGATCTTGAAGATCCTCCACGATCGTACCTCGAAGGTTGTTACTTTCACGTTTTAGACGTTCGTTATCCGCTAATGGGCCAAGTTCAGTGCCTGATAAGATTGTTTTTACTGCAATTTGTTCGCTCATTAGTACACATCCCTTTGGTAACGTTTCGCCTTACGCAGATCATTTACAAACTGTTCTGCTTCTTCTCTGTTCTTCTTGCCTTGCTGTTCAACAATGGTAATTAACGCGTCATGTACATCTTTTGCCATGCGAGTTGCATCACCACACACGTAAATATAAGCGCCATCTTGTAGCCACTGCCACACTTGTGCTGAATGCTCTAAGATACGATGCTGTACATAGACTTTTTCTTGTTGATCACGGCTGAATGCAACATCTAATTGATTTACAACGCCTGACTTAAGGTATTTTTGCCATTCAACTTGGTATAAGAAATCTTGCGTGAATGTTCTATCACCAAAGAATAACCAGTTTTTACCTTCTGCATCACGGTTGTCACGCTCTTGTACAAATGAGCGGAATGGTGCGATACCCGTACCAGGACCAATCATGATCACTGGGGCATTATCATCTTGAGGAAGTTTGAAATTATTATTGTGTTCAATAAATACTTTTACTTCATCACCCTCTTCTAAACGATGAGATAGGAAACTAGAAGCACCACCAAATCGAGTATCATCACCTTGTTGGTATTCAACAACAGCAACCGTTAAATGCACTTCTTCATCCACTTCTGTTTGGCTTGAAGCAATAGAATATAAACGAGGCGTTAGACGGCGAAGTAAACCAACTAATTGGTCTGCCGTTAATTTGGTTTTCTTTTCTGATAGCAGGTCAATAACTTGAGTGTTAGCTGCATAATGACGTAATTTATCTTTATCTTGTGCCAATTTTTCTAGTTTTTTACTGCCTGATAACTCTGAAAATTTAGCTACTTGCTGTGGGTTTGATGAGGTAATTTCATATTTCTCAACTAACGCTTTTTGTAGAGAGATTGACTCTCCATCCACATCAACTTGCTCTTCACCAGTAAGGCTTACTTGTTTTAAGATAGCAGCAGCTAACTCTGAACTATTTTCAAACCAAACACCAAGTGCGTCACCCGGTTGATAAGTTAAGCCTGAATCTTCCAAATCAATTTCAATGTGACGAACATCTTTGCCTGAATCTCGGCCCGTTATTTTTTGGCTTGCTAATAACGTTGCCGTATAAGGGTTTTGTTTTGAATATTGAGATTGACTATGCGCGGCTTGACCCACAGGTAATTGCACTACCTGCCCATTTTTAGCATCATCACCGGTTGATAAGGTTTCTTTTACTTTCTCTAACGCTTGCTTGCGCCATTCAGCCGCTGGAGCTTCATAATCAACATCAAGATCAATACGTTCAATAAATGGCGTCGCGCCCTTCTTAGATAAGTACGCATCAAAATCTTTACCTGTTTGGCAGAAGAACTCGTAGCTCGAATCCCCCAAACCAATCACTGCGTATTTTAAGTTATCTAATTTTGGTGCTTTTTTAGATTGAAGATATTCATGCAACTCAATGGCATTGTCAGGGGCTTCCCCCTCACCATTAGTAGACGCAACAATAACAACGTGAGTTTCTTTAGCGAGGTTTTTACCTTTGTAGTCACTGGCATCAAATAGCTCAACACTGATCCCAGAGGCAGACGCTTCTGCTTTTAATGCTTCAGCAACCCCTTTAGCATTGCCTGTTTGCGAAGCATAAATGATTGATAGCTTACCAGCAGGCTCACTTGATACCGCCGCAGCGGCTTGATTGATTGGTTGTGCAGCACCAGAAGTTTGGCTTACACCCCAAAAATAACCACTTACCCAAGCAAGTTGTTGTGGAGATAATTCTGAAGCCGCTAGCTGTAATTGACCTATTTGTTGATCATTAAGTGGACTAGCGAGTGCGGAGAGTTCCTTTAATAACATGACGACATCCCTATTCATTGCGTCATATTAGATTAGCGACTCTTTTCTATAACAAGAAAGAATAGATAGGTATGTTTTATAACTTTTTGGAAGAAAGAAATGTTTGCGTTAATTAATTCAGCTAAAAATGAGATTAATCATTAATCCTGACTTGGTTAAATCCAACCGCTAGCGCACTCTTTGAAGCAGACTCTAAATCCCTGTATTTCATTTCTCCTCCCTTCATATCGGTAAGCAGGACAAGGCCTCCACGCACATGGCGAAATTCAACAATCCAAGGGCCTTCAACCATTACGGGCTCAATTACAGCTTCTACTAATTGCTCTTCTTGGTACATCAATTTCAATTCACTTAATGTCGTCATAACTGCATCCTTACCAAATATGAATATCATAGTAATATCCATTCTATAAGCATGGTCAAAAAATAAGGATTGAGCAAATTTAAAATAAAAAAATAGCGACCCAGTCACCTGAATCGCTATCTTATTAACTTTTATTTATTTTGATTAGAAATCAAATGACACACCACCGAACCAACCATCAACCATGACATTTGCTTGGTCGCTATCAAATCCTTCAAAATAACCAAACTCATGGTCCATTACGCGATAGCCTACTTTAAACTCAACATCTACCGCAGCATCAACGGGAAGAATATACTTAACCCCTGCTTGACCATCCATCGTTCGAGTACCACTACCGCTACCAAAATCGTATTGACCAAAAATGTGGAAGTGTGTGTTTGGAATATGCATCGATGCATCGGCATACATGTTCATTGCTGTTTCGCTAAAGCTTTGATCATATGGTTGAGCTGAATCAACAGAGCCACCTTTATTGAATTCGCCATTCGCAAACTGCGTTAAGGTTAAACCGACATCAAACTGAAGACCGTTAGTATCTAATAACTTGTAGTAACCTGTGTAGTCAATTTGATCGTATTCAAAGCGATCTGCTTTTATTGGGGTATAACGCACTTTAACATTTGGTACATAAGCAAATGGGTGTTCAAAAGCGATTGAGAACGCTTGCGATGCATCTACATCATTTTTACGAATAGCATCATCTTTAGAGCCCACTTTTGCATCAGGGAACCACGCATCAATTTCAACTTTAGTGGTAAATTCCTTCTCTGTTGAATGTGCAGGTAGTGCCAATACTAAGGCAGCCGAAGCAACAACAGCGGTAAGGGATAGTTTGTTCATGCGTAGTCTCCATTTGCGACGCTATTTGTTTCATATGCAGTAATAATAAACGATCTGGTTTATTTATGTACTTTCTTTTTATTTCTATTTAACGCTATTTCACTAAAGTTAAAAAAGCTTAAACATCTAACTCAGCTGGAATTTTAGCTAATGCAGCTTCAACCACTTCAATACCAGAACCTGGCTTGTGCGCATTTTCACTGATATAGCGACGCCATTGTCGAGCACCCGGCATACTTTGAAATAAACCAAGCATATGACGAGTAATATGACCAAGATGTGCACCATTCTCTAATTGACGTTCAATGTATGGGTACATTGATTCTACAATTTCACGACGCTTTTTAATTGGCTTATCACTACCAAAAAGTTGTTGATCAACTTCTGCTAATAAATAAGGGCTTTGATACGCCTCACGACCAATCATTACCCCATCTAAATGCGCTAAATGCTCTTTCGCTTCATCTAATGTTTTAATGCCGCCATTGACTGCAATAATTAACTGAGGGAAATCTTTTTTAATTTGATAAGCGCGAGGGTAATCAAGCGGTGGAATTTCACGGTTTTCTTTAGGGCTTAAGCCACTCAGCCATGCTTTACGAGCATGAATAGTAAATTGATCACAACCACCCTTCTCATGAACCGTTGAAACGAATTTAGTTAAAAACTCATAGCTATCTTGGTCGTCAATACCAATGCGCGTTTTCACTGTTACAGGGATATCAACAACCGCTTTCATTTCAGCGATACACTCAGCAACATGATCAGGTTCAGCCATTAAACAAGCACCAAAACGACCATTTTGAACACGATCAGATGGACAGCCCACATTTAAATTTACTTCGTCATAACCACGTTCTGCTGCTAATTTGGCACAATGTACTAAATCTTTAACGTTTGAGCCGCCTAGCTGTAATGCCAGTGGGTGCTCTTCTTCGTTATACGCAAGAAAATCACCTTTACCATGAATAATGGCACCCGTTGTCACCATTTCTGTATACAACAAAGCATGTTCAGATAGTTGACGATGAAAATAACGACAGTGGCGATCCGTCCAATCAAGCATAGGGGCAACAGAAAAACGTTGTAATGGGTAAGAGCTCATAAATAAATTCGTTCAGTGATCAATGCCGCAATTCTAACATAACCAGAACATAAACAGCCAACCTATTACCATGATTAAATACTCAGTAAAAGCATGAGATTCTGAAAAATAGTCACTAAAACATCGGAATAATTATGTTAAACTTGCGGATCTGTTCAGAAAATAAGACATATAATCCTTGAATCGTACCCAAAAACAAAAAGTTGAGCAATTATGCCAACAACGTGGTGTTAGATTAACCCCACAACGATTAACTGTTTTAGAGCTAATTGTTGCCTATCAAGGTGCTATTAGTGCTTATGATCTTTTAGAACAACTAAAAAAAATAGAACCTCAGGCAAAACCTCCGACAATTTATCGCGCCTTAGATTTTTTGGTTACTCAGGGTTTTGTTCATAAGGTTGAATCAATAAATAGTTACATTGCTTGTTGTGTGATCGGTGAACACGCCCATTTTTCACAATTATTCATCTGTCGCACTTGCGATGATGTTGTAGAGTTCCATGATATTAAAATTACAGAGCAGCTAACCAAGCATGCTGAGCAAATTGGATTTTCTGTTGAGAACCATATTGTTGAAACTCATGGTACCTGCAAAGCTTGTTTAACTAGCGATAATAAAAATTAATTTGAAGGACACTATTTACCATGCGCGCTGAATTTGTAAACCCATTCTTAGCTTCACTGATGAATGTACTTAAAACGATGGCTTCGATGGAATTGAAACCACAAAAACCTCGTATTAAAAAAGACGAAATTGCTCGTGGTGATGTTTCAGGTTTAATAGGTATGGTTGCTCCACAAAGTAAGGGCTCAATGTCTATTACTTTTGATGAACAACTTGCTCTGCAAATCATGCAAAATATGCTTGGTGAGCGCCCAAACAGTATCAATGAAGAAGTTACTGACATGGTAGGTGAAATCACCAATATGGTTACTGGTGGTGCTAAGCGTATTCTTTCTGAAAGTGGCTTTGAATTTAGTATGGCAACCCCTATGGTTGTTTCTGGTAAAGGTCATACTATTACTCATAAATGCGATGGTGCGATTATTATCATGCCATTTACTTCTGAGTGGGGTAATGCGTTTATTGAGATCTGTTTTGAGTAACAGAGACTAGAGACTAGAGACTAGAACGCTGCGCTTCTATAAGAGCAAAAGCAAGAGCTAGGATTCAGGAAAATTAAAGGTTGAGGTAGAAATATCTCAACCTTTTTTATTGCCTGTAATATCGATAAATAATACCAATCCGGATAAGTAGTTGATCAGATAATTACGTAGGAAAAATCGATTAGAGCAAGGCATAAATTGTAGTAACTAGTGGCTCTAATTACAAAATTTATAACGCAGCTATAATCGATTTTAACAAGTAAGAATGATCAAATATTTATGTGGATTGGTATAAATACAAAAAGAGCCGACCGAAGTCAGCTCTTTTAATTAATAAATTTTATAACTTAACGATTAAGCTTTGTATGCTTTAAATGCGTTGATTAAGCCGTTTGTTGAACTATCGTGAGAAGTCACCGCACTATCGTCAGCCAGTTCAGGAAGAATTTGGTTCGCCAGTTGCTTACCTAGTTCTACGCCCCATTGGTCAAAACTGAAGATATTCCAAATCACACCTTGTACAAAGATTTTGTGTTCGTACATTGCAATCAAGTTACCTAATGTTTTAGGTGTTACTTGTTTAACTAAGATAGAGTTTGTTGGGCGGTTACCAGCAAATACTTTAAATGCAACTAATTCAGCCATTTCTGCTTCTGTTTTACCAGCCGCAGCAAATTCTGCACGAACCGTCTCTTCTGTTTTACCAAATGCTAATGCTTCTGTTTGTGCAAAGAAGTTAGACATTAGTTTTTGATGGTGATCACCCACTTGGTTGTGGCTGATTGCAGGTGCAATAAAATCACAAGGAATTAATTTTGTACCTTGGTGAATCAATTGGTAGAACGCGTGTTGGCCATTTGTACCAGGTTCGCCCCAAATGATTGGACCCGTTTGGTAATCAACAGGATTACCGTTACGGTCTACACATTTACCATTTGATTCCATGTTGCCTTGTTGGAAGTACGCAGCAAAACGGTGTAGATATTGGTCGTATGGAAGAATTGATTCTGATTCAGCACCGTGGAAGTTGTTATACCATAGGCCAATAAGTGCAAGAATAACCGGCACGTTATTTTCAAGATCGGTAGTAGCAAAATGGTTATCCACTTCATGGGCGCCTTCAAGAAGCTCAACAAAGTTATCAAAACCAACCGCTAATGCAATTGAAAGACCGATTGCTGACCATAAAGAATAACGACCACCAACCCAATCCCAGAATTCAAACATGTTATCAGTATCGATACCAAACTCAGACACTGATTGTGCATTCGTTGATAGTGCAGCAAAGTGTTTAGCAACGTGTGCTTGATCGCCAGCTTCAGCAAGGAACCAATCACGAGCACTATGTGCATTCGTCATCGTTTCTTGAGTTGTGAATGTTTTAGATGCAATTAAGAATAACGTTGTTTCAGGATTTAATGGCTTCAATGTTTCAACAATGTGTGTGCCATCTACGTTTGAAACAAAGTGCATGTTTAAACGTGTTTTGTATGGCGCTAATGCTTCAGAAACCATGTAAGGGCCAAGATCTGAACCGCCGATACCGATGTTTACGATATCCGTAATTTCTTTACCCGTGTAACCTTTCCACTCACCAGAAATCAGACGCTCAGTGAAACCTTTCATTTTTTCTAATACTGCATTTACCGCAGGCATTACGTCTTCACCATCAACGATTACCGGCGTATTACTGCGGTTACGAAGTGCTGTATGAAGTACTGAACGATCTTCGGTTTTATTGATTTTCTCACCGTTAAACATCGCTTTAATTGCTGAAGACAATTCAGTCTGCTCTGCTAATGCGAACAATTTTTTCATTGTTTCTTCGGTAACTAAGTTTTTAGAAAAATCCACTAGAATGTCTTGGCCAAACGTCGTTGAAAATTTATCAAAACGTTGTGCATCCGCAGCGAATAGATCAGATAGGCTGAAATCTTGTGCTGTTTCAAAGTGTGCAGTTAAGTCTGCCCACGCTTGAGTTTCTGTTGGGTTGATGTTTTTTAACATGGTGAAAATATCCCGTGTAATATACTTGTTGGCTCAAAAGTGAATTTCTGAACGCCCCGTTTATACGAATCTAAAAATTGGTGCTCGGTATTATTTAGTGAGCTTTATATTTAGGTATTATGACCAAAACTACGCTCACCCTTCTTGAGTTAGGTCACATTTAAACTTCTAGCAGTGAACATTATCTCTATCAAAACTACGGAACACTAGTGTTGAGATCATTTTTCTTTATAAAAACTAAAATGGTTGATTGATCATTACTCTAAATAGGCTTTCTTCACTGCCTTTAGACATTTCTGTTCGAACAACAATGCCTTCGACTTGAAAACGTATGGCACCACCCGCACTCCACTTCATCTCTTCATGTAATGTTGATAGTGAAAACTCATCCGCAACTCGACCCGCATCAACAAATGCAACCCACTGCCACCAAGGCACGTCATAAAGATTAAAGATAGGCCACTCTTCCAAAGGTTGCCAATCAGGCATTACTCGATATTCCGCTGAATAATGAATGGCTGAACGACCATGGAAACGCCCACTGCTGTAGCTTCTTAGTCGATATAATCCACCCAGTTTTATTCCTGCATACTCGGGTGGTTGATGAGCGTCATCTTGCCAGCTTGGTGTATCAGCGATATAGAAATCTAATGCTAATACTTGCTTATTAATGATGTCACCTAAATTACCTAAATCAAAAAAGGCACTTTGCTGAAACTCCCATGTCCACCACTCTTCTTGTGAACTGGTTTGTGGTGAATAGGTAAAATCTAGTTCTGTCCGCGAGCCGTGAGTCGTATTTCTTACACTATTTCTATTATCCCAATCTAGGTTAACTTTCATGCCCCAGTTAGACTCAGGTTCATTCCAACCAGCCACATCCGAAAATGTTCGAGAATAATAAAAAGGACTCAGTTCAATGCTCGACACACCACTTTCTAATGGATTAAAACCTTTTACTTTTCTCTCAGGAAGATAAGCAGCTCTCGCTCCAATCGTCTTTGCATTACCAATAGGTAAGATATAATTAGCACTTAAATGATATTGAGCTTCAACACTGTCGGTGAAAACTTCTTCGTTTACATTGGAGCTGTTGCTACCTGCAGCCCCAAGGTGATAATCCATATCTTTAAAATTAGCATTATACGCATTAACACCAACGAGCCATGAATGACCAATTTGAAAGTTATTAGCAGACAAATAGGTCATGTAAGACCCTTTAGTTGAGTAGAGTCCTGCAGCAAATAATGTCGCTTGAGGTTGACCTACCCCCTTCATTACAGCGGCTGCGCCTATGGTAGTCCCTAAGCTCTCTGACGAGAACATGAAAGGAACTGCTGAGGTTTCAGGTAACGAGGTTGGCCAAATATCTTCTTCAGCAATCGCGTTACTCAAAAAAGAAAAAGGCAAAATAAGAAAAAGCGCTAAACCAGTAGCGCTTTTAAGTGAAAACAAATTCAAAGTAGATCTCATTAAATATATTGCATCTGTACTCGTGATGTTAGTTTAGTCACTAACTCATAAGCAATAGTTCCTATGTGTTCTGCAACTTCTTCTGCAGGAAGATCTCGTCCCCACAAAACAGCTTCATCACCCACTTTATCTTGAGCATCAGGTCCTAGATCGACAGTAAGCATATCCATAGACACTCGACCCGCGATTGATACCTTACGTCCATTAACTAAAACCGGCGTACCATTAGGTGCAGCAATAGGATAACCATCACCATAGCCAATTGCGATCACTCCAATTTTAGTGTCTCGCTCACTTGTCCACATTGCGCCATAACCCACACTTTCACCTGCTTTTACATCACGAACCGCGATCAAATGAGAGGTAAGAGTCATGGTAGGCAAATAGCCTAACTCTTGTGCTGATTGATTAGCAAAAGGAGAAACACCATACATAATAATACCCGGTCTAACCCAATCTAACTGGCTATCGGGCCATGCTAACAGTCCGGCAGATGCTGCTAATGAACGCTCACCTTGGCAACCTTGAGTTAACGACATAAAGGTTTCTATTTGCTTATTGGTTGTCGGGTTATCTAATTCATCCGCACAACCAAAATGACTCATGTAACGTAATGGTTTAGCTACGTTTTTACATGCATGCAAACGGTCAACATACTCTTGATATTCTTCAGGACGAATACCTAAACGATGCATACCTGAATCTACTTTTAGCCAAACAACTACTGGGCCTTCAAGTTCAGCGCTTTCCAGTGCTTCTAATTGTTCTTTGCAATGTACCGCTGTTTGAATATTATTTGCGACCAAAATAGGCAAGTCACAAGCAGAGTAAAAACCTTCAAGTAACAATACTTGCTTAACAATACCACCAGCACGAAGCTGTAAAGCCTCTTCTATACGAGCAACACCAAATGCATCAGCATCCTGTGCGCCTTTTGCTATATTCAATAACCCATGGCCATAACCATTTGCTTTAACAACAGCAAGAAGCTTACTGTTTGGTGCTTGCTGCTTAATCTTCTGCAAATTATGTGCTAAAGCTGACATATCAACTTGGGCAGCCGCCGCTTTCATATAGCTCATACTATTTGCCTTATTCATCATCAAACGCAGGACCTGCGTAATTATCAAAGCGTGAAAATTGTCCTTGGAATGTCAGGCTTACTGAGCCGATTGGACCGTTACGTTGCTTACCTAAAATAATTTCAGCAATGCCTTTACGATTACTCTCAGGGTTATAAACCTCATCACGGTAAATAAACATGATTAAATCGGCATCTTGCTCGATCGCTCCAGATTCACGAAGATCCGAGTTAATTGGACGTTTATCGGCACGTTGCTCTAGGGAACGGTTCAACTGAGACAGTGCAACCACTGGTACATTCAGCTCTTTCGCAAGCGCTTTCAAAGAACGAGATATCTCAGAAATTTCTTGAGTACGGTTGTCTTGTAAACCAGGAACTCGCATTAATTGAAGGTAATCGACCATGATCATACTTAGACCACCCGCTTCACGAGCCACACGACGAGCGCGTGAACGTAATTCAGTTGGCGTCAAACCTGAACTGTCATCGATGTACATGTTTTTCTTTTGCGTCAAAATGCCCATCGTAGACGAAATACGAGCCCAATCTTCATCATCTAACTGACCGGTACGAATTTTAGTTTGGTCAACACGAGACATCGAAGCCAACATACGCATCATCAGTTGTTCTGCGGGCATCTCTAGAGAGAAAATAAGCACTGGCTTATCTTGGTCCATTGCCGCATTTTCACATAAGTTCATCGCAAAGGTTGTTTTACCCATCGATGGACGCGCTGCAACAATGATTAAATCTGAGCCTTGAAGGCCTGCCGTTTTTTTATTTAAATCAGTAAAGCCAGTCGATACCCCTGTGACACCATCTTGCGGTGTTTGGTATAAAATCTCGATACGCTCTAGCGTTTTCTCTAAAATCGAATCGACACTTTGTGGGCCTTCATTTTCTGTTGTACGCTCTTCTGCAATAGCAAATACTTTACTCTCTGCCATATCGAGTAAGTCTTCAGAAGTACGCCCTTGAGGATCATAACCCGCATCGGCAATTTCGTTTGCTACACCGATAAGATTACGTACCATGGCACGCTCACGAACAATATCCGCATAGGCATTAATGTTCGCCGCACTTGGGGTATTTTTTGCCAAATCAGCCAGATAAGCAAAGCCACCAACAGAATCTAATTTCTCATGGCGCTCAAGATGTTCAGATAAAGTAATTAAATCTAGAGGATTACTGTTTTCTAGGATGGATTTGATTGACTCAAAAATAAGTCGATGTGGTCTACTGTAAAAATCACCGGCTACTACTTTTTCTGCAACCGTATCCCAACGCTCATTATCAAGTAACAGACCACCAAGAACAGATTGCTCTGCCTCTAATGAATGCGGTGGTACTTTTAACGCATCAACTTGTGCATCGTGTTTACGGTTTTGATTTCGATTATCGGCCATTACTGCTTTTCACCATCCTAAATTTAGCCTTACATTATAACCAAAAGAAATTGGGATGAAATAACTATCCGTGTATCTCCTGATAACCTTTCGCAAAATAAAGATTTTGACTCAAATTTAACTCATCATTCAGAGAAAACCTCTATACTATCTATCCTCTTTATTCTTTTGAGATTGATACGTGTTAAAAAAAGTTTTACTTACAGGGCTTATCGCAATTAGTGCATCTGTTCATGCAAGTGAGATAGAAACTGAAGACGCGGATACGTCACCTCCCTCTCCATGGGAAAGCCAAGTTGAATTTGGCTATCAGTCGAGTAAAGGAAATGATGACTCAGAATCTCTCAATGGTCGCCTAGAAGCTGGTTATACTTCTGGGCAGCACCGTCACACTGGTGAAGTGAAGTATTACCTATCGAAAGAAGATGGTGAAACAGATAAAGACCAATTAAGTCTTAATTTGCAAAGTGACTATAAAATCAGCCCTGATTACTATCTTTACGCCAACTTTAAAGGCTTAGAGACAGAGTATAGTGCCTATTTTAAAGATTATACTTTTTCAGGTGGTTTGGGTTACCAAGTCAGTAACACCGAAAGACTATTATTAGAATTAGAATTTGGTCCCGGTTATCGTTATCAAAACCCAAATCTAGATGAAATTGATGATGATGATTTAATTTTCCCTGAGACCGTTGCTGAAGCGATTTTGCGAGGTAACGTAAATGTATCATGGCAAATGTTGGATAACTTGTCTTTCGCAAGTGAAGTCACCGTAACCACGGGTCGAAGTAATACCCGTATTGATTCAGAAGTCAGTCTTACTAACAATATCACCGAAGAGATAGCCCTAAAGATTGCACAATCTCAACAATATCTAGATCGTGTGCCTCCAGGACTAAGCAAAACTGACTCTGTATTTAGTATTAATTTACTCTTTACCTTTTAAGCTAACTCTCGTTAGGTTAATGCAATTCTTCATGTTTTTTGACCAAGCCAAAATCCGCTAAAATTGCATATGCCGCTGGGATCATAAACAGCACTAACAAGGTCGAAGTAAAAATACCAAATACAATAGAAACGACGAGAGGCTGAATAACTTGCGCCTGTAAACTGGTTTCTAATAACAGTGGCAGTAACCCTGCTGCCGTTGTTATTGACGTTAAAAATACCGCTCTAAATCTTTCTTGGCTCGCTTTTACAACAGATTCATACACCGAATCTCCATCATCTACATGATGACGAATGTATTGCACTAATAAAATAGAATCATTAACTACTATCCCAGCCAAAGAAACAAACCCCATAATACTCGGCATACTTAGTGGATGATTTAATAATACATGCCCCCATAGCACACCAATCAAGGCTAATGGAATAGCAAGCATCACAACAAAAGGTTCAAGATAACTTCTGAATTGGAAACTCAAAATCACAAACACACCAAATAAGCCCAACATGAATCCTGTGCCCATTGATTGCCCTGTTTCCGCGGTATCTTTCGCTTCCCCTTCAAAATCAAAACGTAAGCTTGGGTATTTTTTTTGAAGTTCAGGAGCAAGCTCTTTTCTAAATTGATTTAGTACTTCGGTCGAGCTCACTTGTGACGCATGAACATCACCAAAGACACTTAAGGTTCTTAATCCATTAATACGTTGAATTCGAACATAATTACGCTGAAAATCTAATGTTGCAACAGAGGCTAAAGGTATTTGGCCTCCAGTAGGTAAAATGATTGGAAAGTTCTCTAACGTATGTAAATTACCCGCTTGTTCTTTATTCAAACGAACTTCAATTTCAATATTTTCAACACCAATCTGTATCTCATCAGCCGTTTGTCCAAAGTAAGCGGCGCGTAATTGGTTAGCAATCAATTGACCTGTGACTCCGTAGGTTTCAGCTCCCGGTCGCAACTTCACAAGCACTTCTTCCTTACCCATTCGCATATCATCAAGAACACCATAGACCCCTGCAAACTCATTGAGATAAGCTTGTACTTCTAATGACGCTGACTTTAACGTATGTAAATCATCATCCATCATGCGAATTTCAATCGCTCGACCACCCGGCCCCATTGTCGGTTGTTTATAAACCATGGTTATTGGTTCTGCTAACTCCCCAACTTCTGCACGCCACGCATCAATAAAATCATCAATGAGTGTGTTTCGTTTTTCTGCCCCTAATAAATCTAAACGAATGGTCGCTAGATGAGGTCCTGATTCACTCGCGTCTGCATTAGTATTAAATTGCTGAGTAATATGCTCAACAAGTTGGCGACCTCCTTCGTTCTTTTCACTCCATTCTTTATTTAGTTTCTCAGCCGCTGATACAATTTTATCTACTACAATTTCAGTCTGAGAAAGTGATGTTCCAGGTGGTAAGATAATTCGCGCTTCTGCAATATCACCATCTAATTCAGGAAAACCGACAAACTTAAGTGCACCTCCTGAAATAAGTGAAAAAGAAATCAATAAACTGGCAATCACAGCACCTAAAAAGGCATAACGCCATTCCACCACTTTTGTTACTGCTTTCACTAAAGTGACATTTCTAAAATGTTCAAAACGGTCTAACACTTTCTTTTTAAAACCCGTAATTGGCTTATCTTTTTTCGCTTTATGTAAGGAGTGGCTTAAATGATTTGGTAAAATTAAAAATGCTTCAATAAGACTCAACGAAAGGACTAAGATCAGAACTTGTGGGATAACTTTCAGTACCGCCCCCATCTCTCCTTGTAGAAACATCAAGCTACCAAAAATACACACTGTCGTTAAGAAAGAAGACAATACGCCGGGAAATACTTTTTTGACGCCGTTATACACCGCATCATCAATCTCTTGTCCCCGATCTAAATGCGAGGCAATCGACTCTGCAATTACTATGGCATCATCCATCATGATCCCTATTGCCATCAACAGGGCAACGAGTGACATAATATTAATAGAGAGCCCTAAACTTGCCATTAAAAATAAACCACCTAAAAAAGCAACCGGAAGACCCGCGGCAACCCAAAAAGAGTAGCGGAACGTAAAAAAGAGCCACATGGTGAGAAAAACAAGGATGATCCCTTGCCAACCATTTTTTACCATCATGGTTAATCGATCCCATAATAAAGAGGAAAGATCATTCGTCATCTCTAATGCAACACCATCAGGTGCGATAGACTGCTGATATTTAACAAACTCAGTCACCCGATCTTTAATGCGTAAGGCGTCTTCTTCTTTATTTTTACTGATCTTAAGTAAGGCTGATGGCTTACCATCAAATAATACTTTTTGTTCATCAAGCTCAAAACGATCGGTTATCGTTGCAATATCACCTAAACGGATCAATGCGCCATTATCCGACGCCCCCATGACCGTTTTTGCTAATTCTTGAGGCGTTGTTTTTCTTTCATCAAAGCGAATTAAAAAGTTTTTTTCTGGTGTTTCAATGCTACCACTTGGTAGTTTTACATTTTGTTCAGCCAATTTATTTGCAATATCACTAACATTTAAACCAAGCTGACGAATAGCACTTTCATTTAACTCAACACGGTATTGATGATCAGAAAACCCACTCACTTCAACTAAAGAAACATCATAATCAAGCTTTAAACTTTGTTTCAATTTTTCAGCATATGCCTTCAACTCTGGCCATGTGGTATCGGCAGTAATTGCCACATCCACCACTGGTTCATTCCAATCCAGTTCTTGAACTATCGGAGATTCTATCTCTTTAGGGAAATCATTAATCGAATCAATTTGAGTTTGAACATCAACCAGCATTCGCCCTATATCTGCTTTTTCATTCAGCTTAATCACTAAACGAGCAGAGCCTTCAATGGCTTCACATTTTGTTTCTTCTATATTTCCTAAGCCATCAACGGCATCCTCCATCCGAACACAAATACTCTCTTCCACTTCTTGTGGCGATGCACCAGGATAAACGACACCAGCCAGAATATAAGGTGGACTAAATTCAGGAAAAGTTTCACGCTTTAATTGAGACAACGACACTAAACCAAGCAGCAATATAGAGAGCATTAATAAATTGGCAGCCGTTGGGTGTCTTGCAAAAAACTTAATCATTCCACAGACTCCTTCTTAGGAACGACTGAACGCAGTTGCATGCCATTAATAGCAGGAAGAAGATCATTTAAGATCAATAAATCCCCTTTATTAATGCCACCAGAAATGACCACTTGATTATCTCTTCTAAAAACTATTTTTACAGAAAGTATAGTTAATTGATTATCTTGATTTAACAAATAAATCTTATCGCCATGAAGGGCACTTTCTGGGATCACCCACTGCGGTGAAGCCTCTCCTTCAATCAATGCTTTTACAAACATGCCATTAACCAGCGGTGGTAATGAACTTGGCTTGAGCATTTTATAGTCTTGTTGGATCTCTAAAATTACACCAACAGTGGCTTGGTTTGGATCGACAGTTTCACTAATACGCTCAACTTGAGCTTGCCACTGGGCATTAAAACGACCACTGCTCAACTGCACTATTGCTTGAAGCGGTAATGAATCAATATTTGACATTCCTTGTTCATTAGACTGAAATACATGAAAGCTTTGCGCTAAGGTTTGCATATCATGAATCGATATCTGTGCTTCCATTTCCATTGTTTTAATGCCATGGGCGATGAACATGGTTTGCTGTAGATTAACCACTTGATCCGCTTCAATATCCACCTCAGAAATACGCACATCCGTTGGTAATATAATCGACGTTTTTTCTAAAGAGCGCTGCGCTTCTTCCAATTTAGCTTGGTTTACTTTCACCATTGCCGCAGCTACTTTTCTTTCATCTGGCAATAATAAGATTTGGTTTTGAATATCTTGCACGACTTTTTGTTGTGCTAAATAGGATTGGTTCTGTTGATCTAAATCCGATTGAGAAGTTAACCCTTTTTTCTGAAGATTAATTTTACGACCCAATTCTTTTTTACTGAGCGCTAAACGGTTCTTTTCTATTTTTAAGGTATTACGAATATTTTTTTCTTCGAGATCTACTTTTGCTAATTGAGTTTTACTCGAACCTAAATCTGCCTCTGCTTGAGCTAATTTCAACTCATAATCTAGTGGGTCTATTCTTAATACTTCAGTTCCTGCTAATAACACATTCCCTTTATTTAGCTCAGGGTGACGATAGACCACTTTACCCGATACTTCTGCAATCGCCTTCCATTCAAATTTAGGTCTTATTTTGCCGAACCCTATCACTTGAGGTGCGAGATTCTGTTGCTCTAAAGAGATAGTTTTCACTATTTTCGAACGGTCTTCTAATGGTTTTACTTCAGCTGATGGACGCAATTTTGTGACCGTAATTAAAATAATGACACCCGCAGCAACCACAGGAAAAAAGAGGAATTTTTTATTTATTTTCATTAGTATTATCTCTCTTATTTTGTAACAAACCTTCAGTTAACAATCGGATATTATGCTCGAGTAAATCAGTTAAAAATGCTTCATTTAACTCAATATTATGAAAGTCCAACATTTTCTTTGGTGCCAAAAAAGGAAAAACCATCAAACTCATCATTGATAGTCTAGCTTTACTTGGATCGACCCCTTTTTTAAATAATGCATGGCTCATATCTGGTGCAAATAGCTTGTCTTGCATCGGTTGTAAAATACCAAAAATGATTTGCTGAAGATTGGCTTGCTGTTCATTATCCGCCTCCATAATTCTTAGTATCAGTTTAGGAAATGCTGGCACTTTTATCATTGCTTGATAATAAGCACGCATGAAATCAACCAAATCTTGTTCACTATTATTAACTAAAGCTAATTGAAACTGACTTACCACTGGAGATATCGTTTCCTTAAACATCGCTTCAAATAACCCTTCTTTATTACCAAAATAGTAACGGATCATCGCAATATTTACCTTTGCATTATCAGCAATCAATCTTGTTGATACCTTATTATAAGGCTGAGATACAAAAAGCTCACGAGCATGAAAAATGAGCTGCTCCCTCACTTCTGATTCCCCTTTTGGTCTGCCTAATTGCTTTGCCATTAATAACACCTTATTTACACTACATTCAATTTATGATTATTAATCACACGATTAATTATAAGTAAGTAATAAAATTGTGCGATCCCTTTAATTCATCCATATTTAATCATTTGATTAATTAATCTCTACTATTCAAAAAAAACATCTCTTTTGTGCAGTAATCCATCACAGCAATCGTTTTTCTTCCTATTTTGTAACATTTAAGCAAAAAAACATTAATAAGTAGTGAAAATGGGATTTAGGGGTTGACGATACTTACTGAGTGCGATATTAATTTGTTAATTATTTTTATGGATTGTATTTCAAATGAAAACAGCATCTTCTTTATCTCTTCGTCTCCTCCTGATCGTGAACATCTCACGCGGGTAGGTTGTGGAACAAAAGAAGCCATAAACCAAATTTTAAAACCCGCTGAACATGGCGGGTTTTTTTATGGAAAACCGTCGTTAAAGCGCACGACATACACAAGGAAGCAAGCCCATGAGCGATCAAGTCATTATCTTCGACACCACGTTACGAGATGGCGAACAAGCACTATCAGCGAGTTTAACCGTAAAAGAAAAATTACAGATTGCATACGCGCTTGAGCGTCTGGGTGTTGATGTTATTGAAGCGGGCTTCCCTGTCTCTTCGCCGGGTGATTTTGAGTCGGTTCAAACCATCGCAAAACACATTAAAAATAGCCGAATTTGTGGTCTAGCTCGTGCCGTTCCTAAAGATATTGATGCGGCAGCTGAAGCGTTAAAAGTCGCAGAAGCGTTCCGAATTCATACCTTTATTTCTACTTCTACCGTTCACGTTCAAGACAAATTACGCCGTAGCTACGATGATGTGGTTGAGATGGGCGTAAAAGCGGTTAAACACGCACGTAATTATACCGATGACGTCGAGTTTTCTTGTGAAGATGCAGGTCGTACACCAATTGATAATTTATGCCGCATGGTAGAAGCAGCCATTAATGCTGGTGCAAATACCATTAACATTCCAGACACCGTTGGCTACACCATTCCAGGTGAATTTGGCGGTATTGTTCAGCAATTATTTAACCGTGTTCCAAACATCGATAAAGCTATCATCTCAGTCCATTGTCATGATGATTTGGGTATGTCTGTGGCTAACTCTATTGCAGCGGTTCAAGCGGGTGCTCGACAAGTTGAAGGTACAATTAATGGTATTGGTGAGCGTGCAGGTAACTGTTCTTTAGAAGAAATTGCGATGATTCTACAAACTCGTTCAGAATATCTAGGCGTTCATACGGGTCTTAAAAATGATGAAATCCACCGCACCAGTAAGTTGGTAAGTCAGCTTTGTAACATGCCAATTCAAAGCAATAAGGCTATCGTAGGCGCAAACGCCTTTAGCCACTCTTCTGGCATTCACCAAGATGGCATGCTTAAGAATAAAAATACCTATGAGATCATGACACCTGAGTCTATCGGTCTTAAAAACAAAGCGTTAAACCTAACCAGTCGTTCAGGCCGTGCTGCGGTTAAGAGCCACATGGATGCTATGGGCTATAAAGAAGACGAATATAACCTAGACACGCTATATGCAGATTTTGTGAAGCTAGCGGATCGTAAAGGCCAAGTGTTTGATTACGATTTAGAAGCCCTAATGCATTTTGCAAACTTACGTGATGAAGACGATTTCTATAAGTTGAACTACCTAAGCGTGCAATCTGGCAGTGTAATGGCGACAACCAGTATCAAGCTACTTTGTGGTGATGAAGAAAAATGTGAAGCCGCTGTCGGTAATGGCCCTGTTGATGCACTTTATCAATGTATCTACAAACTAACAGGCTATGAGATTGTTCTAGATAAGTTTGATCTAACTGCAAAAGGCGAAGGTGAAGATGGTTTAGGTCAGGCGGATATTATTGCGAACTATAAAGGTCGTAAGTATCACGGCACTGGTCTAGCTACCGATATTATCGAAGCCTCTGGTCAAGCACTACTTCACGTAATAAACAGCATTCACCGCGCTGATCAAATTGCTGAAATTAAGCAAAAGAAAGTTGCTACGGTTTAAGACTACTTAACAGAATTTTAAATCGGAGGAGTCTACTCTTCTCTGATTAACAAAATTAAATAAAAAGATTAAAGGATTAACATGACGAATAAAACATACAAAATTGCAATTTTACCGGGCGATGGAATTGGCCCTGAAGTTATGGAACAAGCACATAAAGTTCTGGATGCAATTGAGAAAAAACACGCAATTTCATTTTCACGCGAGCAGCACGATGTTGGTGGTATTGCGATTGATAACCATGGTTGTCCGCTACCAGAAAGCACGGTAAAAGGTTGTGAAGAATCAGATGCCGTATTATTTGGTTCAGTTGGCGGCCCTAAGTGGGAAAACTTGCCACCGAACGATCAACCAGAACGTGGTGCCCTACTTCCTCTGCGTAAACATTTCCAACTGTTCTGTAATCTTCGTCCTGCGCAAATCCATAAAGGATTAGAAAACTTCTCTCCACTGCGTGCTGATATTTCTGGTAACGGTTTTGATATCGTTGTTGTACGTGAGTTGACTGGTGGTATCTACTTTGGTCAGCCTAAAGGTCGTGAAGGCGAAGGCCCTCAAGAGAAAGCGTACGATACTGAAATTTATCACCGCTACGAAATCGAACGTATTGCAAAGATTGCCTTTGAATCGGCTCGTCTACGTAATAAAAACGTCTACTCAATTGATAAAGCCAACGTTCTACAAAGCTCTATTCTATGGCGTGAAGTAGTAGAGGAAGTGGCACAAGATTATCCAGATGTAAAACTAAGCCATATGTACATTGATAACGCGACCATGCAGTTAATCAAAGATCCTTCTCAGTTTGACGTAATGCTATGTTCAAACATCTTTGGTGACATCATCTCTGATGAGTGCGCAATGATCACAGGCTCTATGGGTATGCTTCCTTCTGCAAGCTTGAACGAAAGCAACTTTGGTCTGTATGAACCAGCAGGTGGTTCAGCACCAGATATCGCAGGTAAAAACATCGCAAACCCAGTGGCTCAGATCTTATCTGCTGCACTGATGTTACGTTACAGCCTAGGTGAAGAAGAAGCAGCACAAAGTATTGAAGCTGCCGTATCTAAAGCGCTGTCAGCAGGTGAACTAACGGCAGATCTTGCCGGTGATAAACCAGCACTAACTACCTCAGCAATGGGCGATAAAATCGCTGAATACATTTTGAATTCGTAATTCAAGGAAGAAGCAATGTCTAACGCAAAAACATTATACGAAAAAGTTTATGATGCCCATGTTGCTGTTGCAGCAAAAGGCGAAACCCCTATTCTATACATCGATCGCCATTTGGTGCACGAAGTGACTTCGCCACAAGCGTTTGATGGGTTACGTGAAAAAGGTCGTAAAGTTCGCCAAGTAGGTAAAACTTTCGCAACAATGGATCATAACGTATCAACACAAACTAAAGACATTAATGCCTCTGGTGAAATGGCTCGTATCCAAATGGAAACACTGTCTAAAAACTGTGAAGAATTTGGCGTAACTCTTTATGACCTAAACCATAAATACCAAGGTATTGTGCACGTAATGGGACCTGAACTGGGCATTACATTACCAGGCATGACGATTGTTTGTGGCGATTCACACACAGCAACCCATGGTGCATTTGGTTCGTTAGCATTTGGTATTGGTACGTCTGAAGTTGAGCACGTATTAGCGACACAAACGCTAAAACAAGCGCGTGCTAAAACCATGAAAATCGAAGTCAAAGGCAAAGTAGCCAAAGGCATTACTGCAAAAGATATCGTGCTTGCGATCATAGGTAAAACAACGGCTGCTGGTGGTACTGGCTACGTGGTTGAATTCTGTGGTGAAGCGATTACCGACCTTACGATGGAAGGTCGTATGACGGTATGTAACATGGCAATCGAATTAGGTGCTAAAGCAGGCCTTATCGCACCAGACCAAACCACGTTTGATTACATTACTGACCGTAAATTCTCACCTCAAGGGGAAGATTTAACCGCAGCTATCGAATACTGGTCGTCACTAAAAACGGACGATGATGCAAAGTTTGATGCGGTAGTAACACTTGAAGCCTCTGAAATTAAACCTCAAGTCACTTGGGGCACAAATCCAGGTCAAGTAATCGCCGTTGATCAACCAATTCCTGCTCCTGAGAGTTTTTCTGACCCAGTAGAAAAAGCGTCCGCTGAAAAAGCATTAGCTTACATGGGCCTTGAAGCGGGTAAATCCCTGTCTGATTACAATATAGATAAAGTATTTGTAGGCTCTTGTACTAACTCACGTATCGAAGACATGCGTGCTGCTGCTGCCGTAGCAAAGGGCAATAAAGTCGCTGCTCATGTTCAAGCGTTAATTGTTCCTGGTTCAGAGCAAGTAAAAGCACAAGCTGAAAAAGAAGGTCTAGATGTGATCTTTAAAGAAGCGGGCTTTGAATGGCGTCTACCAGGTTGTTCAATGTGTCTTGCGATGAACAACGACCGTTTAGGTCCACAAGAGCGTTGTGCATCAACATCTAACCGTAATTTTGAAGGTCGCCAAGGCCGTGATGGTCGAACTCACCTAGTTAGCCCAGCAATGGCAGCAGCTGCGGCAATTGCAGGCCACTTTGTTGATATTCGAACTATTACAGAACAAGCATAAAGGAATTTACTATGTCAGGTTTTAAACAACATACAGGTCTAGTCGTTCCTTTAGATACGGCAAATATCGATACCGATGCAATCATTCCAAAACAGTTTCTACAGAAAGTAAACCGCACTGGTTTTGGTAAGCACCTATTTCATGATTGGCGTTTTCTTGATGATGCCGGAGAACAAGCAAATCCTAAGTTCGTAATGAACGCACCTCGCTACCAAGGCGCTAGTATTCTCCTTGCTCGTGAAAACTTTGGTTGTGGTTCATCTCGTGAACACGCCCCTTGGGCATTAGCGGATTATGGTATTCAAGTCATGATCGCACCAAGCTTTGCCGATATTTTTTATGGTAACTCAATCAATAACCAGATGATCCCCGTACGTTTAACGGACACTGAAGTGGATGAAATTTTCCAATTCGTTGAAGCAAACGAAGGCGCAGAAATCACCGTTGATTTAGAAGCGATGTTAGTAACCGCTAACGGGAAGCAATACAACTTTGAAATTGATGAATTCCGTCGCCACTGTTTATTAAATGGTTTAGACAATATCGGACTGACACTGCAACATGCCGATAAAATTTCAGAGTATGAAGCGAAGATCTCAAGTTTCTTGAAATAGGATTCAGGATTCAGGATTCAGGATTCAGGAAATATTAGAGGTTGATATGAACGTATCAACCTCTTTTTTGTCTATAAAACATAGGCAATCTATACTAAATAATTATTAGTAAACAAAAGTCAGGTACCTTTTATGAAAACCCTTATCTCCTCACTACTTTTGCTTTTCTCATTCAATACGTTCGCAGCACCCAAATCTGAATTATGGGATTACTGGGATGTCAGTAATGAAAAAAATGCCACCACTATTTCACATCAATATTGGCAACAAACGTTAGATAAATACCTTATAACTCAAGGGGAATACACTCTTTTTGATTATGCCAATATTACTGATGCAGATAAGCGAACCCTTAACAGCTATTTACGCCAAATGAGTCGTATTGATCCGAGAGAGTATAAAAAAGCAGAGCAATACGCTTATTGGGTCAATCTTTACAATGCCATCACAGTAAAAATTATTTTAGATAATTACCCTATTAAATCCATTACTAAATTAGGTGGGCTATTTACCTTTGGGCCTTGGGATGAAGAGGTTGCTGTAGTTGCAGGAAAAGTGTTAACACTCAACGACATTGAACATCGAATTTTAAGGCCTATTTGGAATGATCCAAGAACTCACTACGCCGTAAACTGTGCGAGTCTTGGTTGCCCTAATCTGCAACCTAAAGCATTTACCGCCAGAAACAGCGATAAGCTATTAGATAAAGCCGCAACTGAATTCATTAATAGTGAAAAAGGCGTGCTCATTACTGATAACAAGATCCAGCTTTCGTCTATTTATGATTGGTTTGCGGTCGATTTTGGTAATCAACAGCAACTTTTTGAGCATTTAAAAAAATATCGCCCTGAATTACAACAATTCAAAGGCGACATTCATTACGACTATAATTGGAAGTTAAATAAACAATAAGAGATCAGGTTATTTAATCCCTTTAGCTTTCTTAATTAAATCGTAAGCACCTTGGATTTCTTGCGCTTTCTCTTTTGCCATTTCCATCATTTCTGGTGGCAAACCTTTTGCCACCAATTTATCAGGGTGATGCTCATTCATTAACTTACGGTGAGCACGCTTAATTGTTTTTGCATCCGCATCTTCACTAATACCTAATAAATTATAAGCATCCGTTAGCTGGTCAGCAGAACTTGCTTGCTGCCATTGACCTTGTTGAGAACCACCTTGACCAGAAAAGCCACCACTGCGCTGAAAACGAAAAGCCGCTTCTTGCATTTTTAAACGTTTTTCTAATTGTTCGGCACTAAAGCCAAGCTCTTCCGCAACAATATGTAAGATGTCTCTTTCACTTGGATGAATATCACCGTCAGCAATGGCAGATGCGATCTGTAGCTCTAAAAAGAACTGCAGCAGATCATAACGGCCACCGGTAATTGAACGAATCTTTTGTAGGGTTTCACGTAATGGAAAATCGTTTTCTTTCCCTTCTCTAAACGCTTCTTGAGCTTCTTTTTTCTGCTCTGCATTCAGATTCATACGATCCATCATCATTGATGCTAGCTGGATCTCTTGTGCTGTTACTTGCCCTTTGGCTTTAGCAACATGCCCCATGACTGAGAAAGCAGCATGAAAGAATTCTGCTTGTTTTTTAGTTTGAGAAGCCCCACCCGTTTGAAAGGTAAAACCACTGCTTGCCATACGTTTTGCTTTATCAAATTGATGGCCAATAAAGATCCCTAATGCCGCACCAAAAAAGCCGCCAAATAGAAAACCAAAAAAACCACCCAATATTTTGCCGAATATTTGCATTTTAAATTCCAATTAATGAATTATTTTATTTTTACTCTGTCACACAATGAGCAAGCGCAGCCTGTTACTTTACAACCATTAATAGATGATAGCGACATCTTATAGGTGGTTTGGGCATGGCTTTTGCTTTATTATAAACAAGTGACTCTGTCTAGTCTCTTTGAGTATATCAGCGGATTAATATAACGAACAGGAACGTCTAACTCGATGCCTTTTACCTCTCGCAGCCTACTTGCTTCATTTGCTGGATGCCTTCTTTACGGTTCTCCCGTCATCGCTGATGATGGAAGTAAATCTATATCTCCAGAAAGTAGCATAATCTTCCCTTTACAAACTGACACAGTAAACTCCTGTGAAGTACCAGATAAAGCCTCAAAAGAGGAAGAAGATCAACAACCGGTGCTTATTCAAGCAGATAGCGTTGAAGCCAGTAATAATTCAAAAGCAACCTATAAAGGTAATGTTCATATTATTAAAGGCCGCCAAGAGATCAAAGCAGACAGTATTACTTTACACCAGCAAGAGAACATCGCTATTGCAGAAGGTAATGTTAATTACTCAAGCATGGATATGCGCTCAACCTCAGATAAAGTAACTACTGACCTAACCACTGAAGATACCACCATGGTTAATACGGCCTATAAAATGTCGTGTCAGCCAATTCGAGGTCAAGCTAGTCGTGTGTTAAAAACGGGCCAAGAAATCTACCAATTGGAAGATGCCTCGTTCACAACTTGTCCAGCAGGAGATAAAAGCTGGCGCTTTAAAGCCAGTGAGATCGAGTTAGATCAATCAGATGAATGGGCAACCTTCTACAATGCTCGATTTGAAGTCCTTGATGTACCAATTTTTTACTTACCTTACATTACAGTCCCTGTTGGCGATAAACGTAAAACTGGGGTACTGATCCCAAGCGCAAGTTTAGACAGTAAAAATGGTTTTGAGCTTTCCGTTCCCATTTACTGGAACATCGCACCTAACTACGATGCCACAACAACCATAAACTACATGGAAAGACGTGGTACGCAATTAGAAGCTCAATTCCGTTATTTAGAAAGCTTCGGTCAAGGTACTGTCGATGTCGAATACCTAAATGAAGATGCCAAGTTTACAGAGAAAGGCGCTCGCTGGGGTGTTAGCTGGGATCATTCAGGTATCTATCAACAACACTGGAAATTTGATGTTGAATATTCTCAAGTCAGTGACATTGATTATTTCCAAGATTTAAATTCAAGCATTGGTACTCGTGATGAGGGTCAATTACAACAGTCAGGCGAAGTGTCTTATCGTGATCAAGATTGGGATATGACAATGCGTGTGCGTGATTTCCAGGTCCTCGTTGATGACAGCTACCCATATCGCTTAATGCCACAAATTGAATTCAATTATTATGCACCTCAATTTTACAACGAATTTGATTTTAACTTACACAGCCACATTAGTAAGTTTTCAACCGATGACCCAACAAAGCCATCGGCAACTCGTGTGCATCTAGAACCAAAGTTAAGCTTACCACTAAGTTCTGCTTGGTGGTCATTAACGCCTGAAGCTAGCTTACTCTATACTTATTATTCTCAAGATTTTGATCGTACAGAAGCCTCATTATCTGGATTAAAAGAAGAAACCTCTCGAACTATTCCAGAGGTTCGTATTAATGGTGCTATCTATTTAGACAGTACTCATAAGTTCTTGGGTGAGTACTTACAAACATTAGAGCCTAAAATACAATATTTATACGTACCTGAAGTCGATCAAAGTGAGATTTATGGTGGCCGAGGTGAAGGCGGTTATGACAGCAGCAAGTTGCAACTAGATTATTATGGCTTATTTAGAGATCGCCAATACAGTGGTGTTGATTATATTGCCGCAGCAAACCAATTTAGTATTGGTGCCACATCTCGTTTCTATGATGATGCCTATAAAGAGCGCATGAATATCTCTTTTGGTCAGATCCTATATATGAACGGATCTGGTACGACGAACGAAGATGATACTAGTAACTCATCTGCTTGGGCTATTGAAAGTGACTTTAACTTCAATGACTACCTATTTTATCATGGCGGTGTTCAGTACGATTCAAATGTTAGTGAGCTTCAAGTTGCCAACAGCACGTTGGAGTACCGTCATACCAAAGGGTATATACAAGCTAACTATCGTTATGTAAGTAAAAACTACATTGAGAGTAACGTAAACTTTGAAGATGATTTAGGGCTTATTACTCAGCATGGTATCTACCAAGCTGGTCTGTTAAGTGAATATAATATTGGTGGTAACTGGGCTCTCAAAGGCCAATATTTCCACGATACCAAAGAAGACCAAATGATAGAGGCCTTAGTTGGTGTGACCTATTTAAGTGACTGTTGGTCATTTGGCTTAACTTACAGTGACCAACTAATCGCACCGAATAACGATCCTGCACTGGCGATTGGCAGTTACGAACCAGAATACGAAAGTAATATAATGCTTTCAATCGCGATTCGAGGTTTAGGTACAAACACAGGTATCACCTCAGGTTCTGCAACCAATGCATTGGGCTATGGTCGCCCATTTTATTTGAATAATTAATTTATACGGACATACATGAAGTGCCTACTTTCTATGGCACTTCATTCTCCTTACTCTTGGATGACACTATGAAAAATTGGAAACTCCCTTTTATTAGCACGCTACTGCTGATGCTAACTATAAATGTGCACGCAGCTCCTGTTGAATTAGATCGCGTTGTTGCCATTGTTGATGAAGGCGTTGTTCTACAAAGTGATATTGATACTTCACTGAAAACAGTAAAAATCAATGCTCAAGAAAAAAATCAACCACTGCCTGAAGAGTCTGTTCTTCGTGAGCAAGTATTAGAAAAATTGATTGTTGATACTATTCAAAGCCAACAAGCTGAGAAGATGGGTATTCGAATTGATGATACTCGTCTTGAAGAAGCACTAAAGGGTATTGCAAAAGAAAACAACATGACCCTTGCTCAACTACAACAAAAAACAGCAGCTCAAGGTTTATCTTACGCCAGTTTCCGTGAACAAATTCGTAAAGAGATCGCGGCAAGTGAAGCACGAAACGCACAAGTTCGTCGTCGTATTAACATTCTCCCTCAAGAAGTTGAAAGCCTTGCTTTGTTACTTTCAGAAGAGACTCAAGCAACCGTTCAATACAAAATTAGTCACATTCAATTACGTACCGAAGACGGTGCCACTCAGGCTGATAAAGAAGCACTAGAACAACAGGCAGATGAGTTAACTGAACGTCTACAGCAAGGTGCTGATTTTGCAACGATGGCATATACCTATTCTAAAGGCCCAAAAGCATTGCAAGGTGGTGATTGGGGTTGGATGCGTAAAGAAGAGATGCCAACCATCTTTGCAGACCAGATTACCGGTCAAGGAAAAAGCAGTATTATTGGTCCATTCCGCTCTGGCGTTGGCTTCCATATTCTTAAAATTGACGATGTAAAAGGCCTTGAAACAATTGCCGTTACCGAAGTAAATGCACGCCACATCCTAATAAAAACCTCGGTTATCATGAGTGATGAAGGTGCACAACGTCAGCTAAATAATATTATCGCAGACATTAAAGCAGGTAATGATACCTTTGGCGAAATGGCTAAACGCTATAGCCAAGATCCAGGCTCTGCAGCAAGAGATGGTGAGTTGGGTTTCCAAACCCCTGATTTATACGTTCCTGAATTTAAACACCAAGTCGAAACTCTGCCTACAGGACAAATCAGTGCGCCATTTAAAACGGTTCACGGTTGGCATATTGTTGAAGTGTTAGAACGCCGCCAAGTAGATAGAACCGATGCAGCGATGAAAAATAAAGCTTATCGTATTCTAATGAATCGTAAATTTAACGAAGAAGCAGGTGCTTGGTTACAAGAGATCCGCGCAAGTGCTTATGTAGAAATACTAAAAGATACTGATGGTGAAGAAGATAATGAATAAGATTAAACGCATCGCAATTACTCCAGGAGAGCCTGCGGGTATTGGCCAAGATCTTGTTTTATCAATAGCACAACAAGCTTGGCCTCATCAGTTAGTTATTTGTGGTAATAAAAAAGCATTAGAACAAAGAGCTGAATTATTGGGGCTTAGTATCTCAATTAAAGACTATGACAGTAATGTTCCTGCGAAAACACATCAAGCGGGTACCTTAGTCGTTGATAATATCGAACTAGGCACAGATGTTATCGCAGGCGAGTTGAATGAAGCGAATGGTCATTATGTTCTTGATACCTTACGCCGCGCAGCTCAAGGCAATATGGATGGCGAATTTAATGCAGTGGTAACAGGACCGGTACATAAAGGTGTCATTAACCGTGCTGGTGTCGCCTTTAGCGGTCATACTGAATTTTTTGCAGAGCAATCAAACACACAACAAGTAGTTATGATGCTAGCAACAGAAGGCTTACGTGTTGCATTAGTAACTACTCACATACCATTAGCCTATGTGGCAAAAGCCATCACTGCAGATCGCCTAAAGCAAGTCACTCGTATCTTACATCAGGATTTAATGACCAAGTTTGGTATTTCAAATCCATCCATTTTTGTCTGCGGATTAAATCCACACGCAGGTGAAGATGGCTGTCTTGGTCGCGAAGAAATTGATATCATAGCGCCAGCATTAAATGAATTACGTGAAGAAGAAGGAATGAACCTTATTGGGCCATTACCTGCAGACACGTTATTTCAAGATAAATATTTACAAGAAGCAGACGCGGTACTTGCAATGTATCACGATCAAGGCCTTCCTGTGCTAAAATTCAAAGGCTTTGGAAAATCAGTAAACATCACTTTAGGTTTACCGTTTATCCGAACCTCCGTAGACCATGGTACTGCATTGGAATTAGCAGGTACTGGAAAAGCAGATGCAGGAAGCTTTATTACCGCACTAACCCATGCAATTGAACTGGTAGAAAATAAATGAGTACAAGAAATGATGTCCATCTAGGCCATAAAGCGAAAAAACGCTTTGGTCAAAACTTCTTAAATGACCCTTATGTGATCGATGGAATCGTATCTGCAATTAACCCTCTATCAGGTCAAAACCTAGTAGAAATTGGTCCAGGTCTTGGTGCTATCACAGAGCCTGTTGGTCGTGAAGTTGATAAGTTTACGGTTATCGAGCTTGACCGTGACTTAGCTGCTCGTTTGCGCACTCACCCTGAACTGGGTAGCAAACTAACTATTCATGAAGGCGATGCAATGCGTTTCGACTTCACGCAACTTATCCAAGAAGGTAATAAATTACGTATTTTTGGTAACTTGCCATACAACATCTCAACACCGTTGATGTTCCACCTTTTTGAATTCCATAAAGACATTCAAGACATGCACTTTATGCTACAAAAAGAAGTGGTAAACCGTTTAGCTGCAGGTCCTGGTACTAAAGCTTACGGTCGCTTAACAGTAATGGCTCAATACTTTTGTAAAGTAATGCCAGTACTTGAAGTGCCACCAACAGCATTTGTTCCGCCACCGAAAGTAGATTCTGCCGTTGTTCGTCTAGTTCCTTATGAGGTACTACCGCACCCAGCAAAAAACTTAAAGTGGCTTGATCGAGTGTGTCGCGAAGGTTTTAACCAACGTCGTAAAACAGTGCGTAACTGTTTCAAAGCGCTATTAACTAAAGAGCAATTAGAAGCATTAGATATTAATCCTTCTCTTCGCCCTGAAAACTTAACGCTAGAGCAATTCGTTAGAATGGCAAACTGGTTAAATGACAACTTCCAAGCAGAATCAAAAGAATCAGCTTAAGTTAAGCGTATAATCAACAACAGTTAAATATAAGGTGACTTCATTGTCACCTTTTTTCTATCTACGCGTTAATACCTATCACAGTAAGTAAGTGATCAGAAATAGTGCAGGAAAAATGCTTGAGAACAAGGCGAAATTTTTCGATAAGTAGTTATTCTACAATCAAAAGTTTCAACGCAGTTATCGAGTATTTTAACCAGCTAGGATAAACAATTATTTACTACGATTGGTATCATAATGAGAGGAAAGAGACATGGCGACCTATTTTGTAGGTGATATTCAAGGATGCCTAGACGAGCTATTATTATTGTTAGACCAAGTAAACTTTGATAAAGAAAAAGACCAACTATGGTTAACAGGAGATCTGGTTGCTCGTGGCCCAAAATCATTAGAAACTCTACGTTTTGTTAAGTCATTAGGAAAAGCGGCTGTTACTATCCTTGGCAACCATGATCTTCATTTACTTGCTGTTTCTCAAGGTATTTCTCGTGTCAAAGAGAAGGATAAAACCGCCCCTATTTTCTCAGCTCCAGACAGTAAAGAGTTATTAACTTGGTTACGCCAACAACCTTTATTAGCGGTTCATCCTAAGCATAATATTGTAATGAGTCATGCTGGTATTTCTCCTCAATGGGATATCAACACCGCGATTGAATGCGCTCGTGAAGTTGAAGCGGTTTTACAATCAGATAAATGGATTTGGTTATTAGAGAACATGTACGAAAACCAACCCGATTTATGGCGAGATGATCTTACTGGGATCGAGCGTTATCGTTATATTATCAATGCCTTTACACGCATGCGTTTTTGCTTTCATGACGCAAGTTTAGATATGGATTGTAAACAACCGCCACAAGATTTATCAGCAGAAGATAAAGATAAATTAGTCCCTTGGTTTGAGTTAAGCTCTCGCCTTCCCCTAACTCATAAAGTCATATTTGGCCATTGGGCTGCTTTGATGGGACATGAAGGAAATGACGTAATAGCGCTGGATACAGGTTGTGTCTGGGGGGAGTATATGACGATGTATCGTGTTGATGATGGGAAGTATTTTACTCAAAAAGCAATAGAGCAGTAACGAGATACGAGAACGCTACGCTCGAGGGACGAGTAAGTACAGAAACTAGAAACGATACGCTTCGCTGACTAGAGACTATAAGAGCAAAGAATTAGGTTTCAGGAAAATCAAAAGCGAGTACACCTGAAACCTGCAAACGAAGCGATCTGAACCCTTCTCTTATAGAAGCGAAGCGGTCTAGTTTCTAGTTTCTAGTTTCTAGTTTCTAGTTAGCGCAGCGTATAGCCTCTATCGTTCAAGAACCACAAACTCCATACCGTACTTATTCTTTTCATCTTTCAAATACATTTCAGAATGAGCCTGTTTCCAACCCTCTCCCCAATCAGGGAATTGAGTATCACCATCAATATCAGCATCGATAAACGTAAGATACAGTTTGTCAGCATCAGCAAGACACGCTTGGTAAATTGAACCACCACCAATGATCATTAGCTCGTCAATATCACCAGCGACTTGTTTCGCTTCATCAATTGAAGTTACACAAGTAACACCTTCAATCTTCATATTCGCATCACGGCTTAATACAATGTTCAAACGACCCGGTAAAGGACGACCAATCGACTCATAGGTTTTACGCCCCATTACAATTGGTTTACCCATAGTACATTGTTTAAACCATGCAAAATCAGCAGGTAAGTGCCATGGCATTTGATTATCAACACCAATAATTCGGTTCTTTGCCATTGCGGCAATCATGCTAATTTTCACAGTCATTCCTTATGTTACTAAACACTTAAACAATCGACTTCCTACGGTAAAACAGCAGCCCCGGCATAGCAAGACCAATTGCTAATGCCGCAATCGTAAATAGCGTTTTAATTAGATTATCGATCATCAACGCCCATAATTCAGGCGAGTAACCAAGATGGTTAATTTCAACCACTGCGATCATTGCTTTAAATGCAAACACACCAGGGATCATCGGAATTAAAGCAGCAACTGTAAATACTTTAGGGTGAGCAAGAAAACGGTGTGACCAATGCACTCCGATCATACCCACCGTTGTTGCTGCACATAACGTCGCCCACTCTAAGGGGGCGCCATAATGCATTAATAAAAATCGAGTTCCATGACCAATTGCTCCACCAACGGCACAATATTTCAATGCCTTCACGGGAACATTGAAAACCAGAGCAAAACCTACGGCAGGGATCATTGCGAAAAACATATCGTTTAATAACGCGAGAAATAAATCAAAAATAGAACTCATTGTTACGCTATCCATCGGTAAAAACATCCATTTATACAAGCATTCATTAATTAATCCATCCCCAAACACCAACCAAGTTCATGGCACCAACAATACCTATGCTGGTTGATAAGGTAAGTAAAGTTGCGAATGTCCAGCGAGCTATCCCCATATTTACATAGCCTTTCACCATATCAGCGACAGCATTAATTAAGGGAAAACCAGGTACTAACATCAAAACAGAAGAAGCCATTGCGAGAAAGGGAGTATTACCAATATTGTAAATAACGGCTTGAGAAGAGATAAAAGTAGTAACAAAAGCGGTGATGCCAAAGTTAAGCAAGGGGTTAAAATGTCGATGCCCAATTTCTTGTCTTACAATCATACCAAGAGAAGAAGCAAGAAATGTCATCATAAATACTGGCCAATCTCCCCCTGCTAGTCGGCTAAAACTCGCACAAGAAAGCCCTATCATGACAACAACCAGCCAACGATTGTACCTTTCTGGGCTGATCGCATCTAACTTTACAGCGGCTTCATGGCAATCAAGTAAGCCTTTTTCCGACATAATACAGATCCGTTGTATCTCGGTGACCGCTCTCATATTGATACCGCGATCTGGCGCTCTTCTCGCTGTTGTCATGCAGTGTTCATCGATCATTGTCGTGATAACAAGTGAGCTGGCTGATAATGAAATTTCAACATCATCCGCACCTACAGCAATACCTAAACGTCGACTAACATCTGATACTAAACTGCTTTCTGCACCATGCTGAAGTAGCATTTGACCCGCTTTCGCCACTAAGCGTGATATTTCCCTTTGCTTTTCGTCCATTTTTCTTCGTAATAATTAACCAATTAGACGTCTATTCTAATCCTTTCATTTTTATCTTTAATGACCTAAATAAAAAAAACCGCAACAAGTGCGGTTTTTTATAATAAATTATCTTGATTAAGACTTAGTCACGAACATAGATAACATGACCGTCATCTTCTTCATCGTCCCAGTCATCGTCATCACCGTCTTCAGTAACCACGTTTTTACCAGATACTGCATCTTTATGGTAATCATCCCACATGAAGTCGACTTTATCTGCCGCTTTCTCTTCATCAGTTTGAATTTCTTTTGGCAGACTATCCATAAAGTCAGATAGCTCATCACATACTTCTTGAGTACCAGTGCGGCTTACTGCTGCGATCTTGAAGTAACGATCTTCCCATCCAAGAGCTTCTAGGATCTCGGTGATCTTCTCATTTGCTTCTTCTTCTAATAGAAGATCGGTTTTATTGAATAACAACCAACGAGGTTTACCAGCTACTTTTTCACTGTACTGCTCTAACTCATCAATGATAGTTAATGCATTTTGAACAGGATCACTGCCATCAATTGGAAGGATATCAATTACATGAAGCAATACACGACAACGCTCTAGGTGCTTCAAGAAGCGAATACCTAAGCCTGCGCCATCAGCAGCACCTTCAATTAGACCTGGAATATCAGCAACTACGAAACTCTTATTACCACGAGCACGTACCACACCTAAACTAGGGATAAGTGTTGTAAACGGGTAATCCGCGACTTTTGGTTTTGCTGCAGATACTGCACGAATAAAAGTAGATTTACCCGCATTTGGTAGGCCAAGCATACCTACATCAGCAAGAAGAAGAAGCTCTAGACGAAGTTCACGAACCTCACCTTTTGTTCCTAATGTCTTTTGACGAGGAGCACGGTTAACAGATGATTTAAAACGTGTATTACCTAAACCATGCCAGCCGCCTTTAGCTACCATAATTTTCATGCCGTGAGCCATTAACTCAGCAACTTTCTCACCGGTATCGATATCAATTGCACGAGTACCTACTGGTACTTTTAGAGTAATATCTGCACCACGACGACCAGTACTATTAGTACCACCACCATTTGTGCCACGCTCAGCAGCATAGAAGCGGTTAAAACGGTAATCGATTAGGGTGTTGAGGTTTTCATCAGCTTCTAGGTAAACATCACCGCCATCACCGCCATCACCGCCATCAGGGCCACCTTTTGCAACGAATTTTTCACGCCAAAAACTAACCGTTCCGTTACCACCGTCACCGGCATCTACTTTTATTGTCGCTTCATCAACGAATTTCATTTTCTTCTCCGAGATGTAGCGCTGGTACTCGAGAGTGGATCTTCTATGATCTTTACGCTACGTAATATATCGATATAGTCACTAATTAACTATTTTAGCATTTAAATTCGCTTATGGATTTTAAAGTAACAAAACAGTTAACTGGTGACTATCTATAAATAAAAAGCCCCGCCATAAGGCAGGGCTTTTAGAATTAATTTCTAAAACGATTATTCAGCGTCGATAGAAACGAATTTACGGTTTTTAGGACCTTTAACTTCAAACTTCACTTTACCTTCAGATAGAGCGAAAAGAGTATGGTCTTTACCGATGCCTACGTTAGTACCAGCGTGGAATTTAGTACCACGTTGACGTACGATGATGTTACCTGCAAGAACAGATTCGCCACCGAAACGCTTAACACCAAGACGTTTACTTTCTGAATCGCGGCCGTTACGAGTAGAACCGCCAGCTTTTTTATGTGCCATTTGTTATTCTCCTTAAATTAAGCGCTGATGCCAGTGATTCTGACTTCAGTGAACCATTGACGATGGCCCTGCTGCTTACGAGAATGCTTACGACGACGGAACTTAACGATTTTAATTTTATCGCCACGACCGTGCTGAACTACTTCCGCAGTTACTTTACCGCCAGCTACTAGAGGTGCACCAATAGTGATTTCTTCACCATTAGCAATCATAAGAACGTTGTCGAAATCAACTGTTGCGCCAGTCTCAACGTCTAATTTTTCCAAGCGAAGAGTTTGACCTTCACTTACACGGTGTTGTTTACCACCAGATTGGAAAACAGCGTACATATTTTACTCCGCTACTTTCGCACTACCATATATTTTGTTTACTCAACAATTTTGGTGTGCGTTAAACTTGTCATCAATAGGGTCCGGATTCTACGCGAATGATTTCAATCTGACAACCCAAAAATGAAGAAAAATGATGAAAAGATCACCGGCATGCTTAATAAGCCATAAGGAGGTAATTTTCGACTGTATTGCCAACCCCATTTTAGTGTATTATTTATGTAATCACTTATTACACTTAAGCCTACATTGGGCCCTAACCTTGCTGGAATAATAATGGATTTTAAAGCTATCCAAGCCCTTACGGCTGATGACATGGCAATCGTAAATGAAACCATCCTAGCTCAACTGAACTCAGATGTTGCGCTTATCAACCAACTTGGTTTTTACATTGTAAGCGGCGGCGGAAAACGTCTACGCCCAGTTCTTGCTATTTTATCTGCAAAAGCACTTGGATACGAAGGTAAAGACCACACAATGGCTGCGGCCTTTATTGAATTTATTCATACAGCAACATTACTTCATGATGATGTTGTAGATGAATCAGATATGCGTCGTGGAAAAGCCACAGCAAATGCTGAATTTGGTAATGCAGCAAGTGTGCTGGTTGGTGACTTTATTTATACACGCTCATTCCAAATGATGACGAGCTTAGGATCCATAAAGATCCTTAGCTTAATGAGTGAGTCAGTCAATGTGATCGCCGAAGGTGAAGTTCTGCAACTAATGAATTGCAATGATCCTAATACGACTGAAGAAAGCTATATGCAAGTGATCTACTCTAAGACCGCTCGCCTATTCGAAGCTGCCACTCAGATCGGCGCGATCCTAAATGATGCACCACAAGAAATTGAAACCGCTCTACAAAATTACGGCAAATACCTCGGCACTGCATTCCAGCTTATTGATGATGTCATGGATTACACCTCTGATGGTGAAGACATGGGTAAAAATGTCGGTGATGATCTCGCAGAAGGTAAACCAACACTTCCTTTACTGCATGCAATGAATCACGGTAATGCTGAGCAAGCAGCGATGATCCGTGAAGCGATTGAGCAAGGGAATGGACTCGATAAACTAGAGCCTATCTTAGCCTGTATGAAAGAAGTGGGTTCATTAGAGTACACTAAGTTAAAAGCAGATGAAGAAGCAGATAAAGCGATTGCTGAATTAAATATACTGCCTGAATCAGATTATAAAGAAGCGTTAAAAGCACTGGCTCACTTAGCCGTTAAACGCAGTAAGTAACGTTTACGCTTAAAATAAGAAAATAAAAAGGGCAGATAATAAATATCTGCCCTTTTCTCTTTTCATAAATTGATCAATTATTCGTTACTTAACGAACTCTTCACCAATTTTGATATCCGCTTTCAAAGTATCTAGCATGCTATCTAATGCTTCTTGTTCAAATGCACTCAGTTCACCATAAGATTGAATTTCTTCAACGCCATTCTTACCAAGAAGAATTGGCTGAGCGAAGAAGCGAGCATGCTCACCATTACCTTCAACATAAGCACATTCAACAACGCCTTTCTCACCACTTAATGCTTTCACTAGTGATAGACCAAAGCGACACGCCGCTTGACCCATTGAAAGTGTCGCAGAACCACCACCGGCTTTTGCTTCAACAACTTCGGTTCCTGCATTTTGAATGCGAGGAGTTAATGCCGCAACTTCTTCAGCAGTAAACTCAACACCTTCAACTTGAGAAAGAAGAGGAAGAATAGTTACGCCTGAGTGACCACCGATAACTGGTACGCGGATCTCGCCTGGATCTTTGTCTTTTAATTCAGCAACAAACGTTTCAGAACGGATCACATCTAGTGTAGTCACACCAAACAATTTATTTTTATCGTATACACCTGCTTTCTTTAATACTTCAGCAGCAATCGCAACGGTTGTATTTACTGGGTTAGTAATAATACCAATACACGCATTTGGGCATGTCACTGCAATTTTTTCAGCTAATGACTTAACAATGCCTGCATTAATATTGAAAAGATCTGAGCGATCCATTCCTGGTTTACGAGCAACACCTGCAGAAATTAAAACGACGTCTGCATTATCAAGAGCTGGTGTTGGATCTTCACCGCAATATCCTTTGATAGAAACTGGCGTTGGGATGTGACTAAGATCCGCAGCAACACCTGGGGTTACCGGTGCAATATCATAAAGAGCAAGATCAGATCCTGCTGGTAGTCGATTCTTAAGAAGTAATGCTAACGCTTGTCCGATGCCTCCTGCGGCGCCAATAACAGCAACTTTCATGTTCTTTCTCCTTGAGTAGTAGAGGTATATTTTTATTATTAATTTACTTTCAAACTGAAAGTGACGTTATAGCAAGCTCAAATGAAATTCAATGCTCTTCGCTTCGCTTTGCGACCTTACGCAATGACATCCTAATCGTGCTACAAATTGAGCGCGACTCTACTTGCATTTATCCTTGCTTGTAAATGAAATTGTCTTACGAATTAGAGATCTTGAACAAAATATAATGAATAAAACATGAGTAAGTATTCACATAAATTCCATTTTGATTTGGTTATAGGTAAATAATTATGCGAGAATAGTAGGAATTATTGCAAAAAGAATCAAAACATCATGCGAAATAATGAAAAGCAAGAACGATTAGTTAAAGAATTTAAATCCATTCTTAAAGCGGAACGATTTGGTTCGCAAGGTGAAATTGTTGATGCCCTTCGTATCTCTGGTTTCGATAACATCAATCAATCAAAAGTATCGCGAATGCTAACTAAGTTTGGCGCAGTTCGAACTCGTAATGCCAAAATGGAAATGGTGTATTGCCTACCCATTGAACTTGGAGTGCCTACGGTTTCAAGCTCGTTACGTGAACTAGTGATGGATATTGATTACAACAATGCATTAGTTGTTATTCACACAGGCCCGGGTGCAGCTCAACTTATTGCTCGATTACTGGACTCTTTAGGAAAATCTGAAGGAATTTTAGGCGTAGTTGCTGGCGATGATACTATCTTCATTACTCCAACACGATCAATTAATGTCGCTGACTTATTTGACTCTGTTTGCGATCTTTTTGAATACAGCGTGTAACGTCACTCTTCCGAATAAATAGAGGTCACATTTATAGTTAAGTGACCTTTACTCTCTCGTTCTCTTCAACGTCCCTCTAATCTCTGCGTTAACAAAATGTAAATTTAGACGAAAATGCTAATTATTAAACTCATCAATAGTTAGTTATTTCACACTTTTGATATATTTTAGTTAACAGCGTTTTAAAAAACTTGTATTAATTTGCTATCATTCGCATGCCATTTCCGTAACAGGAAATTTAAAACTTCACGATGAAGTAAATAAATACTGTTTCTCATTTTTCACCTTCTAGCCTCTAGAACATTTAGATAAGAGAGAAACAACATAATAAGGAAAGGAATAACATGGCATTAAAAAACTTAATTAAAGTAACCGCTGTTGCTACTGCAATGCTTGGTGCTGGTATGGGAACTGCGAGCGCTCAGGAGTTCATTACTATTGGTACTGGTTCAGTGACTGGTGTTTACTACCCAACTGGCGGTGCCATTTGTAAGTTAGTGAACAAAGATCGTAAAGAACATAATGTTCGCTGTTCTGTTGAATCAACAGGCGGTTCAATCTACAACGTAAACACTATCCGTGCAGGCGAGCTTGACTTTGGTATCGTTCAATCAGATTGGCAGTACCATGGCTATAACGGCACAAGTAAATTTGAAGCTCAAGGCCCTTATAAGAAACTACGTGCAATGTTCTCTCTTCATACAGAACCTTTTAACATCATCGCTCGTACAGATTCAGGCATTAACAACGTTGCTGATTTAGAAGGAAAACGTGTAAACATTGGTAATCCAGGTTCTGGTGACCGTGCAACAATGAGTGTTGTTATGGATGCTATGGGTTGGACTAACGATAGCTTTAAGCTAGCTTCTGAACTAAAAGGTTCAGAGCGTTCACAAGCTCTTTGTGACAACAAAATTGATGCGTTCATCTACATGGTTGGTCACCCAAATGGTTCAATCAAAGAAGCTACGACGTCTTGTGATGCTAAGTTAGTCTCTGCTACGGGTCCTAAAATTGATAAGATCGTTGCTGATAACCCTTACTATGCTAATACAACAGTACCTGCAGGTATGTACCGCGGTACTGAAGGCGATGTAAATAGCTTTGGTGTTGCGGCAACAATGGTTACAACTTCTGATGTTTCTGATGAAGTTGCTTACAGTGTAGCAAAAGCGGTGTTTGAGAACTTTAATACGTTCAAACGTCTACACCCAGCATTTGCAACACTGAAAAAAGAAGACATGGTAAAAGAAGGTCTTTCTATCCCATTACACCCAGGAGCAGTGAAATACTACAAAGAAGTTGGTCTACTAAAATAGTATATCTTCTAAGTAGCACTATCCTTTACTGGTAGTGTTGTTATAAAACGAAGAGACCCGTTGGTCTCTTCGTTTCTTCTAACACCCCTGATCTTTCTATGCCACGGATAACAACCAATAATAAAACGGATTTAAAGATCGGTTCTTTCTAGCCTATATATTGGCTTATATTCAGTAATCTAATACTTAATGATTGAGTGTTAGGTTCGACCATCACTAAGGAAAAGTACATGACGCAGTCGTCAAATACGTCACAAGATGTGCAAGAAATGGTGGCCCAATCTGATACTGGTGCGCGTTCACCGCAAGGATTATCTGGCCGTATTCTATGGTTTGTTCCACTATGTTGGTCTCTGTTTCAACTTTGGTATGCTTCCCCTTTACCGTTCATTTTTGATTTCGGCATACTCAATGATACTGAAGCACGTTCAATACATTTAGCGTTTGCTATTTTCTTAGCCTTCACGGCTTATCCCGCTCTTAAAAACTCACCAAGAGACCGTATACCCGCCGTTGATTGGGCTCTTGCATTTGCAGGCAGTTTTTCAGCCGCTTATATTTATATTTTCTATGCGCAACTTGCGGATCGTTCTGGCGCTCCAACGACTCCTGATATTATTGCATCCGTCGTAGGTATGGTGCTATTACTTGAAGCTACACGTCGCGCTTTAGGTCCACCACTGATGGTGGTTGCTGCTGTATTCTTGCTTTACACCTTTGCTGGCCCTCATATGCCAGATGTCATTGCACACAAGGGCGCAAGTCTAAATAAAGCAATGTCACATCTATGGCTAACAACTGAAGGCGTTTTTGGTGTTGCACTAGGCGTATCCACTTCTTTTGTTTTCTTATTTGTTTTATTTGGTGCCATGCTAGAAAAAGCAGGTGCTGGTGCTTACTTTATTAAAGTCGCGTTTTCTTTACTTGGTCACATGAAAGGGGGCCCAGCAAAAGCAGCTGTCGTAGCTTCAGGTCTATCTGGTTTAGTTTCTGGTTCATCAATTGCTAACGTAGTAACAACCGGTACGTTTACGATCCCACTAATGAAGCGTGTTGGCTTCTCTGGTGAAAAAGCCGGAGCTGTCGAAGTTGCTGCATCAACCAATGGACAATTAACACCGCCAATTATGGGTGCAGCTGCATTCTTAATGGTTGAATACGTTGGTATCTCTTATGTAGAAGTAATTAAAGCGGCATTATTACCCGCTCTAATTTCTTATATCGCCCTACTCTACATTGTTCACCTAGAAGCATGTAAAGCAGGAATGACTGGCCTTCCTCGTCGCCATACACCAAAGTTACTTCACAGCTTACTTTCTTTCACTGGAACGATTTTAGGTCTTTGTGTTATGAGTGCTGCCGTTTATTACGGCATTGGTTGGACTAAAGATGTCTTTGGTGATGGCGCGACACCAATTGTAACAGTTGCTCTATTACTTGCTTATGTGGGCTTAGTTAGCATCTCTGCAAGATATCAAGAGCATGCAATGATGGCGATTGATGAAGAGCTGACTGAAGTTCCTGATCCAGGGCCAACCATTAAATCTGGTCTGCACTTCTTACTGCCTATAGTCGTATTAGTATGGTGTTTAACAGTAGAACGCTTCTCTCCAGGTTTATCTGCTTTTTGGGCATCAGTATTTATGATTTTCATCCTACTGACTCAACGCCCACTCATTGGTTTTTTTGCTAAAGAAGACAATGTAGCAGAGCAAGTAAAACAAGGGTTTAATGATTTACTAGAAAGTCTAGTATCAGGTGCTCGAAACATGATTGGTATTGGTGTAGCTACCGCTGCTGCTGGTACGGTTGTTGGTGTGGTAACCTTAACGGGTATCGGACTAGTAATGACTGATTTTGTAGAGTTTATCTCTGGTGGTAGCATCATTCTTATGCTGCTATTTACTGCGGTAATCAGCTTGATTTTAGGCATGGGTTTACCAACAACAGCTAACTATATTGTTGTATCTACCTTGATGGCTCCCGTTATTGTAACCTTAGGTGCTGCTCATGGTCTGATCATTCCATTAATTGCGGTTCACTTATTCGTGTTCTACTTTGGTATTCTGGCCGATGATACGCCTCCTGTAGGTCTTGCGGCTTTTGCTGCAGCCGCAATTGCAAAATCAGATCCAATCCGTACTGGTATTCAAGGTTTTACCTATGATATTCGTACCGCGATTTTACCTTTCATGTTTGTTTTCAATACCCAACTACTATTAATGGGAATTGATTCTTGGTGGCACTTAGCTCTAACAATTATCTCTTCAATCATTGCGATGTTGACCTTCTCTGCCGCAACACAAGGCTGGTGGTTTACTAAAACAAAATGGTGGGAAGTCATACTACTACTCTTGATCACATTCTCACTGTTCCGCCCAGGTTTCTGGTGGGATCAAATCTATCCAGCTAAAGATTATCACCAAGGTATTGAGATCGCTCAAATTGCAGAAGGACTAAATGTGGGACAATCACTGACATTAGAAGTGACAGGACAAGATCTAGAGGGTGATGTCATTAGCAAAACAGTTCGCTTACCTTTTGAAGATCGAGCAGTCACTGGTGATGAACGTGTAAGCTCTATGGGTCTAATGCTATCTAAAGTAGATAACAAGATGATTGTAGATATGGTTGAATTTGGCAGTCCAGCCGAAGCTTCTGGAATTGATTTTGACTGGGAAATAAAGAATGTTGTGCTTGATGCAGAACGCCCTCTGAAAGAGTGGGTATTTGTACCAACACTACTTCTACTGTTTGCACTAGGCTTTAATCAGCGTCGCCGAGCGAAAAAGGAAAACTTGGTGGCATAAATTAATGAATGGAATCTAGGGGAGTAATCCTCCCCTAATTAGGTAATAAAAATCATGTATAAACAAATATTGGTTCCAGTAGATTTAAATGAAAAAGGCTTTGCTGATAAAGCGGTTGAGTTAGCAGTTTGGCATGCAAAACAATCCAATGCAGAACTGCATTTATTGAATGTTTTACCAGGTATTCATATGTCGATGGTCTCTACTTATTTTCCTAAAGATGCCGCGAAGAAGATGAAAGAAGATGTCTCTATTCAATTAAACGAATTTGCAGCTAAATTTGTTGATGAAGAAGTGGTATATAAAGTTCATGTGTCTGAAGGTAAACCTTACGTCACCATCTTAGATTACGCAGAACGTCTTGGTGCAGATTTAATCGTTATGCCAAGCCATAAACGCTCAAAAATAGATAAAGTAATGCTGGGCTCTGTGGCGAGTAAAGTGGTAGAAAACTCACCTATTAACGTAATGGTAGTTAAGCCACAAGGCTAACTACCCATCATTATGTTCTACTATTTTCCTCAATAAAAAAGGAGCTGTTTGGCTCCTTTTTTTTATATCAATCTACTCAGATTATTGCTTAGGTAAGGTCTTATAATCAGGTCTCACCGGTGCAATATTCATTGCATCTAATACACCCGATTTCGCCTCAGGATAAAACTCACAAGGTGCAAATAAACTGATGAACTTATCGGTTTCTGGATGATAAAAACTCAACTCAGCAGAGTGCAGTTGCAAACGTTCAGAAAACGCCAGAGCCTCTTCACACGCGTAAAACTCATCTCCAACAATCTCATGCCCCTCTTCCATCATATGCACACGCAGTTGATGAGAGCGACCCGTGATCGGCAATAAGCGCACTAATGTTGTCTTATCTTCAACCTGTAACACTTGATACCCCGTTTGTGATGGCTTTCCATGCTCGTAACACACCATTTGGCGTGGACGATTTGGCCAATCACAAATTAACGGTAAATCGATATGCCCTTCTGTTTTCTCGACTTTACCCCATACTCGTGCGTAATACACTTTATGAGTTAAGCGATACTGAAACTGCTTTTTAATGTGCCTTTCGGCTTCTTTATATAAAGCAAAAATCATTAGCCCAGAAGTCGACATATCAAGGCGGTGCACAAGCTGAGCTTCTGGAAACTCAGCGATAACACGGGACCATACACTGTCATAGTGCTCTGGAGCCCTACCGGGATTAGAGAGTAATCCCGCAGGTTTATTCACCGCAAGAATCGCTTCATCTTGATAGACAATATCAAGCGGTTCCATTGGTGGATTGTATTCAAGCATTGCCATGATTAGTTATGGCTCACAACGATTAAACGCAGTGAATCAAGCTGAACTTGCGCTTTACCTATATATCCTGAAAGCTCACTCATTTGAGTTTCAATCTGAGTTAACTCTTCATCACGGATGTTTGGGTTTACCGCTTTCAATGCTTGTAAACGCTCTAGTTCTGCATTTAATGCTGCTTTCATCTCTGCGTTTGCATCCACTCGAACCGCTTCAATACGATCTTCAATACTCACTTCAGCCGTATCAATTAGCGCATGGATCTCTTTTTGAACAGAGTTCACAAGCTTGCTTGCCATGTGACGATTTACAGGGCTTAACTGACGGTTAAAGCTTTCAAACTCAACTTGAGCTGAAAGATCATTACCTTTACCATCCATCATTAAACGGATTGGCGTTTTAGGTAAGAAGCGACCGATACCACTTTGCTTAGGCGCTTGTGCATCAACCACATAAACCAATTCAAGTAATAGAGTACCTGCTGGTAGAGCTTTATTTTTCAATAAAGAAACTGCTGTTGCCCCTACACCTTCGGTCAAGACTAAATCAATACCACCTTGGATCATTGGGTGTTCCCAACTGATCAAGTTCATATCTTCACGAGAGAGTGCCGTTTCGCGATCAAAGGTAATCGTACAACCTTCATAAGGCAGACCTGGGTAGCTCGACACCAACATATTTTCTGCAGGAGTAACAACAATGGCATTTTCGCCTTTGTCATCCTGATTCAAGCCAATAGTATCAAATAGGTTTAATGCAAAATTAACTAAGTTTATATCACCATCCGTTGCGGCAATTTCCTCAGCAAGTGCTTTTGCTTTATCACCACCATTAGAGTGAACTTCTAATAAGCGATCTCGACCTTGCTCTAATTGCGCTTTTAATTCTTTATTTAGTGCAGCAGATTCTTCAATCAGAGGTTCTAATCCATCTGATTTACCCGTCGCCAAAATGGCAATAATCGTATCTGCGAATTTTTCATACACAGCACGACCTGTTGGACAGGTTTCACCAAAGGCATTTAAACCCTCATCAAACCAACGCGCTAATAGCTCTTGAGAGGTACCTTGCAAATAAGGAACATGAATATCGATATCACGCTTTTGACCAATACGGTCCAAACGACCAATACGTTGCTCAAGTAAGTCAGGATTGAAAGGTAAATCAAACATCACTAATTGGTTAGCAAACTGGAAGTTACGACCTTCAGAGCCGATTTCAGAACAGATAAGTACTTGTGCGCCACCTTCTTCTTGTGCGAAGTAAGCCGCTGCTTTATCACGTTCAATGATAGACATACCTTCATGGAAAACCGTCCCACGAATGCCTTCACGCTCACGTAACGCTTGCTCTAATTGCAGTGCGGTTGAAGCGCGAGAAGCGATAATTAATACTTTCTCATTACGGTTTTCTTTCAATAATTCAAGCAACCAGTTAACCCGTGGATCAAACTGCCACCACGTAGCACTATCGCCTTCAAACTCTTGGAAGATCTCTTCAGGATAAAGCATTTTCATTGCACGAGCTTCATCGCTCATACGACCGCCCATCATAGTCGCTACACGCATTGACGTTGCATACTGTGATGGTAAAGGCATAGGCATTAAGTTCAGGTTACGTAATGGGAAGCCTTTAATTGCAGCACGAGTATTACGGAATAACACACGCCCTGTACCGTGACGGTCCATTAAGTTGTCCACTAATTCTTGACGTGCCTGTGCTTGTTCTTCTTCTGATGCAGAAGACTCAATAATTCTAAATAAAGGCTCAGCATCTTGCTCAGAAAGTAGATCTGCAATGCGATTTTTCGCCTCATTCGATAGCTTGTCGCCACTCATTAATGCGGTTACGGCATCAGCAACAGGCTGATATTGACGCTCTTCTTCAACAAATGCGTCATAGTCGTAGAAACGATCTGGATCTAACAAACGTAAACGAGCAAAGTGACTTTCGTGACCTAGTTGCTCAGGCGTTGCTGTTAGCAGTAGAACACCGGCGGTCTCTTCTGCAATCGCTTCAATCACTTGGTATTCACGACTTGGTTTTGTTTGGTTCCACTCAAGGTGATGTGCTTCATCGACGACAAGCAAATCCCAATCCGCCTCAACCACTTGCTCAAAACGACGCTTACTTTTACGAATAAAATCTAATGAACACAATACAAGTTGAGCGGTATCAAATGGGTTTTCTGAATCCGCATAAGCTTCAACACAACGCTCTTCATCAAAGATAGAGAAATGCAGATTGAAACGACGCATCATTTCAACTAACCATTGGTGTTGCAGGGTTTCAGGAACCACAATAAGCACACGTTCAGCACGGCCAGACAGCACTTGCTGATGAATGATCATACCTGCTTCAATTGTCTTACCTAAACCAACTTCATCAGCCAGTAAAACACGCGGTGCGTAGCGACGACCAACTTCTTGAGCGATAAATAATTGATGTGGGATCAAACCTGCACGCATACCACATAAACCACGCATTGGGTTTTTATGTTGTTCGTATTGATTTTGCAACGCACGGTAACGCAAAGCAAAACGATCCATCCGATCAATTTGGCCTGCAAATAATTTATCTTGAGGTTTATTAAAGCGGATCTGATGGCTTAGTAATGTTTCACGAAGAACAACATTCGTTTCATCAGTATCTACACGTGTTCCGATATAAGTAAGTAGTCCAGCGTCTTCAATAACGTCTTCTACTTCAAGTGACCAGCCTTCATGGCTTTCAATTGTATCTCCCTTATTGAACATCACTCGGGTAACGGGTGCATCGTGTCTTGCGTATAAACGATTTTCTTCTGATGCGGCAAAAAGTACAGATACGGTTCTATCATCAACAGCAACAACTGTTCCTAAACCCAAATCACTTTCTGTATCACTGATCCAACGTTGGCCCAAAGCAAATGACATAGTGGTAACACACCTCAAAATTAGTTTATTTTATATAGAGTGAGAAATTTTAGAACCTGAATAGACAGCCTTAAGGCGAGGTTCAAAAGGGCGCTAATGTTACTGTATGACAGCACATAGGTCACGCCTATTTATCATAAAACTGAGTGTAGTAGATTATACCCAATTTGAGAGGAAAAAGTTTACTTAACCGCTTGCAAGTATCGCTCTACTTGCGGCGGATTATCTTGCGTTGTTAGTTCAGATACTTTTCCAGAACTCAATATTTTATGCTCACACACAAAGGCGTAATGAGAGGCCAGTGCTTTTGCATCCTGCAAACTATGAGTCACCATCATCACCGTAAGATTCTGAGATTTAATGAGTTGATTGATTAAAGAAATCATCTCTTCACGCAACATAGGGTCCAGTGCAGAAAAAGGTTCGTCCAATAGCAATACTGGCTTTTTTTGTACTAAACATCGAGCTAATGCTACCCGTTGTTTTTGCCCACCAGATAACTGTTCAGGTAAACGATGTAATAATTCATCGACCCCGACTTGTTGAGCAGCATGAATAACTTGCTCTTTCTCGGTCTCACTTAAGCGCAAATTCGCTTTAATACCTAAACCAATGTTATCGGCAATCGAGAGATGAGCAAATAAGTTGTGCTCTTGAAATAGCATCGATAATGGACGCTGATGTGGCGCTTTTGATAGTAACGACGTGTTATTGATCGTGATATCACCCGATTCTGGATTGATGAATCCTGCCAATAAACTCAACAAGGTACTCTTCCCTGCCCCACTAGGACCAAGAACAGCGACAGCATCACCTTGTTTTACATCTAAATCAAATTCAAATAATTCTGAATGATAACGATATTTTACATCCGAAAAACTCAGCATTACGCTTCACCTTTATGATTATGTTTAGAAGAGAATAACCACTCCACCACGCCAAATACACCAACACTTAATAGCAATAAACTTAAGGAGACCACTGCGGCGGCTTCCATTTGATAGCTACCTAATAATTGAAACAGATACAAAGGCAAGGTTCTAAACTCTTGACTGCCAAACAAAGCAATCGCACTTAAATCACCAATCGACATAATAAAGGCAATCGCAAATGCATGAGCCATTGGCTTTCTTAATGCCCTCCATTCAATCAATCGAAAACGAGTAAAGCCATAAAGACCTAAGCTTGCTGATAATAATTGATATTGTTGCGCAATATGCAACAGAGGCTGCGCGAGTGTTTTTATCACATACGGCAAAGCCATCAGTGCATTCACGACGACCACTATCCAAATCGCAATAGAAAACACATCGGTCACATTTCTGAGTAATAAAAATAACCCAGTACTGATCACCAAGCCCGGAGTCACTAAGATCATCGTTCCTATCAGATCTAATTTATCAGCCCATAATCGCTTCTGTTTTAATCTCAACGCACGAGTTGTATGCAACAAGATAACACCAAATATCATTGCTAATACCGCAGCCCCTAAAGCCACTATTAATGAGTTTACTAACGCTAACCAGAAATCAGATGAACTAAACACCGTCATAAATTCAGAATTTAAACCACTAAGCACCACCATCAGTAGCGGCGGTAATAAAAAGAGTATCAGTAATATAATCCACCCTCTGTCCCACCACTTTTCTTGGGTTGAATCTTGATACAGCACTGCTTGAGAAATGGATGCCGAGTCAACAGCAACCGATTTAGAAAAACGTTGAATTGATAAAGAAAGTACGCCACATAGCAACATCTGCCATAAGGCTAAAATAGCGCCCGCCTGCAAATCAAAATCAAACTTGATCGCCTGATATATTGCCAATTCAATCGTGGTTGATTTTGGACCGCCACCTAATGCCATTACCGTAGCAAAACTAGTGAAGCAAAGCATGAATACGAGGCCAGCGACATGAGGTAATTGCTGCTTAATTCTCGGCCATGCCACCAATCGGTATTTACTCCAACCCGTTAACCCTAAATGAGCCGAAAGTTGATGTTGCTCTGTAGGAATAGAATCCAAACTTTGTAGAAACAACCGAGTAGCGAAAGGGTAATTGAAAAAAACATGCGCGAGTAAAATGCCATTTAAGCCATAAATTGAAAATGGCAGAGAATAACCAAACCATTGAAATAGATCAGCGATTAAGCCGCTATTTCCATAAATAGAAAGTAAACCAAAAACACCCACTAATACAGGAAGCACAAGTGTGGTTGCACAAAGCTTCAGTAGTAAGCCTCGTCCTTTAAACTGACGTCGTGATAAGGCATACGCTGTAGGGATCGCAAAACTGATACTAAATACAGTAGAAAGGAATGCTTGGTATAAACTGAACTGAGTAATATAGCGATAATAAGGGTCTGACCAAACGAGACTTAAATCCAAACTTGGCGATTCTAAAAGCAGAGCACTGATCGCTCCGCCAACAAAGCCAATAATGACAATCGCGATTAAATAGCCCAATAAAGGAACTGAATGATAAGAAGAGGTATTTTTCATAACTGCCAAAAGAAAGGAGCACAACGGTGCCCCTTATTTCAAATTAGAATGTCAGGGCGTGTTGCCACTCACGGATCCATGATTTACGTTGTTGTGAAATCGCTTGTGAATCAAATGACAGAGCTTTACTCGGCACAGTTAAGCTATCAAAACCCTCAGGCAAAGCGACATCGGTCACAGGGTACATCCAGTTACCTGTTGGCATCGCTGATTGAAACTTATCAGTTAAAATAAAGGTAAGGAACTCATCAGCCAGTTTATTATGTTGAGTATTTTTTACTTTCGCTGCCACTTCTACTTGAGTGTAGTGACCTTCAGAAAAATTAGCCGCGGCAAATCTATCGTCTTTTTCAGCAATCAAATGATACGCTGGAGAAGTCGTATAAGACAAAACCAAATCAGACTCGCCTTCTAGGAACATACTGTAAGCTTCAGACCAACCTTTGGTTACTGTGACCGTTTTCTTAGCGAGTTGCTTCCACGCTTGTGGTGCTTCATCACCATAAACAGACTTCATCCACAGTAATAATCCCTGTCCAGGTGTCGAGGTTCGTGGATCTTGATAAATTACTTTTAGATCATCGCGCTGCTCGACTAACTCTTTTAAGCTTTTTGGCGGATTTGCTACTTTTTCTTTATTATAAACAAACGCAAAATAACCGAAATCATAAGGAACAAATGTCGTGTCATTCCAACCACCTGGTAAAGTAACAGAATCCGTATTCACTTGATGCTGAGCCAATAACCCTGTCGCCTTCGCTTCTGCCATTAAGTTATTATCTAAACCTAACACCACATCTGCTTTGGCATTGTTCCCTTCTAACCGAAGTCGATTCAAGATAGAAACACCATCATCAAGTGCCACTAATTTTAAATCACAGCCACATTGAGCTTCAAAAGCCGCTTCAATCGTTGGTCCTGGTCCCCAATCAGCCGCAAAAGAGTCGTAGGTATAAACGGTTAGAGTCTCTGTATCTGCAGCAGAAACAGAAAAAGAAGACGCCGCGACGATAGCTAACGCTGTCGGCAATAGTTTAAATGGAGAGGAAATAGAAAGAGTGTTCATTGTGTGCGCTTACATCCTTTTGAGCGGCACAGAATTAAGGTGATATTCTCTAAGAGGATGTCATCTCAATCCCTACGCCAGCATTATCTGAGTCAGGTAGTACGGGTTTAAGCGAGCATTATCCAATGCTTACTAATCTCAGCGAATACCACTCTAGATAACTAGTTGATATCGGTTGCTCCCCGATGAGAGGCCATATTGTATGTGTGAATCAAGCAATGAGCCAGAGGTTTTCTCTAGACTCGTTCATTATATCAACGGTGATCGTAACCCCAGCGAGGGACTAATCCTTGATCCATACCTAAATGATCTAATATTCGAGCAACCATAAAATCAATTAAATCTTCAATCGACTTTGGTTGATGATAAAAACCAGGCGCGGCAGGCATGATCGTCGCACCAATTTGAGAGAGCTTTAACATATTTTCTAAATGCAGCGTTGAAAATGGAGTTTCTCGGACAACAAGAATTAATTGACCACGCTCTTTTAACACCACATCCGCAGCCCGCTCTATCAAGTTATCCGAAATACCATGAGCAATAGAAGCAACACTACCTGCAGAGCACGGGCACACTATCATTTGCTTTGGTGCTGCTGATCCAGAAGCGACTGGTGAGAACCAATCCTCTTTACCACAAACCGTTAAATTATCAGCATTACAACCAAGATGCTCAACCAGTGCCGCTTTCATCGCATCAGGACCACTTGGTAACTTCAGATCATGCTCTGTTGCCATCACCACACGAGCTGCCGAGGAGATAAGAAAGTAAACATGATAGTCCGCGGCCAATAGACACTCTAATAGACGGAGTCCATAAGGAGCACCAGAGGCTCCTGTCATAGCTAATGTGATCGCTTTCTTTTTGGATTTCATTTATTGGCTCAACTTATCAAGTAATTTACCGTGAATGCCTTCAAAACCACCATTACTCATGACTAATATTTGATCACCTGGTTGTGCTTCGGCCACAATCATATCAACAAAGCAGTCAATATCATTATGGGTATAAGCGGGCTGAGTGCATTGTTGAGCAACATCATCTACCGACCAAGTGATATTATCTGGCTGGAAAAGATAAACCGAATCTGCTGCATGTAGAGAAGCCGCCAACGTATCTTTGTGAACGCCTAATTTCATGGTGCTTGAACGAGGCTCTAGTACCGCAATAATTTTCTTATCGCCCACTTTATTACGTAAGCCACCTAGCGTTAGATCAATCGCTGTTGGGTGATGAGCAAAATCATCATACACAATGACTCCATTTACTTCGCCTTTAAACTCTAGACGACGCTTAGTATTAATAAACTTACCTAACGCTTCACAAGCTAAATCAGGAGTGACTCCCACATGACGAGCTGAAGCGACAACCATCAATGCGTTACTGACATTATGATCGCCGACGAGATCCCAATTTACTTGTCCTACTTTCTCGCCTTCAAAATAAACCTCGAATTGACTGCCATCTTTCTCAAGTTTAATCGCTTTCCATTGACCATCTTCACCGGTAAATTCAAGTTCACTCCAACAACCTTGCGCTAGCACTTGCTCTAGTGGGTTATCTTGTTTTGGTGCAAAAATACGCCCCGTACTTGGAACAGTTCTAATTAAATGATGGAACTGACGCTGAATAGCTGCAAGATCGTCAAAAATATCGGCATGATCAAATTCAAGGTTATTCAACACAAGAGTTCTCGGGCGGTAATGAACGAACTTAGAACGCTTATCAAAAAAAGCACTGTCATATTCATCCGCTTCTACGACAAAAAACATGCTTTCGCCTAAACGAGCCGATTCACCAAAGTTACCAAGTACACCACCGACTAAGAAACCAGGTTTATAACCACACTCTTCAAGTACCCATGTAAGCATACTTGCAGTGGTCGTTTTACCATGCGTTCCTGCAACTGCCATTACCCAACGATCTTGTAATAAGAACTCTTGAAGCCATTGTGGTCCTGAGGTGTATTTCAGATTCTTATCCAATACATATTCAACGCACGGGTTCCCGCGACTCATTGCATTACCAATCACAACAAGGTCTGGCGCAGGGTCTAACTGGCTTGGGTCAAAGCCTTGGATGATCTCAATACCTTGAGATTCTAATAACGTACTCATTGGAGGATACACGTTAGCATCGCATCCAGTAACCTTGTGTCCAAGTTGGCGAGCTAATGTCGCAGCGCCACCCATAAAAGTGCCGCAAATACCAAGAATGTGAATATGCATAATAAAAACCGTCTTATATTAAATTAAGTGAGTAATCCCGATACAGAGTTACTTCAATACTCTTAAAAAGTTCTATGCTATAGAATGAATTACAGCAAACAGTAACACAACTACTGTAAAAATAAATCAGTACCTAACCCTACTTATCGTTGATATCTAATAACAGAGAATAAAGGAATAACTATGTCTGAAATGAGAACCCTAGGTGAGTTTATTGTTGCTAAGCAGCATGACTTTCCTCACGCAAGCGGAGAGCTTTCCTCACTTATTGGTTCAATTAAGTTGGCAGCTAAAATTGTTAACCGCGAAATAAATAAAGCAGGGCTTGTTGATATCACTGGTGCTTCTGGTGAAGAAAATATTCAAGGTGAGCAACAGCAAAAATTGGATCTGTATGCCAATGATAAATTCAAAGCGGCATTAGAAAACCGTGGCCAAGTTTGCGGTGTCGCAAGTGAAGAAGAAGACGAAGCCGTTGCTTTTAACAAGGCGCTAAACAAAGACGCAAAATACGTAGTATTAATGGACCCATTGGATGGCTCATCAAATATTGATGTTAACGTCTCTGTCGGAACTATTTTCTCTATTTATCGCCGTATATCACCGATTGGAACACCACCGACCGAAGAAGACTTTCTTCAACCAGGAAGCCAACAAGTCGCCGCTGGTTATATTATTTATGGCTCATCAACCATGCTTGTTTATAGTACGGGTAATGGGGTTCACGGCTTTACTTATGATCCATCTTTAGGTGTGTTCTGCTTATCTCATGAAGATATGAAAATTCCACAAGATGGTAATATTTATTCCATTAACGAAGGCAATTACATTCGTTTCCCTGAAGGCGTAAAACAATATCTAAAATACTGCCAAGAAATCTGTCCTGAAGAGAATCGTCCTTATACCTCGCGTTATATCGGTTCACTGGTTGCTGATTTCCACAGAAACTTACTGAAAGGTGGTATTTATCTATACCCAAGTACGCAGGCTTATCCAAACGGGAAATTACGATTACTTTATGAATGTAATCCAATGGCAATGCTAATTGAAGAAGCTGGAGGGAAAGCGACAGATGGGGAAACGAGAATTCTAGATCTTAAACCAACCGAATTACATCAACGAGTACCATTCTTTGTTGGCTCTAGCAATATGGTTGATAAGGTTCATAATTTTCTTACTGAATGGCAGAAATAATTTTTCTTATACTTGTGTAATTAATTAGATAATTACTGGCATAGGTATTAAATTCAGAATATAAAAAAACCGAGTCCTAAGACTCGGTTTTTTTGTGAAACTACTTACTGATTACTCAGCTGCAGCTTCTACTTCTGGACGATCTACAAGCTCAATGTATGCCATTGGTGCTTTATCGCCTGTACGGAAACCGCACTTCAGAATACGAGTGTAACCACCAGCACGTTGTGCAAAGCGTGGACCTAACTCGGTAAATAGTTTTGCTACAACTTCGTTATCACGAGTGCGAGCAAATGCTAGACGACGGTTAGCAACACTGTCTGTCTTAGCTAATGTAATCAAAGGCTCAACTACACGGCGAAGCTCTTTTGCTTTTGGTACAGTCGTCTTGATAATCTCGTGACGAACCAAAGAGCAAGCCATATTGCTAAACATAGCTTTACGGTGGCTGCTGTTGCGGTTGAGTTGACGACCACTCTTACGATGGCGCATGACCTAATCCTTCTAACTAGATAATTAGTGAACTGATTAATCTTCAGCGATAGACGCTGGTGGCCAGTTCTCTAGGCGCATGCCTAAAGAAAGACCACGTGAAGCTAGAACATCTTTAATTTCAGTTAAAGATTTCTTACCAAGGTTTGGCGTTTTAAGTAGCTCAACCTCAGTGCGCTGCACCAGATCACCAATGTAGTGAATCGCTTCTGCTTTCAAACAGTTAGCAGAGCGAACCGTTAGTTCAAGATCGTCTACAGGACGCAGTAGGATCGGATCGAACTCTGGCTTTTCTTCTTTCTCTTCAGGAACTCGTACATCACGAAGATCTACAAATGCATCCAGTTGTTCAGCTAAAATAGTAGCTGCACGACGGATAGCTTCCTCAGGATCAAGCGTACCGTTTGTTTCCATATCGATAACAAGCTTGTCTAAGTCAGTACGTTGCTCAACACGAGCCGCTTCAACCGCATAAGATATTTTATCTACTGGGCTGTAAGTTGCATCGATAAGCAAACGACCGATTGGACGCTCATCTTCTTCATTATGAATACGCGCTGTTGATGGTACATAGCCGCGACCACGCTCTACCTTGATTCTCATGCTGATTTCAGCATTGTCATCAGTTAAGTGGCAGATTACATGCTCTGGGTTCGCAATCTCAACATCACCATCATGGGTGATGTCACCTGCAACAACAGGGCCTGCACCAGACTTGTTAAGAGTAATGATAACTTCATCTTTACCCTCAACCTTAACGGCAAGGCCTTTAAGGTTTAGAAGGATTTCAAGGATATCTTCCTGAACACCTTCTTTGGTGCTGTACTCATGTAATACGCCTTCGATTTCTACTTCAGTTACGGCACAACCCGGCATTGAAGATAGTAAAATACGACGTAGAGCGTTACCTAGAGTGTGGCCAAAACCACGCTCTAACGGCTCAAGAGTTACTTTTGCGTGAGTCTGGCTAACTTGTTCAATGTCAACTAGACGCGGCTTTAGAAATTCTGTTACAGAACCCTGCATTGTGTCCTCTCTATATTGAAGCTTTACTTAGAGTAAAGCTCGACGATCAAGTGTTCGTTGATGTCGGCAGACAAATCAGAACGTTCAGGAAGACGCTTAAACGTACCTTCCATTTTGCCAGCATCTACTTCAATCCAAGTTGGTTTTTCGCGTTGTTCAGCAACTTCTAGAGCAGCTTTAATACGTGATTGCTGTTTAGCTTTTTCACGAATTGAAACAACGTCGTTAGCCGCAACTTTGAAAGAAGGAACGTTAACTACTTTACCATTAACTAGAATAGACTTATGGCTAACTAGTTGACGAGATTCAGCACGTGTAGCGCCAAAGCCCATGCGGTAAACTACGTTATCTAGACGACCTTCAAGAAGTTGAAGTAGGTTTTCACCTGTGTTGCCTTTAATACGAGCAGCATCTTTGTAGTAGTTACGGAATTGTTTTTCTAGTACGCCATACATACGACGAACTTTTTGCTTCTCACGAAGCTGAACGCCATATTCAGATAGACGACCGCGACGAGCGCCGTGTACACCTGGAGCGTTATCGATCTTACACTTGGTATCGATCGCACGTACGCCTGATTTAAGGAATAAATCAGTGCCTTCGCGACGGCTAAGCTTCAGCTTAGGACCCAAATATCTTGCCATGTTCTTTCTCCAATATTCCTAGAAACGAAACTTAAACGCGACGTTTCTTAGGTGGACGACAACCGTTATGAGGGATCGGAGTAGCATCAACGATGTTTGTGATGCGGTATCCAGCAGCGTTTAACGCACGGATAGTTGACTCACGACCAGGACCAGGGCCCTTAACCATAACTTCAAGGTTCTTAACGCCATATTCTTTGGCCATTTCACCACAACGCTCAGCAGCAACTTGTGCAGCAAACGGAGTAGATTTACGAGAACCACGGAAACCAGAACCACCTGCAGTAGCCCAAGCTAGTGCATTACCTTGACGGTCAGTAATGGTTACGATTGTGTTGTTGAAAGAAGCATGAATGTGCGCTACGCCATCCGCTACTTGCTTACGAACGCGCTTACGAGCGCGAGTAGGTTGTTTTGCCATTGTACTCTCTACCTTATCCGATTATCTTTTGATCGGCTTGCGCGGACCTTTACGGGTACGTGCGTTGGTTTTAGTACGCTGTCCACGCAACGGTAGACTGCGACGGTGACGAAGACCACGATAACAGCCAAGGTCCATAAGACGCTTGATGTTCATCGATACTTCACGACGTAAGTCGCCTTCTACAGTGTATTTGGCAACACCATCACGCAGAATATCAATCTGCTCATCATTCAGTTCACTGATCTTAACATCTTCAGCAATACCAACTGCAGCTAAAATAGCTTGCGAGCGAGTCTTACCGATGCCGTAAATTGCAGTAAGTGCAATTACAGCGTGTTTATGATCAGGAATGTTAATGCCTGCTATACGGGCCACTATTCACTCCTAGTACTTTTTCTTAAGAAGAGCCACAACAAAGCCCGATGAGGATACGTTGCGGCTATAACTACTTCTTTTGCACACAAAAGGTAGGCCGAGAATAATACTCGGCCTAACTTAATATATCAAGTAAAAATTTCTGCTAAATTAACCTTGGCGTTGTTTATGCTTTGGTTCAACACAAATTATACGCACAACACCGTTGCGCTTAATAACTTTACAGTTGCGGCAGATTTTCTTAACGGAAGCACGAACTTTCATTGCTAAACTCCGTAAATGGATCTGAAATTAACGGCCATAGCCTTTCAGATTAGCTTTCTTCAAAACGGACTCATACTGCTGAGACATCAGATGAGTCTGAACCTGTGCCATAAAGTCCATGATAACTACAACTACGATTAGTAGGGAAGTACCGCCAAAATAGAAGCGAACATTCCATGCAATCATCATAAACTCAGGGATCAGACAGATAAAGGTAATATACATCGCACCAGCTAAGGTTAAACGGGTCATAACTTTATCAATATATTTCGTAGTCTGTTCACCTGGGCGGATTCCGGGTACGAATGCACCAGACTTCTTCAAGTTATCAGCTGTTTCACGCGGGTTAAATACCAGCGCTGTATAGAAGAAACAGAAGAAGATAATTGCTGCTGCATAAAGCATTACATATAATGGCTGACCAGGGCTTAACGCCATGGAAACATCAGTTAACCAACCGAATGTTCCTTCACCATTACCACCAAACCACTGAGCCAATGTCCCAGGGAATAGTATAATACTAGATGCAAATATTGCAGGTATCACACCAGCCATATTAATTTTAAGTGGCAAGTGAGTACTTTGTGCTGCAAATACCTTACGGCCTTGCTGACGCTTCGCATAGTTAACGACGATACGACGTTGACCACGCTCCATGAACACAACAAAGTAGATAACTGCAAACGATAACACTGCAATTAGTAATAGAAGAAGCACGTGCAGTTCACCTTGACGCGCCTGCTGGATCGTTTCACCAATAGCTGGTGGTAAACCTGCAACGATACCTGTGAAAATAATCAAAGATATACCGTTACCGATGCCACGCTCAGTAATTTGTTCACCTAACCACATTAAGAACATGGTACCAGTTACTAAACTTACTGTAGCTGTCAGATAGAACATCATGTCAGGGTTAGAAACTAACCCTGGAATCATGCTTGGTAGACCGGTTGCAATACCAATTGCTTGGAATGTAGCCAGAACCAAGGTGCCATAACGTGTGTACTGATTAATCTTACGACGACCAGACTCACCTTCTTTTTTCAATTCTGCTAGAGGTGGATGAACAACTGTTAACAGTTGAACAACGATAGATGCCGAAATATACGGCATAATACCTAGAGCAAGAATTGAGGCACGCGACAGTGCACCACCAGAGAACATGTTAAACAGTTCAATGATAGTACCCTGCTGCTGTTCGAAAAGATCAGCAAGGACAGCAGCGTCAATCCCAGGAATTGGCACAAATGAGCCTGCTCGGAACACTAAAAGCGCACCTATAACAAATAACAGACGCGATTTCAGTTCAGCTAGGCCGCTCTGAGCACTATTTACTTCTTTTCCTGGTTTCTTTGCCATTGTACCTCATCCTTCGAGGATTATTCCTCGATCTTACCGCCTGCAGCTTCAATCGCAGCTTTAGCGCCTTTCGTTACGCGTAGACCTTTAACAGTTACAGCAGTAGCGATTTCACCAGAAAGTACAACTTTCGCGAACACAATGTTCTTAGTGATTACGTTAGCAGCTTTAAGGCTGTTTAGATCGATAACGTTACCTTCAACTTTAGCAAGTTCGCTTAAACGAACCTCTGCAGTTACTAGGCTCTTACGTGAAGTAAAGCCAAATTTAGGTAGACGTTGTTTCAGAGGCATTTGACCACCTTCGAAACCAACACGAACTTTACCGCCAGAACGTGATTTTTGGCCTTTGTGACCACGGCCACCAGTTTTACCTAGGCCTGAACCGATACCGCGACCTACGCGCTTCTTAGAAGCGTTAGAGCCAGCAGCCGGTGATAGAGTATTCAAACGCATTACTGATTACTCCTCAATCTTAACCATATAGTGAACTTTGTTGATCATACCGCGGTTACACGGTGTATCTTCAACTTCTACTGTATGGTTGATGCGACGTAGACCTAGACCTTTAAGACACAATACGTGCTTAGGTAGGCGACCAATAGAGCTTTTAGTCTGAGTTACTTTGATAGTTTTAGACATGGTACTTACTCCGAAATAGATTCAACAGTTAGACCACGCTTAGCAGCTACCATTTCAGGTGACTTAACGCTACTTAGACCCGCAATCGTTGCACGAACAACGTTGATTGGGTTAGTAGAGCCATAAGCTTTAGCTAGTACGTTGCGGACACCCACAACTTCTAACACTGCACGCATAGCACCACCTGCGATGATACCTGTACCTTCTGAAGCAGGTTGCATGTACACTTTAGAACCAGTGTGGCGACCTTTAACAGAGTGGTGAAGAGTACCTTCGTTAAGTGCAATCGTAAACATGTTACGACGTGCTTTTTCCATTGATTTTTGAATCGCTGCAGGTACTTCACGAGCTTTGCCGTAACCGAAACCTACGCGACCATTACCGTCACCAACAACTGTTAGTGCAGTAAAACTAAAGATTCGACCACCTTTAACCGTTTTAGAAACACGGTTAACAGCAATTAGCTTTTCGTTCAAATCTGTAGCTTGTTGTTGTTCTTTAGCCATCTTCCAACCCTACCTTAGAATTTCAGACCAGCTTCGCGAGCAGAATCTGCTAGCGCCGCTACTCGACCGTGGTATTGGAAACCAGAACGATCGAAAGCAACATTAGTAATGCCTTTTTCGATAGCGCGCTCTGCAATTAGTTTACCAATTGCTTCAGCAGCAGCTTTGTTGCTAGTGCTTCCAATTTGCTCACGGATTGCCTTTTCTACAGTAGAAGCGGCAGCGATAACCTCTGAGCCGTTTGGTGCGATTACCTGAGCGTACGTATGACGCGGAGTACGGTGTACTACAAGGCGAGTTGCACACAGTTCAGCAATCTTACGACGTGCACGTGTAGCACGACGGATGCGAGATGCTTTCTTATCCATAGTGATACCCTACTTCTTCTTAGCTTCTTTAGTACGCACGATTTCATCGGCGTAACGAACACCTTTACCTTTATAAGGCTCAGGTTGACGGTATGAACGAATATCCGCAGCTACTTGACCTACTACTTGCTTATCGCAACCAGTAATAATGATCTCAGTTTGTGTTGGACATTCAGCTTTAATACCTTCTGGTAGAGCGTGCTCTACTGGGTGTGAGAAGCCAAGAGTAAGGCCTACAGAGTTGCCTTTCATAGCAGCACGGTAACCTACACCTTTAAGAATTAGCTTCTTAGTAAAGCCTTCATTTACACCGATAACCATATTGTTTACTAGTGCACGAGCTGTACCAGCTTGAGCCCAAGCATTGGCAACGCCTTCGCGTGGACCAAATACAATAGAGTTATCTTCTTGTGAAACAACTACAGCGTCGTTAAGTACGCGAGTTAGTTCACCTTTACCACCTTTAAGAGTGATTTCCTGGCCGTTCAGTTTAACTTCTACGCCAGCAGGAAGAACCACAGGTGCTTTAGCAACACGAGACATATCCTACTCCTATTAAGCTACGTAGCAGATAATTTCGCCACCAAGACCAGCTTTACGCGCAGCGCGGTCAGACATAAGGCCTTTTGATGTAGAAACAACAGCAATACCAAGACCACCCATAACAGATGGTAACGCGTCGTTCTTCTTGTATACACGAAGACCTGGACGAGAAACTCGTTGGATTTGCTCGATAACTGGTTTAGCTTGGAAATACTTAAGAGTGATTTCTAGCTCAGGTTTGATTTCGCCTTCAACAGCGAATTCAGCGATGTAGCCTTCAGCTTTAAGTAGTGCAGCAATTGCAACTTTAAGCTTTGAAGAAGGCATTTTAACAGCAACTTTATTTGCTGATTGACCGTTGCGAACGCGGGTCAGCATATCCGAAATCGGATCTTGCATGCTCATAAGATTTACTCCAAATGATTAAGTGGCAATTACCAGCTAGCCTTACGAAGACCCGGAATCTCGCCTTTCATGCAAGCTTCGCGAACCTTAATACGGCTTAAACCGAATTTACGTAGGTAACCGTGTGGACGACCAGTTTGGTTGCAACGATTACGCTGACGAGATGCACTTGAATCACGAGGTAGAGCTTGCAATTTAAGAACTGCATCCCAACGCTCTTCTTCAGAAGCATTTACATCGCTAATTAGAACTTTTAACGCAGCACGCTTTTGAGCGAACTGTGATACAAGTTTTGCACGTTTAGCTTCACGCGCTTTCATAGATTTTTTAGCCATAACAGTAACCCTTCACCTTACTTACGGAATGGGAAGTTAAAGGCAGTCAGCAGAGCTCGGCCTTCCGCATCTGTATTCGCTGACGTCGTGATAGTAATATCAAGACCGCGTACACGATCAACTTTATCATAGTCGATCTCAGGGAAGATGATTTGCTCGCGAACGCCCATGCTGTAGTTACCGCGTCCGTCAAAAGACTTAGCGCTAACACCACGGAAATCACGTACTCGTGGAAGTGCAATAGAGATTAAACGCTCTAAGAATTCCCACATACGTTCGCCACGCAGGGTTACTTTACAACCGATTGGGTAGCCTTCACGGATTTTGAAACCAGCTACAGATTTACGTGCTTTTGTAATCAATGGCTTTTGGCCAGAGATAATTGCCATATCGGCAGCAGCGTTTTCTAGTAGTTTCTTATCGTTGATTGCTTCACCAACACCCATGTTTAGGGTAATTTTTTCAACCCTAGGGACTTGCATGACGCTCGAGTAGCTGAACTCTTTGGTAAGCTCAGCGACTACAGACGACTTGTAGTAATCATGCAGTTTCGCCATAGTAGAACTCCAAATTACTTCTATTAGTTAGAAACAGTTTCGCCGTTAGATTTAAAGAAACGAACTTTCTTACCATCTTCAAAACGGAAACCGATACGGTCCGCTTTACCAGTTGCTTCGTTGAAGATTGCGATGTTAGAAGCATCAATTGCTGCTTCTTTCTCAACAATACCACCTTGCTGACCAAGAGCCGGAACTGGCTTCTGGTGCTTTTTCACAAGGTTGATACCTTCAACAATAACTTTACCAGTTTCAAGAACCTTAGTTACTTTACCTTTCTTGCCTTTATCTTTACCGACAAGAACGATTACTTCGTCATTACGACGGATTTTAGCTGCCATCTGACCGCTCCTTACAGAACTTCTGGTGCTAGTGAAACAATTTTCATGAATTTCGCATTACGAAGTTCACGAGTCACTGGACCAAAGATACGTGTACCGACTGGTTGCTCAGTAGTGTCATTCAACAATACGCAAGCGTTACGGTCAAAGCGAATGATAGAACCGTCTGGGCGACGAACGCCTTTACGGGTGCGCACTACTACCGCCTTCAGAACATCACCTTTTTTAACTTTACCGCGAGGAATTGCTTCCTTAACAGTAACTTTAATGACGTCTCCGATATGTGCATAACGGCGGTGAGAGCCACCCAGGACCTTAATACACATTACCTTGCGCGCGCCAGAGTTATCTGCAGCGTCAAGTGTACTTTGCATTTGGATCATTGTTAGTGCTCCGCTAAATATTTAAATAGACCCATCACGGGTCGGACTGCCTCTTCAAAAGAGGATGGGGAGTGTATCACCATTCTTTTAATAAAGGTAGTCAAAAAATAAACAGCTCCAAAAAAAATTATTGGAGCTGCTTACATGTATCGCTATCGAATCAGCAAAAATTAAGCTTTTGCTTTTTCAATAATGTTTACCAGAGTCCAAGACTTAGTCTTAGACAGTGGACGACATTCACGAATCGCAACTAGGTCGCCTTGGCCACACTCGTTGTTTTCATCATGTGCGTGAAGCTTAGTCGTGCGCTTGATGTATTTACCGTAGATCGGGTGTTTCACCATGCGTTCAATAGCAACAACAATAGACTTGTCCATCTTGTCGCTAATTACACGACCTTGCATAGTACGAATTTTCTCGCTCATTATGCGCCAGCCTTCTCATTCAGTAAAGTTTTAACACGTGCGATATCACGACGTACAGCTTTCAGAGTATGAGTTTGCTGTAGTTGGCCAGTCGCAGCTTGCATGCGCAAGTTAAACTGTTCACGTAGCAAATTCAGAAGCTCTTCATTAAGCTCTTCAACGTTTTTCTCGCGTAGATCTTGTGCTTTCATCACATCACCTGCTTAGTTACAAAAGTAGTTTTGATAGGCAGTTTACGTGCCGCTAGGCGGAACGCTTCACGTGCCAACTCTTCAGGTACGCCGTTCATTTCGTACATAACCTTTCCAGGTTGGATTTGGGCTACCCAGTACTCAACGTTACCTTTACCCTTACCTTGACGAACTTCAAGCGGTTTTTCTGTGATAGGTTTGTCTGGGAACACACGGATCCAGATTTGACCTTGACGCTTAATGTGACGCGTCATAGCACGACGTGCCGCTTCAATTTGACGAGCAGTTAGACGACCACGGCCTACAGCTTTAAGACCGAATTCGCCGAAGCTCACTTCAGTACCTTTAGCAAGACCACGGTTACGACCAGTCATAACCTTACGGAACTTAGTACGTTTTGGTTGTAGCATCAGTCAGCTCCTTACTTACGGCTTCTACGCTGCTTCTTAGGCTTGTCAGCCTTAGGCTCTACTGCGTTAGCAGCTGGCATACCGCCTAGAACTTCACCTTTGAAGATCCAAACTTTAACGCCGATCACACCGTATTGAGTGTGAGCCGAAGAAGTTGCGTAATCAATGTCAGCACGTAAAGTATGTAGAGGTACACGACCTTCACGATACCATTCAGAACGTGCGATTTCAGCACCGCCAAGACGGCCGCCTACTTGTACTTTGATGCCTTGAGCGCCTAGACGCATTGCATTTTGTACCGCACGCTTCATAGCGCGACGGAACATAACACGACGTTCTAGTTGAGAAGCAATGCTATCAGCTACAAGTTGAGCATCTAGCTCTGGCTTGCGAACTTCTGCAATGTTGATTTGCGCTGGAACACCTGCGATTTTAGCTACGCCTGCGCGTAGTTTTTCTACGTCTTCACCTTTCTTACCGATTACTACGCCTGGACGAGCTGTGTGAATAGTCACACGGATGCTCTTAGCAGGACGCTCGATAACGATGCGAGATAGAGATGCTTTTTTCAGTTCTTTAGTAAGATACTGACGTACCTTGAAGTCGCCGTCTAGGTTGTCAGCGAACTCTTGGCTACTAGCAAACCACGTAGCATTCCAAGGCTTAACGATGCCAAGACGAATACCATTAGGATGTACTTTTTGACCCATTTGCTTAATCTCCTAGTCTTTAACGATCAGCTACAACGATAGTGATGTGGCTTGAACGCTTCAAGATGCGATCTGCACGACCTTTAGCACGAGGCATAATACGCTTCATGATAGGGCCTTCGTCTACGAAGATTTTAGCGACATTAAGATCGTCGATATCTGCACCTTCGTTGTGTTCAGCGTTTGCGATAGCAGACTCAACAACTTTTTTAATTAATACTGCAGCTTTTTTGTTGCTGAAAGTAAGAATTTCAAGAGCTTGGTCTACTGATTTCCCACGAATTTGGTCCGCAACTAAGCGAGCCTTCTGCGGAGAAATGCTGGCAAAACGATGTTTAGCAATAGCTTCCATATTCTACCTCCTAACGCTTTTTAGCTTTCTTATCTGCAGCATGGCCGCGATAAGTACGAGTAGGTGCAAATTCGCCCAGCTTGTGACCAATCATGTCTTCTGTAACGAAAACTGGTACATGCTGGCGACCATTATGGACAGCGATGGTCAAGTTGATCATAGTTGGAATGATCATTGAACGACGGGACCAAGTCTTAATAGGCTTTTTGTCTCCGCTTTCCACCGCTTTCTCTACCTTCTTCAGCAAGTGCAGGTCAATGAAAGGACCTTTCTTGAGAGAACGTGGCATGGCGATTCCTCTTTATAGATTATTTGTTACGACGACGTACAATGTACTTGTCAGTAGATTTATTCTTACGAGTCTTGAAGCCCTTAGTTGGCATACCCCAAGGTGATACTGGGTGACGACCGCCTGATGTACGACCTTCACCACCACCGTGTGGGTGATCAACTGGGTTCATTGCAACACCACGTACAGTTGGACGAACACCGCGCCAGCGTGTAGCACCGGCTTTGCCTAGCTCACGTAGCATGTGTTCAGAGTTACCAACTTCACCGATAGTCGCACGACCTTCAGAAAGAACTTTACGCATCTCACCAGAGCGTAGACGTAATGTCACGTAAGCGCCATCACGAGCAATGATTTGTGCGTATGCACCAGCAGAACGTGCAACTTGCGCGCCCTTACCAGGTTTTAATTCAACACAGTGAACAGTAGAACCTACTGGGATGTTGCGCAATGGTAAGCAGTTACCTGCTTTGATTGGCGCATCAACACCTGATTGAACTGTATCGCCGGCTTTAAGACCTTTTGATGCGATAATGTAACGACGCTCACCGTCTGCGAACAGAACTAGTGCAATATTTGCACTACGGTTTGGATCGTATTCTAAACGTTCAACGATAGCTGGAATGCCATCTTTAGTACGTTTAAAGTCAATTAGACGGTAGTGTTGCTTATGACCACCACCAACGTGACGTACTGTAATACGACCGTTATTGTTACGACCACCAGATTTAGAGTTTTTCTCTAAAAGAGGTGCGTATGGCTTACCCTTATGTAGGTCAGCGTTAACGATTTTTACAACGTGACGACGACCAGGGGAAGTCGGCTTACATTTAACAATAGCCATTTTTAACTACTCCTGTTATTCCGCGCCGCCAACGAAGTCTAGGTCTTGACCTTCTTTCAAGATTACGTACGCTTTTTTCACGTCTGAACGACGGCCTTGGCGTGCACCTTGACGTTTGGTCTTGCCCTTAGTGATAAGGGTATTTACAGACTTAACTTCAACTTCAAACAACTTTTCTACAGCTGCTTTAATCTCTTTCTTAGTTGCAGTGATTGCTACTTTGAAAACAATAGTGTTATTGCCTTCAGCAGCCATCGTTGCTTTTTCAGAGATATGTGGGCCACGTAGGACTTTTAGTAGACGCTCTTCACTGATCATGCCAGCATCTCCTCAACTTGCTTAACTGCAGCAGCAGTCATTAGAACCTTGTTGAATGCAACAAGACTTACTGGATCAATACCAGCTACGTCACGAGCGTCAACTTTATATAGGTTACGAGCAGCTAAGAATAGATTCTCGTCTACTTCGCCAGTTACGATAAGAACATCGTTAAGCTCAAGCTCTTTAAGCTTAGCAACTAGCTCTTTAGTCTTTGGTGCTTCAATTGAGAAGTCTTCAACAACGATCAAACGATCTTGACGAACTAACTCAGAAAGAATGCTCTTTAGAGCACCGCGGTACATTTTTTTGTTTACTTTTAAGCTGTGATCTTGTGGTTTCGCAGCAAAAGTAACACCACCTGAACGCCAGATTGGGCTACGAATAGTACCCGCACGAGCTCGGCCTGTACCTTTTTGACGCCATGGCTTAGCGCCACCGCCAGATACTTCTGAACGTGTTTTTTGAGCGCGAGTACCTTGACGAGCACCTGCTGCATAAGCAACAACTACTTGGTGTACAAGAGCTTCGTTAAACTCACGTCCGAAAGTAGTTTCGGATACAGTTAGTGCCGCAGCACCTTTAACCATAAGTTCCATTACATACTCCTAAGACGTTATGCTTTAACAGCTGGTTTAACGATCACGTTGCCACCTGTTGAGCCTGGTACTGCACCTTTAATAAGAAGCAGATTGCGCTCAGCGTCAACACGTACGATCTCTAGGTTTTGAGTAGTACAACGCTCAGCACCCATGTGACCTGCCATTTTTTTGCCTTTAAATACGCGACCTGGAGTTTGACATTGGCCAATTGAACCCGGAGCACGGTGAGACAAAGAGTTACCGTGAGTCATATCTTGAGTAGCGAAGTTCCAACGCTTAACAGCGCCTTGGAAACCCTTACCTTTAGATGTACCAGTAACGTCTACTTTTTTGATTTCGTTAAAGATTTCAACACTTAGCTCAGCGCCAACTGCGAATTCTTCACCGTTTTCTAAACGGAATTCCCAAAGACCGCGACCTGCTTCAACACCTGCTTTCGCAAAGTGACCAGCTTCAGGCTTAGATACGCGGTTAGCTTTCTTAGAACCACAAGTAACTTGGATTGCGTTGTAGCCGTCAGTTTCAGTAGTTTTCACTTGTGAAACACGGTTAACTTCAACTTCAACAACAGTTACTGGGATAGAAACGCCTTCTTCGGTAAAGATGCGGGTCATGCCCACTTTACGACCGACTAGACCAATCATAATAATCTCCCCTTAACCTAGGCTAATTTGAACATCAACGCCAGCAGCAAGGTCTAAACGCATTAGTGCGTCAACAGTTTTATCTGTTGGCTCAACAATGTCGATTAAACGCTTGTGAGTACGAATTTCGTACTGGTCACGTGCGTCTTTGTTAACGTGAGGAGAAGTAAGAACAGTAAAACGCTCTTTACGAGTAGGTAGTGGAATAGGACCACGAACCTGAGCGCCAGTGCGCTTAGCTGTTTCAACGATTTCCGCTGTAGACTGATCGATTAGTTTGTAATCGAAAGCTTTTAGGCGGATACGTATACGTTGGTTCTGCATGAGACAGAGCTCCAATAATAAATACACAAACAATATCGCCATTCAGTCTCGATAAGACGAGAGAACGCGATTGATTTATGTGAAACCATAGGTCCAAAATTAGGACACATTGTCAGTTAACTTATATTAGAATTTAACTGATGACGAATCAAAAGATAAAGTCTAATAATGTTAACCGCGAACATAAGCTGAGTATTCATTCTAAGTACTAACCCTACTCTGTAGGAATCAGCACTTTCCTCGCTGCTCATTGGTTCACAACCGACTTAAGCCAGTGCGTTGCATTATACAGATCACACTTTCAGTTGCAAGCATTGTTTGAAAAACAAACGAAAAAAATTATGACTAGAAACGATACGCTTTGCTAACTAGAAACTATAAGAGAAAAAGCAAACATATAACTCCCCTCTTTTAATAAGATTTTCATTTCAACACATCAAATGAATACTAACATAAGTTAATTAAATCTTATTATTGGTAGGGCTAGACCTGACTTCCTCTTATGGTGTCTAGCGCAAAGTTTTCTAGTTAGCAAAGCGTATAGTCTTTTCTTACAGGCAACAAAAAGGGAAGCCTAAGCTTCCCTTTTTTTTAGTCATGCGATTTATCGCAAAATCTTTAGCTATTAAGCGAAGATTTTAGCAACAACACCAGCACCAACTGTACGGCCACCTTCACGGATTGCGAAGCGTAGACCTTCGTCCATAGCGATTGGAGCGATTAGCTCAACCGTCATTTGAACGTTGTCACCAGGCATTACCATTTCAACACCTTCAGGAAGTGTGATATCACCAGTTACATCCGTTGTACGGAAGTAGAACTGTGGACGGTAGCCTTTGAAGAAAGGAGTATGACGGCCGCCTTCATCTTTAGAAAGAACGTATACTTCTGACTCAAATTTAGTGTGTGGGTTGATTGAACCTTTAGCAGCAAGTACTTGGCCACGTTCAACGTCATCACGCTTAGTACCACGTAGAAGTGCACCAACGTTCTCACCAGCACGACCTTCGTCAAGCAGTTTACGGAACATTTCAACACCAGTACATGTAG
>NZ_OMPC01000005.1 GCF_900312675.1 Aliivibrio sp. EL58 | reverse complement strand
GCAGTGTTGAGCGTTGGAAGTTACCAGCACCAAGGTTAAACACAAAGCTCACCATCACATCGTATTGAGCTTGGGTAACTTCAATTTTAAGGGCGTTGTTTACAATGGTTTCTGCAGAGGAAATGTCGTTTACAAAATGGGTCGCAATATCTTGGTTTGAAAGTTCAGTATTGGGTTTTACTGATTTGGTGTGGCCTACCCCGACAGTCCATACATTGGCACTGCATTGATAGGCCTGTGTTCGGCACCCCTCCAAATTTGCGATATGCGATAAACCTTGTTCGCTGGTAGCCAAATTGGAATCAATGCCAAAGACAACGCCCAGTATGACTCCCACTGAACAAATGGCTTTAGTCGCTAATCTCTTCATATAATTTCTCGCTGATGGGACGTTTGCGAATTTCTTCGAGCGTTTTCTTTTTGTAATGRCGGTTAATGAACACGGTAGACACCACGCACACCCCACCAACGAGGCTCATCCAATCTTGCAATGAGAACGCACCAAACAAAGCAAAAGCCCAACCAGAGACATACGCGGATAAAGAACTTATCTTTTCTTGCATATTTCACCCATAAAAAAAGCACCCCGAAAGGTGCCAGTAAACGTCATAAATTGCAGGTATAAAAAAACCCCGCCGGATGGGCGAGGTTTTTTAATGTGGTAATTATGCTTCAAATCTATAATATAGTAAAGACAAATAATTCATTAACGTAAATTTATAAAGTGAGGTGTACTTTGTATATTAATTTAAAATCTTTATCCGCTAGAAAATTCAACAAATTAACTTTTAAAATAGAACTACCTATTGGAATATCAAAATATCAATATAATTTATTTTCAGATGAAAAATATAAAAATGAACTCAAGCCATATACAATTAAAGATACCGATAACTTCGATGAAGAATTCTGTTACTACTGTGGTTCTGAAGCTGTAGTTGTTCGTAAAGCATTTCTTCATGATGGTTTAGGGTATAATTTATGGATAGTCTCAGATCCAAAATCATATTATCCATTATGTAATGAATGTCATTCCGCACTCGGCCCTAAAAATATGTTGTATTTAGGAAGAGCCAAAGAAATAAAAAGCAATCTAAAAGGATTAAATACATTAAAGCCATTCCTCACCATACCAAATGTTAATTCATATGAATCAGATTATCATTTTAATTTTAATGGTGAGCTTATAGGAAAAACAAATGAAGGTATAAATACTATAAATAAACTATCTCTTAATAGGAGTGGGTTATTACTTAGAAGACGCAATGTAATAAATGAAATAATTGATACAATTTCAACTGAAATGTTAAACATTTCAGAACCTAAAAAGAACATCCCTATATTTAAGAATCCTATAGACCTAAATTTTTCAAGTGAGTATTTTGATTATATTTTCTATGTTGCACTAAAAGAAAACATTAAAAATAATTTATTAATCGATTCAAAAAACAATCTCATTCTTGAAAAAGATTATAATATAATTAAATATGAACATGATGAAGTTAAAAAAAAGGAAATATTGTATAGTAAGAATACAATTGACATTTACAAATTAATTGATAAGTACCCAAATATTTATAAGCACATAACCCGCTACTATTGCTGCATATTAAATCACAATTTAAAAAAATCATACCGTGCTAATTCTAACATCAAAGCTAGAAATTTAAAAAACCTTCACTTAGATTTCAACAATATATTACAAAGAGCAAGTGATAATAAAAATAACAATGTAGTAGTTACTAATAGTAAAATTAATAAAATAACATTTACAGGAATTAGAAACTTCCAAGATAATTCTGAAATTACAATTAATAATAGAAAATCAATAATTATAATTGGTGAGAATGGTGTAGGAAAATCTAGTATTCTAGAATTAATAGACAAATGTTTTGGTCGACAAGACAATAACCTAATAAATTTAATAACTAATGGGTATAAATCAGCAAAAGTTAATGTTAATTATATAAATAAATTAGATGACACTATCATTGAACAAAAAAGCAAAAAACCATCAATAAGTAGTCATCACTCAAGATTTTATGTAATAAAAATAAATGAAAATAGAGTATCATCTACACAAATGACTAGAAACCTTGATTTACTAGTTAAAATTAGAGAAAATAAAGAGATATTCGATTTTATAGGTCAAAATTTAATTGATTTATTTGACCTTCCTATCAGCTCAGAATTAATTATAAACAACAATGTTGCTCTTATTAAAACAAATAATAACCTTATTGAAATTGAGCATTTAAGCAGTGGTTATCGCTCTGTCTTTTCAATCTTTATGTATGTAATCACATATTTTGTTAAAAATACAATCTTTACATTATCTGATTTAAAGCTTGCTCTTGAAAATTCAATGATACTAATTGATGAACTGGAACTGCATCTTCACCCCAAGTTCAAAAAAAATATCTTAGCTAAATTAAATCGTGTTTTTCCAAATACATTATTGATAACAACAACGCATGATCCTCTTATACTAACATCTTGTGATAAATCAGACCAAGTTATCGTCTTAAAGGAAATTGAAGGTAAAACACATATAAAAACAGATCTACCAAATGTAGAGAACTATAGTGTAGAGCAAATATTGACTAGCCCTATATTTGGATTATCCACAATCAATAGACTTAAAACTTACGAATCAAAAATTTATGCTTATCATTTGGCTTTAAAAAATAAAGATTGGGATTTGGTTGATAATTTACAAGATGAATTAGCTAATAGTGGATATTTTGGAAATTCATATAGGGAATTTATAATAAGCTCTGTATTGGATTTATATAATTCTGATGATATTCAACCAAATAAAAACACTTTATTGAAAGAACTTAAAAACAATGAGTATTTATAATGAGGAAAATAAGCCCTTTAAAATCAGTACCAAATAATTTGAAATTTTTATCAAAAGAGTCTCGAGAATCTCGAACTAATAATTTAATTAAAATAAACAATCAAACTGGAAATAGTAAAGCATCCTTACATTTCCCAGGCTACAATTCAAATAAAACTTTAATTAGAAATATAGATAATGGTCGTTGTGCTTATTGTGGAAAATTAATCAAGGATACCCAAACTGAAACAGTTGAACATTACAGACCAAAAGCAGAGCTAACATTTAGAAAAAATTACTTAATCATCGATGAAATTTATAATAATGAGCACTCTCGCTCTGGAAAATACATTTTGAAAAAAAACAGCACCTGTAAATTTGGTTATTTTTTATGGGGAGATTATTATTTGAATTTATTACCATCATGTGAGTGTTGCAATACTGGACAAGGATACAATGGATTGTATATATGTCCTCCAAATAATAACGATGACTCAGGGAATATTGAGCATGGCTTAGCCTACGGCAAAAAAACATTATTCCCAGTTTTTTTAGAAAAACAGACTGACCATCGTGAAAATTTAAAATTCATAAATAGTTTAACCGGAGAATACCCTCTACTATTTAATCCATATTTTGATGACCCAAACGTATTATTCACTTATAAAGAACCTGTCCCTGCAAGTAATACTTGTGAGATGATAGTTAAAATAATACCAAGGAAAAACTTAAATAAAAAAGAAAAAATAAAAGCAATGGTTTCAATTAATATTCTAGGATTAAATAGAGAGTTCTTATGTATTGAAAGAGGAGCAATAAACCTAATCCTTTCTGGTATTGAAAATAGTATAAATAATTATATTGAAAATGATATAAATAATATTGAACATTGGGCATACTCGGCAGGAATGTTAGCAATACATTTTAATCATTCAACAAAAGAGCTACTTGGTTATAAAATAGCAACCTTCTCTCATTTAATTTTATCCGCTCATGATCAAATAGCCGAAAGATTTCCAATAAAAACTCAAACACTATTTAATCAGAATTCGTCATTTGAAGATAAAATTACTGAGCTCTTTAACTTTTATAAACAAAATCAACCAATAAAGAAAACATCCACTAAAATTAGAAATACATATAACCAATATTAATTAATCCTGCACAGACAACGCCGCTGCATTCCTTTTATCAGAAAGCCAATCCACCAAGGCTTTGATAACTGGCATGTAGCGGCGAAAGCGTGAATACGTGATCCTCAAAGTTAAACAAAAGTATGCAAAACGGGTTTCTTGAGTCCACTGGATACGCCCATCATCGCAACATGGGCATTTACGTATCACGCGGTTCTTGGCCTTCACCTTCCCTGAGCCATTACACTCTGGGCAGATTTGGCCTAATGATTGTGTTGCCTCTGCAATCGCTGTTATGCACATTGCATTGAGTGCTTTGTCTGGATAAGTTCCGCGCCATGTTTTCATGATCTCGTTTGCTTCAATCATTGTTGCTTTAAACAACTGCTTTGCTGATTGTGCATCATTCAAACATTCTACAAACAACACCAAAAAACCTACAGGTGATTGCTTCCATGCTATCCCTACTGTAGCGAGATACTCTTCTAATGTCATTAACGCTTTGCCGCCTTTTGATGGCTCGTAGTTAATCCCTTTTAAATCAAACTTTGCGATTACACGTTCAATATTCATTTGTTACTCTCATCTACAATAAGCACTCTTGTTTTACCAGAACCAACAAGAGCAAAACGGTTTGCGATGGTGACCACCTCACCTTTGATATGTTTAGCGGCTTCTGCAATCGCTTGGTTCCAATCAGCGCTTAATGCTAATGGTTCCATGTTGACGGCTTGACCACCTGCGTCGTAAAAAATCCCTTTCATGACACCGCCTGTAATTTCTTGTTCTTTCTGAAGCTCGGCCATGAGAACGTTACCCACTCGCCGTTATTTTCTAGCAAACGCTCCATCACTCGTGGCCCTAACATCTCAGTTAAGTTTTCAGTTTGAAGATTGGTAAGAATGCCCGTTGGTTTCTCATTGGTATAACGTGCATCGATGATCATATTCATCATCAGTTTTTCRTGGTCGCTCATGCGTTGCAGCCCTACTTCATCAAGAATTAATACATCCAGATTGCCGAGGTACTTCATRAAYTGCGCTTCAGTCGTGGTTGAGTTTGGTTTGTACTTGTCACGAATTTTAAGCATCAAATCCGCTACGGTGATCACAAGCACAGAGGTTTTACGTGCCATCAATCGGTTCGCAATAGCACACGCCAAATGATTTTTACCTGTGCCTGGTGTACCAGAGAAAACAAAACTGCTTGTTGCGCCCTTGCGGTAATTCACTAGCCAGTTTTTGGCTTGGTTATACGCTTGGCGTTGGCCTTGGTTCTCAGTGATGTAATTTTCAAAGCTGCAATTTAGGTGACGTTTCTTGATACCGCTACGTCCAAAGATGGATTGCACTTGGCTTGTTCGGTAGTTGTCACGCGCTTTGTCTGATGCGCTCTGCTCGCACTCCTTCGCAATTTGTGCCATGCGTTCTGGTGTGTGGGGAACAATATGCGCTGGAACGATTTGTTGTAATCTAGCCATTAAATTCATGATAATTCCTTAGTAACCTTTGGGAGCGGCAAACTGCGACGCATCAAGCTCTGGTGAATATTCCGCAATCTCGTTCATGCGGCTTGCTGTGTTCGTCTTGAGTTCAAACAACCCTTGCCATTCGTTGTCGATGGATTGATCGATAATTCGTTGCTGTAGTTTTTTATCGTTGCGAGATAATTCAAGCAGCTTAGCGATGCCAGTAAGCTCACCACGTTGGGTTTTGTATTTCTTCTTGATGGTTGCTCGATACTCAAGCCACTGCTGCCATGCAACCAGATTTAACTCTTCAGGAATTTCAGAATTTTCGACCAAAGATTTTTTTATATTTTTTACTGGTTCTAATTGACTGGTTCTATGACTGGTTCTGGGTGACACAGGATCACTAGGTTGGTGATCCTCTGACACTACCCTTGGTGATCGTGTGTCACTAGGGGGTGACAATTTGTCACCATCTAAATGAAGGTGATAAATGTTGCTAGAATTACCCTTTTCACCCTTACGATAAGTCAGAGTTACTAAGCCAGATTCAGATAATGCTTTGATGTGACGCATGGCAGTTCGACGGTCGATTTCACACATCTCAGCAATGTGATCATACGATGGCCAGCATTTACCGTTATCGTTCGCGTTATCGGCCAATTTAAGTAAAACAAGCTTACGAGTAGGATTCCCCACTTTAATGCTCATGGCCTTTGCCATTAAGATCATACTCATTGATTAGCCCTTTGTTTCATCTGGTTAAAAATAGCTTCAGCTTCGCATTTGGTCACAACGCAACGCATAAAACGATTACTTGCTATCCACTGCATTTGGCCGTGGATGTTTTGATATGAAAGACTCATTGCACAAAGTCCTTATTTCTTATTAGAAATTAAAGTTTGTAGATAATTTAAAATTGGCTCATGAGCGAGTTCACTTTCTTGAACTTCTTTGAAAGCGGCGCGAAGCTGGTCAATGCTTGCGTTTTCACTTAACAGAAGTACAAAACGGAGTGCCTCACCCGATTCTTTACTAAATTGGGCCAATAGCTGATCTCGTTTCATTTGAGTTTGATTTGATCCAATGGCAGCAACAGAGAACCCAAGTGGATTTAAAAATTGGTTTAATGCAGTACACGCCCTATCCACTGGCATGACGCTGATAATGGCTGGCAATAAATCCATAATGGTTGCTTTGGCTTCAACACTGCTTCGTTCGTTGTAGCGAAAGAAGTTTTGAGTGTTGTTCTTGTCATCCGCACCAGGAACTTTCAGCAGCTCTTTACGTTGTGCATCGACTTCTTGCGGTAAGCCCATTTTGAAATATGCGCTTGCGACTTTCTGAGCAATAAACTCTTTGCTTACTTCGCATCGCCACCCTTCTATGGCGTTACGCATAACGCCTTTTAAACTGGTTATCATGGTTTGTCCTTAATACTGGTTATTTATCCAGAGTGTTCTTACTCACCAAATATTCAAAATCACTGCTATTCTTTAAGTTCATCAGTTGATGAATTTGGAAAAATATCTTCAAAAGAACATTCAACACCGATACATCTAAATGCATTGATAATTTTCCAACACGTAACTAATGGCGGTGTACGAATTTCTTGTTCGTAATTTCCGATGGTTGATGTGGTTACACCGATCAACCTTGAGAAAGCAGCTTGGCTATAATTGGCCTTATTCCTATGTTCAGAAATTTTGTTCATGTATACCTCCTGAAAGCAATATACACACTTTGTGTCTAACCGTAAACACAAAAAGTGTGCTTACTCTCTACACGGAACGTGTTAATTTAATAATATGAATAAAAAACAAGAAGTCGGAAAACGCTTAAAGCATTTCCGTGAAATTAAAGGCATTAGCCAAAAAACCTTAGCCGAGTTATGCGGTTGGGGAGCTTCGCGTGTGGGTAACTATGAGGCAGGAGTAAGAAGCATAAACTTAGATGATGCTGAAGCTTTAGCAGAACATTTAAATATTGCTCCTTATCAAATACTGTTTGATTCATCTGAATTAGCAAATACATCTGCAATTAAAGTGACCCCACCATCTTCAAAAGCAAGCTATCCTGTAATTAGTTCTGTTCAGGCTGGTATGTGGAAAGAAGCGTGCGAGCCTTATACCATTGATGAAATAGATACTTTTATTGAAACTACTGAGCGTGTAAGTGATTGTAGTTTCTGGCTAAAAGTTGAAGGTGAATCAATGATGTCTGCTAATGGTGTGAGCTTTCCACCAGATACAATGATTCTAATTGATCCTAGTGTAGAAGCTGAGAACGGAAAGCTTGTAGTTGCTAAGTTAGATGATGTTAACGAGGCTACATTTAAAAAGTTAGTTATCGACAGTGGTCGACGCTTTCTAAAACCATTAAATAATGACTTCCCTATTCTTCCTGTTAATGGAAACTGTAAAATAGTTGGTGTTGTTGTAGATGCTAAACTTAAATTGTTTTAAGGGGTAATCATTGAGTAGTCAACGGGGGCCAGGGGGCACTGCGGTCTCGCATTCAAAAGAACTTGTAAGTTTAAGTCATGTTTATGCGCTGGCTGCTGCTAGTGGGACAAATGTCAGTACAACTATTATAGATAACGTAGGTATTGATATCACATTTTACGGTAAAGATTATGTCGATTGCGTTAGAAAACGCCCTAAACTTGATGTCCAATTAAAATGCTTCCAGTTTTCACGTCACGATTTAGGCTTTAAAAATGACACTATCACTTATCAATTAGAAAAGAAAAACTATGATCCTTTAACGGATTCTGTCTATCATTCAATCTTAGTCGTTAATCCAGTACCTGATAATCAAGAGGACTGGATTCATAGCAATACATTAAGCACTGAGGTAAGGTTTGGTTGCTACTGGTATAGCTTAATGAATGAGCCTGAATTGACAACAGGAAGCAAGCAAATTAAAGTACCGACCAATCAAAGGTTAACACCTGAAGCATTAATATGGATGATGAAAAGAGTCGCAAATAATCTTCCGATCGAAAATTGTGGGGGTAACTATGCTTAAGTCTTCTGAGTTATATTCACGTTTAACCAAATATTTATATAGTCATAATTGGACATTAAGCAATGAAGTCTCTTCTGAGATTTTAACTCTATGGGTCAATGATACATTAAATGAATCAATTCAACTACCTACACAAACAGAACAAGGTTTTTCACACCCTAGAGCAGAAAAAACACTTATTGAAGCCTCAAGGGATTTAGCTGATATTCTAAACATAACTGTAGATGATCTACTAAACCTTTTAATGCCTCCATCAGATCACATACATATCCGAGCTGCTGGTGAAGCAATTGAACATGGTAGAATAAACTTCCGAACAAATCATAAAATTGAGTCTGCAATTTACTCTATTATAAAATCAGCAGCCAAAGCATTCATTGTAATTGATAGTAAAAAAGATAAGAAAAAGAACCAACCAAATAAGTCTGAAGTAGTAGAAACATATCTCAGTAGTGTAAATACTGTACTACCTACTGGCGGTTCATTTATCTATAATTTGGATATTGATTTAACTCAAACTGATGGGCTAGATCAACCAGAGTCATTACAACGTTATGTTAACTCTAAATTAGCAGTCGCTTTTAATGAGCTATACAATATCGAAGATGTTGATACATTATCCACTGCTAACTTAATTAGGAAAGGCTTAAATCAAAATATTTGTTCACATTTTGTAGATTTATTTGGTACAGATGTTGAAATTATTGAATGTAGTTTTGATTGGGATAAATCAGAGCCAGCACCTCAAATAAAAAGCAATCATTTAGTCTTTACTCGTAAACACAGAGCGAAAGTACAAAAACTCAAAGAAAAATTTAACTCAAGTAAAGAAATACCGTTAAATTCAGTAAATGCTCTTCTAAAAAGACTTGAGATTAAATCAGAGTTCGCTTTAATTCAGCTTAAAATTCAAATTGAAGGTGCAGAACGAACTTGTGACGCTGAAATAGATCTTGATATAGCGCAACGGTTAATGACAACGCTTGGCGAAAATATTCAGCAACCCGTTACCATTAACGCAACGGCATGGGTAGAAAAGACTGCATCTAAGCATCATTATAGTCTTTTAGATATCACATCTATTTGCTCTGAAAAAGGTAAAAACATAGCACTATTTTCATAATGCTCAAAACTCATATATAACCGCCCTCGTGGCGGTTTTTTTATATCTAAATTTCCTATTCATGATTTTTAATTACGAAATACACATTTCGTGTTTGACAGTAAATACACATTCTGTGTATTATCAATTCAACTTCAAACACGAGACTAAATATGAAAACGCTTTCGTTAATCCATTTATCAAAGCTTGCCTCTACGGCTGAGCAAGTTCGCCAGAGTATTACTTTAGGCAATATTGCTGTAAGCCAGACAGCACAAAACCACCCTATCCGCGATGAGTTTAAGGCTTTTGAAGTTGAGGCGAAGTCGCTGTTGGAGACATTCACAGCAGAAGTAAGTGATGAGCTAATCTCGAAAATTGAGAAGCTACAAATCACCGCTGAGAATATTAATAGCAGATTGAGTTATTGATGTGGGGATTTACTAAATACCAGATAGAAGAAAACCCCTATTAGTGACCAAACCAATAAGGGCTAACTTTGTGCAATGAGTCTTTCAACTCGCAATCAGTATATAACTGGCTGACCACCAATTACAAGTACTTATGCTGATTGCTGGGTTTCACCCAAAGGGAAATGTGTAATGAGTCTATTAACTTATCAAAACAGCCAAGAAGCGTTTATTGGCAAACATATACATGCCGCTTTACAAACTGACGGCTATGAAACGTCTGATATTAACCGAGGCATTCAAGAAGTTCTTCGTTTCTATCGCACCACTTGTACTTTCACCAAAGGCCGAGTGTTTGATTCATGCTTAGCAAAAGCTCGAAATCTTCTTAAGCCAATTAAGAAGCCAACAAAGAAAGGTAAAGCAGCATGAATCCACGTCATTTAGAAAAAATCAAAAAGTGTTTTGAGCTTGGCAAATCAGGCAACCCAAACGAAGCTGCAACCGCTTTGGCAATGGCTCATAAATTAATGCGTAAATATGGCCTTTCTGAAGATGATATTAACTTCATTGAAATGGGAGCCACCACCACCGCTTCTAAGATCCAGAAAAAGCCAGTTGCTTACGCTGTAAATCTTGGGACAAGTATCGCCAGCTCGTTTAAGTGTGAGGTGCTTCTTCAGTATTCGTATCATGGAAATAATTTTAAATTTATAGGTAGAAAAGACACGGCCATGATGTCTGCTTATGCATTTGATGTGCTTTTTCGTCAATTGAAACTGGCTCGTAAAGCGTTCTTGGCTACTATCCACCCTCGCACTTCTAAACAGAATAAAACAAAGCGAGCAGATTGTTATTGTGACGGCTGGGTAAATTCTGTTGTACGTAACTTAGATGTTGAAGAGTTACCACCAGAAGAGAAAGAGCGCATTACAAATTATCGTAAACACATTGGTTCATACAGTGAGAAAAAAGCTAAATCAAGACAGCGTAAAGGCGGTTCTATCTCCGATTACCTTACTGGCTCTCATGATGGTAAAAACATTCACGTAAACACGCCAATACATGGTTCAGAAGGTGAAAGACTATGCCTTCAATAGACAAAATCAAAGAGCAGAATCGTAAACGCGCTCAAAAGTTACGTAACAACAAAAAGAAACACGGTGTGATTGATCTTCGCGTTCCTTTACACACTGTTGAGCAAAACAAGTTAAGCAAGATTTGTGAGTTCTTCGCCTTTCCTGATAAAGCGTATAGCAACGAAGAAGCTCTCCAATCATTAATTCATCGGGTTTATTCCGAAATACCAAAGATTGAAGATGATCTTGGTACGTGTGAAATGTGTGGTGAGCAATTACCACAAGGTTGCGCCAAGTTGAAAGAAGGCGGCCTTTTTAAAGGTGATAGCAACTGTTTCCATACAATTAACCGTGTACGAATATTTGAACCAAGCAAGGAGGCTTCACAATGAGTTTAGCGATTTATGGCATTGGCTGTTTGATTTTTTATGTGTGTTACTGCATTAAAAACAACGATGCATCTTAATTTTATAGCTGAATACAGCTAATCACCTTTTTATCACGGCATTAGTTAATCTAGTGCCACCTTATCTAGCCAATTGACCACTGGTATAAATTATAAGGACAAAGTGCAATGACAACTTCAACAATTAAATTAATCGCATTAAAGAAGGCCTCTGATCTAATAGGCATTAGTGCAAAAACGCTTCGTGAAAAAGCAAACGCTGGAGTCTACCCTACAACAATTATCAAAAAGGTAGGCGGTTCTTGGATGGTAGACTCAGAGGAATGGGACAGATGGCATCGAATTCAATAAATAAACTACCACGAGGCGTTGAGCTTCACGGTAAGTATCTTCGAATTTCGTTTACTTACAAAGGTTCTAGACGGAGAGAATCATTAAAGCTTGAGCCTACTAAGCAAAATATTAAGTTTGCAAAAAGTAAGCTCGGTGCTATCAAGTACGAAGTGTTAGCTGGAAGTTTTAACTACTCTCATCACTTCCCTGATTCAAATGTTACTATTGGTAAGCCTTCTCATAAACCTATTGTTAGCTTAATTAATCAATATCTTAAAGTTAAAGAACAACAAATTCGTCGTTCTACTTTTGATAAGTATGTTTCAATGCTAAATATCTTCTCTGAGCTTTATGGAAAAGAACGTAGCAGTGAAACAATTAACCCTCGTAGCATTTCAGAGGTTAGGACGTTATTGATTCAAGGTCGTACAGCTAAAACTGCTAATACTTATTTAAGTACAGTACGAACGTTCTTTACCTGGTTACACGCAATGGAATATCTAGACCGTAATTATCTGGAGTTTTTGTCTAATGTAAAAGTTCCTGAGCGTGAAATTGAACCGTTTACGATTGCTGAATTTAAGATGGCAATTGATGCGTGCCTTCAAGATCAACATAAAAATATTATTACTCTGCTTGCTTATTCTGGCTTACGAACTGGTGAGATGTGTGCGCTTTCTTGGGAGGATATTAATTTTGAAGAACGTACAATGCTTATTCGTCGCTCTACTTTTGATAAACGAGGCTTAAAGACGACTAAAACAGATAAAGAAAGAACGGTTGATATTCTACCCCCTGCTTTTGATGCTCTTGAAGCTCAATTTAAATTAACCGGGCATTATGAAGCGAAAGAACATCCAGTAGAGTTAGCGGATAAGACAAATCGAATAGAGTCATTAAGGTTTGTGTTTAGTCCTCATGCGATTACAGGCATTTACTCAAATCGTCCGTATGATTACTTGGGTAAGACTGTTACTAATAAAATGTGGCAAAGTATTTCTCTTCGTGCCGGTATTAAGTACAGAACCGTTTACCAGTTCCGTCATACTTACGCTTCATGGATGCTTTCAGCTGGAGTAAACATGGCCTATCTAGCAGAACAGATGGGCCATGCTAATTTTCTTATGATCGCTCAGGTTTATGGTAAGTGGATGAATAATCCGAACCAGAAAGAGAGCGATAAAGCTTGGAAGGCTTTAGAGAAGAGGCATAAGTAATTTTTAATTCTATTAAATATGCCTTTATTTATTCTATCTTTGCATTAAACCCAAATATTATTTATTGATTTGTTCTAACTTAGATTGAATGTCACTTAATTGATTTTTAATCACAGTTAAATCATCATCTGTATTTGGGTGAGACTCTTCAGAGAGACCATTAGATAGAATTGCTATTACCATATTAAGAAAAGCAAATGCTGTAAGAAAAATAAAGATAATAAAGTATAACCACCCAATACTATAAACCTCCATAACTTCATACATCACATCAGTCCAATCTTCAAATGTCATAACTCTAAATAGGGTTAACATACTAATACCAATATTACCCCATAGCTCTTCATTGATTTGACTAAAGTAATGACTACCAAAAGCTGCAAAAACATAGAAAATAATAAACATCATTACCCCAACATACGACAATTGAGGAATAGATTTTGTTAATGACGAAAACAAAACTCTTAACTTTGGTATAATTACGAGTAAGCGCAGCACTCTGAATACCCGAATAATTCTAAATATCAATATGTTACCCATAGCACTTGATGGTAATAAACAAAAAGCAATTATTACAGCATCAATGCAATTCCAGGGACTTCTGAAAAAATCTAACTTATTTTCAAAGCTAAATATTCTGATTATCATCTCAAGTACAAACCAAATAATAATTACATTATCGATTAAAATAATTGATGTATATATATCTATAGGTAAATCGTAAGTTTGCGCACCATCAATAATCGCTGTAGCTAATATAGACATTACAACCATTATATTAAATATTTTTGAACATTTAAGTTTATCGAAAACTTTTTCCATAATTATATTCTTATTTTGTATTTGATAGATAATTCAGTTAATCACTAAACAATATTTAATTTACATCATCATGAAATCATCTAGTTCTGATGTAGATTTAATTATCAATTCTTCTGGTACATTATGCTCACGAGCAAGTTGTACACTCAAGTTTAGTAATGTTTCATTATTTTCAAAATTGAAAGCTGCTGTTGTTATATTGGCTAAATGAATATATCTAGTTTCTATCTCATGAAGCATCTTCTTTTCTTGAGCATTCAAATTATCCGTAAACTCGTTTATTCTTTTATTGAATGCATCAAGCACCTTTTTATCGGATGATTTCAATAAATCAATACAGAACTTACCTGTCATTGAACCAATTAAAGAACCAACAATTGGAATTGGGATGAGTGTTTGACCAATCATAGATGCTAAGCCAACTGTTGCTGATTCACCACAGCTAACGAAGCTTAAATCAATAAATTCATCAAGTGTAAGTTTTCCCTCTTTATACTGAAGAGATAAACTAGCCATACTTTTTGCGGCAGTTACAACAGCACCGGCGAAAGGTGCCGCCATGCCAGCATAATTAGTTAAACCATAAAGAACACCACCAGACACACCTCCAATTAGAGCTGCTTTTCCAGTATCTATACCAAGTTCTTTCCAATCAGATTTGGTAAATTCCCCTTTAAATAAGTTCTTACCATTCTTATGTTTCTGATAAACACAAGATACAAAACTGATTCCAGCCCCAACAGCTGCACCCGCCAAGGCAGCTTTCCCTGCCTCTTCTAAACTAGCTTTATAAGAGTCATCAGCTTTAATATCTTCAAGCTTATCTTGATTGTCTGATTTTAATTCCTCGGAGTGTTCATCAAGCGTCCCATCCGCTTTATATAATTGAACTTCATCGTATGTTGACTCACCAGCTTGTACTACATCGGTGAAAGGTTTACCTGATAATTCTTCTATTTGTCGAACTTTTTCTTTTACGGCCTCAATTGTTGATGACTTTATGCCTTCAACTGATTCACCATCAATAATTTTTTGTATTTGCTCATGTGTATCTTTTGGTATGTGGTAATAAGAACCATCTCTACCAAATTGATCATATTTTTCCATATGATCAAGTACATGTTTTAGATTATTGTTTATTCCGTTAATGAATTTCGATTGAACTTCGATTCCGTCAATAAGGTAATCTTCTGGAGCTGTTCTACCTACACCATCAAAAGTAGCACTAAAATCAGTTGCAGATGTTACATCTTGGTTTAGTGCCTCTCTTGCATTTCGAATCGCAATTTCTATTTTTTCAGCAACTTCTCCATGCTTCGTGTCCATTCGGCCTAGAAAGTTTGTTGGATCTTTTAATTCTTCTTTTACTGCTTCAATTTGCTCAAGAGCCAACGCTAATGCTTTGTCTTGGTCATTCAGTGCGCTATTCATAGCTTGCAGACGGACATCTTCCATCTGCTGTGTAAGTGCAGCTAATACCTGGTCCTGTACTGCACTATTTTTATTATTAACAGCCATTAAATACGATCTTTAATCATTGTTGATAACGCAGTTATATGATTTATCAGAGCGCCAAGCTTCTGTTTATGTTCATTATTAAATTCAAGATAATTGCTAGGGGCCTCTTTTCTCAATAAACAGCAAAGTTCTAAACAACCTAACGAATGCTGCTCTGTTAGCTTTGTACAAGCATCAACTTTTGCGTTTAATGTTTTAAGTTTCGATATTTCTGAACGTATCTTTTTGATTTCTTTTTCAGCTTTATCTGCAATTTCTTGGTTTTTACTACGTTTAAATAAACTGGCACCAGCTAAGCTAACTGCACCAATTCCCCAACCAATTGGTCCCGCTAATGCTAGTAAAGTATTTCCAGCAGCCATACCTCCGCCACCAGCAACAAGTGCACCGCCACCTAACCATGCAAGTGCAGCGTTTGTTGCCGCAGCTCCACCAAGTGCTGATATAGCAGTTCCTGTTGAAGCTGTACCGAATGTAGTTGCTACTGCCATAGCCGCAGTAGGAGCAAAAGCTGCTACACCTGCGCCTGCCATTGCACCACCAGCTCCTGCTTTACCTATATTTGATTTCTCATATTCAGCATTTAATTCAATGATTTTATTTTTAAATTCTTTAATATCTGCTTGGAATATGTAGAAGGCCTTATCGAATTCTTTAGGTGAGTTAGCTAATGTGTTTATATAGTTTTCAACAGCAACTAATGTATCAGTACTGCTTTGTTGGCGAGTTTCATATAATTTAACTGAGTTAGTTTCTAGCTGTTTAGCATGAGGTTTGTACTGTTTTTCTGCTGATTCTAGTTTTGCTAATGCTTCTTTACGTAAATCATTTTTTAACATGCTGATAACTCACTCTAATATGAACAATATTTAATTTATAGAATACCATATTAGAACGACGTATTGTAGCTTTTACTCATTAAATGTCCCATTTATGCCCCATACTAAAAATACATCAGACTAACTATATGAAATTAAAGCTTTTATATACATATTTACAGAACACTCTAGATATGATGTACGTTGAAGAAGACGTTAAAGAATGGGCTGAGAAAGCACTTCTTTCTGACGGCGAAAAACCACGTGACATCAACGGCGTTGAACTTAAAAAAGGCGACGACGTAACGGTTACTAAAGACCTTCCAGTTAAAGGTACTAACCAAGTAATTAAACAAGGCACCGTTATCCGTGGCATCAGCCTTGGCGACGATCCTCGTCTAGTTTCTGGTAAAGCTAACGGCGGTCAATCTATGTATGTAATCGCAGAGTTCTGTCGTAAAAAGTAATTCGTTACTTAATAATCTACAGACTAAAAAAGACGCTTAATTGCGTCTTTTTTTATGTCTGAACGTTTTTGGTATTCACTATTTTGAGTAAGAATGCAAAAATTAAATTATAATCCCGAAGATTTTCTAACTACTGTGATTATTTATTCACATAAAGCTTAAGTTATTACTCGCTTTCTTCAAACGTTCAAATCCACGCTTATCGTATTTTTGTGTGGTAATGATACTAGCGTGCCCCATCGCATCTTTTACGGTAGAGATATCCTCGCCATTATCTAACAACATAGAAGCAAAAGTTCTTCGGCAATCATGCGGAGAAAATGCATTTACCCCAGCCTGTTTTCGTCTTTCATTCAGTATATGCAAGATAGCTTGTGAGGTCAGTTTATCATCGGTTACTGCATCAAAACGTCTTATACGGGTAAACAGAGCTCGCTCATTATCGCCACTGACGGTGGTTAGCCATAAATCTAATAACGTTAAAGACTGTTGAGGTAAATAGCACATACGCTCTTTATTACCTTTTCCGAGTACTCGCAATGACCCTTCTTCTGCATTAAAGCTACCAACAGAACAATCCACAATTTCTGAACGTCTTAAACCACAGCCTAATAACACACCTAAAATAGCACTATCTCTAATGCCTTTTATGGTTTGGTCATTACAAGAAGAAAACAACAATTGGATCTCATTGCTGGATAAAGCGCGGCCTTTAGCTAATCGAGAGCCTTTCATTTGTTTAATGTGCTTTATTAATTGGTAGTTTTCAGTCGTGATTTTTTTCGATAACCATAGTTCTTGAGCCACACCTTTGATTGCCGCTATGTACGTATTGATGGTTGCCGATTCTAATTTTTCAGATTTTAATGCCTCAATAACACCAAGTACGTAATCACGATTTATCTGATGCCATGGGCAGTTGTTTAAATTAAAAGATCCAAGAAGATGCGCGATCTTATTTAAATTTGATCTCATCGTTGATCGGCTATTTTCAGAGTTTAGAGATAACAAATATGCCTGAGCTGCATTTAAGCTACTCACTTTAGGCATGGTTAGTCCTACTGAAATATCATTACTTAAAAGTGTTACGCCGTCACTACTCATTGATTTACAACTTATTTATTACTCTGTCCCTAGTATATGATCATTCTCTACTTTTCCAAAGGTACATTTTAATAAGTAGAGATCCATTTTGGATCCTTTAAGTGGATATTGATGATAAATACACCATGAAGATCTGTTTTATGCTGATTGTTGTCACTGTCTAAAATAAGAGTTAGTAGATTATATATAACAAAGAAGAGATTTTAAGAAGACTGTAATCAGTATTACTACTATTGGAAAATAGATGAAAAAAAACCGAGTACTAAATACTCGGTTTAATCTATTTAATAAACACGTTTAACTAAAGATGTTTACTGATCTCAACACATGTTTCTTTAGCGTCACCAAAAAGCATTTCAGTGTTTTCTTTAAAGAACAATGGGTTTTGAACACCAGCATAACCTGTGTTCATAGAGCGTTTAAATACGATTACGTTTTTCGCATTCCAGACTTCAAGAACTGGCATACCTGCGATTGGACTATTTGGATCTTCCATCGCTGCAGGGTTAACTGTATCGTTTGCACCAATCACTAGAACCGTATCTGTTTCAGATAAGTCATCATTAATTTCGTCCATTTCAAGAACGATATCATACGGTACTTTTGCTTCAGCAAGCAGTACGTTCATGTGGCCTGGTAGACGACCCGCAACTGGGTGAATACCAAAACGAACGTTAATGCCCTGTGCTCGCAGTTTTTCAGTAATTTCGTAAACTGGATATTGAGCTTGAGCTACTGCCATGCCGTACCCTGGAGTGATAACTACTGACTTAGAGTCTTTAAGCATTTCTGCTACTTCTTCAGCCGTTGTTTCACGGTGTTCACCTTGCTCTTCATCACCAGATGATGCAACAACATCTTGACCGAAACCACCAGCAATAACACTGATGAAAGAACGGTTCATTGCTTTACACATGATGTAAGAAAGGATCGCGCCTGAAGAACCAACTAACGCACCAGTCACAATCAGAAGATCATTTGATAGCATGAAACCTGCTGCTGCTGCTGCCCAACCAGAATATGAATTCAACATTGAAACAACCACTGGCATATCAGCGCCACCGATTGAAGCAACCAAATGGTAACCAAATGCGAAAGCAATTAGTGTTACTAAGATAATTGCAAACATGCTGCCTTCAACACTAACAAAATAGTAAAGAAGAGCGGCAGAAGCAACTAACGCTAATAGGTTTAGCTTGTGGCGATGTGGTAATTGAAGTGCTGATGAACTAATCACACCACGCAATTTACCAAACGCAACAAGTGAACCCGTAAATGTAACGGCACCAATGAAGACACCCAAGAACACTTCTACTAAATGGATATTTAGTAGCGCGCCAGTTAATTCACCGTGATCGATATAGCTGTTATAACCAACTAATACTGCTGCCATACCAACAAAGCTGTGAAGAATTGCCACAAGTTCAGGCATTTCAGTCATTTCAACTTTCTTTGCATAGAAGATACCAATTGCAGCACCGATTGCCATAGCAACGATGATCCAACTTGTACCTGCAGAGTCAGGACCAAAGATGGTCGCGATCAGTGCGATGGCCATACCTGTCATTCCGTAGTAGTTACCAGAACGAGCGGTTTCTTGTTTAGACAAACCGGCTAAACTCATAATAAATAAAACGGCAGATACAATATATGCTGCTTGAACTAATCCTGCTGACATTATCCTACCCCTTACTTATCTTTACGGAACATTTCAAGCATACGCTTAGTTACAGCAAAACCGCCAAATATATTAATACTCGCGATTAGAACTGCAATAAATGCTAAAAATGAAACAATGGCACTACCCTGTCCAACTTGCAGCAATGCACCCACAATGATGATCCCTGAAATGGCATTCGTTACTGACATTAACGGAGTATGTAATGAATGACTTACATTCCATACCACATAATAACCAACAACACAGGCAAGAACGAAAACAGTAAAGTGTGCTAAGAATTCAGCAGGAGCAACAGATGCCACCCAACCAAAAGCGGCAATACCAGCACCGATCATTCCGAACTTTTTAACTGGAGACATAGGCTCTTCAACTTTCGGAGCGACCTTAGCTTTTGGTGCTGCTTTTGCTTGAGGTTGAGCTGAAACTTGAATTGGTGGCGCAGGCCATGTGACTTCACCTTCTTTAACAACGGTTACACCGCGAAGAACAACGTCTTCAAAATCGATGTTTATGTTGCCGTCTTTCTCTTTGCATAGAAGCTTAAGAAGGTTAACTAAGTTTGTGCCGTAAAGTTGTGATGATTGAGTTGGAAGACGACCAACCATATCTGTATAACCCACAATTTTTACGCCATTGTCTGTTGTGATAACTTGATCTTTTACTGTGTATTCACAGTTACCGCCATTAGCAGCCGCCAAATCAACAATCACACTACCCGCTTGCATGCTATCAACCATTGCTTTAGTAATCAGCTTTGGTGCAGGACGACCAGGGATAAGTGCAGTTGTAATAATGATATCAACATCTTTAGCTTGAGCAGCATACAACTCTTCTGCTTTTTTGTTGAACTCATCAGACATTTCTTTTGCGTAGCCATCACCAGAACCAGAGTTTTCTTTGAAATCAACTTCAAGGAATTCTGCACCCATTGATTGGACTTGTTCTTTTACTTCTGGACGAACATCGAATGCACGAACAATAGCACCAAGGCTACCCGCGGCACCAATAGCAGCAAGACCAGCAACACCCGCACCCGCAACAAGTACTTTCGCTGGTGGAACTTTACCCGCAGCCGTAATTTGACCTGTGAAGAAACGACCAAATTCATGGGCCGCTTCTACAACAGCACGATAACCTGCAATGTTTGCCATTGAGCTTAATGCATCTAATGCTTGGGCGCGTGAAATACGAGGAACAGAATCCATCGCCAGAACATTGATATTTTTTGTGGCTAATTTAGCTAGTAATTCTTCATTTTGAGCTGGCCAAATAAAGCTAACTAAACTTGCGCCATCTTGAAGCAGCTCAAATTCATCAACACCGGTTTCGGCGTTAACTTGAGGCGCATTTACTTTGAGGATAAGTTCTGATTTCCAAACATCATCGGCAGAAACAATGGTAGCGCCTGCTTTTTCAAATGCGGAGTCATCAAAACTGGCTAAGATACCGGCTTTAGATTCTACAGCGACGGTAAAACCGAGTTTTAATAGCTGCTCAACTGTTTTTGGAGTGGCAGCAACACGGGTCTCTCCCGCGAGTACTTCTCTAGGTACACCAACTTGCATAGTTATTCCTTTACTATTGGCTTGAATTGATACCTTTGTTGTATCGAACATAAGATACTAATTCAAGTATTTTGTAATAAAACGACATCATTTTATTACAAAAAATAAATGTCAGCTTATTCTCACCCCTATTTGGTAAATAAACAACATAATGATGATTATAAAATAGAGGTCAAACCACTTAGCGTTACTGATTGATTTTAAACAATAAGTATAGAGCGTAAAACCAATGCTGCCGTAATCTATATCAATTAATTTACATTTATTTAAAAATTGATTCAGCCATTTGATCAATCAACATTTTTGATTTTCTTACCATCAATTCGTCAGCATCACTCTTCAATGAAATAACATCAGATCGAATAAAGCGATGCTCTTTGAGTTCGCCATTAATCTCTTTTGTTATTTTACCTGCGATACGAAACTGACTTCCATCTCGCTCAGAGTTTGGGTAGATAAGAAAGGATTTGTATTCGATTGGTTCGATGACTGGTTCTTGTTTAGGGGAAGAGCCAAATAGACGTGAAAAAAGTCCCATTTCATTTTCCTTTTTGAAATAAGACTAATTATACCTCAAAAGCCCTATCGTGAAGTAGTGACTCTTGAGATTGTGCAACCGGTTTAGTATCACCAAGAGCACAAAGGGGAATTAATATTCTATTTTCGTTTACTTATAAATAAACATAAGCCGTATATTAAGCATAAGCCATAAAGCCCTAGCATATTAGATAAGACCCTGTTTAATTCTGCGCCTTGCTGATTCAATGTAAGAAAACCATTAATAGCAAAACCACTTGGCAGTAAATGCATAACATCGGTAAGTACCGTTGGAATAAGTTCGGTTGGCCAGATAAAACCAGCACTAAAAACAATTGGCATTGAACTAAATAAAACGACTAACAAAATGCTTTCAGGGGTTGGAAACCATCGAGCTAATAACATGCCGAGTAAGATCACCGCAGATATAAAAGGAACGAGTAAGGTGATTAAATCAATAGGATTTGAGAAGCGTCCTATGTGATAAAAATCAAAAACATAACCAAAATAGAAACAGGCCAACACTAATTCTGATAGTAAGAATATTCCAAATCGCACCACTAGCTGAGTTGCTGAATTTTCGCTTATTTTAGTTGCTTTTTGTCTCACCCCGACAGCCATTAACAACGTTTGTTGTAAGATAAGCACAAAGACGGCAGGCACGACATATTGCACGTAACCCATATTGTGATTAAACACTGGAATGTAATTTGACTTAAACGGCTGAAATGTATTTATCGCTGCATTAATAGGTACTCCATCTATGGCCATATGAGCGATACGATATTGCGCTGCAATGGTGCCACCCGCCTTCATTAAGCCTTCAACAATAGTGCCGTAAATTAAGAAATAAGAGGCATCACCTGCGTATGCAACTGTTGGTGCTTGTCCAAGTTGTAGGTTTTTTGAAAATTGATATGGGATAACCAGAAATCCACTAACGGTGTTATCAAGGAACTGCTGCTTAGCTTCAGTTACACTCTCTGCTTGTTCAACTACATCGACTTGCTGTGATGCGTTAACCATACGAATAAAACGACGACTTAAATCAGATTTATTTAGATCAACAACCGTAATTTTTTGCTCTTCAGGACTTTGCTGTAGATAAGGAAGTGGATATAAAAAGGCGTAAAATAATACACCTCCTATCATCGCCATTAAAATAGTGCTGTTAGTAAAAATAGCCTTTGCTTCATTTTTTATGATAGATATTAATGACATTAGCTACTTCCTTAAACGGGCCATAAGCAACAATAATGGTAATGTAAATAACAATAACGCACCTAAATTTGGTGTGGTTTGTATAAAAGTATAACCATAATTAGCTTGTTCTATTTGAGATCGTACAAAATGGCTTGCTGGTAAAATAGAGTGCCAGAATGTGGCAAGGCCATTCATATCAGAAACAGGAAAAGTCACACCAAGAAAGGCAAAACTTGGCGCCGTGTAAGCACCTGAAATACTCATTGCTCTGACAATATCATTCGTCGCATAGCCTATTGCACAACCTAAGCTGATGCATGCGAGTACCATCACGCTCATCGTTAATAAAAAGGATGAAATTTGGCCATCGAATGGGAAGCGTAAAATACCATATAAAAAGTAAAAAAGCAGACAACCTAATACCATCGCCACCACAAAATAAACTGAGATAAATTGAAGTATTTGCTTGATGCTTTGTGAATCAAACCATGTTCTTAAATCGTGATTATTTGAGCGAACCATTTCATTCTTCATTGCCCAGATCATGCCAACAATGATCGCCATTTGCCAAATTGCAGGTAAAACAGCAGAAACCAAGAATTGATTGTAATTACTACCAAGATTAAACAAGGGAGTGATCTGAACGTTAATAGGCACTGCAGAGTTAATTGCTTGAGTCCATGCGGTCTCTTTAGTGCTCAGTGCTTTTACGGTCGATAATTTAGCTTGAGTCGTCATATCTGTTTGCATTAACGCGGAGTTAATTTGTTTAGCAATTAGAATGAATTGTCCGTTATAAAAACCAGAGACTTGAGGGCTCTTACCAAGTAAGACATCGCGCTCAAAGTAACTTGGGATAACGATATAGCCATAGTTGTCACCACGTTTTAATGCTTGATTTGCAATCTCATTATTAGGTTGAATAAATCGTACAGCAAGCGTCGGCGTTGCATCATAATCACGAATGATCATTCTTGATAAACTAGACTGATCAAGATCCACCACATCAATAGGCAGTTCTCGCACGACAGAGGCTGAAAATACCCACCAAATAATGAGAGATAATACCAAAGGTAAAGCAAAGGTAACCGCTATTAACCAAGGATTTGAACAATAAGAGCGCCAAAACATTTTCATAACGATCCAACTATAGCCAAGTGATGTACATTATTTATCTATTCTTACTACGGCACTCATGCCTACGCGTAGATTCGGAATGTCGTTCACTGGATGAGCTTCAACCTCAAAGGTTTTTAGATCAAATCCCTGACTGTTATCGGTTGCTCGCCACGTTGCATAATCACCCATTACCGCAATATGCGTGATCGTAAATGGAACGGTTTGATCGAGTGCAGGCAAGTAAACATCAATTGTCTGATTTTTCTTATACGCTTTTAATTTATCTTCACGAACATGGAACACTGCCCACGCTTGTTTTATGTCTATTACGCTAACAACAGGAAAACCTTGAGGCGCAATTTCACCGGCATTAAGCATGACTTGTGATACTTCACCATTGTACCAACTATTGATTTTTGTATCGGCAACATAGGCTTCAACCTCAGCAACTGAGCCCATCGCCATTTTTACTTTTTCATTAGCAGCACGTTTGGTTTCTGAGCGAGCACCCTCTTTAGCCATTTGATACATTTGGTATGCAGCACTTTCAGTGTATTTCGCCGCTTGCCATTGAGTGTACGTCTCATCTTTTTTCTGCTCTGCAACAACGCCGTCTTTATAAAGGTTATTAACACGGGCATACGTTTTCTCAAGTAACTGACTGGCTGCTTTAGCTTTGCGCCATTGATCTTTTGCTGCGGCAACTTGTTGAGTTCGAGCACCTTGTTCTGCTTGATCGGCTAATGCACTTGCAGCAGCTTCTCCAGCTTTAGCTTGTGCTAGTTTAGCTTCTATCTCAGGACTATATAATGAAAAAACAGGTTGGCCTTTTTCTATTATATCCCCTTTTTTTACAAATACATTTTCAATACGTCCTGGAACCTTTGAGGATATATTATATTGTTCAGCCTCTATTTGACCTTGAAGTAATTCAGGGCGAGGTTGATACGCTGCCCAAAAACTATAACCAACCCAGCTAACCACACTAACAACGGCAAGAGAGCCGATAACTTTTTTTAACTGACTCATATTATTTTCCTTCTCTTGCTTGAAGTTGGTATTGAACAAACGTATCTGTTTGATCGCTTAATGCCAGTAATTTAACGAGTGAGATTACATAGTTAAAAGACGCTAAAGAACGTTGAGTTTTAATACTAGCCAAATACAACTCAGCATCGACCACATCTAATGATGTAGATAAACCTTGTTTAAACGCTTTTTCACGCAGTAATACATTCTCTGACGCGAGCTCTAGACTTGAAGCTAATCCTTCATATTCATCGATGGCTTGAAGCGCTTCTCGATACGTTTTTTCTACCAATAATGCGAGATCTTGTTGAGCTTGTTTTTTCAAATATTGAACTTGCTGAATCGCATTATGTGCAGCGACGACTTTATCTGAACGGCCTTTATTATCAATCAGAGGCACATTTACACCAATCCCCACCATCCAATCAGGGGCTATTTCTGCAGATAAACTGTCTCCCTCATATAGATTGTAGTTACCATATAAATAAACTTCAGGATAATAACGTCCTTTTTCTGCTTTAATTAAACTGCTTGCTTGGCGCTCTTTAGCGTCTAATAAATCAAGACCAGGGTAAGTATTTAATGTGTTATCTATGAAAGCACTTAGCTGAGGTAAAGAAGGATTAGTAAAAAGTTCAGTCTCAGGGGTAATGGTTTCTTTTGATTGCAACATACTCGCTAATGCAGCTTTCGCAATATCAGAATCTTGCTGCGCTTTACGTAAATCTACTCGTGCCTTATCGTACGATGCATCGGCTTGAAGGCGTTCAACTTTGGCGATCTGCCCTTGTTGCTGCAGTTTAATAGCATTGTCTCTGTGTTTTGCTAATCCTTGTTCTACTTCGCTATAGGTTTTAACTACTTCATTAGCGAGAACAACACTAAAATAGTATTTAGCTAGATCTTCATAAGAGGCTTGTTGTTTCATTTTCAGTTTACTGCGTGCTTCGTCTGTTTTTCCTTCAGCGGCATTTTCAGCAGCAGAAATTCGTCCACCTGTAAATATAGGCCAGATAGCACGAATTGAACTGGTAAAAATATCACGTTCGGTTAATGTAGAAGTTAAATTAGGTAGTGGTATCGGCAATGGTGGCAAAGATGCACCAGTACTATCTAATAGCTGACTAGCTGAAACCGTTACATCATCATCAAGATACGTATAATTTGCACTTAGTGTAACTGAAGGTAAATTAAGATCAGAAGTGCCTGAAGCTAATGACTCTTGACGTTGAACATTCATACGCTCAGCGGCAATACCATTATGATTATTGAGTACATTTTTCCATGCACTATCGAAATCTACTGATTTAGCGCAAACAGACAGAGACATAAATGTGGTTAATAAAGCAGATAGACGTGTAATTTTTAGCATAACCCCTCCAATAGCTAGAGTATAAGCTCTAATTGGTTTTGAATGCAAAAAAAAAGCTTATCGATAGTAATACCGATAAGCTTTCATACTAAATAATATAATTACTTAGACATACGAATTAGAGAAAGGCCAATTAGCCATTCAAGATCTTTACGGCTTTCTTCGCCATATAGGTCTTCAACCATTCCGTATAAACGCTCAATGCCATTATGAGCAAATTCATGTGCATTTGCAGAAGTAACGATATGGTGGAATAAAAGACGTAGAATTGCACGGAATTGCTCGTCTTCTAAAGAAGAAATCCAGCTATCAATAAATGCTTGTTTATCACCTTGCATTTCAAGACGTTCAGCAAATAGACGGAAAATACGACCATCTAAAGCAGCAGTAAAGTCAGTTTTCTTTGGAAAGTGGTGGCTGATACCTGTTCTAGATACACCAGTCTGTTGGCTTAATGTCGTGTATGACATTTTGTCATAGCCTAAGCGTAATAGTTGATCAATAACCGCATCCATGATCTTCTGGATGGTGATTTCAGTATCTTCTTTACTTCTTTTTGGCATAATAAAACTCTTCTAATGTAGTTAGTCCATTAAGAAATTAATCGTAAAAATTAACTAAATGATTTAATTAAGCTAATTTATAGGATTCAAGTCCATTTGTATAATTTTTTTATGATATTTTGCACGTTAAACATATTATCGCAATCTAGCCGTTAAAGCATTCTCAAGTATAAGAATCACATTTTTAACGAAATATCTGTTTGCTGCTTAACCCTGCCCTATGTTCAGTCAGTATTCTGTATTATACAGTACGGAATTACAATACACTGCTCTGAATTCTGACAAAGATTTGTCATAAAGGTTCATATTTTGAGGTCTTAGTCCCAAGTTGTAATACTGTTGTGGAATTCTTAATAATTTGTTACTACGGAAAGTTTTTGCATATGCCTGTTATAAATACTAGTTTTCTAATATGAACAAGCATAGTATACCCCATAGATAACTATTATGAGGAAACAAACGATGACTTCTGAAGTTGAGCAAAATGTACCATGTGATTCATGTGGCTGTAGTGCAGAAATGGGTTTTGTGATTAAAGAAGGTGATGATGTTGCTGAAGTAAGCATCTTCGCTAATAATAAAGCACAGTTAGAAGCAGAATTTGCTAATTACCTATCTCTAGCAAAAGAAGTATGCGAAGACGTTGAGCACAATATTGAGCTGGCTAACGATGAAAAAGAACTTCATGCACGCTTAAAATTCTCTTGTAGTGCAGAAAAACTGATTTACGAATTAAAGACCCGCTCTCTTAGAAAATAATCAGTTATAGATAACAAAGAAAAAAGGCTCTCACATTGAGAGCCTTTTTATTAATATTCTTGGTACTAAGCAGCTTGGATATTGCTTGCTTGAGGGCCTTTAGGACCTTGCTCAACATCAAAAGTTACTGCTTGGCCTTCTTTCAACGTTTTGAAACCGTCTGATTGAATCGCGCTGAAGTGAGCAAACACGTCAGGTCCGTTTTCTTGTGCGATGAAACCAAAACCTTTCTCTTCGTTAAACCATTTTACAGTACCAGTCGCTTTAGACATTACGTCTCCTTAATGTTTGAATTACTCGCGATTCTATTTATCGCTGCGGTATTTGAATACCGGATTTCACTATACCAAATGTGTTTTAATAAAAAAAACTGAAAAACAAGACTTATATCACTGATTTGAAATTAAACATATTTCATTTATAGTCGATAACAAAGTAAGTCACTAACTTTATGTTGTCTATATTATGTCTAAATCGCACATTTCTTTGGCCTTACTAATGGTAGCAAGCCTTACTTCTTCACCTTTAATGGCTGAAATGCTTAATAAACATCGCTTAATAAATCATATTGATAGCTATGGAAATATCAATTTACGACATACAAATTACACAGAGCTCCCTGATAATCTTGAACTTAAAGGCAATGTAAATCTTGCCAACAGTTACATCAAAAAGTTACCCAAGGGCTTAATCGTCAATGGTGATCTCAATTTAGCTAATACGAAGATTAAGAACATTCCCAGAGGGACGCAAGTAAAAGGCTATTTAAATCTGGCTGGAACAACCCAACTCAAGCGATATACTCGTGGTATTAAAGTGGCAGGTTTTATCAATTTTGCAGGTTCAGGCTTAACAGAGCTTCCTCAACGATTAACGGTAAATGGCGATTTAAGTGTTATTCGAACCCCTTTAGCTAATTTGCCAAAACAATTAGTCGTAAAAGGGAACCTTTATCTTGGTTACTCTCAAATCACTACCCTACCCACTGACTTAGTCGTCAAGGGGAATATCTATCTTGGTGGACAACAAATCACTGAATTTCCAGAAACCATAAAAGTTGATGGTTATATTTTTAAGTAGCATTACAATAGAAGACTGTTTTTTCTTTAGGTTTGATAATGTTAGATAATCTGCATCAAATGGTAATCTTTGCTACGGTAGCCAATGAGTTAAACTTTACACGTGCTGCTGAAAAGTTAGGTATCTCTAAATCTCATGTATCCAAACAGATAAAAGCCTTAGAAACTCGCTTAGACTGCCAGTTAGTCCAGCGTAATAATCGATCTGTTTCGATCACTGAGCTAGGTCAGCAATACGCCGAATACAGCCAAAAGCTCATTGATATTGCTTATGAAGCTGATGCCTTGTTAGATGCACACCACGGTAGGATATCTGGCGTATTTAAGGTTGGTATTGCACAATCCTTTGGTAATCGTCATATCATTCATGCCCTTGCTGAGTTTCAAGCGCAATTTCCTGACGTTGATCTGGAAGTCACCCTATTCGATCATAAACCAAAGCTGTTAGAGGATGGCCTTGATTGCTGGATAGCCATACATGATGATTTACCCGAAGGCATGGTAGCGAGAAAAATTGCCGACTGCCGTTTTATCGTTGCAGCTGCACCAAGTTATATTAAAGAAAATGGGTTGCCTTCTCGACCGGCTGATTTAAGTAAACATAAATGTATTGCTTATCATAGTAATGAGCGCAAGTTTAATGAATGGGAATTTACTCGTGATGGCGTCCATCAAGTTGTTAAAGTGCAGAGTATTTTTAAAATAGACAATGCATCAGCGATTTTAGATGCAACTAAAGCCGGAGCCGGTATATCGTATTTGGCGAGCTACTTACTTGAAGATGAATTTGAAAATGGCACTTTGGTACGTTTATTAACGGAATGGCAAGCAGACATGGTATTACCGATTTATGCAGTCTATCCAAGACGCCAGCACTTACCTCCAAAGGTTAGAACCTTTATTGACTTTTTATCCCAACAAGTGGGTAATCCACCACATTGGGATAAAAAGCTATTCAATTAAACTTAAAGAATCAGAACTATTGTGCGTTCTTTACTGGATTAGCGTAAAGCGCACGCAGATAAGGCTGTTCTTGTAATGACAACTGCTCCAGCTTAGTCTCTAACTCTTGTTTTACTTCTTCTGTCACGGTATCAGAGTCAACATTCGCTGCTGCATAATTGATTGGGAACAGATGGTAATTTTTTGTTATCTGTTGATCCATCTCTTGTGCTAATAGATCAGCAGATTCCGGTGCAGAAGTGACAACGTCACCAAAGTGAATGTGAATGCGTTTCTTATTACCAATGATCCCTTTGATAATACTGTCGATGTCTTCAAATTCACCTTTCTCGTATGAACCTAATGTTGCTACGGCATTCAATTCTTTAGCTTTTTGAACATCTAATGGATCATTCTCATAAGAGATAGATACAGGAACTATCTTTAAGCTATTCATGTAATCAGGAAAGCTCTCTTTACGTTTACGTCCTTCAACATGAAACATCTTTAAAATTGCAGGATCGGTAAAGTCGTTACCATCCTTTGCTCGACCTTCTTTTTGCGCGATCCAAATAGAGTTATTGGTTTCTAAAGAATGCTTAATATAAGCAGACAACTGCCCTAACGCTTTAAGCATTTGACGAGGCGCTTTTGCTGAACGTTTTACAATGAAACTTTTGTTCAGCTTCATTAATTCTGTACTGCAGGCCTTTTTCAATAAGTTATCACCTATCGCGATTCTAACTGTTTGCATCTTATTATTGTATAAAACCCAATTCATTAACGCAGGGTCCATAGCAATATCACGGTGATTAGAAACAAATAAATACGCTTGATTAGGATCTAACTTATCCAATCCAGTATAGGTAATACCATTGGTTGTCTTTTTAACCGTCTTATTCAAATACGTCGCCACATTCAACTGCACATCTTCTATTGTGGTGATCTTAGATAATGAGCGACGTAACTTACAACGCAACAATGGCGCTAATAGCCAAAATAAAAACTTAGAGGCAGAAGGAAACTTGTAATGCAGAATAGCGGTAATGAATTCATCATCAGAAATTAAACGCTCAATAGCAGCAGGAACTTCATCATCATTATATGGGCGAATTTCTTGATAGATATCTTGTGTGGTCATTTTTAGACTTCTGGTTACCAAAAAGGAAATGAGGCCATATTCTACTTGATTTTACTTCACTTGTACGTGAACAATTACAGTGGTCGTACCATTTGTGAGTAAATATTACTTTTACGATAGAGAATCCGTTGATTTTTAGGTAAAAACCAGTAAAGTTACGAACTCAAATTTAGAGGTACCTATGAAAAACGCAATCACTTTTCACTCAGAGACACATTCCCATCTTTTTTATACAGCGAGAAAGAAAAAGAACCATTATGAATTCGTATCTGTTCTTACTGGTGCTGCGCTTATTCGTTTAGGTAAATGGGAATATTTGGTTCTGCCTGGAGAAGGGTTTTGGCTTCCGTTTGATGCTTTATCTTCAATCACTATTGTTCCGAACTCGAGTATCTCTACTGTTAAATTTTCGGTAAGAACTCGCGAGTTATTACAATCTCATGGTGGTTATGTTGAGATGAGTCCTTTATTACTTGCGGGATTACAAAAGCTGCAATCAAGTAATTTAACAGAACTTGCTGAACAGCGTTTATTGCAGGTAATGCAAGATGAGTTACTTACGGCCTCTTTGCATACAGAATTGTCTGTAGAATCAAAGAGTATTAATAGCTACTTATCCTCATTAACTGACGCTAAAGAGACGGTAGATTGCCAAGTGTCCCCAGACATGATGATGGCATTGAAAGTAAGAGAAGCGGATAAAATGCGTAAATCTGGCGCGAAAGATGAGATGATTGCGAAGCGTTATTTTTCAGGCAATGTACAACTACTTCAACAAGTATTTTCTTTACTAAAGTAAGCTAGCGTCATCACGATGATGCTCGATTTTTCGTTATTGGAAAGGGATTTCAAACTGCATAAACACCTGATCATCAGCGCGTTCATGCCAGCGATAATCAATACGAAAACGGGCATTTCTTCCCTGTTTTTCTCCACCAAACGCTAAGCTCAACTGTAAACCATGACTTTCAAGCCATTCGCCGTATGATTCAAATTCTTCTATTTTTTTGTCGTAATATTCTTCAGGTTGCCACACAGTAAAACCCACCGCACTGTCACTAAGGTAACCAGTTAATAATGGGTCATCTCCAGTAGTGTAAGCCCACTTATCCCAAAAGCTTTCTTCAAAAACTTCTTCTTCAATATTTTTTGTTATTTCAGTTAATTGTGAAATAAACTGATTAACTTCAAATAAAGGCACTAAACAGTGGTTGTTTGACGAATAAATTTCACGTGAATAGCTATCGTAGCTTTCTTGCAAACAAGTCGACCTCTCTTCTGCACTTGCGTACATAGATATTGCCATCGTTAAACTGATTAAGCCAACTTGTATTTTCATAGATTATTACTCGTATAATTGATGCCTAGAAATGTATTCTTGGACACCCTTTGTTGTTAAGTGGGAGATATCCTCACCACGTTGTATCGTATTTCTTATATCGGTACTTCTAATAGGTACTGTTTCTGGACAAGCCATAACACTCCAACGTTTTATTATCTCATCAGCTTTGAAAAACTTGTCAAACTTAAGGAAGTTATCTGGCCCAATGATAAAAGTAATATCGGCATTACAGTGTAATTCTTGAAGTTTTTTTAAGAGAGAAAAAGTGGTGACGCTTTGTTCTGGAATGTGGATCTCTTTTTCCAAGGTAGATAACTCAACGTTACTCAACGCTAAGTCAGAAATAAATGCATTAATCATATTAAGTCGAGTTTCATAAGGCAGCATCGCTTTACCCCATGCGTGTGAAATACTTGGTACCAGTAACACTTTGTCAAAATGCCCAAGACGTTCAATCACGCTCTTGTGACCAAATGATGGTGGATTAAAGGCGCTACCAAATACTGCAATCTTCATTTTTAATCTCGTTATTGTTGATATTATTAATCAGCATAAGTGAAATTTATGTCGATGGCTATGTGAGAACACTATTAGGCTGTTATTAATTCATTTAATTCAGTATGATTATTCTACTTAAGTGTTAATAGCCCCTCAATAAAGGGTAAAGGAATCGCAATGCAACAGCAGATTGTTGAAGAAATGAAAGTAAAAGAATCAATTGACCCCGTTCAAGAAATTACAACTCGTGTCGATTTTATTAAATCAAAACTAATTCAATCTCATTGCAAATCGCTAATCCTTGGGATCAGCGGTGGTGTCGACTCAACAACTTGCGGGCGATTAGCTCAAATTGCAATTAATGAATTAAACCAAGAGCTTGAAACGGATAAATACCAATTTATCGCGGTACGCTTACCTTATGGTATCCAAAAGGATGAAGATGAAGCTCAATTAGCCTTATCTTTTATTCAACCTTCTCAATCAATCAGCATAAACATTAAAGACGGTGTTGATGGCTTACACAAAGCGAATCATATTGCTCTTGAGCATACAGGCCTACTTCCTAGCGATTCTGCAAAGGTAGATTTTGTGAAAGGCAATGTAAAAGCACGCGCACGAATGATAGCTCAATATGAAGTTGCAGGTTATGTTGGCGGTTTAGTATTAGGAACCGATCACTCTGCCGAAAACATTACTGGGTTTTACACTAAGTTTGGTGATGGTGCGTGTGATTTGGCTCCCCTATTTGGCTTAAACAAGCGTCAGGTAAGAGAGGTTGCTGCGGCGTTAGGTGCTCCTGAGCAGCTAGTGAAAAAAGTGCCAACGGCTGATCTAGAAGAACTTGCTCCTCAAAAAGCAGATGAAGATGCACTGTCGGTTACTTACGACCAAATAGATGACTTTTTAGAAGGTAAGAAAATTGATGCTGAAGCAGAAGCTAGATTAATTACTATCTACCAACTGTCCCAGCATAAACGCCAACCGATCCCGACTATCTACGATTAGTAATTCAGAGATCAGTCAAGGCTAGGTAAACTACCTGTTTGATTGACCAAGGCTTCTTTTGAGGCCTTGGTCATTTTTTTTATACGATACTCATATTTTAACGCGTGTGATTTTGACTCTACATTGTGTGACCACACTAAAGTTAAAGGCCCTTTTCCTCGTAAATACTTCGCCCCTTTACCTGCTTTATGCATTTCTAAGCGACGTGGCAAATTATTAGTGATGCCACAATATAAACTGTTAGATCGGGTTCGTATCAAATAGAGAGTCCAGTCAGATTTAAGCTCTGTCATGTCACTAAGAGAGAACCTCATTAACCAATTGTTTTAATTCATTCAGCTCGGTACGTAACTGAGAAACTTCAATTTCTAATTGTTCAATTCGCTCATTTTTTTCGGTATTTTGTGTCGGTGCTTCTTGAATACAAGAATCAGCGACGCTGTCACTCAGCTCACCGCAAAATAAGTGCCCATATCGAGCTTCACGTTTGCCTGGTTCTTTTGATAGCTTAACGACTTTAGGAGAGAGTTCATCAGCGGCTAATTTATTTAAAACGGCCTCAACCTGCGCAACATTTTCAAATTCACATAAACGTTGCGTTCTCGTTCTTAGCTCACCCGGCGTTTGAGGCCCACGTAGAAAAAGCACACATAAAATAGCAATCTCTTGCGAAGACAATTTAAGGCTGCCAAATTCGGTATTACAAAAACGGTGTTGATATTTAGCGACTCTTGAGTTTCCGCGAGTTTCATCAGTCACTAATCGGTCTTTAATCAGTGCATTAAGCGCATCTAATACGTTTGAATCTGTCATTGAAGTGACAGGGTCACGATTACTTTTTTGATTGCATGCGTTCGTTAGTGCATTTAATGTTAATGGGTAATGTTCTGGTGTGGTGATTTCTTTTTCTATTAAACAGCCAATAACACGTATTTCTGCCTGGGTGATAATTCTCATTCTTATGATTCCTTTTACTTTATTCGATAATGCATACGATAAAAGTGTGAGCTCTGTTACTAAATACTACTGTTGACTCTATAAATAGTAGTTATCCCCTGTTCTATCCATGATAGTATTCTTTCGTTAGTTTAATATCAATTGGAGAAATACACATGGGCCTTTTTAGTAGTCGGTCTACCTCAGCCTCTTTATCTATCATTGCCAAAGGTTGCCGAGTTATAGGTAACATTGAATCTGAGCATAGCATTCAAATCGATGGTTTTGTTCAAGGTAATATCTCAACGGAAGCTGAAGTCATTATTACTCCTTCTGGTCGTGTCCAAGGTGACATTAAAGCAGGATTGGTACTGATTAATGGTTTAGTTGAAGGTACATGCCAAGGTGGTGAAGTAAATATCCAGCCTAAAGGCAAATTCAAAGGTACAATGCAAACTCAACAATTGACCATCGAGAAAGGTGGTTTACTGATCGGTGAAAATCGTGAAGTGGTTGATATTGAAAAAGTAACTAAAATTACAGAAACTAAACCTAATACAGAGAAAGAGAAGATAGCGGTTTAACTGCGTCTTAATTTATTTTTTTAGCACTGTATTGATCTTGTTATTGTTTTCAACGCTGCATTTATGATTTAATCAAGAGAGTAGCTATTAAATATTATAGGATATAAAAATGAACAACGTTTTTGAAATCATCAACCAAGCTCGTCGTAAGAATAAACTAAAACGTGAATTACAAGATAACCAAAAGAAAATTCGTGATAACCAGAAGCGTGTGACTCTTTTAGAAAACATGTTGGATTATATTCACCCAACAATGTCTACTGACGAAATCATTGCTGTTGTACAAAACATGAAAGCTGATTACGAAGACCGTGTTGATGACCACATCATCAAAAGTGCTGAAATCTCTAAATCTCGTCGTGATATCAGCCGTAAAATCCGTGATTTAACAGAAGCGGACAAAAAAGCGAATAAATAATCATCGCGCTTAGATACAAAAATGGAGGCCTATTCGCCTCCATTTTTTTATCCTACTTTTCAATTTTATATATTTGCTAACTCAGCTAATGCTTCAGTAGTCACATCTTCAACAGCTAAAAACATTGATTTAATTTCCCCTGTTGTACTTCTCATAGGATTTAACGTGACATTTTGGTACATAAATTCACTTTGCTGAGTGATTGGTCGAACATTACGGCAACGAAATAAATAAGGCCTTTGTCGCCAGATAACAAAACTGCGCGTTCCTAAATCAAACACTGGTTTTGATTTTGCTTTAAACCAAGCATCATTAATCTCAGGGAATATATCAAATAAAGATTTACCCATCACATCATGAGCTTGTTTACCACTGTGGTGCGTCATAAACCCATTCCAAAGATGAATATTAAATTCTTTATCCACAACAATTAAGCCTACATCAACATTTTGTACCATGTCGACCATCCAGTGAAACTGTTCAAACTCCGCAGGGATCCCGTTCATTATTCATCATCCAGTAAGTAAGCTAGTTTGTTATCTAAAATTGGCAGGGATTCATCTACAATCATCAATAGCATATCGCATTTAATGTCTGTTCCATCGATGTTATAACTGACTTCAAATGCCATCAAACGATTAAATGAACCATTAGTAGATTCAATTACACTATCTACAGAGATATGTTGGCCCAGTAAGACCGGAGCGCTTTGGAAAAAACGAACTTCGGCTTGTTCGCCGATTCCTTTTAAAAAAGCACCCACTAGAATATTAGAAACATCCATTAAAAGCTCTAATTCTAGACTTGCATCATCAGATTCAGGGTAATCCATTAATTTGATTAAGTCAGAGACACTTGAGTCACTCAATAATACGAGAGCTTCCCCTGCGATTCCCTCACCGCTAAAGCCCTGACAAACACCCGACATCTCTTGGTTATTTGCTAAATGGCGCAATGTCATCTGTAATTCGCTCATTTCAAACAGATTAACGTTAGGCAAAGGCATATGAACAAACACATCAAAGTGACGCGCTAATGAATCAGCGGCACGACCAATAGCGACATTGGCAACTTCTAAATAAACATCACGGCGACGCAGCTGGATCGGGGCTATCGATTGTGGCGTATAAGTCTGCTGACGTTCTGGTTGAATGCCAATAGAAATAAGGGTTGAGATTAATGTCTCTTTATCAACAGGCTTTTTAATAAATGCTTTTGCACCAAGCGCCAATACTCGTTGTTGAGCTTTTGGTTGAATATCACCAGAAACAACAACGACTTGTGTGGATATATTACGTGCATTTATCTGCTCCAATGTACCATAGCCATCTAGCTCTGGCATCGTTAAATCGAGAAACAGAAGATCATATGACGTAGCTTCAAGCTTACCAATAGCATCCCAACCATGATGAGCAAAATCTATCGTTGTCCCCCATGAAGATGGGATCACTCGCGCTAATTGTTTGCGCGCTAAAGCTGAATCGTCACAAATTAAGATGGAAATTGCCATCTAAAAACCCTTATTAACTAAAACTATCAATACTATATCAAGTAACCTTTCGCATAGATACAGTACAGCATTGTACAAAAACAAAAAAAAGGAGCTAAAAAGCTCCTTCTTATCTTTTATAAAAGTGATTCTATTACATGAGATCAGCTTTTCTATTTAGCAGAGGCTCTGAAATTTTACGATCCTTAATTTTAAACCATAGGTATGTTGCTACGATTGAAAAGAAAAGATACGAGACAGCAAAAATAAATGGAGAAGTAATCAGTTCCGCATCTACCGCCATCATAACACCGACAATGGTTACAGCCATTTTTGAGAATAAGCCAAGCATTAAAAGTAATAGCGCCATTTGTGGGTAACGGGTCGTTCTAAATGCAAACCAATGACAGCAGCCTACTGCTAAGCTCGCTATACTTAAACCTAAAAGAAAAGAATGAAAGTGCTCGGCAGCGGCAACACCACCTAGAGTTGAAACTAAAAAGATTAGTAGTAATTTCATAATATAAGACCTCGAAAATAAATTGAGAGCATCCTTTCAATTTTGGAATCTTTGTTTTCGCTGTATTCTATCGCTTTTTTATCAAATTTCAACTAGGTGAAGAATTGCAATATGTTGCGGTTTTGTTGCAAACAAATGACGTTATTTCTGATAAAATAGCTAGATTTAGTCTTTATCTTTTTATGTCTTATAGTTAATACATGCAATGTTAAAAAACAGTTACAATACACATAATACGCGAAGAATAATTATTTTTATAATTTTTGATCTGATACAAAAAAGCACTCAAAAATGAGTGCTTTTATACTAATTAATTTCATACTTAGATTATGCTTGCGACGCCGCTACATAATTTTCTAACTCTTCAACTTGTACTGTAGTGATGTAATTACCATCAAGGTAGAAAGCAACGCTGTCATCCGTTTTCTCACCGCGAAGTACTTGTTGAGTACCATCTAGTAGCGCTACGTGCATCTCTAGCGTATTCGCATCGATTTGCTCAACTGATGTGCTTTTCACATTGTTATTTACTTGAAGTGGAGCAATTGGTGCCTTCGTCATCGAAGAGTCAATTTTATCATTTACTTTAAATACTGCACCGCCAACATCTTTATCGACAAGAGCTGGACTTTTACCAGTAATGATATTTTTACCAGTCCAAAACTCAATTGAGTTAAAAATAAATAAATCCGCTGCAGCAGTGATACCGTAAACAGGAGCTAATAGGATATAAAGTCCAGCACGACCATAACGGTTATCTACTGCTTTTAAGTTACCAAAAGTCACTAATTGAGTAACCCCCATTTGGCCCATACAACCAGTAAGAGTTGTAATGCCTAATGTTACTGCCACTGCGATTTTAACTTTTTTAAAGTTCATAATTTTCTCATATTTATTAGTTATGTTTTTACCGCGGCAGATATTATCAAGCAATTAATTGTAAAAATAGACCGAAGATCATGATTTTACATAAAACTGACAATATACTGTCGCCACCAGCCAATATATTGACACTGTCAAATATGCAATGTTAGATTGAAAAAATGTGGTGTAATTTTCATACAAGCTATTCCAATACATATAAAGTGCTGATAAACTCCGCGCAGATTAACGTGACGTCTGTCATGTTTCTAAGAATCAATTATAAAAAACATACATTTAATTGTAATAAACTTTCAACTCACTGAGATTGCGATGAAAAATATCGATAAAGCAATGCGTATCCTGCTTGCAGGCTTCTGTATTAACCTATGTTTGGGAATTCTTTACGCATGGAGCGTATTCAACAAAGCTCTTGTTACTGATATGGGCTGGACGGCGTCACAAGCGTCTCAACCTTATGCAACTGCAACAATCACTTTTTCTATCTGTCTTCTTGTTGCTGGCATCCTTCAAGATCGCATGGGCCCACGCCTAATCTTGATCTTCGGTACAATCTTAGTTGGCTTAGGCATGATCGCATCAAGCTTCGCTGACACTGTTTTCATGCTGAACTTAACGTTTGGTGTTATGACAGGTGCTGGTATTGGTTTTGGTTACGCTTGTCTTGCTCCATCAGCGATGAAGTGGTTCCACCCATCTAAAAAAGGCATGGTTAATGGTTTAATTGCTGCAGGTTTTGGTCTTGCTGCTATCTACCTAGCTCCTGTTACATCGGCGCTAATCTCTATGTACGGTATTCAAACAAGCTTCTTAGTGCTTGGTGTGGCAATCCTTGCTATCGCAGTACCATTAGCAACGACAATTACTAACCCACCTGAAGGTTACACGCCAGAGCTACCAAAAGTAAAAGCGGGTAAAGCCCCTATTTCTACTCGCCAACCACTTGATCTTAACTGGAAAGCAATGCTTAAAACGCCACAATTCTACTCGTTATGGATTATGTACGCGTTTGCTGCTTCTGCAGGTCTTATGATCATCGGTAACATTACAACGATTGCAAGCATGCAAGCTAATCTGCCTAACGCGGTTTACCTAGCTTCAATCCTAGCTGTATTCAATTCAGGCGGTCGTGTTGCTGCTGGTATGCTTTCAGACAAAATTGGTGGCGTTAAGACACTGCTTATCGCGTTTGTTTTACAAGCTGCAAACATGGCTATGTTCGGTACATTTGATAGCGAAGTTATGCTAATCGTTGGTACTGCAATCGCTGCTGTTGGTTACGGTACTCTACTTGCTGTATTCCCATCGTTAACTGCTGAGTTTTACGGTCTGAAAAACTACGGCACTAACTATGGTGTACTTTACACATCATGGGGTATTGGTGGTGCTATCGGTGCTGCTGTTGTTGGTTACTCAATGACTCAAGGCGGTGACTATGTACTGGCTTACACTATCTCTGCAGTAATGGTTGGTGTTGCAATTGTTCTAGCTCTTGTTACCAAACCTATTTCTGAAGAAAAAGCACAGCAACTAAGCCCTGCTACTGTTTAATATATTCTTAATAAAATCAAGCCCGTTTACTGAAAAGTAAGCGGGCTTTTTTGTTTTTCTTTTCATTTATTATTATAATCAAAGTTCTTTTTCTTCATGGATGCGCTTATGTTTTCTAACCGCTCATTACTTATTCTTCTTGTTGTCATCTTTTCCGGCTGTGCGACCTACGCCACTTATAATTACGACCAACTTTTTGGTAAACAATCTGTACAACAACGACTTAATGAATATAACACTCCTGACAGTTTACAATATCTTAATGAGGTTAAGCCTTTAATCGATAAGCGCTGTGTCGTTTGTCATGCCTGTTATGATGCACCTTGCCAACTTAAAATGTCATCTGCTGAAGGAATGGATCGCGGCGCTCACAAATCCCCTATTTACCAAGGAACGAGGCTAGTCGCAGCAAACCCTACTCGTTTATTTGAAGACGCTCAAACCACTCAAGAGTGGCGTGATATTGGTTTCACCCCTATTTTTAATGAACGTGAACAAACACCAATAGCCAATACTGAAGCCAGTGTGATGGCTCGTATGCTAACGTTAAAACAAAATAATCCACTGGCAGACGAAAAACAATTAACCGGTTATGACTTTGCTGTCGATAGAGACCAACAATGCCCTACGATTGAGGAAATGTCTGATTATGAATCTCAATACCCTAGCTGGGGAATGCCTTATGGGATGCCAGGGTTAAATGATTTAGAGCATAATCTATTAGTAACATGGTTGGAAAAAGGAGCTCAGACAAGTGATATTGCACCACTGTCTCAGAATGAAAAAAGAAACATCGCACAATGGGAATCTTTCTTTAATGGCGACAGTTTAAAACAACAACTGACAAGCCGATATTTGTATGAACATTTATTTTTAAATCATTTATATTTTTCAAGTGACCCAGATACTTTACGTTTTTTTAAGTTGGTTCGTTCTGCAACCCCTCCAGGTGAAGAGATAGCTTTAATTGCAACTCGTCGACCATATGATGATCCAAACGTTGATCGCGTTTATTACCGTATTACTCCGGTTAGAAGTACCATTGTAGATAAAACTCACATGCCTTACTTACTCGATCAAACGCGTTTTAGTAAATGGGAGCAATGGTTTATTAAAGAAAGTTACACTGTGACTAAACTGCCTAGTTATTCTACGGAAATTGCGGCGAACCCATTGACGACGTTTGTTGATTTACCCGTTAACTCTCGCTATAACTATTTACTTGATGAGGCGCAAGACACGATTCAGGGGTTTATTAAAGGGCCTGTGTGCCGTGGACAGTTGGCTCTTAATGTGATTAACGACCATTTCTGGGTGTTTTTTGTTGATCCTAAAACCGCCGACAATCCTAACGTCGAGCAGTTTTACAGAGAGCAAAAACAAAACCTAGCATTACCGGCTGAACTAGAAAGTACAACTGTTCCTATTACGAGTTGGATACAATATTCACGTAATCAAGCACGTTATCTTAAAGATAAAAACATATATTTAAATCAAGTATTTAAAGACGGTCAACACTTAACACCTGAACTCATTTGGGATGGCGGTGATGATAATAACAATGCAGCCTTAACGATTTATCGTCATTTTGATAGCGCGTCCGTCATTAAAGGGTTAAATGGCCCTACCCCTAAAACCGCTTGGGTTATTGATTATGCCTTATTAGAAAGAATCCATTACCTTTTGGTCGCTGGCTTTGACGTCTATGGTAATTTTGGTCACCAATTGATGACCCGAATGTATATGGACTTCTTACGAATGGAAGGGGAAACTAACTTTTTAACTCTACTTCCAAGAAAAGAACGTAAAAAAGAGTGGCAGAGTTGGTATCAAGATCCATCTCCACAATTGAGCAAATACTTACAGCGTGATGTTCAGCCATTCGAACAACCTACTCGTATAAAATATGTATCGGACAATCCAAAAGATGAGTTATTTGCTCTGTTGCGTAATCATATCGGCTCAAATATATCCCAACGTTACGATGTCACAAACTCAAAGCTGATGAATACGTCGCATACATTATTGAAAACGATAGACACTATACAAGGCTCTGGTTTACAGCACCTACCACAGATTATTACGGTAAAAATTATTGCTGATACTGATAATCATAGTGAATTTTTTACTTTATTTAATACCAGTGCGCATAAAAATATTTCTTCTTTGTTTAACGAAGAGAGTAATAGAATGCCAGAACAAGATCATTTCTCTATTCTATATGGTGTTGTTGGTAGTTACCCTGCTGCATTCTTAGAGGTAAGAGAATCACAGTTAAAACTGTTTATCACTCAACTGCGTAATATTAGCTCTGAAGGCGACTATATTGCCTTTCTTGATCGCTTTGCTATTCGACGAAGTTCGGTAAAATTTTGGCCATACAGTGATGAATTAACAGAGTGGTATAAAACACATAACCCTATCGAGGCCGGGCTGCTTGATTACAATCGTTTTGAAAATCGCTAGAAAAAATAATATGCGCTAATTGTAGACAAACAACACAATAATTAGCGTTGTATTAATGTTGGTCATTGAAAAGTAGCGATTCTCGAGCGATACTGTTTTTTTTAATAAGGTATCTCTTTTTGTTAGAATCGTTATTTATCAATACACTTACCGCCTTTAGTGATGATTATAAGGCATTGTGTAAATCACATTACCCTACAATTCACAATCGAGGAATGTCGCCAGCACATCTTAGTGCCGCATTTAATCGACGATTGATCTCACTTGCTAAGTGTAATGGCAATACCATAAGTAACGAGCTGGTTTTTCATGATACCATCCACCACATCTTTGTTTATTCTATTCTTATTGATAAGCAAAAAGTATGGATTATTTATCCACAATTTTTGAATGCCAAAACAGAAGCTAAATCACAAATGCTGTCATCGATAAAACACACGATAGATAACTTGGGGTTTGAAGTAACAGACAGTCTCGCGATCTTATGCGATCACTGGTTTGATCGTACGCGCAGCAGTAAAGCTCTTTATCACTGGTGGACAGGAATTTTGCCAGCTCAAAATGATAACTACCTAAAGCAAGGTATACACAATCAGCTTTCAGAAGATAATTTCGCAGCAGTATTAGAAACCAATTATTCTATGGCATGCGTTAATCGTTCTATTTATCATCCCTTAGAATCTAATCAACAGCATGCTTTACTTAAGTATTTTCTCTGTTTTGCGCTATTTAAAAATAAAAATCCAGCTTGTCGATAATTATCCAAGTGATTCTTTACTTGGATCCTTAGCGATGTGCTCCAACTCAATCACACCTTTACAACCTAAGTTCTCAATTTGAGTTTTATGTAATTGAGTGCTTAAATAGAATCCATATTGATACAGAGTATCACCCTTCTCATTTTTGAATTCTTTTCTATAAACGATGTCACCAATCATACTAGGGAATGAGCGGATTCTAAGTTCACAGCAACCTTCTTTTAATTTCCTTTCACTGGTAAAACCAAACCCTTTTTTAGACACATCCATTAATTTAATACTAACAAACGGCATCAATCGGTGAGCCCAAAATATTTTTGCATTAACCGATTTCTTACATTCAAATCTAGGCCAACGACGTTTCAGTAAAAATTCCACATATCACCCTGAAGAAGTCTCTATGTGACTATTTTCAACAAAAAAACCAGAAAATTCAATCAAATTCTCTGACTTTAACTACAGTATGGCATAATATATTTAAGCTCAGTTAAATAATGAACAAATACATCAACTTTTTAAATGTAAATGAATTAAATGATAACAACGTATTAATTACATTCACTACCTTTTGTATTCATTTGTGGTAAATATCATGCGGCTAAACTCGCTTTTAGTGATGGATATCACACATCAACAAGTACAGTAAGCCGTACTATTAACGAGGTCATATTTTCATTTCTAATTAATATTAATATATTTGAGCTAGCTCTATTGGATAACCTCGCTCACTTGCTAACCTTTCAGCTTCAAGCTCGATTTTCTCTTCGCTGTAAATGGGCGCACTCTTTATTTTTACTTCAAGCTGCATTAAACGACCGAGCTCTTTCGCACATGTAATAGCAGAAGACGCTTTGACTATTTCAGCTCTAAAGTAACCATCAGGTGTATACGATATATTTGCCGCTCTTAATGTCACATCATCTCCTGGGATCTGTTGTGCTCCGTATAACGCCTTCCCTGCTGGTGTAGCTTGGATAAATTCTGGCATGAATTGAGAAAGATGAGCGATGGCTTTTACGGTTCTGTCTTCTTCGACTTGCTTATCCCATCCTTCTTTAATTTTTTTATTAAACTCTTCAGACAATTTTGGTTGTGCAGAAAGATGACAAGAGCCAGATAACCCATTCTTAAATAAGGTTATTTCTTCAGTCATACCATGCAGTTGAAAAAAACCATTTGGATAAGGAGTAAATTGAGCCATACCTTGTGGCGTTCCACGTTCGCCATGAAAAATAATTTCAGGCCATTTACCATAGTTATCATTATTCCAATGCGTGACATAGGCTGCTTTAAATTCAACTAATCTCTTTCTAGGTTTATTCGCAAGATCATCGATTATGCCAGTTTTAAATCCCGCACTATTAACTACATAATCAAACTTTTTTAAGTGCGTTTGCTTATCTTTTGTGTAGCTTAGTGTCCAGCCGTCATTATCTACTCTTTCTTTATGGACACCATTGACTGAACTAGAAAAATTAAGCGTGACGTTATTTTGAGAAGATAACGTTAACAGTGCCGTGGCTGCCATACGAAAGACACTTAAACCGTGTTCTTGTACAAGTACAACTGGATACTTTAATTGTTCTAAATCCACTTGATTAGAGAAACCGATTAACCACTCATCTAATGTTGTTGGGTTATTGGTTGGAGTGCGTAACGCAATTTTTTGTAATTCTTTTTTTGAATACGTTTTAAAATAATCGCAAGCAGGACCGAATACTTGATTGGTTTGATCTTCAGCGATTAGATCTGAATATGTGGTTTGAAGTAACTTTAGGCGAGGTAAGAGTGCTTCTGGCTGTCCTTTGTCTATTTTAGGAATAGCGATAATGGTTGGACGGACATTCAGTGTATGTGGAAAATAACGCACAGTATCGATAGATTCAGTGAGCAGCGTGATACATTGTTCATCAGAGATCTCTCGATATAAGTTACCTCCCGCATGAAGATGGCAGATAGGGGGACCATTAACCAAACTGGTGCCTTGTTCAAACACGTCAATATCAACGTCATACTCTGATAAATACATGGCAATACTTGAACCGGCGATTCCACCACCAATAATTGCAATTTTCTTGCGAGATTGAGATTTATCCATCTTATTCTTATCTATCCAAGGCTATTTTTTATTGACTTGTCTATTTTACTTCGCGTCACAAAAAAATAATAGGATATCATAAAAAAAAGCTTGCTACAGAATGAAAATATTTATTATTCATACAGTTAAAGGGTTATTCAAATAGTTACCCACAGAAAATGTGGATAACTAGTATCTCTAGCCCCAGAGTGTTAAATTTAGAATTCGAACCAGAACACCAATGAAAAATAAGCTCACTCCAATGCGATACCATTTGTGTTCTTGAATTGAGAGATCAATACGTTTTACAAAAAGTAAACACGCCCCACCCCAATCAGCCGTTCGTTTACCATATAGTGAAATTGCCAACAAGAGCGAGATCACTCCAGAAGCAATAAATAGGTTTTCTAAAATGGTGACCATAACATTCATGACTGTACTCCTTTACGTCTTATTAGCATTACTATGGCTTGAAAGTCTTTAGAAAGTAAATTAGCCATTGGTCGTAGAGTTATTTTTCACATCCGCATGAAAGAAGTTCTTATTATGACTGGGATTTTGTTATACTGCTCACAACTTTATTTGATAATGTGAATGTAATGGAACATCTTGAAGCCAAGCTAAAAAAATTAGAAAAAAGAAACTACCGTAGTTACACCTCTATTAAGGGGGAGTATGACTTCACCGACTTCACTTTATCTATTGATAATGTTCAATCTGACCCATATGCGCCGCCTTCTCGCCTAAGAGCGAAGCGTGCTTGGTCACTAACTCATCTCCAATGGTTGCAAGAAACGTCTCTTGATTATCAACGTGCAGCAAGAGATTTCCTTGCTCGTCACTTTAGTCAACTGCTTGAGAAAGATACGACACTTTCAATTGCGCTTTCTGGCCAAACTGTTTTAGATCATACATCGGTTATTTTTGATGATGAAGGGATTGAACTTCGTTATAACATGAACTTACCAGCTGATGGTCGTGAGATCTTAGCGAAACGCGCGATTAATATTTTGACATTCCACATGCCAAAATATATCCGTCGTACTTTATTGGCTCGTGAATTACCAATTGATGAGCTAAAAGCACACTGCCAAGTTATCGTTGATCAAGTTGCGCTGCGTCGTCAGTTAGCTGAGCATAATTTAGTGGCTTTTGTTGCTAATGGCAGTATTTTACCTCGTATTGCAGGTAATAATGATCGTCCAATGAAAGAAGCGATTGCATTTCAAAGCCCTGCGTCTCTTGAAGTTGAATTATCAACGCCTAACCGTGGCTTAATTAAAGGCATGGGGATACCTAAAGGTATTACGCTTATTGTTGGTGGTGGTTTTCATGGTAAATCAACATTACTGAATGCATTAGAGCGTTCAATTTACGATCATATTCCTGGTGATGGCCGCGAATACATTGTGACTGAGTCTTCTACAACCAAAATTCAGGCTGAAGATGGACGTTGTGTTCACAATTTGAACCTATCAAACTACATTAATCATTTGCCGATGGGTAAAGATACGACCTGTTTTTCTACACAAGATGCATCAGGTTCTACATCACAAGCGGCATGGCTTCAAGAGTCATTAGAAGCGCAAGCAAAAACGCTATTAATAGATGAAGATACTTCAGCAACTAACTTCATGATCCGTGATGAGCGCATGCAAGCATTAGTTAATAATGGTGCAGAGCCAATCACGCCATTAGTTGATCGTATTGGCCAATTACGTGATGAGTTAGATGTATCAACCATTCTAGTTATGGGTGGTTCTGGTGATTACCTTGATGTTGCCGATACGGTGATTCAAATGCATGATTACCAAGCGGTTGATGTCACTGTAAAAGCAAAAGAAGTGGTAGCGACTCATCCTACAACGCGAGTTCGTGAAGGTTCTGAACATTTATTACCAACTCAAACTCGTCAGTTGAACCGTTCTTCTCTTCAAGCTATCTTGCAAGAAGGTAAATTCCGTATTCAAGCAAGAAACAAGAATACATTACGCTTTGGTCGTGAATTAGTCGATATTACCGCTATGTCTCAGTTGCAGTCTTCAGCACAAGTTCATGCGATTGGTTGGTTGTGGTTCCAACTTTCTCAAACTCCAGGTTGGGAAACTGACCCTGTTGAATTCATTGCACAGCAATTGCATGATAACTGGCATGAGTTAATGCCAAAACATGGTGATTTAGCGAAGCCTCGTGTTATCGAAGTTATGGCGACATTAAACCGTATGCGCATCGCAGATTTCAAGTAAGTCTCTAGTTTACATATTTTTCTATAGCCTCCGCTTCGGAGGCTTTTTTTTTGTATTTTATTTCACAAATTTAACAAAAAACAATCAGATCGATTACATACCACATTGACTGTATGATATTATCCTGCCTAAAAGTGAATAAATACGTTTTTTTAATGAATAGTATTCCACTTTTAAAAAAAACAGTGTACTCTTCACAATAACTGAATGAATACGGAAGTTTAGTGAATAATAATGCTAAGGATTAGCTTTTATTAACTAGTAGTAATTTGAGAGATTTATGCAAAATTCAAGTGAGATACCCCAAATGAGCAAGAAGAAGAATCTTCTAATGTTTCTTATCCCATCGCTAATAGGTTTATTCCTATTTATGGCACCAATCACTTATAACGGTGATATCACAATACCTGTTGCTGTATTAGCAAAATCTATTCAGGCACTATTTGGTGAGCATTTGGTTGCGATAGTCACAGGCATCGTTATGTTTATGTCTGTTGTTACCATTCTAGCTAAAATCATTAAACCTAGCTTTATCACAAATAACCCCTTTTTATTTGGTTTACTTAACCCTACCCCTCTTTGGTTTGTGGTTCGCTTAATTGGTGGCGTAGCTGCTGCAATGGTTTTCTTTCAAGTTGGTCCAGAAGCGGTATGGGAACCAAATACAGGTGGCTTAGTTCTTAATGACCTTTTACCTGTTTTATTCTCTGTATTTATTTTTGCAGGTCTATTACTTCCTCTACTACTTAATTTTGGTCTATTAGAGCTATTTGGCGCTCTTTTAAGTAAAATTATGCGCCCTATTTTCAACTTACCTGGACGTTCAGCTATCGACTGTATGGCTTCTTGGTTAGGTGATGGCTCTGTTGGTATTCTCTTAACAAGCAAGCAATACGAAGAGAAGTTTTATACTCAGCGTGAAGCGGCCGTTGTTGGTACTACATTCTCTGCGGTATCAATTACTTTTAGCTTAGTGGTTATTGCACAAGTTGAATTAGAGAGTTACTTCTTACCATTCTATTTAACGGTATGTCTAGCTGGTGTTGTTGCTGCAATCATCATCCCTCGTTTGCCGCCTCTTAGCCGTAAAAAAGATTTGTTTATCGATGGTACTGAACGAGCTGCAGATGCTGAAGTTATCCCTCAAGGTTATACTACATTCTCTTGGGGTCTTGAGCAGGCAATGAATAAAGCATCAAAAGTAACCTCTATTCGTAGTGTATTTGGTGAAGGTGTTAAAAATGCAGTCGATATGGTTTTTGGTGTATTACCTGTTGTAATGGCGCTAGGTACTATTGCTTTAGTGATCGCTGAATATACATCTATATTCTCTGTATTGGGCCAACCTTTTATTCCTTTCTTAGAATTACTTGGTGTTCCTTATGCGGTAGAAGCATCTCAAACGATTGTTGTTGGTTTTGCTGATATGTTTATTCCATCAATCATTGCTGCTTCTATTGATAGTGAGATGACTCGTTTTGTTATCGCTGCAATGTCTGTAACTCAGCTTATTTATATGTCCGAAGTGGGTGCTCTATTACTTGGTAGTAAGATCCCTGTGAATATCTTTGAATTATTCGCTATCTTCATCTTACGTACATTAATTACGCTACCTGTTATTGCGGGTATGGCGCACTTGATTTTCTAAGCGATTCGTTTAATTTAGCTAACACATATAAAGGCGATCTCTGATGAGGTCGCTTTTTTTGTTCTAGTTTATGATGTTATAAAAAAGGGCCTAAATTTCTTTAGGCCCTTTTTGAGATAATGTAACTCAAGAAAATCAATTAATTACTTAATTATATGATAATTGAGTTATCTCTTTTTCTTATTTATAAAAAGCTTCAACTGTGCCTTTTAGTGTGATCATAAGAGGCTGACCACGACGATCTAGTGCTTTTGGTGAAGGAATTTTTACCCAACCTTCACTAATGCAGTATTCTTCAACATCTGTACGCTCTTTACCATTAAGACGAATACCAATGTGATGTTCAAAACACTCTGCTACATGATGCGGGCTACGAGGATTGCCAGAAAGGTGATCAGGTAGAGCTGGTTGCGATTTAATATCGTTCATGTTTGTTGCCTATAGAAAATAAAAAGTGCGCTATTGTAGTCAATATAAGCCTAAGCCTCAAGAGATACTGATTCAATTATCATAAATGTTGTAAAGCTTTGCTTGTGGCGAAATAAAAGCCTCATTAGCTTCAATAATAGTAACTATTTTTTCTTGATTCATACTCATATCTTTAAAATTACGTTGACAACTAACGCCTGCGTGGCACGTTTATTACGATATATACCGGTAAAACTCAAAGGAGACGTAAGCAAGTACGGAACATTCTCTATATGGCTATGATGTCAGCATACAATGTAACCCAGTTTTTAAGTCAACTTACAGTCGCATCGTAGCTGAAGGAAAAACACGTTAACTATTAGTCATTGACACCATATTCGTTTTCTACGATTAATTTGATATTGCCTTTGTCATTATATATTGATAAACAACAAAGGCTTTTAATCAGTGGAGTCAACTATGCTTTCTTATTTTGATATATAAAAACCCAAGTAAAAAATAGCATAAATATAAAATCATTTAGACCGTAGATACTATAGAAAAAGCCTGCAAACAAATCCTGCTCATAAACCGACCTAATATCATTACCTGAAAACCAAACTAACCATGCAATAACATATACGAGTTTCTCAAGCGCGAAAGCCAATGCTAGCCACTTGATATTTGAGTTAACAAAAGATGCTCCTAAATATGCAAGCCCCCAAACAAGGATCATTAGCAAACCAAAATTAGACATTACAACCGGATCGAAATCATTGATTACCGAGTTAGTAAAAAATCGAGAGAAAGTTAGAACTCCAACAATATTCATTAATGCTGCGGCGATAAAACCAAGTCTTAGTACTTTATTATTCATTACTCCGTTCCTATTATAAGTTAATACATCCTATACAAATTTAGTATAATAAGTAATTATAGTCTTAAATACTCGATAGATCGCATAACACGTTTGCTACTATATAAGCCTCACTGAGTGTTAACGCCTTAATCACTGAAACTAAAGGTAACCTGACAACACTGAGTGTAGCAAATCGTATTGATGCGATAGTTATATTTTTGATTTACGATTCAGCTGATTAACTAAGATTAATCCTACTCTTAAGGTTGATGTATAAAAGAGTAATTGAAAAACAAATGCAAGGATAAATCCGACTTCCTTTAGATCCTCAATATGCGAAAGCCAATAAATACACCAAACCGTTGAAACTATAAAAGATAGATAATAAGACAATTCACTTATTTTTAAGTACGTTTCAACCCCTAACGATTCTTTTTTATACACAAAATAGCTTACAACAAAAATAATAAATACCGTTAATGATGAATTTAGTTCTATGAACATTGATGTATACATCGGCTTCCTAATGAGATTATTTAAAATAGAAATAAATGTAACTCAATTAGATAGGATTAAATACCGTAAACACTTCTAATTATTGGTAATTTTGTAAGTAGACATTAGCAGAAAACAATGAGCTGAATAGTTCATAAGAAAGTATTCAAAAAAAATATAACACCTACATAACACGTTTACTATGATACAGATTTTACTGCCTTAATCACTGAAACTAAAGGCAAACTAACAACAACGAATGTAGTAAATCGTGTTGATGCCATTGTTAACTGCGCTTTTCAGCTTTAGTTACACAAACAGAAAACAGCTCTTTCATTAGTACATAATTACAATGATAACCATGGATATTTGCGGCTACCCACTGTTCAGAAGTAATACCAGCAAAATTAATATTGTAACCACAGTTGATTGCAATATGCTCAAACAACAAACGTTGGGCACGACCATTACCTTCACGGAATGGATGTAGAACATTAATATCGCAATAATACTCAGCTAACTTAGTGAGAAATTCATCGTATGGTAGATCTACTAAATACTTATCTTTTTCTAACATTGAACATAGATTATTTGCTTCTTTTTCAATCCTAGCTACATTACAGAAACGTGTATTTCCCTTTGAAATATCAATTGTTCTTAACTCACCAGCCCATTCAAATAGATCGGAAAACAAAGCATGATGAATTGAACGCAGATAGCTGAAATCGTAAGGAGGTAATTGAAACTCCACATACATCGCAGCTAACGTTGTTAAATCACGTTCAGCAGCCTCTAGCACAGTTTCATTGCTGATATTGAGCTTATTAACAAGAACCGTACTATTTTCGTACGTATAAGGATCTTGTGTTGTGCCATATTTATCAGCCATTGAGCGCCTCTAACGAATTAAGGTTTGAGTACTTGTTTAACAAAATTTGACGCTGTTGCTCTCTATCGAGAGATAAATCGAAATCACTAGCAACATCATGCCCCTCTAAACGCATACTTTCTTTAAAGTTATCCATTTTAACTTTCTCGAAATAGGCATGCTTTTCTTCGTAAGAAGAAAGCATTGAATTGCTTGGCATAACTAAATCAATATCATTAAGTTGAGATTGAATCGCTTTCCCTGATTCAAAAACACCCCAGCTACTAATAGAAAAACGGAAGGTTCGACCTTGGCGCTCTCTTTGAATATTTAAACCTAAATTTTCAACTAATGAGTTAACTACGGATTGTACTTTACGTTCAGAAATCCCAGTTGCAGCCACGATAGCTTGAGTATTTGGAGCTTCCAATCGTGTCATTGCAGCTAAAACTAATAATTCGTACTTCATGCTTACCTCGCACATTTATGCGGAAATAATATTAGTCTACTACTCAAAGAGAATTATTACCATATTTGAAAGCTAAATTTACCACTTAATACGGTAAACCAAAAGAAATCTAGAATGCCGAGTGTAGCAAATCGTGTTGATGCATTTGTATGGATAATAAACACTCAATTAGGGTAAAGTGAGACCCAGACTTTAGCTGCAACTAAAGTTGATTTATACAGTAGTTCGGTTGATGCATGGCTCCTCTATCGAGAGACCGATAACAAACGCGAACGCTGTATAAACTCCAAGCCTACACTCGAATAGTCGACTGGGTCTCGAACCCGTATTATAGCAAACAAGAGTAAGCTTATTATGAATAATCCTACATTTCAAAGCATCAATGTCGGTGTTGATACCGGTAAAACTCAACTAGACATTTTCATCAGACCTATAGGCCTGTTCTTCTCTGTTTCTAATGACGATAAAGGCATAAAAGAAGCCATTACAACTATTAAGAAACATAAACCAGAACGTATCGTTATTGAGGCAACAGGTAGACTTGAAGTCCCCTTTGTTCTTGCTTGCACAAAGGCTAAGCTTCCATACGTTGTTGCTAACCCTATTCATGTAAGGCGATTTGCTGGCGCTATTGGACAAATAGCCAAAACAGATAAATTAGACGCCCAATTAATTGCATTGTACTCGGAAAGAATTGAACCCCCACTGTCAACTCTAAAGCCTGAAAACATAAGGCTAATGAGCGATTTAGTCATTCGTAGAAATCAATTATTATCCATGCAAACTATGGAAAAGAATCGCCTTCAAATACTCCCTAAAGAACTAGCGATGACCATTAAACCAATATTGACAACCTTCAAAAATCAAATCCAAAAAATAGAAGAAAAAATCATTAAGATTATTGAATCTTGTGATGAATATAAGCATAAAAATGAAATCCTTCAGAGCGTTCCTGGCATAGGAAAAGTTGCCGCCGCATCGCTAATAAGTAATCTCCCTGAACTTGGAAGCATTAGTAATAAAAAAGCTTCTGCTTTAGTTGGAGTAGCCCCTATAAATCGGGATAGTGGCCTCTACAAAGGTCACCGAAAAACCAAAGGAGGTCGCAAGCAAGTACGGACAGTTCTCTATATGGCCATGATGTCAGCAATGCAATGTAACCCCGTTTTTAAGTCGACTTACAGTCGCCTCGTAGCTGAAGGAAAACCCAAAAAACTCGCTATTATTGCCTGTGTTAGAAAGATGGTTGTCATACTCAATTCAATGATACGAGATGGTGTCATGTGGGATGAAAACCACGCTAAAATTTAGTTATTGACACCATAGTCGTTTGTTATGTGCGTTCTAATTAAACAAATTCACTCTTAAAAGCTTAACCTAATTTATAAAATATTTTACAGCTTAATAAAAGCATTGACCTTACAGTAAGTGGAAGGTCTATGGTTAGTAAAATATTCGATGTAATTAGGAGATTATTATGGGATGTTGCAATAAGGCTCCAAAAGGTGGAGCACCTCTTGGACTATTACTAAAGGTTATCCTTGGGATTGGTCTATTTATATTTTTACTTGCTCTGTGGCAGTAGGAGTCTATATGAATAGTCAATTTATGCATGAGCACAAATGTCGACTCTTGGGAACACAACATGCTCAAGATAAGGTATTCAATTACTTAAAGCGTAATTTATATATTGACCATGTAACGTTAAAAAATAGTCTCCTTGTCGTAGAGTACGACTTCCGTTACATGGCCTTTTCACAAGTATTAGATATGATTAAGGCAAACAATTGTGTTTATACTAATGATTGGTTTACCAGACTGAAATATCAATTTATGACGAATGCAGATCTAAAAGGTCGTGAAAATCTAGCAATAGAACCATTTTGCTGTGATAAGGTTAAAATCAGAAAAGATAACCTTTAAATTCAAATATATTTAGTAACTCTTAGACAATAGTATTCAATTAGCCTCTAAAAAGATCGTTCCAAATTAGGATAGAGACTATGAAATATGACTTTTAAGCACATAACGCCTGCGTAACACGTTTGCTACCATGCAGATTAAGCTCAAATTTACCACTTAATACGGTAAACTCAAAGAAACCTAGAATGCCGAATGTAGCAAATCGTGTTGATGCATTTGTTATATGCAAACAACCATTCTTACTATGAGGTCATTACTTTGATGCCAAAAATGGTAAACAACCCACCAGTGACATAATCCATAAACCCAGAGATGCGAGCATAAACGCTTTTAGCTGATTCATGGGAAAACGCCGTAGCTAAGAATAAATGCCAACTAAGCGTAATTAGCATGATTGCTAATATCATCGTTGCACTCATGTTTTCAGGCATGGAAACACTGAATAAACTGACAACGAAGAAACCCGTTTTCGGATTTAAAATACTGGTGATAAACGCTGAAATGAAAACCTTTCTTTTCGATGGTGATACCATTTGATTGATTTCAGTTAACTCATCTAACCTCTTTATTTTTCGAGTTAGATAAATCTGACGCATTCCCAAATACAATAAATAACTGCCACCTACCACTTTCATTAAACCAAATAATTGAGGAAAATGAGAAAAGAGAATAACTAATCCGGAGCCACCAAAAAACGACCACAGTAACGTTGCACAACTAACACCGAAAGCAGAAAAAGCCGCAATTTTACGGTCATAATTAAGTGCAGTGTTAATCGTTAAAAGTACATTAGCTCCAGGAGTCGCAACAGCTAACATCCAAATTAAAGCCACATGAAGAAGAACCAATAAATATTCCATTACCTACCATTCCAATAAATTAAGCTGTGAGCTTAAAAAAGCATATAACGCCTGCATAACACGTTTGCTACTATGCAGATTAAACTCAAATTTACCACTTAATACAGTAAACTCAAAGAAACCTAGAACGCCGAATGTAGCAAATCGTGTTGATGCATTTGTTATATGCATATATACTTTGTGCAACTATGTATTACAATGTGTAACTTATTAAGGTGTAATTATGAGAAATGAAATGCTAAGTACCCGCATAGACCATGATACTAAACTTGCTTTCACTAGCATCTGCGGTGAAGTTGGCCTAAGCACATCACAAGCAATTAAACTGTTTGCTAAAGCTGTCATTAACCATGGTGGTATTCCATTTGATCTACGAGTTCCGCAACCAAATGAAGTTTCTGCTGCTGCGATGAAAGAACTTGTTGAAAATAAAGGACATAAAGTTAACTCTATAGATGAGATGTTTTCTGAGCTCACTGAAGGCAAAGTGACAAATGTATAACCTAGAATACTCAACCCAATTTAAAAAGGATTTTAAGAAGATAACTAAGATGCCAATCTCCGATATCATCGAAGTTGGCAATATCATCTCTAAATTACAAAGAAATGAAACATTAGACCCTAAAAATGTAGACCATTCTTTAACAGGAAATTGGAGTGGTTTTCGCGACTGCCATATAAAACCAGACTTAGTTCTCATTTATCGTATATTTGGTGAGCAACTACAACTAGCAAGAATTGGGTCACATAGCGATCTATTTTGAACCTGATACTGCATATAACGCCTGCATAACACGTTTGCTACCATGCAGATTAAGCCCAAATTTACCACTTAATGCGGTAAACCAAAAGAAATCTAGAATGCCGAATGTAGCAAATCGTGTTGATGCATTTGTTATAAGCACATTCTCACACGGTTCATATGAACAAATTGAGCATCTTCTGATGTTACTTGGAAACCAAATTTACGATATAAACCGCCTACTCGATTGCCTTGCAAATAACACAATTTCACTGGTTTATTCTCGCTATCAGCAAACTCTAAACATTGGCTTAAAACCTGACTTCCTATTCCTTTCCCGTGAAAGCTTGGTAATAAAAAGAAACGGCAAAAATAGAAATGGTCGCCTTTGTTTTGAAGTAAATAGCTACCTACGGCTTCACCTGACATTTCAATGATGGTTGGTTTTTCCTCATCCCATTCATCTTGATGCATTTCACGTTGGATTTTATCGTCCCAACCAAACACAGCCTTAATTGGCTCAAATTCAGCCGCCTTTTTAAGTTCAAATAAGAACTCAAAATCACTATCTTTCGCTAAACGCGTAGAAAATTTCAAACCTTTACCTCTGGCTCAAATAACCTTAATAAATCGGTGCTTATAACGCCTGCATAACACGTTTGCTACTATGCAGATTAAGTCTAAATTTACCACTTAACGCGGTAAACCAAAAGAAACCTAGAATGCCGAATGTAGCAAATCGTGTTGATGCATTTGTTATGTGTTTGAATTCATTGTGTATTCCATATGCCCTGTATGTTCACACACTTTCTCACTGACTGCAGTAAAACCTTGAGATAAATAGAACTGATAGCTTGCTACATTTTCAGTATATACATTTAGAGTAAGTACCGGACATTGCTCTTTGGCATGGGCAATTAACTGTTTACCAATCCCTTTACCTTGATACTCTGGTGATACAAAAATTGCAGCTAACATATTTTCATACAAGGAATAGAATCCAACGACTTTTGAGTCTAACTCGGCCACGTAAGTTTTAGATGCAGGAATGTAAATATCACGCATATTATCAACTTGTGACACCCAGAATTCAGCTGGCACGAAATCATGTGCTTTAATTGAAGAGGTAAGCCAAATATCTAAAACTGAATTGATATCTTGCGAAGTATACTGTCGGATCATTTCACTCTCAACTAATTGTTTAATCTAATAATAAGTCTGAATTGTTACATATTAAGCAATCAACGTATTGAAGATTTACGACAAAACAAGCCTATTTCCATCGGAAACACATAACGCTGGCATAACACGTTTGCTACTATACAATTATACTTAAAATTGACGCCCTAAAACGAGAAACACCCGACAACCTGAGATGCCGAGTGTAGTAAATCGTGTTGATGCATTTGTTATACGATTAAAAAATATTTTATTGTTAATCTTGGTATTTACATTCATCACTTGTAGAGCTTTCAGATATACACATAACTAGCAAGCTTTCTTCATTCTCTTCGTATAGCTCGATATTAATAAAATAGTTAGGAAGCGATAAATCTACAACGCTACCTATGTGAGGTAAGCTGCTACCTACACCAATAAAATCAGTTACAGAGTCAGCACTATTTGTTACTGTACCTTCATCAAATTTGACTTTAATCATTGAACTAGAGTTTTCATATCCTGATATTACTGCCATTGTGAACTGGCGATTGTCTATACTAATAGTCAGATAACCGTACGCCCACGGCCACGGTGTATTAGATATTGTAAAAATTGACTGCTTTTTTACATCAGAATTTGGTACTCGTTTAATAGTTTGATTAGTCCAATAACTATCAACATTAACATCTAGCTCAATCGATTTATTTTTAACAACAAACTTTATAACCCCTGACTTCTGAAGGAACAAGTTATCGATAGGCACATCAATACTTGCCGTAGTCAAAAAAGGAATTAAAAAAAATAAAATAGCCCAAGTAGTCTTTAACAACATATCACCCTCATATACAAAATTAATTAATAATATATATCTTTTTTGTATATTTAAGCCGCAATATTTTACAGTGTAAAATACCAACACGAATACTTCATCGTATAACGCCTGCATAACACGTTTGCTACCATGCAGATTAAGCTTAAATTTACCACTTAACTCGGTAAACTAAAAGAAACCTAGAATGCCGAATGTAGCAAATCGTGTTGATGCATTTGTTATACCTTTTATATCATTGGTGAAAAGTCTAACCCGCAATAATTTACAGTAATAACATAACTAAAATTGTAATAAGCTCATTATCAATCATTAAATATGAATAGATAAATGAAATATCTGACCTCTTAATTTGTCATTAAAATTTTAATTAACTATTATATGGGATTTGTAGTAATGAAGCTTAATCAATATTCACTAACTAGTAAATTTGGATCTCCTACGGAACGTGTCGAACAAGCAATAAAGTCCGTTCAACAAGGTAATGGCGTTTTATTACTTGATGATGAGTCTCGTGAAAATGAGGGAGACCTTATATATTCAGTAGATCACCTAACTTCAGAACAAATGGCTTTAATGATCCGTTCTTGTAGCGGTATTGTATGTTTGTGTCTTACCAGAGGATAAAGCTGATTACCTTGAACTTCCACCAATGGTTGAACATAATGAAAGTGTAAATCAAACTGCATTTACAATTTCAATAGAGGCTAAAAAAGGAGTTACTACAGGTGTATCAGCCACAGATAGAGTAACAACGATTAAAACGGCTTGTAAAAATGGCGCCCTTCCACATGAACTTGCAAAACCTGGACATGTTTTCCCTTTAAGGGCAAAAAATGGTGGCGTTTTAACTAGACGAGGACATACAGAAGGTACAGTCGACTTAATGCGACTAGCAGAGTTAACTCCTGCTGGCGTTTTATGCGAAGTAACCAATTTTGATGGTTCAATGGCTAAAACCCCAGAAATAATTACTTTTGCTGAACAACATCATTTACCAGTATTGACTGTTAATGATATCGCTTTATATCGACAAGAAATGAGCAACTAAATTCCATCTAGGGCATCACTTCAAGATCGCCTTAGGTATAACGCCTGCATAACACGTTTGCTACTATGCAAACCAAGCTGAATTTTAACGCCTTAATCACTGAAACTAAAGGTAAACTGACAACGCCGAATGTAGCAAATCGTGTTGATGCATTTGTTATGTGCTTTATTCTGATTCAGCTAATTTCTTCTTACGTTGCATATAGGAAATCAATAACGGTGCTACGATAGCAGTAAAAATTGTTATCGCTAAGGTGATCGTAGTTGTAACGAAAAAGTTAAGTCGCGACTCGAGCTTTTCTATGCTCTTTTCAAGTCTTAGCATTTCTTTTTCAGAAACTAATTTGTAGTTTTTCAAATCATTTCTGATTAAAGGAACAGATAATACTTTGACTGGATCACCTTCTATAGAGTCTTCTAAAGCCTCTACTTTCTGAATAACTCTAGAATTATTTATTCTACGTACATCTGCTTCTAATGACGAGTATCTTGTGGTTAACTTAGCTAACTCTTTAGACACATTAGCATTTTCCTTGTTAACATTATCCTTATCTAGCGTCTCCAAAGCTAACTTTTGAGCATCCAGATCCTCGATTAAATTCTTTAAAATAGTTTGAGCTTTTTCTGATTCATTTCTGATATCTTCAGATTGAAATGATATTTGCTTTTCAACAGCAGATGTCAACGATATTCTATTATTGTCTTTGACATAGAATGAATATATTGCAGCAACTATGGTAAATAAGGCAGCAGTTGCCGTTATTGAGCTAAGTACGTTTTTAACTGACTGAGCCTGTTCTTCTCTTTTCATTGCGCTAAACTTATGTTTCAATTCTGCTCGAATAGAAGCCTCACGTTCAGATTCAAGTCTATCTAACTCTGCCATTAATTCTTCTCTAAGAACTCTCTCCTCTTCATTCATATTTTCCTCTTTATTATAACCTTGAACCATGTTCATATTTTACTCTCAATAAATTCACTATACCGCTACACTCGAGCACATAACGCCTGCATAACACGTTTGCTACCATGCAAATTAAGCTCAAATTTACCACTTAATACGGTAAACTCAAAGAAATCTAGAATGCCGAGTGTAGCAAATCGTGTTGATGCATTTGTTATCTGCATATACAGCCCCTTACACTTTCTTGGCTAAACTTGCGACTTGTTTCACCCAGCTATCTCTTTGTTTCTCTGATGAATTAATTATAGAGCCAATATATGTAGCTGATACTTTATTAAAACCGCAAAACCTAAGAATGGTGCGCTTAAGTTGTCTATAAACTGGATCCCCTTGAATCCAGCGATGATAAAATGGAATGGCGTCCATAGTTAAAATTATATCTGCGCTTTTATTTTTAAGTAATTTTTCAGGCATAGGATTATTCGATTTATATTTAAAAGCAAAGTCAGGTAAAAAAGTACGGTCAATTAAACCCTTAAGCTTTGCTGGCATACCTCCCCACCAAACTGGAAAAATGAAAACAACATGTTCAGCCCACGCTACAGATTGCTGAAAATAAATTAAATCAGCTTCTAGAGCATGCTCACTGCTATAACCAAAATTTAAATTAAGGTCAAACTCAAGGCTATTTATTGAAATAAGCCTAACGTCATTACCTTGCTCACTTGATTTGATATAGTGGCTTGCCAATACTTTACAAAAGCTTTCAGATTTTGGGTTACCATTTATAACTAAAACATTTTTATTCATAACTTTACCTCCCTAGAAAAAAGAAAGGATAAACCCTTCCCTATAGGACAGAGTCAACTATTACTTAAACATTTTTTTATACTATCGCGGTAAACTTCAATTTTATTATTTTGTAAAATCAAGCTATTAATCTGAGAATCAATTTCATCCTGCTTTTTAGATAATAGTTCAATGACACTTTGCCAATTAAGTTCATTACGGCTTATTAACAATTGTTTTAATTCAGAAAGAGTTACACCTAATGTTTGCGCATCTTTAATTAATTTTACAAATTTAACATCTTTATTATTATAGACGCGATACTTCCCTCGCCTCTCTATATCCAAAAGAAGGCCACGAGATTCGTATAACCTAATCGCTTTTGGGGATGCTCCTGAAAGCTTCGATAACTCGCCTATATACAAACCTTGTTACTCCATTGTTGAAAAATGCACATAACGCCTGCATAACACGTTTGCTACTATACAGACTTACCTGAATTTTACTGCCTTAATCACTGAAACTAAAGGCAAACTGACAACGCCGAGTGTAGCAAATCGTGTTGATGCATTTGTTAGCAAGCTGATAAACCGTTTTTTTGAATTGATGATAAATAAGACAATTTCCCTGTACCTAAAGCACCTTTATACTCAAGTGACTTTTCCATGGTGAGCTTTACACTAGATAACAAACCACCAATAGCAAAAGCTCCCATTTTTGATATTGGATCATCAAAAACAGTTGAAAGCGCAAGAGCCCCTCCGAAAGATGCTCCACTCAACTCTAGAGATACTTTGCGACTAGCCAAATGACAAAAACCAAAACTTTCATGGCTAGCAGAATTTAAATCTCTTACTGCTTGCGAAAGTTGTTTGACATAAAAATCTTGTGCTGTTTGTAAATCTTGTGATTGAACTATTTTGAGGTAGAGCTCTGTTAATGTCGTATGTAAACCCTCAAGTTCATCAGATCGGTTCAGTTTAAAGTCTAATACTTTATCAAGCGAAATATCTCCTCTAGGAACTGGTAAGCAATTAGTCAGTTGCATTTTGGCAGTTAACTGTTCGACTCGATGTTCTTTAGGTAGGATCAACTGACTACCATTCTGATGAATTGTCCACTTCCCTGGCTCTTCTTGCATCAAACGTCCAACTTCCTCAGCGAATAGCGGGAAGTGTCGAGTCATAACATATTTAGTTAATTGCTTACCAAACGTTTTAGGATCTCGAATGCTAGTTGGCTCCCAATCAGGGTTAAATGCCGACCTCACTGATAATATACCAGCGTCTTTCAGTATTTCTTTTTCTTGACCTCCGCCATAAGAAATAGGTGGAGCATCTAACAGCATGATTCGATCCCAATACAAACAGAAATATCTCATATATTCTGGTGACATATCTGGACTTACTTTTACTTCTTTTTCAGCAATATCAACGCTATAAGCTGACATTACGATTCCTGTTTCACTCAACTTTTATTCCTATGCTAGATAAGCTTGCTAACGCTTGCATAACACGTTTACTACCATGCAATTATACTTAAAATTGATGCCCTAAAGCGAGAAACACCCGACAACCTGAGATGCCGAATGTAGTAAATCGTGTTGATGCATTTGTTGTGCGTGCTTACTTTCGGCTTGGCAAACTTGGTAAAGAACTGCCCTGCCAAGATTTTCTAAGCCTAGATTTTAATTTACCGGTAGCAATTAAGCGAACAAAATGTTCTTAAATTGCGAGATAAAGTTAATGGAAAACAGATACATTTTTTACGACATTTGAACGGCTTAGTTTCAGCTAGTTTGGAACTGATAAACTAAATATACTCGCCACAATTGGGATTAAAAATGTGGCGAGGAAAACACGGATGCAGGCTAAAATGAGGCAACACCAAAGAACCATTGAAGCGTGAAAATGCCTCTGAAACGCCTGAATTTAGGCCGACAATGCTTAATTGCCGAACCTGATAATACGAATACTAAAAGGCAACAAAGAAGAGAATTTGTGATAGCTAAATAGCGTTTAAAAAAGTCTCGTTTCTATTGATGAACCGTGCAAAAAATTTCGGACTCAGTACGCACAACGCCTGCATAACACGTTTGCTACCATGCAGATTAAGCTCAAATTTACCACTTAACACGGTAAACTAAAAGAAACCTAGAATGCCGAATGTAGCAAATCGTGTCGATGCATTTGTTATGCGCTATCTCAAATTAGCCTAGTTAACGGTCAACTTTTGAAGAGATACCATTTTTTCTTCGCTGTGCTTTAATAATTCCAACTCTTTAAAACCCATTTTTTTATGGAATAACAAAGACGCTTCATTTGGTGGCATAACGTCGATTTCAGCAAATACGCAAGGGATTGAATTATCAATGGCTGAACCTAAAGCATATTGGTATAACTTTGAGGCTATGCCTTTTCCTTGGGATTTTTCCGAAATTACAATTCTATCGATGTATAAAAATGAACCATAATTTTCATTGAACCATTGATAATTAATACTTTCATATTCCACATTTTCAATTAGTGCTATCAGAAAACCAACAACATGGCTCTCGTCTTCAATTACAACTGATAATGCAGATATTTCAATTAGCCTCAATAACTTACTTTTATCCATCGGACTTAATACGTCTACGAACTTCTCGTTTAACTCTAAAATCGTATCAATGTCTTTACTTAAAATTTCTCTAATTATCATCATTATCCTTTTTGCGCATAACGCCTGCATAACACGTTTACTACGATACAGACTTAGCTGAATTTTACTGCCTTAATCACTAAAACCAAAGGCAAACTGACAACGCCGAATGTAGTAAATCGTGTTGATGCATTTGTTATGTGCTTATAGCCATTTAGGTTGCTTGCTACTAAGAGCACATGCTCGGCTATACAATTCATCAAAGGTGATTATTTCAATATCAGAAATAGATCTCCTAAACAGCTCAAATGAGCTGAACTTAGATTCATTTATGAAGCCTTTTTCATTCTTAAATTCCTCCAAAGAACCTATGACCAAAAATGCTTTTGGCTTATAAAGGTAAATTGGATCTTGTTGTCGATATCCTTCATCATCATTAATTATTAATTGTTCTGATATGTTCATTAACGATTTCTGCACAGTTCGTTGAACCTGAGCTATGCCACCAGCAAATTCATCTGAAATGGCCCACGAATCAGCTCGATATGGAGCAGATACCCTTTTTAATACGTTTGTTCTATGAGTTTTAATTTCACCAAAAGACAGCGACTGAATTATACCAGTTGTTCGCAATAGAGCATCAGCTCTCTTACCGCTCCCTAATACACTTGTTCCAACCACAGTTGTTTCAAGTTTTTTTCCATCCAAAGGTGCGTTAAAGATATAATTTAATCCCAAGCCAAAAATCCATTTATTTTCTTCGAAAAACTCTTGCCAATCCCTTTCTGATATTTTTCCTTCAACATCTTTTAACATATCTTCAAAAACAATTAGTTGCTCGACTCTATGAGACATTTCTAGAAGCTCTTCTTTTTTCAGAGTTCCATTTAAAAACTTAGCTAATGCTTTTTGAAAGGCCAAATTCTCTTGTTTAAGATTGTTAACTTCATTTTGAAGTGATCTTTTTATTTCTGCTGAAAATAGCTCATCCTCACGAATATTTTTTATCATATCGTCTAGATGAACTATATTTTGATCTTTCAGTTCTTTTTGAATATTAAGAAACGAACCATCTTGAATCGATTGTTCATAAGAATAACGATAAACCAATTTAAATTTCTTGGCTAATTCAGAATGCATAATTTGACCAAAAACAACTTTGAAGCAATTAAAGTAGGTTAGAGCCTTTTCATAAAGTGAAACATCTGGATTAGTCACATCAAACTCATCAAACTCATCAAATATGATGATATCAAAACGGTCTTTATTTACATCATTATTAGTAATAGCTTCAATCAATTCAGAATAGGTATAAGTAACAATAGAGTATTCTTTGCTCTCCAACTTACTTTCAAAAATTTGGTTAGCCTGAATGGATATAGCCTTCATAGCAGACACGTGAGCTATGTTTTTAATATTATGCCTATCGATTAGATAATCTAAAACTTTAATCCCAATAACTGTTTTACCTGACCCTGTAGGCATTAGCACTAAAGCAGAACTTCCACCATGCTCATATTCCTTAACCACAGCTTCGAAAGCCGCTAATTGATAATTAAATAAACTAAAATCACGCACCATCTCTCCATCTCTCTTTTATTGATTAAATTTTTCATACCAAGAGCACATAACGCCTGCATAACACGTTTACTACTATGCAGATCAAACTGAATTTTACCGCCATAAACACAAAAACCAAAGACAAACCTACAATGCCGAATGTAGTAAATCGTGTTGATGCATTTGTTATGTGTTTGAACTTAAAGTAAATTCCATTTCTATTAGCCCATTCACTTCCACGGTTTGCGTAAACCCTTTTTCTTTATATAACTTGATTACTGGATTTTCGCTGAACACACGAAGAAGTAACTTTTTTGATTGGTGCTGTCTAGCGTGATTTATAATCATATCGAGACTTTTCGCGCCGATACCCTTCCCGTGAAATTCTGGGCTTAACTGTAAATCTCGGAGAAAAGTAGTCGATTCGTTATAGCTAAAACGAACAATACCAACTCGATGATTATCCGCGAATATTTCAAAGTTATCCAAGATAGCCCAATTGTTGATAAACAGATTGCTGTCCCAAACGATATTCCGAGTTAAATAATAACTAGCCATATTGGATTGAGTTAGTGATTCAGCATATTTTAGATCAGAAGCTCTTTTAAACTGGATATCCATACTTACCCCTTGGGAACACATAACGCCTGCATAACACGTTTGCTACCATGCAGATTAAGTTCAAATTTACCACTTAATACGGTAAACCCAAAGAAAATCTAGAATGCCGAATGTAGCAAATCGTGTTGATGCATTTGTTATATTTTTTCACCCACAAATATCCCATATTGGTCATTGCATACCCTTACTTTATAGATATTAGTATTGGGGTAATTGTTTTCAATGATGTTTAGTAATAAATTTTCCTCACTTAACGGCATCTTTTCACCAATATAAACACTATCTAGGTCACCTGAATCAAAAGACATTAACCCTTGGTTATTACTTAATAATCGGCACTCACATTCATAATCCCACTGTTCATGTTTTTGTTGTAACGCTGCAATATAATCAAAACCACTTTTTTTAAAAAATTGATATTGATGGATTTCAAATGGTTCATTTGAATAAGTCATTTTTGTACTTGCAAATTTAGAATCTGGATTATTTTTAATAAGAGATTGAAGAAAACTCTTAGCTTTGAATTTAAGACAAAAACCTTTTAGGCCATTGGCATAATGGGACCATAGAAGCATATTTGCCACATGAGAAAGGTCATTACCTGGAATATCTGAAGCAGTTGAAAAAACACCAATGCAATCCGCACTTGCTTTACACTCATCATGTAGTGTTTTTACTTGAGATCTTGTATATTCAATAAAACCTCTAGGATCTGCTAAATATTTATCTCGAACTATTTTCTCAATATTTTCAGGAATACTCTCTGAATGCTCACTCAGAACTTCAATCACAAATTTTATTGCATCGGCGACTTCATTTTTTTCCATTGGAACAATTAATTTAGTTAACCCTTCAAATGGGTCATTAAGTGAACTCATAGACGAAAACCATACCTGCTTATTAGCTAAAGCTGCAATACTATTAATGTTTACCGATTGAAATTTATAGATATTATCAAATATCACTTTAAACTTTCCTTAAAAAATATAACGCCTGCATAACACGTTTGCTACGATACAGACATATCTGAATTTTACTGCCTTAATCACTAAAACTAAAGGCAAACTGACAACGCCGAGTGTAGCAAATCGTGTTGATGCATTTGTTACACGATCTTTGTCAACGCTCCTATTAACTTGGTAAGGAATTGATTTACCAAGATTTACTGTAAACTGAGTTTAATTAGACTGGCTCAATTTAGCGAGCAAAATATCATTTCAACAGCAATAACTGTGAAACGAAACAATCCTTTTTCTTACACCATTTGTACGATTTGGTTTCAGCCAGTTTGGAACTGATAAACCAAATATCATTACCGCAATTGGGATTGAAAATGCTGAGAGCAAAACACTGATGCAAACTGAAATGAGGCAAAACCGAGAACAATTGAAGCGTGAATTGGTTTCTGAAATCCATGAACTTTTGGCAATAATAGTAAATTGCCGAACCTGATGAAATGGAAACTAAAAGGAAACAAAGAAGAAGGAAAACCACCCACTTTCACACCTAAAAAACTAACGGCTCAATCGCTAAACTGAGCCAAAAAACTGCAATCTTAGAGTTCGTGTAACGCCTGCATAACACGTTTACTACTATGCAGATTAAGCTGAATTTTACCGCCATAAATACAAAAACCAAAGACAAACCTACAATGCCGAATGTAGTAAATCGTGTTGATGCATTTGTTATGTGCTAATTTTAGCTCCGAGCTACTCTTCAAATAGATCCATTTCTTGGTTAACCAAATCCATTATTTGATCATAGGTAAACTCATCTATTTTCCCTGCTATCACGAAACAAATTAAATAAGATGATACGAAATGGAACTTATAATGAAGTTTAGAGTTAGGATTATATAACCTATCAGACTTAACCTGTTCATCAATTTCATGATTCATAGCCTCAAACAATGAGCTATTATTCATATGATTGCGCTTTGAGTAGAAAAGTGATGCTAACTGATATAGATTTTCTTGTGGTATATCGCCATTTGAAATAGCTTTCAGTGCTTCACTTAATGCTTCTTTTACCTCTATTAGCCACTTTTCCATATATCATTTCTCCATACTTTCCTAATTTGCACATAACGCCGCAATAACACGTTTATTACTACGACGACTTAGCTGAATTTTACCGCCTTAAACACCGAAACCAAAGACAAACCTATAACGCCGAATGTAATAAATCGTGTTGATTGCTTTGTTATGCGCCTTATCTAGTGTTGAATTTGGGCTTGTTTTGTTTTGGGCAATATTTTTTAAATAATGAGAAAGCTTCATATTCCATATAGCTAACTGCTCCCATTAATTTTAAATCTTTAATTGAACGTTTAGCTACATTACAAATTACCGGACAAACCGCCACATATAAGTCTAAATTGTCTTCCCAAAAATCATATACGCCATGATATTTTCTAATCGAGTTTCCGCCACTATGCCCCGATAAACCAGTTATTGAACGATTAAGTTGGTATAGTCTTCCCTTAACCCCAGACAACGAGTTAGACATGCCAATATAAACAACTTGGCTATATTCGACTGGTTTATTCGTTAAATCTTCAGAAGTAATCGCTAGTACATAAATCCCAGGGAAACTTATATTATCTATTGCATCCCTATCAGCCCAATAAACCCATTGACCAAACTTTAACTCTGGTATCTCAAGAGCTCTCATTATATTTCCCTCGGTCTAAAAAAGCGCATAACGCTGGCATAACACGTTTATTACCATACAAACCAACCTGAATTTAACTGCCTTAATCACGAAACCCAAGACAAACCCAGAACGCCGAATGTAATAAATCGTGTTGATGCGATTGTTGTGCGTGCTTACTTTCGGCTTGGCTAACTTGGTAAAGAACTGCTCTGCCAAGATTTTCTAAGCCCTGATTCTAATTTACCGATGGCAATTAAGCGAACAGAATGTTCTTAAATTGCGAGATAAAGTAAATGGAAAACAGATACATTTTTTACACCATTTGAACGGCTTAGTCTCAGCTAGTTTGGAACTGATAAACCAAATATCCTTGCCACAACTGGGATTGAAAATGCTACGAGGAAAACACTGATGCAGACTAAAATGAGGCATAACCAAAGAACAATTGAAGCGTAAATTAGCCTCTGAAACGCCTGAACTTAGAGAAATAAGGGCTAATTTGCCGAACCTGACGATACGAAAACCAAAAGGCAACAAAGAAGAAAAGGACGCTTACTAAGCCGAAACTACGAAAGCCGCGATCCTTTTGATGAACCGTGCAAAAAAATTTCGGACTCAGTACGCACAACGCCTGCATAACACGTTTACTACCAAGCAATTATACTTAAAATTGACGCCTTAAAACGAGAAACACCCGACAACCTGAGATGCCGAGTGTAGTAAATCGTGTTGATGCATTTGTTATATGCTTACAAACTTAGTTAGCTTGATTTAGCTGCAATAAGTCCCATTTTGTACCGTATAAATCTTTAAATACAACAACTGTACCGTACTCTTCAATAC
>NZ_OMPC01000001.1 GCF_900312675.1 Aliivibrio sp. EL58 | reverse complement strand
ATAACAATGAGGTAAATTGAGTTGTCGAACACAATCAAGCGCCTTTACCCTCAATTCATCTTTCTCAATTAATGTGATGATTCTATCCATATCCACCCTGCGTTATAACGCCTGCATAACACGTTTGCTACTATGCAGATTAAACCCAAATTTACCACTTAATACAGCAAACCTAAAGAAACCTAGAATGCCGAATGTAGCAAATCGTGTTGATGCATTTGTTAAACGTACATCTAACGGCTAGTGCGATACTTAACCAATTACGGACTTTCACAATCTATTGTTTCTATGTAGATATTACGTTCCTTCCACATAACTTCAATATCATAAAGACAAAACGAATATTTAGTTGGATCTACAACCCAAACCCCATTAACTTGAACTGATACTGACGTAAATAATTCATTATCATTACCCCACCAAGCTAAAACCAAATACTTACAACTTGCACCATTATGAAAAATAACAAACGCAGCAGTCTGATCCCATTCGAGAGTTATTTCAGATTTAACCTCTGTTAGTCGGTGATGAAAAGCGACCATATTGATTGGTTCTTCATTTGCTGAAATGGTATAAATCTTAACTCCATCCGCATCTAGCCAATCTTGCTCACCTTCCAGTTTTCGTAATTTATACATTGTACCTCCTTGTACGATTAACGCCTGCATAACACGTTTGCTACCATGCAGATTAAGCCTAAATTTACCACTTAACGCGGTAAACCAAAAGAAATCTAGAATGCCGAATGTAGCAAATCGTGTTGATGCATTTGTTATATGCTACAGACTTAGTTAGCTTGATTTAGCTGCAATAAGTCCCATTTTGTACCGTATAAGTCTTTAAATACGACAACTGTACCGTATTCTTCAACGCGTGGCTCTTCAGTAAACTCGACACTTTGAGCTTTCATAAACTCATAGTCACGCCAGAAATCATTAGTTTGAAGAAATAAGAAAACACGACCGCCAGCTTGATTGCCAACTGACTTTAATTGGTCATCATTACTTGCTTGAGCTAATAGTAAATTTGTACCCGTTGAATTAGGTGGAGATATTTGAACCCAACGTTTGCCACCGCCTAAATCAGTATCTTCGACCAGCTCAAATTGTAGTTTTTTGGTATAAAATTCAATTGCATCATCATAGTTTTCAACAACTAAGGCAATATTACCAATTCTTTGTTCGATAGACTTATTCATTTATGGCTCACTACAGTTCAAAAATGGAATTCTACCCTATTTAGATCATAAACACATTTTTGCATATAACGCCTGCATAACACGTTTGCTACGATACAGACTTAACTGAATTTTACTGCCTTAATCACCAAAACTAAAGGCAAACTGACAACGCCGAGTGTAGCAAATCGTGTTGATGCATTTGTTACACGATCTTTGTCAACGCTTCTATAAACTTGGTAAAGAATTGATTTACCAAGATTTACTGTAAACTGAGTTTAATTAGACTAGTTCAATTAAGCGAGCAAAATATCACTTCAACAGCAATAACTGTGAAACGAAACAATTCCTTTTTCTTAAACCATTTGTACGATTTGGTTTCAGCTAATTTGGAACTGATAAACCAAATATCCTCGCCACAATTGGGATTGAAAATGCTAAGAGGAAAACACTGATCCAGGCTAAAATGAGGCATAACCAAAGAACAATTGAAGCGTAAATTAGCCGCTGAAACGCCTGAATTTAGGACAATAATAGTTCAATGCAGAACCTGACGAAATGAAAACCAAAAGGCAACAAAGAAAAAGGAAATCCACCCTACTTTCACGCCTAAAAAACTAACGGCTCAAGCGCTGAACTGAGCCAAAAAACTGCGATCTTAGAGTTCGTGTAACGCCTGCATAACACGTTTGCTACCATGCAGATTAAACCCAAATTTACCACTTAATACGGTAAACAAAAAGAAACCTAGAATGCCGAGTGTAGCAAATCGTGTTGATGCATTTGTTATGTTTATTAACTAACGTTGCGTGCAATCATTAATATTTCATCCGCAGAATATAGATTAGTAATCGTTGCTTCCACTTCTGCGCCTAATGTTGATTTATACAATTCTTGAGCAAAATTATCAGCTCTCGTTGTAACAAAAATATGTTTTAGTACTGAGTTATTCTCTGCCAACTTTGCTTTTACTAATGGTAAAGAATTCATGATTAAGCCACGTCCTATACCTTTTCTTTGGTGATTAGGAGAAACAGCTAATTGCTCAATTTCCATCACTACTTCAGGACGAAAACCACTTTTTTGAGTCCAAATAATATACCCAATAATCCCATTGCTATCTTCAGCGACAAAACACAAGACACGTGGGAAAGCATTGAAATTACACACCAACCATTCATAAGATTGTTTTTGTCTTACGAAAGCTAATTTATGTACTTCTGCTGTATCATTTAAATCAGACTGTTCCATTAACCTTACTTTCATAAGTACCTCAATTTATTGGATAAACATAACGCCTGCATAACACGTTTACTACCAAACAATTATATTCAAAATTGACGCCCTAAAACGAGAAACACCCGACAACCTGAGATGCCGAGTGTAGTAAATCGTGTTGATGCATTTGTTATGTGTGTTTAGACTTAGTCAGCAACTATCTCATTTGCAGAATTAACTAAATCCTCATAACTCCAACCAACACTTTCTGTTTTAACCATCAACTCACATATATCTGAAGTTTGAAATATTAGTTCAGATGAATTATTTAAAGTTATGACCAATTGATTTCCTTTGGCATCCCAAAAATCGTAATCTCTTTCGCCAATAAGCCCATCCAGATTATTACTCAGACAACAATGCACAACTAAAAAGTTCTTCATTTTCGATTCAGAAACACCTAACATTACTGATGCTTCAGAATAATCATATGTATATGTTGTCGACTCAGTATCAATCGTAAGCTTAATTAAATCGGTGTCCCAATATTCAAAACCACCAACTTCAGAAGAAACATACTGTTCAATTGAATTAGAAACCATCCAATAATCGCCGACCATTGACTCATATTTTTTAGACATAAAACCTCTTAATTTACGCTTACATACTCAAAAAACACATAACGCTGGCATAACACGTTTATTACCATACAAACCAATCTGAATTTAACTGCCTTAATCACGAAACCCAAGACAAACCCAGAACGCCGAATGTAATAAATCGTGTTGATGCGATTGTTGTGCGTGCTTACTTTCGGCTTGGCTAACTTGGTAAAGAACTGCTCTGCCAAGATTTTCTAAGCCCTGATTCTAATTTACCGATGGCAATTAAGCGAACAAAATGTTCTTAAATTGCGAGATAAAGTAAATGGAAAACAGATACATTTTTTATACCATTTGAACGGTTTGGTTTCAGTTAGTTTGGAACTGATAAACCAAATATCCTAACCACAATTGGGATTGAAAATGCTGCGAACAAAACACTGATGCAAACTAAAATGAGGCATAACCAAAGAACAATTGAAGCGTAAAATAGCTTCTGAAACGCCTGAATTTGGGGAAATAAGGGCTAATTTGCCGAACCTGATGAAATGAAAACTAAAAGGCAACAAAGAAGAAATTTACGCTTAACTAAGCCGAAACTACGAAAGCCGCGATTCTATTGATGAACCGTGCAAAAAATTTCGGACTCAGTACGCACAACGCCGCAATAACACGTGCGAAAGACCGACTTCCCAAACCAATTATACTCTAAACCGCGAATGCCGAATGTAAATAGCATCGTGTTGATTGCTTTGTTATACGAGCCTTGTTTTCGCTCCGCTTAAATTGGTAAAGAACTGATTTACCAAGATTTACTGTAAATTGAGTTTAATTAGACTGGCTCAATTAAGCGAGCAAAATATCCAATCAACAGCAATAATTGTGAAACGAAACAATCCCTTTTTCTTACGCCATTTGTACGACTTGGTTTCAGCCAGTTTGGAATAGATAAACCAAATATCCTAACCACTATTGGGATTGAAAATGCTGAGAGCAAAACACTGACGCAGACTAAAATGAGGCATAACCAACGAACAATTGAAGCGTAAATTAGCAGCTGAAACGCCTGAACTTAGGACAATAATAGTTCAATGCCGAACCTGATGAAATGAACACCAAAAGGCTACAAAGAAAAAGGAAAACCACCCTCCTACTTTCACGACTAAAAAACTAACGGCTCAATCGCTGAACTGAGCCAAAAAACTGCAATCTTAGAGTTCGTGTAACGCCTGCATAACACGTTTGCTACGATACAGACTTAGCTGAATTTTACTGCCTTAATCACTGAAAATAAAGGCAAACTGACAATGCCGAGTGTAGCAAATCGTGTTGATGCATTTGTTATAACCGTTTTTCCATGCGTGACAAATCCCAACTCTCACCATCAAATGATAAGCTATTAGTTAGCTGCTCAAATTCTACAAAACCCAGTTTTTCGTAACATGAAATAGCTGATTTATTGTGGCTGAAAACACCTAATGTCAGTAAATTAGCTTTGTAATTAACCTGAGCCTTTTCAATAAGTAGCTGTAACATGGTTTGAGCTAAATTCTGGCCTCGATATTCAGGTGAGATAAATACGCGACAGATACGAAATTCATTAACTGAAACTTGGTAAAGCTCCACAAAACCAACCGGATTATTCTCAACAGTAAATAGAAATGGAAACACCTGTAACTGCTTACAATGAGTTTCAATTTGTTCGTGAGTAAGAGGATATTTATAAGCTGGCCCGCCCCACAAATAACAAAGTTTTTCGCTATCTATCCAGGCAGTAAGCAGATCATAATCCTTATGTTCAAAAGCCTCTAATTCCATCATTTCCTCTTGAGGTTATAACGCTTGCATAACACGTGCTGACGACCAACCTTCCAAACCAATTACACTTCAAACCAAAAACGCCGAATGTAATAAGCATCGTGTTGATGCGATTGTTGTGCGTGCTTACTTTCGGCTTGGCTAGCTTGATAAAGAACTGCCCTGCCAAGATTTTCTAAGCCCTGATTCTAATTTACCAATAGTAATTAAGCAAACAAAATGTTCTTAAATTGCGAGATAAAGTGAATGGAAAACAGATACATTTTTTACACCATTTGAACGGCTTGATTTCAACAAATTTGGAACTGATAAACCAAATATCCTAACCACAACTGGGATTGAAAATGCTGCGAGGAAAACACTGATACAGACTAAAATGAGGCATAACCAAAGAACAATTGAAGCGTAAAATAGCTTCTGAAACGCCTGAACTTAGGGAAATAAGGGCTAGTTTGCCGAACCTAATAATACGAAAACTAAAAGGCAACAAAGAAGAAATTTACGCTTACTAAGCCGAAACTACAAAAGCCGCGATCCTTTTGGTGAACCGTGCAAAAAATTTCGGACTCAGTACGCACAACGCCGCAATAACACGTGCAAACACCTTAATAACCAAACCAATCACACTCCAAACCAAAAATGCCATGGGTTATAAGCATCGTGTTAATTGCTTTGTTGTGCGGACTTTCTTCGACTTGGCAAACTTGGTAAAGAACTGCCCTGCCAAGATTTTCTAAGCCCTGATTCTAATTTACCGATGCCAATTAAGCGAACAAAATAAACATAAAACTGGAAATAATGTGAAGAAAAACAAATACATTTACAACGCAATTTAAACGGCTTGATTTCAGCAGGTTTGAAATTGAAAAACCAAATATCCTAACCACAATTGGGATTGAAAATGCTGCGAGCAAAGCACGGATGCAAACTAAAATGAGGCATAACCAAAGAACCATTGAAGCGTAAAATAGCTTCTGAAACGCCTGAACTTAGGGAGATAAGGGCTAATTTGCCGAACCTGACGATACGAAAGCAAAAAGGCAATAAAGAAGAAATTTACGCTTACTAAGCCGAAACTACGAAAGCCGCGATCCTTTTGATGAACCGTACAAAAAATTTCGGACTCAGTACGCACAACATTTAATTATACCCATCACATTCGTAATCTCTACCGAATATATTCCACCACCACAATAACACCATATTCTACTTTAAAACCAACCACCTAACAGCCAAAACGCCATAAATTAAACAAACAATATAAGATAATGGTTCGTATATCCCACTTTTGGGCCTTACTCCATGTAATTGATTAAAATAATAATTCCAACAAAACTCTATATGTCTTACAAATATGCGAACCCACATTGCGGGTCAAATTCTAGTGACTACAATTCAATCATCATCTATCCACCAATAAAGTCATAATCATGGACATCCCACTAGATCTTAAGCCCGATTCACAACGATTTACCGATCAAATACGAATATTCATTCGTACACGATCAATGGCCTATAATACTGAAAAACAGTACATCTATTGGATAAGCTGTTTTATTAGGCATAATAATTACACATCAAAAGAAGAGATTACTGCTTTTGATATTCCAGAATATCTTGAACATCTTGTTGTTAAACAAAACGTCTCACCAAACACTCAAAAGACGGCTCTTAACGCCCTGGTCTTCCTATGTCGTGAGTTTTTGCAGCAATCAGTCGATAACTTGGATTTTAAACGTTCCAAAAAAGCGACCAAACTCCCTACCGTTTTCACTCACAGTGAAGCAATGGCTGTTATAAATGAACTCAAACATCCAACAAAGCTTATTGCACAACTTATGTATGGCAGCGGTTTACGGATTAACGAAGCCCTACGATTAAGGGTTGATGACATTGACTTAATGCACAAAACACTCACAGTACGTAGCGGAAAAGGGAATAAAGATAGAACCACTGTACTGCCTGAAAGCATCATTAAAGAGCTTAAAACACAGTTAGCCTTTGTAAAACAGCAGCACCAAATGGATGCTATAAATGGAGATGATGAAGTATACCTTCCATTTGCTATTGCCGAAAAGTACCCTCATCGAGCTAAAAGCTATGGTTGGCAATATCTATTCCCATCAAAACAAATCAGTAAAGATCCTCGTTCGGGTAAACGACGACGTCACCATATATTAGATAGAAGCGTACAAAAACAAGTTACAATAGCAATTAGAACAGTAGAAATAGACAAAAAAGCCAGTTGTCACACATTTAGGCATAGTTTTGCGACAAGGATATTAGAACGAGGAGGAGATTTAAGAACAATACAAGAATTATTGGGTCATTCTGATATCAAAACGACCCAAATTTATACACATGTTATTGGTTTACATTTTTCAGGAACTAAAAGCCCACTCGATTTTGATTAAATACATTTTTAAAATCTACATCTCATATTGGCGATGTTTTAGTGAGTAAAAAATAGCTTTTACTGCTTTCGCCAAAAAAATCACTGCGATAATAATCAATACTTTACTGATAATAAAATCAGGGGCTAGATATGAAATAATGGCAAAAAAAGCACCAATCAACGCCGATAGCATCCACTCTTTTTGCATGTTTACATTACCAACCTAGCCATTTCAATACCAGATCCTTTCACATTATCAATATTTTCAATAATAGCTGCATTAACAGATAAAATATCTATTTCAATCTGTTCAGATAACCACACCGATTTTGCATCTAATGTTGGCAAATCATCCCAATTACGATTAATCGCATTAGCTAAACGCACAGTTGCAGCTAATGGTGAATAAATATTATCGACTTTTGGTTCATACTGTTCAGAAATCGCAAATACTAACTCTTTAGAAAAGCTCCAGCTTTCCGCTAGTTTGGCACCTAGAACGGCGCTATCTGTACCAATTGTTGATCGTTGTGCTGCTACTTTAGAGCTGCCCGCTTCCATTTTTTCAAAAATAGTTGGAACTTGCTCAGACATTACCGTGTAGATCATTAAATCGCCGATGTTGTGTAACATACCCGCAGTAAAGGCTGCATTAGGGTTGACGTCACAGCTTTGTGCTATCGCTTTACTTAGGATTGCCACTTCAAACGTCTCTTGCCAGAACGCTTCTAAATCGATGACTTCTACGTATGGGAAGGCACTAACTAAAGAAGAGGCAATGATTAACGTTTTTAATGGCTCAAGCCCTAAACGAACAACCGCTTGATCAACTGATGATACACTTTTACCACGAGAGAAATGTGCAGAGTTTGCTAAACGAATAACACGAGCACTAACCACTTGTTCCATTGAAATCGTACGAGCAAGTTCTTGAAGCTCTACGTCAGGGTCATTCACAAGCTCCATCATCTCGCGGATCACTTTAGGGATCTTTGGCAGCTCGTGCGCATGACTTAAAATTTCATTTTGTTCCATTTTTCTTCTCCACAACGACCGCTACTTTTTCTTTTTCATCACAGCAACCGTAAAGCGGCTGGTACAAACTAAGCGTTCTCGTTGATCTTTAATTTCAATTAGCCAAACTTGCGTGGTTGCACCTAAGTGCACCGGTTTTGCTGTGGCATAAACAGTACCTTCTCGGACTGCTCGAATATGATTGGCATTAATATCCAACCCTACACAATATTTTGTTTCATCGACACACCAATTAGCGGCAATAGAAGCAACAGACTCAGCTAAAGCAACAGAGGCTCCTCCATGTAACATTCCAAGAGGTTGATGTACCGTTGAATTTACTGGCATTGATGCTGTAATTGAATCCCCAGTACAGTGACAATATTCAATATTTAATGCTTCCATCAATGTATTACGAGATGTGGCGTTTAATATTGCCAAATCCATCGGGCGCTTCCAAATACTCATAACCGGCCTCTAATACTTATCTTTTAATGTGTCTTTCATCAGTCTACACTCAACAAAGCAGATCAAAAACACATTTTCACTTGTTGTCTGCTTTTAGTAGCTGATAAACTTCACAAAATTTTTATTTTATCTTTCACGGGCTTTAATATGTTAAATAAAAGCATGATCACCAATTTAATCTCATTACTCTTGTTAGTTGTTGGTTATTATACGCAACAAAATACCCTATACTATATTGGCCTATTTGCCTTCTCTGGTGCGCTAACAAACTGGCTTGCTATTCACATGTTATTTGAGAAAGTCCCTGGCTTGTATGGCTCTGGTGTTATTCCTGCACGTTTTGAGGAATTTAAAGCGAGTATCAAGCATTTAATGATGGAACAGTTTTTCACAAAATCAAACGTGGATAAGTTTCTATCTAAAGAGATGGCCTCGGCGACAAATATCAATCTAGAGCCTGTGATTGAAAAAATTGACCTATCTCCTGCGTTTGATTCTTTAGTTGAGGTGATCATGAACTCTCAATTTGGTGGCATGTTAGCAATGATGGGCGGCAGTGAAGCCATTCAGCCTATGCGTGAACCTTTTATTGAAAAGATGAAAGTATCGATAACAGAGATCAGTCAACAAGATCAGTTTAAGAACGCACTAAAAGAGGAATTAGAAAGCCCTGAGATGATGGATGACATTCAAGTCACTATCGAAGAGATCATTGATCAACGTTTAAACGAACTCACACCTAAAATGGTAAAAGAGATGGTTCAAGATATGATTAAAAAGCACCTTGGTTGGCTTGTGGTTTGGGGTGGTATTTTTGGTGGTGTCATTGGTTTGTTATCGACATTAATCCAATAGGTTTTCTTGGTAAATCAATAACGTAAATATAAAAAATGCCAGCATCGCGAGATACTGGCATTTTTATTAAATTAAGACCCGAGAATTCGATTAATGAATTGGGGCTTCATCTTCAGCGTTAAACTTACCAAAATGCGCTTCAAGGATCTCAGGCGTTAATTCACCCGCTTCTTCTAGGCGTTTAAGCTCTGCTACAATCGCTTTTTGCTCTTCAATTGAAGGCAGTGCCACTTCTGGTTTGTCTGATTCTTGCTGAACCATGTCTTGCAAATCTTTTTCAACATCACTCATGATTATTTCTCAATTCATTAAAACAATTGGTGAGATTCTACAAGAGAACCCCACATAAGGTAAACCTTAAAGAAATGCTTATACTTTAAAAGCACCAACTAATTGATCTAATCGTTGTGAAAGTGCATTCAGCTGCTGACTTGAATCTGCCAATTCTTGTGCTGTTGCGGTTGTTAACTCATTAATGCCATTGATCTCTTCAATATTCTGGTTAATGGTGTACACCACTGTTGATTGCTCTTCTGTTGCCGTTGCTACTTGGGTGTTCATGTCTGATATATCAGTGATACTTAACGCAATACCCGCTAACACTTCAGTGGCATTATCTGCCGATGACACTCCGCGAGCCGTAACAGTATGACTGGCTTCCATTGCGTTTACTGCGTTTTGAGCTTCAGTTTGCAGCTGATCTATCATCTTTTGAATTTCATCAGTTGATTCTGAAGTACGACTTGCTAGCTGACGAACTTCATCGGCAACGACGGCAAATCCACGACCATGCTCACCAGCACGTGCGGCTTCAATGGCGGCATTCAATGCTAATAGGTTAGTTTGATCTGAAATACCACGAATTACATCTAGGATTGAACCAATATCTTGTGTCGTTCCTGCAAGTTGTTCCACCACATGACTCACTTGAACTAAATCACCTTCAAGCTGGGTAATAGCATCACGAGATTCAATCACCGTTTGACGGCCATCTTGCGTGCTTACTTCTGCCTTACTTGCAGATTGTGCTGCACTTGCGGCATTAGAGGCGATCTCATGAATGGTTGACCCCATTTGGTTAATGGCAGTTACTACTTGTAAGGTTTGATCTCGCTGCATTTCACTGTTATCACGTGTTGATGTTGCTTTGAGTGCAACATTTTCAGCAGTTGTATGTAAAACATGACCCGTTTCTACGACTTCAGATACGGTATTATGAATTTTCTCTACAAAACTATTAAAGCCTTTTGAAAGTTGTGCGATCTCATCATTACCTTTGATTTCGATACGATGAGTTAGATCACCTTCACCTTCTCCTAATTCACGGAATCGACATGACAGATCATTAAGTTTATTGGTAATAGAACCTGCTCCCCAAATTGCCAGAGTAATAAATACAGCAATAATGACAACGATCCATAGAATGATTTCTTGCGTTGAGCTATGCAGACTTTCAAATACTTCATCGACAGGAACTTCAGTAACAATAAACCACTCCATTGAAGGAATGTAATGCGATGCAATGAAGATCTCTTGGCCATCTTTCATTATACGGCTTAAGTTGAAGTTTTGTTTGGTAAGTAAAACGGAGGCTTCTTGGGATCCAACCACATCACTAATAGATTTTTTACCCATGATGCTATTATTTTTATGGATCTTAATATCCCCATTGCCATCCATTAAATAGACAAAACCGGTCTTCTCAATTCGAAAGCCATTTAGTAGCGATACCATGTCATCTAGCGATTTCGAGAGCCCCGCCATAGACACACCATTCAATTGCTGAAAGTTAACGAAAAGTTTAACCTCACCATTTTGCTCAGTGAATACATTTAGCATTCGCTCAGGACCACCTTGAGTAAAACCAAAGAACCAAGCATCTTGTTGTTGTGTTAATTGACGTAAGAAACCGTCTTGGTTCCAATAATTAGCACTCTTACGGTTAGCAACCGATGCATCATTCAATTGATGTTGTTGCTTTAACTGATTAAGTTGAGCGATAAGAATTGTTTGGTCTTCAGGAGAGATGGTTGAATCTGAAATAGCGTCGATGATAAAAGGGTTATTTGCCATCTGTTCAGCGGCAGAGGAGATCACCGCAACTTCTTTATCCACCTCACCACCAATTTGGTTAAGAATGGTTGGCAGTTCAAGAGTGGTTAACCGCTCATCTAATGTTTCGAATGCTTTTTTTTGGGCTACAATACCCACAAGTGAAGTTGAGGCAATAATTGCAATTACAATGCCGGCGACGAGTTTCTGTTTAATTGTTAGATTTATCATATTAATTCCACAGCTTTAAATAGACATTTTGTATATCGACTTGGATCATAATAGCTTTAATAAATAGTTACAATTTTATTCATGACCTAAATGGTTGAATAATCGAAATTAAACCTCATCTATTAAGGAACTAATGTGATTTTAATCAGTCACAAAGAAATAATTACTCAGCAATCCAGAGAATGGGTGAACTATGCCAGCGTTAAAAATTCAACAATTACAAACTTATCTTGAATCTCAAGTCATTGGTCAACCTGCGTTAGTGAAGCAACTATTGATTGCTCTGCTTGCCGATGGGCATATTTTAGTTGAAGGTCCTCCTGGTCTTGCAAAGACGCGTGCCGTGAAAATTTTGGCTGACTCTATCGAAGGGGATTTCCACCGCATTCAATTTACTCCGGATCTCTTGCCTTCTGATTTAACGGGGACGGATATTTATCGCCAGGAGACGGGAGAGTTTACTTTCCAACCGGGCCCTATCTTTAATTCATTGGTGTTAGCAGATGAGATCAACCGTGCCCCTGCTAAAGTGCAAGCGGCAATGTTAGAAGCAATGGCAGAGAAACAAATCACTGCCGGTCGAAACACATATCAATTACCAGAGCTTTTCTTGGTGATGGCGACACAAAACCCGATTGAACAGGAAGGGACATACCCTCTACCAGAAGCGCAACTTGATCGTTTCTTAATGCATTTGGATGTTGATTACCCGGGCGCAGAAGACGAATTGGCGATTCTTCGTTTAAACCGTGGTGAAGCCCTAGGTGAACAAGCTGAGAAACCACAACCTTTAGCGCAAAGTGAAATATTTAAAGCGCGTAAAGAAGTGCTGTCGATTTACATGGCGCCTGAGATTGAGCAATACATTATTCGTATTACTATGGCGACGCGTAAGCCTGAACAATACTGCCAAGACTTAGCGAAACAGCTAGAAATGGGCGTGAGTCCTCGTGCCACGTTAGCGCTTGATCGCTGTGCTCGTGCGCATGCATGGTTAGCAGGTCGTGATTTTGTTAGCCCTGAAGATGTGCAAGCGATGGCTTATCCAGTGTTACGTCACCGTCTGTTGTTAAGCTTTCAAGCACAAGCGGAAGGGACAACTGCAAATAAAGTGGTTGAACGATTATTACAAATGGTTGCGGCTTCTTAACGTCGTAAAGTAATTATATGAAAAAGACTACTCTATCGCTGCCACCACACAGTAATGGCGTTACCTTGTCACTTAATGAATTGGTTCATTATAAGAATCATTCATTACAGTGGCTGCCGCCGTCCCAATCTGTCTGGTCAAAAATGAATGGCAGCCACCAAAGCCGACAAAAAGGCCGCGGCATGGATTTCTCAGAAGTTCGCCAATACCAACCGGGCGATGATATTCGCTCAATTGATTGGCGTGTGACAGCACGTACTGGGAAGCCTCACACCAAACTCTACAGTGAAGAGCGTGAACAACCAACCATGCTGTTTATTGATGTCAGTGACACCATGCGTTTTGGCTCTCAATTGCTGTTTAAATCAGTACAAGCCGCGCATTTTGCCAGTTTATTAAGTTGGATAACGTTAGCAGCGAAAGATCGCGTCGGTGGGATCATCTTTGATGGATTATCGACCTTTGATTGCAAGCCCTCTTCTCGTCAGAAAAGTGTGCTGCAATTTATGCAATCCATCATTGAGCAGCATAACTCCAACAGTGACTCAGAGCCTTTAGATACCGCACTGCAAGCTAGCTCATTTGCCAAGGGGTTAAGCCAGTTACAGCGTTTATGTCCTAAAGGCAGTGAGATTGTGATCATCAGTGATTTCTATGCACTAACCGATGAGTGTAAAACGATCTTCAGTCAATTAAGCAAACACAACCGTTTGCAGTTTGTAATGATTAGCGATCCGCTTGAGCAAGGTTCAACTCGCTTTAATGGCACAGAATATGTTTCTGATAACAAGCGATCTGCATGGTTAGATTTTTCTTCATCATCGACCAAAAAAGCGTTAGAGCAGCAAGCAAATCTTCATAAAGCGTATGTGCAAAACATGGCGATGCAATTGGGTATTCAGCTGCACTGTTTGTCATCAGGCTTGCCGTTATTATCGCAACTGACGTCGTCACAAGATCCATCACAACAAGATAAAGGAGCCATGTAATGTCTTTATCTTCAACCCAACAAGCACCAGCAAGCAACATATTACCATTAGCGGATATTCATTTACCTGCCGCACCCTCATGGGGGTTATCACTCACGGGTTATGGGCTCATCGTCTGTGTGTTATTACTGGTTATCGCCGTAATTTGGCTTATACGTCGTCAACGTCAAAAAGGCGTATTACAGCGTCTTGCCTTACAACAGCTAGCCCAATTATCACCACAACAAACCAGTGACATTGCACAGTTATTAAAACAAGCGGCATTAAGTCATTTTCCTCGTGAGCGCATTGCATCACTGCATGGGTTAGCATGGTGGCATTTTGTTGAACAACAGCTACCCGTGAAAAAACAGGCCAATGTCCATTTCTCATCTCGTTCTGACATGTTAGAGCAGGCTTTATACGGACAACAAGCGTTATCAGAAACCAATCAACAACGTTTTTATGATGATGTGCGTTATTGGCTATCTCATGCTTTACCGGTAAAAAAAGTAATAGCAACAAGATCAACAAAAGGACATCAACATGCTTGAATTCGTTTGGTGGTGGGCATGGTTTTTATTACCTATTCCCTTCCTGTTTTACTTTTTTGTTCCAGAAAAAGACGTAGGTACCGCGATTCACCTTCCTCGATTGCCAGAGCAAGGGGAATATAAGCAACCGAATAAACGCATCAACACTGGCTTATTGTCCGTGGCTTGGGTGTTATTGATTGCGGCCTTAGCGCGTCCGGTATGGTATGGCGATCCGGTTGATATTCAGCCTGAACACCGTGACATGATGCTCGTAGTCGACTTATCTGGCTCAATGGCAGAAGAAGACATGCAAACCGAGAATGGGGATTTTGTGGATCGCTTAACGGCGGTTAAAAAAGTCGTGTCTGATTTTATTGATGAACGTAAAGGCGATCGTCTTGGGTTAGTACTGTTTGGCGATCACGCTTATCTACAAACCCCGCTCACCTTTGATAGAAAAACCGTCGAAGAACAACTTGATCGTACCGTTCTTGGTTTAGTAGGGCAAATGACTGCAATGGGTGAAGGCTTAGGGCTAGCGACTAAAACCTTTATCGAAAGTAATGCTCCGCAACGAACCATTATTTTATTAAGTGATGGTGGCAATACTGCCGGAGTACTCGAACCATTAGAAGCAGCGCAACTTGCCAAAGACAATAATGCCAAAATTTATACGGTCGGTATTGGTGCCGGTGAAATGCAGGTTCGAGGCTTCTTTGGCAAGCAAACCGTCAATACCGCGCGTGATTTGGATGAGAAAACACTGACTGAAATCGCAACAATGACGGGTGGACAATATTTCCGTGCACGTAATGCCGATGAGTTAGCGCAGATTTACCAAACCATCGACCAACTAGAGCCCATTACTCAAGCAACACAAACCTGGCGACCACATGAAGAGTGGTTCCGCTATCCGTTAATGGGGTATCTGTTTTTCTTCTTTATTATTGTGGGAGTAAGAAAGCGTCATGGCTAATTTTACTTTTCTCTATCCACTGTGGTTTTTAGCTCTTATCCCTCTTGGGTTATTGGTGCTTATTCAACGTAAAAACAAAAACACCACAGGGTTGATTGCACCGCACATTGCCAAACAATTGGGAATGACTCAAAAGACACAAGGCAATGGCTTTACCCTTGGCTTAGTTCTCGCGTGGTTATGTGTGACTACTGCCCTCGCCGGTCCTAGTTTTGGTTATAAAGACTCACCAAGTTTTCAGCTCTCAGGTGCGCGAGTGCTTGTGATGGATATGTCTCGCTCAATGTATGCGACCGACGTAAAACCAAATCGTTTAACTCAAGAGAAATACAAAGCGAAAGATTTACTGCCTTACTGGAAAGAAGGCATGACCGGTTTAGTTGCTTATGGCGCTGACAGTTACTTAGTTAGTCCGTTAACTGAAGATAGCCAAACACTCAATAACTTAATCACTAATTTATCGCCAGAGATCATGCCTTATAAAGGTAAAGGCAGTAACTTGTTAGCCGCGGTTGATCAAAGTATTGAGATGATGAAAAAATCAGGCCATCAACAAGGCGACATTGTTGTGCTGACTGATGGAATATCAAACCAACAGCTCGATAAAGTGATGAGTCGCGTTAAAGGCACCAAATGGCGCATCAGTTTATTAGGTATCGGAACTAAAAATGGCGCACCAATTGAATTACCTTCAGGTCAGTTATTAACCGATCGTTCTGGTAACACCGTTGTCGCAACCTTGGATTCCGATCCACTAGTGACACTGGCACAAGCTACCAATGGTGTCGCTCAACTTATTCAATCAGATAACAGTGATATTGAAACCATTGCTCGTTTAACTAAAACACCATTAGAGCAAGTAACACAAAACAGCGATACCCAGGTAAACAGTCGTGCCAATCATGGTTATTGGCTGCTTTTCCCTCTGGTACTCTTCTCACTACTTTGCTTTAGAAAGGGAATGTTCTTAGCGTTATTGTTGGTGTTATTGCCTGTCGATAAGTCTATGGCAAGTACAGACCTATCAAGCCGCTTACTTTCTGACGATTACAGCGCGCATCAACAATTTGAGCAAAAAGACTATCAAGCGGCAAGCGAGCAGTTCAAATCCAAACAATGGAAAGGAGCCGCTCAATACAAAGCTGGAGATTATAAGGGCGCGATTGAGAGTTTAACCGGTCTTGAAGATACTCAATCTCAATACAATCTTGCGAATGCCTTGGCACAAAGTGGTCAATTGGAAGATGCAAAAGAGAAGTACGAGTCTTTACTAAAAAACAATCCAGATATGAAAGATGTGAAGAAGAATCTTGATATAGTCAATAAAGCGCTAGAGCAAAAACAGCAGCAAGACGATAAAAATAAACAATCGGATCAAAATAAAGACGACAAGCAAGATAAAAAACAGGACAAACAAAACCAAGAGAATAAAGACAGCAAAGACGGCTCTGAACAATCTTCAGATTCACAAGACTCACCATCTCAAGATCCACAACAAGATCAGCAGAAAAATGAATCTCAATCTGATGATAAATCACAGTCTGATAAACAAGATAAGTCAGAGGCTTCTTCTCAAGAACAGCAACAAAAAGATCAAGCTAAAAAGGAACAAGAGAAGAAAAACAAAGAACAAGCCACACAAGCTCGTGATAAAGAAGATAAGCAACCTAAATCAGACGAAGAAAAAGAGCGACAAGCTCAAATGCAATCACAACAAGCAAAAGCCGACAGTGACGCCATTAAAACCGATCCTCGTCTACAAAAATTAGAACAATCAGGCGCAAAAGAAGATGAACTGCTGCGCGCCCTATTGTATCTGCAAGCAAAACAACAAGAAGCACCACAAGCTTCTGAGAATGAATGGTAGTTTAAATGAGTATAAGACAAACCAGTCCCTACTCTACTGTAAAGAGTTCGACAATGAAGGCTTCTATGAAAAAGACAGCGCTAATCAAAAAAGTGATTTTATTTGCCGCATTATGCGTTAGTGGTATCTCTGCAAGTTACGCTCAGGCCATTGCTACAGTAAGTAAAAACCAAATCACTGAAAACGAAGTGATTCAATTAATGGTCTCTGTCGATAAAAGTGCCGATCAAAGTAAATTTGACCCTAGCCAACTGGCGCCTGATTTTCGCAGTGGCCAAGTCAGCTTTGGTAGCTCACGCTCACTAGTGAATGGCGACTATAGCGTACAAAGCCAGTGGACGGTTTCTATTGCCCCAACAAAAATGGGCACGCTAACCATTCCGAGCATGAATGTCGCTGGTGAGCAAACTAACCCAATAACAATTCGTGTGACTAAAGATGCTACCGCCCCAAAAAGCAGCGATGTTATTAAAGTAAGCGGCTCGCTAACTAAAGATGAATTGTATGAAGGTGAGACCGCTCAATTTGATGCCAAGATTGCTATCTTTGCGGATATTCGTCGTTTAAAAGATCCAAACATCATCACACCACAAGGAGCTGGTATTGAGTTCTCCCCTATTGGTGAAAGCAAGCAATACCAAACAGTGATTGATGGACTGCAAGCCACTGTGGTTGAACAAGCCTTCAGCGTCAGTGCAAGCCAAGCAGGCAAATTAAGCTTTGATGGTTTAGCCTTTACTGGTGGATTAGTGCAAACCGATCGTTATGGTCGTAGCACCAAATTAATCCCATTAAACATCAGCCCTAAACAATACCAATTAACGGTATTAGCAAAACCTGCTGATTTTACAGGTACTTGGTTACCGACTACGGATTTAAAACTAGGGCAGCAATGGCTAGTTGATGGGAAGCCATTATCTGATACCACAGTAGAGGCCGGAACTGCCATTACACGTCAAATCACGCTAATGATGGCAGATGTTCCACCAGAGAAATTACCAAAGCTTGATATTGACTATCCTAAATCGGTTCGCATGTACGATGAGAAACCTGTAATCGGTAAAGACAGCCAAGGCAATAGCGTGATGACCATTAAGCAAGTGATCATCCCTCATACCAGTGGTTCGGTAAAATTACCTGCGGTCTCAATTCAATGGTGGAACAGTAAAACACGTCAATCTGAGACAGCAACACTCGATTCACTGACGTTAACGGTGACACCAAGCACTCACATTAATGAGCAAAAGATCGAGACCCAAACAAATGCTCAGCCAGAAACCATAGTAAAACGTGAAGTTGATCATGGTTTTTGGCCATATACCACCCTTGCTTTTGCGCTTCTTTGGTTATTTACCGCGATTGGTTGGGCTGTTAGCCGCACAAAAGTAAAGGCAATAAACACATCTACCAATCAAAAAAGTATAGTGATAGGTAATGGCAGTAAAGCGCTTATCTCTGCTTTAAAAGAAAATAATACAATTCTTGCTCATCAGATCCTTGCAGACCACTATGAACAGTGGAATAAACAAGGCATTGACGTTGCTGCTATTAAAGAGCTAATCACTCAATTAAGCCAACAACAATATGCAAGAGATACGAGTAATAACTCTACAAAACAAATAATTAGCAATATAGAAAAGAAATTATCATCGACAAATAGATCATCAAGCACAACCCCTGAACTTGAAAGATTATAACGATTTTTAATTTCATTATTTTTGCTAATTTAAGGCGGAACAACACTTAGTTGCCCGCCTTTTTTTCACCTTCAGCTCTGAAGCTTTATTTGCTCTTAATCTTTCTGTATCCCTTATCAGCTCTCACTTCTTTATTTATAGTGCAAATTAATCCATTGCCGTAGGCTTTGCTTCTTTGCGCAAACGATCTCCCTCAAATATTCACATAAAAATTCATGTATTCTCACACTATCTTCGATTTGCCATTGACATCTGAGTCAGAAAACACAATTATCAACCTATCAAATGTTCACTACCATCGCATTTGCTCATAGAGATTATCGTGATGGCAGCGAGACGGACTTTCAAAGAAGATGCTAAATAGCATGTGATCAGTAAGGGTAAGTAGTATGACAACTAAATTAGAACAACTTCGTAAACTAACAACAGTAGTAGCAGACACAGGTGATATTGAAGCAATCGCAAAATACACACCAGAAGATGCAACCACTAACCCTTCTCTAATTCTTAAAGCAGCTCAAATCGCAGAATATGCGCCACTAATTGACGCTTCAATTGAATACGCAAAAGCTCAAAGCAACGATAAAGCACAACAAGTACAAGATACATGTGACATGCTTGCTGTTAGCATCGGTAAAGAAATCCTAAAAGTAGTTCCAGGTCGTATCTCTACTGAAGTAGACGCTTGTCTTTCTTACGACACTGAAGGCAGCATTGCAAAAGCGCGCCAACTGATCAAAATGTACAACGATGCAGGCATCACTAACGATCGCATTCTTATTAAACTGGCTTCAACGTGGGAAGGTATCCGCGCTGCTGAAGTTTTAGAAAAAGAAGGCATCAACTGTAACCTAACGCTTTTATTCTCTTTCGCTCAAGCGCGTGCATGTGCTGAAGCTGGCGTGTTCTTAATCTCTCCTTTTGTTGGTCGCATCATGGACTGGTACAAAGCAAAAGAAGGTCGTGATTTTGAAGCATCTGAAGATCCAGGCGTTATCTCTGTTGCTGGTATCTACAACTACTACAAAGAACATGGCTACAACACGGTAGTAATGGGCGCAAGCTTCCGTAACATCGGTGAGATTCTTGAGCTTGCGGGTTGTGACCGTCTAACTATCAGCCCTAACCTACTTCAAGAGCTTGAAGAAGCAACTGGTGAAGTGGTTGAGAAACTGATTGATACTAACGGTAATAAAGAACGTCCAGCAGCAATGACTCACGCTGAGTTCTTATGGGATCACAACCAAGACCCAATGGCTGTTGAGAAACTGGCTGAAGGCATCCGTAACTTTGCGGTTGACCAAGGTAAGCTAGAAGACATGATCGCAGCTAAACTATAATTTCTAGAAACTAGAACGCTTCGCTACTATAAGGGCAAAAGCAATCACGTTATAAGTAACACTCTCAACGTGCATATTCCATGCTCTTATAGTTTCTAGAAGCGAAGCGTCTATAGCTTCTAGCTCGTCATCATATTCAAATCGGGTTGAGCCTTTCAGCCCTTCATTTTCAAATATTCGAGTTAATCATTATGAACCGTAAACATCTAGCTAATGCTATTCGTGCTCTAAGCATGGACGGCGTACAACAAGCAAACTCTGGTCACCCTGGCGCACCAATGGGCATGGCTGACATCGCTGAAGTTCTTTGGCGTTCACACCTAAACCATAACCCTGCAAATCCTGAATGGGCTGATCGCGACCGTTTTATCCTATCTAACGGTCACGGCTCTATGCTAATTTATTCTCTGCTTCACCTAGCAGGTTATGAGTTACCAATTGAAGAGCTTAGAAACTTCCGTCAACTGCATTCTAAAACACCAGGTCACCCTGAGTACGGTTATGCACCAGGCATCGAAACAACCACTGGTCCATTAGGCCAAGGCATCACGAATGCAGTTGGTATGGCGATGGCTGAAAAAGCATTAGCGGCACAATTCAATAAAGAAGGCCACGACATCGTTGACCACTACACTTATGCATTCATGGGTGATGGCTGTCTGATGGAAGGTATCTCTCACGAAGCATGTTCTCTAGCAGGTACATTAGGTCTTGGTAAGCTGGTTGCTTTCTGGGATGACAACGGTATCTCTATCGATGGTGAAGTGGAAGGTTGGTTCTCTGACGATACTCCTAAACGTTTTGAAGCATACGGCTGGCACGTAATTCCTGCTGTCGATGGTCACGATGCTGACGCAATCAATGCTGCAATCATCGCAGCAAAAGCCGATCCTCGCCCTACTCTGATTTGTACTAAAACTATCATCGGTTTTGGTTCTCCAAACAAACAAGGTACACACGACTGTCACGGTGCTCCACTAGGCGCTGAAGAAATTAAAGCAGCGAAAGCACAATTAGGTTGGGAGCACGGCGCATTTGAAATTCCGCAAGAAGTTTACACAGAATGGGACGCGAAAGAAGCAGGCGCAACTAAGGAAGCGTCGTGGAACGAGAAATTTGCAGCTTATGAAGCAGCATACCCAGAGCTTGCAGCCGAGTTTACTCGCCGCGTAAACGGTGATTTACCAAAAGAGTGGGAAGAAAAAGCATCTGCAATCATTGCTGATCTTCAAGCAAACCCTGCAAACATCGCATCACGTAAAGCCTCTCAAAATGCACTAGAAGCGTTTGGTGCTATGTTACCTGAATTTATGGGCGGCTCTGCTGACCTTGCACCTTCTAATCTAACTATGTGGTCTGGTTCTAAGTCGCTTGAAGCAAACGACTTCTCTGGTAACTACATTCACTACGGTGTACGTGAATTTGGTATGACAGCTATCATGAATGGTATCGCTCTGCACGGTGGTTTCGTACCATACGGCGCAACGTTCCTAATGTTCATGGAATACGCTCGTAATGCTATGCGTATGGCTGCTCTGATGAAAATTCAGAATATCCAAGTATACACACATGACTCTATCGGTCTTGGCGAAGATGGTCCGACTCACCAACCAGTTGAGCAGATTGCTTCTCTACGTCTAACACCAAACATGAGCACATGGCGTCCATGTGACCAAGTTGAATCTGCAGTTGCTTGGAAACTAGCAATTGAGCGTCGCGACGGTCCATCAGCACTTATCTTCTCTCGCCAAAATCTTGCACAACAAGATCGTGATGCAGAGCAAGTAGCTAACATCGCTAAAGGTGGCTACATTCTTAAAGATTGTGAAGGCCAACCTGAACTAATCTTTATCGCTACCGGCTCTGAAGTTCAGCTTGCAGTTGAAGCTGCGGCTCAACTAACTGCTGAAGGCAAAGCGGTACGTGTTGTATCAATGCCAGCAACTGATGCATTTGATAAGCAAGATGAAGCTTACCGTGAATCAGTACTTCCATCAGCAGTAACAAAACGTGTTGCTATTGAAGCAGGTATTGCTGACTTCTGGTTCAAGTACGTTGGTTTAAACGGCAAGATCATCGGTATGACAACGTTTGGCGAATCAGCACCTGCTGAAGAACTATTCAAAATGTTTGGTTTCACTACTGAAAATGCAGTGAAAACAGCAAAAGAGCTTTTAGCTTAATCTATAAAAAAGGACTTAATCACTACTTAGTAGAATTAAGTCCTTAAATAATAAAGCCTCGTTTATATCTAATTAGATCTAAACGAGGCTTTTTCATTTCTAACTGTAAAAACTAATGATTAAGCCTAGTCATTAAGGTTTACATTTTTATAGCGATCACGTTCTACTGCATCATCTGGTAACGTTTTAAAGCGTTTGTGTAGCCACATCCATTGCGATACCCCTTTCTTTATTAATCGCTCAATCTCATGGTTCAGAACTTTAGCGGCAGAAATGGCATCTCGACGAGGAATGTCACCACTTAGATCATCTCCGACTTCTAAAGTATAGTTATTGCCTTTACGTAGACTACAACCAGACATCACCGCACACTTTGACATATCAATTAAAAAACTAGAGCCTGTCGTAGTTGCAGCGTCTTCTACCGCAAAAAATGGTACAAACACTGCGTTTTTCTTACCATAATCATGGTCAGGTAAATACCAAAGACGATTGCCAGATTTAAGAACTTTAATCATGCTTTTAACATCATGACGATCAATCATCTGATGACCTTTACGGGTACGACCGCGATGCTGAATAAACTCAAACACAGGGTTACTGTTAGCGCGATAAACTCCGTAGCCTGGAGCAAAAAGACTGAATATTCGAGCGGTCATTTCTAGATTTAAAAAGTGGCAACAAACAACTAATACTCCTCGCCCCTCTTTCTCTTGCGCAAGGATTTTTTCTTTACCAATAATAGAGACATGACGTTTAACTCGCCAATCAGGCCAAAACCACGCCATCCCCATCTCTACAATAGCTAATCCTGTATTTTGAAAATTCTCAGTGACTATTTTTTCTATTTCTGATGACGTGTAGTTTGGAAAACTCAATTTTAGATTTTTTCTTGCAATAATTGCTCGTTTTTTAAGTAACCCTTTAGAGAGCCTTCCCAAGCTAAATCCAATTGATTTTAAGATAGAAAATGGCAGTACATTGACTAATAATGCCAATACAAAAAAGAATATCCAAAGAAACCAATACCTTGGGGAAAGTAGTGCCCATGAGAACTTAGGGCTTGGAACTGTTTTCATCATTCAACCTTATAAAAATGATACTACCACCATTATAATACATAAAAGATGAAAATTAAGTGAAATGTAACTAAAACCAAATCAAACGGTTTGAACTGAAATTAGTATATAACCTCAGAAAACAAGAAATAACTTGGTAACATAATCGTGAGGTTAATTTTTCACTAAACATTATCATTTATATAAGTTGATCTGGCTCGTATTATTTATTCTAAATTATCATATCCTAGTTAGTGTCATCACAATTAACCGTTTCATATAATTCTTTTAATAAAATAGAGTCAATATTTATAAGCCCGTCAGAAAGGTGTATATAATTACCTGCTGTTACATTGAGTAATATATTCTTTCTAATTAACTCACTTTCTTTTGATTCTTTATTTTGAAAATGAAAATGTTGTACTTTCTCATAAACCATTTCTGAGATCTGATCTATTTGTTCTTGTGTTAAACAGACACGAGACATTCCAACCTCTGGTCTACAGTCTTGTGTTAACACTTCTAATCGTAATTTTTCAGTAAAAAGCTTATCGAGCTTAGATCCTTCAAAGAAAGTGTAATATGGCGGGGTTAAGAAACAAGGCATACCATCAGATCTAAGTTCTAGCAAACCCATAATTTCCAAGGCTCTCAAGTAGATATAGACACTTTGTTCAGTTAGCTTATTTTCTTGTGCAACCTCATCAACAGCTCGCCCTTTTACATGTATTTCATAGAAGAAATCATATAAATAGGGGTGATTAAAGAAAACCTCATCCAAAACTTCAGTTCTTGTTCCTTCTTCTCTATTATGAATATCTCGAGCAATTTGAGAGAGCTCTTCAATATTGGTATTTAATACGGTCGCATACTCCATTAATTTATCAATACCAATAGAGTTACTGTGAAAATGACGTTTCAACGTTGAAATAGGCACGTTAACCTTTAATGATAATTCATTATAAGTTAGATCATTTTCTTTTAATTTAACTCTTAATGCATTTAATAATAAACTTGCACAAAATCCCATAACTACTTCCTTGCTGTTATTTAACGACTAAAATTAACGTTACTTCATCTTGTTTAAAATTACCAGTTCAGTTTCATTTTTTGACGTTTGTGAACTCAAAATATAGACCGTAACCTTGATATTAATATAAGCAATTGCAGTACCACCCGAGAAAAGGTTACAAATATGTTACACCGTCAAGTTTATGACGGGCTAATTATAACACTAACTTTTGCTCATAGAAGAGCGTTTTAATTTACACGGAAGTCATTTATGCAGACAAATACAACTAGAAAATTACTGCTATCTCGCTTCATCGGCTGCACTCTCGTGCTAGTCCACCCTGCGTCAGCCGAAGAAACTACAGAAAAAGGATCTGAAATAACATCAGAAACAGAAGAATCAACAAGCTCATGGGGTGGTTCATTGTCCCTTGGATACGACAGTAACTTCTTTCAAGCGTCAGATCATCGTTCCAACAGAGCTTTATCATTTCATGGCTCACTATTCATGAATTTTTTAGATAACTACTCTTTATACACCAGTAGTGGTGGTTATCGTACTTTACAAAATGCAGAAAGTTTTTATTCAACGGACACCGTTGTCGGTCTCTCTCATTCATCATTACTGACTTTTGGTGATACTGGGAACGTCTCCATAAGCGGTCAATTTTCAATCCCGACATCACAAGCATCTCAAGACAGCTTTTTAAATACGGCATTTAGAGTTCAAACACCTGTTTCATTCAAACTTGCAGATGTGGGAATAACCCTCGCACCAAGAATACGAAAAAACTTCCATCAATACACAACCTCCCCATCAGGTAACGTTAATGCTTCTTGGGGATTATCCCTCTTAGTTGCAGCAAACTATAGCTTTGGTAATGCCTTTGTCTCAGCGTCAGCACTCGGTGGTACTTCAATTAATTACAACGGGCGTTGGGCTGATGGTTACAGTTATGGAGGAAGCTTAAGTACCGGTTATAACCTTCGAGATGATCTCTCCATCTCTTTAACTCTCGCCTCTTCAGGTGTTTATGCAGATGCAGCACAAGGGACATTAGGCAGCTTTGATATTTTTGATGAAACCAAAGCAACCTACTCACTTGGCATGACTTACTCCTTTTAAGGAAGAAAAAAATAATAACAGGATGTGAACAATATGATATTTAGAAAACTAACTTTAGCCGCGGCGATTACCGCAACTCTATCTGGCTGTGCGCCTGAAGAACAAGAATACGATGCCCTAGATAAAGACGTAACCGAAGTTCAAGTTCAAGATCTTCGCCTTGATGGCCGTTGGTTCTATGCTCCAACAACCGGCGCTGCACCTCGTTTTGCCGTTACTCAATTTCCTTTTTTACAAGGTATGGGCCGTTATGTTGAACTTTGTTTTTCTGACGAAGGTCTAGAAGTTCGCGGTTATGACAACAACAACCCTGATCTCGTATTACCTAAAGATAAAAATGGATTCTGTTTACCACAAGACCAAAATAATATTGGTTCTGACGATCAAGTAAACTTTCCCCACGTAATGACCGTTCCAGGTAGCTACGCAAAATACCAATGTCGTGAAGACAACTATGGTGACTGTACTAACGTTGAAGAGAAAGATTCAGATCCCAATCTTGGCAATACCACTTTTAGAAACAACACCCACTTTACGCCAGATCCAGAATCAACCCTCGTTAGTGATCTTAACTGGGACGAATTGTATGGGACCAAAGATGGCTTAACGCCTCAAGGATCTCCAGAAGTAATCTCTTGGGAATTTGACCCAAAAGAAGGCGTGTTAAACTTTGAGCTTGAACAGACATTTAAGATCAACTTTGACAAACTATCTCGTTACATGGATTGGTCAGCAATGGAAGAAGAAATGGCGAAAGGGTCATTTAAAGCTCGCTTCTTTTATTCATTAGTTCATGAAAGCCATGTAGCATCTGAAGACTACAAACCTATTCTATATCCAGTAAACGATGAAAATGACATTGGTTTTTTCACCACAACAACGAAAAAGAAAGATCCAATCACTAATAAGTATGACTCAGTCACCTATTTAAATCGTTTTAATCCTACTAAAGGGTCGATCAAATACTATCTTTCGGATAACTTTTTTGAAGAAAAAAATAAACTGTTCCTAAACTCAACAATTAATACTGTTAATAAAATGAACGAAACATTGCGTTTACTTGAACCTAACTCAAGCAAACCAATGATTGAAATTGCCAATAAAAATGAAGCAGCTGGCATTCATTCGGGCGATTTACGTTATAACGTGATTAATCTTGTCGATGAGCCTCTAGATAATGGTTTATTAGGCTATGGTCCCTCTATTGCCAACCCTGTAACCGGAGAAATAATTAAAGCCCATGTAAACCAATATTCAGGTGTTGCTCGTACTGGTGTGCCTTACTACTGGGACAACATGGCGCGTTTATATAACCGCGGTCAATTAGAAATGAACGGTTTACCTCCCGTAAATGAAACCCCGTCAGTAGCTCAACGTGCTGAGTTGCAAACAAACAAGGCAGTGAGTGAATTTCTACAAACCAATCACGCAGATCATAATCACGTAACCCCATCTCTTGGTGAGCAAGATGTGATTGAGTTTTTGGCACAACAGCGAATTCAAAACAAATTTAACCTATCACCGACAGAACTAACTCAGGTTCATGATGATATGGATCTAGAAGATATTGTACGAGCTGAAGAAAAACGTATCGCTTTTTGGAGTGAAAATAACGTCTACCCTATCGAAGCATCATGGGTATCATCATCAAGCAAAGCGGTAATTGACAACTTACCACTGACTGATGAAGGTTACTTCACAAACATTACCGATGCTGAAACAGGAGTCGTCACAAAAACACTAAAACCATGGGCTCTACTGCCTGATAACCTACAAGCGATTGCAGCAGATGCGATTACAGTAACTACGTATGCGAATACTCTTGTTCATGAGCTTGGCCATAATGTCGGTTTGCGCCATAACTTTAAAGGCTCAAATGATATTGACAACTATTTAACGTTTGAACAATCTCGATTACTTGGTTTGAGTAATATTCCAGCATACAGCTCTACTATGGATTATGCCCCAAGTATGCTTGATGAAATTCCAACATGGGGATTATATGATCTTGCAGCATTTAAGTTTGCTTATGGGAGAAAACTCGATTTAGTTGAAGCCTCTCCAATGACTGAAGAGCAACGATCGGCTGATGGTGGTGAAGCGGCTTATTCAAATTCGTTTTACAGTCAATACGGATCAACAGTTGAAAATGAATCCCTTATGGTTTGTGCCGAACAATCTCCAGTTCTTAATGAACAAGGAGAGCCAACAGGCCAATCGAACTATACTTGTGACTTTTCTCGCTTAGATACCGCCGCACTTAATGGCGAGCCACTTGCTGAGCACGGTGTTCTTTATTACCTTGATGATGTATTAGGCCTATCACGCAAATCATATGCTTTTTGTACCGATGGCAATGTTTCTCTAAATAGTGATTGTAATCGCTTTGATGAAGGAACAAACCTACAAGAGATTGCCACCTATAAATGGCAACAATATCTTGATAGTTACGACTCTAGAAATGCGGGATTATACCGTGATGGGATCTTTAACTCTGATTATCCTTCATACATTATCCGTCGATTCCGTGAAATGAATACAATGCGCGATATGATTGAAGACAACGAGCGTATTGATGAATTATTCCATGATTTTGGTGATGCGTCTCCATCAGACAAACCGACTGCGTTCTTACAACAAGTCGCTGCCAATCCAAGTTCATGTGTTTACACCGAAGACCGTAATGCAAGAGCAAGTAATTCATGGTTATGTGATTATGCTTATGGTGCTAAAAAAGCGTCTGAGTTTTTCTTAGACATTCTAAGAACACCTGAATCACAATGTATTATTACCGATCGCACAGGGACAATGCGTAGTATTTCTCTTGGTGAAACACTGTCTGCACAAAGTTATAAAATCCCAAGTAATTATGATATTACACAAGCAGACTGTTTTGATGACGTAGCAAAACCAATTATAGAATCTTTACACGGTGCAACGGAAATTCATGCAAAATCAATTAACTCAAAGTTCTTAAACTCAGTAGGTTCATTTGACCCTGCGAACCCATACTCAAATGCCGTTTCAGTACTTGGTATGTGGCCAGACAAAGGATTAGCAAGTTATCAATTAGCTCGTCGTTATTCTTTACGTTACACCGATGAAGGTGCATTTGCTTCATTGCTCGATTTACCAGGGGTAAAAGCAGAATACGATGCAATTATGGCGCACCTAGTTGCCAAAGAATCGCTAACTAATGCGGTTGAGTTTGTAGATAGTACTAATGTGGCTTATGAACCAACGATTGATGTAAATCTGCACGTGACTCAACTTATTGAATCATTACCTCCTCTACCAAAAGGGATTCTAAATTTTTATGGGTTAAGCAGTTACGCTCGTACCGATATGTCTAGCATGATCTTGTCTATGGGCACAAAACAAATGCAAACAGAAGACTATACATTTGCAGAGACGGCTTTAAAGCAACGTAATAGTTTAAGTAAGCAACTTGATCAATATGATTTACTTGGTGGTGATGCTTTAACGGTTTCAATTAGCGGTATTAACTATACAATCACTAAAGATAACGCATTAGCGGACCGTGTAGCCTCTAAACTGTTTACTAGTGAGGGTTATACAGCCAAAGTTGCCCTTGATAATACGTCATCTGAAACCTTAACGAATGTTCTCAATGCGTGGCAACCCGTTGCTGGTTTTCAATCAACATTCCATACACCTATTCTTGCTTTGGATGCGCCATTTATTGAATTGATTATTAATTCATATAAAGCACAAATTGCCTCAGGTGAGATTGATTTAAGCAATGGTATGAATAATCAGATATTTAACGCAGTAATTAATGGTGTTCTATCTCAACCTGATGTTATTTATGACTTAGAGGCGGGCACTGTAACGTCGAATACAGGTAAAGAGCATAGTATCAGCAGTGTGATTTCTATCATTGATTATACAATGGCGTACGTAAATGCTAGCCTTGATGCGACACTTCTTTCTACAAGTTACGCTCTGTATGATGGCTTTACTGGAGCAAATGAAGCGGACCAATTTGCTTGGACACTAACATTAGAGATGATTAAAGCATACCAATCAGGTGATTACATTAACATGGTAGGTCAACACTATGACACCTTGCGTAAACTGCCAGTGAAAAAAGTTTATTAACCTTAAATAAACAGCCTTAAAAACAAAAAGCCAGCTATCACGCTGGCTTTTCTTTATCCCAAAACAATAAGAATCTAAAGAATCGTAATCACATCTTCAAATGCTTTGCGAGACTTAGGTAAAGAGGCATTATAATCTTCACTTATATGATGATAACCAATCGCTAAAGCAACATGACACTCATATCCAGCTAATTCATCAGCAAAAATTTCACCTAATAACTGGCTATCAACCCCTTCCATCGTGGTTGAATCTATCTTTAAACGAGCCAACGTATGCAGTGCATTACCTAAAGCTAAATAGGCTTGTGGCTTCGTCCACGCTTTATGTTGGCCTTCTTCATCACAATTTAACTCTACGAATTTAAATGAACCAAATGCGGCTTCTTTTTGTTCTTCTGTAATACGAGTATCGGCAACGGCTTTATTTAAAACCACTTCATAATCATCACGAGTGTATTTTAATTTATGTGCAAACAAGATCACATGAGAACACGCTTTGATATGAGGCTGATTAAACTGATGCATATTGGCAAAGGAATCATGCATACGCTGCTTGGCTTTATCAGACTCGATTACCACAAACTTCCATGGCTGAGAGTTAATGGATGAAGCTGATAATCGTAACGCCTCAAGTAATACCGCAAGATCATCTGCCGATACTTTCTTGCTCGGATCGTATTTCTTAGTTGTATAACGGTTTTCTAAATCGCTAATGATCTCATGCTTCATATTCACTCTACCTATTCCTATTTAAATTCAATTAAAACGATACATATCCATTAAGAGCATTTTGGCACAGTCCGAAACACAAGTTAACTCCTTAGCCAAACCCCAGGTGGTTAATCTGCCATTGTGACTCTATTTCTACCATTTTCTTTAGATAAATATAATGCTGAATCAGCAAGTTTATAGGCTTCAGAAAACGACATATCTGCGTCAACAACACCACCAATTGATACCGTAATTGCTAACTTTTTAACGAGTTCTTTTTCAATCGCAGCTCTGATGTTTTCAGCTTTAACTTCTAACTGTTCATAGCTTAGTGACTTGAATGTGATCAAAAACTCTTCGCCACCCCATCTTATTGCAGCGTCTTTTCGGCGAATAGTACCTAAAATGCGCTCAGCAATCTCTTGAATAACATCATCGCCTTTTTTATGCCCATACGTATCATTAATGCGTTTAAAATGATCGATATCGATAATCAATAGAGCGTGCGTTCTCATTCTTTTAAGTCGTTTTTCATAAAAGTCACGGCGATAAAAACCCGTCATACGATCAAACTGCAATAAATATTTACGTCGATTATAATTCACTCGTAAAAAGAAAAAGCTTAATGCAAACAATATAGATGGAATGAGGATTTCTTTGAACACATCTACAAAACCTATTCCGAGGGTGATCTCATCCTGCTCAGAACAAGGTAAATACATTGATTTCTGATAAGTGTTACTACCTTGCCAGTTAATAACCGTGTTGTATTCCTTGTTAAATTTAGTCACTTTGTCGTAAAGTAAAGAGGCTTTAATATCAACCACAAGTAAGGAATCTAAATGCTTTTTATTATAGATAGGATAGAACATTGAACGGATAAGTTCGTGTGTTTCATCTTCTTTATACTTTTCCGTTAATTTTAAATTACATCCATAGAATGATTGATACGTAGCCCTAAGACTTTCTTTATCAACAATATCTTCAATTACATCCTTATTCCCTTCTTGATAAAACATTTCGTAGTTTTTTCGTAAAGGATCAAAATGGACATATTTCGATGGGTTTTGAAACACTGCGATAGTCCATAAATTATCACCAATCAACTTCTCTAACTCAGTACGTAATTTTTTGATACCAATAGAAAGCACTTTCACATTAGTGTCACTATTTACCACGATATCAACACCGTTTTTATAATAGCGACCTTTTTCTAATGAAACTGAATCAACATTATTATAGTAAGATGAAAAACGACGACTGATCGAATAAATACTTTTATAGTCATTAACTACTGCCCGTTCAAGCCGCGCTAAAGACACTGTATTAAATAAAAAATAACAAGCAAAAAACACACATAAGACAACAGCTAAGATCTTAAAGAAGATACGCATTTCACTGAAAATTTCGTTTGTTTTCTTTCTACTTGGCATTTACTTCTCATTGAAAAAAAGAATAAATATATAACAGCAAACCACATAATCAATCTTGTTATTTTACAAAATGAGACTTCATCTCAATTTAAAGAAATCAAACTCAGTTACCAAACAAAATCATTCATCAAAACCATACAAAAGCAACATTTCATTCACTACAATGACTGTGCTTTTTTTAATAAACTAATGATTATTAATAAATTACTACCTTGTCATTTAATTTCTGAGAGATCAGTTTATTTACTATAAAAAAATTTATGCTAGGGTTTAGAAGAATTAATCTAAAAGGAGTAGGATTGCCATGAAACCTGAATTTGTATACAACGTACCAAAAGAGCTAGGTGTGTCAGGTCAAGCGACAGCAGAAAGAGAAGCTGAAGAACTTTATTCTGAATTGTTGGGTAAAGGAGCACGCAACATGACAGAAATTAAAGTTGAAATAAGAGATTCAAACGTTATTTCAAGTTGGGTCATTGATGGTGAAAGGTACTATCATAATTAACATCCCCACCCAGTTATTTTTTAGATAAAACAGGGCCGCACGCAATAAGCAGCCCTCTATTTACTATTAAATAATAACTAAAAAATTCGCTTAAAACCAAATAAAAAACTTAGAACAAAATGGATATTAACCATTTTTTAGGACAATATCGCTAATATTTATTCAATTGCATTTCATCAGCAACATTAATTCGAGTTAATTTATAATCTAATTAAGATGTAACCTCTACTCTGATACTCCCTAATCATTACAGGGGCTCTATCAACAACCTTTATATGCTCTGCAAAATCATCCTTTTCATTCCCTCTCCAAGATGCATGAGTTGCGCATACCTCTACGGAAATACCATCATCGACAAGTGATTGAGTGAGCAAATGAATATTTCCTTTTGATTGTTCATTTTCTTTTAACAAAGAAAATTGTTCCGCTCCATGACTCACTACAGCAAAATCAATATTTGGGTGTCGATATTTTAATTCTTCTGAATAACGCTCAATAGTTTTAAGCACTTCTTCAAAATTTCCATCTTCCCACTCCATAACTTCAAAAACTACACCAACAGGGGGAGTATCGGACTCAATGATGTTAATTACTTGTTTATTCTCTAATGCAGCGGAAGTTGGTGCAATAAGTACAAGTATAAAACAAATTAGTTTCTGTAAAGATCTCATTAGATTATGCTCATTTACGTCTTAAAAAGAGCATTATTTATGCTATCAAAGGTAGTAACAACGCATTAATTGTTTCAAAGTTTAGTAAAAATCGAAAAAATATTAAAAAAAAGAGATCTATTTCTCAAGTATTTACGAGGCAATTTATTAATCATTTAAATATCAGTTCCTAAAATCTTATAACAAATATACTCCCAGTGTTCCTTCTTTATTACTACTACAATTTTCGCATAAATTTATCGTATTCTTGCAAGAGCGAACTAAGTGAACCTCAGGGCAGTTGTTTAAAAAATACTATAATCCGTTCGATCACAAAAAAACCTTTAAGCTATTTTTAAGTAACTCAGTAAATATGCATAATTACTCATATCTGAAGAATATGGAAAATGAAAATTTACTTATCTGTCGCCACTTTATCGCCACCTATCATTTTTAGACCAAAAAAAAGGCCGCTAAATGCGACCTTTCATTATTCGTTATTTCCGAAGTATCGAGCTATCACTCTTTACCGAAAACGTTGTTCTCTTGCTCTTGTACTCGGATGAAAGTAGTACGCTTAGTTAGCTCTTTAAGCTGCGCCGCGCCTACGTATGTACAAGTTGAACGTACACCGCCAAGGATGTCAGAAATCGTATTATGAACAGTACCACGGAATGGTAATAGTACGGTTTTTCCTTCAGCTGCACGATACTTAGCAACACCACCTGAGTGCTTGTCCATCGCGCTTTGTGAAGACATTCCATAGAATTTCATGAATTGCTTACCGTCTTGCTCGATAACTTCACCGCCCGACTCTTCGTGACCAGCAAGCATACCGCCTAACATTACGAAATCAGCACCGCCGCCGAACGCTTTAGAAACGTCACCAGCACATGAACAACCGCCGTCACCAATAATACGACCACCAAGGCCGTGCGCTGCGTCAGCACATTCAATGATTGCAGAAAGTTGTGGGTAACCAACACCAGTTTTAACACGTGTAGTACATACAGAACCTGGGCCGATACCTACTTTAACGATATCTGCACCAGCTAGGATAAGTTCTTCAACCATATCGCCTGTAACAACATTACCAGCAGAGATCACTTTATCTGGGAATTCAGCACGTACTTTTTCTACGTATTGAACTAAATGCTCAGAGTAACCGTTTGCGATATCAACACAAATAAAGATCAAGTCATCTGTTAATGCCATGATGTCTTTTGTTTTTTGGAAATCCGCTTCAGAAGTACCAGTAGAAACCATTGCGTTTTTAAGAACAGATGCATCGTTCTCTTTAACAAAGCCAGCCCAGTCTTCAACTGTGTAGTGCTTATGAATCGCAGTCATTACACCGTGCTCAGAAAGTGCTTTTGCCATAGCAAAGCTACCAACAGAATCCATATTAGCTGCAATTACAGGTGTACCAGACCATTGACGACCGCTGTGCTTAAATGTAAACTCGCGGGTTAATTCGACTTGAGAGCGACTTTTCAGTGTTGAACGCTTAGGACGAAACAGTACATCTTTGAAGCCTAACTTTAATTCTTGTTCGATACGCATGATAAATTCCTCGTATTATCGATAATGGCTCTACTATCTCTTGTTGCCTTTGGCAGAAGGCAGTTAACAAACCAAGATAGCAGGCACAAAAAAACCGGGGCGCTGGCAGGCGCTCCGGTTTTCAGTATTATAGGGCCGGAAACTAATTCTGCAAGTCTGATAATTCAATTTTTTTTGTGATACTATTGATAAATCTGCAAACAAAACATAACTTTCAGAATAATCCAACCATAAAAACATCATATCTAGCACATACCTCTATAAATTAGCATTCCACCCACACCTTATACGGACCTTCATTCTGGATTGTTTTCTTATTTTCTCTCCTAAAGTAAACGTTTGCTATTTCACCAAAAAAAATAAAGTGACCTAGTCCACAATTATTTAATCGATTGATGAATGTTAATGAAAAAACTTGTGATATAATCTCGGAAAATTCACTTATTAACTGATCTTTAATTCATGAAGTTTCCTGGCCAACGTAAGTCTAAACACTATTTTCCTGTTCACACTCGCGATCCATTAGTGAATCAAATCAAACAAACCCCTAAACTTGAACGCACCCACCTTATCGGTGTAGGTCAAACCATCGTCGATATTGAAGCAAAAGTTGATGATGATTTCTTAGCGCGTCACCAGTTAAGTAAAGGTCATTCTTTGGTTCTTGAAGAATCAAAAGCAGAAGCTTTATATAAAGAACTGTTTGAAAGAAACTTGATCAGTCATGAGTATCCTGGCGATACCATTGGTAACACCCTTCATAACTACTCTGTTCTAGCAGACAGCAAGTCTATTCTGCTTGGTGTAATGAGTGAAAATATCAAAATCGGTTCTTACGCTTATCGTTACCTATGTAACACAACAAGCCGTATGGATTTAGATCACCTACAACCAGTTCAAGGCCCTATTGGTCGTTGTTACACCTTAATTTCTGAAGATGGCGAGCGTACGTTTGCGATTAATGAAGGTGACATGAACCAACTATGTCCTGCTCACGTTCCTGAGCATATTTTTGAAAAAGCCTCTGCATTAGTGATTTCTTCTTACCTTGTTCGTGGTAAAGAAGGCGATCCAATGATGGACGCGGTTCAAAAAGCGATTGATTGTGCAAAATCTCATAACGTCCCTGTTGTTCTTACTTTAGGCACTAAGTACGTTATTGAAGGCAAAGCAGAATGGTGGCAAACGTTCTTAAAAGAAAATGTGACTGTTGTTGCAATGAACGAAGAAGAAGCCGAAGCCCTTACTGGCGAGAAAGATCCCCTACTAGCAGCAGATAAAGCGCTAGAGTGGGTAGATTTAGTGCTTTGTACTGCTGGTCCTGTTGGTTTATACATGGCTGGTTTCACAGAAGAAAGTATTAAACGCGAAACGGATAAGCCACTTCTTCCTGGTAACATCCCTGAATTCAACCGTTTTGAATACAGTCGCCCAATGATGAAAGCACAATGTACTAAGCCAATTAAAGTATCTTCTCACATTGCCCCTTACATGGGTGGTCCAATGGAGATTAAAAATACCAATGGCGCTGGTGATGCTGCATTATCCGCTCTTCTTCATGATATGGCCGCTAACTACTACCATAAAGAGAATGTGCCAAACTCAAGCAAACACGATGCTGATTATTTAACTTACTCTTCTTTCTCTCAAATTTGTAAGTACTCAAACCGTGCAAGCTACGAGGTACTAACTCAGCACTCTCCACGTTTGTCGAAATCAATGCCTGAGCGTGAAGATTGTTTAGAGGAAGCGTACTGGGAACGTTAATTTTCTCAAGCTTACGTTGAACAGATAATAAAAATCCGACATTATAGGTCGGATTTTTATTATCTCGAAAAGGCTATTGCTTATGTGCGATAAAGAACCTTAACAACATGCCAGCCAAATTTAGTTTTCACTAGGTGTGGGACAAGTGTTTCACCACTAAAGCACACTTTATCAAACTGCGGTACCATTTGGCCTTTCTTGAATTCACCTAAATCGCCGCCTTTTTTACCAGAAGGACAGCTAGAGTATTTTTTCGCTAATACGTGAAATTTAGCGCCTTTTTTAAGCTGTTGAATAATATCTTCTGCTTGTTCTTTATGTTTAACAAGAATGTGTAGCGCAGCTGCAGTGCTAGCCATGAATACCTCAAAATGATTCTAGATAAATTAAGCTTAATTATATCGTTTATTCATCATCAATTGATAGTCTCACCTTTAAAAACCGTCTCAAAAAAACTACAATCAAGTTTATAAAAATAATTATTTTTCAGAAGGCCATTTACTTATGAAAAGCAAAGCGAACCAATCGCAAGGTATGCTGCTATTTAAACTCACACTGACTCAGCGTTTTGCCATCGGCACGTTGAAGGTTCGTGAGATCGTACCTTTTCAAGCATTGACTTCTATTCCCTACTCTCATCACCACGTATTAGGGACTGCAACCATTCGTGATATGGCGATTCCAATTATTGATATGTCTGCAGCTGTTGGCTTTAGAGCCCTTCATAAAGATGAGTTAAAAGACTGCTATATCATCATTACCGATTGCATGCGTACCGTTGTTGGATTTGCGGTAAGAGCCATAGATAAAATCATTGAGTGTGATTGGAAAGCCATTGAGCCATCACCAGAAACAGCGGGCTCTAATGTCTTTGTTACTGGGATCACCCGCTTTGAAGATAATATTGTTCAACTGCTTGATGTTGAGCTTCTATTATCAAAAATCTATCCAGAAGATACCTCTAACTTGTACCCTATATTATCTGATGTAGAAAGAGAGAAATTAAAACCTCTTAACATTCTATTAGTTGATGATTCTTTTGTAGCGCGTAAACAACTTTCAACGGCTTTAGACAGTATTAATATCCCTTATCAAGTAGCTACAAACGGATTAGATGCATATGAAATGCTAAAACAAGCCTCTGATGAAGGTCACCCATATAATATTGTGGTCAGTGATATTGAGATGCCCGGTTTAGACGGCTATGAATTGGCATTTGAAATTCAGAACGATACAAGATTGAAAGATGCGTATGTGATCCTTCATACCTCGCTCTCAAGTGAGATCTGTGTTGAGCAGGCACATCAAGTTGGTGCTCATGAGGCGTTAACTAAGTTTGAAGCAACTGAGCTAGTGCAAGCTATGCTACGTGGTGCTAATCATAACGATCGACAAGTTGCCTAGTTATACCAACTGTAATAAATAGAATTGCAGACACAAAAAACCGCGTTACCTTATTAGGTTAACGCGGTTTTTTTATATCTTACTGTCGTTCAACACTAATGTTAGCTATCGACTTCAATAAAATTGGTGTAATCAAAAAGGCCTAAAAGTATAAACGTATTACTGAAACAGCAACACAACCTGGGCGGCGACATTTTTCGATTTCAACTTTAACTTCTGTTTCAATTTCTAAGCCACGCTTAATCGGTGTTACCGACATTAGTGTGCTTCTTGCGCGAATACGCTTTCCAGCTTTAACAGGGTACGGAAAACGAACTTTATTCAAGCCGTAATTCACTGTCATTTTAGCCGTAGGGAAAAGCAAGTTATCACTTCCCACGTTATCCGTCAGTTTTGACAACATAGACAGTGTTAAGAACCCATGGGCAATCGGCGTTTTAAACGGAGATTCCGCTGAAGCTCTTTCTGGATCAGTATGGATCCATTGCATATCTTCTGTCACTGCACCAAAACTATTAATGCGTTCTTGATCCATCATTGCCCAATCGCCAATGTGGATTTCTTCGCCCAATCGAGCGGTTAATTCTTCAAATACAGCTTGAGTATCTAAGTTCATTTCAATTGGCTCAGGTTGAACAACCTCGTTTTGCTGTCCATTAGCAGTACGTTTGTGTTCTTTAACCCACGAAATAATGTGAATATTGTTGGCTTTATTTAAAAATTCAATCCAGTAATCTTTAATGGTTGGTGACATCCAGTCTTTTAATTCAAACGGATGTTTCGCCAGATATTCACGCTTATGCTTTAGAAAATCGACAACCTTCATAGAGAAACCTTATTTGATATCTAATCGTAAAAACAATGCTTAAGTGCCATGTTTATAATTGTGTTACAGGTCACGTTTTTTTGCAAATACTTTCCGAGCATACACACGTTCGCTGAGTACTAGTAAATCATTTAAATTCAAACAGATAATCCAATATGCACAGTGTGCAATTAATTTCAAAAATCTGACCTAGCTTATACTTTATAACGAGAAATCCTCACCTTCACTTTTTTCATAACCAAAAAAAAGAGCATAGTTATATACTCTTTTTGCCTTATTCATTCATTTCTATTGCCGTTATTATGAGCTTCTAACTCTAATAAATTAACCTCTGTAATAACGTTGCGGTACGAATGGCATTTTTTCTACTGTCATTGCGAGTTTTTTACCACGAACTTCAGCGAACACTTCTGTTCCAATAACTGCAAGGTCCGTTCTGACATAACCCATAGATACGGGCTTACCCGCTGTCGGGCCTGCTGTACCAGACGTCACCACACCAATTTCATTATCAGCAGCATCAAATAACTTACACCCTTCACGCACTGGCGCTTTACTTTGACCGACTAAACCAACTCGTTTACGATTCACATCTTTCGTTTCGATTTGCCTTAAGATGATATCTGCACCTGGGAACCCACCTGCACGCTCACCGTCTGCACGGCGATTTTTGCTGATACCCCACAGTAAGCTTGCTTCTACTGGCGTCGTTGTTGTATCTAAATCATGACCGTATAAACATAAACCACATTCAAGACGCAGTGAATCTCGCGCACCAAGACCGATCCACTCTACTTCTTCAAAAGACGTTAAGGCGTCTGCAAGCTCTGCGGCTTTATCATTTGGCACTGAGATTTCGTAGCCATCTTCACCTGTGTAACCAGAGCGGCTGATGTAACACTCGATGCCATTGATCTCAATAACAGCCGTATCCATAAACAGCATAGAAGCCACTGACGGTTGAAGTCGTGATAATACATCTGCCGCTTGAGGGCCTTGTAATGCCAATAAAGCGCGATCTTCAATCACTTCAAGTTCAACACCTTCAGGAAGATTTGCTTGTAGATGCGCAATATCTTGTTCTTTACATGCGGCATTCACAACAACAAACAGATGATCGCCAAAATTAGCCACCATCAAGTCATCCATAATACCGCCCGCATCATTAGTGAAGAATGCATAACGTTGTTTCTGAGAAGGAAGATCAACAATATCAACAGGCACTAGTGCTTCTAGTGCAGCAGCTGCCCCATCACCTTTTAATCGAAGTTGTCCCATGTGCGATACATCAAACAGACCAGCAGCATCACGTGTGTGAAGGTGTTCTTTTTTTACGCCTAATGGGTATTGAACAGGCATATCATAACCTGCAAATGGCACCATTTTTGCGCCAGCAGCGACATGCATATCAAAAAGAGCGGTTTTGTTTAGTTGTTCTGACATTCTTCTTTCTCCATTTGCCTGATATTGGCTAAGTGTATCGGTTATTCTTGGGATCTAGGTTTCTAATAAAATAGTGGATTGTGTTTTTAGCTACGCATTACTTTGCTGTAACCCAGAGGATATGAGCGTCTTCCTCACTAATCGATATAAGTACGTGTCCCATACTTGCATCGTAATAAACACTGTCCCCTATTGCTAAATTAACCGGCTCGTAGAATTCGCTGTAAAAACAGACTTCACCTTCTAGAACCAATAAAAATTCTTCTCCGTCATGACGCACCCATTCAGCATAAGCATCAAAGTCTCTCGCACGAATACGGCTCTTAAATGGCATCATCCTTTTATTAGACAATTGAGTTGCTAACAATTCATGCTCATATGTAGCCGTTGGGTGAGGCTTACCTTGTTGCGAAAGCGTAATATCTCGACGCCCTACCGCCCCTTTTTGTTTCGGCGGCTCAAATATTTGAGGTATGGCGATATCCAACCCACTTGCGAGTTTTTGTAATGCTTGAAATGTGGGTGAGATCTGTTCGTTTTCTATTTTTGAAAGCGTTGAACGCGCAAGACCCGTGCGCTTACTTGCCTCTTCAAGAGTGAGTCCAAGTTGAATACGGATGTCTTTTAATCTTTTTCCAAGATCAAGCGGAGCAATCGGTTGCTCTTCGTTATTTTTCTCTATTTTGACGATTTTTGCTTCTGCCATTGCATTTTGAGGCTTACTCAAACGGCGCTCCTTGCTCATTAAGTATTCAATCAACCTCTGTAATACTCATCTTATCGGCGGAAAATTGCGAGATAAAAAGCAACAAGAATGCTGAAAGAGTGCGCTAGGTAGCAAAATGGGAAACAAAGTTTCTTATTGGAAACTCGATGGTTGAATGTTGCATTTCACACTTGTATGTTTAGCTAATGTAATGCGATGGTCGTTATTAATACAGATAACACCTTCCTGAGTTCGACTAATATAATTTCGTTTAATACTAATTTGCTGAAAGCATATGGCTAAAAGCATTTGCTAAAAAACAATTCACACTGGAGAAGTATCATGGAAAAAGATCTTAAATTTACAGCAAGCCACGAATGGGTACGTGAAAATGGCGACGGCACTGTAACGGTTGGTATCTCAAACCACGCTCAAGGCCTGCTTGGTGATGTTGTATTTGTTGACTTACCAGAGGTAGACGACGAAGTAACAGCAGAAGAAAACTTCTCTTTGGTTGAATCTGTTAAAGCAGCTTCAGACATCTACGCACCTGTTTCTGGTGTGATTGTTGAAATTAATGAAGAACTTGAAGACAGCCCAGAGCTTGTTAACGAAGAACCGTATGAAGGTGGTTGGATTGCTAAAATTAAACTGTCTGATGAAGGTCAATTAGAAAGCCTAATTCCTGGCGATCAATACCTTGAAAGCATCGAAGAAGAATAAAAATAATTTAAAGGATTAAGATCATGAGTCAGCTTCTTCAACAATTAGGCACGGATAACGAATTTATTCGTCGCCACAATGGTCCCGCTTCTTCACAGCATCAACATATGCTCAATACGGTTGGCGCTGAAACACTAGAAAAATTAATCGAAGAAACCGTACCAAGCTCAATTCGTTTACCTCAGCCAATGCAGTTACCTCACGGCCTTTCTGAAAATGCCATGCTTGCTGAGTTAAAACAGATCGCTCAACAAAACACGCTCAATACAAGCTACATCGGCCAAGGTTATTACAATACGCACACTCCGAATGTGATTTTGCGTAATGTATTAGAAAATCCAGGTTGGTATACAGCGTATACGCCTTACCAACCTGAGATATCTCAAGGTCGTTTAGAAGCTCTACTAAACTACCAACAAATGGTAATGGATTTAACCGGTCTTGACATCGCGAACGCATCTTTGCTTGATGAAGCTACCGCAGCAGCAGAAGCAATGACGCTATGTAAACGCGGTGGAAAGAGCAAGAGTAACACCTTCTTTGTGGCAGACGATGTTCACCCACAAACACTAGCGGTGATTAAGACTCGTGCCGAATTCATCGGTTTTGACGTTGTTGTTGATACTGACTCAAACTTAGATTCACATGATGTGTTTGGTGCTCTACTTCAATACCCTGGCACAACGGGTGAAGTAAAAGATTTATCAACACTGATTGAACAAGCTCAAGCGAAAAAAACCTTAGTTGTTGTTGCCACTGATCTTCTTGCTTCTGTGCTGCTTAAACCTGTTGGTGAAATGGGTGCAGATATTGCGATTGGTAGTGCACAGCGCTTTGGTGTCCCAATGGGATACGGTGGTCCGCACGCGGCATTCATGGCAACGCGCGAAAAGCTAAAACGCTCAATGCCAGGCCGAATTATTGGTGTATCGGTTGATTCAAAAGGCAACCAAGCACTGCGTATGGCAATGCAAACACGTGAGCAGCACATTCGTCGTGAGAAAGCGACATCAAACATTTGTACTGCACAAGCATTGCTTGCAAACATGGCCTCTTTCTACGCGGTTTATCACGGCCCAGAAGGCTTAAAAACTATTGCTCGTCGTGTACACCACTTCACGGCTATCGTTGCAAAAGCATTGCAATCTGCAGGGTTTGAATTAACACATCAGAGCTTCTTTGATACGTTAACAGTTAAAACTGAACAGCAGACAGACATTCTTTACACCAAAGCATTAGCAGCAAGCATCAATTTACGTAAATTTGATACTGAGCTTGGTATTAGCTTTGATGAAACCACCACGGTTTCTGATTTAGTTGCACTACTAACTGTATTTGGTGTTGATAATGCAGAGTGTGATACGCTTTCTAATGAAGTCGGTGCAGATGAGTTTGCTGCTATCCCTGAAACGTGTCGTCGTACTTCTTCATTCTTAACCCACCCAGTGTTCAACACGCACCACAGCGAAACACAAATGCTGCGTTACTTGAAAAAACTGGAAAACAAAGATTTCTCATTAACTCACGGTATGATCCCACTGGGCTCATGTACGATGAAGTTAAACGCTGTAGCTGAAATGCTTCCGGTAACATGGCCTGAGTTTGGTGGTATTCACCCATTCGCACCATTAAACCAAGCAGCAGGCTACACCACACTATCAACGTCATTAAAATCAATGCTATGTGAAATCACAGGCTATGATGACTTCTCTCTACAACCTAACTCTGGTGCGTCTGGTGAATATGCTGGCTTAATTGCAATTCAGCGTTACCACCAAAGCCGTGGTGAAGGTCAACGTAATGTATGTCTAATTCCAAGCTCAGCGCACGGAACTAACCCAGCGACGGCATCAATGGTGTCAATGAAAGTGGTTGTGGTGAAATGTGATGACAACGGTAACATCGACATGATCGATTTAGCTGAAAAAATCGCTAAGCACCAAGAAAACCTATCAAGCATCATGATCACTTACCCTTCTACACACGGTGTATATGAAGAGCAAGTACGCGAAGTATGCGACATGGTTCATGAAGCAGGCGGTCAAGTATATCTTGATGGTGCCAACATGAACGCACAGGTTGGTTTAACAAGCCCTGGTTTCATTGGTTCTGATGTCTCTCACCTAAACTTACACAAAACTTTCTGTATTCCACACGGTGGCGGTGGTCCAGGCATGGGTCCTATCGGTGTTAAATCTCACCTAGCGCCTTTCCTACCTGGTCACACAGAAAACGGTGTTCAAGGTTCAGATTACGCAGTTTCTGCAGCGGATCTAGGCAGTGCCTCTATTCTTCCTATCTCATGGGCATACATTGCGATGATGGGAGAAATGGGTCTGACTGAAGCGACTAAAGTGGCAATCCTGAATGCGAACTACGTGATGGAGCGTCTACGTCCTCACTACCCTGTTCTGTACCGTGGTACAAATGGTCGCATCGCGCACGAGTGTATTATTGATATCCGTCCGCTTAAAGAAGCAACAGGTATTAGTGAAGAAGACATTGCAAAACGTTTAATGGATTTTGGTTTCCATGCGCCAACCATGTCGTTCCCAGTTGCGGGTACGTTAATGATTGAGCCAACAGAATCTGAAGACTTAGCAGAGCTTGATCGCTTCTGTGATGCAATGATTACGATTCGTGAAGAGATGAACAAAGTTCAACAAGGCGAATGGCCATTAGACAATAACCCATTAGTGAATGCACCGCATACTCAAGTGGATCTAATGTCTAATGAGTGGGATCATCCATATACTCGTGAAGTGGCGTGTTTCCCATCAACTCAAGCAAAAGCTTCTAAATACTGGCCTACCGTTAACCGTGTAGATAACGTATTTGGCGACCGTAACTTGATTTGTTCTTGCCCAAGCATTGAGAACTATGAAGAGTAATCAGCTAACTTAAAATGAAAAGTTAGAACAAAAATACAGCTGAATAATGGCGGACCTATAGGTTCGCCTTTTTTTTAAGCAAAAAACATACAAATAATCAATAAGATAGTATGGTCGGCACACTGAACAATTTATGAAAAAAATGACTGAGAGCACAAACAAAAGCTAGTAACCTGCTAATCTCTATGTAAGAATTCGCCGCTTTTAAAAAAGCACAAATAATGATAAGTGAATTTTACTCTTTTATTGGCTACTGATTACATCGACAATGGCTTACTGATTTCTTATAGATTCAGTTATACGATGTTATCTTCTACTGGAATTATTTCATTTGAAGGCAAACCTAAATCCAAGTTTTATAAATAATGCATTTTTGACATTTGTAGCTTCATTACATCAAAAATTTAAGACTAGTCATATTGCTTCTCACTCTTATATTTATGACTTATCTGCCATTGCACTGTTATTGATCCCTTTAACACTTTCGAATGCATTCGCCGTACTTCTAGGGCACTCTTTAAATCTATTGGAATTTAAAGAAGCTTCGAACCTCTTTTTCCATTTATCAAATCTACTGATCAATATTTACCCTCTCTCATTTTGTATTATTGCTGGGTACTATTTATCCCACAAGACAACATTCAGTAGTGCGTCATTTATCATTTATTCAGTGGTTCTTTTCTATTTACTATCTATAGAAAGTGGTAGTTTATCTGCTTCATTTAGCTTTCCTAACAATCCATTATTAGCCTTGTTAAGTGCTTCAATTACTTATTTATACTGTTACCGCTTCAACTTACAACAACTTGAACCACAATCTTTAGATTTTTCGTCTCGTCTATTCAAGCATGTTCTCCATTTTTTTATCTTTATTAGCTCTGCCTTCTTCCTATCTAAAATAATGGTTAAAGGTATCAATTACTTTACTGCACTTATTGGGAATATAAATGCCGACCCTTTAACCTTTTCTGGAGGGCTGATCTATCAAACGGTTCTAGGGTTGTTAGGCTCAATTGGCGTTAACGGTCATAATATGCTGTTTACTATCAAACAGACTATCTATGCTGAAACCCAACAAAATATCGCAGATTGGACTGCGGGAGAAGCCTCTTTACATATCATCAATCAAGGATTCTATGATGCATTTTTGTCTATGGGAGGTTCAGGAAATACCATAAGCTTATTATTATGTGTCCTGCTATTTTCTAAAGAAAAAAATCACATCATGCTTGCCTTAGCGGCTTTACCCTTGGTGCTTTTCAATATCAATGAAATCCTGCTATTTGGTTTACCTATTATATTTAATCCATTGCTTATTGTTCCATTCGTTGCTCTACCAATACTCAGCTTTCTTATCACATATATGGCTATTTTTTCAGGTATCATCTCACCGGTATCGAACATCGTCGATTGGATGACACCACCACTAATCAGTGGCTACATTGCTATGGGAAATAATGTTGAAGGCTCGTTATTACAACTAATGATTATTATCATTGGTATCTTTGTTTATCGCCCATTTTATCTCGCGTTTGCAGGAAAATATGCACTACACCATAAATCGGCTATTACTAATACCGCGATAGAAAAATCAATTTTTCAAAGTTTATTAAATAGTGCTAGAAGCTCAGCAGCCAGTAGTTTAAAGCATTCTTCTGCTCAAAAACGTATATCTCATATGCTTCATAGAGATGGCTTTCTAATGCATTATCAACTGCTTCAACCTGTTACAAAAAACAACGCTATATCCTTTGAAGCTTTATTACGTTATCAAGACAGTGCTGGAAATCTGTGTCCCCCAACATTCATTAGTGATTTCCAATTATTGAATATGATGCCTATGCTCGATAAGTTAGTTATCGATAAAGTGCTAACTGATATGCAAAAAATGAAACTATCAGAAGGACAACGTGTAGCGATTAATATCTCGGTGGCTTCGATAGAAGAAGGCGACTTTGCTGAACACTTTATTAATAGACTAAAATACTTTTCTGTTCCGCCACAATGGTTAGAAGTTGAAATTACAGAAGAAGCTATTTTAAGTGGTAATGCTCATTTATTGAATACATTAAAAACCTTAAAAGCATATGGTATAAAAATCGTAATGGATGATTTTGGAACTGGTTACGCCTCATTTCCTCATTTATTTCAATACCCGTTTGATAAGATAAAATTAGATCGTTCTTTATTACTCGGCGCATCAACACCAAAAGGAAAGCAACTGTATCAATTAATCGCTCAAATGGGCCATATCGCCGATTGTGAGGTCGTTGCCGAAGGAATTGAGACTGAGGAGGAATTTCAATTTGTTGCTAATTGTGGTGTAGATAAAATTCAAGGTTTTCTTATCGCCAAACCTCAACCTCTTTTATTTGTCCAACAGATATTAAAAAGAAAAGGGATGTTTTAATCACGGGTAATTAATCATCTGTGATTGATAAAAAATCTTATCTACCACATAACCAATACTGCAGCCATTGCAATTAATAGCAGGGCAAGCATGTCTTTACGTTTAATCCCCTCTTTTAACCAAAAGAGGGAGATCAGCATGGTAAAGAATACCTCTACTTGTCCAAGCGTTTTTACAAGAGGAACCGTTTGTAAAGACATAGCGCTAAACCAGCCAAGTGAGCCAATAAAGCTTGCGATGCTAGTCATAACAACCAATTTAGGTTTGATAAACATCGCGTATAATGTCTTACGGTCTTTGGCTAACATATAACCCACAAGTAATACGGTTTGCAACAAAATAACGAGTAACAGTACCCAAGCTGCACGATGTGGAAAAGGCAAGTCGATGGTAAGACTTGCTTCTCTTACCCAAAGTGATGTTAAGGCAAAAGAAGTACTGCAGGCGAGTCCAATCAATGCTGTTTTTAATGAGAGACTACGGAGTCCATCAGGACAACTCAACATAAAGACCGCAATGGCTCCAACTGCCACGCCTGCCCATCCTAATAGTGATAATGAAGTACCAAAGAAAAGAACGCCTAAAAACGCGGCAACTGGCGCTTCACTTTTTGCAAGACCAGCACCAATCGCAAAATTTTTCTGCTTAAACAACACCACCATCAGTCCAGTCGCTACTATTTGCATGATGGATGCACCAATAATGTAGAGATAAGAATGCGAAGTAAACGTAGGAATAGAGACAGGGTTATAACTATACAGAGCAAACAGATAGAGCGCCGCTAACGGACCAGCCCACAAGAATCGTGACAACGTCACGCCAATCACATTCATCTCTTTGCTTAATCGGCTTTGAAACGCATTGCGCCATGATTGGCTAAATGCCGCCAATAACGTAAATAATATCCAGCTCACAATAATCCCTTATAAACTATCCTTGTAAATACATAGTACCTTAGCTTTCGTTAATGTTCTTATGTTTCAAGTATTGATTATTTATTGCTGCGTATTACCCACAATTAAATACACAGAATCTAATCCGTTTTCTGCTCGCCCATAAGACAGAATAATCGGCCCAATTGGCGTGTCGATCCCTCCAAACAACGAGCCTGAAAAAATTAGTGGTGCAGAGCTAATGTCTGTTGATTTCATTGACCATAACCCACCGTATTCTGCTGATGCCCCCAAATAAACCGCCGTTTTAAACATGCCTAAATCATTCTCAAACCAACGATATCGATAAGTGAGACGTCCATAAATTTTGTTTGCACCAATCAAACTGTTTCGTGGCAAGCCTGATAAGTGATTAAACCCTCCAAGCTCAATCGGATTAACTGGAACCAAGTAATCATCACTGTTTGTTATTCCGTATTCCGCACTACCAATGAAAGTATGTCTTTCAATGCTTCTGGCAAATAACGCTTCTGCTGTAAATTCATCGATGTATTGTTCTGAATGATCAGAGCCTTCTACATCTCGGCTATTTACCTTATTGAATGCATATAGGTAACGTGCATTTATTAACGAACCATGCGTCGGCAATGAAATACTGTCTAAACTATCAAAGTTATATTCAAGCGTTGCACCTAAACGTTCATATTCCGTTCTTCCATACGCCGACAGTCCGGTTAATTCATGACTTCCTTTGGCATATAAAATTCCAGTTTTTAACTGCTGATCTTTTGTTGCTTCCACACCAAATAAAGCATCTACGTTAAAATCTCGAAGGTTAACAGGATAAAAACTCATGCTGCTGTTTGGCTCTTTATCTTCTAAACTGCTTGTCGATATTGAGCGTTTTTTATCGCTATACATCATGTTTGATTGCACAAAGAAGTGATGATTTAAATAAAAAGGATAATGAATGGTCGCATCAAATATCTTATCTGTTCCTAATTCAACATTTGTGCGTAACTCGGCGCCATAATCGTTTAAATCGGTAAAATTAATTGAAGCACCAAGACCATATTGACTGTGCGTATCAAAATCCTCTTCTAAGAAAAAACGAAAATTTAAATAATTAGGCCCCCACTCTTTCTCTTTTGCAGTCACTTTTAATACATTTTCATTGTTATCTTCTTCAACTAAATAAGTGATCGTTTCAAAGCGATTGGTTGCGTATAAAGCGTGAATTTTGTCTTCAACATAATCACTGTTAAGCGGTGAACCTTGCTCAAATTGAATAAAACGCTCTAATTTATAGCTCTCATAATGGCTACGATTTTCAACATCCACCTTATCAATGATTGTGCCTTGAGCTAAACGAACATTAGCTGATTGCTGCTTTATCTTGTTCCTGTATTGAGCATATTGGTTAGGAGTAACCGCTAAAGATTGCAGACGTGATTTCAGTGTCATTGCAGTATCGTAGCCCTCTTGATACGCTCTCGGCATACTTGAAAAATCAGTCGTTTCAATATCACCAACTCGAGGCTGCAATAAAATATCTTTATCTGTTAAAAATTCCGCTTGCTCTTGAGTACTGCGTTTAACCATAAAGTTAGTTAATTGAGATGCCACATCAAATAACGATCCTATCTGCTCTTTAGTCATATAATTTGAGCTAATATCTACCGCAATGACAATATCCGCCCCCATCTCTTTTGCGAGCTCAACGGGCATGTTATTGGTTACGCCACCATCGATAAGCAGCTTAGTCTCAACCTCATAAGGTGGTAACGCACCAGGAACCGACATGCTTGCCATCATTGCATCAACCAATAAACCATGGTCGATAACTACCTCTTCCATTGAAACAATATCGGTCGCGACTGAACGGTAGCGAATCGGAAAATCATCAAACGATACAACAGATACGGGGTTACCAGAGGTTTCACGTAAAATCTTCAACATATTCTGTCCTTGAATCGCTGATTTTGGTGATTTTAAGCCTTCTTTTCTTATTCCTAACGATGGGTTTATCGCAAATCTATCTTCATACTTTTTATCTCGGCTGTTTTTCTCTTCTCTGCCGACCTCATCTTGATAGCCACTGTACCAATCAACGGTATGCAAATACGCTTCAATCTCAGAGGCCGATTTTCCTGTAGCATAAAGACCACCGACATACGCCCCCATACTGGTTCCTGTAATAATATCTATGGGTATATTTAACTCTTCAAGCGCTTTTAATACGCCAATATGCGCCGCCCCTTTTGCACCACCACCAGCAAGTACCAAAGCTATTTTAGGACGAGACATCTCTTGTGTTGGCTCTGCATATAAATACGGTGTAAAAAGAAATGAAGCTAAAAAAACAAACCATAAGTTCAAACTGAAAACATGACGCATAACCACCATCCTTGGTAAGGAAAATCATTAGTATTCATAAGAATATCAGGTTTAAAAAAGCAGAATTTGATCGGGGTAACGTAATTTAACTGAATCAATTGAACGTGGTTTATCAAATCAAACGTCAATAAAAAAGCCGCTCAATATTATTAAGCGGCTATTATCAATAGAACACGAAGTACTATTTATTTCCAACCAATCGCAATATTTTTAAAGCGAATGGTTTGATCTTCATTACCACCAGATGTATGACGATAAGAATCAAAGTTAGTAGTAAAACTAACAGTATCTACAAGGTCAGGCTCGACAAGTTGATGTAATACGGTATTAAATGCTTCTCCGCTAAACTTGTTAGGATCCGTTTTAAAGTACGTATTTCCAGCTAAAATGTAATCAATACTGCCCAATCCTGTTCCATCAAACGATACTGTTTGAATTGTTGGATGCCAATTCCCTTTACTCGTATATGTCTTACCAATATCTAACCAACCTAAATCTTTATGTGGTGGGTTGCTAAATTTAGCTGCAAAGCGCTTATATTTACTGGTTGAATAACGATGATCCGATATAACATCAGTTCCGTTAACTAAACTAATATTTGGTAAGAAAATCAGGTCATTATTCGTTGATGAATCTTTATCTAAAAATACATCATAAGCCATACAGGCTCCAGAAAGAGAGGTCTCAGATATAGGGAATGGTACCTTCAAGCTAGAGCCATTTTCTGCATCATTAACTGAACCCTGCCCAGCCATATATGTTACTTCCAAAGCAAGTTCTCCGCCAAAATCAACAACAGCCATGTTATTACGACTCGTATTATAATCAGAAGATAAACTATTCTTATCACCTAACTGATTTTCAATACCATCAATAAGCGCCTGTCCGGTTAACCCCTTAAGTTTCGAAAGGTCTAGATTTCTTGCTTGATCAAATCCTTTTTCAGTACAAGCATTTACTGGTGCTGGTTCAACAGGAACATCTGGCAATGTCACTGTTTCATCATTCCAAGCAATGGCTAAGTCTTTAATTTGAATGACTTGTTGTTGTAAAGCATTATCTTGATCTGCTCCATGCTTATAATGACGGTAGAATTCAAATAACGTTGTTAATTTATAATTATGAGTACTGTTTATTAACGTCCTATCACTAAACGACCCCGCTTTCGGTGCAATTTGTACAGTATCGTGCAGAACGGCAATTGAACCATTATCTAATGGCACCCCTGCAAAAAAATCATTCGCTTGAATATTTAATTGAACAATATTCCATGCTTGATTGTTAGCTTTTAATGGTTTGCCAAGTTTTTGAAATTGTTGATTAAATAGATCTTTATTTCCATCCATAAATCTTGTATTCAAATAACCATAACGATCAGTAGATAATTTATAAGTGAACCCACTACCTTCTGCACTTGGCTTGTTTTCAACTAATGGATCACCACTGGTAAATCCTCCCAAAAAAATGTAATCAGGTGACTTAGAAGAACTACCATAACCAAGAGAGGTGCCTAATTTAAACTTATAAGACATTGATGCTTCTTTAACTAAACCATTTGGCAGTTCAATCAGAAAACTAAATCCATTAGTAACTGTATTAGAGCTTGATGGCGCACCCATTACACCTTTTTCTATTTTAGTTTCAAGTACATACTTATCACCATTTTGAACTACATTTAAATTTGTTACATCCCATGCATTAGATGCTCCCATCCCCCATTTTGGGATGATTTTAAATTGGCCTGATTTCGCGGTTAAGCCCGAATTTAATTGCTTTTCAATTCCTGAAATAAGTTCGGTTCCACTAAGACCTGCAAGCTCTTCTAGGTTAGGGACTATTATATTTTTAAAATCACCAATAACTGGTTTACTACTATCAATCTGAGGTAATGTTGGTATTTTTGGTTTATCTGCACTTTCATTACCGCAACCAGTTAGAGCAAAAGATATACCTATAGCTAAAATATATTTATTCTTATTACAGTTCATTAGTTTTTTTCCTTTAATGAAAAAGTATAGGTGTCGCCATATAAATCATTAAGATCAACAGTTAAGTTTCTGTCATCTATATAAACGCGATCATGTACATCATCACTTATTACAAATGATGTATTTAACACAAACTTTATTGGTTGTTGCGAGTGCATAGGATCTGAAACCGAAATTTTAATTTCATCTCCTTTTTTCTTTATCATAATAGATAAAGGGGTCAACGCAGTAACCATACCCGCAGAACCTGGTTTCCAAAAATTAGCGGCTAATATATTTAACTTGTTATGATTAACAGCATGTGTAATTGAGTCATTTCGTATAATTTCAATTGCTGCTACCGAATCTTCTTTATTACTATCGTTTGGAATGATCATATATTTATAACTATCATTCATCATTTCATGATTTATAGACGCAGTAACAAAACAATTAGATAAGGCACCATAACCAGTACCAATATCAGACCACTTACCTTTATTTTCTTTAATTTCAATTGTTGTATTATTACTACCCAATACAACATAAGAAATTGGATTGATTTGATTTGGAACTTTTATATCTAAATTTTTAAGTTCTCCTATAAAATTAGGATTTTCAATATAATTACTGTTATTTATTACAATTTCAGAACCACATTCTATTTTTCTATTTTCAATAATAGTCTTTGCATTACTGCTGCTATTATTTTTAATATCAGATCCTAAGGCAACAATTTCATCATCAAACATAAACCACGATTTTTTAGCTTTTAAAAGATCGTTATAATTTGTAAAATCAAACCCCGCAACACCATAACCTTCTAAAGAAGTGCCTCCTGACCATTCAATTAGATCTTGTCGCCCATCACGTTGTTCACTTCTTTGCCCTGAACAGTTCTCTCTAACTTCATCAAGAACTGTTGTTCCTGCTAATTGATAGGGGTCTACAATCGCAAAGTAACCAGTATAGTGATCAAGTTGGTTATTATATAAATAGTTCATTCCATCAGATGTATACCACCCCTTTAAATTTTCACCATTAACACACTCATAGTTACCTACACGATTTGAGTGCATAGCAACCCCAAATGACCAAGTATCACGGTGGTGCACAACTCTATCCATTGCAGGAAATTGATGATGTTCTTTGTGTTGATTCAACAATAAAATGCTATCATCACTCACAATATTCTGTGCTAATTGATATGTATTAATTGAAGTAACAAAACCAAAATAATCTAGGAAAGTATCATTCAATATTTGAGTTTTAATTAAGGATTTAAGCTTATCTTTATCATCCCCTTTTGCTGATTCAACATACAATAACATTGACTCAATAATAGAATGTCCGATCTTATGATTTTGCCCAGAAACTCTCGATATAGCACGACCATTAACAAAATCCATCATGCGCCCATCAATCATTAAAGGTGAAAATGAATTAAAAATAATAGGATAAATATTAGAAAACTTATCAGAAAATGAAATATCTGTCTCTTCAATCGCCCCTAACATCATTCCTAGGCCTTTAATTAATTCATTTCCATACGTCCCCGTATATGGAATATCTTTGTGCTGTATAAATGAATCATCGATATAAAAACCGTCACTATTATCAACGTAATCGATAACAGGAATAATTGCATCAATAGCAGCTTTAAATTCATTTTCATTATTTTCTAAAACACTACGAATTAATACTACTCGTGCATTATCAATTCTATTCGCTCCAGTTGTTTCAAAAGGTTTTGGACTACTTGAACTTCCAGCCCCCAGTCCTTCACTAAAATGTGTTGGGTTCGGAACAAAATATCGAGTGGCATTAATGTATTGCTTTAGTAGTTTAGTATTAATATTACTACCCATTAGCAATAAAATGTCATTTATATTTTTAGGAATACCAACTTGCCAATGCCACCAATTACCAAACTCTTGTACATCAGTTTTGTAATATTGTTGATTTAATAATTCTAAACTTTCAATAATGATTCTGTTTAAATCAGCATTTCCTTTAAATTTCCCTCCAGGTAAATTATATACACGAGCCATAGACAACAATCGTTGGTATGTTTTGTGTAATTGATTACCCAATTCATTATTAGGAACATCAAGACGTATATCAGACCACAAACCAGTTCTAGATAAAGTGTGGTTTGCCAACCACACTTTAGTTTGAGAATTAAGCTTGTTAACTACTGTATGTAGCTCGTCATCAAACGGTAGTGATGAATCGCCAATAAAATAACTATTCCACTGTGCACGAAAATCAATAAATTGAATTTCAGATTTTAATGGTTCATTTTTTTCATCTGAACCACCACAACCGGTTAACACACCAACAATTAATGCGATGGTAGTATATTTAAACGATTTCATCATTTATCTTACTTAATGCGTTTTAATGTAAACGTATAACTTGAACCAGCTAAATCAGATAGATCTGCCGAAACCTTATTGCTATTTAACGTTATACGACTTTCAATATCAGTCACAATTTCAAACTGACCATCAATTTCAAATTTAGTATTAAACCAACTACGAGTAGGATCAGATACTGAAATAGTAACTAAACCACTGCTCTCTTTAGTTATAATCGACATTGAGGAGTCAGATTCAATATGACCCGCTTTACCATCATCAAAAAAGTTAGCTGCAAAAACACCTAGTTTGTTATGCATTACTGCTTGAACATCACTGGTATTAGAAACTATGGTTACAGCTGGCATAACTACTGTTTCTTGTTCTGGAATAATTGCATAAGCATATGTACCAAGATCCCCTTTATGCTCGATTGTTGCTTCAACAAAACATGCCTCTAAAGAACCTTTATTATTGCCAATATCAGACCAATCACCAGAACGGCATTTTTTAGAAATGGTTATTGGTTGCTCGTCTAAACTCACGTATTGCAGCGGAGCTTTTGAATCACTGTATTTAATTGATAATCGCTCTAATTTACCAACAAACTCATTATCTAGACCTAACACGCTACCATTAACTTTAACGACTGACTCTGAATCAATTTTACGGTTTTCAATCGTAGTAATCGCTTTTTTATCGCTTGAATTGTCAATAGCAGAGCCTAAAGCAATAATTTCGTCATCAAACATGAACCAGGATTTTTTAGCCTTCAGATCACGGTTAAAATTAACAAAATCCATACCAGTTACACCGTAACTTTCAAGTACCGTACCACCAGTCCATCCCATTAAACGGTTACGTCCATCTCGCTGCGTTGAAAGCTGACCAGTACAAATATCTCTTTCAACTAAAAGAGTCGTCGTACCTGCCAATTTATATGGATCAACTGTTACCCAATAACCATTTTGATAATGATCTTGCTCATTATACAAATATGTCATTCCATCTGCTGTATGCCAACCTTTTAGGTTTTCATTATTTATACATTCGTAGTTACCAACACGTTTCGAATGCATTGCAATACCAAAAGACCAATTGTTACGGTGGTGTACCGTTCGATCCATTTCTGCAAATTGTTTATGGAATACAGGCTTATTCGTCGTAATATCTTTAGATTGCATCAATGTATGAGCAATCTGATACGCACTTAAAATGCCCGACCTCTCTAATCCATTCTTTGAGTTCACTAATTGCGATTTGATAAATACTTCGAGCGGCTGTTTATATTCTGGTGGCGCCCCCTCTAAATAAAGCATCATTGCACTTAGAATTGACTGACCCACTCTATCATTTTGTCCATAAACACGAGAGATAGCACGACCATTAACCATATCCATCATGCGGCCATCAACCATTAATGGGGCGAAAGATTCTAGTAACAGCGGGTATATTTTTTGCAAATTAGGATCTTTGGCTTGGTACGGTGTATTTGATACCACACCTAGTAACATGCCTAGCCCTTCAATCATTACTTGTCCATACGTACCACTGTAAGGTAAATCTTTATGTTGAATATAAGAGCCGTCCTTATAAAAACCATCGCCCTCTTCTACATAAGGAATGACACTTGATAGCGCTTCAATTGCCTCTTTTATTTCACTTTCATTATTTTCAAGTAGCCCTCGGATCAGGACAACCTGAGCATTATCGGTACGATTTCCCCCTGTAGATTCCCACATTAAAGGCGCACTCGAATACGGAGCTCCATAGCCTTCACTTAGGTGAGTTGCTCGAGGTACAAAATAACGAGTCGCATCAATATAATTGGCTATAATTTCATAGGGGATATCATCATATAAAATAATCAGTGTATTATTAACAACACGGCTAATTCCTAGCTCCCATTGCCACCAATTACCATACTCTGCAGTACCTACCTGATAATAATGCTCGTTTAGAAACGCCAAACTATCAATGACCATTTCACGTAATTTTGAATCACCTTCAAGCTCTCCTCCTTTCAACTTATATGCACGAGCAAGCGTAAATATGCGTTGATAAGTCTTATATAACTGAGCTCCTAATTGTAAACGGCCTTCTGAACTATCATTATCAAGAGAAACATCTGCCCACAACCCTTCTTTATTAAGCTGTAGATTTTTAAGTAACTCTAATGCTTCATTATTAATAACGGTAACTTCAGCACTTAACTTTGCATTCATTGGTAAATTAGGATCACCTAAGAAATACGAAGCCCAACGAGTTCGCATCGCTGAAAATGTCTCTTCTTGTGAAGATATATTTATTTGTTGCTCTGTGTCTTGTGATGTAATTGCCAAAACTGGAGTACTTAATGCACCAAAAATGATAGACATCGACACCGCAAGAACGGATAGTTTTAAATTTTTCAAAATATGTCCTTAAAATACGTATTGCATACCGAGTTTTGCAAAGAATTTATTTCGATAAGGCAATGGCCTCACTGTGCCACTTCCGCCATCGTAATAACTATTTTTCTCTTCTTGCCAATACGTTTCATAAATCAAATTCAACTTACCGGAGATCCCAACATTTCCGTACACACCTGCTCGTGAGTAGTTTTTATCAAGTTCTATCCCCCAGCGCTCAGGATCATAATGAGAACGTTCTATAATATTTCGACCCAGACCAATCCGCACAAATGGGTTTATGGTTACACGACCAACCTTTTGGGTATAAACCAAACGAAATTGCCAGTAATCAATGTCATAGTTATTTTCAAAGCTATCGAACTCAGTATAAAAGTGTGGCTTTATTGACGAGGTCGTATTAATACGATGAATTAAACCAAATTCATATTCATATCCCCAATCAACATAGTCTTCTGCTTGTGAATCCATCGAACGTTTACCACGTGCTTGTCCAAGATAGACATGACCATTAGTAAATAATTGATTTGTCGGATTAATAAAATAATCTACTTGTGGATAGGCACGATATTCAACCTCATAACGATCAATATCATATCCGTTGTAGCGAACGCCTACACCAGAACGAAAACGCCATGCACCAAATCTGTCTGATTGCGTGTAATGCATTTCTGCACGCTCTGTCATTGATGTAATTTCGTTAGGAAATAAATCAGCATTTATATATTCTTTTTTAAAATATCGCCCCCAAACATTCCATTCATTGCTATTTGGTGAATGTGAAAAGCGAATATAAGGAACATAAGCTGTCAGTTGCTCATATAAATGTTCCTTTCCTGAATCATCTATTTCATTGAAATATTCTTCATATTCCGATCCGACCTCAACCCATGTTCGAGCTGATAACGGCAATGCAATTGCGGTAGCTGCCAATCCAAGAATGACAACCGTGCAAGCATTAATTCTCATAGTGTTTACCTCTAAATAATGCGATCAAGTAAAAATCCCTGACGCTTTCTTTTTTTTCATTATATTCATAAAATTTTTACTTTCTTTCACTTTGATCACAATTTAAGAAACTAAAAGAAAAAAGAATTAAATTGCTGTATCATTAAATGATGCTGTACATAGCTTGCTCTATGTCAGGAACGACTATGATTATTCGCCAATAATTGAGCTGTTCAACAAATTATTGAGTTGCACTTCAACGATTTCTACTCATTTAGTATTAGGAATGAAGCATTGCTGGTATATATCCAGCAGGAAACCATTCAAAGATATGATACATGTCACGTATCAATAATGAGAACGTGAGCTTCGTCAAGCTTATTGTAAAAATTGATTGCCGAAATTATCGTACTACTACAGACTGCAAATGAAAGTGAAAACAAATGAAAATCACATTAAATAGCGATACAACAAAACCGTCATTAGAGAGACGACTAGAAATAGTTAATCTTGTCGGATTAAGAGGAAAACTACATGTTGACGAATTATCAACAATTTTCCATGTAACAGGAGCCACAATTAGAGCTGATTTAAGATTTCTTGAGAAGAATGGATTTCTAATCAGGGCTCATGGATACGCGCTAGTTAACAAAGCTGTGCTTTCCCAGCTATCTGATAGCAATCAGAAGACGCAACAGACCGTTGATTCAAGGCTTGATTTCTTTGGTCAAACAGTCGCTACGTTATTACAAGAAAATGATTCTATTTTCATTGATAGCAATAAGCTTATTAGACAATCAATGAGAGGTGTTAAAGACTGGTGTCATTCAAAAGTAGTTAGTAATGATTTGAACTTAGTAAGAACCTTACATGTTGAAAACATACACTTATTTATGACGGGTGGTCGCGTTAATCTTGAACTAATGAAGTTCACAGGTTCGCAAATGATAAAAAATGTGAAGAGCCATAGATTTAGCAAGTCATTCATCTTTATTGATGGGTTTAGCTCTTCACAAGGCGTATTTGCTAACAGTGAATCAGACGCAGAACTAATCAAAACATTACGTGAAATATCAGAACAAATTATCGTTATTGCTACTTCAGAATGTTTTGAGAACCATAGTCAATTTTGGGTCTTTGATACAAGCTCAATTGATGCTGTCATCACAGATGAAAATGTGTCTATGGAAGTATTAGATAACTTAAAATCTAATAACGTAACAATTTTTAAACCAACTTAACTTACTTAAAGGAAAAATAAATGGCTAATATCGTTTTAGCTCGCATTGATGAACGCTTAATTCACGGTCAAATCCGACTGCAATGGGGCAAACATTCAGGTGCGAATACTATCATTGTTGCAAATGATGAAATTGCAGGACTTGAACCACTTCAAGCCCCATTTAAAGCCTCTGCAGGCAGTGACTTTGCTGTTCTATTTCGAACAATTCAGCAAACAATAGATAACCTACCTAAAGCGGGTCCTGAGCGTAAGATTTTAGTTCTTTGTAAAGACCCAATTGATTTTGCTCGTATCGTTAAAGGTGGTATCAAACTACCTGAAATTAACATTGGTAATATGCATTTCCATGAAGGTCGCATTCAAGTTAACAAATATATAAACGTTAATGATAAAGACATGGAAGCTTTTGAAATCCTTAGAGAACATGGTAGCTCTTGCACTGTTCAACATATGCCAGAAAGTGAAAAAGAATGTATTTTCTCACTAACTAAAAACCTAAATATTTAAGGTGAATTAAAATGTTAATGGAAGCTATCTTAGTCGGAGTATGGGCCGCATTATGTGGTATCGATAAATTCGATATTTTTACTGGTATTCATAGACCGCTCGTCACCGGTACTGTTGTTGGTTTAATTCTTGGTGACTTACAAACAGGGTTAATTGCGGGCGCTACATTTGAACTCGCTTGGTTAGGACTAGTATCAAATGCTGGTGTTCAACCACCAGATACAACCATCGGTGCAATCGTTGGTACCATGTTCGCAATTAAATTAAACATGACACCTGAAGCAGCTATTGGTATGTCGATCCCTTTTGCTCTTGCAATGCAAACTGCCGTTATTTTCTTATTCACATCTTGTGCACCAATGATGCAAAAAGCGGATCAATATGCGGCTGAACTTAATCTAAAGGGGTTAGACAAACTACTTTATTTAGGTTTAAGCGCAAGAGCACTACTTTATGGCATCGTTGGTTTTAGTGCTATTTTCTTTGGTGCATCAGGGGCTGAATTTATTCAAGAATATTTACCTGAAAGCATTGTTAAAGGAATGGCTATCGCTGGTGGCATGATGCCTGCTGTTGGCTTTGCGATGTTATTGCGCACTATGTTTAACGTTCAAATATTACCTTATTTCTTCTTAGGGTTTATTTGTGCAACTTACTTTGATCTTCCAATTTTAGCTGTCGCTGTAATTTTCACCTGTATTGCAGTTCTTGATTATTTAAATAGCAATAAATCAGATTCAAATAACACATCTAACACACAAGGATTTGACGATGAGCTCTAATATTAATATGGATTTGAACAGTGAATTCTACCAAAACCCATCAGCTAAACATGCAGAGTCTGCTACTGAAGTTGACATGAACCACGATAGTTATAACGATCAAACAACAAAAAAAGTAATCACTAAAAATGACCTATGGAAAATTGGTTTTCGTGGATTATTGATGGAAGGTAACTTTAACTATAACCGTATGCAAGCAGGTGGTTTCTGTTATTCAATCAGTCCTGCATTAAAGAAGATCCATTCTAATCCTGAAGATCTTAAGAAAGCCCTAAAAAATAATTTACAATTTTATAATGCAAACCCAAAAATGTTCACTCTTCCTTTAGGGTTAGCAATTGCAATGGAAGAAAACAAAGAAAAACCATCAACTATCGCTTCAGTTAAAGCGGCAACCATGGGCTCAGTTTCTGGTGTTGGTGATGCATTGGATCACTCTGTTATGCTTCCTCTGACATTAGCGATTGGCTGTTCTATTGCATTACAAGGCAACCCTTTAGGTGTTTTAGTATTCTTTGTTTTATACCAAGCATACCGTATTCCTATGTATTTCTGGTTACTGTTCTTAGGCTATAACGCAGGTGTTTCAGCATTAGAAAAATTATCAGACCAAGCAGAGAAATTAGGCCGTGCAGCTAACATCGTTGGTTTAGGTGTAATTGGTTCAATGGTAGCAAAATTCGTTAAAGTGAAGACGGATATTGTTCTTGAAGCTGGGGCTGCATCAATCAGTCTACAGACTGGTATGTTCGATAAAATAATGCCTAACATATTACCAATGCTACTAGTTTGGTTAATGTACTACTTTGTTAAAAAAGGCAAATCACCAACAGTTTTAATTTTTGGAACTCTATTTGCCGGTGTTGGCGGTCATTTACTTGGTATTTTTTAAGGATTAAAGATGATTGGTATTATTGTTTCTGGGCACATAAATTTCGCGTCCGGTATGAAATCAGCAGTCGATGCTATTGTTGGTGAACAAAGCTATATCGAGTTCATTGACTTTATTCCATCAATTACCACTGAAGAGCTTGAACATAAAATGGTCAACGCTGTTGAGAGAGTAAATAATGGTCAAGGCGTTTTATTTCTAACTGATGTTATTGGAGGGTCTCCTTGTAACCGAGCTGTCGCAATCATGTTCTCTCGAAATGACGTTAAAGTTATTGGCGGTTGTAACCTACCAATGATTACAAATGCATGTTTTGAACGTGATGATGTGTCATTAGAAGAACTGTCTGAGATCGTCCTAGAGATAGGTCGCTCAACAATGAATGATATGCACCTTGTTATCCAAGAACAAGAAGCAAATACAAACGACGAATTTGAAGACGCTCTTTAATTATTCAAGGATTGAAAATGAACAAGCAACACATTCAAGACTTAATGAAAAAAGTCTATCAATGGCAGCATACGAACCGTACTCGCTTTGTCATTCGAAGCACAGGTAAAAAACGTTTTCTACGTGCAACTGATTGGGAGCGTGGCGTATTTTGGCTATCCGTGGCTGATGCCTGGAAAGAAACCAATGATCAAGACTACCTTGATGGTTTAATGGACTACACACTCAATACAGGATTTAGACCCGGTCATTTACCTCGTTTTGCTGATGACCATGTCTGTATTCAAGCCTATTTACCACTCTACCCTTTGATGGATACGCCTGAAATCATTGAGTATGCCACAAAGGCATTCGATATCATGGTAAATGACCCTAAAAATGGTCGTAGTGACTGGTGGTGGTGTGATTCATTATTTATGGCTCCTCCTGCATTCGCTGGTATTTCAGCGATTACAGGTGATAAAAAATACATAGATTACATGGATACCGCTTTCTGGGACGCTGTTGATAATCTGTATGATCCTGAAACTGGTTTGTATTATCGAGATCATCGATATATTCCAAATGATGAGCAAACCGAGCTTCGAGAAAAAAACGGTGAAAAAATATTTTGGTCTCGTGGTATTGGTTGGGTTCTAACAGCAATCCCTAGAATTCTAGAACATATGCCACAAGACTACCCTACTCGCGGGCAATACATTGCAATGTTCACTGCGCTAGCTGAAGAAGTAATTAAATATCAACAAGAGGATGGATTCTGGCGTACTAGTTTACTTGATCCAGAGAATTACCCGTCACCAGAAAGCAGTGCTACCTCTTTGTTTGTCTGTGGCCTAGCGTGGGGAGTTGAAAAAGGTTTATTAGATAAATCTATTTACTTACCAATCATCACTAAGTCGTGGGAAGCATTAGAAACCTGTGTTCACGACAACGGCATGATTGGATGGGTTCAACTACCCGCTTACAACCCACGTGATGTTGAATTTGAACACAACATTGATTATGGCGCAGGTGCATTTTTACTTGCAGCTACACAAGTTATGAAAATTTTAAAATAAGGTTATTCCATGATTCTTGATTCATTTAATTTAAGCGGCAAAGTTGCAATCGTAACGGGTTGTGATACTGGTCTTGGTCAAGGCATGGCTCTAGGTCTTGCTGAGGCAGGTTGTGATATTATCGGTGTTAATATCACTGAACCAACTGATACTATGAGCAAAATCGAAGCTATCGGTCGTAAATTTTTTGATATTCGTGCTAATTTAATGGCAATGGATTCTATTGATTCTATCGTAGAACAAGCGGTTGCTGAGTTCGGCCGCATTGATATTCTAGTAAACAATGCTGGCATTATTCGCCGTAATGATGCAATTGATTTCACAGAAAGCGATTGGGATGATGTAATGAACATCAACATTAAAACGACTTTCTTCTTATCTCAAGCAGTTGCAAAACAATTCATCGCTCAAGGTGAAGGTGGCAAAATTATTAACATCGCATCAATGCTATCTTTCCAAGGCGGAGTTCGCGTTCCATCATATACAGCATCAAAAAGTGCGGTTATGGGGGTCACTCGTGCGATAGCTAATGAATGGGGTCAATACGGTGTCAATGTTAACGCTATAGCCCCTGGATATATGGCGACCAATAACACACAAGCATTACGTGAAGATGCAGAACGCAACAAGGCTATCCTTGAACGCATCCCAGCAAATCGTTGGGGAACACCTGAAGATCTACAAGGAGCTTGTGTATTCCTAGCCTCAAAAGCATCTGATTATATTAATGGCTACACAATTGCTGTTGATGGTGGTTGGCTATCTCGTTAATGAGTCTCAATTTGGTTGATGTTTTCTCATTTGCCCAACTATTAGGTTTTCTCAGTTTCGTTTTAGGCATTGCCGCATTCTATCAAAAAAATGATAAACGATTGAAGCTCCTTATGTTGGCTTTAAACATCAACCATATGATTCACTATTTATTACTAGGCTCTACAGTATCGGCTCTCAGTTCTTTGCTATCAGCAATGAGAACCACAACAGCTATTTTTATTCGAAATGGTTATATCGCATTTGTCTTTGTATGTACCAGCTTGCTATTTGGCATTTTAACGACCGATTACATGTGGCAACTATTCCCTCTAATAGGAACTGCAATTGGTAGTTACGCGATATTTATGCTCGACGGAATAAGAATGCGTTGTTGGTTTTTTATTGGTGCCGCATGTTGGTTAATTAATAATATTTTAATTGGCTCAATCGGTGGCGTTCTTTTAGAAATAACTGCGATGTCAGTAAACATAATCACTATTATTCGATTACATAAAGATAGTCGGATCTTAGAAAATAATTTGGAAATAAAATGAAAATTGCATTAACTATGGAAAATAGCCAAGCGGCTAAAAACTCAATCGTTTTAAATGAATTACTTACAGTAACAGCACAAAGTAACGATGAAGTATTTAACGTTGGCATGTGTGATGACCAAGATCACCATCTGACTTACATTCACCTTGGCATCCAAGCTTCTATTCTTTTAGCTTCTAAAGCGGTTGATTTTGTATTTACTGGCTGTGGTACTGGTCAAGGTGCAATGATGAGTTGTAATGCTCACCATAACGTTGTTTGTGGTCTTGCTATTGAACCATCTGATGCGTTCTTATTTACTCAAATCAACAATGGTAATGCACTTGCTCTTGCGTTTGCTAAAGGATTTGGTTGGGCTGCAGAATTAAACATCCGTAATATTTTTGAAAAAGTATTATTATCTGGCTGTGAGCGTGGGCAGGGCTACCCTATTGAACGCGCACTTCCACAACAACAAAATGCAGCTATTTTGAATCAAGTTAAACTTGCTGTCGCTAAAGATAATTATATTGACGCACTAAAGTCGATGGATCCTGAATTAGTTAAAACTGCAGTTATGGGTGAACGTTTTCAAGCGTGTTTATTTAATCATGCCGAAAACCAAGAAATCGTAGATTATGTTCGTTCTATTCTGAACTAATATAGATCAATACCTAAGCCGACTTCAGCGGTCGGCTTTTGCATAATAGAGATTTTATGGATATTACAAATATTGCCATTATTGGCGAATGCATGGTTGAGTTAAAAGAGATTAACGGTATCGTCACCCAGGGATTTGGTGGTGATACGCTCAATACCGCAATTTACCTTTCTCGTTCACTTGAATCCTATAATATTAGCGTCTCTTATCTCACTTGTGTTGGTAAAGATAATTTTACAGAAAACATGCTAGACGACTGGAATAAAGAAAATATTAACACTGATATGGTAAGAGTATCTACCGATAAAAATAATGGTATTTACTCAATCAAAACAGACAGTGAAGGAGAACGAACCTTTAACTACTGGCGCAATGATTCCGCTGCAAAATATTGGATAACGAGTGAAAATGCATCTCAAATCACGGCAGATTTATTGACCCACCAACTTGTTTATTTAAGTGGTATTAGTCTTGCGATCCTTACTTCTGAATGTAGAGATGCACTGTTTTCTATCCTTGAAAATTGTAAATCTAAAGGTATAAAAATTGCCTTTGATAATAACTACCGCCCAACTCTTTGGAATAACCAGTCTGAAGCCCAGTCCGCTTATACAAAGATATTATCTTTAACTGATATCGCCTTCTTAACTTTTGATGATGAGCAGTTATTATGGGGAGACGATACCGCAGACCAAGCAATGCATCGTACAATCGATTTAGGTGTATCTGAAATCATTATTAAACGAGGTAAGGATGATTGCATTGTTTACTCTTCTGATAACACATCTTTTATTCCCTCTGTCAAAGTAACCAATGTCATTGATACTACGGCTGCTGGTGACTCCTTTAGTGCCGGCTACCTATCTAAGCGAGTACTAGATTGTAGCGGCTCTGAATCTGCGGTTGCTGGTCATCAACTTGCAAGCACCGTTATTCAATACCACGGGGCTATTATCCCTAAATCTGTTATGCCAATCTGAGGTTCAAAATGAATTTAAACGAAAAACTAGCAAAAATTAAAGTAGTTCCTGTTGTTACGATCAAAGATGCATCTAAAGCAGCAATGATTGCAAAAGTTCTCGTCGAAAACGATTTACCTTGTGCGGAAGTTACTTTTAGAACAGAAGATGCAGCACAAGCGATTATGAATATGCGTGAAGCTTATCCTGATATGCTAATCGGAGCTGGTACTGTTATTCGTAAAGAGCATGTTGATTTAGCGATTGAATCTGGCGTTGATTTTCTAGTTAGTCCTAGCATTAACCCTGAAATAGTGAAATACAGTCAAGAGCGTAAAATCGAAATAATTGCAGGTGTAAACTCTCCTTATCTAGTAGAGAAAGCAATGCAATTAGGTTTGCACACCGTTAAATTCTTTCCTGCTGAGCCATCAGGTGGTGTGGAAATGCTAAAAGCGTTATCTGCTGTATACCCTGTTCAGTTTATGCCAACAGGGGGGATTAATCTTAATAATATCAACAGTTATTTAGCCATACCTAGCGTTGTTGCTTGTGGCGGTAGCTGGATGATACCAAATGAATTAATAGATAATAATGAATGGGACAAATTAGCAGTTCTTGTAAAATCTGTCTCAATGCTTTAATTACTTATAAAGAGCCGTTCATTACTTGGATGGCTTTAAAATTTCATAAAGTAAATAACTAGAACAATAAAAAGGCTGTACTAATCATGCCCCCTATTCCCCAAAGAAAACCGTTTTCATTTGAGCCTAAACAAATACAAGAAACAGAACGACCATTTATCGCTTATGAACATCCAACCATAATAACTTACATTAACTCAGTTAAAGAAAATGTTATTAGATATAAAAATAAGAAATCAAAATATACGCAGCACGATGATTATATAAAAGAATTATTTTCAAATGACACTATTGATTTAAAAACACAATGTAATGCCATAGTAAGTTATATATCAGAATCATTCATACATTATTCTGTATGGGATTTCAGTCATGCCTACTATCCAGGAAGACCTAGCCAACAAACTGCAAAAATTGATGCCATGGAAGGTACAAGTAGAACATTACCAACTCTTGCTGCATGGCTACACGCAAATGGTAAAGAAAATACTTATATTATAGGGCTTAATAAAAAACCAATTAATGTGCCAGACGTTCTTCGCCACGCTTTTCTTGCAGGAACAAACCCACACCACAAAGGATTCTGGGGACAACTTCATGATTACGATCAGAGAACGTGTGAAAGTGCAGATCTAGCTCTAGCTCTATGGATGAGTAAAGAATGGGTATGGGACTATTTTTCTAATGTTGAAAAGCAACAAATTACGACTTGGTTTAAACAAGTTAATCACTGTAAAACAGTAGATAACAATTGGCACTTATTTGTTCTAACAGTACAACTCATTCTAAAAAACCTTACGGGTGATAATCATATCCAATACCAAAAATATCAACGAATCAAAGAATTTTATGTGGGTGATGGATGGTTTCGTGATGGCGCTAAAGGCAATTATGATTACTATAATGCATGGGCGTTTCATTACAGTTTGTATTGGTTTACCCAAATAGAGCCTGAATTTGATGCTGATTTCATTCGAAGCTCGTTATCAGATTTAGTTGCTAATTATCGCTATTTCTTTACAACTAAAGGCCTCCCATTTTTTGGTAGAAGCGCCTGCTATAGATTAGCGGCTACTGTCCCTTTATTAGCTGCTGTAGATTTACAAAATTCAACAATATCAATTGGAGAAGCAAAAAGAGCCTTTAGCACCAATTTAAAATATTTTATTTCCAACGGAGCATTACAAGCAGGAATACCTACTCAAGGAATATTTGGTGATGACCCTAGATTAGTCGATAACTACAGTGGTCCAGCAAGTAGCTTGTGGTCTTTAAGGGCGTTAAACATCGCCCTGTTTTGTGGAGATAAGATTAATCTTTGGCAAGCAGAAGAAACACTGTTGGCAATTGAAAAAGAAAATTTTGAATTTGATATCCCATCCATAAATATGAAAGTTATAGGTATATTTGATACCCAAGAAGTTATTACCATATTTAAAAACGAATATATACAAGATCAGTCACCACTAAGTCGACGTTTACTTTCGTCTCCTTCATGGCGCTTATGGTTTGAAATTATCACTGGCAGAGCTAATAGACCAAAAAACAATCTACTAAGAAAAGGGGTTACATGTTACTCATCTAAAATGGGCCGTTTTTTTTAATCTTACTATTAAATCTCAAAATAAAAATACACTTTATTTGACATGAAAAAATCGCCCTTAAAAATCTGAAGTAACAACAAAAAACTGACTTTTACGTCAAAAAACAGACACTTAACATATTCTAACATTAAAACCAATCATTATTTTAGAAGCAAGATCTCATATTTTATAAATATTTATATCCATTCGATTACTTCTGACTAGAATGCTCGAAAATTCAGTTTAGCTATCAATTTAATTTTGGTATATGAATTTTGAATGGGTTGAATTCAAACTTACTACCTCATGTATAAGCGTAGAATGAATGATAGGCCATCACCCATCGCACACCTTTAATAACAATAAATTTATCTAGATAAGATAAATAAAAAGAAGAAAAAGCAGTGATAAAAATAAATAAAATAACAGCCGCTATTACTAGCGTTATGTTCAGTGGATACCTATATGCCGCTGATGTAAATTTAACGTCTAACATTGTTACTTTTGTTCCAGGTGAGACAAAAGTTCAAAATGGAGAGATGGTTTCTTTCAATGGCGACTGTTTTGTTGCCAAAAATAACCCAGGCATATGGGAATCTCCAACCGCAGATTCATGGTTCTGGGATACTGCAGTATGCTCAGGCGAACCTAATCCAGAGCCAACACCGGATCCCGATCCGACGCCAGATCCTGACCCAACTCCAGATCCTGATTTAGGCGATGTTATTCTATTTATTCCTGGTAAAACTCAGGTTTCAAATGGTGATGTGGTTTCTTATGACAACCAGTGTTTTATTGCGCAAAATAATCCGGGTGTATGGGAAACGCCAAGTGCTAGTTCTTGGTTCTGGTCACTAACAGAATGTTCTGACGAACCTGTAAATCCTGAGCCTGAGATCACTGAACTATCGATCCTTGCTCCGACGACAGGCCAAGTACTAACAGCTAACGAAGCAACCTCAATTACTGCTCACGTTGATGGTAACTTAGCCGCTAAAGTTGAATTTTGGGCAAACAGCACCAAACTTGCTGAAAAAACAGTAAACCAAAACAACACTCAATACTCTCAAACTTGGACACCAAGTAAAGAAGGTAATGCGACAATTAACGTATTTGTATTCGATAAAAATAACCAAAAAATCGAACAAAAATCAGTATCTGTTGTTGTAGAAGCTGAAGTAACTGAAGATTTCGTTGCACCTGTAGTTAAGTTTGTTACTCCAACAAACGGCTCGGCAATCAACGTAACAGAAAGCGTTGCTATCTCTGTTAATGCAACAGATGCTGATAACGATTTAGCAACGCTGGTTGTTACTGCAAACAACAAAGAAATCTGTTCGTTTGACACTGCGAATACCAACACTTTTGCGTGTGATTTTCAGCCTACTCAAGCTGGTAACGTAACACTGAAAGCTATCGCTACTGATGCTCAAGATCTTTCATCTACAGCAAGTGTAAAAATCACTGTTGAAGAAGATGTGGTTGAGCCACCTGTAGAGCCGCCTGTAACTCCAGGTGACTTATGTAAAGACTTTAATGTTTACCCTGACTGGACACGTGGTGATCACGCGACTGGCGGTGACATTATGGTTAATAAAAACATCGCTTACTCTGCGATCTACTGGACTAAGTCTGTTCCTGGTAGCGATGATTCATGGGCACTTCATCTAAATTGTGATGGTACAGAACCGGGTACAGCACCGCTTCTTTCTCTACCGAACCCAATGGATCCAGTTCGTCTAGAAGTCGCTGGTTGGCCAAACACGTTAGTTGTTGCTAGTCCATCGTCTGCGGCACCAGCAATGCTAACTATTGAAGCAAGCAACAGCGCTGATTTAGCCGATTTAGGTAAGCTTACAAGCACGTTTGTATCTATCATTAATGCAGCTGCACAAGCTGGCTCTGCATCAATCATCATCAACACTGATGTTCTTGATCAAGCAACGCAAGATAAAGCATTATCTTCAAACAGCATTGCGGTTAAAGAAGCGCTAACACAAGCGATGGACATCACTGGCAACAAGATTGACATCGATGATATCAACGCTCTTAGCAATGACTTGAAAGGCTGGGCTAATGCGCATCACCTAATCATCTCTACGCTAGCACCAGAAGCAAACTACGGTTGGTCTCTAAGCATTGGTGATTTCGCATTTGATACTCACTCTGGCAGACAATCTGTATGGGATAAAGCATCAAACTACAGCGCTGATCTATTAGACAAACTAGAGTTGTTCAAAGCAGATGTTGCAACTAAAGCTGATTTCATTGCATTCACTAAGTCAAGCTCAACAGCAGCACTAAATAGCGAGCAATGGCACAATGCACTAGAGTACGTTAAACAAGTTTCTGACTTTGTTAAAACGCCTGTAATGTTAAACAATATCCCTACGGATCAAGCTTCTGCTTATTTCATGGGTGATAATGCAAGCAAACCACAAGTGCGTAAAGCTGCATTCAGCAACGTATTTGCTATCGTATTTGATAAAGATACAGCAAACTTAACTGCTGAAATCGAAGAATACAAAAAAGCTAAAATGCCACTGTACTATGTTGGTGAATCAACAGAAAATGGTCAATTAACTATCATTGATGCGTTGAACCGTGAATTGGCTGACGCTGAAAATACGATGAACAATACCGCATTCTTGTACGAAACACCTGAATCACAATGGGTTCCGTCTACTGTTTATAAGTGGACTGACTTCATGACTGGTCTGAATGCAATGCATAATGTTGGTGTTGCTGGTAACAAGTTCTGGCTACTAGATGAAAACGTTGATGATGCAACCAACATCAAATACGCGAAAGTAGCGATTGCTGCGTTCTTAGCACAAAGTATGCAAGAAACGATTCGTTACAACGCATGTGATGAAAACAACTGGGCTGAGATTAGATACGGTGCTGCAACAGATTACCCAATGTCAGCGAGCTGTGGTCAACTTGGTCAAAAATATGCAGATTACGGTGTAAATCCTGTTTCTGGTTTAGATCACGCTTACTCTTGTCCTCGTGATAACAAAATGGAAGTAAGTGCACTAACTCACGCTAAATGGTACGGTGCTCCAGCTCCAGTATTTGCTGCTCCAAATGCAGTGCTTGAAGAGCGCGGTTTGCTTGTTAACGGTAGCGTTGGTCGTTGGACTAACAGCGGTCATTGTAACGACGTACCTACTTCTGTAGATACATCTAAGCAAGTATGGGAACGTGATACATGTAAAACATACGTAGAGCAAAAAGCAGGTAGCTTTATTTGGGATGGCAGCAGCCAAGCTGACGTTGAAGGTTGTGGTTGGTGGGGCCGTGGTGTAATTCAAACTACTGGTCGTCAAAACTTCGGTACGCTTAACCATTACTTAGGCCGCTCACACGTTGATCCTGAGACAATTGGTAAAACAATTGATGGTGTTGTTGTTGAAGCACCACCAAAGAACCCGTTATACGCTGAGTTAGATTTCTGTTCAAACCCAGGCTTAATTTGTAGCTCTGAAGAGAACAAAGAAATCAAGTGGATTGCAGGTCTATTCTACTGGGTTACTTCAGTACAAGCCTACCCTGATGAGTCTGGTCAGTACGGTAACTGGAACTACCACAACGAGCTTAAGAAATATGTTGATAGCGGTATGAAAGGCACTGACTTTATCGATGATGTTTCTGGTATCGTAAACCGTGGTTGTCCTGATTTAGTGTGTTCTACTGGTGAAGTTCATAACGTGAAAGAGCGTCGTGCTAACTTTAAACTAGTACTAGAGCAATTAGGTCTTAGCCCTCAATAATATGAATGAAAAGCCTAGATAAAATCTAGTAGCATCATTCACTAAAACAAAAAGCCCCCAGCTTTTAAAACTGGGGGCTTTTTTATAAACAATATTAGTACCCTATTTATTAAATCCATCAGAACAAGTGTATTCAAATAATTATATGGGAAATGAGTTAGAGCAAGAAACAAAGCGAATAGTTAGATTTATACCAAACGCCAGATACAACAAAACACGCCATTAAGCGCTGATTTTCAATAAATTGGGATTTTAAAACAGGAACAATCTCTTGAGGAGGATAAAAAGAGATTGGAGCGTACAGCGGGAATCGAACCCGCATCATCAGCTTGGAAGGCTGAGGTAATAGCCATTATACGATGTACGCACATCGTCGAACGAGATAGATAATGCCACACTGAGCGCTGAGGTAAAGATCTTTTTTCATTTCAACAAGTTAAATGGTGGATATTTGTTCGAATAGCCATAAAAATCGAACCTAGATCACAAAAGCCCTATTCAAAAACTTACGCTGCTTTTGAATAGGGCTCTTTAAACCCTTTATATTTTTCTTTACGAGCAAAGCTCCCCTTTCCTTTTTTAGCTTTCATGACCCTTGTTGTAAATAAGGGGCTGGTGACAATTGCTTTTAAGGCGTTATCTTTAATTTTACCTCTACCATGCTCAAATTCAGAAGCTGGTAACACTTCTTTTTTACTCTTTTTCATAACTTCTCGCTATTTTCTTACTGTATAAATTTTGCACACATTGTCTTTTCTTTTAGCTTTTAAGTCAAATTTGTTACTAATTTTTACTTTATCCTATTTGTTTTAGCCATTTTGCTTTAGAATCCTTCCGCCTAAGCAAACGATTAACTCGATAATTCTTAGGCTCTTATTTCTTTTTCTGGTGGGAGCAGCAAATGACAACTTTAACAATTACTCGTCCTGATGATTGGCATTTACATCTACGTGATGGTGACGTATTAACTGACACTGTACGTGATTCTGGCCGTTACAATGGCCGCGCATTAATTATGCCAAACCTAGTTCCACCAGTAACAACCACGGAACAAGCTCTTAGTTACCGTGACCGCATTCAAGCAGTAAACCCATCTGATACTTTTGCTCCAATCATGTCTTTATACTTAACAGAAAAAACAACCTCAGATGAGATCCGCAAAGCAAAAGCAACAGGCCATATTGTTGCTGCTAAACTTTACCCAGCTGGCGCAACAACCAATTCAGATTCTGGCGTAAGCGACGTTAGCAAGGTTTACCCTGTATTAAAAACGATGCAAGAAGAAGGCATGCTACTTCTTATCCATGGTGAAGTAACGACACACGATGTTGATATCTTTGATCGTGAAAAGACTTTCCTTGATACTGTATTAGCACCTATCGTTAATGATTTCCCTGAGTTAAAAATCGTTCTAGAGCACATCACAACTAAAGATGCGGTTGATTTTGTTAAAAACGCAGGTCCAAACGTCGCAGCAACAATTACGGCACACCACTTATTGTTTAACCGTAACCACATGTTAGTTGGTGGTATTAAACCTCACTTCTACTGCCTTCCAATCTTAAAGCGTAACACCCATCAGCAAGCTTTAGTTGAAGCAGCAACAAGCGGTAATTCTAAATTCTTTATCGGTACAGACTCGGCACCGCATGCGAAAGACAAAAAAGAAGCGGCTTGTGGTTGTGCTGGTTCTTATACTGCTCACGCATCGATTGAATTGTACGCTGAAGTATTTGAGAATGAAGGTAAATTAGAAAACCTTGAAGCATTCGCAAGCTTCAACGGTCCTGATTTTTACAACCTTCCTCGCAATACAGATACGATTACTCTTGTAAAAGAAGCGTGGATCGCTCCTGAAACAATGACATTTGGTAATGACTTTGTTGTGCCAATTCGTGCAGGTGAAGCGATTGAATGGTTAGTTAAATAATTACGATACTAATTAACTAAAAACATAAATAAAAATGGGATGCCAATTAGCATCCCATTTTTGTATCTGTTTGATTCAGAGAACTCTCTCTATGGCACACCGTGGCCTTTTGACTCAACCCACACGCGATACCATTGTTCACGAGTTAGATTAATATCCATCGCATCAACAGCCGCCTGTACACGTTCAATTTTACCTGAACCAATAATTGGTAATGGCTTTGATGGTAACTTACGCACCCAAGCATAAATCACTTGATCAATGTTCTTAGCCCCCACCTCTTCTTTTAGCTCTTCAAGGACTTTACGAACACGAATCGCTTGCTCAGAGTGTCCAGAGAAGATCTCTCCTCCCGCTAAACACGACCATGCCATTGGCTTAATACGATTCATTTGCAGTTGGTCAAGCGTACCATCATACGCCACTTCAAAATTAAGTGGGTTAATCTCAACTTGATTCGTCACTAATGGTTTATCAAGACGTGATTGCAATAAATCAAAATGGCTTGGTGTGAAGTTAGAAACACCAAAATGCTTAACTTTGCCTTCTTTCTGCAGTTGATTAAATGTATCGGCTACTTCATCTGCATCCATTAATACATCTAAGCGATGGATCAAGAGTACATCAATTTCAGAAATATTAAGGCGAGAAAGTGAGTTATTAACTGAGTTAACAATGTGTTCTTTTGAGGTATCGTAGTGGTTTATTTTTCGGTTTGGGAAATCTGAAGTACATAAATTAATGTCGCACTTAGTGATGATTTCAATTTGGTCACGAACTGAAGGTTCTAACGCTAAAGCCTCTCCAAATAAACGCTCACATTGATAGCCGCCATAAATATCAGCGTGATCAACGGTTGTAATACCTAATTCAATGTGTTGTTTTAAGAAATTTAATCGTTGTGTTGGTGTCATTTCCCATTCAGAAAGTCTCCAGTAACCTTGAACTAATTCTGAAAATTCAGGGCCTTGTGGTGCAATCGTTGTTTTCTTAATCATTATATTCTCCGTTATGTGAACTTATAGTAGTTTTCTGACCTCAGAGTTACAGTGATACAGATCGAAAAATCAACATAATGAGTAAGTAATTATATCGCACAGTCTATATATCTTTACGTACCAAACTCATAAATAAAGTGATTACCCAAAGACAAGATGCAATTATTTTCTTATAATCGCCAAGCTCAACATAGCGTGAAAGTAAAAATGAAAAAACAATTCAACATAAGGTACATAACATCATGATAAAAAAGCATTTTCATGCCTTATTATTCGCATTTATTTCATTTCCATCTCTGGCTGATATTGTCGCTACACCTGAAAATGAAGATATTTGTAAACAAAAATACGTAAAAGAAGTGTTTGATCAACAAGTTCAATACAGTAACTCTCAAAATACCCCTCAAGTGCGAAGAACGGCTGAGCGCCATATCGATCGCTCTCGTGAAGTTTATAATGAGACTAACAGCTTTTGCTCTGCGCTAAATTATCTACTTAATGATGCCTCTGATGAATTACTAGATGATTTTCAACGAGCTAAAGAAGGTGAATCTCAGTACAAATAAAGAAATAAGAAGCATAAATAACTCATTTATTCATGCTTCTTATTTATTGCTATTGCCGTTATCTACGATATTTTAAAGGACGAATAACTTCATCTAGCCCTTCAATTTTCATTGCTAAACATAACGCCATTAACTCTCCTAATTCCCCGTCAGGAAAGCCTCCTTTTCGATCAAACCATAAAAGATACTCTTCCGGAAGATCAATCAGCACTCTCCCTGCATACTTACCAAAAGGCATTTTCATCTGAGTTAACTTTAGGATCTGTTCTTTATTGAACATGTAAACGCTCTTTTACGATCAAGTGAAGTAAAAAGGTCTCACGTTCAATACTCATGCCTTTTTTCTCACTGTTCGCAATAATGTCTTCATTGTGAGCAATTGCTTCATGAATATTAATCCACACTGGTTTCATTCCATTACGGATTTCATAGCTTTCATAATTAGTTTCACCAAGATCTTTATCTGCATCACAGGTATAGCAGTATGAAATCATATGTAAAACATTACATTCATGCTTGTACCAAGGGCGAAACTCTTCATAAATACCAAATGGTTCGATGTTTGAAATATTTTTAGCGCCCGTTTCTTCTTCAATTTCTCTAACTAAGCCTGCAATGACATCTTCACCATCATCAATACCACCACCAGGTAATGAGTAATCATGATAGCGCTCTGTATATAGAAGAAGTATGTCTTCTCCTTTTAAAACAATCGCGCGCGTCGCATTACGTTGAAGGATTTTTTTATTATCTAAACGTTCTAGATCCGGATGCGTTGTAATATTTAAAATTCGCATAAAAACTAACAAGCCTACTTAAAAAATAACACTGTCATTATACGCACTTTGTTTTTTGTTGCAGCAATCAAATAACCACTGAATTTTGATAATCCTCTACATTAAGTGTAAAGAATGTGTAAATGTTGTGATAAGTAACTACTTCTTTTATCCATCATTTCATATAATAGTGACTTAAAATAATTACAATTCAAGGAAGTCTCAACATGAAAGCAATTAAAACACTGGTTATCGCATCGACTCTTTTGGCTTCAACATCTGTTTTAGCCCACACTTTTAACGAAGCGGACAAAGCAATAAAATACCGTCAAGCTGCATTCACGATGATCGCTGGCAACGTGAGTGAAATGGGCGAAATGGTTAAAGGTAAAACTGATTGGAGTGACGCTATTTTTTCTAAACGTGCCAATCAATTGTCTCAACTTTCTTTAATGCCGCTTGATGCTTTCTATGTAGAAGGATCTGATAAGGGAAAAACTAATGCCCTACCTAAGGTATGGACAAACTTTCCTGATTTTGAAGCTCGTCTAGCGCAATTTCAAGAAGATACTGCAGCCCTAGCTAGTATCTCAGATAGCGGTGATAAAGCAGCGATCCGTAAAGCTTTTGGAAAAGCGGTGAAAAACTGTAAAGCGTGCCATTCAGATTACAAAGCAAAATAATTAGATAGAATAGTCGAAGGATAAATATGAAAATCTGGGATAGTTTTGTCCGGGTTTATCATTGGAGCCAAGTCATTTTACTTGGCTCTCTTTGGTATACTGCAGAAGAAGGTTTGATGGAGTGGCATTTCACTCTTGCTTACCTTCTAATGGCCTTATTAGGAACAAGAATTATTTGGGGAGTTATTGGTAGTGACACCGCAAGGTTTTCTCACTTTATCACTTCACCTAAAAAAGCGATTAATTACTTATCGTTAGAGAAAAAAGGGCAATTATCCCACTCTATTGGCCATAACCCTGCTGGCGGTTACATGGTACTAGGGCTATTCCTCTTACTCACATTACAATTAGTCACTGGATTATTCAGTAATGATGATATCCTTTCTGAAGGCCCTTTGGCTTCATTAGTTAGTTATGATGTAAGTGGATTTTTAACTCAAATACATCATCAAAACTTTGATGTTCTTCTTGGGTTTATAGGCTTACACATTGCCGCGGTTTTCTTTTATCGACTCAAAGGGATTAATTTAATTAAGCCAATGTTGACAGGATATGCCGAGTTCACAGGAAATAGTCCAAAAATGAAACATGCTGCCATTGCATGGGGAATTTTTGCAGTGATATTTTTCCTTATCTACTTTTTTTGGGCAGGCGAAGTGATAAGCTATCTTTTTTAAATAAAAGAGATCTATCAATGACTCGTTTCCTTGATTGGTGGAACACCCTATTAGAATTTAAAGATCACGATTGGGCACAAAACATAATCGTGATCTCTTTATTTAGTGCTTTTCTATGGTTATCTTGGCGCGTTATTGTTCAGCGCCTTCACCATATTGCAGCCAAAACCCAACTCCCTTGGGATGACGCTGTCTTCACAGCTATTTCATCTCCTATAACCTTAGTCATTTGGTTATGGCCAGCGACCGCTTCTCTCAAGATATTGTTGACCACTCACACGCATTTTAGTACGACTTGGTTACCTGAATTACAAATATTTATTCTTGTCTGGAGTTTTATTTGGTCTGCATTACGCCTCACTACTCTTATCGAGAAGCAAGTTCTTATAAACCCTAAGCACGATGAGACCACCGTCCTTGCGGTAGGAAAAGTAATCCGATTAATCTTTATATCACTCGGCATCCTTTCTTTAATGCAAGGTATGGGATTAAGTTTATCTGGATTATTAACCTTTGGCGGTGTCGGTGGCTTAGTTGTCGGTTTAGCAGCCAAAGATTTACTGTCTAATTTCTTCGGTGGCATGATGATCTATTTTGATCGCCCATTTAAAGTAGGAGATTGGATCCGATCGCCTGATCGCTCTTTAGAAGGAACGGTTGAACGTATTGGTTGGCGTATGACCGTGATCAGAACCTTTGATAAACGCCCTCTTTATGTACCCAACTCTGTATTCAGTAATATCGTGGTAGAGAACCCATCAAGAATGCTGAATCGTCGTATCAAAGAAGATATTGGTATTCGTTACGATGACATAAGTAACATTGGGCTGATCGTAAGTGACATAAAAACGATGTTAATTAATCATAATGATATCGATTCTAATCAAACATTAATCGTCAATTTTAATGGCTTTGGCCCATCCTCTTTGGATCTATTGGTATATACCTTTACCAAAACGGTTAATTGGATTGAATACCATGAAGTGAAGCAAGATGTGTTGATCAAAATTGGTGACATTATCGCTCAACACAATGCCGAGATTGCTTTCCCTACACAAACAGTAAAAATTGAACAACTGCCCGTTAATTAGTATCGATTAGACTGAGCAGATAATTGGGTGAATAAATAACAAAAAAGGGCATCCACTCTAAGTTGATGCCCTCTATATACTGCTTATGATGTTTCTAGCGTTAACCCGTTAACACATTCTCTTCAGGGTATTTCACTCGCGATGTTTCTGGCCTTGCAAGCATATAGGCTAAAGTTAATGGCCCGATACGACCTATAATCATCACGATAACCATAATAAACTTGCCAGGTTCTGACAGCTCAGCGGTTAAGCCCGCCGTTAAACCAACGGTAGCAAAGGCTGAAATTACTTCAAACATCACCTTATCAAACCCAGTATTCTCAGTCAGCATCAATGAAAACATAGCAATTGAAAGCAACGATCCACTCACAACAATAATCGCCAGAGATTTAGTCACAATCGGCCAACTCACGGTTCTTTTAAACATCACTACATGCTTTTTCTGACGTAAGAAAGTCCAAGTGGCAACGGCCGCAACGGTAATGGTCGACACTTTTAAGCCCCCACCAGTAGAGGTTGAGCCAGCACCAATTAGCATCAATATGATCATAATAAACAACGCAGGTTGCGTGAAGTGAGTTAAATCCACACTGTTAAAGCCGGCAGTACGAGCACTTGCTGATTGAAAGAAGGCGGCTAACCATTTATCACCTGCAGATAATGACGCTAATGTGCTTGGGTTATTATATTCAAGTACATAGAAAAATAAGGTACCAATAATTAATAGTGTTGGCGTTGCAATAACCATTATTTTTGTATGCAATTGGAGACGACTAAACCCTTTTGAGCTGTTTTTAACTAAATCGACGATAACGGTAAAACCTAAACCACCACCAATAAACAAACACGATAAAGTAAAAATAACCAACGGATCCCCCACATAACCCATTAAGCTATCTGAGAATAAAGAGAACCCAGCGTTATTAAATGCCGAGATAGAGTGGAACGCGGCATAGAATAAGCCTTTTGCTAAACCAAGATCAGGAACCCAACGAAAAGAGAGAATAATCATACCTATCAGCTCTGCGACTAAAGCAAAGCAGATAATACTTTTTATCAACTTACGTAGGTTCACTTTCTTTTCTTGACCTAACGCTTCTTTTGCCAATGCTTGTTGACGCAAACTTAAACGCAAACCAAATACATAAAGTAAAACCGCAGACAAGGTCATTTGTCCAAGGCCGCCTATTTGCATCAGAAACATTAAAACGATTTTTCCGCTTATCGTAAAGTGAGAGCCGGTATCGACCACACCAAGCCCTGTTACACTGATTGCCGAGGTCGCTGTAAATAATGCATCCATGAAACTCAAGCCAGAAACAGAGAATACTGGCAGAGTAAGCAGCAATGCAGAAGGTAAAAGAATAGCCAAAAATGAGAAAAGGATGATCCTTGGTTCAGACCACTCTTTTGCTTTTTGGTTATTCTTTAATGGAAACAATCCACGCTTTGGTAAGTAATTCATAATGTTTTAATTTTTTGCGCCAATTTTTCTTCTGGCCCAACAATAATAAGAATATCTCCGATTTCAAGCTCTTTACTGTGCTCCGGTGCGGTCATGATTTCAGGACCACGTTTAATCGCAAGTATTTTCACCTCAGACATTTTGCAAAAATCTAGCTGTCCTAATGATTTCCCCATATTATCACCACCAATCACGATCTCGGTTATTGCTAACCCACTCCCCAACAAATGAAAATCAAATACGCGTCTATCTAACATTTTTCTTGCCACGCGGATCCCCATGTCTCTTTCTGGGAGGATAATATGGTCAGCCCCTATTTTTGTCAGAATTTTAGCATGAAACTTATCGTTCGCTTTTACCCAAACCGTCTTAACACCTGCCTCTTTAAGCACTAGTGTCGTTAAAATACTCGCATTAATATCAGAGCCAATCGCGACCATCACCATATCGTACTCATCGAGTTTCAATTCAGAAATCGTCTCTTCATTAGCACAATTAGCAACGATTGCTGTGGATACAAAATCAGTGGCCTTTTTAACTCGCTCTTCATTTATATCAATAGCCAGCACTTGTGAACCGTATTGGTGTAATTCTTCACATACCGTTAGCCCAAAACGACCTAACCCAATCACTGCATATTGTTTATTTTTTGCTTTCATCCAATTCACTCACTTTTATAATCACGAGATAAGAGAAGTTTCGTTTTTGCATCATCCTCTTAGATAATCCTAAGTTCAATCTAATTGAGGTTCTTGATTAAAGAAACTCCATGACTGTATTAAAGCTAAGACACGCAAAAGGTTGCGATTGCTCCTTTGCTTTCAACAGATTTAGTTATCAATAGCAAAAATAATGTAAGATCTAAGGTAAAATGTGACCTTAATCTCATGACACCTTAAAATATAGGCATAAAATAGCCACATAACGAACAAGATTGTTCAACATTTTTAGTTACACTGAATTATATTTAACTTTTGAGAACCGGAGACCTTATTATGGCTACCCCACACATTAATGCTCAACTTGGTGATTTCGCAGAAACAGTTCTAATGCCAGGTGATCCACTACGCGCAAAATTCATTGCTGAAAACTTCCTAGAAGATGTTACTCAAGTATGTGATGTGCGTAATATGTTTGGTTACACTGGTACTTACAAAGGTAAAAAAGTATCGGTAATGGGCCACGGCATGGGTATTCCATCTTGTTGTATCTATGTTCATGAGCTAATCGCAGAGTTCGGCGTGAAGAACGTAATTCGTGTTGGTAGCTGTGGCGCAGTGCATGATGACGTTAAATTAATGGACGTTGTTATTGGTATGGGTGCATCAACTGATTCAAAAGTAAACCGTATTCGTTTCAACAACCACGACTTCGCAGCTATCGCTGATTTCGGTCTGTTAGAAACAGCCGTTGCTCAAGCGCGTGAGTTAAACGTACCTGTAAAAGTAGGTAATGTATTCTCTGCTGACCTTTTCTACTCTCCAGAAGCTGATCTGTTCGACAAAATGGAAAAATTAGGCATTCTTGGTGTTGATATGGAAGCGGCAGGCATTTATGGTGTAGCCGCAGATTTAGGTGCAAAAGCCCTAACTATTCTAACGGTTTCAGACCACATCAAACGCGGTGAGAAATTAAGCTCTGAAGATCGTCAAAAATCATTCAACGACATGATGACAGTTGCGCTAGAAACAGCGATTAAACTGTAATTATGTTTGCGCCAGAAAGGTCTGGCGCTATAAATCTATAAGGGGCGTCTAGTGCCGACCGAAAAACTGCCGTTGGCTGCTAAAGGGTTACAACTCAATTTTTGTAAAACATTGGCGTGTGACAATTTTGGTGATAGCGATGAACAACATTATTTAGTTCAACGCACTAACCCTAAGCGACCAGCATTAGTTTGCAGGAAATGTGGTGCTTTTCCTCCCTTAATCAATAACAATGAAGTATTGAATGAACTTGCTCGTCAAGACTCTGTTCAATCTCACTCATTGCCCTCTTGTAATAATTCAGATTGTGACCATTTTGGTCTTGATGTTTTAACACATCGAGAGCTTTATCATGCCTTTGGTTACAGTGGTGATCGTCAACGCTATCGCTGTAAATCATGCGCGTCTACGTTTGTAGATAAGTGGTCTGGTGAGAATCAAAAAAGTCTAATCCAACAAAAGATTTTAGGTTTTTTATTTACTGGTTATTCAGTACGTGAAATTTGCCGTCGTTTACATATAAATCCTAAAACCTTTTACGATCATATCAATCAGATTGCCAATCGCTGCCGTCGTCATATGTCCTTATTTGACACTCGATTACAACACGATAGAACTGAGATCCAGCTGGCTTCAAATGCGACACCTTTACAACCATTAAGTAATAATGGCGTATTTTGGTACACCACTGCAGAAATGAATTCAGGTTACGTAATAGCGCAACACATCAATTATTCAGAATCTCATAAGCCTGGAACTCAGCTTGATCATGACCCTTTTCATGATGATGCTCAATTTTTACCGACTGCTTTTATTGGGGAAGCTAACTCTCAAAGCGCAGTAACCGAACAATCAATTTTTAAGCGTGTTGATGCTAAGTATCAAGAGATCTTAGCTAGAGCAAACGTGGAAGATCCATTAGGTAATTACGTCTCATTAAATTATCCATCAAAAGGGGCATTAATTAGACCACCCTATACTTCTTATGCTCATTTTTTAGAAATTCAACGAGCTTTCTCACACTGTGAATCCATTGAACTGTATATGCCTCAAGAGCCAATGCTGCGCTCGGCTGCAATGTCGGTATTTTTAAATCGCATTAAAGAAAACAGTATTGATCTCTTATATGTCACTCAGGACTCTGCTTTTCCTCTTGAGCAAAGTGGTGAAAAAATTGATATACACCTTGTTGGTTGGTGGCGTGACCGTTGGGCTTTTACAGAACTAAATGGCCTACATAAAGGCATTTGCCATCTTAACGGTGCTGAAAACAATGAAGTCTATTGGTTAAAACGTGCTTCAGCAACAAAGGCTAAAGAGTATCAAGAGCGTTTTTATACCCAATTCACTAGCTTAGTGAATGAACCAAGACGAAAACTACGCCCAGCAAGTTTACTTCCACTACTCGATATTTTCAGAGCGTGGCATAATCTCTGTCATCAAGATAAACTTGGCTCTACGCCAGCACAAAAGCTTGGATTGATTTCTAAACCAATCACTCTTGCCGAATTATTAAGTTAGGAAACGATATGCCTCCATTGCTTTCTCAAGATCAAACTGAAAACACAGATATTCTTACTGAAATTTCTATTCTTTATTATCAAGAAGGAGCGACTCAGGAAGAGATATCGAAAAAATTTGGTTTATCTCGCGCCAAAGTAGGTCGTATGCTTAGAAAAGCACGCGAAGAAGGCATTGTTGAGATTACCGTTAAGTTTCACCCTGTTTACAGTGCTCAGCTTGAACAAAAATTAGTTGAAAAGTTTAATTTGAAACGCGCACTTATTTCATTAGATCAGCCAAATACTGACGAACAACGTAAACAAGTTGCCGCTCTCGTAAGTTCATATTTAAACAATAACTTACAAGAAGATATGGCAGTCGCTGTAGGCCAAGGCCAAAATGTGGCAGCCGTTGCTGATCACGCGGGTATTGTATCTCACCGTAATGCGCGTTTTGTCTCTGCTATTGGGGGCACACATCGTAGTGGTGATATTATTAATGCCGATCACATTTGCCGTCGCTTAGCCAAAAAATACGGTGGCAGTAGTGAAACTCTGTATGCGCCCGCTTACGTAAATGACCCAAGCTTACGCTCTGCTTTTATGGAACACACCACGATTAAAGAGACATTAAATCAAGCACGTAAAGCCGAATTTGCTTTAGTGGGTATTGGTGATATGGACGAGAACAGCCATATGGTTAAACTAGGCTTCTTTACTCCAAAAGAATTTGTTGAAGCACGCCTTAATGATGGCATTGTCGGTGATATTGGCGGTTTTGATTTCTTTAAGTTAGATGGCTCAAACGCGGATACTTTAATGCGCGGCCGAGTGATTGGACTTGAAATGGAAGATCTTCGCCAAATCTCAAATGTTATTGCTATGGCGAGTGAAAGTCGCAAAGCATTGTCAATTATGGGAGCACTGAGAACCGGCGTTATTGATGTTCTTGCAACCAGTGTGAGTTGTGCAATGGCCTTATTGAATCTCGCTGAAAATGAATAATTAACCCCCTTCTTTTACTTTTCGTTCCTTCCTTTTAACTCAGTCGCATATCTGATAAAAAGTTCGTGACATCAATACATTAGCGATATTATATTGATGTCAACTAGGAAGGACGCAGTGAAACAATCCCAAAATAACATCACATCTAGTCTCAATGCACTAGACTTAATTGTCGAAGAAGATGCAGAGAAAGCCAAACTAGGCGCAGAACAACAATTATTACTCTCAGAAGCACTACACTTTAAATATGGTATAGCATACTCAAAATTAATTATTTCAACGTCTCTTTGGCATTTACTTAAGTATCAAGCAGGCTTTGCTATTGCAAAAGATTTATTAACACTTCACCAAGAGCTAGATAACGATGATTTGTTACCGAGTATTCTACATAATCTCGCTCTTCACTCTTGGGGGCAAGCTAAGCTTTATTCTGCACAGCAATATTGGATACAAGCTCTAGAGCAAGCCTCATTACTTGGTAATAATAAAGTTGAGGTTGAGTCATTAATTGGGCTTGGCAACATTTGGCGGATGACCAATAGTTTAGAAAACGCAAAATCAGCTCACAATATCGCCGCTCAACGAGCCAATTATTATCGAATTCCCCACCTAGAAGCAAAAGCATTTATTCTCTATGCGTGGGACTGTTATTTACTGCAAGATTATCAGGCTATGTTGCCGGTCTTATTTAAAGCTGAACAGCTGCTAAGTAACAGTAATAATCTCACATGGAAATCTGAAGTCTACGATTTTAGGGGATTGGCATTTTTAGGCTTAAATGATTTAAATTCAGCACACCAATGTTGCAGCTACGCACATCAAACAGCTCAACAGCATAACTTAGTCTGGATGAAGGCTCACTCTGCTATTAGCTTAGCACGAATTGCCTCAGCCCAATCTCATTATGCTCATGCTTACGATCTACTGACTCAAGCTGAAGTGATTGCACATCAATTTGATAAAGGAGAGTTACGATCTCAAATCTGTCTTGAGCAATCTCGTATCGCTGAGTTAACGCAAGATTATGAGCATGCCCTTTATTCTTATAAACGTTATCGTCAGTATGAAGTTTCACTCATTCAAGAGCAAACAAACAGTTTAGGCAGAGATAAAACTCGCTCATCTAAAGAACAACTTGAAAGACGTGCTAAAAAATTAATCCAACGTATTGAGATTCAGTTGGAATTTAATTCCATATCATCACTCACCTATTTGTTGCCTCTTGATAAATGGCAACAACATGTTAAATCATTGCTTTCTCATTCTACTAATATGGATTATCACTTGATCACGATAACGGATCCGTCTGAAGATAAAATTAATAATCTCATATTATTAGGTCATCATTACTGCAAGCATGGTGACAGCATGACTCGTATTAGTAAGACTGAGGTTTCACTATTAATTAATGAAAATGAGCAAAGAACACAAGAAATAGTGCATTCGTTATCGTCGCTGTTTTCAAGCTACCCTTGGCATCGTTATTCTTTAAACTCTTCGATCCCTTCTGTGAATTACTTTAATTTACATCAGTGGGGATCTCAGCCTGACTTCTCACCCAGTCATCTTGACTCTCAAGTGGTGTTTTAATGGATACTCTTTTAGTTCGAATTGCCGATCAGGGCATTGACCTCATGAAGCTCAACTCTCAACAATCGTTAGAGCTTTGGGAACTTATTGTTGAAAAATTTACTGAGTCTGATACTGAAAAAGCCTACGCATTATTAATGTGCTCTGAATTGGAGGTTGAGTTTAATCTCACCACGCAGAGTATTTTGCATTTGCAACGGGCTCTCTTGCTTTTGTCGCTGCCACAAGACAATAAATTGATGTTGCAGATCTATTCTGCTCTTATTTATCGATACACTGATATTGGTGAATATCAAAAAGCGTTAGATCATTTATCATCACTGTCTAATCTAGCAGTGAAGTTTGGCGACCATGAATATTATATCCAATCGATTTTAGGGATTGGAAATTTATGTTCTATTTATGGTGATCACCTTAAAGCATTACGCTACTACCAAAAACTAGAATCATTAAGTTCAACGATAAAAAGTAATAATCTCTCACTACGCTATCGTTTATATACTATTGCTTGCTTGCTTGACCTTAATCGTTTGTCAAAAGCAAAAATCGTCTTAGATGAGTGTAAAGTCATTCAATATGTTTCAGATGATTTGTCACTTACCGCACAAGTAAAACTGTATACCGCAAAGCTATTAAGGTTACAGAACGAATCAAAAGCAGCCCTTGATACGTTAGTTTCTTTTCGTAAAGAATATAACAATCTTCATTCATCCCCATGGTTAAGTAAACTTTTCTCCATTGAGGCAGCCTACTGCCTTATTCAACTTAAAAGAGGCGATCTCGCTGATGTCCTTATATCTCAGCAATTAAAACGTACCAGAAAGTACTCACAAGGGTATTATATACGCCAATTACTGGATATTAAGAGCGATGCATTAGCCAGCTGTATGTGCTTTTCTGAAGCGCTAAAGTGCGAAAAAGAATCGCATAAACTAACAACTGAAATCATCGATAATTTTCCAATTAACCAACTTGGTGAGCACTCTTTACGACGACTAAGCCGCTTAGAACTACAACTTCGGTTAAATATATCGGAAACTGAAAACATCCAACTAAAAAAAGCGTCTGTTCAACAAAAAGATACCGTAGCAAAGCTTCAACAAGACGTCTTTCATGACAGTTTAACCAAGCTCTATAATCGCCGTTGGTTTGAAACTACCTTTATAAAGGAAGTAAAATCAACCATGGCTAAGTATCAGCTTCTAATTATCGATATTGATAATTTTAAATCAATCAATGATGAATACTCTCACCTAACGGGTGATGTGATCTTAAAAGTTGTAGGAAAAATATTACAGAACACAATTGGGCCAGATAATTATGCAATTCGATATGGTGGCGAAGAGTTTATCATTGTTGTCATGTCAAATGATCGACAATATGGGCATGAGGTAGCAGAAAATTGCCGCCTAGCTATCGCCTATAACGATTGGAAAGAAACCCTTAATGATCGCTTACTCACGGTCAGTATTGGTGTGACGAACCATATTCAAGATGAAGATTATAAGGCGACTTTATTACGAGCTGATAAAGCACTTTACCAAGCCAAACGATCTGGGAAAAATAGAGTGTGTGTCCATTAGATCTAATTTGCCCCTCAAACGCCAGATACGGTAAAGCACGCTATTAAGCGCTTAATTTTCAATAAGTTGGAATTTTAAAACAGATACAATCTCTTGAGGAGGATAAAAAGAGATTGGAGCGTACAGCGGGAATCGAACCCGCATCATCAGCTTGGAAGGCTGAGGTAATAGCCATTATACGATGTACGCACATCGTCGAACGAGATAGATAATGCCACACTGAGCGCTAAGGTAAAGCCCTTTTTTACTGTTAACTAATTGATTGCAGGTTATTTAAACAATTTGTAGCAAAACACAGCATTCTATCTTTTTCTTTAATAACACTTAGCGATAAAACAAAGAGCCACCCTATTGGTCGCTCTTTGCTTTCTAATCATGATGCATATTTGTCATACCCATTCCGGTAATTATCTAATCATTATTCCTGGTTAAATCACTAGAATGCTTCACTTTCTTTGCCAGTGTATTTATTTTTCTCTGTTGCTATTTTTGCTAATGTAAACACAAGAGCAACTTGAACACACAAGGCAAAAACAAAGATCAAGACATTCTCAACAAAACCTGCAATAACAAAGCTGATTAGTGCAATCCCACCGTTCAATAATGCGTATGGCAACTGAGTCTTGAAGTGTTCAAACTGATCACAACCTGCCCCTGTCGAAGACAAAATAGTCGTTTCCGAAATAGGAGAGCAATGGTCACCAAATAAGCCGCCAGATAAAACCGCACCGATACTCGCATATAAAGGCGCATCAATAGCAATGGCTGTTGGAATAACCAAAGGCATCATTATAGCGAACGTTCCCCATGATGATCCGGTTGCAAACGAAATAATCGCCGCTAACAAGAACGCTACTGCAGGGACTAACCAATGAGGAAAACCACTTTGCGCTTGCTCTGCAATATAAGCTGCCGCACCTAATTCTTTGCCTACAGAGCTTAATGACCACGCTAGGATTAAAATGATAGCCACTTGCATCATGTTACCCATGCCCTTCATATAAACTGAAATACCTTCAGACCAACCTCTAACTTTATAAAGTGCCATTAACCCAATTAATGTCGCCGCTGCAAAGAAGTACGCCGTCGATAGAGCAGAACGGAAAACTGAGCCAGATACCTTTTCAAATGGGAACCCTAACGGAACTAGCATTGAGCAGAGTACAATCCCCATAACAAGTAATGGTCCCCATACAAACGATGCCTTTGCATTTTTATGCGTAAATATTTCTTTCGATACATCAGATGATACGTGAGCATTACCTTGCTCTGCCGCTTGTTCAGCTCTAGCCATAGGACCAAAATCTAATTTTTTAAACGCCACAAGTGGAACAATACCAATAGCTAATATTGCATAGAATTGAAATGGGATCGCACCAATAAAAGCATCCCAATCACTAATGTCTGTCACGCTTAGAGCCAGAAATTCTTTTTGAATTAACCCCATGATATACACGCCCCAACCAATAAATGGGATCAAAATAGCTACAGGAGATGAGGTTGAATCAATAATGAAAGCCAGTTTTTGACGAGAGATTTTTAGTTTATCGAAAAGAGGACGAAAAACGGGACCTACAATTAAAGGTGTGCCTAAATCAGAAAAGAAAATCACAATACCACCTAGCCATGCTGAGGTTTGTGCTTGAAATTTACTTCTCACCCAAATGGTCACTTTATCAGCAAAGGCATAGCCTCCACCAGATTTCTCCATTAAAGCAACAAAACCACCGATGAAGACAAGTAATACAATGACACCCGCATTATAACTGTCTGTTAATTGCGGTGATATATAGCTTTTAACCATCACACCAAAAGTTTCGAGTGGATCAAGGTGCGTAAATAAACCATTTAGCATAGCAACGCCACTAAGTACGCCAGCAAATAAACCAACCACCACATTTCGAGTAGTCAATGAGATTAAGAGCGTAATTACGATGGGGATAAGGGAGGTAATGTCTGTCTGTTCCATAACGATATTCCTTTTGCTACTGCATAAAACAAATTAAATATAAATTCACTATTTGTGACTATATATTTAAAAAGTGATTATGTAAACACTAAAAATACCATCTTTATAATTGACTCTTTTCTTATTAATATTCCGACATAAAAAAAGCCGAATGATTTCATCTCATTCGGCTTCTCCATTTACGGTAATTATTTAAAAAGCTAGCTATCTGCAGGGAAAACAACGCCTGTCTGCTTACGGATCTCTGTCGTTACTTTCGAGATCAACAATGAACGCTCAACTGCATGATCATCCATTTTATTTGATTCTACTTGCTCGGCAAATTTAAGTGCTTCATAGAACATTGGATTAGCATTCTGCTCAAGTGTTAGATCTTCTTTTTTACCACCACGAGGGATCTTTGTTACCTTCTCACCAATCGAAATCATTTCAGCAAGGATAGCGCCATTTTCACCTTGGATCTCACTTGGTACATAAGAATCACTGGTTTTAGAGTGCATGACAACGACATCAAAGCCATCGTAACCACAAATGATACTGCCATTACCATCAACACCTGAATCCAATACGTACGCTTGTGCTTGAATCGATTTAGGTTCACCAAATAACTCAATCATAGAGCCGACACAGTAAAATCCAATATCCATAATAGAGCCGTTAGAGAACTCAGGGTTAAAAGTATTTGGATTTTCACCATTGAGGTATTTAGGGTAACGCGAAGAATACTGACAATAAGTAATATGCGCCTTTCGAATTGCCCCTAAGCTTGGTAAATGCGATTTAATCTGTTGAAAGTTCGGTAGATATGGCGACATAAATGCCTCAAACAACACCACATTGTTTTCTTGTGCCATTTGATACGCTAATTGCGCTTGGGGGTAATTTGATGCCATTGGTTTTTCACAAATAACATGTTTTCCCTGCTTCATCATTTGAATCGATTGAGGCGCATGAAAAGAGTTTGGGCTGGCAATATACACCGCGTCCACTTCTTTGCATTGTGCCAACTGATCCAAACAATCAAACGTTAACTCTGCTTTAAACTTTTCAGCAAACGCTTTTGCTTGTTCTAATGAGCGAGAATATACCGCAGTAATTTCATACTTCCCCGACTCTATTGCCCCCGCTAAGAATCGTTCAGTGATCCAGTTGGTTCCAATAACAGCAAGTTTGATCATAATGGTCTCTTTATTGGTTTGGTTTTGTTTTTCTAATATTTACTATCGTTTAACGTCTTATTTTAATTGTAATGCCACAGAGCTAAATTGAATACCAGACCAGCCTGTCACCATGAAATTTCGAATGTTTTGGTGGTCATCATTGGTTGGGTTTTGTAATACATCTTCACGGTAATATTGACCAAAACACGCTAAGGTTTGTTCAACACTCAGTTTATTTAGCTCAGCAAATGCAAAGATCTTACATGAGCCATTATTCTGGTCTGCTTGATTGACTAGCTTTCCATTTGAAAACTCTGTTGGCGTAAAATCATAGTTATTATCAATAACAGCCATTGTCTCAGTAAATTCAACCAACTCAGGTTGAGTATTCAATTTTTCAATAAATGTACGTAACGCCATGAGATCTTCCTTGTTTATCTAAATTCATTCTCTTTAAGTGATATTTTTCATACAAAAAAACCTAGGTAGAATCTCCACCTAGGTCTCTTTTATTTTGCTAATAGATCTTGCCACTGCAGGTTCTTATTCATGTAATGAACCACATAAGAGCAGACGGATACAATCAATAAACCAGAGCTTTTCATCTCTGCTAAAAAGGCTTCCATCATCACTTTTCCGTAGCCTTTACCTTGCAGCTCATCCGGAATTCGTGTGCTTATCACATCAAGAATATTGCCCTTCTTTTCATAATAAACTTTTGCTACCGCATCACCTTCTAAAGCGATTAAGTAGCATTTGTTATCTGGATCATGGGTAATCGCATTCATTCTATATTCCTTTTGAATGATCGTTGGCTTATGCCATTGATTGTCGTCCCTATACTGTAATCAGTTCCACTTCAAAATGCGAGTTTCATTCCCCTCTTGGGGTGCTTCTGGAATATTTAATGACAATAAGAACGAAATAAATGCCATTGTAGCACCAACATAGAACACAGCAGCAGGCGATACCAACCATATCAAACCAAAGCTTACTGGGATAACAACTGCTGCTATATGATTAATGGTGAATGCCACACCCGCAGTTGATGCCATATCAGCAGGATCGGCAATTTTTTGGAAATAAGTTTTAATCGCTAATGCTAATGCAAAGAACAAATGATCAATAATATATAACGCTGCTGCCATTTCTGACGTCTGAACTAATGCGTAGCCAACAAACACAAAAATAAGACCGATATATTCAAACATTAGTGCCTTGCGCTCACCCACAACACCAATCCAGCGGCCAATCTTTTTAGCAAAAAGCCAATTGAATGCATAATTAGCAAGAAACAGTAGAGTGATATCAGCAGCTGAATAGCCAAATTTTTCAACCATTAAAAAGCCTGCAAACACCATAAATATCTGACGACGAGCACCACTCATAAATGTGAGTGCGTAGTACAACCAATAGCGCTTGCGTAGAACCAATTTTTTCGTCTGTGGTGTTTCACTTTCAAAGTTCGGGAAAGACAACCACATAAAAACAGTCACCATAAGGGCAATTGTCCCTGCAATTAAATAGATCCATTTAAACTCTAATTGCACTAACTCAAGTAATACCCACAGCACACCATAAGTACATAACGATGCAAGAGCACCAATCGAGATCAGCTTACCTAACATTTCAGGAGCTTCTTCTTTAGTTAGCCACTGTAATGATAAGGATTGTTTTAAGGTCTCAAAATAGTGAAAGCCTACCGACATCAACAGCGTGGTGCATAACAGGCCATACACACTTGGGAAAAAACCAGTAATTGCTACACCAACTGCCAACATCACCAAAGCGAGGATCATGAACTTTTGCTCACGAATAAAAAGAAGGACGAAAACAGCAGTAAACGCTAGAAAACCAGGGATCTCTCGCACACTTTGCAAGAGCCCAATATCAGCCCCAGTAAACGCCGCTTTTTCAATCACGAAGTTATTAAGTAACGCATTCCATGTAGAAAAAGCAATGGGAACAACGATGGAAATTAAAATCAAAAAAGTTTTAGGATTTTTCCAATGAGCAAGGCTCGGCATGATAGTGACTCTCATTTTTATTTATATTGCGGCTACAGTAGCATAACTTTTATTAATTCTAGTCTACGACAGCCTTATCTTTACTTTATTTACCTATTGTTAAAAATTAGTGTTTAAATAAATCGACCAAGTATTCCATATTTTCAGACAATACTTCTGTATTAGAGTAAATCCCAACCACACCAGTTTTACATTGTTCAGTAGATAAAGCGATAACTCCTTGCAGAGCCATTTTCGATTTTATTTTATCGGTATAAGGCATAATAGCATCGCTCATTTTCAGCATATCGATACTGGCTTTTAATGAATCTAACTCATAGATAACTTTGGCTTGTTGTGCTTTTAATGCAAAGGTCTCTGCGCCTTTATCATTGAGCACTTTTCCATCTCGACTATGATCGGGGGTGACTTTTATTTGTGGGTAACGACTGTTATCACCCCCCTTCTTCTCATTTAATAATGGATGCCCTTCTCGCACATATAAGGCTTCGCATTCAGTAAATAGTGGAATGAAACGCACGCGGTTACGAGAATCAATATTTTCTATTTCATGACCAATAAAGAGATCAATATCACCATTAAGTAAATGACTCAGCATTGATAAGCCATTGCCAAACTCAATATAGAGTGAATTTGTTAGATGCGTCTCTATAAATTGTTTAATTACATCAGCAGCAAAACATTCCCACCACGCTTCACCAATACCAATTTTAATTTTACCTTGGCTGCGCGCTTTCATGTCCGATAGTTGATGCATCATCTGGCCATGTTTTTCATAAATATCTTGTACGTAGCGATAATACACCCAGCCGGTACTGGTTAACTCTACGCCTTTAGATTTACGATAAAACAGCACAGTACCTAACAACTCTTCAAGCTTTTTAATCGCCGTGGTTAGCGTTGGTTGGCTAATACACAATTTATCTGCCGCGGCTTTAATGCTGCCTTGGCGAGCTACCTCATAAAAGTAACGATATTGCTTTTCCATTATTGATATCCACTGTTAAATTCAGTTCCACCATACTCGTGATATAAATTTTTTCTATATCAGAGTTCAAATTATCAATTATTCATACCGATTTAATTTCGCTATATTAACGTTACTTTCTTTTAGTGAATATTGGATATCAAGATGGAAAAACGTTGGTGGCATAACAGTGTGGTATATCAAATTTACCCACGTAGCTTTTGCGATTCAAATAATGATGGCATTGGTGATTTACAAGGCATTATCAGCAAACTCGATTACTTAACCACCCTTGGTATCGACGTTATTTGGCTCTCTCCTGTTTATCAGTCACCAATGGATGATAACGGTTACGATATCTCTGATTATCAAGCTATTGCTGCTGAGTTTGGCAGCATGGATGATATGCGTGAGTTAATGCAAAAAGCGGAACAACGTGGCATTAAAATCGTCATGGATTTAGTGGTGAACCATACTTCTGATGAACACCCTTGGTTTGTTGAAGCGAAAAATAACAAAGACAGTAAATACCGTGATTTTTATATCTGGCGTGATGCGAGTGACAACGGAGAAGCGCCAAGTGATTTAGGCTCAATCTTCGGTGGCACTGCATGGGAATGGGACGAGGAAAATCAGCAATACTATTTCCATTTATTTTCAAAACGTCAGCCAGATTTAAACTGGGAGAACCCTGCTGTTCATCAAAAAGTATTTGATATGATGAACTGGTGGATTGACCAAGGTATTGGTGGCTTCCGCTTAGATGTGATTGATCTCATTGGCAAAGAGATCGATAAGAAGATCACAGGAAACGGCGAGCGTCTACACCCACTTCTTCAACAGATGAATCAAGCGACGTTTGGCAATAAAGACCTATTAACCGTGGGTGAAACCTGGGATGCCACGCCAGAAACGGCACAGCTTTATAGCAACCCTGCTCGTAATGAGCTATCAATGGTATTTCAATTTGAGCACATTACTCTGCTATGGGAAGACGGCGATAAGTGGAAACCAAAACCGTTAGATCTTAATGCCTTTAAGCAAGTGATGATCAAATGGCAGCTTGAACTGAGTAATAACGGCTGGAACTCTCTGTTTTGGAATAACCATGATTTGCCTCGTGTTGTCTCTAAATACGGGTGTGATGGTCAATATCGTGTTGAATCAGCGAAGATGTTAGCAACAACGTTACACCTACTAAAAGGCACACCCTATATCTTCCAAGGTGAAGAGATTGGTATGACAAACGTGGCCTTTGATACCTTAGATGAGTACAAAGACATTGAAACGCTGAATTTCTACAAGGTAAAAACCGGATCAGGCGTCAGTCATGAAACTATGATGAAAGGCATTCATGCCAATAGCCGTGATAATGCACGTACTCCAATGCATTGGGATAATTCTGCGCATGCTGGTTTTACTCAAGGTACGCCTTGGATCTCATTGAACCCAAATTTTCCACAGATAAACGTGGCTGCGGCTTTAGAAGATACTGACTCAATTTTCTATCATTACCAAAAGCTGATTGCTCTGAGAAAACAGAATCCTGTGATTGTGTACGGTGATTTTATTCCACTGTTTGAAGGTCATCCTGCTGTATTTGCTTATGAGCGTAAAAATGAAGATCAACATTTAGTGGTACTAAATAACTTTACTGCTGAGCCTCAGACGTTAATTTTACCTGAACATTTAATGGATAAAGAAGTCGAGTGCTTAATTGCTAATCTAGACTCTGTCACTCATTTTGGCTCACAACTAACGCTTACACCATATCAAAGTATTGTGGTAACACTGTAAGATCATCGAGACTATTGAACCAACCTGTAACGCCCTATTTCTTTTCTATTATTTAGATCTGCTGTTGGAATGGGGCGTTACCTCCATCAATTTAATCAATTCACTCTTTAATCTACATCCCTTTAAATAAACTTTGCGCACTGCGGCTAACAGGTAGCTTTGACTCTCCAATGTGCACATGTAAATGGCCTAACAGATCCTTTTTCACTTTATCTATTTGAGCGACATTCACAATGCTTGAGCGATGAATATGCCAAAAATGATCAGGATTTATCTTCTGTTGTAATTCTTTAAGCGAACAGCGGATCAAATATTCGGTAACTTTATTGCCTGCCTGCTGTGCATAAACAGAAACGTATTTATCTTCCGCCTTAAAATAGAGGACATCAGAGACCGAAAGCAAGTGTAACTCCTCTCCCCGATACGCTTTAATCCAACTTAAATATTCTGGTTTTTGCTGTGCTGATAGCTGCTGAATTTGAGCAAACAGATCACTTAATGCCCCTTGATCTTGTTTTGAATCAGAATCTCTAGATTGCTGACCCACTCTCTGTTTTAATTTTTGACACGTGGCATCTAATCTTGCTTCAGAAATTGGTTTTAACACATAATCTATTGCATTGTTTTCAAACGCTTTAACGGCAAATTCATCATAAGCCGTAATAAAAGCAACCATTGGTGCTGTTGCTGATTTTTGTAATTGTGAGGCCAGAGTCATGCCGTCTAATTCTGGCATTTTAATATCAAGAAAGGCAATATCTGGTTGGTGCTGCTCTATTGCTTCAAGCGCTTCTTTACCATTACTACACACTGCAACAATCTCTAGCTCAAGCCAAAGGTCAGACAGCATTTTTTCCAAATGGAATCGTAATAAAGGCTCATCATCGGCAATAATGGCGGTCATCAATTTACTCATGAATATTCCCTATTTAGTTGAGCCAATTTCTCCAATGGAATAGAAAGTTCAGCGTCTACGCCACCCTCTTCATTCTCTATTATCATGATAGAAGCAGTACCATCGAATAGGTTATGCAAACGCTGCTTGATGTTATTCAAACTCATTCCATTTCCTTTGGTTGATGTCATTTGTTCTAAGCCTAAACCATTATCAGAAATTGACACCTTGAATCTATTATCTTGCTGCTTAAACATGATAACAACCTTACCTCCTTTTGCTTGTGGCTCTATACCATGAGTAATCGCGTTTTCAACCAGAGGCTGAATGAGTAAAGGAGGCAGCGAAATTGTTCCACTCAGTTGGTTCTCAATCTCATACGTTAAACGCTCACCTAAACGGATCTGTTGAATTGATAAATACGCACTTAATAATTCTACTTCTTGTTCTAGCGTAATTAGAGGGTTACGATTTGTTTTTAGGGTGCCTCGAAGTAAGTCCGTTAATTTCTCCAACATCAATTTGGCTTTATCACTGTCTAATTCGATTAACGCACTAATGTTAGCTAAGGTATTGAACAAGAAATGAGGTTCTATTTGGCTTTGAAGTTGGCTTAATTGACTTAATGCTAATGCTTTTTCTTGCTCTAATTGCTTGCGCTTAGAGATCTCTAATGCTTGCTCTGCCTGCAACGTTTTCTCTGTGGCGTGAAAGTAATAAAAACAGATCCCGGTAAATATCAATCCTAATAATACGATCGGCTGTAATGCTTCTAAAGTTGCAAAATCGTCGTATTTATTTAACCACAAAGAGGCGTGAAATGTGCCTAAAGCAAGAGATAACACCATAGCAATAACGGTCGAATATGCTTTTTTAAGTGTCGGTAAAAACCACTCTAAGGCGAATGAACATAACACGGCACTGTAGCCATAACCAAAACTAATAAGAACGTGTTCATAAAAAGGAGATGGCCAAATATTACTCGTCATCATGGCGATAATAAGACAAAACACAGTCGTAATCGCTAGGCTTTTTACTAACTGAATCGCTACTTCTTTTTGCTTATTTATCACTACCATTAAAATCGTCCTTTTAGATTCAATAACAGCATATGCTTATCGGGTAAATTTGCATACGCTGAATCATCCGAACCTGTTAAAAAACGTGCGGCAAGTTCCATTTCAATACTGGAATCACCCGAGTCATGCAGCAAATAATTTAACCACTGCGTTGCTATCACGCCATTATCTTCTGGTGAGTAAAGCACATCAAATGTTGGGGTAAATTGACTTAACCATGAGATATCTCGGCTCCATTCCCATGTTGACCATGCGTTAGGATCTAAGCTCCAATGAAACATCATGTTATGTTGAACCATATTCGCCTGATTAAAGCCCTGTTGATACGACGGTGTTGCCACAGTAAGTGCATTTTTCCAATCACTTTTACCCCACGCTCGGCTGTCATACCAGTATTCTAAAACGATACTATTTCCCACATCATTTGCCCACGTAAACCCGACTAAGGCTTGATATGCATTTTCTTCTTTTTCTAAAGTGACAGGGTAAAGTGTGATATTTGACTGCTCATAAGAAAGATACTTTGATTGATATACCGCTGAGCCATGAAACTCCCACGCGGCATCAAGCACAGTAACAACACTCGCACCCAATAGCCCCTGTCGAACATCGTCATAATAAGCAACCCATTGGTATTCGGTATCTCCCACTAACGCATAACGTCTTATTCCTATCCCTTGTTGTTCGCTTTGCTCTTCTAACTCACTCCCTTCTTGCTGAGTCCATGACGAATCGGTATAAATTAATGACCACTCGCCTTGATTATCAAAATAGGATACCGAAGCTACGCCTGCTCCTTCTTCTACTTGAATTCCGACTGGATTACGACGATATGGCGTGAATATATCAAGAGGGCGATAACCATAACCAACACCCCAATCGACTCTAACTTTACCTAGTTGTAAATCTAATGATGTATTGGAAATATCAACACTACTTTGCCAAAATAGTTCACTGACAATTAGCTCAGCTTCTGCGCTTTTATCTTGAGACTCAAGATTTGAATAATAATAGAGATCATTACCTTTCAGTGCCACCACCGCATTCCAATCTTGGTAGCCAATCTGAACATCTAATAAACCATTGAATGACTCTTGATGCTCGTTATCTGTCATCAAAGAGAAAACCGTTTCTCTTTGTTGAACCGTTTCAGCACTAAGCATCCAATCCCATTCGAAAGTCATCTCTGAAGATTGAGAGCAAAAAGAAGCCAACCAAGTACCGCACAATAATATCCATTTCACCCGAGGTTTCATGATCACAAATCCAACTGCTTGGTACGTGACAGATAAGCAGGGTTGTAATATTTATCCGCAATCTCTGTTGGCACTATTTCTTTGTATTCAATGACGGTTTTTTGATTGGTTTGGATTTGATCGTTTAATACCATTGAGATAACTTTGGTTTCACCTTCTCTAAGCCCTTTAATAAACCACGCTTCTTTCGCCATTTTTCCTGAACGTAGATAGAGATCGGCTTTAATTGGAAAATGAGTCCCCTGCTCTAGCCATAAATCAATGGTGAAATAACTCGCGCCTTTAGTAATGGCATTCAGTTTAAGTTTTTCAGCTTGTACCTGCTTCCCATTCTCTAATTTTAGTCCCTCACTTGCTTGCCATTGCCCTTGATAATCTTCGCTCCAAGTGAGGGTTGAAATGTCACCTACCGATGCTTCTCCCAATAATTTTTGCATTGGTGTAATACGGATTGGTCGGCGGCTTTTAGGCATTAATAACCAATAATTATCGCCTAACATCAGCATCTTTTGCCCAGCTTCGACTTGAGAATTAAACAGCACTAATGATTCTCTATTTTCTCGCATATACACCGTGTATTGACGTTTTTTATCTAGCTCATCATTTTTATATAGCAATACTTCTGATACGACTTTTGCAGCTGCGTTATCTAGTCGATAATCATCAGCAGCCTTAATCATTTGTTCCACTTGGCTATGATTAATCCCGATTTTTTGCTGATTCTTTTGTTGAGTAAGCTCTGATTGAGATAACTCTGTCGCGGCCACTGAAAAATGAAGCCCCATAAATAAGCAGAACGTAGATAATAATTTTAATTTAGACATAGATAAGCGCCTCCGTAATGGGTTTTCTTACGCCTTTTCGAGCAGACAAATACGCTGCAAGTAAACAAATACCCATCACACCAATGCCTGCATAAACAACCAACTCAAATGAGAAGTAAATATTAAGTGGGTAACCATCGGTTCTTCCTGGTGGTGGTGGCATTTGAACATCAACAATCATTAACAATATCGTGGTAATTGCCGTCGTGATTGCACCAAATAGCACTCCAATGATGGCAAGTAAGCCCGCTTCTCGTAAGAATGAATTGATAATTTCATTTGGGTAGCTTCCCAGTGCGGATAAGGTACCAATTTCACGTGTTCGCTCAGTCACGGACATTGTCATGGTGTTAAACAAGGCCACAAAAACCACCAATCCCATCACAAAACCCATCACACCGAAGATAAGATCGTAAAGATCTTTCACTTTATTGTAGAAAAACGCTCTCTCTTGCCATGGTGTGATCTCAATATCTTGCTCTAGTGACATCGATTTTAGGTCATCATCCAATCGTTGATGTATCAGAGCTGTTTTCTCTGTATCAAATAGAAACACCGACAATGTGCTCACTTTCTCTGAAATCAATAGCTCTTGAGCTGAGTCAATGTGAATATACAGTTGACGTTTATCTAATTCTGGAACCCCTGTTGAATAAGTTCCATGTACTTTAAAATCAAACGCATTCAATGCCCCCTCACTGGTCGTTGCCAGTAAAGTTACCCAATCACCGATACCCACGTTTAGGTTTTTGGCGAGATCCACTCCAAGCATGATCTCAGGCTCCATCACGTCATATCGACTCGATGTAATATCCGTTAAGGTTTTTCCTGATCTCATATCTAGAAATGGACCTTTCATGTCAAACTCACGATCGTTGACACCGGTTCCCATGAATATAGTCGATTTGCTCCCGTTAGAGATTAACCCTGTGAAATCGATCCTTGGTTGAACTCCACGAACCTCATCGTGCTTCATTAGATCACGAGTTAATTGCGAAATATCAGAAAGACCATTACTAAGGGGCATCTCTTCATCACTTTCAAAGTAACCCGGCTGACTTAGGGTAAGGTGGCCTGTGTCTCTTGCCGTCGATTCTTTGAGTGAGTCATAAGTATACAATCCAAAACCACCCGCACTGGTTAATGCAAACACCGCAATGGTAATGATTAAAATCGAAAGTGCGCTACGGCGGCCATTTCGTAATAAATTAAGCCACGCGAGACGCAATGAATAAGGAAATAATGAGATTAACTTGCCCATGAAACTGTCTCCTTATTTATGGTGCCATCAAGTAAATTAATGCAGGCATCACAATGCTGTGCCATGCGATAATCATGCGTCGCAATAATAAAGGTGGTTCCCATTTCTTTGCCTAACGCTTTCATAATATCAATCACTTTTTCTGCGGTATGGCTATCTAAACTGGCCGTTGGTTCATCGGCAATGACTAAACTTGGCTTATGAACCAACGCACGAGCAATGGCGACGCGCTGTTGCTGTCCGCCAGAAAGGTTATCTGGACGGTGGTGAATAAAATCGCCAAGACCTACTTTTTCTAACATTTCAGTGGCTAAGCGTTTTTGATCTTCTCGACTGTAGCCATTTAAATGCAGCGGATAGGCAACGTTCTCTAAAGCGGTCATCACTGGCACTAAATTAAAGCGTTGAAATACAAAACCTAACTTGTGACGACGTAACGTGGCCGCTTTAATGGGATCTTTAGGATACGCTTTTCCATCCATTCTGATCTTGCCTTTATAATCCATATCTAACAAACCAAGTATATTGAGTAGAGTACTTTTTCCGGAGCCTGATGGGCCACACAGAGCCACCATGCTGCCTTTAATAATAAAGCCCTCTACCTTTTTCAACGCAGCTACGTCTTGAGAGCCCAATTGATATGTTTTTTCTATGCTACTAAAACTAATCATTGTCCTCTCCTAATTTTTAGCACTAATAAGTGCTTGTGCTTTTATTGATTCAGGGTGATTTTTATCTCGCTCAATCATGACTGCTATCCATTGATTTGATTGATTTATATCATCAGCACGAAGCGCTGCTTGCACTGCATAACCATATACCCAAGCAGTGGCTTGATAAGGTTGCTGTTGAAAATCAGGTTCAGATAAAAGAGCTAAATAAAGATCATAGCCGCGCTCAAAATGATTAAACATATCAGGCAATTGTGAATAAGTTGCTGCCGCTAAAGCACGGGTGAGATAAGAATTAGGAAGACCAGACACAACGGGTTGATCTTCAATTGGAGTGGTTTCCGTAGCAAGTAGATTTAGACCTTTGCCAATTTTAGCTAACCCTTGTTCAACGTATTTCATTGCTGTCCAAGGCATCATTGCATCTCGACCTTTTAGAGTTTCTGCGCTGCCAAGATAAACGAGTGTTAATGGCGTTGCACCTTCAGTTTGAATCAATTGTTCAAAACGTTCATAAGCTGATTCAACAAGATCTTCATCGCCTGCTGCCGCTTGGTTATATACCGCAATATCTTTATCCGTTAATGCCGCCTGCGTGGAGAAAGTCATCACACTCATTAATAAGCTAAATACTAGTGTCGTTAATTTATGTTTCATTAGGTTGGCCTTAGTTAATCTGTGGTCCTTTTTGATGTTTACAGATTAGCTAAGGTAAAAATGAAAAACAGGAAGATGCGACGAATGGTAAATAACAGGAATAAACGGTAATTATTAGATTCAAATGGGATCAGTGCTTGTCATCGAAGATGATTCTGGTTAAGTTAAGTGTATGTTTATTAGGCAAAGGATGCAGGTAATGGAAATAATAATTCGCCCAACAGAATTAAAAGACATTGATGGTTTATGTGAGTTGTATAATCAACCACAAGCTCAGGCGCAAACACTTCAACTGCCACTCCCATCTCCTGCTCTCTGGGAAAAACGCATTTCAAGCAAACCTGATAACGTCTATAGCTATGTTGCCCTTATTGATAACAAGGTTGTAGGTAATATTGGTTTTGAACAAGTGACACATCCTAGGACTCGTCATGTTGCTCATTTTGGAATGGGCGTTCACGATGATTATCATGGACGTGGTATTGGTAGTAAGCTAATTGAAACCGTTTTAGAACTTGCTGATAATTGGCTTAATGTTCGCCGTATTGAGATTGACGCGTTTGTAGATAACCACGCGGCGCTTTCTCTGTATAAAAAATTCGGGTTTGTGATTGAAGGTGAAGCCATTGATTCTGCGTTTAGACAGGGTGAGTACGTAAATACCTATTTCTTGGCACGTATCAATCGTAAATAGCCTCTCTTTATTTATTCAAAACCATTTCTCAGTAATAGTATGGCGAAGTATGATACTTCGCCATTGTTATACCAATGCAGATCTAGACAGTAACCATTGCTATCGTAATTGACTGTCTTTACTTGCTCTGCGGTTGTAAGCGCTGAATGCTTTTTCACGTGTATCTTCTTTAGATTGACATTCCACACACAACTCAACGCCTGGGATGATTTTACGTCGACCTTCAGGGATCTGCTCACCACATTCAAGACAATAATCTGTCTCATTATGTTCATGGTTAAGGTGTGCTCTCGCACGATTAATTGCATCAGTAACAGTGGCATCAATTTGTTCTTGTACGCCACCATCTCTTGTAAATCCATTAGCCATAATGGTCTCCAAATATATGATTGACTAGGAGAACATTATCGATTATTAACTGTGTTTTGATAATAGAGCTAAATGTGAATTACTATTACACTGATGTAATAAACTAAATTATTATAATTATAAAAAAGCCGCAACGATAAAGTTACGGCTTAACAGATTCATTTGCTTAATAAAGAGTTAATCGAGTGTGTTTACATACTCTTCCCAATATTGAGTAGCAAGCTTAATCGCCTCTGCTCTTGGATAGTTCTCTTCACGTTTATTTGCCCATAAAACATTAGCGACATTAAAAATAACGGTGTTCGCCATTAGCTGTAACTGCTCGGGTTTAGTCCCTAACAAACAAATTTGAGGGATTGGTAAATCTTCAATTAATGCCTCTTCCCAATACAGCTCTTCACATACCCCTTTTGATGCACACCATAGAGACTGGCTAACTTTAGGATTAAATTCAGATTCTCCGCCCATGCCTTTAAAGCACAGTGCCAATTCTGAGCAATCTTCTGTCGCTTGTTGTAAACGAGATTCAGCTTCACCGTGTAATTGTGGTAAACCTGGATGAAAGCTTCCACGTAATGAAATTGGAGCTGATGCCGGGTTTAACATACGCGCACAGGTATTCGCAGGGGTACGCAGACCATACTCATGTTGCCATAACAGCATGGTTTCTACTTGAGGGGCGTAAACCGATAGCGGTAAATATGCGATATTACCCTCATCTAATGCTTTTTGTGTCTCTGCAATACTTGAACAGCGAGGGATATTTAGTTTATCAATCACTTGAGATACGTGTTCACGTGTGCTGCCCAGTTGTAAGTGGCCATGAAGTAATACTCTAAATCCTTTGTTCGCTAGAATTTGTGCTGCGTATAACTGCCATGATGGACCTTGAACCTGACGCTTACCGGCAAAACACGCCCAATCAATACCAACGTTAAGCTCTTTTAGCTCTGGTGTTTGTTCGTTACGAATAAATTCACGAATAGCAGTGGTAAAGCCGCTGATCTCCTCAACCGTTTCGTTTTGAACTCGGATAAGCATCATCAGCATTGCCATTTTGTCACTAGAGACTTCACCGGCAAGATATTCTTTCATTACTTGATAAGCTTGATCAAAACTAAGTGGCTTACGGCTTCGCTCACCACGACCGACGGTTCTAATGCATTCTATAATTGAGCTCATGACTGTCCTTGTTATTTCTTTATAATTTTCAACTACACAGACGTTATCACATAAACAAAAAAAGCCAAGAGGTTCGTAACAATGTACCAACCTCTTGGCTTATTATCTAATAATTCAAATTGTTAGTGAGCCTTTTCTTCTCGCTCAACCCCTCGGAAAAAGACAGGAAACTGTTTAATTAACCGATAGCAGACCCAAATTAATATGCTGGTTATAATCACCGCCACCACAATAGATGATACTCGGTATAAAATAGCAAAAAATGCATCTTTTTGGCCGGGGATCACGCCTGTTATTGGAATGGTTAAGGCCGCCATTGCTGAGAATCCAACTCCCTTCATGATTGGATTTTCACTGGCTAACCATTTACAGAAATAGCCTGAGGCAATTGCAAAACTTAGAATGTATAAAATTGGATTATCATACAGATCATAAAGTATCAATTGCATCGCCATCGCAGCTAAACAGCCTAAGATAGTCCCTACGATACGAATTCGAGCCATCATCAATGAGCCAACGAGTGTCATTGGAGAGAGCATGATAAGCATTGAAGCTTGGGCTGATAATGAATCATTTAATGTACCGATTTCAAATATCAAAAATACAATCATAGCAACCATCCAGCCCAATGCCGTTTGTTCTAGCATCTCTCGTGGATCTTTGCTCTCGCCTTCTACTTTTAAAATCGGTGCATTACTGTCAATAGGATCAGGAAACAGATAGAAAGCTAAAGCACAAATAGGGATCACCATAATGGCTGCAACCCACGCCCCTACAATGAAGTTTTCTAAATCAAATGTCACATACGATCCAAAATTCAATAAAATTGAACCTACTAATAAGCCAGTGTAGCCGAATAAGTAACTCGCTTTATAGTGCATTGCGTGGCATTTAAATAGCAGCATAATGCCAACAGCTACGGTCATCAATAGTGGATATGGTTGTAAAAAACCGACAATTAATACCACTTGAATACTCACCCAAACGACACTGACAACCAACTGGATGAACATTCCCCAATTCCAACGATTCAGGTTAGATAAAATAAACAGTGGTAGCAGAGTTCCGAACATACCGTTTGACCAACCAAATACCGTACACATTGCAAAGCCTAGAACACAACCAAACCATATCCGTAATGCTTTCATATCAACATTCCACCTAGTATATGTAATGTAGATAGCTGATCATGGTAATTAAGCTATGACCAATGTAATCAATGACGGCATTGCCTGACGTATAAATAATAACGGTTGCTCGCGAGCCAACAAATAATCGTGGTGAAATAGCCTCTTCGCTAATTAAATTCACTCGTACACGTTGGGCATCACGAACCCAGCGATTACTGACTTCTACGCTGCTCAATTGACCATTGGCTTTTTGTTGGGCAGAAGCAACCCCATAATCGCGGCTCTCTACCAATAATGGAAACACTTCACCCGGCAGTGCATCATAAGCCACTTCAGCATACATTCCTTTATTCATCTCTGAAGTCGCTTTCTCACGATAATCTGCGGAGATCCACAGTGAATCGGTTGGAATAAACGTCAGTAATGGCTGATTAGCATTGGCAAACAAACCGACATGCAACTGCATATTGGTAATTATCCCCTCACTTTGCGCTATTACTTGAGTATTTTCTAAATTCAGCAACGCTTGTTTTAAGGCATTTTTTGCAGAAAGTACGGCACTACTTTGGCCATCTCCTTTACCTAGTTTAACTTCCAATGCGTGTAACTTTTGCTTTGAAGCCATAAAATTGGCAGCGGCTTGGTCACGCTTAGTGACAGCAGAATCTAAGCCTGATGCTGATACTGCCCCTGATTTGGCTAGTCGCTTAATACGGTGATATTCACGGTTCGCATTATCTGCCGTTACTTGAGTCGTTTTAACATTTGAGCGTGCCGCTTCGATATCCGCCACTAATGACGCTTCTTGCTCTCTTGCTTGAGCTAATCCAATTTCGGCTTTTTGAACGGCCAATTGATATTTTTCATCATCAATCTTAAACAGTAACTCGCCCTGCTTAACTAATTGATTATTTGTGTGATTAACTTCAACTACTCGACCAGACACTTCTGGTGATATTTGAACCACAAAGCCTTGCACCTTACTTTGGGTCGTTAACGGCGTTAATCTATCTGCCATCACTAAATAAGCAGTAACGAGAAGAAATAATATGATTAGGATACGCATCCATTGTTTGAATTTTTGCTCTGCAGCTTGCATAGAAGTTCTCAATAAAGTCAAAGTTGCTGTGATCTGGTTCTCATTATAGTGCGTGATTTTATTTCGAATAGATGGCAAAATAGCTCACATATGACCTAATAACAGGACAATAGATATGAGTCACCATCCAGAAAGCACCGTTTCATTTGATGATATTTACCTATTTGTTCTTATTGTTAGGCACAAGGGAATTAGCTCTGCCGCGCAATTTGCAGGATTACAGCGTTCAAAAGTCAGCCGTCGACTGCAAGAATTGGAAAAAGCCCTTGGCCATCAATTACTCATCAGAACGACAAGAGCGATTGAATTAACCCAGCAAGGAAAATGGCTATATGAGCAAACCTCGAATCCAGTCAATACCCTAGTGGATGCGAGCCGATTAATGAGAGAGCACCACTTAACACCAAGAGGTAGATTAAAAGTAGCTATCCCACCAGCCCTAGGAATGACCGAGATTTTCTCCCAGCTAATTGAACAGTATATGAAGGAGTATGCAGAGGTTAAATTGGAGATTGAGCATCATGTTCAATCATTGGATCTTCGTCGTGAAAATGTTGATCTACAAATTCTACCTAGCTATATCGAACCTTTGCATGATGACTATATTCAACAACGCTTAATTCAAATTCCTTATAGCATGGTTGCTTCTTCTGAATATTTAGCGCTTAACGGATGCCCTGATAATGTGGCTCAGTTAAACGACTTTCATCTGCTTGCTAGCCGTTATAATAAAAGCTTGCTCCCTCAAGGACTTGAATATCAATTATTTAGTGATGATCTGAATCTACTTCAACGATTAGCACTGTCAGGTAAAGGCATTGCTCTTCTGCCTTCGATCTTAATTGAAGATAAAATCAAAAATGGCCAACTCATTGAGGTCTTACCAAGAACCTCTTTTACTGATTTGACCATTACTTTAGTTTATCCAACACCCAGTTATTTACCTGAAAAAACGCGGGCGATGGTGGCCTTATTTAGAGAAACGTTTTCTAATTAACGTCAATAAAAAAGCCAACATCATGAAAGATATTGGCTTTGTTGTCTCTTAACTATTTTTTGTAACTATAGAAATTAAGCTTCTAACACATCTAAATTAATGTACTTACCCATATTTTTACGCTTAACACTTGGCATATATGGGATCTCGCCTAATTTTGGTGCTGGCATTTTATCTTCCAACATCGCGATAATCTCAGCATAATTTTCAGTACCTGGGTTTACTCGGTTTGCTACCCAACCAATGATCTCTAAACCATCATGTTGAATCGCTTCTGCCGTTAACATTGCATGACTTAAACAGCCCAATTTAATGCCTACTACTAATACAACTGGCAATTTCTCTTGTTTAACCCAAGTTGATAGGCAATCATCTTTAGAAACAGGGACACGCCAACCACCAGCGCCCTCAACTAATACTACGTCTGACTTAGCTTTTAATGCCGCTAAGCCTTGTGAAAGAACAGAATAATCAATTACAACATTCTCAGCTTTTGCTGCAATGTGTGGCGATGCAGGCAATAACAATGCGTATGGGTTTACTTCTTCATAACTTAATTCAACATTGGCTACAGAGCGTAAATGGATTGCATCAGAGTTTTGGACGCCTTCACCTTTGTCTTCAGATCCTGCTGCTACAGGTTTATATGCGGCTGTATTTAGCCCTTTCATATTTAATGCATCTAAAATCGCTTTAGAAGAAACGGTTTTACCTACATCGGTATCTGTGCCTGCAACAAAAAATGCATCAATCATTACTTATAACTCCAAAGCCTACCTGATAAGTAGCAGGTAACTTATTAAATTCATTCTTAAAAATTTGATACGCTTCTTCTACTGCTAATAGCTTTTCTTTACTCAATAAACCTGAGTGGCGACCATTAGGTAAATGCGTTGCTCCAATTCCTTTTAAATCTTTCATCAAAGCAAGAGCAGAAGAATACGTCATCTCGACTGGCGTGCAGTCTAGTGTAAAATTCTTACTGTCAGATTGCGCTAACGCAAGGTTTACCATAGATGAGGTAATAAAATCGTTAACATGTTGATATGAATCAACCTTTGACCACGCTTTTTTTAACTCAAACAGTGAGCCATTTAACAAAGTTGAAAATATAACCTTGCTTTTATTATGGGTAATTCGATTCATTTCAGCTAGCGGTACGGATAAATCCTGACACCACTGCAGTGCTAAACTAGAAATAACTACATCAAATTCATTGTTCTTAAACGGTAAATGCTCAGCATCCCCTTGAACATAACTGATGTTTATTTCACCACAGCGCTCTTTGGCTTTATCTAACATTGATTGAGACAGATCAAACGCCACCACTGTTGCACCGCGCTTCAACAGTTGTTCACTGCAATAACCCGTTCCACAACCGACATCGACTATATGCAGTCCTGACAGATCTTGAGGTAAGTAAGATAATAAGGTATCCGCCACCTGACGCTGAAATTCAGCAGAACGATCATACGTATTCGCCGCCTTACTAAACGCGGCTTGAATGGCTTGTTTCTCTTGGCTTGATGTCCAATGTGAGGTTTCTATGGCGACCGCTTGATTAACCATAACTCCATCATCCTAATTCTGTTATTGCTTGTGTAAGCTGTGTAATGTCTTGTTGCGAGTGATTGGCACTTAACGTAATTCTTAACCTCGCAGTTCCTGTTGGCACGGTAGGCGGACGAATGGCAGTTGTCCACAGTCCTTGATTTTTAAGTGCTGTGGATATCGCCATTGCAGCCCCTGTATCACCAATAATAATAGGTTTAATGGGAGTTATCGTTTTTAGTGCACCTGAAAAGCCGGCCAGTTCTGATTCAAACTGCTGACTAAGTTCACTTAGTTTTTCTCTGCGCCATTCTTGTTGTTGGATCATAAAAAGTGCATGGGATAATGCATGGGCTTGAGCAGGCGGCATTGCCGTTGAATAGACATGATGACGAGCAAATTGCGCTAAGTAATCACCACATTCTTGATTACATAGCACCGCAGCACCCGATAAACCAAACCCTTTACCAAACGTGACGACTAAAATGTCTGGTGTTACTTGATAAAAATCACAACACCCTCGGCCATTGTTACCTAACACACCACATCCGTGGGCATCATCCACCATTAACCACGCATTATTTTCTTTGGTTACTTTGACAATCTCAGACAGTGGTGATAAATCCCCATCCATACTAAAAACCCCTTCAGTAACGACCAAAAAAGGTGAACTATCAGACGTTGTTAATAATTTGGTTAAATGAGATATATCATTATGTTTAAAGCGTTTCATCGTCGCAGGTGACAATATACCCGCTTCCATTAACGAGGCATGATTAAGTTTGTCTTGCAGCAAGGTGTCGCCTTTTTCTAATAATGAAAAAAGCACCGCTTGATTAGCACTAAAACCTGAGTTAAACAGTAATGCGCAATCAAACCCAAGCCATTCAGCCAGTTGAGATTCCAAATCGGCATGAGGTTTTGAATAGCCAGTCACTAATGGCGAAGCACCACTACCACAGCCATATAAAGATAAGCCTTGTTGCCACGCTTGAGTTAACTCTTTGCTGCCAGCAAGACCAAGATAATCATTACCTGAAAAGTTAATGTAAGATTGACCATCCACCACTAATCGAGATTGATTACCTTGCTCTATTACCGTTCGAGAACGATTCAGCCCCACTTGCTTACGTTGAGTAAGGGCGGAGCTAATACGTTGATTAAACGCTTGCTTCATAAAATAAATCGTCTTTTTCAGGACGAGAAGCGACACGTTCAGCAACGCGGTCTAACAATTCATGTTCTTGAACCACATCTGGTTTCTGTGCTATTTGCTGGCTGTTTACACCTAATTTTTTAAACAGTTGCATATCACTGTCTTCATCTGGGTTTGGTGTCGTCAGTAGTTTACAACCATAGAATACCGAGTTTGCACCTGCCATAAAGCATAAGGCTTGCATCTGCTCATTCATGCTTTCACGACCTGCAGATAAACGCACGGCAGACTCAGGCATCATGATACGAGCAACCGCAATCAAACGGATAAAATCAAATGGGTCAACGTCTTCTGCATCCTCTAATGGCGTGCCTTTTACTTTTACCAGCATATTGACAGGAACAGACTCAGGATGCTGAGGAAGGTTCGCTAATTCAACAAATAGGCCGGCACGATCACTGTCACTTTCGCCCATGCCGATAATGCCACCAGAACAGATCTTCATTCCGGCATCACGAACATGAGATAACGTATCTAAACGATCTTGATACGTTCGTGTCGTAATAATGCTGCCGTAAAACTCTGGAGAGGTATCTAAATTATGGTTGTAATAGTCTAACCCTGCGCCTGATAATTCATCCGCTTGATCTGAGGTGATCATCCCTAACGTCATGCACGTCTCAAGACCCATCTCTTTAACGCCTTTGATCATATCTAACAGATAAGGCATATCACGTTCTTTTGGATTTTTCCAAGCAGCACCCATACAGAAACGGGTTGAACCTGAGTTCTTTGCTTTTTTCGCAGCATCCAAAACGCTTTCTACTTCCATTAAGCGTTCACGATCAACGTCAGTGCGGTAATGAGCACTTTGAGGGCAATATTTACAATCTTCAGGACAAGCGCCCGTTTTAATTGATAGCAGTGTACTTACTTGTACATGGTTTGTTTGTTGATACTTACGATGTACTAATTGAGCATCAAAGATTAAGTCCATAAACGGCTTATCCATCAACGCCTGTACTTCTGCTACTGTCCAGTTATGTCTCACTTCCACGTGTAAATTCCTTTCGTTAACATGCTATAACCATTGCTATTGCTAAGATCCGACCACTTTTGATTGTGCTTTTTGGTCTCGATTTATACTTGGCTAGTCTACGGTTAAACGATACACTGTCAACCTTAATGGATAGATAAAGTTTACAACTGGTGAATAAATGAACAATAGCGTCGACTTGGATTTTGACCGTCAACACATTTGGCATCCCTACACATCTACAATTAATCCGCTTTCTTGCTACCCTGTCACTCACGCGAATGGAGTTAATCTCTATTTAGAAAATGGGGCGGAATTGGTTGATGGAATGTCTTCTTGGTGGTCTACCATTCACGGTTACTGTCATCCTCACCTTAATCAAGCGCTTAAAGATCAAACCGATAAAATGGCACACGTGATGTTTGGTGGTATTACTCATCAACCTGCGGTTGATCTATGTAAAAAGTTAGTTGAACTAAGCCCTTCTCGATTAGAGCAAGTCTTTTTAGCCGATTCTGGCTCAGTCGCGGTTGAAGTTAGTTTAAAAATGGCTCTGCAATATTGGCACGCCAAAGGACAACCACGCTCAAAATTCGTGACGGTTAGACATGGATACCATGGTGATACCTTTGCCGCGATGTCGGTAACCGATCCCGATAATTCAATGCACGGTCTATATAAAGGTTTTTTACCAGAGCACCTGTTTGTTGAATCTCCGACCAGTAAATTTGGTGGTGAGTGGAACCCTGAAGATATTCTTCCTTTAGAAAAGATGCTGGCCGAACGCCATGAAGAGATCGCCGCCATGATCCTTGAGCCTATTGTTCAGGGCGCTGGCGGAATGCGTTTATACCATCCTCAATATTTAAAAGAAGTACGCCGCTTATGTGACCAATATGGTTTGCTGTTAATTTTGGATGAGATAGCAACCGGCTTTGGGCGAACAGGAAAGTTATTTGCTTGTGAACACGCCGACATTGAGCCTGACATCATGTGTATTGGTAAGGCGCTTACTGGCGGCTATATGACATTATCTGCAACACTCACCAGCAAAGTTGTTGCTGATACAGTATGCAGTGGAGACGCCGGATGCTTTATGCATGGACCAACCTTTATGGGAAATCCATTGGCCTGTGCCGTAGCCAATGCTAGTTTAGAATTGATCCAACAAGATCATTGGCAGACTCAAACTAAACAGATTGAAACCTGCTTTTCAGAATTACTGCCTCAACTTAAAAAACACGATGTGGTTGCCGATGTTCGATGGCTTGGCGCGATAGGCGTTGTGGAATTAACCACGCCTGTTGAGATGGAAAAAATACAAGCACACTTTGTCGAGCAAGGGGTTTGGATACGACCATTTGGTAAGTTAATTTATATGATGCCGCCGTTTATTTCGCAGCCTGAACACATTACTAAATTGGTTAATGCTATTGATAGTGCGTTAAATGAACTCTTCTAACTCAATGTAATTGTGTAATGCTAGACACAAAAAAACCGATATCTCCAAAGAGTTATCGGTTTTTTTCATTCAACGATTTGCTAATACCAATCGTAGTAAATAACTGATCATCCTAGCTGGTTAAAATACTCGATAACTGCGTTGAAATTTTTGATTGTAGAATAACTACTTATCGAAACTATTTGTTAAAGAGTGCCGCCTTGTTCTCAAGCATTTTTCCTTCGCTATTACTGATCACTTACTTACTGTGATTGGTATAAATTCGTGCTACTTTTTTACTTTCGGTTCGTTAGTGAAATCATCTTCTACTAACTTATAAATAATAAAAATAGCCAGCTCTAAGAATGCTGTCAGCACCAAGCTCATGATCACATAGCGCTCACTGAAAATACCAATACCATGCAACACAGTTGATTGAATAACAAATGCACCAACAACACCTAAAATCAGCAACTGTAAAAATTTAATAAACTTCAGCATTTAAATTCCTTCTTTATTATCATTGTCTTAAAAACCATCTTTATAGAGTACACCAATTAAACGACTTCTCTATGCTAACTTTCAATTTAAACTATTCTTTCTTATATTTATGCCACAAAAATAGAGTTATTCTGGTACCCAATGGCTATTTATCTTAGAAGTCAGAATATGATCTTCCCAAGCTCCGTTAATATAAAGGTAGTCTTTCGCCTCTCCTTCTTTAACGAAACCCAGTGCCGATAACACATTGCCACTTTTTTTATTGTGTGGAATATACGCAGCCATAATTCGATGAAGATGCTGAACTGAAAACATCCAATCTACGGTATGTTCTAGCGCTCGCTGCATAATCCCATTACCTTGATAATGTTCATCAAGAGAGTAGCCAACATGACCGGCATGAAACGGAAAGCGAGTAATATTACTAAAGCTCACCGACCCCATAATTTTCTTCTCTTGAGTATCAAAAATCACAAAATAGAAAGCTAAATTATGCTTATGTAACTCAACCAATTGCAACAAACGTTGCTTCCAACCTTCAGCGGTAAAGAAGGAATTCGCGCGCTTAGGCTCCCATGGTTCTAAATGGTGCCGATTGCGCATAAAATAATTGGCAATCATCACAGAGTCACTGCTTTTAATTAAACGAACTTGGTAATGGTCAAACTCAAAATGCACATCCATGTCGTTCCCCTACTTCTTACCTATTCCGTAGTCTCGCAACTTATTCGCTATTGCGGTATGCGAAACACCTAATCGTTTTGCTAATTTACGACTGGATGGGAACTCACCGTATAATCCAGTTAGGATCATTGATTCATACGATTTCATGATCTCATCAAGTGTGCCATCTACATTAATATCCATCATATTTGCTGCTTTAGCATCTGATATTGGCAGCATAAAATGTGAGGTATTCAATTGGTTTCTATCCATTTGAGTTAACGCTTTTAGTGTCGAACTCTTTAATTGGCGTACATTTCCCGGCCATGAATAACTGCGTAAATACTCATACACATCTTCTGAAATAGACGGCTTAACAATACCTAACTCTTTGCATAACTGAGCCACAAAAAACTCAAACAAAGTAGCAATATCAGAAGGACGCTCACGCAGTGGTGGGATCTCCAAAAATAATACGTTTAAACGATAATAAAGATCTTCTCTGAATACGCCTTGTTCCACTAATTCTAGTAGCTCCTTCTTACTTGCGCCAATGATCCCAACATCAACATGGATCTCTTTCTCTTCACCCACTCGACGAAAGTTACCATCTTGAATAAAACGTAACAGTTTGATTTGCAACAGTGGGCTCATTTCACTGATCTCATCAAAGAAGACCGTACCGCCGTCCGCTTGCTCAATGATCCCTTTTTTACCTTCTGGCATATTAGGGAATGCTCCTGGAGCGTAGCCAAATAACTCCGTCTCAGCGACATCATCAGGCATGGCTGCACAGTTAACCACCATGAAGGCTTTTCCTGAACGGATAGATGCATTGTGACAAGCACGCGCTAACATCTCTTTACCTGTCCCTGTTTCACCTTGGATCAATAATGATTGATCAATATCTGATAATTTCTTCGCTTGTGAGATCAAGGTTTTATATTTAGTCGAAGAACCTACAAAATGCTCAAAGCCAAGATTAGAGGATTCAGGAATAAATGGACGAGCTAATTTTGAATCCATTGCAGGTTTGATGATCACCACTGCGCTGGCTAAAATTGAGGCATTATCATCATCGGTAATGTAGACCGGCATGATTTCCATTACATAGGTTATATTATCAATTAGCATCGATTCACGCTGGCGAATACGTGACTCTTCAAACCAATTCATCACATTAAAATCAGGCAATAAAGTACTTGCTGGTTGACCCAGTAATTTCTCTTTTTCAATTTTAAATAATGAAGCCACGGCGTGATTTACATGATCAATGGTTCCTTTTAAACCAATAGAGAAAACCGGATCAGGCAAGGTACTTAATACTGCTAATAATTCAGTGTTAATTCGTTCACTTGGTAGGAATGGAATTTTACGAACATCCATAACACCATCAATTCGACGAATTTTAGCCATTAATTGACTGAATTCATCAAATTCTACTTCAGGAAAGTTAAGATAGATTAACCCTGTTTTTTCAATTTCAATATCTCGTAAATCGATATTCTGAGAGGCCAAAATATCAAGTAATTCACGGGTTAGTCCTAATCGATCTTTACATTGCACTTCAAGACGCACAAAAGCTTCCTTAACTAAGATAGGTGTCACAATATGTTTACAGTTAGTTTGCTCGACTACAAAAAAAGAGTCAAGCTGAAGTGATCCAAATAGAGAGTTAATTCGTTTAATTACTCATTGATAATAAAAATAAGCAATGGAGAGTCAATCATGGATATTAAAGTTGGTATAAGTTCCTGTGTTAACGGTGAAAGTGTTCGTTTTGACGGTGGCCATAAAAGCAATAAATTTGCCTCTAAAGTCCTTGCCCCGTACTTTACTTATGTTCCTATTTGTCCAGAAGTTGGTAGTGGTATGTCAGTACCAAGGCCGACAATACGTTTAATCACAAACGAAGAGAGAATTGCCCTTGTTGACTCAAAAGATGCATCTTTAGACTACACTGATTCAATGATCGAATTTTCTCAAAAAACGGTTGATAGACTGAAAGAAACAGAAATGTGCGGTTATATAGTTTGTGCGAATTCACCAAGCTGTGGCATGGAACGAGTTAAGGTATACAGTAAAAACAGTGCTACAAAAAATGGGGTTGGTCTTTACACTCAAATCTTAATGAAAGAAATGCCTTGGCTGCCAGTAGAAGAAGACGGCCGATTGAGTGACCCTGTACTTAAAGAAAACTTTATTACTCGTGTTTTTTGTTTAAATGACCTGTATAAATCTATGGATGGTGAACCAACCGCGGGGAAAATCATCGCCTTTCACTCTCGTTATAAATACACCCTGATGTCGCACTCAACCGTTGGGTACAAAAACTTAGGTAAATTAGTTGCTAAAGTGGCGGAATATGACATTAATGAGTTTTTTGCAATTTATCGTACACAGCTAATGCAGACAATGGCGATCCGAGCTTCTCGTAAAAACAATACGAATGTATTAATGCACCTACAAGGCTATTTCAAAAAAGAACTTCAATCACCACAAAAGGTTGAATTAGCTCAAATAATCCAAGACTACAATCAAGGGTTATTGCCTTTGCTTTCACCAATTACCTTAATTAAGCATCATTTAGGTATTCATTCCAATGAGTACTTAGCAAAGCAATCTTTCCTTAATCCATATCCTCAAGAACTGAGATTACGATATGGATTATAAACCAACCATGCAATGCGTTTGGTTTCGTACTGATTTAAGAGTGGCCGATAACCCGGCGTTATCTGCTGCTCTTGCAAATCAAGCCCCTACTGTCGCTATTTTTGTAGCTAGTGAATCGCAATGGCAACGACACAATAAAGCCTCAATTCAAATTGATTTGATAAAGAGGCGCTTACTTGAGCTTGAAAAAGAGCTTCACTCATTACATATTCCTTTACTGGTATTATCTTGTCCTTGGTTCAAGGATGTTCCACCACAACTGCACAGATTATGTAAAGATCTTGGTATATCACATTTATTTGCCAATAAAGAATATGAGGCTGACGAATTAAGCCGAGATGCTGATGTTGTAACACAACTCTCTGATGTTCAATGTGCTTTTTATGACGCCAAATGTGCGGTAGAAGTTGGAAAAGTACTGAATAAAACTCATCAGCCTTATAAAGTTTTTACGCCATTTAAAAAAGCATGGAGAGAGTACTTTTATCAACACTTTCCAACCATTGAAAAAGTGACAGCTTCAGTTGAGTTATCGGCAACACAATTAAGCTCACTTCAACGTTATCATGACCCTACATTTACTGGCTCTATCAGTAATGAAAGCAAGATGTGGTCAGTTTCAAATAAAACGATAGTCAATGCTATGCGTCAGTTTTGTCGCGAAAAATCACAACAATATCATGACCAACGAGATTACCCTGCAATTGAAGGGACGAGTCAACTCTCACCTTATCTAGCTATTGGCGCGATTTCAGCAAAACAGTGCATTTTACGTTTACACTTAGAGGCCAATAACCAACTAACTCAGGGACAAGAAATTTGGCTTGATGAATTAATATGGCGAGAGTTCTACACTCATCTACTTCACTTTTATCCATTGCTATCTAAAAACCACGCTTTTTTAAGCTTTGACAAATACATTCAATGGAATAACAACAGAGACAAATTTGAACAGTGGTGTAAAGGCGATACTGGCTTTCCTATTGTTGATGCTGCAATGAAACAACTCAACACTACCGGTTGGATGCATAATCGCTTACGCATGATCACTGCCAGTTTTTTAGTCAAAGATTTACACATTGATTGGCGCTGGGGCGAGCAGTACTTTATGTCAAAACTTATTGATGGTGACTTTGCATCGAATAATGGAGGCTGGCAATGGTGCGCATCAGTAGGCTGCGACAGTACGCCTTACTTCCGCATATTTAACCCCACAACACAAAGCGAACGGTTTGATAGTAATGGTGTTTTTATTAAACATTGGCTACCAGAGTTATCGGAACTAACAGGAAAGCTACTGCATCAACCCAATAACAAGCCGCTATTAAAACCGGATAATTACGTAGATCCTCTCATTGAGCATTCAGTACAACGATTAAAGACATTAGATATCTATAAGCACGCCAAAGCTCAGGATGTTGCTAATTAACCATAGCAAGTATTATGATGGTCTCATCTGTTATTAAGAGTTGTATTAATTGATGTCTAAATCACTACCGTTAGTTCTTGCTGGGCCTATTATTAGAAAATCGAGTGCGACTGAAGTCAACTTATGGCTAACGACTTCAGAACGCCTCGAAGGTCATACCCTAATTCAATGGGCAGATAACTCACTTGAGTTTATGATCACCGATCTGCAATGCATTCAAATCGGTCACCATGCTTGGGTATATCTACTGCAATGCCAAGCGGACTTTCCGGTAAATCAAGCTCTCGAATACGATATCATCACTCAATATGGCGCATTATCTGGTTTATTACCTAATGCGCTTTATTCTAATGAATCTCTATTTTCATTCATCATTAAAGACAAAGCAGATTATGTCTTACATGGTTCATGTCGTAATCCTCATTATCCTAGCAAAGACAGCTTAGTCATCGCCAATCAACAATTGAAAACACAAGCGCTTGAAGAGAGAGCTTCGCTATTAATGATGAGTGGCGACCAGATCTATGCAGATGATGTCGCAGGACCGATGTTAATGGCAATTCAGCAAATCATTCCTCAACTAGAGTTATTTGAAGAATCGCTTCCTGATACCGCTATCCCAACAAGTACTTCGCTTTACGCCCATCAACATAACCTTTATCAACGTGATAAGCTTTTGCCGCACTATGTTGATAATACTAATTTTCTTTCTCGATGGAATCTATATAAGTCTCGTCCCATTTTTAGCTCCAGTGAGCACGAAAATCATCTAATCACCTGTGCCGAATTCTTCGTCATGTATTTATTAGTTTGGTCGCCTGCATTGTGGGAATGTGTAAGTCTGCCCGCGTCACTTCCTGATCCTGATAATAAATTAGATAAAAAATGGCACGCTTGCTGGAAAACAGAAAAAATCATTATTGACCAATTTGTGCAAGGGTTAAATGACGTCCAGCAACTGTTTTCGCATATACCGACTTACATGATCTTTGATGATCATGACATCACTGATGACTGGAATTTAACCATTGGCTGGGAGAATGCCGTTAATGGGCATCCACTCGCCGCTCAAGTCATTGGTAATGGCTTAATGGGCTACTTTCTGTGTCAGGGCTGGGGAAATAATCCTGAGCAATTTGATGACGCATTTTTAGATGGTTTCCGTCAACTCTTTAATGATTATAATCATGAGCAGCATACGCAACTTATCAGAGATTTAACCCGATTCGAGCAATGGCATTACTCTATCCATACGATGCCTAAAATCGTGGTGTTAGACACTCGAACTCGTCGTTGGCGTTCTGAATCCAATACTAATAAACCATCAGGTTTGATGGATTGGGAGGCAATGCTTGATTTTCAGCATGAGCTTATTGGACAAGAAGCGATTATCATCGTCTCTGCTGCGCCTATTTTTGGGGTTAAATTTATTGAAGCCCTGCAAAAAACAATGACTATGTTAGGACAACCGTTAGTGATTGATGCAGAAAACTGGATGGCTCACCCAGGCTCAGCGAATACATTATTGAGTATTCTTACTCACCCTAAAACACCACAAAACTTTGTCATTCTATCTGGTGATGTGCATTATTCTTTCGCCTATGACATTAAATTGCGTCACAGTAAATCAAGCCCTGATATCTACCAAATTACTTGCAGTGGCTTTAAAAATGAATTTCCCAATAAGCTATTACGTTTTTGTGATTTTATGGACAGAGTACTCTATAGCCCGCACTCACCGTTAAACTGGTTCACGAAACGTAAGAATTTATTAGTCACTAAACGCGATCCATCCGTTACCAATAACGATAAGCTAATTAATAAAAGTTCAATTGGGGAGTTAAGATTGGATGAAAAAGGCAAGCCGGAGCAGATTTCGATTTTAACCGCGGAAGGAGAATCTATTTCCTTCTTGCCTAAATCAAGTGACTGAATCACTTTTTATATTGAAAATAATGAGAATTGAAAAATTAATCGTTAAGAGTGGTATCAGTGCCACTCTCAACTTCTATTGAATTATGGAAGTATAGACCTGCTTCAATTGCGTCTAGCCACTCTAATTCCACTTCTTCATGATACCTAGTTTTCTCAAGGTAATTTGCACTCATATGAATATCCTTATGTGAGTTTCAAGATCCCGATTATACGAGTCTTGAGTTGCAATACTGTGACAGAGATAGAAGAACGAATTCAAATCACACCACTATAAATGGTAATGATTATTATTAAGATTGAATTATCTCTCGTTTTATCCTAATCTATAAGATTGTTCTTTACTGAATCTCTATTATGAAATCCACCGTTTTATTGTCTTTTGTTGCGATACTTTTACTGTCAGGTTGCAGCCAACAAATTCAGCCAACACCAGTTCCCTCTCAAGCTATCACCAGTTTCTATGATTATCAATTACTCTCACCAACAAGCTCTCCTTTGTCCCTTAGTGCTTTACCTCAAGAGATAATTGATGCTGATGTAATTCTTATTGGTGAATGGCACACTCATGCCGCTATCCACCGTTTTCAAACGGATCTATTTAAGCAACTCTCTGCAACAGAGCCTAAATTAGCATTATCTATGGAGCAATTCAGTCGTGATAAACAGATGGTTGTGGATGAGTATTTAACAGGACAAATTGGCGAACAAACATTAATGTCAGAAGCTAAGGCATGGCCTAATTATGAAAGTGATTATCGCCCATTAGTTGAAATCGCAAAGGCTGAAGGACGTGATATTATCGCAGCAAATGCTCCAAAACCAATCGTAAAATGCATTGGCCAACAAGGTATTAGCTATTTAGATAAACTCGATGTTGATGAAAAGTCATGGTTAGCTAAAAACATCGACCTTGCTGAGTCCCCTTATAAGTCAAAATTTTTAGCTTCTATGCATCATGGTGACGAAGAACAAACTCAAAAACAATTTGCAGCTCAAATGACGTGGGATGCCACGATGGCAGAAAGCATTGTTAATTACTTAGCGCTACACCCTAAAGCGCAAGTCATGCATATTGCAGGAAAGTTTCATATCGAGAATGGTCTAGGCACTGCGGCACAAATAGTAAAATTAAACCCTAAGCTTAATGTCGTGGTTATCACTCCGGCAGAAGAAGTTACTACTGACGACTCTGATTATCAATTAAAGGTTTTAGCCCCACCAAAACGCTTTGTGAAACAAGAGAACATGATGAAAGCATACAAAACGATTAAAAATCGTAACCATGATCTTGTATGTAAATGATTAAACAATAAGAAATAAAAAACCACTCACTTCGACGAGGGAATCAAGTGAGTGGTTTTAGTTTAGTGGTATGTTTCATTTCAAGGTGTTTACTAACTTCTTTTATTTTCGGATAACAAGTACAACTTCACCAACTTGTATACCCCACTTATATATTTCGGTTTGATTAATAACAACATTATCTGAAATTTGATAAATCCAATCATCAAATTCAACTTCATAGTGTGAATCATCTACCTTTAATATCATCGAGTATTTCCAATTAAGGGCGTTTCCTACACTTTTACCATAAGCAGTTTCAAGGATATCACTGGCCGTTCCTGTATATGAGTTATCGCCTAGATCTTGAATAATCCACGTTCGTTCTTGCTCTTCACCGTCATTAAATAAAAACTGCTCGTCTAGCGTTAATGTGTCTCCATCCCATTGAGCTTGAAGATCGACAGTGAATGTTCTAATAACCGTGCCATTGAAGTCTTTTACTATCCCTTCTGCTTTTAAATCATCTTGAAAAAATGATCTCATCGAAAACTCAGGGCTAGTGCCTGCGTAATCATTAATGTCTTGAGAAGAGCACCCTACTAATAGAATACTAAAAATAAATAGGACTACCTTTTTCATTATTTATCTCCTATCAATTCAAGACGTAGATCTGGATACGTTGTTTTTTCAGATACCCAAATATCAAGAAAAAGCTGAGAAAAGTCTTTATTTGCTATTGTTCCAATAGGTTTATCATTTAGAAAAAACTGATTATTCCCTATCTCATCAATGCTAAAAACCAATTTATCTTCAGTTTTCACATCAGGAAATACTTGTTCTAATTCAACCAACCATGAATCTAAATCAGGGTGTTTAATTGATTGCTCTTCCCACTGATCTTTAGTCGCTTTAATTAGGTTTTCTTTAGTAATGTTACGATAATATTCAATCTCAAGTGCTTGTGGATATTGACCATAGACAAACTGACCTGAAGTGGTAAACAGTTGTGCTTCATACACTGAAATTAAAAACCATGACAATTCTGACTTTCCGCTGCTTTGTAGACCTTGTAATGGGGCTGCAACCACACTATTTATTGTTAACAGGCTTACTATGGTGAGTATACTTATCAAGCTTTTCATGATCCTTCCCCTCATTATTTATTCTTGCTCTTAAACGCTTTTGAATAATAATAAATACGGGTAGATTGACCGCCCAGATCACTCCAATTGAAAATAAAGTGATTTGATATGAATATGAGAAATCCACAGCACCTAATCGATGACCGGCTAAATAGTTTAATGGACCTGCAATAGCACCAATTAAAGCAATAAGTCCAAGATTGAAACGAGATAACCACCCTAAGCTGTGATTGATAGCAAAACCAAAATGACACCATAATAAAATAAGCCACACAGGTATAAGTACATCATTAGAGAATTGATATACGCCTGTAAAAGACAGTAATACGTCCCCAAAAACACCTAACATCGAAATTAAAATGAATAAATAAAAGTCAATTTTCCGTGTTGGAGATACCAATAGATGAAGCAATATTGAAACGAGTAAAAAAGGAACCGCTTGCTGTTGATAAAGGATCACTGCAAACCAAATCAATTGAAACCAGACTGCATTGATTATAGGGAAATAACGTAACATTGAAGCCTCCTACCATACCAACCTAAATAAGTCGTAATTCAACTACTCCCTCAGATTGGTATGAAACAAATACTAATTGGCTAATACACCCCGTTTTGTGGTTTCGCAGCCACTAAATGCACAGTGCTGATCTTGCGTTCTAAAAAACCACCTTCGCAGTAACAAAGATAGAACTGCCATAAACGAATAAAATCATCGCCATAACCCATCTGTTTTAAATCACTATTTGCATCGTCAAAACGTTCATACCAATGGCGTAATGTTTTGGCGTAATCTAAGCCTATGTCATGTAGTGAAGTAATCACCATATCTGTATTTTGTGCCACTTTATTTGCCATGACACTAACTGAGGGTAAACAGCCCCCAGGAAATATATAACGCTGGATAAAATCGACGCTTTTACGGTATTGGTCGTAACGTTGATCTGCAATGGTAATTGCTTGAATTAACATTTTACCTTCAGGTTTAAGGTGTCGACTGCATACATCAAAGAAAGTGCTTAGATATTCGTGTCCCACCGCTTCTATCATTTCAATCGAAACTAATTTGTCATACTGACCTTCAAGAGTACGATAATCTTGCTTTAGAAGCGTAATTCGGCCTTCTAGACCTAAGGCTTTTACTCTCTGCTCTGCAAAGTCATATTGAGCATCAGAAATCGTCGTCGTGGTAACATTTACGCCATAATGCTGTGCTGCATAAATAGCTAACGCTCCCCATCCCGTGCCTATTTCAAGTAAGGTTTCACCTTCTTTTAGTTCAAGTCGCTCACAGATAGTGTGTAATTTAAATAACTGAGCTTCTTCCAAATTTGCATCGGCATTAGGATAGATAGCACTTGAATACAACATTTCTTTATCCAGAAACATTTTGTACATTTCATTACCGAGATCATAGTGCGCTAAAATGTTCTTTTTAGACCCTTCTTTGGTATTTTTATTCCGCTTGTGGTTGATTAAATCAAAAAATTGAACCAGTTTACTAAAGCTATTTTCTACTCTATCAAGTACGCCTTCTTCACGGCCTAACACTTGAATAACCTTTGTTAAGTTTGGACTTGTCCACCAACCAGCAACATATGCCTCACTCGCGCCAATACCACCACCGAATAAAATTTTTCGATACGCTTCGGTATTATTAATTTCTACAACAGCTTGCAAAGAGGCTAATGGATCTCCCAAAACAACTTGCCCTAATTCATCGTTTATCGTCAATGAGGCTTGAGTCATCTTACCTAAGTAATCCAATAACACTTTACGCGCCATACCATCAATCCAGCGCATTGGCTTATTGTTTTTATCATTGCTTAGAACTGACTCTTTCAATACTGTTCTCTCTATTTGATTACTAGCCATTGCTCTCTCCTTATTGCTCTGGGTGTGGCACAAACGGGATTCGTTTTATGAATAATTTCAATGCTTGCCAATAAATGCCCCATACTATTTTTACGGTCATTACGGGAATAGAGATCACTTGTTCACGTATATTTTTTGAATTAAATTCTTTTCGTGTCATAGCGATCGTTGCATCAAAAATTTTTTCTTGTTCTTCATCTAAACCACGGTTTTCTAAATGTAATGATAATCGCTTGCTTGGCGCTTTAATAAACCAATGATATTTCATATTCAGATCCAAAAAAGGCGATACATGAAAGGTTTTATCTATGATTTGCTCAGAGCCAATTTTTATTAAGTAATAGTGAGTTTGATTCCACGGCGTATTACTCACTTCAGCCAGTAAATCCGTCAATTCATCTTGTTGGTTATAACAGTAATAAAAATTAATTGGGCTAAAATAAAGCCCAAAACAACGAACCTGTCCAACAAAAAGCACTCGACCTTGGCTGTTATTTCCACCCAATTCACTCACTTTATTCCACACCGATTCTTTTAAAGATTCATCCTGACTGCCAAGATAATCAGAACGTCGAAAACTTAGGGGAGCAAAACGCCCTTTTTTGAACCACCCCACCTGTTCTGTTTTTTCTAATTCATCCAAATCTAAGGCGATAAAGAACATCTGATAACTAAAACTATGCGCCTTAGTTTGAAATCGTCTGTGTCTTACATCACCGTGATAAAGGCAAGAATTAATCATAGGCTAATCCCAAAACGTTGGCATACATCAAGCGCACTTCTTACTCCGTCTTCATGAAAACCGTTATACCAATAAGCACCAGCAAAGTGGGTATGGTGTCGACCACAAATTTCTTCTCGACGAGCTTGTGCTTCTATGGTGTCTGTATTAAACACAGGATGATCATATTTATATGAACCTAATATTTTATCTTTATGAATCAAAGGGGAATTGTTTAAAGTGACACAAAATGTTGTTTCTTTAGTTTCTAATCCTTGAAGAATATTCATGTTATAAGTCACACTGGATGGGTTATTTTTATTCCCCGTATCCAGATGATAATTCCAAGCTGCCCATGCACGTTTTTGTATTGGTAATAAGCTCTCATCAGTATGCATAACGACTTCATTTTCTTGATAAGTGAGTTTACTTAGCACTATTTTTTCAGCGGTTGTAATATCACTTAACATTGCTAGTGACTGGTCGCTATGACAAGCTAATACCACTTCATCAAAGTCATGCTTGTCTTCACCATTTATCTCTAACGTTACTCCTCTAGGATTTCGAGTCACACTGGTTACTGGGCTATTTAAATGAATTTTATCTTTAAACGTCGCAATCAGAGGTTTTATGTATGAATGAGAACCATTAGGCACCACATACCATTGAGGTCTATTCGCAATATCTAACAGGCCATGATTATGGAAAAAACGAATGAAAAAGTGCAACGGGAATGCTTTCATGTCTTGTAAGCTGGATGACCAAATAGCCGCACCCATCGGCAAGATATAGTGCTCAGAAAAATAGCTACTGTATTCATTACGGTATAAGAAATCACCTAACGTGCCATCAACATCAAGATCGATGTGATCATCACTGTGCTCCACACTCCACATCTCTTTACATTGTTTATTAAAGCGTAAAATCTCACTAATTAAGGATAAAAATTTAGTATTAAATAAGTTTGAGCGTTGAGCAAAAAGCGTATTCAAATTATGGCCATTATACTCAAGACCAGAAATAACATTTTTAACACTAAAACTCATTTCTGTTTCTTGCCCAGATAAACCAAGTTGAGTTAATAACTCAATGAAGTTTGGGTAAGTTCGATCATTAAATACAATAAAACCAGTATCAATATCCCACTCTTTTCCTTCTGCTTTTACTCGTTTTGTTGCGGTATGCCCACCAATATAATCATTAGCTTCAAATACTGTTACATCATGTTCTCGTGATAATAAATGCGCGCACACCAATCCTGAAATACCTGTACCAACAACTGCAATTTTTTTCATTATCGTTTCATCCTTAAAGCGAGCCAGTGCCAAATACGATCTGGGAGACTTCCCATTAAAATTAAGAAACTCGTAAATGGAAATGGAAAATGTATGTGTTTTTTATTTTTATCTATGCCTGCAATTATATGCTCTGCTGCTTTATCAACTTCGATTAACATTGGCATAGGGAAATCATTTTTATTTGTAAGCGGCGTTTTAACAAAACCAGGAGCAATCACACTAATAGTAAATTGTTCCGGTGATATATCTAATTGAAGCGATTTTGCCAAATAATGAATTGCTGCTTTACTTGAGCCATACGCTTCTGCCCGTTGAAATGGTACATAAGAAGCACTTGAACCCATTAATGCTAAGTGACCGCCCTGTTTAATTTTTGGTATTAACGCTTGTAAACAATACCCAATTGAAATGACATTGATTGTGATCACTCGCTCAAATAATGCAGCATCAAACTGATTCGCGTCATCGATATATTCACACGTTCCCGCATTAAGAACTACGGTATCTAGCATTTCAATCGTAGAAAGCGCGTCAAGGATTGAGTTGCTGTCATCAAGATCAAAAACGACTTCAATTAAACTCCCGTTGCCTTTCGCGCTGGTTAAGTAATCTGAATCAACATACCCAGAGAAATTACGACCACACGCATAAACCCGATACCCTTGTTTAAGGTATTTATTTGTTAAAGAGAGACCGATGCCCGACGTTGCGCCTGTGATTAATATTGTTTTCATGACTGCATTCTCTTTTTAATCAGCTTTACTGCTGAACCAAGAACTGGTAAATGCTCATACAGCATCTGCCCCATGTCTAAGTAATCTCTGTGGTAATACACTCTTTCATTGAATTTAATATGTGAAGTACCATCAACAGAAATACATTTCCCTTTACCTATTTTAGGATGGCTGTATTCCATCGTCCAAAAAAGACTGGCTTCATTATCATTCTCGATAACATGATGAATATGAAACTGACAATTTAAAATATTCTCGTATAAATGTTCAAAATACTCGGTAAGCATAGGAAGCCCATCGATTTGATGTACGGCATCAATAAATTGAATATCATTAGAATAAATTTCAGGAAGGCGATGAAGAGTTGAACGATCTAATTCACCATAAAGTGATATAAATGTAGTAACAAAATTAGAGTGCTTCATGATGATATGTCCTTATTAAACTTATGAAATACTACGTGGTAGCATTCAAAAAAGATCACATCCTGTGATCTTTTTTCATAAAGGAAGTTAGCTTTAACTCAGCTTGCTTACCTATATTTATATATTAGTACAATAAGTTACCTATCGGATTAAATAATTTACTTATCCCTTGGGTAAAGTGCAGTGGCGCATTTTGTACAGTGTAACATAAACACCCATCAGTAGTTTTAGGGCTATGTGCATGTGAAGAATCTAACCAAACAAAATCACCTTTATGATAATGTCCTGATTCATCTTCAAAACTACCATCTAACAATAAAGTTAACTCAAAGCCTTTATGGGTATGCGTTGGGATTACGCCACCCGCGTTGATGTGCAGTAAGTTAGATCGTGTCGCTCCCTCTTCTATCAAACGAGCACGACTTACCGCTCCCATTTGATTCCATTTCATATCAACATAACGAGTTAATACACGAGGTAATTCATAATGAAAAGAATCAATAAAGATATGTTCTACCGATGGCTCTTTCAAATAGCTAGTTTCAACCTCAGTATTTAATATACCGTTGAGCATTTGAGAAAAATCAATCAATTCCGCTTCTACTGGTTCTTGCCATGCTTTCGCTGCAAATTCTTGAGTTAATTTCTCTGATTTACGCTTACAATGTTCACACAAATCACAATGTAACGTCATACCAACAGCAAGAGATTCAGGTAAATCACCGTCAACATGAGAACGTAATAATGCATCGCTAGGATGGTGGGTAATTTTATTCATGCTCATACTCCTGTCTTAATTTGGTTAATGCTAAACGCAGCCGTGATTTAATCGTTCCTATTGGTTCACTAAGTTGTTCTGAAAGCTCTTGTTGAGTCAAACCTTGTTCATAAATCCCTTCAACAACTACTCGCTGATTACCAGGCAGTACACTGACTGCTTTTTTCAATTTTTTAGTTTCAAGCCAATCTAGCTCTACGGCCTCGACTTGCTTATCAAACAGAGGCCATAACTCGTCACTGACCGTATCTTCTCTATTTGATTGCATTTTGCGTAACATATCAAAGCTGTGATTACGCATGACGGTAAATATCCACCCAGAGGCATTACCTTTGGCCTGATTAAATAAGGCCGCTTTTCGCCAAACAAGCGTCATCGTCTCTTGAACTAAATCCATTGCTAACGTTGGATCATTGAATTTCTTTAATCCATACGCTCTAATTTTGGGTGCAAACCAAGAAAACAGCTCAGAAAATGCCTGCTTATCTTGAGTTTCTCCCACCAGATTTAACCAAACATCTAGCTTGGCTATCTCTTCTTCACTGTTTATTGGCAGTGGCTTATAACTAGAGTTCACTCGACTGCTAACCTCTATTTGCTGAGTTTGCATATCTACCTCCGCAATTATTTCTAACTATTACGAAAGAGATTCATGTTTGGATCACTATCTAGACTATAGACGGTTTTAATCTAATAAATCTCAATTAATGTCACTTAGTGAGACTTAGCTATTATATAAAAACACAAATAAAAAACCGCTCGTCATAACAGCGAACGGTTTAGTTTACGGTAATAATTATTTAAATTGATATTCGATTTAATTAAGCAACATCACTTTTTACACAAGTAACCAGGCCAAGATCTATAATATCTTCAATAGGCATTGGACGATAAAAGAAGAAGCCTTGGATGCATTCAACGCCCAGTGATTGAACAAACTCAACTTCACTAGGAGTTTCTACCCCTTCAACCACAATATCTGCCCCAGTGATCAGGCCTAGTTCAACAGAAAGCCTAAACAGCTTTTGTCCGCGCAATGTATCAATATTCAATAATAATGAACGGTCAATTTTTACTTTATCAAAATCAAAACGAGACAAGTAGGCAATTGAAGAATAGCCAGATCCAAAGTCATCTAACGCGATCTTAACACCTAGAGATCTAAGTTGGGTTAGTATTTCCTTTGTTTTTTCTTCATCTTTAATCAGCAGTTCTTCTGTTATTTCTAGTTCAAGCTGTGAAAACTTTAAATTACTCGTCGTAATAAGACGCGATAACGTTGGTAAAAATGTTGGTACTAATACCGTCTCAGGAGAAACATTAATCGAAATTTTAAAGTTGGGATCATCAGCATAAAGACTTGCTGTCATGATTGCTTTTTCTAATACCCAAAAATCTAATTCCGCCAGTAATCCAAGCTCTGAAAATGACTGAATAAAGGTCGGAGGCGTAATTTTCCCTGAGTATGAACGATGTCGAATTAAAGCTTCTAATGAGACAATCTTGTTCTGCTTCACATTATATTGCGGTTGATAGTAAAGAATGAAATCACCTGTTTTATGCAAATGTTCAACTTCTTTTTGGGCTGCCATATTTTTTGTTAAATGCGGAATATAACTGCCAATCGCCTTAGTTGTATCAATTTTTTCTGAAGAAAAGAATCGTTCAGTTAATGAGTCTAAAGCGGTTCTACCTATGCTTAATTTGTCCATTCTCATAAAAAATGGATAATAAATAGCCATACCTACAAGTAAAATGACACCTTGTAATATCGAAGCTGAAATTGCACCATTAGTTCCTAGATAGCCACCAATGATAGGCGGTGTCATCCAACTTATTACCCCCATAATTGGCGGGACTATGCCCCATAGCGTAGCAAAATAAGCAATAATTAATCCCGCAATAGGAGCAATTAAAAAAGGAACAATCATTATAGGGTTAAACATGATTGGTAAACCGTAAAGTATCGGCTCATTAATATTGAAGATACTTAACAAAAATGCGGCTTGAGCAAGATTTTTATAGCCTTTATTTTTTGCAAAAATCAACACACATAACACTAAACTAAGAGAGTTTCCTGCCCCCCCCATACCAGTGTAAAAATCATAGAAGTTACTGGTTAAAATAGGCATTGTTCCTTTACCAAGTTCTATTAGTGCCAAACTCTCTTCTGTAACAGCAAAAAGCTCTGACTTATAGCTTGATAGCACCACATGGCCATTAATACCAATTGACCAAAATAACCCACGGCTCAATTCGTAAACAATGCCATCAAAAAGTGACATAGGATCTAATGTTGGCATTTCAAATTCGAGTTGCAAATTATCAAAAACAACGTATTTAAGAACATAACTAACAGCAACAATAAAAATGCTGATTGTAGATACTGAAATAACAAGATTGATTGATCGCTCAACTACGCTAGGTAAATGTGAGTCTTTAAAAAAAGACCATAATTTAAAGTATTGATAACAAGAGCTGACTAAAATAGGAAGAAGAATAGCAAAAGGAAAATTGATTGGAATTGCAGCTGTCCCTTCACCTTCTCCCCATTGAAGGCAAACAATAAAATAAACCAAAATCGAAGAGGTGATAATAGCAATGATAGGCTGTTTATGAAGTGAAGCTAGATATTGAGAAAAGAAGACAACGAGTAAAACTGGAAATAGTTGTGAAATAAGCGTGCTTGTTAAGTGTAAATCTCTGCTGATGCTTGATAATTCAAACAGCTCTGCGCCATTAGAAGCAAGTAAAGAAAACGATGAAAGTAATGAGATAGGAAGTAGCATAATAAATACATTACTAATACCCGCTAAATATTTATTAGACGGAAAGTTCTTCATCAAATAATCAAACACTCATGCCCCTTACAGCTAACTGCACACTCAAATCTTTTATGCATGTTATACTATAAAGCAAACTTGCTCACTTTATTTCCGTAGAAAAATAAGGGACAACTAAAGTTAATGATAGAAACATAAACTGCATCTCAAAAAGCAATAAATACTCTTGACTAAAAGAAAATGTATTGGCTTAATTAACTATTAATACATAAGGTTTTAATTGTGGCTAAATATTTAATTTTTATAGCATTTTTTTCATTTAATATCAGTGCCGGCGATGCCAAGCTAGGTAAACTAAAAGCACCAAGTTGTATTTTTTGTCACGGCGAAACAGGAAAAGCAATAGATTCAAGCTACCCTAATTTGGATATGCAAAATGAAATGTATTTATATAACTCAATGAAATCATATCAAAATGACGAACGAAAGGGCCCCCTCGCACAAATGATGAAGGCCCAGCTGCAACGACTTAATGATCAAGACTTAAAAGACATTGCTGCGTTTTATGCCAATGCATCTAATAGCGAAAATAAGTAGTCTATTTCATCGATGGTGTTGTAGTGCATAAATCCAATCCGCACAACACCACCACACTCTTCTAAATTAAGCTGCTTAATCAAACCAAGCGCATAAAAATGTCCATTCCATACGCACACATTGTGCGAACCTAATTCTTTAGCTACGACTTCTGGCGTATGGTCTTGAAGTCGAATAGCAAACGTTGGGGTCCGATTAGTGCAGTTTTCAGGATCACTAATACCAAACAATGAAATCCAAGGCCTGCTTTCTAATTTATTTAAAAAATAGTGAGTCAATGCCAATTCATGTTGTTCATATTGAGTAAAACTAGAGATAAGTCTTTCTCGTAAACCCGCCTCTTTTGCTCCCCACTGAGCCAAATACTCAATAGCTGCTGTAACGCCAGCAAGCCCTTCAAAGCTTTGTGTGCCTGTCTCAAATCGGCCAGGCCCTATATTTGTAGCAGGTTCAACTTTATATGGCGACAGCGTTTGTATCCATTTAGGAGAAACATAAGCAATGCCAACATGGGGACCAAAAAATTTATAGGCCGAGCAAGCTAAGAAGTCACAATCAAGATCTTGCACATCGATCAAATGATGAGGGGCGTAATGAACCGCATCAACATACACCATTGCATCAACAGCATGTGCAGCGTTAATTATCGACTTCACATCAACTAAAGACCCTGTAGTATTAGAGGCGAACGTCGTGGCAACTAGCTTGGTTTTATCAGACAACAGTGAAAAAAAATGATCCATATCTAGCGTGCAATCAGTGGTATTAACTCGAACTTGATGAACTATTACCCCTTTATCTTCAGCGGCTTGCTGCCAGCTTGATACGTTCGAATAATGATCCAATGCCGTAACGATGATCTCATCACCCTCTTTCCATTCTCGACTTATAGCTCGACTTAATTGAAACGTTAAGGACGTCATATTGGCACCAAAGACAATATTATTACTGCTTGGTGCATTTACTAATGCAGCACAAGAAGAACGAGCAGTATCCATCACATTATTTGTCGTTTGGCTTGAAAAAAAATGGCCGCCTAAATTGGAATTAGAATAACCCAGATATTCAGTCATTGCTGTCAGTACAGAATTAGGTACTTGAGAGCCTCCGGGACCATCTAAAAACAGTACCGGAAACTCATCAATTTTTTGTGTAAGTGCTGAAAATTGAGAGCGAACTTGATCAGGCGTGAAAGTCATCAACATTATCCTTTGCGGTTAATACAAATACATCCATATGCCCTTCATGACCTTGTTCAATCAATCGAATTGGCTTGCCGTTGTGCCACAGCTTTCTATCATCAACCATAGCAACTTCACCATCTTCTAAAATTTTCCTAAAAAATGGTTCTTCGTTTGAATCTTTGTATACAAGTAATTCTCCTCCTTCGATATTTGATCGATCGATACCAATTAATGCGATATGATCAAAACCATCTTGGTGGACGCCTTCTGGGGCTATCTCGGTTTCTTCGTAAATCGCCGCAATTCGCATTTGATGTATTTCAATCTCTTGACCATTTGGTAAATGATTAAGATCCATAAAGACCTGGCACATTTCAGCCATACCTTCACTGTGTAGGATCTTACTTTCAATACCTTCAAACTCACGAACCACATCACCTTGATAATGGTTAATATCTTCACTTTGCACAAAGTTATGCTTATTCGTCTCGATAACTTTTTCATTAACCATTCGAATGACGGAGTAACGTCTTAATCGAAAATTACCATCAGCGTGCATGGTCTGAGGTAGCCCCGAAAATGAAGGTGCGAGTTGATGAACCGCAGCGTGACTCAACTGTGTCAGCTGCAATGTTGTATCGTGTGAATGTAACATGATGCCTCCTGCAATAAATTAACATATACTTTACATATCTATTATTTACGCAGAAATGCTGATAAATCAAACCACACAGTGCTTTACTTCACACAAATTTAAAAGTTCAACATATAATTTCTAATATTTAACTTATTGAGAAATTAAACACCATTTATCTTTTGTACTCATTAGAGAATCTAGAACTCTTCACTGAATGTATCGTAATGAATTGATTATATTACTCATTTTCACCCTGAACTTGTTTGTTCCATAATAAAACAAAGAACATGATCACTGTGATCAGTAAATAAAATAAGCCTAAACTGTTTTGGTCTATCACCCAATTTTTTACCAAATACCCCCCAAGCACCCCAGCTAAACACATTTGAACAGAGCCTGATAAAGCAGAAATAGTGCCTACTTTTTTAGTGTGCGGAGACAATAATAAGTTAATAGAAAGTGGGAATGAAATGCCTTGAGCCACAGCAAGTAATGTAAAGCCAAAAACCAATGAAAATAGCGATGTGTTAAACATAACCAAAGATAAGCCTGACACTGCCATTATCCCAAGCGCTATACCCATTAATTGAATAACACTACAGCGTTTATTTAAACTATTAAGAATAAAGCTACCGATCATAAGCCCTGCCGAGGGAATGATCATCACTTGACCATATTCAGCGGCAGTTAACCCTAACCCATCTTGCAGTAAAAATGGCAACAAAGAGACTGAAACCAAGCTACTCAAATAACTTACCCAATTTAAGCTCGCGCTTGAGATCACCTGCGCATTGCTAAATAAAGAACCATAATCTCGTAATGTTTGAACAAAGCTGAATTTTTGTGGTTTATACGGAAGCGTCTCAGGCAAGATAAAATAGCCAATTGTTAAGATACTTGTTAGATAAATCAGTACAAAGCCAAATACCCATTGCCAGCTAAAGTGCCACGCAATCCAACCTCCAATCACAGGAGCAAGAATAGGCAATACAGAAGCCGTTATTGATATATAAGACATGGCCTTGGTTAAGTGGTGCCCGCTGTAACTGTCCCTTAAGACACTTCGCCCAAGGACCGATGCACTGCCCGCGCCAAGTCCTTGAAGCAATCGACCAAACACTAACGCAGTAAAATTATCTGTCATGGCAAAGCACAATACGGTGCCTAACAAATAAATCCCCTGCCCTAAAATAAAGATAGGACGTCGGCCTAATGCATCAGATAAAGGACCATAAAACAGTTGAGAGCCACCAAAGCCGACTAAAAACAGCGTGACTAAGAGTTGAACATCTGCAGATGAAACTCCAAGATCTTGACTGATTAATGGCAGTGATGGCAGATAAATACTCACACCAACTTGCCCCGTCGCAATGATCATCATAGCAAGAAGTAATGGTGTTTTATTTAAGCGACCTGAAGGTAGCGTTTGTGTCTTATTTTTATTCATTTATCCAGTTTACATTCAATCAATATCATTGATAATAGCAACTAGAGGAATCACATTGCGTCCTAATAGGAATTAATCATGGATTGGATAGAGTGCGTTAGAAGTTACATAAAAGTAGTAGAGGAAGGCAGCTTCAATGCCGCGGCTTTTCAAATGAATACGTCAGGCTCTGCCATCAGCAAACGCATCAACTGGCTTGAAGATCGGGTTGGGGTACAACTATTAACTAGAACGACGCGTTCTGTTCATCAAACTGAAGCCGGCATTCTATTTTATCAACGTGCCCGGCTACAACTAGACCAATGGCAGCATTTAGTTGATGAAACTCGAGCAATTAACCAAACACCGACAGGACTATTAAAAATAGGCGCAACGCTTGCTGTCGGGTCTAAATTTATCATTAAATATTTGGATGAATTTCTAGCAACCTACCCAAAGATTAAAGTTCAGTTGATCACAACCCTACCAGGGCAAGTCCCTGAAAGTAATATTGATGTCTTTATTAGTCGAGAACTCGAGCAGCTCAATACCTTTAGCTATAAATCTACGCCTCTCTTTGAGCATCACTCAGGATTTTTCGCCTCAAAAGAGTATATAGAAAAACACGGTATGCCAAATAATGTTGATGAACTAAAGCATCATAATATGCTGATTTGGGGAGAACGTCCGGTCCGAGAAATAAAGCTAGCAAATGAAAAGCGAGTCACTCTACGAGGTAACTTTGCAACGACCAACCCTGAAGCTCTATTCCATGCTGCAAAACGAGGAATGGGGATCTTGTTAGCTAGTAAGCAAATGCTCATTGATGATATTGACTCTGGTAATTTAATCGCCGTGTTACCCGAAATGACGACTGATCATATTTCGGTCAATGCGTATTATCCGACATTGGATTACGAACACACTCGAACGCAACTCTTTATTCGCTATTTAAAAAGTAAGCTAAGTTGATTTATGTAACACTATTATTAAAATTAACATTATCGTGTAAACATTTACATTGCTTTTAAGTTTAATTTCCGTACTCTATTTTGCTATACCCTTTTACCTAGTAAATATAATGAATACGGCTATTTTATGGGCTTTTGTCCCTACTTTTTTCTTCGTCTCTGTTACTCCTGGTATGTGCATGACATTAGCACTAAGCCTAGGGATGAGTATTGGTTATAAACGCACACTTTGGATGATGGCAGGTGAATTAGTTGGCGTAGCTATCGTCGCTGTTGCTGCTGTATTAGGTGTCGCTGCTATTATGCTTAATTACCCATGGTTATTTACTGGGTTTAAAGCTGTGGGTGCCAGTTACCTTGCTTATATTGGCATTCAAATGTGGCGCTCTAAAGGCAAGCTTGCTATGACAGGAGAACCTACAGAGGCACCAAAAGGAAAAGATTGGGATTTAGTGGTTCAAGGTTTTGTAACCGCAATAGCTAACCCAAAAGGTTGGGCTTTTATGGTCTCATTACTTCCTCCATTTATCGATGGAAGTCATGCTATTGCACCGCAATTAATCGCACTTGTCTCGATCATTTTGGTTTGTGAGTTTTTATGTATGACACTGTATGCCGTCGGTGGGAAAGGTCTGAAACGTGTCCTTGGTCATTCAAATAACGTAAAGATCATGAATCGAATTTCAGGTAGTTTGATGATTGGTGTCGCTATCTGGCTATTTATGGGTTAACACTTACACTATGGTGATCCATTGCGGTCACCTTTTAAACACTCATTCTTTTAATGCTGACGCAAAGTTACAAAAACTAAACTTTCATAACCTCAGCTAGCATGTCTAATTCTTCATTTGTTAGAAGCTCACTAATAGATGGCTCTTTTATTGCTGTCTTTTCTTTTAACTTTTTATTGATCGCATGCTGTAAGTTTCGTAATTGATAAACTGTCAGTTCATTCAGTTCAATTTTAATTGTTTCTGTACTAATCATAACAAACTCCAAATATCTTAACGCTTTCATCAACAACATGAATGTTACTTCTCTTTTTCCTACACTTTGTCAGACAAATGTCAAAGCTAAAAGTTGCAAAAATCGGTTATACTGATCGCATTATAGTTTAAAGGAGAAAACTAATGCGCATTCAAGTAGATACTCATACCCACACCTACGCTAGTGGCCACGCTTACAGTACAATCAGTGAAAACGCTTTTTCTGCCTCCCAACTTGGTTTACCGATGTTTTGCACGACAGATCATGCCTCTTCAATGCCTGGTGCGCCGCATTACTGGTTTTTCAGTAATCAGAGAGTATTACCTAGGTTTCTTCACGGAGTGGCTATAATAAGAGGCTGCGAGGTTAATATATGCAATATCGAAGGTGACATTGATATCCCCCTCTCTGTTGATCAAAACCTTGATTGGATCATTGCTAGTTTCCATGAACCTGTTTTTCCTCCTCAAAGTAAAGAAGTTCATACTCAAGCGCTTTTGAATATTATTCGATCAGGCCGAGTCGATGCATTAGGGCACCTTGGAAACCCTAATTTTGATTTTAATTTTGAAGAAGTCATTCAATGTGCGGTGGACAACAACGTCGCAATAGAGATTAACAATACCTCTCTAAAAGGAGGCAGTCGCATTGGCAGTATTGACCGTTGTTATGAGATTGCCAAAGTAGTAAAGGAGCTTGGAGCTTATATCACCACAGGAAGTGATGCCCACTTCTGTGCGGATATTGGGAAGTTTGAAAAAGTAGAACTACTTATTGATGCTGTAGACTTTCCTCTAGAAAAAATGATTACTCATACCCCTAACCAGTTTCTTAAATTCTTAGCACTGCGTGGACGTGCGTCTATTTCAGAGTTTGACCGATTCACTAAGTAATCTGAAGCTGAAAATTCACTTACAACAGATATAAAAAATGGAAGACTATCTCTAGTCTTCCATTTTTATTTGTTATCCAGAATATTAGATTTCTGAATTAGCCTTTTAAGCCTTGTTTTGCTAGGTACTCTTCGTAAGTACCGTGGAAATCGTTAACGCCATCTTTCGTAATTTCAATGATGCGCGTTGCAATAGAAGATACAAACTGACGGTCATGAGATACAAACATCAATGTACCTTTGTAGTTCTCAAGAGCCAAGTTCAATGCTTCGATTGATTCCATATCCATGTGGTTTGTTGGTTCATCCATAAGAAGGATGTTTGCTTTTTGCATGATTAGCTTGCCAAATAGCATACGACCTTGCTCACCACCAGAAATTACTTTTACAGATTTCTTAATGTCACTTTGAGAGAAAAGCATACGCCCAAGAATACCGCGAACGACTTGTTCGTCATCGCCTTCTTGTTTCCACTGACCCATCCAATCTAATAGGTTAAGATCTTCTTCGAAGTCATGGCTATGGTCTTGTGCATAAAAGCCGATGTTGTGGTTTTCAGACCATTTCACCATACCTGCCATTGGTTCCATTTCACCAGCAAGCGTATTAAGGAACGTAGATTTACCAATACCATTCTCACCGATGATAGCAATACGCTCACCCACTTCAACCATTAGGTTTACACCATTGATTAGGATATTTTCATCGTAACCTTGTTTTAGGCCTTCAACTTCTAATGCATTACGGAAAAGTGGTTTTTCTTGGTCAAAACGAATGAACGGAGATTGACGGCTAGATGCTTTAATCTCTGTTAGTTCAATTTTATCTAAACGCTTTTGACGAGACGTTGCTTGTTTTGCTTTCGATGCGTTTGCAGAGAAACGGCTTACGAATGTTTGTAAATCAGCAATCTGTGCTTTCTTCTTCGCATTGTCTGCTTGAAGTTGCTCACGAGCTTGCGTTGCTGCTGTCATGTATTCATCGTAGTTACCTGGGAACAGGCAAATATCACCGTAATCGACATCAGCCATGTGTGTACATACTGCATTTAAGAAATGACGGTCATGCGAGATGATGATCATTGTGCAGTTACGAGCAAGAAGAACATCTTCTAACCACGCAATTGTATGCATGTCCAAGTTGTTCGTTGGTTCATCAAGAAGCATGATATCTGGTTCAGCAAACAGTACTTGAGCTAGTAGAACACGAACTTTAAGACCTGGAGCAACTTCGCTCATTAAGCCAAAGTGCTGTGATTCAGGAAGACCTAGGCCTAATAGAAGTTCACCCGCACGAGCTTCAGCTGAGTAGCCATCCATTTCCGCAAATTCAGTCTCTAAATCACCAACACGCATGCCATCTTCATCTGACATTTCAGGTAAAGAATAGATACGGTCACGCTCTTCTTTTACTTTCCATAGCTCTTTATGACCCATGATCACAGTGTCGATTACTGTGTATTCTTCAAATGCGAATTGGTCTTGACCTAATTTAGCCATACGCTCATTAGGATCAGTTGATACTGTACCGCCAGACTGTTCTAACTCTCCACCTAAGATTTTCATGAAGGTAGATTTACCACAGCCGTTTGCGCCGATTAAACCGTAACGGTTACCGTTACCAAACTTAACAGAAATATTTTCAAAAAGAGGCTTATCGCCAAATTGCATTGTGATGTTAGCAGTCGTTAGCACAGTACATTCCAATTAGTTATTCAAATAGACATAAAAAAACTGGCCCACATGTCCAGCTTTTCAAATTTCAGGCGATTATAGCAGCATTTGTGATTTACATCACTGTTTATTCTGCCTTATTATTTTCAACGGTTTACCTCAAAGCACCTGACAGCGAGGAGAGCTTAGATCACCATTACCTTCCTTATCTAAAACTATTTCACTCACCTGTGGATTGCTTTTCTCAAGTAACAAAACAAACTCCGCTTCAGGTAGTGGTTTAGATAAAAAATAGCCTTGAACTAACTGGCAACCAAGCGCCCGCACATAATTAAGCTGTTCTTCCGTTTCAACCCCTTCAGCAACAACTTCTAAGTGATACAGTTTTGCAACATCGACAATAATATCCACTAGAGGCCTATCTTCAGTTTTACCTTTATTAATCTCATTAATAAACATTCGGTCTATCTTTAAAATATCAATAGGATAATCGATTAATTGGCTAAAAGCGGTAAATCCTGTTCCAAAATCATCTAATGAAAGATTTACTCCTAAGCCATGTAAAGCCGATAATATATCTCCGTTTTTATGCTCTCCTGGCACAAAACAGGTCTCAGTAATTTCGAGCTCAATAAGCTGAGGGGGAACTTGGTAAGTATCAATGAGGCCTGATACTTTTTCTACAAATTCTGGGTTTTTTAATTGCCATGAAGAAAAGTTAATCGCAAGGACCCCTGAAAAACTGAATTTTTTTATCCATTCTGATAACTTTTGAAATGCAGATTCAAGAACCCAATAATCCATATCTTTAATCAAACCTGATTTTTCAGCTATAGGAATAAACTGCTCTGGCCCATAAGCAGCTAAGGTCTCATTAGTTGAGCGTAATAATACTTCACAACCACGCAAAGACCCATTTTGGCAGTCATATATAGGCATATAGACTAAATAAAACTCATTATTGACTAGTGCGTCTTTTAAACTCATCGTAACTGTTTCATATCGTTCGATTTCATAAGACAATTTTGATGTATAAAATTGGTATGCACTGTGGCTACAGCTTTTTGCTGAGTACATGGCTATATCGGCTTTTTTTATGACATGATCGGCATCTTCTGCATCATCAGGGTACATTGCGATACCAATGCTGATCCCGATATCAAAGAGGTGATTATCTATTCTAAATCCTTCATCAAAAAGAGAGATAATATTTTTAGCTGCTTGAACTACATTATTCATATCTCTCACATTGTGAATAACAAGCCCAAACTCATCACCCGATAATCGAGCGATATCAAATTGACTTTCGTCACCATGAGTAAGATTTGTCTCATGTAAAGACTCAGCTAAACGAGTAGAAAACACCTTTAAAACCTGATCTCCAATAAAATGACCAAATCGTTCATTCACACTTTTAAAGTTATTTAAATCAATATAAAACATCGCAAATCGAGTCTGTTGATTCAAACTATTCGATACAAGTTTACTAAGTTCTAATTGAAACTGGATCCGGTTGGCTAGCCCTGTTAGATGATCATATTTTGCAATGTTATCTAGTTTCATTATTAAATCGATGTATTTATTCGTCAATAAGGAGACTTCATCATTACTTTGAAGCCTTGCTATTCGAAGTTTGTCCCCAGGAACGGTATCTTCCACTTGTTTGGTCAAATTAACGACCGGATTAATAATCCGACTTGTAATCAACGATTTTAAAAGAATAAATGTAATCCCTGTAACTGCAATAACGATAGACAAGAATAAAAATCGATATGGCTGGTACAGCTTATCCAAATAAGTATATGGCACTGAAACTTCGATTTTCCACAGCTGATTTGCTAGATATAATCCGTAATTAATGTCTTTATCATTCATGAAGTTTAGCGTTGTTACACTCTCCATTGTTTGTGAATGCCCAATGGGAGAAATATTAATCAATACATTTTCACCAAGGCTGCTTTTTAGCTCATGCATATAATTTGTGGCTCTTGGTAAACGTAATTTAATAATCGCAGTATAAATGGAGTGTCCCTTAGAAAAAGAGGTCGTGGATATTGCTTGATCAGGTGAGAACGTTCTTATCCAAAGTATCTCGTTACCTCTTTTTTCGGTCATTAGAAGTTGATACCTAGATGGCTGAAGTTCTGAAACACCTTGTGGCTTTATATTTTCATTGATATAAGCGAAATGCTCTGTAATAGCCTCAGTGATCTCAATTGTTGCAAATGGGTCTTCTGCATCATATAAAAAGACCTCTTCCTTATCTGAGTTAAGTATACCAAAGATTACTATTTCACCCCCTCTCAACTCTAATTGATTAATACTTTTAACAAGTTCTTTATTCGAGTAGTTTTTATGACTATCAAACCTTAAGTTGTTAAGGTACTTATTTACGCTTTGGCCTCCTAGAAACATATTCGCAACAGAATCCAATTCATAAAGTGAATCTTTTAAACTGTCTGAGATATGCTTCAATTCATATTCAATTTTTTCACTTAAAGATGAAATCAATTGCGTTTTTTGGCTGTTGTAAGACAATATTCCTGCAAGAGAAAAGATAACAAGCATTACTGGGAGTATGATGAAATTGACTTTGGCGGATAACTTCATTCGAATCTCCTTATTCTTTTGACAGTACGTTAATTATATTCCCTCTAATTTTTAGAGCATTACTGTCTAGAGGTTCATAATAATAATACTGTCGTGCTTCTGCTGCTGGCGGAAACAACTCTGTATCATTCAAATATTCATCATTTGCTAACGTCAGCGCTCGATCATTTGCGGTTGCAAACCATATTTTTTCTGCATTTTCTATTGCGTTTTTTGGGGTACTAATAAACTGAAGAAATGATAACGAGGCTTGGCTTAACGGCTTGTTTGCTAGAGAAGAAAAACACTCATACCATAGTAATGTCCCTTCACGAGGAATGGTGTATTCCCAATCATCTTGACCTGTTGTTTTAGATATTTGCTCTGTCTCACCAGAATAAAATACAGCAACATCCATGACTGACTCCGTACCCTCATCAATCGCATAACCAAGACTATTTCTAAAAACTAAGAGGTCACCTATTACTTCATTGAGTAATTTATAAGCTTCTTTTAGCTCCGACTCCTCATTGGTCATTGGATGGTAACCTAAAGCCATCAACGCAATAGCAACAGTATCCATGTCTTCATCAGGAATAACGACTTTACCTGGATGTTCTTTCGCATAATCAAAAACATCCATCCATGAACCAAATGTCTCCGCTACTTTTGAACTTCTATAGCCAATCCCAATAGAACCAAACGAATAAGGAATTCCATATTGATGGCAAGCTTCTTTTGCTCCATCAGAGAAGTAAGTTAACTCAGAAGACAGGGATGGGTTGATTGCATTTAAAATACCTTTTTCACCAAAGGTTTTTACTGTATAGCCGTCGAGAATAAATAAGTCGTATGCTGATGCCTTTCCAGAGTACACAACATCATCTCGCAAAGATTCGCTTTCAAAGTAAATCTGTTTAACAGTATGGCCTGTTTGTTTTTCAAAATCTGCTAATATTTCATCTGAAAAATAGCCTTCCCACGTAAATAATCTAACTTCACCAGCCTGTAACACGGTACTTGTTAAGCCAAACAGTAAAAAAATACTCAGGTAGATTAATTGCATATCTCATTACTCTCTAATTTAAATTATTATGGAGTAGAAACGATATTGCTTGTCTCTTGTATATTCTAACTATAGGACAAGATCCCAAATCTTCCGAAAAATCTGAGGGTTTAAAGCACAAAGCTGATCAGCACCATCGATTTTTATTTCTATCGAGATAAATAGCTAATTTAATGCCACGCTAGAAGGAGAAATCATGAGTATATATTTTCTTTAAAAAAGAACCGTGTCAAAATATTGGTTTGTGAGCTATTTATTCGAACGGTCATTCATAATTACATTAATATCAATAAATGATTGGATATAAAAAAAGCGAGCCATCATAGCTCGCTTTTTTATATTCTGTATTTTAGAAGGATTTACAGTAGTTCAACAGACTGTTGAGCAATTACAAATTCTTCGTTGGTTGGGATAACCATTGCTACTGCATTTAGCATTTCTGATTTAGCGACAATACCATCAGCGCCAAAACGAGCAGCTTCATTACCTGCAACATCTTCAACAAAACCAAGAATTTTAAGGTTGTTTAAGATTTCACGACGGATAGGTAAAGAGTTTTCACCGATACCACCAGTAAAGATGATGCCATCTAGAGAATCTAACGCTGCTAGGTAAGAAGCAACGTACTTAGCTACACGGTATGTGAATACTTGGAATGCTAATGTCGCACCTTCGTGACCTTCTTCCATCGCTTCAAGGATACCGCGAGCATCACTTGTTAAGCCGGACACACCTAGGAAACCAGACTCTTTGTTTAGAGAGTTAAATACTTGCTCTTGTGACCAACCTTTTTTAAGTAGGTACTCAATGATGCCTGGATCTAAGTCACCACAACGTGTACCCATCATTAGACCAGAAAGTGGGGTAAAGCCCATTGATGTATCAACACTGTTACCGTCTTTAATTGCACAAACCGATGCGCCATTACCTAGGTGAACTGAGATAAAGCTAGATTCTTCAATTGGCTTGTTAATCATTTTCGCAGCTTCACGGCTTACAAAATAATGACTTGTGCCGTGGAAACCGTAACGACGAACACCAAAATCAGTATATAACTCTTTAGCAATAGCACCTGTGTATGCACGCTTCGGCATAGTTTGGTGGAACGCTGTGTCAAATACCGCAAATTGAGGAAGAGAAGGGAAGGCTTCAACAGCAGCACGGATACCAATAGCACCAGCTGGGTTATGTAATGGAGCAAGATCTGATAGGCTTTCAATCTCTTGAGTTACTTCTTCAGAAATGCGAACTGTTTGTGTGAATTTTTCACCACCGTGAACGATACGATGACCAATCGCAACGATACCATCAGTAAAACCAAACTCTTCAGTTAGTCCAACTAATTTTCCAATTGCAATTTTATGGTGGTTCTCTTCGCCTTCAATGGCTATTTCTGTTTTCTGTCCCTGATACTTCCAGCTCATACGAGCATCTTCCAGGCCAAAACACTCACCAAGACCACTTAATACTGCATCACCAGAAGCAGAATCGATAACGGCAAACTTTAGTGAAGAGCTGCCTGAATTGATAACTAATACGTATTCGTTGTTCATCATTATTCTCTTTATTATACATCTGTAGGTTGCACATAGATCTGTGCCTTTTGTTACCCTACCATTATTCAACTTTTTTTTAATTATTCAACTTTTGTTTTTCTTTTTTTTGCTTTGATCTTGAATTTCACTGATCTAGATCAACTTATCAAACTCTTAAATAATTTGCACCTGCATCGATTTTATTGCAAAAATGTTAACTCTGTCTTGTTATCACTACTATTTAATATCAATAGGTTGATTTAAAAATACATACTGTCAAGAATGATGTACCGTTCAAATTTTGACTATAGCTTTAATGAATATATTAATTTGTGATGACTCGAAAGTCGCACGAAAAACACTCTCAAGTAATATAGAGGTGATACCTGAAAACTCTCTTTTTTTTGCGGAAGATGGTTCTCAGGCTCTAGCGATACTAAAAGAACATTCGATTGATATACTCTTTCTTGATTTAACCATGCCAGTAATGGACGGATTTGGTGTTCTAGAACGACTACCTATCAACTCACACCCTACTCAAATCATTGTTGTATCAGGAGATGTTCAAGAAAAAGCAAAACAGCGCTGTTATAGCTTAGGCGCTCATGAATTTCTTGAAAAACCATTTAAACCTGAAGTCATGGCGGCTCTTCTTCATCGTTATGGTATTCCTGTAAGCGCTAAATTAGCTCATCACAACCCTAGCTACACCCTCTCTTTTTCAGAAGTCATCGCCAATATTAAAGAGATCAGTAATGTTGCTCTAGGTGCTAGTGCCGCTCTCATTTCAGAACAATTTGACCGTTTTATTGACATGCCACTACCAAATGTTGCTTCGTTACATCACTCTGAATTACAGATGACACTGCAAGATATTGTAAACAATTCAGAATATCGTGCCATTTCACAGCGGTTTGTGGGTAACGGGATTAATGGTGAGGCACTTGTCTGTTTGCATGGCGACGATTTATCCGAATTATTAAACGTTGATAATGGCGACGAGCAAATAACAACCAATGAAGCGATTTTGGATATCTCAAACCTTTTAGTCTCTTCTTTTCTATCGTCTTTCAATACACAGTTAGATATTGATATTTCATTACGCCAACCTATTGTGTTAGAGACAGACCAATTGAAAGCAGCATTAAGACATAAACCATCCTTCCTGACAGAATATGATAATGACATTTTTACTATCGAATTTGTCTATTCTGCGGAAACAATTGATTTAAAATGTGATGTTATTTTTTTAATGGATAACGATTCTTTAGCTGCCATTAAAGCCATTCTGGAGAGTATATTATGATGAACTCTGATATGAGTGATTTTCATTGGGCGATGCAAGTCATCGGTGATTTAGATGCTGGATTAATTGTATTAGATAACGATTACCAAGTATGCGCTTGGAATGACTTCATGCAGTCTTACAGTGGCATAACTTCAGATAAGATCCTAGGGCATGTTATTTTTGATGTTATCCCAGAACTGCCTGAAAAATGGTTAAGGAAAAAAATAAATGCTTCATTTACTTTAAATTCTCGCGGCTTTTCATGCTGGGAAGATAGGCCTTATTTATTCAAGTTTAAGAACTTTACCCCGATCTCTAATGGTTTGACTGAGATGCGTCAAAACATTACTTTCTCACCACTAACTTCATTAAATGGTCAGGTTTCTCATGTCAGTTTAGTGATTAACGATGTTACTGACATCGCCAAAAATAAGCTGCATTTACAAGAGTCGAATCAACAATTATCAGATCTAAGTAAAACCGATGGATTAACCAAACTATTTAATCGTGCCTATTGGGAGTCATGTTTAAAAAGAGAGTTTGAACAAGCAAAGATATCAGGGGCGACATCTTCTGTGGTTATCTTTGATATCGACCATTTTAAAAAAGTTAATGATACTTATGGTCATACCGTCGGCGATGGTGTAATTCGTAACGCGGCAGATTTATTACGTAAGACTTCTCGCAACACTGACATTTGCGGGCGCTATGGAGGTGAAGAATTTACCGTTATTCTTCCTGGTACCAATGCAGAGCAAGCTCTCTATTTTGCTGAAAGACTGCGTAAACGTATCGAAAAGACAGTGATTGAATGTGATAGTAGCTCTTCTATAACTTATAACGTCAGTTTAGGAGTCTGTGAGTTATCCGAAGAAAATGATAACTATTTAACTTGGTTAGAGATGGCAGACAAAGCACTCTATTACTCTAAAGAGCATGGCAGAAATCAATCTACAATTTATAGACCTGAATTAAGCTAACCCTTCCCTTCTTTTCATATGTCTAACTTTTAGATAGAAAAAAGCCTGAGTGGTAATACCCAGGCTCTGATTACAAGAAGTAAAGTTGCATCCTGCAACACTTACCCAGCTATGCGTAATGCCAATACTGCGCTGAACACTTTACCGATCGGCGACCAAACCATCATAAAGCTCTTCACGCAAATGGACCCTGCCCAAAATGTGTCGGGTCCGTATAATTATCGTTATCCTTTTACACCACCGGCTGTCAAACCACCCACAAGAAACTTCTGAGCAAGTAAGAAAACCAATGTAATAGGTAATGCTGATAATACAGCAGCTGCCGCAAAATCGCCCCATAAGTAGTTCTGAGGGTATAAATACTGTTGCATACCAACTGCTAATGTGTACGAGTTTACATCAGAAAGTAGTAAAGATGCTACAGGAACCTCTGTTATTACCCCAATAAAAGATAAAATAAACACAACAGCCAAAATTGGCACAGATAGCGGAAGCAACACAAGACGGAATGCCTGCCATGGTGTAGCGCCATCTAACGCAGCCGCCTCTTCTAATGAGTTATCAATGGTTTCAAAGTAACCTTTAATCGTCCACACATGCAGTGCTATACCACCAAGATAAGCAAATACAAGTCCACCGTGGGTATTTAGCCCTAAAAATGGAATGTATTGGCCTAGTTTGTCAAATAAAGCATATAAAGCAACAAGCGCTAGTACCGCTGGGAACATTTGAAAAATCATCATTCCTTTCAGTATAGTTTCTTTTCCTTTAAAACGTAGTCGAGCAAAGGCATACGCACTGGTTGTAGATAACACAACGATTAATACAGAGCTTATCGCAGCGACTTTAATTGAATTCCATAACCAAGTTAAAACAGGAAATGGAGGTTGAGTCGTTGTTCCATCAGCATGCTCTACCGCAATACCTAACGCTAGTTTCCAGTGTTCTAATGATGGATTCTCAGGAATAATACTCCCTGTTGCAAAGTTACCTTCACGGAATGAAATAGTAATAACCATTAGTAATGGGAAAATGATCATCGCTAAAAAAATCCACATAGCTACATGAGTTGCCCAAACACGATATTTTAAGTTTTTTCCTTGAACCATTGGCATATCAATGAATCCTTATTTATTATTTTAACGACTAGTTATTTGATAATTTAGTGAAGCGTAGGTTTAGTAACGCTAAGCCACCAACTAATAAGAATATAAGCGTTGCAATAGCACTTGCTAAACCAAAGTCTTGACCACCACTGCCTTCAAATGCGATTCGGTACGTGTAACTTACTAATAAGTCGGTATAACCTGCAGGCTCTGTGGTTCCAATCATATTTGGACCACCTTTAGTTAATAGCGCAATCATTACAAAGTTATTGAAGTTAAAAGCAAAAGCGGCAATCAATAGCGGTGTTAATGGTTTAACCATCATTGGCACTGTGATATTGAAAAAGTTTTGAATTGGTCCGGCACCATCAATAGCTGAAGCTTCATAAAGCTCTTCTGGAATCGATTTCAATAGACCCATACATAGGATCATCATGTAAGGGAAGCCTAGCCAAGTGTTCACAATTAATACCATTGTTTTTGCTGTGAACGGGTCTGAGAACCAATTAGGTTGAATACCAAACATACTATCAAGCAGCATATTGATCTCACCAAAACTTTGGTTAAAGAGACCACGGAAAATCAGGATAGAAATAAACGCCGGAACCGCATAAGGAAGAATTAACAACAAACGGTAAACGGCACGACCTTTAAGCTCTTCCCACTGCACTACCGCAGCAAGAACCAAACCTATTGCTAGAGTGAAAACAACGGTACAAGTAGCAAAGATCACCGTCCAAATAAAGATACTAATGAACGGTTCTTTAATACCATCATCTTTCCAAATTCGTTCAAAGTTAGCAGCACCAACGTTAACAACAAAACCAGGAGAAATAGGATCACCAACAAAAACATCATTATCGTTAACTTCTTGATAGAAACCTGTTTCATGATTTGCTTTAAAATAGGTTTCTGTTTTGTTGTTATAAAGTGTTTCGCCATCATCTTGCAGAACAAATAAAGGTCCTACTGCAGCAAATTTACGTAAACCACTCATCTTAATACTTTCGCCAGAAGGCAAAGACAACGTAATTAAATTCAAGCTAGGGCGCTTCGCAATAATCTCTTTAATTTTTGCTTTCTTGCCTTTTATTGACTCAACAGGAGCCAATACAAGATCACGTTCAACCGCATTGGCTAAATCAAACGTTTCAGTTGCAAATAACTCTCCTGAATCTTTGATGGTTAACGCGTAACCATTACCTTGATTCATTAACTGAAACTTATAACTCTTCCCACTTTGGAATGTTTTTGAAAGCTGTACCGTTTGTGCTCGCTCTAACGTGAGTTGGTTAGTGGCACTATAATTGGTGAACGCTAAACCAATAGTGTAAACCAATGGGAAAATTATAAATAAAATCATGCCCGCAATACCAGGAAAGGTATATCTGTGAGCATACGTTTTTTTACTGCCAAACACATAAACGGCTAGCGATGTTAATACCAAAGTTAACATTGCAAATGCAGTTTCACCACGAGAATACATAAGTACGCATACATAGCCATTTATTGCAGCAATAGCGGATAATAAACCCCACTTTGCTAATGATTTATAATTTGTATGCGAAGCGACTGCTGTTGTCATAAACTCCAAGACCTTTTTAAAAATACCAACCTAGTAAGTCAATTAATTAGGAAACAAACTTAGTAGAGTGGTATGCATTGATGAGAAGTTGATTTAGTCAAACGAGAGAAGGAGATAGATAGGCTCCCTCTCTCAAAAGATTCTATTTATTTTGTCATGCGCTGTTCAGCAGCAGTTAGTGCATCACCAATCATTTGACGACCATCAACCACATTACCAATAGCTTCTTCCATGCTGTACCAGAACGTTGTGAACTCTGGAATGTTTGGCATAATTTCACCATTCATTGCATTGTCCATTGTTGCTGCGATACGTGGGTCATTACCTAGTTGCTCTTGGAAAGAGTTTAATGCTACGGCACCTAGTGGTTTATCATCGTTTAAGCTTTTTAGACCTTCATCCGTCAATAAGTAGCTTTCAAAGAATTCAACCGCTAGATCTTTGTTTGGAGAAACAGCACTGATACCACCAACCCAAACACCAACGAATGGTTTAGACGCTTGTCCGTGGAACTTAGGCAGTGTTGTTACACCATAATCGATGCCTGCTTTTTCAACGTTCGCCCAGCCCCAAGGACCGTTGATCATCATAGCAACGTTACCTTTTACAAATTCAGATTCAGCCACTGAGTAATCCATATCAGCTGAAATCGTTTTGTCTTTTACCATGGTCTCAATAAAGCTCATTGCATCTTGAACGCCTTTTTGGTTTACACCTGCGTTCTTAACATCATAGCCATCGGCTGTTTTCTTAAAGGCATAACCACCGTCAGCCGCTAATAAAGGCCATGTGAAATAAGCACCACCACGTAAAGGCCACATAATTGCTTTTTGACCATTCTTCATTAATTCTTTATCTAACGCAGGAATATCTTCCCAGTTTTTTGGTGGCGTTTTTACTAATGCTTTATTGTAAATTAGAGAGACTGATTCAATCGCCACTGGATATGCGATTGTTTTACCTTTGTATTCAACGGCATCCCATGCAAAGTCCACAATTTCAGATTTCAATTCTTCAGATGGTTTAATTTCCGCTAATAAACCTGCTTCAGCAAAACCACCAAAACGGTCATGCGCATAGAAGATCATGTCTGGACCATCACCGGTTGCCGCTACTTGAGGAAATTTCTCTTCCGCTTTATCAGGGAAAGAAACAGTCACTTTAATGCCTGTATCTTCTTCAAAACGTTTACCTACTTCCGCCATACCTTCGTAGGCTTTATCACCAGTCACCCAAATCGTTAGTTGACCTTCTTCGATTGCTGCAGAAGCATTGATTGAACCAAGAGCTGCCATTGTGCATAAAGCGACAGTGCTGAGGACTTTTTTCATTGTGAATCCTTCCTTTATAATTAGCGAATCATCCGTAGGGTTAGGTAAAAATAGGTGATGATTCAATTTTCAGGATGTATTTTCGGTAATTACGCCCCTTTAATCATCCTCCTACTCTCTACGCCTTTTCACTTGTCACTTAAAAGCGTGATCTTAATCTAGATTAGAGTTGAGCCAGCTCACAAAAGCATTCCTAAATGAGATCTTATTCACGTTGAATTTTAAAAAAACTTTGAACTCCGTCGACATTTATTAAAAACGTGATCTAAGTACTCCTCCCCCCTACTCCCCCAAAAAAAAGAAGAAGGAGGAGGATGACGAACGCCTCCTTTTGCATAAGAATGACACTATAAAAGCGCTTAGCTAATACCAAACTGAATAAGTAGTTGGTAAAAATTATTTAAAATTAAATGAGGATAGACACAATGACGAGTGTCACTTTACGTAACGTTTGCAAATCCTATGGCGACGTTAAAATCTCGAAGAATATTGATTTAGATATAAACTCTGGTGAATTTGTTGTTTTTGTTGGGCCATCGGGCTGTGGTAAATCAACATTATTACGTTGTATCGCGGGTTTAGAAGACATTACGTCTGGCGACTTATACATGGGTGAAAAGCGCATGAATGATGTCGAACCTTCTAAACGTGGCGTAGGTATGGTTTTCCAGTCTTATGCGCTTTATCCACATTTAAACTTGTTTGATAACATGTCTTTTGGCTTGAAGTTAGCAAAAGCAGATAAATCTGAAATCAAAAAACGTGTTGATCACGCTGCTGATATCCTACAGCTAGGTCATTTACTAGAACGTCAACCTAAAGCACTTTCTGGTGGTCAACGCCAACGTGTTGCTATCGGTCGTACTTTGGTGTCTCAACCAGACGTTTTTCTTCTTGATGAGCCTTTATCAAACCTTGATGCGGCATTACGTGTTCAAATGCGTATCGAAATTGCCAAACTGCATAAAAAACTAGGTTGCACCATGATCTACGTTACCCATGATCAGGTCGAAGCAATGACAATGGCTGAAAAAATTGTGGTACTAGATGGCGGGTATGTTTCTCAAGTTGGCGCGCCATTAGAACTGTACCATTACCCAAAAAACCGTTTTGTGGCTGGCTTTATTGGCTCTCCTAAAATGAACTTTATTAGTGTCTTCATTGAAGATGTTGAGAAGAATCAAGTTAAGGTTCAATTTAAGAACGGCGCTTCATTTTGGATCCCAGTCGATGGAACACAGGTCACTCGTGGTGAAAGAATGTCACTAGGTATTCGTCCTGAGCACTTAGTTGCTGCTGAAAATGGCGACGCAGTTATTAAAGGAGATGTTTTAGTTGTTGAAAAATTGGGATATGAAACACAAATTTATTTAACAATTGAAGATGCTGACGCCGATATGATATACCGTGTCCCTGATACAGCGTTAATTGAAGCAGGCGATGCCTTCTCTATTGGTATTCCTGCAAATCGATGCCATTTATTTCATAATGATGGAAAAGCATGCCAAAGGCTCTATAAAGAAGTCGGCGCTTAACAAACGTTACTAATTATAAAAAGCCCAATCTGCAATTGGGCTTTTGTTGTTTATTTGAGGAATATTGTGAACACACATCATGCATTCCCGTACCCTCTTGGTGCGACACTTACTCGCGATGGTTGTAATTTTTCTGTACATCACACCTCCGCATCTCCCGTTTCATTAATCATTTTTAATGATGACGGTACATATTGTGAATACCCGTTCACCGCAGAGTACGCCTCTATAAAATATACTTTTATCGATGGAATCACAGAAAATACCGCCTATGGCTTTAAAATCATTCAAGACCAAGAAGCCCTTCTTTTACTTGACCCCTATGCAAAAGCACTAAAAAATACACCTCACTATCAAGTACCTTACACTGCAGAACAAAGTTGGACACTCGCTCAGTCAGTGGTTGTCGACGACCAATTTGATTGGCAAGGTACTGCTAATCCAATGATCCCTCGTGCAGAAACCATCTTATTAGAAACTCACGTAAAAGGCTTTACGCTGTTAAACCCAGAAGTTAATAAGGATGTAAGAGGTTCATATCTTGGTTTAGCGGATGCTGCCTGCATCGCTCACTTAAAGCAACAAGGGATCACTACCGTACAATTACTTCCTGTAGCTGCTTGTATGCATGAACCACATTTACTTGAAATGGACATGGTGAATTATTGGGGATATAACCCTATCTCTTTTATGGCTCCAGATCCTCGCTATGCCAAAACTGATGCAGTTCGCGAGCTAAAAACGGCGATACGAGAATTACATAAAAATAATATTGAGGTGGTCTTAGATGTGGTATACAACCACACAGCAGAAGGTGGTAATGGCGGAACAACCTTTAATCTAAAAGGTTTAGACCAAGACTATTACTTACACCATAATGGTAATTACACTAACTATACCGGTTGTGGTAATACGCTGGACATTACACATCAACCAAGTTTAAACCTAGTTATGGATACTTTGCGGTATTGGGTTGAGCACTACCATATTGATGGCTTCCGATTTGATTTAGCTGCGACATTAGGTCGTAAGTATGACCAATTTAATCCTAACAATGCGTTCTTCAAAGCCGTTGCTCAAGATCCGATCCTTAGAAAAGTAAAACTGATTGCAGAGCCATGGGATATTGGCCCTAACGGCTATCAGGTTGGCCAATTTCCTGATGGTTGGAATGAGTGTAGCGATAAATTCCGTGATACCGCTAAGAGTTTTTGGCGCGGGGAGCAAAATTACCTAAAATCCATTGCGACTCGTCTTATGGGATCTCGAGATCTGGTTAGCGCTTCTCGTTGGCCACATAAACTTCCTGTTAACTATATTAGCTACCACGATGGATTTACTCTTCAAGACCTTGTTAGCTATAAAGAGCGTCATAATTACGCTAACGGTGAAGAGAATAGAGATGGCCATGGCGACAATCGTTCTGATAACTATGGTGTTGAAGGACCAACAAGTAACCCTAGAATTATCGCCCTTCGTGAGAAACAGAAACGCAATATGATGACAACGTTATTATTTAGTTTTGGGATCCCTCACCTTCTTGCAGCTGATAATTGCTCACACACTCAACAAGGTAACAATAACGCTTACTGCCAAGACAGTGATATTAGCTGGGTAAATTGGACATTAAATAAAGAAGCACAAGAGTTTAAAGCATGGTTATCAGAAATGATCCAAGCTAGACAAACTCATATGGTGCCTATTATAAATGCATTTAGCGGTTCAAATAGAACGAAACAAAAAGTTGAATGGTATACACCTGAAGGCAACTACATGACACACAGTGATTGGCATGGTGCTGAATCTTTATGCCTTCACCTTAATATCTATAATGGTGAAAAAGAATTACTGATTATAATTAATCAATCAAATGTGCCTACACGCTTTGAATTACCAAAGCCCAAAAAATACTCTCGCTGGTCTTTAATCTGTGATACTCAAGATACAAGAACCAGCACAAAACAGTTTATTTTCGATTACAGCTTATCACCACTATCAATCGCGATATTTAATGCCGAATAGGAAAAAAGATAACCACTAGTATTGGTATAAATAGACCGCAATAAAAAAAGGAGGCTCATAAGCCTCCTTTTTAATTTATCCACTAAGCTAATCAAGCTCAGCTTCAGATTTTACACGTCCTTTGTGATATGTTCTATACGCTAAAACCATCAGCGTAATTATTAACTTGGATGTCATCCAGATCATATGCGAACAAACTACCTTAAATTTGATGTGTAAAAGACAAAGTGCCTTGCTCTAATGCGCTCCAATGTCATGGAACTGTCAGAACTCTACCAAAACCAAACATAATTGTCACATTTAATATACAGCTTACCGTACCAATACTTTATATAACCCACCTATTTTTATAAGCAGGTTGACCCATTATTTAATAATTTGAGCAAGACGATCTTGCACTACACCAACAATGAGATCCGGCTGAAACTTAGAGATAAAACGATCACAGCCGACTTTTTGTACCATTGCATCATTAAAACTACCACTCAACGACGTATTCAGAGTAATAAAAAGATCATTCATTCGAGGATCGTTTCGAATTTCATGTGTCAGTTTATAACCATCCATCTCAGGCATTTCAGCGTCAGTAATCATTAATAAGATCTCATCCGTAACGACTTTCCCTTCGTTACACCACCCTTTTAGTAAATTCAGAGCCTGAAGCCCATCACTGCACTCAATAACTTCTAAACCCAACTGCTGCAACGTATTTCTAACTTGAGCACGAGCCGTACTCGAATCATCAACAGTAAGAACTTTACGTCCATGCATGTGGGCAAGAAGCTTCTCATCTAATACACCTTCAGAAATAGTAATATCATACTCAATGATCTCTGCCAGTACTTTTTCTACATCGATAATCTCGACTATACGAGTAACATTTGGCTCAACTTCAACTTGAGTGATTGCTGTAAGATAGTTATGACGCCCAACAGTTTTAGGTGGCGGTTGAATATCTGCCCAAGTCGTATTTATAATATTTTGAACTTGTCCAACTAAAAAACCTTGGGTGGTACGATTATATTCTGTGATAATTAATGTCGCCTCTTCATCACAACCCATCGATTTCATCCCAATAGCTCCTCGTAAATCGATCACAGGAACAGACTCACCGCGTAAGCTAGCCACTCCTGAAATATGATAATGAGAGCCTGGTAGTTTTGTTAATTTAGGAACTTTTAAAATCTCTTTTACTTTAAAAACATTGATCGCAAAAATTTGAGTAGTGTTAAGCTTAAAAAGCAACAATTCCAATCGATTTTCACCCACAAGCTGGGTGCGCTGATCAACACTATTTAATATTCCACTCATACATAACACCCACTCAGCCATTCAAATTATTAATAATATAACCAACAATTATTTATGTAACACGTTATTTATAATTATTATCGGCATTTATTGAGAACTCTTTAACAAGTTAGTGCAAAAAAATAGACAATAATGTTACTATTCTTCGCATAAGCATCAGATAAGATGTATGTTGTACTAAATTAAAGGAATTTAATATGCCGCAAGCCCAACCCTTACTCGTTCGTATGATGAATACCAACATCGTTATACAAATTTTAATCGGTATCGTTGCAGGTGTTGCTCTAGCAACATTATCACCAGATCTTGCTGTTTCTGCAGGTCTATTTGGTCAATTGTTTGTTAGTGCGCTAAAAGCAATTGCTCCTATCCTTGTATTCATTTTGGTCGCATCTTCTATCGCTAACCAAAAACGAGGCCAAGATTCAAATATGAAACCTGTCGTGGTTTTATATTTAGTCGGTACCTTTTGTGCTTCATTAACTGCAGTAGTTATGAGCTTTCTTTTTCCGACAACTCTTACTTTAGTTACAGATGCTGCAACAAACAGCGCACCAGAAGGAATAGCTGAAGTCCTTCACACTTTACTGTTTAAAATTATTGATAACCCAATCAATGCATTAATGACGGGGAATTTCATTGGTATCTTAGGCTGGGCTGTAGCGTTAGGTCTAGGGCTACACTCTGCATCTGATGCAACGAAAAAAGTATTTATTGACCTGTCTAACTGTATCTCAGATATCGTAACTGTTGTTATCCGTTTTGCTCCAATTGGTATCTTTGGTTTAGTATCAAGCACATTTGCAGAAACAGGTTTTGACGCGCTAGCAAGTTACTCACACCTATTAGCGGTACTGCTTGGTTCAATGGCGTTTATCGCGCTAATTGTGAATCCATTAATTGTATTTATTCGCACTAAGCGTAACCCATACCCACTTGTGTTCTTATGTCTACGTGAAAGCGGTGTAACTGCATTCTTTACACGAAGCTCTGCAGCAAACATTCCTGTAAATATGGCATTATGTGAGCGTTTAAATCTACATAAAGACACTTACTCTGTATCTATTCCACTAGGTGCAACAATTAACATGGCCGGTGCTGCGATTACTATCACTGTACTTACCCTTGCAGCCGTTCACACTGTTGGCGTAACCGTAGATTTACCTACGGCAATACTGCTTAGTTTAGTTGCGGCAGTATCTGCATGTGGTGCATCTGGTGTTGCTGGTGGTTCATTACTTTTAATTCCATTAGCATGTAGCCTATTTGGTATTCCAAACGAAATTGCAATGCAAGTCGTTGCTATTGGTTTCATCATTGGCGTTGTTCAAGATTCAGCTGAAACAGCGTTAAACAGCTCAACAGATGTTATCTTCACAACTGCAGCTTGTCGTAAAGCGGATAACCCATACAAACCACTAGTTCAACCATCAAATTCTTAATATTGAGTTAATAGTTGAAACTAAAATGGCCGCTAAATTAGCGGCCATTTTTATTTGATTATCTTCAGTAAAGACTTAAGAACGCCTAATGATCTTTATGCTGATATAAATAAACTGAGTAAGAAAACGCTAACAACGCACATAACGTTGCAGGAATCGCTAGTGTATTTATTCCAAGAAAAGGATAGAAATAACCACCAATCACCCCGCCAAAAACAAAGCCAAATGCGATAAATAGATACAATGCTAAACGACGACGATGAATGGGCTCTCCCTTTAACTTCATGCCTAGCATAATACCAAGATCAGTAAGCACACCAGTTACATGAGTGGTTCTAACCACAGCTCCACTGTAGGTAGTAACCAAGCCGTTTTGTAATCCACAAGCCGCAGAAGCAAAGTAATGCCCCCACTGGCTTCCTTCACCTAAAATAATCATTGCAGCAAACAACAAAACACTTTCAATACACAGTGCGAAATTATATCGTCGCCCTAATTTTAATGCCGTACAACCGACAATTAAGCTACTTAATGAAGAGCCTAAAATAAAGCTAAAGATAATAAAGAATAAGTGCCATGTTGTTTCATTGAACCCAAGTAATTGAGTTCCAAGTAACGTGGCAGTACCAGAGAGATGAGAGATAGATTGGTGCTGAAAACCCAGTAGGCCTACTGAGTTAGTGATCCCAGCTAAAAGTGCTAGAAAGAAGGTGCCGTATTCGACCCATTTAGGTAGTTTTGAAATCACGATGCGATACCTAACCAGTAAAGAGCGTTATTCTATACCCAAGTAACGTCAAGATACAGTTTCAGTACAATTTATCTGATCCTATACGCTTATCGACAGTAAATAAAAAGGAAAGACGTAATGTCTTTCCTTTAAGTATTTTTAATTGGCTGCTTTATTCAAATTATGATAAATACATTTTTATGTATTTTTCAGCCGCTTCATCCCAACTAAAATTTTGCGTCATTGCATGTAATTGAACACGCTTTATTTCATTTAGGTTCTGACTATAAAGTAATAATGAACGCATCAATACTAATAATAACTCAACCGGTTCTGGGTTTTTAAAACTAAAGCCAGTTGCATTATCAGGATCAATATCATAATCAATCACACTGTCCTTAAGACCACCGACTTCACGTACAATTGGAAGGGTACCATAAGCCATGCTATAAATTTGATTTAGTCCACAAGGTTCAAACTCTGAAGGCATTAAAAAGAAATCAGCAGCCGCTTCAACCCAATGTGCTAGCTTATTACTGTAAGCTTCTACAAAGGCAAATTTATCACTGTGTATTGCTGCAATCTCTGCCAATTGGTTAGCCAGAATAGGATCACCTGTACCTACTATTACAACTTGAGCATCATTCTTTAAGAACTGCTCTAAAATAGGTAATAGGTAATGAATGCCTTTTTGATTAGTTAAACGACAAACCATGCCATACATAGCAACGTCTTTTTGAGGAAGATTAACTTCTTCTTGCAACGCTGATTTACATGCTTTTTTACCACGAACCATACTAATGCGATTGGCCTTAAATTGCTTAGGAATGAAAGTATCCACTACAGGACTCCATTCTCCATAATCACAGCCATTTAAAATACCAAACAAATCGGCTTCTCTTGCTTGGAAATCAGCGGCCATGCCGTGAGAACCAAGTTCGGTCAGTAACTCTTTTGCATAAGTAGGGCTTACCGCATTAATTTTATCGGCACATAACACACCGGCTTTTAACATACTGATGTGCGTATGACTGACTGAGGCTTCAGGAACGTAATGCGTTTTGAACTCTGCAAGGCAATTAATTTCATCGTAATGAAAAATACCTTTAAACACCGCATTATGAACAGAAAGAACACTGCGTGTGTGTGCAAAAAAAACATCATTATTATAACGTTTCTTCAGTAAGTATGGCACTAAACCTGTGTGCCAGTCGTTTGCATGAATAATGTCAGGTTTCACATTGAGCTTTGGCAGCATATCAAGACAAGCTGCACTAAAAAAAGCGAAACGCTCACCATTATCAGCATAGGCTTGATTATTTTCAGCGTACATTTCTGCACGATCAAAATACTGAGCACACTCAATACCAAAGACAGAAACACCATCCACTTCTAACGCCCTTACTTGATAAGGTGTATGTGGCCAATGCTCTAAATTTGTCTCTAACAAAATCTCTGCGTCGTCTCGACCTGAAATATTTTTGTAAGCTGGCATCGCAATATTTACTCGATGCCCTAATGTGTTAAGGGACTTAGGCAGAGCCTTGGCTACATCAGCCAAGCCTCCACTTTTGATTAATCCTTCGACCTCAGATGCTACAAATAAAATTGAAAGCGTCTTAGTAACCAATTCTCTCTCCTTTAGGGATAACTACAATGCCTTCATCTGAAACATGGTATCTCTTCTTATCTTCCTGAAGATTAACACCAATTTCAGTTCCAGGGGCAATATCTACGCCTTTATCAATGATAACTCGGCGTAAAACGCATCCTTTTCCAATTTTCACATCACCTAAAAGAATACTTTCACTAATATCACAAGCAGAGGCAATATTACTACGGAAACCAAGTACCGATTTCTCAATACGAGAGCCGCGAACATAACTGCCACCACACACTAAACTGTCAATGATTTGAACACGACCATTGTCAGAGTCGCTGAATGTCGCAGGAGGAAGTGGCGGATAGTATGTATGAAGCGGCCATTTACGGTTATATAGAGAGAATGGTGCATCTTTCTTAAGAAGATCCATGTGCGCTTCCCAGTACGATTCAATCGTACCTACATCACGCCAGTAAACTTCTTCTTTTTCACCAGTAATATGATTGGTGCTGAAGTCATAAACATATACATTTCCTTCCGGAAACATCTTTGGAATAATATCTTTACCAAAGTCATGTGATGAGTCAGCAAGATCCGCATCATGTCTAAGCTCTTTACATAAGCTTTCTGATTCAAAAATGTAATTACCCATAGAAACAAGAGCAATACCAGGGTGGCCGGGAATACATTTTGGATTTGCCGGTTTTTCTTCAAAACCAATCATTTTTCCATGCTCGTCCACTTCGATAACACCAAAACCCGTCGCATCTTTAGCTGGCATACGAAGTGCTGAGACAGTTAACGCTGCTTGTTTTTTCTTATGGAAATCGAGCATTTGTCGAATATCCATTTTGTAGATGTGATCCGAACCAAAGATACATACGTGCTCAGGCTCTGATGCTTCAATAAAGCTGATATTTTGATAAATCGCATCGGCGGTACCTTCATACCAACGCTTCCCTGTTCGCATTTGTGCAGGGATAGGGTCAATAAAGCGATCTGTAATTCCATTTACATTCCAACCCTTTTTCATATGTTGGAATAATGATTGTGACTTAAACTGAGTCAATACATAAATTCGCATTAAATCTGCATTCACAAAATTGTTTAATGCAAAATCAATTAAACGATAGCTGCCACCAAACGGTACAGCAGGTTTTGTGCGAGACTCAGTTAACGGACGCAGACGTGAGCCTTCACCACCAGCCAAAATCATTCCTAATACACCAGCCATTTTCTCTCCTTGAGATTATTTTTAATATAATCACTATTAGTTAATAGTGCTTATTATCATTATTTGAGATTAACTTAACATATTTTATATGTAAAATTGAGAAAATTTAAGCTTATATCTATTTTCAATATTAATTCATCTGAGAGTGTGCTTCAGTTCAATCTTTCCGGCCAAAGCAACACAAACAGTTAACATTATATTCACCAATCTAATATATAGCTCATCATTCCATAAAAAATAGGAGTTGAAAGTTGTTTAAGGCAGTGCAATTATTTCATAATATCGTTTAACAGGAATTATTATATGCCGCTTCATTTGTTTCAACAGCTTCAACTTATCTGGGATTATCATCTTTTAAATCAACCAATAAAAAAAAGTGACGCTATTTTTGTACTATGTAGCTACGATTTACGTGTTGCTGAACATGCAGCTCAACTTTATCTCGACGGGTATGCCCCTTTGCTTATCTTCTCAGGAGCACAAGGACGTGCTACAGAAGGCTTATTCAACTTAAGCGAAGCTGAAACTTTTGCAAATGTGGCTAAAGATATGGGGGTTCCCTCTTCTGCTATTCTTGTTGAAACAAAAGCGACTAATACGGGTGAAAATATTTTCTTTACTCAAGATTTGCTTAAAGAAAAAAATATCAAGGTTGAATCTCTACTGTTAGTTCAAAAGCCTTATATGGAAAGAAGACTACTCGCTACATTCTTAAAAAACTGGAGCAATATAGAATTCTGTATTAGCTCGCCTAATATTAGTTTTATCAATTACCCTACTGAAGAGGTTACTTTTGATCATGTCGCTAGTATTATTTTAGGTGAATTACATCGATTAAAAATCTATCCAACATTAGGTTACCAAGAAGCACAAAATATTCCCAAAGAGGTATGGGAAGCGTTTGAAAACCTTACTCAACTTGGTTTTGATGAATATTTATTACCAGAATAAAATACATAAATTAAAATAGCCCTGAACCACAATCGTCATTCAGGGCTATGTATTATCTTACTATTTTTGAACTGATTACTTTAAACGATAGAATACCGTTGAAAGTGGCGGTAATGTAATCGAGATAGATTGAGGTAGTCCCTGAGACTCAATAGTTTCTGTTTTTACTTCGCCAATAACATAATAGTTACTGCCGCCATAGAAATTCGCATCACTATTAAGTAATAACTCATATTCACCAGAAACAGGCATACCTAAGCGGAAGTTTTCTCTTGGTGATGGCGTAAAGTTACTCACCACCAAAATACGCTCACCATTATCGCCTAAACGTTCATGAGCCAATACACTCATTTCGGCTTCATCTTGCAATCGCCATTCAAAACCTGAAGGGCTACAATCATTTTGATATAGTGCTGGTTGCGAAGTGTACATTTTATTCAAATCACGGACTAATGCCTGCATACCAGAGTGACGGTCAAATTCTGTTAAGAACCATTGCAGTTGACCATCATGATCCCACTCTGCACTTTGAGCAATTTCAGCACCCATGAAGTTCAGTTTCTTACCTGGCTGACCATACATATAACCCATGTATGCTCGCATATTAGCCGTCTTCTGCCATTCATCACCAGGCATTTTATCTAAAATAGAGCCTTTGCCATACACCACCTCATCGTGAGAAAGTGATAACACATAGTTTTCACTAAATGCATACACCATAGGAAAAGTAATGGTGTCATGATGGTAACGACGGTGAATAGGATCTTCTTGGATATAGCTCAGACTGTCATGCATCCAGCCCATATTCCATTTAAAACCGAAACCTAAGCCGCCATCAAACGTGGGTGCTGAAACCCCAGGAAAAGCCGTTGACTCTTCAGCAATAGTCATTGCATTTGGATAATGAGTGTAAACCTCTTCATTCATCCATTTTAATAAGGCAATGGCACCATGGTTGTGATTTCCGCCATCCCAGTTAGGGATCCACTCACCATCTTCACGTGAATAATCAAGGTAAAGCATTGACGCAACCGCATCAACACGTAAGCCATCGATATGGAAGTGTTCAAACCAATACAGTGCATTTGAAACTAAAAATTCACGTACGTGCTGTTGGTCATAGTTATAAATAAAACTCTGCCAATCATTGTGCCAACCACGACGCGGGTCAGGATCATTAAACAGTGACGTTCCATCAAAGTTCGCTAAACCGTGAGAATCAGATGGAAAGTGAGCTGGAACCCAATCCAAAACAATACCTACGCCTGCTTGGTGACACTGATCAACAAAAAATTTGAAGTCATCAGGTGTACCAAATCGACTTGTTGGTGAGAATAAACCAATTGGTTGATAGCCCCACGAACCATAAAACGGATGCTCCGAAACTGGCATCAACTCAATGTGCGTATAACCCATCTCAACGATGTATGGGATTAATTGCTCAGCCAATTCACGGTAAGTTAAAAACTCACCTTGTTCATTTCGCTTCCAAGAACCGGCATGAAGTTCATAAAAAGATAAGGCTTCTTTTTGCTTTTGAGTAACAGGCCGTGTTTGCCATGTCGTATCCTGCCACTGATATTCAGCTTGATCGTAAACAACAGAAGAGAAAGACGGGTATTGCTCGTTAAACGCACCAAATGGGTCCATTTTATGAGGAAGCGCTTCCCCACTAGGCCCTTTGAGTTCAAATTTATATTTTACTCCAGCCACATGCTCTGGAATAAATAATGCCCAAAGTCCATTATCAATGCGCTGCATAGGGTGACGACGGCCATCCCACTGGTTAAAATCACCAATAACACTGACAGCAGATGCATTCGGTGCAAACACAACATATCGCACACCTTGAACACTCTTTTTACCACGCTCAAGCGTAACTAAATGAGCACCCAAATGGTTATACATCTCTTTTGGCGCATGAGCCTGAGCATCTGTCGGGGAAATGTCGTGATATTGATAAGGATCATCAATGATTTGCTCTATGCCATTCCAATTAACGACTAGTTGGTAATGTTCATTGGTAATATCAAGGGATTCATTAAGAATAAACATCTCTTCTTGAGAAGGTTCAGAGCTTAATGCATAACTTTTCTGATTTGAAGAAAGACGCACACTAACCGAGGTTGCTCCAGGAAGCCAAACACGCAAGGCAATGTCAGAAGATTGATATTGTGGACCTAAAAAAGAAAATGGATCTGAAAATGCAGCCCTTTCAAGCTGCATGTAAATGTCCTTTTCTTTACGTTCAACAAGTAAGTTCAACGTAAATACTCCTATTATTTTCGGCTAGCTTGAGCACGAATGTCAGTTAAACGCTTAGTTAATTCATTCACTTCTTGGCGATTAAAAATCTCATCCAAGGTGACTGATAACTTACGACGCCAGTTTGGATATTCATCAACAGTTCCCGGTATGTTAACTGGTTTATCCATTTCTAGCCAATCTTCAAGCTGTAAACTGAGAAGCGTGCTCGATCCTGCAGCCAAATGACATTGCAATGCATCACTTAAATGTCTATCCATTGGTACAAATGACGCATCACGACCCACACCTTCAGGTAGGAAACCATGGAAATCAACGCTGTTTAAAATCTCTTGTTTAGATTCTGCTCGCGTTTCAAATAAGGCTTTTAACTGCTCAGCATCTGGATATAAGCCGATCTCTTCGCCCATTTTTAAGTCATCACAGTGCCAAAAGCCACGTAATGTTGGCATATCATGCGTACATAGTGCCGACATCGACTGCTCTTGATAATGAGTAGGCGAATAAAAACCACCATCTTCTGCTGTTTCAAAAAAGAAGACTTTATATGAATGAATACCGGCATCAGCAAGTAAATTCACAATTTCATCAGGCACGGTACCTAGATCTTCACCAATCACTGAACACTCATAACGATGGCTTTCTAGCGCAAGAATCGACAGCATATCTTCAACTGGGTAATACATGTATGCGCCTTTTGTCGCATCTTCACCCTTTGGTATCCACCATAAACGCAACAGACCCAATACATGATCAATACGTAATGCACCACAAGCTTTCATGTTTGCACGAAGCAGTTGAATATAAGCATCATAGCCTGTTGCTTTTAATGCATGCGGATTAAGTGGTGGTAAGCCCCAGTTTTGACCAAGAGGACCTAAAATATCAGGTGGCGCACCAATACTAGCATCTAGACATAGATTTCCGTGATCTGCCCATGTTTCAGAACCAGAATCCGCAACCCCTACCGCTAAATCGCGATATAGACCAATATCCATCCCTTTATCTTCAGCAAAATGCTGAACATCATTAATTTGAGTAAAGGCAATCCATTGTAGGTACATGTACAAATCAACCTGATCACGGTTGTCTTTAATAAATTGCTGTACTTGTTTATTATCAAAATGTTGTAATTCACTTGGGAATACAGGCCAGCCCCAAATGCTTTGATCTTTGGTATAAAGTGAATTATGCAGTGCATCAAATGCAGCTTGATGAAGTAGGCTTTCACCGCCCTCTTCTACAAATGCAAGGAACGCATCAGAGCGAGCGCTATTTTTATCTAAATGGCGCGCTTTAAATTCCGCAAATAATAGCGGCAACACACTCATTTTAAGCGCTGACACTTCGGTATAATTTACCCAATGAGATTGTCGAGCTTCAATCAAACGCTGCTGGAACTCCGCACTACCAACCAACTCTTGTGCTTGATTACACAGTGCAAACTCTGGTACTGAACACACGTCAATATACAGAATATTTAACCAACGACGAGAAGATGGGCTGTATGGACTTGCGCCTTCAGGGTTTGCAGGGAACAGTGAATGAATTGGGTTTAAACCAACAAAATCACCACCACGGTTTGCAATATCACCAACCAACTGTTTTAGATCACCAAAATCACCAATACCCCAGTTATGAGCGGTTCTTAGTGTATAAAGTTGAACACTTGGACCCCACAGTTTCTTCCCCTGATTAATTGCATCTTGTTTAAAACAAGCTTGAGGTGTCACGATTAATGTCATCACGTAAGGAGCTTTACGGCGCTTACGAATCACTTCTAATGTGTGATATCCCCAAGGTAATGTTGGTAAAGAAAATAATAATACCCCACCCTTTTCACGCTTATCCGCTACAATTTGAGATTGCAGGTAACCTTCAAGGACCTCACCATTTTCAGTCGTTACTTTCCAACTGAATTCACTAATGCGAGCACTTTTACCTAACTGCATAGAAACTTGAAGTGGCTCGTTATCACGAATAACAGACACCGGCGCTAACACGTCTTGCTTCTGCATTTTTTCAGAAGAACGCTGCAATGTAGCTTCATTCTTAGTGTCATAACCCAAAGAAGCCAGTAAACGAATTAAGGTATCGTCACTGACTTTTTCTTCATCGCCCCAAGCACTTACGTAACTATTTGCTAGCCCAGCCTGCTCTGCGATTTGATGTAGAGTATTATTATCTTTCATCGCTTTTTCTCCAAGGGCAGCATAATACTGCCCTCATTGTTATATTTTTAATTTCAAATTAACGGTTAACGGCTTTTAATTTCCAGATGTTATTCACATAGTCACGGATACTACGGTCAGAGCTGAATTTACCCACAAGTGCTGTGTTTAAAATCGCCATTTTCGCCCAATGCTTTTGATCACGGTAAGCCGCATCGATGTTATTTTGAGCACGAACATAATCTGCGAAATCTGCCAATACTAGGTACGGGTCACCGCCATAAAGTAGGTTGTCACGCGTTGCAGATAACAGGCCTACTTGACCTGGAGTAAATTCATCACCAGCCAATAGGTCTAATGACGCTTGCAGTAATGAATCGGCTTCGTAATATTTGTATGGGTTGTAACCAGATGCTTTTAGCGCTTCAACTTCATCAACATCAAGACCGAAGATAAAGATGTTTTCATCACCTACTTCTTCACGGATCTCAACGTTTGCACCATCCATTGTACCGACAGTCAACGCACCGTTTAGGGCCATTTTCATGTTACCAGTACCTGATGCTTCTTTACCTGCGGTAGAGATTTGTTCAGAAACGTCAGCTGCTGGAATGATGATTTCAGCCATGCTCACTCGGTAATCAGGAATGAAGACGACTTTTAAGAAGTCAGATACACGAGGGTCGTTATTTACTTTCTCTGCCACTTTATTAATAGCGAAGATGATCTCTTTAGCTAAGTGGTAACCCGGCGCTGCTTTCGCTGCAAAGAAGAACACACGTGGGTGCATATCAAAGCCAGGTTCATTCAAAATACGGTGGTATAAAGAAAGAATATTTAACAGATCTAAATGCTGACGTTTGTATTCGTGCAGACGTTTGATTTGAACATCAAAAATAGCATCAGTATTTAATTCAATACCCATGTTCTCTTGAACCCAATCCGCAAGACGTTGTTTGTTTTGCTTCTTAACGGCCATAAACTCTTTTTGGAATTTCGCGTCATCAGCAAATTTTGCAATATCACGTAGCTGATCTAGATCTGCTGGCCAGTCATTACCAATCTTAGTTGAAATCAAGTTAGAAAGACCTGGATTACAGAACTTCAACCAACGACGAGGAGTCACACCATTAGTTACGTTCGTCAGTTTACCTGGGAAGTATTCATTAAACTCTGGGAATAAATCACGCTTAACTAACTCAGAATGAAGTGCCGCAACACCATTCACCGCGTAAGAAGAAACCACACATAAGTTTGCCATGCGCACCATACGATGCGTACCTTCCTCAATGATTGAAAGCTTACGTAGCTTATCAACATCACCCGGCCATTTCAGTTTTACGCCTTCTAAGAATAGATAGTTAATGTGATAAATGATTTCCATATGACGTGGAAGTAAGCGAGAAATTAACGATTCGCTCCACGTTTCTAATGCTTCTGGAAGTAACGTATGGTTAGTGTAAGCAAATGTCTTCGAACAAATTGCCCACGCTGCATCCCATGTTAAGCCACGCTCATCAATTAGAATACGCATCAACTCAGGAATACCAATGGTAGGGTGAGTATCGTTTAGTTGGATAGTTTCGTATTTTGGAAGATCTTCAATCTTATGACCTGCCGCATCGTGGCGACGTAAGATATCCGCAATCGAACATGCACAGTGGAAATACTGCTGCATTAAACGCAGTGTTTTACCTTTCTCGTGGTTATCATTCGGATACAAGACTTTCGTTACGTTACCCGCATCAATCAGAGCATGTTGCGCTTCAAAGTAATCGCCATTGTTAAAGCTAGCTAAGCTAAACGGTGCTTTTGCACGACATTCCCACAAACGCAGTGGATAAACCGTATCACTTTGGTAACCAACAATTGGTAAATCCCAAGGCATACCTTCAACTGACATGCCAGGAACCCAGCGACGTTTCTCTTCGCCATTTTCAGTGTACGTTTCAACTTTACCGTAAAAACCAACGTTTTGTGCAAAGTCAGGACGAGCCACTTCCCACGGGTAACCTTCTACGCCACGCCATGCATCAGGTGCTTCTTGTTGGCGACAGTCATCAAAAGACTGACGGAACAGACCGTATTCATAATGCAGACCGTAACCAATAGCAGGGAACTCTTGCGCTGCTAATGAATCCATAAAACACGCAGCTAGACGACCAAGGCCACCATTACCCAGTGCAGGATCGCGCTCTTCTTCTAACAAATCCGTTAAGTTATGTCCTAACTCACCCATTGCATCGGTAATGTCTTCATAAAGACCCATGCTAATTAAGTTGTTACCTGTTAAACGACCAATTAAGAACTCTAAAGATAAGTAGTTCACACTACGTGCGTTCTTAATTTTCTCATCATTTTCAGTACCAACAAGGTCAAATGTAGTTAGTTCAGCTAGGGCTTTACCCATCGCTAAATACCATACCTTAGAAGTGGCTATTTTTTCATCAGCACCAAATGTTGTTACTAAATGCTGCTTTACAGAAGCTTGAAATGCCGCTTTATCAAAATCTTTGATGTTGTTCGTTTTCATCTTGTATCTCTCACGAAGGTTCATAAATCAACTGTGAGTAATCCTGCCTGTTTCAAATAATAGTCGCATCCTCCTCCTTGGGGGCGGAGACTAAAATCAAGAAAGGCGTAGTAAAAACGAGCATAATTTAGCGTGATATAACTCAAACTTTGTAGGCTTACAGGCTAATTTGACGTGATAACTGACACAGTTTTGCGGCATTAAATACAAAATGATAACAAGATCACAGTTTGGGACATTTTTGAAATTACATCATACAACGCAATAGAAGCGATTGATTTATAAAACAAACCACAACTAAAAAGAAACATAGATCACACTTATGGGGCGTAGATGAGACATTCTTTTCCAATATTATGGATAATCTTCTTAGTATTTTTAAGAAGAACAATAATTATGTTAATACCATCGAAATTACATTTTCCTAGACGCTTGCATAACGCCATCATAAGACAACGTGTGCTTAATACACTTGCAGATGCCATTCATTACAAACTGGTCTTATTTCGATCTCCAGCTGGCTATGGCAAAACAACAATGGCTGCACAGTGGCTATCAAATAAAGAAGCAACAGGTTGGTATAGCCTTGATGATGGTGATAATGATGAATATAAATTTGCTAAATATTTTGTTCAAACCATTAGTAATGCTACCGGACTAGATCTTCCTCACTCCAAAGCATTAACAGAGAAACGTCAATTTGCCTCTTTATCTAGCCTATTTTCTCAAGTATTTACTGAGCTGATCCCATTTCAAGAAGAAGCCTATTTCGTACTCGATGACTATCACTTAATTACCAATGACGCGATTCATCTTGGGCTAAAATTCTTCCTTAAGCATTTGCCTGATAATCTCACTCTGGTTATTACCAGTCGTTCTCAGCCGCCACTCAACACAGCAAATTTGCGAGTTCGAGATCTATTGATTGAAATTGACAATCAAAGTTTAGCTTTTGACCAATCAGAAACGTCTCTTTTCTTTAACCAACGTCTTAACGATGACATTGACCAAGAATCGATTACCAATGTTCGTAAACACGTTGAAGGTTGGCCATCTGCCTTGCAGCTCATAGCCCTGCATAGTATTCAAAATAATCAGTCTTTAAGTAACTCAACACAGGCGATGGCTCAGCTTAATCATGCTCATTTGTGGGATTATCTTGCCGAAGAAGTGTTTGATCATTTAGATAAAGAAACCCAACAATTTTTAATGCGTTGTGCGGTATTTGAACACTTTAGTACCCAGTTACTGGTCAGTGTCACAGGCCGAAATGACGCACAGCTATTAATTGAGAATCTAAACCGATTTGGCCTATTCATTAATAGCGATAGTGATAAAGAAGACTGGTATAAATTCCATAATTTATTTGCTGAATTCTTAACGCATCAACGCCAAAACTATTTAGCGCATGAAGAAGTACAGCTGCAGCAAAAAGCCGCAAACGCTTGGCTATCACAAAAGAATATTTATCAAGCACTTCGCCACGCGAAAAATGCTAAAGATGATCAATTGGTCGCAGAGATCTTAACGCAGTATGGCTGGCACCTATTCAATAATGGCGAGCTTACGTTGCTTGAATCTACCATTACGCAATTGGATCCTGAGGTGTTATTTACCTCTCCTCGATTAGTTATCATTCGAGCATGGTTAGCGCAAAGCCAGCACAACTACTTACAAGTGGATGATCTGTTATCTGAAGGGCAAAAAGAGATGTCTGCACGTAATATTACGTTAGACAGACAAATGCAGGGCGAACTCGATGCTTTACGCGCTCAAGTTTCTATCAACAAAAATGAACCTGAAGCTGCCCTCGCCTTTGCAGAAAAAGCCCTTGAAGAGTTAGATACCAATAAATATCGCAGCCGTATAGTCGCGACATCTGTAATTGGCGAATACCATCACGTTTCAGGAAACCTTGCACAAGCACTTGCCTTAATGCAGCAAACTGAAAAGATGGCAATGACCTATAATATTTATCACCAAGCGTTGTGGGCTATTTTGCAACAAAGTGAAATATTAATGGCACAGGGCTTCATGCAAGCCGCTTTTGATTTACAAGATAATGGCTTCAAACTGATTGAAGACCAAGATTTAGGCCAGCTGCCTTTACATGAATTTTTATTACGTTCGCGCGCGCAGATCTACTGGTTCTGGTTTCGTTTTGATGAAGCAGAACAGTGCACATGGAAAGGGTTAGATGTTCTTTCTCCATTTGATGAAACCAAACACCTACGTGGTTACTCAATGCTTGCTCGTTTAGCGGTAGCTCGTGGTGAACTAGACAAAGCCGAGCGCTATCTAGAAAAATGCCAGCAACTATTAAGCCAAGCAGATTATCATATTGATTGGAAAGCCAATGCCTCTTCAGCTCAGCTTTTCTATTGGCAGGCGAAAGGCAATACGGAAGCAATCAGCTATTGGTTAACGCATACAGAAAAACCTGAAACTCGTTGTAATCACTTTACTCAGCTTCAATGGCGCAATATTGCCAGAGCCTATTTCCATTTAGGAGATATTGAAACGGCGATTACAACACTGCAAGCTTCTCAAGCCATTGCTCAGCAACATAAATTACTCACCGATATTAACCGTAATGCCATTATGGAATCAGTATTGTTGTATGAGAATAAGCAAATAAATGAATCAATTGAAGCAATGCACCTAGCAATAAAGCAATCGAATCAAACGGGGATCATTGGCAGTTTCTTAATGGCAGGCCGAAACACCTTAAAGCCATTAGCAAAATTACTGCAAAAAGGAAATCTTACTGAGCTTGAAAAGCATCGTATTGAGCAATTACAAAAAGCATTATCAAATAATGAGCGCTCTCGCTCTGCCCATTTTGATGAAACCTTTATTGAAAAAGTGATTAATAACCCAGAGGTGCCAGAGCTGATAAGAACAAGCCCTCTTACTCATAGAGAGTGGCAAGTATTAGGATTAATTTATTCAGGTTTCAGTAACGAGCAAATTGCTGCAGAGTTTGATGTGGCTCCAACAACAATCAAAACTCACATTCGTAATTTATATCAAAAACTAAATTTAGCGAATAGAAAAGCAGCGATTGCCATGGCTGATGAGCTAGTAAGTATGATGAAGTAGTGCCTATGCCAACAATTATCTCATTAATGATATTGGGATAATCATTTTTACGACATTTTTTATACAAAACTTATGTATAATCACGTACCTTCGTGCATTATGCATAAGTTTTTTTTCATCTATATAGAGCTAAAATGAACTATTTAACGACATTCTTTAAAGGTATGGCAATGGGCGCAGCTGATGTTGTTCCTGGTGTATCTGGTGGTACGATTGCCTTTATTACTGGTATTTATGACACGCTTTTAGAAAGCATCCGTCGCATTAATCCTTCTATTTTAGGGTTATGGAAACGTGAAGGATTTAAAGCGGCATTTGCACACATTAATGGTTTTTTCCTTATTTCTCTTTTTGGTGGCATTTTAACGAGCATCTTAACACTCGCAAAAGTCATCACATGGATGCTGCACACGCACCCAATTCCTCTGTGGTCATTCTTCTTTGGTTTGATCATCATCTCAATCATTCATATCGCAAAACAAATTGAGAAATGGTCATTAGATCGTTTTGTTATGTTATTAGCAGGTGCCGCGTTTGCTTATAGCATTACGGTTCTAAACCCAATGACAATGACACCATCAACCTTTACTTATATTCTTGCTGGTTCAATTGCCATTTGTGCAATGATTTTACCTGGGATTTCAGGCAGCTTCATTCTTCTACTTATTGGTATGTACAGCCCTGTTCTTGGTGCAGTAAAGTCTCTTGATTTGGTCACAATGGGACTATTCGCGTCAGGTTGTGCCATTGGCCTACTGAGCTTTTCACACGTACTTTCTTTCTTATTAAGAAGATTCCGTGATATTACCTTAATCTTTTTAACCGGCTTAATGGCGGGCACATTAGGTAAGATCTGGCCTTGGAAAGAAGTGATTGAATGGCGCACCAACTCAAAAGGCGAGCAAGTACCATTGATTGAGCACAATTTATCACCATTCAACTATGAGCAAGTAACACAACAACCTGCACTTATTGGTTTTGCTGTTGTTGGTGTAATTCTAGGTATCGGCTTAGTAGTTGGTTTAGAAATGTACGCAAAGAAAAACGACAAGTAATACGTATTTTTTGAACAAGCTATAGAAACAAAAATGGCGGTGAAAGAAAGGTTATCCACCTTATCTTCACCGCCATTTTTATTAGATCTCTATTTAGTTGGGGCCACTTATTTAATACCATAAGATTGAATAAAAATAGACGTCACCGTATCTACCTTACTCTTCACCGCATCGCCTGCCGGTTCAGTATCTAAATTCATTACCTGCGGCCAAAATAGCAAGCCTTGAAACAGACTCACGTACACATCTGTCATTAATTTTGAATCGACATTCTTTAATCGCCCAGCTTCAATAGCCGTATTGAACCACTGCGTTATCGCGCGAATACTATAGATATTTTTTATTAAGTTTTTAGCCATATCTGGCTGACGTAAAAATTCCATCACTATGGTGCGAGCAAGAGAGATACCATAGATTTGATAAAGTATTTCTATCTCTTTATAAGCAATATCATTCAATTGCTCTTCGGTACTTTTCTCTTCATCAAATTGATAAGAAACGTTTTCGTTTACTGAGTCATTAATAATGGTTAATACCGATTCAAATAACACTTCTTTACTTTCAAAATGACGATAAAGGGTACGTTTAGACACTTCAGCCGATGAGGTAATTCTATCCATATTGGCAGCAAGAAAACCGTGCTCAATAAATTCTTCTTTTGCCGCATTGATAATATCAAGGTGCTTTTGCTGTGATCGTGTCAGTTTTTTCATAGTCCCTCCATCACTAAATTTAGAACATTCTACCCATTCAAAATAAAAATGTACACTCAAGAGTTTACTTTATTGCAATTTAGCCATAAAATAAACTCACGAGTTTACTTTAGTAATTGAAAAATGATTTGCTCGATTATTTTATATTCAACCAACCACTCTTTTCATGAGGAATGAGTCAATGAATTCACGTATTTCGACTGTTATGTTAATGAAGAAAACCGTACTGGCTGTCAGCCTTGCGATTGGCACACTAATAATCTCTGGTTGTGACTCAAACAAAGCACAATTAGAAACAACAAAAGTCGACACTATTCGCCCTGCACTTATTGAAGTGATTAGCCCAAGTATAAATGCGCAATTACGCTTTAACGGTGTTGTACGCTCTGCCGAACGTGCTGATTTAGCTTTTAGAATGAATGGACGTGTTATTAATGTGCTTGTTGAAGAGGGCCAACAGGTAACAAAAGGACAATTACTGGCGCAATTAGATCCTCGTGATGCGAAAACGGCACTAGAGTCAGCACGTGTTGAATATAAAAATAGCCAAGCAGAATACAACCGTGGCAAAGCGATTTATGAAAAAAGCCAAGCCATTGCTAAGAGCGATTTAGATACGTTAAGCACTCGCTATAACCTAGCTAAAAATCGACTAGAAGAAGCAAAACGTCAATTAGAGTACACCCAATTGACCGCTCCTTTTGATGGTATTGTTGGTCGTAAGATGATCGACAATCATGTGCAAATACAAGCAAATAGCCCAGTATTGACCATTCATGATCTTGATAACTTAGAAGTACTTATCAATATTCCAGACAGTGTCATGTTGGGTGAATTAAAAGGCTCAGAAGCGATAGCTCAAATCAGTGCTGTTCCTAATGTCCGCTTTCCTCTTGTATTAAGTACGTATGGCACTCAAGCGGACCCAATAACGCAAACCTACCCTGTGGTACTAAAGTTTAAAGAATTAAGCGGCTTTAATGTATTACCGGGCATGACAGTAAAAGTGACTCCTGTGTATCCAAAAGACTCAGCAGAAGAGAACACTCTTATTACCGTGCCTTTAACCGCTATCGTCCCAGATAACAAAGGCAGTCAATTTGTGTGGGTGGTTGATGCTCAAAATCAAGTACAGCAACGCGCGGTTAATACCGGTGAATTACTGGCAAACCGAGTGGTTATTACTCAAGGCTTGCAAATGAACGAGCGCATTATCATTGCCGGTGTAACCAGTATTAAAACCGACATGATCGTAAAACCATATTCTGAACAATCAGCAATGAGTGACGGGGAATAAAAATGGACATTGCACGTTATACCATTACTAAGCGTACCTCAGTGTGGGTGCTTATCACTCTGATCTTATTTGGTGGTTACTTAAGCTATTTAAAACTAGGTCGTTTTGAAGATCCTGAATTTGTCATTCGTCAAGCGGTAATCAATACCCCATATTCTGGCGCAACCGCTCAGGAAGTATCAGACGAAGTAACCGATATTATTGAAGGTGCCGTTCAATCACTTCAAGAAGTAAAAGAAGTGAAGTCTGTCTCTAAACAAGGCATGTCTGAAGTGACGGTTGAAATCAAACTTGAATTTGCTCAAAGCCAAGCCGCTTTGCAACAAGTGTGGGATAAACTGCGTCGTAAAATTGGGGATGCACAACGCCAATTACCACCAGGAGCAAGCGCATCTATTGTTAATGATGACTTTTCTGATGTGTACTCGCTATTTTTTGCCGTAACAGGCGAAGGCTTTAGTGACAAACAACTGCAAGATTATGTCGATGACTTACGACGTGAACTTGTTCTTGTCCCTGGCGTTGCAAAAACAGCAACACTAGGCGAGCGCCAAGAAACCATTTTCGTTGAAATGTCGAGCGAGCGCATGGCGCAATTTGGCGTGTCTGCAGAGAAAGTGTATCAGGTACTACAAAAGCAAAACATCGTAACGGTTGCCGGAAGTATTGAAACGGATGCAATGCGTATTCCTGTGATCCCAAACTCTGGAATTAACTCAATTAATGACTTAAATAACCTGCAAGTAAGCCTTGGGGATAATAATACTGTCCTTCGTTTAGGTGATATTGCAACGGTTATTCGTGGCTACCAAGAACCGACTTCTATGCTGGTTCGTTACAATGGTGAACGTGCCGTAGGTTTTGGTATTTCAAACGTATCAGGCGGTAACGTGGTTGATATGGGCGATGCCGTAAAAGCGCGCATTGCAGAGCTAGAAGGTCAACGTCCATTAGGGATAGAGCTTAACGTTATCTCTATGCAATCGGATTCGGTTCGTGCGTCGGTAACCAACTTTATTGATAACCTCATTGCTGCTGTTGTAATTGTATTTGTCGTCTTACTGCTATTTATGGGGCTACGCTCAGGCATCGTCATTGGCTTTGTTTTGCTACTGACGGTTGCAGGCACGTTATGCATCATGTTAATCCAAGACATCGCAATGCAAAGGATCTCTCTGGGTGCATTGATCATTGCATTAGGCATGCTGGTAGATAATGCGATTGTGGTGACAGATGGTATTTTAGTACGCTTACAAACCACACCAAATGATAGCCGTGAGGAGATTGTTTCTGATGTGGTTAATGCAACTAAATGGCCTCTTTTAGGTGGTACGGTTGTAGGTATTTGTGCTTTTAGTGCTATCGGTCTTTCTCCATCAGACATGGGCGAATATGCAGGATCTCTGTTTTGGGTGATTTTATACTCAATGCTATTAAGTTGGGTATTTGCGATTACAATCACGCCAATGCTATGCCACGATTTTCTAACCGTGAAACCAATAGATAGCCAAGCACCACCAAGCCGTATTAGTCAACAATACCGTCAATTATTAACTTGGGTATTAGCACATCGTGGTATCAGTGTAGGTCTTTTACTGGTTGTTTTATTTACTTCTATTTATGGTGTTCGTTATATTCCACCGGGCTTTATGCCAGAATCTCAACGTGCTCAATTTGTGGTTGATGTTTATTTACCACAAGGATCAGACATTAAGCGCACAGAGCAAACTATTGCGGCCATAGAGCAAGATGTAAAACAGAAAGAAGGCATCACAAATATCACCAGTTTTGTGGGCGGTGGCGGTTTACGCTTTATGCTAACCTACTCACCAGAAGCTCGTAACCCAAGTTACGGCCAGCTACTGATTGATATTGATGACTATCAAAACATTGCTCCACTGTTGGTTGAACTTCAAACTGAATTAGATGCAAAATACACCAATGCATCGATTAAAGTATGGAAATTCATGCTAGGTCGCGGCGGCGGTAAAAAAATTGAAGCTGGATTTAAAGGTCCAGATAGCTATGTACTGCGACAATTAGCAGAGCAAGCAAAAGCGATCATGATTAATGATCCACAATTGATTGCGGTGCAAGACGATTGGCGTCAACAAGTGCCAGTGCTGCGTCCTCAGTTTTCAGAAGAAAAAGCACAACAATTTGGATTAACCACACAAGACATAAATAAAGCCATCGCTCAGACATTATCTGGACGAAACGTTGGCGTTTATCGTGAAGGTAATGACTTAATTCCAATTGTGGCTCGCTCACCAGAAACAGAGCGTAATCATCAACGTGCGATAGAAAATACAGAGGTCTTTAGCCCAACAACCGGCAGTTTTATCTCAGTAAGCCAACTAATTGAATCATCAAACTTAGTTTGGGAAGATGCGATTCTACGCCGTATTGATAGAATGCCGACAATTTTAGTGCAAGCTGATCCTGCACCTAGAGTACTGACTGCGGATGCCTTTAAACAAGTAAGAGAGAAAGTTGAAGCAATAGAACTACCATCTGGATACCAGTTGATTTGGTACGGGGAATATAAAGCCTCTAAAGACGCCAATGAAGGATTAGTTATTTCGGCACCTTATGGGTTTGCAGCGATGATCTTAGCGGTTATTTTCATGTTCAACGCACTACGTCAACCATTGGTTATTTGGTTAACCGCACCACTTGCGATCATTGGTGTATCAATAGGATTAGTCATATTCCAAACGCCATTTGAGTTTATGGCGATACTTGGGTTCTTAAGTCTTATTGGTATGATGGTAAAAAACGCAATCGTACTTGTTGACCAAGCGGATGTTGAAGTCGGAAATGGTAAGCACCCTTATAACGCGATTATTGATGCGTCATTAAGCCGCGCAAGACCAGTATTACTCGGAGCACTAACAACCATACTTGGTGTTGCTCCCCTGCTTATCGACCCATTCTTTAAAAGCATGGCAGTGACTATTATGTTTGGTTTGTTGTTCGCAACCATACTGACATTAGTGGTTATCCCACTCTTTTATGCGATGTTCTTTAGGATCAAGGTAAACCACTAGTTGAAAATTACTAAATAACAGGCATAAAAAAGGAGCGTTCAATACGCTCCTTTTCTTTATCTAACGTCTACATAAGCAGTTAACGAATCAAATTAATGATGGTTTGGCTCACGTAGATAGATAATCCAGTAACCCATACCAACGAAGATACCACCACCAATGATGTTACCAATTGTCACAGGGATAAGGTTATTAATAACAAAATTACTTAATGTTAAGTCTGCAAAATCTAATGCAGAATAACCGCTTGCCGCCCAGAATTCAGGAGAAGCAAATGTTTTAATACCGATAGCCATTGGAATTTGGAACATGTTTGCAATACAGTGCTCAAAGCCCGCAGAAACAAACATAGCAACCGGAAGGATCATCACTAAAATTTTATCTGTTAATGTACGACCTGAGAATGTCATCCAAACACCAACACACACCAATACGTTACACATTAAGCCTAGTGCTATTGCCTGCCAAAAACCGTGATGAAGTTTATGCTGAGCAATCTTCATGGTATTAATACCAACAGCACCGCCATCACTCATGTATTGTTTTGCAACTAACATGATACCAACAAGCAGCATAGCACCAATAAAGTTACCTACATACACTACAGCCCAGTTAGCACAAAGGCTTTTCCAGCTAATTTTTCCACTTGCACGAGCAACCAGTGTTAACACAGAACTGGTAAATAGTTCGCCACCCGTTACTACCACTAAAATGAGACCAAGACTGAAGGCTAAACCACCAATAAAGTGAGTCATACCCCATGGCATATCTTCAGCACCGGTTGTTACCGTAGTATAAAAGATGAAAGCAATACCAATGTGTATACCAGCGGTAATTGCTAATAAGAATGATTTAAATGGGTCTTTAGTTGCTTTTGCTACGCCAACTTCAGCAGCGCGTTCAGCCATTTGTGGCGGTAATAAAGAGTCGAACTGGTTCATATTAGAAACATTTTGATACAAGTGAAAAGGAAAGCGGATAATCCTCCTATTTTGTACGGAATACAAGCGATTTTCTGACTTGCAAGCATTAAAATTGAGAAAATTTACAACTATTTCCAAAAAACACAAAATGTGACATGATTCACACTCATTAAGTAAATATAAGATTTAAATTTTGATGTCTACCTTGTCTTTATAACGACGATCCTCTTTAAATCGTCTCTCATATAAAACAGGTTTAGAAGGGTAATTTCGACGTTCCTTTTTCTTACGTAGCTCTTCTTGATACGTTCCGTCCACATCCACCGTTTCAATAACATTTTCTTCTACATCAGGTAATGATTTCTTATCCATTACTTCTCCTTACTGTTCTTTGTTATAACAAGGGCAACTAACCAAATGATCATTAACAACGCCTGTTGCTTGCAAAAAGGCATAGCAAATAGTTGAACCGACAAACTTAAAACCACGTTTCTTTAAATCTTTGCTGAGCTTATCTGATAATTCAGTTGTTGCAGGTACCTCAGACATACTTTGCCAGTGATTGTTGATCGGTGTTTTATTAACATAGCCCCACAAGTAATCAGAAAAACTACCAAACTCTTTTTGTATTTCAATAAAAGCGTGAGCATTAGTGATCGTCGAATTAATCTTTAGGCGATTGCGTATAATTCGTGCATCCAACATTAAGGCTTCGACTTTCTCTTGATCGTATTGACTGATTTTTTCAATATCAAACTGATCAAACAGAAGTCGATATCCTTCTCGCTTCTTTAAAATTGTAGACCAGCTTAACCCTGCTTGCGCGCCTTCCAAGGTTAAATACTCAAACAATTCATCATCAGAATAAACAGGAACACCCCATTCATTGTCGTGATAATCTCTATCTAAATCAGAAACCTCTGCCCATTCGCAACGCTTTTCATCCATTGTTATAACCTCTTTTCTTAGACAACTTAACTGAGCTCACACTACAGTAACTAGTACTCTATCCTGTATTTTCATTATGCTACCCTTTGCACACTTTTTTCTTGAGTTACTGTCTGTATGAAAATACTTTCTACTGTATTCAAAATATTATTTGTTGTTGCCTTATTACTTATCGGCTTCTTTTTCTCTGACATGACTAATTTTGTCAAAAACAAGATGAAGCCAAGCATTGCAATTGAAGATACTTGTCAACTGTCCAGCCAACCTTGCACCCAGCATGGGGTTGATATTCGTCTACAAAAAGACACTCTTACGCCTTTAGAGCCTAGCCCTATTACCGTTAAATGGCCAAATACAAACTCAGAAAAGCTCCTTATTTCTCTCCAAGGGGTAGATATGGAAATGGGTAATCCTATTTTTCAACTAACCAAAACCAACGACAGTACGTTTGAAGGCGAGATCCTATTACCTATTTGTACTCAAAATACCATGGTGTGGACAGGAACCCTCACTGATGGAAATACAGAAGTCACTATTTCATTAAAGGCTCAACAATGAAAAAACTCTTACTCATTATCGCGATCATCTTCGCAGGATTTGCGTTAAAACAGATCTACTTAGCAAACGTCACTGACGATGTGTCTCTTTATGGTGAAAGCAATAATGCCGTTGATCTGTTTGATCTGAACGATCCCCGTATTCGCATTGTCTATTTTGGCTTTACTCGTTGTCCTGATGTCTGCCCGACCTCATTAGCCATGCTTTCAGGCGCATTCAATCAAATAGAGGACACCACATTATCTCAATTTCGCCCTATCTTTATCACTCTTGATCCTGAAAGAGATTCACCAGAACACTCAGCTGAATACGCCCATTACTTTCATAAAAAGATAGAAGGCAGTTCTGGCTCACTGCAAGCGGTCAATATGTTAGCTGAGCGTTACGGCGTCACCTTCCATAAAACCGAACTCAAAGACTCAGCTCTAGAGTATACGATTGATCACTCCTCTTACTTTTACTTTTTAAAACCAGACGGAACATTAATCACAAAAGTGCCTCATACCGTGACACCTGATCCAATAGTGAAAGCGATGCTATCTCTTTCACAATAAAAATAACTCGTGTCCCTAAGGGACCATTACTTCTTAAAGGAATATCCGATGAAAAAAACAATCTTTGCTCTAAGTGCCCTTTTACTTAGCTCTAGCGCTTTTGCTCAAAGCGACTTAATCATTGAAAATCCATACGCACGAGCAACACCACCCAATGCGGTAAATAGCGCGATTTTCATGACAATTAAAAATGACGGTGATAACGATCGAACACTGGTATCAGCCACTACCTCAGCAGCAAATAAAGTTGAGCTTCATACTGTAATAAACACAGATGGCATGATGAAGATGCGTGAAGTGAAATCCATAACCATTACAAAAAATGCAAACACCGCTCTAAAACCGGGTGGATTACACATTATGCTTTTTGAATTAACAGGCCCATTAAAAGAAGAAGAGTTTATTGATGTCACCCTGAATTTTGCCAATGGTGATAAAGAGCAATTTAAAGCTCCTGTGAAAAAAGTAATGGCTGGAATGAAACACAAAATGTAACCGTGATCTGGTTTAATACCATAATGTCTTTCTACTAAATCAAAGTGTCTGATTAGAGATATATACATTTCAATAGACCTGTCAAACTGCATCTCATTAACCCCTAACGAGATGCAGATCACATGTATTATCTTTTACCGCTATTTACCGTACTTATTTGGGGCGGCAATTCTATTATCAATAAGATGGCAGCTTCTGCTATTGAGCCAAGTGCAATGAGTTTTTACCGTTGGGCTTTTGCGATGCTTTTATTGACTCCATTTTGTTTACCTTCGGTCATAAAATCTCGTCATGTTATTCGCCCGTATCTTTCTAAATTGGCATTTTTGGCGCTGCTTGGTATGGTTTTAAACCAATCTTTAGGGTATTACGCCGGCCTAACGACAACGGCTTCTAACATGTCTCTTATTACGTCGTTAGTACCGTTAATCAGTATTTTTCTTAGTCTGCCTCTATTGGGTAAACGTATCTCTAAATTAAGTATTGTCGGTGCAGTGATCTCACTGGCGGGCTTAACCTTTATGCTTGGTCATGGTGATATTACGTTCTTTTTACACCAACCAATTACAGAAGGTGATGGCTTAATGGTCATTGCTGCAAGTTGCTATGCGACTTATTGTGTATTACTAAAACGCTGGAAAATGCCCATCACTAGCTGGCAGCTAATTTATATGCAAGGGTTGTTTGCTGTCGCCATGCTAGCGCCATTATGGTTAACCAGCGACAATTTATTACCAACAGAAAGTTCTATCCCATTAATCATGTATGCATCTATTGCTGCGTCTATTTTAGCGCCTTGGATGTGGGTAAAAGCGATTGATGTTATTGGAGCTGAATCAAGCGCCATGTTCATGAACTTATTGCCTGTGGTAGCCGTGTCACTTGCCGCAATCCTATTGGGCGAGAAGATTGAAAGCTATCATTTAATGGGTGGTTTAATGGTAATTTCTGGTGTTATCTTGGCTCAAGTTAAAACCAAAAAAGCCAAGCAAGAAGCAAGCTTACTTATCAAAGCGTAATTATTGTTAGTAGTAAAATGATATAAGAAAGCCGACTGTTCATAAGTCGGCTTTTTTGTAAACGTTAGATGCACTTTAACTAAAATCAACAGCGATCACACTCACCTGATTTGGATTTATATTCGATTAAATTTCCTTGAGAGTCTATCGAGAAATCACAACAAGTCATAAATAAACCATGCAATTTTTCACGACTTTTCTTTACTCTGGATTTTAACGTTGAATACTTTAACCCGCTTTTTTCAGCATACTCTTTTTGAGATATCCCCTCGATTTCAATCAAAGATAATAACTCAGCATCCTCATCAGGCAATTGCTTGATAAACGGTAAAAGACATCGAGAAAGATCTTTCACTATTTGCTCTTCGTTTTGTTCATCGAACCACAAATCATCTTCAGTTAGCTCTGTGCGTTTTTTATTTTGGCGATAAAAATCAATAATGGTGTTATTTGCTATCTGAAATAGCCAAGATTTAACTTTTTGATTATCCGATATCGTTGTAAGGTTTTTATGCGTTTTAATCAAAATTTCCTGCAGCAGGTCTTCTACATCTTCAGGATTAGAGACTTTACTCCGTAAAAACGCTTTTAAACTTGATTGATACTCAGACCAAATCACTTCTAATTTCATACAAATAACTTACCTTTACACTGCTAATTTTTGAATGACACAACCAATTTAAGGTAACCAATAACATTGATTACCTTAATTAAAGCATATAAGTTACAAATATTGCTAGTTACAACATGAACTTGATGATGTTGAGCATGTGCCTGTTGCACACTCTTCTTCTGTACCATTCATCACATGTGCAAGGTAGGTATTCTTCAGATAGAACCCACTAAAAGTAGCAACAAAATCATGTGGTACTGTTTTCTCTGTAAGGCCAGATTCAATAAGAGCTGATTGCCATTTTTGAACTTTTGGAAAACCATCTAGCATATCAAACCCTGATTGAGCTTTAATCACAGCCGCACGGTGCAGTAAGGGTAGCCAAGCGATATCTACATTTGAGATATAATCCCCTTTAAAGAATAATGATTCACCTAATTTACCTTCTGCCTTCGCAAACGCTTTAGAAAGGTTCGTCAAACGCGTTTCGAATGTCTCTTTATCTTTACTACCCATGGCTCCGCATTGAGGCATATAGTGTTTACTTGCTTGATATGACCATGCACGATCTAACGCTTTTTGTTCTGCTGATAAGTCCTCGATTGGAGCATATTTATCATCTAGGTATTCAACAATTGCATCAGACTCAAATAATACCGTTTCATTTTCAGTAATTAATACAGGGACTTGACCATTGGGAGCTATATCTAAGAACCATTGTGGCTTATTATTTAATTCAATGTACTCTATTTCAAATGGCACATTTTTGGTCACAAGAGCTCCCATTACACGTTGTACAAATGGGCAGTTTTTAAAGCTAATTAATTTAATCATTGTGTTACTCCAAATAGGTTCAATATTTTCTACTTACATCTATAAGACGAACACCATTTGAAAAAGACGATATTTTTTAAAATTTATGCAAAAAAAATCCCCATCAATAATCGACAGGGATTCATTATTCATAAAATGTTAAATTAATGAGTGACTTGCTCATGATGTTCAGTCAGCTGCTTATACAGGGTGTCTTTTAACTCCATGCGCTGATGTTTAAGTGTATTCATGTTTTCATCATCAATTGGACTGCCTGATATCTCTAACTCTCGAATGTCATAATCCAATTGATGGTATTTTTGAAGTTCTGCTTTGAATGCGGGATCGTCATGATTTAGCTGAACAATGTCTAATTTAAGCTCTGGAAAATCTAAGATAAAAGCATGGTTTTCATTAAGCATTGGCATTTCCTTTTCTATTAGATTGTTTACCAGTATAGGAGCAATCCATCAAAAGAAATGTGGGCCATCACGCAAAGTTTATCTTAACCTTCAGCGAGTTGATCTTCATGCTTTGCTACTTTATGCCCATCTTCAGTACAGCCTTCTTTCCAATAGCTACTGATATAAAGATCGTCTTTATCCACTTCTTTTTCACTACGGAAATACGTACGAAGCGCTCTCATTTGATTAAACTCACACGCACTCCAAACCGAAACTCGACCCGCTTTCCACCCTTGCTCTCGAACCGTATCTGTTAAATCTTGCGGATCAGATTTAATAACCCATACAAGCTCAATACCTTGTGGTTTAATTAACGTCTGTTTATCTGATTGATGGTTAATTTCAATCACTGCGTAGCCTACCGCGGTTGCTGGTAGAGACTCAAGTTTTGCAGACAAAGCAGGTAACGCTGTCATATCTGCCACTAAAAAGAACCAATCTGCACCATGGTTAAGCCCTTTGATACTGCCTGGTCCAGCAATTGAAATCGTATCACCATTTACCGCATTCTGAGCCCAAGCAGAAGCAAAGCCGCCTGTTTCAGCACTCATCACTGTATTCGCATGGTGATGGCGAACAAAATCCACATCTAGCTGATTTTGCTCTTTTCTCAAATTACGCACGGTATAAGTACGCATCATTGGACGAGTGCCTTCAGCGATACCAGAAAGATCGGTTCCGCCATTTTCATTAAACATCAGCTTAATGTAACCACCCTCTGTTTCCATATCAAAATTTGAAAGATCTTCTGCTTTAAAAGTAATGCGCTGCATATTGGCGGTAAGCTGTAGATTATTAACCACGGTCAATACACGTGGAGAAGGTTTCTTATTCATAACTTAATCCTTTATTGTCCGTAATACATACAGATACGTTGACCATTAACTTCATGGATATCAAATTCAGTTTCGTATATTTCTGATAACACGTCTTTTCTGATCACTTCAGCAACCGTGCCATTAGCAACTACTTTGCCTTTTTTAAGTGCCACAATATTGTCTGAATAGCATGATGCGAAATTAATATCATGGATCACTATCACTACCGCTTTTCCTAATTCATGGGCTAACGTTTTAATGTTTTTCATGATTTGCAATGAATGCTTAATATCTAGGTTATTTAACGGTTCATCTAAAAAGACATAATCCGTATCTTGTGCAACCACCATGGCAATGAATGCCAATTGACGCTGGCCACCACTTAATTGATCTAAGTACTTATTCTGAATAGGAGCAAGATCTAAATAATTGATCGCCTTATCCATCACTTCATTATCGTGCTTTGTTAGCTTACCTTGGCTATAAGGAAACCGACCAAAGGCAACAAGCTCACGCACCGTAAAGCGCATGTTTAAATTGTTCGATTGTCTAAGAACGGCTAGTTTTTTCGCTAAAGCTTTTGTTTCCCAATCCACCACTTCTTGGTTTTCAATGAGCACACTGCCACTGTCTTTGGCCAATAAGCGACTTGCCATAGATAACACGGTACTTTTACCTGCGCCATTAGGTCCAATGATTGACGTCACTTCACCTTTAATAAAAGAAGCAGAAGCTTGATCAACCACTTTTTGCTGACCAAATGATTTTGAAAGTTGAGATAATGAAATCATACGTTTCTCTATTGAATTTTTTGTCTAACTAACAGTGATAAGAAGTACAAACCACCGATAAAATTAATCACTACGCTTAATGTCGTTTCAAACTTAAAGATGTTCTCAATCGCCCATTGCCCTGAAAGCAACATCGACATTGCCATTAAACTGCTTCCCAGTAGCAAAGTTCGGTGACGATAGGTATTGAAAAACTCTTTTGCTAAGTTTGCCACCAATAAACCAAAGAACATCACTGGACCAACTAACGCGGTAGATACCGAAATTAAGATAGCCACTAAAATAAGCACCTGCTTGGTTATTTTGCCCACATCAACGCCTAAACTGGTCGCATTATCGTTATCAAGCCAGAACACATCAAGCACGTTAGACATTCGAAATAACACGGCACTAATTAGTAATAATGGGATAACACAAAAATAAACTAAGTCTTTGTTAATATTATTAAAGCTAGCAAACATACTTGATTGAATCGAAGCAAAATCATTTGGATCAACCAACATCATAAAAAATGACGACACATTAGAAAACAGCTGTCCAAAAATCACACCAAGTAATAATAAGGTGATTACGTTACTGTTGTTTTTCTTGAAGTAAAAACCAAATAACAATAAAGAAAACCCGACCATTATCACCACTGACATAGCAAAGTTAACAAATGGGTTTAATAAGAAAATACTAAAGCTGCCAAAAATAACCACAACCAATACTTGAGTCAGTAAATACAAGGCATCAAAGCCCATAATACTTGGTGTTAAAATGCGATTATGTGTAATAGTTTGAAATACCAAAGATGACTGTGCAATCGCAATACTGGCTAAGATCATCGCTAATACTTTAGGCACGCGACGTGACAAAAAGTACTCATAGTTAGAAGCATCCAGTCCAATACCAATAAACAAAAAGGTGAATAGAACGGTTATGAATGCCAATGCCGTTAGTTTAATTGAATCAGACATTCTGCTTACCTTTAACGATAAAGAAAATAAACACCATTCCACCAAGAATACTAATGATCATAGAGATTGGGATTTCATAAGGGAAAATGATCACACGTCCTACAACGTCACACACAAGGATTAATATCGCGCCAACAATCGCCGTTAGAGGGATGTTTCTTCGTAGGTTATCACCATAAAACTGAGCAACTAAGTTTGGTACGATTAAGCCAAGGAAAGGCAATTGACCGACAATCATCACTACCGTTGCTGACATAACAGAAACTAAAATAATGCCGAGAAATAGAATTTGCTTGTACTTCAAACCAATATTGGTCGCAAAATCTTTCCCCATGCCAACGGCAGATAAACGCGTCGCGTACCAATAGCTGATCACTGAAATTGGCACAGCAATGTATAGCAGCTCATAGTTACCTTGCAGAATATTGGCGAAATTCGCGACCGTCCATGCAGAAAGGTTCTGAACTGCATCGTATTTATACGCGACAAAGGTTGCAGCAGATGAAACAACGTTACCAAAAATGATGCCAATTAGAGGAACATAGATAGCGTTTTTAAATTGAATACGATGAATGAATTGAATAAAAAGAAGTGTACCGCCAATCGCCGTTGCAAAAATTAGCAGTAAGTTATCGCCATGCCCAAAGATCACCAAGCTTAATACGTAACCCAACATTGCACACTCAATGGTGCCAGAGGTTGATGGGGCTGCAAATCGGTTTTGGCTTATCTGTTGCATGATTAAGCCTGCAATACTCAGACCTGCACCTGATAGCAGAATAGCCAATAAACGTGGGAGACGACTTACAACAAGGAGTTCTAGAGCTTCTGTATCTCCTCGGAAAATAGCTGACAACGGCAAGTCAGCAACACCGATGAATACCGAAGCAAAGCTCAACACAATAAGAACAAGCAATAACTTTTTCAAAGCTAACCTCAGCCTGCACAAAGCGTGCTATCTCAAAGAAATAGCACGCTTTACAGTGGAATTAAAAATAAATAACGATCAAACTTAAAGATGAATAGACTGTTTTACATCAGCAATCATTTGGTCTGTTGCGGTAACACCTGCAATTGCTAGGTACCATGCATTGATATCAAGATACGTTAAGCTGTCATTCTTATAGGCATCGGTTGCTTTCACTAATGGATTAGCAAACTCTTCACGAGTACGGCTTTTATCTTTGCTAATTAACTTATCTTTATCAACAATAAGAAGGTTTGATGGGTTCACATTACGAATAAACTCATACGATACCAAATCACCATGGCGAGATTCTTTAATGCCTTCTACCGCTTCATTAAAACCAAAATCTTTATAAATAGAAGAAAAACGAGATTGAGCACCAAAAGTCGTAATATTACCGCCTGCGCTCATTACTGTTAACGCTGCAACATTATTTGTTTTGTTGTGTTCAGCAATCGCTTTGAACTCACTGTCTACACTAGCAATTTTCTCTTCTACTTTATCTTGGATCTCAAAGACATTGCCTAGCATACGCCATTGTTGCTGTGTACTTTCCCAATAGCTTTTTGAATCCGCAGTAAAGACGATTGTTGGTGCGATTTCAGATAACTCTTTGTAGGCTTTAACAGCACGAGAACCAATAATGATCACATCCGGCTTTTGCATATAGATAGTTTCAAAATCTGGCTCACTTAAACTACCAGAAGAAGCAAACTCTTTTGTTTTGTATTTTAATAGATACGGAGGCATTGTGGTTGCTTGAGTAACCGCTACTGGTTTGATACCAAAGTAATCAATGGCATCTAAGGTTCCCGTTCCAATAACAACAACACGCTGAGGTTTTGTCTCAAGCGTTGTTTTACCTAATTGGTGAGAAACCGTAATAGTTTCTGCATAAGAAGACGCAGAAAACATCAAACCAAATAACATTGTAGCGATACTTTTTTTCATATTTTTTACACTCAAGTGATAATTGTTCGTATTTAAATATCACTATAATGAAAACGATTCGCATTCACCAGAATAAAAAAGTAAAGATTGTAAAGACGCACTTAATGTAAGGTTTATTGCGTTCAAAGAGGTTTTTTAGAGAGTAGAAAATGATTAGTTTGGTTTATAACAGACAATAAAAAAGGCCATTATTGGGGAATAATAATGGCCTTAAAAATACATAGCTTGTTTACTTTAGTGTAAGTGTCTCTTCGTTACTTCACATGAAAGAGTCTCATGATCAAATAAGAAGCGAAATGCGTGAGAATTGAAATATTTCCCATCACTCCATAAAACTTCACCAAAGATCTTACAGAGATCCATATCTGATGCTGAACCTTTCTTATCGATTAATCCAATAACAGATAAAACTTGGCTCTCTATATCCTTGGGACAATTTTTAATTGACCATTTATGAGTTGTACTCATTTTATCCATAATCACTAGCCTAATGTGTTTTTATTTTATTGTGAATCAAGTCACGAAGAACAGTTTAACTGAACTATAACTTAAAACCAAGTATTTTGTGACTTGAGTCTCATAAAATAAATAGAATAGCTAGTAATAGAAGTATTAACAACCAATTATCAAAAGTAAGACTATTAATAATTTACATATTTTAAACATAAAAAAGGCGTACTATTAATGGTACGCCTAGATGAAATCAACCAATAAATACCACCTTAGTAGTATTACAAGCTTATGAAAATTAAGGGTATTGCTTCTCTAAAAACGCCATAATATCTGACGATTCATACATCCATGTTGTCTCTCCGTTATTATCAATTCGCAGGCATGGCACTTTTACACGGCCACCGCCGGCTAATAATTCAGATCTATGCTGCTCATTATTTTTTGCATCTCGCAGTTCGATCTTTAATGATTGACGCTTAATTGTACGACGAACTTTCACACAGAATGGACATGCTTCAAATTGGTATAGTGAATAGTTTGCTGTTTCTGCATCTATCTCGGCTTGCTTTGCAGGATCGCGTTTTACCCCTGATGGTGTAAATACACAATCTGCCGCCAAAATAATCTTGCCAAGCACCAAACGAATTAATTTCATGTTTACTCTCCTAATAATGCAATCTAATTGATTATAATTGTTATTTCTTTTTGAAGTGTTTGGATTGTAACAGTTTCATTTCATTGAACCTACAAAAAAGCCCCAAAAGAGAGCACTCTAATGGGGCTAAATTCTATTATTGATTTACGTAAGCTTATTCAAACTCAACCAAGTTACGTTCAAATTTCTTATGTTGCTGAGCGACCGCCTCTTCAGGTTTACCTGTCAACTTACTCACAGCAATAATTGCCGTCGTTGCGAAAATGATCCCAGGGACAATTTCGTAAACATCGAACCAACCGCCTGTTAGCTGTTTCCAAACAACAATCGTGATACCACCGACAACAATACCAGCAAGAGCCCCATTACGGTTCATTCCTTTCCAGTAAAGACTTAGTACAATGGCAGGACCAAATGCTGCACCAAAACCAGCCCAAGCATAAGAAACTAAACCAAGTACTGAGCTATCAGGATTCATCGCTAACGCTAATGCGATAAGTGATAACGCAATCACTGCAAGACGTCCTACATTAACGACCTCTTTACTGGTTGCGTCTTTTTTCACTAGTTGTTTATATAGATCTTCAGATAATGCTGAAGAAGAAACTAATAGTTGTGAATCTGCAGTACTCATGATGGCAGCAAGGATCGCAGCCAATAAGATGCCAGCAATAACTGGGTGGAACATCGCATTCACTAATAGCATGAAGATTTTTTCGCCATCAATCGCTTGACCTGCCATTGAGCCATTTACATAAAGTAAACCAACAAGACCAACCAACACAGCACCAACCATCGATAACGCAGTCCATACTACGGCGATTCGACGAGCAGTCGTCAGCTCTCTGTTTGTGCGAGAAGCAAGGAAACGCGCTAGGATGTGTGGTTGACCAAAGTAACCAAGACCCCAAGCCGCTAATGAAATAATCGCAATCGCACTTAGCGGTTTGCCATCCATGCCTGTCCATAGCGTCATAAGCTCTGGGTTAATCGCAACTAAATCCGCACTCAACTGACCAAAACCACCTTGCATGGCTGCAATAGGAACAATCATAAGCGCTGCTGACATTAATAGACCTTGAACTAAATCAGTCCAAGCTACCGCTAAGAAACCACCAAATAAGGTATAAGACACAACACAAAGCGTACCAATAACCACCGCTACTTTGTAATCTAGACCAAATACAGTTTCAAATAATTTACCACCAGCAACCAAACCAGAACTCGTATAGAAAAGGAAGAACAGCAAAATAAACAACGCTGAAATGGTTTGAATTAGTTTAGATTTATCATTGAAACGGCGTGATAAAAACTCTGGCAGTGTTAATGCATCATCGGTTGTCATGCTGTAGGTTCTTAAACGTTTAGCACAGATTAACCAGTTCAGCCATGTACCCACTAATAAACCACCAGCAAGCCATAAAGACTCTAAACCCGCAGCGTAAGCATAGCCAGGTAGACCAAGTAACAACCAACCACTCATATCAGAGGCACCCGCTGATAGTGCTGCAGGCCAAGGTCCTAGAGTTCGACCACCTAAAAAGTAATCAGATGAGCTGCTCGTTCGCTTGTAGGCATAAACCCCAATCGCAAGCATCATTATCAGGTAAGCGATAAACGTACCTGTAATGGCAAAATTATTTTCAATCATTGTATTTCCTTTATGTTATTGGCAGTAAGTTTAACGTCGTTACTGCTGTATGAGCATCTTAGCCCTATTGTTATGGTGCAATAACGACGATGGGATCCAACACCAATGTGGACAACTACTTTATCCAAATTGATATCAATCATTCAATATCAGTGGTTACCACCCCCAAGTTCAAGCAATGTTGCGTTGCCGCCAACCGCTGTCACATTGATTGTTCGTGTACGCTCTGTAATAAAACGTAGAACAAAATGAGGATCTGTAATTACTGGTAAGCGTTCTTGATCGGTTTCTGCAACCAATTGCGCTAATAATCCATCTCGTTTTGCTAATTGTTGGTTAAGCACTATCGACTTTTGCTCGTTACCAACAAAGCAGACGCCCGCTAAACGAACATCATTAATGTCTGTTATTGCAAACTCTGCTTGTTGAGCCGCTAATCTTGGCACTTTAGCTTGGTGCAACCCTTCAAGAATAACTGAAGTTAGTTTCGCATCCTGACTCGAAAGGGCGACAATAATAGCGTTTCCTGCGATTAATGACGCAGTTATTTGTCCAATCAATGCAACAACCGATGCTTTTTCATCCGATGTGATGTAAAAAACGCCTCTTGCTGCTGTGTAAAGCTCATTGCTCTCCCCTGTTGGACCTGGCATTAGCTCAGTTTCTGAAATTAAATGCTGCGCGCGTTGGCATTGAAAACGAACCATTTTTGCTGCTAGAACACCAAAGTCAGGATGTTCAGCTAAACGGTGCGACCATTGCCATAGTTTCTCCATTCGAGTTGAGAATGAATCAACTTGCCACTCTACTTGGCCTTGAGAAAGAGCTGAGTCAATAATGTGAGTAATCGTTGTCATGAGGATCTCCTTTCTCATTTAGTAGAGGTAGTCGCAATTGAAGTGATCTGCTGTGCTTGGGTATAGCGGAATAAATAACGTGGTCCGCCCGCTTTTGGTCCCGTACCAGACAGCCCTTGCCCACCAAATGGTTGAACGCCAACAACCGCACCAACTTGATCTCGGTTGATGTAACAGTTACCGACTTTACTGTTTTTCTCTATTCGTGTGTACGTCACTTCATTTCGACTGTGGATCCCCATTGTTAATCCAAAACCGGTGCAGTTAATCTCAGTAACTATGTTATCCAGATCTTCTGCTTTAAAACGAACAATATGTAAAATTGGCCCAAATTGTTCATTCTCTAATTGACTAATAGACTCAATTTCAAAGGCCGTTGGCGGAACAAAATCACCCTTTTCAGCCCAATCAGGTAACTCTGCTTGAGCAACCAATTTGCCTTCAATGGTCATTTTCTCAATGTGAGCTAATAATTTTTCTTTTGCTTTCGAGTCAATAACAGGGCCGACATCAGTACTGTGCAGTTCAGGTAAATCAACACTTAGTTCTGCCATCGCCCCTTTTATTAAGTTCACAATTCTATCGGCAATGTCTTGTTGAACAAAAAGCACACGCAATGCAGAACAACGCTGACCTGCAGATGCAAAGGCTGAGCGAACGACATCACGCACCACTTGTTCAGGTAATGCAGTACTGTCCACTATCATTGCGTTTTGACCACCAGTTTCAGCGATAAAAGGAACCGGAGCTACGCCATTACCTTCAAAGGTTCGATTAGCTAAAGTTCGATTAATTAATTGCGCGGTTTCTGTTGAACCAGTAAAGGCTACGCCTGCTACACGATGATCTGAAGTTAATGGTGCCCCCACTGTTTTACCATCACCCGGTAATAGGTGAACGGCTTGCGGTGCGATACCCGTTTCTAATAGCAACTCCATCGAACGAACGGCGATCAACGAGGTTTGTTCCGCAGGTTTTGCAACGACGGTGTTACCTGCGACTAATGCCGCGGAAACTTGACCTAAGAAAATAGCTAATGGAAAATTCCACGGGCTGATACACACAAATACACCACGACCTTGGCGTGCAATTTGATGTGACACGTCATCAAAACCGACAATAGTTTCAGGCGTTGTAAAATTTAGCTTAGCTTGAACGGCATAGTAACGACAAAAATCGACTGCTTCACGCACTTCATCAATGCTGTCATGAATAGTTTTTCCCGCTTCTTTATGACATAAAGCAACCAACTCAGGCATGTTCTCTTCAAGTTTATCCGCCAATAAGTCTAAATACTCGGCACGTTCTGATACTGGCGTAGCCTGCCATGTTGGAAAGAAATCATGAGCGATAGTTAATGCGTCTGATACTTGCTCTTCAGAGCTCCATACTAATGAACCTACATTATTGCTTCTGTCATATGGCGAAGTAATCTTGTGTAAGTCAGCAGAGCTATCCTTGATCATGTTTTCGTAATAACGGCTATTGTTAACGATTGGACCACCTTGCCAATACGTAGTCATCTGCTCTTTAACCAATGCTTCAAACGGCTGAGCTTCACTCTCTACATCAAAATTAATGCTGTATGAGTTTTTACGATCAGAAAATATCTGTGGCGGTAATGGGATCAATTGATTATCTAGGGATGGACACGCTAATAATGTATCAACCGGGTGCTCTGTTAAACTTTCGATTGGGCAGTTTGCATCAACTAAACGGTGAACAAACGAGCTGTTTGCCCCATTCTCAAGTAAACGGCGAACTAAATAAGGCAATAGATCCTTATGGCTGCCAACAGGTGCATAAATTCGAACACTGCGCTTAAACATATCCATTGCGTGATCGTATAATGCATCTCCCATTCCATGTAGACGCTGAAACTCAAACTCATCATGAGTAGCCATTGACGAAATAGCAGCAACCGTATGGGCATTATGGCTAGCAAATTGTGGGAAAATATTACCTTTAACATGGGCACTTAATAGGTAACGTGCACACGCTAAATAAGAAACATCGGTCGCTTCTTTTCGAGTAAACACAGGATAACGAGCAAAGCCAAGTTGCTGAGATATTTTAAGTTCGGTATCCCAATAAGCGCCCTTCACTAAACGAAGCGGGATCATATCACCCTGCTCTTTTGCTAACGCAGTTAACCAGACTAATACTGGCAACGCGCGTTTAGAATACGCCTGAACAACGATACCAAACTTACCCCATCCTTTAACAATGTCACTGCGATACAATTTCTCAAATAACATTAAAGACAGTTCTAAACGATCGGCTTCTTCAGCATCAATGGTAATACCAACATCAAGCTCACGAGCACGTTCTAGTAACTTAAGTACTGAATCACACATTTCACCCATAACACGGGCTTTGTTCGCCATTTCATAACGAGGATGTAGTGCTGATAATTTAATTGATACGGTTGGATCAGGAGAGCCCGCAATCGTTGTAGCTCTACCGACACTTTCGATTGCGACAATGTAGTCTTTGAAATATTTATGTGCATCAGATTGTGTTAATGCTGCCTCACCTAGCATATCAAATGAATAGGTATAGCCCTTTTCGCGCATTGGCTTGCCTTTCTTTTGCGCTTCTTCAATCGTTCTGCCCAACACAAATTGATGGCCCATGATCTTCATGGCTTGGTTCATTGCTTGACGAATAACAGGTTCTGAAAACTTATTCACTAAACGGCTAATAGCGTTAGAGGGAGAACCATCAGTTTTTACATCCATACTAACCACTTTACCAGTCAGCAATAGCCCCCAGGTAGAAGCGTTAACGAACGTTGAGTCTGAATTTTTTAAATGAGATTTCCAATCGGCTACGCTTAATTTGTCACGAATAAGTGCATCTGCTGTTGCTGAATCAGGAATACGCATTAACGCTTCAGCAAGACACATTAATAAAATGCCTTCTTTTGTGTCTAAGCTGTACTCTAGCAATAGCGCATCAATCATCTGTACGGCTTGCTTATCATTGCGGACACGTTGAATAAGTTCACCAGCCTGATCTCTCATAATGTTGGCTTCTTGCTCACTCGGCTGAGCTAATGGGATCAGCTCTTTTAACCATTGAGCTTCATCGACCATATAAAGAGGGGAAATTATTGACCATAAGGAAGTTAATGGCTGGTCAACAATGGATGACACCAATACATCTTTCGCTTGAAACATATCTGTTCCTCTTATTAATCTGTTCGTTAGTAAGGCTAATTGCGAAAGAGTCTATTTTCTATTTACTTAAATTACTTGTCAAAACCTACGATTTAATTGTTAAATCGTCCATACGGTTACAAAATGAGAACAAAAGCGGTAAATTTTAATTACGAATAAAGTGTAAATGACGATATTTACTTGGTGAGATCCCTTTATATTTCACAAAAGCATGACTAAACGCGCTCTGATTCGCGAATCCTGTTTGTTGAGCAATTTCTCCAATACTCAATAGACTTTGATTCAGTAGCTTTTTGGCAAAATCTAGCCGCTTTACGATAATATATTGATGTGGGGTAGTTCCAAATTCTTGCTTAAAAATGGCATAAAATTGACTCTCCCCGAGGAAAACTGTACTAGCCAACTGAGCAATTGTGATCTTACTTCCAATGTGCTGCGTTATAAAATTGTCAATCACATCAGAATTTAGTCGTTGAACTTTTTTTTCTGAATTTTCATCAATTAAATGACGGTGGAGCAAGGAAATTATCGTGTCACTGCAGGCTTTATTTAAAAGGTGATCATTAACACTCGCTTGAATTTCACAGACCAATAATTGAATCAAATTCTGGATCTGACCATCTAATTCATAATACCCAGACTGACTAAACAATTCATTGACCCTCGAAGCTAGCTCACGATCTTCAAAAAACTGAGGAAAATTAAGTACTAAGACTTCAGCTTGATGCAAACTAGAAAAAGCATGTTCTTGGTAAGCAGGTATTACTCCGACTTTAGCTGCGTAAATCAAACTGCTTTTTCCATTGATTTCAAACTCAGCTTGGCCTTTTAAACCTATTACTAATTGATGGTATTCATGTGAATGAAGATCTCTCTCTTCGGGCAGCATGATAATTTGTGCGGGTGAAATCCAATTCTTTTTCATGATAAATCCATCTATATCTAGGTAAAGTCTTTTCGTTAAAATGTTATCTACATCATAGTACCACTCTATTTCAAATATCACTACGAAAGCATGATCATGTTTTCGTATGATACAGTCGATGTACTTTCAACTAGTCACATTAGATTTAACTTTGTGGATTTTATATAAAAAATCTTTATTTACAGTAAATTAGAGTGGTTATTCAGATTTAAGAAAGTACTTTCTTATTTATAACCTTGATCATCGTTCTTAGTTATTGAAACGATGATCAAGTAAAGCTCTAATTTACACTCTCGGTGTCGTCTATATTTGGTATAGAAATTGCATCAGCACTTAGTGTCAAAACTATGAATACACGGATACTCATCTGCCTAGGATATTTTTAAAAATGGGCTATGCAGATCAGTATCGAGATACCGTAACCCTTATAATCGAAGGGTTAACTAAAAATGAATTAAAGAACCAAATTATCTTATGTCTAAAATTAAAAGCAGAAAAATTATGAACCGTAAAGGATTACCCGCACTAGCACTACTGTTATCGCCGGCGCTTTTTACCTCTGTTGCGCTTGCTAATACCGACACTCAATCAACAACTATTAGCGTTGATTCTGTTGCTTCAATTGATACCAAATTAACTCACAAGCGTGATGAAGTTAAGCAATTAGAAAGCACCGTGGTAAACGATCAACATCGTCTTCGTGATTTGCGTAATCAAAGTGATGCTTTAGATAAAAAAGCAAAGCAGTTAGATTCAAAACGAAAACTTGCTCAACGTAATTTAGATGAGCAATATAACCGAATGATTGATGATCCTGAACTTGACATTACTCCTTTCCAAAAGCAATACCAAGACTCTTGGAAAGAAGTAAAAGAAAACCAAGTCGCTAAATTATCTATTCAACAAGATATCCAAGAACAGACTCGTGTATTAAAAGCAAGCAGTACAAAAAAACAACGCGCATTAGATGAGCTTGAAATTCTCGGTGAATCTCGTCAAGAAGCTCGTGTTCTTCGCCTACAAGAAGAACTATCAACTCAAGATTCTTTAGATGTGGTTCATACGATTACTTGTAAAATGTCGATGACATTAGATGCGTGTTCAAGCCAAGGTAAAACACTGAGTATGCAAAAAGCAGTAAATAGCTTTCAGCAGCAGTTAATTAACGGTTTTACAGAAGCGGACACAGTTAAGCAACACGTTGAGAATGTATCCCTTAATATTCACGTTCTTGATAGCGCAATTATTGACAGTGGTTTTAATGGTAGTAACCGTTACACAACTAAGCTGCAAGCGTCACTACGCGCTCGTCCAAATTCAACGGCAGCATGTCAACTGCTTGGTTTAGAAAACCGTTACTGTATTGAACCAGGAACATCACAAGCATCTAACGATAAAATCAAAAAAGAAAAAAAATGGGTTGGTATTACCATTCGCTCTAACCGTCATGAAGATAACGTAACTGTTAATGGCGTTAATTACGGCAGCACTCCTGTAGATGTAATGCTACCTGCAGGTCAACATCAAATTACAGTTGAGAAATCAGGTTTTGAACCATACAGCCGCCAAATGTCATTATCTAAAGACATGACAGTATGGGCTGAATTAAAATTACAAGAAAACCGCCCAAAGCCAGGTAAAAAGTTTGCTGACCGCCTAAGTAACAACCAAAAAGCACCACAAATGGTTGTGATTGGCTCTGGTAATTACCACATAGGTAAAGATGCTGCAAAAAACATCAATATCTCAACAGCCTACTCTATTGCAGCAACACCAGTAACGGTTAATCAATTTGATGCCTTTGTTGCGAGCTCAGGCTACATCACTGAAGCAGAAAAAGGCGCGGGTTGTAATGCTATCAATGGCGGCGAGACTAAACGTCACCAAAATCAAAACTGGCGCAAACCTGGTTTTGAACAGTCAAAAAATGCGCCTGCTGTATGTATCTCTAAGAAAGATGCTGAAACCTACGCACAATGGCTGACAAAACAAACTGGCTTTAAATACGCACTGCCTTCTGAAGCGCAATGGGAAATTGCAGCTCGTGCAGGAAGTAAAGAAGCTTACTGGTGGGGCTCTGACATTGGTTCAGGCAACGCAAACACTGGCTGGGGTGGTTCTTCTTGGGCAAACAAGTCAACTTCCCCTGTAGGTAGCTTTGGCGCAAACCCTTACGGTATCTATGATACAGCAGGTAATGTTTGGGAATGGACAAACACTAAATCAGGGGTTGTTCGTGGCGGCGCATGGAGCTTTGCACCAACAAAAGCAAAAGCATATGAATCTCTAGAGCTTAACCCATCTACAAGCGCTAACTACACTGGTTTCCGTGTGGTTCGAACTCTGTAGTTAATCAATATGCTTTAACTAAATTCATAAATAAAAAAAACCGCTGACATCAGCGGTTTTTTTATGTTCAAATAACGTTAATTAACCGCTTTAGGCAAAACGCATGCAAGAATCTTTAGATATCAGTTGGGCATTGATGGGGCTATTTAGCCTTACTCTCATTATTCCCTTTACCATTAACCGCATTTACCAATTGGATCTCGCTAAAGAGATCGGTATTAGTGTGTTTCGTATGGTGGCACAACTGGCTTTTATTGGTTTATATCTTGAGTTTATTTTCCAATTAAATGATCCACTACTGAATACCCTTTGGATTATTTTAATGATAGGGATTGGATCTAGCTCTATCATTTCTAAAGCTAAACTCCCTAGAAAACAATTACTGCTTCCGGTTGCAACTGGTTTACTGGTTGGGCTATCGCCATTAGTTATTTTACTCAGCTCTGTGATTATTCAACCAACCCCACTATATAGTGCTCAGTATGTGATCCCTTTAGCCGGAATGCTGCTAGGTAATAGTTTGAGTGGAAATATCGTTGCATTGCAAAACTTATTCACCGCGTTTAAAGAGCGTGAAAGTGAATATCACGCAGCTATCGCTCTTGGCGCATCTCCTCACTATGCGACTCTTCCTTTTGTTCGTGCTGCGATGCAAAAAGCGTTTGCCCCTATTATGGCATCAATGGCCACCACTGGATTAGTTACGCTACCCGGCATGATGACAGGTCAAATTTTAGGTGGGGTAAACCCAATGGTTGCTATCAAATATCAATTACTTATTTTAATCGCCATTTTTGTTATGCTGACAATATCAGTCACCATCACGTTACAACTGACCCTCAAACATAATATTTCTAAAGAAGGGAAAGTATTGGTACGTTTTCTAGATCAATGATCTAATAAAAATCAAATAAAGGAACCTTCTCAAATGGAATACTCAACACTTGGTAGCAGCAATCTCTCTGTCTCTCGTATCTGCTTAGGTAGCATGACTTGGGGAAAGCAAAACAATCAAGAAGATGCCAATCAACAAATTGACTATGCACTTAGCCAAGGTATTAATTTCATTGATACGGCTGAGATGTATGCAGTGCCACCCTCGCCTGATACCTACGGTAAAACAGAAACCATTATTGGTAATTGGTTAGCTGCAAACCCTGAACGACGTAAAGAGATTATCTTAGCCTCTAAAATCGCAGGTCCGGGATTACCTTGGGTTCGTGAAGGTGCACCGATTACAGGTGAAGCCGTCATTGCTGCGGTAGATGCATCACTTGCTCGTCTACAAACGGATTATATTGATCTGTACCAATTGCACTGGCCAAACCGTACTTCTCCACATTTTGGTAAGCATTTTCCTAATCAGTTCAAGTTCAGTAATTTTGATGCGAAAAAAGAAGAAGCCGATATGCTTGAAATCTTACAAGCATTAAATGAATGTGTTAAAGCAGGTAAGATCCGCCATATCGGATTATCAGACGACACGCCTTGGGGCATCAACACTTACCTTAAACTGAGTGCTAAATACGATTTACCAAGAATGGTATCAATTCAAAATGAATTCAGTTTATTACACGCTAAAGACTGGCCTTATTTAATCGAAAACTGCATTCACGAAGAGGTGGCCTATTTGCCGTGGTCACCATTAGCGGGCGGAATGTTAAGTGGCAAATACTTAGATGGAAAAATGCCAGAAGGCAGCCGTTGGACGTTCTCACAACGTAATGGTATTTTCCGAGATACGCCAGCTGCAAATGAAGCGGTACGAGCGTATATGCAAGTGGCAGAAAAACACGGTTATACACCTTGTCAGCTTGCATTAGCATGGTGTGACCAAGTGGATGGAGTGACATCAACTATTATTGGCGCAACGTCTCTAGAGCAATTGAAAGAAGACATTGACGCTTTTTCAAAACCATTAAGTGACGAAGCTATTTCAGATATTAATCTAGTCTTTAAAAAGTACCCAATGCCGTTCTAAAAAAGAATCTAAATAACAAATAAAAATGGCGACCAGATTCATTTGGTCGCCATTTTTCTATCTCACTGAATCAATCCCAGTAACTATTGAGCTTGAGTTTACTTAGCTTCAAGTGTTAGTAATACGCTACTCGTGTCTTGCTCAATATCGAATCGGCTATCAAGTAAAAATACACGAGATGCATCAACTTTAACGATATCAACCAAATAGGCTTTTACTGCTTGAGCACGTTGTTGCGCCAGTTGACCTAATTCACCTTTTGCGATTTCTTGCTTATTAAGCACTAAATTATACAACGCAATATGCCAGCGCTGATCTAACTCTTCATCGGTTAGCTCTACACCCTTTTCATCTTGCTCATCTTCAATTTTATCTTCTACTTTACTCGCTTTTTCACCAAATTCGGCTTTATAAAGCTTTTGTAATCCATCAGATAATTTCCCAGAAGTTGGCATCGTACTCGCACTTAAATTCGCAGGAAATTCGGCAACGCTCATTTGCGCGCTCTCGGCAAGTTTCTCATTAAATTGCGCAAGAGCTAACGCTTTACTGTCTTCTGGTGCATTTACTGCTCCATCAACGGTTAGCTTTAATTTCGGGCGAGTTTCTAGTGCAGAACCCAGTGTTTTTAACTTCTCTTGCTCTTCCGTCGTTAACGTATTCGTACCAAAATCAAACGCGATCACATTTAATTCTTCATCTGAGTCCGCAAGGCCTGCAATAAACGAGAATGGCGCAGTTACTGCTTTAGTTATGATGTTTGAAATCGTACTCCAAATCACCGCACCAAGGCTGAATTCTGGATCGTTGACATCACCAGAGACTTCAACCCCTAAGTCAATTACTCCATTATTATCTTGCAGTAAAGCGATAGCCAACTCTAATGGCAGTGAGGTCGCGATATCACTATCACTGGCTTTACCTAGCTGTAGTTGGTCGATAATAACGTGATTTTCACCCTTTAATTGGTTATTTTCTAATTTATAGTTAAGCGCTAATGTTAATTGGCCTTTATCAATGTAATGGCCTGCGTACGTACCTGAGTAAGGGTTTACCGTTGTTAGCTCTACACTTTGGAATATGACATCAAGATCCAAGTAAGGCTGTTTAAGTAATGGGTTTATTTCGCCCTTCACTTTTACCGGTGCGTATTTTTCAATATTACCGCTGATATCAACCGTTGCTTTCGTTCCTGGAATACTCGATACATGACCGACATTGCCTTTTAATTGCTCAATACCTGAAGAGAAATTCGGCGTGAGTGAGTTATCAGCAAAGAACGCTGAACCATTATTAAACGCTATTTTTCGAACACTTAATGCAAACGGCTTCTCTTTCTTACTCTTCGCTTTTACAGATGCTGCCTTTTTCTTTTTCGTGCTTGGTTGAGCGACAATCAAGTCACCGATATTAGTTGTACGATCTTCATTGATCACCACTCGCGCATAAGGTTGGCTTAAACTTAGCGTATCGACTGCTAATTTGTTTTTTTGCAAATCAAAATCAAACTTATTGACCGCCAATGAACGCCATTTTACAAACGGTTTTCTTAACTTATTATCACGAATTGAAAGGTGGTTTACTTGAACGCCACCGCTCACCTCAACTTTACCTTTTGCATTTGCGTCTAACTTAGCTTGCGTACTCACTTCCCCTTTGGTTAGCGTCGCATTTACAGCGGTTGCTAAATAAGGCTGGAATTGCGCTAACTTCAGTGATTTCACATCAATATCAGCTAATACGGCTTGTTGTTTAGCATCGGCTTGGCCTTTAACGCTAATGTCACCTTTACCATTAACCGACGTGAAGAAATCAAAATCTATCGGTTTAGATAAATCACTTACAATCTGACTTGTCGTTAAGTTAATTGGGGAGATCTGCCATTGGTTGGCTTTTTTGGTAACGACTTTTTCTTCGACGTTTAACTGATAGTTTTTAATTTCTACACCATCAAGTGTCACTAACCATGAAGGTGCATCAACCGTTGATTTTGGCTCTTTTTCTATAGGTTCCGCTTTATTTTCTTTTGCTGCTTCTGTAATAAATTTAGGAGTGAATAATCTAACAAGATCGGCCCCTTTATCATCAACCTTTGCTGATACATTTAAACCATGAGAAGTAACAGAATCAATGTTAACGGTTTGCTTCTCTACATTCGTCGCAATACCATTGACTGAAAAATCAGGCAAAGAGACAATCGATTTGCCCTCAGCATTAAAATTCAAATCATTAACAGAGAACATGCCCTTATCAGTAGTAATACTAATCGTATCACCACTCTCGGTGTCACCGATGGTTTGAGCCAAATGATAGTTTGATGAAAAATTTACATTACCCGAGGTTAATTTGGCAATAATGTCTTTTTCAATAAAGCCCCATAAGCGTGGCAATTGAATGTGTTGAACCTTAATATCACCAAGCACTTCTAGCGGTTTTAATTGCACTTCGCCTTTAAGCTCTACCTTGCCAGAATCTGCATCGGTAATTTGCAAATGGTAGTTATTCTTTTTCTCTGCATCTGTGAATAAGCTTTGGGTAGAAAACGCACCTAACGTGACATTAATATCTGGATACGCTAATTCTGTTGCTGTCACACCATCAAAAAAGCGCACATTACCTTGAGTCAATGCAGTTTGTTTAATTAGAACAGGGAATAGCGGAGCATGTCGATCAGTAGTCTCATCAACGTTAGGTTCTGGAGCCTCACTTGTTACAGTATTACGAGCAACTGCATCTAAAATATCGCTAAAATTAAAAGCTAATGTGTCACTATTATTCAAACGTTCAATATTAATGTAAGGCTTATCTAATGAGATATATTCAACTGAAATTGCGGCATTGAAAATAGACTCCCAAAAGTTAACTTGAATACGGGCATCTTCAAAGCTAACAAAAGGCGCCGATTCTTCTAAAATAGCAAACTGATGAACGTCAAACTGAAGGGTAAATGGATTAATCGAAATATCCGTCAATGTCACTGGCCGCTCGATCAACTTAGACACTTGCTCTGGGATCTGCTGTTTAGCAATATAAGGAACGAGTAAACCAAGCAATGCTGCGTAAAAAAGGTAGCTACTTATCGCATAAGTACTCCAACGAATTCGACGCGGAAATGCACGAAACTTGGCTATTGCTATTTTGAATTTGTTCGACATTATGACTCTCTACTCCTACGTCTATATCGACAAGAATCGGATACTCATCTGGATAACCCTTAATACTAAAACTTATCCAGATAGGTATCTTTCCCTGATTTTATAAAAGCCATCAATGGCATAAATACAAGAATGATTACTTTTGTCTATAGACACTAAGTAAAACATCAAAATTCTATCCCTAGTGTTTGTTTATGTCCACCACTCTCCTCTTATCCTTTCTTAAAATTAGACAAAAGTAACTTTGAAGCAGTATCACCTTAATTAATGGGGTGATATTTACTCTACATCGCTAAATAAATACTGTCATAGTCCTGCTATACATTTATTATCAATACATAAAGTAATTCATCAGTACATGGTTAGGTACCCTAAAAATGAAAATCATTCCTATAATAAGCGCGGTTATTGTCACTGCTTTTTCCACTTCGCTTTGGGCTAACGTGACTCCACTTAGTTCATCTCAATGCCAAGCCATGATTGGTAAAAGTGTTATGTCTACTAAAGCACCAGTGCAATGTGACCGTTTGCGTAATGTGACCTTTCAGCATTACACCTTTAATGGAAAAACTGCGTCAGGTAAGCTGATTGTATTAGATGCTGTGGCGCCTCATGTTGAACGTATTTTTGCTGAGCTTTATCAACAAGGTTTCCCTATTGCCCAAGCAAAACCCATCGAGTATTACGCTGGCAACGATATTAAATCAATGGATGCCAATAACACCTCAGCATTTAACTACCGACCGATTGCGGGGAAATCATCGCTTTCTTTGCATGCTTATGGCGTTGCTATTGATATCAATCCCCTACAAAATCCGTTCGTTGAATTTACCTCTTGGGGAACCGCAACATTCAAACCGCTAAAAGGCCACGAATATTCAAATCGAATGTTACAACGTTTAGGTAAGGAAGATAGAAAAGGATTTGCAGAAGAGGTCATTAATCTTTTTGCTAAAAATGGATTCATCTATTGGGGTGGCTATTGGGACACACCAATTGATTTTCAGCATTTTCAAACCAGCCGAGATATGGCGTATTTGATGACAGCAATGCCAACCAAAGAGGCATCGAAATTTTTTACGAACTACGTTAATTGGGTTCAATCTTGCCAAAACAACTATGGCTCAGAAAATATGAATAGCTTTAAAGATTATAGTTCATATTTACAAACAGAATTAAAAACAATGACCTCTTTAAATCGCCTATATAAAGCAAACCCTAACGCGGTTATGCAAGCGATAAACAAGAAAGCACAAGTATCAGAATCTCGCTGCTTTAAATCCTGAAAAGCATAAACCCGTTGAACTCTCATTCAACGGGTTTATTTTTACTCAAAGCTTATCATTCTTATTTGTTTAAACGATTCGCCGTCCAAACATATAATAATTCAAGAGCTATCGTCGCGCCTGCTAATGCTGTGATATCACTTTGGTCATACGCAGGTGATACTTCTACCACATCCATACCTACCATGTTGATACCTTGCAAACCACGAATGATTTTTAAGATCTTATCTGAGTTCAAGCCACCACACACAGGGGTTCCTGTACCCGGAGCAAACGCAGGATCAAGACAATCAATATCAAACGTTAGGTAGACTGGTTTGTCGCCAACAATACCTTTTACTTGTTCGATAATTGCATCAACACTCATGTCATTCGCTTGCATCGCATTGATCACATTAAAGCCATGATCTTTTTGGTCATACTCAGTACGAATACCAATCTGAACAGAATGCTCTGGTGAAATTAACCCTTCGTTTGGTGCATGATAGAACATAGTGCCGTGATCGTAACGGCTACCATGACTATAAGTATCCGTGTGAGCATCAAAATGAATCAATGCCATTTCACCGTATTTTTTCGCATAAGAACGAAGTAATGGAAGCGTGATAAAGTGATCGCCGCCTAAACCTAACAGCGTTTTACCATTATCTAGAATCGCATCAGCCGCCGCTTCAAGACGTACAGTAAAGTCTTCAGCATCACCGGTATCAAACACTAAATCACCGGCATCAATGACTTTAGTATGATCAAATACATTGAAGTCCCATGGGAATTTTTTACCTTCCCACGATAAATTTACTGACGCACGACGGATCGCATCAGGGCCTAAACGCGCACCAGGACGACCAGAGGTAGCCATATCTAATGGCGCACCTAGAACAACGATATCTGCATCGTTATCAATTGGGTTTTGCACCAATGGACGACGCATAAATGTCATTGCATTTGAGTACAATGAATAATCTTTTTTGGTGAATAAATCGTTCATTAAAAATCTTCCAAATAGGTGTAACCCATCAAGCCCTGCTCTAACTCTTCAAGCACGCTTTGTTGTTCTTCTTTTGCTACTTTCGCTGTTACCATGTCTTTGTAGTTTTGACGGATCAAATCTACATCGATATGCACATAACGCATCATATCTTCAACGGTATCGCCTTCATTGATGTAATCAATATTCGCTTCACCATTTTCATCAACATTTACAACAACGCTGTGGGTATCACCAAATAGGTTATGCATATCACCCAAGATCTCTTGGTATGCACCCACTAAGAAGAAGCCCATCAAATAAGGCTCATCAGGGTTCCAAGCTGGTACTGGCAGTGTAGTTTCAATACCTTGGCCATCAACGTATTGGTCAATCGTACCGTCTGAGTCACACGTTATATCCAATACCACTGCGCGATGTTCATCCGCATTATCAAGACCACTTAATGGCATTACAGGGAATACCTGATCAATGCCCCATGCATCGGGTAATGATTGGAACAGAGAGAAGTTCACAAAGAATTTATCCGCTAAACGCTCACTCAATTCATCTAGAATTGGACGGTGGTAGCGGTTCTTGGTGCTCATTTTTACGCTTAATTCATAGTTAATGCGTAATGATATTTGCTCTGCCCATGCACGATGCTGAAGGTTAATCATGCCTGTTGCAAACTGATTATGCGCTTCTGCTACGTCACATTGAGTATCGTTATAAATCTCAATTAATGCGCGATCATCGCCGCCATTTTCTAACTGTTCTAGGTTACGCCACATATTGTGTAATAACAAAGGATCATCACCACAAGGCGCTTCTATTGCTTCTGGCGTGTAGCTTTCTGTACCAATAACGTTGGTAATTAACACGGCGTGATGCGCGGTTAACGAACGTCCAGATTCAGAAATAATCACTGGCATTGGTTGTGAGTAAAGCTGACAAATATCACCAATGGTCATCACGATATTACGCGCGTATTCCGCCAAACCGTAGTTCATTGAGTTAGATGATTGGCTACGTGTTCCATCATAATCAACTGCTAAACCACCACCTACATCGAGGTATTTAAGTTTTGCGCCAATATCACGTAATTCGCAATAGAATCGTGCCGCTTCACTTACGCCATTTCGTACATCACGAATGTTCGCCATTTGTGAGCCAAGATGAAAATGAACAAGCTCTAAAATATCTAACTGATCTTCTGCTTTTAGACGATTAATTACCGTCAATACTTGAGAGGCAGACAGGCCAAATTTCGATTTTTCACCACCACTTGCTTGCCATTTACCTGCACCTTGAGAGGCCAGACGAATACGCAAACCAAGGCGAGGTTTTACACCTAATGCCTTTGCTTCAGATAGAACTAAATCTAATTCTGATAATTTTTCTAGAACGATAAAAACACTGTGGCCAAGTTTCTCACCAATCAACGCTAAGCGAACGTATTCACGGTCTTTATAACCATTACATACAATCACTGAACTCGCTTTTTGAGCTAATGCTAATACGGCCAATAGCTCAGGCTTACTGCCCGCTTCTAAGCCTAATTGCTTTTGCTCTAATTGCGCCTGACTTGCAAGAATTTCATCAACCACTTCTTTTTGTTGGTTTACTTTAATAGGGTAAACAAGAAGATAATGGTTTTCATATTGGTATTCTTCAATCGCTTGGTTAAATGCGTTACAAATATTATGTACACGCTGATGTACGATTTGAGGAAAACGAACCAAAGCAGGCAATCCAATATTTCGCTGCTCTAATTGATTCACAATATGACTTAATGGGACTTGATGATCTGATTCACTACGTGGTGAAACATACACTTCACCATTATCATCAATACCGTAAAAACCTTGGCTCCAATGCTTTACATTATACTCAGCACGGATGCGTTCCAAATTAACCGAATGTTCCAAATCTAGAGACCTCACACAATAGGGCCATCAACAGAAAATACCTCGTTGGAATATCGAGGCATAACCCAACAAACATCGCAATCTAGCGAAGTGTTGACGGCATTAACTAACATTATTAAAAGGTAGTCCAATAATGAATATTTATCGTGATAATCAAAAAAACTTGTCGATAAATGTGATCTTTATAATGTTGTTTTATCTGCATCTCTTAGCCCTAATAAGCCCCTAAAATATAAGCAAACTGTAACCGTTTATATCTATCTCTTGTTTCTCTCTCATTACTCAGTAAAATCACTCTTAACATTTGCTGTAATTAATATGTTCCTATGCCAAAACTGAATCTGCACCGTCGTGACTATGTATCAATCTTAGGAGGCGATATCTCCGCAGATAAATTAGAGCAATCGCTCAACCCTCATTTTGAAAGACCAACCAATAGAATCACCCCTAGCCCTTATCTAACAGAAAAGAACCTTACTCGCCGTTGGGATAAGCTAGCAAAGCCTGAGCTGCAATCAGAATTACTCGATCCGCACACTCAAGCCCAAAGCCATGTGTACGAGAAGAATATCGAGCATTTTATTGGCACGGTGAAATTACCCGTTGGTCTTGCTGGCCCATTACGTGTGAATGGATTATTTGCCAATGATGATTACTTAGTACCTCTTGCAACCACAGAAGCGGCTTTAGTGGCCTCTTATAATCGCGGGGCACAACTGCTAACAGCAAGTGGTGGCGCAAGTGCCATGCTATTAAACGAAGGGGTTACTCGTACTCCTGCTTTTGCATTTTTTGGTTTAGCTGAAGCTGGACAATTTGTGGCATGGGCCGTTACCCAATACGACACCTTTAAACAATTAGCAGAAGCGACAACTTCACACGGTAAACTCAGCGACATTAATATAAGTATTGAAGGCAATCATGTTTATCTGGTCTTTGAGTTTTTAACTGGTGATGCTTCTGGACAAAATATGGTCACCATCGCTACCAATGCCGTGTTTAGTTACATCATGGAGCACTCTCCAATTACTCCAGAAAATGCCTATTTAGATGGCAACTTATCAGGAGATAAAAAAGCAAGCAGCCAAACTTTGCGCAGTGTTCGTGGTAAAAAAGTCACCGCTGAGGCGCATATTCCTGCCGAATTAGTTAAAAAGTATCTCCACACGACACCTGAAAAAATGATGCAATTTACTCAGATGAGTACGGTTGGCGCAACACTAAGTGGCACCATAGGTATTAATGCTCATTATGCTAATGCGCTTGCTGCCCTTTATATTGCGTGTGGTCAAGATGCTGCGTGTGTGGCCGAATCTGCTATTGGTATGACACGAATTGAAGTGGATAAAAATGGCGATTTATACGCAAGTGTAACCTTACCAAACTTAATGCTGGGTACGGTTGGCGGTGGAACTGGATTACCGAGTCAAAAAGCCTGTTTAGAATTGATGGGACTGCACGGTGCAGGAAAATCACAAGCGTTAGCTGAAGTATGTGCTGCCTTATGTTTAGCAGGAGAGTTATCTATTGTAGGTGCATTTTGTGCGGGGCATTTTTCACGAGCACACCATAAGTTAGCGCGCTAGTTAATAGACAGGGATATCCCTTAGATCCCAAGAATATCCGTTAACTAACGCGACATTTAATTATTGCTCAACAAAGATAAGTTCATTTGTTTTAAAACCGAGTGATTGAGCCGTTGATACAAAGTGCTCAATCACTTCTTGGTCAACTTCTTTTGTTCGAGATAGTAGCCATAAATAATCAAGATCAGGGCCTGATACAAATGCATATTGATAATTTTCTTTATCTAATTCAAACACCACGTATGAGCCGTAGAAAGGACCAAAGAACGAGACTTTAAGATAACCTTGATCTTCTGCATCAATGAACTTAGCTTTCCCTTCTGCTTCATTCCACTCTTTCTCTTCTTTTGAATAGCCTCGGTTAATGACCTTAACGCTTCCATCTTCATTAATGCTGTACTCGGCGCTGACTTTACTCAACCCTTCTTCAAAAGAATGATTTAACCGTGCCACTTCATACCATTTGCCTAAATAGCGATTTAATTCAAAGCCTGATACGGGTTCAACACCCTTTGGCATCCCTAAGCAGCCGCTTAATATCATTAATACTGTTCCTATGAAACCTATTTTAGTTATACGCTTTATCATCGTTAGCTCCCTTAACTTTATCTTTTTAATATTACGGCAGATTAGCGTAAAAAGATCACTTAGTTAATCAGTACATACATAAAAAGCGAGCTAACTTCACTTACTGAAATTAACTCGCCTTTTTTAACATTGTATTGATCTATATTGTAGAACTACAAAGCTTGTAAATAAGATTTAGCTGCACTTAAACGAACCGTCGCTCCACCAATAATATCCATAAAGCCTAAGATTGAATGTGGCTTCTCAGCACTGATCCATGCCGAACCTGTCGCTCCAATCGGTAGCATATCCATCGTATCTTGATCTATTTCAAGAATAACCGTTCGACCAACTGGCGCAGATCCTCGTTGAATATGACTCGATACTGACTGCTCTTGAGGTAATAAACTGCCTTGAGCTTCACCTGTTGCTTTTACTACGCTATGCACTTTTGATCTAAAAATCTCACCTGGGTAAGCACTAACAAAAAACTCACTAAATTGCCCCGGCTTAATATTTTTATACGATTGATCTGGTATACGCATTTCAACAAACTTTTTACTCGTATCCCACAAGTGAAGTGAACCAATACGAGAGCCATCAGCAATAAAAATATGTGTCACCATGCCATCAAAGGGTGCGGTAATAGTTAAGCGGTCCAATTCAAAATTTAGATTGGTTAACTGCGCTTTTAAGCCTAAATCTTTTGCTTCTAAAACATGAATTTCAGCGATTAGCATTTCAACTAAGTCCTGTGATTCCTCGGTATCACGTACTGACACATGTTCTTTCATACCTAAGTTTCTCAGGTGATTACGCTCTGCTTGTTGTAAAGCGACCTTTTTTGCTTCAATACTTTTTTCTACTTCCAATTGAGCTGACTCAACCTCGATTATCGCAGAAGTAATTTTGTCATCTTTTAGTAGATAAAGTACATCGCCTTTTTTAACATGTTGGTTATGTTCAATGTAGATCTCATCAATATGTTGGCCAACTGATGGAGACAGAACAGCATGAGGAGCTTTAACTGTCGTAGAATTAGTTAAATCCGCAGGCGAATAGAATCGATGTCCAAAAAATAGTGCTAGCGCTAAAATTACACCAACAAAAGTTGTAATAAAGTAATTCCCTGCGGTTCGCTTTAATACATTAAATTTAAACAATAACCACACGATTAAAATGTACGGCAACATTATCTCTTTCATGATTGCGCCCCTTTAAACCACGTTTGAACTTTATCCCAATCGGTTACTATAGCTAGTACAGCCAGTACCCATAATGGCTTCCAAACTAAGCCTAAAATACACATCCAAAAAATCAATTTGGCCTGTGCTAATCCCTTTTCTTTCGCCAAATGCTTTGGAATGGAATGAATGTGCCAAACCTTCGCCGCTACCCATGAAATAATGCCAACCGTAACTAAAATGATAAACCACATAAATACAATGGAATCGAGAAGTGCATAAACACTAGGGAGGTTTTCAAACTCTAAACTTGTAGGATGTATCTGCATTGGAACACCTATTGTCGTTATTCTATTTATCCTTAGATTTAAAAGCCCTCTTATTCCTTAAAATGGCACATCTAAACTATTTGTTGATAAAATAATCAAATTTAATCGTTTTACCAATGGCATACACGTATTTCTGATATAACAGATTTGATATTTCTAATGAATGACGTTAGTTTATAGTTAATCGATAGCTATCAATAAGGGCATAAAATGGATTTAGCCAAATTTGATCTTAATCTACTTAAAACTCTCTTAGTGCTACTGCAAGAAAAAAACACCAATAAAGCAGCAGAGCGACTTAACACTAGCCAGCCTGCGGTAAGTCGCACTCTAGCCAAGATCCGAGAAGAATTTGATGATCCTCTATTTATCCGGCAGTCTCGCGGATTGAAACTCACACCAAAAGCTGAAGAATTGGCGATCAGTTTACCTAAGATCTTCGAAGCGCTTGAAGGAACTCTAAAGAACGACAGCTTCTCGCCCAAGCAGCTAACAGGGAAAATTAAGATCGCAATGAATGGATTTGTAATTGAAACTCATGGATATCAGATCTGCCAAGCAATTAAAAAAGATGCGCCTAATATCAGCATTGAACTGCATAGTTTTACTCAAACCACTGCGGATGATTTAATTAACGGCGAGCTCGATTTTGCTCTTAACTATTATCCTATTGATGTCTCCAAAGAGTTACGACAAGTACCGGTCGGTTTATTTACTTATGCTGGTATCTGTAATATTAATCATCCGATGGCAAATAAGACTATCGACCTTCAAGAAATCTTTAATTATCCCCTTGCCGGATTAATCGTTCCTGAATTTAACTTTAAAACCATGTTAGCGCCTCAATATTCAGATAGAGATATTACTAATCAACCTGAATTCCGTTCTCAGCAAGTCAATCCCATTTTGAAAGCGCTTGAAAACTCAAACATGCTGTTTATTGCTCCACAGAGCTTAATGGATGTACTTGATCCTAAAAAATACGCTCTTATTGAAGTGGAAGACAAACTAAAGCGCCATGAGATGAAAATCGCATTAATTTACAATACTAAGTACATGAACTCAGAAAAATTTAACTGGCTAGAAAAGTTAGTAGACACCATCTTACCGCCTAAGATGACCAAGCATTAGAAAGAACGACATTTAAATTAGCCATAACAAATTTGTTATATTCAAGATAGACGTTATCAATTAGTCAAATCCGCGGTGATCGATAAAAATAGCACTCAGTTAACGAGTTTGAGCCAACGGGATATTCACTCGTAGCTCTGTATGAAAATACTATTTTTTACGAGGTCACTATGAAGAAAACACTTATCGCATTGAGCTTATTTACCGCTTTTAATGTCTCAGCATTTACATCAACCACTGCAACAAATAATGATGTAACTTCTGCTATAAAACCATCCGTTTTCCCAGCTATTGATTCATCAAACTGGAAAGTAAACCCTGAAGATTATGGAATGACAGTAGAAGAGTATTTTCTTGCTGAAAGTCATGCCTTTATGAATGAGTTTGCAATCAACCGTGAATTAGGCGTAAACAATTTCTTTCATTTCACTAAGCTAGCCAAAGCAGAAGATAAGTGGGTTGTATCACCATCATTAGATCACCTTTACTCCATCGCAATTGTTGATGCATCAAAAGGTTTTAGTATTACGGTTCCAGAAAATATCGACAAACGGTTTGTATCGCTACACATTCAAGATGAAAACCATACCTTTGTTGATTATGAAGTGGGTGCGGGTACTTTTACTTATGATGCTAAAGATGTGGATACTAAATACGTCGTTGTTGGTATTCGTATGGCTTCAGATGGAACAGAACAAAACCTTGATTACATCGCCAATACTTTACAGCCACAATATCAAATCAATGCAGGTTCAGCCGATTCTAATATCCCTAGCGTAGATCTAGCTAAAATGATGAAAGTACGTACTGCATTAATTACAGAGTATGACAAACTGCCAAATACGTATGAAACGGTTACTTACGATATCAATGATGTTTCTAATTGGGAAAAAACCACCTATAGCATTGCGGGAGCGTGGGGATTATCACCAGAAGATACCGCAATGTATCCTGCTTATGCATTAAAAGGAGTGGAAGGTGGTTCTTGTTACCAAGCCAACTACCCTGCGCCACCGACAAGATTAGAAGATGGAGGATATTTTTCTATTACTGTTTATGGTGAAGACAAATACTTAATGTCTGATGAGTACAATATCGTTTCATCAAACCACGCCTCGACTAAATACAACTCGGATGGATCGTTTGACGTTATCTTTGGTTCTATGGAATGTAAAACCGTAGCAGATATAACAGGAAGCAATTTTGCTTATACGCCAGATGATAACTGGGGTTTCTTAATGCGCGTATATTTACCAAAAGTTGATGAAATGAAACAATATAAAATGCCTGAAATAACACCGATAAAATAGTTCGGTATTCCTTATTAAGGGTAAATAACTAAGTAAGACATAGTAAATTAATCGGCCTTAATTGTTGTTGAGGTCGATTTTATATATCCATAACGTAATTAATATCGCAAGTGACCGCTTCACACTTTTCTATTACTTTTAGATATATTCATTATTCCTAATCGTAATCCATTTTTCTTTATCATGAAGTGAAAACTCGCGTTTTTAAGCGTAAGTATTTTTATACTCTAAACTCCATAATAAGAGCACTTTATGAAACCTATTTTTAATTACTCTTTAACTGCTTCTGCTATCCTTCTTAGCTTTAATGCCTTTTCTAGCGGACTCTTTCTTCAAGAAGCCATTGTTGCAAACGCCGGTACCACTGGAGCAGGTGACGGTGTGTACACTAAATCTGCTGCTGCCATGTGGACAAACCCTGCAACAATGTCGTCAATGGGTGAAAGAAAAACCACCATTAATGCACTCGCGTTTGATCTGGAAATGAAATTCGATGATAAAAATGGCTCAGAAAACGGTAAAGCACATTCAGTTTTACCTTCTGCAGGTGCATTCCATGTAGAACAGATAACAGACAAACTTCATTTTGGATTAGCCCTTGGCGCTGTTGGTGGCTCAAGTCTAGACTATGGCAGTGAATGGGCCGGAAACCATTTATTAGAAGATATCACTCTTACGGCCATGCAACTAAACCCTGCCCTTAGTTATAAAGTGAATGACAAATTATCACTTGGAGCTGGGTTACAGTTAAGCTGGGCTTCTTTTGAACAATCAATGGGATCTATCACCGCAGAACAAGATTCTGATTGGGCGTATGGTTATAACCTTGGAGCTATGTATCAAGCATCAGAAAAGCTCTCTCTTGGTTTAAGTTATCGCTCAAAGCTAGAGCACGAATTTAATAATGATTTGGCCAGAAATCAGACATTATCTAGCGGAATGATCATGCCTGAGATTGTCGATATGAGCTCAAGCTACGCATTAAGTAAGGACCTAAACCTACTTGCAAGCATACAATTCCATCGTTGGAGTCACTGGGATTCTACCGCTTTGAATTTAAATTACGGTAATGGAATAGAGATCCAGCGAGATTGGGATGATGTATGGAAGTTTGCTATAGGTACTGATTATCGCTTAAATGCAGATTGGCGCTTAAAAGCGGGCTTCTCATATGAAACATCACCACAAGATGACCCTTCGATGCAATGGGTTGATTTACCCGTTGGTGAACAATACCGCTATTCAGTTGGTGCATCTACCTCATGGGATGACATCACGATGGACATGTTTTACGAATACGCAGATCTTGGCTCTGTTGATATGAACCGCCCTAATGTCAACGTAAATGGGACTTTCGACGGACGTATTCATTTTGTCGGAGTGAATTTTACATTCTAATCAATCATAAACATCTAACCTCATTTAAGCAGCATACCCTCTATGCTGCTTGTTATCCTCATCACTAATCCATAACAAATAAGTTATGTCTCTAATGAAAACAGCTATAGTTCATGTAAGGAATAAAAATAAAGAGAGCATAATGACCACTAAAAAATTAGCACAATTAGATCTCAATTTACTTAAAGTTCTAAAAGTATTGATCGAAGAAAAAAACGTTACAAAAGCAGCGGACCGATTACATCTAGCTCAACCATCTGTCAGCCGGCAATTAAGGAAATTACGCGATAATTTAGATGATGCTCTGTTTATTTCCTCTCCCAAAGGACTCATTCTTACGCCGCGATGTGAACAAATTGCGCAAGTATTACCTGATTTACTCGATGCAATTTATCAAACGCTATCACCCGAGCAAGAATTTGATCCCGCAAAAAAAGAAGGCCATATATCACTCGCTATTAATCCAATTCTAGGTCAAACATTACCGGCAGAAATTTATTTATTACTGGCTAAACACTCACCTAAAGTCACTTTTTCTTGTCACTTATGGAATAAATACACCTTAGAGAATATTGAAACAGATCAAATCTATATGGGGATTCACTACGATATAGACGTGCCAAATAAATTGGTCGTTGCTTCATGTTTACTAAAAGATCGTTTTAAAGCTTATGTTAGTGATAAACACCCTCTAAACAAGCAATCCAAGATCACGATTAATGACTTATCACACTACCCAATCACAACAGCCATTTTACCCAACTGGAATGATAGGAAAGGATTACTCGAAAGATTATTTGAACTTGAAGGACGAACATTTACAAAAGGGTTTAGCTCAGAAGTCATTTCAAATATCTCAAAAGTCGTTTCAGAAACAGATTCTATCTTCCCTGTTTCTGAATTATATATAGAACCTCATCAAAACTTGACCCCTATATACCATGATCGACTACCAAAAATAGAGCCAAGAAACATTCTTTTATATAGTAATTATAAATACCGTAATGACCCTTACTTTCAATGGCTACAAGAGCAAATTACGACATTAATCCAACAGATCATTAATCATGAGTAACGCAAAATACAGGCACCATCTCGTCCGTTATGCTTTACCGTATACAAATTTTCGTCAGCCTTTTTGATAAATGCTTTTTTATCCGTAATTTTATTAGAGGCGACGGCACCACCAATACTGACAGTGACATGCTCCATAAATGGGTGCTGTAGATTTAATCTTCGAATATATTGATTAATATGATTGGCAAGCCCCAAGGCACCAGCAATGTCTGTATTAGGCAATAAAACAATAAACTCTTCGCCACCATAACGAGCAACTACATCGTCTTTTCGTGTTACACATTGATTAAGAGCTGTTGCGATTTGACGAATACATTGATCTCCACGGTCATGACCAAAACTATCATTAACCGCTTTAAAATGGTCTATATCAACCAATAGCACCGCTAATGAACGGCAACTTCTATTCATACCAAGAAGTTCATCATTGTAGGCTTTTTCAAAAAAACGACGGTTATATAGTGCCGTTAACTCATCCACATTCGATTTACGTTCTAAAATCATATTATGAGATTCAATCAACATTCTTTGTAGTGTAATTTGACTCAATTGCCGAGCTTGCCTTCTCTTATATACAAATTGATTTCTCTCTTTCTTATAATGGTCTAACCCTAGGTAAAGTAACCAAATAAATAACATAACCAAGAAAAAATAAAACTGAATGCCTAAGGTTTCTGTATCATGAAACTCTACAATGGTTAAAAAGCCAAAGAGAACATAGCTACCAAAAAGAAAGATCAACGATATCGTTTTAAGAATAAATATTTTCGCCATTAATGTAATAGCGATGATACTAATAGGAGAAAAGGTTAATGCGTCGGTTAATATGACGGTATGTATAGCTGCAAGACTGGCATTCAACGAGAAAATACCACCTATATTCAAAGGATTACTTGGTAAAGAAAACCTAAAAACCAAACCAACGCATAGACATATAATTGGTATCCCCATTAATAACGTATTATATAATACAAACAATTCATGTTCAGAATCGATAATTGCACTACGTGAGATCCACAAATCTAAGGTTAATCCTAAAAATACAGAAATAAATAAAATCACTAATGAAATAGTAAAAATACGTTGATGGTTATGCACATTAACATAATCCGAAAATTGTTTAGTATAATGGCTCTGCATATTCAAATTGCTACTTAAACTCATAGGTATAAGACAAGCCTACTTTTTCATTGTGACCAAAATCATCTTCACTAATTACCCCGTAGAAATTAAAAGATTGGTGTTCATTTATCTTATAGCTAAGGCCACCGCCTCCCCAATAACTGCTGTAATCATCAGAACCTAAAGCCCCTCCACCAAAAGCGAGAATACTCCATGTATCTGTAAGTGGTTTTAATGCAAACGCCCCTAAATAGCCACTATGATTTGAGTTAGACATCAAGACATAATCACCAGATTGCATTTCATTATGTTGCTCAACAGCAAATTCACCATCGTTATAAGCATAACCAGCCATTGGGAAAATTTGCCAGCCCATAGGCTCTACCCCAAAATAGGATAATGGTATAAAGGTTCCAATACTGTAGTTATTTTTATAGGCACTATGGTCATACTCTGTACGGCTAAAATTGACATTAATAATACCTATTGGTAATAGCCATGAACCACCAAGACGCCAATCATCCCCATCAGCAGTGGTTCTCATATTTAGCATTCGCACCGGATCTAACCCGATGGAACCAGAAATAGTTAAATCATCGTTATACCCAAAACCCAATTTTGTCACTATTTTTGTTGGATCATCTTGATGCTTTTCTTCAGTAGAAGCAAAAGAAGGATTAACAAGAAAAAGGCTTAAAATAGGAAATACACCTTGGTACATTGATGTAGATTTTAGATTCATGAATTACTCAATATTTATTTTTAAAAGGCAAAAAATCCAACGAATTAATTAATCCATTGGATGATATAAGATCGAATTTTTAAATGATGAATATTTTAAAATTGATAGTTAAATTCAATTCTATGGTCACCATCGGAATAATGAGTATCTTCTGTCCAGTTTGCAAAATAACGAACATTTGAACGCTTAGTTATTTGGTAACTAATCGCTGCTTCATGAGTTAGAATGGCATCATTATCAATGCCATAAGCATTATCTTTATATTCTTCAGAACCAGAAATCGTACCTAAATACATTGGATTATAGTTAATCCAGATCTTATCGGTAATTTCAATTTTACTGTAGAGGCCAGCAACATAAAAAGACCCATGCAAGTCATAACGGTCTTGTGCTTGAGCTGCCCCTTTATCCTGAGGATCGTATGCTTCACCAGCTGCCAAACCTAATCCTGCTAAAGGATATAAACTAACAGGTCCCATTTTTGGAAGTGCCTGTATGAAACTATAAGAAGCTGAGCCTTGGTTGCTATCAAAGTTCCAATCGACATCAACCTGAGCACCACGGCCATTGGTTAAATCGACACTAAAATTACGAAAACGAAGAGAATCTATACTGTCATCGTTGTCTGAACGAGCGTCCCCATTCCATCCAACGGCTTCACCACCGATGCCTTTAATTTCAATAATATTCATCCCCATCGTTGTATCACTACCTGTATCGTAGGTCTGTCCAACTTTTAGGTTCAACCCTTTATCCGTATAACCTGCACCAGCTTGGGTGTATACAGCTAATGGATCTGACATATCTTGTATATCGTCATTTGACTCTTGAGCCGAAACACTCGTAGAACATAATAATAGACTTGTAATTATCAACCCTGCTTTTGATACTTTATCTCTATTTTTTAATACAGCCATTTGAACTTCTCCACGTAATTTGAAGTAAGTTCCATTTACTCCCTTATCCACAATATATTTCAATGGGACAAAAGATACGTGATGACAATTCAAGAGCCAATGACCCATCCGTTATATCCATTATAACCAAATAGGTATATTAGATTTTCATACTGAAACACCGTACAATCAGCGGCAAAATATAAACAACATAGGTAGATTAGTTTGCATACATTAGCGCAGTTACAATCCGGTGAATTACAAGGTATTACTCGATTACAATTAAGTGAAGGGTTAACAGAGTTTCCACTTGAGATCTTATCTCTTGCTGATTCATTAGAAATCTTAGATTTATCGAATAATCAACTAACTACGCTACCGATTGAGATCGCTCAATTACCTAACTTGAAGATTTTCTTTGCATCAAACAATCCATTTACTGTGTTCCCTGATGTTCTGGTGCAGTGTCAAAATCTTGAGATGATTGGATTCAAATCGTGTCAAATTCAGCATATTCCTGAAGATGCCTTTCCGCCAAAATTACGTTGGTTGATCTTAACCGATAACCAAGTAGAAGTATTACCAAACTCATTGGGTGACTGCCACTTAATGCAAAAACTGGCATTAGCAGGCAACAAACTGACTGAACTGCCAAACAACTTGTCTCAACTTCATAACTTGGAATTACTGCGTATTTCAGCAAACCAATTGATTGAGTGCCCAGAGCAACTGCTTAATTTACCAAAACTGGCGTGGTTTGCGTTTGCCGGTAATCCATTCTGCAAATCTGATGTGAAAGTGAAATCCGTTCCTAGTATCGCCTCATCAGACTACACATTAGAAAATGTATTAGGCCAAGGCGCATCAGGTGTCATTTCTAAAGCCCGTTGGAATAAAGAACAAATGGATTTTCCACAAGAAATTGCAGTTAAAGTATTTAAAGGCGAAGTCACCAGTGATGGTTACCCTGAAGATGAGTTACAAGCGTGTTTAAAAGTCGGCAATCATCCAAGTTTGGTGCAATCATTAGCACAGGTGAATGAAGACAATCATCTGGCGTTGATCATGAACTTGATCCCTTCACATTATAAAAACTTAGGTTTACCACCAAGTTTAGAAAGCTGCACGCGTGATACTTTCCCTGCAGGGTTTACCTTATCGTTAGAGCACATCAATAAAATGACCGCTGAAATGCGTAATGTGTTTGAACACCTGCATGATAACCAAGTGTGTCATGGTGATTTGTATGCGCATAACACCTTATTTGATGCAGATGCGAACATTATCTTTGGCGACTTTGGTGCCGCGAGTATGTACCACATGCTAAGTGAGAGTCAGCAACAGAAAGTTAGAGCCATTGAAGAGCGTGCATTGAATCACTTTGTCGATGATTTAATGAATATTTGCACTAAATAAATATGACAACCGCCTTTACTAAGGCGGTTTGTCAATCGCATTATTTATACTCTTAATTAATTAACCAATAATTTTCTTTTTGATTATTATGCGACAAAGTATAGATAAGAGGCTCCCTATCTTTTTCCATGATCCATATGATGGTAATTAACTCTTCACAATGATTCGCAACACGAAGGTCAAATTTACCAACACCTTGCTCTAAGCGACCTTTAAGTAAACACATATCAAAATCTACTTTAGATAAATCACCTTGTGCTTGACTATTATCACAAATAGAAATAAATGCACGCTTAGTGGAACGCTCTGAAATATCAACATCAATATCAACGCTATATACCGAACTAAGGCTATTCTCAGCACTAATTTTTAAATCTAAAACCGATAATTGAGGGCTCACAGATGACCCTGTACCTGAATCATTTGAGCCACCAGAACTATCACTATTACAAGCAGTGAGTAGACTAAAACTAGCAGCAAAAAGTAATAAATACATTTTATTCACGATACTATTCATAAAATATTTCCTTAATCTATATAAGTTTTTCCAGCGCTAGGCGTGGTATACCAATCTGCAGCTGTTTGTCCTGTTGCATCCTGAGAAAAACCTGCAAATTGAGGATACGCTTCAAGAATGCTGACTGACTCATTTGGATGCTCCCAATTAAGCGGAATTTCAATTGCCCATGGAAGCCCGTTATCTGTCTGGAAGTAAGTGCTGTTCGCGGTATTGGTTGCATCATCACTTCGACCAATATAGCGATAATCAAACTTAGAGGTCGGTTTTTTGTTTTTCAGGTGTACTTCTAAATTACGTCCAGGATGGCCACCACTCACTTGTAAGCCATTCTCCCCGTAGTAATAACCTGGAGTCGCAAAAATGAATGGGTCGTAAGGTAAAGCAGGCATTTGTCCTTGAGAAATAGGTGATTCAAACGGGACGGTAAGTGACCAACTAGGACGATATTGAGTCCCACAACCGGGTTCAGTTCGGAACATATTACAACCGTCAGCCTCACCGGACTCGGTAAGAGACCAAAGATCTTCATGAATAATCAAAACGGCATCTAAAGTGCCACTCTCTAACACTGTTGTATTTTGTAATTCTCCATCAATGAATAATTTAACTGAATCAGCCTTTATTTTATCTGGGCTGATATTAGGCAAACGAATAGCAAAACCAGAGTGATAAGTACCGCCAAGAGCTGCAACTTGCCCTTCAATTTTAAGTTGAATCACTTGGTTATTATGACTAAATTCAGTGTACTTGACGTTCATAAGGACGTCATTCATATCGTAGTCACCGACTTTAGGAAATTGATCTTCATAAGCGAAAGTGGTGTAGTCAGATCCTACAGGGTAAAGCTCAACGGATACACCTTGGTCTGTAACAGTAACTTGATAATCTTCAACTTCACCTGCACTTACCCCACCATTTGGACCAACATCATAAGTATGGCTTAAACGAAAACGAGCCCAAGTATCTCCTGCTAGAGCCCAGCTTGGTACTTCAAAATAGAGTTGATTCTGGCCATCATCTACCCATTCACTGTTAAGGATCATTTCATCATCATTAAACACCCCGTCTTGGTCCCAATCAATCCAAGCACTAAGTACCCCTTCTCCCTCTGCACCTTCAACATCGGCATAAATGAAGCTTGTTTCCTTAATTTCAAGTGGTACAGGAAATGAAATACCATCATCATCATTACTTGAATCTGATGTGTCATCTGAAAGCGGGTACACATAAGCTTCACTTTCTCCATCAACGATAGGACCCAATTTTAAATCAGAAATACCATGACGAGCACCAAATGAATCATATAAAGTACCGTAAGTATCGGGAGCATCCCCGTAATCGCTATTATCATTTTGTCCCACCGCAGCAAATGCACAGCGAGCACCATCATTTGAATTACTCGATGGTCCATAAGCAAAAAAGGCTGAAGTTGAATTTACATCATCAATATTAATAAGATAGATATACCCATTCCCATTATTACTGAGATAAAGATTACCATCGACATCAAAATATTGAGCACCAAAAGCTAAACTATGACCAACATTATCACTGCTGATAACTTTGTTTAATTGGGTACTTAACCCTGTATTTGGATCAATTCTATAAAGATATCCAGAATTATCAACACTGTAGATAAGTCCATCATCTGGATGAAAAGCCATATCAAGTATACGAATATTGCCAATAGTGCCAGAGTTGGCAACTTTAGTCATAATCAAGTCATCCAAGCCAATTCTAAAAAGTCCTTGATTAACTCTGTAGCCATACCAAGCATTTTCAATGGTCGATACATCACCAACATAAATTGAAGTAGGCCCAACATTTAGGTTAGAGACCGATAATGGCGTTGATACGAAATCGGAACCAATTTTAGTTAAGGTTTTCGCTCCATAATCCCACCCATAAATATAATCATCATGAACGCTATATCCAATAGCATTAATTTTTCCGCTTCCAACTTCCCAAGATAAAGTGCTATAGCTACCTACATCCAAATTAATGCCATAAGCTACCGGAGTTCCAGAAGGGTTTTGTATCATAAATGCTTGTCCTGGACAGGAAGCAAATGGAATTGCAGCTTCCACTTGTCCACTGACTCCAACAGTAAGACTTAATGTAGCGATACAAGAAAGTAATCTGCTTTTTTTCATAATATTCCCTCATTTATACCTAGCGTATAATGAAGAAAAGCACAACCCATACCAAACTTTTAAAACATTGATATTAATGGTATTTTAATGTAATTGAGATAAATAGAATCAAAATAAGAATTCTGTATTATCTTTTTGAGACGCAAACTGATAACAGTATATTGATGATTTGCAGAAAGGAAGTCCGTTAAATCAACCTAAATTAAGCGAAAGCGCATTTTAAATTGAATTAAATAATTTGCGCTTCTCGTTAATTGAGTATAGTTTCTTTAAATACCTTATAAGCAATTGATATTACTTTAAGCTATGACGATCCCCTGATTAGGCTATAAGTAAACAATCAATGTCAGGAGATTTAAAGATGAAACAGCTATTCTTAGGATTCTTATGTGTCGCACTATTACAAGGTTGTGGCTCAGACAAAGGAGATGAAGCATTAGGAACCTTAGAGCGAGACCGGGTCACTTTCTCCGCGACTTCAAATGAAATTATCCGAGCTTTACCTATCAAAGAAGGCAGTGAAGTCAAAGTCGGTGACGTATTAGTCCAATTGGACACAAAAAATCAAAACGCCATCCTTGCCCATGCCATTGCAAACGCCGCGAAAGCCCAAGCCTATTTATTACGCTTAACCAATGGTGAGCGCCCTGAAGATATTGCATCAGCCAAAGCCAAAGTAGACCAAGCAAAAGCACAGCTTATTGATGCTGAAAAAAATTACCGTCGAATGGTTGAGCTAGTAAAGAAAAAACTCACTAGCCAATCCAATAAAGATACTGCCCTCGCCTCCCGAGACTCTGCGCGCGCTACATTAAACTCAGCTAATGAAGAATTCTCAAAATTAACCGCAGGAGCAAGACCTGAAGATATAGACCAAGCAAAAGCAGAACTTGATGCGATGGATGCTGAAGTTGTATTGCAGCAACAGAAACTGGATGAATTAACCATCGTCGCCACTCGTAACGGCATTTTAGATAATCTTCCGTATAACCTTGGCGAGCGTGTTCCTGTAAATGGTTTTGTTGCTGTTATTCAAGCCAATCGTATCCCTTACGCTCGTGTTTACGTTCCTGCCTCTTATCGTGTTGGATTCATCCCAGGGAAAACATTTTCAGTGACTGTGGATGGTGTTAGCTCTCCATTTAAAGGAACCGTTCGTTGGGTTTCCTCTGAACCGTCATTTACGCCATATTACGCCTTAACAGAAGAAGACCGATCTCATTTAATGTACTTAGCAGAAGTAGATTTACCTGAATCTGCGGCCTCTTTACCTTCTGGCGTACCTGCCCAAGTCCTCTTAGAAAAGGACAATGAAAATGACTGAGTTTGCTATTCAAGCCACTGATGTTATGAAAAAATTTGGGGATTTTACCGCTATTGATGGCATTAACTTATCCGTACCCAAAGGCTGTATTTATGGCTTTTTAGGCCCTAATGGTTGTGGTAAATCTACTACCATTCGTACCTTAACCGGCCTATTAAGCCCTACCTCTGGTCAGGTGAATGTCCTTGGTTTAAGTATCCCTAAAGAATCAGAAGCTCTGCGTTTAAAAATTGGCTATATGACGCAAAAATTCTCTTTGTATGATGATTTAAGTGTAGAAGAAAACCTCGAATTCATTGGCCAAATTTTTGGTATGGAAAAACAAACGTTACTCCAACGCATAACGGAGCAACTCTCTACCTATGGGCTTGATCAATTACGAAAACAACGAGTATCAGGCATGAGTGGAGGTCAAAAACAGCGCCTTTCACTAGCTGCTGCAACCATGCATAAGCCTGAACTATTGTTTCTAGATGAACCAACCTCTGCGGTTGACCCTGAGAATCGTCGAGATTTCTGGGAGCAACTATTTGATTTATCAGATAAAGGAACCACCATCCTTATTACAACCCATTACATGGATGAAGCTGAACGCTGTCATCGATTGGCAATAATGGAATCAGGTATTATCCGTGCCGATGGAGAGCCAGAGACATTAATGGCTAACATGGGGGTTAATATCGTTGAAGTGAAAACAAATAATTTACGCGCATTAAAAAACACATTAATTCAACGTAATGAAATCAGATCTGCAGCCCAAATAGGTATTCGATTACGAGTACTTATTCATCAAGATATTAATGACCCCATTTCATGGTTAAGATCTGAATTCCCTGAATTAAAAGATTCCGAAATGAATATCGCGCGTCCAAGTTTAGAAGATGTCTTTGTTACCGTAACAGGGAAGGGTCGTCAATGAAGTCACTCAATCGAATGAAAGCCATCATGGTCAAAGAAATTCGTCAATTATCACGAGATAAGTTGACCTTTGGTATGGTTATTATGATCCCTTTAATACAATTGTTATTATTTGGATACGCTATTAATACTGATATTAGAGATATACCTATTGCGGTTGTTGACCAAAGTGAGAGTACTTTTGGTCGACTCATTACTGAATCAGTGAAAGTCACGCAAGTCGTCAGTGTTAAACAACATTATCCAACAGTAAAAGAAGCCGAAAAAGCAATTCAGCAAGGCGTTGTGCGTGCTGCACTGATATTACCCAAAGACATTACACAACGCATGGTACAAGGCAGAGAGCTAGGCCAATGGATTGTAGATGGTTCAGACACCATGATAAGTGCAGCCATTCTTGGATTGCAAAGCATGCCATTAAGCGATTTGGATTTTGATATTCGCAATAGTGCCCACGCTAAGACATTTGAGGTGACGCTATTTTATAACCCTAGCCGACAATCCGCAGTGAATATTGTACCGGGACTATTAGGCGTTATATTAACCATGACAATGATACTCTTCACCAGCTCAGCCATTGTACGAGAACGTGAAAGAGGAAACTTAGAATTACTTATTACTACCCCTATTCACTCTTTTGAACTAATGGTTGCTAAAATCATCCCTTATATCTTTGTCGGTTTGATTCAAGTATTTATTATTCTTGGGTTAGGATATTTCATTTTTGACGTTCCGATTAATGGCTCATTAAGTCAAATTTTGCTTGGTACATTGTTATTTATTTCAGCAAGTCTTACGCTTGGATTAGTTATTTCAACCATTGCTAAAACACAGCTTCAAGCGATGCAGATGACGATATTTATTCTATTGCCATCGATTTTATTATCAGGTTTTATGTTTCCCTATGAAGGAATGCCTGTCGTTGCTCAATGGATAGCTGAGATTTTACCCGCGACTCACTTTATGAGATTAATTCGCGGTATTGTTTTACGTGGCGCTGATTTAATTGATTTATGGCGAGATACTGTCTGGATGATCATTTTTACCATCATTGGTTTATTTATTGCCTCAAAACGATTTAAAAAATCATTAGATTAAGTAAACAAACTCATGCTGAGAGGTTATTTGATGCGACATGAAACACGCCTCCTTGCTATTACCCATTGAAAAGCCACTTTCAAAGATGGCTACCCAAAGCTTAGTTTAATGAGAGACATCGATAAGTGTAATGCTGCCGTCATCATTCACTTCGGTGATCTTCCCTTTTGGCTCTTCCATCAACAGTGATGTTGCAAAGCCAAGTACTGCCGTTGCTGCTATCACCAAGAAAAAGGTTTGGTACTCAACAAAGGAAAGTATGGTTAGATAAACTACAGCACCTACATTGCCATACGCCCCAGTCATCCCCGCTATTTGCCCTGTCATACGACGTTTAATTAATGGAACGGTAGCAAATACGGCGCCTTCACCTGCTTGAACAAAGAAAGAACACGCCATAGCTGCCACCACAGCAAGCCATAGTGGCCACTCACTATCGACTTGACCCATGATAAAATAGCCTACTGCCAACCCTGCGGTTAAGATCATTAATGTCAGTTTTCGACCAAATCGATCCGATATCCATCCACCTCCGGGACGTGACATTAAGTTCATAAACGCATACGCCGAGGCCACCATTCCTGCCATAATAGGCGTCAATTCAAACGTATCTAAAAAAAACAATGGCAACATAGATACAACTGCTAACTCTGATCCAAAGGTCGCAAAATACAAAACGTTTAATACCGCTACTTGCTTAAATTTATATTGGTGATGTGGCGCAACATTATTGGTAAATATGGCTTTATTAACCTTCCAAACTTGTGATACTTCATAAAAATAAATCACAATTAACGCCATATAAATTGCATTAACCATCACGCTTGAAAGAATATCGATACCCGATGGTAACAATTTCCAAGCCAACAATGCTAATGCGGCATACATTGGTATTTTCATAATCAAAAGCAGATAGAAGTCACTGATAGAGGTCACTTCCATTGCCGTTAAATGGGTAGGTTTAAAATACGTCGCGCCTTTTGGTGTATCAGTAACATTCGAATAAAATACAAAAGCAAACAGTAAACTCATGACTCCGGTGATCGCGACTGCATAACGCCAACCCTCATCACCACCAAACCATAGGGCAACCGTTGGCAATGTAAATGCAGCGGCGGCAGAGCCAAAGTTACCCCAGCCCCCATAAATCCCTTCAGCAGTACCTAGCTCATGATGAGGAAACCATTCTGAAACTAAACGAATACCGACGACAAAGCCTGCTCCTATGAACCCAAGTAAAAAACGAGCAATAGCTGCTTGCATAAACGAATCAGAAAAAGCGAACATAAAACAAGGAAGAGAGCAGACCGCAAGCAAGACAGAATAGACAATTCTTGGTCCATATTTATCCGTTAGCATTCCGACAATAACGCGTGCAGGGATCGTCAAAGCGACGTTAAGAATTAATAAAGTTTTTATCTGCTCAGAGCTTAATCCAAGCGTTTCTTTAACGACATTAAGTAAAGGAGCAAAGTTAAACCACACCATGAATGTAATAAAAAAAGCCATCCAGCTTAAATGCAGTACTTTCATCTTTCCTGAAAATGAAAACAGTGAAAATTTATCTGTCATCATTGAGTCCTTTAATGAGTTAGACATATTTGTACATAGTGATCCATCACACGCACAGAGTAAGTCGTTAACGATATATCCGGTGATGCTTATAAAGCGATGAAGATAGGTAAGGTTCACCTTCTAATGACCCCATACTCCTAGTGAGATCACATCGCTTGACCAATTTGATAACGCTCACTTAGCTTACAGTAAAGGCACATCAACTCGAAACGACCATATAGCGACGATTTACAATGTAAACAATGAAATTCAAGCACGAGTTAAAATCACCAACGACATTGCTGAATCCTCCCTGTTTATGCCAATTCATTGGAACAATTCAACACAGTTATCGAGTATTTAAACCAGTTAGGATGATCAGTTATTTACTACGATTGATATTACTCTATAACTAAATCGAAGAATAAAAAATGGCTCTATAATCAAATTTAAACTTAGCATACGACTTAATTCGCTTAAGCATAATCTGATGTAAAGCCATTAATCACTTATTTTTGGAAAGGATACACAGAACCAAGCTGCATGATTTGTGTTAACTCATCCAGCGCTGCTCGTGATTCTAATAATAACTGTGGATCCGCAAGATCTTTGTCTTCAATACGATCTCGATAATGCTTATCAGCCCACAGATTTAACGTTGTAAATAGCTGTTCGTTCATCAAGGTATGTTGATTGACGGCTTTTTTCTCTGCTTCATTTAATACAACCCGTAGACGTAAACACGCTGGCCCACCACCATTTTGCATACTCTGTTTTAAATCAAAGGTATGCAACTCATCAATACCGCGTTTTTGCTCTACTAGCTCATTTAGATATGCCCATACTCTTGGATTCTCACGACAATGTTGTGGAAGAATGATCAAGGTAGTCCCATCCGACTTGGTGATTAGCTGACTGTTAAACAGGTAAGTTTCGACTGCATCTTGCACCGACACTTTATCTGTTGGAACCTCAATAACATTAAAGCCAGAACCATAAGAAGCACTTAGAGCTAACTTCACTTGTTCTTGATTCAAAAATGCTTGTTGATGGCAAAATAAGGTGTTCTTATTACCGACAGCAATAACGTCATTATGAAATACACCTTGGTCAATAACATCAGGGTTCTGTTGTGCAAATACCGTAAATTGAGCGCGTAAACCATGCGTTCGTGCAATCGCTTCACTGGCTTCTAACGTCTGGCGTGCTGGGTATTTTTTCGGAGCAAGGTAGCTCTCATCAAATGCACTTTTACCAAAGACAAAGAACTCAACACCTTGTTCGCCATATTCATTACAAAAACGAGTGTGGTTTGCCGCCCCTTCATCACCAAAGTAGTCACTATGTGGCAAAGCTTCATGATGAGCAAAGTGCTTTTCATCCGCAAACGTGGCTTTTAAGATATTACCCGTCACTTCATCTTCAATTGAACGGTGAAACTTATTAATTAAGTTAGCAGGAGTAAAATGGACTTTGCCATCAGAGGTATCTGCACTTGGAGAAACCGTACCTGCGTTTGCTGTCCACATACTTGAGGCAGAGCTACACGCAGCGAGTAGTTGTGGTGAATATTGATGAGATTTTTGTAACACTTCAGCGTCTGAACCAGAAAAGCCTAAACGACGCAGAGTATGAATGTCTGGACGCTCTTGTGGCGCTAACACCCCTTGAGTAAAGCCCATATCATGCAGAGCCTTCATTTTTTCTAGGCCTTGCTTTACCGCTTGTTTTGGGTTCGATGCGCCGGATTTATTATTTTTAGAGGCGATGTTCCCTACCGATAAACCGCTGTAGTTATGCGTTGGCCCAACAAGGCCATCAAAATTCGCTTCAACTGCTTTCATATGTTCCCTCATAACCGTTCTCTTATCAGCTAACTAAGCACTTTGGCCTAATCTATTTATTGGCCTGATAGTAGCAAATTAAACTGAGTCAGCAGCATTTGATCTCACCAAACAAGCGCACAATCACAACTTTTATTTAACATTTAATGACTTTTAATTAACTATTCTCTGTTATCAAATAACTATGCAGATTTTTATTCTAATTATTTTATGTATACAAAAATATCTTATCCATCGGGAAAAACTATTAAAATGATAGTTGATAATAATTCTCATTTGCATATACTGATAATCATTCGCATTTACTGATGGCTTTATTCTTATGATGACTACTCATTCATTTTCACAATCACTCTCGCTTTCGCAGTTTTCACTGCAACACAAGCGTCTATTATTGCCTATCACTTTATTGGCCTTAGTCGGGGCAGAAACGACAAGAGAAATCACCGTAACAACCTTATCTGATGCTTTTTGGGCGGTATCTACCTACGTAGCTTTCACATTGGTTATTTACCATTACCTATCGAATATAATGGGTAAAACCAATCGTATTACTGCACTTTATAATAAATCTCGTACCAACCAAGTGGTGTTTTCATCTTTACTCGGTGCTCTGCCTGGTTGTGGTGGTGCCATTGTCGTTACCACTCAATACATTAGCGGTAAAGTTGGTTTTGGCTCAGTCGTCGCGGTATTAACGGCTACCATGGGTGATGCGGCGTTCTTATTAATTGCCGCACAACCTAAAGTGGGATTTGGCGTAATGGCATTAGGCGTTGTGGTTGGTGCAATCTCAGGCATTGTTGTAAATGCATTACATAAAGACGATTTTTTACGCCCTGAGACTCAAGATAAACAACAAGATCAAAAATCTGAAAATTCAGAACAAAACACATCATGTTTACAAGTAAAGGCGATCAACTTACAGGGTGTATTTTGGAAATGGGTATTAATTCCAGCAACTGTAATTGCCCTACTCGGTTCGTTTCAAGTGGATATAAATCAGCTGTTTCATTTACCACAACACAGCATTGAATGGATTGGCGCAATATTAGCGATTGGCAGCATGATGTTATGGTCGTTAACCAAAGAGATCAGTGATTATCAATCAACGGTTTCAGAAGATAATAAGTGTGTAAGTTCGCACCCAATGCAAAAGGCTGCGCAAGACACTAACTTTATCTCTGCTTGGGTAATTGTCGCTTTCTTAATTTTTGAACTAACCACCTACTTCTCAGGCATCAATTTACAAACGGTCTTCTTAGGCTATGGAATGTGGATGCCACTGATTGGCTTGGCGATTGGTTTACTTCCGGGTTGTGGTCCTCAGATTTTAGTGACGAGCCTATATTTATCCGGTGCGATGCCAATGTCAGCACAGCTTTCAAATGCAATTTCAAATGATGGTGACGCGCTATTCCCGGCAATTGCTTTAGCACCAAAAGCGGCAATGGTTGCGACCTTCTACTCAGCAGTTCCTGCCTTTGTAGTTGGCTATGGTTATTACTTCTTGTTTGAGATGTAAGTTATTGTTCAGAACATGCGAATGAAAAAGGCGACAGTATAATACTGTCGCCTTTGGTATATAAAAAATAACAACGAAATTTACTTCGGTTTTTTCTTTAATACTTCATCAATATCCGCGGCACTATGACGTTCTGGCACTTGCTCCCACTCTTCGCCCCACCCACGGTTGACAATTTTACCGCGCTGTACTGCTTCTCTGGCTTCAAGCATTTTTGCCCAACGGACCACATTGGTGTAAGAGTCTACTTGTAAAAACTCCGCAGCATCATACAAGTTACCTAATACTAGGTTGCCATACCATGGCCAAATCGCCATATCAGCAATGCTGTACTCTTCACCTGCAACATAAGTATTTTTAGCAAGTTGCTTATCAAGTACGTCTAGTTGGCGTTTTGCTTCCATTGAAAAGCGGTTAATTGGGTATTCTTGTTTTTCATCAGCATACGCATAGAAATGACCAAAACCACCACCTAAGAATGGTGCAGAGCCTTGAGCCCAAAATAGCCAATTAAAGGTTTGGGTTCTCGCACTGCCTTCTTTTGGTAAAAACTGACCAAATTTCTCAGCCAAATGAACCAAGATAGAAGCAGATTCAAAAACATGAACTTCAGGATCAACAGAATGATCAACTAGCGCAGGGATTTTTGAATTTGGATTAACATCCACAAAGCCTGATGAGAATTGGTCACTCTCACCAATATTGATTAAGTAGGCATCGTATTCAGCCTCTTTAATGCCTAGTGCTAATAACTCTTCTAATAGAATCGTCACTTTTTGGCCATTAGGCGTCGCTAAAGAATAAAGCTGTAAAGAATGCTCGCCTACCGGAAGCTTTTTCTCATGCCTTGCACCTGATTCTGGGCTATTGATATTCGCCCATTTATTACCGCCATCAGTGTCATTAACCCAAATTTTCGGTGGTGTGTATTCAATTGCCATCGTCATTCCTTATCCATTTAGAAAGTTAAGTACATCGCTACCTTGTTATCTATTAATATAGACGACTTTTTAATAATGCTACGGTTCCTTCTGATTTTTCATAATCAATTGGAAACTCAATCAGCTCATCTTCTGTTTTAAAAAATAAAGAAGGAAAGCCACTTCGACCAATTGATCGAGAAAATGTAATTTCATCTAACAATGCTTGGTTTGTCTCTGGAGATAATAAGTCTAACTCGAAGCGAGTCATATCTAAGCCAATATTTCTAGCACAGTCGAGCAATACGTCATTATCACTTGGATTCTTAGCGTCTAAATAATAAGCGGTTTGGATTGCTTCAAGCATTGCTAATTCAGCACCTTGAGATCGTGCAGCAAGAATGGCACGGCAAGAGGGATATGTAGAACGACGCGGTGTATTTTTCTCCCAAAAGTCATGATTGAAAGAAGTACCTAGGTAATTTTCTATTTTTTGCCAATATGACGCAATTTGAACCTGCATCTCTTGTGGCATAGGCTCGGCTGAATCTGGCGCTAACCCACCAAGAACATAGACAATATCGACATCATTAGAAACGGCTTTCTTCACCTTATCCCATACTGGTTTATAGCCCCAACACCATGAACACATTGGATCATAGACGTAATAAAGTATCGCTTTTTCATCTGACATAATTTAATTCCTTTATATTAATATCAGTAATCATTCCTTTCATCATATGGGATGCATTACTTAATAGCAAAAAATCAAAGAAGGGCATAGAATCGACACCATTCAAATAGCGCACTACTGTCATGTTGATGTAGATTATTAAAAGGTTCGTTATGTATACATTTTTTGGGGCTTTGGCTTTTATTATATGGGGATTAGTGCCTGTTTACTTCCACCAACTGGAAGGCTTCAGCCCTGCATTAATTCTATCTAACCGTATCTTTTGGTCGGCTGTGATTCTAATTGCTGTTTTTTGCTTTAAACCCAACTTAATAGATAAGAAACAATGTACAGCTAAAAATATCTCTATCGCTTTTGTGGCGGGGATCTTGATGAATTTATCGTGGTTGGGATTTGTGTATGCAACCATCACCAATAATATCATGGCAGCATCATTAGCCTTTTATATCACGCCTGTTTTTGTGTTCTTTATGGGCTTTGTCTTTTTTAAAGAAGAACTTAAATCTCCCCAAAAAATTGCTCTATTTCTGATGGTATTGGCCATTGTTAGTTATGTTTATTTAGATCAACAATTGCCTGTTTTAAGTTTGGCTATTTCACTCTCTTTTGCTAGCTATATTGCCATTAAAAAACTGATTAAATTAAATACGTTTGGTGCGATTTTCTTTGAGCATATCCTTTTTGCACCTATTGCCTTGTGGTACATCATGACTCACTCTGATGGCCTCTTATTGGCAGATTTTGGCAAGTTAATGGGAACGGCACCATTGCAACTCGCTTCAATTCTGCTATTGAGTATCTCTATTCTCAAAACACCATTAAGCAAGATAAGCTTACTTCAATATATTGAACCGACTTTGCATCTCGCCTTAGCAATATGGATTTATCATGAGCCTATCTCTAATGGTCAAAAATGCGCCCTAATATTGGTTATTCTTTCTATCATGGTTGCTAACATCAAAATGAAGAAACCAAATAAGCCGAATCTTGCTAATAAAAGCTAATTGGCAGATAAAAATCCAACTCAAATTCTTCGGTTTCATTTAAAAAATGGTTTTTGTGGTAACGCACATACGCTGGTGTCGATCTTAATTTAAAGCCTGACGCCGGCAACCATTTCTCTAATACTGTACTGATTTGTGGCAGTAGTTGCCCATATACACCATGTAACCGAAACACCGCATGTAACCCACCAGGGATCACCATTTGATTTACCACACCACGATATTTCAATGGTTTATCAATCGCAATACACGCTACATAACGACACTTATTAAGCTCAACCCATGCAGGATTTGAATGGTGTAAGCCAAACTGAGTAGAGAAATCTCGATTCTCTGTATCTGCCCACGCTTTTAATACCAGCCACGCATTACGAATAGAGCGGTTATAGCCATCGTGTCTCACATAAGCCGCCAGCAGTTCTGAAACTTCTGTGATTTTTGGTTGAGGTAACACTCTATCAGCCACACTTAAATACCCCTCTGCAATTTCAGGATCTTTCAAATACGGTTTATCTGATATCTGTAAATCATGCTTGCGCCATTCCCCCGGAGACATATCAAAAGTCGACTTAAATGCACGACTAAAAGAAGAGAGCGAACTAAACCCACAGGTATTGGCAATGTCTAAAACGGTCGATTTAGTATCAAACATAAGCTGATTCGCTGCATATTCCATGCGAGTTCGACGAATATACTGATGAATAGACTCTCCGACCACTTGTTTAAAGATGCGATGAAAATGCTGCTCTGAATACGCCGCTACCTCAGAAAGCTCTTTTGCCGTAAGCTCTTTGCTGATGTCTTTATGTATATAAAACAGAACATCATTGATTCTTGATATATGTTGTTGGGTCATAAACTCAAAATAGCATAAATGGACATATTTATAAGCATAAACGGACAAACATAGTTGTGCAACGCCTTGTACTATCAAAGGATAAAATAAATAAGATAATGATGGGAACACATATGGAAATAGCTCACTCACTGCAACAGATCCAATCTTCTTATATCAGAGAGATCTTAGCGGCAGCAACGGACAAGAATGTTATCTCTCTCGCTGGTGGATTACCTGATGAGAAAACGTTCCCAATTGATTTAATGAAGCCAACATTAGAAAGCCTGTCTGATATGCCAGAAGTCTTTCAATACGGTGCGACTGCAGGTTATGGCCCTCTGTTAGAACTACTGACAGAAATGTACCAATTACCAGAAACGCATATGCCAATGATCTGTACTGGCTCTCAGCAAGGATTAGATCTTATTGCGCGAGCTTACATTAACCCAAATGATACCGTAGTAATGGAAGCGCCGAGCTACCTTGGTGCTATGCAAGTATTTGGTTTGGTTCAAGCAAATATTGCAACCGTATCTCAAACAGATTTTGGTCCTAACCTTGAAGAGCTAGAGCAATGCTTTATTCAAGACTCACCAAAAATGTTCTATGCCGTGCCTGATTTCCACAACCCAACGGGTGTATGTTGGTCATTAGAAACACGCAAAAAAGTGGCTGAATTGTGCATTAAATACAAAGTCGCTTTCATTGAAGATGCGCCATATCGTGAACTACGCTTTACCGGCGAAGCGCTGCCAATGGTTTCAACTTTTTGCCCTGACGATTCTATCGTGCTGCGTTCATTCTCAAAAATTGCCTCTCCGGGTTTACGTATTGGCGCAGTAACAGGTAAGAAAGGCTATTTAGAACCTCTGATTAAAGTAAAACAAGGCGCTGATTTACATTCAAGCGTACCAATGCAAGCTCTACTGGTTGGTTTATTAAAACACGCTGATTTTGGTCTGCACATGGAACAAATTCAAGCACTGTATAAAACTCGCTATGAAGTGCTATTTGCGGAACTTCAGAAGCAATTACCTAAAAACTGTGTGCTTAATCCTGTTGATGGCGGCATGTTCATTTGGTTATCTCTACCAGATTGCGACACTTTCGCTCTGGCTAAAACATTAATTGCTAACGGTGTAGCAGTGGTACCAAGCCCTGTATTTTATCCAAAACCAGAAGGCGCACCCTCAGCACTACGTCTAAACTTTACTAATGCAAATACTGAAGAGTTGGTTGAAGCCGTAGGTCGTTTAACTAAAGTATTGAATGAAGCGCTAAACTAGGCGTAGACTAATCATCATAAAATTTATAATTTAAGTGGTATATAAATGAAAATATTCAGTAATTTTGAAAGTGGTAACATCCATGTCGTTGCAGCGAATACGCCTAATGATATTCAGCTGACTATTCCTGCCGATAACCAAACTGAGATCTCTCAATGGTTTCACTTTCGTTTAGAAAGCCAGCCTCAACAGCAGCATTCATTTAAAATTTTAGGATTGGCTAAATCTGCTTATCCTGAAGGTTGGCAAGATTACGATGTGGTTGCTTCTTATGACCGTGAAGAGTGGTTCCGCATTCCAGCTGAATTTGATGGTGATACACTTAGCTTTAATGTAATGCCAGAGTACCGTTCAATGTATTTCGCGTACTTTGCACCTTACTCGTACGACCGTCACCAAGACCTACTTCACGGTGCACAAACGCACCACAGCTGCCAGTTAGAAACGCTTGGTGTGACATTAGATAACAATGACATCAGTATTCTAACGATTGGTGAGCCTGCCGAAGGTAAGAAAAACATCTGGATCACTGGTCGTCAGCATCCGGGTGAGACAATGGCGGAATGGTTCATTGAAGGCTTATTATCACGCCTATTAGATGAAACCGACACGGTTGGCCGTGCCCTACTTGATACAGCTGTTTTCCATATTGTCCCTAACATGAACCCTGATGGCAGTATCCGTGGTCATTTACGTACCAATGCGATTGGCGTGAATTTAAACCGTGAATGGCAAACACCATCAATGGAAAGATCACCGGAAGTATTCCTTGTCCGTGAGCGTATGCTAGCAACCGGCGTTGATATGTTCTTAGATATTCACGGCGATGAGGCTATTCCATACAACTTCGTTGCAGGCAGTGAAGGCCTTCCTTCTTACAATGAGCGTATAGCTAAATTAGAGAATACCTTTAAACAAGCGCTACTAACGATTACTCCTGAGTTTCAAGACGAGATTGGCTACGACAAAGATGAGCCAGGTACTGCAAACTTAACCGTTGGTTCTAACTGGGTTGGTGAGCAATTCAAATGTCTATCTTATACGGTTGAAATGCCATTTAAAGATCACATTAGCCACGCTGATGAACTGTATGGTTGGTCTCCAGAGCGAAGCATCGCCTTTGGTCAAGACACGCTATCTGCAATCTGGGCTACCGTTGGTAAGCTGTAAATTTATATAACTAAAGCCGATCATATGATCGGCTTTTTATTACATCAGCGTTTATGTTCACAAATCTGAATTAATCGACATTGATATTACGATCTCGTTTATCGTACATGTCAGGCGTAGTATGGAAATTCCCAGCATAACCTGCTTGTTGAAGTTTCTCTCGTACCGTTTTTACCTCTTCTGTCGTCACCACCTCAGTTCGGTCTCCAAGGTAATCTCGAATAAACGAAATCAATTCAGACAACTGTGCATCCGTTAATATATTTTGGAAGCTCACCATTGGCATAAAATTTCTTTCTTCATTAAGGTAGCTTGGTTCTAACCCTCGAATGACCACCGCAATGGTATTGTATGGGTCTCGGTGCATGATAATACCGTTATTTAACAACGTCGGAGCAATAGGATCTCGCCCTTTACCGTCTTCACCATGGCATGCGCCACAGGTTGATACAAATAAAGAATACATATCAGATTGTTTGGCTTCTTCTGTGAATCCTGTCGGTTGCAACTGCTTCGTATTTGGCGGAATGGTATTATTTTCATCCCCCACCAATAGATACGTCGCCATTGCTTCTACATCTTCACGCGTCATAAAGCTTGTGCTGTTCTTAATCACATCAGCCATACCACCAAAAGCAGAACCCTTATCTGAATGCCCTGTATGTAAGAAATCAGTCAGTGATTTAATATCCCAGCGGTCTTGATATAACTCACGAGATGAAATATCTGGCGCATTCCAACCATCAATAATATTACCTTGGAAGATCTTATCCGTTTCTAATGCCTGAGCAATATTACGTGGCGTATGACACTCCGAACAATGCCCAAGCCCCGCGACTAAATATTTACCACGAGCCCAAATATCCGCCTCTTCTTTTGTGGAGCCTTCTGGTATGTTGCTGGTTAAATCAAGAGGGTCCCTGTCCATAAATACGATATTCCAACCTAACAACCCTAATCGAATATTTGACGGAAACATCATGCTATTGTCATCATTACGACGTGAAACCGCAGGTATTGATTGCAAATAATCCCACAGTATTTTTACATCTTCTTCTGTCACATATTGATAAGACGTATAAGGCATTGCAGGGTACAGGTAGCCATGTTTTCCTTTACCATCATAAAGGGCCGCTTTGAATTCTTCATAACTGTAATCACCAATCCCTTCTGTGTAATGAGGCGTAATATTGGTTGAATACACAGTTCCAAATGGTGTAACAAAAGGCAGCCCACCCGCAAATGGTTCTCCTCCTTCTGCACTATGACAAGCAACACAATCCCCTGCATAAGCAAGGTATTCGCCTTGTGTTAATTCCTCTTGTGGAATAGCGGCCATTTTTTCATCATAAGCTAGGCGCTGAGAGGTAATAAACGCCCCTAACGCTAGGATATCGTTATCACTGAGTTGTTCTTCAAACGCAGGCATGATGTTATTCAAACCATAATTAATGGTGTGCTGTATTTCTTCAATGCTTCCTCCATGCAACCACACATTATCAGATAGATTTGGTGCCCCAATCGCTTGGTTTCCTTTTGCATCTACCCCATGACACGCAATGCAACTTTTCATAAAGGCTGTTTTACCAAGATCTATCTTTAATGAAGGGGCATTAAGTGGGCGCTGCTGTAAAGAAGCCAGATAATAAGAGATGTTTTGAATATCCTCTTTAGGAAGAATATTTATCCACCCAGCCATTGCTCCATAACGTCCCTTTTGAATCGAATGCAAAATGGCATCATCAGAGCCACCATATAACCACACATTATCAATTAAATTAGGGAAATGCTTTTGACCTTGCCCATTAGCACGATGACAAGCTGCGCAATGGGTTTGAAATAGCCCTTTGCCAGAAGCCACAATATTAGGCTCGGCAGTGAGTACCGTTAAATCGGCCTCACCTAATTGAGCTATTTGTTCATCCAAAGACTTATTGTGATCCTGAACCGTATCATCACTTTGCTGCCACCCTAACAGTCCTTGCCAATTACCTAGCCCCGGATATAAAACGAGGAAAACCAAAGAGCAAGCGAAGGCGACAAAGTAGCCCACAAACATAATGCGTGGCGGTGGTCCGTCGTTCTCATCAATATCATCAAATGAATCAATAGTTTTATCTTTATCGGCAAGGTGATTGGTTCGCCAATATTTAATCACCACATAGACCATTAGCGCTAAGAAGATAACAGTAAGACTAATGACCCATACGTTCCAAAATCCAGTCATAATTATTCTCCCTGATCTTGCATGGTATCAACACCCAAGCTCTGCAAGTAACGGATTAACGCTTCACCTTGAGTTTTCCCAATAACTTGAAGTCGAGCTCCATCAATGTCTGCATCCGTATAAGGTACACCAAGCTTACGTAACGCTCGCATTTTGTCGGAAATGGCCTCTCCATCGAGCGTTTGTTCAAACAACCATGGATAGCTTGGCATGATAGAGGTTGGCACCACATTACGAGGGTCCATTAAATGAATCACATGCCATTGATCTGAATACTTACGCCCCATGTTCGTCAAATCAGGACCGGTACGTTTTGAACCCCATAAATTTGGAAACTCATAAATATCATCGGCTTCTTTATTGGCACGGCCATTACGCAGTATTTCTGCTTCTAACGGACGCACCATTTGAGTATGACAAACATGACACCCTTCGCTGATATAAATATCTCGTCCTGCAAGTTCAATCGCCGTCAGTGGTTTAGCCAAGGATATTTTCTTCAAATCCGAGGCCATAAACACATTAGGAACGACCCAAACTAACAACGAAAAAGAGGCAACAATAACCGTTGAAAGAATTAAAATGAACACCGATTGGGTAAAGTCTTTACTTAAGATCATGATTTACCCTCCATTGCTGCCGTGGGAACCGAATTTGAGGTAACCGTTTTATACAGATTAAAGACCATCATCAATAAACCGACGACAAAGAACACACCACCAAGGAATCGAACAAACAACCACGGCGCTTTAAAGTCCATCGCTTCCACAAAACTGTAAGCGAGTGAGCCATTATCTAGCTGGGTAAGCCACATGTACCCTTCACCAATCCCTGCAACCCATAGGGCAATAGCATAAAGAGCAACCCCAATATGAGCGAACCAGAAATGCCATTTTAATAGACGGAGTGACCACAGATCTTCTTTTCCCCATAAACGAGGAATAAAGTAATAAAATACAGCAATGGCAGACATACCAACCCAACCTAAGGCAGCAGAATGCACATGACCAATGATCCACTCGGTATTATGAGCAACCATATTAAACCAACGAATCGCCAATAATGGCCCTTCAAACGTCGCTAGACAGTAATAAAGAATGGCCGAGAAAAAGAACAACATAATGTAGTCTTTTTTCAGTTTTGCTTTGTTAGAAAGTAAGGTCATCGCACTATTAAATGCGCCTGCCCATGATGGGATCCACAAAATCAGCGACATAACTATACCAATATTTTGCACCCACTCTGGTACAGAGGAATAGATCAGATGATGCGTTCCTGCCCATGTATAAAAGCCTACTAATCCCCAAAAATGAATGATAGATAAACGGTAGGAATAAATAGGACGTTCTGACACTTTAGGAATGAAGTAGTAGTTCATGGCAATAATGCCCGCTGTTAACAAGAAACCTACTGCATTGTGACCCCACCACCACTGAACAATGGCATCTTGCGCACCTGCATAAACAGAATAAGATTTCCACATCGACACGGGTAATGCCAAATTATTAATAATGAAAATCATCGCGATAACGAGAATAAATGCCCCGAAAAACCAATTGGCAACAAAGATATGGCTGACGGTTCGTTTCGCAATAGTACCGAAGAACAAGACCGCATAAAGCACCCAAACTAAGGCGATTAATATATCGATTGGCCACTCTAATTCGGCGTATTCTTTGGTGGTTGTGTATCCTAATGGGAGGGTTATCAAGGCGAGAATTAAAATAAACTGCCATCCCCAGAACACCATCCAAGACAGGCTTTTATTAAATAACTCAATTTTACTTGTTCGTTGAACAATATACAGCGAGGTCCCCATTAATATATTGACGACGAAACCAAAAATAACACCCGAGGTATGCAGTGGTCTCAACCGTCCAAACTGAAAATATTGTGAATCAAAATTGAGTGATGGCCAATAAAGCTGGGCGGCGAGTATGACGCCAACGCTCATGCCAATAACGGCCCAAATAACTGCGGCAATAATAAAATAGCGTACAACTTTTGTATCGTAATCCCTGATATCTGTCATCGCCTTTACTCCATTTTATCTTGAGACTCAGAACCTAACATCGAGTAATAGTAGGCAATATCTTTCATATCTTGATTGGATAAAGTATCTGCTTGTTGCTGCATTAGAATGGCTAACCCACTCGTTCTCTCGCGGGATTTATAATCTTTTAGTGCAGACACAAGGTAAGAAGCACGCTGGCCTCGTAGGTTTGGATAGGGATCAATCAATGCAATACCATCAGCACCATGACAAGTCATACATACTTTGGCTTTTTGTTTTCCAATTTCAAACTGATTTGATTCTTCAGCAGAAAGAAAACCACTAAATAAAAAAGCAAAATAAACGACAATCCACTTATTCATATTTAAAACCCTTATGGTTTAACAATAATAATAAGCTTAGGTTATTTATTTTAAGCTTGCCTAATTTAGGTCGTATAAAATCATAAATATAAGTGCTAAATGTGGCTTACTCACTATTCAGGATAAGATGCGAAGCTCCTTGTTATAGATTGGTCAATTATCTAATATCAAACGCTCATACCTTTCAATCCAAACTGAATCAATGAAATCAAGAATATCCATTCCAATTTTAGAGCTATGTTTCTTACTATTATCTAACAGCAACAAGGTAATATGAAGGTATGTCGAATTATATAGAAAAGTTCCTGGTTCGTAAGAAAGTGTAATAATGGACCTTTCTGTTTTATATTCGAGCAATTTCATATAGCGACCAATAACGAATGGCCGAGTATTATTGCAAACTGCCCCTACACCTTAATGGCATCTATAAACATTCAATTTTTTAAAATGCTATGGCGAACACCTTAGAAGCAATTTGATAAAAGTAGTGGTTATTTCTGAACTTTAGATTGAATCTCCGTTCCCGCTTCTCTCAATAGATTAAACGGCGACATTATTACTCCTTTCACAGCACCTTGGGTAGCTTGTTGAGATAACTCTTCCGTTTTATCGATAATTTGATCGGCTTTTACCATGATTGGAGGAACTTCTTTACGCAATCTCTCCGATTCTTTAATCACAGCAGGAATTGTTGTTATTCGATAACCTTTACTTTCTACAAAGGCTTTAGGGAAAACCTGTTCGCGATAATGTTTCAACTCAACCAGTGTATTAGGCACAGTTTCTTTATTAACAGCATTCATGACTGTGAACACTTCAGGTAACGATTCTGTGCGAATAGCCTTAACTTCATTAAGGATAAGCGGGATTTTATTATCAACAGAAGCAACGGTCTGATTTACATCCTTTACCGTATCTTTCACTTCACTGACTAAGGTTAATATTTGAGGGGTGAGATCATCAATGTGCTGAGCTAATAATAACCACTGATCAATTTCCAATTTATCAGCCGTTTTATTCACCTCAGTCATTAATTCTGGATATTTCTCAACTACAGTATTTACTGAGTTAGTAAACGCGTAAATAGTATAGCCCAAATAAAAAATTGAGATCGCTAATAACGCCTGTATTGCTATTCCTAATCGAGCCAACATAATCATACCTATTATTGTATTTTCTTAACGATAACCTAAGTTTAGATAAGAATACACAATAACGAGAATAGATTATCAAACTAGAGCCAATAACACCCCACCTACGGTTAATGCTGCTGACAAGTATTGCCCAGCAGAATAAGAGGAATCATTTTCTTCTTCGATTTTATCCGGATGATCCATTCCTAAAGCGCCATGAGCAAAAGATTCGACGTCATCACTGACATCTTTGGTTAAATTACGGTTTAGCTGGCTTTCTTTTTCAATATCTTGAAGCGCATACAATAAAGCTTTCCCTTCACTTGATAAGCTGACTTGGTTATCACTCACTGTTACTGCCGTTCCCATTGAAGAGACCTTCACACTTGGACTAGCAGCCATTACAGTAGAAGGCCCTGCTTTACTGTATGTCATTGCATTTTGATATGAAGAAACGCCACTTATCATTACCCTGTCCTTTGATGAATAATTAACCGTCTATATATTATATCGGTCATAACGTAGAAAACTTGTGAATATTTATCGCCCATTGATTTGATTTTTTGATGCACTTCACTCTTTTTTGCTGCCTTTACTTATTGTTTATTTTCCATAAGTGGAATTCAGGGCTTGATCTCTTTCTTAACTCCGCCTATAGTTAATCGTAATTCGACGATTGATCTTAGTAGCTGTAAAAAAGGTAAGATAATAACGATGACTTGTAACGTAAATGATGTTTGTACTTTTAGCTCAACAGAGCAAGATCTTCAAAAAGAGAAAGAATTTGCACTATTAGCAAAAGCCCTTTCACATCCTGCACGTGTGCGAATTTTACATATTCTATCTGCACTAGAAAAAGCAGGAGGCTGCCTAAACAGCGATTTAGTATCAGAATTAGGCTTGGCACAATCAACCGTTTCTGAGCATTTACGTATTTTAAAACTGGCAGGGTTTATTACTGCTGAGTCGATACCACCAAAAATGTGCTATCGCATAAATCGAGAGTGCATTCGTCAATTCAAAAATCTGACACAAAGTATTTTAGATTAATACCAAAGCGATTATTAGCGACACACTGTCACGAATGCTTAATGACCTAACTGTTAAATGAACTGGTCACTTTAAACTTTGTAATAAAGAAGCTTCGTGATAATTTTTAATCTCATCAATCGATTTTCGACGATGTACGATTAAATTATTTGAAATTTACAACATTAATTAAGGCGAGACTATGCAACCTAAACTGGGCTTTCTAGATAGATATTTAACACTGTGGATTTTTATCGCCATGGCTATAGGCGTATTACTTGGGGTTCAGTGCCCCCAAGTTGCACAATGGAATGAATCGATGTCGGTCGGTACAACCAATATTCCATTAGCTATCGGTCTGATCTTAATGATGTATCCACCGTTAGCAAAAGTGAATTACAACTTACTTGGTACGGTCGTAAAAGACAAACAAGCGATTACCCTTTCTCTAATTATGAACTGGGTTGTCGGCCCAATTCTTATGTTTATTCTGGCCTTGACCTTTTTAGGTGATCACCCAGGTTACATGGTTGGTATTATTCTTATTGGCCTAGCTCGCTGTATTGCCATGGTATTAGTTTGGAATGATATTGGTGGCGGCAATAAAGAGTATGGTGCGGCTTTAGTTGCGATAAACTCTGCATTTCAAATCGTAACGTACAGCTTTATGGCGTGGTTATTCATTAGTGTGCTACCACCAGTATTTGGTTATGAAAGCATGGTGGTTGATATCTCTATGATGGATATTGCTGAAAGTGTTCTGATTTATCTTGGTATCCCATTTCTAGCTGGATTTTTAAGCCGTAAGATTTTAGTCTCTAAAAAAGGCGAAGAGTGGTACAACACAGTTTTCATCCCTAAGATCTCACCAATCACCTTGATTGCGCTGCTAGGTACGATTGTACTTATGTTTAGCTTAAAAGGAGAGATGATCCTTGAGCTTCCAATGGACGTGGTTCGCATTGCTATTCCACTGGCTATTTATTTTGTCTTAATGTTCTTCACTAGTTTCTTTATCGGTAAGAAAATGGGGATTCCTTATGATAAGAACGCCTCTATCGCTTTTACAGCAACGGGAAATAACTTTGAGCTAGCTATTGCGGTTTCTATTGCGGTATTTGGTTTGAACTCTGACCAAGCTTTTGCAGGTGTTATTGGGCCTCTGATCGAAGTACCCGTCTTAATCGCTTTAGTTAATGTTGCTTTGAGAATGAAAGGAAAAGAAAAAGCAAACTCAGTCGCTTAAATTATCGATATCTAAGAAGACGCATGTGGAGCGTTAGTGTTTGAATCATTCAACACTAACGCTCCATTTTTAATGCCACTAATTAACTCGCCAATATTTGTTTATCAGTATAACGCTCAATCAAATCAGCAATAATTAATGGCTTATCAAAGTAATACCCTTGCAGTAAATCACAATGATATTCTTTTAATTTTTGATGTTGCTCTATAGTTTCGACCCCTTCTGCCACCACCTTCATATGACAAGAAGAGCCAATCGCTATAATCGCTTTCACTAACGTATCACTTTGCTTATTACTCAGTAATTTATCAACAAAAGAGCGATCTATTTTAATTTCAGTTATAGGAAGGTTATTTAAGTAATTCAGTGACGAATAGCCAGTACAGAAATCATCCAATGAAATCCCAAAGCCATGATCTCTAAAGCGATTTAAGATAGGAGAAATAGAGTGTAAATCTTCAATAAAAATGTTCTCAGTGATCTCTAATGTAATGCGCTCAATATCAATACCAACTCGCTTAACAATTGACAGTACCTTATCTTCAAAACCAGGATATGAAAATTGCTTTGGCGAAATATTAATTGATACCCCTATCGCATTAACGCCATTAGGCATAAGCGCTAAGGTATCTCGACACGCCGTTTCAAATACAAACTCACCCACTTGGTGGATCAAACCCGTCCGTTCAGCTAAAGGAATAAAATCCAGTGGCGAGATAAAACCAAGAGCATGGCTATTCCAACGGCATAACGCTTCAACAGCACAGATTTGTTGTGTTTCCGCATCGATCTGAGGTTGATAAACAACACTTATTTCATTGTTATCTAGCGCTTGTCTTAAATGGTTTTCTAATTGGAAATCATGTTGAACTTGTTGATTAATTTCAGCATCATAAAATAAAATATTCCCTTTTTCTTGGTCTTTCACCTTGTATAAAACAATATCCGCTTTTGATATCAAGTCTTCAACACTATGGCCGTCATCGGGGTACATAGAAACCCCAATAGAACAACTGGTTTGCACAGACTGTCCATTTAATAAAAAGGGGATCTCAAAGGATTGTAAAATTTGTTCCACTTTGAGCTTTGCTTCATCGATATCTTTTAGTAAAGAAAAACAAAACACAAATTCGTCGCCGCCAAATCGTGCGACAAAATCAGAACAATCAATAATACTCTCAAAGCGCGCACCAATTTGCTGCAATAGTTGATCACCCGCAGAGTGGCCAAACTGATCATTCACATTTTTAAAATCATCAAGATCAACAAAAACAACCGCTACCTTTCTATCTTCCAATCTGGATAAACCAATACTTTTTTGAATATGAGTCGATAATAAGGTGCGATTTGGTAAATTCGTTAGCACATCAAACTCAGCCATGTACTGCATCTCATTTTTAGTGCTTTCAAGACGCTCATAATCTCCAATGACCCGCTCTTCTAAAAAGATAACGTGATTAGTCACTCGTTTACCAATCACAAGAACAACTACCGTTAACAAGATGGTTAACATCACGCTGAATGCCAGCATAATTTGTAATTCGAAATGGGATTCAGCAATCAATTTTTGTTTCTTTTCTTCTGTAATTTTAGTGATATCAGAAGTATAAAAACCAGTTCCAATGACCCAATTCCAATCTTCGATGAGGCGGACGTAACTTATTTTTTCTTCAAGCTTTTTAGAATATGCATCAATATGTTCATAGGTAAAAAAGTCCCCAGTTTTAGCCGTTTGAATTAATTTTTGATGCACTTCGTTATTATCAGCCAAAAATGAAGAGGAATGATCAGTAATCACTTTTTGATTCTGTAACTTCACATCACCGTTAATGTCCGAAACAAAAATGTAGCCTGTATTGCCTAAATTCACACTCGATAACATGCTTAATACTTGAGCTTGTATTTGCTTTTCAATATCTTCCACATAAGCACCAGAGCCTATATACCAACCAAGAGACTCTAAATGACGATCAAAACTAACTTTTTCAAATTCTCTATCTTGCTGACTTGGTTTTATATACCAATAATGATTATATGCTTGACCAGTTTCTTTTAGTGATTTGAGTTGATTCTGAATAATATAATTACCACGCGAATCAACCATATCAAGCACCAATGTATTTTCCACTTCAGGTAAAATTGGGTGCATGATATTTCGCCCCTCCATATCATAGATATAGAAATAGCCAGTCCCATCATCAAACCTCATCGCTCTTAAGGCATCTATTATCTGCTGTTTGGCTTCACTGACTGGCTTAACTTTATTTATCTTAAGTAAACCATCGACAATACTAAAAGCGGTCTGCACACGAAGACGTAATTTTTCACGAGCAATCCTATCAATCAATGCTTTTTCATGCTCAACCTGTTGATAAGCTTGTTCAACAACGGCTTGTGCTTGCCGTTGTTTTGTTTCTAACACCTCACTATGAACCGCATCAAGTAATGCTGTTATTTTCCTTTCGTTACTATTAATAACATTCAAATTTAGAACGATAGTAAACACAACGATCACCATAATTGGTAAATACTGTAGTAATCGTAGTAATTTACTATTTTTTAGTGAATGCATAGATACTCAAACTCGCTTAGAAAACAAACAGTGATATTTTGCCCTATATTTTATAATACATCAAACCCTAAAATTAAAAGTATCAAAATTGAGCTATTTTACCGACACCTAAACAAGGGGTATTTATTCCTATAAGTATGAGTCCTATTATGCTTATCTTCTATTTATGCTTGGAAGGCCAGAATGAAACCTAGTCATAAACCTATAAAAGCCTTTAGACATAATGGTCTAAAGGCAATTATTGTAGATTTACTTCGCTTTAAAAAAATCCAGCTCCATTTTTTGAGCAACAGCTAATTTAGATAGTTCACCAGCTGCTTGTTGAGTTTGATTTATGGCTGATACATTCTGTGTAACTAAATCAAACGTTCGGGTCGTATTCTTAGCGATATCTTCAGTCACACTAAACTGCTCTTGCGATGCCGTAGCAACTAACGTATTAATATCAGAAATAGACTGAACAGCATTTACAATTTCATTAAACGATTCTTTGACACTTTCAGTCAGATTCACTGATTCTTGAATTGAGTGGACATTTTCCAACATATTCTTATTAGCGTTTTCTGATTGAGCTTGTAATTTACTAATAATTCCCTGAATATTTATTGTTGATTCTTGAGTTTTCGCAGCAAGATTTCTAACTTCATCTGCTACAACAGCAAAGCCTCTCCCTGCCTCTCCGGCTCTCGCCGCTTCGATGGCCGCATTAAGAGCAAGCAAATTGGTTTGTTCTGATATGCTCCTAATCACATCAGTGACTTCGCCAATATTTATAGCATCATCTCTTAGGGCCGTAATCATTTCCGCAGTTTGCTGAACTGATTCATTAATATTAATAGTTAATGATATAGAATCTTCCAATGTCGAGCGGCCACTTGATACATTTGTAATGGCTTTTTGTGCTTCTTCTTCTGCATGAGATGCATTTGTTGTTACTTCTTTAGAGGTGCTCGATAATTCACTAATTGCTGTCGAGATCTCCTCTATCTGCGCTAGTTCATGCTGTGAGTTTTTTGCAGTATCAGACATCACAACAGTTAATTCCTCAGATGAAGCAGATACATTATTTGAAATTGAATGGCTACTTGTTACTATCTCAGAAAGCTTAGCATTTAAATCTAAAAGGGATAAATATATGCCGGTATCTTTACCTGATGAAGTCAACTCTTGTGATAGATCACCTTTTGATATATTAGATAAAATCCCTGATATTTCAACAGGTTCACCACCTATTGGTTTGTATATTAAATGAATAATCGAATAATAAACAAGCGCTAATGATGAAACTAAAATCACAAAGAAAGCCGCTAATGACTCTTTAAGCATATTATTACTTTCTGCATACACTTCATCTTCATACTGATAAATTATCAGCCTCCAATCGGCTGAGTCAATATCCGCAACTGAGGCTATAACATAATCATCCCTAAAAACACTTTTAAACCTTAAAGTTCCATCAATGAAACCGTCTAAATCCGGATTAATATTAAACAATGATTGCCCTATATGCTTCTTATTTTTAGAGCTAATAACCTGTTCGGAGTCTATCTCATATAAATATATTTGCCCATCTTCAGCTATATCATCCATTATTTTATCAAGAGCATTAACCTTTACACCTACAGCAACAATTGCTACAACTTTCCCTTTATTAATTATCGGATGGGCAATACCAAAAACCGTATCTCCATTAGAATTCAAATAACTACTCGTTACTATTCGCTCTTCACCCTTAATACCTCTAAAATACCATTCTCTCTTATCTTCTATTGCATTAAAAGTAGGATGAAATTGACCTGTATATTCTAAAGCTCTACCATCAGCCATTCCTAACCAAGCATCATCGGCTCCTAATCTGTTATAAATCAATCTTAATTGCTCAACAACTAACTCTTGATTTGATAACTCTCCATCATTATCGAATTCCACACTAAATGTTTCTAATGCGATAAAATATTTATCAAGAGCACTTTCTAATGATTCTGAGTAAAGGTCGTCATTTTTATCTAAACTAGAATATGTTATTTTCTCGTTATAAGCCTTAAATGAAGAGTATCCAAGCCATGTTAACCCTGCTGATACTAAAAAAAGTAATGCAAATGTAGATATTAATATCTTGTTTTTCAAATCCATATAACTAACCCTAAGTAATATTACTATTTACTATGCCATCAAATAACATAGATATATTTATCTTCATTCTAAATACATTTCATCACATAATTATGTAAAAATTCGACATTAAATAATTTCATCCTCAAACTCATAAAATCTATCGTTATTAACGTCAACTATAAATATTATTTCAAATACATCATTAAGATAAGAGATTTCATCTATAGTTAAGTAATCAATTGAATTTGATTTTTTATGACTCCCACATAATGACACCTTCACCTCCCTTTCTTATCTATTTATGTTTTTTTAGAAAGTAAAGTATCTGTAAACTTTTAACACTTATCCAGTAATAATATTTAATTTAAGTATAAACACATTAAAATCAATAGTTTAAATCAAAACAAACTTACGATAAGATTATTTAAATTATAATGACAAATTTATTAACTGTGATCTTGATGCTGTATTTTATAAAATCTAAATGATATATTCCCAATCACAAACAAAACTAATAATGATAACCATGGCAACTTCAATAACACATTTCAATAACTCAATGCTATCAATGGAGGATAGGCCAGAGATTATAATAGATAAGCAATCTCACCCTATTTCAATACCTGAAAGTAAAATACTTCAACTTTTAATTAAAAATAAAAATGAGTCAATAGATAAAAACACATTAATCATTGCAGCTTGGGAACATCCTGATTTCATTGGTCCAAATTCTTTAGCTGTAGCCATCTCTAACCTAAGAAAGATACTAAAACACGACAATATAAAAATAATAAACACACCTAAAGTTGGGTATAAGATTAGTTTCAAGGAAAAGGAAAAGGAAAAGGAAAAGGAAAAGGAAAAGGAAAAGGAAAAGGAAAAGGAAAAGGAAATATACCAAGAAAATATCAGCCCTCCTAATAATTACAATAAATTAATGGATGTATTTTCATCATCACCAACTCAATTGTTAATATTTTTATTATTAACATATTTTATATTAAACGTAATTCATTCATGGGTAATAATTTAAAATTATAATGAAAAGAATAAATTTAACATTAGCTACTCTTATTACTACCATTACTTTATATTCATTTGTAAATGGCAGCGGGTGTAACTATAAAGTGAACATTATAGATTCAGTTAATCCAAACCATAAAATAAAAATGACCTGTTATAGAGGAGATTTTGTTGCTCTTCATACATTAAAATATGGCGATAACATAGCAAAATGGAAAGTCACAGGAAAACAATTCAACTTATCAAATCAATTAATTTACTTTATTGAAACCAGAACGCCTTTAATTGAACCAAATTACAAAAACAAATTAGACGATACGATTCAAATGTCAAAAGAACATAGATTACTATTTTATGCCTACAAATTAGATGGGGATAATTTAACTATTTATGAAGATTTTCCTGAAGTTAAAACGTTAACAACAAATTTTACAGGCCAAATGAGTCAGTGGAATAACTAACAAAGCCAGAGTAATTAATCCCATTATTGTTAATAATACTATTAATTATGATATGGTAGATGATGTTATTTTTACATCATCTACCAAAGTGATTCGTATGAAACCTTCTGTTGAAAAAATCTTATTACAAATAGCTCTGGATTTAAGCTCTAATCTAGCCAGTGATCTGCACTACCAAAGACTGATTAACTCTATTCATCAGGTTTTTCCTTGTGACGCTAGCGCTCTATTTGTTCTCGATGATAGTGGGTCATTAACGCCTGTTGCGGTTAAAGGCTTATCTCAAGCGGTATTAGGTCGTCGTTTTCAACCTGAATTACATCCTCGGTTACAGGCTATTTTAGAAAGCAAACACCCTGTTCGTTTTAAATCAGACTCAGACTTACCTGATCCTTTTGATGGTTTACTGCTCGTCGATGAACACATCAGTATTGAAGTGCATGACTGTTTGGGTTGTAGCTTGTATGTCGATAATACGCTCGTAGGACTATTAACATTAGATGCACTAGAGGTTGGCGCATTCAATAAAATAGATAACATTACCATTGAAACCTTTGCAGCCCTTGCCGCTGCAACATTGCACAATAAAACTCTGATAAAATCCTTACAAAACAGTAATCAGCATCAGAAATCGATAAATAAAACCTTAATCCAACAAGCTAGGCATCAAAAAGGTAAGTTAATCGGTATTAGCCCACAAATGACGCACCTTAAAACTAATATCAATACCGTTGCTCATTCTGACTATGCGGTATTAATCAGTGGTGAAACTGGCTCCGGTAAAGAGTTAGTCGCCCACTCAGTTCATGCAAAGTCACAGCGTAACGAGCAACCAATGATTTACGTTAACTGTGCTGCATTACCTGAGTCTTTAGCTGAAAGTGAATTGTTTGGTCATGTTAAAGGGGCATTTACTGGTGCGAACAGTCATCGTGCAGGTAAATTTGAACTCGCTAATAACGGCACTATTTTCTTAGATGAAATTGGCGAACTACCACTGCTTATTCAAGCAAAGCTGTTACGTGTTATCCAGCAAGGCGAAGTACAGCGCGTAGGGTCAGATAAAAATAGCATGATTGATGTCCGTATCATTGCAGCTACAAATCGAGATTTAGAGCAGGAAGTTGAACAAGGACGCTTTCGTGCGGATCTCTATCATCGCTTAAACGTCTTCCCTATTCATGTTCCACCACTGCGTGAGCGTGAAGGTGATGTGGCAGTATTAGCGGGCCATTTATTAGAAAAAGTACGCCTACAGTTTAATGTACCTAATTTACACATTCATCCAAGAACCCTATCTCATCTAGAGCAAAGCCCATGGCTTGGTAATGTTCGAGAATTAGAGCATACGTTAATGCGTGCAGGGCTTCGAGCCATTCAGAACAATGAATCCAGTATCACACTGGCGCACTTCTTAGGAGATATCGCAACAGGTCGCGATGTAAAAATGACATCAACCCTTTTACCTAATGAAAGCAAACCAATGCGAGAGTTAGTAGAAAGCTATCAAAAACAGTTAATTGAGCACGCTTTAGCTGAATCGAACGGAACTTGGTCAAAAGCCGCCGAATTTTTACAAATGGATAGAGGGAATTTATACCGAATGGGAAAAAAATTCGGGATATCTAATTTATAAAATATGATCCGGCGATGTATTTATTACAACAACCTCGATGTAATAAATACATCAAATCGATTTCAAATACAAATTAACGACAATAAAATCAATAACTTAAAATTGGCACACCCTATGCAATAGAGAGCTCATCAATGTCGATTCAAATCGAGATGAGTTCAGCAATCTATTCCACAAGGATAGAACGCACTGAACTGACGTGATTTGAACAATATGTATTCAATGACTGGAGTTCCAACTATGTTCTGTATCCAATGTGAACAAACAATTCAAACACCAACAACGAAAGGCTGTTCTTTTGCACAAGGTATGTGTGGTAAAACAGCTGAAGTATCTGACTTACAAGATATTCTAGTTTACGCATTACAAGGTGTTTCTTTCTGGGCAGAGCAAGGCCGTAAAGTAAACGTTGTGATTGATGAGATCGACCAATGGGCGCCAAAAGCCTTCTTCGCAACACTAACTAACGTTAACTTCGACCCTGAGCGTGTTATCGAATTCGCACTGCAAGCACACGCTTACAAAAAGCAATTAGAAGAACAAATTCGCGCTGCGGCTCTTCTTAGCAATACCGAACTATCTGAACTTTCTCCTGCCGCCTTATTTGATTTACCAACTAATGCAGAAGAACTTATCGCATTAGCACCACAAGCCGCGGTTAACCGTGGTCACGAATCGCAACATGAAGATGTAATTGGCCTACGCCTACTTTGTCTTTACGGCTTAAAAGGCGCAGCTGCTTACATGGAGCACGCTCGAGTTCTTGGTCAAACTGATGATGCTGTATTTGCTGAATATCATGAAATCATGGCGTGGTTAGGCACTGATCCTAGTGAGCTTGGTGAGTTATTAGATTGTTCAATGAAAATTGGCCTAATGAACTACCGTGTAATGGAAATGCTAGATGCGGGTGAAACAAAAACATTTGGTCACCCAGAGCCTTCACAAGTAAACGTAAAAACTATTGAAGGTAAATGCATTCTGGTTTCTGGTCACGACTTACATGACTTAGAGAAAATCCTTCAACAAACGGAAGGCAAAGGCATCAACGTTTATACTAACGGTGAAATGCTTCCTGCTCACTCTTACCCTGAACTTAAAAAATACCCTCACCTTGTAGGTAACTACGGCAGCGCATGGCAGAACCAGCAAAAAGAATTTGCTAACTTCCCTGGTGCTATCGTAATGACATCAAACTGTCTATTAAACCCAAATGTAGGTCAATACGCAGATCGTCTATTTACTCGTAGCATCGTAGGCTGGCCTGGTGTTGCTCACTTAGAAGGTGACGATTTCACAGCGGTTGTTGATTGTGCATTAGCGCAAGAAGGCTTTAAGCATAACGAAATCGAGCAAATGATCACGGTTGGATTTGGTCGTAACGCACTAATGGCTGCTGCGCCTGCGGTTATTGAGCAAGTTAAAGAAGGTAACATCAATCACTTCTTCCTTGTTGGTGGTTGTGATGGGGACAAATCAGAACGTAGCTACTACACAGATTTCACAGCTCAAGCACCTGAAGATTCAGTAATTTTAACACTTGCTTGTGGTAAATTCCGTTTTAACAAAAATGAATTCGGCGATATTAATGGTATCCCGCGTTTATTGGATGTTGGTCAATGTAACGATGCTTACTCAGCGATTCAACTCGCACTTGCACTCGCTGATGAGTTTGATTGTGGCATTAACGAACTTCCATTAACGCTGGTACTTTCGTGGTTTGAACAAAAAGCGATTGTTATCCTACTAACTCTATTCGCTCTTGGTGTTAAAGGTATTTACACAGGCCCAACAGCGCCTGCGTTCTTAACTGATAACCTGCTTGCTATCATTCAAGATAAGTTTGATATGCGTAGTATCACGACAGTTGAAGAAGATCTAAAAACGATCTTAACTGCGTAATCGACGTTTATTAGTCTTAATCTATGCCTCAGTTTATCTGGGGCATTTTTCGCTATAAAACGAGCAATAACATTTGACCAATAACTTCTAAGTAATAGAGAACCAATATGACACAATTTATTTGGCCAACAACCCCTGTTCAACTTCGCTGTAATAAAAAATGGTTTGAAACCACTGATACCATTAGCTTACAACTAACAAACCAACACCAAGAAAGCTTTGATTTTAAACCGGGTCAATTTATTAGTGTCGGTATTGAAATTGAAGGAAAGATGGAATATCGCGCCTACTCTATCAGCTCAATGCCAAATCAAGATTTTCTACAATTAACCATTAAACGCGTGGAAGGTGGGAAGGTATCAAACTACTTAATTGATCAACTAAGTGAAGGGGACGAGGTTGCCGTTTTAGCACCTACAGGTCCATTCAACTCAATCGATTGCAAGCCAAGAAAAAAAGTCGCGTTATTAAGTGCTGGTTGTGGCATTACACCAGTTATGTCGATAGCGAAATCATGGATAGCTCAAGATATTGAGATCGATATTACCTTTATTCACATGGCAAAAAACAAAGAACAGACCATCTTTTTTGAAGAACTTGAGCTGCTACATGAGACTCACGCCAACTTTCATTTAAAGCTGTTATTAAAAGATAATACAGAGACAATTCACCCACAAGGACGCCTAGATCAAGAGTGGTTACATACCCTTTGTCCTGATATCAACGAGCGCACGGTTTACTTATGTGGTCCTAACTTATTTATGCAAGACATGAAAGCCAATGTAGAAAACCTTGGTTTAGATATGGCGCACTTCTTCCAAGAAAGCTTTACCCCAATTGAAGCCGAAGTAACAGAAACAGCAGGAAACACTGGCGTAGTGCAATTTGAAGTCCCTGCTTTTGGTGTATCAAAAGAAATCGATAAAGGCGCAACCCTTGCTGACGTATTAGAAGAGAGTGGTGTTCCTATTATTATCGCTTGTCGCAGTGGTATGTGTGGCTCATGTAAATGTAAAGTAGAGAAAGGCGAAGTAAGCCGAACCAGCACTGAAACCTTAAGCGAAGAAGATATTGCTCAAGGGTATACGCTTGCGTGTTCAAGCCAAGTGCAGAGCGATGTTGAAGTGAGTTTGGTTTAAAATAAGTCTTATTCTGTAAACATACCATGGTGCTTTTAGGAGCAGTATAAGATTCAGATAGGCATCAAAAATGATTCTATTACATCAAATTATTGCATTAAAAAAAAATACGGCATAAACTAACTACGTGAAAGGGCTTTTATAGTTAACTCCCCAGATTATGTTATCTATAAGTAGAGTCACCAAGCTTAACTGGGATAGCTTGTTTAATAGCTACACAATTATTGTGTTCTCTGACCCCTAGAGCTAAAGAGAAGCCACGCGCTATTACTAATTTGCCCAATCGATTATTCGATTGGGCTTTTTAATGTCCCAATGACGGTACCTGGTGCATTTTTGTTACCATACGCAGAGACAATACTATAATACGTTTTACCAGCCTTCATTTCTGGCTCAAGAGCAACACGGCCTAATTTTGTATTTAGAACTACAGGTCTCTTGTTATTTTTAATAGCAAAGTTAACCAAAACATTAGTACCCTCTACCAACATATCCGCGATAATCTGAGGCAACATCTCTTGTTTTGGAATACATAAATCTACGTTATGTTTTTCCCAGATATGCCTTGCACCAAATGCGCCATACCTTTTAAACCCTCTTCCCATAAGGCCGAGTTTTAAATAAATATCACCACTTGGTATATCATTATTATTATCCGGCACTCTTCCAAAAGATAATTTACCTGTCTTGGGATTTACTATTTTTGCATTCTTTTCATTTTTTCCAGACATTAACTGTTCGTTTAAATCTGTAGATTGGTAAATGGATGTCTGGTTATTCATGTTACTTCCTACGTCAATTAATCAAAATTAAATATCCTATATAACCATAGCTATAACTCTATATAATATATAGACTCAATGGGCTAGTAATAATACGGTACCACGATTTGATAAGGGAGCAAGTCGGAAATAAAGAGAGCGCTGTGGATAAGTAACGAATTTAAAAAAACAGTAAGTAAATACTAACATGCTACATTTATTGATAGTAAACAAATACATCATAAATGCTAACCGATAAAGACAATGAATTTTTTACTTTCCTTTTCAATTAATTAACACTCTTTTATTTTAAAAATAATCAATAAATTCAGTAATTAATACATACAAGCGACTCTCAATATTCGTCATCAATTTTCTATTTCAAAAGTAGCTCTTAGCTCCCACCATAACCGATACACTTTGGTATAGAATAGATAAGAGAGTCAGTTGTCTATTAAGCTGTAAGATCCAACCAATAAGCCAAGATAACCACATGGAAACCAATATAAGCAACTCTCAATATTCATTATCACCTTTCTATTTCAAAGGAAGATTACGGTATAATCCCCTCAACATTTCTGCCTAATATAATCTATTTTTCAATTCATAAATTCTATAAAAATATAACTCTGGCATCAGTTTTCTAATTTTTACTTAGTCTAAAAACTGTACACTATCGTTAATTACTCCTCATTCTACAGTTCTCTATTATTGTTATCGCGTTCATTTCGCACTTAACACCTTGCTGAACGTTCATTACTGCTCAGTAAGGTGCATTTTATTTATATGTCTAAAAAATAGAGCTATGGTGATATAAATTATTTACCTGAAGTAATATTTCTTGAATACAACTACATCAACAGCGCACTGTTCACTTTAATGATCAGCTTCTTCACCGCTGCTGGCTTATCATCAACAGCAACCAATGGGCGATGCGGTTGCTTAGGATTAAAGACAATAAACTCACCAGCTTCTAACGTTACAAATTGCTCATCTTTCACGTCGTTGCTAAAAGCAATGTCTTTCTCTGCAAGATAGTCATCTTCAATCGACAGTAACGGATAGTCACTGTATCCAAAGGTTTCTGTGCCTTCTAATATCAATTGTACATCAAGGTATTTATGATGAATTTCAGAGCGACGTTTTTCTCTTAACTCGGTTTTATCATCAACAATAAAATACACCGACTCATCATAAGATAATGGGTAATTCCCAACCTCTGTATTGTTGGCCGTTTGCTCTTTTACTTTCTGAATAATCTCAATGATAACAGGGTGTAATGCAGCCCCTTGAATATCGTCACTCCATTTACCTTTAAACAAAATAGCCTCTCAATGATATCGATTATGAAGTTAAAAATAGTAGCATGAGATATTGATATCAGTAAGATATAATGCTGTTTAAAAGTGACTTTTAATGAGGCTTCATGGCTAAACCAAACGCAACTTATCTCGTGCGAGTGCATAGTGCAAAAATGCTGATAGACCATGCTATGAAATATTATGGTTTAACCTATGCCGATTTTGATATGCCTCCTCACTTATTTGATTATCAACTAAAATTGATGCCATTAAGCGATCTCGAAGCGCTACTCTGTAAAATTGAATTATTAACCCAAGATCCAGCTTATACAGCAAAGTTGACACAATCAGACAGTTTGAAACAGTTTGGCCCTTTTGTGCAGTTACTAGCAAGCTCGACCAATTTGGGTATGGCAATCAAGCGTATGAATACCATACATAATGCCCTTCAGTCTGGGGTGCAGGTCAATATGCTACTGAGCGGCTCGATTGCAAAATGGCGAATTTTAACGCCAACAATGCTTCCTCAAGCTCGCATCCATGAGAGTATTTTGGCGGCGGGATCATTCGTTCGATTATTAAAACTGTTCCATGGCGACGACTATCAACCCGTCGCCATTCACTTATCAGGTAACATGATTGGTAAAACAGGAGAAATCGAAGCTATATTTAACTGCCCTATCGTGTGGAACAGTCCAAATACTCAAGTCTGGTTTCCCGTTAAAGACATCACTTGCCCTCGCCGTTTTAAGCTACCAACATCACAAGTGAAGGCATTTACCGTAGAACAAGCGATGAGTTATATGCTTATTCCACAGCCTCAAGATACGTTAAAAGTGGTATTTGAACTCACTAAATATGCCTTATTTTTTGGTTATCCTACGCTTGAGTTTGTCGCCCAAAAAATGGGGATGAAGCCACTTACGCTTCAACGTCGCTTACAAGACCAAAGCATTGCCTTTACCGATATTGTCCACCACAGCATTTGTGATGAGGCTATCGCATTAATGGGTAGTGATTTATCTATGCAAGAAATTGCACAACGAGTTGGCTATAAAACTATGGCTTCATTTTCTGTTGCGTTTAAACGTATGTACGGTGTTACCCCTGTTCAATACAGGAAAACACTACTTTAATAACCAAACAAATATTTCCATACATCATTTATATCTATTTTTTGATATATATAAACCCATTTAATCGACATATTACTCAGTTACCCTTCATGCTTACTGCTCATTATTATTTAAGGTAAATCATTTATGAGTTTAGTCAGCATGCCCTTCGTTGGATCAGGTCAGGATCTTGGGCTGCATATTGCTGCGAGCGTCGTCATGATAGGAAGTATTGTCGCTCTCGCGTATGGTTTCTGGAAACTTCATGAACTACCAATCAACAAAGCACACAGTAAACAACACCAACAAATAGGACTGATCACTGCCCTCACCTGGATAGGATTTGTCTGGCATTGGGTCTGGGTTTTAGCCGTGATTTGTGCTTTTGTCGATGCAGAAAAAGCATTAATTAAAATTCGTGATATTTGGCATCAACCTACTTCACCATCACAGACACAAGCACCAATAACAGAAACAGGCACAACAGCATCAACTCAAGAGGAGAATCACAATGCTTGAGGGATTAGCGGTATGGGCTCTGTTTATTTATCTTCTTCGTCTGGTTGGAATGCCCTGGAATAAGTTTACTCAAGGGTTTGCCTACATTGGCGGTGGGTCTTGGTTATTATTTGTATGGGCGGGCTTACTTAATTTTACGCCAATGGATCTTTCTGGCGGCTCTGTAGTGCAATCACCACACATTCAACTTCGTCCTGCCAGTACGCAAATTAAAGGCGTTGTGACTAAGATCCACGTAAAACCAAACCAGGAGATCACAAAGGGCCAATTAGTGTATGAAATTGATGATGAGCTATATCAAATAGCACTAAATAAAGCAGAGGTCTCTTTAGAAGCAAGTCAGGTCGCCCTTGAAGTTGCACAGCAAAATGTGAAATTGGCACGCCAAGCTATTACCGCATCAGAAAGCGATATCGTGGTTAGCCAAAAACAAATTGAAGCAAAAAGCCAAGATTTGAAATACAAAAAACTCACACTGCAGCGCTATATCGAGCAAAATCGTAAAGTAAAAAACACCATTACTCAAAGTGCATTAGATGAACAAGGTACACTCGTCTCTATCGGTGAAATTGAAGTAGCCAGTGCAGTTGCTCAATTAGATAAAGCCAAACTTGCCAATGAGAAAGCATTGCTTGATTTTGATAACGCAAAGCTAGGTGTAAAAGCCAAAGAAAGTGAGCTTGCAAGTGCCAAAGAAAGCGTCGCTCAAGCACAGTGGAATTTAGACAACACTAAAGTCTATGCCCCTGCTGATGGTTATGTAACAAACTTTATTCTGCGTGAAGGTCAATATATTGGTGCCATTCCACGTATGCAAATGTATACCAATGAGAAGTACGTATTGATGCGAGTAAACCACCAAGCAATACGTAATGTCACGGTTGGTCGCCCTGCTGAGTTCTCTAGTGCAGTTTATCCTGGCAAAGTATTTATTGCCGAAGTGGAAGGCATTGTTGAAGCGACAGGTGAAGCACAAGGAAATCTATTAGGTCGAGAAACTAATGTACGCCAAACCACAGGTTTAAACGTCAATAACAAGCACCACTTTGTACGTTTAAAACTGGAAGAAGGTGAAGGCTATGATATTCCTGTTGGGTCGGTTGGCTTAGCGTGGATATCTGGTGAAAAACCAATTGGCTTCATGGCTTTCTTGGATGTGATTCGTGGCATTATTATCCGCATGAAATCACAAATCTACTTCTTCTATTCACTATAAAACTTCCATGTTTTCCCTCTGCTCTGCTCTCTCGAGCAGAGGGCTTTTTACAATCTCATCCATTCCATTAATGGTTTCTTCTTACTCAACTTATCAATAATCTGCTGCCTCACCTTCTTATGCTGAGGGTCATTAATATAACGCTTGTGATAAATAAATTTATAATCTGCCAAGTGCAACTTTACAGGGCAAGGATAAATCGCTAAATCTAGCTGTTTTTGCCAACGTTTTGCAAATGATTGAGAAACTAAACCTAACGATTCACCATGAGAGACGAACATTATTACGCTTGATAAGGAAGAAACACTAAGTGCTATTTTCCGCTCTTTTATTGGCTCTTGCGCAATTTGTTCAAATCCATTTAGCCCCTGCCAACGTCCTGAATAAATCACATGTGATTCACGATAATAATCTTCTTTCGTTAATTGTTCTTGAATTCGAGGATGATCTTTTGCACAGACAACAACTAAAGGTTCAGTGTATACATCTTCAATAATGAACGCAGAATCTTTTATAGTGACAACATCTAATACCAAATCTACTTTTTGTTCTCTAAGGTGTTCAAATATCATTGATTGGCTTCGAGGAGATTCGGAGAAATCGATTTGCTCTAAACCAACTAAAGAGTGAAGAATAATCTCCGCACAATAGACCGATAAAGTATTTTTATCATTAACTGCATCATTAATCGTATCTAAAGCAAATTGAAATTTGTTCGCTAACGCATGAGCTTTAGACGTCGCTTCTATCCCCCGCCCTTTTTTAATAAATAATTGCTTATCTATCTCAGTTTCAAGACGTTTAATCGCAGCACTCACTGCAGGTTGGGTTAATTCCAGTAACTCTGATGCTTTGGTGTATGACTGGCATTGATATACCGCCATAAATGTACGAATCAAATTTAAATCCATTCTTGCTCCACTACCGATAAATAGGCCTTAAATAACCACACTCATAAATAAAACTTAGGTAATACCGTTGTTTAACCTTATTTATCAAAACCAAACCACAGGTATATTTATTGTGCACTGCCTTTTTTAAAAGAGCAAACTTCTCTACTTTACGGATCTTTTATGAACTTAAAAAAAAACAACGCTAAAAAATTTGTGCTTAATGCTTGCACACTTGCACTTGGTGCAGCTTCAGCTGTTGCTCACGCTGCAGATCAACCTAACATCGTCGTTATCTTTGGCGATGATGTCGGTTACTGGAACATCAGCGCTTACAACCAAGACATGCTGGGATACTCAACACCAAATATCGATAGTATTGCAAAAGATGGGGTGAAGTTTACTAACTTCTATGCACAACAAAGTTCAACTGCAGGCCGCTCAGCTTTCATCACCGGCCAAATGCCAAAACGAACAGGCTTATCAAAAGTTGGGATGCCTGGTGCACCAGAAGGCATTAGCGAAAAAGATCCAACTATCGCAACACTATTGAAAGATCTTGGTTACGCAACTGGTCAATTTGGTAAAAACCACTTAGGCGACCGTGATGATATGCTTCCTACAAATCACGGCTTTGATGAGTTCTTTGGTAACCTGTATCACCTAAATGCAGAAGAAGAACCTGAAAATGTCGATTATCCTAAAGATCCTGAATTCCGTAAACAATATGGTCCTCGAGGCGTAATTAAGTCGTCTGCGGATGGAAAAATCGAAGATACGGGCCCATTAACTAAAAAGCGTATGGAAACAATCGATACTGAAGTCTTAGGCATGGCTGAAACCTTCATTGAAAAACAAGTAAAAGCAGATAAACCATTCTTTACTTGGATCAATACCACTCGTATGCATAACAATACTCATATTGATGGTAAAGCCCGTGGCAAAACCGGTTTAGGTGATTATGCCGATGGCATGGTTCAACACGATGAACAAGTTGGCCAAGTACTAAAACAAATCAAAGACCTTGGTATTGAAGATAACACGATTGTTATTTACACCACTGATAATGGCCCAATGATCGCAACATGGCCAGATGCAGCAATGACACCATTCCGCAGTGAGAAAAATACGGGCTGGGAAGGGGGTTTCCGTGTACCAGCAATGGTTAAATGGCCAAACCATATCCCTAAAGGCAAAAACGTAAATGGCATGATGTCACTAGAAGATTGGATGCCAACACTGCTTGCAGCTGCAGGTAATAATCACGTTAAACAAGACCTTCTAAAAGGCGAACGTATCCAAGGGAAAAAATATAACGTTCATCTAGATGGTTATAACCAATTACCAATGATCACTGGAAAAACAGAAGAAAGTGCTCGTAAAGAGTTTGCTTACTGGAGTGATGATGGTGACTTACTCGCAATCCGTTACGATCGCTGGAAATTCCACTTCATGATTCAAGAACATGAGACAGGGTTAGACGTATGGAGATACCCATTCACAAAACTTCGTGTACCACTGATCTTCGATTTAAAAGTCGATCCACTAGAACGTGGTGACGGCGGTATGGGCTATGACAAATGGATGTATGACCGCTCTTATGTACTTGCACTCGCTAAACGTGAAGCTGGCAAGATCTATAAGTCTTTTGAAAAATTCCCGCCTCGTATGAAAGCCGGCAGTTTTGTTCCAAAAGAAGATTAATCATTTTTAATTGATGATTTGTAATGTGCAGTGGCTCATTTCTGAGCCACTCTCTTTTTAATATATAAGTGATTCTATGTCTTATTCTTCTGTAAAAAATTCAACGTTCTTGGACGTTGTTCCATTAAAAACAGCAACAAAAAACACAGACTATCAACGTCGATTTCACGTAATGTCTAAACCCGGTGGTTCAAAATGTAACCTTGATTGCCAATATTGCTTTTATCTTCATAAGGATGAGTTGCTTCACCAACCAAAACAACCCGTAATGGATGATGCGACTTTAGAAGCCTTTATAAAGAGCTATATTGAGAATCAAGATGGCAACGAGATTGTCTTCTCATGGCAAGGAGGAGAACCTACCTTATTGGGTGTCGATTACTTCAGAAAAGTCGTCCAACTACAACAAAAGCACTGCCCTAAAGGCGTAAAAATTGAAAACGATTTACAAACCAATGGCATTTTATTGAATGACGAATGGTGTCAATTTTTAAAAGATAACGGATTTCTAGTTGGCTTATCAATTGATGGACCAAGAGAACTGCATGATAAGTATCGTGTGACTCGTAGTGGTAAACCTACTTTTCATTTAGTAATGGCGGCGGTTGAGCGCCTGCAAGATTATCAAATACCTTTTAACGCTCTGGTTGTCGTAAATCGCCATAACGTAAAACACCCACTCGAGGTTTATCGATTCTTAACAAAAGAGCTTGGTGCTACTTACATTCAGTTCACTCCTTGTGTTGAAGCTAAAGATTTTGCCACTACTGCTCCTCAGTTTTGGAACGAATCAATGACACCAGAAAAAAGCAATGAGTTAGCTAAACCCGGACACCCAATGTCAATCGTCACTGACTGGTCTGTCGATCCAGATGACTGGGGCTACTTTTTAAATACCGTATTTGTGGAGTGGGTTAATAATGATTTAGGTCGTGTGTTAGTTAACTTATTTGAAACCGCAGTTGCTCAGGTAATGGGTAAAGAATCTCAATTATGTGTGACTGCCGAGTTCTGCGGTAAAGGCCTAGCAATGGAACACAATGGTGATGTATTTAGCTGTGATCATTACGTATACCCTGAATATAAGCTTGGCAATATCAACGAACGTGGCTTAAACGAATTTGCTTTTTCAATCCGGCAGCATAGCTTTGGAATGGCGAAAAGAGACAGTCTTCCTGCCTACTGTAAAGCCTGCCCTTATTTAAATTTATGTTGGGGAGAGTGTCCTAAAAATCGATTCATAAAATCTCCTGATGGTGAACTTGGATTGAACTATTTGTGCAGTGGCATTCGCGCTTTCTTCGATGAAAGCCTCCCTATGCTTACCGGATTATCTGTTTTATTAAAAAAGCAGCAAGACGCACTTAACCAATAAATATATGAATACTTCTGGAGTCATTATGCACAAAGCTCAAGATGCGGTTGCCAAATTAATTAATCATGTAAACCAATCGGTTGTTGGCCAACCTCATGTCGTTAAATCTCTGATTATCGGTTTGTTAACCAATGGTCACGTCCTACTTGAAGGCTTACCAGGAACGGCAAAAACACGCTCAATTAAAACGCTAGCGAATGCATTAAATACATCGTTTGGTCGAATTCAATTCACTCCAGATCTACTGCCTTCTGATGTAACGGGGACAGAGGTTTATCAAGAGATCAGTGGCAAACCTCAGCTGCATTTTCAAGCTGGTCCAATTTTTAACAGCATCGTTTTGGCTGATGAAATAAACCGTGCTCCTGCAAAGGTACAAGCAGCATTACTCGAAGCCATGGCCGAAGGCACTATCACAGTCAATGATACCACCCATACCTTGCCTGAACTCTTTATGGTACTCGCAACACAAAACCCAGTAGAGCAAGAAGGAACTTACCCATTACCAGAAGCACAAATGGACCGCTTTATGATGAAAGTAAGTGTGAGTTATCCCGATGATGAAGCCGAAAAAGAAATCATTCGTTTAGTTCGCGATGAAGAAAATGAGCAAGCGAATCAATCACAAAAAGAAACCGTAACGATTGATCCAAAAGCTATTTTAGAAGGACGTAAAGAGCTGCCTTTTATACATGTCTCTGACATTGCAGAGAACTATATCGTCGCTTTAGTCATGGCAACTCGCCACCCCAAGCGTTACCCACATACTCAATTATCACAATGGATAGACGTTGGAGCTAGCCCTCGAGCCTCTATCGCATTAGACAAATGTGCTCGTGCCCACGCTTGGTTAGAAAACAGAGAACATGTACTTCCCGATGATATTCGAGCGGTTGCTCATTCGGTACTAGGTCACCGTATCAGCTTAAGCTATGACGCTCTGGCGGATGGAATATCCACACAAGATATTGTAGCAATACTCTTAAACACCGTAGTTATTGGTTAATCCTGATGGATTTAATAAAAAAAACCTCATCAAATCAAACTATAGATCCTAGGATCCATTGCGAACACTCTCAGCTTGTTAAACTTCAAGCTCATATCAATGGATTCTCGTTATTTCCTCATTTAAAAACCAGTCGTTTACTTTCTGGTCGTCATCTCTCAGGCTATCGTGGTAGAGGATTAAACTTTGAAGAACTGCGTCATTATCACATCGGTGATGATATTCGCAACCTCGATTGGAAGGTCACCTTAAGAACCGGTAAACCTCATGTAAGATCGTATACAGAAGAAAAAGATCACAATATTATTCTTTGTGTTGATCAGCGTTCAACCATGTTTTTCTCTTCCGTTAATACCATGAAATCCGTTGTTGCTGCAGAGCTTGCGAGCTTATGTGCATGGCGTGTAATTAAAGAAAGTGACCGTGTGGGACTGTTTTTAATTAAAGACGACAATACACAATGGATGCCACCAAAACGCAGTCAATCTGATGTATTACATTATCTCAAACATCTTGCTTTTGTTAACCAACAATTAAACGCAGAAAAAAATAGTCCCCACCCTATATCTTTATCTGATGCCCTTCACTCGCTTAATCGTCGAAAAATCAAAGACAGCGTCATTATTATCTTCAGTGACTGGCTTGGCATGACAGAAAAAGACACGTCATTACTCAAGCATCTTCAAAAAAGTAATGATGTATTAAGCATGTTAATTAGCGATCCTATGGAAGCCTCTCTTACTTTCAATCCCACCTCAAAATGGGTGTTTAGTGATGGGACTCATCAAATTAATGTAGAGAAAAAAAAAGACGTAATAAAAGCCAACCAATACCTCCAAACTGAGCATCAAAAACGTTGTGATACGTTACGTCATTTAATGGCAATTAAACGCTTACCTTTCATGGAAATTTCAACGTCAGGAACACACATAGCTCAATTTACTCATCTACTGAGAACGTAATGACCATGACTCATACCCCTCCAAATACTTATACCTTAAAAGGTATTATTGATGTTCAAGTTCCTGAATCAATCGCTTGGTTCCCTCAGACGCTGGGTTGGCAAATTCTATTCACCTTACTCAGCGCTCTTATGCTTTTTGTGATTTATAGAGCCGCTAAGATCCATCATAAAAACCGATATCGCCGTCAAGCATTAAAAGATCTTAGCGAGATCAACAGTGACCGCCCTTATCAAGCAACCTGTGAGCTCTTTCATTTAATGAAGCGTATTGCCGTTTATTTAGATAAAACAAATGCATCAAAATCAGGTGATGATTTATTGCAGTTCTTTGTGTTAACCAAAACGTCCCGCTGTGTGCATTTTCATCACGCTTTAAGCAAGCGTGCATTAAATGAAATTTGGCTTCCTGAGGCTAAATTTACCCTTATTCCAGAACAAGCAGAAGTTCTTATTAGTCAATTCAGAGAGTGGGTAATTCACCACACAATTGAAGAAAAATGCAGCTCAAAAAATCAGGTGAAAATTAATGAGTAACCTGTCTTGGTCTAGTATCGAGTTTCTATATCCAATGTGGTTATGGTTACTGCCTTTACCTTTGCTTATCACTCGTATTGCCCCCTCTTATCGCACTCAACAGGCTGCGATAAAAGTGCCATTTTTCAATCTACTCGTTGATGCTTTAAAGCTCCCGACATCAGATGGGGCAAGTCAGTTGACCCCTGCCAAATGGCAACGCATCTTACTTTGTCTTTCTTGGGTATTAATTTTACTCGCTGTAACCAAGCCGACCTTATTAGGCCCTCCTCAGGTTCGTGAACAAATAGGTCGTGACATCATGGTTGTCGTTGATTTATCAGGCTCAATGGCTGAGAAAGACTTCACTGCCAAAAACGGTCAAAAAGTGAGTCGATTAGACGCAGCCAAAGAAGTATTAAAAGATTTTGCTAAAACACGAAAAGGCGATCGCCTTGGTTTGGTTTTATTTGGTGATGCCGCTTTTGTACAAACACCTTTCACTTCAGACCATCAAGTTTGGCTCGATTTACTTGAACAAACCCGTGTAGAAATGGCAGGTCAAAGTACCCATTTGGGAGATGCTATTGGCTTAACTATTAAACGATTTGAAGACAGTAAAAAACCGTTACCAACCGATAAATCCCGCGAAAAGGTCGCAATAATCCTCACCGATGGCAATGATACCGACAGCTATGTCCCCCCAATCGACGCTGCAAAAGTAGCGAAAGTTAAAGGAGTACGCATACATATGATTGCAATAGGTGACCCACAAACTGTAGGAGAACAAGCTCTTGATATGGATACTATTAATACTGTTGCTAATGCATCTGGCGGTCAAGCATTTCAAGCGCTAAACCAAAATGAATTACGTAACGCGTACGCTGAAATTGGCAAATTAGAACCACAACTTTATCAAAGCACAACCTACAGAACAAAGCAGAGTATTCATCAATACCCTGTGATGTTTTTAGTCTTAATACATCTGTTCTTCTTTGGGTTTATGTCATGTAAACGTGCAAAGCAAAAATCTCATCAATCCAAAGGGGAACATCATGTTTGATTCACTCTCAACACAATGGCTTTTGATAAAACAAGGGGTTGTTCAATTTCATTTTATTCGCCCATTATGGTTGTTATTATTGATTCCTTTTGTTGTGATTATCTATCTAAAATGGCGACAAGAGACGCAAAACGACCAGAAAAATCAACTTCCCGAACATTTACAAAAAGCGTTAGTAGTAGGAAATGAGGGATGGAAACAGCAACTACCTTTAAAATTACTCGCGGTTGTATTATCGCTTACCATACTTATTTGTGCCGGCCCTACATGGCTAAAAGAACTGTCACCTTTTGGAGAAGATAAAGCGCCATTATTAATCGTATTAGATACGAGTGCGTCCATGCTTGAAAAAGACGTATTACCTAATCGATTAACGCGTTCTAAACAAAAGATCCAAAATTTATTAGCGCTACGAGAAGGTGGAAAAACAGGGTTAATCGTTTATTCAGGTACCGCACATATTGCGATGCCATTAACACAAGATTCTGCGGTATTTAAACCGTATCTTGCAGCCATTAGCCCTAAAATAATGCCTGTAGAAGGAAAATCAGCTTACAAAGCATTACCATTAATCAAACAGCAGTTTTCAACCTTATCTTCTTTACAACAACCACAAATCACAGGGACGGTTGTATTAATCACTGATGGGGTAACCACACAAGATTATGAACGTTTTGAGGAACACTTTACTTATTCTTCCAACCAATTACTTATTCTTGCTGTGGGTGATGAAAATAGAACCAGTAATTTCCCGTTAAATATGGCTTCTTTAAATGAATTAAAGCGCTTGAGTCATGGAAAAATAATTCAAATCTCAATTGATAACAGCGATGTAAATTGGCTCAATCATCAAATCAAACGTCACATGCAATTAAACAATGATTCCGTTATGCCATGGGAAGATTTAGGTTATTTTCTGCTGTTCCCTGTTTTATTACTCATACTATTATGGTTTAGACGAGGTTGGTTAGTTCAGTGGTGCGCCGCCTTTATTCTTGTAGGGAGTCTTGGACTTTATTCACCCTCAACATTGGCTGAAATGGTTCAATCAACAGCAACACACTCTACAGAAAAAGAAGATAACAAGAAAGATATGTGGGATAAAACCACACAATGGTGGATGGATTTATGGCTCACTCCAGATCAACAAGGCCAATGGTATTTCAACAAAAATGACTATATTAAAGCCGCGCAACATTATCAAGACCCATTGCAGAAAGGGGTCGCGTTCTATTATGCAGCAGAATACCAACAAGCCTATACGGCATTCATTGCGGGAATTCCAGATCTTCAAACTGCATTAGAAAACACTCAGCAAACAAATAATAACCAAGAGTCTAAAGAAGATTCGAACATCGAGGTTTTATTATTTAATACCGCGAATTCACTTGCCAGACAGAGAGAGTATATTGCTGCTCGGGATTTACTTAGCTCCACTGTGAAGCGCTATCCAAACAACAAGCCTGCTAAACATAACCTGAATCTAATACAAAATATGATTGATGAGATTAACCGCTTAAGTGAAAGCCAAGCCAACACAGGTGAACTTGAGCCAGCTCAAGAACTGCCAGAAAACGAACCTCAAACCTCCGACGGTGCTAACGAGCAAGTATTTGAATCTCAGATAAAAAAACAAACTCTCTCTGCGGAACAAATCTTGGCTAATGAGAAAATAGCCGATAAGTGGTTACGTCGAGTAGAAGCTGATCCTAAATATTTTTTACAAAACAAATTCCACCTACAAACGCTTTCTAAAAAAGGAAATGAATAATGCGCCGAGCACACACATCCCTTTTACTTTTACTTATGCTTTTCGTAACCAGTTTTCCTCTTTACGCCAAAGAAGAAGCATTACCAACAATGCAAGAATTGCTAAACAATCATCAAATTACGCTTACGAGTTTTCTAAGCTCGGAAAACGAAAGCTCAGATAAGAAAAGACCGACCATTATTGCGATTAACCAACCTGTTATTCTGACTATTGATATTGCGACGCCTCGATGGTTTACCGATGGAACCGTAATTGAAACCATTTCAATCCCAAACCTTATTGCTCAACAACGTAATTTACAAGCAACCAATTATAGCCAGATGGAAGGTGGGCAAACATGGTCACACCAACGTTGGGAGATCCCTCTATTTCCCCAGCAAACAGGGCAATTTATAGTACCCTCTATCGGTATTAAAATTACGGTTTCGGTAGCTACAGGGAAAAATATTCAAGGCGTTTTATTTACCCAACCTCATCGTTTCTCAGCACAACGACCAACAGTAAAAATGACTGCCCCTGAAGAATGGGTTGTCTCTTCAGACGCCATATTAACTCAAACCTGGGAGATCTTAACTTCAAAAATAACAACAAAAGAATCTGCCAAACCGATTTTTACTGTTGGGGATACAGTGACTCGACAAGTATCATTACAAGCGTCTAATTCTCTGGCAATCCTACTGCCTACCCTAATCCCTATACAACAGGACAAAGCGGTCCTAACTTATACTAATCCCGTGCAACTCAAAGACATGAATAACAGAGGAAAACATACTGCACTAAGAAAAGAGTCTGAAACTTATATTCTACAAAATGGTGGGAAAATAACCTTACCAAGCATTATTATGCCTTATTGGAATACAACAACACAGCAGTCAGAAATACTCCTTCTTAAAGGTAAAACTATTCAAGTGAAACACTCTCTGGCTTCTTGGCTAAAGGCTTATTGGGCGTTATTAGCGTTAGCTTTAACCATTATTGTTTTTTTTGTTTTCCTAATAAAAAAGATAACCAACTATTACCAAACAAATCCTTACCCTGATTGGCTATTATTTTTTCAGGCTACCAAGTGCCATTCTTCGCCTGAAATTAGGCTATATCTATATCGTAAACTCTTTAAGAAAACAGAATTACTAGAACTGAAAAAGTATCAAATAAATAATCAAGAAGCATGGAATTCAGATAGTGAAGACGTGCAAAAAACAATGCTATCACCCCATAAGTTATGGCGATTTTGGTTAAAAATAAAGTAACAATTTAAACCGTAAAAACACCCTAACCTATAGATTTACAAGGAATTTATTAAATCCTTGTGGGCTATCTCTCACAACTCAAGAATTGAATTTATTTAAAACCTTAATAATAGAAAACATCACTCAGGCACAATGGAGTGTAGACAATACTAAAGTTTATGCCCTTGCTTTTACTTCTTCTATTCATTGTCATTCTTAGCTATTTTTAGCCCCATGATTCACTCTCTCGAATCGTGGGGATTTTTTCTATTGACTACAAATAATAAGCGCCCCTTTATCAACTTCTTTAATGCTTGATGGCCTATATGTGGTGGGAACAGAAATAGCAATTGGCAACCCTGTCTCGTAAGAAATACCAACCTGCGAGCCATATATTTGGTATTTTGATTGAAATTCCATCATCTCATCTGAACGAAAAGGCTTAAGTATGCCTAGGTTTAAACCTTTATTTTTACAAATCATTTCGGCTTCACTTGGTGAGTAAAGTTGAGCTTCACGTGTAAAAATACCATTATCATTTTTTTCTCTATTCTTAAACAAGTAGATGTACTCATTATCCACAGTAGCAAACCCACTTGCTCCAGAATAACCAACAATGAGGTTAGCTTGCTGTCTATTGTCTTTTTCACTTCCTCCAATAAATGTTAAAGAGGCAGGAACATCGTTTATAATAGCTTGCTCTGGTTTATCAAAAATAAAAACAAGCTTTGACGGAGTAGCTTCTGAATTTGTTTCATTGATACTTAACGTATTTAAATTATTTATATCTTTAAAAGTATAAGTACCTTCATACACAGAAGGTTCTTCAGGAAAAATTCTTATGGCCTTTGAACTATTATCTATGAAGTAGCTTTCTTTTAATTTAGGTAATGACGTTGTTAATAAGATGAACTTATCAATACTTCTTGGCCCTATGTTTGATGCAGCTTTATCTAAAAATGAAACCTCAAATTTAAACTGAGTACCAAGGTCTTCAAATTTATAATTACTTGCTATAGTCGATGTAGATATTTCAACAGCTTTATCTTCATAGAAATCTCTCCAATAATGATTTACGAACGTACCTGTTTCAGCAGGATAGCCATACGTCATCCCCCCAGAGTGCCCAAAACCGTGATTATGCATTTTTTCATGAAGGTAAGTAGTCTTAGGAGCTGTTGCACCTTCCGTGAACAACCTAAAATCACGTACACTTAGCCAGCCATCCCCAATAGTAGCAACTCCATTCGAAGTTCTCGTGAGCATCATATAAGTTGCACTAGGTTTGTTAGCTATTAGACTCACATGTTTTAGAGTATTCGGGGAGGTATCATTACCTCTAAATTTAGTAAAATCATCAGAGCTACTTTCAAATGAATGCGGTATTTGAGTAAGTTCTTCAACTTCACACCAATGACCTTCATGTTTTATTGAGCGTAATTTTGAATTCATGTAATTATCAATGAAACTAATAAACCTAAAATTATAATCGTAATTATTCATTAATAGTTTGAAGGCTCGTAACTCTTTTTCGTATTGATATACGTTCTCTTCTGTCGGCTGAGCATACTTATCATCATCTTGTTTTATATCAGCATAAGCTCGTACATTGGCTTTAAATAAAGGTTGTTCTTCGACAAAATAGGCTGAGGTAACTTGCTCATCAAACCATTCTGGTAATTTAAAGTTAACCGCTTGAAATGGGTAAATAAAAGAGTCCATTCGAAAATATTGTTGGTTAACCTTTACTAGCGGATTATTTAAATACCTAGGAGTTGTGTTTAATAAATCAAAATTAGTTGAATAGTTATGACGAACCTGTACATCATCGAGATCATAACCTTCAAACATAGAACGAGATATCTGGGATACCGAATTATTCGAGACACTAATTACATAATTTTTAGGGGTAACAATAAATGTACTGTGCGCTTTAATAGATGAAGAAGAGCCAATGGACACTGTAACCTTAACTTCGCCTTCTTTATCCCCTCTTATTACCATACCTTCATCAGAAGAAGTAAGCGTCACGGCATCACTCTTATTAACCTCCCATTCTAGTTCTGAATTATTAGTTACACTCACTTTAGAACCGTCAGAAAGAGTTGCGGTTACTTGTAATACGACAGGAACACCAACAATAATTTCTGCAGGTATTGATTCAATAGCAAGCTCTCTAATCGTGGGGTTAGTTATTTTCACTTTCATAACACTTTGATATTCAGATGCATCAAAAGTACCAGAGGCAGTAATGGACACCATACCAATATTCTGACCTAGAAGTACATTCTGTTCATTTTCTTTAAAAAGCGCTATATTTTCATCACTAATAATAAAATTAATATTTGATGTATCAGAGATCTCCGTAACACTACCGTCAGACAATAACGTATTTACCTTTAAAGTGTAACTTCTCCCTAAAGGAAGAGATACTTCTTGTTCATGAAAAGTTAAATTTACAATGACAGGTTCTTCTTCTGTCAAATCACATCCAGTTAAAAGTAGCAGGTAAAAAATAATAAAATAGATAGGTTTATTTTTCATTTACTTATAATCTCTAGCTTTTATTAATATATAATAAATATGAATTTCTTTATGGCCGTCACTCATCTTATATAGAGAAGAACTAGGAGAAACGAAACCTTTAACGGCCCTTAAAAATCAATCATATGTCATTTATAATCAAAAGCTTGTAAGACACTCCCTTCCGTCGCGTAGGAAACGTCTTGAAATCATTCTTATCTCCAATCGAATAACGATATATTTAATAAAAATTTCTATTATCTTAAATTATTTCTCTAATCTAAAGAACTGCATTGAAGACAATCATCGATCAACCTTTTATCATGAATGCAATAACCCAATACAGTTTGTTGTTTTATTATTCGCTCACCTTTAATTTCATACTGCTTAAATGGCAATATAGATTTACTTTTCCCTCTTATTAATAGTGCCGCTCTACTTTTATCATCAATAATAATTTTTTTATTATTTAGAATATCTATCACAGTTACAACCAAACCCTTTACAAAAGGAAAACTATAATAAGATAATCTTGTAGTGTAAATTCAGACTTTTCTGAAAAACAATTAAATAAAGGTGATATTTTTAACTAGACAACGTCTCTTTAATTTCATCAGAGCTAAAACCATGAGAATACAGATACGCATAAGCTTTGCTTTTGTCTTTTGAATTACTTAAATCAAAGCGCTTTTTGTCTAATCTTGCTTGGCAGTTCTCATAAAAATCAATCGAACCGTCCATCTCTAACTTTTCAATTTCTTCATCAAAAGTAGATACATCGATCAGTTTTTGTTTTAGCTCCCGCTTGATAACAGACTTACCTTTTAGTTTACGGGTAAGCTTCTCAATTTCTTTAACGAGATCCGCTTTATCGGCTTTTATTTGCATTTTAGAGGGTAGCGCAGAAGCAACAGGGTGAGATTTGATTGCCTCACGAACATCGGCAGATTTAAAACCATATTTAGTTAGCGTTGCATAAAGTTTATCACTCGATAATGAGCCTAAATTCATATTCGCTAATCGGTTATTCAATAACGTTATTTCACACACTTCATCGCGGTTAGATACATAAGCAATCGCTTCATTAACGATAGATTCATTAATGCCTTTCTCTCTTAATTTAGACAGAATAAACTGACTGCCTTTCTCGCCACTAAACGCCATTTCTACAAAGTTAATTGCAAAGTTTTTGTCTGATTTTAGATAGCCACGGCCGATCAGATCTTCAAGTACGGTATCAATCCACTCTTGATTATCAGTCTTAGCAATTAGCTTCTTTCTTAACTCATCGATAGTTCTGTCTTTGGCTTCAAGATGGTAAAAAGCACTGCCATATACATTATCAATAGTTTTTGCGGGTTTGACTGGACGTTGGCTGAACATAAGAACCTCGGGTAATTGCGTTAACTTATTACCCCAGACTCTAATGCAGATTAAGATTAGTTACTATCATTAAATCCGATGTGTAAGCAGAGTTGCTACCCATTCAAACATATCATCAATCTATAATCACTCAATCATAGACAACACTTTATTTGCGTGAATTACAGAACGTGATTGAATATCGTCAATTGAACCATACATATTAGGGATATAAAGCATATTACAGCTGTATACATAATCGATATCGGATACTTGGCAATATTTCAGGATCTGTATCAATGGTTTCATTAACTCTTCAATCGTTAACGCAATTTCGTCTTCATTACCATAAGCGGACTCCTGTCCACCAAGCGTAAAAGAAAAAACAAACTTCTTATCTTTTAACTGCGTGCCTTTTTCACCACCAAAAGCGAAACCATAACAAATTACGTCATCAATCCATTTTTTCATTAATGCAGGGAATGAATACCAAAATAGTGGAAACTGGAAAATAATAGTATCTGCTTCCAACAAGGCGACTTGCTCTTTTTCAATATCAAACTCAAAATTAGAATGTAGATTTTCCAACATTCTCACATGCAAATTATCTTTAATAATACTTTGCTCTAAATGACTAATAACCCCATGATTGCTAATTGAATTATCATTATTTGGATGTCCCGAAATTACTGTAATATTTTTCATTTTCTACACCTGATTAAGTAAACACCTAGACAGGATAGCGAATTTTTTATATTTGATAATATGGTACTATCGGATAACACTTTACCAAAAATGGGATAATAAGGATGTGGTATGTCAAATGATGATTGGTTACTATTTGCAAAAGTAGCTCAATACAAAAGTTTTTCTGAAGCGGCTAGACGACTAGCTATTCCGACAACAACCGTTAGTAGACGTATACAACAGCTTGAATCTCAATTAGGTGAAAGGCTATTTATTCGCAGTACAAGAAACGTAGCCCTTACCGAATTAGGGCTGCGCTTACTACCGAAAACAAAGCGTTTAGAAACTGTATTAGAAGAGCTAAGAACAACCATAGAAAATAACTCTATTGATATAACAGGAAAACTAAAATTATCTACCTCAGATACTTTAGCCCAATTTTTGATACCAACTCTCGTAGCCTCTTTTTCTGAACAATATCCTTTTGTTAATGTGGATATATCCTCATCAAATAGGAACGAACAAATCATCAATGAAAGTATTGATTTCTCTTTTCGTATTGGCAATTTAGAAGACTCAAACTTAATTGCTTATAACATTTGCGAAATAGAATATGTTTTTGTCGCCTCTCCTCAATTTATTGCTAAGTCTGATTGCGAAATCACCCTATCGGCTCTAGAACAGCTTCCGTGTACTGTCATTAATATTGATGGTAAAAATGTTCCTTGGCTCATTTCAGAAAGCAATAATGCTCTAGAGTTAAACATAAATACAAAATACCAAGTAGATAGCCTTTATGTCGCTAAATCTCTGGCTAAAGCAGGATGTGGGATAGCTTTGTTACCTAAATTCATCGTAAAAGATCCAATAAAGAGTGGCACACTTGTAACTCTATTAGATGAAGTAAATATACAAAAAAAACCACTGAACCTAATCTATTTTGATAAACACTTTCTTTCTGAGAAATCTAAAGTATTTCTAGAACATATTAAGGCTCAACACTCGCATCTAGAAAATATGATTAATCCCGTAATAAGTTGATGACTTAATCACACGAAAGGCATTGATTTGCAACAATACTCGCTAGACTTTCTATGCCCTTTCTCCATTTATCGTTCTCTCGATAAGAGGCAAAACTAATTCGAATACAGTGTTTATATTGATCTTGAGTACAAAACATCGAGCCAGGTAACACACTGATGTTCTCTTCTAACGCTCTTTTATAAATCTCTGTACCATCAGTGCCTAAAGGTAAGGTTAGCCAACATAAAAAGCCGCCCTCAGGCTGAGAAAGATAATAGCGCCCCTTCATATGTTCATAGTTATCTAGTGCTTCTGTTAATTGCTGAAATAGTCGTTTTTGATTGTTTTTATAACTACGTTGAGCCTTATGAATATGCTGTTTATATTTACCTTTTTTTAAGAAATCACTCACCGCCGATTGAATAAGGTTAACGCTACCCATATTTTCTGACATTAAGCGTTTTTCTATTTGAGTTTGATATTTTCCAGCAAGGATCCAGCCTATCCGTAAACGCGAATCTAAGGTTTTTGAAAGTGAACTGCAATAGATCACCCTATCTTCAGTATCTAACGCTTTAAAGGTTTTCTGCGTCCCTTCGTAGGTAAGGCCTCCAAAGATATCTTCTTCGATAAATGGAATACCTGATGTGGCCTTCAGTAAAGCCAAACGTGCTGATTCAGATTGAGTGTAACCGGTTGGATTATTATGAGTGGGATTAACTAATATAGCTTTCACATCCCAAGTTTCTATCGCCTGCTTTACTGCATCAATGTCCAATCCATAGGTAAAATGATTTGGGATCTCAATTACTTTTAAATTCAGGGATTCAAGTAATAACAAAGAGCCAAAATAACAAGGGGAATCAACCAGGACAATATCTCCAGGTTTGGTTAACGCCTGCAAACTTAAACTGATGGCTTGCTGTGCTCCATGAGTTATCAATACCTCATTCGAAGAAACTGAAACGCCTAGCTCTTGTGTAATGTTTGCGATGTATTTCAGTAAAGAAGCATTACCCGGTGGTAATTGATAACAACTAGGTATATTGATTTGCTGACGACTATGGCGACCAATTTCTGCGTATAGACTGCGTATGGCTGGAAAATCAATATCAGGGTGAGCCGATCCCATTGGCAATAAGTTCTGGTGATTTGGTTGGCGTAAAATGGCTTTGCTGAGCGACAGTAAATCAATATCACAAGGCTCGTTCAAGTATTCATTCATGTTATTTAGATGAATATTTTTACTTCCAACTCGGTAGCCCGAACGATCATGGGCAACCACGATTTGTTTTGCTTCAAGCTCTTCATAAGCACGAATAACCGTATTTTTTCCTACCGATAAAGAATCGCTTAACTCTCGGATCGAAGGCAGCTTATCTCCTTTTAGATACAAGCCACGCTCAATCCCTTGTTGTATATGTTCCTTTATTTGTTGATATTTCTTCATCACCCTAACCCAATTATCAACAGTTATCATCTGTACCCAATAAAATAACGAAAACTGTCTCTTACCTCAATAGCTGTACCTAGTTAAAGTACGCGAAAGACAACAATATAAAACAATACACAGGAATTCTCATGCTAACTAAATTCATCCCTTTTATCTTCGTCGCTTTATGGAGTTCTGGCTTTATCGGTGCTCAATATGGATTGCAATTTGCTGAGCCTGCCACTTTTTTATTGATTAGAATGGTTGGGAATATTGTCGTTTTTATTTTATTGTTATTTATATTCAAAGCTCATCTTCCAAAAGGTAAAGATGCAATTCACTCTTTGATTGCCGGTGTATTGATTCATGGATTCTATCTAGGAGGGACTTATCAAGCTATTGCTCTTGGAATGTCATCGGGCTTGTGTGCGTTACTTGTCGGGGTTCAACCGATTCTTACTGCGGTATTATTGGTTAACTTTGGCAACCAACGCCTAAAACCTGTGCAATGGGTAGGCTTAGCGCTTGGTTTAATAGGGATAACCTTAGTATTACAAGGTAATATCGAATGGCAGGACACCAGTAATCAATACACCGCATACTTGTTTGCGTTTATCGCATTAATTGGCATTACCTTTGGCACTTTATACCAAAAAAGATACTGCCAGAACGTAGATTTAGTCGGTAGCATGGTTTGGCAATACAGTGCCGCTTCTTTGGTCTTTTTACCTGTCGCTTTATTAAATGAAACCATGGTGGTGACATGGAATGCTGAATTTATTTTTGGTTTATCATGGTTAGTTTTGGTTGTCTCTGTTACTGCTATTTCATTACTGCTTTATATGATAAAAAAAGGCGACTCTTCTAGCGTGGCTTCTACTTTTTATCTCATACCGCCAATGACTGCATTTCAAGCATGGATAGTATTTGGTGAACACTTTGATACCCAAGGTGCTCTGGGCTTTGCTCTTGCGGCTATTGCGGTTTACTTAGTAATAAGAAAGCCTAAACCATTATTAATTAAAGAACTTAATACATAGTTTCACCAGATTACCCTCTCATTTTCACTCATGTGATAAGTGCAGAATTTAAGCAGCTTCACGCTTTAATTTCTGCACTTTATTTGCTTTATGTAACGCTTTACGCATCTGTTCTAAACGATCTAAAGGTATATTTTGCGTATAAGTGGTGAAAGGTTGTAAATCAGCACACTTAATTGGTTCAAAATCATTAGGCTCTTTTCTATAGAAAAAATAGCTACTTGCAATAGCTTCTAAAGATATATAGCCAAACCTTTCATGAGTTTTTTGTAACCGCTGTTCAAATCTTTTTATTCTCAAACCTTTCTTACTCACATGTAGGGCCTCTAATTTTAAAGTCGCCTTTAGCTTACCAATTAGAGGGGGGTATTCATTTAGCATCTAAACTTAAATTTATTTTAAAATGCACAATTAATGATTATTCTTTCTTTAATGAACTTATCGTGATATTGCTACTCAACATACAATATGCAATTTATAATCGATAAGGTATAGGATGACTTCTCTTGTCCATGTAAGAAATGTCTCAAAACACTATTCAGACTCTAATAAAAATCAACAAGCATTAAGCGATATCAGTTTTGATTTAAAAGCAGGGCAAGTTCTCGGTTTGCTTGGGCACAACGGCGCGGGAAAATCGACACTAATTAATGCCTTATTGGGAACCCATCGTTATGATGGTGAGATCAGTATTAATGGTCTGCATCCTATCGATCAGCACGCCAAATTAATGCAGCATTTAGCGTACATTTCTGATGTGAATGTGTTACCTGAATGGATGAGTGTGAAACAACTTTTAAAATATACCTCAGGAATACACCCAAGCTTTGATATTAATAAAGCGACTTCTGTATTGAGTAATACCAATATCAAATTAAATAGCAAGATAAGCTCACTATCAAAAGGCATGAAGGTACAAGTCCATTTAGCGATAGTCATAGCAACCGATACTAAAGTTCTGATTTTAGATGAACCAACCTTAGGGTTAGATTTATTATATCGCGACACGTTTTATCAGCACTTAACAACTTGGTTTAATGCAGGAGAGCGCTGTTTAATTATTGCAAGCCATGAAGTGGCTGAAATTGAGCATCTATTGACGGATGTATTGATCTTAAAACAAGGTAAATGTGTGAAGAAAGATACTATGGATAACATACCTCAAGGTACATTAGCTGAACTCTTTATTGCTCTTCAAAAGGAATCTATTTAATGCGTCCATCATTATATATGCTTGAAAAAGAGCTTATTGAACACAAAACGATTACTCGTGTCCCTCTGTTTATTCTTCTTTGCGGTGCGGTACTTTTTATTAGCTTAATGATGAACACTAGCCTACAAGATAATTTATTTATTTCCGTCGAGACTCAAGGTAACTTCACTCCGTTTAGCTCTGAGTTTTCAAACGATCTACAACTCGCATTAAGCTTTATCGTTGGTATTTTATCATTAGCTCTAACAACGACTTACCTTTCAAAAACATTACGTAAAGAGCGTAATGAAGGCAGCTCTGCATTTTGGCGCAGCATGCCAGTATCCAGCCAATATACACACGTGGTAAAACTGGCTTTTGGTTTAATTGTAATTCCATTGATTTTTTCTGCATTAGTACTTATCGCCAATCTATTTTTCTGGATAATGAGCCTATCAAGCGACACTGTATTAGTGATGCTTCATGAACACACCTCGTTTATGTCAGTAATTACCAATTGGCTGCAGTTTATGGGAAGAATGCTGCTGGTTAGCGTGGTTATGTTACCTATTGCAGGATTAGTTTTAGCTATATCTCAAGTCAGTAATTCCCCTTTAATCATCTTACTATTAGGTGGTTATGCACTGAAACTGCTTTCAACTTGGGTGCTAAACTGGGATGGTATTGCCGTATTTCTAACTCATATGTATAAGATCCCAACAACGATCTTGCTCTCTTCAAATCCTTTGATGAGTTTTTCACAAGCTGGGATTGGATTCTTAAGCTTGTATAGTTTACTTGGCGCTATTTCATTGTTCGTTAGTATCTCTTTGTATCGAACCACAGAGATCTCTTGGCAATCACTAAACCCACGTTGGTTGTTTAATAAGTAAATAAAAAGGGAGAGGCGCATAAACTGACCTCTCCCTTACTCTTGTTAGTTACTACTTATCTTTAACTACTATATTAAAATCTTTAAGTGACATTGGCTTAAAGTACAAGAAGCCTTGATGCGATGAGATCTGTAACTCATTCAGCATCTCTTGTTGATTCTTATTTTCTACCCCTTCTGCAATCAATTTAATATCTAGATTGTTTGCCAGTAAAATAATATTTTCCAGTATCTTAAGTGACTGTGAATTAGTTTCAATGTCATCAATAAATGATTTATCAATCTTAATAAAATCAAACTGATAATAATTTAGATACCGCAAAGAAGAATAACCAGTACCGTAATCATCCAAAGCAAACTTCACTCCAATCGCTCGAAATTTTTGCATATAACTTGTTATTTTTTCTCTATTTTCAAACTCAGTTGATTCTGTAAATTCTAATACTAACGTAAGTTTTTTAGATAACTGCTCACATAATGTATAAATTTCATCATCATAAAGACAACTTTCCGTCAGGTTCACGCTTATTTTTAAATCAGTACCGTTCAAATCTTTATAACCATCATTAAGTTGGCACAATATCGATTTTGTCATTGCACCAATCAATCCAAATTTTTCCATTTGAGGGATAAAATCCAGAGGTGAAATGATGGTACCACACGGCTTAATCCAGCGAGCCAATACTTCCCCCCCAATGATTTTTTCTTTCTCATTAACTATTGGCTGAACATACGGTGTTATTTGATTTTTTCTAATTGCTTTTCTTAGTTTATAAAAATCAAAATTTAATCGCGTACTTGTGCTTGGTAAAACACGTAACAATATCGACATTAACAGCAAGATGACAATAAGGATTCGATTATCAACAATATAAGCTTTAATTGAACTCCATCTATCGTATTTAAGTAACAAATGAAAATCATACTTATCTGATGAATATATTTTCTCACCGTTTAGAATATGGATACTAAATTGATTTCCTTTCGATATCACATATTGTGAGTTTGATAGTGACATCTGGCCAAGTCGAGAATCCTCTAACTCCATTGGTATTTCTTTCATGAAAAATTGAATACCATTACTATCATCATAACGGTGATAGTATGAAATGCTTGGCTTACCCGTTAATAGGTTCTTTTCTTTTATGTATATCTCTTTTTCAGGTATGCTTTTTTTCGATATGTTGCTACCAACAATCGAGCTACAAAAATACTGGCCATCTTGGATCACTGAGATACTATTGATAGATGGAGAGTCTGCTACCTGTTTTTGCAATGGTAACATCATCTCTTGGCAAGTTTTGCCTTTTAGGTAAGTGAACTCATCGACTAACACTGCCACTTTATCAAATTTCAATTCTATATTTTTAACCGTTTTCTGGATATTTGATTCAACATAGCGTTGATAATCGGTACAGATAGCATACTCAAACAAAATAAATAGGATAACAACGCCAACTATATATTTATTAACAATAAATTTCATTTAGATTACGTCTTCTAATACAGTAACTCTGTTTCTACCAGAGTTTTTTGATTGATATAATGCAGTATCTGCCAGTTTAAATGCTTTTTTAAAAGACATTTTTTTACCCGTTGTTGCACCAATAGAAACTGACACACAGATCTCCGCTATAGGCTCTGCGCAGATTGCTCTTCGAATAGCCTCAGATCGTTTTAGTAACTCACTATCCGATATATGATTAAGAACGATAATAAATTCTTCACCACCCCATCGAATGGCCATATCATCTCTTCTCATATGCTGTTTTATTCGATGACACACTTCTTTTATCACTACATCACCTTTCTGGTGCCCATACTGATCATTAATACGTTTAAATTCATCGATATCAATCACGATAACAGCTCTCCCAAACGTTAAGTTTAGTTTTAATTCATAAAAATCACGACGATATAAGCCAGTCATATGATCTAATCGACAATATGAAAGAAACCGATATAGTGACCTATTAATTGAAAACAATAGAAATGTCATCATCAATGCAATGCCTGAACTTAGCATAAACAAATCAACCATATTTATAGATAGATTTAGTTTTTTACTTACCGGTGTACAAGGGATCTCAATTAAACCACTTGATAAGGATAATGTATGATCACCACCGTAATTCAGAAAGCTATATCTCTTTTTATTGAAATCATTCAACCAATTTGAAAATACACTTACTTTCATATCTAAAATAAACATAGCTCTTAACTGTTTATTTTCATAAATTGGATAGAATATACTTCTAACATTTTTACCTGTAAGCGGTTCTACATAAGGCTCTGTTAATTTAAGATCACATTGAGCAAATGCTTGATAACTTTTTGACATTTTTTCGTTATCTACAATCCGATCAATCCAACTGGAACCTGATGCTTCCTTAGAGTTCAATTTCTCATGCACTTCATGTAATGGTTTAAAATGACCGATATTAACATTAGATTCTAACTTCTCTAGAATAGCTAGACTCCAATAATCATCATTTATATAAATCTTCAACTCGTCTTCTAATAAATTAATACCGCAAGACAAATTTTTGACCTTGCTATCCTCATCAACCATAATAGAAACATCATCACGTTCATGAGTTCCCTTACTAAGAACTACTGTTGTTGTATTTAAATAAAAAGGCGTAATCTTTCTAACAGTATCATATAACTTTGTTATTTTTTCATGAAACTCCATTCTAAATGAATTAGCTTCTAACTTGTTATATTGATATAGCATATAAAAAGACAATAGGAACAAGAATGAGAATGTCTTCAAATACGCATTATTAATACTAATTATTTCACGCATCATCTTCATTCTTATCTAAAGTCACGCGGTTACGCCCCGTATTTTTTGATTGATAAAGAGCTATATCTGCCCTTTTTATTGCATCAAAAGCCAATTCAGAGTGTTGCTGTTTAGAGCCCCCAATAGAAATGGTAATATGCATATTTTCTATCCTCTCTCTTTCTATTCTTGCTCGAATCATTTCTGCTTTTTGATGAAAGAAATCATGCCTCATATGATAGAAAACAATAACAAACTCTTCACCACCCCAGCGGATCGCAATGTCATCTTCTCTAATACTCTCTTTTATACGTTGGGTTACCACTTTGATAACTTTGTCACCAACATCATGACCATAGTTATCATTTACTTGCTTAAAATGGTCTATATCAATAATAAGAAAGGAAGCGCCTTCAACCCGCTTCAGTTTACTTTCAATAAAATCTCGACGAAAAAAACCAGTCATCCGATCATTGCATCGAATATTGTTAATTTTTAGATAAAAGCAATACAAGAATATCGAAAATAAATAAATTGCAGAAGATAAATAAAAACTAACACTTAACAATTTAAATATATCAATACTAACCATTAATGATGGCGCATTTAATGTATATGGGACTTTTATATTAAATGTAGCCCAGTCAAAACCTTTATTTCTAGTAATAAATATCCATCTTTTATTACTCAGGTCACTAACTAATGAATCATTCCAACCTTCTTTAATATCAACAATGATAACTGACACTAATTTTGATTTTAAATAAATAGGATATATAACAGAATGTATTCTTTCATTCGATGAATCTTCTGTATACACCTCTGTGATTCTTATATCATAATTATGAAAGCCTTTATACGTTTTATCTAAACCTTCTAATTTAACAATTCGATCTAACATTAATGAGTCATGCAGTGTTTTATCATTAAATTTTATATAGATATCTCTTAAAGGTAAGAAATAGGAATTACCTGTATTCTCGCCATGCAACTTTTCAATAACTGCAATAGTCCATATATATTTTTTATCTATCGCCTTTAAAAGACTTTGCGAAAGTAAGTTTATCGCTGGTGATAATACTTTGACGGGTCCTGTTTTATTAACAATAATACCAACATTATTAAAATTGTGGATCCCCTCTTCAAGCTCTACTGTATTAGAGTTAATGTAATAACCATGAAATCGTTTTGTTATATCCACAATCTCTTGATATTTTATATTAATTTTCTTTTCTAAAATTGGAATCGATAATACATTATAATAAAACAATGATGAGTATATTCCAGAAAACAACACAAAAAACAAACAAGGTTTAAAAAACCATAATCTTTTTATATTATTCATAGCGCTTAATTATTTATCACTAATCATATATGACTAAAATGCACTCTTACTAAAACAGTGTGATGCACTACAAATGAAAGCATTAATAAGATCCCTCATCGCTTTCAATATGTCCTTTATTTTTGTTTAAAAAAATCTTTAGTCGACAGCACGATCAAAGAATCACTACGATATAATTATCGTAGTGATTCTATTGCTACTGGTTTTATTCTATTTCTTAAATCTGAGTAACTCGTACTTTACTTGCTCTATTATTATCTATTGAAAGTACTTCAAAGTTCCAATCTTGATACTGAACAGAATCACCTACCATAGGAACATTCGTTGTTAACCACATAAACATTCCTGTTAGCGTTTGATAATCTGCTTCTTTCTCTTCAGGTAAAGAATCTAAACTTAAGGTATCTTTTAACACCGTTGTGGGGATAGAACCATCTAGTAACCATTCCGTTTCAGATACTTTTTCCGCCCATGAATCATTTGGGTTTTCAGATTTAAATTCACCCGCTAGTGCCTCAAGTAAATCTTTTTGAGTCACAATACCTTGAGCGTCACCGTATTCATCAACAACCAGCACGATTTCATCACCAGTCGTTTTCAACAACTCAAGCAGTTCACTACCAAACTTATTTTCTAAAATCGTTAAACACGGCAATAAATTACGCATTAACCATTTAGTTCTATGCTCTTGATGTGCTGCTTTCAATAAAAATCGAGCAGTTGTAAACCCAAGTACATTATCCATTCCACCACGAGTCACAGGGTAAATTGAATAATCTGAACGTAATAATTTAGGTAAGTTTTCATCCCATGATTGTTCAGTATCAAAATAAACAAGCTCACTTCTTGGTGTCATTAAGGATGCGACTTTTCGGTCATCTAACTGAAAAATATTACGCACCATTGTGTGTTCTTTTTTCTCAATAACACCCTGCTCTGAGCCTTCATGTAACAGAGCATGAATATCATCTTCCGTAATAGAAGCTCCATCTTGATTTGAACGCCCAAGCAAACGCAGCAAAGCATCCGTAGAGATCGAGAGTAAGAAAACAAAAGGTCTAGAAATAGACGCTAGCACACTAATTAATGGTGCAATAAGTGTAGATATACGCTCAGCATGGAACTGTGCTATACGTTTTGGTACTAATTCACCAACAACAATAGAAACGTAGGTAATAACAACAACTGTAGAGATAGTTGATATGGTCGGCGCTATCGTTACAGGGACACCTAACGATATGACCAACTCTGATATTGGTCCTGCAAGTGCAGCTTCGCCTAAAATACCATTAAGAATACCAATAACGGTAATGCCTATCTGTACAGTAGATAAAAACTGTGTCGGCTCTTCAGCCAGTTTTATTGCTTTAGCCGCAGATGAACTTCCTTCTGCTGCTAGTTTTTGTAATCGACTCTTTTTTGCTGTCATCAATGCAATTTCAGACATAGCAAACACACCATTAATCACAATTAAAAAAAGTAAAATGGCAATATCCAATGTAAACCTCGAATTAATAAATAATGAAAATCAACATAAAGTATGCTGAAATTTTCTACACTTATATGCCTGATTTACAAGAAGGTCAATCATTATATTGAACTATTTTTAAACAAGAAGCTTAATATATACATATAGAAATAAGCTGAAATAATTTGTCGCTAATAGTTCATTATTTTATATATTAATCGCTATTTTTGGTCTAGTTTTTTAATAAATTTAGCAGGACTTCCACCATATAAACAATCAGTTGGCACATCATGATTTACGACAGAGTTTGCTGCAATAACAGAACGAGCACCAATAGTTACGCCTTGATTAATGACTACACTTCCTCCTATCCACACATCATCTTCAACGACAATAGGCTTACAGAAAGTTTCCCAGCGACGACGACTTTTATAATCCAATGAATGTGAAGCCGTGTAAAACTGAGCATTTGGGCCAATTAATACATGATTGCCAATGGTAATTTCAGCACCATCAAGCATGGTCACGTTCATATTAATGAAGGTTTCATTACCAATAGAAATCGTTTTACCAAATTCACAAAAGAAAGGCGCCTGAATAAAACTGTTTCCAAATGCGCTAAATACACTGGGTAAAATGGTTAACTTTTCTTCTGTTTCAACACTCTGATTAAATTTTTTAAGGTATTGTTGTGTTTGATTACGAATAGTATCGATCTCAGGATCGGCGCCATTAAATTCTTGCCCACTTTTCATTTTTTCAAATTCTGTCATCACCGTCTCCCTAAAAAACAAAAATCGAATAGACCAAGTAAAGTCTATTCGATTGAATTTATAAAAAAAGAGTAAATCTTCGTCTAAAAAACTTCCTATTTTAGCGAGGCTTAATGACTCATTACTGATGTCGATGCAATCGGTAATGGTTTAATCAATTTCTGAGCTTTCAAATGCTTCCATACCATTGGTGTAATACAGATAATCAGGGCAATATTAGAGATAGGCATCGCTAGCCATACCCCATCAATGCCAAACCATTTTGGAAGTATCAGCAAGAAAGGCAGTTGAATAATGATATTACTCATTGAGATCACCATCGCTTTTTTGCCTTCATTCACCGATAAGAAGTAGATAGTAACAAGTACAATAATACCGTCTAAGAACATAGCAAACAGGTGATAGCGGATACCAACAATCGTTTCAGCAATTAATGACTGATCACCGTTAGTAAACAGGGCTGTCGTTAGCTCTGGTGAAATATTTAAAATAGCAACCCAAGCTATACCGGTAATAGTTACCCATTTAAGCGCCAGTTTAAAGATTTGGTACACTTTCTTATTTTCTTTCGCGCCATAATAGTAACTAATTGGTGGTTGTGCGCCTTCCGCAATGCCCTGCGCTAGAAGGTAATACAACATAAATAGGTAACCTACAATGGCATAAGCCCCCACTGTCGTTGCCGAGCCATAATGCATCATTAACGCATTATGCATTGCCACAACAAAGCTACCATATAAATACATCACTAGTGCTGACGAACCCAAAGCTAAAGACTGCTTAGCTTTATTTAACGAGAACACAATGTCTTTTAGTGTGATCTGAATACTTGAGCGCTTAGTAAAGAAGTAACCAATACCAAAGACAGTTACAAATGCCTGAGCAATTAATGTCGCTAACGCTGCACCTGATAACCCTAAGCCCATCACACCGATAAACAAATAATCCAATACGATATTTATTAAAGCACCAAGCATCAATAAAAAGGTGGCTACATTAGGCGACTCATCATTTCTGACTAACATCGGCAATGCTGTTGCACAGGCAGTAAAAAAACCACCAAACATTAGTACATTGATGTAATCCATTGCATAAGCAAAGTTCTGGCCTTCAGCCCCTTGTGCAGACAAAATATCTTTAGCGAATAAAACGATAAAGAAGATAGCTATCGCACTTAAAATAGCTAATAGCCAAAAACCCGTAGTAAGCGCGACTTTAGTTTTTTCTAACTTATTTTCACCACGATAAATAGACATTACACTGCCTGTGCCCATGCCTATCATTACGCCTATTGCGCCTAACACACAAATAGCAGGCCATGCCATATTTATACCCGCAAGACCTTCAAAGCCAATATAATGGCCAACAAAGACCCCATCGATAATTTGATACAGACCACTCACCACCATTGCTGCAATAGAAGGGATGGCATAACGCCAAAAAGTACGTGTGATGGATGACTCTGCATGAAATGTTGTCATAATTTACCTCGGTAACAACAAAGAATTGCGGCGAGTATATGGCAGAAATAATGATTGAAAAAGTTAGTATCCATCCGATTTTAAGATAGATGAGTGGTTATTAGAACGGATTATTGCTTTGCGCTTATTGACACTCACAAATTGTGTTATAAGCTTATGAAATAGATATAATTATTCGATATATTCAGTAACAAAGGGCAGAATTATGGTTTCTAAATGGGCAAAACGATTTTTCCAAATGGCTGAATTAGTCGGTTCGTGGAGTAAAGACCCATCAACACAAGTTGGTGCCGTCATAACCAAACACAACCGTATTGTATCAGTTGGGTTTAATGGCTATCCACATGGGGTATCCGACAGCGCAGATACCGATGATCGTGAACTTAAATACTTAAAAACACTTCACGCCGAAGAAAACGCAATTTTATTTGCTAAGCGAGATTTAGAAGGCTGTGATATTTGGGTTACTCATTTTCCTTGCCCTAACTGTGCGGCGAAGATCATTCAAACCGATATTTCAAAAGTATATTGCCCTGAGCAGACCGAAGATTTCTTATCTCGTTGGGGTGAGAAGATCCAGATCAGCCAAGATATGTTTGCTCAAGCAGGTGTTGAGGTGACGTGGTTGCCTTTGGATACATTAAAATAACCGGATAATGAATAATATTAATCCGGCTATTGATGTTGTGGTATTAAATAATAAATACCACAACATTATTACAAATAAGCAAAAGCATCTGCATACATTCGTTCTTGTTGCGCCTTCTTTTTTGCCACTAATTGTTCTTTTACTGCTTTTGCCATCATTGGTGGTCCGCACACATAAATATCAAATAAGGTAAGATCTATAAAATCTTCCATAATGGCATCAAGCACCGTTCCCCGCTTTCCTGACCATAAATTTGAATCGTCATCAATAACAACAGGTACATAAGATAAATTGGTGTATTTTATTGATAACAGTTTCAGTTCTTCATCTATATATAAAAATTCACTGTTCTTTACTCCCCAATACACATAAATCGGCTGAGTAAATCGTCGATTTAAACAATTTTTAAGAATGCTGTTGATATAAGATAATCCTGTCCCACCAGCGATTAATAATAAAGGTTTTCGACTGTCTTCACGCAACCAAGCATCACCATGAGGAGCATCAATTTCAATCGTAGAATTTTTAAGTAAAGCATCCACAAAATACTCCATCGCCTCTAATGAACTGTCTTTGTCAGAACTGCCGATATGCAATTCAATTGCACCTGTCTCAGTAGGGCAACTCGCAATTGAAAAAGGCTGTTTTTTGTTGTCTTCTAAATAGGCAAAGATATATTGCCCCGCTTTAAACACAATAGATTCACTTGACGTAATATAGACTCTATAAATATGATTTTTAGCCGCCTCTATTTTTAAAACCTTACATTTAACTCGCATACGCTACTCCTGATTGTCGATTCTTTCTTGCATTATGTTTGCCATAGAAAGTGCACAGCCTTTTTGTGCTCGGGTATTTAACCGTCGAACAATATTCACCGTCGTACCTGGATAAGCATCAGGCGCTTTTACATGATGAACCGTGCCAATATCATCCGTGACAATAAACGCGGGATAACCTGTTGCAGATGCATCCATATAGCTTAATAAGCCTAATTCCCCCTCATCAACAGGTTGTAAGGTTTCTGGATCTAATGCACGTGCGTATACCCATGGAGGTACATGCTTTCGTTGCTGCTTGTCTTCAAAAAAACAGGTATTTAATTCAACTTGATTAAAAGTGTCACGAATTTGATTGATATTAGATAAGTGAAAAGTATCCATCACCATGTCATTAAACTCATTGCGATTTAACGATTCACTTTGATTTGATTTCCAGCCACCTCCAGTAATGACATGCAAGCGATCTCCCGCTTTTAATTGAATTTCATGCTCTTTCATGTATTGGCATAACAGATAAACAAAATAAGGAGGGCCGATTAAACACATGTCCTTTTTAGAATAATAAATACGAAATAGGTGATCAATCGTACTTTCAAAATCAATCTCATCATCATTAACAGTGAACTCTGTCGGGTACAGTAATTCAACTAAGCTCATGACATATTTAAACCATACATTATTGGTATTAAATCGATCTGGCCCAAGATTGACTAACTCCATTTGGTGATCAAACCAATCTCCCACATATTTCATTCCAAAATTTACAGATCCTAATAAACGTTCAATACTGAGACGATCACGTCCAATATAACTTTTGACTCCACTGGTTCCGCTGCTGGTATACCAATTTTCTATTTCGGCTTCACTTGCAGTATGGACTTTCAATTGCTTAAAAACAGAGGTTGGAAATACAGGAATATCGTCAAGTGTGTGAATGTTTTCACTAACGTGTTGAGTGACACAATAATTTCGGTAAGTTTCATTTCGATTATAGTGAAAGTGAAACGCTTCTCTCACTAGTTTATCTTGTATTCTTTGTTGCTCTTCAAATGTCCATTCTTGCGGAGAACTCATAAAAATAAGATCATCAATTTCTGAGCTTGCTATAATTTCATGCTTCTCAACAGATACCTGAATACTCATATATACTCCAAATTATTAAAGTAATAATTAGCATTATAAGATATAGATAATGGCAGAAGAAATCTGCCATTATTTAATCATGATTAAGTAAGATTCTGATGAATTTTCTGATTGACCATATTAATAACATTCTCAATGTTATTTTGATCTCTCATTGATTCAAAAGATAAAAGAACAGTCGAGGCGCCGGTTTTTTCAATCGCTAATTTAGTCGATTCATAATAATCACTATCCGTTCCCACTGCATTCTCTTGAATGATCCTATTCATTTTTTCTGCTGGGTCGATATTTGGCCAAGTTTCTATAATATAACTTTCTAAATATTGCCTAACCTCTTCACGAGCTATGTCACCATCAGCATTTAGATTAACAATAACGGTTAATTGGTGATCTATTTTTGAAGTATCAACGCAATATTGTGTCGCTATTTTATTATAAAGTAAGGCGTACTCTTCTTTCATATTAAGATCGTCATCCCATTTAAAGGTTAACGGTAACCCCTTTCTCGCAGCCCAAGCGACTACTTCATCACTGCTTGCAACAACGTATTGTTTAGGGCCATTTTCACTATAACAATGAGGGTTAATTGACACTCTAGGAAAATCATAAAAATCATTTTGAGGGTGACAATAACCTGTAGTTAATGCCTCATTAATAATGGCGTAGCAAGCTTCAAATTGTGTGTGTTGAGACAGGGTATTACGTTTAAAAAATATCATTTCAAAGTCATTTTCGCTATCACTAAAACCAAGTATAAAACGCCCTTCAGATACTTGATCCAATAAACTGACTTCTTCAGCAATACGAACAGGATGATGGGTTGTTATCACCTGATTTAATGAACCAATGTGCAACTTATCTGTTAACCCAAGTAAAAATCCAGCCGCGGTAATTGGAGCGCCTATAATGCCATTTTTCGAAAAATGATGCTCATGAACAAAAACGGTGTCAAAATGGTATTTTTCAGAATCAATGAGCGTTACCGTATTTATCATATTATCGAGCGTTTCTTCGGAGGTAGATCCATCAACTTGAAAGTTGAGGAAAAATAATCCAAATTTCATAATGTATTCCTTACGCTATTAAAATGTATTTATAATCACTTAGGGTCTTTTAAGAAAGGGGCGACTTCTGTCATGAAAAGCTCCATGGATGCTATTATTTCATCTTCAGTACCGTTAGCTTCAAAACCACACGTAATATTAGTGATACCTGTAGCATCAATGTCACGCTGAATGATATCGATACAATCTTCAGGCGTTCCTACCGGATTGAGATTATGGCTGTAATCAACACGTCGATTTGTATTTGTGTGACCTTGTAAAACGAAATCTCGCCACTGTCCTTTATGGTAATCATAACCACGAGTCTGATTACTATCACTGAAGATATTTGTGGCATTAACATAAGACTCATACCAATTTACTAGGAATTTTCGACAAATTTCGCGCGCTTTTTCTCTATCGTAATCCACAGAACAAATGTAGGTTAATGAATGATCAATCTTGGTAATATCGTGACCATACTCTGTCGCGATCTCATTATAGAGTTCCATTTGTGCCTTCTTCTCATTCGTTCCGATAATCCAACTTAGAACCATAGGAAGCCCTTGGCTCGCCAACCATTCTGTTGTGCTAGCTGATTCTGCAGTCATGCACGTTGCTATTTCTTTTGAATATGTCGTTGGATAAATCTCAACACTAGGGAAATCAATATGTTTACCATCAGTGCTAATGGTTCCAGTTTTAAAGCTATTAGTAATCATCTTATGAAAATCTTGTGTTATTTCACGAGACTCTTCCATATTAGCCCCAAACACTCGGAAGTCTTTATGATACAACCCTCTCACAACACCAAAGTTGAAACGCCCTTTCGACAGTTGGTCTAATAACAAAACATCTTCTGCCTGACGAACTGGATGAGCAGTTGGAATAACCACTCCCATTGTTCCTACTTTCAGAGTTTTGGTTCGTCCCAGTATATTCGCGGCTGACACAAAAAGACTCCCTGTAAGGCCAAATTCTGTGAAATGGTGTTCAAGAGTCCAATAAGTATCAAAACCCAGTTCTTCAGATGCAACGCCAAGCCGAACAAAGCGGTCCATTACTTGTTTATGACTTTCATCAGGTGGTTGGTATGAAAAACAAATATTTCCGAACTTCATAATATCTTCCTTTATTGTGATATGTCGTTTACGCTATCGAACTAGGCCAATATGAAAGATTCATTTTCAATTTGGCTTTTTAATCGACGTTCTTTTACTGTCACACTCGTCACCTCTTGAAATTTTGGTTCGATGATTTTGAACTCTAAATCTAAAGATCCTTTATCTAAAGCCATTGCGGCTTTCGTTACTGATTGATAAAAATTTCTTAAAACAACAAGGTTTTCCCCTAAATCATGTGAGCTACCAATTAATGAATACAGTTTGCACTTTTTAGGATCAAGCGTATTAATTAATGTAATAACCTCATCTTGTTTAACCCAATTATCATCGTTAGCCGTAAATGCAATAAATGGAACATCGCTGTTTTTCATCTTATTAATTGTCGAATGTAACGTGTCCCACTCATGCTTAAAGCAATCGGTAACAAAAGTCTCTGAACCTAAATTATGTCCCTCAAAATCTAAATCTTCGGGTAAATCATGAATCGCTAATTGAAGATAATCATACTTTAATGCTCGTTCCAATGTATCCCGCAAGTTAACAACACCAACCGCAGTCACTAAGAAAGAAATGTCTATTTCATTCGCTATCTCATAAGCAATTCGAGCAGATAAACTGGCGGCAATAAGCCCCAAGTTATTAATACCGCGTTCATTAAGCCAATCAATAACCGTCAATAAACTATTCTTTCCGATCGTCATGGAGAATTCATTAATATCACCACTGCTTAAACCTACATGATGAAGAGAATCATAACGAATGACATGGAATCCATTACTTGATAGGTATTCTGCAAGACCAGCAAAATGATCCATTCGTCGAGCAAAACCAGAAGCAATGAGGATCGTGTTATTTTTTATCTTTGTATTTTCTTTGGGCAACGTTTCCCAAACCCTAATGGTTTGACCATTTACAAGAGTAATAACATGATCAATGGTTGAGAACGTGTCTGTATTTTCCATGTAATATCCTTTTGGTTATGGAACAAAAACAAGAAACTTGTCTTCTTCTAAATAACGGGTTTGTTCTATCTCTACTGCAACATCCTTAGTGGTATAAGTAGAGGGTCTTTCTTGTGAAATGTAATTAACGAGGTGCTGAAGTGGTCGCATGCCATCATGAGAACCTCCAACACGAAATATATTATTCATACCCGATTCAACAATTCGTTCCGCCCCACATTCAGCCAGTTGATCTCTATATTTAAATGAAGAATCCCATGGCGTAATAGAAACAGTTTGAGTCGTATTTTTATTAATAAATGGGTATACGTCTGCAATATTATAAATTTGGTGGATATAAACAGAGCGAGACAGTGGCTGATTATTAAAACTATTTAATGGTGATTCTATTAGTAGCCAACTCTGATTTTCTCCTTTTCTTACTTGGTAACCGGAAAACAAACATTCTTTTTCTGTTAAACTGAATGCCGCTTTTTCATCGAAGCTTTGGTCGCCTTTCGGTAAAATTCGAGCATATAGCATTAGTTGTTTCTCAAGCTCATTAATGAACTCGTTTAACCTACCGCCAATGTAGTAAATATTTTGAGTTGAAAAGCACGCTTGTTGATCATAGAAACAAATATCATGCGCAACGCCAGTCGCCGATTCGATAAGATCTTCTGGATTATCAACAATAGTTAGGCTTTTCTTAGGACCAAATTTTAAAATGTTCACATGAGGAGGTGTATGGTTAACCGCCCACTTAATTGCCTCTTCACCTCCCCACGCAACCACAACATCTGCACTATCCATTATCCTTTGCGGTAAGCTCATGTCTTCATGATACGACCAATACATGACCGACATAGACCTTGTGATTGGGTGTTCAGCATTAACATCAATAAAACTAGAAACTAAGGCATTTGCAGTAAATGGGTCTGCTGCTGGGGTTTTAATGATGCATTGATTTTTAGTTAAAATAGCTCGGAGAATAGAAGTAACGCCCGATAAGGGGACATTACCCGCGAGTAAATGAACAGACTTACCTTTAGGCAACGCTTTTACATAGCAATCTCCCTGAGGTAGCCATTCATCAGTAATATACTGTGAACCTAAATCGTTTTTTACAATATCATACAGTGCACTTTTTGAGCACAATAGCATCGCAATCCAATTTGCTTCTAACTTTGCCATTTCGCTCGAATAGCCAAGATATTTTTCTAAATCCCGAATATAAGCTCGGCGACGTGTGTATTCTTCACTTTTCCAACGCTGTCCAACAGTATATAAAAAATTAACGGTCTGATTTAATGTCAATTTATTCTTTACGTTATTATTTATAGCAAGATCTATATTTACCTCATCTGGAATTGTAATAAATAAGGTATTATCGTTTAATAACACCTCCCTAGCGTATGTATTTTCACTCTCTTTTATTATTCCAGAGATTATCATTGGGATATTTTTTTTCATTATAATCCTATACACAATCATTAAATAGCCAACTAACGATGTTAATATATCGTCAGGTCATTGCATTCTTAATACAGATATATCAACTTGCTATTGCTTCTTTAAACATATTATTAATAGGCATTGATAATACAATAGATTTGGTTTCACCTAATAAATGAACCTTTTGGTCTCCAATTCGTTCACAAGGAATATTCATACGTTTTAAAAGTCGTTCAATCGCAATAGATGTAACTGTTACGTATTCTTTTATGTCATTTTTAATTGCATGAAAATATATTGCTTCAAATAACTTCATAGTTATTTCACTAACAGATTCATTCATTTTTGAAGTACGTTTTCCTACCGCAAAACGACTTAATTCCACCACTTGAGGGTCACTGGGTGCCTTATGATGGCCGAGTAATTCAGAAAATATGCTTTTTAACATATAATCACCAGTAGTCGGCAATAACCTCCAACATCCATTTACATTTCGGCTGTCATCACACGCATAAATATATTCTGCTGAGTCATTGTCATACTGATCAGATTCTAAATCATTTTCAGATGCTAAATCCCATTGTAATCTTTTCTTAAAAACCTGATATCGAAGACTTAATATCCCTAAATACTCACCTTTTGAGATTGTAGTAAATTCTGCATTTTTAATCATTATAGCCATCATATACTCCTTCGTTTTGGTCACTATAACAATCAAATCTCATCCGTAAACCTGTACAACTCTACAGGTGATTAACATTAAACCTACATTTAAACTTACTTATACCATTGTGTGATGTAAGCTATGTTTATAGTAAACATTTTTCACTAAACACCTGTTTTAATGATATATAACACGCAAAAATATAATTATAAAAGTAACAAATATTAAACTTTAATCAGACTAACTAGGGGATTAACAAATGAACATTGAGAATATAGATTCAACACTTGAATTAGTTAATAGTATTCAAACATCTAAAAAATATCAGGATATAGATAATAATTTAGAAAAACTTACAGATATGATCCATTGCGAATATTATCTTTTCGCAATTATAAACCCAAAGTCGATGATCAAATCAGATGTATTAATATTAGACAATTACCCAAAACAATGGCGCGACTATTATGATGAAGAAAACTTAATAAAGTATGACCCAATTGTCGATTATTGCTTCTCTAATCACTCACCAATATCTTGGAATCTCTTTGATCAAAAAACACAAAAAAAAAGCAAACCTAATGTAATTAAAGAAGCGAAGATCTCAGGATTACATTCAGGATTTAGTTTTCCTATTCATACCATAAATGGGGGGTTTGGAATGATAAGCTTTGCTCACTCAAACAAAGAAAAGAATATAGATTATATCTATTCTAATGCTTGCATGAATATCCCTCCTATTATTCCAGCCTTGCTAGACAGCTATCATAGAATTAATCAAAATAAACCAACATCAAGCACCTACTTAACAAAGCGAGAGAAAGAATGCTTATCATGGGCTTGTGAAGGGAAAAGCTCATGGGAAATATCTAAAATTCTAGGTTGTGCTGAACGCACAGTTACATTTCATCTCACCAATTCACAAACGAAGTTAGGTACGAACAATCGTTGTCAAAGCGTCTCAAAGGCCATCTTAACTGGCGCTATCAATCCTTCATATTAATCACTTTTATACACGGATAAAAAATGAGCGCGACTTAAATAAATCGCGCTCACATAAAAATTCAATCCTGTCTCTAATACAAAAACGTTACTTAACCCTCTTTCTGAGGAAACTTCTCTTCATACATCACCATAAAATCTTGGCGAATAAGTTGCTCCAAATGAGATGCTTTTTCTGTTGGGCAAAAAATCATGTAGTGAACTTTTTGATCCCCAAGTGACGTTGTCGTGATGTGGATATGAGGCTCAGAGCCTGGTAAATCAACCCCTGCATGTTTTTCTATCACACTATTATAGCGTCTAGCGACATCAATAAAATCTTCACAATGCACATCAATTTTATGTAATAAGTCAGGAAGCACTGGATACAAGTTTACAAACTCTTTTACACAAATAGAAAAGTTATGATAAACATAGCGCTTCATGAAGTTAAGGTTTTTGACTGGGTATGTGAAGAACATACTATTAGGTAAGGTTGCTGTTTTTCCGGTGTAGTCGTACTGTCCATGATGCAAGTCAATCTCTTGAATCACAGTTGCCATCATATTGTGCTCAATCACTTCACCACACAAGGAACCAACTTCTATCCAATCACCGATACGAAAAGAACGTGAACTCGCACGTTGAATTGAACCAGTAAAACAAAGAATAATCTCTTTAGAGGCCACTACTAATGCCACTGCGATCGCTGTAACAGATAAAGCAAATTCATTAATCTCTGATTGCCAAAGAATAAATAGAATAATAACAATGAAGGTGAATGAGCCGTTTTTGGTACGGGAGATCCATTTTCGCTGATCTTCGGTTAAAAAAGGAATATCCCCTCTAATCCTCTTGACCGCATAATGACGCAATAAAAAGATAAAGCTAATAATCAACACACTAAAAATCATTTTATGTGTTAATAAAAAATCTATGACTAATAACAGTCTATCCACACTCACCTCTTCTATTTACCGCTGCTTTCTAAAATCAACGGTAAATATCCCATAGGTAAGCAATAATTTCATCCCTATCGCCCCATTTCCTCGAACTTGATTCACTTTATACTAATCAATGGCTCTCAATTGATTAATAATTCGTCACGTCAGAGTATTCACCTTCAATAATTCTCGCTTCTCTGTCTTCTTTAGTACTCATTCTCTTGCTCTGTGTTTTTGACATAATAAAGCCAACAATACTCAATCCAATCGCAAAAAATAAGCTTGAAACAAGAACAAAAAAACCAACAAACAAAGCGACTATCGTTGCAAATAACTGTTTCATATTTTTACTCTCTCTATAAATGAAGTCTCACTCTATCACCTCATTTCTGAATGGAAGATGAACAAGCCTATCTTGATATAAAAAGACTCAATATATAATCCTCTATTAAAAATAACAAAAGACAAAATTAAACAACAAATCAACATAAAACTCTACAATTTCAGATAGATCACAAAATAATAATCTTCATATATAGAATATTACTTTTAGAAATAGTTATTGATACGTATCAAATCCCATAAGCCAGATTAACGCACAATACCACTAAATAGTTAACCACTTACAATTTCTAATCTTAACTTTTAAACGAGGTAATTATGACTCAATCGACTGACAAAGATTCTAAAGTCGGTATTGGCAGCTACGTGGCTCTCGCCTTCGCTGTTGTGTTCTTTTCTGGCTTAATGCAATCTAACGAATGGTATGGTGTTCTCGATTTCACCACGCTAAATGGCTCTTTTGGACAAGTCGCTTATTCTGTTTCTGAAACAGCGGATGGTGTTCAAGCAGCAACAACTTCACTACGCGGTAAAGGCGGTAGTGGTGCTCGTGACGGTTTCATCTTTGCATTAACTCTTATCCCTACCGTGATGTTTGCATTAGGTATGATCAATGTTCTTGAGCATTACGGCGCACTTAACGCAGCTCGTAAACTGCTTACTCCTCTTCTACGTCCTTTAATGGGTATTCCTGGTAACTCTGGTTTGGCTTTAATCGCCTCATTACAAAGTACCGATGCGGGTGCGGCGATGACTCGTCAATTAAAAGACGAAAAACATTTAACTAAACGCGAAACCGACATCTTCACTATGTTCCAATTCACTGCTGGTGCAGCAATTGTAAACTTCTTCTCGTCTGGGGCGGTGCTATTTACGTTAACAAATCCTGATGGTTCTTTGGCGGTTCCTTCTTCTATCGGCCTAGCGGTTGTTGTGATGTTTGCTTTCAAATTTGTTGGTGCAAACTTATTCCGTATTTACCTAAACATTACGGAAGGTAAAGAAGGCCAAGACAGCGATAAGCAAGACAAGAAAATGACTGAGGAGACTGCATAATGAGCGACGTTAAAGCGAAAAAACCAATGGTGACTGACATCTTCGTTGAAGGCGCTAAAAAAGGCTGGGTTATTGCAACCACTTCAACGGTTCCTAACGTACTAATGGCGTTTGTTATCATTAAAGCACTTCAGATCACTGGTGCTCTTGAACTAATGGGAACTCTGTTCTCTCCTATCATGGCTGTCTTTGGTTTACCGGGTGAAGCTGCTGCAGTATTAATTGGCGCATGGATGTCAATGGGTGGCGCGGTTGGTGTAGTTATCACATTGTTTGACCAAGGTATTTTAGATGGTAACCACATTGCCATTCTTGCACCTGCGATTTACCTAATGGGCTCGCAAGTACAGTATATGGGCCGCATCATGGGTCCTATAGGTACTGAAGGCCGCTATATTCCAGTAATGATTGCAATTTCAGTATTGAACGCATTCGGTGCTATGTTTGTTATGAACATGATTCTATAAGGACTCAAGATGAATTTTTCTCTAAACGATTATCTAGAAGAGCTACGCCCACTGATTGATGTGGATTGCGGTACGTATACCGTTGAAGGCATCGAAGTAATTGCGAATCATATGGCTGCAAAATACGAAGCAATGAACGGCTGGTCTGTTAAGCGCATTGATTGTGGTAAAGCAGGCGTTGGTCTTGAAGTTCGTAACAAACCAGATGCTGAACATATTGATGTAATGATGATTGGTCACATGGATACGGTTTTCCCTGTAGGTACTGCGGCAGAGCGCCCAATGTCTATGGATGCTGAAAAAGCGTATGGCCCTGGTGTTTCTGATATGAAATCGGGTCTATTAAACGTGGTGTATGCACTGCGTAACCTAGACCAAGCGGTATTAGATAAACTGTCTATTTGTGTCTGCATGAACCCAGATGAAGAGACGGGTTCTTTAGATTCAGTTGATTGGATCCAAGAAACAGCTAAGAAAGCGAAAAACGTATTAGTCGCAGAAGCAGCTCGTGCGGATGGTGGCTTAGTTAAAGCTCGTAAAGGCATGGCTCGCTATAAAATGACCTTCAATGGTAAAGCAGCTCATGCTGGTAACGAACCAGAAAATGGTCGCAGTGCTATCACTGAAATGGCCAACTGGATCTTAGCGGCGAATGCGATGACTGACTTTGAATCAGGCACGACATTAAATGTTGGTGTAGTTTCTGGTGGTGCTGGCGCAAACATCGTTCCTGATTTAGCAACGGCGATTGTGGATGTTCGTTTCTGGGATAACTCAGAATACGATCAAGTAGATACTACGCTAAACGGCATGATTGAAACGCCATTTGTTGACGGTGTCACTATCACTCTAGAGCGTGAAGCGTACAAACCATCAATGGTGCCATCTGATTTAACAGAATCATTAATGGCTATGATTGAAGAATCAGCTCAAGAGCTAAACATTGATATCAACTGGAAAGAAGTAGGCGGCGGCTCTGATGCTAACAACACCGCAATCTTAGGTGTTCCAACATTAGATGGTTTAGGTCCAATCGGTGCAGGCTTCCACAGTGCCGATGAGTACTTGCTACTTGAATCAATCGAACCACGTATCAAGTTGTTAATGAGTGTACTGACTAAACTGGCGAAGTAGATCTCTACTTATTCAGGGTTAAAAATAAAAACAGCGAGCCTAAGTGCTCGCTGTTTTTTATGTTCGTTGGGAACGCCACTAATCTACTGAAAAACCGTGTTATTTAATTAATTCTTAGCTTCTTCAAGCTTATCAATAACTAGGTCTTTGCTATTTTCTACCTTGTCTTGAACTTGTTCAAAAACATCAGTATCCATAATACTTTCAATTTCATCTGAATAGTTCATTCCAAGGTAAATACCGACACAGATAAATATAAGTGCAAAAATTTTAAACATGAAAAAACCTCTAATTAATAATTTAAAAAGCTCTATAAAATTGAGTTAAATAATTTAGCAGTACAAATCAAAATGATACTTGTAAGAATAATCACTATATAAAACGATAATAGAACTGAAACCAAATTCAAAATTACGGGTAATAACATTGAACTTATTACTGAGACACCAAAAGTAAATAATAATAATGAAACGAGTAATATTAAAAATATTAGTCCATCTTTAACACCTTCAAAATCTGATGAAGAAGGTATTATGTGTGTAATAATAGATGATATAACAAACAACCAAATAAAATATTTGACATTACTTTCTGTGAATAATATTACGTGTAAATCTATACTAGAAAACAGATTACTGATGAATAACCCTACGATGTCTGTAAACCTTGTGATTTCCAGTAAATCATTATAAATAGGTCTGTTGAATGAGGCGAAATCTATTTCTGAAAATAGCAATTTAGTAAATAAAACGCACAATATTAAGCCTATATATATCGGTGCTAGCCCAATAAATAAATTGCCTATTCTATGATAAACATTCCTTTTAGAGTAACTATGGTTAACATAACCCAGTGTAGGTGTACCATTAAACTGTAATAGCTTAATTTCATTGATTTTATGCCCGAATATCAAACATGCAATGGCATGTGAGATCTCATGGGCAGGTACACCAATAAATGCAGTAGCAAACCTAAGTTTTGGATAACCTAATCGTGTAAGTTTTGCTGTTGTATATAACTCAACTTGCCTCTGAATGAACAAAAGAAAGAAAAGAGTCATCAATCCGATGATTATTGACATTATTTTATAGTTAGCTCAGGTAAATTTGAATCTAAAAGGTAGTGTACTAAATTATTACGTTGATCAAAATGAGATAAAAATTTACTCGAAACATCACTCATTGCTGCTTTTTTTGAACCCGAACTACTACCAATAACTGATATTACTTTTGATGCAATAGCAGGGCTTCCCAAACTAATGTGTATTTTTACACTTTCAGTTCGGATCCCATTATTTTTACTTGTTGTACTATTTGAATTGAAAGTGACTAATTCACATGAAGACTCTGATTTTAGCTTTAAACCAGAGTTCTGAATCGCACTTTCAATCGATGGTTGTAACATTTTTCTTTCAAAAGAAGAATGCCCTTTATATGTTACCGTCATACACATACTGTTTTTAAACGCATTTTTCTTATCTAGAATACTCATTACCTTATTGTATTCATTTTTAGCAATTTCAGATCCTGACATTATGATTGTCGACTGAATGAGGTGTGTTTGCAAAGCTTCAGATGATTGGGTTATAGCTAGATAATCTGATAGATCAATTTCCTTTTCGCTTAATAAATAATCAAATCGTTTTGATTGAGAGCGAAGCGTATTTTCATACAACTTAATAACTTCAGTTTTATCCACACTACCTTGAGTGTAGTAAATCCCATGTTCTGCTTCTATATGTTTCCATGTGATTTTAGGCAATAAAATTGATTTATTTACCATTTCCGTAGATGATTTTGTTTCCATTATTCCGCTGTTACCCACGGTTTTTATTGTTTCGTTTAGACTGCTAGATATAGTAGAAGAAAGAGTAAATGAGATCTGTTTTATAGCTTCTTGTTTTGCTAAACCAATACTTTCACCTAAACCCGAACCTATATATTGGTTAGAATTAAGTTCTGGATTATCGTACCAAGATGGGGCAGCGATAACTAGACTAGGTAATAAACCTAAAAGAATGAATGTAATTCTCATTTTACATACTGCCTGTATTCAGCACTTTAGCGTAATACTCTCGTTTATCATTTACTTTTTTTAAGTAATCTCGTGCTTCTTTCGCAGGATGGTCTTTAGATAATTTATGATAAATCTCATCAGGGGTTAGTTTGTTTGCATTAACAGCTAATGATGATAATTTTGAATTTCGGTTACCATTAATTACTTTTGCTGCTGCACCAATCCCACCATTATATGAGATAATAGATAAATACAACCGTGACTGTTTATTATCAACTCGTTTTAAATAACGAGTGTCCAAAATATTTAGATAAGCAGTACCTATATCAATATTGAATTCTGGATTAAATAGTATTTCAGGGGAAAGTAATTGTTCTTTCCCTAAATAGATCTTAGTCACATCTCTACCCGCAGATGTCGGGACGACTTGCATTAAACCATAAGCAGGAATATGAGATTGTGCCATTGGATTAAAGTGACTTTCGGTATGCATAATCGCAAGGATTAACTCAGGTTCAACCCCCCACTTCTCCGAAGTTTTACTCACATGTGGCAGATAGATCATAGCTCGTTTGGCAACTTTATTCTGCGGTACGGCCATGCTAACACGAGTTACTTTCAATCCATTTTTCTGCGTGTAACTCGACTTTGTTTGTGCCATCAATAATTCTTTAGAGCTGACATCTGGTAGCACTTTCGCTTTTGATTCTATTTTATTAGGTTTTATTTTTGTCGCTGCTAATACACTATCTTTAGTATAGGCATTTGTTGTTGTTTGATTTTCTAGCTCAGAAACTTGGCCTTTAATGATTTTATTTATTTGTTCTTCTGAAAGATCATTACCAACAACCTCAACCACAACACTACCGGTTTCAAAATCTACAGAACGTTTTACTTGATCATTATTAGAATATTGAACCCACTTTGATTTATTCGTCAGTTCTGGAATATCCCATGTTTTACTTAACTTTTCTTTTGCTTTATTAAAAGCAGATAAATAAGAAGTCTTAGACTGTTCAAATTTATCAACATTCTCTTTTTTAGAGCTTTCAAAAGAAGAAAGCATACTCGCTTTCTTCTTTTCAAAAGCATCAACTGAATCAGACGCATGCACTACGGCTAAGCTCGAAAAACAACTTAAACCGATTACAAGTGATTTTACAAATTTAGCCGTAGTCATTGGATTACATACCTTCTAGTGCTTTAGCGATATCGTCAGATAACTGCTTATTTTGTGCAGGCGTTACATTAGTAGGTAAGGAGTTTGGTGCTTTCTCTTGTACAACCTCAAGCGCTAAATCAATATTCTGTTGTAACGCGGCACGTGGCATACCTACATGAACATAAACATGACCATTTGGACCTGTCATCGTACGAATGATTTCAGTTCCTTTTAGTTCGAAATTAACTAATGCTTCTGAAACATCTTTAGTTGCACCAGCACCACCAGCTGCGCCATCAATACCTAACGTCCCGCTCGATGATTTAATCGTAGCAATTACATCCGTCTTAAACTGACCAGCAAGTGTTCTATTTGCATCTAAAATAGCTAACTGACGCTGATGAGCTACTCCACCTGATTTATTTGCACTTGAACCAGACGCCTGTTTTGCATACATTTCGCGGTTAGTATTTGGTTCACATTTCCATTTTGGAGCTGCTACTTCGTAATATTCCCCACCAAAATTACACTCTAAATATGCAGGAGATTTCTCTACTACTGGCTTGCTTTCTTGTTGTGTTGACTGGCAACCAACCAAAGCCATTGCCACTACCGATAAAGCTAAGATCTTTTTCATTGTAATATCTCTTGGTTATTTAATTTTAGGGAGTTCTCACTCCCTGTTTTAATTTATGATTTGTTTGATTAAAAATCATCTTCATCAATTGTTGGTGCATTCAACAACGAACTACTATTAGATTTAACCTTACTTGATGAAGTAGAATGAGATGCAGAACTTCTCGTCGAATTAGATACATTTTCTATTTCTTGCTCTACATCATTAACCGATACAGATGATGTTTTTGACGTTTCAAGTTGCGTTTCTAAAGTTTTATGAACAGCTTGGCTTACTTTATTACTTTTATTTGCGCTACTTGCGGCTTGATAAGCGGAATACTCCATCTTTAATGCTTCTGAAGCACTACTTGAAGAAATACCATAAGCTACAACATAAATCTTTTGTTGAGATATTGGATGTAAGACTGTTTTTGTAAATAGGGGTGATAAACCATTTACTTGACGGTTTTCTATTGATTGGCGCGTTGTTTCTGCAAAACTTGTTGCTATCGCGGTATGATCTTTTCCTTTCAAGTCACCAGAACGAGTTTGCATCGCTATTTCAGCTTGCTTTTGAGTTTCGACATCAGCATATAATGCCATCGCAGCCTCTTTTTTAGCCATCAAGTCTGCAATTCCTTTATTTTTACGAACTAATGAAGATGAACCTTCAACAGGCATTGAATACGCACCAATAAACCAACGGTCCCCATTTTTATCAACGTACTGTCTAGGTCCAACTAACGTTGCTGCTTCTTGAGAACGTAACCACTTTTGCACTGTTAAAGCTTTTTTAGGTTTTAAAGTAGCCTTCTCACCAGTAACAATTGCTTTAGCTGCTTTCTCTAATTTAGGGCTCCAAACCATCAATGTAGATACTTCGTATTTTTCTTCCTCAGAATCCCAAGATTCAGCTTGAAGTAATACAGATGCCCCCATGATTGGTGCTTTTGCTAAAGTTTCAACACGACTTGATGATTCTAGTTTTGTCTTACCTTTAATTGCGCTAGCTTGTTTCATGATCTCAGACATTTCTGTCTGTGCTTCAACATAGCGCTGTTTTGCCTTTTGATACTTCTTAACTTTTTTTTCTTCAATCTTTCCTGCACTGTATGATTCATCAATTTTTTTAATTAATGCATCCATATAAGCATCACGGCGATCTTGCCAAGTTACACCTTTTAATTTTTCTGCTTCAGTTGCATTAACTTCTGCTAATAATTTCTCTAATGTACGCTGTTGGGCTTCTACTTTTTTGTTTAATTTTACATATTGTGCATTCAATTCAGCGTGAACATCAGTGCCGGGAGCAGTTAGCTGGTCAACTGCACTCATTTGGGTACGCATGAATTCAACCATCTTCGCTTTAGCGCCCATAGTTGCCATCATTGCGTATTGAGAGCGTTTAGTAATAAATGAATCATCATAAGTCGGATCTTCAGAATCAAACATCTCAGTGTTGACTACAAACAGACGCTTTTTATTAGCATCCCAACCTTGACTCCAACCTTTTTTATTTAATTCATCTAAAATTTGCTGCTCTGCTGAAACGTAAGTTTCCTCATTGATTTCAGCTTGAACGAAGGGTTCTTCTACCATTGCTGATACCGCTTCTAATGCAGAGGAGTCAGCTTTCGGAATAAAGTCCTCCGCTATTACATTACTTGATAATGCTAAACTAATTACAATAGCCAAAGGTGTTAGAATTTTTTTCATTTTAATTACCTATTTGTTTCTTCGCCCATGACGAAAATTGAACATGATTTTTTAAAAGGCTTAACCAATGGTTAAGATCTTCAGATGATTCTGTATGTATTTTTTTCCCTGCTAAATAAAAATAAACCCAAGTTTCTGCATCGTTTGGATTTTGCAAAACATATTGAACTGTAGCTGCATACGCTTCTTTGTTTTTGCCTAGAGCTCTATATATATTCGCTAACATTTTCCAGTACTTACTATTATTCGGTTCTAAATTAACAGCTAGAGTTAAGTCATTAATAATTTCTTCTGGATTCTTACCATGATTAAAATTAATAGATGCTTTTTTATATAAGTGCTCTGCTAACTTATTACTTGGGTTTTTATTCTCAAACTTTACAAAGCCTTGATTTAGAAATGAGGTAGATACAACATGGTTGATATCAAATTCAGAAAATGGCTTATTTGCTAATCGGCAATATGTTTGAGTGCAAACTTGATTACGGTCTGTTGTTCTAAGATTGATTGATATTACATCTTCAAGTACTAACATTTCATATATAGCAGCTAACTTACTCAGCTCTAAGCTATGTAAATATACTGATAACGTCGAATAGTCCCCTTCAGATAAAACGTTAATCAATAGTTTTACCACTATATTTTCAACTTCATCATTAGGAATTTTAATACCGTTATTCTTAAATAAATCAGTTTTAACAGTTGCAACATACTCTTGAGTACATGGGAAAACCTTTGAATTCCTATCAAAAACAAGTTGATACGGTATATTTGATACCACATTATAATTAGCTGAAATTACATTTTTAACATCAGTCCTTAATGGCTCTGAGATCCCTGAAATATCATTCGAAAATGATACATTCCGTTTTGCAACTTCACTAACTAACTGTTTATAAAATGTTTTCTCTGCTTCTTTTGACTCTTGAGTTCCTGCATATTTCTTTTGAGTTAGGCATTCTTGTTTAATGACAAAGAATACCCATTGCTCATCATCATAAACACCTGTTTCTTTTTCACTAAATTTAGATTCATAAACATCATAAACGGTATTTCCGTATGATGAATAAGAAACTAGCAATGAAAACAATAGTAAAATATATTTCATTAGCTTCTCACAATGTCAAAGTATGCAGCATCACGTTCCACTTTTTTCATATGTGGTCTACGGCCTTTGCCTTCTTTTTTAAATGTGGAATATATTTCTTTCAGGCTTTGGTCAAAAGCTTCACTTAACGGTCCTGAAAAACGGTAATCTAATGTCATCGTTTTATGTTTTTTATCCCATTTCCAGGTTTCAACATTTCCACTTGTGCCGTTATTTAAAACATGTTTAAAAATATCAACGTCTGTTCGTTTTGCGTTCTTTAACACAATTTGATAAACAATGCCTTTTTCTGCATGACGTGCTAAAGATTGAATTACTTCAACACCCATTTTTTTCTTCATTTGCTTATAAGCAACATGCTCTGAAACTTGTTTAGCTCTTGATACTGGCTGAACATAAATACGGGTTTTCATCGGGTTATTATTTATCGTAAATAATATGTCTCCAGAGTTATTATCTTTAAGGACAATACTCAGCACCGTTTCAATACCTTTAGACCCTTTATGGTCTTCTACATTTGATTGTCTTTGCTTTAAATAGAAAGTATGCGTTGCTTTTTTCTTACCATCATTAATTGTAAATCCAAGGCGCTCAAGTTCATCAATCACCCAATCTGATTTCTTATCATTTTCAGAATTAATAGAAAAAACAGGTTGCCCTAGTACTTGAGTATAAAAATTAACATCATTTAATAATTTACCTGCATCAACAATTGCTTCAATAATCACGTAATATTGACCACGAGAAATATCTTCATCAAGCATTTCATAGCTACTTACATAGCCTTCTGTTTTTGTTGATATTGCAACAGCAATTGCATCATTAAATTTGCCAGACTTGCCCTGCATCATAACGCCCTGTGCTTGTTGAACAGCGTTGTGAATAGCATCATTTAATGCTTTTTTACGAGCCTCTGTTTCACCAACCTTCATTGATGCTAAACCTTTAGATTCTACGGTTTTAGCTCCTTGTTTGACTTGAGCAATAGATTGATTACTTGCATCAGTGGCAATGATAATTGTATTGCCTGAATGACTATTACCAGAATTAGCGGTTGAGCGAAGTGATGCTGCCTGTTTAAGATCAGTTTGTGTAATAACAATTGCAACAAAATAGTCACCATCGTATTTACCTGATTTCAATTGTTTAGCAGCAGAAAGTTGACCTTTGAAGCTAGTATTAACGACATCAACGAAACTTTCTCGAGAAAACTCTTGAGTGCCATTTTCATCTGATACTGTAATATATTTCATTGAAGCACTAGTATTACCGCTCATGGTTACGCCATTGATCATTTCAGATAATTGACGTAATGCCTCCATTCTTGCTTCTTCAAGGCCTTTATTTTCATTTGAACGACTTGATGTACCCATAGCTACTACGTAATAACCATCAATTTTATTTTTACCAGTACGAGTTCCACCTCCATCTTCTAACATAGAGAAAACATCATCCATTGGTTCCGCAGATAAAGAACCAATAGTAAATAAATTTATTGTTGCAGTGATTAAGATACCTGCATAAATATTACGTAGTAGTTTAAGCATAATTATAGTTTCCAGTCTTCTGGCGTACCTACTGATACTGCATAGATTTTATTGCGCTTAAGGTAATCTTTACCCATCGCTTCTAGTTTCTTCTTCACATCATCAGCATCAAGGTCATCTTCTTTCCAAATAAACATAACGCCTGAGCCACCATTAGTCTTTGGTGTTACTTCACCAGAGGCGATTGGTATATCTAAACCATCATCACTTAAAAATAAAACTACTGGCTGCTTAGTCGCAAAACCTTGATCGATACCGGCATCAATAGCAAAACGTCCATTTCTAAAGTTTGTTACACGACCACCAACTGGGTAGTAATCCATTGTTCTATTAACTAATACTTGAATTGCTTTTTGAGCAGCTTCTTTGTAAGCTTCTTGAAGTTCATTTTGTTTTCGGTAATCAAAACCACCTAAAAACTTTCCTTCCATTGCAAAAAATCGTTTAGCTGGCATGTTGTGACGAATTGGTTCAAATGAGTGGATTATTTTGCCCGATGTTGGGTCAACGACTTTTGTTGTCACTAAACTTCTAAAGATGATCTCATTATGATCACTCATTTTTTTAATCACAGTTCCCAATGCAATTGAAGTCTCAAAAACATATTCAGGATTTAATTGCTCACCAAGTTGAATAGATCCTTCTTCAACGGTATTTTCAGCTTGAAAAGCAACTTCATAGTCACAAGCATCACAATTACGAGTTAATACTTCATAGCGCTTAGTTCTTGCCAACTCATTTTCTAATAATTTGGCGATAATCCCATTATCAATTTGAGTCTTTTTAGCATCTTTTTCAAAACGCACATGATCTACGTACGCTGCAATACTCATTTTATTAAATGCTTTTACATCGTAATTGCTTGGTAATTCAATATTTTCACTTTCGAATAAAGCGTCTCTACTGACTTTCTCTATTTGAGAATTTGATTCAATATCAGCTTCAGAATTTACTTTTAAACTAGTTGATTGGCAGCCAACCAAAAATAAAGATACGACTAATAAATATGAGATCTTTTTCATTTTATCCTCTCAAAAAAAAGCCGGTAAATAATCACCGGCTTTAATAAGTTTTTAATTGAAATTATTGTGCTGAGCTAAAAGCAGAAATGATTTTGTAGTTTTCATATGCAGAAACTACAGTCTTATCCAGATAAATAACCTGTTCAGCAGTTAAAGAAACTGCATCTTTTTCATCCATCAGTTTTGAGAAATCAACATCAGATAACATTGCTGTTGTATCTGCTTTTAAGAATACAGCTGAATTTTCTAGAGCAACCAATGCTGCATCTTTTAGGCCAGACATAATCTCATCACTCACTGATGACTTATTAAAATCGTCAACTTTTACTTTCATTTCATCACTTAAAGAGTCATATACCGCACGTTTTTCTTCCTCAGTATCTTTTGCTTCTACTGCAGAAAAATAATTACCTAGTTCTGGTGTAGCAAGAAGTTCATCCGTGTAACGCTCATAAGCTGGTTTCGCTGATAAAAATGCTGAATTAACAAGTAAACGAATAGCTTCTAATTGAGCTACATCAGATACTTGGTAACCTTCTTCAATTATCTTTCCTTCGTCATCTCTTACTGCTGGTTTTGACTCTGCATATAACGCATCACCTTCAGCTCGAAGATCTGCATATGATGTAGTTTCAGAACCACCAATCATTGAACAACCAGATACCATTGTTGCAGCTAAAACCATTGCTAATACTGTCTTTTTCATCATTATTCACTCATCAATCATTATTAATTTTAGAACATGCTGTTCCACCAACTAGATGCAGAATACTATATCTTAAATTTAATGCAATACGATATGTCATATTTTATATATTATGTGATTAATTCATGTAATTAGCCATAAAAAACAAAGAAATAAACACCAAAATACATCATTAAACAAACAATTTCACAACAATTGAGAGGGGGATTGATATATACATCAATAGCGGGAGGGAGAGGTAAGTAAGGAAACAATCAGATGTTATAAATATTTTCTATTTTAGGTATTTTATACTATTAATAAAATAACATGACAAAGATCTATTTTAATAATTACACATAGTATATTTTCACCGCTCTCAATAACTCAAAGTATGTAATTATTAAATTGCAAAAACATCAATAAGCCACCGTCTTCATATACTGCTTTGGCGTCATCCCAAACTGCTGATGGAAACGCTGGCTAAAACGACTTTCTGATTGATAACCACACTGCAACGCCAAGTCTAACTGGGTTTGGCGTTTCTCTTGCATTAAAGACAGAGCATGAGTCATTCGAACGTTCGATAATACCGTTCTAAAATTGGTGCCATCTCGCTGTAATCGACGGATTAGCGTTGCGCGACTCATAGAAAAATCATCGCATACCGTTTCTAAATGATAAGGTTCGGCTGGATCTTTAGAAAAGTACGCACTCAACTCATTTTGAAAAGAAGTGAACGTTGGAGAGAATAAAACATGCAGCACACCCAATTCTGCCAATTGCTGATATAAGGCCAACAAGTGAAATTGCTGTGTTTTAGAACTTAGCTTTTGGGTATTCGTATCGGTTAAGAATGTGAATCCATAAGCCAACAATGATGAAACAGTGACCGCATGAGTATGTAAGCGAGTGCTTTCGTTACTTTGACTTTCTTCTAGCATCTCCTTAGGGGGCGCTAAAAAAAAGCAGATCTGAATAGAATAAAAATTATCCTCTGTCGTTTTATTAATAAAGTTTAAGCCTTGGTTGGCTGACGTAAGCAACCAAGAGTGTGCATCAATATCAAATTGCTCACTCTCTTGAAAGACGGTTTTTACACCAGACTTAACCCAAATAATACTAGGGGCATAAATATGAACATTACGTAAATGTTGATCGCTCTGGCCTGAATAGGTTTGAACTCGGAACATGGGTTCGTTCAACATCACTTTATCCATTTTATACCCCTATATTTTTATATTTAAATGGTAATTAACGTACATATGTCGCTGTTAATACGGCTTTGTCTAATGCCATGCTATTTAAAGTATAACCGACTACCGCTGGTGAGATATCTGCTGGTAAATCAATTTTCTCTTGTGGTAATGCCCACACTGTATATTGATATCTGTGCATCCCATCACCAGCAGGAGGACACGCACCGCCGTAGCTCATTGTGCCAAAGTCATTTTTAGTCTGTAGTACATTTTTCATTGGAGAGCCTTGGGCAACACTGCTTACATTAGCAGGAATGTTAAGAGCTAACCAATGCCACCAACCACTACCTGTTGGAGCATCTGGATCAAATACCGTAATAGCAAAGCTTTTTGTTCCTTCTGGTGCATCTTTCCAGCTTAGTTGTGGTGAAATATTGTCACCAGTACAACCCATGCCTGAGAAAACAAACTCACTGCTCATCAACTGACCTTCGTGAATATCCTTACTCGATACTTCAAAAGCCTGGCTAGAGAATGATGCAAGAGTCAGTAACACTAATAATGCTTTGTTCATAATAATTTCCTTTACTGTTTATAGGGGATCTTAATAAGTACAGGAACAATATTAAAGATCACACAAAAACAAAATCACCTAAAAGTTTCAATATGAGATTATAAAAAACAATAAATGATACTTTGAGTAACCTAAGAGACCAAAACAATTAATGACTCATTTGAATTAAAGGGTTTAAAATAGAAACAAAACGTATTCATACGCTTCATTAACTAAGGGCTAACATAGCATTACAGATACTAAAAAATACGATATTAAAGACGCCTCACAAGTTTAATGATTACAAGTGATGTACATCTAACTATTCATTTTTTTAGCTATCAACTACCTCTAATAGGCGTATTGTAATTATTCGATATTGCTATTAAACATTAATGATTAGAGGTGGTTATGAGTTTATTTTATGTAGATAAAAACGAACAAGCTAATGGTGATCATGAAGTTCACACTGCAACATGCACTCACAGTCCTGGGATCGCAAAGTGCGAGCCTCTTGGTTATCATACTGCATGTAGCACAGCACTAAATGCCGCTAAAGAAATATATCCAAAATCAAATGGTTGCTATTACTGCTCGTACTCTAGTTACACATCAGAAGATAAATAGAGCCTATTATTCAACGTTTTCATTTACCGTAAAATATTAATAATTAGTGAGATCCACTCCACATTAATACTTTACGGTACTCTTAAGGCTTATTTCGAATATCAATGTGGTACATCATCGTCGAAGAAGCAGACGGCCCTTCGGTTGGAGGAGAAATAAGTCCAGAAACCGTATTTTCAAAAAATAAAAGGTATGTTGTTTCTTCTGTAATAGCGGAATGTAAATCTTGCCAGCCCGATGAGTGCTTTCCAGATAATGGGGGGAAGTGGTAATAACCATAAATATCAGCATCTTTAAAACCAATATTTTGAGTATCAGACACCCAGTCATCGTACAAATCAGGATGAGTTATCGACGTCTCAGCTAAAACACTACTAAGATCAGTTACTGTAATATTCACTTGTTGCCCAGGCTTTAACGTAAATTCCACCACTTTATATTCATTACGCTTTACTAATACTGAATCAATATCGTTATCATCTTCAGTATCGCAGCCCATCAATATCCCAGTAGAAAGTATGACACCTAAGACTTTTAAAATATTCATTATTTATATACCTAAGTCATTTTTTAACAGTATACCTAATGATAACTAATAATCATAAAAAAAAGCCACTTAGCGTGATGCTAAATGGCTTTTGGCGCATACACTTAGGAGCAATATGCTTTAGGGGATAACTAAATACTAAGCCATATTTCATTTATGAAAAAGTGAACACTTCACCCAATATCATTTCCCCTTTATACTGGTTTGATTAGGATTTAACATGCATGGGTTAGACATGAAAAGCAGTAATATTCTACTTGGTAAACTCAATACTGAGTTCAAAACCGTATCAGCAATGATTGAGATTTATTGTAAAAAAAACCATCACTCTCAATCACTATGTGAAGAATGCCAAAACTTAATGGATTATGCTGAAGTTCGCTTAGATCGCTGCCCTTACGGTGAAAACAAACCCACTTGCAATACCTGCCCTATCCACTGCTACAAGCCTGAACCTAAAGAACAGATGAGATTAGTGATGCGCTTTTCTGGTCCACGAATGCTATTAAAACATCCCATTTTAGCTATCCGTCATTTACTGTCTGAAAAACGAACAGTGAACCCTAAGCCTTCAGCAAATTGCTCTAACCGCCATATACGTTTACAAAAAGGTGAGAAAAAATGAATTGGACTTTAGATCAACTCAATGCCTTTGTTACTTCCGTAAAATGTGGTTCATTTTCTGCTGCAGCACGCAAAATGGGGAAGGCGCAATCGCGAATTAGTACCGCAATTGCCAATCTAGAGGCAGATCTTGGGTTTGATCTCTTTGATAGAAGTGCCCGCTTACCGGTTTTAACACAAGATGGCGAAGACATGTTTATTGAGGCTCAGGCAATTCTTGAGCAATGTGAACGCCTACAAGCCAGAGCTGATACCGTTGCGACAGGTGAAGAGATAGCATTAACGGTTGCACTCGATGAAGCAGTGCCTATTGATGTATTTGAAGATTTCTTTCAAAAATTATCGATCAAATTTCCATTATTAAAACTGACGATCATTAATGGCTCTCAGGCTGATATTGCGGAATGGGTCAATGATAAAAAAGCAGATCTTGGTTTTCTATTTCGCGTAAATACCTTATCTGATTCTTTAGAATATCTTTCGCTAGGCTTTTTTAATCAGGCACTTATCGTATCTCCAAAACACCCATTGGCTAAAATAAGAAAACCGACGTTAGTAGACTTAAATCAACATCGTCAACTTGTAATTCGTGACCGTGTTGGTCATTCACATGAAAAGGCCATTTCTGCCAACCATTGGTATATAGACAGTTATTACTACATTACAGCCTTGGTGATCCGCAATGTTGGTTGGGCTTTAGTACCTGAGCATGTATTAGAATCAGACTGGTATCGAGATCAAACTATCCGACTGTCGGCTTTTCATGTTCCTGATGCATTACAGATTGAGATAGGAGTAGTAAAGCGCCGTGACAGTGGAATGGGGAATGTCATGGAGTGGATGCTTGATGAAATTGAACATACATTTGAAAAATTATAGAAGATGAATGAATAATGAAAGCACAACTAAGAACCTATTTACTTAATAATCAAGCTATCGATTTATATGATCTGTTTCATCAATTTCAATCGATCTCAGTGTATACATTAATCAATGAACTACATGCTTTAAAAGAAGAGTTACAGCTCTCTATCAAACTCAGCGCTCTTGTTTCTCAGATTGATGGATTATTGCCAAAACTGGATGCCATCGAAGATCCAACCCAACAAGTTAAGTTTCTTTGCAAAGAAATAGATATAGCTCAACGAGGACATAGCATAAGCCGTTATATTCATTTAGTCGATTCACATCAGACATTTACGCCGGAAGTGGATGTGGTTCTATTTGGTGACTCAATTACGGAATGGGGACCATGGCAAGATGTTTTTACTCACATTCCTCACGTAAACCGAGGAATTGCTGGTGACACTACGCTTGGCATGCTACGTCGAATAGAAACGACACTAGCCGTTAAACCTAAACTCATTTCAATCATGGCAGGGATCAACGATTTATCTCAAGGTTTTGCTGTGGATTCTGTTTTTGATAATTACATCGCAATGCTAACTTATTGGCAAAAGAATGACTGCTCTATATTGGTTCAAAGCACTTTATATTGTGGTAATAGACTCGCTCATTTAAACCCAAAAGTGACAGAGTTAAACTCTCGTTTAGAATCTTATTGTCAACAGCACAATATTCATTATTTGAACGTTAATCAGATCCTGAGCCCTAATAGCTTCTTATCGAATGACTTTACTTGTGATGATCTTCATTTAAACGCTAATGCCTACTCTGCTTGGATTAAAGTACTTCAGCCTAAATTAGAAACTCTATTATCTTAATCCTAACTATATCTACTAATACACGTTAAACAAAAAAGGCGGACACTACACAGTGATCCGCCTTTCTTTTATTTCTACATTATTGAGTTCAAAACAAGCTAGGCTTTGCGGTTTTTTAAATCAACCAACACATCAATCATAGAAGGTAGGATTTGATGACCAAGTTTAATAACTTCTGCACTTGGCTCTACTAAATCTGGAATTTGATAAGTGATCATATTTGCTGCAACGGCAGCATGAGTTCCGTTATTTGAATCTTCAAACGCAAGACAAGTATTAGCAGCAATACCTAAACGCTCTGCCGCTAAGAAGTAGATCTCAGGGTGCGGTTTACCATGTTCAACTTCACAGCCTGTTGCCAGTACATCAAAGTAGCCATCAAGACCTGCTAATTCCAATTTTTTAATCGCAATATCATGCTGTGTGGATGTCGCAACGGCCATTGGGATTTCATTTGCTTTTAGCCACTCTAGTAGCTCAATAACCCCTTCTTTTACTGGGATTGCTTGATGCTTAACTACAGCAGTATAACGCACTCGCCACTCTTGATTTAATGCTGGGTAGTCAACACTTGGTCCATAACCTTCGCGAAACAGTTGTTCAATACGCTTTGCATTACAGCCAATAATAGAAAGATACAGCTCTTCAATAAATGGGACATTTTGAGCTTCACATGCCTCTTTAAAGATCCCCATACACACACGTTCAGTGTCTAATAGTAGTCCATCCATATCGAAAATTGCAGCTTGAAATGTCATGAGAAACCTTATGTATTAATAACAAAAAATAGAATAACTTTACGTATAAAATGACAATGCTATACGTTTGAGACTGCTCATACTAAGCCAAAACTATTGGATAAAAAAGTGAACTCTTCTTTTAAGCTCACTTCCTCTTTTAAATTAAGCAAAATAAAGATTGTAGAGTAATTTACTACGCAGAAAACACCACTCGAATTGCAAGAAGAATAAGCACGACACCAGAGAGGCGATCAATCCATTTGGCTTGATTTCGAAGCTTATCTACAATCTTAGGAGCCGACAATAAGTAGCTAATAATGGTGTACCACAAACCATCAATAATAATAGGCGTAATCACGATAATCGCTTTATCTAATGGATCGTTACCGACAGCCACAAATTGACTAAATAGGGCTAAAAAGAACAGTGCAATTTTGGGGTTTAACAGTGAAATCAATAAACCTTCTTTTGCTGATTCTAGAATAGAAACTTGTTCTCCAGATTCAAGCTTTGCTGCTATTCCCCCAGTAGATCGCAATGCACCAAATCCTAGATAAGCAAGATAGGCGGCACCTAGATAGCTGATAGCTTTAAATACTGTCGGTGACTGCTGTAAGACGACCGCTAACCCAATAACGGTAACAAATGCATAGATACCAATCCCAATGGAGTGTGCCCATGCCGCTGCAATGCCATTAATACGGCGGCCAGATAACGTATGCTTTGCGACAGTTGCCAGACTCGGCCCCGGCGACATTGCTCCCAACATTGATACCAATAATAATGAAAACCAAATAGTTAATGTCATTTCTTCTTTAATTCCTCTTTACAACATTGTCTCATTCACAATAAAATCGCGCATTAGGTTAAAAAGACGAGTTTATAATGAAAAGGTTACTTCCACTTTTGTTGCTAGGTGCTTCTGCATCTGCACAAGCAACAGACACTTTACACCAAATCTATATTCAGCCAAGTTTTGCTAACCTGAAAATTGATGACTCACATGGTAGTGGTTTAATGACCCAAGTCGGATATAACTACCATTTCGCGCCGATGATAGCGATGGATCTAAGCTATTACATGACTGCATCAATGAATGATATCGCAATTGATAATGATAAAGCATCGGCTACGGGTGCGACTATTGCAGCAAAAATGTATTTCCCTATGTCTTATTATGGCTCTTTCTATGGGAAGTTCGGTTTAAATCGCACTAATGTTGAATATAAATATAACGAAGGTAATCAAACCTTAAAACAAGAGGCGGTATCAACTAAGCCTTACGTTGCAGTCGGTACGGTAATGAAACTGTTTCCTTCTGTAAGCTTCAATCTTGAATACCAATATATGCCTTTAGCTTCTGACGATTACATATCTTCAATTGGTGCTGGTGTGAACTTTATGTTCTAACTTTTAAAAAACATAAAAAAGGGCGCTTCCAATCACCTTGGAAGCGCCCTTTTTATATCAGTATATCTGCACTTATTAAGCTGCTACTGCTTCTTTCTCATCTGCTTTATTTTTCAAGAAAGCATAAGTGAAACCCGTTACCGCAGTACCTGCTGCAATTGCTACTAAGTACATGAACACTGGCGTAATCGCGTTTGGAATAAGAAGTACGAACAGACCACCGTGTGGAGCAAGTAGTTGAGCACCAAATAGCATAGATAGACCACCCGTTAATGCACCACCCGCCATACAGCTTGGAATCACACGCATTGGGTCTTTCGCTGCAAATGGAATCGCACCTTCAGAGATAAAGCATAAGCCAAGTACAAATGATGCTTTACCTGCTTCACGTTCACCCGCTTCAAACTTGTTCTTAGCAAGGAATGTCGCTAAACCCATACCTAGCGCAGGAACCATACCTGCCGCCATGATAGCCGCCATTGGACCGTACGTTTGTGAAGCCAGAAGACCAACACCAAATGTATATGCTGCTTTGTTTACTGGACCACCTAAGTCGAAACACATCATACAACCAAGAATCACACCCAGTAATACAGCGTTAGTTGAACCCATGTTGTTTAGGAACTCTGTCAGTGCAGACATGATGCCTGATACAGGACCACCAACAACATAAATCATTACCAAACCAGTGAACAAACTCGCCACAAATGGAATGATTAGGATTGGTTTAAGCGCTTCCATTGATTGAGGAAGAGACACTTTATCTGCGATGAATTTTGCAGAATAACCCGCAATGAAACCCGCCGCGATACCACCAAGGAAACCTGCGCCAGTTGAGCTCGCCAACATACCACCAATTAAACCTGGCGCTAAACCAGGACGGTCAGCAATTGAGAATGCAATGAAACCAGCAAGAACAGGGATCATCAACGCAAATGCCGCGCCGCCACCAATGTCCATCAGCGTTGCTGCAATAGTACCCGGCTCTTTAAATGCTTCGATACCAAATACAAATGACAATGCAATCAATAAACCACCCGCGATAACAACAGGAAGCATGTGCGATACCCCTGTCATTAGGTGTTTGTACATTCCTTTTTTCTCTTCGGTTTGAGAAGATTGCGCTTTACCTGATGATTGGAAAACCGTCGCATCTGAGAAGGCTTTATTCATCTCTTGTTCTGTTTTCTTCAGCGCTAAACCTGTGCTTGTTTTGTACAGGCGCTTACCATTAAAGCGATCAAGTGCAACTTCGATATCCGCTGCGATGATTACTAAATCAGCCTCGGCAATTTCTTGGTCCGTTAACTGATTTTTTGCACCCACAGAGCCACGAGTTTCTACTTTAATAATGTGGCCTTGGCGTTTACCTTCTTCTTCTAGCGCTTCTGCCGCCATGAAAGTATGCGCAACACCCGTTGGACATGCCGTAATCGCTACGATTTTCTTAGGTCCTGTCGCGTCAGTCGATGCCACTGTCTCTGAAACCGTCACTTCTGAAGCGGTTAGTTCTTTGGCATTATTTACTGCATTTTCTAACCAAACTTCCGAATTAATTGCACATTCAGAAATTGAACCTTGGTGTACTTTTTTACCAACAAAACGAGATGTATCAACCACCGAGTTTGCGGCAATAACAATTGCATCCGCCGTATCAATGACTTCTTGAGTTAAAACCTCAACGGGTAACACGCTTGATTGACATTCAATCGTCGCTTTCCAATTTAGTTTGGTTGCTGCTTGTTCTAATAAACCTGCTGCAATAATGCTGTTTGCTACACCACTTGGGCATGCAGTAACGATAGCTATATTTTTCATAATCTGTCCTTAAACTAAGTCTAAACGCATTACTGCACGTTTGTAGAAATAGGGTTATGTAGGGTTACTTGTTTTTGTAATTCTTTTACGTCTTCGACATTTGGTACGCCAACGCCAACCTGCGATACAGCTAAAGCAGATAAAGCGGTAGCAAAAGATAAGATTTGTGAACGATCCCAATCTTTCTGCATGTGACCCCAACATAGGCCAGCAACTAACGTATCACCAGCACCTACAGTACTTACTACGTTCATTTTTGGCGGTTGAGAGTAGATCCATTCCGTCTTGTTTTGCTCATTATTGCCAAGCCACATTACGCCTTTTGAGCCTAATGACACGACGATATTTTCAATGCCTTTTTGTGCAAGATCTTGAGCCGCTTTCTGACACGCTTCTGGCGTTTCTAACTCACGCCCAACAAATTCAGATAGCTCTTCATCGTTTGGTTTAATTAACCAAGGGTGAGCCTCTAAACCTGCTGCCAATGCCGCACGACTGCTATCAAATAGTACTTTTTTACCCATTTGATGCAGCTTTTCAATCCACTCAGCACACAGCTCAGGAGAAATACCTTTTGGTAAACTGCCTGCTAATACGAAAAAATCATGTGTTTTAGCTAATTCAAATAAACGAACTTCAAACTCGGCAATCGCTTGTTCAGAGACATCAACACCCGGAAAGTTGATGTCACTCACTCGGCCATCTTGCTCTACTAATTTCACATTAATGCGAGTAGCACCATCGACACGGATAAACTCATCGTTAGCGTTCATCTCTTCAAATAATTGACAGAACAGCTCTTCATTATCACGACCTAAAAAACCGGTAACCGTCACTTCAGCACCTAAGTCAGACAGTACTTTAGCAACGTTTACGCCTTTACCCGCCGCATGAAGTGAGCCTTTACTAACTAAACTCACAGAGCCAACCGATAACGCATCTAAACTGCCTGTTAAATCTAAAGCAGGGTTTAGCGTGATAGTAACTACTTTGCTTTTTGGATTAGTACTCATCAATTAACCCTCGCCTAAACCAGAAGCAATTGCAGCACCAATGCCAGCAAGCGCTTTTTTTGCATCTGAGCCATCTGCAATAAATTGCAGTTCATGACCGTGTTTAACGCCAAGCGCAATCACTTTCATTAAGCTTTTCGCATTCACCGCTTTACCGTCACCATTTATGTTTAATACGGTGATTTTTGATTCGTATTTTTTCGCTTCAGCAACAAGCATTGCACCCGGGCGAGCGTGTAAACCGTGTGCATTTTTAATTTTAAAGGTTGCTGTATTATCAGCATCAGCACTTACTGTTGTTTCTTCAGCAGAAGTAGAGAACATCGCAAGTAACTGCTCAGAAGTTGCAGATAGAATCGAGTCTTGTTTTTGCCCAGCTACTGCTTTGGTGATCGTTGTTAAGAACGATTTATGAGAGGCGTTACAAGAAGCAATCGCAATCAAACCTTTAACAGGCAAGCCATTAAACTCGCACCCATTTGCTGTCGTTACGATAGACATACCAGAGCGTTTAACGCCTTTGTCAGTACTTACCAACCATAAACCGTTGCCTAGATGCGTAGGCTCTTTAATGACTAACTCTGCAACAAATTGGCTTTCTGCATTACCACTGTTCTTTAGTAAACCGCCCGCAACCGCACTCATTTGGATCATATCGCTTGCAGGGAAAAGCAATTGGATTAGTGATGCATCAAAATCGGCTTCAAACTGCACTTCACCATTTAGTAATGCAATAATGTCAGCTTCTGTTTTTGCTTGTTTTAATTTCTCTTCTACGCCATCAGCAGAAAGAACTTTAGTCAGTTGTTTTAAAATACCTAGGTGCTCATCTGATTTAGCCGCAATACCAATGGCTACATAAACCACATTACCATCACCCCAGTTAACGCCTTGCGGGAAATGATGCACAGCAACGCCGGTGTTATTAACTAAATCACGAGTATCTGTTGTACCGTGTGGGATAGCAATACCATTGCCTAAAAACGTTGAGTTCTGTTGCTCACGATTTAACATCCCTTCTACGTACTTCTCTGCAACTAAACCTTTTTCTGTCAGTTGCTTTGCAATCGCTTTGATTGCTGTTGTCTTATCCGTTGCTGCTTGTTGCAACGTAATGTCATTCTTTGTCAATGTCAGCATGGGTCTTAGCCTCTCGCTTGTTTATCTGTAATTTGTGCTCTGCTAAATCACCGTTTAAGCGTTGCTTGAGTAAAGCTTAATCGATTCAGCAAAACAGTTAAAAAAGTTCAGCAAATGCTTTCTACTTATTAATACGCTTCATAAAAAGTAAAAACAACGTAAATATCACGTTTTTCAAATTTGCTGAATCGTTTCAGCTTTTATACTGAAACGATTCAGCATATAATTCAACTCATAAAATGATTGGATCTAAATTTATATGATCCGACCCACAGAATTTAAGGATCTTATCCATGACATTAGATGAAATTGCCAAACTTGCTGGCGTCTCTAAAACCACCGCAAGCTATGTCATTAATGGTAAAGCACAGAAATATCGCATCAGTGAAAAGACCCAATTAAAAGTCATGGCTGTGGTTGATGAGCATAATTATCGTCCAGACCATGCCGCTTCTGCATTACGTGCGGGCAGTAGCCGTTCGTTTGGTTTAATCATTCCTGATCTTGAAAACACCAGTTACGCCAAGCTGGCTAAACTTTTAGAATACAACTCTCGTAAAGCGGGTTATCAGATCTTAATTGGTTGCTCTGATGATGATCCTGAAACAGAAAAAAACGTAGCCCATGCTTTAATCAGTCGTCGTATAGACGCGTTGTTTGTTGCAAGCTGTTTGCCCGATGGCAGTGAGTACTATTTAACGATTCAAGAAAAAGGCACACCCATTATCGCGATTGACCGCTCTTTGGATGATGAACATTTTGGTTGCGTGATCAGTGAAGATTTTGAAGCGGCTTATGAGCTAACCAAATCGGTAGTTAATGAAAACGTAAAATCGATCGGCTTAATTGGGGCATTACCTGATCTCAACATATCTCGTCAGCGTCATTTAGGCTTTAAAGCAAAAGCTAAAGAGAAAGGTTTAGCGAGTATCACTGGTTATGGCGAACACTTTAACAGTGAATCAGGCAAAGCAATTTTTGAACAATGGATAAAAGAAGAGACGATTCCAGATGCGATCATTACAACCTCTTATATCCTACTTGAAGGCATTTTGGATGTACTCATTGAAAAGCCTGAATTGATGACCAAAATAAAATTAGGCACTTTTGGTGATAATCGTTTGCTTGATTTTTTACCTATCAAAGTAAACTCTCTACCACAGCAATTCGAACTGATTGCTGATAGTGCCTTGGCATTAGGGTTGAATGCTTCAGCAAAGCGTTATCAAGCAGGAATAGAGTTAATTCCTAGGAAAATTGTTATTCGCTAGGGTTCTGTCGCACGGTGGAGTACGCCACGATGATGATACTTTACGTTTTAATTGACGAGATTTGTGCTCAAGCATTGGCGAAAAAGTAATGACCCAACGGTTAATTGTAGAATGATCAATAGCGCTACCACGTTCTGTAAAAATCTCTTCGATATCACGAGTGCTGAGTTTGTATGAGACGTAATAACGTACCGCTTGAAGAATGATATCTGAAGGGTATTGGTAGTCAGTGAAATCCATTAATGACTCGAAATGATATTAAATATAACTATTTTGAACTTACAACGTCACTTTAGTTCCTTACCGTGCGACAGAACCGAAAAAAGTTATGCCCGATATACACAAAACAATAACTTTCGACTGCGACTTTCAGTGACAGTCATGTTATTAAGTGCAGTAGAAAGAATTGAATGATGATAAGTCTTAGTGCCTATTAATTATTTTTAAACACAGGCAACGAAATCTTACAGTAAGCCAAATACTTTTCTTCTCCAAAAGGTGAATTAGCTAATTCTATTTCACCATGATTGGTATACATATCAAATGCTTCTTGGTTTTTGCTTATATCTTGTTCTAGTCTATCAGCAATTTCACGTTGATCATTACAATTACTAGATTGTCCCTTCTCAATAGCTATATAAATATCATGTAATAACTTAACAGATATAGCGCAATGTGTCTCTTCATGGCGGTATAAACGCTCTAAATATGATTTAAATAAATTCGCAACCTCTTTATTTGAATCAGAGATTATAATCTGAGGTAATATATAAGTAACACTCACAGAAAACTTGTTTATTTCACATGTGGTGTCATCATTAATTATATTATAATTCCACTGTGTATAAGCATCAATATATATAATATCTATATTTTCTATAAATTTAATTTTATTATTAAAGGAAGTATTAATTTCAGTTTCAGTTTCACCTATTACATTATAAGTTTGATAATTAATTTCTAAAGAATACCCAATGTCTGGTTGTGACTCTGCTTTGGCATAATTAAAAATTATTAATATCAGAGAAATAAATATAGGTAATAATTTACTTGTCACTTCTATCTCCATTTGTATGGCTACACTCACATGAAGCCACACTTAAATATCACATTAACTATTTTTAACGCTCTGTTGAACGACCGCCACCTTCTCTTCTACTGCGATCCCCACCCTTACGTCTCCCACCCTCATGTGACTTATGGCCATTATTTCGAGCATCTCTTCCCCGCTCTCTTCTATCTTGAGATCGACTTCCTCCTCTAGAAGAGCTTAAATTCCCACCGCCACCAGCTCTGTGCTCTAGTCTACCGCCAATCACAAGTTCTAAATCTTCCCTAGTTATTTCTTTCACAATATTATCCTTATTTTACATGAGTTTAGGTATAACATTAACCAACAAAAGTATTTTTCAAATCGAAAGATACCATTGAAAATATTTAATTTTCAAGTTTATTTTCATATATTTTATAAATGAATGACATCAATCACATAACAAATACTTATTAAGTGACTCACAATTACAAAAAATACATAGTAAATTTACTACATTTCATTGACAATTAAAGAGCACATGTTATTCCGAAAAGAAGTAACTAATCTTAAACAAAATCGACTTACCGGTAAGATGATTCTTACTCAACCTCCTTCCTTTTATGTTATATCAATCGTTACATTCGTATTTTTAGTTATTTCAATAATTTATTTAATCGAATCTAAATATTCACGAAAAGAAACGGTTAAAGGTTATTTATTACCTCAAAAAGGAGTAATTAAAGTCTATTCAGGTAGAACTGGAATTCTTGATGAATTATTTGTCCATGAAGGAGACATAGTTGAAGAAGGACAATTAATCGCTAAAATTCGAAATAGTCAAAGTTTAGTGAATGGTGTGGAAGTATCAGAAGCTTTGAGTAAAGAAATTAAAATTCAAATTGAAGCTCTTACAAAAGAGAAAAATGTAACAGAAATTTTATTTAAAAAAGATGAACAACGTATAAAGCGACAATTGGTACAATTACAAAAGAGCTTACAAGCAATGAACAAAGCTAAAGAAACCAGTCAACAAAGATTTCGACTCAAGGAGAATCTATTTTATAAAAATAGAAGCTTGCACCAAAAGGGATTTCTTTCGTCTGCTCTACTCTCTTCAATTCAAGAATTGTATTTAGAAGCCTTAGAGGCCACTAATAGATTAGAAAGAGAGATAGCTTCAGTATCTGTCGATATAGATAATTTGAAATCCGAGCATATAGCTTTGCCAGAAAAGCGTCTTTTAAAAAAAGCAGTAATTCAACGACAAATTTCTGAATTACAAGTTAAACTGGTCGAGCTCAATAATACGTATGAATTCATTAAAAAAGCGCCAGAATCAGGCATGGTTACTGCGATTCAACCTTCAATAGGTACTCAAATTAATGCTGATTCACCTATTTTAAGTATTATACCTGAGGGGTCTCCCTTAGAAGTTGAATTGCTACTCCCCACAAGTTCTGCCGGATTTGTACAAATAGGAGATGAAGTAAAAATTAGATTTGATGCCTTTCCTTATCAAAAATTTGGTTTATCTCAAGGGTTTATTATAAACATAGATAAAGCATTAATTCTCCCAACAGACAAAATTCTCCCGATAAAAATGGACGAAGCTATATATCGAGTTCGAGTTAAGTTAACTAATCAAATAATTTCAGCTTATGGGAAAAAATTTCCATTAAAAGTAGGGATGATTGCCGATGCTGATATTATTTTGGAAAAAAGAAGTCTTTTAGAATGGTTACTTGACCCTATCTATGCAATAAAAGGGAAAATGTAATGACAAGGTTACAAACATTAAAACAAAAAATAAAAGTACAAAACCCTCTGGATCTATTATCGTATTCAGGAAAAAAAAGAGTCCCTTTAATCGTACAGTCTGAAGCGGGGGAATGTGGATTAGCTTCTCTAGCTATGGTTTCATCATATCACGGTCATCAAATAAATACTTCTTCTCTTAGAAAGTTCCTAACAATTGATACCCAAGGAATGAATCTAAATCAGATTATGGAAATCGCGAGTGAATTAGGATTAGCTTCTCGTGCAATTCAGTGTGAATTACATGAAATTAAGCAATTAACCTTACCTTGTATACTTCATTGGAATTTAGACCATTTTGTAGTGTTAACCGAGGTATCAAAAAAAGGGATATTAATTAATGACCCATCGATTGGAAAACGTAAACTTACATTTACTGAATTTAGTAGGTGTTATACAGGTGTAGCTTTAGAGTTGACACCTACAACATCTTTTAAAAAACAAGATGTAAGAACTGTTATGAAAATATCTCAACTTTGGGACAAAATAACAGGATTAAAACGATCTCTAACTTCTTTGTTCCTTTTGTCTACTATTATGCAATCAGCAGCATTATTCTCTCCTTATTACATACAATGGGTAGTAGATAACGTCCTAATGAGTAATGATAAACCTCTCTTAATTGTATTAGCTATTGGATTTGGATTATTAGCACTAATTCAAGTTGTAGTAAGTGCTTTTCGAAACTGGCTTATTATTCGATTTAGTAGTGCCATCAACATCCAAATGGGATCAAACTTATTTTATCATTTAATCCGATTACCCATGAATTACTTTGAGAAACGTCATATTGGAGATGTTATTTCTCGTTTCAGTTCAATGAGCTCTATCAAGGAATTACTAACTACAGGGGTCATTGAATCAATTATTGACGGTCTCATGGCAACAGTCGTATTGCTCATGATGTTTTTATATAGTCAAAAGCTTACCTTTCTAGTGATCTTTGTTGTTCTCGTTTCTTTCCTCATACAGCTTATATTTTATTTCCCTAATAGACGAATAACAGAAGAAGCAATTTTGGCAGATGCGAAAGAAGATTCTATCTTTTTAGAAAGTATTAGAGCAATCCAAACTATTAAATTATTTAATCATGAAACGAGCAGACAAAATACGTGGTTAAACCAATATTCTGAGGTTATCAATATAGATATTCGTTTAGGTAAATTAAGGATAGCTGAAGATAGCCTGAATAATTTAATATACAGTTTAGAAACCATTTTAGTTGTATTCTTTGGTGCCTTAGCCGTAATAGAAGGAGACCTTACAATTGGAATGTTATTAGCATTTATTGCTTACAAAAACCAGTTTACGACAAATATATATGCTTTCATTGATAACATGTTCTCTTTTAAATTATTGAGTTTACATTTGAATCGTTTATCAGACATTACGTTGGAGCAAAGAGAGCAGCATTCAATGCATAATAAACTTCCTAACGTGCTTAATGCTCACCTACGAGTTGAAAACTTAAGCTTTCGTTATACGGACAATTCAGAATGGCTATTTAGCAACCTAACATTTGAAATTCAACCTGGTGAATGTATTGCCATCATAGGCTCTTCTGGCTGCGGTAAAACTACCTTAATGAAGTTACTTCTCGGTTTATTAAAACCTACTTCAGGAAATATTTATATTGATAATATAAACATTCAAGATATTTCTTTAAATGACTATCGAAAACATTTAGGCAGTGTCATGCAAGATGATACATTACTTTCAGGAACCCTTTCAGAAAACATTACCATGTTTGATTCAAGTTATGATGAGAAGCGATTAATACAATGTTGTAAACATGCTAATATTTTAGAAGATATTCAATCACTTCCTATGGGGTTTCATTCTTTAGTTGGGGATATGGGTAATAATTTTTCTGGTGGACAATTACAGCGTATTTTTTTAGCAAGGGCCTTATATAAAAAACCAGACATTCTCTGCTTAGATGAATCAACGAGCCATTTAGACTGTGACAATGAATATAAAATAAATAAACATATAAGTAGATTAGATATAACAAGAATTATTATTTCTCATCGAAAAGAAACAATTGAATCAGCAGATAGAGTAATAGATATTACAAAATAACATTTGAGTGATTTGTAGTAACCAAGAAAAACTAGCCTCCGTTTTATATTCTATTAGATGTACTAATTGAAAAGCCTGAATTGATGACCAAAATAAAATTAGGTACGTTTGGTGATAATCGTTTGCTTGATTTTTTACCTATCAAAGTAAACTCTCTACCACAGCAATTCGAACTGATTGCTGATAGTGCCTTGGCATTAGGGTTGAATGCTTCAGCAAAGCGTTATCAAGCAGGAATAGAGTTAATTCCTAGGAAAATTGTTATTCGCTAGTCGTTAAATTGGCTGTTACGGCAGCCAATTTATATTGAATTCCACACCAAAATAAACACGTTCGAACCACACCACAAATAATGACCTTTCTATTCAATTAACATTTTGAAACATTCTCTTCGTAAATAAACGAAAATCTATCTTTGATCACACTCTCATTTTAATTCGTACAGTATAAAGAATATACAGATGCGAACTTAAAAAGGAGAATAAATGAACGCGATTAAAGCAATGTTAAGTGCCATGTTTGGAAGTTTTCGCGATCTCCTACCTATTATTCTGGTCATTGCTTTCTTTCAACTCGTAGTACTGCAAGAGCCATTACCAAACATTGGTTCCATCCTCTTTGGCTTGCTACTTGTTGTATTGGGTTTGACCTTTTTTATCTTTGGTTTAGAGATGGGGTTATTTCCTATTGGCGAGTCGATGGCCCAAGCCTTTGCCAGAAAAGGCAGCGTGGCTTGGTTATTACTTTTCTCTTTTTGTTTGGGTTTTGGAACGACTATTGCGGAGCCTGCACTCACAGCCGTAGCGGCAGAGGCGGCTGAAGTCGCCGCCGAAGGAGGAATGATCCCACATACAGAAAACGATATGGATGATTATGCCAACGGACTACGTTTAACCGTCGCACTCTCTGTTGGTTTTGCCATTGTGATTGGGGTGTTACGTATTTTAAAAGGTTGGCCAATCCATATCATGATCATCGGGGGTTATATTACCGTGGTCGCTCTTACATGGTTAGCACCTGAGAACATCATCGGGATTGCTTATGATTCTGGTGGCGTGACGACATCTACCATTACCGTTCCCTTAGTTACCGCTCTTGGTGTCGGCCTTGCTTCTACCATTAAAGGGCGAAATCCTATGCTTGATGGTTTTGGTTTAATCGCCTTCGCCTCCCTCCTTCCGATGATTTTTGTCATGCTCTATGGGATGGTATTAGCATGAACAGTCTAACTCTATTTTTTGAAACCTTCTTATCAACCATTCGTGATGTATTACCGATTGTCGTTATTATTTTTGGTTTCCAATTTGCGGTATTAAAAAAACCAATAACCAATTTACCTAAAGTCATTCTAGGGTTTTTCTACGTAATTTTAGGATTGTCCCTCTTTTTAATGGGATTAGAACTCGCGTTGTTTCCACTCGGTGAATCGATGGCTGCACAATTAACCGCGCCTGATTTTATCTATGAAGGAAAAGATTTATTAATCCAAACCTTTGATTGGGTCGATTACTATTGGGTCTATATTTTTGCGGCGACGATTGGTTTTAGTACCACTATTGCTGAGCCATCACTCATTGCTGTTGCTATAAAAGCCAATGCGGTTTCTGGCGGCAGTATCAGTATTAATGGATTACGAATAACCGTTGCTTTAGGTGTTGCCTTTGGTATCTCGCTAGGAAGTTATCGAATTGTAGTTGGTGATCCCATTCATTATTACATCATGGTGGGCTATGTCATTGTGGTTGTTCAAACCTTCTATGCCCCTAAAATGATCATTCCACTGGCTTACGATTCTGGTGGTGTAACAACCTCAACGGTCACCGTACCTTTGGTAACCGCACTAGGGTTGGGACTTGCTTCAACTATTCCCGGTCGAAACCCAATGATTGATGGCTTTGGATTAATTGCCTTTGCCAGCTTGTTCCCCATTATTTCTGTTATGGCTTATGCGCAGATCAGTGCTTATAGAGCCAAAACAAAATCTAGTCCTCAAGAAAATACGAATTAATCGATGAATTTAGGAGAAAGCTGATGCGTTTTAAATTGTTACTCGCTTTTGTAGAAGAAGCCAAAACTGATGCGGTTCTCGATGCTGCGCGTAATGCAGGAGCAACAGGAGCAACAGTTATTAATCATGCTCGCGGTGAAGGTCTCAATAAGAAAAAGACTTTCTTTGGCCTAACACTCGAAGTCCAAAAAGATGTTTTATTATTCGTGGTTGAAGAGCACCTTGCACGCTCTATTTTAGAGACCATCAATGATGTCGGAGAGTTTGATACTGAATCAGGCCAAGGAATTGCCATTCAAATAGATATTGAAGATGCAGTAGGAGTCGCACATCAAGTTGAGACATTAACCAAGGTTGTAGAGGAAAAACTATGAATAAAGTAAAAGTAGAAAACGTTATGTCAAATACCTACGTCATGGTTGATGGATTAATGACGGTAGCCGAAGGAATTCAATTAGCTAAGCAGAAGCAAGTAAAAGCACTGATTGTAAAAAAACGCCATGATGATGATGAATACGGCATTGTCCTAATGAATGATATTGCTAAAAAAGTACTCGCACAAAACCGTCCAACAGAGAGAACGAATATTTATGAGATCATGACAAAACCTGCGCTTTCTGTCTCTCCTGATATGAACGTAAAGTACTGTGCACGATTATTCGAACGCTTTGGGATAAGCAGAGCACCTGTCATTAAAAATGGTCAGATAGTTGGAATGGTCAGTTATAACAACATTGTTTTGAATGGGATGGCTGGCGTAAGCCCCTAGTCCAAAGATGCGAGTTTCGGTGACTTAAAGCTTAGTTCCCAAGAACATAAACCTCTCTAAGCCACCGATTTAATTACTCTGTTTTTTTAATGACCAAAGGTGCAAAGTCAGCTACTGCATTATTACCAGCACCTGAATGATCAGTGTATTCCGTATCCTTCATTATGGTGTAAAACACATCAACGAAATCATCATCATTAATAAATAAATCATCAGGAAGCAAAGCAATGATTGCACTCGTCATTTGAGGAATAATCAAATATGCCTGTGCTTCTTTATCTGGAATAGTCGCTAAAAAATCACTTGCTGCTTTTAGAATCGTTTGAGCTAGCTCTTTATAGTCCGTTTTATCATCTTGCTCCATCAAAATAATATCAGCAGCTCCCCAACGATAACGTTGCCAGAAAATCATAATTTGATTTGCAGGGTAAGACTGCTCGGCGTAATCAAGATACGGCATTTCAATCAAATCGATCATTGGTTCATCACGATCAGGGCTGACACCAGAAACAATCGCATACACTTCTGCTTTACCAGAGATCCATGGTTCATGATCATCCTTTAGCTGAATTTTTTTCAATATAGTCGTATTGATTTCAGTTGGCTCTACTGGTGCACTTTGGCTCATAGAGTAACGAGCCATTTTTTCTGCTTTCGGCTGCTCTTGTAATGCTTTTAACTCATCACGCATTAACGCTAAGCCAGCTTTTAGTTCTTCACGGTTATTGGTATCAACCACTAAAACAGGACGCTCTGGAATATCATAAATATCTAGGTAATGGACGTTGCCATCAATATCAAATGCTTCAATATATTGCCATTCACTTTCTGCCCCTTCAGGTTCAAAAGCAAATAATGGACTTTGCCCTGCCTGCCAACGAGCAAGCATACTTGGATCAGCAAGACGTAATTCCAACAATTCATCAGTATAGTGCTGTAACCCACGAGATTCGATCTCTGTATCATTAGCCGCACTCATTGCAGCCATAAAAGTTCGAGCTTGAGGTTTGGGTTGAATAGGCAAATCAGATAAAGAGGCACTTAACTGGTACTGATTAATCGTACCTTTTAAACTCTTCTCTAATTGTAGAAAAGCGCGACTCAGTTCCTGAGCTAAGTCACGTTTAGACACTTCATCTTGCGCATTCGCTGAAACAGGAGTCATCAAACAAAGTACGAGTAGCGCTGTTAATTTGTTCATACAGCATTCCTTTTTATAATTATTGTATTTATTTACATCCGTTTACATTTGTCCTTCCCCCCCACTGTAACAAAATCATGCAAAAATTAAAGTCAATACTCTAAAATAGATTTCCGACACTCAGTCTTATACTTGAAACAGTTAAATACCTGGCAATTTAAACAAAAAATGAAAACCAGCTAAAAAATGGCATCATGCTCCTCTTTGTATTTTTCTCATATGTTCAATATCACCGGCAACTCCGATTGAAACGAACAACAAATTGCATTCATACTTCGAGTCACTTCACTAATTAACCTTAGACTCCTTTCTTACCTAAATAACGCATGTTAATACTAATGATAATTATTATCTTTTAAGTTTTTAACGAGTGACTACATGAGTAATATAAACATCACTAACGGCTCTCACCCTGAACCGTTAATTCAAATAAAAGAACTCTGTGTTGATTACATCACTGATAATGGTGATTTCAATGCCGTGAAGTCCGTCAGCTTTGATGTCGGTAAAGGAGAAATATTTGGTCTTGCGGGAGAATCTGGTTGTGGGAAAAGTACCATTGCCTTTGCTATTAACCGCCTTCATAAGCCACCGGCATTTATTTCTGGAGGGAGTATTTTATTTCAAGATAAAGACTTACTCCGATTATCTGATGGACAATTAAATGTTATCCGATGGAGTGAGATAGCAATGGTTTTTCAAAGTGCCATGAACTCACTGAATCCTGTTCTTCCTATTCAGGAACAATTTGCTGATGTATTACGCCACCACAAAGGCATGACAAACGAACAAGCGAAAGACAGAGCAGAGAAACTATTGGATTTAGTTAATATCCCTCGTGAACGCTTAGCCGATTATCCCCATCAATTTAGTGGAGGGATGAGGCAACGTCTAGTCATTGCCATTGCACTTTCTCTAAGCCCAAAACTGATCATAATGGATGAACCAACAACCGCTCTCGATGTCGTCGTCCAACGAGAAATCTTGCAACAAATCTATCAATTAAAGCAAGAATTTGGCTTCTCAGTCTTATTTATTACCCACGATTTAGCGCTAATGAGTCAGCTTTGTGATCGTATTGCGATTATGCGCCACGGTGAAATTGTTGAAGTTGGTACATCATCAGACATTAGAAATAACCCACAACACCCTTACACTCAGAAATTATGGGCTTCATTCCCAAATATTCATGAAGAAAGACGTCAATCCCCAACATTAGAAGGAGTTTTATAATGGATAAGCCTCTTATTCAAGTTAAGAACATCGTTAAAGAATTTACTGTTGGTGGAGGCTTCGCAAAGGAAGATACCTTTAAAGCATTACAAGGGATCAGTTTTGATCTCTATGCAGGACGCACCTTAGCCCTGGTTGGAGAATCTGGTTGTGGCAAAAGTACCTGTGCTCGCCTAATTACTAAGGTATACCCTGCGACGAACGGGGAAATTCTGTTTGATGGAAAAAATATCAATGAGATAACATCATCAAAAGAGATCTTGAAGTATCGCAGCCAAGTACAAATGATATTTCAAGACCCATTTGGTTCATTAAACCCAACGCATACCATTGCACATCATTTAACTCGACCACTTAAAATTCATAAACAAATAGCGAATGATAAAAACATACCTGCACGCCTACTTGAATTATTGGATTTGGTTGAATTGGATCACGACACTTTAGCTAAGTTTCCTCATGAACTCAGCGGTGGTCAGCGTCAAAGAGTCAATCTTGCCCGCGCTTTAGCGGTTGGTTCTAAGATCATTCTAGCTGATGAGCCTACCTCGATGCTTGATGTATCAATTCGATTAGGCGTTCTTAACCTAATGCAGAACATGAAAAAAGAACTCGGTATTGGCTTTTTGTATATCACACATGATCTCGCTACTGCTCATTATATCGCCGAAGAAACCGCCGTGATGTACAAAGGCCAAATTGTAGAATGGGGAGACACTCGCTCAATTTTACGTAACCCTCAGCACCCTTACACCAAGCTATTAATCTCAGCAGTGCCTGATCCTGATTTACCGTTTGGCAATTTAGTCGAAAGTGAACCAAACTATTCTATAGACGCTGATGAAATTAGAAAACGCAGCAGTATTGTAATAGAAGGGTGTAAACAGGTCGGCGATAATCATTTTGTTAAACATTGGGATGAGGCAGCATAATGACATTAGATACTTGGTTAGTTTCAATTTCTAATTGGTATGAAGCAAAACAATATGACCAAATAGAAACGCTTGAAACACTCTTATATTCTGCACCTAATTCGGTGTGGGGACCAGCATTGACAGATGATCAAAGTAAAGCGATAGCCTGTTGGTTAGACGGATGTTTAAGAGTGTTTGAGCACACTAAGTATCATAATACGAAAAAAGCATACCAAACATTACAATACGCCAGTGCAAAGTTAGAAGTGGCCGCCTTTAACTCTGCAGCGGATATTGATATTAAAGATTGGTGCTTAAAACGATTACAACACCTCACCGTACTCAGCTTGGAGTTTTGTAATCAACAACAAGATCAATCCACATGGAATAAGAAAGCCCATTCACTCATTGAAATGCACGTTAAATTAATGGCGAGCCTTTCTTGGAATGAATCGTTAAATAGCAGTAACACTCCAAGTTTAATGTCCCCCCATTAAATGTATTACCTTATAAAATGACCATAATAAAACCATAAAAAAAGCAGTAGGTGCTAGATCGTAACGATAGGCCCCTACTGCTTTTCTGTTTAGAGTAAACTCGCCAAATTTAGACCAGGCTATAACGCTAATTGCCATCTCTGTAATGGCGCTTTACTGTTTATTCCTGCTCTGCCCCAACGATCAACCGCATCAACAACTAATACACGTTCCATTGGCAGCAACGCTTGCATCTGCTTGTTTGGTTTTTGAGTTGTGATAATCCAAACTGACTCATCTTCTTCAATTAAGACTTTCAACTGTGCTTTATCATCTTCAGTCCATTCAAGAGCAGGTTTTGTTAAACGATCAACCACAAATAATTGATTGCCAGAAGCAAAGTCTTCTAACTGCTCAGACAACAAAATAACCGAGTCGATATCATTCTCTAAAATCACTTTTTGCTGCTGGTTGATTAATTGACGTACCGACAACATAAACTGCTCTTGGTTTTTTTGGATCTGCTCTGATTTATCAGGCCAGATACGTTGAAAATCATCACTAACAATCGCTACCATTCTGATTAAGTTTGTTGGATTTAACCATGCGTATTTTGAGGTCGTTCCATCAGATAAACGTAATGCTGCTACACCTTGTGCTCGAGGCGTTATCGCTTGAGAGGCGTCAACCTCAATAATCTGAATATTGCTGTATCTTGCGTTCACATACAGAGGATCATCAGCCCATACTGCCCCAATCGTCACCACCACTTGGGCTGTTTTTGCCAAGTCTTGAACGGTTTTAGCCCCTTTATTGGCAAACCAATTGGGTAAACGCTCAATCCCATAACGATTTGGTGGTAAATATTTTGTCGTTAATGAGGTCTCTTTTAATAACTCGCTTGATAGCATATACGTCACAGGGGTTGCCGTTAATACATCTGCTGCGATTGCTGCTTTCATATTAAATAGTGAGGCTACACATACACTAGCAATCACTATCCATTTCATTGAATTCTGTTTCATTTCTTATCCTATCTATATCCATATTCTTCGATTATTATTGAGGTCTACTCTGTTAATTCTTACGAATAATTCGGTAGGTGGTCGCAAGTAAAAAGAAGAAAGCTGAAACAATAATAATCGCAGCCCCAGAAGGTACTGGCATTTCTAATTCCATCGGTAATACGGTGCCAATCAAGCACGATATTGTCGCTAATAGCGCAGACATCAAGACAAAACTGCCCATATTCTTAGTTAACAATCGAGCCGTCGCACCAGGTATGAGCAATAACGCGCCAACTAAAACCGCACCGACAATTTTTACCGATGCAATCGTCACAAGGGTAATCATCATCACAAAAAGGTAATCATAAAAATTAGTTTTGTAGCCACGAACTCTGGCAATATCAGGGCTAATACAAGTTAATAAAATACGATTAAACGTCGGAATTAATACCACCACAATCAATAAGCAACTGCCTGCTAGAATCGCAATGTCTTGGTCCGTAACCGTTAGGATAGAACCGAACAATACGTTCTCTAGCATGTGAATATTAATTTTACGTGCTACGTACATCAGTAATGCAGCGCCCACAGCCAATGCCAAGGCAAGGAAAACCCCAACTAACGTATCGTAAGGCACGTTAGTTCGGTTTCTTACAAAATGCAGCAACAAAGCAAAGATCATACAGAAACTAAATAAGCCGATGATTGGATTCTCTGCGGGCTCTCCCAATAACACACCTAACGCGATACCCGTTAAGGCAGCGTGACCAACGGCTTCAGAGAAAAAGGCCAAACGCTTTGCAATCACTAACGTCCCCAAACCACCTAACAATGGCCCTAAGAGGATGGCGGCAACAATAGCATTAACCATAAAGGCATACGAAAAACTGTCACTTAAGAAACCTTGCTCGACGCCATATAACGCCCACTGACGAAACAGTTCCATTACGCAGCCTCTCCATTGTTGGTTTTTGATGCATCGTACTGAGCACTTGCACCCGTATAATGATTGAATAATCGCTCAATTTTCTCAGGTTTTAATACTTCTGAATAACAACCAGAATCAACCAAATTACGATTGATAACATGAACATGTGCTTTAAGACGGCGAACAGCGGTCACATCGTGGTGAACGGCTAATACCGTTTTACCTTGCGCGATAAATTCATGCATTAAGGATTCAAGATAACGAACCCCGTGCTCATCCATGCCTGTGGTTGGTTCATCAAGAACGAGTAGATCAGGGTTATCCAATAGCGCTTGAGCGAATAACACGCGCTGTTGCTCCCCACCAGAAAGTTGCCCCATTCGACGATCGGCACGGTTAGACATGCCAACGCGCTCTAACTGCGCCATTGCAAATGCTTCTTGGCTGCTTTTCTTACGCCATAACGCACTTAAAAACAGAGGCACTCGCGTTTGATTCAATAAAATGAAATCTTTCACTGTTAGCGGCAGGCTAGATTCAAAGACGGCTTTTTGTGGTACATAACCAATCACGCCTTTCTGCTCTGGCCACTCAATATTAATTTCCCCCTGAAACGCGGTTAATCCTAAAATTGAACGCAATAACGAGGTTTTACCACCGCCATTAGGACCCATCACCACATGGCATTGACCGGCTTCAAAGCGTTGGTTAACTCCTTCTAAAATGGTATTTTCACCATAAGTAAGCCCAACATTGGTTAACGAAATTGCTGGTCCTGACATTATTTAGCGTCCTTATCAGCGGCAAATTTCATAGCTTCGATTAGAGTGTCTAAATTTGATTTCATTTCAATTTCAACTTTATTGTCTTCATAAGGACCGTGCGTCATGTGCGAAAAGCGATACAACTGAACGCCTGTCGCCTCTTCAATCGTGTCGACAAAACGGTTTGGCATGTTCAATTCATAAAATAAAACATCAATGTCGGATTCACGGATCTTTTCAATCGTCCCTTGCAGTTGACTCGCACTTGGTTCTACACCGTGAGCGGGTTCAATGACAGCTGCCACATCCACACCAAACTCTTGAAGAATATAACCATACGCATTGTGCGTTGTTGCTACCTTCATTCCTGCAGTGTCTAATTCACCCAGAGAGAGCATGGCATCACGCTTCATTAATCGGAATTTTTTCGCGTATTTACGCGCATTTTTACGGTAGAACGAGGCATTTTCAGGATCAATTCGAGATAGCTCATTGGCAATGGTGTAAACCTTTTGAATTGTTGTAGATAGACCAACAAATGTGTGAGGATTCACCGCCCCTTTACCGACCGATTGCCCCATCGCTGGTAACAAAGGAACGTCTTTATTGGCTTCTAATACCATTAATTCGCTGTTATTTGCTGCCGAAATTACTTTTAACGCAAAGTCATCATGACCAATACCATTAACAACAATCACATCCATTTTATTTAAACGTTTTAAATCGTTTGGTTGGGGTAAATAATTGTGTGGATTAAACCCTGCATCAACCAAAGGAAGGATTTCTGCTTTATCTCCCACAACCGCTTTTACATAGCTGTAGTAAGGTTGTAAGGTAATGCCAATCACCAAAGGTTTTGTTGCCGATATCGCCGATGCAGAAAACAAAGAGAGTAAGCTAAGCAGAACAAAAGAACGTACGTATAAAATAGATTTCATCATTATTATTTATCTTTTATTGGTATCAATTTAAATGAGAGTCATGAGTAGGAAAGATAACTTGTACCCAGTGCTGTTGAATGAGTTCGCTTTCATTCCAAGAGATTAGAGCAGGAGAGATGGTTGTCGACATCAATTCAGAGTTTAGCCAAAGCTCAATATCATCGCCTTTCACATTAAAAATGAATGACGCAGCGCCTTCTTTTTTCACTTTTAAACCCAAATAAACTCCAGAACCTAAATGCTGCCATTGGTGTTTTCCGCGACGCTCCCAGCTTTGGTCTTGCACAAAAGGTGGTAACCATTCATCCGCTAGGTAAGCAATCTCTGGCCATGCATTTTCTTCTGTTGATTCAGCCTGAATATCGTAAATTTCTTCATAGGCTAAACGTAATTCAGCGATCATAGCTAAATCATCTTGCGTTAAATCGGTAATTAATACTTGGTGTGATTCAAGCTTTACGCCCTCATCGTTCGATTGATGATATGGCAATGCGACCACCGCAATAAGCAAAATGCACCCAATAATGAGTGCTATCCATTTTCCTTCTGCGCTTCCATTATCTGGAATGACTGATTGAATGATCATTTCTCTGAGATCTCGACAACATCGACTTCCACTGGGCTTTCGTGTCCTGAATCAAACACCAAATAAAAATCTGTTTCAGGATTTGTAAATTCCGCAATTGAGCGTTTATCAGTGGTGACTTTTGCAATCAAATTATCATCGTAATCATACATATTTACGTCATAATCAACGGCTTTACTGCCATCACTGTAGCCTGTTTCACACAATACTAAATCCGATTCAAACCAACAGCTCATTAATGGAAAATGAGCAAAACTCGCAGAAGAAAAAAGAAGAGAAGAAACAAAAAGGGTTTTCAGGTTTACTTTAGTCATGGATAAATCTCGATAAAAAAGCACCACAAACTTTTATGGAAAGTGGTGCTAACTACATTATTGAAGTAGAGCTTCAAACGTTAAGTGAACATTTACACTGGCTTGTTCTGCAAGTGGGTGGTCTTTCAGCTCACCTTTGTAATTTGATTTCATCAGGTAACGACCCGCAGTTTCAGGAGTAAAGGTGATCTTTCCGTCTTTATCACTCACTACGTCAATTTGTTCTTGATGATTACGATATAGTGTCCCTTCACGAGTAATATCAGCCGTTACACCCGCTTGAGGTTTACCATTAAAGAAGAACTGAAAAATCACAGGTTCACCTTCTAGAATATCCGACGGATGAGTTAATGGCTTAAGCTCTAACAAGGTATTATCAAGCTTCATCGCTTCTGTTGTTGGCTTACCTACTGTTACGTAACTCTCAGCACGAGTGAAACTCACTTGGCTTACAACATCTCGTGCTTTTTCTGGAAGTACTAACGCACGATCTGCCTTGGTTGCTTTAATCCATTTCACAGTATCACGACGGCCTGCTTTATATTGGGTATAGTAAGTAGGTTCATTGTTGATACGAACTTTATGTGTGCCTTCTTCTTCAAAATAGAAATCAAACATTGAACGGCGTTTGCCTTTAACAACAAAGTTTGGGCGCTCAGTACGGCCATCAGGCATCACTACTTGTGCCTGATCACTACCCGCCGGCTTATCAAATACAAACGTACCGTGTGACGCGGTAACATCAAACGTAAGCCAATCACCACCTTCTTTAGATACGGTAAAATGAGAAGGTAAAACCCAACGAGGGTGTGCGTTAGCCGTCGTTGCAGCCAATAAACCTGCAGCCATCACGCCGGTTAATACTGCCGCTTTGAACTTACTGTTCATTAATGTTGTTTTCATAATGTGTTTAATTCCCTGATAAATAGACATCTAAATTATTTTTTATAATGAATGGTAATTTCGCCAGTCTCTTCTGTTGGCTTTAATTGGTAAGTCATATCACTATTCGCTAACGTCATTTTTTGACGTAAATAGTTACGGCCACCATGCTCGCGAACCACTTCGATATGTAACGTATAATCCCCTTGTGGTAGCACCTGACCTGAGTCATCTTTGCCATCCCAACTGAATTTGTATTTACCAGCTGGTCGTGTTGCAGAAGTAACAGCATCAACTAATTCACGATCGTAACGACCGACTTTACGCCACCAACTTCTTAAATCTTTTAGCCACTCATCTTTACCTACCCACAGCTCAATCGTTTTTACTGACTTACGTTCGCTGTTTTCAATCCATACCGCTACATAAGGGCGTGCATACATGGTGGTCGTAATCGTTGGAAGCTCAAAAGCAACATCGACTTTTGCACTCTCAGAAATAGCCGCTGAATTAACAAAAAGAGGTGTTGTTAATACCATTGCAGCAATTGAATGACGTAAATAGGTAGAGAGTGAAGCCATTGTGATGTCCTTATGGATACAAGATTAAAAGGGTTAAGGTACGGCAATAAAATACAATGCAAGCGTGATTGATGAGCCAAATACCATCCACTTCATTGATGTCATTAGTGTTCTTTTTTTCGGTAAAATTAAGCACACACCTGTTAGTACAAAAAAGATCATTAATAACGCGGTAATATCAATGAATGCTTTCCAAACTTCACCGCTGTTTCGTCCTTTATGTAAATCATTTAATAACGCAACAACGCCATAGTTTGAGCTTTCGATATCTGCCATGCCTGTCGTTAAATCGATATAAACAGACGCGTTATAACCGGGTCCTTTGTAATTTAATGACAATTCCCCCTCGACTAGTTCACCATCTTCAACGTCGGTAAAAACATCAACATTAGAAGGCGTTCCAGAGAGATCGGTGTGTTGATTTAAGTAATCAAGCAAAGCAGCGGTATTTGGTTTATTCCAAAGGGTGTGTTGTTTTTCATCTTGAGAAAAAAGCACATTGTTAGGAACAGAAAGAGTGGTGTTTTTGATGTCTGGAGAGCTACTAACAAACCAATCAGGACGATTTAGCGTGATCCCGGTGATCGAGAAAAATAAGACAACGAGTAGAAGCGCCATTGATACATAGACATGTAAGCGACGCGCCCACAATTGTACTTGTTTATTTTTCAGCAACATGAATAAAACAGGATCATTTAAGAATAATGGATGGTAATGTAATTGATAATGATTTGCGTTGACATTCAATTTACATTGTTTACGTTTGGGGATTCTTTACTGTTTATTTTACGAGCAATAGAAAAGCCCTCATCATTCGATAAGGGCATTAAATGGAGTTTACGCTGAAGTATTGGCTGTTTTTCTCAATTGAGACAAATACTTTATCCACCCTTTCGCTTCATTTGAGGGCGTAAAATCATTGGCTCTTTTCGCATAAAGTAAGGCTGAATCTATTTGGTTTAATTTGTAATAAGCTCTGACTTTAGCTAATGCAATATCATCTGTCTTTTTGTAATCCTTAACCTTATCTAAAGTCTTCAAGCCTTGTTGATGATGACCCTCTTGGATCTGTAATTGGGCCACTTGCCAATAATAACGTGAATCTAGCGTTGCAGCCTTTGACCAAGTGACAGTGGCTTTATCCCACTCTTTTGCTGCTTGCCAATAACTTGCTTGCATAGTCAGTAAATCAATATCACTTTGCGCTTCATCTAACTGACTTAATACTTCAGCGGCTTTCTCTGGGATACCACGCTGAGCATAAAGTTGAGCCAACAATTTCAACTCTGATTGACTCAATTCAATTCCTTGTCGCTCTGCAAGAATAAGAGTATCTAACGCATTTTTAGGTTGATTCAAACGAAGCTGAATACTCGTTAACTGCTGCCACCATGTCGCTTTATTTGGTTCAAGTACAATTAAACGGTTCAAGGTAGGGATCGCCGATTTCCATTGTTTTAATTGAAGTTGCGCCCCTAACTTCAGCACTAGCGATTGGCTTCTTTCACTTTGTTTCTTATATATCGCAACACGTTCATGCTTATTTAATGCAGAAAGGACCTTTTTCCATTGCGCCAACTGGTAATGGGTTTGAGAAATACGGAACCATAAATCGCCTATTTTTTGTTTTTCAGGCACTGAGTTCGCTAATTGATAATAATGCGGTAACGCATCACTAAAGCGCTGCTCTGTTAATAATAAATCGGCAAGCATACGTTGCGTTATCCATGCTTGCTCATCGGCTAATTGCTGGCTATTTACTGCTTTAGTGAGATATTTAACTGCCGACTTACTACTCCCTGCCTGCCAATGAAACACACCCAACATACGTTGAATATAGGCTTTATCATAATCCTGAGAAGGGGTTAATTCTGCCAAAACAGCAATTGCCTCAGGCATTTTTTCTTGCTGTTGTAATTGCAACGCTCGCTGTACTTTACCTGCATTGTATTGACTAAGTTGCTGAGCTTGCACTGCCCCAGCAAAAAATAAAGCGAAGCTAAGAATAAGAACAGAAGAATGTAATTTTAATTTCATCATTTTGCTAACGTAAACTCCAATTTCACCGTTTGTCCAACTTGAGCAATGGCTTTCCCACCGACTACTTTTGGTTGATATTTCCATTTTTTCAACGCTTTAACTGCTTCTCTTTCAAACATTCGACGCGGTTTAGCATCCGTCACTTTTACATTAGTTGGGCGACCTTGTTCATCAATGGTAAATGACATAACAACAAAGCCCTCTGCGCCTCTTTTCATCGCTTTTGATGGATAACGAGGCTCAACACGATACAACGGCATCGCTTGTTGGTTACCTGTAAAATCTGCGAAACTCGGTGCATTTATCGCTAACCCCGAAATACCAGAATCCAAGCTCATTGGTGGCATTGAACTTTGTGGCGTCGCCATTGAAGTTTGAGTTTGAGACGCCATTGGTTTTGCCTCTGGCGGCGGCTCTGGTGTTTCTGGTTTTTCCGGCACTCGACGTTGACGGCGCTGAATATCTTGTTCTTGCTCAACCATCACCATATCAAAGCGGATCGTCTCACTGCTTTCTGGTTTCCCGTTATGACCGTTGTCTACCATCCACGCCATAAAGGTGAATAGTCCTACCGTCATAGAAAGCGCAATAGGCACTGCCAACAATAATCGCCACATTAGTTTTTCTCCGCAGCCAATGCGATGCCTTTAACTCCCGCACCTTTAGCCGCATCCATTACTTTTACAACCGTCCCGTTATACGCATGCTCATCTGCTTGGATCACTAATGATGCATCAGGTTGTTCTAATAACAAATGCTCTAATGTCGCTTGAACTCGCTCTGCATCCACCATACGTTTATCAATGAAAATATCATTTGAAGCGGTAATAGCGACAAAGATACCCGCGTCTTTTTGACTTGATACATTACTGGCTTGAGGGCGATTCACCTCAACCCCTGATTCACGTACAAATGAGCTTGTTACGATAAAAAAGATCAGCATGATAAATACGATATCGAGCATTGATGTTAAATCTATTTGTGCTTCTTCTTGGTTTGAAGAACGGCGGCCAAGTCTCATGACTGACTCCTTAATGCTTTTTCTAAATGATGTTCTTTACGGCGGCATACTTTGGCTAAACGAGCATGAACAAACATACCCGCTAGCGCAGCAACCATTCCTGCCATGGTTGGTAATGTGGCTAATGAGATACCAGAAGCCATCAGTTTTGGCTGGCTACTGCCTTGATTTGCCATTACATCAAACACTGAGATCATGCCTGTTACCGTGCCTAGCAAACCGAGCATTGGGCAAATGGCGACAAGAACTTTGATGAAATTCATGTATTGATTAAGCTGAAGATGTGCTTCGCTTACCCAGCCATCACGGATCGTTTTCGCATACCACGAATCATGATCGTCTCGCTGTTGCCATTTATCTAACCATACTTTTCGCTGTGCCGGAAAAGTGAAAGATAAGAAAAATACACGCTCAACCACTAGTAACCAACACACAGCAACAACAGCGCCTAACCACCATAAAATGGGGCCGCCTTGTGCCATAAAGTGAGATAAGAAGGCCGTCATTAAGCTGCGATTCCCATTGGTTTATTTATTGTTTCTTTTTCTGCTTGTTCAGCCACTAAACTCAAGCCCTGTTTTTCAAGGATGGTACGAATACTCTCTGCTTGTGAGCTTAAGATATTGTGAGTTAATAACAGAGGCATCGCTGCAACTAAGCCTAATACCGTAGTCACAAGAGCCATTGAAATACCGCCCGCCATTACTTTTGGATCGCCATTACCAAATTGCGTAATCACTTGGAATGTTTCGATCATGCCAGTAACAGTACCTAAAAGACCTAACATAGGTGCTAATGCAGCGAGAAGCTTAAGCATTGAAAGACCTTTTTCTAAGCCTTGTTGCTCATCGACAATGGTTTCTAGTAAGCGAAGTTCTAACGCTTCTACCGAACGAGTTTTTTCTGCATCATAAACAGATAAAACACGACCAAGAGGATTATTACCGATGTGTTCAGGATCTTTTAATTGAGTACGGATCTGCTGACGAATAACCAACAATCTTGCACCATTAAATAACGAAATAAGCAGGCCAATTGCCAATAGAGCGATAATGATTTGTCCAACCACACCACCCGCTTGAAGGCGATCTTTTAGCGTTGGCGAATTTGCAAGTTGCTCTAGCATGATGCCACGCGATGGATCCACTGCCATCATGATCACTTGTTTCTGCGCCATATCAGATAATGTTGCTACTGATGGCGCAAGCTCTGGCTGTTGTGCATAATACGTCGCAACTTGTTTTTTGTTATCCCAACGTAAAAAGCCTTCGTCGCCAACCAATGCCATATTTCCTAAACGGTAAGCATTCACTTCTGCGCGATGACCTGCACCGTTAATAACAGTTACAGGAACTAAAGTCAGTTGTGAACTTACCTGTGCTTGTTGTGCCATTGTTTGCCATAAACCGGTCAATTGGCCCATCGAAGGCAAAGATTTCGCAGCAACGATATCATTAATTACTTGGCTATTTTTCTTATCATCAAAGCCTGTTACTGAGTTCTTTAACTCTAAATCGACATCTTTTGCTGTTTGTCTTACAACACCAAACAGCTCTCCCAGACTGCCAGTTTCTAGATGTAATTTTTGCTCTAAAGAGGCTAACGTTTTTTCATTATTGCTGAACGTTGAGCTTAATTTATCACTCTCTTTCTGTAGCTGTTTTCGTTCTGCTATTAACGCATTTCTTTGTGCTTTTAAACTTTGTTCTGTTTGTTTAAAACCAGACTCACGCTGTGCATTATGTTGTTTTTGAATTTGGCTTGCTTGCTTGGTGTCTTGAACTAATTCAGAGCTTGCTGCCGATGTGTTAGCTGAAAAACTTAATACTGAAATAGCTAAAATAAGTGGTTTGATCGTCATGTTATTTCACCTCTTTCAGTGATAAAGAAACGGGTAGAGTCAATAAGCTCGGAGCCACTTGTTTATAAGCGACAGAGTAAGCTTTAGCTAAGTCGTCATTAAATGATGAATCCAATAATGTCCACTGATTACTGTAGGTATTCCAGCTCCAGTATTGTGAAGCATCCAAACGACGAGCAAGCAATGAAACACGGCCTAAATGCAACATATCAGCATCGATTAATTCATCATTATCAACCGTGATTTGAGTTTGATATGTACCTAGCTTCGAGCCGTAATCCATCTCAATTTGATACGCTTCGAGAATACGACGGTATTTTTCTGCATCGCTCACATCGGCTCTTGTCATCATGTGTTCAAGTTTTTCAATACGTTGTTGGCGTTCTACTATCTTGATTGGTTTATCTTGCTCAACTAACACAGTAAGGCCCGATAACATTTTATACATCAATGGCACGACACCTTGTCTTGTCTCTTTAATTGTCTCTATTTGATTATTTAGGTTACCCATTTCTTGTTGCTGACTATTCACCAAACCAGTGAGGTGATCACGATAAACCGCAAGATTCTTTACTTCTTCTTGCAGTTGTTCGATCTCTGCTTTATATGCCAATGTTGCTTCTGAGCTTTTATCAATTTTTGTTTGGCTCACAGCAGAGGCTGTATTCGATTTATTTTCGATAGATCGAGCTTGATCAAGTGTAGATGCTTGAGCCGTTGTGATCACGGTAGCTAACGCTATTCCAATACTGGTTTTTAAAATATTCATATTATCTATTTCTTAACTGTTATTTTTTAAGATCTATCTCTTAAAGAATTTGCCTTTAAATAAACGCACTAAAGGGAGACCGTAGTCTCCCTTATATTTAATGCGCTAAATTAGTATTTAACTTGTAGTGTCGCCATGTAGTTTCGGCCCTCGCCAACCACTACACCACTTGCACTACCACCTGCTAGGTAATCGGTATCTAATAGGTTTTCCACATTGAACCGAGCAACAAAGTCTAAGTTCTCGTCATACTTAATCGTATGAGAAACACCCATATCTACTCGTGTATACGCGTCCTTTTTAAACTCATTTTTAGAATCGCCGTAACGTTCACCTACATGATAAACACCAAGGTTAATTCCTGTGCCGTTATTGAAATCGTATTGAGACCAAATACTTGCACTAAATTCAGGAACATCAGCAGGCGTTTTACCTTCTAACGATGGATCATTTTCATATTTTGCATCAAGTAAAGTTGTTGATGCACTTAATGAGAATGCTTCCGTCAAATAACCTGTTGCCGCTAATTCGATACCAGTATGAACTTGTTCACCGACTTGAGTCGTTCGTGTATCAGTAGTACTGATATCTTCAGACACTTGCATGTTTGATTGTACAATTTGGAATAAAGCACCAGATACATACAAGCTATTGTCTAGTAGTTCCCACTTAGAACCAAGTTCGTATAATTTACCTTTACTAGGGTCTTGTTCGGCACCATTATTAACATCATTTTCGTCATCAATTGTAGCAATAGGTTCAAAGCTTTCAGAATATACAGCATAAATAGAACCATTATCAGCAGGATGATAAATCACACCAACCTTAGGAAGGATATTTGTATAATCTTCTTTTTTTCCTTTACTATCTTCTGTTTTATCTACCGCAAAACGAACACCAGCAAGTACTTGCCATGACTCATTAAATGTCACCAAGTCTTGAAGATAAATACCATAATGCTGACTCTTAGAGTGAGCAACTTCAGTGTCATTTTTATAGCTCAAATCACTAGGACGATTAAAACCATCACTACATGTATCAGGAGAGGCATTCTTGCACGACTCAACACTGTCATAAAGCATCTTATAATCGTAATGCAATCCATTAGCGCCCACTAACAAACGATGATTAACCCCTAAAGCGTCAACATCACCCGTAAAGTCAACATAAGCAGTATCAAACGTCCATTCATCATGGCGATCAGATGATTTATAAAATGTATCACCCGCTTTATTACTATCTAAATGGATATCAGATTCTGTACGTTGACGTTCATAAAACTGACGACTAATACCAGTTTTAACAGACCATGAATTTGTCAAATTTGCAGTTAAACCAACACCGTAGTTTGCAACGTCATTGTCTGTCTCAGCCCAGCTTTGGTCTTTAACTGTATTTGGGTCAATCACTTCACCTGTTGTTGTATCAACCTTTGAGCCATTATCCAAATCACCTAGTTCATTTGTTCTGTCGTAGTGAGCTGACAGCATAATGTCTTCATTAATATCGTAATCAACAAATAAACCACCAACAGTACGGTCCGTTTCTACATCAGTACCATCAAAACGTGTACGCCATGAATCTTGGTTTTCTTGAGATAAAATAACACGAGCACGTAATGTTTTATCTTCATTCAATGCACCACTAATATCTGCCATTGAACGAGTATAATTGTTTGACCCTATATCTTGGCTGATAGTTACTTGTGTTTCATACGTTGGTTTTTTAGAGATCATATTGATCAAACCACCAGGAGTTGACTGACCATAAAGCAAACCTGCAGGCCCTTTTACAACTTCAACTCGTTCTAATAATTCAATTGGTTGGCGATAATGAGACCAGTGTTGAACACCATCACGTAAAAAGCCTGATTTGCTTTCAAGCTCAAAACCACGTAAATAGAAACGCTCACGGTTAGTTGATTTAGAACCTTCAGAAATACTCGCATCATTCTTCAGAACTTCACCAAGCGTACTTGCACGTTGCTCATCAATAAGCTGCTCATCAATCACACTTACTTGTCCTGGAGTTTCTAGCTGAGTTGCTTCCATACGCATTGATGTTGAGTTTGTATCGGCTTTATAACCGTAATCACGGCCTGTAACGACCATGTGCTCATCAGTAGTTGATGTATCTGTTTCAGCGTAAGCAAGAGGGGTAGACAAAACTGCGCCAATAACAAGAGCCAACTGACTTTTAGAAAACATATTCCATTATCTCCAAAGATTTATAAAAGGGGTGATAAAATCTGAGATGGAATATAAATGATAATTGTTATTATTTGCATTAAATTTACATTCTTTGCATTCGTAAAGGTTTGTAAAGAAAAAGAAGAATGACTTAACAAAACGTTAAACCAATAAAAATGACACCAAAATAAACAATAAAAATGAATCTTTATTAATAGAACTCTCAATTATGAGCTACCGCTTACATTTATTGACATAACTTCGATTTAAATTACAAAAAATAATACAAAAGTGGTAGGATTTTAGGTTGACCACACAAAGATTGTGGCTAATTAAAGGATCATATTATGAACAAACGCTATATTGCTTTAATCATCGCCGTTGGTATTGCCATTGGCTGGATAACCTTAGGGGGTACCCAAGCAGTACTTCACGCAACATCAACCACTGAATTTTGTGTTTCATGCCACACAATGGAAAAACCACTACACGAATATCAAGGTTCTGTTCATTTCAGTAACCAAAAAGGCATCCGTGCCGAATGTGCAGATTGCCACATTCCTGAAGAACCAATTGATTACCTAATTACCAAAATCCGTGCGTCTAAAGACATCTATCACGAATTTGTTACTGGCAAAATTGACACTGATGAAAAGTATGAAGAACATCGTTTAGCGATGGCTGAAACTGTATGGGATCAAATGCGTGAGAACGATTCTGCTACTTGTCGTTCTTGTCACAGCTTTGATGCAATGGAAACTTACGACCAATCTGCTAGTGCACAAAAAATGCACGCATACGGAAGAGAAAATAACCAAACCTGTATTGATTGTCATAAAGGCGTTGCTCACTTTGCACCACAAGCCACATTAGATACGTCTGCTTTTGATCACCTTTTTGATATGGCGAAAAACACCAAAGCTGATGCTGAAAAAGTTTACCCAATTGAAAGCATCAAAATGGCCGATCTTGCTACAATTAACCCTACCGTTGAACTATCAACTGTTAGTAACGATGAAGGTAAACGTACAGTGACTGTTTCTGGTTACCAAATGAAAGACGCAGAATCTGTTATTTACATGGGTGAAGGCCAACGTTCAATCATTGCGACTCTTACTGATACCGGCATCAAAGCTCTGACACTAGGTGAAGCAAACACTGATGCTTATGGCAACGAATGGCGCACGGCTGAGCTAACAGGCACAATTGAAGCACCTGTTCTTGCATCAAATCAACCATTATGGGACTACGCAGAAGAGCTAGACAACGTCTACTGTGCAACGTGTCACGCGAAAATTCCGGCAAATCACTTCACTGTTAACTCTTGGGGGCCTGTTGCAAAAAGCATGGGCGCACGTACTGATATCTCTGAGCTAAACCTTGAGATCTTAACTAAATTCTTCCAAAACCACGCGAAAGACGTGGCAAACCATAAATAAGGGAGTGACTATGACTACTATTACTCGTCGCGGCTTTTTAAAAGGCGCAGGTGCATCTGCTGGTGCATTAGCGATCACGTCTATCGCTCCGTTATCTGTAAACGCCTCTACACTTGGTCGTACAGATTCATTAATTCTAACCGCTGGTCGTATGGGTCCATTACTTTGTGAAGTCAAAGATGGTCAACTTATTTCAACCAAAAGTGGCTTAGCGCAAACCGTACCAAACAGCTTGCAACAAACAGGTCCATCACAGGTTTACACCAAGGCTCGTGTTAAATACCCAATGGTTCGTAAAGGCTATTTAGAAAACCCAAGCAACCCTCAAGGGGTTCGTGGTAGCGATGAGTTTGTGCAAGTATCATGGGATGACGCTTATAAGCTAATTCACGAACAGCATATGCGCATTCGTGAAGCTTACGGTCCTGAATCAATCTTTGCTGGCTCTTATGGTTGGCGCTCAAGTGGTGTATTACATAAAGCTCAAACACTACTTCAACGTTACATGAGTATGTCTGGTGGTTATGCTGGTCACCTAGGTGATTACTCAACGGGTGCAGCTCAAGTTATTATGCCTCACGTTGTTGGCTCTATCGAAGTATATGAACAACAAACGACTTACCCGGTAATTTTAGAAAACAGTGAAGTGGTTGTGTTATGGGGCTTAAACCCAATTAACACTCTAAAAATCGCATGGTCTTCAACCGATGGTCAAGGTCTTGAGTTTTTCCATCAACTGAAAAAATCAGGCAAAACCGTTATTATTATTGACCCAATGCGTTCAGAAACCGCTGAATTCTTTGGTGATAAAGCAGAATGGATTGCACCTAACCCGCAATCTGATGTCGCTATGATGATGGGTATTGCTTACCAATTAATCAAAACACAACAGCACGATGCTGAATTCCTAGCTAAATACACTGTAGGCTTTGAGGAATTTGAAGCGTACTTGATGGGTAAAGAAGACGGCATCGAGAAAAGCCCACAATGGGCTGAAGCGATCTGTGGCGTTCCTGCAAAACAAATCGAACTACTGGCTAAGATCTTCAAAGAAAACCGTACCATGCTGATGGCGGGTTGGGGTATGCAACGTCAACAACACGGTGAACAACGTCACTGGATGCTTACCGTTCTTGCTTCAATGCTTGGTCAAGTTGGCTTACCTGGCGGTGGTTTTGGTTATTCATACCATTACTCAAATGGCGGTAACCCAACACGTGACGCAGGTGTATTACCTGCAATGTCTCCATCGCTAGGTGGCAGCTCAGCAGGTGGTAATGACTGGGCTATTCAAGGTTCAGTTACGGCTTTCCCTGTCGCTCGTATTGTTGAATGTTTAGAAAAACCGGGAACTGAGTACCAACACAATGGCCATACGCTAACCTTCCCTGAGCTGAAAATGATCTGGTGGGCGGGCGGTGCTAACTTTACCCATCACCAAGATACAAACCGTTTGATCAAAGCATGGCAAAAACCTGAGATGATCGTTATTTCAGAACCATACTGGACTGCTGCGGCTAAACACGCGGATATCGTTCTCCCAATTACGACGTCATTTGAGCGTAATGATATGACGATGACAGGCGATTACTCTAACCAGCATCTTGTTCCTATGAAGCAAGTCGTTGAGCCACAAAACGAAGCTCGTAGTGATCTTGACGTATTCGCAGATATGGCTGAGTTCCTAAAGCCTGGCGGTAAAAATGTGTATATGGAAAACAAAACGGAGATGGAATGGCTTCGTGATTTCTATAAAACAGCACAAAAAGGCGGCCGCAACGCACGTGTACCTATGATGAATTTCTCTAAGTTCTGGGAAGCAAACAAGCTTATCGAAATGAAGTGGAATGCAAAGAATGCAGAGTTTGTACGTTTTGGTGATTTCCGTAAAGATCCAATCATGAACCCACTAGGCACGCCAAGTGGTAAGATTGAGATCTTCTCTAAAACTATCGAAAGTTACAAACTGGATGATTGTCCTCCACACCCAGTATGGATGGAACCAACAGAGTGGATGTTTAACTACACTGATGGCGAACTACAGTTAATGACATCGCACTCAGCACACCGTTTGCACAGCCAATTTAACTATGCCGATCTTCGTAAAAAATACGCGGTACAAAACCGTGAGCCTATTACGATTCACCCAGAAGATGCAAAAGCACGTGGTATTAAAGATGGCGATTTAGTTCGCGCTTATAACCAACGTGGCCAAGTTCTGGTTGGTGCTTTTGTTTCTAATGGCATCAAAAAAGGCAGCGTATGTATCCACGAAGGAGCATGGCCTGATTTAGATCCTAAGACAGGTATGTGTAAAAACGGTGGACCAAACGTACTAACGATGGATATTCCGACCTCTCGTTTAGGTAATGGTAACTGTGGTAACTCTGGTGTTGTAAAAATTGAAAAATACACGGGTGTTGCACCAACATTAACGGCGTTTACGCCACCAATGAATGGTTAATATGATTTAGTTCATATCCATAAATAACAAACCCGAGCATGTAATGTGCTCGGGTTTATTTTTATCTTCACTTCAATGTTTCTTATAACCATCGCAGTAATTCTAATCAAAGCAAATACTAAACAGGAAACAGCAGTGAGATCCTCAGGCCGCCCTCTTTTCGATTCTCAGCCTTCACTTTCCCCTTCATTACTGACATCGCTTCTTTAACAATCGCAAGCCCTAAACCATAACCACCAGATTGCTTATCTCTAGCTGACTCTAAGCGGGTAAATGGAGAAAATATATCCGATAACTGATGTTCTTGGATCCCTAAACCATCATCTTCAACGATTACCGCCACATACTCTTTATCTTGCTCTGTATATGGCGTCACGATAACCTGAATCACCGCACTGTCACCGGCATATTTAATCGCATTACCAATCAGATTGCTAATAATCCGAGTCACCAAACGAGGATCTGCCATCGCCATTGGAATAGGTTGTGTGGCTGTCATTTCTAAACTTTGATTTAATTTTAAATCGACGCGACGTTGAGCCACTTGAGCGCTGCAGTGGCTCTCTAACATAATCGCTTCTAACTTTGTGGAGTAACGAGCGTTCTCTAAACGGCTAAACTCTAAGATCTCACCCACTAATTCATTCATCTCATTAGATTCACTCTCTAATCTATCCAATAAATGTTGATGCTCGCTGTCCACTTTCTTTCTCAGTAAATGCAGCGCTAAATTATGTCGAGCTAATGGCGTTCGTAATTCATGAGAAACATCACGGATCAGTCTCTGCTGCTTTTCAGCTAAAGAGTGGATCTCATGGGTCATATTATCAAAGTCATGAGCTAACTCGCTAAACTCTCGAACCGAATGTCCTATCTCTTCTCCCACTTTAACGTCAAAATCGCCTTGCGCTAATTTATGACTTACTTCGCGTAATTTAGCGAGTGGCTGCTGTAAATAGTGAGCAATAACCCAAGAGAACAACCCTAGGATCAACCCTGAAATAACGAACTTTATAATGCCAAAATAAAGAGGGAAATCTTTTGCGGGATGGTACTGATACGGCATTTGAATTACTATCGTTAAACCATCCTTTAATGGAATACCGATAATCGGACGGTTCACTTCATTATCTAATTGCGTATCTAATGGACGTAGATATCTGAGTTTAAATGCAAAATGAGGATGCATATCACGATGAGTAATTGGTCGTTTATTTTCATCAAGAACAAAAAGATAATACTCTTGTGCTCTTGCCCAATCGGCTAACTCATCCATATCCCCATCTTCAATCATCACATTTGCTTGGTCAGCCAAATCTAACATCTTAGTTTGTATGGATGCAGGAATACGCAACATTGATTTCATTAAGGCAATTTCAGCCAAGCTTTGTAGCGATATGATCAAAAATAAGCTGACTGCGAATGCACTAAATAAACGAAACGCTAATCCATTTTTATGCTTACGTACAAAAGAGGGACAAGTACAAAACCAATGAAGCATATTCATTAAACCTTACCCATCATTAGTTATTAACCGTTTTGATAAAGCTATAGCCACGCCCACGAACGGTTTTAATGTGCTGTTTAGATAAACCAGATTGAAGTAATTTACGACGAATATTACTGATATGCATATCTAGGTTACGATCAAACGGGCATAACTCTTTTTTGAGAATGTTAACTTGAAGATCAGATTTAGACACCACAACATCAGCATTCTTAATCAGATATTGCAGTAATTCGGATTCCGTTTCAGTCAATGGTAAACGTAAAAATTGCTCTGCCAGATCTTCGGTCGCACCCACATAATTTTGGCGCTGACGCTCTAAACCGACACGACGTAAAATAGCGGTAATACGCACCAATAATTCAGGAACATTGAAAGGTTTAGCAAGAAAATGATCTGCGCCTGCTTGCAAACCATCAAGCATAGACTCTTCATCACCTAAAGCAGTAAGCATAAGAATAGGAGTGGCAAAGCGCTGACAAATGCGTCTCGCCACTTGATAACCATCTAATTTTGGTAACATGACATCAAGTAAAACAAGGTCAACTGAATGCGTCTGAATAAACTCTAGCGCACTTTCTCCACAATGTACGCAATCGACATCGTAGCCTTCATCTTGTAATACTTCTTGTAATAAATTGCATAACGCAATGTCATCATCAACCACTAAAATACGGGACACGTTTACTCACCAATTAAATGAAAATCGTTCGCATTCTAATCTCAGCATTACCTCAGTGCAATAAAGAATTTCAAATGGCGACAGTTTCTCTCTTCTTAATGATATCAGTCATAAAAACACGACCCATTCCCCAAACCAACATGACAAAAATGTCATATACCAGACCCCGTCATGTCACTTTCAGTCCACTATTATGAACCTACTTAAACCAAACAGCTCATTAAGGGATCATCATGAAATCATTCAAAACACTTGCTCTATCAGCCGTTATTATTCTTGCAAGTTCAAATGCGATGGCTAACTCAGTTATCACTAGCGGCAACTATATTAGTAAAACAAGCAATACGACGCTCTATACTGACCATGTAACAACGAAAAAAGAAGCCTACAATCAAGCTTTAACTCAATTAAATAAACTTGATACAAGCTCACCGTCAGAACTTAAAAATGCATTAAAAATCAAATCATTTGAATCAAAAACAACCCAAAGTATTAGCTTAGATGACAAGAGTTACATCACAGTTCAAGAAACAATGAACATGGCAGGGCAAATACAATACACAGGATTAATACACGCAAATTATCATTACTTAGAGCACACCTCTAATGACTAGTTTTTTTGTACTATTCTTTATAAATCAACGTGCCATATAAGAAAGATGCGACTATATTGTATTGATACCCACTGATTGTTCTCCATATTTAAAGAAATAACGTGATGAAACTACTTATAATAGAAGATGAAACGAAAGCTGGAGATTATCTAAAAAAGGGATTAACAGAGTCCGGTTACACTGTTGATCTTTCGCGTGATGGCGTTGATGGTTTGTATAACGCAACGACATATCAATACGATTTAATTATCTTAGATGTCATGCTGCCAAAATTGAATGGGTGGCAAATTTTGCAAACGCTCAGAAACTGCGAAAATAGCACGCCTATTATTATGCTGACGGCAAAAGATCAAGTAGATGACAAAGTAAAAGGGTTTGAACTCGGCGCGAATGATTACCTAATCAAGCCCTTTGCCTTTGCTGAATTAAAAGCTCGTATTGAAAATGCACTGAGATCTCAAACTGCAAACTCGCACACCCAAAAAGTAAACGAGTTAGTCTTATGTGATTTACAACTCGACCTTTTAAAACATACTGCGACAAGAAATCACGATAATATTACGTTAACAGCAAAAGAATTTTCATTACTCGAATTGTTCATGCGAAAGCAAGGAGAAGTACTATCAAGAACCACCATCGCTTCTCTCATTTGGGATATGAATTTCGACAGTGATACCAATGTCATTGACGTTGCCGTTAAGCGACTCAGAGCAAAAATCGATAAACCTTACGACACGCCATTGATCCATACGGTGCGAGGTATGGGCTATAAAATGGACGAGGTGTGATGCGATGAAAACTCATTATCTTTCAATGAAATTAAAGCTCACCCTCATGTTTTTCTCCACCTCGGTATTTGTGTTTATTGGCCTTGGCATCGCCATTCAGTATCTCGTTCAATCCCATTTCTATGAAGAAGACCGTAATCAACTAACCTCCAACCGCACTTCCATTTCCGTCTTACTGCAAAACAAAGGGATTACTAGTACCGAGATATTTTCATCGTTAAAAAGCAGAGGAATTAATGTATGGATAACCAAAAAGAACGGAGAGCAAACCCAAAACACCAACGTAATCGCAAATGATGATGCATTTTCTCCATCAAAAGACCTTAACGAGTGGACGTATAATAACTACACATTTAGAACCTTATATTATCCTCTAAACGCACATGATGAGTACACTGGCCTTCTCATTGGCATTAACATTGATCACCACATTCAATTTAATAAAAAACTCAAAGTTATTTTAATGTGGTCTATTAGCATCGCGAGTTTGCTGTCTTTTCTTTACAGTTTTTTGATCGTGAGTATGGGGTTTAAACCGCTTAGATCACTGCAAAATCAAATCAAAGAAGTTCAACCAAATAAATTGCATATCCGATTATCTGATGAGAGGTTACCCACTGAGCTCATTGAGTTTGCGAGGGTGCAAAACCAAATGCTTGAACGATTAGAATTGGGGTTTCAGCGCTTAAGTGACTTTTCTTCTGATATTGCCCATGAGTTAAAAACCCCATTATCGAACATTGTGACACAAACTCAAGTCACGCTATCACACCCAAGATCCACACAAGACTATCAAGACATTTTATCGTCTAATTTAGAAGAATTGGAACGGATCAATAAAACCATTAACGATACTCTTTATCTTGCTAAGTCAGAAAATGATTTGCTATTAAAAAGTAATATCCACTTAGATTTAGTCTCATTATTTGAACCTATTGTAGAATATTACAGCATCATTTCTGAAGAGTCAGACGTTACTATTCGGCTTTCTGGTAAGGGCATACTATGGGGGGATAAATCGATGATACAGCGAATTGCTAATAATCTCTTATCAAACGCAATTCGTCATTCAGCACCAAATAGTTCTATTTTAATTGATATCAAAGAAAGCCCAAATAAAGTGCAATTATCAATTTCAAACACAGGTGACATCATCCAAGAAAAGGATCTGCCTTTTATTTTTGAGCGCTTTTACAGAGCCGATAAATCACGAAGACATTCAAGCAGCACAGGCGCAGGGCTTGGATTAACTATCGTTCGCTCGATTGTAAATGCACATAATGGAAAGATAACAGTGCAGTCTGCCGATACACAAACAACGTTTACCGTTTCTTTCCAAAAATAATGATTAATTCGTAATGTTAGCCCAATTAAGATCGACAATACGTTCATCCGCAATGTAATAAATCACATCGCCTGGCGATAGTATGGTTTCTAGACTTGGGTTAATTTTACACCCTTCATTATTTGTCTGTATGGCAATAATAATCGCTTCATACTGCTTCTTAAATGGCGTATACACCGATTCAATCGTAAATGGCGTGATGTCGCTCGGTATCTCAATTGAGTATTGAGTCTGACCTTCATGCGCACTCACCAACTCAGAATGAATAAAACTTGAGCCTTTATCCATTACAGACTTCGCCACTAATTCTGTCGACAGTGACGAAATACACTCTGAATTCGGGCAATATTTATGCAATAAATCTCGTTTGATTGGGTCTTCAAAGTGAGCAACTAAATGCGCATCGCTGTTTTGCTCTGCGACAAACAAGCTAATGGTTAACGTTGCATCATCTAAATCGGTATCAACAATAACCGCACTGGCTTTCGATAAGTTTGAGCGTTCCATTTCTGTTGCATCGGTAAACGAGTTAACGCGCACAAAATGAATATCAGAATCAAAAGGAGACTCTTCATACTCACAAGAGACAACCACCACTTCTCGTCGGCCTTGCTCTTCTCTTCTTAACATTTGAACAAGGTGAGGCGTTCGCCCACTGTTTATTCCAATAACGATAATGTGATTTTCTAAGTTCAAGTTTCGTCTCCCTCTTCTGTTTGTACGCCAAAAATCGGTAAAAAATACCGCGGCACGTCCCACTGACAACGCAAATAAACCAACACCACATGGAATAATAAACAAGGCTGAAAAGAGTCGACCATGATCGGTTGTTGGGCTTAAATCGCCATACCCTACGGTACTACTGGTGGTAACGATATAGTAAAAAAAGCTGGATAGGTTATCGGTTAAATGAGGTTCATTAGCCAAGGTTAACCCTAGCCAACTTAACGCGACGTAACTGATAAGAAGAAACATCAGCGTATACATATTAATCGCCATAAAATGCTTATTAATTAAGTTAGCAATGACTTTTAATATTGCGTGCATTGTTATTCCTTCATCATCCATAATTCCGATCAGTGTAGCGTACTACAAAATTAACGTATACCTTCTAACTTTAATAATGCTTGTTTGATGTCAACTCCACCAGCGTATCCCGTTAGGCTGCCATTTTTACCAATCACACGATGGCAAGGAACGATAATTGATATTGGATTTTTACCATTAGCTCCACCAACCGCTTGAGACGCCTTTGGGTTACCGACTGCAATGGCAAGATCTTTATAGCACCATGTTTCACCATAAGGGATTGTTGTTAATGCTTTCCATACCTTATTTTGAAACTCTGTGCCATTTGCCGCTAATGGAATAGAAAACTCACGGCGGTTTCCTGAAAAATATTCCTGTAATTGAAGAACGGTAAGTTTCAAAACAGGATGGTCATCTGCTTGCGTTCCAAAATCACTTAATTCCATCTCATGACTTTCAAACCAAACACCAAGCAAGCCATCGTCATTCGCGTTGGCAGTCACAAGACCTAACGGGCTTTCAAATTGAGTATACACATTCATTTCATTGCTCCTTTTTAACATTCTTCATCAAAACAACATTCATCTTGTAAGAAACCAATCACCGAAGATAGTTTCTCATATTCAGCCACACAAAAAAGAGTTCGCCCTTCACGGCGTTGAGAAATTAATCCTGCAGAAGCCAAACCTGATACATGATGAGACAAGGTAGAACCCGGAATATCTAATTTTTCTTGTATTCCACCAACAGCAATCCCTTGGTGCCCAGCACGAACTACAACATTATAAATAGCTAAACGGGTGGGATGCCCTAATTCTTTCAATGCTTTAGCAACAATTTCAATATCCATTATGTATTCCTCTTTAAATTTATATTTCGATATTACTAGAAATAACTTGATCGCGCCAATAGTTATGTATATATTTCGACTATTCCAGAAATATAGAGATTTAGATTATGTTTACAATTACACAAGACATGGTGATGGACACCTTAAATATGTTCGCGTTTTTAGCGGCAGAATTAACCGTACTGTTCCTATTAATTAGCTACCTTGTTGGCGTCTTACAGGAATACATTCCACCAGCGAAGATCCAAAGTATTCTGAGCGGGAAAAATGGCCGAGGCTATATTGTTGCCGGCTTACTTGGTGCAATTACTCCGTTTTGCTCATGCTCAACCATTCCTTTTTTGAAAGGTCTATTAAGAGCTAAAGCTGGTTTTGGTACGATGATGGTGTTCTTGTTTGCAAGCCCACTATTAAACCCAATCATTATTGGACTATTCGCTGTCACCTTTGGTCTTAAAGTGACTGTGTTCTACTTTGCAATTGCAATGGGTGTATCCATTATTGCAGGTTACACCTTAGAAAAACTGGGCTTTGAAAAATACGTAAAAGAAAGCGCGTATATCGCACCTGAATCAAAAGGCTGTGGTTCAACCTGTGGCGCTGCGAAAAAAGCACCTCAAAGTAAATGGATGAAAATTTGGAACAGTACTTGGACTGATTTTAAGAAAGTATTGCCTTATTTAATTGGTGGTATTGCTCTTGGCTCAATGATTTATGGCTTTATGCCAACAGAATTCGTTGCTCGTATCGCAAGTGAAAATAACCCATTTGCTATCCCAGTTGCGGCGGTCATTGGTATTCCTCTTTACATTCGTGCTGAAGCGGTTATTCCACTAAGTGCAGCACTAGCAGCAAAAGGAATGAGTCTTGGTGCAGTAATGGCGTTAATCATTGGTAGTGCAGGGGCAAGTTTAACCGAAGTAATTTTGCTTAAATCTATCTTCAAAAACCAAATGATTGCAGCGTTCTTAGTCGTAATTCTAGGCATGGCAATTGGTGCGGGCTTCTTGTATCAATTTATCTTCTAAAGATTAAACACCTCAAAAAATAATACGCAATATTAACGAAGCCATATCACTCAATTTGATATGGCTTTTTGTCTTTAACATCATCTATTTCTTGATAAAACTTTGATGAAACTAACGGTTACTCTTTCTTAATTCCAATTTTATTCCTTTTTGCACTACACTGCCCTTCTATTTACTATCATCGAGAGCGGTGTGACATGAAAATTCTAAATATAGACAAAGACACGTATCGTAAAAAAACTAACTTGGTTATGGTGGGTTTTGTTGGTTGTCTTGCGGTGTTAGCCCTTGCATTCGGCTCAATTCTTATTGCTTTATTTGGCTCAGAAGGCATTACTGAATCCGGCTCTACTGGCAACTTTCATCTCAATGTTCTTGGCGTTATCTTAGCGGTAATAGTAAGTTCTGTGGTTATGAACAAAGTTAAAAGTAATCCGTATTTTGATGAGATCATGTACGCATGGCAACTAAAACAAATTCATAATCGTATCTATCGTAAGCTAGCAAAGATTAAAGAAAAAGCGGCCAGAAATGATCACAACTCTCTGTTGATACTCGCTTTCTACTACACGACTCAACAACAAGTATTCACCTTGGATAACAACACGCTTACCATTACAGCAGTTCAAAAAAGCTTAAATGAAGTATATGAACAAGCAGCAGAAATGAACTTTACGCTTGATCTTGATGATTTTACTGTCGACTTACTAGATAGATACTAATAACAGATACAACTGATCATGAATTAGTTTCATAACAATATTACAAATAATCTCAATATTGACCTATGTCAAATTGTTACGAGCTGTGTTTTAATCGCTAATAACAACAGCACATAATAAGGAATGACATGGAAATCACTAACGTTAGCTTCATTGGTTTGGGCGTAATGGGCTACCCAATGGCCCGCCATTTAAAAAATGCAGGCTTTTCAACTACGGTATATAACCGCACAGAAGAAAAAGCAAAACAATGGGCTGCGGAATGCCAAGGTCAATCCGCCGCTACTCCTCGTGAAGCATCAGAAGGCTCAGACATCGTTTTTGTTTGTGTTGGTAATGATGACGATGTTCGTAGTGTTATTTATGGTGAAGATGGTGTTCTTGCAGGTTTAAAACCTGGTGCTATTTTAGTCGATAACACCACCACATCAGCTACCTTAGCGGTTGAACTTGCAAAAGCGTCTGAAGCACAAGGTAATCAATTTATTGATGCGCCGGTCTCTGGTGGTCAAGCCGGTGCTGAAAACGGTGTATTAACCGTGATGTGTGGCGGTAATGAAGCAGCATTCAATACAGCAAAACCTGTGATTCAAAGCTTTGCTAAAGCGATTACTCTTCTTGGTGAAAATGGCCAAGGCCAACGCTGTAAAATGGCAAACCAAATCTGTATCGCTGGTGTATTAAAAGGCCTAAGTGAAGCGCTTATTCTTGCTGAAAAAGCCAACCTAGATATCGATCTTGTGGTTGATACGCTAAAACACGGCGCGGCGGGTTCATGGCAGATGGAAAACCGTGCAAGCACCATGGCACAAGATAAATTCGATTTCGGTTTTGCCATTGATTGGATGAGAAAAGATCTTGGCATTTGTCTAGATGAAGCAAAAGCTCATGGGATTAAACTGCCACTCACAGAAGAAGTAGATCAGGAATACAAAAACCTGCAAGAACAAGGTTTAGGTCGAATGGATACGTCTGTGCTAATCAAAGCGGTTAAAGCAAAAAGCTAATACCAATTTAATATAGATAAGATACAAAAAAGGAGATCATACGATCTCCTTTTTTATTTTAGTTTTTGATTTCAACGATAAACGCTAAATCAGCTTACACTTTAAAGCGAGATAGAGACATTTGCAGTGTGGTTGCTAACTGCGCTAGCTCAACACTTGATTGTGCAGTTTGCTCTGCACCTAATGCGACTTCACTTGCTGATAAGCTCATGCTTTGAATGTTGCGACCAAGTTCTTCTGTTACTGAATCTTGCTGGCTACACGCACTCGCGATTTGAATACCAGTATCCGCCACCTTCATCATGGTTTCTTCAATCATTTGGATTGATTGACCCGTTTGAACACTTTGCTCTACACAAACACGGATCTTAGAACAACTTTGATCTGTTGCATTTTTAGCATGTGCTGCACTTGCTTGTAGTTTTTCAATGATCTCAACGATTTCGCTAGTTGATGATTGAGTACGACCCGCAAGAGAACGAACTTCATCCGCAACTACCGCAAAACCACGACCTTGCTCACCAGCACGCGCCGCTTCAATTGCTGCATTCAGTGCTAATAAGTTTGTTTGATCAGCAATACCGCGAATCACTTCAACCACAACGCTGATGTTGTTTGATTCACGCTCTAGCTCTTCAACCAACTCACCTGCTTGTTCAATATCACGAGACACAACTTGAATTTGTTCAATATTCGACTGAACATCTTGGTTGCCTTGTTTAGCCTCTTCAGATGCTTCTAGAGCTGATGTAGACGCTGTTTCAGTGTTATTTGCTACTTCTGCTACGGTTGCTTTCATTTCTTCCATTGCAGCGGCTACCGTTGTAATGTCAGATTGTTGTTGTTGCATACCGCGAGCTGATTGTTCTGAGATTGCACTCATTTCTTCTACTGCTGCAGAAAGTTGCGTTACCGCTGAAATCGTATCTTCAATCAAAATGCGCAGTTGATTTTGCATCTCAATATTAGTATCAGCCAGTTCACCTAGCTCATCGTTACCAATTTCATTACGTTCAAGACGGAATGTTAAATCACCAGCAGCAATCGCTTTAGACTGTTCTACAACTAAATTTAATGGGCGACAAATTTGGCGAGCTAAGAAGAACGTAATAAAGATCATAAATGCAATTAATGCAGTAAACGACACTTGAGTCGCTGTTGTTACATTATCAACACTCCCCATAATTCTAGTGCGGTTATTAGCAACAAAACCTAGATTAATATCAATCAATGCATCCATTGCTGAACCAACAGTATTAAAAGCATCTAATGACCCCGATAAAACTTGTTGAGCTTTACGTAAATCTCGATCTTTTACTGATTGATTAAAGCCTGAAAGAATATTTGAATAGCTCTTCCAAGAGTTCAATACATTATCAAAAACTCGACGCTCATCGTCGCTACCTACTGTCGCATCATAACGATCAAGCATAATTTGAATTTCTTGCTTCGTCTTTTCTTGACGGCCAAATAATGCTTTTAAACTTTCATTATATTCAGGATACGTTAGCGATGCGTATTGACTACGACGTAGCACTGACATTTCAAAATATAAATTTTCAACCGAGATTACACTTGGTATTGTCGAATCAGTAAAGTTAATAACCTCTGATTCCACTTTATTTAATTCTTGTAATAGGAAAACAGCAAACGCTATCATCACTAAACTGATCGCCGAAAATACAACGGCAATCTTATTACGTACTGCTAAATTTTTATAACTCATGTTTTGACAACCTTTAGATAGTTCTTCATAACTCATCCATGAGTGTTATTTTATAGAGAAAATTGCTTAACTCTTTTACCTTATAACGGCAGATTGACGAGAAAATAAAATAAAAACAGATAAAAGTCACACACTTTTATAATTCAAAAAATGTAAATAATAACAATGATTTGTAATAAAAAAAAGAAAGCAAACCATTGCTAAATTAGAGATGTGACAAAATGAGTGCCCAGTAATTTATTAGGTTAATTAATTGGTCGTTTTACTTTGAAAAGCATGACTATTTACTTTCTAGTTAGCTCAATAGTCAAAATAACACCGCCAATAGTTCATTAATAAACCAATAATTCAGTAAAATAAATTTTACCTTTTTCTTAAAATAGTGATGTTTTAGTCATTAATATATTCAATATTCCATTACAGCTAAAATTTAAATGCGACATTCATTCTAAAAAAGATTACTTTCAACATAAAAAAAGGAGATCTAGTGATCTCCTTTTCTATTTATACCAATACTGGTTTAACGTCGTTTTTATTACACTTTAAAGCGTGATAAAGAAGTTTGTAGTGTCGTTGCTAATTGTGCTAATTCAACACTCGATTGTGCTGTTTGATCAGCCCCTAATGCCACTTCACTTGCTGATAAACTCATGCTTTGAATGTTACGACCAAGCTCTTCTGTTACTGAATCTTGTTGGCTACATGCACTCGCAATTTGAATACTCGTATCTGTTACTTTCATCATGGTTTCTTCAATCATTTGGATTGAATTACCCGTTTGAACGCTTTGCTCTACACAAATACGGATCTTAGAACAACTTTGATCGGTTGCTGCTTTTGCATGTGTCGCACTTGCTTGAAGTTTCTCAATGATCTCAACAATTTCTGTTGTTGATGATTGAGTACGACCTGCAAGAGAGCGAACTTCATCAGCAACTACCGCAAAACCACGACCTTGCTCACCAGCACGCGCCGCTTCAATTGCTGCATTCAGTGCTAATAAGTTTGTTTGATCAGCAATACCACGAATAACTTCAACCACAACGCTGATGTTATTTGATTCACGTTCTAGCTCTTCAACCAATTCACCTGCTTGTTCGATATCACGAGACACAACCTGAATTTGTTCAATATTCGACTGGACGTCTTGGTTACCTTGTTTTGCTTCTTCTGACGCTTCTAAAGCCGATGCAGAGGCCATCTCAGTATTATTTGCTACTTCTGCTACCGTTGCTTTCATTTCTTCCATTGCAGCGGCTACCGTTGTAATGTCAGATTGCTGCTGTTGCATACCACGCGCAGATTGTTCTGAAATCGCACTCATTTCTTCTACTGCTGCAGAAAGTTGCGTTACCGCAGAGATAGTATCTTCAATAAGCTCACGTAATTGATTTTGCATTTCAATATTGGTATCAGCCAGTTCACCTAGCTCATCATTACCAATCTCTTCACGTTGAAGGCGGAAAGTTAAATCACCCGCCGCAATCGCTTTAGACTGCTCTACCACTAAATTTAATGGGCGACAGATTTGGCGTGCTAAGAAGAAAGTAATAAAAATCATGAACGCAATTAAAGCAGTAAATGACACTTTGGTTGCCATTGTTACGTTATTAACACTGCTCATAATTGAAGTACGGTTGTTTGCTACAAACCCAAGGTTAGCCTCAACTAACGCATCCATTGCTGCACCAACTTCTTCAAATTGACGGAATGAATCAAGTAATTCAGCTTGAGCTGACGTTTTTTCGCCATTACTGATCTTTTGAGTAAAACCATTTAAAAGACGTAAATATTCTTGCCAACCATTATTAACACGATCAAATACACGACGCTCATCAGCACTTGCCACTGTCGCTTCATATTTTGCAAGATCAACTTTGATATCGTTTTTTTGTGAAGACAAAATCGACACTAAGCCAGGTAAATCCTTTTCTTGATATGTCAAAGCTGCATATTGATTTCGACGATACGCATTCATTTCAAAATATATGTCTTCCACAGATAACACGCTTGGTACAGTAGAGTCAGTAAAGTTAATCACCTCTGCCTCTACCTTGTTTAATTCTTGTAATAAGAAAAAGCCAAATGCGATCATCACTAATCCAATGCCTGAAAAAACAACGGCAATTTTCTTTCTTACTGCTAAATTTTTGTAACTCATGTTTTACACCTTCAACTAATTATTAATAACTCGCTCCATGAGTATTTACGATAATAGAAATCATTTTTAACGCTTTGAGCCTATATCGGCCAAACCTCAAAAAACATGAAATAAAAAGCTACAAAAACCACACCAATTTATAACACACGATACGTTAAAAACAACCATAAAAGGTTAATAAAAAAGGTAAATCACAAGAACTCAAATAACAGATGTAAAAAATGAGCAATTCACGAACGCATTGCGCTAATAAATTGCTCATTTTAATTTAAAGCAATGTTAACTTATTTCTTAACTGGCTCAATGGTCAAAATAATACCGTCAACAGACACAACATGAACTAGCGTACCCTTTGGGATATCTTGAAAACTTTTTGCGGACCATGTGGTATCTCCTAGGACAATTCTGCAAGAACCCGCAATAACGTCTTCTTCCAAACGAGAAGTTTGTCCAATTAGTTGCTTATCTTTTTGATTCAAAGCTCGTTTAGCATCCGATGAACCGTCTTTTTTGTGCTGATATCTCCACCACAGCCACGTTGCAAAAAGAGAGAAAACAGCAAAGCTTACCCATTGTAATTGCCAGCTAAGTGGGATAACGGCATACAATACACCAACGGTAACAGCAGATAGCCCTATCCATAAAAAGTAACCTGCCGTTCCTAATAATTCACCTGCAAGTAGCAATAACCCAAGCGTTAACCAGTGCCAGTGATTCATTTGCTCAAAAAATTCCATTATGAACTCCTATTTAGAACCCTCTTTGTCTACCTTAAACATTTCAGCAATACCCGCAACTGATCCCATTAAGCCCGATGCTTCTAAAGGCAGCATAATGATCTTGCTGTTTTCTGCCTGTCCTATGGATTTTAGTGCTTCAGTATAGCCTTGCGCAATAAAGTAATTCACGGCTTGCATATCACCTTGAGAAATCGCTTCTGATACCATTCTTGTTGCATTTGCTTCGGCTTCGGCTGCACGTTCACGGGCTTCGGCTTGAAGAATTGCAGCTTGTTTATCACCTTCTGCTTTTAGGATCTCGCCTTGTTTATGACCTTCTGCTTTTAGTATTTCAGCCTGACGTTTACCTTCAGCTTCTAGTACATCGGCACGTTTATGACGCTCAGCCTTCATTTGTGCATTCATCGCTGCCGTTAGATCTGCAGGTGGTTGCACATCTTTAATTTCAATACGTGTAATTTTGACGCCCCATGGATTGGTTGCTGCATCAACAATAGCTAAAAGCTTCACGTTAATCATGTCACGTTGACTCAGCATTTCATCAAGCTCCATAGAACCTAACACTGTACGCATATTCGTTAATGTTAAATTACGAATGGCATGCTGAAGATCGCTCACTTCATAAGCCGCTTTTGCAGCATCAACCACTTGCACAAAACACACGGCATCAATGGTTACATTGGCATTATCTTTTGAAATCACTTCCTGTGCAGGAATATCTAATACCTGCTCCATCATATTTATTTTGTGACCAATCGTATCAATAAATGGAATGATCAAATTCAAACCTGGTTGTAACGTCTGTGTATATCGACCAAATCGTTCGACAGTCCAATTGTGGCCTTGAGGTACCGTTTTAACACCAAGGGCAATTAATATGAGTACAAGGAATACCAGTACTCCAATTGTTATTAACGTATCATATGCCATTATTTTTCTTCCTTGTATAATTGATAATTATCTTAATATATCCGCATCTTACAAATAAACGTTTGTTTTTTAATCATACCTAATTTTATTATAAATGTATGGACGCATTCCGCAGTATTAATGAAAAATAAGACTACCTCTTACGAAATAGTCTTATTTAATTGTGGTACAAAATGTAGAAGTAACTAAATATTAATATTTAACTTGGTAATTTAGCGTATAGGTTCGTCCGCGGCCTTTGTAATCATAAGCCGCTGCACCATAGTGGCTAGAATATAGGATTTGAGCTCGTTGGCCCCATGCCGTCGTGTAATCTTTATTAAACAAGTTTTGAATACCAAACCCTAAACTACCCACTGGTAACTCATAACTACCGACTAAATCAAACACGGTATAACCAGATAACTCATTATCGTCTGCATCTTTGTAATCAAACATTGTCTGGCTTTGTACTTTCAGCGCAAGATCTGATTCATACCACCCAACCCACGAGTTCGCTTTTGATGTACTTGCTTCACCCGCACTTAAATCATCCCATTTATCATCGGTTTGAAGTTCAGAAACAACATAATGACCAGATGCACCGACTTGAATATTATCCATTACCCAATAAGAAACTAGCGCTTCAGCTCCATAGACACGCTTTTCATTATCAACATCTTCAATTAGCAATGTCTGCTTATTGTATTTAACCGACTTATCCGATTGTGAGAAATACGCCGCGGCCTGAAAACTTAATGCATCTTGTTCAGTTCTAAAGCCAATTTCATAACTGTTAGTTTTAATCCCTGACATTTTAGAATCAGAAACATTAATGCTGTTTTGCAGAGCATAATGTCCATTAGCATCAACCGCTGAATAACTTCCTTGCCCATAATATTTCGCAGGATCAGCAAGATCGAAACCTTGCGAGAAACTAGCCCATACTTGTGAATCAGACGTGAGTTTATAAATAGTCCCTAAATTAAATAAACCGACAGAATAATTAGTTTCTCCCCCAGGAACGGCATCAGCAGAAGAGCCATTTCCTGCAGCAATTTTCTTTTGAATTTTATAATCAACAAAATCATCGATCTTATTGTTCATATATTGGTAACGGTAACCCCCTTGAATTGACCAATCATCGGTAATATTCATATCAGCTTGAATAAACCCAGCAACCGAACCGACCTCTACCCCAGGGTAGCGCCCCACTTCAGCGTAAGTTTTATTCACTAGATTACCTGAGTTATTCGCAATCGTTGGATCAAAGAGCGCTTGGTTACTATCGAACTTATCCATGTAAGCGTCTACACCGTAAACCAAATTCACTTTACCAAACGATTTAGCTAAAGCGGTTTTTAAAGAGATGACATCAGTCGTTTGCTGTGAAGCACTTTGGTAATACGGTGTATAAGTTTGATCTTCTTTTCGATAAGAGGCTTCAACAACTAATTGATGGCTCAGAAATTCAGAATCACTATAAGCCGCACTTAGCATGATTCGTTCTGTACCGTGTTGACGATCAGATTCGAAACCTTTACGCACATCAATAAACTTATAATTTTTAATATAAAGGCCGTATGGCGAGTCTTGTTGACTATCGTAATATTGCGCTAAAAAGTTAATATTTTTAGTATCAGAAATCGAAACATCAACCGTACTTTGTAGATCTATTGTTTTATTGTATTGCAGCGAGCCTTGAGATATATCAGGGGTAATGATATCGCCTTCACCATCATAATAACCTTGTGTTTCGGTATAAACCGCTGATACTCTCGCTGCGACATTCTCTGTTCCACCAGAGATAGATTGGGCCACTTTGTAATCAAAGTCATCACCCCCATTAAAGCCAGTCGTGCCACTTACATAACTTTCAAACTGCAACTCATCACTGTCTGATTTTTTGGTTATAATGTTTATCACACCACCAGTTGCACCGGCCCCATAAATAGAGGTCGCCCCAGAAAGTACCTCAATACGTTCAATATTAAATGGGTCAATCGCATCTAATTGGCGACTAATAGGACGAGAAGATTGAAGCGATACCCCATCAATCATGACGAGCATTGCACGGCCACGTAAGTTTTGACCGTAGTTAGTTCTTGCACCACTACTCACATCTAGTGATGGAATGGTTGTTGCTAAAATCTCACCCAGTGTTTTACCACCACGATATTCTTGTTCAATTTGTTCTGAGTCAACAAACCAAACCGTTCCTGGGATCTCACTAATTGCTTTAGGCGTACGACTTGATACCACCACCATGGTTTCTTCTGTATTTTTATACGCTTCTGCTTGAGCTGCTACAGAGACAAAAGTAGTCGCTGTTGCAACGGCAATAGCGACTAAGGTGAGCGGATAATTCCCTTTTTTAACGTTCATTTATGTTCTCTTTTTTATATTGATGTTGCACTAAAATGAATACGAATGATAAAAATCCGTATTCAACTATTTATTACTTAAAAAATAATATTAATTAAAAAATAAGTGTCGGTTTGCTAACAAAACTAAGCATTTACTAATTCATCAACAACCGACTCTGAGATCCAATCAATCATCCCTTTATCAGAAGCAATGTCGTATATCTCTTTTTCTGATAATCGATTGATAATACTGGCACTTCGCCACGCCATTAAGCTGAGTTGAGGTTCCGCAATACCATGACTATGCATGCCTGCATTCACCGCAAATATCTTATTATTCTTGCTGCCTTTCCATTTCAGTTCAAAGTCAGGCGTAAGTTGGTAACGTCCCTCTTTATCTAAATCCAATAGAGGAAGAATTGAGTTTAAACAAGCAGGATAAGGAGACTTAAATCCCGTAGCTAAAATCACAATATCTGCTTGATGCATTTCTGATTTTTGGCTTAACGCATTCTGCACTTCCAAAGAAAAGCCTGATGTTGTTTGTTCTAATTTATCCATCGTTCGATGCGGTAATAAACGCACCCATTTGTCTTCTTTCATCACATCAAAACGATGATATAGCTCTCGATAGATATCCAATAACGCTAATTGAGTAATGCCGTCTGATGTCAATTTCTGAGCTGTGATCTCTGAGTGCTTTACTTCAGGGTTAAGCTGAACAAATGCATTTACATAATCAGGAGTGAAGAACTCATTAGTAAATGAAGCCTCATCAAGAGGTTGGAAATTAGAGCGACGAGAAACCCAATCTAATGAAGCGGCCTTACCCCATTTTTCACGTAATACATTTAAGAAAATATCAGCGCCACTTTGTCCACCACCAACAATCATGACCCTTTTTCCAGTAAAGTCACGATCACGTAATCCCATTTCGGCGGCATGAAAAACGGTTGGGCCGATATGGGGAAATGCACATTCAGGAATGAAAGGGACTTTACCTGTTCCTATACAGAGATTCTGCGCTTCATATATTCCATTACTGGTTTTAATTTCAAAACTATCACCATTAAATTCGATCTGTTCAACTTCAGTAGAAAACTGAACATTACTAAGTTGTTGAGCAACCCAAGATAAATAGTCAGAAAACTCATGGCGGCTAATACAGTTAAGCTCTGCGGATAAAAATCGATAAAACTTTTTATTTTTCACCAAGTAAGATAAGAATGAATAAGGGCTTTCAGGACATACTGCACTGACTAAATCCTTTAAAAACATCGTTTGCATGTTAGTGTTATCAAGCAACAAACCAGGATGCCAAGCAAAAGAATCTCTACTTTCAAAAAACGTCGCTTTAATTTGTTTTTTAGGCTCTAAAAGAGAGGCCACACTCAAGTTAAACGGACCAACACCGATACCTGCCAAATCCAATTTGATATTCATATTATTATTCTCCATTTAATATTATTGTTATTTATTCATCGCCATATATAACGGGTTATCTAACTGGTTCTCCATATCTGGAAGCATGCGAGATGCACTAGCATCCGTACTGTGTCTAAACTTCGCCAGATTAAGCCCAATACGTAATATTTTTGGTTTAAACAAATCTAAACGCTCAAACCTATCTTGATAATCAGGATTTTCTTTTACATATGCTTTAATTCGTAACCCAAGCAATTGATAAAAATCGATTTCAGGTAAACCTAGTTTTTCAACCAGTGGAGAAATAAAGCGAAGAACCGTAACAAAATGGCCTGTTTGTAAATCATGAATAATCAAATCTTCAGGCAAAGAGACCGTGACATCTCTAGCTAAAGGGTCTAAGGTTTTTTGCTCTGGAATATCACGTTCAATTAAACGCATATCCCCTTGAAAGTCCTTTAATAAAATTCGTTTGGGTTGAGCATTTTCCATTACTAACGTTACGTTTTGTCCGTGAGCAATTAAAGAAACCCCGTATTTACAAAGTAAGTGATAATAAGGAATGACAACCGCATCAAAAAGCTTGTTTAGCCACTCTTCTATTGATAGCCCTGACGCTGTAATATATTCAGAAATTAATGGGATCCCTTCTTCATCTGATTCCATCAACGCCGCCATTAAAATTGCCGTTTCATTATTAGAAAGCTTAGATTGAGCGGATTCTCGCCATATCACACCAAGTAATTCATGATAACGATATGGAGCGCCAACCAGTAATTTATAATCAGATTGAGCTACAAAACCAGCGGCAGGCTCTTGTAAGATTTCAGCCTGTTTATCAATAAATAAATCGTCTGATTTAAAAATAGAATCAAGCCAATCAGAGGCCATTGGACCCGCTAAAATATAGCGCCCAGGGATACCTCGATAGCAAGAGGTATTCATAATGGTTAAAGGTAACTTAATGTCATAGCTATCTGGTCTTGTGGTATTACTCAAGGTTCGAATTGACAGCTGAGGCAAAAATTCATCACCGAATTCACCTAAATAGATCAGTGTTTTTTCTGCCATTTCTCGTGCAAATAATATTGATAACTTTTGACACCACTGCCAAGGATGAACAGGGACATAAATATAATCACTGATATCCACATTAAATGACGAAAGTAATGCGTCCATCTCATACTGTTCAGTTTCATTAACAGCGGATTCGATTAGCTGTTCCCACTCTACTTTATGGTTTGTTGCTTTCTGTAAAATAGAGTGATGCACTGCAACCCAGCTTAATTGAAAAGAACGTTCAGATTCTGGTGCATATAATGCGAGATCATCACTTCCCCATCCTCTTCGTCCTTTATTGAAGGCAAACTTAGGATGTCCATCAAACAAAAGCTGTTGCTGTTCACACGACAAAAAAGCAAGTTCTTTCGCCGACATATTCGCTTTACGTAATGCAAGTTTACAGTCACCTAGTAGCGTCGCATTCAGATCTTCAAAATGCTCGGCTAATACATCATCATCGATACCAATTAAGCATTGAATATCACGCATAAATTGCGTTGCAGTTATCTCCGATGAATTCCCAGCAGGTCTACGATCTAATGAAATCGGGTCAATCACAATTTGCCCCCAAATATTGCGTTTACCAGAGAAGTAATACCCAACACCTTGAGAAGGAGTGAACGAAAACTCAGCGTTATTTTCTTCAATAGTAAACGCTTGTTCATACGCCAATTCACTGATCAACTTTGCTACCATTTTCCGGTTTGCCGCTGGCCAGTGAGCATGTAATGCTATTTGATCCATCAACATTGCTCCGTAAAAAAGGCTTTTCGTTCAAGCATCATTAATGCCGAGCGTTTGTGAGGAAAATTAAACTCGAAACATTTTTTATAGCCAACTTCTTGAATACGATTAAATAAACGCTGGTTATCCGCTCTCGGTTCTAAAACAATGCGCTGGGTTCTGACATCATCCACAAACAAATAATGACTAATAGCTCTCATCCAACAATTGAAATAATCAGGACCTCGAAACGCCTGCTCACCCACTAAGAGATGGATACCACGGTCATAAGGTTGAACATCATAATATGGACTTAATCTATCCTCGCTAACCCAATACGCTTCAACATAACCAAAAGGTTCACCATTAAACTCACCAATTAATGGGATGATATGATCATCACTCAAACGCTCTTTAATAAATTCGGCGAGCTTTTCATAACTCCACGCTTGCTCCCAAAAATTTGCCACTCTAGGATCATTCATCCAAGCAGTAAAACGCTCGATATCTTTATCAAGATCAAACAATCTAAAACTAATTTCTGCATCAATATTATGATCATAGCGTTGATATACCTTCCCTGTTGGCATTTCAGGACGAACGGGATGATGTCGATATTGCAATAATGATTGCACCTCTACCCAAGGAAATAGCGTAGAAGGCGCATGCAAATGCCATGGTCGCACTTGTTGATAAAAACCCTGGCGTGACAAACTATTCTTGTAAAGCGATGGTAACGATTGTGCAAGCAGGCTCGGGACTTCTGACTCAATAATAAGCTCATTAACCGTTTTATTCGTACTAAATATATGATCAATTTCTTTTAGACATTGAGTGATAACTGATGGGTCCTCAACATCTTGTTTTGATAATGTAATCGCAATTGTTGGATTAGTATTTAAACTTAAAAGTAACGTCCTGTAATTAAACATTCATAGCATCCTTTATATGAACCAATGGGTTAGGTAGATCAAAATAAATAACGGCAGGATCAAGAATTGAGTTCTCGTTCATGTTCTGTAAATAACAATAGAAATTGCCTTTACAACACAGAGCTTCACTGTCTAATACATAGTTTAAACATTGCTGATCTCTAACGCCTTTATCTCTCAATACTTCTAATTGTTTACGCAGCTCTTTCACTAATGTCTTTTCACTAACGTCACAATAAGAAGCGATGGACGCAATAACATTAAACGTAGAATTAATAATAAGGTAATAGGCAAAATAACGACGTACTTTGTCATTATTCCAATAGTTTTCAATATCTTGCTTAGTTTGATTTAATGCTTCAGGAAAACGTTCAAAAGCCAAGTCTGTATAGCCTGTCCCTTGGCAATCACGATAGTACATACCAATTGGAAACCCTCTCTTTAACTGCATAACAATATTCTGCTGATGAGCCAAAAAGACAACGCCATAATTTGCTTGAAGATTAAATAATGGAACAACAGCATATTGGCAATACGCACTAAACCATTGTTGGGCAACTTGAGCTAACGGCAGTATGCTTGAATCAGCATAATCTTTGATTCTTTTAGCCAATAAACTCTCACCACCATAAGGGTTTTGCTGAGTGAGTGTTGCAAGAACAACAGCTTCTTCATCAGGTTTACAGCTTAATGGGTTTTCTCGAAATGCCACAAGGCTCTCGTCTATTACCTTGTTATTCTTATCCATTAACCCAAGGTAGCAGGGCTCTTGCATCACTTGAAAACCTTGCTGATGACCTAACTCATTACTAATGTCTGTATCGGTGAACAATTGATTTAATCTGGTTCCTCTGATCACCTCTTTAAGCGATAAATTACGAATAGAATTGGTCAATTTAACACTGAGTGAAAACTTCAACATATAAGGCAGTTTAGGCGAATAAAGCGAACGAGTTGATGACGTTGGGTACCATATTGCACCTAATGAGCCCAGCTCTCTTATTAACCCTGTCGTTAAATAACGTTGAATGTCTTCTTTCTCTTGTAAGACTTTCCACTGCCATGGATGCACAGGAAATACACTTTCATTTTCATTCACAATTCCATTGATCGCTAAAGTCAGCATCTGATCTGAAAAAACCAATTCATCCAATCGCTCTGCTGCGGTTTTCTCTCCTGAAGAGCCTGACATAAGAATAGAATGATTAACCGCTAACCAAAGTAGAGGAAACTCACCTCCTAGCTCTGGGGAATACGTTTTGGCATCTTCAGCACTAAATTGCTCTCTACTTTTTGGAGCAGGATGGAAAGAGTGACCAATCAATAACCCTTGCTCTGCTTGTTGAAAATTAAGCGCCTCTGAAAATAGTCTCTCTGCATAAGGGCTTCTACTTATTCCGGTATAGGTATTTGTATAGCTCTCTGTCACTCGATCTAAAAAGATATTTCTTTGCTCTTCTGAGATAACCCCAACTAAGGCCGGTTGGTCTAAAACTCGGCATAATATTTGTCCAAAACCGACAGTAACTGCTTCTTCTGCGTATAACACAGCAGGAAAACGATATTCATGTAAACCAACCGATGAGACATAGCTCAATGGAATTTGAATTTCACCCTCGTCACCCAGAGGGATCAAATAATAGGCCCCGTACTGATTTTCAACAATTTGAATTGCGGAACACTCTCTTGCTAAAGAATTAAGAAAACATGCTGCAGGAACGTCATTACCGCCGTTTATTATGTAGCCCAATTGGTCATTAGTTGTCATAACACTTCCATTGTTTTTAATTAACAGATGCGAATGCTAATGATTCTCATTAAAATGATCAACTACTTTTTCACTATATTTATAAAATAAATCATTTACGCTGTATTATTTAACTTAGCTATGGGAACAATTAACAGAAATCACTTTAAATACTTATTTATCAATAACTAAATCAAGATAACTACTTCCTCATTAAATACAAAAAGTACACTCCTCCAAGTAACGAGGCCAATAAACCCGCAGGAAACTGCCATGGGAACCATACCGTTCTTCCTATCCAATCAGCGATAATCATCAAACATCCCCCCAGCAAACTAGCCGTTAACAATTGATGAGAAGCCCGATATTGATGAAGTGAACGTGCCATGTGCGGGGCTAACAAACCAATAAAGCTGAGGGGTCCTATAATGATGGTACAGAGGGTTGTTAATGCAGCCACAAGGAGTAATAAAGAGACTCTAACCTTACGGCAATGTAATCCCACACTGGTTGAGGTTATTTCACCCAAACCAATAATATCTAACCATCGATGACAGCACATTGCCGCAATAAAAAATAATCCAACACCAACACCCAACAAATAGACATCACTCATGCTAACTAAATAGGTTGAGCCGGAAAGCCACGTTAATAGCGCCCTTACATTATCTTGACCTGATGACATGGCAATGCGTAAAAAAGCGTCTAGTCCTGCACTCAACGCAATGCCGGTTAATAACATTTGAGCAGGTGCAAAGTTTTGTTTGCGTCCCATCAACCAAATAATACCCGTTACAAACAATGCGCCGAAGGTACCTAGTAGCATTTGCTCATGCCTTTCAGCAGCAATACCAAATATAGCCCCTAGCACCAAAGCCAATGCCGCTCCTGAACTAATACCTAAAATCTCAGGGCTTGCCATCGGATTGGTTGATACTCGTTGAATTACTGTTCCTGCAACAGCTAACCCTACTCCTGCTAAAAACGAAACAAAAACTCTAGGAGTACGTAATTCGACTATCGATGGATTTACCGAAACTAGCCAACCACTTTGTCCCTTACCAATAAATACCGCGATAATAAATAAAGCAATAATCAGAACACCCAGAGGCAACACCACTTTCTGTAACGGTTTATATTTATAATGAACTTGAGCTGTTTCTCTGCTTTTCATATCCGATTGAAAAACTTTACGATTTAACAACCAAAGTAAAAATGGCGCTCCCAATAATGCAGTCATTGCCCCTGTGGGTAATAACTCACCTCCAACGCCTGAAAATGGCTGAATAATCAAATCAGCAAGCAATAACATCACGCTGCCAACTGTGCCACTGACGATGATCTGTGGTACTAACTTCCTTGCCCCACACATACGAGCGATAGCAGGGGCAACAACCCCAACAAAGCCAATTAAACCGACTTCACTCACAACCGCGGCAGTCATAAATATAGCTAACGTCAGTGAAATGACTTTAATTTGCTTAATATTTACACCAATAGAAGCTGATACATTATCTCCTAATTGAAGGGCAGATAAGGGTCTTGATAGTAATAAAAGAGCAAGAACAGGGAGTATAATTAATGGAAGAAGCGTTTCCACACTTGACCAATCGTTTTGGTTTAATGTCCCCGCCCCCCAAACAAAAACACTTGCTAATTGTTGCTCATTCAATAGCAATAACATGGTATTTAGTGAACCAAAAAACAGGCTAATCACCATACCAGAGAGCACCATATGAACAGGTGAAAAACCACGTTTAGCTGACAGTAAGAAAACCAGTCCTGTTGCAAAACCACCCCCTAAAAACGCAGGAATAAATCCACTAATCATACTGTTTACTGGCAAGAATAAGATCCCAAGAACCATGCCTAATTCAGCCCCTGCAGCAACACCAAGAGTCGTCGGGGATGCAATAGGGTTACGTAATACAAATTGCATTACACAACCAGCAACAGCAAGAGAAAAACCACACAGCACAGCAATAACAAGACGAGGGAGGTACGTAAGATGTGTGATTAAATGTTGATAATTACTTGAATCATAATCAAACACCGTTTGCCACAATAAGCTCAATCCTTGAGAATAAGGCGCAGTCCATTGCAGTAACCCTAAGATGATAATGATTAATAATATCGCAAAACCAATAGGTATTCTCATGATGTGTAGAGGTAGAATGGATCGCTGTTTTGATATCAACATAGGGACGGTTTTCACAATTATTGAGTAAGTTGTTGAGTAATATTGTCACTAAAACGCTGCGCTGAAATTAATCCACCAAACGTCCAAATAGCAGGAAGTTCATACACTAAATTAGATCGAGTAAAAGCCATCGCTTGCCATAAAGCCGATTGAGTTAATTGCTTCTTTTCTGCCTCTTTTAATGGACCAAAGATCAATACATTTGATTGCTGATGTTGTGCTAGAGCTTCAAACCCTGCTGTTGTAAATCCCCACATATTCGTTACTTCTTGCCATGCGTTTACTAACCTCATTTCATCAATCGTTGCTTGGGCTAATGAACCTTCACTGTGGACTCGTACGGTTTTATCATTAATAAAACGAATGAAAAGCAGTGGTTTATGATTTAATTGAAAACGGCGGACCTTATCGCCATTATCGCTTAACCGTTGCTCCGTTTTTATTATTACTTCTCGAGCTTGTTGATCTTTATTCAACAACTTACCAAGCTGAAGCGTAATTTCTTTTGCTGAAACCAAAGGCGTTTTTTTATTGCTATAAACGGTATAAACCAACGTTGGAGCAATCGCATTGAGCTTTTCGTACATTGATAACATATGCTGACTGATCAAAATAACATCTGGCTTCAACTCTGTAATTAACTCTAAATTAGGCTCTCTTCTTGAGCCTACATCCATCACAGAATCATTCAATTCTGGTTTTTTTACCCATGACTGATAACCTTGTACATCTGCAACACCAATTGGATTTACGCCTAAACTCAATACCGTTTCTGTTAATGCCCAATCAAGGGCTATTACTTTTTTCGGGGGTTTGTCTAACTGAACCTGGCCTAGATCATGTTTAATATCCATTGCCTGAGTCGATGGAATAAAAAACATCATTATCAAACCAAAAATCTTATTCATCTCACTTCCTTGTTGTTCATTTTATGTATTAAATTTATGGGATATAGCTTATCGCTTGACCTGTTTCTGGATGGGGAAATAACGCTAATTCCATTCCATAGATTTGCTGTAATGTGTCTTTATTCATTAACGTCTCAGGTGAGCCTTGAGCAATAACTTCACCTGAATGTAATGCAACAAGATAGTCGCTGAACTTGGCCGCCATGTTGACATCATGTAATACCATAATGACCGTCAGCCCTAGGGTTTGATTTAATTCTCGAATTAACGTTAATAATTCATATTGATGAGCAACATCCAGTGCAGAAGTCGGCTCATCAAGTAAAATACACTGACTTTGTTGAGCTAACAGCATCGCGACCCAAGCTCTTTGACGCTCTCCACCTGATAACGTAGCGACAAAGCGATCACTAAATAGCGTTAGACCCACCTTTTCTATTGCCTCATCAACCAGTTGATAGTCTTTTTTACTGTATCGTCCAAAGGCTCCTTTCCACGGATAACGACCAAAACAGACAAGTTCACGAACAGTAACTCCATCAGTTATGGGTGGGTGCTGGGGAAGATAAGCAACATTAAGAGCAAATTCTTGATGAGATAAGAGGTTAACGCCTTTTTGATTAAATAGAACCGTTCCTGACGTTGGTACATTCTGGCGGCTGAGCAGTTTAACTAACGTAGACTTCCCACACCCATTATGTCCAAGTAACGTTGTCACTTTCCCTTTTGGAAAAAGTAAGCTAGTAGGATAAAGGATCTGTTGTCCGTCAATTTCAAACGAGGCGTCGACAAGTTGGTACATGAGATAAACTAATTATTCGGTCCATGAATGATGGGCAGAACTGTAACACAAAGAAATCGTAATGATAATTGTTTTTATTCTCATGAAATAAACGTAGGATACTGAGGCTTATCAATTCAAACAGGACGTTTAAATGCCTCTCTTTCGAAAAATACAAAATTCAAAAATTCAATTAACCATTATTGGATTAATTGCCGCATTAATGGGGGTTGGTCAAAATGGATTATTGGTCTCTTTGCCTTTTTTGGTAAGCCACTCAGCTTTCTCTTTGCCAACGTGGTCTATCGTTATTGCCATTGGTAGTTTTCTATTCTTACCATCAGCACCATTTTGGGGAAGATACAGTGATAAAAAAGGCCCTAAAAATGTGGTATTACAAGCATTGTGTGGCATGAGTATCAGTTTTTTACTTTTGCTTTCTTTTGCATTTTTAAGTGGTCATTACTCTGAAACAACAAACTATTGGTTAATCGGCTTAATATTAGCAAGGGTAATTTATGGCTTCACTGTTGCCGGAATGGTTCCTGCAAGCCAACATTGGGCAATTCTAATTTTCGGAGAAAACAACAGACTAAAAGCGATCACCTCAGTCAGCATTGGGCTTAGTTTAGGTCGTCTTCTTGGTCCAGTATTATCCATTATTTTATTAAAGCTAGGGCCTTTCTCTCCACTAGCCATGATGGTGATTTTCCCGTTCTTAGCTTTTTTAATCGCCATTTTCTTACCTAGTCCAAAAATAATAGAAAGAACAACTAGCAATAACACGACGAAACATTCTTTTATTCCTAATCTAAATTTACTGCCTTACTTATTCACTGGCTTATCGCTTTGTTTAGCCATTGCGTTATTGCAATACAGTTTCTCGCCACTAATAGAAAATATCACTCAATGGGACACCAATAAAATCAGTGACACAATTGGCCTATTACTAACGATTAGTGCCGCTGTAACCTTAACGACTCAACTTGCTGTAATTAAAAAGAAAAAGCTTAAAATTTCAATCATGTACCAATCAGGATCTTTATGTTTACTACTTGGGTTTTTACTCTTTTTGATTTCCAACATTTGGACACTAGGTATCGCAATGGCAATAAGTGCATGTGGAGCAGCATTACTCGTACCGGCTTATACATCAAAGGCCACAGCGATGGATCCTAACAACCCTGGGGTTGTTGCAGGTTATGTTTCTATGTCACACACATTAGGATATGGCATCGCTTCATTATTAGCTTATACATCTACGCTCTCCCCTATTTACCCTATCTATATTTGTATTCTATTTTCTAGTGGGATAATGGTAATCGCTTTTATGAAGCCTCAAATAACAAAAATAACCTTATAAGCCTTTATTATCAGGGTGACGCGGACAATCTAAACACAGCTTTCGACCATCGCATTTATAAACTAAACAACAACTAGTACGAACCAATTTAAGTTTGTTAGTCACAGTATCAATCTTCAAGCTTGATAAATGCTTACTTGGTAATTCAAAAACCTCTAACCATAACTGAGCCTGTGCTATTAAATATTCACTCGATAATGTCGGCTCAAAGGATTGAAGCTTGATAATGCAATTAAGTAAACCATCTGCAATTAAATGATTAGTAAACCCTGGTCGAATACGGGTCCAATGAGAAATATCCTCTCGATATGAATCAAACAAAGTTCTTAATTGTAAAGCGGCGGTAGGGACGACATCTTCAGGAGAACCGAAGATCAGTTCTGAACGATGGAAAGTAAAACCTGAAATGAAATACGACTGAATTGATTGGCTCATATTTTTAATATCAGGGAGCGCATTTAGTCGATAAACAGAAATAAAACTAATATAGATAGGCTGCCAGCAAAGTAAATCCCATGTTCGAGTTAACCAATATGCATGACCGCCTTCAGGAGACTCTTGAGATAATTGCTCGTAAAGCCCCTTTATCGTTGTACTATTATCATGAACTATATTGATGTCGGCAATATCTGGGCTGCTACCTTCAATTATATTACCTGAGAGATAAGGGGTTACTTGTTTTGATAATTTAAAAAGTGACTCAAAGTATTCATTCGTTGGCATATAGAGCGATCGTTATAAAATGTAAACGCGAGGTTAATCATTCTATGATACAAATGCAAGTGGTTCGCATTTACATTTAACGCAGTTGCGGCCTGCTTTTTTAGCGTCATATAAACAATCATCTGCAATACTCAGTAACTCTTGAATCGTCATCTTAGGATCAGAAATTGTACTGACCCCCATACTACACGTCATCGTTAACTCTTCATCTTCCACCAATACCGAGATATCTCTGATCACTTTTTGTAGCTTTTGAGTCACTATCAATGCTTGCTTATTGTTTTGCTCAGGAATAAGAATAACAAACTCATCACCGCCAAAACGTCCTAAAATATCTGAATCTCTCAAATTAGATAAACACGCCTCAGCAAAAGAAGTAATCATTATATCTCCTACCTCATGGCCATATTTATCGTTATATTCTTTAAAATTATCAATATCACACATAATAATAGAAAACGGCTGCTTGCTACGACGATAAGTTGCTAATACCTGAGATGCTTTTAACTCAAATGATCGACGATTATTAGTTCCAGTTAAGTAATCGTTATAGGCTAACTCTGAATATTTTTCTGTTTGTTCTTTCGTGCGATTCATATATTTAAGATTAAAAATAAGTAAACCCATAATAATAAAAAAACAGCTTACAATACTTAATAATGACAACGACAGCATGGTTCCCCAATATTCTTGCTGTTTTGTCACGACAACAATAAATGGGAGATCTTTAATCTTACGAACATAAATGGTATCAACATAACCATCATTATAAATATCCGAGCTAAAAACCACTTCGCCTTTTTGATAAAACACTTCAAACACATCCGGGGACACTCTTGAAATTTCAATCGTTTTGCCAATTTCCACATTAGTTTTTGGTACTGACGCTAATAAATTAAGATTAGAGCTCAAAATTGAAATACCTGTTGATTCAGGTAAATTTAAGTGACGGATGGTCGAATTAAAAAAATTCAGGTTAGTCGAGATCCCAACCATTCCCGCAAAGTGACCATCATCATCAATTATTTTATGACCTTGCACTACAACGTTTCTCTGCTGTAAGTCACGAAAAGGAAGCGTGACTACAAGCTCTTGATCTTGATTTTTTTTAAAAGTTTTGCAGTATTCACGTTCAGAAAGGTCAATGTTTTTTAAGGTTTTACTGTGAGTTAATCTGCATTCTTTATCAATAACAAACGCCAAGATAGCATTTGGTAATGCATCTTCTTTTTCACGCAAATAGGCCAATTCAGCATTATGTTTTAATTGGTCTTCATTAAAAGTATGTAAACCATTGATTGATAAATCACTTACCATGTCTTTTAACACAAGAGAGGAATCATCAAATGACTTCGTTAACCACAACTCTACAAAACTTGCGTTGAGATGCAAGCGATCAATAACCCTTTCACGATCAGCCTTATATGCACTGTAAACATATGATAGTGAAAGGATAATCAAAAGAAAACCAATAATTAATGAGCTGTAAACAAATGCGTTTCTATTCCTCATACCTTCCCTATCATGTTAAAGCAATTCCATTTCGTCGCGGAATATAACATAGGATAGAAATTTGTAAAATCAATGAGGAATATTAATCTTTTCATCCAATTTAATATAACGATTTTACAGCGAATATATAGTTGCAACATCTAAAAGATATGACTAAATATTAACTTAATTTTTACTTGTCTTGGGTTATTATTACTCTAATCAACCGTTGCTGCATATTTCAATTAACTCTATTGCTATTTATATCATTGCCTCAGCTTAGAGTATCATAGGATTAATTTATTCCAGACTTCTTAATTGCTGTTTTTTTGTACACAAAAAGTGTGATCCTTCTTGCTTTTTAGGCCTCTTCTCTTTACTCTGCTTTCCATTAGGCAAATCTTACTTTGCTTCTACTTGTTTATAGGAAATCACCTTGAGCCAAACATCTTTCTCATCATTAGATCTAAACCCATCTCTTCTTCAAAACCTAGAAACTTTAGGCTACAACGAGATGACTCCAATTCAAGCTCAAAGCTTACCATTCATGCTGAAAGGGAAAGATGTCATTGCCCAAGGAAAAACGGGCTCAGGTAAAACAGCTGCGTTTGGTTTAGGCTTATTGGCTAACCTAGATGTAAAACGTTTTCGCGTTCAATCACTAGTATTATGTCCAACACGTGAACTTGCAGACCAAGTTGCGGTAGAAATCCGTAAGCTTGCTCGCTCTATCCACAACATCAAAGTTCTAACGTTATGTGGTGGTGTTCCATTTGGTCCACAAATCGGTTCACTTGAGCACGGTGCACACATCATCGTTGGTACTCCTGGCCGTGTTGAAGAACACCTACGTAAAGGTTATTTAAACCTAGACAACCTAAATACATTTGTTCTTGATGAAGCTGACCGTATGTTAGAAATGGGCTTCCAAGACGCGATTGATATGGTATTGGATCACGCACCAGCTAAGCGTCAAAACTTACTGTTCAGTGCAACGTTCCCACCACAAATCAAATCAATTGCAGATCGCATCATGAACGATCCGATCATGGCAAAAGCAGAAGACAAAGTAGAAAATACTTCTATTGAGCAGCATTTCTACAAAGTTGATGATTTTGAAGATCGCCTACGTGCACTTCAAATCCTACTGCTTAAGCATCGTCCTGAATCAGCGGTGATCTTCTGTAATACAAAGCGTGTTACTCAAGAAGTTGCTGACGAGCTTCGTCACTTTGATTTCAGCGTAACTGCACTTCACGGTGATTTAGAGCAACGTGACCGTGATAAAGCATTAGTTCGCTTTGCTAACAAGAGTACATCTATCCTAGTAGCGACTGATGTTGCCGCTCGTGGTCTTGATATCGAATCTCTAGATGCAGTAATCAACTTTGAATTATCGCGTGATCCTGAAGTTCACGTTCACCGTATCGGTCGTACTGGCCGTGCTGGTAAAAAAGGCATCGCATTAAGCTTATTCAATAACAAAGAAACGAACAGCTTTGCTCAAATTGAAGATTACATGAGCATCACTATTAATGATGAACCGCTACCAAGTGAAGATTATCTAAATGAGCGTCCTCACTACCCTGAGATGGTAACGCTTTGGATCGACGGCGGTAAGAAAAACAAACTACGCCCTGGCGATATCCTTGGTGCATTAACTGGTAAAGACGGCGTTGATGGTAAAAAAGTAGGTAAAATCAACGTGTTTGATTTCCACGCTTACGTTGCCGTTCACAGCTCAATTGCTAAAGCAGCACTAGATAAGATCGCAACAGGTAAAATGAAAGGTCGTACGTTCCGCGTAAGCCGTATGCGCGGTTAATAGCAAATACAAAACAAGTAACGTCAACTAATGCCATACATCGCTTAGTTGACGTCACATACCAAAAAGGCCGAGTAGACATTTCTACTCGGCCTTTTTTAATTGCGATCAATTATTTATACCATTCTGGATAAGTAGTTGTTCAGATAATTGCGTAGGAAAAATCGATTAGAGCAAGGCATAAATTGCAGTAACTAGTTGATCTAATTACAAAATTTATAACGCAGATATAATCGATTTTAACAAGCAAGAATGATCAAATACTTATGTAGATTGGTATTACTACGATTGGTATTACACCGCTAATGGCATTTCGCTTGATGGTGGAATTGAATGTACTTTACGTAAGCCGTACACCGCAAGTAACGCCATTAAAAACATAATTAACCCTACAGGCATTTGGCTATTAGCAGGGATCATAGAAGCCACCATTGTCGCTAAACCCGCACCCAAGTTTTGCATGCCGCCCAGTAATGCGCCTGCTGTTCCTGCATGTTGTGGGAAAGGTGATAATGCCCCTGTTGTTGCAGCAGGAAATAAAATACCCGCGCCTAAGAAATACAATACTGCACCACCAATTAGAGTTGGTGCTGTTGTTAATCCCATAATGCCAGGAACCAACACAATCGCCGCGCCTAAAACAATAGAGACAAGACCGACATCTAATGACTTCTTCTCAGACCAACGCTTTGCAATCACACTTGATAAACCAGCACCCGCTAAATAACCAGGGATAGGTAAAATAAACAGAATACTTACTGTTGTTGCTGCTAATTTAAGTTTGCCACCTAGCAATACCCCTGCAGCCGCTTCAAATACGGCAACCCCTGCAAATGTAGCAACCAAGCAGATCAAATAGCCTTGAAATCGGTGCTCAGATAATACGTGACGGTAACTCTTCAATACTGGCTCTTTACGACGCACTTCTAACGGTAACGTCTCTTTCATTGACGTTGTCATTATGATCAATACCGCAATACTGAACAAAGCCAAGAATAAGTAGCTTGAACGCCAACCAAATGCTTCTGTTAAATAGCCACCTAACACTGGAGCCAAAAGTGGTGAAAACATCATGCACATACTAATAATACTGTTAGTTCTATGTAGTTCATCACCAGAGAAGCAATCACGAGGAATAGTACGGCACATCACACCTGCAGCACCAATACCTAAACCTTGCACAAAACAGCCCGCTAAAAATAACGAATAATCATGAGCAAATAACGCTAGGATTGTGCCAGCAATATATAAAGTAAGACCTGATAAGATCACTACTCGACGGCCTATACGATCAGAAATTGGGCCGTAGAAAAATTGTGATAAACCATAAGGGATCAAATACACAGCCATAACCGCTTGTAATGATGCAGGGCTTACTTTGAATTCACTTGCCATGTAGCCAATAGATGGTACATACATAGTTTGGCTCATTTGACCAACAGCAACTAAAATAACGATCAGGAAACTGAACGTCGCAAGTGAATACGACTTTTGCATGACTGCTCTCCGAAAAACAGCAAATATTAATAAGATAAGTTAATTAGTTACATTACCTTATTAATTAAATAATAAAAATTGAATGAATAGAGCCGATATTATCCTGCCCTTATGGCGCGAGATAATAAGGTGATTCTATAAAACTGGCAATCAAAATCCGTTGTATTTCAGGAGAGTTTTTTTGTGATATTTGGATAAGTTTTTCTAATGCAAAAACCAATAAATTAACATATTGGGTTTTGCATTTTTTTAACAGAAAAATCGGCTAATATTGATAGATAACGACTTGATTACGTCCTAGCTTTTTGGCTTGATAAAGTGCTTCGTCAGCCTTATTTAGAACTTCCGTACAATCTCGAGTTGCTTTACTTACTTCAGCGACACCAATGCTACAGGTTAATCGAATGATACCGGCATCTGTCGCTATTTCTATCTTACAAATAGATCGAAGTAACTCGTTAAGTATAGCTTTAACTTGCAACCCAGTGGTATTAACTAAAACCATTACAAATTCATCGCCACCTAAACGGGCAAATAGACCCCCATTCGTCACCTTAGCTTCGCAAATAAGGCTAAATTGTCGTAATACTTCATCACCAATGTCATGACCATAGGTATCGTTAATTTGCTTAAAATAATCAATATCAAAAAGGGCAACCGAGAACATACGATCCCTCTCATGATAAGCCGCGATATAATCCATCATTTTAGCTTTAAAACAACGACGGTTGCATGAGCCTGTTAAATCGTCATAAAGAGCTAGTTTAGAGTAATGCTGAGCCTTGATGTCTAGCCTAGAAAAGTAATTTACATTTTTAATCAAAAATAGAGTTAAGGCCAAAAGTAGGAAAATCACCGTTGCTATTGTGATATAAAGGGGCATAAACCAATAATTTTTCGCTTTTGTTACCAAAATAATAAAGGGTAAATCAGACGCCTTCTTAACAAAAACACCTTGATAAGCACCGTTATATTTTTTATTTGAATCAAACATTAATTCTTGGTTATATTTTAAGCCATTGATTTTGTCATAAGGCACATAATCAAAATCCATCGGCTCACCAATAGGTAAATACCTAGGTACAGTCGTCGCAAGTACTGTGAAATCACGACTCAGTATCGTAATGCTTGAGCCCTCAGATAAATTGGCACTTCTCAATGCTTTGGTAAAAAACGTAAAGTCAGTTAACAATCCAACAATTCCGGCAAAGTCTCCTTTTTTATTGGTTATCCTCACCCCTTGTACTACCACATTACGATTGAGAATATCTTTAAAAGGCGCGGTAATAACTGATTTTATCTCACCGTCGTTATTGCGTAATTTCTGGCAGTACTCACGAGAGGAAAGATCAACCCCACCGATGGTTTTCGTTTTTAGTAATACACAATCTTTATCTACCGCAAATACATGAATCGCATTCATTAACGTTTGATAGTGTAACTCAAAGACTTCTGCTTGCTCTTGATAATGGTTGTCAGAAAGGGCTAATTGAGCAAAGCCGTCTTGAGTTAAATCTTTAGATAATTGAGTCAATACAAAATTGGAGTGATTAAAAGCGGTTTGAAGCCAAATAGACACAAAGTTCGCATTAAACTTTAATTCACTTTCAATAAGTCGACTCTGCTTTTGATAACTCTTCACGACATAAGATACCGCGCAAGTGAGAGCAATGCACAATAGCAGCAATGACCCACCCAAAATAATTCGTTTTACCCTCATTTTTCCTCAAAACATTCACACTAGCGATCAATATTCACACGGTACATGAATATATTTTGCATAAAAATAAATCATTGTTAATTTTAATAACAGTATTAATAATGGTGCACTGTCTTTTAATTGATAATCTTGTTATCTAAAAATCTAGACACGACAGGCACAAAAAAGCCAGCTACATGAGCTGGCTTCTGTTTATCTTTTTTACCTAACCATTATTGCTGTGGTTGAGGCTTACGTGCTGGGCGTGGGCCTTGACGACGAGGCTTTGTGTTACTTGTTGATGATCCACCAGTCTTTGGCTTTCCACCACTAAAGTTGCTGCCATTTCCACGATTTTCACCGTTGCCTTTTGACTTTGGTTTTCCAGAGCTAGTTGGTTTGCCAGAACCTGTAGGCTTACCAATGATAGAACGTCTCTTATTATCCGCCCCACCTTCTTTTTTAGCGCCACCGTCTTTATTATCAGTATTACGACGTTGACCTGGCTTTGCACCTTGCTTATGACCATTACGGTTTTCGCCAGAACGTTGACCATCTTTATGTTCTACACGTGGTGCGTGTGTTTTCTTTGGTTTCTTAGCTTTAATAGGGCGAGTATCTAATCTAGATTCAGGCACTTTCATTTCAGGTTCAAAACCTTCAAGCGTATGACGAGGTAAAACTTTTTGAATTAAACGCTCAATAGCGAATAACTCTTTAGCTTCATCTTCACTCACAAAAGAAACCGCTTTACCCGTTGCACCAGCACGACCAGTACGGCCAATACGGTGAACGTAATCTTCAGGCACTTTTGGTAAATCAACGTTAATAACTTGAGGCAGTTGTTCGATATCTAAACCACGAGCAGCAATGTCTGTCGCAACTAATACACGAACTTGACCTGATTTGAAGTTAGCTAACGCTTTAGTACGTGCGCCTTGGCTCTTATTACCATGAATAGCAGCCGCGCTAACGCCTTTCTCTTCAAGTGTTTTTGCTAAACGGTTTGCACCATGTTTAGTCTTACTGAACACCAATACTTGCTTCCAGTCATTATCTTTAATTAGCTTAGTAAGCACACGTGCTTTTTTCGTTTTATCTACAACGTATACTGATTGCTCAACGGTCTCAGCGGTTGTATTGCGTTGTGCAACTGAGATCTCAACAGGGTTATTCACTAAGCCTTTTGCTAACTGACGGATCTCATCAGAAAACGTTGCAGAGAAAAGTAGATTTTGGCGATTCTTAGGTAATTTATTTAAGATCTTTTTGATGTCATGAATAAAGCCCATATCTAACATACGGTCAGCTTCATCCAGAACTAGGATTTCTAGTTGGTCGAATTTAATCGCGTTTTGGTTAGCAAGATCTAATAAACGACCTGGCGTTGCAACCAATACATCAACACCCTTACGAAGACGCTGCATTTGTGGATTAGCTTTAACGCCACCAAAAACTACATCAGAAGTAAGAGGAAGGTTTACACTGTACTTTTCAACACTCTCATGAACTTGTGCTGCAAGCTCACGTGTTGGCGTTAATACCAATGCACGAACTTGATTAAACTTACGTGTAGGACCTTTTGATAAACGCTCAAGAAGAGGAAGAGTAAAGCCTGCTGTTTTACCTGTACCCGTTTGAGCTGCCGCCATAACATCCTTCCCTTCAATTACCGCAGGGATAGCTTGTAATTGGATTGGTGAAGGTGTGCTGTAACCTTGAGCTTCTACAGCTTTTAAAATAGGGGCAGATAAGCCCAGAGAGGTAAAACCCATACTAATATTTACTCTATAATGTTCATTAAGCGCAAAACTGCGAGCGCTGTAGGATACAGTAACTGAGAGATTACTCAATCTTTGATTACCATAACCCATAAAGTACCGTTATAAAAAAACCGAGCATAATAGCTCGGCCTTTTTAGTATTAATTGAAACGAATCAATTAATCTTCTAATTCCGCATTATGATAAACCTGTTGCACGTCATCACAATCGTCAAGTAGGTCTAAGAATTTTTGGAATTTCTCAGCGTCTTCGCCTGTAACCGCCATTGGGTTTTGAGGTACAAACGTAATTTCTTCCACATCTACAACTAGATCTGGGAATTCAGCAGCCAGTGCTGTTTTCACTTTAAAGAACTCAGTGTTTGGTGCGAATACTGTGATCACGCCATCTTCAAGTTCGATATCAGTCACGTCAGCATCTTGCATCATAAGCGCTTCAAGTACAGCTTCTTCGTCGTCGCCTTTAAACTGGAATACAGCTTGGTGATCGAACATGTGAGCACTTGTGCCTGGGCTACCAATTTTAGCGCCAGTCTTAACGAAACATTGACGAACGTCTTGGAAAGTACGGTTACCATTATCTGTTAAACAGTCAACGATTACGCTTGCGCCGCCTGGAGCAAAACCTTCATAACGAGCGTGTTGGTAATCTTCACCACCGCCGCCATTTGCTTTGTCGATTGCTTTATCAATAATGTGTGTAGGAACCTGATCTTTTTTCGCTTTCGAAATAAGATGTTTTAGAGACAAGTTCATGTCTGGATCAGGACCGCCATTCTTAGCACACATGTAAATTTCTTTACCGTATTTAGAATAAACTTTGATTTTTGCGCCTTGTGTTTTAGCCATTGAAGACTTGCGCACTTCAAAACTTCTTCCCATCGGAATTCTCTCTTTGTTGTTTATGGACTTAAAAAGTATCGGCAGATTCTACCAAATTACTGAGGCTGTAGGCTAGTAAAGATCAAGGAACCTTACGCTACGCCCATTTTTGATTTATATTTTTCGATAGATTGCTGAAAAAACAGGCGTTCTGTCTCATCTTCAAGCTTTTCTGCTTCAACAATCCAAAGGTCTGGGCCTGCTTTTGCATTTTTTACCTTCCAAACAAAGAACGCTGCTTGTTTATCAAGTTCGATTTCATTTTTTTCTTTTGGGGGTAATAGTGACAAGTTTTTCATAACAAGCTCATTTAATTAATCACATCTTATAATAGCCACAAAGTGTAATGCTTCATCGCTATATTATCTACCTCTAAAACTGCAGGGGACTTTTCTTACCGGCAACAAAAATGCGCCGTAATAGACGCATTAATAATAAAACACTGAAGGTATGAAGGTAGAACTTAAACGTTAATGGATAAGACCTAAGTCTCTGGCTTCTGAAAGCGTAAGACCACTTTCTCTGATTTCTCGCATTGCTTCAATACGACGACGTGCTTCTGTTCTCTTTTGACATTGCGTAATATCTGTAACTACTTCATCGGCAATTTCATACTTGCCTTTAATGTCGGTGATTTCACCGTGATCAATAGAATTAATAGACATAATAACCTCCTAAATCCATACTCTTCAGGTGTATATTTAGCAAAGCCGATTACGGTTGTTAAACCAATTTATCCCATAATGTGACCTGAGTAATATTTGTGATTTTTTTTCTAAAAAACACTATCTTTAATTATATCAGTTGAACTACATTTAAGGTTCTACCCTAGAGAAAAGTCATTGCGCAACATCACTTTTTATCCCTCTATTTTCTCACGACTTTCTTTTTCTTCTATTTGGTTTTTATTATTCGAGATATCTCACTATCTGAGTTATCCTAGTGCATATATTGATAAAAATAATGATACCTATGACCATCAACGCTATCGACATCACAGTCCTGACTGAATCATCGTCTACAGAATCTCTGCTAACATCAGCCTCATCAAATACCGCTTCTGGCATCACTTGTGAGAACTGCCAGGCGTGCTGCTGTAAATTAGAAGTGATGATCATTACCGACACTGGCGTACCAGAAGAGTATATTGATCATGATGATTGGGGAGGCGAGGTTATGTTACGCCTAGATGATGGCTGGTGTGCTGCAGTTGATCGCGAAACACTAATGTGTACTATTTATGAAAACCGACCGTGGATCTGCCGTGAGTTTGAAATGGCCTCTTACGAATGCGAAGAAGAGCGCAAAGAACAGGGCATCGATAAATAGACACCCCCAAAACTTGCTAGCCTATATAAAATCTATAATGTTTCTAAATAGGTTAAATACAAACGCGCATCAAACTCTAACTGGTGGTAGTCCGGCTCCATATGGCAACATAAGGCATAAAATGCTTTGTTATGTGCCTTCTCTTTAATATGAGCTAACTCATGCACCACCAGCATACGAAGCAATGGCTCAGGCGCTTTACGAAAGACACTCGATATACGTATCTCATTTTTTGCTTTTAACTTATTGCCATGTATACGTGACACGAACGTATGTAAACCCAGCGCATTATTTACAATATGAATTTTAGGGTCATACACCACCTTACTTAATGGTGAAGACTTTTTGATGTACTTATTTTTCAATGCTTGAGTGTAATCAAACAATGCCTTTTCAGAAGTAATATCATGCATTGTTGGGTATTTATTCTTCACCCACTCCGCTAATTTACCATTCGCAACCATCGGCTCAACTTGTGCCAAGATATGCTCAGGATAGCCTTTTAAATAACGTAACTTAGTCATGCTTTATACTCATGATCTCATTTTACTCATAATGCGCTATTGTACCCTACTTTCTTTATCGCTACTCTACCCTCTCTTCTTTCTTCACTTTTCTATTTTACCCTAAGAGATTTTATGAACTTTCGTCACTTACTCTCTAACACCATCAAGCAAATAAAAACGGCAATTGGTGAAGTCATCGAGTTTCAATCACGCATCTGGGTAATCAATATCCATGAAGGTACGCTAAACGATGAATCCTTCATTATTAATGAAGATAACTTCCAAGAACCAATGCAGTGGATGGTAAAAAGGCAGTATAGCCCTGAAATGATTGAAAAAGTCGATGCGATGAAACGATCCCAAATAGTGGTACTGATACTTAATAATGTAGAGCATCGATTAATACGAGTAAAATAAAAAAGGCCCTTATTTCTAAAGGCCTTTTAACGCAGCATATTTTGGTCGTATTAGATTGCTTTCAAAGATTTATTACTTTTGGTCATTCTATCAAACAGATTATTTTTTCGAACATAATGATGGTAGCAAGCCGCTATAATATGAATTATCACACTACATGCTAACGCAATACACCCCACCCGATGAACCATAAAAAAGAATTGATTAATCACGAGTTCTTCGACCATGTTATCTATACTAAATAGCCAGAAAAATTGATACGGGCTTTCTAGCATCAGATAACCAGAAATAAAAACAATGAACATTAAAAAGTACAATAGAGCATGCATAAAGTGCGCAATATTTGCTTCTGTCATATTATTGTGTTTGACCGCCTTAACCGCAGGACGGAAATAAGACCAAAGCCAGCGAACAATAAACAAAATGGTTCCCACCGTTGCTAGTGACATATTCATAATTGATAGCGTATAAAACAGTTCTTTATTGCTATTAATGACTAAATGCATAACATAGCCTGCGATGGTGGCGTAAATAATAATAACAGCCATAACCCAATGCAATATTTGACTAAAACGATCATAAGAAGTTTGTAAATTCATATAAACTCTTTAAAAAATTGGCCATATTAAAAATATACGGCCAATGATGATATCAATTTTAGTTAGATCTTATCCCATGCCATTGTCCAGTGAGAACCCACCGCTGGAGAATATTGAGTTGCCACGTCTGACCATTGTGAACAGTAACCAGAATATGGGAATGGTTTACATTGGTAGATAGCGCCATCTTCCGCTAACACTTTTGTTCCTGCTGTGTAATTTTTCACATTCTCAGGGAACACGAAATCATAATCACCCGCTGGTGGTGGAGTTTGCTCTTCCATCAAATGGAAATCAGATGTGGTTTGTTCAATTAACTCGCCCTCTGTATTTTTGATGCGAGAAACAAGCATATGATGACCTTTTTCTGATTTAGATAATGTCATTAATACTGACTTAGTATCACCATCTTTTAGATCAACAACCGCGTTCGATAATGCTTCTTTTGCATGGTTATAAACCGTCAGTTCTACATTCATATCACCCACAGCATATAGATTAAGATCTAATTCTGTCGCTGTATCACCAATGGTATACATAGACTCTAGACCTTGAATATCTAACTCATACGTTGGCTCTGGCGTTTCAATTTGGTAACCAATCTCAACACTCTTTAGGCCACTTCCTGCTTTTAAATACACAGGGTTTGAACCAAATACAGGTACAAATTCACCTTTATCGTTTAGCTGACCAGCACCAATATTAGTTTGCTCTTGGTTCACCTTAGTTGCTAATGCATGCGTCCAGTTATTTGCTTGACCTTGAGTTGCATTTTCAATCGTTACGCTTGTCGATAAAGCGCTGTTTTCGCCCGATGCATCAAATACACGAGTAAACACACGGTCGCCCACATTTAGATCACGCGTAGGATTAATTTGACCACCTTGAGTCCAAGTTGGGTCAACCACACCGCCATCACCTTCAAATTTCACATCAATTACGTTATAGAATGCCGCTGCAGTATCGCCCACATCCCAAACAGCAAGGATCACTTGATAACCTTTACGCTCAGGAACCACACACTCATGAGAGAATGTTTGTGGGTATAGCGGCGGTTTTGCCATGTTGTAATCAAGTTCACAGAACGGCGTCAAGTCAAAAGAGTCACGCGTTAATACTGAATTTTGATTCCAGTTCTGTTTTGTCATGTAGTACTTCCACGTTTTTGTTACGTGGTTAGCTGTGAACGTCCATTCAAACGTTTGTGCACCTGCAGTAATTGGACGCTTTACCCAACGATCAGACGTTTGTTCATTTAGCTCAGAGAACTGAACCAAGCCTGCTCCTGCGATTTGACCATCTGCTGGGCCATTTTCAGGAAAGCCTTCAGGGCCTTCAACACTTTGAGGCTCCCATTGCACAGAGCCACAATTTGTATTTTTTTCTTGAGTATCAGAGGTTGGAAACTTACACAGTGCCGCACGAGAACCAGCAATACCACCATTTGTTTCAGATACATAACCATGGGCTGAAGCACCCGTACTTGCAGCCATTAACGACAACGCTAAGGCCATTTTTTTTGAGCATTTGTTCATAATATTTCCTTTTAGTATTATTGTTTTTTCTCGCAAAAATTTAGTCGATAATAAGAATATAAACGACTGATATTGCTACTAATTGGAAGTCAAATCACAAAACAAAATAGCCATACAAACCTCGTTACAATTTGTTCATACACCCATTCATAAAACTCTATTACTTATTTTATAAATCACGAATTTGAAATAAACATCGTCTATATATTTATCCAAATGAAACCAAAGCAAGGTGTAAATTCACATAAAAACAACGTAATTATTAGATGAATCAGTTAATTAATACAGTAAATCCCCTCCTTAATATATGCATTAAATGCATTTTAAAAATGAAAAGCATTCATTTTACTCATATAGCTCTTAGGAATAAGATCATTTCCAGACAAAAAACGGCTTGTTATTTATTTCTTAAAATATCATGCCCGATTAAAAATAATTAAAGATAGGTAAGCATTATGACTATTCCAACTACTGGTATGATAGAAGCATGGCACGGTTTTAATAACGGTGAATGGCAAAAGAATGTTAACACTCGTGATTTTATTCAAACCAACTACACTCCTTATGAAGGTGATGAATCTTTTCTTGCTGAGGTAACCGAGTCAACAACCTCTCTTTGGAACAATGTATTAGAAGGCATTAAACAAGAGAGCCGAACTCATGCTCCTGTTGATTTTGATACCAGCTTACCTTCAACCATCATTTCTCATGACGCGGGTTACATTAATAAAGATCTCGAAAAAATCGTCGGTCTACAAACAGATAAACCACTAAAACGATCTATTATCGCTAATGGTGGTATTCGTATGGTGAAAAGTTCATGTGAAGTTTACGGTCGTGAATTAGATCCAAGCGTAGAAAAAATATTCACGGAATATCGCAAAACACACAACAAAGCATGCTTTGATCTTTACACTAAAGACATCCTTGCATGCCGTAAGTCAGGCATTATCACAGGGCTTCCAGATGCTTATGGCCGCGGCCGTATCATTGGTGACTACCGTCGTTTAGCGCTTTACGGCATTGATTTCTTAAAAGCTGACAAAAAAGAGCAATACAACTCAACTCAAGCCTTCCTTGAACAAGGTCAAGATCTTGAAAAAACAATGCGCCTTCGTGAAGAATTAGCAGACCAAATTCAAGCCTTAGAAGACATTCTTCAGATGGGCCTAAAATACGGTATTGATATGTCTTTACCGGCTAAAACAGCCCAAGAAGCGATTCAATTTACCTACTTTGGTTATCTTGCTGCGGTTAAATCACAAAATGGGGCAGCAATGTCACTAGGCCGCACGTCTACCTTTATTGATGTCTATGTAGAGCGTGATATTGCCAATGGATTGATCACTGAAGAACAAGCGCAAGAAATGGTTGATCACTTCATCATGAAATTGCGTATGGTTCGCTTCCTACGTACACCAGAATACGATTCACTGTTCTCTGGCGACCCAATTTGGGCCACAGAAGCAATGGCAGGTATGGGGGTTGATGGCCGTACATTAGTAACGAAAACCACATTCCGTTACCTACATACACTACACACAATGGGCCCAGCACCAGAGCCAAACATGACCATTCTTTGGTCAGAACAACTGCCTATCGCCTTTAAAAAATACGCAGCAAAAGTGTCTATTGATACCTCATCAGTTCAGTATGAAAACGACGATTTAATGCGTCCAGATTTCGATAACGATGATTACGCTATTGCATGTTGTGTCAGCCCGCAAGTAGTGGGTAAACACATGCAATTCTTTGGCGCTCGTGCCAACCTTGCTAAAGCATTGCTTTATACCATCAATGGCGGTGTCGATGAAAAATCAAAATCACAAGTTGGACCAAAAGTAGACAAAGTAACCGATGAGGTTCTTGACTTTGATAACTTAATGCCACGTTTTGATTCAATGCTAGATTGGTTAGCGACCCAATACGTAACTGCATTAAACATCATTCATTACTCACATGACCGTTATAGCTACGAAGCGTCACTAATGGCATTAATGGATCGCGATGTGCGCCGCACTATGGCTTGTGGTATTGCTGGTCTATCAGTGGTTGCTGACTCATTAGCAGCGATTAAATTTGCGAAAGTAACACCAGTTCGTGACGAAGACGGCGTAGCCATCGATTTTAACATCGAAGGGGATTACCCTAAATTCGGTAACAACGATGACCGTGTTGATGACATTGCTTGTGATCTTGTTGAACGCTTCATGAAAAAAATTCAAAAAATGAGCATGTACCGAGAAGCCATTCCAACACAATCGATTCTTACCATCACCTCAAACGTTGTGTACGGTAAGAAAACAGGTAACACTCCGGATGGTCGCCGTGCTGGTATGCCTTTTGGACCTGGTGCAAACCCAATGCACGGTCGTGATGAGAACGGTGCTGTCGCGTCACTAACATCAGTATCTAAACTGCCGTTTGCTTATGCTAAAGATGGTATTTCTTACACCTTCTCAATCGTACCAAGTGCATTAGGTAAAGATGACGAAGCACAAAAACAAAACCTTGCTGCTCTTATGGATGGTTACTTCCACCACGAAGCTGCAAATGTTAATGACGGGGTTGAAGGTGGCCAACATCTTAATGTTAACGTGCTAAACCGCGATACATTATTAGATGCAGTTGATCACCCAGAAAAATACCCACAATTAACCATTCGTGTATCAGGTTATGCAGTGCGTTTTAACTCACTGACTCGTGAACAACAGCAAGACGTGATTACCCGTACATTTACAAACCACATGTAAAACAGAGTTACTGTTTTTATGAATTAAAACCAACGTTCATTATTTATGATGACGTTGGTTTTTTTTGATTTAACCTACTGTAAATTGATAAAAACACCACGCCACACAGCCCCAAAAAACCTCTCAAATCAGTACCATTTCCGCAAATAACAATTAACACAAAAACAACAACTTTAGATGAAAATCTGTTTAAAAAGTGAGTCCCCGCATAGTTATGAAAACAGTAAAACGATCAAAACGACAATCTTAATAACCTTTTATTTACTCAGGTTAATATTCTGTAACAATGACGCCCAAGTTAGTCTGAAATTCATCGTTAGAATGGAGCTCGTCATGCACAAAAATGAAATAGATAAAAATGAACACATCCCATTACCCACAAATACCAAGGAATGGTTCTTAAGTAGAAACAGTTTTATTATCCTCGCCGATATTGTTCTTTTTGCTTTAATGTATAAATTTTTACCGTTTGAGCAAAATGTCGTTCTTGGCTTAAGTATCTTAGTTTTTGTTGCCATCTTATGGTTAACTGAAGCACTGCACGTCAGTATTACCGCATTACTTGTTCCCCTACTTGCCGTTGCTTTTGGGATCTTTGATACATCAAAAGCCCTGAGTAATTTTTCAAATCCAATCATCTTCTTATTTTTAGGTGGCTTTGCTCTAGCTGCTGCTCTACATCGACAAGAACTTGATAAAGTCATCGCCGATAAAGTACTGGTCTTAGCCAACGGCAAAATGAGTACTGCGGTTTATATGCTATTTGGTGTCACTGCTGGTTTATCAATGTGGATAAGTAACACCGCCACCACAGCCATGATGTTGCCATTAGTATTGGGCGTACTAAGTAAAGTAAACTCAAAAACCGGTCATAACACTTACGTATTTGTGCTTTTAGGTATCGCTTATTGTGCAAGTATTGGTGGTATATCCACTATCGTAGGTAGCCCACCAAATGCAATTGCAGCGGCTGAAGTCGGGTTAAGCTTTACAGAATGGATGGCATTTGGGGTCCCTGTAACCTTAATTCTATTGCCTGTTACCGTTGCTCTATTGTATGTAATGCTAAAACCAAATCTAAATGAAGTATTCGAACTAAACCATGAACCTGTAACTTGGGATAAAGGTAAAATCGTTACCCTTATGATCTTTGGTCTTACCGTTACGCTATGGATATTCAGTAAACCAATCAATGCCATGCTAGGTGGTTTCTCGAAATTCGATACCTTAGTCGCACTAATGGCTATCGTCTTACTTGGATTCTCTCGAGTCGTGCATTGGAAAGACGTTGAAAAAACCACAGACTGGGGCGTTCTACTGTTATTTGGCGGTGGTATTTGTTTAAGTAACATCTTAAAAGCGACAGGAACAAGTAGCTTCTTAGCGCACAGCCTAAGTGATATTTTATCGCAAGCTGGGATCTTATTTACCATTTTAACTGTTGCGGCGTTCGTTGTGTTCTTAACCGAATTTGCCAGTAATACCGCCAGTGCTGCACTGCTTATTCCTGTGTTTGCCAGTGTTGCCGAAGTACTTGGGATCTCGCCTGTGGTGCTTTCAGCCATGATAGCTATCTCAGCCTCTTGTGCCTTTATGCTACCCGTTGCTACACCACCAAATGCCATTGTGTTTGGCTCGGGTCATATAAAACAATCTGAGATGATGCGCGTTGGTGTTTATCTAAACCTAGTGTGTATTGTTATCTTAACGGCATTTGCTTCTATCTTCTGGGCATAACCTAGACCGCGCTTAATTAAGAACCACTACATAAACAACATGACCTTGGCCTTTATCGCCAAGGTCATTTTTTTATCATACTTCTAATAAAAATAACGATTACTTAATCCTCTTTGACATTTTTTTTACATTAAGCCTCTTATACTGAACTCAATCTCATATAGGAGCCGACATCATGAAAAAACCACTTCTTGCTCTATTTATTGCTGCTTCACTTTCTGCCTTTGGCACCTCTTCTACAGCAGCTGAAACATCCATTGATATCGTAAGTAATACCGCGACAAACATCGAAGGTCACCAAAACTTTCGTGGCGCAGAGCTTATTGTAGAAGGGCAAGAAAATTGGTATCGAGAACTACGTTTAGATAGCTGGGTTGAGATGGGGGTAACAGAGTCTGAAATTGCAGCGGTGCTTACTCGCATTGATGCAGGCAAAAAACTGCGCGATGCAACTAATGAAAACACACAAGGCCACTGGACGTTTGAGTTTGCAAAAGAAGCCGAACGCTTTAACCTACAAGCCAAGCAAGTAACAGGCATAGCCGCTGCCGCTTTATATCAAAAAGCATCAACGTTTTGGTTAATCGCAAGCTACCCGAACCTGCACCAAGCTAACGAACTTACTGCACTAAACAAATCGGTTGATGCGTATATACAAGCAGCTACATTACGTCGCGAGAATGTAGAAAAGGTAAAATTACCATTAGCAGATAAATCAATCTCACCAGCATACATCACTGGCATCCTTCACCTTCCAAAAGGGACGAAAAAAGCCCCTGTTGTATTATGGACAGGCGGCGTAGATAAAGCATTAGTTGAACATCATAGCTCTCTTATTGACACCGTAAACAACGGCACAGCAGTACTAACGTTTGATATGCCAGGTGCAGGCTTAAACAACAACATCATATTAGAACTAGGTAAAGAGACCGAAGCACACGATGCCGCTCTTGCGTTCGTAAAAAATGACGATCGTATCGACAACACACGCATTGCTGTTCTGTCACAATCTGGCGCTGGTATTCCATTAATGGAATTTGCGATAGATAACCCAGAGCTAAAAGCCATTGTTGCTCGTTGTGCCGTTGTGGATGGCGTATTAACCAAGCCTTTCTTATTCCCTAAACTGCCACTAATGACCTCACAATCTTTTGGTCAACGTATTGGTGCAGACATCACTAAACTGGATTCATTTGGTGAGCTGACGGTTCCACTGTCTTTAAAAACTAAAGGTTACTTTGATGGCAAACCACGCATGAACACCCCACTGCTAGTGATCAACACATCAGGTGATATGGTTGCTTCAGCAGAAGACATGCAAAAAACAGCGGCGCTATCAACACAAGGTGTGGTTGAGTTTTATGGTGAGGAAGGACACTGCCCAGAAGGCCAAGAAGCTGCAGATTCAATCACTAACTTTATTAATGATCGCATCTAATTCACGATTTTTAGTCATACCGTAAACATTAATGGCCGCGCTTCTCACTTATACTGCCTTAGTGAGAGTCGCGGCCATTTCTCATTTCAAACCCTAAGCTTCACGCCAAAACTCATCGTTAGGATCGCTCTCTACACACCATGTATTATCTCGACGCGCCGCCAAATACCATTGCAACCCATCAAATAGCGCAAACGCCGTTGGTCCGCCCAAGTGCTCAAACGCATCAAAAAAAGCATCTTCTTGCTCAATTAAGCACTCTAATGTGGTGCATGAATGGGTAATCGCCCACTCAATTGCCTCTGGCTGAGCCGTCGCTTCATTCATAACAACAGCAACAAGAGGAAGAACAACACTTGATTTCTCAGCCTCATTTAACGCACGAAGATCGTCTTTATCTTGCTCTTGGTTTTTTATCTCATCAATAATTGACAAACGCTCTCGATAAGAGACATCACGATTTAGCTCAGCAATACGCAGCGCATAAGCAAAACGCTCAGAACCAACAATCTCGATTAAGGTTTCTAGCAACACCAGATCCAACGACATCGCTTTTACATGATACTCAATACAAGTCTGAATACTTAAATAACGCACACCGTTAAATTCATAACCATAACTTTCATCAAACCCATCTAAAGGCTCGCCATTCACCATTAAATCCCAACCAATATACTCAACACGCTCTTTCGCAATTTCATACATCGGCCATGCACTTTTACCAAAGCCTTCTAGTATCGCCCCATGAAATTCAGAAGCTTCGAGCTCTTCTTTAGTCCATTGCAAGCCAATACCCAAATGCTTAGCGTACTTATTCATTAATGCGTGTTTGATTTGATCACGAAACGACCAGATAGATTCAGATACCCCAGCCGATGGCAGCGCCAAACACTCTTTGCATGCGGGCAATTCAATCGGTTGATGAGCAATTTTACTTACTTGATGTGATGATTTAGGAAAAGAGAGGAGATCGAACGAAGGCTCACCACAAAACCAGCAGGTGTGTCTGAGGTTAAAAGGAATATCGATAAGTGAATAGTGAGACATTAGGGCTTCCGATCTAAAAAAGAAAGCCCTAGTTTAACTGATACTGCGTATTAAGAAATTACTCTTTTTCCCTTAATATGCGAAATGTGTGTATTGCCATAGGAATGATAACAACAGCTAATCCTGTAATTAAAAAACCCATAAATATCATGAATGTGCTTTGTCCACCCATATTAAACATACCCTTATCTTATTACTAATTAAGCCAATATCACCTAGTCCAGCCGTGCTTATATGCATCTTTTTGCTGAAATTTTACTTAAAAGAGTGTATCTCAAGTTGTTATAGGGCGAATTATGCTTTATTTATTGTTTAATGGAAACGTTTTATTCACAAACTCATGATCTAGGTTCATAAATACAAATATAATTTAACTTATTGATATAACACATAGTTAATTCAAATACAGACTATAAAGTCTTAAGAGTGATACACTTATACATCGCTTTCATTGCTCTTTTATCCTCGTTCACAATTTCTTTTATTGCAGTTTGTCACCTTTATAAAAGCTTTTATTCTAGTTACCTCTAAAAATAAGGTTACAAGGATGTCACATGATATTCATATTAAGCACTCGACAAATCAAGAATACTATTCCAAATAGTCAATACTCAAATGAGCCAGGGGATGCGCACTATCTTATGCTACCCAACAACGCCACCACTCCCGACCCAAACACCCATCAATTAACGCAAGAGCAGTGGATAAAGAAGTTAACCCAAGACGCCACAACAGGACATCACCCTAACGAGCACCCACTCGCCCAATTTAAAACCGGTAATATTCTGTTCTTTGCTCATGGGTACAACAACAGCCAAGAAGAAGTCATTGCACGCCATAAATTGTTAGATACCCACTTAAAACAACACGGATTCACAGGCACCATTGTGAGTTTTGATTGGCCTTGTGCAACTTATACGCTCAACTACCTTGAAGACAGAATGGACGCCTACCAAAGTGCACTAAAATTAGTGACTGCGGGTATTACTCCACTGGCGATAAATCAACTTAAAGAGCACGAGAACCAGTGTGATATTGATGTGCATTTACTTGGCCACTCAACAGGGGCTTATGTCATACGAGAAGCCTTTTACCAAGCCAGTAAAAACCGGACCCTACAGCGCATTCACTGGAACGTTGGCCAGATCTGCTTTATAGGTGCCGATATTGCCAGACAATCATTACACCAAGATGACAACAAATCTAACCCATTATTTTCTCAAGCCGCGCGCATTACCAACTACCAAAGCCCATTTGATAGCGCTTTAAAAATCTCAAACATAAAACGCGCAGGCCTAGCCCCACGTTGCGGACGCGTAGGTTTACCAGAGGATGCACCAAGCAATGTTGTTAACGTGAACTGTGGCGCTCACTGGCAGCAATTAACCGAGCCAAATAAAGACCAAACTATTGGGAACTGGACTCACTCATGGCACTTTCACTGCAGCCACTTTGCCGAAGATTTGGCGCACACCCTACAAGGCGATATTGATAGGTTAGCCATACCAACCAGAGAACGAGTGGATGGAGAATTGCGATTAAAGGTAAAGAAAGCCGATATACCAAAGAAGGAGACACGTAGGATTAAAGAGTGGGAGTGAGCACAGTAAATAGCTAATTATTTCATTACAAAAGAAAAGCTTGGTATGATTTGAGGAAAATAATCCATATGGTTAAACGTCATGGCTACTCGAAATTATTACAGTAACAACGCAGATGCTTTTTTTAATAATACGATTGATGTAAATGTTGAATCTCTCTACCAAGAATTCATACCTTACTTACCAGCCAATGCAAAAATTATTGATGCAGGGTGTGGCTCTGGCCGTGACACTCTGCATTTCTCAAATCAAGGTCATGATGTTATCGCTTTTGATGCAAGTAAAGAACTAATCACTCTTGCAGAAAAGTATACTAATCACCCTATTCAGCATTCCACTTTTTTAAGTTTTACTACTGAGCATAATAGCCAAGATGGTATTTGGGCTTGCGCTTCATTACTTCACGTACCAATGAATGAGCTAGTAGCAACACTCCTTCATTTAAGTCAATTTCTTAAAACCGGTGGTATTTTCTATTGCTCATTCAAATATGGGAATGCTGAAGTAGAACGTAATGGACGTCGTTTTACTAACTTAAATGAAATACTATTAAACCAATTACTGTCTACGCTGCCTCTTTCAATTCAAAAGACATGGATTACAGAAGACTTGCGACCAGATAGAGCCGATGAAAAATGGTTAAATGTAGTTTTATTTAAATTATAATCCTTTAAATAAAGTCATTCGATGGTGCTTTAAATATTTCTCATGTTCTCTATTTACATGAAAGGACATTCCATCAGTAATGCCTAATACTTCTGGCTTCTCTAATTGTTTCGATACCATGACTTTTCCTGAATTCTCAAAAGAAATAAACCCAAGATCAAACGCTTTGTCTAAGTTTGCAAGTAATAATAAACCATTAAATTTATCTAATCGCTCATCATTATTAGCATCTCGCCAAGGTTTAATGTGCGATGCAACTAACATCTGTGTATTTTTATATCCAGTTACCGAGCATCCCTTCCACATTTCAATAAGTTGCTTTCTAAAGGTTCCCTGTCCCATTCTGGTATTAATCATTATCGATTTTTCAGTTTGGCTTAGTTTTTTATCTTGAAAAATATCTTGGATATCAGCTTTTACATCTATTTGAGATAAATCAGCAAGAAATCGCTGATATGAGTTTAATGCAGCACTATACATACTGTTTCCTCTAGCATTAAATTCTTTGAATTTCTCAAGAGAGCGAGCTCTTTCTGAAAGACGACAAAACTCTCGAAAAGACTTCACTTCTGTTAATGGCGCATCTATAAGATTCTCTTGTACCATCCAGTTGGAAATAGAGCCTCGAATCGCGTGAGAATAATTTTTAGCTGTTTTTTCTGATTTACCAATATCAATAAGCCATTGAATATAAAGATCGGTTAGATCAGATAAATTCTCGACTAATGCATCTTTAAAGTCATTAACCACTATTGAACTTTTTAAGTAATCAAAAAGCTCACAATCCAAATAAGCATAATCAACCGCTTTGTTTGAATACCCTTTAATAAGAGAAGCATCAATACCCTCTTGATAACTTAAATGCCAAAAACCTTCACTTTTTAAATGATAAAAAGGATTTTCTGGAGTATCTCTATCCTGACCTTGCTTACGCTCATTAAAAAAATAAGTGAAGCGCTCTTTCAAAGTCACATCGAGTTTAATCTTATTTTCATAAATATATCCTGCCTGTATTAAATCCATAACAGCAAGTAACATGCATACTTTATGAGGACTTTTCTTCCCCTTACAACTATTCATGTTTAAATTACGGAACTTGTCTACATAATACTCAACAGACATACATCACCTTAATAAACTAAAATCAAACGGTATAGACAGTCAATAAAGATACAACAACACGGTGCACAAAGCATTATAAAGTACTATTTTCTAATAAAAAATATCCACTTAGACTCTATATAAATATATTTAAATCAAAGTTTTACTTTAGTTAGTCATCCCTCACAAATTTTAATCGAATATAACCCTATAATTTAGCCAAAATTATTGTCTTGAGTAGTACATGGCTGAGTTAATACCTACATTAAACACCTGCTTATCAAAAATGACATCAGGTGAAAAACGTTTTGCTCAACGTCTAGAAAGCTTATTAGAAGATGATTATGTTTGCTGGTATGACATTCCTGTAGGTCGTCTGCGTCGCTATCCAGACTTTATAATTCTTCATCCTGCTCGTGGATTACTATTTCTTGAAGTAAAAGACTGGAAACTTGATACAATCAAAAATATTGATGCCGCTCGAGTTGAATTACTGACCCCTAAAGGAATTGAAACAACCAGTAACCCTATTGAACAAGTTCGTCAATGCAGTTATCAGGTTATCGATAAGCTCAAACGAGATAAATTACTTATCAATCAAGAAGGGAAATACAAAGGCAATTTATGCGTTCCTTATGGCTATGGTGTTGTGCTAACCAATATTTCTCGAGCGCAATTAGATAGAGCTATTCCCTTAGAAGCCCAAGACTCAATACTCCCTCATCATCTGGTAATCTGCAAAGATGAAATGGTAAGTACAATAGATCCTGAGCATTTTCAATCTAAGCTGTGGCATATGTTTAATTATCAGTTTGGAAACAAATTAACATTGCCTCAAATTGACCGTATTCGTTGGCATCTTTTCCCTGAAATTCGTATTTCAACCTCTGAACAACAAACTCTATTACCTTTAGATAATGACGACGAATCAGTAAATACCAATGCCCATATCCCTGACATTATAAAAATCATGGATATTCAACAGGAGCAATTAGCTCGAAGTTTAGGTGACGGACATCGTGTAATCCATGGTGTAGCAGGCTCTGGAAAAACACTCATCTTAGGCTATCGCTGTTTACATTTGGCTGAACAGCTAAAAAAACCAATTCTAGTTCTTTGTTTTAATATTACGTTAGCTGCAAGATTACGCAGTTTTATTGATGATAAAGGCATTTCAGGACAAGTTCAGGTTTATCATTTTCACGACTGGTGCGGTCAACAAATTAAAACCTATCATTTAGACGTAATAAAAGGTGAAGCGCCTTACTGGGAGCGACAAGTAGAAACCGTTATTAGTGGTGTGGAAAAAGGAGATATTCCAAAAGGACAATACGGTGCATTATTAATTGATGAGGGCCATGATTTTGAAGCTGAATGGCTGACATTAATTACTCAAATGATCGATCCAGATACCAACTCTCTATTACTTCTTTATGATGATGCTCAATCAATCTATAAAAAGAAAAATAACTTAGATTTTAGCTTAGCAAGTGTTGGTATTCAGGCTCAAGGTCGAACAACTGTACTACGTTTAAATTATCGTAATACAAGAGAGATCCTGTCTTTCTCATATAATTTTGCTAAGCAATATTTTGAAAATTCAGACGCTAAGGAAATCCCATTAATTCACCCAGAATCTGCTGGTATTACTGGTACTCATCCTGTTGTTAAAAAGTTTTCAACAATGGAGCAAGAAGTTGAATATGCAATAAAATGTTTATTACATTGGCAAAAAAATGGTTATGCGTGGAGTGATATTGCCATTATCTACCCTTGTAAGCATATTGGAACAAAAGTGTCTGAAGCATTAAAAGCTAAAAATATTCCTTATATTTTACTCGCTAAATCTGAGTATAAGAAAAAATATAACCCAAGCACAAATGTTGTTAATGTCCTGCCAATCCCAAGTAGTAAAGGGCTAGAGTTTAAAACTGTTGTCATTCTAAACTCATCAAATATCCCTAAAAAAAGCAGTGATAGATCAGAAGATATTCGTCGTCTATACGTGGGTATGACCCGCGCAACTCATAATTTATTAGCCACTTATCATAAAGAAAATGAGTTAAGTGAAAGCCTTGAGGCTGCCGCTACTATAAATACCTAACCCATAGTTCTGATTGTGACCCGTAGAGACAAGACACAGCGAAGGTGGGCTATAAAGACGTGGATGAAGAGTTTGTTGATAACGATGCGTTCTATGCCGGCATTGCGATTCGTTTTAAATAATGGGCAATAAGCAGATATGACGATCTTGATGACTAAGAAATGGGGCTCATTGTCTTAATCATCAAGCGTTAGGCGATGTTGTTTAAATTACGCTGTTGGTCCATGTAGACTTTTAATCGGTTCACTCTTGATTCGATTTCTTGCTCTCTTAATTCTCCGCGCTTCATAGCGAAATTAATGGCTTTTTGGTCGTACACACCTTCGTTCTGCATTTTCATGTTACTAATGCTGTTTTTTAACTCTTCTTGGCTTCTATCTCTTTCAATAGATTCGGTTTGAATTTTACCAATTGCTTCTACTTTCATAACGTCTCTGAACCCCTACCTGCTTTTTTATAAATTTAGTTCTAAGCGCTATGTTGGTCAAGCAATAGTGAAGCAACTTTCACAACTTTATGGCATAGATCAGTTCTTCGTGTTCTATCTCTTATATCTATCACGCTTATCCTGCCCTTTTTTGCTTTTTAACTATACTGATGGCGGGATTGAAAGATTAAAAAGGATTTGTATGAACTACCATCATATTCAGGTTGAGCAAGACAATAATATTCTAATTGTTCGTTTGCACCGCCCTGAAAAGTTAAACGCGATAAATTACCCTATGTTTGATGAGTTAATTGATGTTAGCCGCAAGGTTAAGCATGATCGCGCTATTCGAGCGGTTATACTTACTGGCAGTGGCGATAATTTTAGCTCTGGTTTGGATTTTAATTCGATCATTAAACAGAAATCTCATGCCATTAAGTTGCTGTTAAAGATCTGGCCGGGTAATGCTAATAAGGCGCAACAAGTAAGTGCTAATTGGCGTGGGCTTTCAGTGCCTGTGATTGCGGCGATTGATGGTTATTGTTGGGGAGCGGGGCTTCAAATTGCACTTGGGGCTGATTTTAGAATCGCCTCTTCTCGCGCTAACTTGTCGATTATGGAGTCGAAAATGGGGTTAACGTCTGATATGGCAGGGTCTTTAACGCTTAGAGAAATCATGCCTAAAGATCAGGCGATGAAGATAAGTATGTGTGCGACTCAATTAGATGCAAAAACAGCACTGCAATATGGGTTAATTACCGAGATACATGAACAGCCCTTAGAGGCGGCGATTGAGTTAGGCCAACAGCTTTCTCGTACTTCTCCTGATGCAATAGCGGCGACTAAGCATATTTATAACCGCTATTGGACGGCGCCTAAATGGAAGCTTCTGGCTTATGAGAGTTATAGCCAAGTGCGTATTTTGGTGGGTAAGAATTTTATGCAGGCGCAATATGCATTAAAGAAAAAAGCGCTGCCTATGTTTAAAAATAGACAACGCTTTTGGTGAGTTAACTGGCTGAGTTTATGGCTTAGTCGATAACATTTCGTCTAAGCCACCACCATTATGAACTTGGGTGAAACCTGCTTGTTTTAAGTAACTCATGGCTTGTCCTGAGCGATTTCCACTGCGGCAATACACCACAATTGGCGTGTCTTTATCCATATTGGCAAAGGCGGTATCCACGGTATTTAATGGCAAGTTTGCGGCGTCGGTTAGGTGTCCTTGGCTAAATTCACCTGGGGTGCGAACATCTATTAATAATGCGCCTTGCTCGACAAGATCCCACGCTTGTTCACTGCGCTCTGATGCCCAGCTATTAAAAGATAGCATTGCGAATAGTAGACATAATCCAGCTTTAATTTTCATTTATTGTCCTTTTAAAATGCTCAGTAAAATTTGTCCTTATTTTAATCTGGATTGCGCGTTTTCACATAGGTTGTTGATCGTATTTATAGGCTAGATCAAAAAAGCCAGCGTATTCACTTTAATAAGGAAATAACACTGGCTTTCTTTTCTATCTACTTTGTTACATGTCGCTAACTGTCTTTAGCGCTTATGCATTGGCTGTTTCAACTTGCTCGGTTGTTTCACCACGGATAATTCGCGTTAGCTTAGGTGCGATTAGTAATGTGATCACAGCAACAGCTGCGGTTGCATACCCAATTTTACCAAAAACATCGCTGTAAATAGCCAGAGTTTGGTTGGCATCGGTTAAACCTGCTGGTGCTGTTGTTAATGTTGCTACCCAACCTGCAATAACTGCGGCAGTTGCTGAGGTTAAGAACCACATACCCATTGCAAAACCCATCATGCGTTGTGGTACAAGCTGTGCCACCATCGCAAGACCTAAACCAGACACAAGAAGCTCACCTAATGATTGGAAAGCATAACAAACCACAAGCCAGTTAGAGCTCATGATGCCCTCTGCATTGGCAAAGCTTGCACCAAACTTTAGCACTAAGAAAGATAACGCACACAGCACCATACCAAAGGCAAACTTGTACGGCATGGCAAAGCGCTCACCTAAGTTGTTATAAGCAACCGCTAAGATTGGGCTCGCTATCATGATCCAAAATGGATTCAATGCTTGGAACTGCTCAGGCGCAACTGAAATACCAAATAAGTTATGCTCGATATTATGGATTGCAAAGAAGTTCAATGAGGTTGGCATTTGGAAGTAAAGCACAAAGAACACCACGCCTTGTAGCATTAGTGCAAACGCTACGAGCATTTTTGCACGCTCTAGCCCTTGGATTTTGAATGCTTCTTTCATATAAAGAACAACAATCGTTACGCCTACCACCACTAAAATAGCGTGGGCATAGAATAGGTGTTGCAATAATATTGAACATAGAAAGCTTAATGCCACCGCGCCAATAACAACGCCTAAATAACGCGTTTTATTTAGAGGAATAAGATCAGGATCTGAACCAACACCTTTTACCATGCGAGAGCACATTAAGAAGTTTATAACGGTAATGATAAGACCAACCGCACTCACACTAAATGCCATGCCATAGCCAAACTGACTCGCTATCCATGGCGTTAATAACATTGAGAAGAATGAACCAAGGTTGATAGCCATATAGTACATAGTGAATGCACCATCTAAACGCTTATCATCTTGGTCATATACTTTAGCAAGTAAGCTTGATGGGTTGGCTTTAAACAGACCATTACCCATAGTAATAAAGCCCATTGCAACGTAGATAAGGCCTGAGCCACCAATGTTCCCTGCCGATGCCGAAACACCTAATAGTGCGTAACCAATGGTTAATATTAGCGCGCCAAGAGTGATGGTGCGTTTGGTGCCGATGACTTTATCTCCGACCCAACCGCCTATCGCTACCGAGCCAAAAATAAGTGCTGAGAATGCCCCAAAGAGTACAAATGATTCTGACTCTGACATTCCTAAAATTTTAACAAGATAAACGGCGAGAATGGCTTGCATACCATAGAAGCCAAAACGCTCCCAAAACTCGATTGAGAAGATTAAATAAAACTGCTTAGGCTGCTTGAATACATTCAAGTTAGACATAAATAAATCCCTGTATGTTGTGATTAGCTATTTTTCTTATGCATTTTTACGCATTACACAACCAACTTACTTATTTAACATTTACTTATCACTAGCCAGAAATGGGATCTCAATTATCATTTATGGAAAATGAATTAAAACTTCATAAGATCATAGGGTTACAATAAATTACCAAATGAAACATTTTGAAACATTTATTACTGACACTATGATGACAAATTGAATGCGTTATTAGGGAAGGAAATAAATACTGCTCTAGATAAGTATTTAATCTTAAAAGAAGTTTTAAATGAGGTAACAGCAGAGGTGATTCTCTGCTGTTGTTTTAGGGATTCGTTTATATGAAGTGGAAGTTACATTGCTGCTTGTTTACGGTGTTTGAAATCGACAAGCAGACCTAATACAAACACACCGATAGTCACAAATAAGATACTTTGAAATACGTGGTGATATTGCGTTGCTGAGACAATCAGATCTAATGCATCTGCGTTCGCACTTGTGTCTGTTGAAGTGAACTGAGCAATATCTGCCGCTAAGTAGTTCGCCACAGAGCCTCCTGCAAGCATATAGATACCCGCTAATGTACCTGTTGCGCCTTGTGGGTTTAAGCGAGTAATGGCAGCAAGTGCGACTGGGTCAATAAACAGCTCAGCAACACCAATACACAATAAGCCAACCATTAACCAAACGAAGGTTGTCTCACCGCTTGCCATCGCTAGTTTTGATGACAAGGTAATCAAGCTAAAGCCTGCGGTTAACAGTAAAAGACCGATATTCAATTTGGTCAGTGTTCTTACTGAGATACTTTTTGAATCTAATATTTTCCATAACCATGCTACAGCTGCACCACCAACAATAACCGCAACAGGGTTAATGGCTTGGAAGAACGCGGTTGGAATGGTAAAGCCGCCAATATTGGTGTTGATGTTGCGCTCAATGAACAAGCTAATTGAGCTGCCGCCTTGTTGATCAAATGCCCAAAACACGGTACCAAAGAGCATGAAGTACATAATTGAGTTTAGCTTTTGGCGATCTTCTGCATCACTTTTACGATATAAGTTGATGATGTGAACCACTGAGATGAAACAAATCACAAATAAGATGTAACCTGCCCATAAGTTTTCAAGTACAAATACTAAGCCTAATGTCGCCACAGCAATAGCGATAATCAGTAGAGACCAATGAGGGATCCCCGCACTCTTTTGTTGCAGTGCAGTGAAGTTCGGCTGGCTTACATGAGCAAAGTTTTTACGACCTGAGATAAATACCCCCAAGCCAATAAGCATTCCTACCCCTGCCAATGAAAAGCCGATGTGCCATCCCCATTTCATGGCTGCAAAACCACATAAGATAGGTGCAATCATTGAGCCGATGTTGCCACCAATATAAGAGATAGAGAAGCCAGCTTCACGTCCGTGCTCTTGCTCTTTAGTTTGGTATAACTCGCCTAACAAACAGCTTGAGTTGGTTTTAAAGAAACCGTAGCCACAGATAATCAATGAAAGTGCTACATAGAGTGTGGTGTGATCGCTACTTGGAATACTGAGAACAAAGTGCCCCCCAACCATCAATAAGCCACCTAAGATCACTGACCAATAGTTACCTAAATATTTATCCGCTAGATAACCACCAATGATTGGCGTCACGTATACCAGTGAGGTATAGGCTCCATATAAGGCGTAAGCATGTTGATCTGACATTAATAGCTTTTCGGTTAAGAAAAGGATCAATAAAGAGCGCATGCCGTAATAGCTGAAAAACTCCCACATTTGAATCGCAATAATGTGGAATAGCCCTTTAGGTTGTTTGATCGTGTTCATCTGCTGTCCCATGATGGTTTCATCGAATAAGTATCACTATTATCTACTGGTACTTATTCACTAATATTGGCTAAACATACACAGCAACGATAAAAACACCAAGAAATTTGCGGCAAATCCCGTGTAACATAAGTTTTCAAAAATGAAGGTAAGAAAACAGACTGATTTTGACAATAACTCAGCTCAGTCTCATTGCTAAAAATAGCGCTTTTTTTTGCCTTTTTAGCGACTGATATGCCCACTTCTTAATATAGATTAAGGTTTTGCTCTTTTCTTAGCGCTACTATTGCCGCCCTTTTATCCCAACGACATGACAGAACACTTCTAGAGGATTGCACTTGAGCACTTTGTTTACACAAACCCAGATTGGCAACATGACACTAAAGAACCGCTTTGTTCGAAGTGCAACGTGGGAAAATATGGCAACTGAAGATGGCCATATGACAGACAAACTTTACGATATCTATGAAGAGCTAGCCCAAGGTGAAGTCGGCTTAATAGTGACAGGTTATGCAAATATCGTTGAGGAAGAAAAACCTAATGCAGGCATGATGGGCATGTACAACGACTCTTTTATTGCTGAATACCAAAAGCTGACTGAGTTAGTGCACAAGTATGATTCTAAGATTGCGATGCAACTGGCGTATGGTGGCACAAAAACCACGTATAACGTCGGCGAGCGTGTGATCTTTGCACCAAGTGACGTATGCGAAAGAGGCACGCAAACTCTTGGTAAAGCGATGACTAAAGATGAGATTGATTACATTGTTGATGCTTTTGCTCAAGCAAGCCGACGAGCACAAGAGTCTGGTTTTGATGGCGTTGAAATTCACGCGGCGCACACTTATTTAATCAATCAATTTTTAAGCCCATATTATAACCGTCGTGAAGATGAATACGGCGGTAGCTTAGAAAACCGCATGAGATTCTTAATTGAGATTTATGCCAAGATCAGAGAATTAGTGGGTAATGATTTCCCTATCTTAGTTAAGCTAACGGCCACGGAGTTTTTTGATGGCGGCTTAACCTTTGATGACACTCGCCTTATCTGTAAAAAACTGGAAGAGATTGGGGTTGATGCCATTATCGTTTCAGGCAATATTCACGGCAATGCGAGCACCATGATTGGCGAATCGTTCGATGGTTATACGCTGCAAGATGAAGGCTATTTCCGTGAGTATGGTGCGGTAATCAGTGAAGATATATCTATCCCTGTGATTACGGTGGGTGGTCTTAACGATATTGGTGCGATTGAAGCCATTGCAGAGAACACCAATATTCAATATTTTGCTTTATCACGCCCTTTGCTTGCTGAGCCTCAGTTAATTAAGCGCTGGAAAGAAGGCAGCAGAGCAGAAGTGGATTGCGAGCGTTGTTCTAAGTGTCGCACCAAACGCGGTAATTTCTGCGTGGTGTATAAAAAGAGAAAACCAAAGAAAGACCAAGCGTAAGATAGATTAATGGTTTAAATCGCCAAAACAAAAAAACGCCGCAGGTATTAACTGCGGCGTTTTAGTTTGATTTACTAGAGGGGAATTCTAGTATTTTTTTAGGATCTCAACGATGTCACTTTGGCTATCTGAATTGATGATTGCCTCGATATCTTCATCGTTTTGGAACAACTCAGATAACGCCATAATAGTATTGATATGGCTGTCTGAATCCATCGCGGCTAATGTCACTGAAAAGTACACATCGCCATTGTCTTCTGACTCTAGGTTCACACCATTCTTAAACACGGTGATTTGAAGCGCCGCTTCGTTTACCCCATCTTCAGGTCTTGCGTGTGGCATTGCAATTTTAGGAGCAAGCACATAGTAAGCACCAATTTCATTGTGTTTCTGTTTGATGGCTTCTAAATAACTTGGTTCAATCTTTCCGTTTTTTAGCAATACTGAACACGTTAGCGCTAACGCTGAATCGACACTTAAATTGCTTTCAGATGTGATAACGATACCGTCGTCACCAATTAATTCTAATAAACTCATGATACAAACCATCCAAGTAGTAGACCAACAACACCAAAGTCAAAATCAGAGAAGGTTGTTGCTTCTAATCCTAAACCACCAAGTACCGGAAGCAGTAACATTGGCAAGATAGAGATACAAATACCTTGTGTAAATGAACCTAAGATAGCACCACGTAAACCACCCGTTGCATTACCGTATACACCAGAAGCGCCGCCCACGAAGAAGTGAGGAACAACACCAGCAACAATAATCGTCCATCCCATCATGCCTTGTACACCCATCATTAATAGGCCAGCAGAGAATGAAGATAAGAAGCCAATTAATACCGCGTTAGGCGCAACAGGGAATACCATTGGGCAATCTAGCGCAGGTTTTGCACCTGGAACTAATGTGTCTGAAATGCCTTTAAACGCTGGAACAATCTCAGCAATCAACATTTTTACACCTTGAAGTACGATGTAAACACCGCCAGCAAAAGTAAGTGATTGCATAAAGGTGAATACCACCCAGTTTTGCCCACCAGATACACTCTCAACAAATTCACCACCAGCAAAGCTAGAAGCCAATAAGAAGAACAATGCCATAGTTGCAGCAACAGCCACTGGCGTATCACGTAAGAACATTAGGCTTTTTGGTACGTTAATGTCTTCTGTTGATTTTGATGTATCACCAAACTTGCTGCCAATATAGCCTGAAACCACATAAGATAACGTTGAGAAGTGACCCATTGCAAGTTGGTCTGTGCCCATTACTTTTTCAGTATATTTTTGAGCAATCGCTGGCATGATAACCATTAGCGAACCAACAATGATAGAGCCTACTGCAACTAACGTTGTACCTGTAATATCTGCTGTTGATAAAATTACCGCAACAAGCATCGACATAAACATGGTGTGGTGGCCCGTTAAAAATATATATTTTAAAGGAGTAATACGAGCCAGTACGATATTCACAATAAATGAGAAGAACATAATTAATGCCATTTCATAACCAAACGCTTCTTGTGCTAATGCCACAATCGCTTCGTTATTTGGAATAACACCACTTACACCAAAGGCTTCGGTAAATACCACTGAAAAGTTATTTAATGCGCCAACTAATGCACCAGCACCAAAACCTAGAATTAAGAATCCCATTACGGTTTTGATGGTACCTTTTAGAATCGTTGATATATCAGACTTTTGAGCAACAAGGCCAATAAAAGCAATAAGGCCCACCATGATTGCTGGCTCTTTTAATAAGCCGAGCATGAATTCAAAGAAATTTATCATAATAATAAGACCTTACATGAATGCTTTTAGTTGCTCTTCAATAGACACTTTGTCAAAAATATTTTTAAGACTAATGATATTCTGTTTGCCAGCTTCTTCTAATTGACTTGCTACATCCGTTGCTGCAACCCAGATATCAGCGTTGCTTGATGTTGCTGATGATAGATCTTCGTGATCAACTTCTGCTTCAAAACCTACTTTTTTAATTACATCTTTTACGGCCATTTCCATCATTAATGAAGTGCCTAAACCGTTACCACATACAACTAAGATCTTTTTCATTTTATATACTCTCTGTAGGATTAATTTGGAATGTAACATTCATTCCCTATTTATTATGTTGAGAATCTTAATGGGTAAATCGAAGATTTAAATAGATCTAAATCACAAAGCCAAAATGAGATTGTGATGCAGATCTACTTAATACGGTCTTATTAACAAAAAGCTTTGTTAATTTTTTCTGAGGAATTTGAAACTGTGATGGGTGTTGTATTTATAAATGGATGAGCTTTTTTAATTCGACCTGTAAAAATAATCAATAAGTATTAGTCTGTTATTTCCCGTAATCTGTCAGCATTTTTTTCAATAGATTATTTACGTCTTTGGTCTTTTTATTTCGTTTTGTTAGCGCGCTTAATGACATTGGCATTTTCGGCTCTTCTTTTTGTATTTCGCCTTCGCCTGCTTTGAGCTTCATTTTTTGTACGGCAGGTAATAGCATTCGTACTTCTTCACCTTTTTCATCGGTTAAGAGAACAATGTTTTCTGACTCCACTTGAACAATGGTTAATAAGCCATGTTTTACTGACTCTATTTTTTCCCCCACCATTATGGATTCAGGCGGCACTGAACGATCAGCCAATTGACCACTTCTTAATTTAGCAGCGCTAATCGCACGAACATTCCCTGTATTCTCAAACGCTACAATCACGGTATGCGTATTGTAGTATTCGATCACGGTAACATAGCCGTGCTTTTTGGTTTTAAACCTTGCGCCATTTTGCATATCTAGCGGCGCGTCCATCTTCTTTGCTAACATCTGTCCTTCCTATCTCACACACCTTAACAAATCAAAGCACACTCTTTTGCACCTAGATCGGCTTAGCCCACCGAGAGTATATACATATAAAACATCAAGATAAATCTATCATTTAGGTTACAACTCACGCTTATATATAAAGCATAATCTAAAATATTGTATTTATCCTACTCTTAGGAATGGTTCTTATTTTGCAGGAAAATCGCTCTTCTAGTGTTAATTTCATTAATTAGGGGGCGATATCCATGACAGGACAAGACTGTGTACAGAACATTTGTCACATAACAATAACCCTGTTTTGTTTATGGTCACATTACAGAATCGAACTCTTAGCCCCCATTAACAGTTAACTATATAGTTACACAATTCTAAATAATTATTATAAATAGCCCTATGTTCTCAACAATTACCTCTAAACTTCTCATTACTTTACTAAGTGTTTTTACTTGCGTGCTCGTGGTATCGACAACTTATCAGTATTTCCAGCAGAAAAACCTCATTAATGTCATGCTAAGTGAACAACTTCATGACAAAGCAAGTAACTATTTTGATAGTTTAAATATGATGATGCTAACAGGGACTATGTCTCAAAAAGAAACCTTACGACAAAAATCACTGGCTCAAGATGGGATCGAACAAGTTCGTGTTCTACGTTCAGAATCAGTAAGTAAACTTTATGGACCTGGAAACAAAAACCAAATCCCTGTTGATGACATTGATCGTAGAGCGCTTGCTGGAGAAACGGTTATAGAAGCATTTAGTGCCGATTGGGGTCGAGGTTTAGTTGTCGCTTTACCAATGAAATCAAGTAAAGATTACCGTGGAACCAATTGTGTAGCGTGCCACATGACTCCTGAAGGTGAAGTTTTGGGCGCTATTCGATTAGAATATAACCTTAGCAACGTAAATAAACTTATCAGCAAACAGACTTTTTTAGCGATTGTAATTATGGCTAGTATTTCTTTTGGTGGTTTTATGATCACGATGTGGTTAATACGAAAAATAGTTATCCGCCCAATTCAACAAACCTCTGCTTACATGGCAACAGTGAGTGAAAATAAAAACCTCTCTTTACGATTAGATAACAAACAAAATGATGAGGTAGGTACGTTAGCACAGGCAATCAACTCTTTTATGGATACCGTCTCTGATAGCTTAATTAGAGTCCAAGAAACATCTCATTCTCTCTCTGGCTCTGCTTCTCAATTAACAAATGTCGCTCAAATTACAAATAAAGCCGCCAGCAATCAGCAGTGTGAAACCGCTGAGGTTCAGAACAATATTGAAAGTATGCAAAGCGAACAAATGAATGTTGAACAAGCAACATTGAATACATCAGCATTAATAAATCATACAACAGAAGTTGCTCAAGCCAGTGCTGAACAGGCACACCTAGCTAGTCAGGATATCAATATTCTGGTGGGTGATATTGAATCAGTAAAAGACAAGATCTCAGAGCTTAATCAACGTACTGGCCAAGTGTCTTCTATTCTAGAGGTCATTAATGGCATTGCTGAACAAACTAATTTACTCGCCCTTAATGCCGCAATTGAAGCTGCACGAGCAGGTGACCAAGGACGAGGATTTGCCGTTGTTGCTGATGAAGTCAGACTCTTATCTTCTCGTACCGCAGAAGCTACCGGTAATATACGAACTATTATTTCAGATCTACAAAAAGGCAGTGAGTCTTCTCTGCAATCTGTTGATACTGTCTGCGCCCTTGCTCATCAACGATCATCTGAAATTGAAGAATTATCACTGACGATTAATACGATGGTAAGTGAAATGCAACAAGTGCTACAGCATGCAACTCAAATACAGCAACAGACTCAAACGACGACTCGCTTAACTCAAGATGTGCAGACAAAAGTAGAGATCATTACCCAACACGCCAACGACACCTCACACTCTGCGGAGCAAACCAGAGATATCAGTGTCGGGCTAGAACAATTGGCAGATAGGTTGGAAGTATTACTTAATCAGTTCACTTTATCTAACAAGCGATAGCTAATTACATCATTATGGAACTTTTCTTCCATAGTTATTGGGTAATTACGCTATTTCTCTCTTAGCGAGTTTTGTTTATCTTACACCCATCAACAGCGCGTAGGTCGGATGTTCCCTCTTACGCTTTTGTTCACCGAATTTAGGAAGTAGATATGACTCACCCAATTATTGCCGATTTAAACACTCGTTACACAGCAAAAAAATACGATGCAACTAAACGTATCTCTGCAGAAGATATGGATGTGATTAAAGAGGCAATCCGCCTGTCTGCTTCTTCAATTAACTCACAACCATGGAAATTCATTGTTCTTGAAAGTGATGTAGCAAAAGAGCGTTTCCACGGTACGTTTGCGAATATGTTCCAGTTTAACCAGCCGCATGCAAAAGAAGCGTCGCATACAATTTTGTTTGCACACAACCCGAAATTTGATAAAGACCAATACCGTAAAGTGGTTGATGCTGAAGTAAGTTCTGGGCACCTTCCTGCTGAGCGTTACAACGACATGCTTGATGGTGCTTACGGTTTTGTTGAGTTGAATACTGATGAAAATGGCTTTAATGGCAACTGGACTAAAGCACAATCTTACATCGCTTTAGGTAACACGCTGCACACACTTGCACGTATGGGTATTGCTTCTACTTCTATGGAAGGCGTTGATGCTCAACTAATTGGCGAAGAGTTTAAAGACGAACTTGATGGCTATGTGTGTGATTTTGCTCTTGCTCTGGGTTACCACAAAGAAGTTGAAGATTATAACCACGGTCTTCCAAAAGCACGTCTAGCTATGGAAGATGTGATTACGGTTCTTTAAGAATAGATAGTTACAGAAATGAATATTACGTTAACCCTGCTCTTTTGAGTGGGGTTATTTTTATTTATGGATTTGGTACATGGTTTCAAAATTTGGGATATGTTGCTCCCAACGAGGTGACTCTCCAATATACTCTTTCACTGCCGCAATAAACTCTCTCACTAACGCGGTCTGTTTTCTGTGTGGATATAAGGCATAAACCGCAAGCCCTTTATTACAAATAGCATAATTCGTTAATAACGGTTTTAGTTTCATCTCTTCAATTGAACAAGCTAAATTGGAAGAGGCGATAACGGCATAACCTAAACCATCTTTTACACCTTCCAATAAAGTTCTTACGTCATTCACCTTGTAGTTCCCCTTCATCTTGTAGTTTTTAAACTGCTTTGAATCTGGTGTTTCACTAAACCTAACAGTATCCACTGTTAGCGTACCATTGCTATAGATAACAGAAGGCAAACTGACCAATTCTTCTGGGGTGCTAGGCTCCCCATATTGCTCAATGAATTCATGAGAGGCTAAAACAACCGCACGAATATCCGCTATTTTTTTGGCAATCAAACTTGAATCATCTAAACGACCTAAGCGAAAAGCGACATCGAAGTGATCGGTTATAATGTCAGAGCGTTTGTCGTCCATTAGCAGCACAATCTCTACATCTGGGTACGATTTCATGAATTTACTGATCACAGGTTGCAGATATTGCTGTCCAATATGCACTGGTGCTGTTATTCGAATACGACCTTTTGGCTCTGCATGATAAGAATCAGCAATAGTTTGTACATGGCCGATGGTGTTAACCAGTTGATGAGCTTGCTCTAAGATCTCTTCACCGGCAGGAGTTAAAGAAAAGGAACGAGTCGAGCGATTGAGTAGTTGCACTCCAAGCTCTGTCTCTAATTTTTTTATCTGCTTAGAAAGCGTTGAATTGTCCATATCATGCAGCGCAGCGGCTTTGGTAAACGAGCCTTGTTGTACAACATCAATAAAGAGTGAAAGCTGATTAACCAGAGACATGACGGATCCTTTGTTTAAATAGAGAGGCGTTAACTAATGACATTATAAATCATTAACTAAAGCCTATCATCTTTGTCTAAATATAAAGTGCTATCAACGCATCAATGGATAAGTAAAAAACACTAGATGTAAAAAGTTAAACAAAAAGTGGAAACCGACCGCGACCCATAAACGATTGCTGTAATGAAACGCTAAACCATATCCAACGCCTGCTAAGGTAGCAAAAGCAACGAGCAACCAGCCACCGCCAATATGCGCTAAGCCAAACAATACACTTGCTACTGCTATCCCTAAAACCCAGCCAAAACGTTTCCCTAATTCTTGTTGAATAAAACCACGGAAAAAAGCCTCTTCTGCAACACAAGTCAGTAATAAATTATTTAAAGCAAATACCCACCACCAACTTGGAATTGTAAACTCTGGCTTTAATGCCCCTAATCCCCACGCAAGAGGCAGTAAAGCAAATAAGGGAACAGCAATAAGCATTAATGCTTGTTTGTTGAAGGTGTCTTTTTTACCTAATAAAGCAGGGTAAGCCAGTAACAATCCAAAAAATATCAGCGGCTTATCTAAGTTCAAATACATCGTAAACGGAATACTTAATGGTCCAGAAACGACAGAATCTAAAACTTTAGCATTATTAAAACCGGGGATAAAATGTAGGAACAACGCAATCGACCAAATAAAAATAAAAGCATAAGCGCCATACTGCCACTTACGCTCTAAATTTGGTGCTTTATAAGCAATGACTAAGCCGACCATCACCCCAGCTAGTCCTGTAAAATTTAATCTCTGCTCTATAATTGCACCGATTAAACTTATTCCAAGTAAAATAAAACTCGCTTTCATTTGTTGGACAAAAGCCAGAACAATAGCTAAAGCAAGTGATATCCAAATCCACATCGAAAAATCAAAGACCAAAATAATACCTACAAAACAACAATAAAAATTGATGGAAATAATACAGGGTAATAGATTTTATAGAAAGACAAATGAATATCATTATCATCAATATATTTGGCTATTAGTATACATTTACGGATATATTTTTCTTTATTTTACTGTTACTTACCAAGGATCTTTTGATAAATGCGTTCTGCTAATTGATGACTGGCAATATTACGATCTACCGTTGTTGTGGCTAACTTCCCTTTCTCTACAACACTAATCCAATCTTGGATCATATGGTCAAATCCTTTACTGGTTAGCATTGGCGTCCAATCTTTAAGAGAAAGCTTTTGCTCTGTACTGTTATGCCAGATTTTCCCTTCAACAAAAGAGTTAAATTCAACGGCTTGATTTACATAACTTGCCGATACTCGCTCTGTTGTGATGCCAAAATGACGATCCATTGAAGCATGCAATAAAGTCTCACCAACTTGCCATTGCACATCTAATCTTGCTAGTTGATTGCCTTGCATTTGATGTGTGATATACAAATCATCAATCGTCGCCTGAGCATTTAAGTTGATACTGTCTAATGGATGGATAAAATCATCAAAAATAAAAGTGCGAAGATCACCCGGCAAAGCATGACGGTGTTTCTCCCAGCGCAGTGAGCGTAGCTGACCTACTTCTCCGTTTGCCAACTCTGGTAAATGTTGATTATAGAGCGGGATGTGGCGACGATTAAAACCAACATAGAGTGGCTGATTATGCTTGGCAGCAACAGTGTAAAGTTGCTCAACCTCTTCTGCTGAATCCGCTAACGGTTTATCTACAAAGGTAGGTACTCCATTTTTAAGAAAGAAGGAGGCGATGTCAAAATGCACGCGAGTAGCCGCATGGATCATTACCGCATCAACGCCCAAAGTTAATAGCTCTTGGTAATCTTCACAATATTGATCCACACGATATTTCTGTGCCAATTGTTTAAGTACCTCTGGATTGCGAGTACAAAAAACCGGCTGAACATTCTCAAGCTGTGTGATGATAGGCAGGTACGCTTTTTGAGCAATATCACCCAAGCCAATGATTCCAATTTTCATGATGATCCTTGTTTAAATACGATAGGTATACTGCAACGCTATCACAACTTTATAAGACTGCCATCAAGAATTAAATAGAAAAGCTAGCGGTAATGATTAACAAAAATCATAATCACCAAAGTTCCGGTTTATTAAACGCAGGAACACATGAAGAGTCACCATCAATCCCGATCAGCTCTTGACCACTTAGAGATTGTGCTAACCAGCCATGAGGGTAACTAAGGGTAAGCGGTGCTTTAAATTGCGCTTCTGTTACTGGTTGGAAAGCCACTTTTGAATAAAAGCTAGGATCACCATAAGTAAACGCCAATTCCACACCCTCTTTTTTCATTGCTTGAAGGCCAAAATTAATCATCTCCTGACCAACGCCTTTACCTTGATAATCAGTATGTACAGCTACTGGCGCAAGTAAGAAGACACTGATAGCCACTTCAAAAGTCAGTCTGGTGAATAAAATACTGCCTATTACTTTCTCGTTTTCTGTTGCTACAAATACATATAAGTCTTCAGCTTTAGTGGTTCCAATAAGATCTTCTACTAACTGACCAATTAACTGCCCCTCTTGCTCTCCTTCTGAGTCAGAAAAAGTTTTGGTAAATAGTGCGTTAATCTCGTTTGTTTGTGTTGCTGTATATAAAGAATATTTCATTGTCTTATCCTATCTTTGAATTTTTTAATATAAACATTTGGTAATCATACTCACCGGCTCTTTGATGAAAAATTGCGATTTCGCGCTTGATATCAGCCAACACAGAAGATCCGTATAATTCTTCTTTTAGCTCGTTTAATCTTGCTTCTAATGGGCGGTAATAGGCTTGCCAAGCTTCTTCGCTGAGTGAGAAAGTATCAATCAATTCATAACCCGCGGCTTCTGCCTGCTTAATGCGAGCAGCCGTAGTTGTCATGTCTGGATATTCTTTTTGCCAAAAATCGACGCTCTCTTGCTTTGGCTTATCAACGCTCCATACGGCGTCACTTAATACAAGGACACCATCTTCTTTCAATAACGGTTTCCACGCTTTTAATGCCGCTTCAACTCCCATGATATAAGCACTGCCCTCTGACCAAATAAGATCAAAACTTGCAGCTTCACAAGGTAGGCTTGTCATGTTGGCGCAAAGGGTTGAGATCCTATTATCGAAGCCTTTTGCTTTCATTTTTTGCATTAACGCGTCTAGGGCAAACTCTTCATTATCTACCGCTGTGATTGTCGCTTGAGTATTCTCCGCTAATATCTGAGTCGCGATACCTTGCCCACAACCAATTTCCAGTATGGTATCAATTTGGTTCGGTACTATATTTAATGCTTTCAACCTGTCAGCTTTACTGCCTGGCCCCCACGTTTCTAACGCTTCAAATACCAAGTTAAAATCTTGCATATAACGATCATGTTCATTCATGTCTTTTGATAACCACTTTAATCTCATGGCTTGTTTTTCATCAAACCCTTGTTTTATTAGCCATTCTAAATGTGCTGAAGGCGCTTGTTGTTCAATGGTTTGATGCCACTCTCTCATTGAGTTCATACCAAGCATTGAGGATAGAAGCTCTCTCGCTTTTTGTTTCTTTGCGATTTCATCATCTAATACATCTAGCCTATGCAGCAGCTTCTCTCTGTCTATTTTGGCCTCTAAGCAAGCCTGACACTCTTTTAATGATAAGCCTCCTGCTTGCAGTTGTTGCAATAACACTAGACGCTGAAGATCGTTTTCTGAATAGCTGCGATAACCATTGGCTTGTCGTTTTGCTGAAATCAGGCCTAACTTCTCGTAATACAACAAGGTTGAACGACTTAATCCCACGTGCTGTGCTAACTCAGAAATACGATACATACACTCTTTCCTCTTGGTTGATAACAAACACTATAAACTATGAAGCTTTAGACAGGTCAAGCGTTCACTCTTTTTAATACAAAAATAGATCCATTTATGCTTCAATCTCTTCATGCTTTTAAATCAGAGACAATCATGACTATTGAAAAATTTGAATCCATTTATCAACGAGCGGCACAGCGTAAAGGTGGGGAAGCGCAACTAGAGCTGATGCTACATAAGCCATTATCACCAGAAGAATTAGCCGCGATCCCTGATGATCGTTGGTTAGCAGTATTTACAGAAAAGGTTTTTCAGTGTGGTATTTCATGGAATGTAGTTCGTAAAAAGTGGCCTGAGTTTGAAGAGGTTTTCTTTCAATTTCGCATTCAACCGTTGCTACTCCAACCCGATGAAACATGGGAGGAGAAAGCTAAAGATCCGCGTATTATCCGCCATCTAACTAAGGTAATGACGATCCCTGCTAATGCCATGATGATTAATATGGCAAGCTTAAGGTATGGATCATTTGGCAAGATGGTAGCAAATTGGCCTGAGGACGATATTACGGGGTTATGGGCATATCTTAAAAAACACGGAAAACGCTTAGGTGGAAATACTGGTGCTTATGCATTACGCCAAATGGGTGTCGATACCTTCATTTTATCTTCCGATGTAGAGTGGTATTTACGTCATTGCGATATTATTGATAGTGGCCGAGATACGAAGCGAGCACTTCAAGCAGCAACTCAAGCATTTAACCAATGGAAAACTGAGTCAGGGCGATCTTTGTCTGAAATTAGCCAAATAATTGCTTATAGCTGTGGGGATAATCGAGTCGTGTAATTTTCTTCATTCTAAGGGGGAGCATTCTAATATCCCCCCAATTTTGACTCTTATTTTGTTTTGAAAATTAAATTTATCCATATGATATATGTAAGGTTATCATTTTATTTATTATTCAGGCCAAAAAACTCTATCCATTAATTTCCTTTACCACCCTAACACATCAAAAAATCCGATGATTTGCAATGCTATATTCACACTATTGATAATTTACAAAATAGTAGGTATGGTCGCAAAGTAATCGAAATTATGGACAGCCAATTAAATGAAAATTAAACATATACTTTACTCTTTATGCCTAGTCGGTGTTCTAGGTATGACCTTTACCCTTGGGTATGCTTACAAAATCAGCCAAGATTCAAACCAACTAAACCAAGCCCGTTTAGATTTAGCAGAATTAGAAATTAATTTGCTTAATATGCGTCGTAATGAAAAAGACTTTATGGCGAGAATGGATTTAAAATACCTTACGAAGTTTGATAAAAATGCTCAAAAATTCATGGATAAGAGCCAAGAGATATCTCAAATATTTGATGATTTTGATATTAAACTTGAGCGCAATGATCTAATAAAGAAAGAATTAGAAGAATACCAAGTCACGTTTAAAAACCTTATTAGTGCCTATCAAGTATTAGGACTAACTCAGCAAGGTGGATTGCTTGCCAATTATCATAAAAATCGAAAAATATTATTCTCTAAAGCGTTTCGCCAGCAAAACATCAGTTTATTAGAAGGGATTCTACGCTTTGATGAAAGTGTAGCTAACGGTAACCTTATTACGCTAAATAATTATACTGGCGAGCTATTTTCCTTAGCTTCTCAGGCCAATGCGGTAATTCAGCAAAAAATCAAATTAGGCTTAAAATACGATCAAGGCTTGAAAGGCGAAACTCGTGTAGAGTCTTCTGAAGTTGAAAGTAATTTCTCTCTGTTAGCTCAAGAGCTAAACGAAAAAGTGGATGAACATATTGCCTATTTAAATTGGAAAAAATACCTTGTCTCTGGCTTTTTAATCCTCTCATTAATTGCCCTGTCTATTACACTCTCATTAATGATTGTTCGCCGTATTTCAAACCAAGCTAATGTCATTAAAGAAATCACTGATACCAATAATATTTCATTACGTGCTCAAAATATGGGCAATGATGAGATCAGTAAAATAGGGTTAAGTTTTAATCAATTACTAGATAACATTCAGTCTCTGGTTGGTGATACACAACAAAAATCAATTCATTTAGCAGGCAGTGCGTCTGAAATGAGAGAGCAATTAGAAGGTGTGTTACGCGATTTTGATCAGCAGTCACAACATACAATGATGATGGCAACGGCAGTCAATGAAATGAGTCTAACCGTCGCTGAAATTGCGAACAATACTGAGGCTGCAGCAAGTAATGCCACTCAATCACATCAACACGCTACAGAAGGCCAAGAGACCTTACATGCGGCATCTCAGGAGATCTCTCAGTTATCAAGTACTCTGCTCTTAAGCCAAACAGACATTTCGCATTTAAGCGGTTTAGTTGGTCAAGTAGGTAGTGTGGTTGAGATGATTCAAAGTATTGCTGAACAAACTAATCTTCTAGCGCTTAATGCCGCAATTGAAGCCGCTCGTGCTGGTGAACAAGGTCGAGGATTTGCCGTCGTTGCTGACGAAGTTCGCTCTTTAGCCACAAGAACACAATCATCGACTGAAGAGATACGAACGATCATTGAATCCATTCAAACTCAAACGGATAAAGTGGTTACGAATATTGAGAAATGCAGTGACCAAGGTGAAAGTTCGGTTGAAAAAGCCAGCAGTGCAGAAGCGATATTAAATAAAATCATCGTGGATATGTCGACCATTTCTGACTCATCAATTCAGATAGCTTCAGCCATTGAAGAGCAGAACACAACAACCAACGAAGTAAGCCAAACTATTACAGAGCTTAATGACTTAACTGACAGCAACATTAATTCAGCACAAGCATGCTTAACAGAGCTGCAACAGGTAGCAGAACAAGCTGAAGAGATGAAGGTGCAAGTTTCACAATTTAAGACAAGTTAGAAACTAGCCTTAAACTAAAAAAGACAGCCATATGAAAATATCGCTGTCTTTTATTTTACTCTTTTTTATTGAACTCGATCAAAATACTGACACCGAGAACTGCAATCACAATGGTTATTGCATAACTCATCCAAATGACTAATTCTGTCAGTGGACTTAACCCTTCCGATATAAACATTACTCCTCCTTGAGCAAACTTTTGTTTCGGTAACTTATTCTACCTCTATTCGTTACATTCAAAATGTGACACTCGCCAAAAACATGACTAAATATCGAGGTTTAAAAGACTATTTATCAAAACATTGTTACTGTTATTTCTAACAGTTACATAAAAACATTAGTTAACTCTAAATGAACCTCATGAGCTCAAATATTGGTTTGCCAAAAAGAAAATAGATTCCATAATTAATAAAAGAAAGAATATTAAGTGAGGATATATGGATAAGATGATTTGCCCATGTTGTCGCCAGCATCAAGAGTGGTTTTATAGCGAAACCAGCTGTATTTGGTATTGTATTTGTGGTCATGTTATTTTTATAGCATAAGTCCAAAAAACCAGAAATAAACAAGAAAAATCAAGATTATCTGACTACCATTACATTTTACCTTCTTACTTTTTAGGAGCCTGAATGAAATGGATTTCACTGCCTGGTTTACTTTTAATTTTCTTTACAACTAATGCATATTCAAACTCTGTCGAAGTCGTTTTTTTAGGCTACAGTAACCATTATGTGGACCGAGATTATGATTATAATGAAAGCCACCAGTTAATTGGATTAAGCATTAATAATGGCTTTAGTGTTGCGCACTTTGTTAACTCTTACCATAACAAATCTACGTTAGTGGGTTGGAAGTTTCTAATGGAGGATAGCGTAAAAATATACGATCTATCCGTTCATTTAGGTGCTGTCGCTGGCGTAGTTACTGGTTATGAAAAAGACCAAATAATCACTTACATTAATGACGACATTAGTCTTTATTTAATACCCCAACTGATCTTTACTTACCCTATTACCGACACAATCGCCTTTTCTGTTGTTAATGGCATTGTGCCGGATTCCAAAGGTGTTATTTTCATGCACCATCTTCAGCTATCTTTTAACGATTTATTTTAGCTTTTTAGCCTCAACAAAGGCCACTAATAGCTTATCAAAATCTAATCGATGGATGCATTTTCCTATGGTTCCTTTGTTCCCATTGGCTTTCTCTAACTCTAATGTGTATCCCTTACGAGAAAGGTAACCTAACACACTAAAAAAGATGAAAACTAATGAAGTAACGGCTTCAACTAAATAATCAGATAACTCATTCCCACTTAACGCATCGAGGATTGGCAATATTAAAAACCAGCCAATGGTATAGAACATGATCACACTGAATATGCCTAGTCCCATTCCATACTTAATACGCTCTTTTCTCCCCCACTGAATTATATTAAGACTTAAAATATGTTCTAATTTTTCCTTGTGGCCTTGATAGGTAAAACTGCTTTCGGTGAGCTGATATTTCTTCGAATCAAATAATACCTTGTCCATGCTTTTTCCTTTTCATGCACTGTTATTGTTACGATAAGTTATTTAACTTTCTTAGAAAAAATCATTTTATAGATCGATTGTAGAAAGACGACAAAGCCATAACTAACATTTGCTTTACCATATTCATCAACCGCATAAATGAAATTTGATTTAAATTTTTCAACAGCGTCTTCAGGAGTATCTGCATAGATGACATCATCCTCTACTTCAAAACCTTGATCTAAAATCGCAGATTTCTCTTGTAAGAACGAGCTTGATGCCATATCAAGAAAGGTGTATTGCTTACGATTGCTATTGGGAATGCAAAAGAATTGGTATTTAGCCATAGTTAGTTTCCTCTATTAAATAAAACGTCTCAAAAATGATTTAAAATTGGATGCGATATTTTATTATTTAGAGTTAACCGTTTTTTATAAAACCTATGAATGAATCTATTTATTCACAACAAAACAATCAATAGATAGTTCAGCAAAAATAGACCTATATCTCACTATACTCAATTAATGTATACAAAAATGCCTCCATTGAAGATTATTAACAAATAACATAATTAATAAGTTCAACAGAGGCATAGGTACTATTTTTATTACCGTTTAATATTTAAATAAGTGTACTTGATTATTCAACTGCGTTGCGATCTCACGCAACTCTTCAGATAGCTGCTGTGAATTGCTTGCTTCGTTTGACATTTGATCGGATACATCACTTGCTGATTGAATGTTTTGGCTTACTTCGTCCGTCACGGTTCTTTGCTCCGCTGCCGCATTTGAGATCTGCATTGCCATGTCTGAGATTTGTTGAATAGAAAACGAGATTTCTTCTAATGCAGTCGTAGCATTATTTGCATCATCGACACTTGATTGAGCAAACTTCTTACTCTCGTCCATACTATGAACTGCGCTATTGGTATTGCGCTGCAATGTTTCAATCATCTGGCGAATTTCATCTGTTGAACTGTGAGTTCGCTGTGAAAGCACACGCACTTCATCAGCCACAACCGCAAAACCTCGACCTTGATCACCTGCGCGAGCTGCCTCTATCGCCGCATTTAGCGCTAATAGATTCGTTTGTTCAGCAATATCACGGATGGTTGAAAGTATGGTGTTAATCTGTTGAGCATTGCTTTCAAGCTCTTGAATTATCCCAGACGCGTTATCAACTTGGTTTGCTAGATTCGTAATTGATTCTTGGTTGCGAATAATGACTTGCTTGCCTTGCTCGCAGCTTTCTGTTGAGTTAATTGCTGATTCTGCGGTTAGCTGAGCGTTATTAGCCACTTCTTGAGCCGTCGCGGACATTTCATGTACTGCCGCTGCAATTTGAGTGATTTCATTCACTTGAATCGCTAAACCATCACTGGTTTTACATGCCACCTGCGTACTTACTTTTGATTGGGAGTTAAGCTCTGATGATGATGTTGCGATATCTTTAATGATGGTGTGCAACTTCTCAATAAAGGCATTTACATGAGCAGCTAAATGACCAATTTCATCTTTTGAATCAACTTCAATGCGCTGAGTTAAGTCACCTTCTCCTTTAGAAAGATCTTCCATCGCTTTGCTTAATATATTCAATGGCGCCAGTGCTTTCTTGATTAAAAACATAGCTAAAGCGGCAATAATCACCAGCTGTAAAACAACCATAAATGCAGAATCACGGATCACGCTGCGAACCGAGGCGAATGCAAGATCTTTATCAACAACAGCAATAAAGTACCAACCAGAAGTCGTCTCTTTAGCTGCTGTGATGAATGCCTCTTTGCCATTAACGATGCCTTCTGATTGAGAATGATTACGAGCCAACTTCTCAATATTATTCATCGTAAATCCACTGCCTAAAACTGTCGCGGATTTTTGCAGCATACTGCGGTCATCGTGAGCAACAAATTTACCATCACTATCCACAAGATAAGCAGTTACACCATCTTGATTAATCGACAAAACATCATCAACAATAGCTTGAATGCTAATGTCTGCGCCAATAACCCCTGTGTATCCATTAGTATTGAATGAATCAGCAATAGTAATCACTAACTTACCTGTACCCACATCAATATAAGGGCTCGTAACAATGGCATTGGTTGAGTTTTTCGCTTGGTTGTACCAATCTCTAGTTCGTGGGTCATAACCATTAGGTACCGGTATATTTTTACTTTGATAAAACTCACCCGTTGAAAGGCCTGCATAAGTAATATCAAATCGGCCTGAATGTTCCGATTGAGAAAAATAACTGATTGGCTCTGCTGAATAGTTAAAGGCTTGTTCTGTTGCTTGTAAGATCTGAATTTTACCGTCAATCCATTTCTCGATACCAAGTACACTCGATTTGGTAATTGCTGCGGAGAACTGGTTAACAGAACGATACGTTTCTTCCATTAACTGCTTACCCGTCATGTATGTTTGTATTGAAGCCATGATTAATATAACTGCGACAAACATGATAGTCAGTTTGTTCTTTATTGAAATATTCATTTTTATGTTAACCCGTTTATAAAATTCCGCACATGCTAATAATAATAGTATCAACAGCAAGATATAACAGAATATCATACCACTTAAGTTGAAGGTTTTGGAATGGCATTTTCTATATTGTGTTTACTATTCCATGAAAATAAATTCAACCTCTCATTATTACAATGGTTAATACTGATAAATTTAAGATTTTATAAATACAGAGCACCGAAGAAAAAGACTTTATCTGTTTATGGATGAAATTTTTTATCCATCAGTCAAATGGATTGCATAACTCAAGTAATGGTTAATAAAAGAAAGCCACAGATAAGTGGCGACCGGACATGAGAACAGCCTACTTTTCTAACTCTCTTAAACAGTTAAGTATCAATAAGTATTTTGTGCATTCACTCTAATATATAGAAAAATAAGCCTATGGTTCGCTCTTATCCGAGAGTGAACTCACATTTTTTTTCTCATCTCAAACATACACTCCCTCCTTACTTACGGTCTCTATATCAACGGCATCAGAAGGATTTTTTATGTCGCAGGTTTCTCTTAATGGTGATTGGACACTGACCTCTCCGACACACCCAACTATCTGTATTCCCATGACTATTCCAGGGGATAATTATCAAGCTCTCTATCATGCGAATATTATTACTGATCCCTACCAAGGAGTGAACGAGAAAGACGTTCAATGGGTAAGAGAATGCGATTGGCATTTATCTCATACTTTTTATTTGTCGCAACAAGAACTCAATGCCTCTTCATTGCTATTAAATCTAAGTCGCTTAGATACCCTTGCCGATGTATTCATTAATGGTGAACTGGTGTTACACAGTACCAATATGTTTCAGTTACATCACATCAATATCAAACCGTTTGTTGAACTGGGCGACAATATCATCTCTGTGCATTTTTCTAGAGTTGATAAAGAAGGAGAGCAACGAGCCGAAACCTTACCGATGCCTATTCCATGGGCGGTAGGTAATAACAAAGTGCCGCACATGAATCTGATCCGTAAAACACAATGCCATTCAGGATGGGATTGGGGGATCTGTTTATTAGTCTCTGGTATTTATGATCCTGTTTATATTGATGTAATTGAACACATCACTTTATTGTCTGCCCAAACAGAGCAGATTTGGCATCAAAATAGGGTTGAAGTTAATGTCACGATTAACCATGATCCTATTGCTGATCATGAAATAACGGTGACGTTTGGCGATCAAATTCAGATGACTACCACCAGTAAAACGGGGATGACGACGGTTAGTTTTCATATTACAGAGCCTGAACTTTGGTGGCCTTCAGGCTATGGTGAACAGCCTTTATATTCTTTGCATGTTGATCTTAATAACCAGACTATTTCTAAAAAAATCGGTCTTAGAGAGCTAGTACTTAACAACAAGCCTGACCAAATTGGTTCAGCAATGGAGTTTGTCATTAATGGCTTTCCTATCAATTCAAAAGGGGCAAATTGGATCCCGATGGATGCCATGCCAAGCCGAGAATCAAAAGTGCGTTATCGTGAATTATTAGGCAGTGCGAAAGACGCTAATATGAACATGATCAGAGTATGGGGCGGCGGGCAATATGAGTCCGATATGTTCTATGACATCTGTGATGAGCTAGGGTTAATGGTTTGGCAAGACATGATGTTTGCCTGCTCACTCTACCCTTCTACTGATGCCTTTATAGATGAAGTTGAGCCTGAAATTCGCCAACAGATCCAACGGTTGAAAGATCACCCATCTATTGTAATTTGGTGTGGTGATAACGAAGTCATTGGTGCCATTGGTTGGTATGATGAATCTAAAAACAACAAGACGACCTACACGGTTAATTACGATCGTTTAAACCGAAATATTGCTAAATGGGTTGCAGAGGAAGACCCAAACCGTCGTTTTTGGACGAGCTCACCTTGTAATGGCGATATGGATTTTGGTGATGCGTGGCATAACGACAATCGTGGTGATATGCATTTTTGGGATGTTTGGCACTCAGGTAAATCATTCGATGCCTATCTCGATATTAAGCCTCGTTTTTGCTCTGAATTTGGCTTTCAATCTTGGCCCTCTTTTGCCGAGGTGAAAACCTTTGTCCCTGAAGAAGATTGGAACGTCACCTCTCCAACCTTTGAAGCACATCAAAAAAATGGCCGCGGAAACAGCATCATCACTGAGATGTTTACTCGCTATTTCCGTTTCCCATCTAGCTTTGAAAACATGCTGTATTTAAGCCAAGTGCAGCAAGCTATTGCGATTAAAACAGGGTGTGACTATTGGCGAGCAATTAGCCCAATTTGCCGTGGCATGTTGTATTGGCAGTTAAATGATAACTGGCCTGTCAGTTCATGGTCGAGCATTGAATACAGTGGTCGATGGAAGCAACTTCACTACCATGCTAAACGATTTTTTGCACCGACATACCTTCCTTTTGAGATCTCAAATAATGAGGTTCGTATTAGAGCGGTAAATGACTGTCGTAATGAAAATCATATTGATGGTACGGTTTATTGGATGGACTTTAATGGAGAGATCTTAAAACAATGGTCAATTAATTACTCGATTGAGCCTGATGGTAATGATGTTATTTGGTCATTAAGCCATGAGAAATACCACGATTGTGCTAATAACAGCTTCTTCTTTGTTGACGCATTCGTTAACGGAAAACAGCTCCAAAATACGTGGTTTGCAAATCAACGATTAAAACAGCTCACTCTAAAAAAAGCGAATATTGAGGTGGTTCAAGAAGGCGCGAGCATTACGTTACGAACCGATAATCCTGCTTTTTTTGTGCATTTAGAACACGATGGAAAGGGCAGATTTAGTGACTCAAGCTTTACATTGTTACCTGAAAATCCAGTCACCATAACCTACATTGGAGATGATCTCGAAACGCTCACGAACACGTTGCGAGTCTATGATTTATCTAACAGTTATTAGTTCTTATACCAATGTAATTAATTAGCTGTTCTATATATTAAGCCGAAAAATAAAAGCCAATGACTCTCACCATTGGCTTTTTTCTATCACTCATTTTGTACTAAAAAATTAAACCATCCCTTTTACTTTATCGATGATTAACTCTCTAAACCAACGATGGGAGTGGTCAAAATCGAAATGCTTATGCCACATCAATACATAACATCCGGGCTCCATTTTTAATGGTGCTTTGAGTTTTTTAAGTGGTGATCCCTTGAGCATCGTATCGACGTACTTTGCCGGAGCACATAAAATTAAATCACTGTTTTCACATAACTCCATTGCTGAATGGAAGTCAGTTAAGTTAACCGCGATGTCTCGTTTTAGGTGCTGTAAATTAAGAATATCATCCAATAACCACTGCTCAATACCACCAAAAACCACTTGTAAATGACGATATTTTAAAAAGGTATCTAGATTCCATTCCTCTTGAAACAATGGATGATCTTCACGGACTAAACACACCGCGTGATCTTGGATCAACTCAACGTAGTTCAACTCCGAGGGAATGTTCTCAATGTGCCATTTTGAGCGAGGATCCCACTCCCAACAACTGATCGCCAAATCAATTTCACAACGTAATAATTGCTCTAAACTATCACGACGCCAAGTTTTAGCGTGCACATTAACTTGAGGTGCTTGCTTTAATAAATCGGGCATAAAGTAGGGGTAAGTCAACGAATACGCAGGCTCTACCATATGAATATCAAAGGTTCGTTTACTTTTATCTGGCTCAAAGTCATTTGGTCGCGTAAATAACTCTAATCGTTGTAATACTTGACGCAGCTCTGGTGCTAACTGTTTTGCTCTTGGTGTGGCTCGTAATCCATAAGGTGTTCGCTCAAACAAGGGATCATCAAATACTTCTCGTAACTTTGCCAATTGCTTACTGACTGCCGATTGGCTTAAATGTAATCTTGATGCGGCTGCAGTTACGCTCTGCTCTTCTAGCAATACTTCTAATGTATTCAATAAATTATAATCAAACTGCAACACGGGTTACTCCACTAATTTTTACAAACCAGAATAAGCTGGCTTGGTTATCATCTCTTTTATTGTAATCCCTATTGTTATCTCAAGGTCATTTTACTTCTTTTGTAATCTAAACATCTCTTTTGAGGTATAACGATGAATACCCATAAGATCTTGATTTTCGAATGCTAAATCAAGCATGCATTGCGCCACGACTTCTCCCTCAATAGGCTTATAATTTAATAAAAAGCCTTTCATTAAAGGATTTAAAACAGTCATAACCCCTTGTAGGAATGTCTCATCTTTTCGAACTTCTGTTCTGTCTCCTGCCAGTGGTCCTGGTTGCATAAACGTGACACTTTTAAAACCAACTTGAGTCACCTTATCTTCCATCTCACCTTTGCATTTTAAATAGTGCGATAACGCTGATGATGAAGCGCCAATGCAAGAGACAATATAAACATGCTCGACACCAACCTCATGCATAGATTGCGCGACGTCCACTACCAGAGAGGCATCTACCGCTTTTAATGCTGCTTTGCTGCCTGCTTTTTTAATCGTAGTTCCTAGAGTAATAAAACCAATGCTAGGTTTATTATCGGCCAGTGCCATTTTATCTATGGATAAGTCAGGAGTGACTAACTGAGTCAACTTAGTACAAGCTTCTTCAATAGGTCGACGACTTAGGCTATACACACATTCTACGTCTTCACTTTTTAACGCAAAATTCAATAAATGATGGCCAATTAACCCTGTTGAACCAGCAATAATGATCGATATTGAATCTGACATAATGTACTCCTGAGTATTCACTTTCATCACTGTAATTTTAGCTTAATAATGTCATTGAAAACACAGGTTCACCATTCTTTATATCGATGACAACTAATTACTGATGCTATTGCCATATCTCATGATCAAATCAACCACGCTATTTACCCCTAATTTTTTCATTAAATTAGATCGATGAACTTCAATCGTTCGCAAAGAAACACACATAGAATCAGACATTTGTTGATTTTTAAAACCTTTTACAATCAGTTGTAGAACTTCTTGCTCTCTAGAGGTTAAATTTTGATATGCTCGTTTAACATCCAAATCCTTACACTGCCTATCTGATAACTGTAACCCCTTCTTTATGGCTGCACAAAGGTCTTCACCTTCGACTGGCTTTTGAAAAAAATCAACGGCACCACATTTTAGAGCTTCAACTGCCATGGGAATATCGCCATGGCCCGTTAAAAAAATCACACTTAATGGGCTTTTTTCATTATTCAATAAGCTATGTACGTCTTGCCCTCTAAGTTCTGGCATTCGACTGTCTAAAATTGCACATCCCGGTAAAGTGATATCAACCTTATCTAAAAATTGTTGGCCACTAGAAAATTCAGAAACGGTAAAACCATACCCTTCAAGCATAAAAACCAGAGATTCTCGTACTGAATTTTCATCATCAACGACATAAACATTATAAGCGCTTAGCTCTGTGTATCCCTTATCTAACAATTGTCATCCCTTCTGATATGGTAAAACTACCACCACACGGCAGCCTCTTGGTTGTACTGAGTGATACTCTATGGTGCCATTGTGGTTTTCGATAACCTCTCGACAAATAGCTAATCCTAAGCCCAATCCATTGTTTTTTGTTGTATAAAATGCCTGATCCAACGGTATTTTATTGTTTTCAATTCCAACTCCATTATCGGTCACAGAAATCTGAACCCGGTCTTCTTGATAGATTATTTCAATCGTAACCAATAATGCTTGTTGCAAGTCATTCACCATGACACAGGCATCTTTCGCATTATTTAATACGTTAAGCAGCAACTGTTGAAAACCAGTAAAGTCCGCTAAAACCATACTCGGCTCACCATAACTATTGATTTCTAATTCAATATTATTTCGTTGAAAATCATGCTCTAACAATCGATAGGTGTCATTCACTAACGTACCTAACCAGAAGCGTTTTTTTTCTGTCGGTTTCTTATGGATCAAATCTCGAAGACGTTGAATAATGTCACTTGCCACATTAACTTGTTGTTGAATTTTTTCCATCACAGGCAGTAACTCTTCAGGTTTACTTCCCCTTTCAACTCGCAATTTAACGCCTTGGCTGTAATTTTTTATTGCTGACAATGGTTGATTGATTTCATGAGCAAGACTACTGCCTAATTCTCCCACTATCATGATACGTTGAGCATGCTCTAGCAGAGTGCTTTTTTGACGTAAATCTTCTAATGTTTTCCGCAATGCTTTCTTACTGCGCTTAAAACGCCATTCCAGTAATAAATGGTAAATATTTAAACCAAATAAGCCAATTATCATCATCAAGGCTAGATAAGGATTTCGATGTAACCAATCTTCCATTTGCTGCGTCCATGGTGTTTGTAAAGGATGCATATCTAGATGTTGGTAAGCCTTATCAACATTCAAACTGCTTTCTGGCAATGTCCAACCAACATTACTCGCAGCTTTAGCTGCCTCTGCATTCGCAGGCATTGCTAATAAAGCTTGGGTAACTTGCTTACCTATCTCATTGGTAGCTCTACTTGTCTTTGCAAAAGTCCAATTCGGATATAATGGCGTGCTCACTGCACACGTAAATCCATCATGTTGTTGTTCACCTAAAACTCTAAATTGAGAGCGCTCAACAAAACCTTCTTCGACCATTTCTTCTAGTGTACAAGCGGGGGCAATCGCTACGTCTAGCTCCTTTTTCTCAATCGCTCGAATCAAGTTATCCGTTGGTGGTCCTGGAAATTGAATGCGATCATAAAAAGCAGTATTAAAATAGCCACGTTTATCCATCTCAAAATGGAAAGCAATAAAACCGCCAAAGGCCTTTTCAGAAACCGCCGCTACTCTCGCATATTCGATATCTTGTAAAGAATGATAGGGAGAATCAGCCCGAACAATCACCGCCGATGCAATGGCTTTACTCAATGCGACTTCATGCTGTTTTTTCTGTGTGGCTAACCAGTGAATCGGAAGCTGTCTTGCAAAAGTGGTGGCTTGCCCCGGACTCGTTAATAAAAAATCAAGCTCTCCAGATTTGAATGCATTCTCCAAGCCATCAAAATTATAAGAATGTAATACAAACTTTGAGTTTGGTATTTGCGATTCCAACCAATTCATTGTTGGCTCCCAAGCAATATTACAATGATAGTGGCCTCTTAACGCCAAAACGCCCACGTCATATTGCTTCACTTTTATTTCATTGGCATAACACAACGATGGACAAATAAGCAGCAAGAATGCACTGCAAAACAGACAGAAAGCCGATAATTTTGGGGAATGGTTATCAAACAATGAAAATAGCCTTAAACATCATATTTTATATGTGCAGTTATCATCGATTTTCACAATATTTTTATTGTTTTAGATCAAGTCCTTATCAATATTGTGGTTTACCACAATAGTTGTGAATTACTGAATAACTCAAAATCACCCTACTACCTTGGGGGTAAGTGAGTGATTATGATTTGTCACCACGATCTAACACCAACAATTATAAAAAAGTTAGTTATCACACTCTCCAGTATTGGTTCAAAAAATGCTAACCGCCTTGCTTTTGCGAGGCTTAAAAACTTTAACTTACTGGAAATAGACAATGAAAAAATCAACCCTTGCTCTTGGCATTCTTGCCGCTGCTGTCGCCATAGGATATCCAACCTATAACGCTATGTTCTCTGCTCCTTCGTTTGAAATCAGTGACGAGAAACTCAATGCGAAATTCTCTCATTACTCCCAACCAGAACACTTCATTTGTGCTCAAGACCTTAAGAAATTGATGGATAGTAATGAGGATGTCGTGGTTATTGGCGCTCTTAACCCAATGAAACCTGATGCACCTATCGAAGGATCTTTTACTATGTGGCGTGATGGCTACTCAGCAAAAGAAGGCGCGTATGAATTTGATGGCATGAGTAACACCACGGAAGAAATGGAGAAAATCCTAAGTACTTACGGCGCAACTTCTGACTCAACCATCGTTGTTTATGCAGCAACATCACACCACGATGCTGCGCGTTTATTTTGGCAAATTGAAGCGCTAGGCCATAAAGACATTCGTTATTTAGATGGCGGATTAAACGCCTGGGTTGGCGCAGATTTACCAACAGGCAATGCAAACCCTTCACAAGAAGAGTCTGATTATCAAGCAGCAGAACCAACTCATGAGCACACAGCTCTTGCTACATTGGATATGGTCATTCAAGCACAGAATAATGATGAATGGGTAATCATAGATACTCGTGGTAATGACGAATTTAACGGTACTACGACAGTTGGTGGTGCATTTGGCCCGGGGACAATCCCAAACAGTGTTCACATTAACTGGACCAAGGCAGTAAATGAAGACACTACCTTAAAATCAGTAGAAGAATTACAAGCACTATACGGTGATGTAATTAAAGGCAAAAAAGTCATTGCCTACTGCCAATCAGGCGTTCGCTCTGCACACACCACCATGATTTTACAAAACGTTCTGGGTGCAGACGAAGTTTACAACTACGACGGCTCATGGATTGAGTACAGCCACGCTCACTATGAAGAAAAACAGCCGAACGTTACCGTTATCAACGGCCAACAAAGCTAATTCAATCTTAAATTGGAATCATAATAAAAATGAGCAATGTAATTTTTAGTCAAAAACTCTACGATACGGCTCAGCTGATTGTAGATGGCTGTATGGGTGATGCCGATCCAGCATGTCAAACCGCATGTCCAATGCACACGGATGTAAAACAGTATGTACGTTTAGCAGGAGAAGGACATTATCAAGAAGCCTTAGATTTAATTCGCGGCAAACTTTTCTTACCTCAAACGCTTGGTCGTATTTGTGCTCACCCATGTGAAGCTGCATGTCGCCGTAATACTGAATTTAATCAACCAATCAGTGTTGCTGGGATCAAACGCTTTGTTGCTGAAAAAATGGATAAACAAAGTAACTGGGATCTAACCGTTGCAAATGATAGTGGTAAAAAAATCGCTATCATTGGTGCTGGACCCGCAGGTGCGCAAGCGGCAATTGAGCTTCGTCGTAGCGGCCACCAAGTCACTATCTTTGAAAAACTGAATGTCTATGGTGGCATGATGCGTGTGGGTATTCCTGAATACCGTTTACCACGTGATGTTATCGATTTTGAATACCGTTATTTAGATATGCTAGGTATCGAAACAAAATTCGGTGTAGAGATAGGTAAAGACATCTCTTTTAATGAACTTCGTCTTTCTCATGACGCAATTGTATTGGCTCATGGGGCTCATGTAGGTTCTATCATTCCTCTTCCAGGACACAAAGCACAAGGCGTATTCTCTGCAGTTGAATACCTAAAAGAAGTTTCAGAAACACGAGATTTTCCTCGCGCTGGCAAACGTATCATGGTCATTGGCGGCGGTGATGTTGCTATGGATTGTGCTCGTTCATCGTGGCGTATTGGTGCTGATGAAGTACACCAATGTTCGTTAGAAGAGATGACAAAACTTCCTGCGAGCCAAGTTGAAATTGATGAGTCTCTCGAAGAAGGCGTACTATTTAATGCGGGCTGGGGACCGATATCAATTGAAGAAACAGACGGAAAAGTAACGGGCGTAGTGCTTAAAAAAGTCATCTCAATTTTAGATGAAAATGGCAACTTTGCACCGAGTTACTCAGATGAAACCCGCACTATCGCTGTAGATACGGTTATTTTCGCAACAGGCCAAGTCGTCGCAGATATCACTGATGGCGCACTTGAGCAAACTCGTGGCGGTCGTTATGTGGTTGATAAGCAAACCTTAGTCTCTTCTGTTGATGGGGTTTATGTTGCTGGTGACGCTTGTGGCGGTAACATTGTCGTTGAGGCAATGGCATTGGGTCATAAAGCCGCACTGAGCATTGAGCGTCAATTTGCAAAACGCCCTCTCACCGAAGAGCGTAATTTCGAGCAAGAGTACAGTTACCCCTCTCGCCTTGAAATTCCTCTTCCAAAAGGCACAACAGACACTCCTCGTTTGCATGGTCAATTACGCAACATAGAAGAACGTAAGCAAGACTTTAAACAAGTTGACCTTGGTTTTTCTGAAGAACAAATCAAGCAAGAAGCATCTCGTTGTCTGCAATGTACTTGTAAATTATGCATGAACGAATGTGTGATGATGAATGACTTTGGAGATTGTCCTAAAACCTTGTTTAGTGACTTCATTAATAACAAAGCCATGGACCCGCTATTGGCTTACTCATGTAATGCCTGTGACCAATGTACGATTGTTTGCCCTAAAGATTATCCAATGAAAGAGATGTTCTTAGGCGCTCGCGTGGATTTTGTTAATGCCAATGGCGGTAACTCTCCAATACCTGGGCACAAAGCAATCAATATGCATCAGAAGCTTGGCTTCTCTAAACTCTTTACTATGGCTAAACGTACGGTGACTTCAAAATGAGTAATAAAGTATTTATGCCAGGATGCAGTCTGCCATCCTACTCGCCAGAAGGCGTTGCAAGCATCGCAAAATATCTAAAAGAAGTGTATCCAGACATGGGTGCCGTCCAAAAGTGTTGTGGCAAACCAACCGCAGCTATTGGTCAATATGAATTATTTAAAGAACGTTACGGCCAGCTACAAGCTGATTTCGATAAGCTTGATGCGCAAGAAGTAATCGTGGCTTGCCAAAGCTGTTACGGCATGATCAAAAAGTCAGGGGGAAATCAAACACCAGTATCACTTTGGAAGTTGTTACCTCAAATCGGACTTCCTGCTGAATTAATTGGTAAAGCAAAAAACAGCGATGTGGTGTTCACCATTCATGACTCTTGTTCTACACGCTACGAGAGCGAGCTTCAAGCGGGTATCCGTTGGATATTAACTGAGCTTGGCTATCAAATTGAAGAGCCTGAATACACCAAAGAAAACACGCGTTGTTGTGGCTTTGGTGGCATGGTAGTTCCAGCTAACCCAGATGTAGCAAACCGAGTAATCAAACGTCGTGTTGAAGAGTTTAAAACCGGTCACGTCGTTGTGTACTGTGCCGCATGTCGTGCCTCTATGATGGGTGTCGATACTAAAGCATGGCACATCCTTGATTTAATGTTTGGTCCTGTCGTAATGAATGGTGATGAACCACCAGCAAACGTATTGGCGAGCCCTGTTAAATCATGGTTCAACCGCTATAAGTCAAAAGCGGGTCTAATCAAGTGTATGTCAGTCGATTAATTAAAAGGATTTAAAATGAAATTTGTAAAAATTGCTCTTATCATTGCGGTAATTGCACTGGCACTTTTTGCCGCTAAACAAACTGGTATTCTTGAAATCATCACTGATATTAAGAGCCTTCAAGAGTGGATCGCAGGCTTTGGTGCATGGGGCTATGTCGTCTTTATCATTGCGTTTGTTTTTGCTTGTGTGTTCTTACTTCCTGGCAGTGCATTTACCATCGTTGCAGGTATTGTTTTTGGTCCAATCAAAGGTGGGATCTTAGCTCTATTTTCAGCGACACTAGGGGCTGTTGTTGCATTTATTGTTGCTCGTTTTCTTCTTCGAAATACCATCATGAAGAAATTCGGTGACAATCCAATGTTTAAAAAGATTGATGATGGCGTCGCAAAGAATGGAACTAGCTTCTTAATTTTAACGCGCTTAGTTCCTGTATTCCCATTTAGCTTACAAAACTACGCTTATGGCCTAACTAGTTTGAACTTAGGTACTTATGCATTGGTCTCATTAGTAACAATGGCTCCGGGTGCATTCATTTTCGCTTACATGGCTGGGGATATTGCAACGAACGGTGTCTCGGCAATGTTATTAGTTAAATTCGCCGTTGCTGGGCTAATCCTATTTGGTATGTCTCTTATTCCTAAATACATAGCAAAGAAGAAAGGCATCAACATGGAAGAGTTAGCAAAGTAGTTGCTGAATAGCTATGACAGGGATAGTAATTGTTTGAATCTATTATCAAATTAAGATGCATAATAGAGATAGATAACTTACTATCCCTTTTATTGTTACCTAAACATAACAACTATTTTTTACTCTATAATTACACGGATGAATTTATGAAATACCACGCAAGCCGAGTTAAAGTTAATTAAGATGTTACGAGTTTTATATCTCCTCATTATTGTGATTTGTATTCTACCCACCTTACCTGGTTTACTGGGTGTAGCTCTGTCTGCATTTGGTTATATTCCACCATTAGGTATGAACCGCTTTTCTCTCACAGGCTTTGCTATGGTGTTTGATTGGCAAGGTGTATGGCGATCCATTGGTCTTACGGTTTACTCTGCTATTGCCAGTAGCTATCTTGCGTGCTTAATTACCTTTGCTATTTTACAGGCGACATGGGGCACTCGGATTTGGCGTAAAATCGAACTCTCTCTATCCCCTTTGCTTGCAATGCCGCACGTGGCTTTTGCCATTGGCTTTGCCTTTTTATTTGCTCCAACCGGTATGGGCATTAGAGCGCTGCACAGTCTGTTTGGTTATGATCCTGCCACCCAAGGCGTTAATGATGCGGTTCTATTGATTAAAGACCCTCACGCACTTGGCCTAATTGTTATGCTCGCATTAAAAGAAGTGCCCTTTTTACTCTTAATGAGCATCTCTATCTTAGCGCAACTAAAAGTCACTCAAATAGAAAAAGTCAGTGCTTCATTAGGCTACAGTAAAAACCAAATGTGGTGGAAATGCATCTTGCCACAATGGTTTGCGAAACTTCGCTTTCCCATGTTAGCGGTGATTGCTTATAGCTTATCCGTAGTCGATGTCGCTCTGATCATTGGCCCAACAAACCCACCTACCTTTGCCGTGTTAGTTTGGCAATGGTTTAGCGACCCTGACTTAAGTTTATTACCTCGCGCTGCAGCAGGAGCGGTGATTCTATTTGCTATTGCCTCACTATTAATTGCATTTGCTCGTTTAGTTGAATGGACAATAATCAAAGGGGTTAAATGTTGGCAATTCTCAGGTCGATATGGCATATCACTGCCTGGAAAATCTTTATTTATCACGCTTATTTCACTGACTATTTTAATGGTTCCTCTAATGGTCATGTGGAGCTTTGCACAGCGTTGGCGTTTTCCTGATCTTTTACCAAGCCGATACAGTAATCATTTTTGGCAACTCGAATGGGACAGTATTGTAAGTACGATTAATCAGAGCCTCATTATCGCCATAATCACCGCCACTATTACGTTGGTACTGGCACTATTAGCTCATGAATATCGCATCAAATATAAATGGCAAATTCCAGGTTATGTCATTGCTATTCCAATGCTTATTCCACAGCTATCTATTTTATTTGGCTTGCAAGTCGCTACACTATATTTAAGCAGCGATTCATACCTTTTTTGGGTATGTTGGGCACACATCTTTTTTTCTTTCCCGTTTGTCTACTTAGCCCTTGATGGACCTTGGCGCAGTTTCGATATAAGGCTTATTCGCGCAGCCCTCAGTCTTGGTAAATCACCTCTGCAAGCGTGGCTCAAAGTGAAAATGCCGATTCTTCTGCCCGCCATTATATTTGCGTGGGCGGTTGGTATCAGTGTCAGTTTAGCTCAATATTTACCTACACTAATGTTAGGTGCTGGGCGTATTAGTACCATCACAACCGAAGCGGTTGCGCTTTCAAGTGGATTTGACCGCAGGGTCACTGCCATTTATGCAATTTGGCAGGCTTTATTACCATTAATTTTCTTTACCATTGCGATAGTTTTCAGCCGAGTTCAAGGCAGGTATCGCCGTATTTCAACCTAAGGGTATTTCTCACAATGTGTCTTAACCTTAACAATATCACCATAAAGAAAAACAGCGGTGATGCCTTATTCTTTTCACTTAATATGACAGTGAAACAAGGAGAGATCTTAACTCTTATGGGGCCAAGTGGCTGTGGTAAATCAACCCTATTAGATGTGATCGCAGGACATCTTTCTGAAGAGTTTTCCTACTCAGGTACGGTCATGCTCGACAGTGTAGATTTAAGCCAATTACCAGCCCATAAACGCAATGTAGGTATACTCTTTCAAGATGACTTACTTTTTCCTCACCTTTGCGTTTGGGAGAATCTTGCTTTTGCTTTACCAAACTCAGTTAAAGGTAACGAGCGCAAAATACAAGCCATGCAAGCACTAGAACATATCTCTCTCGTTAAACTGGCTGAGTCATTTCCTGACCAAATTTCAGGAGGTCAACGAGCCCGTATCAGCCTTACTCGTATGTTACTTGCTAAACCTAAAGTCGCTTTGCTTGATGAGCCCTTCAGTAAACTTGATAAAGATTTGCGTATTCAATTTAGAGATTGGGTGGTAGAGCAACTTAAAGAGGCCAATATTCCGGCCTTAATGGTAACTCATGACAAAGAAGATGTTCCACAAGGAAGCCGAGTATTAACTTGGCCATGGGAGATGAATCATGCTTGATAGTTTTAGTATAAAAGTGATCCGCTGGCCGCTTACGCAGAGTGCTAAACTGGTTAATAAATTCGGTGTCACTGCCAATCAAACCACCTTATTTGGCTTCTTTTTAGGTTGCTTGGCTTTTCCTGCACTGATCACAGAACATTATCTAGTCGCCTTAGTGTTTATTGTACTCAATAGAGTTTGTGATGGACTGGATGGTGCATTAGCCCGTATTCAAGGCATTACCGATGCGGGAGGATTTTTAGATATCAGTCTCGATTTTCTATTTTACTCACTCATTCCTTTTGGTTTTGTTCTCGCAAATCCAGAGCAAAATGCAGTAGCTGGTGCTTTTTTAATTTTCTCATTTATTGGCAGCGGCAGTAGCTTTCTTGCTTTTGCTGTCATGGCGAGTAAACAAGGCATTGATAATCCAGTTTATAAACATAAATCACTTTACTACATGAGTGGCTTAACCGAGGGAACAGAGACTATTGGCTGCTTTGTCGCTATTTGTTTGTTCCCTGCTCATTTCGCCATTATTGCTTATATCTTTGGTGCTGCTTGTTGGTTTACTACCTTTACTCGGATCTATTCTGGGTTCCACACCTTGAAATCCTAGTTCTGTAAATATTCTAAAAAAGCAATAAAAAAACGGATGGTATCACTACCATCCGTTTTTGTTTTATTCTGATTTGTTGCTGTGTTTTTAACGTAGACTAGATAGCCCAACCACCAACATAAAATACAATCAAAGCAACCGTAATTGAAACAATACCAACGTTTAACTTCTTAAACTCACCAGCAAAAACACGACCCACGACCAGCGTAGTAAAGCCAATCATAATGCCTGTTACAATGTTTGCTGAAAGAATAATGAATACCGCACAAACCAAGCCAGAAAGTGCATCAACAGAGTCTTCAAAATCTAACTTTGATACATTACTTAGCATCAACAAACCTACGTACATCAGTGCAGGAGCCGTTGCATAAGCAGGAACCAAGTAGCTTACTGGCGATAAGAAGATCATCACTAAAAATAGCGCACCAACCACTGTTGCCGTTAGGCCTGTTTTACCACCAGCAGCTGTACCTGCTGCTGATTCAATATAAACCGCCGCAGGAGCACCACCAACAAGACCAGCGACCATTGAACTTGCAGAATCCGCTGTTAATGCCTTACCGCCGTCGATGATTTTACCGTTCTTATCTAACAAGTTTGCTTGACCCGCAAGAGCACGGATTGTACCTGTTGCATCAAATACTGCCGTCATTACCAAAGCAATCACCACAGGAAGGATAGCTGGTGTTAATGCACCCATAATATCCATTGAGCCAATCAAAGAGCCACCATCCGCTGTTTGCAAGCTTGGTAATGCAAAGAAGCCGTTGTAGGTTACGCTTGGATCAAAGATTAAGCCAATAATTGAAATAGCCACAATCACCAATAAAATACCACCTGGTACGCGTTTCTTCTCTAAGCCAAAAATAGCAGCAAGACCAAGTACCGACATGATCACAGAGAATGACTTAATATCACCTAACATGATTGGAAGACCAGCGTGTGCATTTTTAACGATTAGACCAGTTCCATCCGCAGCAATAAGCAGTAGGAATAAACCGATACCAATACCCGTACCATGTGCAATACCTGATGGTAGGTTATTCAAGATCCACTGACGAATACCTGTTACCGTAATAAGCGTAAATAGCGCACCCATAATAAATACAGCACCCAGCGCAACAGGAATACTAACCCCTTGACCAAGTACCAAGCTAAATGCAGTAAAAGCGGTTAATGAGATAGCACAACCAATAGCCATTGGAAGGTTTACCCATAATCCCATTAGTAACGAACCAAATGCCGCCACTAAACAGGTAGCAACAAAAACAGCCCCTGTATCAAAACCTGCAGCACCTAGCATACTTGGAACAACGATAACGGAATAAACCATCGCTAAGAATGTAGTTAAACCTGCGATCATCTCTGTTTTAACGGTACTGCCACGCTCAGAAATTTTAAAAAAGCCATCTAGCTTTTTATCTAAATTAGATTGTGGTGCTGTATTCTGTACATTGTCCTGCGACATTAGAACATTCCTTAAATAGGTAACAGTAAAGTGGAGTTAATTTTCTGCGCGCATTTTTGCATAAACTGAGCAAAATATAAATAAGCAATCGTTATCGTCACGAGATTACAATTACTTACCATTAATCGTTAAGCAAATGAAATTACTGTTAATTCTTCCTAAAATGCTCTAAAAACAAAAAATGAGAATCAATTTTATTTCACTGATTCTCATAAAAGTGGTCTTTAAACTTCAATTTATAACTTAAAAGTGTGTAGCATTTCTTTCAACTCTGCATTTTTATCAGCCAAAAACTGACCTTCAAAATTGATCTCTTCACATAATTTAAAGTTGGTAGCAACGTGAGATCTTGTATCATTAACATCATCAAATAATCGATGAATACTAGATTTTATACCATGCAACCCTGATTCAGACTGATTATCAGCAAGCAACTCTTTCACTTCGGCAATGGTATTATGTGCATTCTGAACTGATATTTTATTGATTTGGTATTGTTCACCTAACTTAATTAGTTCTGATTCTTGGTAGTTAATCTGCTCTTGAGTTTGAGCTATCGTCTGATTGACCGAAGTAACAATACTGGTAATTTCTTCAAGACTTGTTTGTGTAGATAACGCTAAGGTTCTAACTTCATCCGCAACAACAGCAAACCCTCTACCTTGCTCTCCGGCACGAGCGGCTTCAATCGCCGCATTTAAAGACAATAGATTGGTTTGGTCTGAAATTTTTTGAATCACAGTAACAAATTTATTAATCGCATTTGTTTGTGTTAATAAGGAATAAAAATTATGACTCAGCTCTGTTGTACTTTGCGCATAATTATCGAGTTGAACCATGATCTTTTCATTAGTCGTATTTACTTCAATTAACTCTTCTTGAGCGATCGTCGCCTTTTTCTCTGTGCTTACTGAACGATTAATTAATATTGCAGAGTTACTGTCTAGATCTTCTAACTGGGTATAAATCGAATCAAACAATTGAGATTGTTCTTGTAGATGTCGCGTGATATCTGCGGTTTTTTCAGTTAATACATGTGATGTATGATCAGAAGTAATCGACAAATGGGTGATCTCAGAGAGTGCTTGATTAATATTAATTCTAAAACTTTCAATAACCGATAAGACCCCACTCATTTCACTATTAAACGAGCTATTGATGACATTTTTAAGTGCTAAGTTTTTCTGCTCAAAATTGGCCATATAAACTTGAGTGTCTTTTAACGTATCCACACCCCAATGCTTTTCATCTCTATCATGAATAAACAGAAAGAGCGCCAATATGCATTGAATAATTTGAGACGTTATATTTTCTGTAAAGAGGAAAGCATTCAAGATTAACAGAATAATACCAAGCCAATGAGTCATTCTCATTCGGAAAAAAAGGGATTTGAGCATAAGTAAGCCTTTAAAAGATAAAAAGAAATTTGATATTTCACATTATCTACACAGCAAATACTGAGCCAATCGTAAGTCATTGATAATTAATGATACAGACGAAATTCTGTGTCTATATGACATCATAACAAGTGTCAAATAGACACCTACACTGTCTTTATGACACTTATTTTAATGTTCTATTTAAATCATTTACTTAATCGGTTTAGACATCTTATAAAACTTATTTCAACTTTCTTGCTAATTTTTGACATACCATTTAGGTATAGTTCAAGCAATAACCATTCATCATACCAAAGGATTTTCTTTTAGAGTCTCTATATAGGTTAAAGAATGCTCATTAAATGTTAATTGAAGTAGAAACTTCGGCATACACATCAAACTGGTGCAATATTTGCTTACATTAGGAAATAAATACTAATGAGAATAATCAAACATGACGTCTAAAATACATATGAGCAATAAGGAGATTCTGTTTCCTAAAGAGTACAACTTGTTATCTATTACTACTCCTTCAAGCCATATTTCCTATGCCAGTAAAGAATTTTGTGAGGTCGCAGGTTTTACATTAAATGAGATCATTAATAAACCTCATAACATTGTGCGTCACCCCGATATGCCTTCTGACGCATTTAAAGATATGTGGGCTCACCTTAAAGAAAAAAAATCATGGATGGGGTTAGTTAAAAACCGCTGTAAAGATGGCAACTATTATTGGGTTGACGCTTTTGCTTCACCTATTTTAAAAAATGGTGCTATTCAAGAGTATCAATCAGTTCGTTTATGCCCTTCTCGCGAACACGTTAAAAATGCAGAAAAAGTATATGCCGCGTTAAAATCAGGTAATAAACCATTAAAAATGAAGCTACCAAGAACGCGTTTATGGCAACGTTATGCGTTAACTTTGATTCCTAATTTTGCAATTTCAGCAGCAGTAACTCAAATATCACCATTATTGGGCCTTGCTTCTTTCGCTGGAATTTCACTCATAAGCACCTATTCATTAACTCGTCGATTAGAGGCCTTAACAACCAAAGCCAGAAAAGTGTTCGATAATCCATTAATGGAATTGGTTTACACCAACCATATTGATGATATCTCAGAGATCGAACTGGCGCTAAAAATGCGTCAATCAGAAATCAATGCGGTTATTGGTCGTATTCAAGATTCCAATGAAAAAATTGAAGCATTAGCACAATCATCAACAAGTAACTGCCAAGACACCGTAAATAACATTACGATTCAAAGCAAAGAAACAGCTCAAGTTGCCAATGCAATTCAAGAGATGAGTACTTCTGTTAATGATATTTCAAGCAGTGTTCAAACAACAGCGAGTGCAACAGAGCATACACACCAAATCGCTTCTGAAGGTATGTTAGCTGTTACCGACACAGTAAAATCAATTGAAATGCTAGTATCGCAACTAACCAACGCTTCAGGTGTAATTAGTACATTACAGGAACACGGTAACACCATTGGTTCTGTATTAACTGTCATTCAATCTATTGCTGAACAAACAAATTTACTAGCATTAAATGCCGCTATTGAAGCTGCGCGTGCTGGTGAGCAAGGCCGTGGTTTTGCTGTTGTTGCGGATGAAGTAAGAGCCTTAGCGCAAAGAAGCCAAGAATCGACCAAAGAAATCCAAGAAATCATTTTACATATTCAGTCAAGTACACAAGAAGCAGTACAAACGATAGAAGAAGGTAGAGATCTTTCTGAAGTGTGCGTTGATAATGCAAAAAAATCAGGAAATAAACTGCAGGAATCATTAGATCAAGTCACTAATATTTCAGCGCAAAACACCCAAATTTCTGTTGCGGTAGAACAAATGGTAAAAGTAGCAGACGAGATGAATACCAATATTCAATTAATTAATAATGTCTGTTTAGAAACAAATAGCATTGCGAATGGAACAATGGAGCAATGCCAAACACTTTCAAAAACTATTCACTCTCAAGGAGATTTAGTGTCTCAATTCAGGACGTTAAGCTAAAGTAAGAGCACCTACACAAAATCCGTTTATCATCATAACAATGATAAACGGATTGCTCCTTACACTTATCTTTACTACTTTTATATCTCTTCCTTGATATTGCATTGCTGTTTCTATTTCTATTTGTTGTTTTCTATTTAACTGGGCAACCTTTACAGAACCTGATGGGTTTCTGAAGCGTATTTACGGAAAATTGGATTATCTATACTGTCCTTATTTTCTGGACGCCATAACCCTTCCTCAACCCCTTTAACGATCAAATGAATCACCGCAGAGTCAATCGCTGACATTAAGGCTATATTTACCGGTTCATTATTTGTATAACCTAATTCAACTTCCAATAGTTCTTTATAATCTACAAATCGAAAAGCACCGGCTGAAACTTCATACGAGAGTATCGTTTTACTGGTTGTAACACTTGTTAAGATCTTACCACTACGAACATCGACCGCTCGAATATTAACAGTAACTTGATCCGCTCTGTATTGTCCTGAACCACCAATACCTAAGTATCTAGCCCCTGCCCCTCCCGTTTTAATATTTGAATCATAGGCTACGATTCCACCTTCAATCATTACGTTTGCAGATAACAAAGATGGAAGCGTAGAACCATGATTAGAAATAGATTCTTGTTTTTTTTGTGCCGCTCTAATAATTTTTCTTTCCGTTAAAAGGTTTTGTAAACCTTGACGCTCTAGTGGATAGAACCATTCAGAATCTAATAGAGCCATCGTTAAAAGAGCAGTACCACCTTGAGGTACAGCCGTTGAGAAATTACTGTTTGGTTGTGGCTTATATTGACCCGTTTGGTCTCTAAAATCATACACCGAAACAAATATTCTCCCTCTTGGTTTAGGTAAAGAAATGAGTTCTACATAATTAGCACCACGCTGCATTAATGTCGGCAATTCTGAAGTTTCAGGTACATCAATAGAATTAGAGCAACCTGAAATAATAAAAAGTAATAAAAATAACATTGAATATTTCATTGCTGATTCCTTAGCTTAGAAATTAATCTGGAGTAAGACCACTTACTTGGATTTCCGAGCTTTCACCCGTTTCTTTATCTATGATTTGAATAAGCAGCGCTCCAGAATCATCAACAATATTTAGAACAAAATCATCGGTGACAAGCTGCCCAGTATTACCATTACCTACATCAGCTAATAACTGGCTTATTAATCGAGATTCTAAACTTGAAGTGAGACGATCTAACGCTGACTCTTCTTCAAACAGTGAATCATCTTTTGGTGCTTTATAATCATTAATCGCATTTGCGCCAGCAAAAAGATGAGATGTATTTAGAGGATTCCCTCCAAAATTAGGGTTCACTGGCGTATAAACTAACTCACTGGCTTGACTTAATGGTATAAAACTACTTATTAGAACAAGAAATATAATCCTTATGCTCATACTAAATCCTTAGATCTCAGGCAGTTCAAGATCGTATGTGTCTGTAAATAATTTCTCTGTTTTCCATCTTATAATATATTGATTTACAGACTCTATCGCTTGCTCTGCTTTCTCATCAGCCTGTCTTTGACCCGGTGAAAGCGCTCCTCTGTAAATAACTTTATCAAAATGGTAAACTCCTATAATGCTTCCAGATAATGCGGTTGGCCTCTCTTTTACTGTTAAATTCACATCTATTCCATCGTATTTACTATTCATTTTCATAGAAAAAGCAACGTAAAAATCTCTTCCTAATCGAGTCAATGTTCGATCAATGATTAAGCCATCAATCTCAACTAAGTCATCGACTTCATTAACCTTATTATTTTCTAACGGTGTTTTTGATTCCAAATCATTTTTATTATCAGACGCATAAGTGAATAACGAAATAAATAGAAATATAAAAAAAGAAAATATAGCCTTAAAATTCATGCTCAATCCTCTTTAAAGTCATATCCTTTTGCCCACATCATTGCTTGCAAACGATTTTTAACATTAATCTTTTTAAAAATATTATAAAGGTGTGTTTTAACTGTATTTTCACTAACAAAAAGAGATTTAGCCATATCTATATTTGAAGAACCTAATGATAATAATTTTAATATTTCTTTTTCTCTTTCAGTTAACGACACTGCTGTTGTTAAAATTCCATCTTGCTTTTCGCGATAAGAAAATATGATTTCTTTTGTAATTTCTCTACTAAGCCATATTTCTCCGATTATTATTTTTTTAATTCCTTGCGATATTACTTTGATATCATCACTCTCATAAAAAACACCAACAACATTTGGATATTTCATTATCTCTTTTAATATATTACAACCAGTTACATTGAAAAGAATCTCTTTGAATTTCATTTTCCCTTGATTAATCATATATAAATAATTTTTATAATTTTTATCTGTTTGATTTTTCAAATCTAAAATAATAAAAACATCTTCATCTGACTCATTCATGATGCTTAATTCATCAAAGCTAAGAGAGACAATATTCATACATGACGATTTTTCTAACAAATCAATCAGTAATGATGAATATAGGGTTTGGCATGATGACAAGTAATAAATGGTCATATCCTACCTCCACAATTAACATTATTTAAAACTAGTTCAATACATAAGTATATCCAGGAATAAGTAGTAAACTAATGGACATTATTGCTTTATTCTCAAGTTTGAGAATTTAATAATGACAGTAAAAATGAGCCTTCTCATGCTTTAGTTTATTTCTATTAAATTAAAATATCATAAAAAAGTTCATGGTTGTTCTCTCTGTAAAACCCATACTTTTGGAGTAGCAAAAAATGCTATTACAAAAGAAAGAGGGACACTGATATGAAAAAATTATCAGTAAGTTATCTCTATTTATTATTAACTGTAAGCAGTTACACCTATGCAAATAGTGATTTAGGCATTAGTGAATTCAATGCTCCTGAAGAACTAACGGCATTATCAGAATTAAATACTGGCAATGATAATCATGCCATTGTAGAACTTACAAATTCAACAAATTCTAGTGTAATTATTTTACAGAATAACGTGAATGGGGCAGGAAGTAATAAAGCAAAAGTACAACAAACTGGCTATGAAAATAATGCAATCATAGCGCAGGTTGGAAGTAGTAATATAGGCCTAGTTATCCAAGATGGAATTAATAATCATGCTTCTCTTGAGCAATGGGGAGCTAATCATGAAGGAGCCATAATACAAAATGGTAATGACAATATCGCTCATTTAAAGCAAACGGGTAATGGTAAAAAAAATGCAGTAAATCAGACAGGTGATTCAAATATTGCAGCAGCAGTCAACAAAAGTAATGGAGCAGGTTTTTCCATTAATCAAACTGGCAATCAAGGAATTATCTTAGTCAATGGAATGGATAGATTTATATCCATCATAAATTAAAATCATTTCAAGGAAGTTTATTATGAAAAATTTAGCAATCGCAATCTCAACCATCTTACTTTCTGGTGCAGTGTACGCAGGAAATACCGCTGATGTTGAATTAGTTAACGCTGATGATAACAATGTGAATATTTTCCAAATGTCGCCAGTAATGGGTAATGATGCAGATGTTTTAATCAAAAATTCAGATCTAAATGATGTTGAAGTTTATCAAATGGGCCGTCATAACGATGCTGTAGTTAGGGCTCGTAATAACAGTGATGACAATGACCTATTCATTGGTCAACAAGGTCGACACAATGAAGCTGTAGTAAAAGCTCGTCGCCATAGTGATGGTAATGATCTTACTGTTGAGCAAGATGGTCGTCGTAATTTCGGTAAAATTGAAGCTTATGACAGTGATAATAATATGGCACTGATTGACCAAGATGGACGCCATAATGACGCTCTAATTGATATGGATTATTCTGATAACAATATGGTTAATACGATTGAGCAAGATGGTCGTCGAAATGATGCGGCTATTTACCTAGATGGTGCTGATGGCAATATGAGTAATACCATTGTACAAGATGGCCGTCGAAATGACGCAACCATTGGTATTTATGGTGGTTCTAACAATGACTCACTTGCCATTGTACAAGATGGTCGCCGAAATGACTCCACGATTAGTGTTTATGGTGGCTCTGGTAATACCGCTTTAACTGATATTGATGGCCATGATAATGACACTTACACTGCCTTTTATGCTGGTGCGTCGGATAATGACACTGAAATCCTACTAGAAAATGGGGCTTTAGATAATACAGTTTACGCCGTTGTTGTTGGCGGGAATGATAATGAGGCAGATATACTTATTGATGCCAGTCACGATAACTTCGCTATGGTTGGTCAATGGGGTAGTAACTCTGATGCAACCATTAACCTAGTAAACGACTCTAACAGTAACGTCGTTGTGGTTAACCAAACTAACAACGATTCAGCCACTGTTCTAGCAGACAATAGTAATAGTAATGCTGTCTTTATTACTCAATTCTAAATTTAAAGATAGAACTAACTATTATTTAATCTAAACTATTGAAAAAATTAAATAAAAATCCTAATCAGTAATTGATTAGGATTTTTCTATTTTAGCGATGATAAATGATAAGTACTTAAAGTAGAAATAGGGTTAAACATAATGTCATTCATTTTAATCTCCTCATCCCTATACAATCTATGTCATAATAATCCTTTGTATATGCTGTATTTAAAGGGACGAAAATGACTGCCACTACTTATCTTAATGACTTAAACCAACGTTATTTATCGATTCATCGCACCAAAGAAAACTTCTTTTGGGATACCTACATGGGTTTAAGCGATGATCACCAAGGCTCTACGGAAGCAGAAACTGCATGGACGAACTTTTTAAGCAATGCAGAGCAAATCTCCGCAGTTAAAGAACAAATCATACTGGCTGAATCAATCACTGATAATGAAGAAAAAAAACAAACCTTGATTGGTTTAAAAGGCTGGTTAGCAACATTTGAATCTCACGCAATAGAATCAAAACAAGCTCAACAACAAAAAGCAGATCTAATAAAATTTGAAGCGGGTCTATTTGAGAAAAAGCAAAACCACACCATGACGTATGTAAACGAAGAAGGTGAAACGGTTGAAGGCTCTCTTCCTGTACTCGCTTCTATTGTTCGCACCAGTGCTAATGCCGCAACACGTCAATCAGCTCATCAAGCGTTTCTTGGCTTAGAGCAATGGCTATTACAAAACGGATTTATTGAATTAATTAAACTTCGCAACAAATTTTCTCGCTCTCAAGGGTTTGATACTTTCTTTGATTACTCGGTAACAAAAAAAGAAAAAATGACGACAGATCAACTATTTACTATTTTAGATGATTTTGAAATTCGTACTCGTGATTGTCACCAACGTAGCTTAGATCAACTTACAACGGATAAAGGCAATGAAGCCTTACTCGCGCATAACTTTATCTTCTCGTTTGCAGGCGATGTGATGCGAGATCTAGACCCTTACGTACCGTTCTCAAAATCATTACGTCGTTGGGTTGAATCGTTTGGCCGTTTAAATATTGAGTTCTCAGGCGCAGAATTAACGCTTGATTTATTGGATCGTAAAGGCAAATACCCTAACGGTTTTTGTCATGGCCCTATTCCTTCTTTTTATAATCAAGATCAATGGGTTGCTGCTAAAGTTAACTTTACTAGCAACGCAAAACCAGACCAAGTTGGCAGTGGTTATGACGGTATGAACACCTTATTTCACGAAGGTGGCCATGCGGCTCATTTCTCTAACGTGAAGATGAACGCACCCTGCTTTTCACAAGAATTTGCGCCTACCTCAATGGCCTATGCAGAAACCCAATCCATGTTCTGCGATAGCTTGCTAGAAGATGCAGATTGGTTAAAACAGTATGCGCTTGATGAAAATGGCAACGCTGTACCTGATTCGATTATCAAAGCAATGATCGACAGCAAACAACCTTTCCGTGCATATCAAGAACGCAGTATTTTAGTGGTACCGTATTTTGAACGAGCGCTTTATCAATTAACTGATGAAGAACTTACGCCAGAAAACATCACAGCATTAGCTCGTACTACAGAAAAGAAAATTCTTGGATTAGCGTGTAGTCCACGTCCATTAATGGCTATCCCTCACTTAGTGTCTGATGAAGCCTCATGTGCTTATCATGGTTACTTGTTGGCACACATGGCGGTCTACCAAACTCGCGCCTATTTCACTGAGAAATTTGGTTACTTAACTGATAATCCTGAGATTGGTCCATTACTAGCAAAACACTATTGGAATGCCGGTAACAGCGTTAACCATAATGACTCAATCATAGCTCTTACTGGTGAAGGCTTTAACGCTAAATATTTAGCTGATAAGTGTAATTTATCTGTTGAAGAGGCGTGGAAATCTGAGCAAGAAAAAATGGCAGAGTTAGATTCTAGAACTCAAGCCGAAGTGGCACCGCTAAACGCAACAATCTCTATTATTGATGGTCCAAAAACATTAGCAAGTAATACAGAATCAAACACAAAAATGTGTGACGAGTTTGAAGCCTATATTATGAAAACGTACGGACGCTAAACTGATTTCAGGGTGGTATTTATGCCACCCTGCTTATTTCAATATAGATAAATTAGAGCTATCGTCTTGAGAATAAAGTTGCTCAATTAAACGTGCTTGCTCTAGCTGGCCAACCGTTCCATTATCAATCAGCAATTGTTGTTCTTTTAAGATATCAATCAAATCCGTCGGAACAGAATTGCCATTACCGACAATCTCAACATGACCTGCTTTCACCGTTATTGGATTCGCATGAACGACATCATCCACGTTTTGATTTGACTGCTCACTAACACTAAAAACGTAATCATCTTCAACGCATATTCCGTCATCATTGGTTCTTCGACACGTATCACGCTCATCCGTTTTAATTACTAAATGCTGAGAAACTGAAGGGAGAAGCTCTCCCGGTTGTTCAATAAAATCAGCATTAGGTGGGATCTGTTGATATTTCTCGCCTGTCACTGCATAGCAGATCAAATCAACAATACCCAAAGACAAGATCCGTAAAGAAGTCATTCCACAATGTGACGATATTTCAATGCCATTAAATGGGGAAGAGACAGTGGTAAGTTGCAGTTGTTTTGTGGCGACTTTTTTCTCATCTTCTCTATCAACCGTAAGTGCTCTACGAGCGACCAAACCACCTTGGCTATGACCAATAATATGGAGAGGCTGATTGGGATTTTCATTTGATAATTGATTTAGAGCAGAAACAAGCTCGCCAGAGGTCTCTTCTAGACTCTTTCTGTCATCATATTCAAAACAGATAGCTTGTTGATCATATAAACCATAAACATCCGCTAAGGTTTTAAATTGACCCGCAGAAGCAAAGCAGCCATGAGCAATAATGGTTAATGGTTCATCTGGATTTAAATGAATACGACTATCATTGGCATTATTACAATGCTTTAGCCCTTCAATATTTAGGGTTTGCTTGGTCAACATCGTTGGTTCTTCAACCTCATCAATATCATTGACAGAGTTTGACGAACAACCAGCTAGGCCGAAAAGTACTCCCACACTGGCACATCGCAAATAATCCATTTGATTCATTAAGTTCATCCATAAACACAATATAAAACCATCATAGGGTATTTCTCATTCAATTATTACTTTTATATGAGGACCAAATAGTGATATCGGTGATTGATGTGATATCTATCCTCCTGCAAGTAAGATTGTAATTCTCAATTCGTTTAAAACGTGAGCATTAACCAAGAACGCTAATAACCTATTCGACAGGCCTTCTTTCCTCTGCCAATCTTTTCTTCTCAGTGTATTTTACTCGACGCCTTTACCTACATCCAATTGATACAATTAAGGAATATCTATGCAGTGGAAAGCATCAACTCTTGCGTTACTAGTTTCAACCTCTCTTATTACGCCAATATCATTTGCAGCTCAAACGGCAGACAATGTTGCCCCTGAAGCCGCAACGGGCTTAACCAAGCAAAACCTCGTTGAAGGAAAAGAGTGGATGATCGCCTCCGCAAACCCTTATGCCAGTGAAGCGGGGGCTGAGATGCTACGCAAAGGCGGTAATGCGATTGATGCCATGGTTGCTACGCAATTGGTGCTTGGGCTAGTAGAGCCTCAGTCATCAGGTATTGGGGGCGGTGCATTTCTTGTCTATTGGAATGCAAAACAGCAAGAGCTTACTACTTTTGATGGAAGGGAAACGGCACCATTAGAAGTGACACCTCAATTATTTCAAGATGACAAAGGCCAACCTCTTAAGTTTTATGATGCCGTAGTCGGAGGGCGATCTGTTGGTACTCCTGGCACAGTAAAATTGATGTGGGATACTCATCAAAAACTAGGCAAACTGGATTGGAAAACCCTATTTGAACCAGCCATTGATCTTGCAACTAATGGATTCACCGTAAGTCCTCGTTTAGCAAAATTGGTTGATAATGACCAAGAGTTTCTACAACGCTCTCCTGCCGCTAAAGCCTACTTCTTTAACCAAGACGGTTCACCAATAAAAGCTGGTCAGAAGCTTAAAAATCCAGATTATGCAAAAACACTGCAGGTTATTTCTGAGCAAGGCGCAGTCGCTTTTTATCAAGGAAAAATGGCACAAGATATTGTGAACACAGTAAGAAATGAGACCTCAAATCCTGGGGTACTTAACCTCATTGATTTTACGGCTTATCAAGTAAAAGAGCGTGAACCCGTCTGCGCACCTTATCGCCAATACGCAATTTGTGGTATGGGGCCACCAAGTTCAGGAGCATTGGCACTTGGACAAATTATGGGGGTACTCAGCCATTACCCAATTTCAGATATGGGTAAAGACAATGTACAAAGTTGGAGATTATTAGGGGATGCTTCTCGCCTAGCCTTTGCTGATCGCGGTAAATACATGGCAGACAGTGATTATGTTCCAATGCCAACTCAAGGCTTATTAGATAAAACGTATTTAGAAAAACGTGCTGAACTACTAAAAGGAAAGAATGCATTAGCTGAAACTTCTGCGGGCTCTCCACCGTGGTCTCATGCCAACAATTACGCATTAGATGAAGCGATTGAATTACCCTCTACCAGTCACTTTTCGATTGTCGATAAAGACCGTAATGTGGTTTCAATTACCACCACAATAGAAAATGGCTTTGGCTCTCGCTTAATGGTTGGCGGGTTCTTACTGAATAACGAATTAACTGATTTCTCTTTTAGAAGTCATGTCGATGGTGTTCCTATTGCCAATCGCATCGAACCGGGTAAACGTCCACGTTCATCCATGGCACCCACTATCGTAATGAAAGACAATAAACCGTATATGGCAATTGGATCTCCCGGTGGTAGCCAAATTATCGGATACGTAGTAAAAACATTGGTTGCTCATCTAGATTGGAGTTTAGACCTACAGCAAGCCATTGATTTGCCTAACATGAATAATCGCTTTGGGGCATTTGAAATAGAAAAAGACACCACCGCTGAAGCATGGGTCCCTAAGTTAGAAAAGCTAGGATTTAAAGTTCAAGTTAAGGAATTAAACTCAGGGGTTCAAGCGATTAAACTGCAAGGAAATTCTCTTGTGGGGGCCGCCGATCCTCGCCGTGAAGGTAAAGTGATTTCGCAATAAACTAGTATCCGTTTATTTATGGCAATAATGATGATCTCATTGTTGCCATTTTTGTATTTAATCAATGTCACTTAAACACCGCTTTCACACTTCATGCCCCAGCCACAGACGGATCAATCTAAGGTGTGCTTTTTACTTCATAAATATCGATTGACAGTTTATAAAAAGCGAGTATTTTTCATTGACATTAATTATTTGAATTGAATCGCAAAATAAATACTATAAATGCAAATAATTTAACGCTTTACAAACATGAAAAAAGCAAAATAATTACGTTAATAGACCTTATTTCACTTCTATTAAAAACTTTCTTCCGTACACTACACAACTCCTATATGACTTACATTTTGTAACGAAAAAATGACTAGAAATCATACCTCTGGATTCACTTTGATTGAGCTAATTGCTGTTATTGTTTTGCTCTCAATTCTCTCCCTCAGCGCGAGCAGCTATTTCTCAGGAATTAGCAGTATTTCTGCGCACACATTACAAACGGAACTGCTGCGCTCTTTGCGTTTAACTCAAACTCGCGCCATGCACAGAAATGGGCAATGTAATCGATGGTTAATTGATGAGCATAGAGCACAACAAGTGAGCTTAGATAAACTATCTAACGATTGTTCATCAGTCTTTCCTAGTACTCAAAAAAGAGATGTTTATCTTGAAAACGAAGATATAAGTTATGTCGCGATATTAGCTAACCAAAATGCATATTTCTCTTTAATCGCAAATAATACCCTTATCAATTTGGCCTTTCCTTATGCACTAGATTTTGATGGCATGGGTCGTATCGAACAATGTAAAACAGATAAGTGTGAAATTACTATTTTTGGCCAATCACAACAAAAAATCTGCATTGAAAAAGAGGGGTATATTCATGCCTGTTAAGCATCAGCGTGGATTCAGTTTAATCTCCATTGTGTTGTCTATTATATTAATGAGTTTTGCATTACTTACCGTAACAACCGCCTTAGTACCTAAATCGCAGCAAAACGTAGAATTAATCTACTCAACAAAAGCGGCTGAACTTGGTGCTGCTGTGATGGATGAGATATTAGGTCGCCAATTTGACCAAAACAGTGGGCCTAATGGGGGTTTGCCTGTATGTGAACCGACCAAAAAACCTTTTTGTACAACTCCTGACAAATTAGGACCAGATGAAGAAGCTAACGAAGATAAAACAACACGAACTCTCTACAACGATGTCGATGATTTTGATGGACTCTCTGGCAATATTCAGGATGTATTAGGCGATAACTTAGGGTCTGTGTATCCTAATTTTTCAATTTCTATCACCGTTTTTTATGATACAAATCTAGATGGAATTGCCGATACCGTAAGCGGAAACCGAAAGCGCATTGTTGTTGATGTTATTGACCCTAGTGGCCAACACTATCCTTTCTCTGTCTTTCGAGGAAACTTCTAATGCTATTTAAAAAACAGCAAGGTTTTACCTTAATCGAGATGGTTATCTCTATTGTTTTATTAGGGGTTGTCGGAGTTTCGCTCAGTGCCATTATTCAGCACAGTATGACAATTTATACCGATACCACCACCCGTGAAGAACTGCTACTTCAAGGTCGTTTTGTTACTGAACATATGCACAAAGAAATTCGTGATGCCGTACCAAACAGTGTACAAGTTAACGCATCTACCCACTGTATTGAGTGGTTACCAATCACTAATACTGCTGTCTATGAGGCATTACCATTAGCACCAGAATCGGCAGAGACGATGAGAGTATTACCTGAACATGGGTTCACTAAAGCAGAGCGTATCGTGATCATGCCGATGAATGCAGATGCCCTATTAAAGGACATTTCACCTTTAGATACCATAAAGATAGAGCCCACAACAATTGCAGAAGTAAAACAAGATGTGGATTTTATTCCATTGCTTGAGACAAACACATCACAATCAACCATGGTTGTACTTCCCTTTACTCAAGAGACAAGCTTTAAAGCAAACTCCCCTGCACATCGTTTATTCGCCTATAAAACCCCAGTGGCTTATTGCTTAGAGGGGAGCCAACTATATCGTTATGCGAATTATCCGCTGTCTCGTAGTGAGCTTTCCCCTGCAGAATTAAGCGTAGGAGATCGTGACTTAATGGCTGAAAAAATCAAAAGTGTACAATTTGATGTAGAGCACGCCTCTCTTGTACGTAATGGTTTAGTTAAGCTGCAGTTTGTCTTTAATGATAACAATGAAGAAGTGAGGTTGGATCATGATGTCCTTATCGCAAACACGCCGTAGTCGTAATAATGGCTCTGCGCTTATCCTTACTATTTTTGTCATTATCGTTGTTGGTTTTCTCGCGCTAATGGCGACTAAAAATCAACAAAAAATGAGTCATCATATCGTGACATCTATTATGGGGACTCGCACTAATATGGCGGCGCAGTCAGGAATACAGCTGAGTTTAAGTGAGTTTTATGCAACAGAGACTACCGACAGATGCGCAAATATAAACTCACCTTATACGTTTTCTGGTACAGGGCTATCTCAATGTACTGCCACTGTAGAGTGTAAGCGTATTGGAATTTTAGATTCAGGAATTACAGTAAATCAATTGGTTAGTACAGCCCGATGTCAATTTGGCACCACCACATTACAACGTGTTATTGAAGTAGGAATTCGTCAATGATGGCTACACTTTTCTCTCGCTCACTTATTATTTCAGTTTTCAGCTTATGTTTGATGCCCCTGAATGCATCCGCTTTTCCAACAATTAATCCAAATACTTACTTTCAGGGTATTGCACAAGGGCATTCGATGCAATGCTCTAGTCCAAAACAACTGACCATGTACAACGATGCAAAAATCGAAGGTACACAAGGTCGTAGTTTGGATTTTTGTTCAAGTATCAACCAATACGAATTACCAGATGATAGCTGTGACGATGGAAAAGGGGGTTATCATCAATGTTCAATTACAGGAAGAAATACTCCAACACTTAACTTGGGGTCGTTTATTAATAACAATTCTCACAGATCAAATACCTGCGATTCTGGTACTTCCTACTTTGATAAGAAAAAATACTCCAATATCACCTTACGTGGGTCATGTGATGGTTATTTAGGTCATAATAGCCAAGAACAACTGATCAAAACTCTGACATTAGAAAGTACTCAAGTCACTTTAAGTTCTGGCGATTACTGGATCGAAAGTTTAAATATGTTCGGGTTTGCGCATATTAACGTGACAGGCAATGCACGTTTATTTGTAAAAAATGATATTGAATTAAACAACGATGCAAAAATAACGAAAACAGGAAGTGGCTCACTTTTCGTTGTTGGCTATGATGATATTTCCCTCCATGATAATAGCTATATCGAAGGCTATGTTTATGCGAATGATAAACTCACATTAAACAACCAGTCTCATATTGATGGTCGAGCTTCTAGCCGAAGTTTATTTATGGAAGGTGATACCTATATAAATAAAACACTAACCCCTCCTCCAACCCTTCCAACTGCGGCATTATCTCTTCGCTTAGATGAAGACTCGTGGAACGGCTCTATTGGCGAAGTCAAAGATAGCTCTGGTAACAGCTATAACGGTACAGCTATAAATAATCCTGCTCCTCAAAAGGACAACCCTGCTCTGCCTATCGATTTAGCCAAGATGGGAACTTGTGGCTATGGCGCGTTTAATAAATCACAGCAACAATATATTGAAGTTCCTAATAATAGCAAACTCTCTAATGAAGATACTATTACGGTCAGTGCATGGATAAACCCTAGCTCATACCCTTCTAGCAATCGCCTTAATACTATTGTCTCTAAAAATGGTAATTATGAATTTCATTTAAATTCATACGGTCAAATCAATTGGTATTGGGAATTAAAAAATACAAACTACCCAATGAACCTAACGACTAGAGAGAGTATCCCAAAGAATCAATGGTCACATGTGGCAATTCGCTATAATGCACACAACACAAAAAAAGCGACTATTTTTATTGATGGCGTTGAAGTGATATCTAAGTCAGAATCAGTTAACCCTCTCAAATACTTAAAAGAAAACAATCAACCGCTGCAAGTAGGTAATGATTATGATTTAACTCGTACTTTTAATGGCTTAATTGATGAAGTCAACGTATTTGATCAAGCCTTATCAGACGACCAAATTGAACAGTTATATGAACAACGTCATCCCTGCCCTGATGTGGTTTTACCTACCTGTTATGAAGATAATTTCAATAATGGCAGCTTAGACAGTAACTGGGTGACCAGCTCTAGTAGCGGTAATTTTATACCTAAAATAATTAATGGCCGCTTGCAGTTAACTCAAGCACAACGAGCACAATCAACAGCATCTTCTTATCAGTATTTATACCCTGCTCTTGGTAACAAAATTGAAGTTGAATTCGATTATATGGCGTATGGAGGTAATGGTGCTGATGGTCTTGCCATTGTATTTTCTGATGCCGAAATAACTCCTCAAGCTGGTGCATTTGGTGGGCCTTTAGGCTATGGATTTAAGAGAAATTCAGAAGCAACAAAGCCTGGTTTTGCGGGTGGTTGGCTTGGTATTGGTCTTGATGAATATGGTAACTACTCTAAAGAAGGCGGTTCAAAAAACCACAACTCTTACTCTACCAATCAATCTGTTGTGCTCAGAGGTTCAGGCCAACAATACTCCGGATATAATTACATTAGCGGTAATAAAGTCAGCCCCAATATTGATGGAAATAACGGTAATAGCAAAACTCATCGCTATCGTATTACCATAGATTCAAGAAGTCATAATACCGCTAATGTAACGGTTGAACGTAGTGTTGAGAATAAAGGAAGTACTCCTCGCTTTAGCAAAATCATTGGCCCAATCAATGTCTTAAGCTCTCAATACAATCAAGATGATATTCCTGAAAATTTCATCATGTCATTAACCGGTTCTACTGGCCAGCTGTATAACACCCATGAAATTGATAATTTCAAAATGTGTGCTTTGTATTCAAAGCCTATTGGTGAACAAATTGATCATTTTGAGTTTGACCACTCAGGGCAAGGCTCTACTTGTGATGTATCTAACGTAACATTACGAGCGTGTGCTGATGCCTCTTGTTCAAGCTTATTTACTGATGAGATTGATGTCACACTTAATACCAGTAACTTAGGGACTGATGGTTATTGGCTTAACGGCAACAACATAACAATGAGAAATGGTATTGCGAATCTATCCATAGGTAAACCGACTCAAGGGAATGTAGGACTAAACGTTGATAGCTCATCTCCTTCAACAAAACCCTTCAGTAACACTTTATGTAGTATCAATGGCGATTCATTAAGTAGTCAAAACTGTACTCTCAATTTTAAATCGGAGGGGTTAACAGTTGTTGTCCCTGATAAATTTGCCAATAAACCCGTTACAGCAACCATTAAAGGCTGCGGTAGTACATTTACTGGTACAAAAAACATTCAATTATGGTCTGATTATATTTCACCAAGTAAAACAAATATTATTGGCTCACCAAGCTTATATGGACTCGTTAATAATTCATGGAATGAGATAGGGAAACAAGAAGCATCTCCAACAACCTTTGCGTTAAATTTTGCCAACAATGAAGCACAAATTACCGTAAATTACGCCGATGCGGGACAACTGCAACTCAATGCTAGATACACAAAATCGTATAATCAAGACATTGAAGGCAGTGATCAATTTGTCAGTTTTCCAGTTGGCTTAAGTGCGTCAGTAAGCGATAAAAACAATTCAAGTTCTAACAGTCTTTGTCAATCAGAAGACACGAATTGCTCCATTTTTGCTCGCGCTGGTGAAGAGTTTAACTTAATCATTAAGGCTCACGCTTGGGAAAAGGATAACGATTCTGATCTAGCTAATAATCTGGTAACACCGAACTATGCTCAAGATAATTTAATACTAGATCATACTCTCGTCGCCCCTTCTCAAAAAATTGGAGGCAATACAGGTAACTTATTAATTAATACTTATAATCATGCGGCAAAACAAGGCAGCACAAATACGTTTAAGCAAAGTATCAGTGAAGTCGGTGTTTTCGATATTTCAGTAACACCACCTGCTGGCTATTTAGGTAGCAATGCGTTCCAAATTAAAGCCGCCAATACCGGCTCAATTGGTCGATTTACCCCCGCTTATTTTGACTTATCTGCGGTGCAACCAACAATAAAAGATGCCTGTGGTGATTTTACGTACATGGGCCAAACGTTCGAGTTTGATACCTTACCAACATTAGAGTTAACACCGCTGTCCTACACTGGTGGTCAACTACAAAACTATAATATTGGTCCATGGTGGCGCTATAACAATAAATGGGATTTTAGAACCTATTCGGCTTCACCTTCCGACATTGCAGTAATAGACAGTGACTCACTTTCTATCCTTGGTCGTAGAGATGGATTTGCAACATCAGGTAGCGTAGATAAATTACCTCTACAAAATAAAGTACAGCTGCAAAATGCCAAATTGCGTTATAACAAACCATTTGATCCTATATCGCCAACGAATGACACTATCACTTTAACGCTTAGTGCTGAAGATACGAAAGACCAAGATAAGGTTTGCTACAAAACTAACGCGACAGGAAACTGCCTTGAGTATAATTTCCCTGCTACACCAGAGCACCAGCAAGAGTGGGGCCGAATCACAATGGAAGATGCCTATGGCTCAGAGTTAAATGATCTTCAATCAAGAATTGAGACTGAATCTTACGTGGGTGGTCGTTTCATACGTAACAGTGATTCTTGTACAATATTTAGCTTGTCTAATTTTCGCTTTGATGTAGGTACCGATCCGAATGCCCTTCCTGTAGGAAAAGGAACAACGAAAGCGAGTTTAACCAGTACCGATATGAGTAATGGATTAACAAGCATGAATTTCACTGCCCCTGGAAATGGAAATCAAGGGCAGGTCATTCCTACCTTGTCATTAGTTAACCTACCTTGGCTGCAACAAGACCAAGATAATAATGATTCTTTTGAGGATTTCATTAAAGCGACCATTCATTTTGGGATTTATCGCGGAAGTGATCGTATTATATGGAGTCATGAACAAACCAACTAAGTTCATACAGATAGCCATAATTAATAAGGAAGCATCATGAAAGACGATTACAGCTACCCAATTGGAACAAAAGGCAAACCTTGGGGCGAAGCAGAAAAAGCGGCTTGGCTTGCAAGCATGACAGTAAAGCGCTCTTACCAAGAAGAAGTAGCAACTAAAATTCATGCGCTTTCTGATCGCTTCGATGTCTCTCAATATGGTGCGCTATCGTATGACGAAACGCGCTTTCCATTATTGTGTATTAAAACTCGCCAATGGGATAATGCCAAACCGACACTACTAATCAGTGGTGGTGTTCATGGCTATGAAACTTCAGGCGTTCACGGTGCATTGCAATTTGTAGACACAAAAGCTGAGCACTATAGCCAATGGTTTAATATTGTTGTTGCCCCTTGTGTTAGCCCGTGGGGTTATGAAGTGATTAATCGTTGGAACCCAACAGCGACCGATCCAAACCGTTCTTTTTATGCAGATAGCCCTGCTGAAGAGTCAGCAGGATTAATGGCATTAGTAGCATCACTTGAAACACCTATTTTTGCCCATATCGATCTGCATGAAACGACAGACAGTGATGAGACAGAATTTCGTCCTGCATTAGCCGCACGCGATGGCTTAGAATATATCGAAGGTTATATTCCTGATGGTTTCTATACTGTGGGCGATACCGAAAAGCCAGCTACGGCATTTCAAACAGCAATCATTGATTCAGTTCGTACTGTTACGCACATTGCCCCACCTGATGAAAATAACCAAATTATTGGATCTGATGTCGTGCAAGAAGGTGTTATTGAATATCCGACTAAAAAACTAGGCCTATGTGCAGGTCTAACCGATGCTGATTTTGTATCAACAACTGAAGTCTACCCTGATAGCGATAAAGTCACTGCGCAAGAGTGTAATGATGCTCAAGTTGCAGCTATTGTTGGTGGTGTAGAGTACTTATTAGCTCAAAAATAATACACACTCCGTTCTATTTGCGAAATAGATGATTCTAGTCAAAAAGTTTACACTTTGAATGATTCATCTATTTCCCATCAACATATTGAACACTTTCTAACCACCAAAAGTGTAATATATAGAATTATTAATAACGAATAAAATATACTGCTAAAACATACCCTTGGTTACAATATTTCCACAATGCCTCCTTGATAAATCCGTACTTTGTTACATTCTTTTAATGGTAAAATACCTAGAGTAATTATCTAAAAGAGAACCCTTATGTGGAACAAACTAAATAAGTCCATGATGTTTTGCCAAATGATGTTTGGCTTATCATTTTATGGCGTAATGGTTATATTAACTCGATTTTTCCTTGAAGAACTTAACTACAGCGAAGCTGATACCATGATGGTAGTCGGGGCCTTTTCATCAATTGGCCCTCTATTTGCTATTGCTGGTGGTTTTATTGCCGATAAATTTTTAGGCGCTTACCGCTCATTAACCATTAGTTATCTTGGTTTCTCTGTGGGTTACGCTTTACTTGTTCTAGGCTCATACACCGCCAATGTTCCAATGGCATTATGTGGTATCGCATTAGCAAGTTATGGACGTGGCTTAATGTCACCTTCTTACCCAAGCCTTTACAAGCGTACCTTTGATACTCAAGAACATTTTGAAAACTGTTACCCTGTAAACTACTCTGTTAACAACGTTGGTGCATTATTAGGGCAATACTTATTCCCTATGTTTGTTCTTGTGTTAGGCTTCCACGGAAGCTTTATGTTATCTGCAATCCTTGCCTTCTTTGCATTAGCAACATTAGTGATTTTCCGTAAATCATTATTAACAGTTGGTGCAGATATTGATCAGCAACCAGTAAGCACTAAAAACTGGATTGCATTTCTAGTCACCTCTGCCGCCATGATTGGACTTGTATTCTTCATGTTCTCAAACATGGATATCGGTCAAAACATTGTTTATGCGATTGGACTTGCAGCGATTGGTTATTTCGTACTTCTAATGATTAAATCTGAGAAATCCGACGCACTGAAAATGGGGACGATCCTTATCGTAACGGCATTGACTACTGCTTTCTTTGTGTACTACGGTCAAATGATGACATCGATGACCATGGTAACTATCAATACTATGCGTGGTAATCTATTCAACCTTATTCCTATCGCACCAGAAGCATCAATGGCGATGAATCCATTATGGTGTATTATCGCAGGCCCTGTAATTGCAATGATATTCTCGGCTCTTGAGAAACGTGATATTCACTTTTCAACAGCAACGAAGATTGGCTTTGCCTTTATCCTAACAGCTATTGCATTTGGTATTTTAACCATGGCAGTGATGAGTATTGGTGAAAATGTAATCATTCGTCCAGAAGTATTCCTACTTATTCACTTCTTCCAAGCATTTGCAGAAGTTATTGTAGGTAGCTTGGTCGTTGCATTCATCTTATCTGTGGCTCCAAAACATATTGAAGGCTTCTCAGTAAGTCTGTTCTCTGTTGCGATGGCATTAAGTGGTATTGTTGGTGCGGTATTCTCAACCTCAATCGCTCAAGAGAAAGGCCAAGTCATCACTCAAGAGTTCGTACAAACGGTTTATGGCGATTACTTCCAACTACTGACTGTACTTGCTGTTGTTATGGTTGCTGTTGCTTTTATTGCTTCATTCATTATTCGTAAGATGCTTGAAAGTAGCAAGCATGCTGCGGCTCTAAAAGAACAAGAAGCATAACCAAGAAATTATAATTTTAAGATCAAAGCCTTACTTTATTTATCGATAAAGTAAGGCTTTTTAAGTTCGACAATTATGCCCCCATCGCTGCAACATCCTTTGAAGCTCTTCCGACTTATAGGGCTTATTCAAAATATCATCCATTCCTACTGTAATACATTGTTCAACTTCCATTGTCGTAGTCCCAGCGGTCAATGCAATAATCGGTTTACGATAACCGGATTTTCTAAGCTCTTTTGTTGCTTCAAACCCATCCATGATCGGCATTCTGCAATCCATTAGTATGATATCAACTTCATTTTCACTAAGGAAATCAATTGCCTGTAGACCATTATCTGCAAATTCTGGAATAACCCCTATTTTAGCTAGCATCATTTTTAAGATTATTTGATTCATCTTAATATCTTCTACCGCCAAAATAGATAATTGTTCAACCGGAAAAGGAAAGTCCACCTCATTATCATTATCACCTTGCTGAATTGAAGGTTCCTTGAGTGGAATTAAAACGGTAAAACTAGAACCTATACCCTCTTGGCTTGAGAGAGAAATCTCCCCATGCATAACTGAAACCAAAAACTGACAAATAGATAAACCAAGACCAGTACCTTCAAACTGTCTCTGGCTCGAATTATCTACCTGTGTAAAAGGATCAAATAAGCTTGCTTGCTTATCTTTAGGAATTCCACACCCAGTATCTGAAACGATTATTTGTAGATTTTTATCAATCCAAGATACTGAGAATACTATCGTGCCTTCTTTAGTAAACTTAATTGAATTACCAATTAAATTGACGATAATTTGTTGAATTCTATCTACATCACCTTGCAATAAATCGGGTATGTTATCTGTCACATTAACGTCAAAAGCCAATCTTTTTTCTTCAATTTGTTGCGTAAAAATTTGCTGAACGGTCGATATTAATCGATTAGGTTCAAAGCTATCCACTTTAAGGTCTAGCATTCCTGCACTCATTTTACTGAAATCAAGTAAGTCATTAATAATAACCCGAAGCATCTCCCCTGACTGATGTATGGTGTTGAGCAAGGTTTGTTGATATGACGTAATGACTGTATCTTCCATCAACTCAGCAGAGCCTAATAATCCATTGAGAGGCGTTCGTAATTCATGATTGATCATAGCAACAAAATCACGAGTTGCTCGTTCTGATTTTTCCGCTCTTTGTTTCTCTTTAAGCGTATCTTCTAATAGTTTCTGTCTTTCAAAAGCAGAACTGATCATCTCAGAAAATAAACTAAATTGCTTTTCAATCGTGTCATACCAAGTAGAGTTAGGAATTCGAGTGAAAATAAAATGCAAGGAACCACAGCGCAGATCCTCATGATGAAGAAAAACAACTAATTGAGTATGATCTGAGTTCCAATTAAGAGAGTGTTCAGAGAGAGATAAATCACTAAATAACATGCCATTATCTAATCTAAAAACACTAATATCTTGCTCTTGTGTAGCGACATTTGAAGAAAGGTGGATAGCTTGTATTAACTCAAGATTAAGCAAATCTTCGAGGAGTTTAGTTAACAGCCCTTTGACTAATTTCTCTTGCAATAATCGTTGGCTATACTCTAGCAATATAGCATCAAGATCATTTTTAAACTTCAATAAAGCGACATCATTTTCAGACTGTTTTTGAACTATCAGCAAGCTTTCTTCTACCAATTTCTTGGCGTAATATAACTCATTACTTTTCTTTTCAAGTAATGTTTCAGCTGCTTTTCGAGCTTGTTTCTCTCGCTGAATTTTTTTATTCAGTAGCTCAATCATTTTCTCGCTATCCATCTTTACCCCCTTAATGAAATTATACTTTCAATAAAGTAAAACGAACTTGAGAACCATCTTGTTGTATCGCCTGCATTTGAATATCTATATTTTCATTGAAGTACTCTGCGCACCCTTGGATTAGGCCAAAACAAACATTAGAAAAACAACGTGCCGAAATATAGTCCATCACCATTTCAGATTCAGTATTCGAAATAAAAATAAACTCTGGAGGGCTAGCTTCTGCAGACAATTTTTTAACTTCAAGATGAATATAACTTTCTACCTGCTTAATAAAATCAAAGGTATTCGACGATTTTCCTTCTAAACTTGGCATACTTTTGTAGAGAGTAAGAAAGACAGATTTTCCATACACCTGTTGTAAATCTTCAATGCTGATATTCGTTAATTTACTTAACGAGATAATCAGCTTCACTAAGTCTTTATGATCATAAGTGCCCACAGAGGTATAAGCACCTTCATCATTACTATCGTCCAGCATTTTCTGACAAACTTCTAAACCAAAAGTATCTTCAACTAACTCTAAAAACTCTGAAAAAATAATCCCTTTCATATTTCATCCTATTTCTCGATAACATCTCTCTAAGTGTAGGAAGTAATAACTAGATAAGGTAGGTTTTATCTTTATCATCTATACTCGGATGAATAAAAATATGAAGGAAGTCTATATGTATCAAGAAATAATTAAATTTTGGTTTGAAGAATTAGAGCCTAAAGATTGGTTTGTCAGTAGTGATGACGTTGATAACAACATAAAACTTCGCTTTCTTTCAGTACTTGAACAAGCCTCACAAGCAGAGCTATTTACATGGCGTGCAGAGCCATTGGGACGTTTAGCTGAAATTATTGTATTAGACCAATTCTCTCGTAACGTCTATCGCAACACTCCAAAAGCCTTTGCACAAGATGCCCTTGCCTTAGCTCTGGCCCAAGAAGCCATCTCACTTAAGGCTGACCAATCTTTATCAGAAGAGCAACGTAGCTTTCTATATATGCCTTTTATGCACAGTGAATCTCAGCTAATTCATGAAGAAGCCCTAACATTATTTAAATCATTAGGCCGCGAAGGCAACTACGAATTTGAAGTAAAACATAAAATCATCATTGATAAGTTTGGTCGTTATCCACACCGAAATACCATTTTAAATAGAGAAAGTACACCTGAAGAGATTGAATTTTTAACTCAACCAGGATCTTCTTTTTAAAATAGAATTATCTCCCATTAAACTAACAAACAGATAGCGATACTGTTTGATATCAGATATTGATACCGCTAAGATACGGCATCAATATCTGAGGATGCAGCATGAGTGATAAGGTTTATTCTCAATTAATGGGAATCGTTACTAGGGTTCAAAACTACCCAGGGTTAGATGGACTGGAACAGATTAAGTCCAAGGTGGATCTTATCTGCCAAGAAAATAATTACCCTTGCCCTAAATCTATTGAACTCTTTCTCAACGCCTATACATTTGATCGAGAAGATAAACTTAAATCGGCAGTTGTTGCTTATAACCTCTGTTTATCATCTTTAATTGATGATGAACTGCCACTTCGTATTTATATAAATGCATTATTAGCATCCATTTATATTGACGCTGAAAACTACACAACCGCTTATATTCTGTATAAAGAAGTTTTAGAAAACATACATCTACTTGATGATAATATTCGTTCTCTGATTTACTGTAATATCAGCGATATGTATTTATGTTTAGATCAATATGAACAAGCTATTGAGTATGCAAAACAAGGTGTCACTGCCGCTAAAAATTCAAATAATTTACAGAACAAAGCCATCTCACTACTTAATATTGGTTATGCCTACGGGCACTTATCGCAGTTTAAAAAAGCCATAAGCATTATCCATAGAGCAAAAAATATCGCCAAAAAGAACCATTCTAGTCGTATTATGGCTCTTTCTTATGGTTATTTAGCTCAGATATTGGCTAAACAACCTAATGCCTCACAAGAGCTTGTCATTGAGTATTTTAAAAAAGCAGAAGCTCTCTACACTGATATTCACGATAAGCATAACCAATTAGAAAACTGTATCTTTTTCGCTCAATACTTAGAAAGCATTAACCACAACGATGATGCTTTATTACTGTGTAAACAAATAGAAAAGAAACTACAATCCGCTAATAATTATGGGTTTTATAGTGTATATGCCAATGTGCAAGCAAACCTGATTGAAAAACAACAACAGTGGCCTCAATTAATTGCCCATCAAAAACTGCATATCCAAAAAGCAGAAAAGACATTAGACGCATTAAAACAACAGCAAAATAAAGCGCTCATAAAAAATGTAGATGTGATTGAAGACAACCAGCAACAGCAAGTATTAAGCGACATGCAAGAGCACATGGGAGCGATTACCGAAATTGGTCAATATATAGCAACAACACCAGATTTAACTGCATCACTTACAGAAATATTGGCTAAAATAAACACTATCTTACCAACTTTCGAGTTCGGTATTGCCTTATATGATAAAGAAACTCATGATCTTGATTATCGCTATTTTGTTGATACAAATGGCCTAGTACCTCTTCTAACAATTAACTGTCAACAGCATAAAACCGTTGGTACTTACGTTATTAAAAATCGTGCTACTGTACATCTAAATACCGTGACAGATGATGCTCTCGCTCCCTTTGTTGATAACGAACAGCGTAAAAAAAATGACATGGTTGTGCGTAAAAATAGCCCTGCGGTGCATTCTATTATTCTGACGCCTATTATTTTAAAAGACGACGTACTTGGTTTGTTATCTGTTCAACATCATAATGCAAATCAATACCATGAACACCATCGTCATCTGATAGAGCATTTAGCCAGTTTTATCGCGGTATCATTAGAAAATCAAAAACAAAGACAACGATTAGAAGATGCCAATAAAGCATTAGAGCAACTCTCTACAACAGAGCCATTAACGGGGTTATACAACCGTTATCAACTAGATAAAATTACACCAAAATTAGTCGATCAAGCACTAAAAGAAAACACCAATATTGCTGTTTTGATGTTGGATTTAGATGACTATAAAACCTATAACGATACGTATGGCCATATTGCAGGTGATAATATCCTTAAAGTTATCAGTCAATTAATGAAAAATGCATTCAGCGACAGTAATGATTATTTATTCCGTTATGGGGGTGATGAGTTTTTGATCATCTCTTTCGATCAGACCTCAGATGCAGTAGAAACAAAAATACGCAGCTTACGAGATTCTTTACATCAAGCTAATGTACAGAACCCAAAGTCACGCTATTCTGATCGCTTAAGTTTATCGATTGGCGGTATTAATGCACAATTAAACCAAGCCTCATCAATTGAAAGCTTTAGCCAACTTAGCCAGATTGCCGATAAACAACTCTATAAAGTAAAAAAAGCGGGACGTAATAATTACTTATTGATCTAATATGATAAATACTTCTGTTTCAACATTTATCAAAATAAAGACACCATATTTGTCTTCTACGTTATACACTAGTCTTCATAATTATTAATAATAGTAACGATAGATAGAGCCTCTTTTTATGAAGCCAGTACTTCCATTATTTTCATTACTGACTCTTCTTGGTGGTTGCCAATTAGATAGTAATGTAGAGCAAAATACAGTCCAGTGTAGTAATAATGAATTCTTATTATCATTGCCAAAGGATATTCCAGATTACCGTCATGCTATGGCTGAATTTTCTCAAATAGGAGGAGAGAGCCCACTTAACTCAATGACATTTGTGAGCCAGTGTATCCATAAAACCTCTTTTAAAGAACTTGCTGAACGAAGTGCAAAAGAAATCTTACTACCGAACTATAAAAGTGCAGGTCAAGTCACCCACTTTAGAATTAAAAACAACGTTGCTTATGTTGAACTTGCTGCTCATACTGACCATTGGGCAGGCTCTTCTGCTGCACTAGCCGCTGTCGATCCTATAATTAAACGTAATCTATTTTTAAATAGCAAAGTTGAAGATGTCATTGTTGGTGAAATTACAGACTAACAACGTTATTTATTCTTAATCTAAATCAATATATGCATAAAAATCATAGACTCACTGAAAAATAGTCATTTGCTTCATAGTCCCCCTTTCCCTACTATGCGCGCTCTTATTTTTAACCCTAAGAGCGCAGCATGTTTTCACAATCCATTTTCGCTCAATTGGTCAGAATGAATGTGTTATTAGTTTTATCCCTTATTGCCGTTCATAACTCACCTGCTTTGTTGAATTTATTAGCTCAACAAGCAGTAAATAGTGGGTGTCATCAGCAAACAGGTCAAGACGATAACCACCACCATTCTCATCACCACCATTAAGAGCACATTATGAGTATTTTTCGCTTTCCACCACTAGTATGGCTTGGGATCGGGATTTTAATTATCAGTCTAGGGATCAGACAATCATTCGGCATTTTTATGATGCCAATTTCAGACCATTTCCAAACTGGACGTGAATTTTTTAGCTTTGCTATTGCACTACAAAACCTATTATTTGGTATTTTCCAGCCATTTGTTGGCATGGCATCAGATAAGTGGGGCTCTAAGCGCATTATCATGTTAGGCGCTGTCGCTTATGCTTTAGGGCTTGCTCTCACATCGGTGGCGACTGAGCCAAGCATGTTGTATTTATCTCTTGGCGCGCTAGTTGGCTTTGGTTTAAGTGCCACCAGTTATGTAATTATTTTAGGGGCCGTCGCTAAAGTCGTTCCTGCTGAACACGCAGCAAAAGCGTTTGGCTTAACAACGGCTGCTGGCTCTTTTGGTATGTTTGCGGTCATTCCTGGCGCTCAAACCTTAATGCATAATTTTAACTGGCAGTTTGCATTACAAATATTCGCTATGCTATGTACGCTTATTATTACCTTTGCTCTGTTTATGAAAACAGCAAATCCATCAGAAAAACAAACAGAAGAAGAAAATACACAAACATTAACTGAAGCGCTAAAAGAAGCATTTGCTAACAAAAGTTACTGGTTAATCCACGCAGGCTTTTTTGTATGTGGTTTTCACGTGATGTTCATTGCTACGCATCTACCTAGTTACTTAGCCGATAAAGATCTCCCTGCTTCAAGTGCGGCAATGGCATTGGCTTATGTCGGTATTTTTAATATCTTCGGTTCATACTTCTGGGGTGTGATGGGCGATAAGTACAGTAAGCGACACGTAATGTCTGCACTGTATTTTGTTCGTACTATTGTGATTGGTGCATTTGTAACGCTACCAGTTACTGAACACACAGCGGCTATTTTTGGTGGTGCAATTGGTTTCTGTTGGTTAGGGACAGTGCCATTAACCTCTGGTTTGGTTCGTCAGATCTTCGGCGCTCGTTATTTATCAACTCTGTATGGTTTAGTTTTCTTTACTCATCAGGTTGGTAGCTTTTTAGGCGCTTGGGCTGGCGGTCGTATTTATGATTACTATGGCTCATACGAACCAATTTGGTGGTCTACGGTTGTTCTTGCTTTCTGTGCAGCATTAATTCACTTACCAATTAATGATAAGCCAATACAAAGGCTGAAATTACAAACCGCATAAATACGTTTTTAGACAACACTAACAATAAAGCCGATACTACCCATGTGGGTATATGTATCGGCTTTTTGTTGCCTGTTAGACTGATCTATTAATACAGGCTTTCAAACTCTGGAATCGCTGACTTTCCTCTTAATAAAAGAAAGTTAAGAAAGCGAGGCGTCGACGTTGTAATGATTTTGTCTTCCGTAATCTCGTATTTTTCGAGCAATGTTATCGCAAGATCTAACCGTGCTATTTCCTCACAAAAATGAGCATCAGAGCCTGTTGTAAAATACACACCAATCTCTTTGCCTATTTCTACAATTTTATCGCAACGAACATCACTTCCTTTACGGCTTTTCCCTGTTAGCGACGTATTATTTACCTCTATCGCAACATTATACTCTTTTGCACACTGTAGCACTCGTTCAATATCAAATGGATAATTAGGGTTTCCTGTATGACCAAGCACATCAATACGCCCACTTTTAATCACATTAATCAAAGCAGCCGTATGTTCAGCTTCACTCGCTGGAGCAAATACAGGCTCATGAAAGCTAGCAATAACCCAATCGAGGTGTTGATCTGACGAGAGTGGGAGGTCTATTTCACCTTTCACATTTAATATATTCGCCTCAACACCACGAAGAATACCGACGTGATGAAGAAAGCGGGGCAAAATTCTCTGATTATTGAAATACCAGTAATGGGGGGCACCCGGCATTTCTGGGGCATGATCAGTGGTGCAAAGAAGTTTTAGCCCCTTGTTCTGCGCAGAGTGTGCATTTTCAATGATCGTACTATAAGCATGACCACTCGCAAGAGTATGGGTATGAGTGTCTACAACGATATTCATGATGCTCTCCTACTGAATTTCAAACGATCCATTTTGATGCATATACAAATTTAAATTCGCTTTAACTGAATGCGTTAATACTTTCTCTACATTTACCGCGTCTGAATCCTCGTAAAAAGCTAAAGCCTCTTCTTCTGATACTCCACCTCGTATTTTGCGATTAACTAACCTGTCCTTTAAGAAATTCGGATCAGTATCAATAAACACAGTAAAGTCAGCAAGCTTATGTAAATCACACCAAACGGGCTCATTGAGCAATAACCAATTGCCCTCTACCACCACAATATTCTGTTCAACTTGAATCGCATCATCAACCGGATCATGCAAGTTACGATCATAATATGGCCACTTTGGCGATTGAGTTTTTAACCTTTTCAACTTACTGATCAAGTCGGTTAAGTTAAAGGTTTCAAATCCACCTTTAATACTTCTTAATGAAACCGTTTCACCATTTCGTTGTGCGGTATTGCTTTCTAAGATTTCATTGGTGTAATGAAAGCCATCAAAAGGCAACACTTGTAATGGTTCTACATTTGGAAGTTGATGAGATAAGTGCTCCCAGAATGCAGCTAACGTTGACTTACCACTACCCGGAGGCGCACAGAGAAAAATAATGACTCGCTCTTCTTGCTCTTGGTACAAACGGGTAAATTTTTCGACTAACGGTTTATGAATCTTAGTAATGTCTTTATCTGGGAAAAATGCTTTTGTATCAAAACCACTAACGTTTAAATTCACTTTCATTACGAAACCTTATTGAGTGATTTCCTCTTCAATTTTTTCTAATAACATTTCACAAGAAAGCTTGAGAACGGTTTTTATTAGAGATTCATATCTCATTTGAGAAAAGACTTCAAAAGAAGAAAACTTTAACTGATTGATTGACTCAAGATAAAAGCTGTCTTGCTGTGTTGATAATACCGCTTGATTACTAATGAAGTCATAAATCATATCATCACCAAATGATACGTGATTAGGCTGACTCTGTGCATACTCTAAAACTTGTGCATACAAGCCTATGTCTGCATAAGTTTGTATTGAGATTTTTCCCATCGCCAAGACTAATTTAGATACCACATCAGTTGTCACAAGCGGACCATCTTCTTTTAAAAGTGGCTCGACCGCATGCTCCCTAACCAATTCATCTTGAACAAAGACTTTAGGGAGTAATGCTTTTAATTTGAGATTAACTAATTGATTAGACAGCACAAGAAAAGAGGTCGCATCCTCACAATCATCTAGTGCTTCTAACAATTCAACTTTTTGTGACAAGGCTTAAACCTCTCTGTATGTGGTAACCCCTAGAGGCTACCACATAAAGTTAATAGAATTAAACGCTTAAGCTCACGTCGTAGAACTCTAGTAATGCTTTTTCTGCATGTTGATCCCACACATAATTATTCTTCGCTAAAATCACATCCAACTCAGCAAAAAATGAGTCTTGATCTGCAAGTGAAGCAAAATTATCAATGGCTGTTAGTGGTAAATCAATATGTGGATAAATCAGCTTTTTACCACCTGGAATATCCAACTGATTTAAAATGGTATGGGGCGTAGCTTGTAAGCCTCCAACATGAGTAATCATGAACGAAGGGTTAATATTACCTTTAGCTGATAATTCTAAAGACTCCACCATATCACCTGTAGAACCGCCTGATGTTCCCACAATATGCGTTGATTCATAGTGCACGTTATAGAAATTAAATGGCACTTTAAACTCTTTATCCGTAGGTCCTGCAAAGAAATTTAAACAACCATCGTTACCTAAAAGGGCATCGGCTTGCTCTAACACTTGTGCAACCGCAGCATATACCATTACATCATCATACCCTTGATCATCGTTCAGGGATTTAAGATAAGTAACCGGATCTTCCATCTCTATCGTGTTGACATAAACCAGTTCAATACCTTGTGCTTTTGCTGCACTAACAGGGATCAAACTTTCAGCACGGGATAAGCGATCTTCATCAATATCCGTAACCACAATTCGTCTTGGTTTTACTGACCCATTAATCGCATAATCAATCGCACCTATCCCCATAGGCCCCGCACAAGCAAGTAACGCCAGCGTTCCCCCTTCCTTGATACCCATATGATGCTCATACACAAACTGCGTGGTGTGATAACTTGCATGGAAAGCACCAATAATGCATGACATTGGCTCAGCCAAAGAAGCATCGGCGTAATATGAACCGTCATAAGGCAATACACAGCCTAAATCGATAGCAATTTTAGGAATGATAGAATACGTTGCATTTCCACCAAAAGTTTCATAACTATAACCCGCAGAATAACCTGTTGGTAAACCCATTGCTGGTTGAAGTACAAAAGAATCACCCGCTTTAAATTGATCTTTTAAATTATCACCAACTTCAACAATTATTCCTGCATATTCATGACCTGTGATAACAGGAACTTCATCAATATTTTCTGGTACTCGCTTATGTTGACTACCAAGTAATGCCGCTTTATATGTTGATAAACATACGCTGTTTGAAATATTTTTGACCAGTAATTCGTCGGCAGAAATTGACGGTAATTCAAATGTTCTTAATTGGATGTCTTTCTCACCACAAATAACCGCAGCTGTTGTTTGTACCATAATTTTTTCTCCTACTTGGGAGATATACGATCCCCCAGAAATAAATATCGTTAGGCCTGTTGGGTCTCAATAGTACTGAGTAACTCATTAAGCGCAGGGTCATTAAGGAAGTTAGTAATTGTAATTACAGGTAAGCCCGTCGCTTTAATTGCACGTTCTTCTAGGCTTTCATGGGTCACCACAACATCCGCATCACTTGGTACTTTTTCTATCGCGAAGTTTTTAACCTCTACGTCATAACCTGCTTTAATCAGTTTTCGCTTAAAGGTTGACGCTCCCATTGCACTTGAACCCATTCCTGCGTCACAAGCAAAAGCGACAAATTTAATTGGTAGCGCATCCGTTTTTTCTACTGATGCTTGAGGCTGTGCTTTACCTTCAGCTTTCATTTCTTTCATATCGATAACAGATTGTTCAAACTCTTCTTCTAATTGTTCTTTCTTACTCACTTTAAGAATTGCGCTTGCTACAAGGAAAGAAACAACTGTGGCACTTGCAACACCCGCAAGCATAGCCATGAAGCTGCCTTTTGGTGTTAAAGCTAAATAAGAGAAAATAGAGCCCGGACTAGGACCAGCAACTAAACCAGCATCAAGTAGGTTGAATGTTGCAATACCTGTTGCCGCACCTGCAATCATGGCAACAATCATTACTGGCTTCATAAGAACGTATGGGAAATACAATTCATGAATACCGCCAAAGAAGTGAATGATAATGGCACTTGGTGCAGATCGTTTACTTAACCCTTGACCAAATTTCGCATAAGCCAGCAACATACCTAGACCCGGCCCTGGGTTAGATGCCACCATGAAAAAGATGGATTTACCAGTTTCAGCGGCCGCTTGTAAGCCAAGTGGGTAATAAATACCTTGATCGATAGCGTTGTTTAAAAAGAGAACTTTTGCAGGCTCATTAATTACCGCAAGTAAAGGAAGAAAACCTGTTGCTACTAATGCTTCGATACCTGATTTTACAAACAAGTTAGCGGCAGTGACCGCTGGGCCAACAATTTCATACGCAATCAAACAGCAGATCATACCGATAATGCCAAGCGAGAAATTATTCACTACCATCTCAAAACCTGATGGAATTTTATGTTCAACTCGTTTATCAAACTGAACAATCGCCCACGCACTCACAGGCCCCATGATCATTGCACCAACGAACATAGGAATATCAGCACCCACGATGACACCCATTGTACCGATAGCACCAGCAACAGCACCACGCTTATCACCGACTAGCTGACCACCGGTATAGCCGATAAGTAGTGGCAATAAATAAGTAATCATAGGTCCAACAATTTCACCAAACTGTTCATTTGGCATCCAACCCGTTGGAATAAATAACGCAGTAATAAAGCCCCATGCAATAAAGGCCCCTATATTTGGCAGTACCATCGCGGTCAAATGACCCCCGAAGGCCTGTACTTTTGCTCTAGCGTTCATGAGATATCCTTTCTTAATATGCTTTAATAATATCGAGCACTTCTTTTTTTGAAGTAGCTGCGGTTAATTTGGCAATGTTCTCTTCATCTACTAGCATTTCACTCAATGCTTGAATAACTTCAATATGGGTATCTGAATCTTTTGCGGCTAAGGTAAGTAATATATTGGCAGGACCAAGATCTGAGCCAAATTCAATGCCTGATGGGAATATATGAATACCTAATCCTGTTTTTAATACTCCAGTTTCAGGACGAGCATGAGGCATGGCAATACCTGGACAAAGTACGTAATATGGACCATTATCATATGTGGATTGAATAATGGCATCAGCATAACTTGCCGTAACGTATCCTTTTTGTTCTAAATAACGTGTTGTGGTTTTTACTGCGTCTTCCCACGCATCAATATTATGATTAACAACATCAATTAAATCATGATCAATTAAATCGTATAGCATGAGCAAGCCTTCTTCTTGGTTTGTATTTGATGTTGTTATTATCAATATAAATGAGGTATTTCAGCAATAGACTGAATATTGTGAAATAAGCCACACTTTTCATTCAGTCAAGCTAATATAAAGAACCACTACCTCAAATATAGAAAGTAATATAAGAACAAATTTTGTTTTAACTACATAGCAATAGAGAAAGTAAGACAAGGAACACGTTTCAGTAATTTTCTTTTAAATTTTAAATTAAGACATTAATCACACTTAGGTGATTGACACTTCAAAATATGTGATAAATAACTTCTTTTATTTCTGCTAAATACGAATTCCCTTTCATATCTTAAGTGATCGAAATCACCATTCTTCTTTTACTAGCCAATAATGTTATTTTCTTACCTAAGCATTCGGCATCACAATACTGCAATGAGATGAAATAAATTACACGAATATAGAGTTAAGTCGTAAATATGTTTCCTAGTGTTATCTTAAATCTAAGAATTGAATCAAAATATACAAAATAGGTATTTACTTAGTACCGTTCATTCATTCTCCATATGTAGTGTGTTAGATATTATGTTAATTCGTCCTAGAGCATCACTCCTATATGCTGTATGTGTCTTTATGTCTTTTCCCGCAATTGCAAACATAGAGCAAGAGTTTGATGAGCTTGATGCACTGTTAAATATGCCTCTCGATTCATTGGCTGAAACAAAAGTCGTTACTGCAACCAAAACCTCCTTAAGCTTATCGGATGTTCCAGCTTCTGTGCATGTTATTACCTCAAAAGAAATTGAACGCTCTAGTGCACGCTCGATTGCTGATGTCCTTATTCTTGCTCCGGGCCTTCATGTCGCTAAATTTTCAGATTATGACTGGACAGTCTCTGCTCGTAGTAAAAACCAAGGAGAAAACAATACATTACTAGTAATGATTGACGGAAGAAGTGCCATTAATCCGATGTACTCTGGTGTAAATTGGGATACTTTGCCCGTAAGCCTAGATAATATTGACCGTATTGAAGTGGTATTAGGTTCAGTCGGTACCCTCTGGGGAGGAAACGCGGTTAACGGCGTAATAAACATCATCACTAAAGATGCAGAAGACGCTCCAAAAGCACAAGTGAGTGCCGCTGCCGGTAATTATGATTATAAAGAGTTTAAAGCTCATCATAGTGGTCAACTCAATGAATATACCCATTTGTCTGGTTATATAGAGTCATTACAACATTCACCATTTACTGATGAAGACCCTCACTTTGAAGAGCTTCGCCATTTAAAAGTATTAACCGAACGTTTTGGTATGCGAGCTGATTATCAAAACCAACAAAATACCGTTTCAATGCAATTTGGTGGGAGCAGCTCTCGTGAAGACTACCAATGGTTGCAATACACACCCGCCTTTTTAGACCCAGCATCACATCAAAATGATTACGACGCTTTCTTTACAGAAATGAACTCTCAAGAACTGTTTGCTGGCTTTCAATATTTGCACGAAAAGTTGGATGGCGACCAATGGGAAAATCAAGTTTGGTTAACTCATAGTGAATCAGACGGTACCAATGAACCCGCCAGTTTTACTCGTTTGGATCTCGATAGTCGCTATACCTTTAATACTCAAGAATGGGGCATTTTAACTCTAGGTATTAACGCTCGAATTATTGATGAAGAATACGCTACCTTCTCTCAAGAAGAGCAATATTTTTCACCTTATGTACGCACAATCGAAGATCATGAGTTCTTAAACCAAAGTTATGGTATCTACACAAACTGGAGCATTAACGTAACTGACAGTACAGAAGTTACTCTTGGTAATCGCATTCAATATGCAAACATTACTGAAGAGTGGTATTCACAACCACAAGTGCGTGCACTGCAAAAATTAACGGATAATCAACGTCTATGGATGGGTTGGGGTCGCGCAGTGATTACGCCTTCTCGCTTAGAGTTAGATACTCAGTTTCAAGAAAACAGTTATTGCAGTAGCTGTGCTTATACCATCAACCCTGATGGCAGTTTGAATTACTATGACTACATGATGTCATATCACTACCTTGGTAATCGCGATCTAAAACTAGAATCTATCGACACTTATGAGCTAGGTTATCGCTATTGGCAAGATAACCAGTTTCAGTTAAGTGTGAGCCTCTTCTACAGCCAACATGACAATGTTCGTGCTTATAAAGGATTAGGAGGTAATCGATACTTTACTCCCGACAGCTCAGAGCACTCTAGTGGCACCATCATTGATGATATGTTTGCTCAGCTTATCGACCCTCTATCTCAAGAAACTTTGGGTGGCGAAATCAGTGCTCAGTGGAAACCTACTGATGTACTGCAAGTTAATGCTAATTACAGCTACAAAACCATTAAAGGGGGTTGTACTGGGTCTATTTGTGGCTCAAATGAATTACCTATTTTAGATCTAGAAAATACCCCAAACCATTACGCTACTTTGCATATTATGTGGGATATCCATCCAACCGTTTGGGTATCATCTGTTGTTAACTATACTTCAGCATCAGAACCTGATGACGCGCTCATTGCTGCCTATAAAGACTATGGTGATGATTACTTAGTGTGGCCAGAGATAATCACTCTTGATATGTCGGTTAACTGGCAGCACAAACCGACATGGCCAAGCATAAAAGTGAGCGCAGAAAACCTAGGTAACGATCAACTAAAAGAATATCCTGAACAATTTGGCTCCTTTGCTAATGGTACCCAATACTACGCTGAAATCAGCTGGAACTTCATATAGCTATGCTAAATACAAAAGTACAGGCAAGTTCAGTGACCTCTTTTTTTTACAGCTTACGTTGTAAAATCATGGGCTGCCTGTTTCTTTTACTTATCGGGTTTCCTCTAAAAGCAAATGATAACAACATTCAAGATCACAACCTAAAAGCGGTCTATCTTTTTCGTTTTGCCTTTTTAACCACTTGGGGTGAGTTTGCTCCAACCAATAAGCAATTCAATTTTTGCTCTGACAAAGAGCTAGACACTAGCCATTCACTACAAGCCCTTATTAAGAAAAGACCTTCACAAGCGGTATTTACCCCTTACACATCAATAAAAGAATTAGAGCAAGAAAACTGTCATATCATTTATCTTTCAACTCAAAATTCTAATGTCATTCAGCAATTAAAAACGACGCAACCACACGCACTGCTCATCGGTGACGGAAAGCCATTTGTGCAATCTGGCGGGATGATTGCATTTATTAAAGTAAACAACAGAATTAAACCTTTGATCAGTTTAAATAATATTAAGCCAACTGGGCTATCAATTCGTTCACAGCTGCTTTCAGTGTCAGAAATAGCAATCAATAAGGAGTCATTATGATTCATCATTGGTTTAGTGCATTACCCTTGCGTAAAAAAGTCATTTACCCAATTTGGACGCTATTAACACTTAGTAGCCTTATTCTTGGGGCCAGTGTTTCCCATTTTGTTGGGGTTACTCATAGCACGAATTTGTATACGAGAACGTCCATTCTTGCCCAAGGGATCGCGAGCAATCTACCTGGTGCTTTAATTTTTAATGATAAAGAAACGGGGTTAGACCAAATGAACGCCCTCTCTTTTGACCCCGAAATCATTGCTGCTCACGTTGAACATATAAATAATGAACCTTTTGCAAAACTGGATAATTTACCAGAAAGCTGTCAGTGGAAAGGTAAAGCCATTCATTGCTCTGACTCTGTTTTCTTTGCTGTGACCCATCCAATTACACTAGATAATGAACATCTTGGAAATCTAACGGTATGGGCATCCAAAGATAATATGTTTAAACAGCGTAATCAGATCATCGTTATTTTCTTAGTTACTTCAATAATGCTGTCTATCTTAGCACTCTTTTTTGCCCATGGATTACACAAATTAATTGCCATGCCTTTATTGTCTTTGTTTCATTCAATGCAGAGTGTTATTAAGAAAGGCGTAACCACTAGACGTCTTGATGTTTTACACCCTGATGAACTCGGTATGGTGACTCACTGTTTTAATGAAATGCTCGATAATCTTAGTCATCGAGACGACTTATTAACTCAAGCATTCCAAAAACTAGAGGATCGAAATCACTATATTAACCAAGTTCTTGATTCTATTGAGCAAGGTTTATTAGTCATTTTGCCAAGTCAAGAAATTACCTATTTCAACCCTGCTGCCTGTTTACTTTTTCCTGATATTAAAAGCCAAGGTAATAATATCAATGGAAATTTCACCCCTAATGGCATGCTATATGAATTTGAACCAAACGCACGCATCACAGAATTACTCGATCATATTGAGCACCATAAACGCTTACTCCCAGTTATCATTCGCCATCAAATTACTGGTGTACGCTATCAAATTTCGTCATACCCAATTTCAGGTGAACAAAGCTCGTTATTGCATATTGAAGACATCACTACACGCTATGCAGCAGAGCAACGTCAACGATTAGCTGAGACCATTTTTGATCAGAACCCAAGCTCTGTCGTGGTTCTTTTACGAGATATGACAGTTGAAACTAAGAATACCTCCTTTATTCACAATTTTGGTGACATTAATGATTTAAATCAACTAATTATTCGTAATCCTCTTGAGTTTTCTTATCGCATATTAAAGCAATTACTCACTCGTGGTTCTTTTCAAATCAAAGCAGATGTGTCTAGTTGTGGAGAGTGGCTGCCTTGCTTAATTACCATTAAAATCATTAAAAATAGTGAAAACAAAATAGAGTCTTTTGTTGTCTCCATTAGTGATAAAACACAAGATGTAAAATTAAAGCAATTAAAGTTTGAAGCGAATCATGACGCATTAACGCATTTAGCCAATAGACAGAAGGCTTACAGAAGCTTACTTAAATACCACCAAAACAATACATCGGTTTATATTTTATTTCTTGATTTAGATGGTTTTAAAGCCGTGAATGATACTTATGGTCACCAGTGTGGTGATGACCTACTTAAGATAATTGCACAACGGTTGAAAAATTGTGTATTAAAAGAAGATTTAGTCGCTCGTTTAGCTGGAGATGAATTTTTATTAGCATTTACTTTAAAAAATGATGAAGAGAAAACTCATAACCATATACATACCGTTCTAAATCGAATTTTAGATACGATTAATCAACCAATTATTATTAATCATTGTGAGCCGATGATCTCAGCAAGTATTGGTGTGTATTATTGGAAAGCAGATGAAGACTTAAGTGTCGAAGCCGCACTCAACAAGGCAGATAAAGCAATGTATTGCGCAAAAGTATCAGGAAAAAATCGATACCATATCGCTTAATGGTATCGATATAATTTATTCTTTAATCACTCTCTCTTTTAAGCATAGAGGGAGTGAAATCGCAACATGTCGTGCCTTCGTCTTTTTTAGCTTCGTACATGGCAATGTCGGCATACTTAATCAACTCCTCCCCCTGTTGAGCGTGATCGGGATAAATCGCCACCCCAATACTTAGCGATACATCCATCGGTTCCGTACCTATCATCATAGGAACACTAAATTGCGCTAACAACTTTGAAGATAATCTTTTGATACCTGAGTTTTGAGTGATTTCTTGACCAATGATCAAAAACTCATCTCCCCCTAAACGATAAATATTATCTCTTTTGCGCACTGTTTTAGTTAATAATTGCGATGTTTTAACCAAAACTTCATCACCAACATCATGACCTAGCGTGTCGTTAATTTCTTTAAACTTATTTAAATCAATAAAATACACTGCAACTTTAGAGTGTGAACGTTTAGCATGTTGAAGCGCATACTCAAGATCATCATTCACCATGCTGCGGTTTTTAAGGCCAGTCAATTCATCGTGGTGTGCTTTATAAGTCAGAGTTTCTGTTTTCTCATGAACAATTTCATTCATGGTAAAGAATGCAGATAAAAGATTGCCCATCTCATTTTTTTCAACAATGTCAGAAATATCTAATTTTTCACCTTGTTGCATTTTTTTAGTACTAGAGAGTAATAGATGAAGTGGGTCGAACAGATTTCGCTTCATAAAGAAGATCGTTGCAATGGCTAAAAAGACGAGAAAAACCATTTGCAGTTTGATGAAGGTCACTAGCTGGCTACGGTTCTCTTTATAATCACCCTTACGCTTTTCTAATAATAACAACTCAATATTTATGAATTGAGTTAAGTCTTTTCTTAAGTCATCCATATACACTTTACCTTTGTCTTCTTTAACAATGGCTAACGCTTCAGTCTGTTGATTATTTTGAGCTAATTCAATGGTTGATCTTAATTCATCAAATTTCAATTGCATTACACCGGAAAGATGATCAAGGGCTTTTTGCTGTTCTTTATTATCACTAGTTAGCTGATATAAACGGTCTAAAACATTTTTAGCTTCTGATTTCCCAACATAATATGGCTTAAGGTAACTGAGATTATGAGTTAATAAAAATCCTCTTTGGCCCGTCTCGGCATCTTTAAGACTACTTAATAGTTTTTCTGAACTTGTTATCACATTATTGGTATGAATAACCCACTCAAGCTTTTCATCGCTATAAGCTTCTAACTTAAAGGTCAACATCGAACTTGCAATAGATACAGAGAACAATACCAACAAATATAACGCTAATTTTAATCGAACACTCATATCATCCATGACCTTACTACTATTCATTATAGTGAATAGTAGGCGTTATAAAAAAAAATGCCAAAACTCTTTATTAATAAAGTGCACAATATCAACTTTAATTAATATTGTGCAGTTATCTCACCCATCAATAGCAAATAATAAAACACCTAGAATTGACAAGCATTAGCGATAAACTCAATGAAGGTTCTTAATCGTTTTGGCTGGTAACGGTCACGATGATAAAGAGCAGAGAAATCGACACTTGGAATTCCCCACTCTTCAAATACTTGCTCAAGCTTATTATCATCTAACTCTTGCTGGCAATAAATCAGTGGAACACGAATAATCCCATTGCCAGCTAACGCACCAGAGACCAATACTCGACCATTTTTACACTGTAAATTACCCTTCACCGTAACATCATAATGCTCTTTACTATTAAGAGATTGAAAATGCCATTTTCGTACTGAACCCGTTAAACAATAATGTTGATTCAACTCTTTTGGGTGAGTTGGCCTTCCATGTTGAGCCAAATAAGAGGGACTTGCTAGCGTTCCCATTTCAATATTCAACAGTTTTTTAGCGATAAAACCTGAGTCTTCAAGTGAGCCCATACGAAACGCAATATCAAACTCTTCTTCGATTAAATCAACACGGTTACTGCTGAAATCTAAGCTGACAGAAACATCTGGGTATTGCTGCATAAAATCATTTACTAATTCCGCAAGAAACACCTCACCTAAATAACCACCAACACAGTTTATCTTTATCTCGCCTTGTACTTTTTCTACATCATCGACGGCAGATAACAGCGCTTGATCTATAGTATGTAGGGCTTGCTCGCATTGATGATAAAAGTGCTTACCGGCCTCAGTTAAACGAAGTGTGCGTGTTGTTCGTATTAATAAGGTCACGCCCATTTGCTTTTCTAAGCTACTTATTTGGCGTGATACATGTGAACGAGAAACATCTAAGGTTTCAGCCGCTTTAGTAAAGTTGCCTAAACGAGCAATAAGAACAAAAGATCGGATATCGGTAAGGTTAATATGATTAATCATAATTTAGGCATCATAAAGTAAAGATGGCCTATTGTTGCAGTACAGCAACAGAGTTTCAAGTAAATGACTATATATCAACAATACGAGTCGCAGTAATATACCTCCATCGCAACGAAGCAGGGTTCTGCATTCGATTGTTCATTGAATTTATTGAGGAAATAGAAGATGAAAAAATTAGTTGTTATTACAGGTGCAAGTTCTGGTATTGGTGAAGCAATCGCACGTCGTTTAAGCGATGAAGGCCATCCTCTGCTTCTTCTTGCTCGTCGTGTTGACCGTCTTGAAGCGCTTAACTTACCAAACTCTCTATCAGTAAAAGTAGACGTTACAGACAAAGCGTCTTTTGATGCTGCAATCGCTCAAGGTGAAGCAAAATTCGGCCCTGTTGATGCACTAATCAACAACGCAGGCGCTATGCTTCTTGGTCAAATCGACACTCAAGACGCACAAGAGTGGAAGACCATGTTTGATGTAAACGTTATTGGCCTTCTAAATGGTATGCAAGCGGTTCTAGCGCCTATGATGGAGCGCAACACAGGTACTATCATCAACATCAGTTCTATCGCTGGTAAGAAAACATTCCCAAGCCATGCGGCTTACTGTGGTACTAAATTTGCGGTTCACGCTATCTCTGAAAATGTACGTGAAGAAGTGGCTTTATCAAACGTTCGTGTAACTACGATTGCACCGGGTGCAGTTGAAACTGAGCTTCTGTCTCATACAACTTCTCAAGAGATCAAAGACGGTTACGGCGAATGGAAAGAAAGCATGGGCGGCGTACTAGCTGCTGACGATATCGCACGCGCTGTATCTTTTGCTTACCAACAACCTCAAAACGTATGTATCCGTGAGATTGCACTTGCTCCAACAAAGCAGCAACCATAGTTGGTACTAACTACTTGATGCTATAAAAAGTAGTAAATAATAAACACAAAAAAGCCAAGCTTGGGTAACCTAATAATTGGGTTTCCTAACTTGGCTTTTTTATAGTAAAAATAACAAAATAAGTAAACCGTTATGCTACTTTTTCTTCAACCTTTTCTTCTGTATCTGGCTTGTCTGCAACGCTCATATTGCGAGTAATGTATACCGCAATAAAGAGTGCTGTTACACCACCGACCAATTTACCTAATACTACCGCAGAAATAAGCTCACTGTTTACCGCTGCAGTAAAACCTAAATGATCCCCAAAAGCAAAAGACGCACACACCGCAAAGGCAACGTTAATGATTTTTCCACGGTCATCCATATCTTTCATGATATTAAACATAGCGATACTGTTGGCGAGGGTTGCCACTAAACCAGCCGCGGCGGTTTCACCCATGCCCATAGCACGACCAAGCTGAATTAACGGCTTATTAAAGTGCTTAGTAATGAAGTGAACCATTGGGAAAGCACCTGCAAGTACAATAGCAATGGCACCGATAATTTCAATACCATCAGAGATTGGAGCCATACCTGGAATGACGACAAAACCTGTTAGTGTTTCAACTACAATTGCGGCTAAAGCTAATGTGATAATGGCAATAACGCCTTTACCAAAGATCTCAAAACCTCGGATCATAGCATCCGGTTTAAGCCATAGACCTACAGCAATTAAACCAGCCACAATAACGATAGGGATCAGGTTACCTAAGATCATTGCAAAATCGAACCCCGCAAATAATCCACCAACCAAACAACCTACTGGAATAGTCGTTAAACCAATCAACACACCACGAGCTAAAAATGGGGTATCTTCTTTATTGATGATCCCAAGAGCAACAGGAATAGTAAATACAATCGTTGGTCCCATCATTGAGCCTAAAATAAGACCAGCAAAGTTACCCGCTTCTGGTGTTTGAGCCATGCTCATCGCTAGTGGGTAACCACCCATGTCATTTGCTAATAAAGTACCAGCAAACATCGCAGGATCAGCACCTAAAGCGGTGTATAACGGCACAACAACAGGACTAAGTAAGGTTGCAAGTACAGGCGCTAAACTCACGACACCGACCATGGCTAAGGCTAATGCCCCCATTGCCATAAAGCCTTCATCGAATTTCTCTCCGTACCCCCACCTATTTCCAAGTGCTTTATCCACTGCACCAAGAACCATAAAGCCGACCATAATGTATATAATAATGTCATTCATGATATTTTTTCCCTAAAATTCTATTCACTCACTGATGAATATTCAAAGTGTTAATCACTATTAAACTAAATCGTACCTTGCAATATTTCTTTAGAAGGTTGGGCTATTACTACTTTATCCACCAACACTCCTTTTCCTTTTATTCTCTCAGCTGCGGCATCGACTGCGGCTTGCACTGACGCGACATCTCCTGTTAACGTTACAAATCCTTTGCCACCTATTGCCATTGCCATGTGAACTTCTAATAATTCAACATTAGCTGCTTTTACCGCGGCGTCTGCTGCTTCAACAATGGCAGCAACAGAGAAAGTCTCTACAATTCCTAACGCTCCGGTTTGCTCAACAATGCGAGTACCTGATATAGCAGGGAAAACATCAGGATGAACGTTAGCAATGATCAAGTCATCCACCACTTCTCCGCCACCTATTCGAAGTCCAGTTTCAACGGCAGCATTCACCGCAGCCACGTCGCCCCCTACCATGATCATGAATTTCCCAGGACAAATAGTGCGATTAAATAGAATCTCAACACTGGCTGCTTTTAGCATCGCATCAGAGACTAAAAAACCACGAGCAATAGAATTTAATTCGATACAACCTATTGAATTTAACATCACATTCTCTTTCTTAAATTCGTTCAATAACAATACTATTGCCAACAGAAACTACAGTTCCATTAACACTTGAGTGCACAGCAACACTTAACCCATCTGGTGCTGCTTGTCCTAACATTTGCCCCTTTTTAACTTCATCACCCACGCTTACCATTGCTAATGCTGGCTTACCTATATGCTGAGATAAGGGAATAGACACCTGCTTCATGAAGTTAGAGTTTTGAGATAAAGCGGCACTAAATAAGGCATCAAACTCCATGAATTCCGCTTTTGTACAGATATAATCAGTCAACTCTAAGCGACGAACCAAGCGCTTAGTTGGCACGCCTCGATACTCTCTTAATGGATGCACATCTATCGTTTTCGCTTGTAATTGAGCTGGCGTTTGTAGTTGATTATTATCTCGCAGGGTTCTTTTAGTTATGCCACAGACTCGACTTGGATCTAACCCCTCAGGGCATGACCACATCGTACATAAATTACACCCACTGCACGCTTGAGCCGCCAATGCATCAGGCAAGTTATTCACGCCAGAAACTTGCAATGAACGCATGGCCAAATGCGGTTGAATGGGGTAGCCGAGTAACCCTCTTGGACACATGGAACTGCACAAACGACATTGATCACACGCCGCTTTTCCAATACGCAATAAATCCTGTTCACTGCGTAATTTAATACGAGCGACTCGATTGTTTTTTGGCAATACTAGTAAACCACTGGAAATCTTAGTAATTGGTAAGGAAAGATCTTCTGTCACAGAGCCCATCATGGGGCCACCTTCTACAATTACGTAATCTTGGCAAGTGATCCCACCCGCTAAATCAATCGCTTCTTGGTAACTCATACCCACAGGCAACCACGCAGTGTAAGGCTTTGATACCTCTCCATGTACTGTGATCATCGTTTCAGTTGTGACGATGCCTTTTGATGCACGGTATACATTGATAAAGGATTCAATGTTATTCACCATGACACCAATATCTTTTGGTAAACCACCTGATGGAATGCGCTTACCTGTCGCTTCATAAACTAATTCAACTTCATCACCAGCAGGGTATACGTCCTCCATCAAACATAGCTCAATGGTTTCTGGTAATGAGGCTTCTAAAATAGCGATGGTATCAGCGTTTTTCTTTTTAATGCCTATCACACCACGGCTTGCACCGACTTCTTTCATCGCAAGCAGCATTCCGCCAAAAAGATCTCTTGCCCAACGCTGCATAAGAACCTGATCTTTATATAATAATGGTTCACACTCTGCGCCATTGGCTAAGATAAGATCCACCTGACAGTCTAGTTTAACGTAAGTGGGGAACCCTGCCCCACCTGCGCCAATCACACCACTGTCTTGAACCTGTTTTAACAACGGATTCATCGACTACTCCTACACTCAGTTAGAAATTGGGTTACAAGCAACATCAATCACTGCTGCTTCAAACGCTTCACAAGCCGCACGACACGCTGCTTGAGAACCCGTTAAATGACCACCACCAAAGTTAGTTTCAGAAGGTGGAGCAAATAGATTCACCAGTTTCACATCAGCCGCTTTTAATGCGGCATCTAGCCCCACCATGGCTTCAAGCGGCGGCGCAATTAAGTACGCCAGCGCTTCGCCCTTTTCAACGCCCGCTTCTTGAGATAGGAAAGTTCCAGTCGATGACACAAGATGAGCAAAATACGCAATATCGCCGTCTTCACTTGCACATTGAAAGCCCGCTTCAAATTCAATGAAGGCTTTGATTCGCTCAAGCCCAGCAATCACATCTGCAGGGTTGGTGGCAGCAATAATGCCAATCACTTCACCCGATGTTGGACCTGAAGAGTGCGCAGCACCCGCATAGAAAGATTTGGCGTAAACCACATCGACATTGGCCGCTTTTGTCGCTTCATCTAACGCACAATATGTCACATCATCACAATCAGCCGTGATTAAACCAATGCTGTTATGGTGTGCTGCTAGCCCCAATTTTTCTTTGTATACTGGGTCAACAGAAGCAATAACGCGAGTTGCTAAAACAGCGGGTTGGATCTTGTCATAAATAGCCATGTTACTCTCCTGCTAACGCTTTAAATTAATGCCGCTGGCTTTCTTCGCCAACATATCTTTTACTAGGTCAACAATCACTGCTGCCGCTTCCACTGGTGGTGTACCGCCGGCGTGAATGTTTGAAATCACAGTACGATCGGATTCCACTGTATTTTCTGTTGGATTATAAATGGCGTAACAACTAAGTGACTCTGATTGACCAAGCCCCGGACGTTCACCAATCAATAGAATGTTCACTTGTGCATTCAATAACATACCAATTTCATCTTGCGCTTTTACTCGGCCATAACGCAGGAAGAAAGGCGTACCTACATCTAACCCCGCATTTTTAAGACCATTTAGTAACGCAGGAAGAATTTCACCGTGATTACTGGTCACCGCATCTAGGCTCAATCCATCCGATAGGACCACTTGCACTTGAGGCGCTTGTTTACATTTATCTTTTATGATTAATTTTGCTTCATCATTTAACTTACGACCAAGATCTGGGCGTGTTAGATATTGGTCTTTATCTATTGCGCATGTTTGCACTTCCATCAAACCGCGCTCTTCTAACCACGAAGATTCCACGTTTTTGATTACCGTGTCTTTTGAGCGAGAGTGATCCGCCAAAAATCGCAATAACGCCACAGTACGAGGGCGAGGGCCTGCACGACCAGTCCCCATTCGGGCGTTCGTTTGGCTCATTAGATCGTCAATGATTTTTGGATCTGCAGCGTTTTGCACTCCATTCCATTTTTTAAAACGAACTTCACCAAGGTCTGGCAACGAACCCTCATCCATTGATGGGGATTGAATCGCATTAACAGAATCGTCAACAATTTTAGTAATAGTGGAAGACTGTATATTCGTTTCACCAAGTTGAGCTAATACCGTCGCTACAATGTTTTGAATATTTTGATCGTTCATTACCTATTCCTTACTTAAAGAAAATTGACGGGTCGCCCGCTTTCGATGTTAAGCGACCATTTTCCATTAATCCCATGGTTTCCATCCACGCTTCAAACTCTGGCGCTGGGCGTAAGTTCAATAGCTGACGAGCCGTTGCGGTGTCATGAAATGCCGTTGTTTGATAATTCAGCATAATGTCATCACCCAATGGCATGCCTATCACGAAGTTCACGCCGGATGCCGCTAACAATACCAATAGGTTTTCATTTGAGTTTTGGTCAGTATCTGCATGGTTGGTGTAACAGGCATCACACCCCATTGGCATGCCTGATAATTTCCCCATGAAATGATCTTCTAACCCTGCACGAATGATCTGTTGATGGTTGTATAGATACTCAGGACCGATAAAGCCAACAACGGTGTTCACCAAGTGTGGATTATAACGTTGAGCCAATGCGTAACAGCGGGCTTCCATGGTCATTTGGTCAGCGCCGTTGTGTGCATTTGCTGATAACGCAGAGCCTTGCCCCGTTTCAAAATACATCATATTATCGCCGGCTAACTTGCTGTATTGCTTACCTATTTCATATGCTTCATCCAGCATATCTACCGTAACACCGAACTCATTAAGCCCTTTCTCTGAGCCTGCAATACTTTGGAATAACAGACCCGCAGGTGCGCCTTTACGTACCGCTTCCATTTGGGTCGTAATGTGCGCTAATACACAGGGCTGCGTAGGGATATCAAACTTGGTGATCACTTCTTGAATCGAATTCAACATTTGAGTGGTGTTTTCAACGCTGTCGGTCACTGGGTTAATACCAATAACCGCATCACCACAACCAAAAGACAGCCCTTCATACGTTTGCGCTAAAATAGAACCCACATTATCACGCGTGTCGTTTGGTTGTAGACGGCAGCTAAAGCGACCCGGAAGGCCTACCGTTGCATTCGCTTTTGTGACTACGTTAAGTTTTTTACCACCATACATAAGATCACTGTTTGAGCTTAATTTAGCCGTTGCCGACACCATTTCTGCGGTTAAGCCTTTACGTAGGCGTTGGTAATCTTCTTTGGTTGGATCATCAGACAATACGTATTCACGCAGTTCACTCACCGTCCAGTTTTTAATGCTTTCAAAAACAGAGCGGTTCAAGCTGTCTTGGTTAATACGCGTAATAATGTCTGATTCGTAACTCACGACTGGGTTTTCACGTAAGTCGTTAAGTGTCATTTCAGATAATACATGTTTTGCAGCAATACGCTCTTGGGCTGTCTCTGCTGCAACCCCTGCCAATACATCACCTGATCGAAGTTCTGATGCTTTTGCTAACACATCTTTTACATCCCTAAATTGATAGCTTTGACCAAACAGGTTCGTTTTCAATTTCATAAAAATACTTCCTAATTAAGATGGAAAGGCAAGAGATTTAACGGTTAACGGTACAATCTCCCCACCGAAATAACTTTTACCAATGTCGATGTAATCCCCTTCGTGAGTGGCTACCTCGTCAATAACACTTAACGCATTTGTTGCTAATAAAGGCTGTAATTCCATGCCTACCGCTTTACCAATATCGTTATGCAGGATCACTAAAAACATCGTATGGTGATTACCATGCTTGTCATAAAATGCCGCTAATTCTCGGGCGACATGCTGCACTGCTTGATAAGTTATGGGCATGGTTTCGTCAAAAGAGATGGCGTAATGGTCATGTGATAACGCCAGATCCATTCTTTCTGCAGCAAGAACAATTTCATTACAGATCTCAGGCGTAACTTGTTGCCAATCAACCGATGGATGCACTACAGGAATGTTCTTTAAAGGCAATTCATCTGAGTTCAACCAAATCGTTGAGCCAGAGAGCGTTAATGAATAAGCACCCGCTCCAATCACTGTGGCTCTGACCGTTTGATTTGGTTTTTTTATCGTGAATTTTTCTAATTCTTGATGGCGTAATAACGCACGAGCCAGCAATGGCCCAATATCACCAAATTCCGTAATATCTTGTTCTTCTTGTTGTTGAAGATAGAAACAATCACCGACGCCACCGCTAATAAACACGGCATCAATATCGGTAATATCTTTTAGTTCTGGTGTTTGTAATAAGCGCGCGGATAACTCCGTTAACTTGCCATTCATTTGCTCGATAATTAAATCGGCCATGCGTGCCACAATACGTAATAAGTGATCACGACTGATCTGTCTTGGGTTTAACGCTTCACCAAATAAATCATTAATAACGGCAATGGCAGGCTTATGTAAGTAACTTACTTCGCCTTGTGCATTCAGCTCAACCAAGCGCCCACCAATGTTTAAGCACGCGGTATCCACTACTTTTCCGTTGTTAAACACCACATAATTTGATGTTCCACCACCAATATCAATGTTGACTACTTTCGCATGATTTTTTTCTGAAAATTCTTGAGCGCCGCTCCCTCTACCCGCAATGATCGACTCTAGATTAGGACCTGCGGTAGCGACCACAAAATCACCTAATTGATGTGATAAATCCATAATGGCATCACGTGCGTTATGGGCTTTTGCGGTTTCACCTGTGATGATGATAGCCCCCGTTTCAACCCCTTTCGCATCAAATCCTGCCTGTTCAATTTGCTGATCAATAAACTGGCGCAGTGCCACTACGTCTATCACGCCATCGTGCGCAATTGGAGTAAATGACACTGGGCTTTGGTAGCTAATTTCACGGTCAATAAACTCATACATAGGCACTTGTGACGCAGGTGCTCGGTTAACCACTGTCAGGGTAGAAAAAATAACTTGTGTTGTCGTGGTGCCAATATCAATACCTACGCTGTGAATGATTTTTCTTTCCATGATTAATCTTCCATTCTCAAGTCACCCACTAATGCTTGTTCAAGTAACGTTACAATTTGAGTTGCATTTACTTGGCGAGGCGTTCCCGCTAAACAAATGTCTGACATGGCTTGTTCTGCAATAACACTAAAATCACTTGGGTTAACATTAAACTCAGCTAATGAGCTTGGTAGCCCTAAATCCGAGATCAATTGTCTTACTTTTAGAATGGCTGCCTGACAACGCTCTCTTGGTGTCATCATGTCGCGATCAACCCCTAATGCTTTTGCAATTTCAGCGTAGGTGTTTTCACAACATAAACGGTTAAACACCATCACATAAGGCAGTAAAATGGCATTCGCCACACCATGAGGGATATGATAAAACGCCCCAACTTGATGAGAAATTGCGTGAACTAACCCAAGCCCAGCATTACTGAATGATAAACCTGCTTTATAAGCGGCAATCGCCATGCTTAAGCGCATATCCATATCGTCGCCACACCCAACCGCAGTAGGTAGCGCTTTTACTACCATCTCAATCGAGTGGTATGCATAAGCCTGAGCTAATGGATTAGAATGTCTTGAGGTATAGGCTTCAATGGCGTGCGTTAAAGTATCTATCCCTGTTGCTGCTGTGATGTGAGAAGGCACACCTAGCATTAATGCAGGATCAAGCAAGGCTAGATCTGGCACTAATGCTGGCCCCTTGATTGGCACTTTAATGTTGTTAATCACGTCTTTAATAACGGTAATATCGGTGGCTTCTGAACCAGTACCTGCAGTGGTAGGAATGGCACCTAACCCCACATGACGAGAAGCCAAACCACCTACCTTAAACTCAGTCAATGCGCCGTTATAATCGCCCAACACAGCAATCGCTTTTGCGGTGTCTAACGCTGAACCACCACCTAAACCTAAAACAAAATCAGCACCACTTTCATTTAAGATTCCGATACCTTTAGCGACCAACTCGCTGTCTGGTTCGCCTTGAATATCCGTAAATAAGGTTAACGTTAGCCCCGCTAATCGAATGGCAATTTCACAGCTTGCGGTTAACCCTAATTGCCACACCATTTTGTCGGCAACCAATAAAACATGCTTCGCCCCAAGTTCATTCAATGCCGAACCAAGTTGGTTAATACAATACGGTCCAGTTACGGTGATCGCTGGAGAGCGAAAAGTGAAACCCGTAGTAAAATGGCATTGCTGTAACGTTTGAGTCACTATGGTTGCGATCGTATTTGGAGTGAGCGTTGTCATCATTTATGCCTCTTCTTGCAAGGTCAGTCCGTAACTTGCTATCGCTAACGGCGTTAAGTACAAGGCACGAGACAATTCAATAATTTCAATGGTTGGAAAGGTGTGTTTGAAAATATCAGAAAACCCTTTTATTAAGGTGCCACCGCCCGTCAGATAAATCGCTTCAGGTTGATGGTTTTCAATGTGACCTGCCACAATGTCTGACATTTTTTCAATCACAGGTCTCACCATTGCAGCTATCATTGGATCTTCATGGCTGCGGCGTTTGCATACCTCAGCTTCTTCCATATCAACCCCTAAACCACCTGCAATCGTTAAGCTTACGTGACGACCGCCTGACGGTTCATCTAAAGATAATTGAAGCTCACCATTTTCAATAATGGCCGTCCCTGTTGTGCCTCCTCCTACGTCAACGACTGCTCCATTTTTAATATGAAGAAGTGCCGCTACGCTGCAAGGTTCATCAATTACATGACTTACTACGACACCTGAAGATTCCACTACATTGATTGAAATTCTAGGATCGGTTCCCGGAGGATAAGAGGTAATCACCTCTTTTGGTTCAATGCCTAACTTCTGTTGAACTTTGTTTAGTTGACTGCGCACAATATGACACGCACCTGCGTAATCGACGACCACGCCATCTCTTACGACATCCGCCCAATCTAGGAACGCCGCAATTGGCGTCCCTTGATCATTAATGACGACGGTTTGAATGTCTGCTGTGCCTAAATCAACGCCAATAAAGATCGTTTCTGGAGCGATAAATGGCGTTTCGTCATTCACGATATCATCAATGATCAATAGGTTTTCATTAGCTTTAGCTAGATAATCCGTCTTCATGGTTTATACAATCCTAAATGAATTTACTGCGGTACAACGACGTTTACGGGTAAAGGTCAGCGCATTAGTTACGCCTTCACCTGTTGGGGTCGAGATAGTCATAGTTGTCCAACCTTCGCCACCAGCACCAATCGCAGCAATAGCAGGACCGTTTTTCGCTAATAAACTACAATCCATTTCATATGCCATGCGTGTTAACACATCGATGTTTTTAGAGTGAATTGCTGCGGTATGACGATTTTTGTTCTCTAACTCAACCGCCCAATCAATTGCTTGATCCGCATTTGCAGCACGGATTAACGGTAAGATAGGCATCATTTGCTCTGTCACTGCAAATACGTGAGATTTCTCAGCTTCAAAAATCAACAAACGGGTCTCTTCTGGCACCTCAATACCGGCAGCGGCTGCCAACTTAGACGCATCACGACCTACCCATTGTGGGTTGGCTGATGGCTTATCGCCTGGGTAACCTTTTAGCACCACTTTAGCGATGGCTTCGGCTTCATCTAGGCTCAATAAATACGCACCATTTCGACACATTGCTGCTTTTAAATCATCAGCAATCACGTCAACGGCAATGATTTCTTTTTCTGTTGCACACACAATGTTGTTATCAAACGAGGCACCTTGAACGATAGAAACTGCCGCACGTTCAATGTCTGCTGTTTCATCAACTACTACTGGTGGATTTCCCGGACCAGCGGCAATTAATCGCTTATCAGTAACCCGGCGAGCCGCCTCAACCACAGCATCGCCACCAGTAACTACCAACAAATGTATACCAGGGTAAACAAATAGGGCTTCTGCGTTTTCCAGTGATGGTGTTTCTACTGTGGTACAAATAGCATTAGGGCCACCAACACTCTCACAAGCTCTATTGACTAATTGAATCGCATATTGAGATACTTTTTTGGCTGCGGGGTGCGGTGCAAACACAATCGCATTTCCACCCGCAATCATACTGATCGCGTTATTAATAACTGTACAGCTTGGGTTAGTACTTGGGGTCACTGAGGCAATCACCCCCCAAGGGGCATTTTCCATCAAGCTCATCCCCATATCACCCGAAGCAGCTTGAGGCGACAAAATCTCAGTACCCGGCGTACGCTGAGAAACTAAGATATGTTTTTTAATTTTGTCTTCAACACGACCGAATCCCGTTTCTTCCACTGCCATTTCCGACAGCTCTTGTGCGTATTTTTTCGCCATACGACGAATGGCAGTGATCATTTCATCACGCAACGCAACGCTTCTGATCTGTTTTTGAGCTTTTGTTGCTGCAGCAACGGCACCGTCTAAGGTTGGGAATACGCCGTAATTCCCTTTTTCCGTGTTGATTTTCTGATCCAAAGCAGTGTGAGTATTACCATTCAGCTGTAATACAATCTGCTTTACGATTTCTTCAATTTGTTTTGGATCCATGTTCACTACTCCACCGCTCTTGCTAGAGTTACTTTCCGTAACAACGCTCGCCGCCTGCGGTAACTTCATCAATAATACCAACAACACAAAGATCAACTGGAGACCCATCATTCGAGCCAGAATAAGCTGTTCTTGCTGAGCTACCAGACACCACCATTACCCATTCGCCTTCACCAGCACCGAGCTGATCCATCGCAATATGAACTTCACCTGTGGCCTTACCTTGAGGGTTAACAAACTCAACTAAACACAACTTATCCATTTGCATATTTCGACTGCGTACGGTTGCAATCACATGACCGATAACACGAGCAATTCTCATGAGATCTCCTTACTAAAAGGTATCCCCCTAGATCCACCATGAATCTAAGGGCAAGCCATTACTTTGATTTAGGGGTAATAGGGAATACTTTTTCTAAATCTTTTGATGGACGAGGAATAACATGTACCGCAACCAACTCACCTAAACGCTGAGCAACCACAGAACCCGCATCCGTTGCGGCTTTACATGACGCAACATCACCACGAATAAGGGCAACGACATAACCCGAGCCAATTTGTTGGTAACCCACCAATTCAACACGAGCAGCTTTCACCATGGCATCTGACGCTTCAATTAACGCCGTTAACCCTTTGGTTTCTAAAATACCTAATGCATCCATTTTTCTACCCTTCTCTAAAATATCTATTTTGTATTGCGAGCCGATTTAGCCGCGGTTGTTTCTTTTTCTGAGGCGATTTCTTCTAGTTTAATAGGGAAAATCGCTTCTAAATCACTGTGTGGACGAGGGATAACGTGTACTGCTACCACTTCACCTAAACGTTGCGCTGCTGCTGCACCTGCATCGGTTGCTGCTTTACATGCGGCTACGTCACCACGAACAATTGCCGACACAATGCCAGAACCAATTTGTTTGTAGCCAACTAACTCAACACGTGCCGCTTTTACCATCGCATCTGATGCTTCAATCAATGCTGTAAGACCTTTTGTTTCAATAATACCTAGAGCTTCCATTTTATTTCCTTTTAAATATCAGTCATTTAATTACTTAACATTAAAGATTAGAGGCAAGTAGTGAGATATCAACGATATCGTCAGCGCTGCACCCTCTTGATAAATCATGAACCGAACCAGCAAGCCCCTGTAGCATTGGGCCTAATGCAATGTAACCACCTAAACGCTGAGCTACTTTGTAGGCGATATTTCCCGCATTTAACGATGGGAAAATAAACACATTTGCGCTACCTTCTAATTTACTTCCCGGCATTTTTTGAGAAGCAATGGCAGGAACTATTGCTGCATCAAATTGCACTTCACCTTCAATGATCAAATTTGGCTCACGCTCTCGCACTATGTTCGTGGCTTCAATAACGTGATTAATGGTGGCATGCTGCGCACTGCCTTTGGTTGAAAAAGACAACATGGCAACACGGGGTTCAATACCGGTTAAACGGTGATAATTACGCGCGGTGTCTATAGCGATATCAGCCAATTGTTCTGCTGTAGGAAGTGGGATCACTCCCGCATCTGAAAAAGCAAACGTATTTTGACCATCCGGTGACAGCATGATAAAAAAGCTCGATACCGTGTTACTTTGTTCAGCAATACCAACACCACGTAAAGAGGCTCTAATCACATCTCCTGTTGAGGATTGATTACCCGCAATACAAATATCCGCATACCCTTGGTCCACCATCATCATGGCAAAATTCAATGGCTGTTTAAGCAAGTCAATGGCGGTCTCTCTCTCCATTGGTTTACGTTGTTTTGCTATATAACGTGCGACCATTTCATCAAAACAGCCTGCAAATTCTGGTGACAACACAGTTAAACATGGCATCGCAACACCGCTGTTATGAGCGTAATCACGCAGTAGATGCGGACTACCCAATAAAATAGGTTCCGCTAAACCTGCGCGTTTTAAATCATTCGCCGCATGCAGCAAACGAACGTCATTACAATCAGGAAAAACAATGCGCTTTGGCTGTTTTAAGCAAGCTTCTCGGCACTTATCCAATAACGTCATTTTGAAATACCTTTCAATACGATCTCATGCCCGTTCTGGTACTGCCATACCAAAATCATTACCACGTACACGGCGCTAGAAAGACGATTGAGACCTGCGATAATGTCTTCACGATTTACGCCATTGCTTGTGAGTTGCATGCTAGGATCAAGAAACGTCGTTATCGCTGTCAGTTCCAATTCACGAATTTGTGCACGTAAATAATTCAGCTCTGCCACTAATGTTCCATAATTTGCATCAGGTAGCATATGATCATGACCAAGATGCATTAATGGATTATGTGACCATTGATGAATAACGGTAGAATCAAACTCACCCAAATTAAGTTCAGGTAAGGGTTGGCTAGTGACTTCTGATTGTAAAATTTGCCCTAAATACGAACGAATATCTGCCATGAAACATTTTACTATTTCAGGTTGTTTATTCATTGCACATTGCACAACAACACAATAGCTAATACAGCTGTCTAACTTGCCTCGTAATAAAATACGAGGATGCGTTTTAGGCACAAGTACTCTGTCGTCAAGATGTGTCATTAATGACGGTTTCTCATCGACACTTGAATGGCATAACATACAGCTATTTTCAGGACGAACATTGTTGCTTTTCAGTGGGTGCACACGTTCAAATTTTGGCGTCACGGGATCAACAGATTCTGTTTCTACAAAGACTTGGCCTTTGTCATCGTGCCAACGTACCGTTATTTTTTTCTCTGTCAGCATTTGCTGAGCGGCAGGGGTAAAACGGGTGCCAATTTCTAGCTGAATTTCACCATTTTGTCGCATACCAAAATACTGCTTGAGATAATCTTCAGTAATAAAGTTAGGTATACTGCGCGTGCTCATACTTATGCCCACTCAACAGGGTAAGTGATATAAACGTAACGTACATGGGTTGGCGTACCAAACTCGACAGTGCTGTTTTTAGGGATAAAGATGATTTCACCCGGTTTCGCAATGGTTGTCCCTGATGCCGTTTTCACATGAAGTTCACCTTCAAGAACCACATTCACTTCATCATAATTTAATGTCCAAGGGAAAAATGCATTCTCCCATCCCATGTAGCCCACTCCCATGTTGCTGCCTTCTTTAGCACCAATCACATCAGTTAAGCCAATATTTTTACCCGGAGCACCGTCAAATACATCGAGTTTCACCGCATTACCGTGGATCAAAACAATGCCATCATCATTAATTTGACGAGGAGATGCTGGTAGTTGTTGGTTAAAATCAACCATTGCAGCTGTGATTAATTGCTGAATATGCGCACTTTTTTCAGCATCTACATGAGGTAATTGTGATTCAATTTCAGCCTGAATTCGTGAAGTTTGATCCTTCAAACATGTTGATTCTGATGCTTTGCATTTAGATTCAGGCACAACAGTTTCAACCACAACTGGCACTGAATCTAACAACTCTATGCCTTCAACTTTTGCCACTTCACGAGCTTCTGGGGTAATAATAAAATCTTTAATAGGTGCCACAAGGTAAGTCTTTTTATCAGACTTTGCTTGTCGAATATCCGCAGCAGAAATTAGCTGTTTCATAACGTCACTTCCTTATCCGTTTTCACAACACCACTTCAGCAACACTACTGAAGTGATAATAAATAGTGAGAAAGCTTATCTATCGAATCTTGCTCAAAAATAGAGACTTCAAAATAAGGCTCTGGAATTCTATTTTGTTTAAATAATTTTTTTGCGTGTTCTATATCTGCGTCAGATTCATCAATTTTACTAATTACGCCTATAATGTTTTTATTTGGATAAACATTTAACAACCCACTTGGCGGAGCAAACCTTTTTCCATTCGCAGGTTGTAATAGGACAATAGTTTTTATATTGCAGACGGTTGTAAGCAATGCACCATTTAAAGATCTTTTATCAATGAACTCACCAGGAGTATCAATCACTTTCCCTGGATAAAATATAGGCGCTTGTGTTTTACCAGTATTAATATCAATATTGACTAGCTTATCAACCAGAGCAGATTTACCTGCATCTACCTCTCCAATAAAAACAACATTATCTAAGTTTTTTTTCATAGATTAGGTTCTTGTTATTTGGCAAGCATTGTAAGACAAGGTTCTATTTAATACATCGCATACCGACTTCAGCGATTCCTCAACCGCTGCGACAGATCCCGTTATTACCAATGCACCGGAGAATCTATCAAGGAACCCAATATGAACGTTAGCCGATTTTGTTGCGATATCACCAGCAATTATCGATGTTTCTCCCGGAGTTAGCGTCAATATGCCAATAGCACCTTGACTCTCTACTCCAACTCTTTCACACAGTTCTTCCGTTGGATTTGCAATCAGATGCGCTAAAGTCACCTGCTTACCAGGCACAAACTCTTGAATAATTCTTTCTTTTCCAGATGTAAGATCAAGCATATAAGAGAATAATTTATAAACTGAATTTCACTCAAATCTACTCCTAAAGTATTAAGTAGGCAATCCAGCATAGTTCATTATTATTATTATTATTTATTACTTATGATCTTAATCACAAATTATTATTTAATATATTTTTCTAAAATATATTAAATTTGTCATCGCTAATTAGTAATAAACAAATTAAGTTAACATCAGACTTAATTTAAATTGAAAATAAACATATTTTAAACACACTATCAATTATAAAATAATTATTAAAAAAAAAGCCAAATAAGAAATAAATCTTATTTGGCTTTTTATATGTTAATCAATATAATTATTTTTGTTAGTAAATTATATTAATATTTATCGACGATAATTACCGCCACGGTTTTGAGAACGGGCTTGGTGCGCTGACGCTGATTTAGCTTGAGAAAGCAGAATCGATTCAACGGTCAATTCCATTGGTTCACGAGGCTCAAGACCATGAGCGAATGTGCGTGAACGTGGAGGCATTTGATATTCAAGATCAGACGCTTTAGGCATACGTTTAAAACGGTACAAATAGAAGTTTTCAACCTTCTCTCTTGCCCACTGTGTTTTCTTTAGATATTTAACACTACTCGCCATTGACGGGTTTGTGTTAAAGCAGTTTAAACGCATTGCGGTATCTAGAATTTCCCATCCGTAATGATCAACCAACTCTTGCAGTAAAATTTCTAACTTAAGACCGTGTAATGGGTTGTTCTGTTGCAGTTCAATTCTTTCTTCTTCAGTCATAACGAATTCCTAAGTTTAACTAACGCGTGAATGATTGTCTTAGAGAGACAATAATATTACCAGTAAATAGGCGGCGGATTATACAGGGTTATCACTCAAAATATAGTATTAACACATGAAAACAAATCGACACGTGTATTACCTATCCATTTTTTAAAAATAAAATACTTGCACAAATGCACATATGTGCTTATATTTGCATTTCTTTCACTTATTAGAGATTCAAATTTTGGATGCGAAACTAGCTATTGCTTTAAACGAGTTCTTTTATGTTGCTAAAGGCTTAGTCGTTATTATTGCTATTGTGTCAGTATTAACAGGCTTAATGCGCGAATATATACCTCAAGATAAGCTTCAGAAAACGTTAACTAAACATGATAAATGGGGAAGCCTATTAGGCGCCTTGTTCGGCATGTTGACACCATTTTGCAGTGCCGCTGTTGTGCCGGTCACAATGGCGATGGCATCAATGGGAGCCTCACTTGGTACCGTAATGAGCTTCATCATTTCAGCCCCACTGTGTAATTTCATTGTATTAGCGATGATTTATGCGGCATTTGGTTTTAAGATCACTGTCGTTTACTTTTTGATCACATTCACTGCCGCTGTTCTTGGTGGCTTCTTAATTTCTAGATCTCCTTGGAGAAATGAGATTAAACGTGGAGATGAATTAGAAGATACTAAAGCTAAAGGATGCAGTGGAAATAAACCCAACACTTGCGGTGCTGCGCCGTCTTCAAAATCAAGAATACGAAACGCAATGGATGGCGCATTTTCTTTATTTAAAAGAATCATTCCATACGTTCTACTGGGTGCAGCCATTAGTGGGTTCTCGGCAGCATACCTGCCAGCTGACTTAGTCGAGAAATATGTTGGTGGTGACGGATTCCAATCAATCGTTATTGCTTCACTGATTGGTATTCCACTTTACTTACGTATTGAAATGGCAATTCCTTTACTTAATGTATTGATTGCTAAAGGAATGGGACTTGGTGCTGCATTAGCATTAATTATTGGCGGTACTGGTGCCAGTTTGCCTGAAATTGCGCTAGTATCAGCAGTTCTAAAAAGAAAAGCGGTCATCGCTTTTGTGGGGATAGTATTAACTACCGCGATTGTCGGTGGTGCCATCTTCCAATACGTAATATAAACACATCGCGCCACTAATATCAGTGGCGCAATGATTAACATAAAAGGCAGTAATCATAATGGATGAAAAATATATCGATGCGTTAAAGGCATTATCGGAACCAAATAGGTTACGTTTATTTTGGTTATTCCTTCATGTCGATGAATGTATCGCAGTCGCTGAAGCGCTAGATATCATTGGTGACACTCAATACAACGTTTCTCGTAATCTGAAAATGCTGTATCGAGCAGGGTTGCTTAACCATCAAAAGAAAGGCAAATGGGTATTTTATACTTTAAAAGAACAAGCAGCTCCTCACTGTAAAGCACTGGTCGATTCGGTTCGTTTTTTACCAAAAGATGAATTTGAAGAAGTGACCAGACGTTGCGTATTACGATTATCACTTCGAGTAAATGGTGAGTGCGTATTAGGGGCAGATACTGAAACATGGCAGAAAAAATTAAATGAGTAGGTACAATAATGAAAAAGCTCACTCAAACCGAGCTTAATTATATTCTTCAACAACACTCTCTTTGGTTACAACACCAAGGGGGCGAACGTGCTGTTTTAAACAATACCGATTTAAGTCATCTTAATCTTGAAGGTGTGGTTCTACATCGCGCAAATTTGACTCGAACTAACTTCACTAACGCTAACTTATGTGGCTCAGATATGAGTGACGCTGATATTACTTATGCGATATTTAAAGAAGCCGACCTCAACAACGCAAGCTTTAGAGACGCCGATTTACGTAATGCAGATTTCAGTAATGCACAAATGTTGAATGTCGATTTATCTCGCGCTGATGTTTATCGTGCTGACTTTAATAATGCGACTCTAAGTGACGATGCATTTAATAAACCAGCAATAGGCAACACCATCATGGCATTACGAGGAACCAGTAAATCGGAGTGTCTTGCTTTTCATTAAAAGAGAGTGAATTAAGCGCAAGCCTTAAACAAAAAAACCAATCACTGCGAATAATACGACACAGTGATTGGCCAGATAGGTTATCTGAAATAGCAGTAATTAAATCGTTTGTTCTGCTGGCTTAATCTTAAATAAAATCGCGTACATTACTGGCACTACAATCAAGGTCAGAATGGTCGCAAAACCTAAACCCGCCATGATAGTGATTGCCATTGAGCTAAAGAAGGCATCAAACAATAATGGGATAAGCCCTAGTATTGTCGTTAACGCCGCCATACTCACAGGGCGCACACGACTGACCGCACTGTCCACTATCGCAATGTACGGGTCTTTACCTGATGACAATTCAATGTTGATTTGATCAAGCAAGACAATCCCGTTTTTCAAAATCATACCGCTTAAACTTAATAAACCTAAGAACGCGGTAAAGCTAAACGGCATGTTGGTACTTAACAAACCAAACGCGACACCAATGATAGAAAGCGGAACCGTAAACCAAATCACTAACGGCTTTTTAAACGAGTTAAATAGCAACATTGTGATGATAAACATGAACAAGTAACCCATTGGCAGCGAACCAAATAGAGACTCTTGTGCATCTTTTGATGATTCATATTCGCCACCCCAGGTAATTTCATACCCTTCAGGTAACGGCATTTCCAACACTTTTGGTTGAACACGCGCTAACAAACTTGCAGGTGTATCATCACTCAATAAATCGTGATCGGCCATTACCGTAATGGTGCGTTTTCTATCGCGACGCTGGATAAGAGGCTCACTCCAATCTAGGTTCACACCATCAATCACTTGGTCTACTGGAATGTAGCTTTGTAGTGATGGACTCCAGATCTTCACGTTTTGCAGTGATTCAAAATCCACACGCTCTACTTCTGGCAAACGCGCCACAATTGGTAGAGTATGTGTGCCATCACGCAGCATTCCTAATGTATTACCACCAAATGCCATTTGCAGCGTATTTGATAAATCTTCTTTTGAGATCCCTAAACGACGCGCTTTTGATTCATTAAACTCAGGCGTTAACTCTTTAGTACGTTCACGCCAATCATGTCGAATGTTTCTTGAGCCTGAATCTGTCGCAAGAATATCTTCAACATCGGTCGCTAAATCACGCAGAATTTGAGGATCAGGCCCTGAAATACGAACTTCGATCTTAGATGCAGGAGAAGGGCCAAATTCCATCATTTTGAATTGGAAGGTAGGCTTCTCAAAGCGCTTATCTAATGAGTTGGTTAAGTTTTCTAACAAGCTAAACATTGATTCACGATCTGTGGTTCTGATCTGAAATTGCGCATACGCTTCATAGCTTTTTTCTGGTTGGTAAGTTAGCGCAAAACGCTGCATACCTTGACCAATCGAGGCTGAGACAAACTCAATATTGTCTTGCTTATTAATGTAGCTCTCAACCGCTTCTGATTGCTTAATTGTCTCACGAATATCAGTGCCTTCTGGCATCCACATATCCACGTAAAACATTGGCGTATTTGATGCTGGGAAGAATTGCTGCTTCACATTACCAAACGCCATTACCGCAACGACAAGTAAGCCCACTAGCGAAACAACCGTTACCCAACGGAAACGTAAAGCCAACTTAAGAGATGAACCAAACGCAGTAAATAAGAACCCTTTGTAAGCGTCTTCTTCTTCACCTGTGTTTTTATCTTCTTCTTTCAATAGCAAGTCAGCTAAGAATGGGGTGATTGTAATAGCCGTTACCCAACTTAAAAACAGTGAGTAACACAACACCCAATACAAGTCGCCCATGAACTCGCCAGTAGCATCTTCAGACAGACCAATCGGAGCAAATGCGGCAATCGCTATTACTGTTGCGCCCAATAAAGGCCATTGTGTTTGTTTTACAATGTCCGCTGCTGCTTGAACCTTGGTGCGTCCTTTTTTAAGACCAACTAAAATCCCCTCAACCACTACAATGGCATTATCTACTAGCATCCCTAGCGCAATAATTAATGCACCCAATGAGATACGGTGAAGGTCAATGTTGTTGTAGCTCATTAAGATAAACGTGCCGAATACGGTCAGTAGTAACACCACACCAATAATTAGGCCGCTTCGCATACCCATAGCGAACAGTAGAACCACAATAACAATCGCGACCGCTTCACCTAAGCTGATGATAAAATCACGAACTGACGTATCGACTTCTTGCGCTTGGTTATAGAAATAACTCAGCTCAAGTCCCGCAGGTTTGATCGATTCTAGATAAGCTAATTCGTCTTGTACACGTTGACCAACTTCAACCACGTTTACACCAGAAGCGAACGATAAACCGATATTTAACGCATCTTTCCCGTTAAATCGGATCACATTGCTTGGTTTCTCTTGCGTGCCACGGCTAATGGTTGCGACGTCTTTTAAACGAATTAGATTACCCGTATCACGACCATGAATAATCAAGTCTTCTAACGATTCAATCGTGGTTAACGTACCGCTTGGACGAATGGTTAAGCTCTCGCCATTCACCAATACTTCACCCGCCTGAACCACGTTATTTTGTTGGTTTAATAGGCCAGCCACGGTGTTCATGTCTAGGTTCAGTGCGGCTAAACGATCGAGTGATATTTCAACAAACAGCATTTCTTGTTGATCGCCCGCGATAGAGACTTTACCTACCCCATCAATCAACTCTAATTCACGCGTTAATGTATCGGCATAACGTTTTAACTCTACATAGTTATAATCGTCACCCGTCAGCATCATCATTACACCAAACACGTCACCAAAATCATCAATGATCTGTAAAGATTGAACCCCTTGAGGCAAAGTTGGTTTCAAATCATTAATTTTACGACGCATTTCATCCCAGATCTGTGGCAACTCATCTGGACCGTAATCCATCTTCATACTCACCATGATCTGCGACATCCCATTAGACGACGTCGATGTGATTTTATCTATATAAGGTAATTTACGGATCGCTTTTTCTAACGGGTACGTTAACTCTTCTTCAACTTCTTTTGAGGTAGCCCCCGGATAAGTCGAGATGATCATCGCATCTTTAATCGTAAAAGCTGGGTCTTCTAAACGGCCTAAATCTAAAAATGAGGTGATACCACCAATGGTTAAAATAACAATGAATAGCCAGCTAATGACTTTGTTTTTTATTGAATATTCAGCAATGTTCATTATTGTTGATTCTCCACTAACGTTACCTTTTTACCTTCACGTAATTTTCGTAAACTTGAGTTGGCAAGAACATCACCTTGAGTAATGCCAGAAGCCACAATTGCCCCTTCACCGTTAATTTGGCGAATGGTTACTGGCACTTTAACCGCTTGCCCATCACGTATGATCCACACATAAAACAGACCTGCTTTTTGACCCGCTTGCAATACCGTCACTGGAACATGGTAGCCATCAATTGAGGTGATCCCGGCTTCTACCATGTCCACATTCACAGTGGCACTGGTACCAGGCAAAATCTCAGTACTCGGTTGAGGCATGGTTAAGTACATCTCATAGGTTTGAGTTTGAGCATTTGGCTCACTAGTGTGCTCTAAGTACTCCATAGAATAAGAATCGGATAAACCTACAAATGTGGTCACCGGATGGTAAGAGTCTCGATTGGTTTCAGGATTTATCATGGCTAACACGTTATCTGCAAGATCAATACGCACGTACACTTTATCGTTTTGATACAAATTCAGAATTGGCTCGCCTGCCGCTGCACGTTCAAACTGCTCTTTATAAACATCAAGCACTTTGCCGCTAAATGGCGCAACAAGATGAGTATAAGTTAATTGGTTTTTTGCTGAACGATACGTCGCTTGAGCCAGTTCTCTATTCGCAAATAACTCATCAAGTTCCGCTTTTGAAATCATAGCGCGACGATTCAATTCTTTACCGCGTTGGTACTGTTTTGACGCTAACGAATACTGTGCTTTAGCATCATTAACCGCTTGTTTTACCTTGCTATCTTCTAGTTTTGCAATGAGTTGGCCTTGTTTAACCACATCTCCGGCTTTAACTAAGACCTCTTGGATCTCACCTGTTACTCGAAACGCAATAGGGGTTTGCTCAGCAGGAACCACTTGGCCTTTAAAAGAGCGAAATTGTTGGGTCACAGGTGTACCAACTGTAAAGCCAGATATATAAAATGGCTCACTGGTTTCTGTTACTACTTCTTCTTGGCAACCCGTTAACATAAAAAGGCTCAGAACCAATAATGAATATAATGAACGCTTCATTAGATACCTTCCTCACGTTGCCATGCTTTTACTGTTTGACCTTCAACAAGGCTATCAACGCCGGCAATCACAACATAGTCATTTGCATTTAAACCAGATATCACCAACCCTTGCTCGTTTAACGGTAACGTCGCTTTAGTAACCGTATTTGTTTCATCATTCATTAACCACACTTGCCCTTGATTGGTGTTTTTATTTACCCACGCACTTTGGGGAAGTTGCAAATAATCAGAGCTTTTCTGTTTTGGAATATGAACTTGTCCCGTCATGCCCGTTAATAAATTACGCCCTTCTGGCAAAGCCATCGTTACAATCGCTTCATAACTATTCGTGTCTAAATTAGGCTGCGTTGAGATCTCTTTAAATCTACCTTGAATTTGATTGTTAGGCTCATTATCCATGGTTACCCACATATCACTGCTGATTAATGCCGGAATAGAAACTGAATCTACATAGCTAATAGGTAAGGTTACCGACACATCCAATGTTGAGTTATCAATCAAATTTAAAATCTCTTGTTTCTCACCCACAATTTGATGTGGTTTTACGTAGGTATACGAAATAATGCCAGAGAACGGCGCATGAATTTCGGTATAACTTAAATCCGTTTTTGCTTGTTCGTAATTTGCCAATGCCGCTTGATATTGCGTCTCACGCTGATCGTAATCATTGGTACTAATAAGCTTCTTACCGTACAAACTTTTAGCGCGACTCCATTGTGTCTTCGCTAGTGAGAACTGTGCTTTCGCTGCATCCAATGCCAGTTGTAAATCGTTTGGATCTAGTGATGCCAATAATTCACCTTTAGTTACCGCTTGTCCCATTTTAACTTTGATATCAGAGACTTCACCACCTACTTGAAATGACAATTGTGCTCGATATGTCGCATCAATACGCGCAAGAAACGCATCAGAATCAGCAACAGCGAGATCTTTTACCGACAATAGTTTTACAGGCTTAATTGTCATATCTGTTGTTTCAGATATCGCTTTTTCACAACCAGTTAGCATTCCTGACAGACTTAATGCCATTACAGCACCTAGGAATGTGCGCTTTATATTTAGTTTTCGCACAAGTATCTCCACTCATATTATTTATTACACACCTGTGCAGTATAGTTTTAATTTGAAGTAGATCAATATATTTTACACCCGTGCAGTAAAATAGTTGAAAAGTGCATTTTTAAGTACGCGTTAGGCGCTGAACTTGGTATGCTTAGGCCATCAATACGCATTCGGCTGTTCAGAAATCAAAGCGATTAGCAACACTTAATACGTATATATTGGTAATTAAGAGCACAAACTAAGGGTGAATAATGACAGAGAAAAAGCAGGGAAAAAGAAGTACCGAAGCTGCTGAGCAAACAAAATGTCAAATCTTAATGGTTGCGGCAACGATGTTTGGCGAGCTAGGTTACGAGCGTGTATCACTGCGTAATATCAGTGAAAAAGCGGGCGTTTCCCATAGTCTTATTCGTCACCACTTTGGTAGTAAAGATATGATTTGGAAGGCGATTTGTGATGCCTGTGATAAACATATGCAAAGCTACTTAGATGCCATTATCGAGTCACTACCAACCGATAAAACACCCAGCTATCGTATTTATCTCTTCATCGTTAAGCTGTCTGCGTTTACCTTGATGAACCCACAGCCAATTAAAATGATCGCCGATGCCATTCGCCAAGATGACAACGCATTACTTGAGTACTTCTTAAAAACCAAGTGTGAATTTGAAGCGATATTTAAAGATCTTTTTGAAGAATACAATGAAGCCAACCCTGATGGAAAACTCGATATTTGGGAAACCAAGTGGCAAATGCTAATTTTTGCTCATGGTGCATCAAGCTTAACGCCAATGATGTCTGAAACCTGGCCGAAGTTTGCAGATAACCACGAAAAGCTGTTACTGCAACATTGGAATCTTTTTAATCAAATCATGGTTGCTAAGTTCTCAGTAGCTAAAGAAGATATGCTGTGCCCCGCGGAACTTAGTGAATTATTAATTGATGTGGAATGCCCGTTAGAGCAAGAAAATCTTATTGCTATCAATGAATAAAAAATATGAATATTCCTAACATTACATTTAGTCACGATAAGAGTAATAAAAAGCCGTCAGAGAATATCTAACGGCTTACGAACTTCTTTACTTTATTTCAATTACTGCGCTTTCACCATTGGTAAAATACGGTAACCATCGATTCGAACTTTATCGCTTGGTTGGTAATGACGAATACCTAAGTTAAATACACCCGAATCGTTCGCGGTTTCAATATTGTTCGGCGCATCTGCACCACAACCAAAACTTACCGTGTAGGTTCCATCTTCGTTTGCCGTCGCCGTATTAGAGCTTACGTTCGCCACGTCATTAAACATAAAGCCCGCTTTGTTGTACACAGTGATAGACCAAAACGCTTTATTTTTAGGATCTTCAAACGTTGCTTGATAACAAGTATCTATCGGGTAGTTACCTGACACTTCATAAATATTATCAATCATTTGAGCACCGCCCCAACCAATCGCAGCCCCAACTTCATATTTCTCTTGAGTAAACAATTTCGTCGATTCATCATTAAAACCAGTAAACATGCCTGTTAATGCTGCGCTGCCATCACGTTTATTGATCATTGGCATTTTAGCTTTCAACTCATCTTCCACTTTTTTAAATGACGCTTGATTTACACTTTCAGAAGTAAACAGCTCTGCGCTATTGGCATTAATTTTCATTTGGTCTTGATACATCGCCGCTTCTTTTTCAGTAAAAGTAGCATCAAGACGGATCACTAAATAAAGATGTTTACCTCTATGAGTCGATAAATTAAATGTGCCACCGCCGTAGTACATTGGTTGAATATGGTGATCTTCTGTAATCGGTTGCACTGAGATGTATTTGCCTTCTGGTAGCTCAGGCATTGTCACTGTAGCCCCTCTTGATACATCAACAACGGCCATTGAATAATAGGTATCACGGTTCATACGAACCACAGGCTGTGCATCTGTTGGGGTAAGCTGGCGTTTATGTAAAAACTCATTAACCCCCACAAGATCTTGATTCTTCAAAATTTGGTGAGCCGTTTCATCGGTTGGGTACGTCTGCGCTGTCACCATTTTTCCATCAGCAGTAAAAAAACCATCTAGACTTGTCGTAGGTTGAGAAGCCGAAACGCAAGTTGCCGTAACCATTGCACCTAGTAAAACACTTTTCGTAATCAGAGAAAGTTTCATTTAATAGCTCCTCAGCTGTTATTCAATTCTGTTGGATTGATTAAATAATAGACTGCAAATCACATTTATAGAAATCATAAGATCACATAACTGATATGCTGTGGTGTAATATCTCTATTGAACATTAATACCGTGAGGGTAAGAATGAAAACACTTGAACAAACGCTTTCTCGAATTGATCTCAACTTACTCGTCTCGCTTAGTGTATTAATTAAAGAAAAAAACGTATCGCGAGCAGCAGAGAAGCTATTTCTTTCTCAGCCTGCAATGAGTCGAGTTTTAGGCCGTCTTAGAGAGCTATTTGATGATCCTCTGTTTTATCGTGAATCAAACGGCTTACAACCTACCGCTAAAACATTAGAGTTAGAGGAGCAGCTTGATGCTATTTTATTTTCGATTGATAATTTAGTGAACAACTCCGCTTTTTCTGCTGAGTCGTGTGAAAAAGCCTTTCGCATATCAACACCACCACTCATGAGTAAACTGCTTACTGCCCCATTAGCCAAAGCAATTTATGAGGCAGCACCAAAAGTAACTCTTGAAGAGTACCCCTCTGCCATTGACCCTATTTTGTTACTAAAAGAGAGTCACGTTGATTTCTCTATACATATCAAAGAGACGATCGTTAACGATGAATATCACTCAGAGAAGATCGGTTATACCTACCCTGTTATTTATGGCGCTTCAGATCATCCTTTATTGCAAAAAGAAAACATCACTATAGATGATTGCCTTGAATACTCATTTGTGGATTTATCATTCGATATTCGATCGGAAGGTGAGTACCTTAATCCCATAGATATAGAGCTAAGAAAACAAGGGAAATACAGAAATATTGCACTTAAATCAGGGCAGTTATCAACCCTAATAGAATCGATTAAAGGCACCGATCGCCTTATTATTGGTGGGCATTTATTAGAAAAAGATTCAATTTTAGATTCAAGTTTTAAAGTAATTAAAGCGTTTGATAGCAAACCATATATTGTTGATATTTACTTAATTGAACACAGAAGAACATTAACTAGCTCACCTCATCGCTGGTTAAAACTGATGATCAGTGAGTCAATAAAGAAAGGTTTTCAAGATAAATCAGAAAAGAAGATTAAGCAGTAGATTAGGGGGATTTAGCGGTCAAGTAGAGGAGTTCGTTAGCTCACTAACTGATACTTGTACCGCTGGCAGTGTATTTATATCTCGCTCAGCTACACATTAGGAGCAATAACTAAAACAGCAACAATAGCGGCAATCAGTGTACGAGGAATAACAACATCTTTATCAAATTTCATCAAATAACTCCGGTTTACCTATCATTCAAATAAATCTAATTTTTCATTAAAGATTAATGAATTAGACTCTAATCAGGTAATACTATGATGCTTGATAACGAGAAACTATCGGTCACTGACTATTCGATACATAGTTTTTATCTATGCATTTATTGATGCAGTTCCCTTAGTCTAGCTTTAATCTGCTCACGTACATATTGATGTGTTTTATTGCTTATATTACGGCGATGGTAAATGAGCTTAATTTCATACGGTTGAAGTGGAAAAGGTGACTCCAATACTTTTAGGCCGAGCTCTTTGGCTAAACCAAACATACTTTCAGCCACAATGCAGATCGCATCCGTGTGTCTAACACTTAACAATAAATTAGATGGCCCACTCACTTCACGAACGATATTGCGCTCAAATATCTCATCAGGACGGGTTTCAAATGCGCCCATGTTCTCGTTTTTCAATTTAAGCATGACATGCTCAGCTTGGTTAAATTGCTCTAAACTTAATGAATTACCCGTAATGCTTGGGTGATCGCATCGACACGCAAAAGCGATATCCAATTTACCTAAACTCTCACTCACAAAGGTGTAGTCAGTCACGGTAATATCATCAATCAAAATATCAACTTCACCTGAGCGAATTTTATCAAGCATTTGGTACTCAACGGCAGGGCTTTCTGTCAGCAAAGCATCGGCCATATCAGGCAAAGATTGCAATACGATTTCTGGCGCGCTGATTATCAAACGACGTGGAGATTCCAACGCCACCACAAGTTGCTCCATTATCGGACGCACTTGATAGGCCAGTGAATGAGCCGCATCGGTTGGCTCAAGAGATCGCCCTACTTTTAAAAATAGCGGCTGCCCGTAACTCTCTTCAAATTTTTTAATCGCACTGCTCATTGAAGGCTGGGTAATATTCAAATGATCAGCGGCTTTTGTCACGCTACCAAAGTCATACACCGCTAAAAAATGTTTGATAAAGTTTAAATTCATTTCGCTTCCCTACTCGATATCTCGATTTAATCGACATAAGCACTCTATTAGCATTGGTATTTTTTATAAAATAATGAACTATTTACAACAAAGTATGTATTTTATATAGAAATATATTTGCAAATAAGAGGCAATCATCAAATCACTTACATCTGTAACATTGCGTACACTAATGTTACATTCTTTTCGTTTTATAATATCTAATTCTTATGTAAATTTATTTTGATAATGTTATCACGATAAGGTATCTATTTTATGAAAGCAAAACTACTGGTTACTTCACTTGTTTTTATGAGCACTACTGCCGCAGCCTTTACAGACACTAATAAAGCAGTTAATGATAATGTCATTACTGAACAGAAAGCGGCTCTATCAAAGAATACTGATGGAAAAGGATTTGGTCCTCAATCTCCTAGAGATATCGATAACTTAACTGGCAATAATCAACGTCTATTTGGATTAGCACCAGAATATACTCAAATGAATTTATGTAATATTCATTTCCATAAAAATGCGGAACATAAAGGTGGCGAATTTACTACCTACGTTGGCAATGGCGATGGAAAGGGCAGCAATACTGGTTATGCGTATAATGGTAAATTAAGTAAAGCAGAGCTAAAACCATTTAATCACAAAAATGGCACACTACAATCTGGTGACACCATTGAAGTACATTATGTTCATACCACGGCTAACGTTAAGCCCGGTCCAACACTTGGTGCATGTTTATCTGACTCAATTGGAAACCCACAATTACGTGTAGAAACACAAGTGTATGTTTTAGTTAATGATAGTTCAGCTCAAAATTTTGACTATTTAACTGAATACGCTAAAAAATCAGGTTATTACCAAGCAGTGAACATTCCGGCTAATACAGGGAAAGCAATTCAATATGCAGGTTCAACAACAGGGCCTAGCTATAATGAGCAAGGATCACCTTTACAAGTAACTTGGAGCGTTAGACCGCAAGTAACTAAAGTTAATATTAGTTCTGTCGCTGAATGGTTAACAGAAAATGACTTTAAAGAAGATCACGCACATGGTGTAAGAAACCTAGTGACTAATCCAGATCTACTTTCTTCTGGGCACTAACTGTTACCCTATCTATTCAAAGGTCGCTACTTGCGGCCTTTTTTATAATCTTAATTTAATCATGCTGAAGATAATCAAGATGCGCCGTTTACCTATTGCGCCCAACGTTCTTATCTAATTAAATCGGCGTCGAAACTCAGTCGGCGTCATCATTTTTAACTCTTTAAACTGGCGATTAAAGTTAGATATATTTTTAAATCCCGTTTTTTCTGCCACTAATGCGATAGGAAAGTTAGTACTCGCTAACAGCTCACATGCCTTACCAATACGATATTGCTTTAGATGATCAGAAAAACTCATTCCATAATGCTTCTCAAACATTCGATAAGCCGAGCTTTCACTCATATGAAGTCGCTTACATAAATCAGAGATCTTAATTGCATCACCATAATATGTTTCTATATAACGAGTTGCTCGCTCAATTCGATGATTTAATTCTGAATCATCAGAAAGCGGCTTAATTCGATAAGGTGTGGTTGATAGTTTTTTGGCTTTCGTATCATCAGAAAGACTGACTAATATTTCAATCACTTTTATCGCCTGCAAATGACGATCTAACGTATTAGCTTGTTTTAATAATTCTGACATCTTATGTGCGGTTTCTGGGCTAAACGATAGGCCATAAGCAGAATTATCTAATAACCGCTTTAGATTTCTTGCTTCAGGGATCAGTACCATTAAGCGCTCAACCCAATGATGAGCAAACCAAATAATTAAGGTGTGATGCTTCGACTGCTCTAATTTTACGCTTCGTCCTGCCACCATATGAGGCAAACCCGGCCCATAAAGAAGCAGAGAATTATGATGGATATCGCCAATCGCATCCCCTGCAAAATAACTGCCTTGAAATGCCTCATCAGGGTCTAGATACAACACCAATTCATATTCAGAATGATAATGCCAAGAACACGCAAACTCATTGTCTTCTACACGACAATGAAATTCTCTTACTATCCAATCAAAACTAGGCACATTTTGCACGTGTTCTTTAAATGGTTTCATTCTTGGCCTTAACGGTTAATACCGCTCTAAATATGTCACTCTCAGGCTAATCGTGTAAGCGTCACCTGTCAAAGAAAGATAACAAAATGACTGAATAGTATTAGAGGTAGCTCGAATAACATCACTCACCTTCCCTATCATTGAGTAGACTACGCCTAAATAAAACGGTTCAGCCACTTTCTATTTCGTACACTGGAGCTTCACTATGCCGCAAAACAAGAAGACATTTTTGTTTATTTTTATCGCCTTTATTACTGGGCTTTGTAGTGCGTTTTTTTACCCACTATCAAGTTTATTTATTGTAGAGGAGTTGGGCGCATCACCAATGATGTTAAGCCTGTATATGACGCTCGCTGTCAGCAGCTCTGTGATCGTATCTCAGTTTATTGCCAAACGCTCAGACATGCATTGGAACCGTAAAACCATTTTGATTGTCTCTTTAGCAAGTTACTTAATTTTGGTCGCCAGTTTTACCGTTATTCGTGATTATTGGTTAGCAATTACCATGGCCGTAGTGTTTGGTAGTGTCAGTGGCGCTTCTTTTGGTCAACTGTTTGCTCTAGGCCGAGAATATGGTGACAGACACGTCGCTAACAGCACCAGTTTTTTAGCCAAGATGCGTGCAGGCCTTGCCATTGCATGGGTATTTGGTCCACCTGCGGCGTTCATGCTTAAAGCACAATTTGGCTTTAGTGCAGCGTTTGCGGTCTCTGCGATTACGGTCTCTATCGCAATACTCATCATCGCTAAGTTGATTCCTGATAACGTGGTGACAAAAGAAGAACGAACTGCAACCATTGTTGAGCATAAACCACTAGGTCGTATGGTGATTCTCTATTGTTTCATCATTGTATGTGCGTTTTCTGCCAACAATTTATACATCACCAGTATGCCTCTGTATCTTTCACAAGAGCTGCAAGTCGATGTCAGTTGGTTAGGCTTAATGTTTGGTATGGCGGCAGCTTGCGAGATCCCAGTGATGCTTGGAGCAGGTAAAATGGCTGAAAAACTAGGCACAACCAGAGTAATGACGCTTGGTGTAATATCTGGTGCCATGTTCTTTCTTGTTATGCTATCAGCCACCAGTTTTACAGGTATGCTGATTGCTCAAATACTTAATGGATTTTTCATTGGTGTGTGTGCAACGTTAGGAATGGTCGCACTGCAAGATATGATGAAAGACCGATTAGGCACGGCCTCTACCCTGTTCTCAAACATGCTGAACATCAGTGTCTTGGTATCAAGCGTGATGGTGGGTATTGTGGGTGAGTTATACAACTACTACAGCGCACTGTATTTATGCTTTGTTGGTGCCGTTATAGCTGCTGTGTTGTTGATTGTGTTTGAGATGCTAGAGAAGAAACAGAAGGTAGTAATTGAAGGCCAATGTGCGGTGGCTGGAGAGGTTTAGGGTTAATACTATCTAAGCTCTGGGGTAGTAGCTGATTTGCGATTGCCCCCTTTTTTGTTGACGTAAATACTCAGTGGAAAACCACAATTAGAATACAGTACTTACTCTGATTACTGACGGTTGAGAGGCGCGGTAAAGCGCCTAAAGCATAATAGCACTGCATTTCTAATTACTAGAATTGACTGTTTACAAGTCATTTCTCGTCATGTTAGGCATCACACCCAACATATCAGGCTCCCCAAAATGGAATGTTTCTAACTGGGCTCGCGGTGTTGAACTGGATTTGATTGAGCTTGTATGCAATGCATCATCTTTTGTGTTAGCGGCATAAAGCTGACCAGAGAATGGAATGCTTGTGTCGTAGTTTTCGAACCATATCCCCATTGCCTCTGTTAACTCTTGATCTGATTTATCTACATGCGCCAAAAATGCGCTATGGTTTGCAAAAATCCTTAAATCATGGACTAAATTCGGAGTCTTTTCATCAGGAAATACCGCAGCCATCAGAATCCCAGGAATTTTTTCATACCATAAATTACAGACTGTTTGAAAAGAAGCCCCTAACGCTTTCATCTGGTCAGGTTTAACATATCGCATAGTAAATCCAAATAATGCAGGGCCCTCTTCTCCTCCGCCATCAGTCTTAATAAAACCAGCCATACTTTTCTTAAAATCGTAGCGTACAGATGGAATATCCTGAGTTTCAGCAAGTGCACCCTTGTCCCAACCTCCATATACAGTCAGGGTATCTGGGTCTTCAGATGTACTTTTATAGGTAGCCCATAACGGTTCACTCTCAGTTGGACGATTCCAATAGTTCTCGAAAGAATTTGCATTCTTAACCCAGATAACATGCCAGTAAACAAATGGATCTTCTTTGTCTGGAAATGCAAATATAGCCTTAATATCTGGATTGGCCTCATAGATAGACTTGGAAAACTCTTGATACTGGATCTTAAATTCTTCTAACATGTCACTCTTGATGCGACGCTTTCCATAAATGATGACTGGTGTTATTTCTGTTGCCCCTTCAAATGCCTTTGCTTCACCAGATAACTGCAAACCTACATTATCTATTTTTTCATTCTTTGCTAATTTCATATCTACTCCTAGTAAAGATCGCTCTATTTTGAATAACTCAAAAATGTAAAATTTCAGGTATAAAAAAACCCTCTGGCGGTTTCGCTCAGAGGGTTTTTTAAGACGCAAAAAACTACCCCCCGAGATCTATCGTGGTGGTGGTAGTTGCGTTAAATGCGATTACATAATTTCGATTCATATTTTATATGTAACAAATTGTTTATAGCTCAGCAAGCTTTTTATTCCTGAGCATGGCGTAGGTATATGAAGCCGAACAGGGCATGAGTGTCATAGTAAAATATCGGCATCTTTAGATTAACGCCCTAAAGGCTCACCTACTTATCTTTGATCCGCAGAAAATTAGTTTCGTGGTAATAACCTAATTTAAGATAGTATTTTCCTCAAAAATACGCATAATCTTGCTATACAACACTCAAAGAGAAATTACCTATGACTAACTTTCAATATTACTTTCACAAACTGCCTTGTTTTAACTGTAAAAAAACCAAAGTAAACACTGATCTTGGTTGGTTAACAGCAACAATGAAAGATGATGTCGTAGCCCAAGCGGCTGCAATTATCGAGCAAGAAGGCGTTGAAGCTGATCTTTCAGTAAACGTAACTTGCACTAAAGCTGAAGCTCGTGATTACTTATTACTGAATTTCTACGGTTACTCTGAAGAAGAACTAGAAAGTCAAATTGAAGCAGATGATGAGAAAGAAGTTGCAGATGAAATCGCTGAGTTGCTAAAAGACGGTAACGAGGTAGCAGTATTTGAGCACGAAATCGCTCTACAAAGCTGTACTGATTGCGACGTTGAATAAGCGTTAATAACGCTCAATATACAAATTCTAGGCATTAGCAGAATCAAATTTGCTAATGCCTTTTTTGTTTTTACCTCTCGATATTTCTAAATATCAGAAGTACCCCATAAAACAACTCAATGTGTTATTATCCCCTCAAATTGTAAGGACAATAATCATGAAGCTTATCCCCCTACTGAAACAACCTAGAATCCACTGACTTATTTTAAATTAATGCCAACTCCATTATTTTTATATAAGTTTAAAGGTTTATTATGCAAGAAAAGCACTGGTCAAAGTTTCAGTTACTTCATGAAGTCGTAACCAACAAAAACATTCACATTAAAGGCACCCATAGCTACTACAGTGATTGCTGGGATAACGGCTTTGAAAGCTCTGTTGTTCGATATTTACACGGAGATAAAATCAGCCGCCAATGGGAGCCAAGATGGGAAATCGATAAGCTTCATATTGGTGACTACGTCTGTATCGCCGCTGAAGTTATTATCTTAATGGGCGGAAACCATAATCACAGAACAGATTGGTTTTGTTTATACCCATTTATGGACTTTATCGACGACTCTTATGCGAGCAAAGGGGACACTCACATTCATGACGGCGCTTGGTTAGGCATGAGATCAATGATCATGCCCGGCGTAGCGATTGGAGAAGGAGCCGTTATTGCCGCAAATAGTGTCGTCACCAAAGACGTTGAGCCATATAGCGTGGTTGCAGGCTCTCCAGCAAAACATGTGAAATATCGCTTTGAGCCTTCCGTGATAGAAGAGCTATTGTCTTTTAAGGTTTACGATTGGCCTACTGATAAATTCAATGCGCTCAAACCGCATTTATGCAGCCCTGATTTTGAGCAACTAAAGCAAGCCATCACATCTTACGACACGCTTAATTAGAGCATTACTATTAAATAACTCAAACGGTGCGGCAGTGTCGCACCGTTTCTTATCCCTCTAAATCAATCTCTCCAATAACGGTAACGCAATAATAAGAGACAACACTAACGTCACCATTGATGGAACCGCGTCTTTCCAAGTATCAAATCGAAAATGAAAGAACATCGCCCCAATGGAAGTTAGCGTAACTAAACTAGCACCCATCGCACTTAATACTGGGTTTGCTGTAAACATTCCCACTAGCATCACAACAGCACCTGTGGCTTCAATAACACCCACAGCAAACATTGCCGCACGGTTAAGGCCATAACGATGAAAGAAGGCAAGTTGTGGTTCAAATATCGCCTTTACCCAGCCAAACATTTTGACTGAGCTAGCAAACAAGAAAAACGCGATTAATAACCCTTGGATAAATAACATGATGTAACTCCTCTATAAACAATAGAGCCATTAAAGCATTCCAATTGAGATAGAAGAATACTAGAATTAGGTTTATTACTATTCCAAATAGGAATGACTATGGATAAGTTTGATTGTTTAAACGTCTTTACTCGTGTTGCTAGATTAGGCACATTTACTGCTGCTGCGAACGAACTCAATACAACGCAAAGTGCGGTCAGTAAAAAGATTGCATGGCTTGAAAAACAAGTAGGCATTACCTTATTTCACCGCCATGCTCGTGCGATCAGCCTAACAACAGGTGGTAAACAATATTTACGTTTAGCGCTGAAACTTACTGACGAAATGAACCTTGTTGAATCTCAATTACGACAGGAACAAACCTCCATATCTGGCACTTTAAAGCTGTCTGTTCCTAGTGCTTTTAGTGTTCAAAAGCTCTCTGAGCCACTCAATGAATTCCTAAATTCACACCCAGAGCTTTCTGTTGATGTGTCGGTATCGGATAAGTTTGTTGATTTAGTTGAGAGCGACATAGACATTGCTATTCGAGCGGCCTACCTCAAAGACTCAGGGCTAAAAGCAAGATGGATAATGGATAATGAACTCGCCTATTTTGCTTCTCCTGACTATTTAGAAAAACATCCTCCTATCGAAATTGCAGACGATTTAGCACAACACCAATGCCTAACTTATTCGTTATCGACACCATCGAACCTATGGCGTTTCAATGATGGGCAAGAGACAAAAGTTAAGATAAAAGAACAAGTACGAAGTGATAGCCCAGAGATGCTGGTTCAAATGGCAAAACTAGGACAAGGCGTAGCGGCAATGCCAAAATGGATGGTAGAACACGAATTAAAATCGGGCTCACTAACGCAGATATTAGACCAATATAAAACGGTGAAATTACCTATGTACATGGTCTATAAAGATAGTGAGCACCAACCCCAACGCATTCGTGCGTTTATTGATTTTATTTCAAATTACTTTTCTTAGGAATAGAGACTGACTGCTTACCAAATACGTTAATAAGCGCACCGGTCACAATCAAACCACCACCGATATAAGTCCACATTGATGGGATCTCATTAAATATCCAAACACCTAATAGCGCAGAAAAGACAATCTGAACATAGGAATACGCAGACGCTTTACCTGCGGCTTGGGTTTGCATGGCTTTGGTCAGTCCATATTGTCCAATTTGCGTGAAGATACCGATTAAAATCAGGATCATGGTAAGGAACAGACTTGGCCATACAAAGTCATTCCAAATCAGTACGCTTGAGATAGGTAGTGCCACTAATGGGAAATAAAATATGATCACCGAGCTGTCTTCTGTTTGGCTAAGTTTTCTTACTATCACATAGGCAATCGAACTTCCTAATGCACCACACAACGCAACAAGGATACTAAAAACAGGCAGTTCACTTGTACTGCCACTGTTCATGCTTGGTTGAACCATAACAAACAAGCCCAAAAGACAAAACGCAATGCATATCATGGTTGATTTTTGAATGTGTTCTTTAAGAAATAGGACGCCGAGCAATGCGGTAAAGATAGGGTGAACGTATTGTAAGATGGTTGCTTCAGCCAGAGGTAAGGTCGTCACTGCGTAGTAAACACACATAAGCGCTGCTGTGCCTACTGCCCCACGAGCAAGAAGTAAGGGCTTGTTGTGCCCCCATATCGAAATGCCTTTTCGTTTCACATCTGCATAGCTAATGATCAAAGAAACTAATGCCCTTGCTGCCACAATTTCAAATACTGGAATGCCGTAATTACTCACGTATTTTACACACGCCGACATGAGCGCGAATCCAAGCGCAGAAAGAAACATAAATCTAACCCCTGTCGGGATCATTGAAAAAGAGAAAGTAGGCATAACAACATCAACCAAATTTAGAAGGTAATGAATGATAGCCTAGTTTACTCGCTGCACCCAAAACTCTTATCTTAATCACATCGAGATTCAGGCTCTATTCCAAATATCTGCTCTCCCCACAATAGATCATTACACTTTGTTATTAAAATAATAAGCAATCATAATTTCATGTAACCCTCTTTTTTGTATATCTTAATCCCATACAAAATAACAACCGTTAGCTAGGCAAAGGGAAGCACCACATCGCTTCCACTAATTAGATAATAATAACCTTCGCATAAGCAAAAAGAGGATTTACCATGACAAATGCACTATTTCAACCAATGCAACTGGGTAATCTTACGCTTAAAAACCGTATTGTTATGCCACCAATGACTCGCTCTCGTGCTACCCAACCAGGTAACATTGCAAACGACATGATGGCGCAATATTACGCACAACGCGCAACTGCAGGGCTTATCATTGCTGAAGGTACTCAAATTTCAGAAATGGGCCAAGGTTATGCATGGACTCCTGGTATCTACTCTCAAGAACAAATTGCAGGTTGGAAAAAAGTCACTGACGCTGTGCACGCAAAAGGTGGTGCTATTTTTGCTCAACTTTGGCACGTTGGCCGTGTTACTCACCCTGATAATATTGGTGGACAACAGCCTATTTCATCGTCTGCACTAAAAGCAGAAAACGTAAAAGTGTTTATTGATAATGGCACTGATGCTCCGGGCTTTGTTGATGTGGTTGAACCTCGTGAAATGACAAAGCAAGACATTACTGATGTTGTTGCAGAGTATCGTCAAGCTGCGCTAAATGCAGTAGAAGCTGGTTTTGATGGCATTGAACTTCATGCTGCAAATGGCTATTTAATTAACCAATTTATTGATTCTGAAGCCAATAATCGTACCGATGAATATGGTGGTTCTATCGACAATCGTCTGCGCTTTTTAGGCGAAGTGGTTGAGGCAATGACTGACGCTATTGGTCATGATCGTGTCGGTGTTCGTCTTGCTCCGTTTACTTCATTAAATGGGACAGTTGATAAGACTCCAATTGAAACCTACACCGCTGCTGCTGTGTTATTAAATAAACTCAATGTGGTTTATATGCACATTGCTGAAGTAGATTGGGATGATGCACCTGAGACACCTACAGAATTCAAAGAAGCAATTCGTGACGCATTCAAAGGCACTATTATTTATGCTGGTCGCTACAATACCGAAAAAGCAGATCAAGCATTATTAAGCGGTTTAGCAAACATGATCAGCTTTGGTCGTCCATTTGTTGCGAACCCTGATTTACCGACTCGCATTAAACACGGTTACCCTCTAGCTCAACATGATCCAAATACGTTATTTGGCGGTGCAGAGCAAGGCTTAACAGATTACCCTAAGTATCAAGCGTAATTGCCTTACTAATTAGAGTTCAAAAAATAAATCATATAACCCTGCTTATTTAAGTGGGGTTATTTTTTATATTCAGAGTATATATTTATACGTGAAGTCCTTTACCTAGTCATCACTATGATTATTTTACCTTGGCTGTTTTATATCAAACTATCACGAAGACTCAGGCAAATACCATCACTGGCGTAAAATGCACATTTAAAGGTATTAATTATCTTATTATCTTCTACATCAACTACGGGTTAAATCGTTAAATAATGTATGAGGTAATACAATGAAAAAAATATTCCTAGCGACCATAATCGCATCACTATCAACAACAGCTGCAGCATCAATTGAAACCAAAGATTGGTATGAATTCGCTTCTCCTGAAGCAAAAGAGTTTGTGAAAGATAACCTAGTATTAGATTTCTACGCCTCTCCTAGCGCGGTAGGTTTTACTGCTGATTCAGAGGTTGCACAGTACATTGATTTAGCTCATGAACGTGGCGTAACTGGTGCTTCAGTTACCATTGCAGCTCCTCATACCCCCAATATGCTTGCATTTAAATCTGAACACGCAAAATGGAAAAAAGCATCATCTTCGGCAAAAACACCTATCCGTTATGTTAATAGCGTAGAAGACTTCCAGTTGGCTCATGATAATGGTGAATATGCCATCATGTGGGCAAGCCAAACAACAATGCCTTTAGAAGGGGACGCTTCAAACGTTGCTGTGATGGCAGAATATGGAATTAAAACAATGCAACTGACCTACAATGAAACAGAACTAACGGGATCGGGTGTTATCTCTATGATAAATGGTGATAAATCTGGTCTAACTGATTTTGGTAAAGAAGTCATTGATGAAATGGTTAAACATGGTATTACTGTCGATTTATCTCATACGTCTCATTACACAACCGAAGATATTACAGACTATATGCAGAAGCACCATAAAGGGGTTCCGGTTATCTATTCACACTCCCCTATTGCTTCGACTTATAATTGTCAGCCACATGAAACTCTCAGCGAAACAAAGCAACGAATGGCCGAGAAAAACCTACAAAAAGATCATCCAGATTATCGTTTAGCTGCGTGTTACCGATTGCTCTCTGATGAGCAAGCTGAAACTGTGGCGAAAATGGATGGTGTAATAGCAGTGACAGCAACTGAATGGATGATGGATGGCGTTTGGCCTGAAGGTATCACTCCAAAACAGTTCGCAGAGATGATTGATGGTGCAGTAAAAGTTGCGGGGATTGATCATGTAGGCATTGCGACTGACGATATGATGACGACAGCTAAAGTAGTTCCATTTACGATGGCTAATGCCGATAAGTATGCAGATAACGGATACATGGTTGATGCCTTTAGTAAAGGCTCGACAGGATGTGCAGAGCTGTCTAAGCATATTGCTGGCGTTGTGGATGAATTATGGAAGATGGGTTATTCAAATGAAGATTTGACGAAACTCTTCGCTGGTAACTTAATGCGTGTTTACCAACAAACTTGGACACCTAAAGCGTAATTCATTTTTTGCCAACATTAACGTTGGCATTTTTATATGCACAGGACGGTTAGGATTTCCTTCCTGTCCTCGCTTTCTTGCGCCATTGAAGTGGGGTTATGTTTTCTATTTTTCTAAAGGCACGAATAAATTGGGAAGGATCTGTATAGCCCAGATGTCCAGATATATCAGAGATCGACACCTCCCTTTCAACCATTACTCGCTTAGCAAATGCTATATTTAACGATTCTTTTATTTTTCTGTAGCTAGAACCATCTTGCGCCAAGTGACGCTGAATAGTCCGCACCGGAATGCCAATGATGTCACTAAACGCCTCCAAGCTTAAATCCTGTCGCCCAATGTAACTTTCAAGCGCATTAGAAAGTTGTTTAGAAAAAGGAGGCTTTATTTTTTCCCAAGTTAATTGCTGCGAACTCGCTGATGCCTCAATAGTAGAGTTATAAAAAATGGCTGTACTCATTTGTCCCATAAATTGAGGAGTGTCCGTTGAAATTTGAAGCTTATCTAAACCGGATTTTTCTTGTGATACTACATGATATTTTGAAGGTACTTTGATATCAAAACAGTGCTGAGTTAAGTAATGATGTGCAACACAAATAGTATAAAGCTCACTGACGAAACCAAAGGGTTTAATATCCTCTAATGTTAATTCAAGGCAATGTTGTAAACACTTTGTATTGAGAAAAGCTGATGAAAGTTTAGCGCTTTGAATAGGAAGAAATAACCCCAAAGCATCAAGTGATATCTGCATTGTTTTTGCTTGTTTAATGGGAGCAATTTCCTTGGAATACCGCTCAGCGCCCTGCTGCACAAAGGTGATAAAATCTTGTGATGAGAGGCGCTCAAAAACAGCCTGTAAAAACTTCGCAAACGTTCGAAAAGGAATGTACTGCGCAGAGGTAGAATCCAAATAAATGGGTAACTGAGCCTCATTAATTATTGGCCACATATCATCTACATATTGCTTCAGTATGCCTAATTGCATTATTGCGGCTGTTTTATGGATAAGCGGAATCGTTTTAGTCATAGAGAGTCCAGATTGTAAATGCTGCATATAGATAAACCCTATGCCTAACCTGTTGATATTAAAGATGCCAAAAAGCAATACTGAGTTGGTTACATATTTACATTTACTATGCTAAATTAATTAACTAGGAGTTAACATTCAATAAGCTTAATAGTAAAATGAATAGTATGATTTGCCCATAACTATAATAGCTAAATCAGTATTATTGAATAAAAACATAGCGAAGGAACGCTTTATGATTTCATTTTCACGTCTTCTATTTTTAGTTGTTTGCTTATCTTTAAGCACGAACAGCCATGCTTCGGAGCAGTGGACTTGGCGCGATTTAGTCTCAGAAGAATCAAAATCTTTCATTGACCCATTTGTGCGTTTTTCCTCCATGCAGAAATACGACTTATATAATGTTATGACTTATTTAGATAGTGATAACGCTCCTGAACTTAAAGCAAACTATGAAATTGCAATTCAACGTTTTAACGATTCAAACATCGACATTCTAGAGCTAATAAAACAGCGCGCTGAAATCGCAAAACAACGTAACTCCGCCCAAAACTCAATAAATAAAAGCTTAATTGGTAAAACAGGACGCTTGCCTGGCTACATAGTGCCATTAGAAATGGACGGTATGCTAGTCACTCAATTTTTGCTTGTACCAACAGCCGGAGCTTGTATCCACACTCCACCACCACCAGCCAACCAAATTGTATTAGTCACCCCAAAAGAAGGCGTTGAATTAATTAGCTTGTATACACCAGTGTGGATAGAAGGAGAGTTAAACACAAGTAACACTAAATCAGACGTTCAATTATCAGATGGTATCGCAGAAGTCGATACTGCTTACACCATGCTAGCAACTTCAGTAGAACTCTATAATTAAAGGTAAAGGATATGCTTAAAAAATTATCAGTGTCATTAATCTCGATAGCATTAGCCTCAGGCAGTGCATATGCCAGTCAAGAAAGTAAGAGCTGGGATGCCTCTAAAAAAGCACAGGCATTTGTAAAAGAATCATTAGTTATGGACATGTTTGCCTCACCTTATGGTGCAGGTTGGACTGAAGATAAACAAATGGAAGACTATATTCAACGCGCTATTGATACCGGAATTTCAGGGGTAAGTGCAACGTTGGCGGCAACATATTATACATTTGAACAGTTCGAAGCCGAGCGTAATAAGTGGCAAAGTGTAATCAATAAACACCCAGACACAATGACCGTTGGGTATACCGTTGAAGACATTAAACAAGCCAAAGAAAATGGCAAATATGTATTCATTTGGAACTCACAAACACCCACCATTTTAAATGGCGATCTTAATAAAGTAGCAACCGTTAAAGCCATGGGGGTAAATACTATGCAGCTCGTTTATAACGGTCGTTATCGTACTGGTTTAGGCGTAATCGAAGCACTCCATTATGATGATATCGGCTTATCTGATTGGGGTCGTTCACTCATTGATGAGATGGTTAAAAATGGCATCTTAGTCGACATGAGTCATACCTCATATCAAACCACAATGGATATCATGAGCTACATGGAAGAAAAACATCCTGGTGTCCCTGCTGTATTTACTCACTCAGGTCCTGCAGGGTTATACGAATGTAGTCCTAAAGAAAAAATCAAGAAAGAAGCACTAGCTCCTTGTTATCGCTTAATTACTGATGAACAAGCTATCCGTGTAGCGAAGATGGGCGGTGTTGTCAGCCCAACATTTACCGAGTGGATGTTAGATGGCATCTTCCCTGACGATATCACTCCTGCACAAGCCGCTGATATGCTGGAATACTACATCAAGTTAGTCGGCATAGATCATGTAGGTATTGCTACTGATGATATGTTTAGTACTGCATTGGTAAAAACATTCGCCAAAAATAGTCCCCAAAGCTACAACGACTTTGGCTACATGATTGATGCCTTTGATCGTGGTGCTGACAGCGGTGCTGAGCTTGCTAAGTTTTTACCAGCCTTAACGGATGAGCTTTGGAAGCGTGGCTATAAAAACGAAGATATTCTAAAAATGTACTCTGGAAACTTAATGAGAGTTTGGGAACAGACTTGGTAATGAACCTCTAAGTCTCTATTTTTACGTCGCCTAAATACTACCAGTAATGCACAAATAGGCGGCGTTTCTTTTCATCTCTTGCTTCTATCAATCACGCTAGCTTTATACTGTAAATCTTAAGTTGTTCACTTCAATTGGCGCAAAATGACAATTTTAAAATGGGATATTAGCCATAATAGCTTTTTAACCATTCTTTTAGGAAGGTCCTATGAATAAATACACCGCTTCCTTGCAACAACCTTTTCCGATTCAAATTAATCGTCACTTTTCTTTATTAAAAGTCAGTACGTTAGGGGTAAGTATTGCTGTTGCTCTATTTTCTTCCTCCCTACTCGCGAGCGCAAATTTTGGCAGCCCTGATACGGTCGATAATACACTTGCCGAAAATACTCGACAAAAAAAGAGTTGGCGAGAAAACTTAGCAGAGCAACACAATCTCACTTTTGGGCTTGATTATCAAATGCTTGGCCTAAGTGCTTCTGACCCCGTATCTGGCGGGGAAGATAAAGCATCTTCTGGTGTCGCACGATTTTATGGTTCATGGAATCTTGTCGGGTTAGAAACAGGTAATACCGGAGGAGTCGTATGGAAAGTAGAACACCGCCACGGCTATTCTGACATGACACCAAAAGAACTTGCTTTCCAAGGCAATTTTACTGGGGCTGGCAACGGCATTGGTTACGGAGGAATGATAGGTCCAGCTTACAGCGATCAAGGTACTCGATTAACCAACCTATACTGGAAGCAAAAACTCAATAACGGTAATACATCATTTATGGTCGGTTATTTAGATACCACTGACTATGTCGATGTCTATGCGTTAGCAAGCCCATGGAATGGATTTACTAACCTTGCTTTTAGTACTGGTGCTGGTGCGATTGGCTTACCGGATGATGGCATTCTTGGCTTCGCTGTAGGGCATATGATTACTGATAATGTTTACACCATTGCGGGTGTGGCTGATGGTAAAGGTAAATCGGATGAACCATTAGAAGGTTTTGATACTTTATTTAATGATCACCGACTGTTTACGACACTTGAGCTGGGTTGGACTGCCTCTAAAGAGCAAATTTACACCGATAATATTCACCTAACATTTTGGCATTTAGACTCTGGAACTCAACATAGTCTCGTCGATGGGGGAAGCGGCCAAGGGGTTAACTTTTCAGCCAGTTTTATGGCAACATCGCAAATTATGCCGTTTATACGAGGAGGGTTTTCTGAAGGAGATGTCGCACTCTACGATAAATCAGTAACGGCTGGACTCGGATATTTTGGCTTAGGAAATGCAAAAAATAACTTAGGGTTTGCGTTTAACTGGAGTGAAGTCAACAATGACTTCTCTAATGTAATGAAAAGCATTAACTCGGTAGCTGACTCAAGTGACTCTCAATTAACCAGTGAGTTATATTACAAAATGGCATTAGGAGAATTTGTCGAACTCACTCCTAATCTTCAATATATTAAAGACCCTGCCTTTTCAAATGAAGACAGTACATGGGTTGCAGGAATTAGAGCTCGCATTATTATCTAATTATTATTGAAAGCACCATTAAACGTGAAGCTTACTTTATGGATTACATGGAGAAAGTAAGAAAACTGGTCAATACCCCCTTGGTTGTTACCGGTGGTTTTCGTACTGCTCCTGCAATGAATGAAGCCTTAAACACCTCTGCAACTGACTTCATTGGCATTGCACGAACCATGGCGGTTGACCCTGATTTTCCTAATAAACTAATTGAAGACCCAAACCATGGCATGCCACTAGCCGAACCAACAACGGGCAAACCGGCATTAGATAAAATGGCGATGGTTGGGCTTGTTTGGTATGAACACCAAATGTGGCGTATTGCTGATGGAAAAGAGGCCGATCCTCAATTAAGTGCCTTTGGTGTGGTATTTAAAACTCTACTAAGTGCAGGTTGGTATGCATTTAAAAAGCGCAGAGCGTAAGCAGAGAAGCGCTATTTAAAATCTATTACATGATGATTCAGCTTACCCACGTCATAGGTCTCTTTTAGATGCTGTTGTAACAGCAAGAAACTTTGATCTCTAAACCAACGGTGAGCAGGATCATTCTGGAATTTACTGTGCCAAAGTAAATAATAACTATGAACTGGTAGCTCAAACGGTAACGGTTTAATGGTAATTGGCAGTTTATCGATAAATTGACCAGCGATATGCAGTGGTGCAGTCACAAGCGCATCTGTCTGGCATATAAGCTCTATGGCTGAAGTAAATGAAGGGGTCTTTGCGAGTACTTTTCTTTTTTTCTTATGTTGCTGAAATAGATCTCCTACATACTGCTTCATTTCTCGTAATCCATGAACCAATACGTGCTTTGATTCAAAGTAAACGTCTTGGCTCACCGCTTGATTAGCTAAGGGATGTGAATCAGCCATGATGATAACGTACTCATCATCAATCAATTTTTTCCCATAAATATTCTCAGGGAAATAATCCAATGTTGAGGCCACAAGCTCAATCTTATTCTCAGACAGCGCTTGAATGTGTTGCTCTTGCCAAAGCTGACTATATAACGAGGCATTAGGTGCTTGAGCCACTATTTCTTTGCAAATAACGGGAACAATGGCTTCCGAAAGAAAGGCGGTGTAAGCCAGTGTAAACTCTCGGCTGCATTCTTTAGGAGAGAATACCTCTACGTCATATAAGTCATCAAGAGTCGCCAATATTGATGGCAGTTTTTTCAGTAATGCCTCACCTTTTGCACTGACCACAAACTGGTTCCCCTCTCGGATCAAAATAGGATCATTAAAGGCGGTTCTAATTTGAGTTAAGGTTCTACTCATTGCTGATTGTGTTACGTTTAGGCGTTTCGCTGATCCTGTCAAACTTCGTGTTTGTAGCAAGGTGTATAACGGGCGTAGCAGTTTGTAGTTATTCATACCTCATCCTTGAGTTCTTATTTACAATTGTTTTAGCATCCAAACATCACATGCCCCATGAAGTGTTTCTTCAAGTGGTTGTGGTAAATGTTCAAAGCCTAGTTTTTCGTACAATCGCACTGCCGCAACCATATTAGAAAGCGTATCAAGATAACATTGAGTAAATCCCTGCTCTTTCCCAAACGCTAAACACGCAACAGCAAGTTGCTTTCCAAGGCCTAACCCTCTGCTTTCTTCAAGCAAGAACAGTTTTTTTAATTCACAGGTATTTGTGTCATTACCAAAAGGAGCAAGACCGCAACCTCCTACGACTTTTCCATCCAGTAACGCGACCAAATAATGACTGCGATTTTCTTTGGTGTAATAGGCACTCATCTCATCAACTTCGGCATCTGATGGACCAAAGCCCTCACCTACTGCACCGTATTCTGCTCCTACACGCTTGATAACACAGCTTAACTCTTTATCATGTCCTGCTGACACTTCAACAATATTAAGACTCATAATTTCTCTCTTAGGGTTCATCTCATTCATCTTTGATTACTCATTTTGTCTTTGATGAATTAACTATAAGGTGACACAGTTATGATTAAAAATCACATTAACGAATACTTAGCATGACTTAAAATCAACTCTATAAACTATCTCTTACTACCATATACTTTGTCAAAGTTCGGTGTAATTTTAATAATGCTGTGCAGGTAATATTAAAAACAAAATTTACTCGTGTTTTTAGAACAACTCTCTTTCAGTATGAGGTGAGTATTCTAAGAGATAAAAATGGATTTAAATCGGTTTAATTGAAGGAAGTTATGAAGAGAATATACAGCTCATCTAGGCTTTACTCAGTCACAGAAAAGCCGAGTGTATTCCTCACTCGGCTTTAGGTTTTCAATATGTTCTTAAAGTATTACTTTTTTATTTGCCTTTCACTTTACTCTTCAAGTTTTGCATAAAGGTTTTAAAGTGCGGCATAAAATCAACAAACAATTCATGTTTACGGTTTGCCATCATCACTGGACCTAATAAACGCAATGCAACACCTACCTTTGTTGCAATCTCTGGCTCTAAGCCACTCTTTTGTTTTAGTTTATCGACAATATTAAATACATCTTCACGATCTTGAAATTCAAACGCCAATGTTTGAGCTGTTTCTTGCTCTGGTGTTATCTCTTCAATGGTCACTCGGTAACACTTATCTTTTCTAATTTTAGGGATCATAGTTCTACCTTCTAATAGTCTTGATGACATCATATTCAACAGCAAACCAATTTGAACTTCCTCTTGAAAGAACGCTCAATTAAGTTGATAATATCAACTATATATTTTTAGTTGATAATATCAACCACTTTTAAATGGTAATATTTATGTCTGATAGAAAATCATTAGATAGCTTGTTCACGTTAGTACATACGTTAAAGCGTAATTTGCATGACCAAATTGAAGAGTTAGCGCTTGGGATCACGCCTATGCATGTGCGTGTTATCAAGATCATTAACCACAAACCACATTGCACAGCCGTTGATATTGCTAATTATTTACATAGAGATAAAGCTCAAGTCACACGCCTTTTAAGCAGTTTACTTACACAAGATCTCATCATTAAAGAGCCTAATCCTGAAGATAAGCGCAGCCAATGCCTTCGTATCACTGAAGGTGGCAAAGAGATCATGAAAAAAATCTCGGGGATTGATAAAAGTATGTTTGAAAAGGTGTCGATGGATCTCTCTAATGAAGAGATCGCTGAATTTAAGCGTATTGCAGAGAAGATGGCGAGAAACCTTAACACTTAAAAACAGCTCAAAGCTAAACCGACAAACTACTTCGTACCGCCGTATAATTTGGCGAAACCTGGTATATTCTGCTCCCAAATAGGGGAGCTTTCTCCAATGATCGACTTTAATACATCAATAAATAACTTGGTTTTGATGGGTGCATCTCGATGTGGGTATACGGCATAAAAAGTCCCAAAATCTTCAAGATTCAAATGCGTCATGATCGGGATAAGCTTCCCTTCAGTGATTTCATTCTCAATCATTTGAGCAGTGACCACAGCAAGCGTATTACCAGCCACCGCGCTTTTTACTACCATCTCAACATCATTCACTTTATAAGCAACATTAAGTTGAAATTGCTGTTCAATATTGTTCTCATCGAGATAATTAAATTTATTGATGAACAATCCAGGCGCGGCATAAATCGTCGCTGGAAGTGATTCCAGCGTTTCAATTGTCTCTATCTGACCGTGTTCCTGAATGAAATCTGGAGAGGCGACGATTAATAAACGACTTCGAGCAATCTTACGAGAGATCAAACTGGAGTTCTTTGGTCTACCAATACGAAAACCAATATCAAAGCCTTCCTGCACAATATCAACCACTCTGTCTTCTAATCTTAGCTCGCATTTCACATCAGGATATTGCTTCTGAAAAACAGAGATCGCATCTTGAACGTACTGACGGCCAAACATCATTGAGCTGGTGATCTTTAATATCCCTCTTGGCTCTGAATGGTAGTTCTGCGCTAAACGGTGGGTATTGTTAAGCAAGTCACGTAACAGTTTTGCTTGGCTCACCATTTCATTACCTGCTGCTGTTAATGATAACGAGCGCGTGGTGCGGTTAAGTAAGCGAACCCCTAACTCTTCTTCTAAGCGACTGATCTGCTTTGATATGACAGAGCGATCTAGATTCTTTTGCTCGGCAACATTAGTAAAAGAGCCAAGTTCAGTGACTTCTAACAATAAAAGTAAGCGATTAGAAAAATCCATTTGAGCCTCACGAGAATAAATAAAAACACCATTGGTGCAATATTAGCATCAATCTTATGCCATTAACGGTATTTTTCTCACCTAATGGATTGCTTATAGTTATCTCACTGACGGAGAGGATGACCTTTCAACGTAACCATATTTAACTAGCCAATAGGCGATTTAGAGGAAGTACATTATGAAAACATTATCAATCACTAATCAAAATGGTATCGCAACAGTTGCTATCAACAACCCACCAGTGAATGTATTAACCATTAATCTAATCAACGAAATTAATGAATATGTACTTTCTTTAAAAGATGACCGAGAAACTAAAGTAGTGGTGTTTAAATCACTGCATGAAACCTTCTTTTTAGCGCATCTTGATCTGAACGTGATTAACGGCACGCAAGGCGGTCAAGCAGCGTCTATTGAGTTCAACCACATGATCATGAACATCAAGGCGATGAAACAAGTGTCTGTTGCTTTGGTTGATGGTGTGGCTCGTGGGGGCGGTAATGAGTTTGTTATGGCGTGTGACCTTGCTTACGGCACTGAGAATGCAGCGTTTGCTCAACCAGAAGTTCACGTAAATATTCCTACTGGCGGCCAAGGTGCGGTTCAGTTCGCAAGAAGAATGGGCAAAAACAAAGCATTACAAGCTCTTCTATTGGGTAACGATTTCACAGCACAACAAGCTGAGAACTTAAATATCATTACTCAATTTGTACCTAAAGCAGAAATGGATAACTTTTTAGCGATGACTTTAGGTGTGATTAGTACATTAGAAGTGCGTGATATTGTGATGTACAAAGAGATCATTGCTGCATCAATTAAAGATGAAGACGCGGGTGCAGAGTTAGAGTTACGTTACTTTTTAGAACGTGCTAAAGAGCAAAAAACAGCCGCTATTATCTCTGCATTTTTAAAACATGGCGGACAAACAGAGCGTGAAGCAAAAGACATTCAAGGTATTTTTGTTGATACGGCGGCTGAACTGTCTAAATAAAATTAAATCACTCCATTATTAGCCGTCGTATTGGCGGCTAATTATAGTTGACCACTAAAATAATACTGTGAAGGTAACTCATGAGATACGAAGGTGATATTTATCGTCCGCCGCCAGAGGCTGATGCTTATATTTTGCAATGTACGATTGGTTGTTCTTACAATAAATGTACCTATTGCTCAATGTACAAAGATGTTCGTTATAGAGTTCGTCCTATTGAGGACTTAAAAGAAGATATCCGTATGGCGAAAGCGGCATTCGGGAATAAAATCGAAAAAGTATTCTTAAGTGATGGTGATGCGATTTCATTACCAACAGAGATGCTGTTAGAGATTTTATCGGAACTTTATTCGGCTTTTCCAAAGTTGACACATGTAAGTACCTACGCAGGGCCACAAAGCACGCTTGATAAAACATTAGATGAATTCAAACAACTGAAAAAAGCAGGGTTAAGCATGACTTACCTTGGCGTTGAATCGGGCTCTGATGAGGTTTTAAAAGCGGTTCGTAAAGGGGTTAACTCGGCAGAAATGCTCGCAGCAGGTCAAAACATTGTCGGTGCTGGCATTAAACTGGTTGCTATGGTGATGATTGGTCTTGGCGGTAGCCCTGAACTATCTAAACGTCATGCGTTAGAAACCGCGCAATTAATTAACCAAATGAATCCATATTTATTGGGTTTATTAACCACGGTTCCAATGGAAGGAACGGCACTGTTTAGACAAGTCACTAAGGGCGATTTCAAACTGCTCGACCCTTATGAAGTTCTAGAGGAGTTGAAACTTTTATTAGATACTTTAGACAATGACAGTTTGTTGATTGATAGCACGCATGGCTCAAATTTATTATCAATGAAAGGGACATTACATGAGATTAAATCAAGCACATTGCCTCATATTAACAACCATTTACTAAAGAAAGATAACGACCTTATTGGTAAAGCTTATCTTGGACGATTTTAATGGTAGATCAAAGGGCGAGATTCGCCCTTTTATTCTAATTGCACAAATACCTCACTCGGTGTTTAAGATATAGTTTAATTAATCGTCCCACCAAATAGTTTTCAACACTCCCAACGAACGTTACATACCTCTAGTTTTATTCTACTCATTACTCTGAAACAGTACCAACCTCAAAAATGAACTTATCTTTTATCAATAAAGAGATTCATTTATACCTATCCTTATTCTATCGACACAAACAGTGGCGTCACAAAAAATTATTTTTACGTATTAGAGGTTTATTATGAAACGAAATATTATTCTTTCAGCGATTCTTGCAACGGGTCTTTTTTCAGGTTTTGTATCAGCTCATGACCTTGGTGATAACTTACCAAAGAAAGGGCAACCAACGGCTCTACAGCTTGAAAATGGCGGAACGATTCAAGTAACTAAAGATAATTTTATTGCTGCAGAGTCTGATAAATACTTCTTTGAGCAACAAGAAAAGTCAGGTATTAATCACTTCACTCATGATCGCATTCTACTAACAATGGATACGCAAACCGTTGTTCGTCAAAACAGAGATACACTATATTCTAAGTCAATTTGGGATACATCTGGAGGCGTAACTTTTGAGCTTCCAATTCTTGATACATACCAAACATTACAAGTCATTGATGAGAACCATCGTAGCATCGCCGTTCTTTATGCTGAAGAAGGTAAAAACAAAATTACTATCACTCCTGATATGCTCAGCTCTGGCCAACATGTCTGGACGATAGCTCGAACTCAGGTGGACTCAAATACACCGAGAGCAATAGAAGACGGCAACAAAAAACAAGATATGATCAAGGGCACTGCGAACTCAGATAATCTTTATATACCAAAGGGTTTTGATCAGGTAACAAGAGAAAACGTACGATTATCACTTGAAGATGATGTACTAAAACTCGATTTTACCAAAGCAATGGGCGCACCAGAAGAGAAGGCGATTAAACCCGTTCAAAATCTTAAAGATCGTCAAGTAGAGCTATTTCATGCTCGTGGGTTAACATCAATGGGCTTTGGTGGTTTATCAAGCGAACATGCTTTCTACAAAGTATTACTTGCTGATGACCGAAGCGGCGTTTGCCAAACGATGACTTTCAACACTCCACCGCTAACAGAAAAAGGCTTTTTCTCCATTACAACCTATGGTTCTGATGCCTATGTTCATACTGAGAACTTTGCGTTATCAAGTCGTAAGGATGAATTACAAGCCAATAAAGATGGTTCGTACACCGTAAACTTTAATTGTGGCGATACAGCAATAAATAACATTGATGTAGAAGCTGGATGGACAGGGATCTTACGTATGTATCAACCTAAATCAGAAGAGCAAATTGTTAAGTACGCAAAGGAAATTAAACAACCTCATTCTTTATAATTGAAAAATAAGAAAAGGGCCATAATAGCCCTTTTCTTTTATCAAAAATTAGAGATTGATGTTCATTAAATCACTTTTGGTTTCATCGTTGCTTCAGCTTTTTCTTCGGCTTCTAACGCTTCTCCACGAGCGATTAATCTTTGAATCACTTTAGATAACCCTAACGTCAATACCGCCATAAATGCCGCCACTTGCGCTAACATATAAAAGTAACTGGTATATACCGTCTCAACCACTTCTGGGGTAAATACGATATCTTTAGGCAACGCGATTTTTGTTGCTATTACCGCCGCTAAAATACCACTTAATGAGATAGCCACAGCACGTAATCCAATCGAGAATGCAGCAAGGTAACGTGGCACCATTTCAAAAATAAACCCAGCGCCTAGTGCTCCAACGATAAGCTCCGCGCCTGATTGGAAAAAGTGAACAAATAAAATCCAATCCGCTGAAATTTTACCATTTTCACCCATCGTACCTGCCGAGAACCCCAATAAACCAAACGCAATAGTCGTGAGCATAAATGCGCCTGCAATTTTAGTTGGAATAGTTGGTGAGTAGCCTTTACGATCTAACCATGCGTAAAGTTGGATCATTGGCCCACCAAGCACAAAACACCACAGCGGGTTGAACGCCATATTTGATTCAGGGTGAATTGGAATAAAGCCAAGTAAGGTATCATCCATTAAATTGATGGCATACATGTTCATCGAGGTAAACATTTGACCATAAAAGAAATAGAACACGATTAAGATACAAACGGTGATCAGCACTGCCACCATTTTATATTGGAATGCGCGCGTTGCTTTTGTTATTTCATAAATGAAGTAACCAATAGCCCCAAAACCTAATGTATAAAGAATGTATTTACCGGTATCAAGATTAGAGAAAATCCAGAATATTAAAGCAAGCATTGCTGCAGAGCCCGCAAAAAATAGAGCCCACGTTTTTAATGATAATGGCGCTTTATCTAAATCATTACCTACACTTGCCAACTCTTTACGATACTTATAAAACATCAATAAATTCAGAGCCATTAAGATAGCCGATACGAAGAAAACACCTTGGTATGCCAGATAAGTGATTAAAAAAGGAAAAAGGTATTTAGCAGAAAAAGATCCAAGGTTATTAATTGAATAGTTAACCGTAAGACCTTGCTGGAAAGCTTCACGGTTCGTCTCTGAATAAGAGTTACCAAACAGTACTGTTGGACAAGTTGCCGATAAACCTCGAGCAAAGCCAATTAAAGCGATGGCTAAAATACTCATTGGTATATTCAATTGACTTGCTCCCACCCCTAGCAGTAAAAAACCCGCTAAATAGGTCGCATAACCAATATAAACAGCACGAAACGCACCAATAAATTTATCCGCTAAAAAACCACCAACTGCTGAAAATACAGGCCCAACCGCACCAAACGCCCCCATCATCATAATAGTGTCGGCTTCACTGTAATTAAGATCATTAAGGAAGAACTTAGTTAAGAGAACAAAGGCACCATAAAAGGCGGCACCCCATAAAAATTGTCTAAGAATGAGAATTTTAGCTATCGTGGGAAATCGTGCATTACTGTCTTGCATACTACTACTCCAGAATCATAATGACATTATTAACACCTACTTTTTGTAAGTGTATTTTGGTCTTTATATCATCTGGTCACTTCTCCATTTGATACGCAAGTCTCAAACCGCCGAGTTAAAAAGTTCTCTTTTTCAGAATGAGACCTGAAGCAAAATTAACTAATATTAGTGTTAATTACAGGTCTATATTTCCAATAAATATTAAATAACGGCCTTATCAACTATATGTTAGTAATTATGTAGCTATATATTTCTCAACGAATTCTAAGAGCAGTTAAGAAAGAAATTACCATGAGTATGCTCGCTTTATTTAGGTTAATATATTGTAAATTACAATGTAGCTTAGGAATAAATCAATGCGTTACTACCTCATTACTTTTTATTTTATCTGCTATAGCTTTTCGGTAAATGCGACATCTTGGGAATCAATGCAATCCCCAACTAATCAAGCAATTGAATCTATTGGTAGTTATGCCAATGGTTGTCTTGAAGGTGCAAACGCTTTGCCTTTAAGCGGAAAAGGTTATCAAGTGGTTCGCAGTGAACGTAAGCGTTATTTCGCTCATTCAGATACCATCCATTTTATTCAAGATCTCGCTATCTCTTCAGAAAAGGATCTCAATAAACAGTTGTTAATTGCTGATATGTCTTTACCGCAAGGAGGGCGATTTTCTCACGGCCATTCCAGCCATCAGACAGGACTTGATGTTGATATTTGGCTACGCTTATTAAATACACCGTTGACCCAAAAAGAGCTGAAAAAGCCCTACTCGATTAGTCTGGTAGATAAACCAACGACAACAATTAAAGAGCAATACTGGCAACCAGAACACTTTGAATTAATTAAAATGGCAGCAAAAGATGAAAGAGTAGCTCGTATATTTGTTAACTCTGCAATCAAAGAAAAACTGTGTGAAGAAGAAAGTAAGAATACAGAATGGTTACGCAAGGTGCGTCCTTGGTGGGGACACAGTGCTCATATGCATGTGCGCCTTAATTGTCCTAAAGAGGATAAAAGCTGTATTAACCAAGCTGAGCCACCAGAAGGGGATGGTTGTGGACACGAGGCGCAAAGCTGGCGATTGAACCCAACACCAAAGAAAAAAAGAGCATCTGCACCCGTTATGCCAAAGCAATGTTCTGAGATGCTAAATGCCCTTAATTAATCAGAAAAAACGAACAAGGTTATTACTGATATTCAATTTAGATTCACACGATTTTACTCAACAGGTAGTAACTCAATAGAATCCTGATTAAGTGATTGCCTAAAGAAGTCAGGCATGGATTCCATAGTAAATACAACCGCATCTTCAAAAATGGTTGTGGAACCGCTAAGTGTCCAATAAGAACTTCCTTTATGTGTGTTCACTTTCACCTTAAAACGCGTTGGAGTGGTAGTAACCATTTTTCTGTTCCTTAAATAACATACAAGATAATGCTACCACTTCCATTTGATGAAACCAGACTTTTACCCTATAAATAGTAAGGTTTTTGTTGTTTGTAATCATAGTGAAAACTCAACCACATCAATTTGTTATACCAATGTAATCAATTAGGTGTTCTATTTATTACGCAGGAAAATCACTTGTTCTTCTATATTTACGTTTATATCGCTATAAAAAATCCGAGAGCATAATCACTCTCGGATTTTTTATTCAAATAAGATAACGGTTGTCTTACAGTTTAACGAGCAATTTGCCTTTATTTTCACCCGTAAAGAACATATTCAAACCAGACATTGCGCTTTCTAAGCCATCCAATTGGTGAGTTCGGTATTTCACTTTTCCTTGCATCACATATGGAGTTAACTTTTCTAATAGCGCAGGAACATTGCCTAGATGATCTGGCATAGCGAAGCCTTGGATCATCACGCGTTTCTTAATCAGGTTAATCCAGTTTGGTCCTGGTGCTGGCTCTGCTGCGGTGTAATCCGCTATCATGCCACATACAACGATTCGCCCGTGCGTGTTCATACGATTAAAAATATGGTGTTGAATTGGGCCACCTGTATTTTCAAAAAACACGTCAACACCCTCTGGCGTAAGTTCTGCCAATTTTGCTTCTAAATCATCTGTTTTGTAGTTGATAGCGCCATCAAAGCCCAATTCATTCACTATCCAATCGGCTTTTTCATCACTGCCTACAACACCAATGACACGCAAACCATCTGCTTTGGCTAATTGACCCACAATTGAACCAACAGAGCCTGCTGCGCCAGTAACAACTAAGGTTTCACCCGCTTGTGGTTTAGCAATATTAAGCAGGCCTTGTGTTGCTGTTAAACCCGGAAGTGCGAACACGGCCAGTGCCATCTCAGCACTTACACCTGCTTGAACTTTATTAATGCCTTGCCCATTGGTTACTAAATATTCTGTCCAGCCCATCATGCCCATGACTGAGTCACCAACAACAAAATCAGGATGGTTTGATTCTACGACTTCACCAAAACCGCTTGAGCGCATCACTTGACCTAACTCGACACGCGGAATGTAGCTATTGGTGTCAGGGCTCATCCAACCCATCATTGCAGGATCTAAAGACATATAAGTTTGCTTGATCAGAATTTGTCCTGGGCCAGCCATTGGGATCTCTTTTTTTACCACCTCAAACAGCTGTGGGCCGATTGGGTTTCCATCTGGACGTTGGCTCAATTGAATTTCAGTGTACTGACTCATAACATTTCCTTTTTGTTGTTAGTATTTGTGCAAGTGATTACAGTATTACTTATGTTTTTCATGAGATATAGAGGGTAATATAGGAAAGTCTATTGTTAAAAAGGCAATAATGAAATTATGGATCAATTACGTGCGTTAAAATATTTTACCGCAACAGTAGAGGCTGGCAACTTCTCAGCGGCAGCAAAAAAGTTTGATGTTCCTGCTTCTTCTGTCTCGCGTCGCATTGCCGATCTAGAGGCGTCACTCGGTGCTCAATTATTGAAACGAACCACTCGAACCGTCTCTCTCACTGAGGTTGGCTTGCAATACTACAATCAAGTCACGACACTAATTCAGCAATTAGATCAATGCGATAAAGCAGTCAAAGATTACCAAACCATTCCAACAGGCACGCTTAAAATCAGCTCAATGGTGGGTTTTGGTGAGCGTATTCTTGCCCCGATTTTGGATGAATTTACCCTTCGCTATCCGGATATTGTTTTAGATGTAGAGCTAAACGATCAACTCTCTAAGTTAGATAGGGACGACGTAGATATCGCTATTCGTGGTGGTTTTGCTCCAGATGAGCGTGTGGTTGCGATTCATCTTATGGATAATCAGTTTATTCCTGCTGCTTCTTCCTCTTATCTTAAGCAATATGGTCACCCTAAGAGCACAAAAGAGTTACCTAATCACAAAGGCTTGTTCTTCAAAACGCCGCACGGTCCCACACCTTGGTTAAGTGAAATAAACGGTGAGTGGCAAGACGTCTCGGCTCCTAGTTTACTCACAACAAATAATGGTCAGTGGTTGGCAGATAAAGCGATAAAGGGCGATGGAATAATCATGATGCCCCGCTGGGTTTTACAGCCTTATTTTGAACGTAATGAACTCATTGAGTTACACTTTAATGAGCCATTAAATATCACACAAAACCAAACACTTGGGGTATATATGTTGTATCAAAAATTAGCGTATTCAACCCCTAAGGTGAAGGCGGCGGTTGATTTTATTGTGGCGAGGATTAAAGGGAATAAATAGCGATATTGCTGCCTAATATTTCATTTTCTATATTGATATTTGGAATAGATCTCTTACTTTCAATTTATTTAAATATCTTATTTTAAGCTTTAATTTATAAGCTTTAAAAATGAGAGGGCGAGCTATCGTACCCTTGCTTATTAAAAATAATAATAAAACAGTGAGAGTTATATGAAAAAGAAAATATTAGGCGTGGTCATTGGAACAACACTAGCAGCAAATGCATATGCAACACCGCATCCGCTAGAAGACGCCAGTCTTCAAATTACAAAAAAAATGGCGGAACTGGCAGTGCTCGCCACGAACCCAAACAATGTAATCGTAGAAAGTAAGGGAGAGTTCGAATACAGCTATCTAGTGTATAAAGATAAAAAATTAAGAATCAATTATGACGGTAATATTTTATTTGATTTCATGGATTTTGAATCTGAATTTGAAACCGTATTTGATTTTCTTCCTAAGACATGGGAAAAATATTCGTACGACGGTGGTTTCGATATTTTCCCTGAAGGTTTCTATACCGCTGAAAAATGTACTTTCGGTCTTTACTCAGCAATGAGAGGCTCAAAAGATAACGAAGGCAATTATATATGGGAACGTGACATGACGACCCATTTAGATACCTCTGCTTGTACGGATATAGTCCAAAAGCCAAGCATCGTATTTAATACCAATCAATTAGACAATATGCTTGTAGGTAAATTGTCTGGTGGCGTGTTATTTGCTCAAGCACACATCATTCCAGCAAAAACAGAATCGCAAGAAAAACGCATGCATCTGGTGGCTCAGCGTGCCACAAAAGTCATGTTTAAACCGACAGAAGCCTTTCCTTCGTACTCTGAAGTCAGGGTAACAGCAACGGATCGTGATGGAAAAATGCTAGGCTCAATAGAGATGAAACGCCCTGATGAATTAGCGCGTAATGTCATGGCTATTTCTGAGATCACCGATAGCAATATTGATTTCAGTTATGATCCTGAAGCGGTATTTAATGTCCGTGAAGTATCAAGTGACGCTATTTCAGACGCCCTTACTGACCACAATGTAGTACAACTTCGCACGAGTGATGGCCATTGGAACAGAGATTTCGCTCTTGAACAAAATAACCCTAAACTTGATGGGAAAACAGTTATCTTTACCTCAAGCGCTGGTTATAACTCAAATGTAAGTTACTACCCACTACGCTCTAAAACGATTGTAAATGGAACCTCAACTGTATTTAAAAACGTTAAAGGAACATGGGTCCTTCAAGACGATTTGATTTTTAATGAGATCGGTTATGCCGACGGTTTCTGGTCAGCAGAGTTACCGAAAGAGTGGCTGAATGCGGGCCTACAACTATCGTTTGAAAATCAAGGAAACACGGGGACATTAACACAAATAAAAGTAGGCGCACCTACTGAATTATTACTTCACACCATTGATGTAGGTATGCTTGTTGAGCCTCGCAATGCATTTCATTTCCAAACAGATAAAGAAGCACAACGCGAATATTTTGAGACAGCTCCAATTAGTAAAATGATCGTGAATGAGTATGAACCAGTACACTTAACAGAAGTAATGCTGCCAGATGGCACGTTACTAACCGATCTTGACCCAAGTGACGGCGGTTGGCATTCGGGGACTATGCGTCAGCGAATTGGTAAAGAATTATTCTCTATCGGTATTAATAACGCAAACTATGGTATCCATTCAACAGCTGGCGTTGGTGAAGGTGAAAATCCATATTTAGCGGCTCAATTAACGGCTCATAATACTCGCGGAAACTACAATAACGGCGTGCAAGTTCATGGTGGTTCTGGTGGCGCAGGTATGGTGACACTTGATAGCTCAATCGGGAACGAATTTAGCCATGAAGTTGGTCATAACTACGGTTTAGGTCACTACCCCGGTGGATTTGAAGGCTCTATTCACAAACCTTCAAACATGACTAACTCTACTTGGGGTTGGGATTCTGAGCGTGATGTCTTTATTCCAAACTTTTCACCGGTAAGTAACGGCGTGGAAAGCTGTTTTGAAGGTCAATGTGTTGAATCATTTAATGGCATGTTCAGCTTTGGTTTTGATTCAATGGCGAGCGGGGGAGCAATGTATGGTGCGCAACGATTCACGCTATATACACCTTATTCAATGCACTTCATTCAAAAGAATTTAGAAAGCAAAGCCGTCTTTGATGAAACCTCATCAACAGGCTTTAGAAAGTGGGATGAAGCAACAGAAACAATGGTTGAGTACACACACTCTATCGATGTTTTAGAAATCACATCAGTTAATCCATGGGAAGCGAATGCGAACCATATTGATACGTTATTGAGCCATTACAATAAAGTGGAACTTTCAACATTTAACGGTCATTGGGCACGAGATATGTCAGTACCTACTGCATCATCAGCGAACAAGGGTAAGATCTTTACCTTTAATTCTGATGCAGGTTACAACTCTAACTTAGCCATCAATGGTGAAAATATTGTTGTTAACTACGGTAGCCGTTTGGTATTTGTCTCTAACGGGGAAACTTGGATCCAAAATGGCGAGTATGAACAAAACAAAGTTATTCGTCCTAGTTTATTTGGTGTTCCGGTAACGACATTAGTAGGCTATTACGATCCTCAAAACACATTAAATAGTTATATTTTCCCTGCAATGCACGGTTCTTATGGTTATGTTTATCCTGATGACTCAGCAAGCTTAATCGCAAATAGCTGTGCATTAGAAGTAAACATGAAGAATGGTGAGATTCAGAAATTTGCTTTGAAGAACAACCGTCGTAATGCAGATAATATGAACAAATTTCATGTGAACGTTGCTCGCTCTGAAAACCCAGTATCTGCCTCTGTTGTGTGTGATGGCAAGGAGCTTAACTCGATAGCGATAAATAAACCAACACTTGAGCCAATCTATACCCTGCAAGGTGGAAATAAACTTGAACGCTCAATAACACAACCAATGGATAATGCACCAAGAGTATTAGCAAAACACTATGACGCTAAACATTGTGACAATGCTGAACACAATCATTAATTAATATTCTAAATTAGAAACCTTTATTTCTTATAGAAAACCAAAAGGGTTAAGATCTTTTTATACAAAGTATCTTAGCCCTTTTTACTTTTAATGATTAAATTGTAAATATTACTTTTCATCTTCTCCCAAACCAAACATTGATATAGCTCAAAAAAGCACCTACTAATTAGGCGTAGATTAAAATGTACATTACGTTTTTGAGGGAATAAAAATGACTATATCAAAAGTATTTCAAAAAGACCTTCTTGGTTTGATCTTAGTTGCTTTAACGGCTTTAGTTGCACTTTATGTTCTATTAAATATCTTTGCTTTATTTGCTTACGTAAATCAAGAGACACAAATTGCATCAACCTTCTTAGAGCAATCTTTCTATCTTATCGTCTTTGTTATACCACCTTACTTTATCGAGAAGTATATCAAGCACCTGAATGTAGTATTACCGTAAACATCATTGACATATGGACAGAAAAATTAAACGCTTGTTTTATATTATTCAATTTAACTAAACATTGAATCACGATAACTTTACCTCAACTTACTCAGATGAAGGATTGGTTATGTGCGATTTGAATGATGATTTTGAAGATTTAGAAATGAATTTCACTCAATCAGAAATTAAGATGCTTGGTTGGGATGACAAAGAATGGATTGTCGAAGGGGTGACATTTCTTTTATTTATCTGCGGAATAATTTATCTCTATTGTTCCTAATTATAGTTTAAAAGCAAATATCTAATTAGAAACAATAGAGTTAATACAATTGAATTAGTGGGTGGTACGGCTTGAGCCATTACGCACTAAATCTTGCCCTGTTTGGAATACTTCTTCTGTTACCCAACGAGATAATAATAGTTGGTGTTTATCATCCAGTACGGCAACAAAGCGACGACCATCTTTATTATTTGTTGCCATTGCAATGCCTGCAACATTAGTTAAACCGAAACCACCATTTTCAGCGGCAACGATAAATGTTTCTAGATCTTCTAAATTGGTGATCATCTCTAATTCTTGCGTCATATTTGTATTCTCTTACTAAACAATTTGGCTACGCCGTTTCTATGGGCGCTACTTTAACTAGATTCAGAGAAAATTGAAACTTGAATTTATCAGCAAGCAAAGTCACTCCGGTTTTAATCTTCTTAATACTAATTTGCCTACGTGTTTATTATTCACAACCACTTCATTAAAATCTACCCCGTTATTATTCAGGTAAAATTCGCTGGGCTCCACTACCCTCTTCATGCAAAATGTCATCTGGATTCAATAACTGACATTTTTCCATGCTCAAACAACCACAGCCTATACAGCCTGTTAGGTTCTCTTTGAGTAATTTAATTTGCTGTAATTTAGCATCGAGATCTTTTTGCCATTTATTGGCGACCTTTTCCCAATCACGTTTCGTGGCCGTCTTTTTCATTGGTAACTCTTCAAGCTCTTTGGCTATTTCTTCTAATGTAAAACCAACAAGTTGTGCCACTTGAATCAAAGCAATTCGACGAAGCATTGAGGGGTGATAACGACGTTGATTACCAGAAGTTCGAATAGAGGCTATGAGTTCTTTTGTTTCATAAAAACGCAAGGCAGAGTGTGCTACGCCACTTCGCTCAGATAGTGAACCAATGGTTAGTAGTGTTTTTTCATTCAACATTTTTCACTCCCTGACTCTGTATAAATATTAAGTTAACTTTACCTTTATACATGCTATTACAGATAAAAAAACAGCCCTTACTAAAAAGTAAGAGCTGCTTTTAGTTTATACCAATGAAATTAATTAGATAATCTATTTATTACGCAGGGAAATCGCTTAATAACAAGCGCAAAAAAACCGCCAATCAAAGACGGGCGGCTTATTACATGAACTTGATGTTATATCGCTAAATTAGTAGGCGTTTGACTCATAGTCTTTTTTACGAGAACGAGCATCAGCAATAGCGCCATGCACCATTTTTCCAAATGCTTTGTCTTTTGCACGTTGCTCTGCCAACGTCGCACCATTAATCGCTTGTTCGCGCATTAATTTTTGGTAACTCACTAAGCGGCGCTCTTCTAACTCACCTGATTCTACCGCTTTTAATACGGCACAGCCTGGCTCTGAAATATGAGTACAATCACCAAAGCGACATTTTTCAGCAAGATCAGTAATCTCACTAAACGTTGCGCTTACGCCTTGCTCACAATCACTTAATTGAAGCTCACGCATTCCCGGAGTGTCCATTAATAGACCGCCTTGTGGCATCAATTTAAGTGCTCGGTGTGTCGTCGTATGGCGACCTTTGCTGTCATCTTCACGGATATCACCCGTTTTCAACGCTTCAAAACCAAGTAAGCCGTTTACCAGTGTTGATTTACCTACACCTGATGAACCTAAGAAAGCGATCGTTTGTCCGTTTTTACAATAGCTATGTAGAGCAACTAAATCATTGGTATCAAGGGCATTTACACTGTAAACACTCATCATACGATTCAGTTTCTGAACTTGGTCTTGCTTATCATCTGTATCGTCACATAAGTCCGCTTTAGTTAGTACCACAACTGGTTCTACTTCGGCTTCTTTTGCAATAGCAAGGTAACGTTCAATACGACTCAAATTAAAGTCATTATTTAATGAACATACAATCATGACGCTATCTACGTTCGCTGCAATTAATTGCGTTGCAACTTTTGACCCTGGTGCTTTGCGATCAAACAGAGATTGTCTATCCAATACGCGTTGAATTCGTAGATTTTCATCAAACAATACCCAATCACCTACACAAACACGATCATCGCCTGATGGTGGTAATAAGCTTACTTGGCCCTGTTCACTCAAAACAATAATACTGCTTCGGTGCTGCTCGATAATTCGACCTGTTTGTAAGTCAGTTAAATCATCTAGAGTCAGTTGTTGTTGAAAATAAGGACGCCAGCCTAGTTGTGATAGTGTGAGAATTTGCTCACTCATTTGTTGCTCCATACATATGGTAGATTGTTTACTATTAATGATGCCAATGTGACTTCATGACATAACTTTCAAATCGCGAAACATTAATAGTAAACACTCTTTATTCAATTGAATTTATTGTATTTTAGCTTCCAATATAAACACGAGGATAGTAGCATTTTCTATTGGATAATTAGCCATAATACTTTTAACTTTGAGATAATTATTATCGTTTTAAGATCTTGGTAGCAATTATTCTAGTCGATCTCTGTCGTAATAAGGACACTTACGAATCATAGCAGTTCAAATGTATAAAATAGGCCTCACTTTTATTCATGTAAAACAATTTTGTCTTGTCATCACGATAAAAAAAATTGATTGATACCATGAAAAGGTGCCATTTTCTCTAGCAATATAAAAGCTCTTACTCATACTGAAATGAAATTAAAGCCTTTAAATAGCAATAAGTCCTGTTGCCCTTATTACTTCAATTTATATGGAATGAGTACCAAAAAGATACTGAGATTGAGATAACCACTGCTGCGCTGAGTTTTTATACTTACCTTTTTGTAACGATTGAAATTCAATAATAGCAAGTGAGTATTGCTGCAATTCAAAATGTGCAATACCTTTAAGTAATCGCCATTTATCTTGTTTAGGTTCAAGAGCTATTTGTTGCTGTAATAAAGACACCGCCAATGGCCATTTACCTTCTGCATACGCAAGTTGTGATTTTGTAGCGAGATACTTAGGTTGTGAAAACGTCTCAAGTAATTGAAGGGCTTTTTCCCTCTGTCGTGATAATAACAAAGCTTGAAGCTTTAAATTATCAACCTTCATTTGATTCTTATTAGACACACGCAGCCCTTCAAGCGTTTTATAAGCCGCTACTGGTGAGTTTTCTTGCAACTGCAGCTGAGCTAATAAGATAACTTGTTTCTCTTCCAGTTGACCTTGTGCTTTGAGTACTGAAAGTGCAGCTATCGCCATTTTTGGTTGCTGAGTAATTAGTCGATTTTGAGCTAATCTTAACCAGAACATGGATTCTTCAGGATAAAGCCCTGTTAACTTAACCAACAAGGCAGTTTCTTTAGACATCGCTTGTGTCTGCTGATAAATACCAAGTAAGAATTGGTATCTATTTTTTGTCGCTACAGTATCTAACGCGTCTTTAATATAACGTTCAGACAAATGCCAATGATTTAGATAAGACGCACTGTAAGCGGCGAGGGTATAAATTTCTGCTATTTCACTCACAGAGGGTTGTTGTTTTGGTTCAAGCAGACCGACACTATGTTTCCATTGTTGTGTTGCTTCTAACGCACGCTCGTATTGCTTCACTTGAAAGCTAAGTTGCACAGCAAGCGCTGTGAGTTGATGTCTTTTTTCTTGCGTTGGAGCTAGTGTTAATAGTTCATCAACACGGTTCAACGCGCACTGGTAATTCTGAAATTTTATACACGCTTGTAAATAAAGCCCCGCAGCAATCTCTTGAGTATCTTGCCCCTTCCCTTGTTGTTGATTGTAGAATCGAATAATAGGTTGTAGCTCTGCATTCTCAGTATCTAACCAGCGAGATAATTGCTGATAGCGTTCGACCACATCAATATCAACCTCCGCGAAAACAGAGTGACAATAAAAACACAGAAGTATGAGGAATTTTACACGCACAGATCATTTCTCCAAGCTGTAGTTAAGCGTTACTTGTTGCCATTGTTGATCCGTTTTAGGCGGAACAAATTTCCAGCGCATCACCGATCGTAATGACGAACGTAAAAAAACACCTTCTGGTTTTTCTTCAATAACTCTGTGTTGTATAGGAATGCCTTTTTCATTAACTAACAACTCAAGAATGACATGCCCTTCAATCCCATTACGTTTGGCTTTATTTGGATATTTAGGCGGCACTTGATAAGTGGGTTTAGCAAACACAACCTGAGATTGAATATGGCTTCCATTCTTGGTTCCAATCGCCCTAACATCAAACTCAAAGGTAGGGTTAATACTTAATTCTATGTCTGGAGAAAACACAATATCTGGCAACACCACTGCACTGTCCATCTCAGGAATAGAGAAGTTCACAATAGTCGGCTTCGCTGGTGCTGAGTTTGGCGCGTCCGCTGCTACAATTAATTCTACTTTTTTAGGTTTTGGTTTCTCTTTTGGCCGTACAGTACGAACCGTATAAGCAGGAACATTATTTAATACCGTGACAGTATGAGAAGGTGTGATCACTAAATATAACATATACGCTAGACCGATATTTACCGCAATAGATAGCCCGCCGACCATAAATAGTTGAGACTTACTGTTCTTGGGTAGCGATAGCAACATTACTAATTCCTGTTAGACGAATGGCATCGATAATTTGTACGAGCGTACCCGTATCTACACTTTTATCAGCATTAATAATGGTGTTAATTTTCTCTTTTTTTAATACTACTGATTTCATTTGAAATTGCAGCTGAGTTAAGTTCACTACACTGCCTTTAAACCAAATTTGATGATTACGATCTACCGCAACCGTCAGAGTTTTCGATGCTTCTTTTACTGTACTTGAACTCGCGCTTGGTCTGTCTACTTCAATGCTTGATTCTTTTTGAAAATTGGCAGACAAAATGAAGAATATCAATAAGATAAATACCACATCAATTAAGGGAGTAAGATCAACTTGTGGTGATTCTTCTGTGGTCATAAAAGGTTTAATTTTCATCGTGAGCTAACTCATATTTCAATTTTAAAAGTATTTTCTGTTGTCGCCTATTTAGGTTATAGGCTAGATACATTCCAGAAAGTGCCGCCAATAATCCTGCTAATGTGGTAAACATCGCTTGGCTAATGCCTTTAGATATAGCATCAAGTACCTTGGTATTATTTAGGTTAGCAAAGCAATCCATCATGCCATCTACCGTGCCAAGCAAACCCAACATAGGTAATAAGCGAACAAACAAACGCACTTCTGAATTCCCTTTTTTCAGGTACAGTTTTACCTCACTTTGCCAACCAATAAATAGGTACTCAGTCTCTGATTTTGTTAGCGAGGAATACCCTTTAAGTCGTAAATTTAATTGCGTTATATAGCCTGATGTTCGTAATTTATTAATCCGCCAATAACCTTGAATTAGATTTACCCACATACAAAAAGAAACAAACAAAATTGCCCACATAATGACGCTTGGCGCTGGTAGCGGATACCCAAGAAAACTTAGCATTTATCACCTTTTCGGTAACGCATATCCACCACTAAGCTAGATACTTGGTATTCAATAACCTCTGCCAACACTTGAGCTTTACTGCGAATAACACAGTGAAGAATAAGCAGTGGAATAGCCACTAACAAGCCTAACTTAGTCGTAAGTAATGCCTCTGCAATACCACCTGATAATAAATCACTATTGGTTGCACCTTGCGTGGTAATAGCAGTAAATGTTTCGATAATGCCGCCAACGGTACCCAATAAGCCCATTAGAGGGGCAATAGCGGCAAGAACCGCCAACGTACCAATACCTTTATTTAACCAAGGTAACTCTCGGCTAATACTTGCATCTACAATGTCTTCCATTTGCTGATTGGTTTTGCTTGTTTGCAGCTCAGCCACCACTCGACCTAATATATTATTGTCATTCAATGTATCTAACTGCGTAACTTGGTTATCAACCGCGCGTTTTTCTTTGGTTAATACAAAGAGCCTCGCCACACCAATAGAAAAACCGACAATCGCAAGTAACGTAATTAACACACCAATAATTCCAGCAGGTTTATACTTTACAAACCAACCATCACGCTGAGAAAAAGAGTCAAAAGCATAACCAAAAGACGGATCTACAACCCACGAAGACGTTGATAATTCAATTTCTGGTTGCGGTTGTATTTGAAACCAACTTTGTCTGCTAGGTTCAAATTTTAGCCAGCCGTAATCAATCGAATATTGGCTAAACGGGCCAGTATGAATAATATCGCTATTAACCACCTCACCACTTGGCAAAATCACTTCACCGGTAGTTTTTATTACTTGGCCAGAGATAACAAACTGCTCTGCCATTTCAAGCCAAAATTGACGCAGATCGCCAATAGTAAATTCTGATCCAACAATTTGTTGGTGTAGTTGGCTCAAATTCCAACCACTAAACCGCTCTCCATTAGTGATGAAGTTTTTTTGTTGCGCGACAGTCAGCGCAATGATGTCATCAATCGCTTGTTTGTTTTGCTCAACTTGCTGTTGCTTAGTATGCAGCGCATTTTGAACACTCAGAATTTTTTCTTCTAACTCTCTGTTATTTTGATTAATTTCAACTAATTGTTGGTTGCGTAATGTGAGTACTTTCTTAATATCCTGTAATCCAACGGCTTTATCGTTTTCTATTTTTTTATATGCGGAAATATCACGTTTACCCGATGCTTTTAGATCATTAAGCACCTGCTCTAACGTGCCCGCGTGACAAAAAATAGGCGTAAATAAGCTGCACATGATCACCCATGTCAGAGACACATATTTTGTTGAATTTTTCATACTGCTCAAATCGCTTTTGGAATGGTTAATAAAGAAGGCGTTGTCGTATTTTTTGCTTTAGTAATTGCCAGTGCGAGCTGCTTAGTCTGAGGTTTGTTTAAGTTTTGCCATCCTAAATTATCTTTCCACACCGCCCCCCTAGAACCATCAAGAGACAAGTAGTAATAGCCAATACGGCCAACACTTAAAAAAGTCACCTCTTGTGTTTCATTCAACCGGTCTTGCCATACTAAAACACGATTCCCAAAGGAAATTTCTGTTTGATAAGCAATCAGTATGCGTTCTAATTTATGCGCATCTGATAACGCAGAATTCATAAGCATTTCGGATAGGTTATCTAACCGTTGTTTTCTTTTTTGTATTTGAAATGGAAGGTCAGCGTTCACTAGACTTTGTAAACCATTAAACATCTCTAACAACAAAGGTTGTAGATTGATTTTTATTTGCCTAATACTATCAAGTTCATCATCAAGTTCGATAAATGACCTCTGTAATTGTGCAAGTTGGTTTTCTAGTTGCTGATGATATTTGGATTGCAAACGGATCTCATGACTCAATTGCCTTGCTTCACCATTCATCTGTTGAAGAGTGTCATCTAGTGACTCAATCGTAACTTGAGTCACAATACCTTGCGAAAGAGTTTCGATCTCACGACCTACAACCTCTTCAGAATTTATAGCTGCAAAAGATCTATTTTGAAGGACAAAAAATAAAACAATGGCAGCTAACAGAACATTTTTATTTATTGATATAGCGAATACTTTAAGCATAAATAGTACGTCGAATTACACATAATTGCCGTAATGATAATTGTTTTCATTTACAAATAAAACTACAATTTTATCAAAACACCCGAAAGCAACATGTAAACTGCTGAATATTAAGTTAAATAATTTAATTACTTGAATAACAATAATTATTTAATCTAAATTTCAATCAATATTCATTTTTCAATACAATCGTTTGCGTAAAAATAAATTAATTTTTTTAACATTTCTTTTGTTTAACCATTGTTATAAAAACAACAAAATCAGAATATAATTCCAAATGATAATTAATATCAACTAAGCCTTTCTACACCTAGCTTTCGAATAAATTAATCACTTTTATTTTTTGTTTAATTTTACAAAATAATAACTTTAATGACCGTATAAATGAGAATGGCAGTGCTTATCCTTTGATTTTATGGGATTTACTCGGTGAATATTTTACTGATAACATAGATGGTAATGATTCTCACTTAGATTAAATAATAATGTGCCTATTTAAAAAAACCATTCTTGCTACTACGATTACATCGCTCTGTATCGTGTCTAATGTTTACGCAGATCCACAACCTAACTCTGAAAAAAACTCTTCGGATCTGACCATTACGATTACCGCTTCACAAGACGAGGATTTATCTTCTAAGCAAAGTCTTGATTCGGAAGACATCAAAAACACGCCATCTTCAAATGGTAATTTGACTGATTATTTAAAAGATAACCCAAATGTTCGTTTTGCAGACTCTGATCAAAGCGGTTTTACAGGCGGTGAAATTAAACCAACCTCTGTATCTATCAATGGTGCAGATACCAATCAAACCGCCTACATGATAGACGGTATTAATGTAAACAATGATATCGACCCTTCAGGTGAATTATTTGATGGCAGCATGTCAGTAAACCCAAGCCAAAGTTCAGAACAAGCCTACTTCTTTGATGCAAATATGCTTTCTGGTGTAACGGTTTATAGCAGTGACGTTCCTGCTAAGTTAGGTGGCTTTACTGGTGGTGCAGTGTCTGCAGAAACCCGTCAATACAGTGGCGAAAACCGCGTTAAATTACGTTATCGCACCACTCAATCTGACTGGTCATCAATGCAAGTAGATGATAATGCAAAAAATATTGTTGATAGCGCCACCCCAAATGGCTCAGATGCAGTGTATCAACCTGAATACAAAAAGAATTTTTTCAGCATCATGGCAGAGCAAGAACTCACTGATGATATTGGTATGGTCGTTGGTTTTAGCCGCCGTGAATCTGATATTCAACAATCTCGAATGATAAATCCTGAAGGAGACATAGATAAACAAGCTCACACCCGGCTTTCTGATAACTTCTTAGCGAATTTTAATTGGACTCCAACAGTAGAAAAAAGCCTTGAATGGGGTTTACGTTTGTCTGATTACCAAGAAGGTAAATACTATGCTGATAACATTAATGGCAATGTAACAGACTCACATCTGGCTTATGGTAGCACCCTTAGATGGAATCAGTATTTAGGTAATGGCACGTTAACAGCTACAGCAGCCTACGATAAATTTACAGATGAACGTGAATCATCTTCAAACGATGCCGTTGTCACCATTGACTTAGATACTAACGCTAACTACGAACAAGGCGGTTATGGCAATAGCCAAATGACACAAGAAAATACCAATTTAATGCTCGATTATGTATTTGATAGCTTTTCGTTAGCCGATACCAATCATGTATTTTCATTGGGTACCTCTTATCGAAAAACTAAATACAAATTTAATCGTGATAACAATGTAACCCAGCAAACCATTATGACCATGGGTGGATGGGAAATGATGAATGAAACCAAAACCGTCCGTAAAGGGACGGTGGGGACTCAATATCAAGATTATGCCTTTTATGCTGAAGATGTTATTCAGTGGAATAATGTCACCATTCGCCCTGGTGTGCGTGTTGATCGCGATGATTATCTTGAAAATACAAATGTAGCCCCTCGCTTTGTTACCCACTGGCAAGCACTGCAAGACACTCGTCTTAACTTTGGTTTAAACCGTTATTATGGTCGCTCATTTGCCTCAATGAAGTTAGCAGGTGAGGTTCTAAAATTAAACGATGATCAAACACGCCGCTACGAAACTATCGACAGTTTAGAGACTCCTTATGCTGATGAACTCAGTGTAGGTGTAAACCAAAACATCGGTAACTTTATGCTAACCGCTCAGTATGTACTTCGTGATAATCAGCAACGAATTACAGTAGACCGAGAAAAAATTGCCGGTGAGAATGTCGATTCTTACTCTAATGGCAGTAACTACAAAGTCGATGTTTATACGCTACAAGTCAGCAATATGACTCCTTGGGTTGTTGGCCCTACACAGTGGAATGCCACGCTTGGTGCTGATTGGTTACAAACTGATCGCGCCGCTCTTAATAAGGGAACCGATCCAAATCAAGCCGTTTATCTTGACGGAAAATTAATGAGTCGCTCTCAAATGGAGCAAGCCGTTAATAGCAGTGAAGAAGAATGGATTGTGCGATTAGGTTCAGACATGAGTATCCCTGCTATTGATGTTGTTTGGTCTAACAAAGTGTATATCAAAGCACCAGTTCAAGGTTATGACTACATCACAGATGCCCCTGATGGTACTGAAATGCACACCAGTTATGATTTTGGTACACACACACAATGGGATACTCGTATGCGCTGGCAGCCAAATTTAGTTGGTACACACAACGCTTATGTTCAGCTAGATGTCCTTAATGTACTCAACAAGGTACGTAAAAAAGCAACAATGGGAACATCGAGTGGTGATTACGGTATCTACTCCCCAGGCCGTGAATTCTGGCTAGAACTAGGCTATGAGTTCTAAATTTCTTCTCTCTATTATTTCTTTTAATTACTAATTTTTTAATAACAAACAACAATATCAACCAGTGACTTTCATTCGTTACTGGTTGCCTTGTTGTCTTTGGTGATCTATGTCTAATCAAGCTAATTTAACCTTACGGAACAAACCTTTTCTCTCTCAAGTGTGGTCACTTGCTAAACCTTATTGGCAAAGTGATGAAAAGCTGATTGCTTGGCTTTTACTCGGCTTTGTTGTCGGTCTTAATTATTTAATCGTAGAAGTTGCTGTGTTTTACAGTAATTGGAACCGTGACTTCTTTAACTTAATGCAAAATAAAGAATGGCATAATTTTTGGTCAATGTTAGGCCAATTTGTGCTTATCATGGGCATATACACCCTTGTCGATCTTGCAGAAGAATACCTTAGACGAACCTTACGTATTCGATGGCGCCGTTGGTTAACACATGCTTTTTTACAACAATGGCTTGGCGATAAACGCCTCTACCGTCATCAACTGGCTTACCCTACAAGTGATAACCCTGACCAACGTATCTCACAAGACGTGAAAGATTTTTGTGACAACACCCTATCAATGGGATTAGGTCTGTTAAGGACAGTCACTAGCTTATTTTCATTCATCGTGATCTTATGGAATTTATCAGGCAGTGTCACTTTTGAATTAGCAGGCAGCGAGTGGGTAATTTCTGGCTATATGGTGTGGGTGGCGATTGTGTACTCCATCATTGGCACTTGGTTAACACATAAAATTGCAAAACGATTAGTTCCCTTAAACTTTGAACAAGAAAAAAGTGAAGCCGATTTTCGTTTTCATTTAATGCGAGTTCGTGAGCACGCAGAATCTATCGCATTACAGCGTGGCGAATCCGCAGAAGAAAAACGTACCCATCACCTATTTAGTAAAGTATGGGATAACTGGCAGCAACTCACTGGCATGAAATTAAAATACAACGCCTTTACCAGTGGCTACAACGAAGGGGCACGTATTTTCCCTTACCTTGTCGCCTCTCCAAGATTAATGAGTGGCGCTTTGCAATTGGGCGATATGATGCAAACAGCAACGGGTTTTTATCGAGTTCAAGAAGCCTTTAGCTGGTTTGTCGATTCTTATGAATCTGTCGCTGATTGGCGCGCAGTGACTGACCGATTAATTGCCTTTCATACTCAACTTGAAGCGTTACCAAGCAGTTCTCCGTTGCAACAATCTGAGCAACCTACTTGGCGCGACCTAGATGTTTATTCTCCATCACAGCAACCACTAGTAACGGCACAAACCGGTGAAATTTTACAAGCGATCACGATTAAGGGTGCATCAGGTTCAGGAAAAAGTACTTTCTTACGAACCTTGGCTGGTTTATGGCCATACCATAATGGCCAAATCTCAATGCCAAATGATGCGATTTGTATGTTTGTACCTCAGCGCCCTTACTTACCTAATGCGACATTGCGTGAAATTTTACTTTACCCAACCAATGATCAATCAACCTCAGACAGTGTGCTGATTACGGCATTAGAAAAGGCAGGGATCAGTAAATTTACAGCGCAACTAGATGAAAAAGCCAATTGGCAACAAAACGTCTCTGGTGGAGAGCTTCAAAAGATAATGTTAGCTCGTGCGCTTATAGAAAAACCAACGTGGCTATTTTTAGACGAAGCATTATCAGCGCTTGATCCAGAAAGCTACAACTCAATAAAACAAGTAATGGCATCGTCACTGCCTAGCACTCATGTTGTTGAAATTTCTCACCGCGAAGAAGGTAAAGAAGAAACTCAAGAACTGATTTTATGTCCTCACACTCAATCGTTGAAATTCTCATGATACTAAAAAATATATTACTTTTAGGCAGCGCCTTATTACTCAGTGCTTGCCAACTGATGTCGTCTTCTAATGAGTCTACTCAATTACGCTTTAATCCAGCAGTGTCTGTTGGCGTACTTGATAATGGATTTACCTACTACATTGCAGAAAACCAACGCCCAGAATCTCGCGTGTACATTCGCTTTGTGGTGAATGCAGGCTCAATGAATGAAGATGACGATCAGCGTGGTGTTGCTCATATTGTTGAGCACATGGCGTTCAATGGCACAAAAAGTTACCCTGAAAACCAAGTAATTACTGAACTTGAAAAAGTAGGTATGAAGTTTGGGGTTGATATTAATGCCTTTACTGATTTTGAGAATACCGTTTACACCCTAAACCTGCCTAATAACGACACTAAAACACTCGCTCTAACACTGGATATTGTTTCTGATTGGGCAAGTAATGTGACGATGTTAAAAGGCGATCTGGACGCCGAACGTGGCATTGTTTTAGAAGAATGGCGCGCTCGATTAGGGCCAATGCTTAGATTAGGCGATAAAAAAAGTGCAATTGAAATGGCAGGTTCCCGCTATGTTACCCGTGATCCTATTGGTGATGCTGAAACCATAAAAACCGTATCTAAATATCGCGTAGCTGATTTTTATAATAAATGGTATCGCCCAGATAATATGTCTATTGTGATTGTTGGTGATATTAATACTCAAGAAGTAAAACAGCTTATTGAAAAAAAATTGGGGGATAAGAAAACACCGACAACCCCAGTAGAGTCAATTGATTATAGTGTGCCTCTAAATAACAAATGGCGCAGTGCGACAGTATCAGAAGAAGGCATGTCATCGCCTTCTGTTGAGCTGAGTTTTTTCTCTCGTTACCAGTCAGAAAACAGTTACGCTCGTTATAAACAAGACTTAACCAAGCAAGTCGCTACCCGTTTATTAAACGTGCGTTTACAACGATGGGAACAACAAGAATCAACCGCCATTAATTCTGCTAATTTCTACAGCTCAAATATAGGCAGAGAAACCACTCAATCAGTCTTTTCTCTACAACTGTTTGATGAGAATTACGCTGAAGCAACTCAAGAGCTGATCGCCTTTATTGCACAAATAACGCAATACGGCTTTAGTTCTGCAGAGGTTAATGGTGAGATATCACGCTTACATAAAATCAACGAATCGATAAAAGAGCAAACAACTTACAGTATTGATCTTGCTGGTGATTTAATGGTTTCAGCGGCAAGTGAACAATTATTAATTGGTGATAATGATAAATACCAATTAAATAAACGCTTCCTTACAGAGATCACCCTTGCTGAAGTTAATAATGTGCTTAGCACTATTGTTGCTCAAAAATCTAAGTTACTGCTTACCACGCAGCCAATCACTAAACAAAAAGCGGTTCTGTCTGCTTCACAACTAGAAAAAATATGGCAACAAACAATGATAGAAACTCAGCCACGTTGGCTAGTTGATAATAACCAAGCGGTTTTACCTAAAATTACAGTAAAAAAAGGAACCATTAAACAAGAAAAAAAATGGGCCGAGTATAACTTAACCGAATACCGCCTAAGTAATGGCAGCAAATTAATTTATCGCTACAGTGACAATAATCCAGGACAAGTACACTTTAAAGCACTGACTTCAGGAGGGTTACGTTCTGTACCAAAAAGTGATTACCATGCATTAAGAATCGCTACTAGTTTGGTGGATGAAACAGGCGTTGGTGACGTACCTCAAGCGGATATTCAAACGATATTTCGTGGCAACCCTGTAGTCATGTCTACGATGTTAGATGAACATCAACAAGGCTATTCTGGTTGGGCAAAAACAGACAGCTTAGATAAAATGTTTCAACTATTTCATTTAAAACTCCAAGCAAGTCCAATCTCGGATAAGGTATTAAAACAGTATCAAATTGAAACAGTTCAGCGCAGTAATGAGCTTAACAGTGCCGATAGATTTGTTCGTAAAGTCTCAACCTTACGCTACCCAGATGTAGAAACCGTTTACAGTGAAAACAACGTTGAAGTTGCAAACCTTACCTCTGAGGATCTAAGTGCCATCTACCAACACTATATCTCGAGTAAAACCGATTATACGTATTTTGTGGTCGGTGATGTATCTCCAAAAGAAATAGAAAAGCTGGCAGCGACTTATCTTTCTTCAATACGACGTGAAGAAGCAGTGAGGCAGCCATATCAGGTAATAGCACACTCTCCAAAACAGCGTTATACCGCGCGTGATTCAAAAGAGCCTCGTGCAGAGGTCGAGCTTTATTTAACGCAGCCATCGCAGTGGAGACCAGATAATGCCTATTATTTAGAATTATCTGGAGAGCTTGTTCAAGAGCAATTACGTTTAAAACTCAGAGAGCAAGCCTCTGGTATTTATAGCGTGACAAGTTGGTTCTGGCAAAACCCAGATAACAGACAAGCTGAAGGTAGAATTCAATTTACCTGTGCTCCAGACAGAGTCGATGAGCTACTTACATTAACCCATCAGGTACTAGAAGACATCGTCACTCAAGGGGCTGATGAGCAAGTCCTACAAAATAAGCTATTACAACGCAGCGACCAAATTGACCGTTATTTACGTTCTGATTTAGGCATGTTAAACGCGATTGAATACAGTTATATGCTTACAGAAAGCCCTACTCTCATTAAAGCCCAGAAAAGAGCAAATAATGTGGCAACAAAACAAAAAGTAGACACCATAATGCGAAATTTCTTAATCGAAGCTAAGCAGTTTGAAGCGGTATTGCTTCCTAAAAAGTAATCTCTATCGTGTGATCAGGTATTCGAAAAATGCCTGATCACAATTTCTATTTATATATTTAGATTTAAAGGCTCCCCTTCCAATGAAACGATTTTTACAAATATTGACCTTATGTATGATTTCTTATCAATCCTATGCGGCATTAGAGTTAATGCATACCTATCAAGATTGGCAACATTATCAATCACAAGATATTGAGACTGGTGAACCTATCATCTTAGGCGTCAGTGATGTAAGTAGTGATCATTCCGTTAATACGGTCGTTCTTCGTTGTACTACTGAGGGCGTAAATCTACTCTTTCTAAAATCACTTTCTTATGAAGAACGAGGATATTCAGCAAAAGCTTCTGTAGATTCTGGCTCAACATTTGGAATGGATGTATGGGTAAAAGGTCGTACTCATTGGGCAACCATCCCACTAAAAAAATCGGAAGAATTTATTAACGGCAATTCTTTATCCGTCACTTTACTTGGTGATGCTAACAGCACAGAGAAAATTACCCTTTCGCTTAAAGGGTTTAAAACAATGTATGACGCAATTCTGCCTAGTTGCAAGTAATAAGAGACAGTAATAATTAAAATTTAACCCTCTACAAAAAAAATCATCAACAGTGAATTAGTACTAAATTAGTATTCCCATACCAATGATAGTATGTCATTCTAATTATAAGTTTAATCTCTGGATGGGATAATAATGATTCAAACAAAAAGTAAAGGATTTACACTGATTGAACTCATTGTCGCGATTGTGCTGCTTGCCATTCTTTCTATTGTCGTAGCCCCTAAATTCTTATCTTTGAAAACTGATTCAAAAAATCAAAGCCTTCAAGGTGTAGGAGCGGCAATGAAAAGTGCATTAATGCTCCTCAATTCACAAGCAGCCATTGAAAATAAAGAGCATGGTAACACTACAATTATTATTAATGGTGTAGAAGTACCTTTATACAATGGCTATCCCTCTGTGCGTGGTAGCGATAACTTTGTAAAAATTAATCAACAAGTTAAAGCTTGGTTAGATATAGATTCTGTTGATAGAAATACCGCACGTAAAGATAGAAATGCAGCTCCTTTTTTTACAGATAAATCAACAAGAAACAATCAAATATTTATCTTTTTCACTTCAGATTATGATAATAAAAGCGTTAGGTTCAAGTGTCACATTCGTTATGAGAACCCTGAATCTACTCCTCCTACTCCGTTTACAGGCCCAATAGTTATTATTGAAACTGATGACTGCTAGCACTAGTGTTTTTATTCCAAGAAATACCTAGAAAAAAGCCCCATTGAATCCCTTAATTCAACGGGGCTTGCCATATCATTATTTCATCTTTTTACTATGGCGTTACTACACCAAACCATAGATTAAACTGATCAAATATCGACATTAGTTGCTGGAACTTCGCTTGATCGGACACACTAAACTCACCCGTTTTCATTTCATCTTTCAATGTCGATTTCTTGGTCATCATATTTTCAAATGCCTGACGAGACAAAGTAATGTTTAAATCTGCATTTTCAAATTGAGTATCTGTGTAAGACTTCAATACTGAATTACTTAAATCCATTGAGTATTTACCATCCCCTTTCACATCAATATTTACCTTCATGTTCATACCTTTCGCAACATCAGGCTTCACTGTCACTCCAAGATACTTCATGAATTGATTGAATGGCATGTTCACTGCAATCGCTGCGGTATTTGGTGTTGCTACCGGTTTAATCCCATTACGTAGCTCTTTAGCACCGCCTAAGTAATAGTTTCTCCAAGGACCTGATTCAGATTGATAGCCAAGTTGCTCCATCGCATCAGCTTCTAAATAACGCGCATCCATATTTTTAGGATTAGAGAAAGTGACATTATTAAGCAGTGTCACAGCCCAACGATACTCGCCTTTTTTAATCGCCGCTTCTGCAAGTTCAACCACTTTTTTCTCGCCGCCCATCGCTTCAACGTATTTGGTGCCTTCTTCTGTTGGTGTTAATGGGTTTAGGTTTGCAGGGTTACCATCCCACCATGCACCAAAGTAGTAATCATAGGTTGCACGAGCATTGTGTGAAACGGTGCCGTAATAGCCGCGGTTGTACCACTCCTTGCCTAATGAATCCGGCAGTTTAATGGTCGCTGAGATCTCGTTAGGCGTATAACCTTTATTTGCTAAACGTAACGTTTGATCGTGTACATACTTATACATATCACGAGTTTTCGCTAGCTGGCCTTTGATGTTCTCTTGGCCCCATGTTGGCCAGTGGTGAGAAGCAATCATCGTATCTGCCTTATCTCCATAAGTGTGTAGAGCTTGATCAACGTAAGTCGCCCATGAAGAAGCATCACGAGTTTTTGCACCACGTAAGGTCGAGATATTGTGAATAGTATGAGTCATCACCTCTGCAGCCATCATGGTTTTATATTGAGGGAAATAGAACATAAACTCAGAAGGTGCTTCTGACTCTTGAGCCATCATAACTTCTAAATCAACACCATCAATTGTCATTTCTTGACCAGTGTGATTTGCAATTTCTGTTGGCTTCACAATACCTGGCGAGCCAGATGAGGTCGTTTTACCTAAACCACCATCAACCATCCCTTTATTATTAGCATCAAGAAGATTGCCATACATATAAGATGAGCGACGCGACATGGTTGTGCCTGCCATTAAGTTCTCTGCAATTGAGTGCGAAAAGAAGCCTTCTGGGGCAGCAATCGTTACATCACCATTGTCGATGTCTGCTTGCGTTGTCACACCTAATATCCCACCAAAATGGTCGACATGAGAGTGAGTGAAAATAACGCCAGTCACTGGTACATCTGCCACTTTCTCTTTTAATAGCTTAAGACCAGCAGCAGCCGTCTCTGGAGAAATAAGAGGATCAATAACTATCCAACCATCGTCACCACGAATAAACGACATGACTGATAAATCAAATCCGCGAACTTGATATACCCCGTCTTTTACTTTAAATAGGCCATTGATATTATTTAATTTAGCTTGACGAAGAAGCGATGGGTTAATGGTTTCTACCCCATTATCTTGATTAATAAAATCAAATTTTGAGAAGTCCCAAATCACGTTGCCTTGTGCATCTTTAATGGTTTTTTCTGGCCAAGTAGCAATAAAACCACGTGAAGCATTTTCAAAATCGGCTTTATTATCAAAATCTAGATATTGTTTTAGCTGATCGTTTTTTTGAACGGTGAATTCCGTTGCATCTTTTGGTTGGTTAGTTGTTGGTGCTGCAAATACAAGCGCTGGAGCCAATGTTGTAATTACCGCAAGTGATACTATGGTTTTTTTAAATAACATAACTCATCTCTCTATAAGTGCGAACAACTCATCTTGTTCATCGATAGAGAAATAATAGGGCGAGCCAGTTAAACGATCGATAGCGTCACTTTTAAAAGTGGATTTAGTTTTATTTAATCCACATTATAATTGGATTTATCTTTATAGTTCTAAATCGGTTAAGTTTTGTGTGACCAGTTCAAACACAGTTTTGAGCCATTGATGCCCTGTATCTGATTGTTGTGAGTGATGCCATGTCATATAAACGGGAAATGGTTGTGATTCAAAAGGCAATGGAAGGATAGTTAAAGGAAGCATTTGAGACAACATCTTGGCATGCCAAACACTGGTAACGCATAACCAATCCGTTTGGGCTGCCATCACAAGTGAGTTACAAATTGAATCGGTGGTATACGCTTCTTTTCTTTTTGGAAGCTTCTCTTTCACTACTGATTCCATCGTGTATTTATTCATTCTTTGGGTTTGCCACAATAAGTGCTGCTCTGCAAAGAATTGATCGTGAGTAATATTGTCTTTAATTCTTGGATGATCTTTTCTACACACCACCACTAACTGTTGCTCAAATAGCAATTTATTATGATAGCCGTGATCTTCCAATGGCACTGTCGCAAGAATTATATCAACCTTACGCATTCTCAAATCTGTTTGTCTATCTTGCTCATTTAAGTGTTCAATATCTGCTTTAAATTTTACATTTGGCGCATATTGATCTCGATAAGAGATTAGCGGGGGGACGACCATTAAATCTAAATCTTTATGGCTCGATATACGAAAGGTTCGCTTGCTGGTTTTTGGATCAAATGCTTGACGAGATTTAGCGCCATTTAATAGTCGAGTAAGTGGCTCTTGAATCTCAGCGTGTAGCTCTGTCGCAAAGTTCGTCGGTGCTATTCCTCTTCCTTGACGCACAAATAATGGATCCTGATACTGCTCACGTAAACGATTTAAGGTGTGGCTCACAGCAGGAGCCGTAACGCCTAATGTTTCCGCCGCTTCATTAACACTGAGCGTGTTCATCACTACATCAAAGGTTTTGAGTAAATTTAAGTCCATTATTTTACCACTCAGTGAATTACGAGCCATTTATCACACAATTGTAAGCCGTCTGTTTTTAAAACAGAACGCTAATCTTCTTATTAACGGCTCTTTTTCAAGAAATTCTCAATTGTTGCTTTTGGTGTTTTTCCTATTTTCATCATCAACTCAAAACTTGGGTTAGTGATGCCATGATCTCGCTCTAACGCTTCTAGTTGCACTAACCATAGTGACGCGGTTACTTCAGCATCGGCTAACGCTCGGTGAAATACACCATCATTATCGATTTGATGATACGCCACTAAATCACCCAGTTTATGTGATGAAACCTCTTGAGTTAATCGTCTTGATACTAGTAATGAACAAGCAAAATCACCTTCATAACCACGCTGAATCAACTCGAGTTCGGCATCTAAAAAACGTTTATCAAATGAGGCATTGTGAGCGACTAAATTACAGCCTTGGATAAAGTCAGCAAACTCATGCATAACGACATCACAACTCGCTGCATCAACTAGCATTCGATTTGAAATACCAGTGTAGTTCTCGATGAACGAACTCACTCTAAAGCCCGGATTCATCAAACCTTGAAAACGATCAACTACCACGCCGTTTTCTAATTTAACCGCACCAATTTCTATTGCACGATCGCCTTGGTTTGGTGATAAGCCTGTGGTTTCGAAATCGAGTACAACGACGGTATTTGCTGGGGCTGTTTTTTTAGCGCTAATTACTGACACAAATGATTTCCAAATAATAAATAAGAAGTGAGAGAGATTAATCGTAATGGAACAAAGCATATAGACTTCGATCAAAAAACGCGAGCTGATAACCAGTCTCGCGTTTTTAAATATGCTTATTATTTTATTGCTTAGAAATACGCTTATTTAGCGATATTAACCTGAAGCATTTTAACTTGGTGATCTAAGTACTCTTCATAAGTACCTTGGAAGTTCACTATTTTCTTATCTTTAACATCAATGATTTGTGTCGCTAGAGAAGAAACAAACTCACGGTCATGGCTTACAAAGATTAATGTGCCAGTGTACACTTTTAATGCTTCGTTCAATGCTTCAATCGCTTCCATATCCATGTGGTTGGTTGGTTCATCCATAACAAGTACGTTGATGTCTTGCATCATTAACTTGCCAAATAACAGACGGTTTTTCTCACCACCAGAACAGTTTTTAGCTTGCTTATTTGTATCATCAGCTGTGAATAGTAGACGACCCAAAATACCACGAACCATCAAGTCATCATGCTTCACTGTGCGCCACTGAGAAATCCAATCAAAGATGCTTAGATCATTATCAAAATCAGCTGTGCTGTCTTGTGGGCAGTAACCAAAAGATGCATTTTCAGACCACTTAACAATACCTTCGTTTTGCTCTAGGTCATTCACTAAACAACGTAAGAATGTCGTTTTACCCACACCATTCTCACCGATAACAGCAAGACGAGTGCCAGCCTCTAGTAATAAATTACCGCCTTCAAACAGAACTTCACCATCAAAGCCGTGGCCTAGGTTCTCAAGCTCTAGTGCCTGGCGATGCAGTTTTTTGCCTTCACCAAAGTTAATTGATGGGCTCATGCGGCTTGATGATTTCACTTCATCTAATGAGATTTTGTCCATTTTCTTTGCACGAGAACTTGCTTGTTTCGCTTTAGATGCGTTAGCACCAAAACGGTTTACGAAGTCTTGTAGCTCACTAATCTCAGCTTCTTTTTTCGCGTTGCCCGCTAGTAGTTGATCACGGATCAGGCTTGATGCTTCTAAGAAGTACTCATAGTTACCTGGGTAAATACGCAATTCACCGTAATCGATATCTGCCATGTGGGTACATACAGAATTTAAGAAGTGTCTGTCATGCGAAATGATGATCATTGTACATTTACGCTTGTTTAGCTCTTCTGCTAACCAGTTGATCGTATTAATGTCCAAGTTGTTGGTTGGTTCATCAAGTAGCAAAATATCTGGGTTTGCAAACAGTGCTTGTGCTAGTAACACACGCAGTTTCCAACCAGGAGCAACTTGCTGCATTAAACCAAAATGAAGTGATTCATCAATACCAGCTTGAATTAGGATATCACCAGCACGGCTTTCTGCACTGTAGCCATCCATTTCAGCGAATTCGCTTTCAAGCTCGGCTACTTTCATGCCATCTTCTTCACTCATTTCTGGTAGTGAATAGATACGATCACGCTCTTGTTTGATTTCCCATAGTTTTTTGTCACCCATGATAACAACATCAACTACGTTGTATTTTTCAAACGCAAACTGATCTTGACTCAATACGCCTAACTTCTGTCCTGGCGTCATTGATACGTTGCCTGAACTAGGAGTTAATGCACCACTAAGAATCTTCATGAACGTTGATTTTCCGCAACCATTCGCACCGATCAAACCATAACGGTTACCGTTGCCAAATTTTGCTGAAATGTTTTCAAATAAAGGCTCTGCGCCAAATTGCATTGTGATGTTGTTTGATTGTATCAACGAAATAATTCCTAGGGTTTACTGACAAGTCATGATTTGGCTATAGAAAGCCACAAGATGAAGGACGAAAGTATGATGAATGAGAAAATCTAGCCGCGGATTATACAGAGATCTTGATCACAATGTCGAGGAATATGATGTTTTAATACCCAATAAAAAAGCCCCGGAGAAATCCAGAGCTTTATGATGGTATTTAACGTCGTAGTGATGCTAAAAAAGAACCATTAATTAGAATTTATAACCGACAGTGAAAGAGAATTGATCAGCAAAAATATCATCACCACTCTCTTTTAAGTTAATAAAATCCAATCTTAAGTCGGTATAGAAATGCTGGTTGAACGTGGCCCTTGTACCAATACCTACAAAAATAGTTGAGTCATCCCACTTCCCAGCATCTAACCCAAAAACACTAATTTCTTCTTTAAATTTTGCAAAACCTAATACACCATAAGGCTTAATCGATGCATTTTGCATATGGAACGTATAACCAATATCAGTATCTAGCTTAAAAGTTGATGTATCAATATCAAAAGGAGAATCCGTACCACTGCCTTTATTTAAAGAAACATTAATACCAACAATGTCGTTAATGTCGTAACCATAAGCCAAAGTAAAGCCGCTTGTTGAATATTTACTATCAAAAGCAATATCATCAATACTGGTTGAATTAAAGCCTAATCCAATTCGATGACCTTCTAAAACATTAGCATAAAGGGCAGTTGAAGATAACAGTGAAGCTGCAAGAAGGGTTTTTAGTACTAGTTTCATAATTACTCTCATTTAAAATAATAATAATGATTTCATCCATGAATTCGTGTTCTTAGTCGTTGAGTAAATAATATGAAATTAAGTGTATTAAGACTAAACAGCTCTCGTTATTACATTTATAAGTGTTACTTATCACAAAAAGCCCTAAATTAGATTTAGGGCTTAAATACTATAAATACCAGTTTAAGTGAGTATCCATTTGTTATCTTCTGTTAACGCCAAACACCCCATTCTCCGGTTGTTCCTGGTTCTTCCCCTTTTGTCCACCACTGTGCTATCCATTCTCTATTATTATGGCTAACTATATCTCCAGTATTATAAGTTGAAGCTGATTTCCATGCGTTTATTGGTTCAACTGGCGGCTCTACCGGTGGTGTTGTATCCGCTTTAATTAAAGAAAGTTGATAACTAAGATCTGCACTTGGTGCAAAAACTCGGTTTGCGTAAATATTATTGGTATCGTACATATAATGATTCATTTCTTGATGCCAAATACCAATAAACCATTCTTTATTTTTTAACTGATTAAATTGCCCTGCCAGTTCCGCTGACCATGTCGCCGTATTATTCACATTAATGGCTAAACTGATGTCTGTTGTTTCCGCCCCTGTCGCATCAAACGTTCGGAACCGAATCGTATCGCCTGATTCTACTGGCCCAAATCCTTGGCTAATGTAATAACCTAAATCAGAATATGATGGTGGTGGGTCGACTGGATCTGTCGGTCCTGGAGGTGCAGTTCCCGTTCCATCAAATGAAATATCGCTACAGTTATAAAAGCCTTCACCAGCAGCATCTTCACGCTGCCAGCGAGTATAAAGGACAGCCGAATCTGCTCTATCTGCAGGAAGAGTAATATTAATACGGTATTTCTTATCTTCCCCTACAGGCACATTGCCTGCGGTATCAATTAGATCTAAGTCACCCCATGTTAATGGAACGGTTGGATCGTAATTAGAATTAGATAAATAGAATTGCCAGTAAGAAGGGTTGTGAGGTGCTGTTGCATTAAAGATAAGTTCAATCTGATTATTCTCATCTAAGGTAACCGCCGTTTTTTGCCAATGAGAAGAACCTACGCTTAAGCCTGCTTTTGCATTATCCCCTGCTGAACATAAGTTACCATCACGAACAATGGCTTGAACGTGTGCCATGTCTTTATAGTTTGGAACATTAGCCGCAACCTCATTACGTTGAACAAAAGGAAACGCTCCTGATTCATCATATGCCGCCTGACATGCCTGATTTGGAATAGTGTTATCCCAAAATCCTCCATCTAAATAACACGTATTTTGTCTTGCACTCGGGTACTCGACCCAGCCATGAGCCTGCGCTCCCATTGATGATAATGCACCAACAAAGGCAATAGTGAACGAACTGATTTTTATTTTATTTTTCATGATTTCATCCTTGTTTATAAACAATAAAAATGAGGCGATTAACGCCCCACTTTCGTTTATAAAATTAGCAAGGATTGATGAATTGACGATAAAAATAGAAACAAATAAGCGCTTTATTTACGCATTTGTTATCTGCTTTCCATCTAATAATGAGTTAAATGAAAACACATTATATTCTTTCGAGTCAGTTCATTATTTATAACTCATATCACCATAAAATCTGAGTTACTTAGTACTTCTCTGCTGCTGTTTTCTCTCTTTCTTTTCTTGCTTACGTTGCTCAATGAGTTTGGCTGCATCTCCACCTACGTGAGTTTCACCTCTTTCGTCCGCAAGTTGCACTTGTTTTTCTCGCTCACGAAAACGGGATTTTTGCTCATCACTGTGCTGATCAATACATTTAGGGCAGCTAACGCCTTTCTCAAACGCATCAGACTGCTTATCTTCATCTGTGATTGGCAAACGGCACGCATTACATACATCGTAATGGCTTTTTTCTAATTGATGGTTAACCGCAACTCGGCCATCAAACACATAGCAATCTCCTTCCCATAAGCTGTTTTCTTCTGGCACTTCTTCAAGGTACTTTAAGATGCCGCCTTCAAGGTGATAGACCTCATCAAACCCTTGCTCTTTCATATACGCGGTCGATTTTTCACAACGAATACCACCAGTACAGAACATCGCTACTTTTTTATGTTTTTCAGGGTCTAAATTATCAGCAACGTATTGAGGAAAATCGCGGAACGTTTCTGTCTTTGGGTTAACAGCATGTTTGAATGTGCCTATATCTACTTCATAATCATTTCGAGTATCAACCAATAGCACGTCTGGATCAGAAATAAGTGCATTCCAATCAGCAGGTTTAACGTACGTACCCACTACATTAAGAGGATCGATACCTTCTACGCCCATGGTGACGATTTCTTTTTTTAACTTTACTTTAGTACGGTTAAACGGCTGCACGTCATTAATTGATTCTTTATAAACCACATCAGCTAAACGAGGATCTTCTTTAAACCAAGCGAGTAGTGTATTAATCGCTTCACGAGAGCCTGCAACCGTGCCATTAATACCTTCACTTGCTAGCAGCAATGTGCCGCGAATATTATTATCTTCTAATACTTGAGTTAATGGTTGACGAATGTCGGTGTAATTTTCTAATGAAACAAATTTGTATAACGCACAAACGATATATTGAGACATGAGTAACTTTCCTTTTTTGCGAGGCTGGATCGTAAGTCCAGAGCAATGAGTATTTGCCTTAGCGGCTTATAATAGTGCGGGGAGTATAACGGAGGTCTATCGACACAAATACCGACAGTTTTTGTGGTTTTTCTAACCAAATTGAATCAAATAATAAAATAACCACCTTTCAAATAGCAAGAGAGCTAAAATTTACAATGTAAACAGACATAAAAAAAGCGCTGAATGTAATACTCAACGCTTTGATTTATAGTTACTTAATAGGATAAATTACGAGTTAAATTCACTCACATCAATATCAAGTAATTTACCGATACCTTCGCCATAAGCAGGATCGGCTTTATAACAATGTCTTAAGTGACGAAGTTGAATTTCTTTTGGCACACCGTTTAAGTTACGCGCTGTGTTATCAAATAAGATAGCTTGTTTCTCAGCGGTCATTAGACGGAATAGATCGCCCGGTTGTGAGAAGTAATCTTCATCTTCACGGTGATCCCAATGTGCTGCTGCGCCATCTAAGTTTAGTGGTGGCTCAGAAAAATCTGGTTGCTCTGCCCATTGGCCTTCGTTGTTTGGTTCATAGCCTAATGTGCTACCAAAGTTGCCATCAACACGCATTGCACCATCACGGTGGTAACTATGAACAGGACAACGAGGTGCGTTCACTGGGATGTGTTGGTGGTTTACACCTAAACGGTAACGTTGTGCATCACCATACGCAAATAAACGACCTTGTAGCATTTTATCTGGAGAGAAGCTGATACCCGGAACCACGTTTGCAGGGTTAAATGCCGACTGCTCTACTTCTGCGAAGAAGTTTTGTGGGTTACGGTTTAGTTCAAATTCACCCACTTCAATTAATGGGTAATCTTTATGTGGCCATACTTTGGTTAAATCGAATGGGTTATAAGAAACCGTCGCCGCTTCTGCTTCTGGCATGATCTGAACTTTCAATGTCCATTTAGGGAAATCTTGGTTATCAATGCTTTCTAACAAATCACGTTGATGACTTTCACGATCATTACCAATCACTGCACCCGCTTCAGCATCTGATAAGTTTTTAATGCCTTGCTGAGATACAAAGTGGAATTTCACCCAGTAACGCTCGTTATCACTGTTGATAAAGCTAAACGTGTGGCTACCAAAACCATGCATATGACGGTAAGTAGCAGGAATACCACGATCACTCATCACGATCGTTACTTGGTGAAGCGCTTCAGGTAATGATGTCCAGAAATCCCAGTTATTTTTCGCGCTTCGCATATTTGTGCGAGGATCACGTTTAACCGCGTGGTTTAAATCAGGGAATTTAAGAGGATCACGCAGGAAGAATACGGGTGTGTTGTTACCCACTAAATCCCAGTTACCCTCTTCTGTGTAGAATTTTAGCGCAAAACCACGGATATCACGCTCTGCATCTGCTGCGCCACGCTCACCAGCTACGGTAGTAAAACGTGCAAATAGCTCAGTTTGTTTACCAATTTCAGAGAACAATTTTGCTTTTGTGTACTTTGTAATGTCATGAGTAACCGTAAATGTACCGTAAGCACCAGACCCTTTTGCGTGCATACGACGCTCTGGAATCACTTCACGATCAAAATGCGCCAGTTTTTCTAAAAACCACACATCTTGCAATAATTGAGGGCCACGTTTACCCGCAGTTTGAACATTTTGGTTATGTGCAACAGGACAACCTGCTGCTGTAGTTAATTTTTTACTCATTATTCATTCCTTAATATAGTAATAAAGCTCACGAAAAAACTGTTATAAAATAGGGTTATAAGCAAAAGTGACAGTTTTCTATATCTAATCCAAAAGTTCCCTCACGGCTGGATAAATGATCAACGCCTGCGGACACTCCCATTTCATATCCTGCAATCAGTGTAGGAGATTTCATAGAAAGACGCTTAACAGCAAAATCTTCAGGTGGTGCTATCACTCGAATCATCGTTCCTTCAGGGGGATTGCGAATAAATTCCAATGATTGATTGTAATTTTCAGCACGAACTAACATTGCTTGTGCTATTTGAGGATATCGCGCTAATAGTTTAGTCATTAACCAAGGTGAACGTGCTGGTTTCATCTCATAGCTTAAAGGGTGAGATAAGATCACCGTAATATCTCTCGCCCCTCGACGATAAGCCTCTTTTACCGGAATAGAGTCAGCTACTCCACCATCGGTATAACAACCGCCAGAGAAACAAGGTGTTGATTTATAAGCGATAGGTAAAGCGGTTGTTGCTTCAAGAACATTATTTAAATTACTTTCTTTTACTTGATAATAATCGGCGTTACCACTATCAATATTAGTTACTGCCGCATACATAGGAATAGAAGAAAATAAACGTTCAGAATCTAATGGATGTCTTCTGTTCGACTCCTCAATTAACCATTTAACATCAACAAGATCACCACCGCGAGCAAATCGTGCTGGATTAAAAAAGCGTTTGTGGGTTGCAAGTTTCGTAATGACATCAAAGCTACGTTGAGGAGCATAAGAAAGATACCCTATTAGATTCGATGCTCCGGCAGAGACTCCAATGGCGAAATCATAAGGCATAAATTCTTTCTTCATAAAAGTGTCCAAAACACCGCTAGCAAAAATGCCACGCATTGCTCCGCCTTCTACGACTAATGCACTCTTCACCATACTCTCTCTTTAACCCCTAAAATACTGTGGGGATAGAATAAACACTTTAGAGAATAAGAGATAATCGCTTGTACTTATAGCTGTGATTTATAAAACCTATCAAAAATTAGATTTACATCATAAACTCGATTTATAACTTACCTTTCAGCAAAGAATAGATTGAACCTTTAAATGAAAAGGTTTAATAAACATAAAGTTATAATATTTATTCCAAACGAAATAACTTTCTACTTATCTGCCTTCATTTGATGAAACATATTTCACTGCAAGATCTATTTTTTATTCTCCTTTTCTTTCCAGTTCTCTCAGCCTAAAAGCCACACATAAAATATTTTTATCATTAAATATTAATAAGTTATTCAATAGTTCAACCTGATTTATGATTACATAAATTACAACTAAGCACTAAATAAAAACGCCATTATTACAATACAGTAATAATCATTTACTGTTTTCAGTATTGTTTGAAGAGCAAGAAAGGCGAAAAATGCCTCCCATCGTTTGAGCAATCAAATCATCAAACTAATTAAGAGATTTCCATGGCTACAAGCTGCTTGAATAAACAAATAACAAAAATATTAAAATTAATTAAGAGAGATAAAATGACTATTACAAAACTACACCCAGCTATTGATAACGGCTTCGCAGCTACTAATGAAAACTTCCAAGGCGGAACATTACACTGTCAATGTAAAGAAAATAAAGTAGCCGTTAAGCTAACAGCTCAAACTGCACATAACCATGCATGTGGCTGTTCTAAGTGTTGGAAACCAGAAGGCGCTATCTTCTCTCAAGTAGCGGTAATTTCACGTGATAACGTTGAAGTGATTACGAACGCAGAAAAATTAGTGGTTATCGATGAAGCGGCAACAATCAAACGTCACGCTTGTAAAGAGTGTGGTACTCACATGTACGGTCGTATTGATAACCAAGATCACCCATTCTTTGGTTTAGATTTCGTTCACACTGAACTGTCTGAGGATGCAGGTTTCTCTGCACCACAATTCGCTGCATTTGTTTCATCTATTATCGAAACAGGCACTGATCCTAAAGACATGGATGCTATCCGTGCTCGCTTTGTTGAACTAGGTCTTCCAACTTACGATTGCCTATCTCCAGCACTAATGGATGCAATTGCTACTCACATCGCAGCGCAAAATAAATAAGATTATCTCTATTTGTAACTGCTAAATAAAAAATCCGGATCACCCACTGAATGATCCGGATTTTTATTACTATTTTCTGTATTTATTAAGACTCAAATAATGGAAGGTATTCTCCATAGCCTTCTTTTTCTAAATCTGCTTTTGGAACAAAACGCATTGCAGCTGAGTTCATACAGTAACGTAGTCCTGTTGGTTTAGGTCCATCACTAAATACATGGCCTAAGTGTGAATCTGCAAATTTGCTACGGATCTCGGTACGTTTACTGAATAATGCAAAATCATCTTCTTCGGTAATGTACGCTTTATTAATTGGTTTGGTAAAACTTGGCCAACCCGTTCCTGATTTATATTTGTCTGTTGATGAGAATAACGGCTCACCACTGACGATATCAACATAAATCCCTTCGGCTTTATTATCCCAATACGCATTATCAAATGGACGTTCAGTCCCTTCTTTTTGTGTTACGTAATATTGTTGTTCAGTCAGCATTTTCTTAATTTCTGATTCTGATGGTTTACTGTATTGCTTTACATTTTGAGCCATTTTTTGCTCATCAATGTACTGACGTAATGTTTTTGGTTTATCTTCTCTATCTTCACCAAATACCGAATCTAGATATTTATCACGGCCTGAACCATTACGATAATACTTATAACGAATTGGATTACGTTTGTAATAATCTTGGTGGTAATCTTCTGCTGGCCAAAACTTTTTAAACTCAATTAATTCTGTAGCTAAAGGCTTTGGATAGACTTTCGCTGCATCAATCGCATTCATAAACTCTTGAGCAATTACTTGCTGACTTTCATTATGGAAAAAGATAGCAGGGCGATACTGTGGACCTCTATCAACAAATGAGCCTTGATTATCCGTTGGGTCCATATGTCTAAACAGCTGATCAAGCACTTGCTCATAGCTAACGATCTTTGGATCAAACGTCACTTGAATCACTTCAATGTGGCCTGACTTTCCTGATGACACTTGCTTATAGGTTGGATTTTCAAGCTCTCCCCCTGAATAGCCTGAAACAACATCCACCACCCCATCTAATTTTTCTAAATCAGATTCAGTACACCAAAAGCATCCTCCTGCGAGAGTGGCAACCTCATAGTCCCCTTTCATTGGCTGAGTCATGTCTTCAGCGGTAGAAAAGAAACTTGTTATAACAGCAAAAAATGAAGCGAACAGTAGAGCAACTGTTGTGATTTTTAATCGTAATTTCATAGCAACCTCTTTTATGGTTTCTTATTAATATAGTTATCAGAGTGATATGAATCTAGAAAGTTGCAAAATGTTATCAATTATTAATTATGTGTTATAACTTTTAATTATTAAGATATAACGCATGGCTATGCTAGATAAGTCGGACGATTTATTGATTCAGTGCATCTTTTTCTGCACTTTCTTTAGTTAGAGTGATCTTATTATTCCCTATCAATGAAAGAAGAGAAGTCATGACTCAAGTAAATCAAGAACGTTTAGTAAATCACTTCCTAGATATTATTCAGATCGACAGCGAATCAAAAAATGAAAAAGCGATTGCAGAAGCATTAGCAGAGCAATTAGGGGAATTAGGCTTTACGGTATCAAAGCTACCAGTACCTGAGCATGTATCAAATGGCTTTAATATTTACGCAAAATTAGAAGGCTCATTAGAGGGCAGCATTGTATTTAGCTCTCACATGGACACAGTTACTCCGGGTAACGGTATTGAGCCAATTATTGAAGATGGTGTGATCCGCTCTAAAGGTAACACTATCCTTGGCGGTGATGATAAATCAGGTATTGCTGCTGTAATGGAAGCGGTACGTGTGATTAAAGAAAACAATCAAGCACACAAAACACTAGAGCTTGCATTTACGGTTTATGAAGAAGGCGGTTTACACGGTTCTAAAAACTTTGATATGAGTTACATTCAATCTAACCACGCTATCGTATTAGATTCAGGTGGCCCTATCGGGACTATTATTACTTCTGCTCCTGGTCAACAAAACCTAAAAGTAACCATCACAGGTCGTCCAGCACACGCAGGTTTAGCACCAGAAGAAGGCATCAATGCCCTAACGGTTGCTGCAGATGCCATTACTAACATGACACTGTCTCGCATTGACGAAGAAACAACAGCTAACATTGGTGTGGTTCGTGGTGGTCAAGCGACAAACATTGTTATGCCTGAACTGTACATTGAAGGTGAAGCTCGCTCTCTAGATGATGAAAAGCTCGCGAAACAAGTTGAGCACATGGAATCAACCTTTAAAGCAGCGGCAGATAAACACGGTGCTGAAATTGAAATCATTTCAACTCGAGCATACAACGCATACAAAATTGCAGATGAAAGCCCACACGTAGCTAGCATTAAAGAAGCGTTTGAAAGCATTAACATCGACCCATTTACTAAACCAACAGGTGGTGGCTCAGATGCAAACGTATTTAATGAAAGGGGCTTAACAACGGTTAACCTTTCTACAGGTATGGCGAAAGTTCATACTACGGAAGAGTTCATTAAAGTATCAGATATGGTAGACATTACGCGCTTTGTCGCGGCATATTTGACTCGTTAATTACCGACTTTAATTGATACACAAATGAAAGAGCGACTCCAACTGAGAGTCGCTCTTTTTTATAAGATATTTCAGAATATTCCCCTCTTTAATGACTTGCCTCTTAGGCTTAAAACAAAATTAATACATTGGTATTTTTAATGGATTTTCTTCGTCATTATCAAGCTATTGAAAATTCTTTATTTATAAGATTACTATCTGGTGAAAGTCATAATAACCACACAGTCGATTTTCGTAAAAACAGCTAAATAAGTCCACCTTGTACCAATCCAAATGTAAGTGACATCACCGTGCCAAAATATTAAATTATCGTTTCAATAAATGAGAGGCAATCATACTTTCATGATTTGATTTCTCATAGGCATAGTTCGGCATTTATGTACTTACTAAATAATCACGATGCTAGATTATTTTCTCATAGTTCATACATAGTAACTCAACAACCTTATACGCAACATTGTTTGCATATAAAACGGTATTTGTTGCACTTAATGCGATGTATTTTCATTAAATGTAACTCATAATAAAAATATTACTAAACGATAACTAAGATTGAAATATCTTACTAATCATTTGGATTTAATAAGGAAAACATGAAAATAACAACAAAAATAAAGCTAACTAACTGGCCTTTAATTATAGACCTTCTGGGTGATTCCTACTGTCGAAAAGTATGGAAAGATTTAGCTATCTGTATACCATCGATTACTGGAGGTTTTTTACAAAAACAGGTATATGATGCTGGAGAATTATTTTTAACTAATAAGACTAATAACATTGAAGACGTCGAATTAAATATTCATAATTCTGTGTCTAAATTTTTTCAAGATAAATTTAGTCTATCAATTTTCAGGTTAACAAATATAGAATTAATTAGTTATGAATACAAATATAATTTTGACGAAAACCTAACAATGCAGGATTTGAATATAAAAAAATCTAAGTTCTCACGCTCTAAATCTAAAGCCACTGGTGAATTAAAAAAGATTATAGATAATAGATTAATAACTCCATATTTACAAGGTATATATGATACAAAAAAACAAAATCTTGTAGGGTATGAAGCGTTATCTAGAGGACCAATAAACTCATCATTATTTGAGGCAAAAAAATTATTTTCAGCTGCTTTATCACAAGATGCAACTTATGAACTAGAGTTAATATGCTTAGAGCGAATATTAAATATAATTGAATATATAAATGATGACCAATTTATATCCATAAATATTTCACCATATATGCTATTAGATAATAATGTAAAATTTCTATTAGACTCTATTGATAATAAATTTAAAGTAAAATTAGAACTAACAGAGCATATTTTCATTCCTTGTTGGGAGGAAATAATCTCTGCTATGAATAAATACAGAATGGAAGGGTTTGAGTTTTGGCTTGATGATGTTGGATGCGGATACTTTAACTTCGAAACAATAAAAATAGTTAATCCTGAGTTAACAAAAATTGGAATGACTCTAATAGACAAAATTAGCCATAATTACGATATAATCAAAAAACTAAAACTAGTAACAGAAGACATTCATAATAATGGAGGAAAAGTACTAGCGGAAGGCATTGAAAATTTGGAACAATTAAAAATAATCAGAGAAATTAATATTGATTATGTTCAAGGGTTCATTTTTGATTCTCCTAATGAAGCATTTGAAAAGTTACGCAATAATTAAGAAACTATATTTTTATATCATATATTCCCGTTAAACCGACAAGTTGTTGGGCTCTATTCGCATGAATTAAAATTAGTAGAAACTGCTTTAAACACTGATAAAATCACCTTTAAATTACCCCATTTTTAATAGCCTGTTTTTACACTGATAGATAGTTCCTTAATCGATTATCACCACAAAAATAAATCCAAGGATAAGATTCAATATATAAAAAAGCCGCTTATAAAAACGGCTTTATACATAATAATTACCTTACTATAAACTCACCTGAACTAACTCTACCTTCATAACTTGCTGTAATAGTTGCAGAACCAGAACCTACTGCATACATTATTGGCCCATCCATTCTAATAACGTTTGGGTTAGAACTGGTCCATATAGAAGAGTAGCTTAAGTCAACAAATCCACCATTTAATAAACTGTACAAACCATTAACTGTTAAGCCTGATTTATCACCAACATTTAGAACATTACCTCCAGATATATTCATAGTATACGAAAATAATGTTTGAATATTAATAACACTTAGTGTTGTTTCCCCCCAAACATTAATATTATCAATTAATATCGCTTTTATTCGAGTTCCACCATCCACAATGCCTTTGGCTCGACCATTATTCGTTATCGTTGCAATATTAAATGCCGAGCTATTCCATATCACTCTATCATTTGACAAGATCTCTTTAGAGCCATCATCATAAATGAGTTCTGCCTCAAATTGCTGGGTACTCCCAACAAATATGACTGTATGTTTAGGCCTCACATTAACAACGTAATTAACAGGAAGAGGGATTGGTGTTACATCCAAATGAGCGTTATTACTTGTGATTCCTCCCTTAGTAGCCATCACAATAACAGAGCCAACATCAACACCAGTCACTTCACCAGTTAGACTGATTGTTGCTAATTCTGTTGATGACATGTGCCAATCAACACTACGGCTAATATTAATTGAGTTACCATCACTGTAAATCCCTGTGGCAGCATACTGTAATGTACTGCCTTTGATTACTGATGCACTCACAGGAGAAATTGTAATTGATTCCAAAACTGCTTCATTAACAATAAGATTGACTCGGTTACTCATGACTCCATCTTTTACTGCACTAATGATAGTTTCACCAACATTTATGCCAACAGCCATCCCTTGCTCGCTAATGGTCGCAACCCTTGTTTCGCTACTGCGCCACGACACCTCATTGGAGATATTTCGACTAGTATCATCACTGTAAAAACCCACCGCCGTGTACTGCTGTCGATCCCCCTTAGCAAGGCTCACGACTACTGGGCTGATCTGAATGCGTTCAACTACTGCCGCGGTCACAGTTAAACTAGCCTCATTACYCACCACTCCATTAATTATCGCGCTGATAATAGTTTCACCAACATTTATGCCAACAGCCATCCCTTGCTCGCTGATGGTCGCAACCCTTGTTTCGCTACTGCGCCACGACACCTCATTGGAGATATTTCGACTAGTATCGTCACTGTAAAAACCCACCGCCATGTACTGCTGTCGATCACCCTTAGCAAGACTGACTACCGCTGGCGTTATCTGAATGCTTTCTAGAGCAGCTGCCGTTACCGTTAAACTCAATTCATTACTTATAATTCCATTTTTTGTGGCTTTAATTGATGCGAGACCTACAGCAACCCCCTTCGCAATTCCAATTTCTGTTATCATTGCAATTTCTGGAAATGTACTACTCCAAGAAACCTTATCACTAATATTTTCACTCGAATCATCGCTATAAAAACCAATAGCAACAAACGCTTGATAACTACCTTTCACTATTTGTAAATCACTTACCCCTAAAGTTAAATTTTTAACTGGCAATATTTGAATATTAACTAATACTTTTTCACTTTCAATAATATTGTCATCAAAAGCCCCCTCAGAATTACATCCATATAAAAAGAGCAAAATAACAGATAAAACTAAACTTCGAAGAAAATAATAGTTTATTTCCGAATTAAAAATGTAATCACGCTTTATTTTATTCATATATACCTAGCCTACTTTTTCAATAAAGAGCAATAAGTATTAACAATAGGCCATAAAAAAGATCTATGTAAAAGTGCAAAATAACCACAATAAGTGCAAAGAAAATAATATTGATTAATTAAAAGCATTTTTATTATCAGAAATAAAAATAAAAAAACCGAGTACATATTAAATATACTCGGTTTTTATAAAACAAATTTAATTTAGAATGTTTTTACTATATGAAATCTATTTAGCACGAACAAACACAAGCGTTTCTCCCCAGATTACCGAGTTATGATGAAAAGTAGCCGATATTCTTGCGGCATTTCCTTCGTTCGAACTAACTGCAGTTACCATTCCAGTCTGATCAACAGTGATGTCTTGCGGATCACTGCTTTCCCAAGTTGCTTGATTAGTTATATCTACAACTCGGCCATCTCCATACTGAGCTTCAGCCTTAAGCTGCAATTGACTACCAGTCGTAACAAACTGATTTCTAGGCGAAACGCTTACAAAAGGACGAGCAACTGTCACATTAGCACGGCCACTGATACCATCTTTTGTCGCTGTAATTATCGTACTGCCATTACGCACACCCACAGCAAGTCCTTCTGTACTAATCGTCGCAACATTTGCATTCCCACTAGTCCATGAAACTTCATTAGTAATATCACGACTCGTATTATCACTATAAGATCCTGTTGCTACATACTGCAGCTCATCGCCATCACTAATGGTAATTGTCGAAGGAGTAATCTGAATACTTTCAAGAACTACCCCTATAACATTTAGCTCAGAATCATTACTAACGATACCATCTTTTGCAGCACTTATCGTTGTACTCCCTACCCCCACACCAATAGCTAACCCTGTTTGACTAACTGTTGCTACCCTCGTATCATCACTCATCCATGATACATCATTAGAGATAGCACGGGAGCTACCGTCACTATAAACCCCTGTCGCAATATATTGTTGATTATTACTTACAGTAATGTCCGCGTTTGACGGTGACAATTCAATACTTCTAAGAATTGCAGCTGTAACATTGATTACTGAATCATTACTAACAATACTATCTTTTGAGGCCTTTATTGTTGAATTCCCTATATCAACCCCCACAGCAAGACCACTACTACTAATGGTCGCAACCGCTGTTACTGTACTTTGCCATGAAACTTCTGAGCTAATATCACGATGACTATCGTCACTATAATAACCCGTCGCAACATATTGTTGGTTATTACCCTTCGCAAGACTAACATTTAAAGGAGTTAATTCGATTCTCTCAAGGATCGCAGCGGTTACTGTCAATGTAGCCTCGTTACTATTAATCCCATTTAAAGAACCAGTTATTGTAACATTACCTTCAATAACACCCTGCGCTAAACCAACATTTGTAATCGTTGCAATACTTCTATCTGATGAATTCCAATTAATTCGTCCTGTAACATCCAATGTCGAGTTATCAGAATATGTAGCAACTGCCGTATATTGCTGTTGATTACCCTTAGGGATACTTTGCATTGCTGGCGTTATCTGCAAAGAACGCACAACAGCTGAAGTTATTGTTAATGTTGCTGAATTGCTACTTACACCGTTCAATGTTGCTTGTATCGTTACCACTCCCTCAGTAACACCGGTCCCTAAGCCTTCAGAACTAATTGTTGCAACTCCAGTATTAGAACTAGACCAACTGACACTATCACTAACATCTTTTGTTGTGTTGTTATTATAAGTGGCCACCGCAACATATTGTTGGGTATCACCTTTAGCAATACTCTTCGTAGGAGGTGTGACCTGAATAGAAACAACACTTGCACTTATAACTGTTAATGTCGCTTCATTACTTGAAACTTCATCTTGTCTTGCAAAAATCTGAACCTCTCCAAGACTAACACCTGTTGCTAAACCTTGAGTATTAATAGTTGCTAAACCCGTATCAGAACTAGACCAACTAACCAAGTTAGTGACATCGGCGGTATGGCCATCCGTATAGGTTGCAGTAGCTAAATACCGTTGAGTATTACCTTCTGCAATACTTACTGTTGCTGGAGTTATCTGGATAGAAACAAGTTCAGCCACAGTTACTGATAAGGTAGCTTGATTACTAACATTCGAATTTAATTCAGCTAAAATTTTAACTTGGCCTTCATGATCGCCACTCGCTAAACCGCCAGATACTCCAGAAGAAATAGTAACTAAAGCCGGGTTGGAACTACTCCAAGTAACAGAATCTGTAATATCTACATTCTGATCATCACTATAGTAACCCACAGCGGTATACTGTTGTGCATTACCCTTTGCAATACTGACTTCAGGAGGCGTAATTTGTATAGACTCTAGCTCTGCAGCAGTCACAGTTAAAGTTACATTATTACTAGTAACAGAATTAAATGTAGCATGAACATTAACTTCGCCCTCGCTAACACCAGTCGCTAAACCAACTGATGTAATCGAGGCAAGCAAAGTATCAGAACTAAACCAGCTGACTGAACTACTAATATCAACAGTTGTATTATCCGTATAAGTAGCAGTCGCGATATATTGTTGTGTATTACCTTTTGCGACACTTGCACTCGGTGGTGTTATTTGAATTGATATAACATCCGCCGCCGCAACATTTAACACTGCGGTATTACTTATGATTTTCCCCAAAGTAGCTTTAATATCTATATTACTACCTATAGCAACCCCAGAAGCTAGGCCGTGAATAGAAATAGTAGCTACATTTTTATCAGAACTAGACCAACTTACTAGCGTGCTGATATCTTGCACCTTACCATCAGTATATGTACCTAATGCCTCATATTGCTGAGTATTACCTTTTGCTATGCTTTTTCTTGCGGGCGTAATTTGAATTGATTGCAGTTCAGCAGAAGTCACCGTTAATTCTGAATCGTTACTTACTACAGAATCCAAAGATGCAGTCACCGTAACTTGGCCAACTTTAACACCAGAGCCTAACCCACCAACACTCACTGTCGCAATTGCTGAATCCGAGCTTAGCCAACTAACATTGTCATTAACAACAGCAAAACTACCATCAGTATAAGTCGCTGTTGCTGTATATTGATGAGATGTACCTTTTGCAAGACTATAAACAGCAGGGGAAACCTGAAGACTAACAACTTCAGCAGCAGTGACAGATAAAGCTGCATTTTCACTATTAATACCACCAAAAATAGCGTTAATAGTAGAACTTCCAATCGCTATTCCATTAGCAACTCCATTAGTTATTGTTGCAGTACGAGTATCAGAGCTATTCCAAGTAGCCCGAGCTGTCACATCTGTTTTTTTTCCATCAGAATAAGTAGCCAAAGCTTCATATTTTTGAGAATTACCCTTAGCAATACTGACATTTAAAGGAGTAATATTAAGAACTGTGACAACTGCATCCGTAATTTCTAAAGAGGCATTATTACTTTTAATCCCGCCAATAGAGGCTTGAATATTAACGTCTCCAATTTCGTCGCCAGAAGCCAAACCACGCTCAGAGATAGAAACACCATCACCAGTAACAACCCAACTAACATCATTAGTAATATCTTGAGTTGTATTATCACTTAACGTACCTACTGCTGTGTATTGTTGTTTATTTCCCTTAGCTATCACTTTAACTGCAGGCTCAATCTGAATAGAAGTTATTGCTGCATTAGTTACTATCAAATCCGCTACGTTACTTTTTATTTCTCCTAACATGGCAAAAATTGCCATGTTTCCTGTACCAACGGCAGTTGCTTTACCTGTTGGTGTCATAGTCACTTTTGTTGGGCTTGAAACGAACCACTCAATACGATCATGATTATTAATAATCATTGTTGTTCCATCAGTGTAAGTCGCCACAGCTTCATATTGCTGAAAACTACCTAAAGGAATATTCTTCATTGCTGGCGTAATCTGAATAGAAACGGCTTCTGCTGGATTGACTAAAATAACAAGCTCATTACTTACGATATTCCCAAGAGTAGCAACAATTTCACTTTGACCTTCTGCTACCCCTCTAGTAATACCAACATTAGAGACACTAACGATTAACTGTTCTGAACTTACCCAATCAACCTTATCAGTAATATTTTCATTTGAGCCGTCGCTATAAGCTCCAGTTGCGATTAACGGTAATTTATTTCCTTTTGCAACCTGCAAGTCACTTCTACCAAAACTTAATTTTTCAGCAGGTGCTATTTGAATACTAACTAATACTTTATCGACACCATCATTTGTTGGAGGAACACTAAACGCATCTTCAGCATTACATCCAAATAGGCTTATGGTTGTTAGAAATAGAGTAAGTAACTTAACACCCATTATGGTTATAGATTTAATCATTTTGAGGCCACTACTTCATAAGAGAAACTAGGAATATTCATATCAACACGAAGGTTCTGACTTCTTCCTACTGCTGTCATATTGCTCGCAACAGGATTTGTTTCACCATCTGCACGAACCGTTATTCTAGATATTGAAATACCTCTATCAGTGAAAAAACGCGCCACACTATTTGCACGTTTTTGCGATAATCTTTGATTAGCAGCATAAGAACCAATGGAGTCTGTATTACCGGTTAAAATCAGATTACTTTGTGGATATTTATTAAGAATATCCAACACTTTTTTCAGTTCAAGACTTCCCGTATCAACCTTACTGCTAGCAAATGAAAAATACGTTACATACGATTCTTCATTTGTAGTAATTGTCTTTTTAACCGGAATAACAACAGGTACTGGAGGTAAAATTTTAGGCTCCTTTTTAACTATGATTTTTTTCTCAGCAATCACTTTCTTTTCATTAAAAAATTTATAATTTAAATTAATAACAAAGGAATTATTATCATATCTACCAGTATATTTATCACCAATTTCATTTATATATTTAAAGCCACCTTCAATATCAATATTAGGCGTCACCGCATAACTAATACCAACCTCACCTAGTGGAGAAACACCTTGTGTTGAACGTGTTTCAGCTCCTTGAATATGCTTATCAACATCCCAATAAGCCACACCTATTCTCGCGTAGGCTTTATAGTTTTGCTGTAATACCCAATCATAGCGAAGTGCAGTTTCAAACCACATAGGATTAATTTCTATATTATTTTCACGAGCTTTAAGGCCTCCTGAATATTGGTAACCAATATCCCAACGCCAAGCATCATTAAACTGAACTCCAGAGCTAACGCCAAAAGACGGTGCACTAGGATCTGAATAACTATAATTATCATCATCAGCAAACTGATAACTCAGATTTCCACCGATAAAATAACTTGGATAAACAATTTCTGCTTTAGCAGAAAAAACTAAAAAAACAGATAAAGCCGACACTACTTTAATGGAAAGAGAAGTACACATTAGATAATCACCTATGTTTCTAATAAATTCCCACCGATATTAAATAAGTAAAAGGCAAATAAAAACAATAAAACATGCAAAAACATCATGTAATTACGCACAAAAACACTAACCAAACCACATACAATAAAACAATAAAATAAACAATAAATTTTTTTTAAATATATAAAATTTCATGCAATTTTATGAAAGGTTTATTAAAACAATAAAAAGTAATATCTTTCCACCCTCTTATTTTTATAAAGTTAGCTAGCTTACAATAAATCATAAATTTCGATTAGAGGCTTATTATGAAAATAAAAGAAATAAAGGACCAGATTAAACTAAAAAATCAAGCAAAAGAAAGGATAATGAAAATAAAGATGACACTTATTAGTGAGATAGCAAAAGAGAATGATAGTAAAAAAAATAAACGGATAAAAGAACTACTAGTAGAATACAACAATGCGATTTTTATTTATGAATCAATACAAGTGAAAGAAAAAAATGAATAAGATATTATTTTTCTATTTTATAACTTTATTACCATTTTATTCGATTGGATCAACTAATGATATTAGCGTAAAAATGAAAGATCTAAAAACTGGTGAGTTAATAGGAGATATAACAATAAAAAGTAGTTTATACGGTGTAGTATTTACACCAAATCTAATAAATTTAGAACCAGGGTTACATGGTTTTCATATTCACGAAAAAGGAGATTGTGGTACAGCTCTTATGAATGGAATATATATATTAGGAGGAAAAGCTGGTGGTCATTATGACCCAGAAAAGGCAAAAAAACACGGTTTTCCATGGACGACAGATAATCATAAGGGGGACCTACCACCATTATATGTAGATAATAATGGCGATGCGACAAACCCCGTCCTTGCTCCTCGTATAAAGATTAAAGAGTTAAAAGGAAAGTCCATAATGGTGCATAAAGGCTCGGATAATCATTCAGATCACCCTGCACCTCTTGGAGGGGGATATGATCGTATTTCATGTGGTGTAATAATAAACTAAGTAATAAGGGTTTGTATACAAACCCTTATTTTAATAAGTTTTTATTTATTCTTTTATCTCTTCAACAATTAAAAGTAAAATATACTCAACCTCATTTAAGAATATTATAGTTCTTAATGTGATGTATTTTTTATAAAAAAAGAGTTCTCTTTTTATGCATGTTTGCCTATTTACTAAAAATACTGATTCTAGATGTTTACAGTATAATGCATTTGCTTTTATTAACGGATCATTTGTCATTCCTATAATATTATCAATTACGCTATATTCTTCATTACTTACTCCACAATAAAATTGAGACTTATATGAAGAATTCGCATAAACCATAATTCCACTAGTCGTAGTTAATACTGATGGTTGAGGATAGGAATTCATGAACGCAAAGATTTCATTTTTATTCATCATTGGCTTCTATAGGTTAACATTCATTATAAAACGTAGGTATTTTATACTATATAAAAAAATTTTTACTAGTTACAAAGGAGCATAAAAACACAAAACCTGCACATTAAAATATTTTTTTGCACATTTATTAAATAAGTTAAATTTATTAAAAATACTGACCAATCAAAATATACATTTAGTTACAGAATAACAGCTAAAATTTAAAGGTTAAATTTTGAAAACTTACAATAATAGTCTTGAAAGAAAAATAATAACATGCTTTGAAAAAGCCATAGATAAAAGAGGATTTCTATCTCTACGCTCTATTATTGAATCCCAATATAACATTGGACATCGTCACTTTATTATTGAACCCATACGAAAAAGTAGCATAAATTATCGATAAAAATAATGCACTTTCCATAAATACTTTGCGCATTTACGCCTTTTAAATGCGCAATTTTACATATAAATTCCTCATAATTTCAATTTAAATCACATCAACAAAAAATCATGAGTACCCTGTTATGACATTAAAAAAATTAAGCTTTATAACAACCCTGTTAGTTATTTTAATAAACATTATAATGATAGTATTTATAAACTCAAATTTTGAATTTATAAAAAATCAAACAAGAGTATTAAATGGTATCTCTGACGTAGAAATTGAGATTAGAGATTCAATTATCGAAAATCTAACGTTTCAAATAAGCAAAAGTCATAATAAAATAGAAGACTTCAAACTAAGCATGGCTAAAAATAAAGACACTATTAGTGAAGTAAAATCCTACATGATCTCAAATGAAAATAAAAACCGCCTAGATATTATATCAAAAGACATCGCAGCATACGAAAGTAGTATTCTAAATATTTTCAATTCAACATCAGACGCAATGAAAAAATCTCATTTAGAAAATGCTCAGCAAACAGAAAGTAAAGTGATGAAAGATCTATCTTACTTAAATAATAAAATAACAACTTTTACCTTCAATGTCATCGCTGATATAAGTTTAAAGAGCTTATTTTTGTTATTATCATCTATAATTTTCACAATTATACTCATAATATACCTAGTTAAAAATGTGATGATGAACGTAGGAGGTGAACCAAGTTCAATCTCTTTAATATTATCTAACATCGCAAATGGAGATCTATCTCAGGAATTAATAAAATCGAAAAAAGATACAGGTATATACGCATCAATGCTGATATTAAATGAAAAGCTATCTGCCATAGTAAAAAATAGTCTTGCTGTCGCTGATAATGTGTCTTCGGCATCAGAAGAACTAAGCTATGTAATGACCGACACCACGAAAAACTCTCAAAACGAATTAGCTCAAATTGAAGGAATATCCGCAGCAATAAGTGAATTATCTAGTACTTCAAAAGAAGTCACAGCAAATGCTTTTGATGCAGAAAATGAAACTCAAAAAGCAATTAATGATATTGAAATAGGTAATTCAACTCTAGATAAATCAATACACCTAACTAAAAACATCAATGATTCGGTTCAACAAACCGCAGATATGATTGCGGAATTAAGAATTGATGCAATTGATATAGGCGAAGTGACAAATGTGATTAGTACAATTTCAGAACAAACTAACCTTCTCGCATTAAATGCAGCGATTGAAGCTGCTCGCGCAGGTGAGCAAGGAAGGGGTTTTGCTGTTGTTGCTGATGAAGTCCGTAGCCTTGCTGAAAAAACGCAAAAATCAACAATAAACATCCAAGAAATTATTGTGAAACTACAAGCTCAATCAGAAATAGCAAATCGAAATATGATTGAAAACGTATTATTGATTCAAGAATCGGTATCATTATCTGAAGAAGTAAAATTTTCTTTTGATAAAATTGTTAATTCAGCAAAATCCATTTCAGATGTAAATACATTAGTTGCTACTGCTTCTCAAGAGCAATTTAACGTAACAGAAGAAATAGCAATCAATGTTACGAACACATTTGATTTAGTAAATGAAAATGTAGCAGCAATAAATCAAGCACAGCAAGCATCAAAGGATCTCTCATCTTTGGCTATATCTCAGAGAGAAGAGTTATCCTACTTTAAAATTTAGTATTTTAGAACACATAAAAAAGCCTAGAAACTAGGCTTTTTTATTTATGCTTTCATTATTTTTTTCTTATATTGATAAAGAGTTTCCCCTTTTGCTATTTTAAATGCATTACTAGCTGATGAGTGGGAATTGAAACCACACTTAGACAATATATATTTAATACTAACATCAGGATTATCATTAATGCTAGATATCAATAAATCAACTTTTACCTCATTTAACGTTTTTTTATACGTCGTTTTATTCTTTGAAAAGATATATTGTAATTTTCTTTTTGACATATATAGATTTTGAGCTAAATAATCAAGAGATAGTTTGTTGTTTGAAATGTTCAACTTAATAAATTCAATAATTTTATCTATTACCTTTTCTTTTTCTGATTCAATTAATGATATTAGTACCAAGCAGATTATCGCATTAACTTCAACAGACCTTTTATAATCATCTTCAGAAAAATTATTTCTCAATTTATTAATTATACTTTCATAAACAACATTTATTTTCTTACTCTCACTCCAATCAGATACTTCTTTTGACAATGGAAATAGTATAATAATTCCTTGTTTTCCATTAGTCTCAATATATATTGGTAAATTAATAACAGGTAAAAAAAAAGCATTTACGTCATCTCCATCACTTGATTGATATGATACAAATGCTCCATATTTTTGGTCTTTAAAAGATAACGAAAACCTATTTTCATTTTTATCTATAATAAAGAAATACTTATCCTCAATTGGCTCTAATATTATTCTATTTTTTCTATAAGTCAAAACCTCAAAAGAGGACTCATGTGTTTTTTCTTTCATACTAAAACTCACACAATACAAAATAATGTAGGTAATATGCGAATATCCACTAAATTAGCTATTATTAATTGCTAGTGCTAATGAATGATAGCTATAAAATGACTTCATACTGCTATTCACTTATTTTTAAATGCTTCATAACTAAATTAACATTAATCAGCGCTCTTTTTCACAAAGGAGTGACCTGTATCATAAATCAGATGCAAATGATTTACGTGCAAAAAACATAACGAAATGTGCAGACTTTCGCATTGTTACAATTTTCACCTAACCAGTTACACTTTGTTAATAATGAAATGTATTTTTTCATAATTATAAATATGTACCTAAGAGTATACTTATATATACAAACATTAATATATAAAAAAATAATTACTTAGACCTATTAATAATAGAAAATTCATATGTATTGTGAGTATTTTATATGTGGAAAAATGTAATCGTTTGCTTTGAGTTTAATATTAACAATTGAAGTATTTTGTTATTTTAAATAATCAACATTAAATATATAAATAACGATATGTATTAATAATATTACTTACTAAACCGACATTAATAAAATCATAATTCCCATATTTGATGATAATGACTCTGTACAATTAACCTTATATAATTAAAAATAGCAGTATAACGACGCAACCTTTATCTTTATTTTACATAAAATATATCCCCAATTACTGTAATCGAAATGAAAGGTCTCGTTCCCCAAAATACCCATGGCATGGTGGCCTTAACAAATATTATCCTAGCTAAAACTCTACTGGTGGCGGCTCTGATGCAAACGTATTTAATGAAAGGGGCTTAACAACGGTTAACCTTTCTACAGGTATGGCGAGTTCATACTACGGAAGAGTTCATTAAAGTATCAGATATGGTAGACATTACGCGCTTTGTCGCGGCATATTTGACTCGTTAAGTTTCCTCATTGTTATAGAATATAAACAAAAGAGCCACTTTAATTAGAGTGGCTCTTTTTTATAAATGATCTGCGTGATTTTATTTTCCGATCATGATTTGTTGAAACAACAAACTGGTTTCACAAATATCATGATCATGCGAATGCCCTTCGTGCTGGTTCAAATAATTCATTACTGCTTGGCTTTTCGCCGTTAGTTGCATTCCAATTTTGCCACTATCAATCATTTTTGGCACGCCTCGATATACTGTGGCGGTAATATTAATATCATCAATTGTTTCCGGTTTTACGCTGTAAGGGCTCTCATCCAATACAGCAAAATCAGCAAATTTTCCTATTTCAATCGATCCTACCGTCTCTTCTAGTCTGGCAGTATAAGCAGCGTTAATAGTGATTGCTTTCATCGCTTCATCAACCGTAATGCGCTCTTGCGGGCCTTGAACCGTTTCACCAGATAAACCAATACGATTCACAGCAGCCCAGACTAAACTTAACGGTTGAGCTGGTGCCATAGGTGCATCTGAATGCAAAGATAACATGCCACCCGCATCAATAAATGAGCGTCCTCTTGACATCACTTCCGCTCGCTCTTTACCTACCCCTTGTTCACCATATAATTCAGCTAAGATATGCGTGTAATATGGATTAACACTGAAGTTAGCTCCCGCTTCGACCGCCCTTGGTATATCATCTTTATCTGTAATACCTAAATGATGAAACCCCGTTCTATGATCGCTACGCGGCACCTCCGAATTTAATGTTTCAACAATATCAACAGCGGTTTCAAATCCAACATCACCATTCGCGTGTATGACAACCGTATAATCATCTTTCCAATAGGGGCGCATGCTGTCTTCAAGCTCTTGTGGGGTTTGTAACCACTCACCTTCATGTCCATCAATATAACCCTCTTTTAAATGCATCAATTGGCTATACATCGCACCATCTGTAAATAACTTAACGTATTTTGGTAACCAACGGATTTGTTCATTCTCACTGTAAGTTTGAGTTTGAGTCTCTGCAATTACTTTGCCTTTTTCTGCGTCATATCCTCCCATGGCATAAGTAAAGTTACCCGCAGGGATCAACCAATAATCCAAAGCAAGTGTATCTTCCATCAGAATATCAATCATTTGATCATACATTTCAGGAGTCACTACCACACCGGGATCAATAGCTGTTGTGATCCCCCCCGCCTGAACATAATCACGAGTACGCTCCATACCTGTGGCAAATAAACCACTTTCCACCATAAACTCTAAAACGTCATTCAAGATTACTTTGGCACCATTTTCATAGGCATGCCCTTTATCCCAATCCAATTGCGCGTAACCTTGCCCTTCTCCCGTCCATGAGGCTTCACTCCAGCCAAACATTTCCATTGCTGCATCATTAAAATACAACTCGTGGAAACTGCGGTGCCAAACAATAATTGGGCGAGTATTAGAGATCGCATTCAATTTCTCTTTACTCATTTCACTGCCATGAAAGTAATTATGATAACCCCATGTCAATAAAGGGGTTTCTTTATCTTTCATTTCAGATTCGATTTCTGTTAAGCGAGCGAAATAAGCATCATGGCCTTGTATTCCTTCTACATTTCCCCATGGAAAATTCCAATCTGCAGGCGTAATAAATTCAGAACCCAATAAAATAGCACTGAGCCATAAATGAATGTGTGGTTCAACAAAACCAGGAGTGATTACCTTATCTTCAAATTGATCATCAATCGTAAAGCTTGGATGCGATTGATACTTTGCAATCAATGTTTCTTTTTTCCCTAAATCAACAATTTTCCCTTCTTGTACCACCACAGAATTTGCACCTATTGGCGTCTTGTCTGACATGGTAAGTAATTCATTTGAAGAATAGAGAATTATCGGATTTTGGCTAACAACAGAAGCGTCATAAGTCGGTGTTTTCGTTTGTGTGCAGCCGATCAGAGCAGAGAGCGCAATGGCAATAGAAGAAACTTTAAAGAATCGATTCATAATTTTGGCCTTTCATAATAAATTTCAATTTCAACTTGTGAGCCACTGCATACTTCAGCGTCGCGCTCTGTAATAAAGCCATATTACTTATGAATCGGCGTTCTAAATAATGCATTATGATGGGAGATACCCAACATTGGAGTGACTATGTTTTCTTATGAACACCTAACCTCATTTTGCGCTACCGTTGAAGAGGGCAGCTATAGCCAAGCAGCTCGAAAACTAGGAAAAGATCGCACAACGATTAGAGAACAAATCAAAGCATTAGAAGACAGCTATGCAATTGAATTGTTTAATATTCAAGGAAAAAAAGCCATTGCTTCACCGGCAGGACTTGCTATCTATAAGCAAGCAAAACTGTTGGTTAAAAACAGTGAAAAACTCAATTTACGCATGATGAATAATTACCAACAGCCGATCACTCAGTTAGATATATTTCACGATATTATTGTGCCGAATTCTTTAATTCTATTAGTTGAAGAATTTATAACTAATACATTCCCTCATATTAAAATTCATTGGCTTCACCGTAATAGAGATCAGGCCCTTTCATCTCTGGTTGAAGGTAAGCATCAATTAGCTATCATGCAAAATAAACCATCAAATGAAACACAATTCCCAGTTGGTTTTTTGAATTTAGGTACACACAGTTTTTCAGCCTATTGCCACCCTAAACATTCTCTTACTAAATTATCAGAGCTATCCCTACTTGATTTACAATTAGAAAAGCAATACATCAGTGAAAATCATTACAACACCATGCCTGAACTCTTCGCTGTATCGACCGATTTACGTTTAATAAGTAACAATGATGTATTACTTAAACTTGTAAGACACGATGGCTGGGCATTAATGAGTAAAGGGTTGGCTCAACCTTATATTGAAAGTAACGAATTGATTGAGCTTAAAATAAAAGAGTTATCCAATGATCTGCAAATTGGGATTTCCTTCTTTTACCCTTTAACTATTGAATCAAATGAGGAAATACAAGAGTTAACGACATTTTTACGTCAATATGCTCAACAAAATTTAAATTAAAAAATGATAAAAGTAAGATGTTGGATTTATCCCATCATGATGCATTAGTAAATGAATAATAATTAACCTATAGTTATTTCAGCGGTCATTATCATTGTTTTTCAATAAGGTGGTGCAGCATGAACATATCAACTAATGGAATTATTTATGTCGTCGCATTTGTTCTTATTTTGGTTGTTGGTTTTCGAATCTATACGATTAAACAACAATTAATCCAGATAAATGAACACGTCCCTACTCAATCAGAAACAAATCATATCTACGACTATTTACTCTTTAATCAACGTTAATATATTGATCTCTTGAGTGCTTATAGCCAGTAAAAGAACAGGATAAAATTAGAAACAGTTCACGGAATTACCTTAGAGAAGAAAAGCCGTCATCAAACCCAGTTATGATACCTTTTTACGATATTTTCATATTAAAGGATTATTTATGAACTTCGTTGATGGTGTACTACACATCGAATCATTTTTGGCTATTACTCTCGGGATAATTGTTCTTTTCTTAGGTCGTCGTCTAACACAGATGAGCTATTGGTTAAAAGAATTTAGTATTCCAGAACCCGTTTCTGGCGGTATTCTCGTTTCTGTTCTTTTCGCCATTCTTCACTACGTAACACAAGTTGATGTCTCTTTTGATTTAGCTACTCGAGATCTCCTACTGGTTTACTTCTTCACGACTATTGGTATTAACGCCAGCCTAAAAGATCTCTTTAAAGGCGGTAAGCCTCTCATTATTTTATTAACCATCACCATCGGATACATGTTCATTCAAAACCTCACCGGCATAGGGTTCGCTTTGCTGCTTGATCAACCAGCCGTTTTTGGTTTGTTAAGTGGATCTGTTTCTTTAATTGGCGGGCATGGAACAGCCATCGCATGGGCACCAAAGATTGGTGAGCAATTCGATTTAAATACCGCTATGGAAATAGGCATTGCAAGTGCCACCTTTGGGTTAATTCTTGCCAGTTTAATGGGCGGGCCAATAGCAAAATATTTAATTAATAAACACAATTTAAAAGCGACTGAAGGCGAAAAGGTTGATGTTGGAACTCAGCAAGACTCTAAGCAAACTCACATTACTTCTTATGATTTCTTAGATGCGATGCTCGCGATTCACATCTGTATTATATTAGGGGCAATATTAAATGAAGTGGTTTCTGGGCTTGGGTTAGATCTTCCTTTGTTCGTGAGTTGCTTGTTTGCCGGTATTTTAATTTCTAATTTAATACCAGCCTCTTACCCCCGCTTAACAGGTACTCGTTGGCCAGCTCGTAAACCTGCGGTTGCTCTGATTGCTGATATGGCATTAGGGGCATTTTTATCGATGTCTTTAATGAGTATGCAATTATGGGCGTTAGTCGACTTAGCAGGCCCTATCTTTATTATTTTGGCTGCTCAGTTCTTTATTGCTATATGTATTGCTATTTTTGTTGTCTTTCCTCTTATGGGAAAAACATACGATGCAGCGGTAGTTTGTGCAGGGTTTGGAGGCATATCACTAGGGTCTACCCCAACAGCGATGGCAAACATGTCAGCAGTAGCGCAGAAATATGGTAATTCACACCAAGCCTTTATTATCGTGCCTTTGGTTTGTGCCTTTTTTATCGATCTCGCTAACGCGCTTATTATTCCTTATTTTATTGGTATCGTCGGATAACACTTCCCTCTTCTAGAAAGCTCTTCACTTAAAAATAGTCAGACCTAAAATCTGGCTATTTTTTACGCTCAAAATCAAATAAAAGCACTAAAATTTCTTCTGGCGTAAAATGGTAAGTATCATTTTCTTAAATTTATAACATACCTCCTTATTAAATTTATTTAGGAGATTGCCATGAAAGCTATATCATTTATTGCTTGCCTGTTTTTATTCAGCACAACTTTCGTTCACGCCAATGTTCATAAATGGAAAAACAAAACATTCGAAACTTATTCAGATAAAACCCAAGTTCAGTTTGTCTTAGTTAATCGTTATAACCAATCCGCTGATTACTATTTAAGAATTGATAATAAATCATTTCCTACAAAGATTACGTTAAAGCCTAACCAAGAGGTTGAGCTTGATATAACAGTAAAAACACCCCCGAGCCAAACCACAAAGAAAAAAGTGTGTACTCGCATGGTATCAGACTCACCAAACAGCTATGAAGTGTGTACCAATCTATCATTTAAAAGGCATTAATTATGCGCTACTTATTAAGTGGCCTTTTAGGGCTCTCTTTAGCGATCCCTGTATTTGCTAACCCTATTCCTAGCCTTTCAAACCCATCAGGTACAGACAGGATAAGAACCTCTGGGGGATCATCTTGTGAACAAGCCATAGCTACAGGAAAAACATTTCAAGTAGGCACTTATGGCTCATCAGGTAATGAAGACAGTGACAATTATTACAATAATTATTATCACCAAAATCAAGATGAAGCCGGTATTTATGCTGCTGTAACCTTTCAGTTTGGTGGAGAAGACCGCGTGGATTGTACGAGGCTTTATGAACTCGAGCTTCGCGATCGCACTCGAGAAGAAGAATTAGCTCAAGCAGAGCATGAACTTAAGCTTTTACAAATCGAAGCTGAAAAATATCGATTACTTAAAATGAAACAAACTAACACAACCTTCTCGGAGTAAATATGCAAAATAAAAAACAGACACTAGTGATTGCTACGGCTTCTTTACTAACGGCACTCACTGTTTATGCAAGTCCACCCGATCACCCTTCTAGCACAACAGGTGATGTGACTTTTTCGGCAAAAGTAGAAGAACAGTGTGGTATTGAAGCGACACAACCAACTGCTGATCTAGCCTTTGGGGACACTTATAATCAATCAAATGCAACAGTTAAAATAATAAGTAACAGCAGTAGACACGTTAAGTTTAAAGCGTCTTCTATTGATCTTGATTCATTCGGCAACCAAATCGAATTACAAAATGTGCATTTCAAAGCCGCAGGAACGATCAATGTAGACCAAAATGCAGACGAATGGCTGGAAGATATCACCATTGAGCGTGAAGACATCAAAGAAAACAATAATATAGACCTATTAGCACGAGTAAATATTGATGAAGGAGATCTTGATGCTAATGATAACTATGAAATAAAAACAACTTGGACGATTGAGTGTCATTAACTTTGTAGGCCCTTTGTAAGGGCTTATTTTTATAAGAAGAAACCATGAAAAAATATCTATTAATTCTTAGTTTTCCCTTTATAAGCTCTTATTCACTCAGTTCTGGTTTAGATAAAAATGAAGTTCTGGACTTCAATAAACAGTGTGTTGATGCATCAAATAACCATGAACGCCGGATCTTTGATGCTTTATCGAATTCTGAGTACATAAATTGGTCGAAAATAAAGCTGGTTGATACTACCAGTCGCTTAAATTACACAGATACCGTCTTAGGAAAAAATGAAGGCAGTGGACTTCTGGCTTGTGATCTTGTTATCAATTACCTGTATGACGATAAAGATATCGTTTTAAATTCAAGCTATCAGGTATCACCAGAAAATAATCAAACAATCAGCCGTGTTGCAGTTACTGAAAAAGCCATTACTGATTTTATTGTGCAAGTTATAGTGAACTAATCATGAATCATCTAACCCTATTCTTATTGATGCTACTCATCTCACCGTTTGCAAGCGCCAATAATACTCACTCAACCCTCAGCTTTAAGAAACAGATAAAAGAGCGCTGTGGGCTGATTGTTGTTGAAGACTCTGGTGGGCTCAATTTTGGTAGTGATTATGATGAACAAGCCATAATGCTTAAACTCATATCCAACAAAAAACATGCGCGATTACTCCTTCGTTTAAGCCATTTTGATTTAGGGGATTTGTCTGGTGAGATTCCAAATAATCACGTTTATTTTAGGTTAGAGACCCCAAATTATTATGAGGGTAATATCGATTACTGGCGACAAGGGGTTGAGATATCAGCACCTCGCTTAAATAATACTAAAGACGTTTATATTCGAGCACGCATAAATAAACCTGAATTATCCTTACCAGCAGGCGATATACGCCTGAACATGGAGTGGTCATTGGAGTGCCTATAAGTATTCACACTCTGTTCATTCTCACTAAATTATACTAACCTCACTTATTATCGTTCAACAGGCCATTTACGTGATTTCATCATTATTTTCGCGCTTTGCAGTCATTGGATCTCTAACAATATTAGGCGCATGTAGCCAATCCACCACAAATGCTAATTATGTACCATCCGATTCTCTGCCTAACTACTCACAAAGCAGCTTTCAACAGTACATGGATGAAACCAAACAGTGGTTAACTGAACATCGAGTATTTAAAAGTAACGATCTAGAAAAAGAACTTGCTGTTAATTTACCTTTTGAAATAAAGCCACATAAGCCAAACGGAAAAGGTGTGCTTTTAGTTCATGGTTTGGGTGACTCCCCTTTTTCTTTTATCGATGTTGCCCAGCACCTAGCTGAACAAGGTTATTTAGTTCGCTCAATATTACTTCCTGGTCATGGCAGTAAAGTGGGAGATCTCATGCTGCCTAGCCTTGAAGATTGGCAAAATGTCGTTCATCACCATACTCAATTATTAAAAGAGCAAACAGGGGAAGTCTGGCTTGGAGGCTATTCTACTGGTGCTAATCTAGTAACTTCTGAAGCGTTACAAGACAGTGATATCGCAGGGTTACTTTTATTCTCTCCGGCGTTTAAACCGGGATCACCGACCGTTAAATTTGCAAAAATCGCAAGCTATTTTGTAACGTGGGCAGATCAAGAGCCTGAAACTAACCCTATTCGTTATAACTCACTCCCGATGCACGGTGCTGCGGTTTATTATGATACGGCGAAAATTGTCCAACAAGACCTTAAAGGTAAAAAATACACAAAACCTGTCTTTATGATAGCCAGTGAGGGCGACCATGTTATCGATACGACATTTGCAACCTCTGTTTTTGAAACCCAATTCACTAATATTAAAAATCACCTAGTGTGGCAGGGAGAAAATGCATTCCCTGCAACCAATACCACGACATTCAGTATGAATAGACCAGATTTAAAAATAGTTGATGGCTCTCATATGGGATTACTTTTCTCTCCAAATAACCCAGAATACGGAGAAAAAGGAACCGTAAGAATTTGCAGTAATGGGCAGACAGAAGAACAAGAATTTGCTTGTGAAGAAGGCGCTGATGTATGGTTTTCTGCTTATGGAATTAAAGAAGAAGGTAAGATTTTTGCACGTTTAACTTATAACCCTTACTTTGAACAAAGCATGGCAATGTTAGATCATGTTATGTCTGAAAAATAAAATAAGCCCGTATTCAATCGGTGTACGGGCCTACTTTTATTAATTTACCTGAATATTAGAGATTGTGTACCAATTTTCTTTCTGTGGCATATCTATCGCGAGCTTGATTTTCGCCTCTCCAAGATCATTAACTAAAGCAATTTGTAAATCATACTCACCAGCTAAAGCAGGGACGGTTATTCCATCAACAATATTAAGCACTGGAGCATCTCCTACTCTAGTCTCTGCCGGTAACCAATCTAAAACGTTTCTTGAGGTCTCTTGAGTTATCTCTACTTTCCCTGATGCGTCAACAAAACGATAAGCGACTCGATATGGGTAGTAAGAAGGTGCTACACCACTGTTTTTCCATTCAGAGGTGATAGTCATCGTACTTGATGAATTAACCTCTTTAGAATGCGTTAAAGAGGTTAGCTCAAAACGATAGCCTAGCTTTTTAAGAACGTCTTGAACTGCAGGCTGAAACTCATCAGGAATAGGTTTCGATTTCCCATTAATTAGAGATGCGTGGTGGTCGAGAGCGTAATTGAATATATAACTAACATTCTCAATGCTATAGCCATAACCACCATCTACAGAGCTCACATCTCTTTGCCAATATTCCATATCATGACAAACCTCAAATTGAGTTGGAGCATGCTCCCAGCTTGAAGTAATATTTGGATCATCATCTTCCGCTTTTTTTAATGCTTCAGGGTATGCATTATCCATATGAGTCCATTTTGTCTTTGTTGGATCATAATCCCCCAAACAATCTGCACGCCAACCAGACCCACCTAACGTCGCCTTTCCTAAAAACGTTTCATTCTCAGATTCAGAACCAATTAACATCACAGTAGGTACTTGAGTAAATGAGTTTTGATACATAGATGCATACTCAGAAAAACGTTCAAAATTCGAAAATAGTCCTCCTTTATTGTTTGCATATGAGCCTAAAGCTCCATCTCCTGGATAAGCATCTTCAAGATTCCATTCACCCCAAGAGCCAACCATTCCGACATCTATACTTGTTATATAATCAGCGCTGTCGAATACTCTTCCTAGCTCTTGAACAAGGCTTCTCGCTGCAGCTAAGTAAGATTCAGATGTAAAATCAGGAACAAATGGACCATTTGGAGATATTTTTCCTGAGATTTTATTCATTAACCACTTTGGTAATCGACTCTCTTCAATAATCGTTCCTTCTTCACCTGAAACCTGAGACGTTTCTTCCATTGCTGTTATACGTATGGCCAATTTCTTATGTGCAGCAACGGCTTCTCTTACCACGTTACACATAGGAGTAAAATCAAACTCATTTTCATTATTTGGTTGAAGAACAGACCAATCCCAACGGTAATAAACAGTGCTGGTTTCTGGGTAGGAGGGTACTGAATTATTAACACTACTACTTCCATCGGTATCTATATGTGAATCAATTCGATGAAAATCCGTAAAACCAATATCAGGGTTAATAAGAATATCTTGAGATACGTGAGGCTCAATTGTTCGAGTATTCTCTGTTTCTATAATTCTAGCACTTGGTTTTTTAGACATACTGCTAATAGGTAGATAATTAAGATCTGATAAATCACAACCAATAACAACGGGATCTTTTTTATCTATATTTTCAGATTCAGAGCCACAACCCACTAAAAATAACGACAATAAGAAAGGAGATACTTTTAAGAAATACATAAATAAACCAAACAGATAAACTAACTAAAGTTTACAAAGTAAAAGATAAAACATGTAAATCCTCTGTCAGATCTTCCTTTATTCTTACTTCTAATAAAGAAAATAGAGTTAAAATCAGAAGCATGATCAAGGGGGCATTCTTCTGGATCCTTAATTTACTTATACTATGCTACAACGAACTCAAGATATGATTAATGGACTAACTATGAAAACAGATATCCGCTCCCCTCTCTTCATTGCTTTAATGGGCATCAGTTTATGTAGCTTTGCTGAAAAACCTAATATATCAATACAATATTCAAAACCTTTAAATCAGCAAGAAATCACAATTCAGCAAACAATAAAAGAAAGTGATATTAATGACACATTGATAGCTCTTTCTAACAACTATTTCCCATTTAATAAAACAGTCACCATTCAATATGGAAGCACGGAAGGGCCACTCTATGATCCTAACTTTCATACGATACAGATCCCTTATTCGTTTTATCAAGAATCACTCGATTATTTTTCAAAAAATAAATACCAAGAACGCTTTAATAAATCACCGCAGTTAGGTGCCCTTGATACTCTACTTCATACTTTATTACATGAGGCAGGTCATGCTTTTATCGCTGATCAGAACATTCCGGTTTTAGGAAAAGAAGAAGATACCGTCGATAACTTTGCAACCATCTTATTATTAAACTATGTAAATAATGGTGATGATATTGCGATAAGTGCGGCAGATATGTTTGCATTTGAGTCTGAGGATAGACCTGATTACTACGATTTCGGAGAGTACATAGATGAGCACAGCTTTGATTTACAGCGCTATTTCTCTACCTTATGCCTTGTTTATGGTAGTGATCCAAAAAAGCAAAGTAATTTATTGGATGAAGTCGAAAACGATTATTTGAAGGATAGAAAAGAGTTTTGTGAGTTTCAATTTGATTCATTAAGTCAAAGTTGGGATCATTATTTTAAGCAAACAAACTAAATATAAGAAGCATGATCAAGGGATCGAATCCTACTTGATCATGCTTCTGGATCAATAAAAAAGCTTATTGAATGGCTTTAATATCTTCAGCCATTGATATTAGAGTTGATAAGATCTTCTCCCCATCGACTCGCAAGCCATTGTGCTCATACTCACTGGTCATCCATGCTTTTGAATTAGGAATTGCTCTCAATGTTTCACGAGAGAAATCAAACTCAACAAACATATCATTGACATACGTTGCCGCAGCCATGGGAACCGTATTCTTTGCTAATTGCTCAATATTGTATAAATTTGGCCAATCAGACTTTGCCGCCAAAAGCTCTGCAGCTTCTTTTAATGGCTTTAAGGTTTCAAGCTGGTCAAAGAACCATGGATAGACCATTTCGCCGGTAAAACGCAGTGGAGCGCCTTTCTGGTGGTTAAATTGAGGATAACTCCCTCTCACTCGATGTGCTGACCACTTTGAAGCATTATGTTGACAATAAATCGACTCATGTAAAATCGCATACAGTGGATTAGTTAAATGCGCTTGTTGTGAAAGTACATAATTTAAAAAACCATAACCTAGCTCTTGTTGGCCATTTACATCGACAAAAGCCGTTTCTAATTGAAAATAGAGCTCTTCTGCTCCTCCCGCCATACCAAAACAGATCCCCATTTGTTGAAATTGCTCAACGGTGAAGATCTGGCCATTAGGCAAAGTAACCGAGTGATCTAGTAAGCTGTTCGCAATGCAATCACACAGCTCTTGCGCTCGTGGAAAGCGAGCAAAGAATTCACTATTTTTATCTAACGTTCGCTTATATGTCGCATGGTAAACATCATCAATATTACGTGTAATAGAAGGGATCCCACCTGTAATATACGAAGCCAGTAAACTATCTGGAAATAATGATAAATATGTTAGAGAACAGAAACCGCCAAAACTCTGGCCAATAATCGCCCACTTATCAACGTTAAAATGCTTTCTAATCGCTTCAGCATCACGAACAATGTTATCTGCTCGAAAGTGGCTTAAATATTCTGCTTGTTTTATCGGATCTAAATGTTGGATCGTTTGAGTTGTGATCGGAGAGCTTAATCCAGTACCACGCTGATCCAATAAGATCACACGATATTGTTCTAAGGCACGCTTTAACCAACCAGAATTACTGAGTGGACGAGCAGCAGGAAAACCAGGCCCACCTTGAAAATAAACTAAATACGGAAGATCAAGATCGCTATTTTCTGCTTTTACTAATTCTCGAGCATAAACGGAAACATGATCAGGGGTAGCGGTGTAATCATCATAATTAAGAGGCAAAGAAAAATGATGAGATTGATACTTTACACCGTCAAGATAAAACGCGGGTTCTGAATGATTGAGCATGACACTTCCTTATATCAAGCTTACTTAGCTACCCAAAGATAAACTAAGTAAGTTATTATTTTAGTTATCTATTTTTATTATTTTTCAGCGGCAACTACTGATATTTCAACAAGAAGCGCTTCACGAGCCATGCTCGCTTCAATACATGCACGCGCTGGAGCGTGACCTTCAGGCACCCATGCATCCCAAACCGCATTCATTTCAGCAAAATCTTTCATATCTTTAATGTAGATCGTGGCTGACAACATATGCTCACGAGAGCTGCCTGCTTGATCTAACAGTAGATCTACTTTATCAAGCATGGTTTGCGTCTGTTCTGCTATGCCCTTCGTCGCATCTGCACAAACTTGACCACATAGATAAACCGTCCCGTTATGTTTAACGATACGACTCATACGCTGCTTTGTTTCTTGACGTTCAATCATGCTTACCTACTTCTAAAATATTAAGGTGTAATTTAGAGTGCTAGAGTAATAAAAAATGAAAGAAAATACGAGGACTCTTCGCGTTAAAGCCTTATTTCATAATGGAAGAATGATCATGGTCCCATAAGATACGGGAAGTGCGGTAAGGATTTATTAGCAGATAAAAAAACGGCGAGCACTAGGCTCGCCAATACGATTATTGAAACCAATAAAAGTTAAGATGTGTAACAATATGAGCCAATCTTTCGATTGGTAAAGGACAAAGGTTGTCTATTCGTTAGAGATAATAACCTTTGAGCATATTGTTTTGTCATCGCTTTGTCAGGGTAAGGCTATAAAGCTGTCAATAGTTTGACTATCCTGCCATCTCGTCCAATGCGCGTAATACATCTTGATCATAGTTCTGTGAAAACACTAATTTACAGATCTTTCTTCGTACCGCTAAACCTGCGATCAAGTTCTCGATTGATAAGTGCTTACCATGATCTTGGCTATTATAGAATTCAATTGTCTTACTTAGTGTCTCATAAGGTAAAACCTCACCTGCCACCTGCAAATAATCTAATTTTTCCAACAGTTCTTTACACTCCTCTGAAATGGATGAAGAACTGTGGCCAGTCATCGCTGATAATGCAGTGATACTTCTTTCTAATGCTTGCTCAGATGTATATTTAGTCAATGTGATCGTTAATTCATCCGCATTAATCTCAGCAGAATGTTTACGGAGCTTCACTCTGCGACCTAAACGACCTGATTTATTAAGGGTATTTCGTTTAATGGGTTCAAACTCACCATCGATGATCGTTGACAGTTGATCTATCGCTTGTTTTGGCATGATCTCATTACGTAATGGGTTTGGCATTGTTGGTGCCATATTACGTTTACCAGCATTCGTCGTTCTTGCTCGCGAATAACGGATCACTTCTTCAGGATCACAGCGAATATCTACTTGATAATCTGGTAATTTTTCATTGCTATCCAGCATCGAGATCGTAAGGTGATAACCCCATAAGTTCACAATAAATAATTCATCAGTGACTTTATCTTTGGCTAATTTTTTTAACTCACGAATAAGATCTAATGAAAATCGTCTCCATTCGACGTTACGGGCGAGTTTCTGATTTATTTCACTTAGGAGTAAGTTATCAGTCATTCGACGCGCTAGACGGCTTCTGAAGAAGCTATAGAGCTGAAATACCAACGTATGTTGCTTTAAGATCTCAGGTGGGAACAAAAAGAAGTAATCTTTGGTTAGTAATTCATCGTAAAACGAAGGTTCCCACACCAAAATATACAAGTTAGGCTTAATTTTGATCTCGCCATCTTTGCCTTCTTTTGGCGCTTCATCAGATGCGGTAATAGTTCGAGCTAAGAAACGAAATCGATCACTTTTAAAGCCTTTAGGCATATTCTCACTTAACCAACGGCCAGTAAGTTCATGTAGTTGAAAGTCTGTAAATTCAATACGATCAATACTTTCGCGGATAGAATCACGTGCAGGTCCAGAATCTTTCTTACCACGTAATGTTAAGATATCGGTAATATAAATCGGTGTTTTATTACCCATTGTTTTGGTTTGAATATGATAATCATCTTGATGGTGATCATGATATTGGACTGTTAGAGTGAACAGAGCAAACAACGTCATCAGATCATCAACAGTCATAATATTTTTTGATGATCTTGTTTCAATGATCGCTTTAGTACCTGAAATGGCAACCATTGCTTTTTGATAGTTCTTACGAGTACGTGGTGGCGCTAAAGCTTGATCTATGATCCCTGCCCAATTCGTCGGAGATACAACAAATTGATCAGCTTCATCCCTCATGCTTGGTGGGATACCTAAACCATGCTCAGTAAGAAATTGACGATTTACTTGGGTCTGAGCAAGTGCTTTAGAGCGTTTTTGTTTTTCTTGTTCATGACTTTGTTCAGATTTTAAACTTGTAATACCTAATGTCGAAATTAACGAGGACGGATTAATAAACTTATGTAGCATTGTTTTTCCAGCTAATCCTTGCTCAAAACGAACTGGATATTGCTCAAATAATCCGATACTTACGGCAGTTCGTAATCGTTGCTGGATAGCTGCTCGTGTTAGATGTCCATCTGTTGTTTCGATAACTTCAGTTGTTGAAACTAAACCATCAGGCGAAGAGAATCCTTTTAATGAAATTAAATTCATTAATTCTAAAATACTTTTCGTAACACCTTTAAAATGTTGATATTGAGTGATCCAATCAACAAGGTTTGTTGGTATTTCGAATAAGTGTCCACCCTTGTGATCTCTTGGAAGAGGGATGTAGATCTTTTCGTTATCTGCTGTTTTTATATGATTCATTTTCAACTGACATTCATTGTATTTTAATCATTCTTTCGTATAGATTAAAGGAATTAGATCTTTAAAGAAAGAAAAAAATTATTATTCTTTTAAACTGATCTTTATGATTAATACTGATCTATATGATTATATTGATCTATGATCTGAACGGTTTTTTGCTTGCAAGTTATTGTATATAAATAACTATTTTTATTGCGCAATGAAAGCATGATCAAGGTTTTTTTGAAAGCATGATCATTATTGGCTCGGATCTATGATCACAAAACGACTAAAAGCATGATCATAAGCCTATTGAATCAATGATCATCATTTTTGTGAAGAATGATCAAGGTCTAAACACAACTTATCCACAGATATGATCTTATTCTTATCTAAAATGATAATTTTTGAGTTTATTTAAAGAGTGTTTTTGTTCGTTTCTGTGTTCTTGCTATTTTATTGGATGTTTTACACCATTTTTTTGTACATAGTTAAAGCTAATCTAGATCCAGAAGAATGATCAAGTAATTCATTAACTGGATCTATTTCTCTATTTTTTTATTGATCTTGCGTTAACCCTTATAGAATATACATTCTCTGTAATTTATATAGCTCTTATCATGCTTCCGTGATTAATTTTATCTTGATCATGCTTCCTTTAATTACAATTCAATTTACAGGGAATATTGCTTCTCAATGCGATTATTTTGCCCTTGATCATGCTTCATTATTTCCTTTTTAGAGCGCCTTACTTAATCCGGGTTCGGGTAATAATTCATTTTATTTCTAATAAGTAAGAATTTAAGTGGTAGATTAATGTTATTAATAGCGGTAGTTATTCTAATAAAAGATACTTTTTTAATATTATTTTCATTTTTTATATTGAAAATACATAGCCCGTAATTTGTTTGATATTTATCACGCTTCCGTAAATTTACACTGTAAATTTACCACTAGGTGACAGTGTAACATTTTAAGTTTTGTGATGTTCGTACCGAGTTATAGCCTAAATATTAAGTCTGTATTTAACATAAATGACAGCTTTGTTAGTATAATTATCTCTTTTTAATGTATATCACATTATTAAATTCACGTTCACCAATTTGTTGTAATTGACCTTCATTGCTGTACAATTAATTTCATAGTTACATTAATGGCGAATATTATGAACAGAGAAAAAACCATTGCTAATTTAGCTGCATTGGCAGAGCAGACCCAACAGGTACAATCCGACCGTATCGAACTGGTTCTTGAAGAAAGAAATAACGAACATTTCCCTCCAATGTCAAAAGCAATGATGGAAACTCGTTCTGGCTTAACAAGAAGAAAACTTGATGAAGCAATTACTCGTTTAGAGTCTGAGGGTCATCAATTTACGAAGAATAATGCAAATCATTATTCGATTTCATTAACAGAAGCACATATGTTGATGGATGCGGCAGGAATGCCAGCGTTTCATGAACAGAAAAAAAATGTGAACAATAAGCCTTGGGTTGTAAATGTTCAAAACCAAAAAGGTGGTACAGGTAAGTCAATGAGTGCTGTGCACCTTGCTGCTTGTTTAGCTCTAAATTTAGAAAAGCGTTATCGTATTTGTTTAATCGATTTAGATCCTCAAGGGTCACTTCGCCTTTTCTTAAACCCTCAAATTAGTGTTTCAGAGCAGGACACCATCTATTCAGCTGTAGATATTATGTTGGATAATGTCCCTGAAAATGAAGTTATTGATGGTCAGTTTATGGCTAAAAATGTACTTCTTAATACACAATATCCAAATTTAAAAACCATTTCTGCTTTTCCTGAAGATGCGATGTTTAATGCAGAAGCGTGGCAGGATTTATCAACTAATGGTTCTCTTGATATTGTTAAGTTATTAAAAGAAAAGGTTATTGACCCAATTGCTGATCAATTTGATGTGATCATGATTGATACAGGTCCGCACGTTGATCCATTAGTTTGGAACGCAATGTACGCATCAAACTCACTGTTAATTCCATGTGCTGCAAAACGTTTAGACTGGGCATCAACAGTAAACTTTTTCCAACATTTACCAACTGTGTATGAAATGTTCCCTGAAGATTGGCATGGATTAGAGTTTGTTCGTCTTATGCCTACGATGTTTGAAGATGACAATAAAAAACAAGTTTCAGTATTAACTGAAATGAATTATTTATTGGCTGATCAAGTGATGATGGCGACTATTCCACGAAGCCGTGCATTTGAAATTTGTGCTGATACTTATAGTACGGTTTTTGACTTAACAGCGGCAGATTTTGAAGGTGGTAAGAAGACATTGGCTGTTGCTCAAGATGCAGTTAAGAAAAGTGCATTAGAATTTGAGCGTGTTCTTCATAGTCACTGGAATTCGTTAAATAAAGGGGAGTACTAATCCATGGCAATTAAAACTTCTGATTTAAATGCAAAGCTATTTGGTAAGACAAATAAACGCCGTGCAACAACACCAGTTGAAGCTCAAAAAGCAGCAAAATCGCAAGCTCAAGTGATTGAACTTGCGGTTGCTGGTGAAGATATGGTGACTTTTGAGTTACGTAAAATTCCAGCAAAAGACGTACGTAACTCTACGGTTGTTTTTGCTGAAAATGCTCGTGAACAATCATTTTTAACCGAACATGCTTTATCGGATATTTTAACTACACTGCGTGATCGTGGTCAGCAATACCCAGCTGTGGGTCGTATTGTTGAAGGTGGAAAAATTGAGGTTCTTGACGGTAGTCGTCGTCGTATGTCATGTATTTTGGCAGAACAAGACTTCTTAATTTATGTTGCCGAAGGCATTAATACCAAACACGCTAAATTTCTTTCTGATGTAGCGAATGCTCATAAGCCATTATCACTGTACGAACGTGGTAAAGAGATGCATGCAATGCTTGCTCGTGGTGACGTTGCTGATCAAAAAGAGCTAGCGAAAGTATGCCAGTGCAGTGAAGCATTAGTGAGTGGCGCATTAAAAGCGGCGACATTACCTTTAGAATTGCTACAAGCGTATCCAAGTGTGAGTGAAATTGGTCGTCCAACCGTTGTTAAGCTTCATAAGCTCTATAATACGTTGTCTGACGAGGAACAAAAAACCTTACTTGGACAATGTGCTGGCGAGCAAGGAGCAGTTTGGACGCGTTCTACTGCGCTTGGCGTGAGTAGAATGACGAAAGAAGTGACAGAACTTATTGAAGTTTGGGTTGAAGATTTATTACCAAAAAGAGAAGCGGCTAAGCCATTAAGTACTGAATTGGTAAAAGGCCGAGCTTCATATAAACGTAAAGGTTCGGCTTTGACTCTTAATTTGAAAAAAGTCGATGATGCATTAATGGAAGATATTTTGGCGTACATTAGTCAAAAAGTATCTTAATACGTTTTTTAGCCATTAATTATAATAATAAAAAAGAGCCCGATTTAGTTAACTAAGCCGGGCTCTTTTTTGTATTTGAATCGTTGTTTTTTTTATTCTTAGATTATACTAACGGCGCAAGATCTGCCGGTCGGTAGTTTACTGATTTTAAAACCTTACCTTGCTTAATTACTTTGTTATCTAATTCTACGTTTTTAGCGCATTTAGCGATGATGAATCCACCTTTTTCAGTCGACATCAGTTCAATTCCTTGCTCTGCATAGAATGTTTTTGTCGCTTGGTATTCATCTTCTGTTTTACACACTTTACTCATGTTGCTTGAATGTACTTCATCCCAACATGGTACAAAATCGATATCTAAGTTTTTTGCAACGTTTAAGAGAAGGTCAATTAAGTACGAGATACTTAGATTGTCTTCTAAATTCTTCGTTCCTAAATGTACCGCACGTCCCATTAAGACATAAACTGTATCCACAATGGCATCAGCTTGTTCAAGCTTGCTGTCTGCTTCTGCTAATTCTGTTAACTCTTCGATCGCTAACGAGGTGTGTAATAAGTCATTTTTTTCATCTAATGATTCAGGTGCTTCTACTGCTAAGTCAAAGGTACTTCTAAATTGTTCGATGTCTTGATATAGCTTTTGGTAGATAGGTTGAGTAAGTTGACTTAAATGCATGGTCATTCCTAAATGATGAAGGCTTAAATGTAGCAAGCATTATACCTTCTCCCGATTTGTTTCGTCATACTTTCTTTTCTTAATAGATAGAAAATATTCATCTCATGCTACAATTTACGCATAATATCTTCTTATGTTAATGGACTTTTCTGCAATGCTTTCTGCGCTGTCATTTCTAAATTCGGTATCTTCTTATGCTGCTAGTGGTTATATCCGTTATCCCATTCTGCTTGAAGGTTCAAAGCAATGGTGTGAATCATTATTAGACTCTTTTTTTTCTCAGCAAAGTTCACGATTTGCCAACGTTGAGTTGTACGGTGATTTGACTATTCCTGAGTATGTTCCTTTTCCTATTAAGTCTGCTTTAAAGAAGTTAGGTCAAGAAACCGATTGTTTGGTGATTGATATTTCCCATGAATTTAATGCGAATGCCATTAATGCAATATGTGGAACCGTTGTTGGTGGGGGGCTCGTTTTTTTTATTCGTACTGATAGCTCTTCACTTTCTTTAGCGGTTAGTCAGTGGCTATCGCACTTTATGACTCAAATGGTGTGCTTAAAAGAAACGGATATTGACTACGTATTACCTGAGCGTCCTCTTTCTCTCGATAATATCTCTAAATGGCATGACGCGGTTTATCGTTCAGCGGATCAAGAATTAGCAGTAAAAGCGATTCAAAAAGTCGTTTCTGGTCATACAAAGCGTCCACTTGTCATGACTGCAGATCGCGGAAGAGGAAAGTCATCAGCGATTGGACTAGCCATTGCTGAGTTAGCGATGGAACGACCATTAATTATTGGCGTAACCGCACCACAGCGTGCAAGTGTCGATGAAATATTTATACATGCCGAACGTATTGCCCAGCTCAACTTTGATGTTGTAACGAAACAAAAAAATCAGTTAATGATTAATGACTCTCAGATTATTTATCTTGCACCCGATGAGTTACTTCGAAATCCCCAGACGCTGGATTTATTATGCGTTGATGAAGCGGCCGCAATCCCTGCTCCAATGTTACTTTCATTAGTCGAACAATATTCTCGCATGGTTTTTTCTACCACTATTAATGGCTATGAAGGTACCGGGCGAGGTTTTGAGATTAAGTTCAAAAAACAACTTCATAAGAAAAGACCAAATTATCGTTCAATTGAAATAAAGCAACCTATTCGCTGGAATAATAACGATCCGTTAGAAGAGTGGTTGTCGTCTGTATTTTTACTTAACCACAATAGAGCTGTAGATTCTGTTCAGACAGTTGAACCTTTAGCAAAGATTGATTATCACTGTTTACCTGTGTCTCAGTTAGTTAATGACAGTACGCTTTCTCAGGCTTTATTTTCTCTTTTAGTATCGGCTCATTACCAAACATCGCCAAATGATTGGATTTCTTTATTAACAGACCCAACGTTATTTTGTTGGGTTGGAATAGAAAGAAGCAATAGGCAGTTAGTGTGCTGTGCTTTAATGTCTAAAGAGGGAGAGTTAGAACTCGATTTAATTCATGCAGCTCAACTTGGAAAGCGACGACCAAAAGGGCATTTAGCTGCGATATCACTAACTCAAACATTATGTATTGATGAGCCAGCCATTCAATCGAGTTTTCGTATTATGCGAATTGCTGTCGATCCAAGTTTTCAACAACGAGGCATTGGCTCGGAATTTATTCGGGCGATAGAAAATAAATATAAACAAGAGGGGTTGGATTACCTTAGTACCAGTTTTGGTTCGACTGCGGAGTTGAATTATTTTTGGCAAGCTCTCGGCTTTCACTTTGTTCGTTTAGGTATAACAAAAGACAAAGCGAGTGGAACACACTCTTTATTAGCAATGAAACCATTAAGTCAAAAAAGTATTAATTGGGTCTCTATTGGCGATGAGTATTTTTATACCTCATTCCCTGAGCAGTTAATGTCGACATTTTCTGAACTGCCATACAAGGATGTACTTAGTCTTTTAGGTGGCGTTTCAATCAAAGATACTATGTCACCTTTAATTATTAAACGACTGACTACTTTTGCGTTAGGTGGCTTAGGATATGAATTACTTCAATATGAACTACGTCAATTCATTCTTAGTAATCTATCAATGCTTATTGATTTATCTGAGCCTCAAAAAGAACTGGCAGTGACCAAAATCATTCAAACCAAAGAATGGTCTGTCGTTATAGAAGAGTGCAATTTAATTGGTAGAAAAAATGCGGAGTTGCAATTGAGAGAGCTCATTAAATGTATGTTAGATAATTTACAGTGTAAATTGTAAACCCACTCATTCTACTGTCCTAATTTACAGTGTAAATTGAATTTATAACCTACACTCAATTTACACTGTAAATCATACCTTCTTACTTCTTCAGAAATGATTCAAGCTTCAAAATATAACTAATAAACCTTAGTGAGTTACAGTGAAATACGATATTCTAATGTAATGGAAATGTTATTCATTAACACGGTAGTCTAGGGAATTGGAAATGAATGAAAAGGGATTGAATCGCCTTAATAAAGAAGAGCTGGAATTTGTTGATGACAAAACGGCAGCGCTACTTCTTAACACCCCAACAAACGCTAAAATTCTCCTGTGGATTATTGCCGTCTTTTTCTGTATTGCTATTGCTTGGGCTTCATGGGCTGAAATAGATAAGGTAACCGTTGGACAAGGAAAGGTAATTCCATCATCTCAATTGCAAGTAGTGCAAAACCTTGAGGGTGGTTTAGTAAAGGAGATGTTGGTTAAAGAAGGGGATCAAGTCAAAAAAGGTCAACAGCTATTATTAATTGATGATACTCGTTTTCGTTCTGACTTTAGAGAGCGTAAAAAACAACTCGTCAATTTGACGGCAAGCGCTATGCAATTATCAGCATCAATGGACAGTATTTTAATTCAAGATATTAATAGTCGTAAGCGTTGGAAAGATTCTGTCATTATCTCAAAAGGTAAATTGAAATTTGATGCTGAGTTTATGGAAGAAAATCCAATCGTAGTCAAAAGACAGTTAGCTGAATATAACGCGGATATGAATAACTTAAAAAACCGTATTTTTGTATTTGACCAGCAAGTCAGTCAAAAGCAGCAAGAGCTTGTTGAAATTAAATCTCGAGTGAGAAGCTTGAAAGCAAGTTATGGTTTAGCGAGAAAAGAATTTGATATAACAAAGCCATTGGCTGATGAAGGTGTCGTCCCTCGAATAGAGTTACTTAAACTACAGCGTCAAGTTAATGATACGAAGCGAGAGCTAACCTCAACAGAATTAAAAATCCCAGTGTTAAGCTCTGCTATTCAAGAAGCAGTGTTAAACCGAATTGATGCAGCTCTTAAGTTTCGCTCTGAACAGCAAGAAAAATTGAACAGCATTCAAGATAAGCTTTCGGCATTAACTGAATCACAAGTGGGCCTAAAAGATAAAGTTAATCGAACCGTTGTTCTTTCTCCTGTGACGGGAACCATCAAGAAAATTTATATTAATACGGTAGGGGGGGTTATTCAGCCTGGTATGGATCTGATTGAGATTGTTCCTACCGAAGATACATTATTGATTGAGGCCAAGATAGCCCCACAAGATATTGCATTTCTTCGTCCTGGGTTAGCAGCGATAGTTAAATTCAGTGCTTATGACTTTACTCGTTATGGTGGTTTAAAAGGAACACTAGAGCATATTAGTGCGGATACGATTCAAGATGAGGAAGGAAACAGTTTTTATTTAGTTCGTGTTAGAACATCACAAGATGACTTAGCTGAGAAAACTCAATTCTACATTATCCCAGGAATGACAACGTCGGTAGATATCATTACAGGAAAGCGCAGTATTCTTGATTATCTACTTAAACCTATTATTCAAGCAAAAAGCTCGGCATTAAAAGAATAGTATGGATAGAGAGAGTAAAAACAGATGAGGATAAAATGGTTGTTCATTTTACCTCTTGCCATATTCTCACTCACATCTATCGCTTTAACCAAGCAAGACAACAGTTGGATTAAAGCCGTAAAAGATGAGTATGGTGAGAGAGCATCGAGGCGAGTGACTGCATGGCGTGAGCTGATAGCAACGCTTGATAATAAAAATGAAAGAAAACAGCTTGAAGAAATTAATCTATTTTTCAATCAACTTTATTTTGTCGATGATATTCGGTTATGGGGAAAGAAAGATTATTGGGCAACGCCTCTGGAGTTTTTAGGAAGTAACGCCGGAGATTGTGAAGACTTTACCATTGCGAAATATTTTTCCTTATTAGAGCTTGGTGTCCCCGATAAAAAATTAAGATTGATTTACCTTAAAGCTTTAGATTTGAATCAATTTCATATGGTACTTGCTTATTACCCAACACCATCTTCAGTACCATTGATTTTGGATAACATTGATAAAGAAATAAAACCAGCAACAGAGCGTACCGATCTATTACCAATTTATAGTTTTAATGGTCAACATCTATGGCTAATGAAAGGTAAAGGAAACGGACAGCAGGCAGGAAAATCATCTCGATTAAGTTTATGGAATGATTTACGAGCAAGAAACAAAGGCCTGAGATTAAACCACCCAATTATAAATTATGATGAGTAGCGATATGACATTATATAAACAGCTAGTTTCATGGATGACAGCCGTCTTTTTACTATTGATGATCTCTGTCTTTGCGATTGAATTTCGTAGTACACAAACGTTTCTAGAAAACCAGCAGCGTTCAGAAGTGAATAATACGATTAATACGGTAGGGCTTGCTCTTGCGCCTTATTTAGAAAATGAGGATAAGGTTGCTGCAGAGTCTGTGATTAATGCGCTATTTGATGGTAGTTACTATTCTGCAGTACGATTAACGTTGTTTAACACTAATGATGAAATTGTTCGTGTTTATCCATTAACGGTAGATTCTGTGCCTGAATGGTTTTTAGATTTTAATTTATTCAGAACTATTTCTGAAAGCAGAGTTATAACGAGTGGATGGTTACAATTGGCTGAGGTCGAAATTGTGACTCACCCAGGTTATGCTTATCAACAACTTTGGAAGGCATTAACTGAGTTGGCGTTTACTTTTGCTATCGTAATTGGATTAGGCATTATTATTATTTCGTTTGTTGTGAAGCGAGCATTAGCACCTTTACAGCAGATCATTATAAAAATGAAAGAAGTAGCAGAAAATAATTTTAGTAATGAATTAGCTAAACCAAAAACGAAAGACTTAGAAGCGGTAATTAATGGTATTAATACGATGTCATTACAGATAGCGCAAAGTTTCCAATCACAAGCAAAAGAAGCTGAGAAGCTAAGAGACAAAGTCTACCTCGACCCAACTTCTGGATTAGGTAACCGGTCGTTTTTTATGGCGCAGTTAAATACATGGTTATCTGAATCTTCAAAAGGTGGTATTGCTTTATTTCGCGTAAATTTTATTAATAAAGTATATGAGGAAGAAGGGTATGAAGCTGGAGATAAAAAAGTTAAAGAGTTATCTGATTTATTAAAAGCGACACTGCCTTCATCGAACATCATAATGACACGATTAAATACTTATGAATTTGGTTTTATCTTTCCAAGCATTGAAGAAGAAGAGTTAAAAGTAACTGCTGAAAATATCATTGCTTATACGCAAGATATTAAAGGTGATCCGACAGCTACGGCTCCTATTGATGCTGACTTAGGCGTTATATTTAATGAATCAAGAAAAACATCAACAGAGATCCTTTCACTTGCTGATAATGCGCTAGCTCAAGCACACTCTACGCCTGAGTTATTATTTGGTTATATTGCTGATGAAAGTGCCCATGAACTGATGGGTAAACAGCAATGGAAACAGTTTGTTGATGAGGCAATTAATGAGCATTTATTTAATTTCACATTACAGCTAGCCACAACTCAATCGGGAAGTATTTTCCATCAAGAAGTCTTTTCTGCAATTGAAAAAGATAACCAACGGTATTCTGCGAATCAATACTTATTTGCACTTGAACAACTAAATGAAACTACCTCGTTTGATCAATTTGTTATACGCACGATGGTTGAACGTATTCTTGCTGAAGAAATTACTCAACCGGTTGCAATTAACTTGGCCAATAGTAGTGTTGAAAATCCAAGTTTTGTCCGTTGGTTAACTAACTTACTTAAAAAACATAAGCCTATTGCCTCACTGCTGCATTTTGAAATTCAAGAATCATCGTTTATTGAAAATGAAGATCACACCGCTTTATTATGTAACGTGATCCGTTCTTCAGGGGCTGAGTTTGGGGTTGATAATTTTGGACGTAACTTTGAATCTCTAGAGTACATTAAGCTGTTTAGACCAAAATATGTAAAACTTGATTATTTATTTACTCACCAATTAGATGATGAAAAACAACGTTTTATTTTGGCATCTATTTCAAGAACAGCACAAAATCTAGGGATCATTACTATTGCCTCACGAGTAGAAAACAAACAGCAGTTAGAGTTACTAGCTGAACATAATATTGATATTTTCCAAGGATTTTTTGTTAATGAAAAAGTGAAGGGTCAATAATATGAAAGATTCATTATTACACTCTTTATGCTACGTAGGGCGCTATTACGGCCAGGTAAACTCACCTGAAGCGTTGATTAATGGTTTACCCTTACAAGATGGTAAATTAACCCCTTACTTGTTTTCTCGTGCTGCAGAGCGCGCAGGATTAGTGGCAAAGGAAAATCAAGCACCTTTATTAAGTATTCCACGCTTAGTTTTACCTGTTGTTTTGTTACTTCAGGGAGGAGAGTCGTGTGTATTAATTGGCTTTGATGCTGAAAATAAGCAGGCTGAAATCATTACTGAAAGTTCAGATATGTTGCCGATTTCTATCTCAATTGAAGAGTTAGAATCGCAATATATTGGGCGATACTTTTTACTTAAAAAACAATTTAGATACGATGAACGCTCCCCTGAGATACTAAAGAAACGTGAAGGCCACTGGTTCTGGAGTACTTTATTAGAATCTAAACATATTTATCGTGATGTGTTTATTGCTTCTATCTTGATTAATATATTTGCGATTGCAACACCTATGTTTACTCGTCTTGTTTATGACAAAGTCGTGCCTAACCTTGCATTTGAATCTCTATGGGTATTAGCTTCTGGTATTTTTGTTGTCTTTATTTTTGATTTTATTCTTAAATACGTTCGAGGATATTTCATTGATATCGCAGGGAAAAAATCGGATGTATTGATATCGTCTAAATTATTTCAGAAAATATTGGGGATTAGAATGGAGGCTCGTCCTCCTTCGGTTGGTGCTTTTGCTCGACACCTACAAGAGTTTGAATCGATCCGAGAATTCTTTACGTCAGCAACCATCGCGTCTCTTATTGATTTACCCTTTGCTTTACTTTTCTTATTCGTGATTTATCTGATTGCGGGCCCAATTGTCTTAGTACCGATTGTTGGGATCCTATTACTACTTATTCATGCGGCGATTATTCAAGGACCATTAAAGAAAACAATTGAAGAAGGCTCACGACTTGCTTCTCAAAAGTACGCTAATTTAATTGAGAGCTTAGTTGGCTTAGAAACACTAAAAATCTTCAATGCTCAAAGTAAATTTCAATATAAATGGGAAGAGGCGGTTACTCATATCTCGAATTGGAGTATTAAAAGTCGACGCATTACAGATTCCATCCAGAATATGGCGGGCTTTGTACAACAGGCCGTTAATATAGGTATGATCATTGTTGGTGTTTATCTTATTGCTAATGGTGATCTGACGATGGGAGCATTGATAGCATCAACTATGCTGAGTGGTAAAGCTATTGGTCCACTTGTTCAAATTTCACTACTATCAACACGTTATAATCAAGCTAAATCATCGATGACTATCATTGAGCAATTAATGGCAATGCCTGATGAACAAGAGGAAGATAAGCGCTATATTCATCGTCCAATTCTTCAAGGGAAAGTTGAGTTAGATAAAGTGAGCTTTAACTACCCTGAATCTCAAGTCTCTGCAGTTCGGGACATTAGTCTTACTATTAATCCTGGAGAAAAGGTAGCGATAATTGGCCGAATTGGTTCAGGCAAGACAACCTTAGAAAGGCTAATTATGGGCCTGTATCAAGCCACAGAGGGCTCTGTTCGAATAGATGATACCGATATCTCCCAACTTCATCATGTCGACGTACGACGTAATATAGGCTGTGTACCGCAAGATATTACTTTGTTTTATGGTTCAATCAGAGAAAACATCATTTTAGGGCGAGAATTATCTGATGATGCCGAAATGATGGATGCTGCAAACCGTGCTGGTGTTACCGCATTTACTCAGCAGGATCCTGCAGGATTAGAGCGTCAAGTTGGTGAGGGTGGTTTGTTATTATCAGGTGGTCAGCGTCAGTCAGTGGCTATTGCTCGTGCTCTAATTGGTCGTCCACCCGTATTACTAATGGATGAGCCAACCAGTAGTATGGATAACCGATCTGAGTTGTTATTTAAGAATCAGCTATCCCATCTAAAACCATCAGAAACCTTAATACTGATTACTCATAAATCATCTATGTTAGAAGTTGTAGATAGAATTATAGTGATGGAAAAAGGGCATATAATTGCTGATGGGCCCAAAAATCAGGTGCTTAATGAGTTGAAAACGGGAAAAGTAAAAGCAGCTAGTTAATATTTTTCTTCTGGAAAACAAAAAGGCAGTGATAATTCACTGCCTTTTTTATTAACTCGATTTAGTAAATTTAAGAGAGGTTATTTCTTTTTACGTGTAAATATATTCCATTCGTTTACTACATCACCTTTAAAACCTACAACCGTTGCAACAACACGACGGTTTAATGCATGGCTTACTGCTGAATCACCTTTCGCGGTTAATAGCGTGTCTCCAAAACCAATAGTTTCAATTCTATCGGGATCAACACCGTATTCAATTAAAGCAACGCGAACTGCTGCTGCACGTAGTTTTGATAAGTGGATATTATATTCAGCGTTACCTTGTTGGCTCGCAAAACCTTGAAGTTGAATGGATGTGTCTGAATATTCAGTAAGAAACTCAGCCATTGTTCTGATCTCTGTTTTAAAGATCGGAGAGATCTCTGATGAATCATTAGCAAAAAGGATCTTAAGATCTTTTTTATCCGAATGTTCTACATATTCAGCACAACCATCGTTATCTATTTCTGCACCACGCGGTGTACCTGGGCAAATATCTCGAGCATTAATAACACCATCATAATCATCATCTCTTAGATCGGCGATTTGATCTGACTTAGGCGTTTCAATGTAATCTTTATCACCTGAGACGCAACCAGTCAAAAATAGAGAAGCAATAATTGCAGGGTAAATTACTGTTTTCATTATTATTTATCCTCTTTTTTGGATTGCGTAGAATCCCATTCTTTTGGTGTATCGATTAACAATGAAGGTAACAGTGTCCCTGTTGCATGTAATACTCTGAATTTAGCAAATTGCTCTGAATAGTGAGCGTCTAAGTAGGATTTACGAGCTTCAAACAACTCATTTTCAGTATTTAATAAATCAAGTAGTGTACGCTTTCCTATACGATATTGTTTTTCGTATGCAATGACGGTATCTGAGGCTGCATCAACATGATCAGCTAGAAATTCTTTTTGTTGTAGAGTTAAATCTAAGGCACTCCAAGAAAGTCGAAATCCTTCTTCAACATTACGATAAGCACTGTCACGAAGATCTTTTGCCATGTTTAATTGATAAGCACTTTTATCTGATCTTGCACTGTCACTACCACCGTTATATAGGTTGTAACGCATTCTGACCATCGCAGAAAACTCATCACTATTACCCTCTATACCACCAGCATCATCGCGCCATGTTTGGGCGGCTTCAATTGAGAAGGTTGGGTAATTTGCACTTTTTGATTGAGCATATTGAAACTTAGCGGCTTTAATATCTGACTGAGCCGTTAAGATGACAGGATGATGTTCGTAAGCTCGTTCAATACCGTCCTGCAAACTCAAGGGTAAGGTTCTTGAATCAGCTCGAGGATAAATAAGACTTTGAGGAGGTGAGCCTACAATTTGTGTAAAGACGGTATGTGTATCAAATAAGTTGTTTTGAGCAGCAAGTAAATTACCGTGTGCTCGAGCAATACGTGCTTCTACTTGAGATACATCTGCAGTTGAGCCTACACCAGAGTTTGCTCTTTTCTTAATATCTTTGTAGATTTTCTTATGAATAGCGAGATTACTTTCAGAAAGCGCGAGGATCTCGGTCGCTTTTACTGCATCTAAATAGACTTGTGAAACATCAAGTGCTTTATTTTCAGCTAGAGAGATAAGTTGCAAGCGAGCTGATTCTGATTCAGCCTCTGTTCGATCCATATCATTAATTGTATTTGAACCATCCCAAATTAATTGAGTTAGCGATAAAGTTGCATCTTTTCGGGTCATATCTGTAGAGCTACCATCTGCAGGGTTGATGCTTTCCAATCCAATACCGGCATCTAAATCAATCGATGGTAAGTAATTACCTGAGACACTCTCACTATCCGCAACAAAGCTCAAATAAGAATTATATGCTTTTTTTACTTCTGGGTTTGTTGTTAGAGTTTGAGAGATTGCTTGCTCTAACGTTTGAGCTTGAGTAGATACGCTCAAAACAAGCAAACTACTGGTTGCAAGTTTCATCCATTTCAAAGTGTTTCTCCTAATCATCGTATCTTCTTTTCTGAACGTGACGGTTAAAATGCACAGGATTAATATAGGTAATTATTTAGCGTTAAACCAATGTGTGTGCTTTGTTTTATGCTTATTAAATAAATGCTACGTCATGTCTAATTAAAAAGCAAAAATCAAGTTATTGAATCTTATTAATTTAATAGTCTCTCACGTTTTAAAATCTGTTTATTTGATGAACTTTTGAAATTCGCAATATAAATCCGAATAAAAGAAGTCTTAAAATTAAGATTGTGCAAAGTTAAATTTTATAATTTGTTTCTAGATCTGTTTTTATTTGTTTTTTGATACACGAATTATGGAATTAATGTCACATTTTGTGATGAGTGTAATATTTTTATAAATTAAAATGATTTTTAAGTCATGATATTCGATATTTCGCCATTTATTAGTAATTCTCATATGTAGCTACAGTGTTAACTATGTGATAAATTTCATTGATAATATTAATGTCTGCATTGCAAAGTGGTGCTACTGGTAAATGGATTTGGGAATTAACGTCATGGCTTCTAAAACATCAGAAAATACTAAACAAAACATTGTAATTGATAAGAATGGTAATTTAAAACTGATTAATGCGGGCGAACCGCTTTTACCAGGTGAAATCGTTATTGGAAATGAATTAGGTGATTTTTCAGTAGAAGCTTCTGATTTTCCAGGAAAAAATGATGATGTTAATGAAATTTTAGATGCGATTTCTGATGGAGAAGACCCAAGTTTAGTTACTGAGGCCCCGGCTGCCGGTGAAGACAGCGGTTCAAGCTTAACGGCTTCTACTGAGATTGAAAGAATAGGAAAAAGCACGGTAGCTGAAACTAGCTTTGACACATCTTCTTTAGAGTCCATAGGTTTATCAAAAACCCAAAGTTTAACATTATTAGAACAATATAAGGTATATAGAGAGACTGGAGATCTTCAGGTTCCTGATCCAAGTAATGGCCTAGTTAAAACAGCGCCAAGTATTTCTATTGCTGAAATTGATGCAAATGGCGTGATTAATGAAGAGAGTGCTGCGAATGGTATTCAAGTTGAAGTGACGCTGCCTGCAGGAACAGATAAAGGCGACATTATTGAGTTGCGTGATGGTGCTGGAACAGTGGTTGGAACACACCCGATTACTGAAGATGACATTACGAATGGCAAGGTAGAGATCACGGTACCTACTCCTGATGCTGATGGTAATTACGAATATGTGGCAGACATCACTGACCCAGCAGGCAACACGGGCCCAGTGTCAGATAAAGTCGGTTTTGAATTAGATACGATAGCTGTTGGTCCGGTGAGCGACAGCGACACAGACAATAATACTGTCTCTGAGAATGCGGCGATTGGGGACGTGGTTAATATCACGGCGACAGCTACCGATGCAGATGGCGACACGGTGAGTTACAGCTTGAGTGATGATGCCAATGGTTTGTTTGCGATTGACCCAATCACCGGTGTGGTGACGGTGGCAGGCAACTTAGATTTTGAGATGGCGGCTAGCCACAACATTACAGTGGTTGCGACGTCAACCGATGGCTCAACGAGTAACAAAGAGTTCACCATTGGTGTGGATAACGCGGATGGGTCGACTCCAGGTCAAGGCGATACTGATAATGCGGTGGGTCCGGTGAGCGATAGCGACACAGACAATAATACTGTCTCTGAGAATGCGGCGATTGGGGACGTGGTTAATATCACGGCGACAGCTACCGATGCAGATGGCGATACGGTGAGTTACAGCCTGAGCGATGATGCCAATGGTTTGTTTGCGATTGACCCAATCACCGGTGTGGTGACGGTGGCAGGCAACTTAGATTTTGAGATGGCGGCTAGCCACAACATTACAGTGGTTGCGAGCTCAACCGATGGCTCAACCAGCAGCAAAGACTTTACGATTGGCGTGGASAAYGCYGATGGSWCRRCTCCAAGTCAAGGTGACACCGATAATGCGGTGGGTCCGGTGAGCGACAGCGACGCGGACACCAATACCGTTTCAGAGAATGCCGCGATTGGGGACGTGGTCAACATCACGGCAACAGCCACCGATGCAGATGGCGAYACGGTGAGCTACAGCTTGAGTGATGATGCSAATGGTTTGTTTGCGATTGACCCAATCACCGGTGTGGTGACGGTGGCAGGCAACTTAGATTTTGAGATGGCGGCTAGCCACAACATTACAGTGGTTGCGAGCTCAACCGATGGCTCAACCAGCAGCAAAGACTTTACGATTGGCGTGGACAACGCGGATGGGTCGACTCCAAGTCAAGGCGATACCGATAATGCGGTGGGTCCGGTGAGCGATAGCGACGCGGACACCAATACCGTTTCAGAGAATGCAGCGATTGGGGACGTGGTTAATATCACGGCAACAGCGACAGATATTGATGGAGATACGGTGACGTACAGCCTGAGCGATGATGCGAATGGCTTGTTTGCGATTGACCCAATCACCGGTGTGGTGACGGTGGCAGGCAACTTAGATTTTGAGATGGCGGCTAGCCACAACATTACAGTGGTTGCGAGCTCAACCGATGGCTCAACGAGTAACAAAGAGTTCACCATCGGCGTGGACAACGCGGATGGGTCGACTCCAAGTCAAGGTGACACCGATAATGCGGTGGGTCCGGTGAGCGACAGCGACGCGGACACCAATACCGTCTCTGAAAATGCAGCGATTGGGGACGTGGTCAACATCACGGCAACAGCCACCGATGCAGATGGCGATACGGTGAGCTACAGCTTGAGTGATGATGCSAATGGTTTGTTTGCGATTGACCCAATCACCGGTGTGGTGACGGTGGCAGGCAACTTAGATTTTGAGATGGCGGCTAGCCACAACATTACAGTGGTTGCGAGCTCAACCGATGGYTCAACCAGCAGCAAAGACTTTACGATTGGCGTGGACAACGCGGATGGGTCGACTCCAAGTCAAGGCGATACCGATAATGCGGTGGGTCCGGTGAGCGATAGCGACGCGGACACCAATACCGTTTCAGAGAATGCAGCGATTGGGGACGTGGTTAATATCACGGCAACAGCGACAGATATTGATGGAGATACGGTGACGTACAGCCTGAGCGATGATGCGAATGGCTTGTTTGCGATTGACCCAATCACCGGTGTGGTGACGGTAGCAGGCAACTTAGATCATGAAACGGCGACCAGCCACAACATTACAGTGGTTGCGAGCTCAACCGATGGCTCAACGAGTAACAAAGAGTTCACCATCGGCGTGGACAACGCTGATGGGTCGACTCCAAGTCAAGGTGACACCGATAATGCGGTGGGTCCGGTGAGCGACAGCGACGCGGACACCAATACCGTTTCAGAGAATGCAGCGATTGGGGACGTGGTCAACATCACGGCAACAGCCACCGATGCAGATGGCGATACGGTGAGCTACAGCTTGAGTGATGATGCCAATGGTTTGTTTGCRATTGACCCAATCACCGGTGTGGTGACGGTGGCAGGCAACTTAGATTTTGAGATGGCGGCTAGCCACAACATTACAGTGGTTGCGAGCTCAACCGATGGCTCAACGAGTAACAAAGAGTTCACCATTGGTGTGGATAACGCGGATGGGTCGACTCCAGATCAAGGCGATACTGATACCGCGGTGGGTCCGGTGAGCGACAGCGACACAGACAATAATACTGTCTCTGAGAATGCGGCGATTGGGGACGTGGTTAATATCACGGCAACAGCCACCGATGCAGATGGCGACACGGTGAGCTACAGCTTGAGTGATGATGCGAATGGTTTGTTTGCGATTGACCCAATCACCGGTGTGGTGACGGTGGCAGGCAACTTAGATCATGAAGCGGCGGCAAGCCATACCATCACTGTGGTTGCGACCTCTACCGATGGTTCAACCAGCAGCAAAGACTTTACGATTGGCGTGGACAACGCGGATGGGTCGACTCCAAGTCAAGGTGACACCGATAATGCGGTGGGTCCGGTGAGCGACAGCGACGCGGACACCAATACCGTTTCAGAGAATGCCGCGATTGGGGACGTGGTCAACATCACGGCAACAGCCACCGATGCAGATGGCGAYACGGTGAGCTACAGCTTGAGTGATGATGCSAATGGTTTGTTTGCRATTGACCCAATCACCGGTGTGGTGACGGTGGCAGGCAACTTAGATTTTGAGATGGCGGCTAGCCACAACATTACAGTGGTTGCGAGCTCAACCGATGGCTCAACGAGTAACAAAGAGTTCACCATCGGCGTGGACAACGCGGATGGGTCGACTCCAAGTCAAGGTGACACCGATAATGCGGTGGGTCCGGTGAGCGACAGCGACGCGGACACCAATACCGTTTCAGAGAATGCCGCGATTGGGGACGTGGTCAACATCACGGCAACAGCCACCGATGCAGATGGCGATACGGTGAGCTACAGCTTGAGTGATGATGCCAATGGTTTGTTTGCGATTGACCCAATCACCGGTGTGGTGACGGTGGCAGGCAACTTAGATCATGAAGCGGCGGCCAGCCACAACATTACAGTGGTTGCGACCTCTACCGATGGTTCAACCAGCAGCAAAGACTTCACCATCGGCGTGGATGATATAGATGAAGTTGCACCAGATGTACCAGTAATCACAAACATTACAGATGACTCAGCTGTAAGTGATAACTCTATTGTTACTATTCACGGAACAGGTGAACCAGGTGCAACCATTACCATTTATATCGAAGACAGTTATGGTAAAGTTCAACAAGGAACTGCATTAGTTCAGCCTAATGGTACTTGGACATCTGACTTTAGCGGCTTAGATGAGATGGTTAATTATCAAGTAACCGTTGATCAAACAGATGCTGCGGGTAATACAAGTGAAGAATCAGATTCAATTCAATATTTCAACGGAGATTTCACGAGTACAGATAACCTTGATGATTATGCTTTCCTAGGAGACGGCAATGACACCTTCTATCTAAATGACGATGACTTAAACGATCATGTAGTTGTTGATGGTGGTGCAGGTACCGATACCGCAGTACTAGATTCGAATTTATCAGATTGCAAAGTTAGCCTTAATGAAAACGGTGAAATTGTTATTGTTGATAGAGAAGGTGATAAAAACATCTTCCGCGACTTCGAACAATTTGAATTTGAAGATAAAGATGGTCCTCAATCGGTATCAGATCTATTTAAGCCTGTAGTCACAATTGTTGATGATAAAAACAATGATGGCGTTATTAATAAATCAGAGTTAGAGGGAAAAGTAACCGCAACCTTTACGCTACCTCCAGCAGCTGTAGCCGGAATGATTTTATTGATCACAATTGATGGTAATGCAGAACCTTACATACTAACGGAAGCAGACATAGAGTCGGGTACAGTCACTCGTGAGATTGATGTTCCAGAAAAAGGCGAATCAATTAACGTTGATGCAAGCATGAGTTATGAAGGGCAAACCTTCTCAGATACTGATAATGCAGTTATGGATTCAAACTCAACTCCTGACGCTGTCGATGATGTATTTTTTAATAATCCAATTAATGGCCTATCAGGTAGTTACTACGGTTATAACGATAAAGGGGCTGATAAAGATGGTAATAATTTGTCATCAATAGAACAGGTTCTTGAGTTTATTAATGGAAATGATCCTGATGCCACTTTTATAGCGAAAGAATTAGATTATGAGCGTGAATCTAATGATCTTGGTGAAGGTGATACTTTGCAAGATTTCTTAGGTGATGATGCGGATTCGTTATCGAATGATCCAGAAGATTCGACTGATGCAATCTTGCATATTGAAGGTCAAGTCGAACTAGAGCCAGGAAAATATGGTTTTAAAGTAACAGCAGATGATGGATATTTGATTAAGATCGATGGTGTTATTGTTGCTCAATATAATGGAAATCAAAGTGCTTCAACCACTAGACCTGGAGAAGATGGCCATATTTACTTTGATATAGATACTTCTGGCTCTCATGAGATTGAAATTATTTATTGGGATCAGGGTGGTGCTTGTGAACTTTCTATTGAGCTAGGAAAGTTTGATGAAAATAATCAATTAATAGAATACAAAGATTTAGGTGATTATCCATTATCACATCAAGGTGTTTTAGCAACAGAAGATAATATAGTCACTATTACGGCAGAAGATTTATTAGTAAATGATACCGATGCAGATGGAGACGAATTAACAATCGTAGGTGTATCAAATCCAACGAATGGAACCGTTTCGATTAATGATAACGGTGAAATTGAGTTTAAGCCAAATCCTGACTTTAGTGGTAAAGCCTCATTTGAATACACAATCAGCGATGGAAAAGATGGTAGTGATACAGCAACAGTAACAATCAATATTGATGCTGTCGCTGACGTACCTACTTTAACTATTGTATCTAAAACTGAGACTATATTTACTTCTAGCTTTGAAGACCAAGCTGGAGATGATAAAAAACAGTTCTCATTAGAAGTTGATGGATGGACTCCGATAAATGGTGAAGAAGCCATTGAAACTTGGGAAAGTGGCGTAGATATGAGCGATGGAGGAATCGTTAGTGCGAGTGATGGTAATCAATTTATCGAACTCAACTCAGCTTCTCATTTTGAATCAGCTAAAGGAGTAGAAAGAGAGATTAATACTGAAGAAGGGACTCTTTATACACTTACTCTCGATGTTGCACCAAGACCTGGCTTTGGCGAAGAATATAACTCATTTGATATTATTGTTGATGGGGTTGTTGTTGGCTCGTGGAGTGGTTCTAGTCCGAAAGAGCAAGGCTTAGATTGGAGTTCAATTGAAGTTAGTTTCTATGGTTCATCAGAGCCTCAGAATATTCAGTTAGTATCGACAGGTACTCATCATGATTCAGGTCGAGGCGTATTAATTGATAATCTAGCTATTAAAGAAGTGAATGATATTTCACTTGGTAATAATGGATTCGTCACTGATATCATATTAAGCAATTATATGGATGGTGAATTAACGGATACGGATGGTTCAGAGACGTTAAGTTATGAATTATCCAATCTTCCCGCAGATGCTTTAATATTAGTTGGAGATGAATTTATTCCAATTAATAATGGAATGGTTGAGCTAACAGCAGATCAATTATCAACAGCTAAAATTCAATTACCATTAAGCTATACAGGTAAAATTTCGGTTTCAATTGTTGCTATTTCAACTGAAGCGAGTAATGGCGATCAATCAAGAAGTGAAGCGCAAATCATTGACTGGGTAGTTACAGATATTCCAAATGTCGATAATGCAGATGTTAAATCAGAAGGTGACTTGGTTGATGCTGTCCAGGTATATGGCTCTATAGGAACAGATACTGAAAAAGTTCAGTGGAATGGAATTGATGTACCTAATCCATCTGAAGGGCTAATTATAGATGTTGGTGCTGCTGGTGATTCTGTTTACCTTGGTTCTGGTAATGACACTATTTATTTAGGTGACAGTCATGCTGGTGGGCTTGATGTTGACCTTAATGACTCTAAGCTTGCTGATGCGCATCATACACTTGATAGATTTAGTAGTGGTAGTGATTTAAGTCAGCTTCAGGGCAGTACCGAGGCTGGTTCACTTTTACTTGATAGTGAAAGTAAAGCTTATGTCGATCTCGGTCATGGCGGCAGTGGTAATGACAAGATCTTTGGTCAAAACGGCGTTGATATTATGTTCGGCGGTGAAGGTGACGATTACCTAAACGGAGGTAATGATAATGATGGTCTTCGCGGTGGTACTGGTAATGATATTCTTGATGGCGGCTCAGGTAACGATATCCTAATTGGTGGACTTGGAAATGATATTATTACTGGTGGTACTGGTGAGGATATTTTCAAATGGGTTGATCAAGGAGCTGATACAGGTACAGACACTATCAAAGATTTCACTGTCGGTGAGGACTTAATTGACCTAACCGAAATTATCGGTGGCGATGATGACGTTATTAATATGGAAGATCTACTTTCCCACATTACTGTTTCTGAAAGCGGAGATGATCTAACTCTATCCATTACAGACGATGCAGGTAAAGCTCATGAAATCATTGTTGAAGGTGCAGTTGATTCATTTGGATTAGAAGACGCTAACTTCTCTAATCAATCAGAAATACTGACTAAGTTGTTGAACGATCAAATGTTCAAATTAGATGATATTACTTAATTAGTGTATCAATCTTAAATTAAGGGCCTGTTTTGGCCCTTTTTTATTTTATCCCCTTGTTTAAAGGCGTTCAAAAGAGCACAATTTCAACAAACAAGTCGAAGTGAGATTTACATGGAATTAGAAGATATTCGTCGTGATTACAGCCTTGGAGGCTTACGTAGAGCTGATTTACCGCAAGAGCCCGTTGATTTATTTGAACTGTGGTTGAAGCAGGCGGTAGAAGCAAAATTGACTGACCCAACAGCGATGACTGTGGCGACGGTTGATAAAAATGGACAACCCTTTCAACGCATCGTGCTATTGAAGCATTTTGATAAAACAGGATTTGTTTTTTATACCAATCTTGCTTCTCGAAAAGCACAGCACCTGGAAGATCACAGTAAGATTTCTTTGCACTTTCCTTGGCATCCTCTTGAACGACAAGTTCATATTACTGGTACGGCAGTGAAGCTTTCAGCATTGGAAAACATGAAGTATTTCACTTCAAGACCAAAAGAGAGCCAAATTGCAGCATGGGCTAGTAAACAAAGTAGCCGATTAACCGCTCGTTCAGCGCTTGAAGGCAAGTATCTTGAGCTTAAGCAGAAGTTTGCTAAAGGCGAGATCCCTGTTCCTAAATTTTGGGGCGGCTTTAGAATTAATATTGAATCAATAGAGTTTTGGCAGGGTGGTGATCATCGTCTGCATGATCGATTCATATACAGTAAAGATCAAAGTGAATGGGTGATCGACAGATTAGCGCCATGATCTTGACGTGATTGCTATGATTTAAGAAAAATGCCGATGATCATAAGATCATCGGCATTTTTATATCTCTTTTAACCATTCAGTATTCAGTTTCTCTGTTTCCCCGAGATAATCCAATAACCACTGAATCGCAATAGATTGATTGTTTGTATTCCACGCTAAGCAGCACGGACTTGGAGCAATGTTATTTTCAATTTGTTTATTAATAATCTTTCTAGTCGAGAGTAAGCGCTTAGCTTTATGGCTTGGCATTACTCCAACACCTAAACCATCAATAAAACATTGCTCAGCACTGTGCCAGTTAGGAACGATTAAACGACGTTGATTATCCAATTGCCAGGTTGTTCTTTTTGGCAGCATACGGGATGTATCTTCTAAACATATTACGGGGTACTTCATTAATTCAGAATCTGGAATCGCACCATCATAATCTGCGAGCGGATGAGAAGTGCTCATGACAAAATCCCACGAAAGCTCTCCCATAGGACGATAAGAGAAATTACCACCAATAGGGATAGTTGCCGTAGCTCCAATACCAATATCCGCTCTGCCTGTCATTAAGGCATCCCACACACCATTAAATACTTCCATGGTGAGTTGTAGCTCGATATCAGGAAAAGTAGCGTAAAAATCACGTACTAATTGATTGACACTATCTTCACGAACCACATTATCCAAAGCAACCGACACACTTTGCTGCCATCCATTAGCGACACGTTGTGTATTTAAACGGATATCCTCCATTTCTTTAAGTAACTTTCTTGCTTGTTCTACAAAATACTCACCAGCAGCAGTTAATACGACTTTGCGATGTAAACGAGTGAAAAGAGTCACCGTTAATCGGTCTTCTACAGACTTAATTGTATAGCTAATTGCACTTGGAACTTTGTGTAACTCTTCAGCTGCGTGGCTAAAGCTACCAAGACGAGCAACGGACTCAATTGTGATTAATTCATGATAAGAAAACATAGAAAACCTGATGGTGAATTGTACACATCAAAAATATTGATACTAAGTGCAAATTATATCGTTTCACAAGAGTAGCAACTAGCACATAGAATGCAACGGATTTTAAATATGTTCAGCTTTGGAGAAGAACATGGAAAACAAAAAACAATCTATTCCTTATATCTGGCTTGCTGGCCTAAGTATGTTGGGATTTTTAGCAACAGATATGTATTTACCTGCATTCGATATTATTCGTGGTGATTTGGCAACAACCGAAAGTATGATTGGTTTAACCCTTAGTATTTTCTTGTTCGGTATGGCGATAGGTCAACTTTTTTACGGTCGTTTGACTCAAAAACTAGGCACTAAAAAATCGTTAATCATTGGTTTAAGCATTTTTGCAATCAGCAGCTTGGCTGCTTCATTTTCAACCAGTGTCGAAATGTTACTTGTTGCGAGATTCTTCCAAGCATTAGGTGCTTGTAGTGCTAACGTAATTTGGCAAGCAATGGTGATCCAACGTTATGATGCAAAAACATCTCAACGTATTTTCGCAACGATTATGCCACTAGTTGCTCTTTCTCCAGCATTGGCTCCTTTACTGGGTGCAGCTATTGAGAAGTTTTATGGTTGGTCGATGATTTTTGTTACGTTAACTATTATTGGTGTTGGCCTAGCAGTAAGAACGTTTGCGGATAAAGAGCCAGCTCAAGTAGTAAGCTCTAATGCGAAAACCATTACTTTCCGTGATGTTATCAAGTCAAAAAAATTCACAGGTAATATGCTAATTTATGCAGCAAGCTCTGCAATTTTCTTTGCATGGTTAACTGGATCACCTTTTGTTATGACTCAAATGGGTTATTCAGGTGCTGATATCGGTTTGAGCTACATTCCACAGACAATTGCATTTATTGTTGGTGGTTATGGCTGTCGTTGGGCTCTAGAGCGTTTTGAAAGCCAAAAGGTACTTCCTTGGATCTTAAAGCTATCTATTGCAAGCGTGAGCGTGGTGTTCTTAATTGCATGGCGCATGGAACCTACATCAATCATTCCAATGCTAATCCCATTCTGTTTCTTAGCAGCAGCGAATGGCGCGGTTTACCCTATCGTAGTAAACAATGCATTAATGGACTTTAAAGAGGGCAGCGCAGTGGCTTCAGGTCTATTAAACTTTTTACAAATGCTATTTTGTGTAGCGGCAAGTGCGATGGTATCAAGCATTAGTTATTTAGGTCCAATCTCAATGGGTAGCGTGATGCTATTGCAATTAGTATTCTTATTTATTGGTGCGGTTTTGGTATTTAAATCAAACAAAGAAGAAAACATGGTATTAGCTGGGCAATAATCTGCTTAGAACTTCTACCCTGTTAGAGTAAATAAAAATAGCATTGAGCGTAATTGCCAATGCTATTTTTTTGTTTGTAGAATACTAAACGATGTTTATTTTTTGCCTATCATCACCGGTTCAATATCAATGTTATATCCAGAATAAGAAACCTTACTTGGGCTATACTCTCTTTTTGTCACTAGGTGCTCTGTATTGAATTGGATATCTACTCGTGGAAATATTTTATTCGTCACAAATATATTATTTTTCTTAAGGTTAGAGTTAAAAGAGGTTTGTTCTTGTTTTAATGCCGATCTTAACGTCAGTAAATCCTGATTGGATTTTTCTTTTGAACGGAGGATTTTTTCTGCTAATTCAGGGGATTGTCGTTCAATATTAATTTGTTCAATTTTTATGATTTGTGAACTTACATCATCATAGCGTTTTTGAAGTGCGTGAAGCGTCTCTTTGTGAGTATTAAAATCGTGGAAAGCATGGATTTTAGTATAAGCCCCACCTTCAATACCTAAGTTTGCAGTCTTAATAAAACCATTAGCTGTAGCCTTTCCTCCACTAATCGTGCCGTGTTTTTCTGTATTATCAATAACAAAAATAGAGCCTAAGGACTCAAGGATACAGTGGTTTGCATGCAGAGTAATATGAATGTCGTTGTGTGCCATTATATGTGCATTTTGAGCCAGTTTTGTTGTTACTTTCCCCTCAGCCGTGACACTACAAGTTAGTGGGTCTTCGTCCGCTACAGGTCGACCAATGATGCCATTCATCACGGTAATATCACCTTTTGCGTTTACTTCTGCATTTTCAATAAATCCGCCAACCGTAATACTTCCTTCTGCGGATACTTTCATGCCGGGTTCAATATCTTCCTGAACGAAAATACTGCCGTTAAATGAGACATGACCTGATGTTGCGTTAATACTTTTTACCGTCAGAAGATTATCAATAGCGATACCTGAGGCATGAATTAGAGGTGTACCATCAATATCAGCAACCAGTAAATTTGAATCGATTGGTGAGATAGAAGAACCAGGGTAAAGTTGAAAATCAGAATCTATTCCAAAAGTCGCTATGATGGGTTTCCCTGTGATAGTAAGACCGTTTGTCCCTGGAGTTGCTGGGATTCTTTTCATTAAAGGTGTATTTTTTTTAACGCTAATTACCTCACCGAGGTTTCGCATGTCTACATGCCCATCATCGGTTTCTTGTGGCTTTAATACACGTTCAAGAATATTAGGAACAAGTGATTTAAAAATAGTGTCTTGCCCTGCTATTGGTTCACGCCCAATAGCAATAATATCTGAAGCTGTTTCTCCTGGTGCGAGATCTTTGCTTTTTAGTAATAATGCTTTGAGGTTGTCTTTATTAATACCCTTTAAAATTTGTTTATTTGTTAGTTCTTCTATTATTAATGGGCCGCGTAATGGTACGCCTCCATAAGCACCTGTTACTGTCATTGTTGCTGTCATTTCATCTTCTTGTACCTCAATGGATAACTGCGCATCTAAACGTTGTGAGATTAGAGTTCCATTCACGTTAGATATATTTCCATTTTTAATCGATGAAATTATGTTTTTTATTTCACTATCAAAGAGATAATAGTTATTTGTGCCTGTATTTTTTAAGGCTTGATAAATATGAATTGCTTCAATTTGGTGGGGTAATTCAGTATGTTCAGGAAGAGTAAAATGTACGGTAGATTTGTTATCTGATAAGACTAAGAACTGCTCAATCATATTCTCTCCAAAGAAACTTTTATAGTTTATTGAAGAGAATATTATCACTTATAACGTATGGGGTTTACATTATGTGTTGTAAGTGCAAACAGACTCACAATTTATAAATTTAACCATTCAGTTTTCCAATTAATTCAAGCACTTCAAAAAATGGTTGAGACTCAAATTTTGCGTAACCTGACATTTTATTTGCTTTTATTTTAGTCGTCAGTGGTGTTGGAATACCGCATAAAAATCGAGCAAAAACGGCATTGGCTAATGGGTCTTTACTGTTGTTTTGTAGCTCTTGGCACCAATGTTTTACTTGTTCATCATCAGCAATAAAATGAGCAGTATCTCTTGGTAAATGAGCGCCTTCAGAGCGACAAGCTGAGCAGTGACCACATTGTTCTGGTGCATTAAAGTCGGCAAAATAATTCGCTAAAGAATGACTTAAGCAAGTTTTAGTTTCAAAGAAATCAAGCATCGCATGAATTCGCTTAATTTCGCTTTCTTCTTTATTTTTAAACAGTTGGTGTTGTTCTTGAGAAAGAACATGAGTACTTTCTACTTTATTGAGTACTTGATAAACCTCAGTCATTAATTTGCTTTCAAGTTCTATCCAACCTTGTTCATGGAAATAATCTAGTGCTGCAATTACGCGTTTACGCTCCCCTTGGTATCCCATCCAAAGCGCATCAAAATCAACTGTGTGCCATGTTTTGGCTTTTGGCGAACACTGAAAAATAGTCGATACAAAATGCTGACGTTCTGTTTGAAATTTAGCAAGAATGTCATTAATTGGAATTAAGGTTTTGAATCGATAGTCCGCGTAATAGCTGAACTTTGCTTGAATGATCTTTTTGAGCTCTAAGTACACCAGTAATGTTTTTAAAGGCAACTGACGAACATTACTGTCTTTAGATAAACGAAGTAATTGGGTTTCCCATGTATCAGAAGATTTATAAATATCATCCAGTACATATTGAATCGCTTCTCTATCAGGCGTATCACCATAAACAAAGTTTTCTAACACGTTTAAGCCAGACGTATTCGCTAGGACAGTACAAAAAGAAGGATTACCGTCTCGTCCTGCTCGCCCAATTTCTTGAGAGTAGTTTTCAATCGATTTAGGTAAATCAAAATGGATCACTTGACGAATATCTGATTTATCAACACCCATACCAAAAGCAATCGTCGCAACAATGCAATTGATCTCACCATTCATGAATTGATGCTGTATCGTCTCTCTGATGTCGTGCTTTAACCCTGCATGATAGGCTTTTGCTTGGATGCCATTACTTTGCAGCCATTGAGCTACGTTTTCAGCGGTTTGTTGTAGCGTGACATAAATAATACTTGGTTGATTTGGTCTCTGTTGAAGTGTCGCATAAAGAGCTGAGCGCTTTTGTTCTTCTTCAACAGGAATAATGGAAATATCTAAGTTCGGACGATAGAAACCCGTAATCACAATATCGTCTTTTTCAATTTTGAATTTTTTACTCATGTCTTCAATAACGGCAGGCGTTGCTGTTGCCGTCAGAAGTAAAACATGAGGAATATTTAACGCCTCTCTATCTTGAGGTAGTTTAAGATAATCTGGTCTAAAGTTATGACCCCATTCAGAAATACAGTGAGCTTCATCTACCACTAATAAAGAGATATTAATTTGAGCAATGAATTGACGAAAGCGTTCATTCTTCAAGCGTTCCACTGAGATCATTAAAATCTTAATCTCCCCGTTTCTAACCCCTTGTAAGATGGCTTGGGTCTCTTCACGAGTTTGAGTCGAGTCAATAGACGCCGCTGAAATGCCTTTACTTTTAAGAAAAGTAATCTGATCTTTCATCAAAGCGAGTAAAGGGGAGATAACAAGCGTGAGGTTAGGCAATAATAGTGCGGGTAATTGATAGCACAAAGATTTTCCTGAACCCGTCGGAAAAATAGCAGCAGACGAGTGACCATCAAGCACTTTCTCGATAACTTGTTGTTGGCCGCCTCTAAGAGAATCAAAGCCAAAAACCTCTTTTAATGTCTGCTGATACGTCATTAGTAATCTACCTTTTTTCTCATACTTTTAGTTTGGCCGCGTTGGGTTTTGTTATCTACTCGTTTGCGCTGAGAGTTGCGTGTTGGTTTTGTCTCTCGACGTGCTTTTTGCGTCTCAGCGGCCGATTGAATTAATTCTTTTAAACGTTCCAGTGCATCATCTCGATTTTTTTCTTGAGTTCTAAACTGTTGCGCTTTAAGTACTATTACCCCTTCCTTAGTGATACGACTATCTTTCATTTTTAATAGTCGTTCTTTATAGAAGGCAGGTAACGTCGATCGTGCAATATCAAAGCGTAAGTGAATGGCACTTGAGACCTTATTCACATTCTGTCCACCCGCACCTTGTGCCCGAATTGCAGTCAGCTCTATTTCCCAATCGGCTAATTCGACTTGGTTTGAAATGGTTAACATGTAATAAACCTATGATCGTTGTTCTAATAGAGGTTATACTATCAGGTAGCGTCGATACGCACCATTTTCAATACAAAGGTAATTTCATGAGTGTAAAAGAAGAACTGCAAAAAATTCATAACCGTTTAGATCGTTGTAAGCACCGTTTAGATGCTGCACGAAAGCGTGACGATCAGCCAATCGTTAAACAGTTTTTGCATGAAATCCAAACGCTAGAAAAGAAAGTAGCAAAATTAAATGGTAAAAAGCAGTTTGAAACAGGTAATAAGGGAACAGAAGTTCGCAACCTTGAGTTCAAACGTGCAATTACTAAAGCAGAACAAGCTGATATGGGTAAACTGAAAAAATCAGTTCGCGGTTTAGTTGTTGTACACCCAATGACTGCGCTTGGTAAAGAGCTAGGACTTAAAGAAATGACAGGGTTCGCACCACAAGCGTTCTAATAACTTTTCATTTCAGACTAAAAACACAAGTATGTGTTGAAATATAAATAGCCATGATATCGATAAGAGCATGGCTATTTTTTTAAGTAATTCATTCATACATCAGCTATGATGTCCGCTATTATTCATTATCAGTAAACTTACATGACTCATTCTAAATCTGCTCCTACAAAAACACCGATGCATCCTCGTAATAAACATAATGCTAATTATGATTTTCCTGCGTTGATTGCAACATCTCCTGAACTGAAAGCATTTGTTGAAACGAATCAATATGGTAATGAATCAATCAACTTTTCAGATCCTCTTGCTGTTAAAGCATTGAACAAAGCACTGTTAGCGCATTTCTATGATGTACCATTTTGGGATATCCCAGAAGGTTACTTATGCCCACCAATTCCTGGCCGTGCGGATTACATTCATAACATTGCTGATTTACTTGCAATCACTAATGACGGTGAGATCCCAACAGGTAAAAACGTTCGTGGTTTAGATATCGGTGTTGGCGCTAACTGCGTGTACCCTATCATTGGTCACCGTGAATACAAATGGAACTTTGTTGGTTCTGATATTGATGTTCAAGCACTAAAAATGGCGTCGTTCATTGCGAACAACAACCCAAGCCTGAAGAAGGGTATTGAGTGTCGCCAGCAAAAAAATGAAGAGAATATCTTTAGAGGTGTTATCAAGCCACAAGATGAATTTGCGTTCACTATGTGTAACCCTCCGTTCCATGCATCAGAAGCAGAAGCAACAGCAGGTTCAGAGCGTAAGCAACAGAACTTAGCGACAAATAAATCGAAGAAAGGTCACGCTTACAATGAATTAAAAGGCGTGAAAAAACTGAACTTCGGTGGCCAAAAAGCAGAACTTTGGTGTGAAGGTGGTGAGCTTGGCTTCATTACTCAAATGGCGAAAGAAAGTTGTGAATTTGCACTGCAAGTTCAATGGTTTACAACATTGATTTCTAAGAAAGAAAACGTAGAAGCTTTACATCAAGAGCTTGCACGATTAGGTGTTAAAACTATTAAGACGGTTGATATGGCTCAAGGCCAGAAAATAAGCCGTTTTGTTGCTTGGACATTCCAAGCGAATGTAAATTTGTAAGCTTTTAGATTTCGATTTAATTCATTATCTATCAATGGGTTAGTTGTAAATCGTTTCTAAATTTGACTAAACGTAAATTGCAGACACATTCAGTAACAATCTCTGCAATTTAACATTAATAATTTCAACCATTTAACTGTCAGAATATGCAGAATCCGACAGTTAAATGGTTATTTTATGAAATCTAAAACTCTTCTTGCTTCTTTAATTAGCGCAGCTTTACTTGTAGGCTGCAGTGATGAAGCGACGACTAAAACGGCTCCTCCAGCGCCTCTTGTAGCAGCTCATACCGTTGAATCAATTCAATATCAACAAGGTAAAACTTATATTGGTCGTATTGAAGCAATGGAAGATGTGTCTATTGTTGCCCAAGTTTCTGGTTATATTCAGTCTCGCTCGTTCAAAGAAGGCCAAATGGTTGAAAAGGGCGATGTACTTTTCCAAATAGATCCCTCTACCTTTGAAGCTCAAGTAGCCAATGCCAAAGCGGGTATAACCCAAGCTAATGCGGCACTCAAAAAAGCACAGTTAGATTTTGAACGTGGTCAGAACCTGCTTCCAAAAGGCAATATTAGTAAAGCTGAATTTGATGGTTTAACTGCACAGTTATTAAGTACTGAAGCACAAGTTGAATCGGCTCAAGCCCAGCTACGAATTGCTGAAGTGAACCTGTCTTATACTCGCATTATTGCGCCATTCTCTGGGCGTATCAGTGACAGCAAAGTCAGTCTTGGTGATCTTGTTTCTCCTGCTTCTGGTGCATTAACAACTCTAGTGAGCTTAAACCCAATTCATACTCGTTTTACTATTAGTGAGCGTGAACGTTTATTGATGGGGATCGATCAAGTGAAAGGCGATGGTACTGGTGCATCAAATCAAGTTGAAGTGGTACTGAATCTTGAAAATGATAAAGAATATAACCACTTAGGTAAGATTGATTATATTGGTAACCGTATCGACCAAACAACAGGCACATTAACCCTTCGTGCTTTGGTTCAAAACCCTGATTTCACATTACTGCCCGGTCAACATATCAACGTCAACCTACGTGAAAAGAAACCAACCAATGTAATTGTTACCCCTCGACGTGCGGTGCAAAGTGACTTAGAAGGCAGCTTTGTGATGATATTAACGGAAGGAAATATCGCAGAAAGACGCAATGTGACCTTGGGTAAGCAGTTACCAGAAGGGGTGATCATTAGCTCTGGTTTAGAAGCAAATGAGCAAGTACTGGTTAAAGGATTGCAGCGTGTTCGAAATGGTGTTCAGGTTCGTTTAGAAAATACGGAGTCTTAATATGTTAAGTCGTTTTTTTATACAGCGTCCTAAATTTGCTCTGGTTATTTCTATTATTCTCACTCTTGCCGGAGCGATTGCGCTAGCCATTCTTCCTGTGGCGGAATATCCAAAAATCAGCCCACCTTCGGTAAGCGTGAATGCGTACTACACAGGGGCAAGTGCAGAGGTAGTAGAACAGGCCATTGCCGATCCAATAGAAACCTCGGTCAATGGGGTTGAGAACATGATTTATATGTCCTCAAAAAGTGCCAATGATGGGTCGTACTCCCTTAACGTTACCTTTGATGTGGGTACCGATCCCGACATGGCTCAGGTTAACGTTCAGAACCGTGTGGCGCAGATTGAATCTAAATTGCCACAAGAAGTACGCATGGTCGGTGTCACCGTTAAAAAGCGCTCACCTGACTTATTGATGGTACTGAACTTCTACTCGCCAGAGGGTAAGTATGACGATCAGTTCTTGGTTAACTACGTTAATTTGAATATCAAAGATCAGTTAGCGCGTGTTACCGGGATCAGTGAAGTGGGTGTTCTTGGTGGTGGTGAATACGCAATGCGTGTTTGGCTCGACCCAGATAAAATGACTAACTTAGGGTTAACAACCTCTGATGTACATGCCTCACTAGCGGAGCAAAACGTACAGGTTGCTGCAGGTAAAATTGGTGCAGCGCCTTATGCCAGTGCGCAAGATGTGCAGTTTAACTTGGTAACAAAAGGGCGTTTAGAATCAGTTGAAGAGTTTGAAAACGTCGTACTTCGTGCAAATAACGATGGTTCATCAGTTTATCTAAAAGACATTGCTCGTGTTGAGTTAGGTAAAAAATTCTACGATGGTAATGGTCAATTTAGAGGAAAAGATGCCTCTATCGTAACCTTATCTTTGCAATCCGATGCTAACGCATTAGAGAGTGGAAAAGCCGTAATGGAGATGCTGGATAAACTCAGCGTTACTTTTCCTGAAGGCTTAGCGTATGAGACCAGTTACGACACGACCTTGTTTGTTGCAGAATCAATTAAAGGGGTTATTAAAACCTTAATTGAAGCGATTTTATTGGTAATCGCGGTAACGTATCTGTTTTTAGGAAGTGCGCGTGCCACTCTAATTCCAGTCGTTGCCATTCCTGTTTCGTTAATTGGTACGTTTGCAGTCATGCTTATGACCGGATTTACCATTAATACCGTGACCTTGTTTGGTCTTATCTTGGCCATTGGTATCGTGGTGGATGACGCCATTTTGGTTATCGAAAACGTCGATACCATCATGAAGCGTGATCCCTCGTTAAGCCCAAGAAAAGCGACGTTAATTGCGATGAAAGAAGTAACCGGCCCAATCATTACCTCTACCTTGGTTCTGCTTGCGGTGTTTATTCCGGTAGCAATGCTTCCGGGTATTACGGGTATCATGTATCGCCAGTTCGCATTAACCATCTGTATTGCGGTAATTATCTCATCGATTAATGCCTTAACACTGTCTCCTGCATTGTGTTCTTTGGTGCTTAAACAAGGTGGTGATAATACCGCTCGTTGGTTTAAAGCCTTCAACCGTGGCTTAGATAAAGTGACCAATAAATATGGTGATATTGCTGGCTTTTTTGTTCGAAAAACAATGATATTGATGATGTTCTTTGCTGTAGCGCTTGGCTCGGTAACGTACCTTGCGAAAAACACATCAACGGCATTTGTTCCTCAAGAAGATAAAGGGATCTTACTGGTTAACGTGCAGTTGCCAGATTCAGCATCACTTTCTCGTACTGAAGAAGTGTCTGCAAAATTACTAGAGATTGTAGAGCAAGAGCAGGGTGTAGATGGCGTTACCATCGCCAATGGTTATGCGTTCTTAACGGGTGCAGCGGCATCTAATGGTGCTTCTTTATTCATTAAATTAAAGCCTTGGGATGTTCGTAATGAGATGGAAGGGGATAACTCTTCATTCGCAATTACCAATCGCATTAATGGTCGTGCTGCAATGGAACTACCAGAAGCAGTGATCTTTGCGATGGGTGCACCTGCCGTTCCGGGTATGGGCGCAGCCTCTGGTTTTGAATTTGTGCTGGAAGATACGTTAGGTCGTAATCGTACTGATCTTGCTAATGTAATGAATGAGGTGATCCAGACAGTAAATAAGCAGCCTGAAATCCAATACACATTCAGTACCTTCCGTGCCAATGTTCCGCACTACTATGTAGATATTGATCGTGAAAAAGCCAAACAACTTGGTGTATCACTTGGTTCTATTTTCCAAACGCTGCAAGGTAATTTGGGGTCGATGTACGTCAATGACTTCACCATGTTTGGTAAGAACTTCCGCGTAACAATGCAAGCGGACAGTGAGTACCGTAGCAGCATGGATGATTTAGATAAATTCCACGTGCGTGCGAGCTCGGGTCAAATGGTGCCATTAAGTACATTAGTGACTTATGACACGGTATTTGAACCTGATGTAGCGTGGCGTTACAACATGTATCGTTCAGCCGTTATTCAAGGCCAACCTGCTGAAGGCTATTCAAGTGGTGATGCGATTGCTGCAATGGAGCGTGTTGCCGCTGAAGTGCTCCCTCATGGCTACCAATACGAGTGGACAGGCATGGCTTACCAAGAAGTGAAAGCGGGTAACCAAGCGATTTATGCATTTGCTTTAGCCCTGATCTTTATCTATCTATTTATGGTGGCACAATACGAGAGTTGGAGTATTCCACTTGCGATCATTTTAGTGGTTCCTGTGGCGACATTAGGATCCTTTGTGGCCTTGAATTTAGCCGGAATGCCATTGAATCTATACGCTCAAATTGGTTTGGTTCTCTTAATCGCGCTGGCCGCAAAAAATGCCATCTTGATTGTAGAGTTTGCGAAAAACGAGCGTGAAGAGAAAGAGACGGATTTGGATAACGCATCAGTAAATGGCGGTCGTCTACGATTCCGCGCGGTTAACATGACATCGTGGTCATTCATCTTAGGTATTCTACCATTGGTGTTTGCATCAGGTGCGGGTTACATCAGCCAAAACTCTCTGGGTGTGTCACTGATTGGCGGCTTACTGTGTGTATTATTGGTCGGTACGCTACTTATCCCTGGTTTCTATGCCATGGTACAACGCCGTCGTGAGAAACTGCATGGTGGCAGTACCAAGCTTGTTCATATTGATGATGAGTAATTTTACGATACATTGAAATTAACGCATTATGCGATTAAATCAAAAGGGGCCTTCGAGGCTCCTTTTTTATTTACAAAAAGAGTGATATTAACCTCTCATTTTGCACTAGAGTGGTTCGGTTCAAATAATCTGAAGGTATATACTCTTTTGTCATTATCACGCCTCAGCGCATTCAATTTTCCAATTTATTCTGAGTATTAATCAATGCAAAAACACAACGTAAAATTTATTGCTGCCGATATGGATGGCACGCTACTTAATGAACAGAGCCAATTAGACCCAAGTTTCTTCGATTTGTATAAACAACTAGAAAACAAAGGCATTATGTTTGCCGCAGCGTCTGGACGTCAATACTACAGCTTATTAGAAACCTTTGAGCCAGTGAAAGATCGCATGATGTTCATTGCAGAGAATGGCACGCTAGTGATGCATCAAGGTAAAGAGCTATACAGTTGCTCGATGGACATGCCGTCGATCATTAACATCATTCAAACAGCGCGTTCAATCGAAGGTACGCAGATTGTACTTTGCGGAAAAAACTCAGCCTATATTGAAACCCAAGATCCAAAAGCGTTGGCTGAGTTTTCAAAATATTATCAACGTTGCCAATATGTAGACGATCTTCTTGCGGTTGATGATGAGTTTATCAAAGTGGCGATTTGTCATTTTGATGGTACAGAAGAACATGTCTATCCAACCATTAACGCTAAATTTGGAGAGACTCACCAAGTGGTGGTGAGTGCTAAAATTTGGTTAGATATAATGAATGCAGAAGCCTCAAAAGGTGCCGCTATTAAACATCTACAAAACACACTTGGCTTTAGTTTTGAAGAGACAATGAGCTTTGGTGATTACTTAAATGATTTAGAAATGCTGCAAGAGAGCTACTATTCTTATGCGATGGAAAATGCGCATCAACAAGTAAAAGAGACGGCCCGTTTTATGGCACCAAGTAACAAAGAGGCTGGCGTGTTTACGGTGATTAAAGAGAAAGTGCTATAAAAATCAGAATTTGAATAGTACGGATTGAATAGAATGCCATAAGTTGATACTCACCAACTTATGGCATTTTTTATTGAATTATCAGGCTTCTTTTATCTCTTGCTCTTGGTTTACCATCTTTTTCTTAAACAATGCTATAAAAGGAATAAGCAGTAAATAAGAGACCAAGATAAAACCAAAGGTAGAAACAAACGCCATCATTGTCGATTGCTGGTGCAACAATGCTTGGATGTGCGCTAAGAACGAAGGATCCGTTATTTGAAGCCCTTGAGAGTGAGCCGCTTGCTGTAATGCCGGATTACTGAGCGTTAGATCCCCACCTAAAGCGTTCCATTCCTGTTGTTCCATACGACTGAAGTAAGTATTCACTATTGAAATACCAAATGACCCCCCAATGGTACGGAACAGGTTAAACACCACCGCGCCACTCACCGCATCTTGTTTTGATAGCGTAGAGTACGCCAATTGACTTAATGGCGAGAACACCAAACCCATACCTGCGCCTTGAATAATACTTGGGAATAGAATCCAAAACATATCGATATTTAATGAGTATTTTATCATTAAATAAGTACCGTAAGCATTGAGCAGTAAGCCAATGACAATCAATACTTTCGCATTCAGTTTATCCATGTAACCGGCGAGCATCACTAACACAATGGCAGAGGTTAACCCTCGTGGCGCCATAGCAAGACCCGTAGTATCAACAGGGTAGTTTAATAATTGCTCTAACATCATTGGTTGCAGCTGGGTAATACCAAACATTCCCATAGCAAAAGCGCCCATAACTAAGCATGATACGGCTAAGTTACGGTCTTTTAATAACCATACGGGAGCAATATCCCCTTTGATTTTAAACGAACGGCGAACAAAATAAGCAATAGAAATAGCACTAATGATTGAAGAGAATAAAATCAAATTAGAGCTAAACCAGCCTTTTTCATTCCCCTGATCGAGCACCATTTGCAATAAACCAATCCCTAGTGCCATACCAATCACAATCGGCCAGTCGATCTTTGTTGGTCCTTTATTTTCAATCTTCACATAAAAGAAAATCAGAGATAAACAGATAAGACCAACAGGGAGATTGACATAAAATATCCAACGCCAATCCATATTCTGAGTAATTATACCACCCAATGTTGGGCCAAGAATGGGGCCGAGTAATATCCCAACACTAAACAATGCCATCGCTTTACCACGTTGTTCTGGAGGATAAATTTGGATCATAATCGACTGTGATAATGGAATAACAGAGGCACCAAATGCCCCTTGCATGATCCTAAACGTCACCATTTCAGCCAATGAATCAGCCTGACCACATAACGCAGAGGTGATAATAAAACCAGACACCGAAATTAATAGTAGTTTTCGAACCCCGACTTTTAACGCGAGAAAGCTGGCCAAAGGAATGAAGATAGCCTCAGCCATTGAGTAGGAAGTTAGCACCCAGGTTACTTGCTCTGAAGTGACTCCTAATGCGCCCATCATGTGTGGAAGGGCAACATTAGCAATTGTCATATCAAGCAATACCATGATGGCTGAAAGCATAATCGCGAGGGTGACTAAAGTTCGTTTAGAGTCGCCTTTATCCTTCAAGCTTTCTTCTGCCGGTGTAATGACATTAGTCATGATGGTTTCCTTTTTTGCCGGTTATTTCGCTAGAGGCGCTAATGTATCAACCGTTACCGATGCGCTAGCACCAACACGTAAAGGAAATTTCAGTTTGTTTTGGTCATTATCAAGTTTTATGCGAACCGGGAAGCGTTGCGGTACTTTTACCCAGTTGCCCGTTGCGTTTTCAGGTGGCAGTAATGAAAACGAAGCGCCACTGGCAGGAGAGATAGCCTCAATCACCCCTACATACTTAACGCTAGGATAAAGATCTAAGGTGATAGTGACTTTCATGCCTTTTGTTACACGGCCAACATGAGTCTCTTTAAAGTTGGCTTGAACCCAATAAGAGTTTGCCTCGACAAGAGGAGTTAAAGCTTGCCCAGGAACCACAACACTACCAGGATGAACTTGAACTTTACCAAGCGTACCATCGTGATCTGCAAATATATTTGTGTAAGACAATGATAAGCTAGCCTGACTTAATGCGGCTGCCGCTTTTTTAACTTCAGGTGATGCATCACCTTTTGCACCTTGAGATTTGATGAGCTGAGACATGCGTGCTCTTGTTGCGGTAACATTGTTTTCTGCGGATGATAATTTTTGACGGGCATCATCTAAGTTTTGTTCAGGCAGTAAATTTTTCGCCGCTAATTCTTTGATTCTTTTATATGAAATTTGAGCGTCGCTAAGGGTTGCCATTGCACTTTTTACATCTGCACTGGCAGCTAATATTGCGTCATCTGTTGCAGCGTTATTTGATGTTGCCATCTCATAGGCTGCTTTTGCTTCATCGAGTTTTGCTTGGTATGGGGCAGGGTCAATTTGTACTAATAAATCGCCCTTACTTACCGAGGCATAATCAGTCGCGTTACTAGCGATGATTTTGCCACTGACTTGTGGTGCCACATATACAATGTTGGCATGAACATAAGCATCATCAGTACTTGGAAATTGTTCTTGATGCTTAACGTAGAAGTATCCGGCGGTAATTAGTCCAGCTGCGATACAGCCAGCAGCAAGTAAGTTTCGAGCGAAATGAGTGTTTTTATTGTTCATGTTAAATCCTAACTTACTGTATTTTCTTATTTAGGAATAAATCACAGAATATTAACATCATGAATAAATATAAGGTTAAACATGTTGTTAATTTAAAGTGAATAGTAAATTTATATAAGTTTGATTATATTTATTGTTGTTATACATAAATTAGAATAATTAAATTATGTGTAACTTCTAGAATCTGTATATTATTATATGGATATAAATAAAGTGCTTGGTTTAACTAACCGCAGTCTATATAAACTATGGACAGTCTTAGATCAAAGAGTATCAATTCATTTATAATAAAGAGTTAAATATCACTTTTGATGTATTAACAGTCAGGTTTTGCAGTGCTTCCGACGTTTTTTAAATTCTGAAGTGACTATGTGGTACTGGTGGTTTTAGGTGAAAACCTTGGATAGGAATGTTCTTTGATAAAACAAGAAATAGGTTTCTGCTGTATTATTTTTCATGTTCATATTATCTATGTTTTTAGGTTAGGTTCCTGATTCTTTATTTAGAATGTTCCTCATTTTGCAAAATGTCTAGCGATAAATATAAATAAGATTTTAAGTTATCACTTGGTAAATAAAAAACTTGTACCCTATAATATAAAGCAAACGTTTATATTGGTATCTTATTTTTTGAAAATGAAGAAAGTTGATCTCGCAGTTAAATTCTTACGTTAGTCTTGTGTTTGTTGTTCAGATGGCCTAGCTAATGTCCGGAAATGGCACAGAATTACTGCCTTTAGTAACTAAATATCTACTACGATCTCACCTGATAGTGATACAATTTCCGCACCAGAATAACCGAGAAACTTTATGTTTATCCATCATGTTAACGACATCGACTGGCTGGTGATTACAGCTTTTGAAGAACTGAAAACGATGTTCATCGAAGAAGCCGGTGCGATCCCTTCTTGCTTCTCTACCGCCAGTGAATTGAGCTTGATTGCTCAAGCTAAGCGTACTTATGGATACTTGCCTACATTCAGCGGCGTAATCACCGATACAGGCACTTTTCAAAGTCAGGATAACGAAGAAGATTTGCTTCCACAGCTTGCTTGCCTAGTTGAGGGGCGCGGTCGAGTACTTATCTATCACGGCGGCTTTGTGGCTTTTGTGGATGACGAGCAAACCTTTATTACAAGAATGGACTGAAAATTATTCAGTAAGTTGAAATCGGTGAATTGGCACCCTTACTCAGAGGGCTGACATTAGCCTTCAGGCTTTATATCAAAACTCGTAATATAAAGCCTTAGCTCCCCACTAGAAACTCGATTCACTTTCTTTGATGAGCGCCCTCGTGATTTTCCTTTGTATCGTAACTGATGTGCTTATCTACGTTCTTTAGTTGGACTCCAGCCTTATTAAACGCCTTTTGGATAGTGGTTGAAACATGAAGCTGGTCTTCTCCCATTAAAAAATTTGCTCTATCTTGATTCGTTTCGAATACGCAGACGATTTTTAAGCTCTCTGGAAAAGAAGAAAATTTGACCGTATGAGTCACCCAAAGAAAACCATCGTAGCCTTTTAACGTATCTTCACAAACTTCGGTTAATACATATCTAATTTGATTTTCTATCTTCTTATCTGATTTACGCATAAAGCAAACCTCCTATTCAACATCTTTAAAAAGTTTTCGGTCAACATTGTCTTAAACGATATTGAGCACTGTGGCTGTTTCAAATGCAAAGTATTTAAAGTCACACAGTGTGGAGGTGTAATTGTAGTGGTCAAGTAAAACGACCCACCAATCAGCGGGTTGTTTACTATCTGGTTCTCTACATCACCTTCAATGCATTATGCAGCGATCGACTCATCTCTCGCCATTCTTCTCATCAATACAGCTCTTACATTGTCATATACCCAGTTAAAGGTGAATGCGTAAATGGTGATAAAAATAGTCACGCCAATATCCATCACAAACGCTTCCCAGGTGCCTACGTTTAATAAGTAAGCCATAACGGGAACAGTTGCGAACAATAATCCTAATTCAAACAAAACAACGTGGAAGATACGCAAAGACAGGGTGCGCTGTGTTTTCTCGCCAGTGAAGAATTGATCGAAAATCCAATTGTAAATAAAGTTCCAGATCATCGCGATAGTGGCAACAACTATCATAGTTCCTGATAGGACAGTAACATCGTGATTAGTAAAAATAGTTAACCCAAGAATAGACAGAGATACCGCCAATACCTCAAATAATACAGCGTGGAAAATACGTTCAGTTGTTTTCATAGCGATGACTCTTAATTATTATTGATACATTTAAAAATAATGAATCAGCGATTATAGAGAGCGAATAAAATAGATAAAGTTAACAGTCATCACGAATCGTGATAGTTTGGTGTTTAATCCAATTACTAAGCTAATGCCATGTACAGTTTTGAGCAATTGAAAATCTTTGTCACCGTGTGTGAGTGCGGCTCTTTCTCTGCTGCCGCTCGCCAATTAAAGCGCGCTCAATCCGGTGTGAGTCAGGCTATTGCCAATTTAGAGATCTCAATTAACCAAGAGTTGTTTAATCGTGATAAAAACACGCCTGTGCTAACAGAGAAAGGCAGAGCGTTATTGCCGATTGCTCAATCTATTTTGCATCAACAAAAATACTTTGACCAAAAAGTTGAATCGTTAGAAAGAGAGCACGAATATGAGTTAGTCATCGCCATTGATGAGAGCTTAATGAATGACGATGTATTACAAATATTGGCGGCATTGGCAGATAAGTTTCCTGTGACGGATTTTGAGATCATCACAACCTCAACCTTTGATGTTGAAGAGTTAGTAAAAAAAGGCAAAGCCCAAGTAGGGATTGTCTATGCAGATGGCGAGCTAAAAGTGGACATGGATTTCTTTACTCTAGGTCATGTGCGCTTTCTGACGGTAGTGTCTCCAGAGCATGATCTAGCCAGTTTGCCTGTCGTGAATGATGCGGCATTGAAAGGACATCGACAATTAGTACATCGTAGCTCAAAACGAAAAGAATTGTGGTTCAGTTATGGGATAAGCTCAAAGTTGTGGTACGCCAATACGCATCAAACTTTGATGGATCTTGCTTGTAAAGGGGTTGGTTGGACGATAGTACCAGAACACAGCGTAATGAGTTTGCTAGATCAAAATAAGCTAGTGGCGCTGCCGATTGCTCATGAATTTGATGGTTGGTTTACCCCAATGGGTTGCTTGGTATCGCGCAGTCATGTTTTTGGCCCTGTATTAGAAGAGTTATTGTCCTCTTTACAAACGATTAGCCAAAAAAAACCGCCAGCTCATCATTAATGAACTAGCGGTTGAGGGTTTATTTACACTGTAAAACGGAATTTAAGCGACTTGTTCAGTTTTTACTTGTGTGGTGGCTATATCTTCACAAAACTCGTGGTGTAGTGCTCGAATAGCATTTTGATAGTCTTGATCGCTTACTACAAATTGCACGTTTACGTTACGCATAGAAGCGTGCAGGGCTACAGGGGTGACGTCATTATTCATCAATGATAAAACCCCTTTTGCTAATGCTTTGTTGGTATCAATCTGAGAGCCAATCACCGAAATTAATGCCACCATACGACCTTTAATAGAGGCGTTTGGATAGCGTTTTTCTGCTTTGTATAACAACTTATTCAGGTTTTCAGTGCTACCGCCAAGATAATAAGTAATTGAATTTGCATTCATTTCTTTACCAATTAAACTAACTTGTGCGTCTGAGATAATTTCCATTAACTCATAACCGACATTATCCACTTGGCCGACCATTGCTTGATCAAACAGATGTAAGGCAAACACTTTTTCTTTACCTGCAATGATCTCGACTTTGTTGGTTTCTGGTTGGTAATCTGATGAGATCAATGTGCCTTTGTGCTCTGGCTCAAACGTATTTTTAATCTGAATTTCAATATCGCTCTCACGAAGCCCTGCCGCTGCATTAGGGTGAATAGCTTCCATTCCTAAGCTTGCTAATTGATCAGCAACATCGTAATTGGTGCGTCCAATTGGGAATACTTTATCTGTGCCTACAACACGCGGATCAGCTGAGCTTAAGTGATATTCTTTATGGATAATCGCCAAATCAGCATGAGTAAGTGAGGCGATGCGGCTAAAGGTCATTTCACTGTAACCACGATCGTATGTGCCCATTAAGCCTTCTTTGCAATAGGCATAGCCAGTAACAATTGGCAGCTCTGTGGTGACATCTATATCTTTAAATACATCAGTGATGGTTTCATCTAATGTTCTCGGAGTTTGGTTGTCCCAACCAGAGAGATCGACGAACTTCGCGTTAATTCCAACGGTTTTTAGCTTTAATGCCGTGTTAAAGGCGCTGTGCGCTTCACCAATAGAAGATAGAAATTCACGAACTTGAGGTAAATAGCGACGTAATGAAAATTGACCGTATTGACAGGTTTCAAGAATATTAGAAATACACGTTTTAGCTTCATCAATTCGTGAGCAAATGAATTTATCAGCTCTTAATCTGTTCAAAGGGTCAATAAATAGATGTTCATTGGTTAATAGCATACGATTTTTCACATACTCTAATGCTTCATCCCAGCTATCATCACGTTTAGCGATAAGCTTATAAACACCTGGTTTGCCTGTTTTCTTACATTCAAGCAATGAATCGGTAATGCCGCCATAGGCAGATACAACAAAAACACGGTTATATGGATTTTGAGGGCGAAGAAAGATGTTGTCTAAAACGGCGTCAAACGCAGTCATAGAAGTACCGCCGATTTTTTCTACGGTATAAGTCATGAAGAAGTCCTTTTTGACTTTAAAGAGAGTATCAACTTGGATCTTTATGGATCCAAGTTGATATTTATACCATCCTAAATAAATACTAAGGGGATTTAGTGTTTAATCTAAGATAGGGTAAACGCCGTTTTTATCGTGAACTTCAGCACCAGTGATCGGTGGATTGAAGACACACGCCATGACCATTTCTTTGTCTTTATAAGCACGTAAGAAGTGTTCGTCATGCTTATCAAGAATATACAAAGTGCCTGGTTTTATTGGGTAGGTTTCGCCGCCAATAACTTCGATCTCTCCTTCACCACTCATACAATATACCGACTCTAAGTGGTTCTTGTAGTGAATGTGAGTTTCTGTGTTTTCATAAATAGTCGTAATGTGGAAAGAGAAACCCATGTTGTCATTCTTCAACAACATTCTTACGCTTTCCCATGTTTCTGATGCTACGCGTCGTTCGCTATCACGACATTCGTCTAGTGTTCTAACAATCATTGTTTCGTCCTTGATTAAGATGCTTTTTTGAAGTGTTTTTCTGCAATATTGTCAATTGCGTTTTCAAAGATGGTTAGACCCTCTTCTAGCTCTGACTCAGTGATCGTCAGTGGGCAGAAGAATTTAACAACTTCATCAGATGGACCTGCAGTTTCAATGATCATGCCGTTCTTAAAGCAATCTTTAGCGATATCACTTGAGATAATGCCGTCTTTACACTCAATACCAATCATCATGCCGCGACCTTTTTGCTGAACAAACAGCTTAGGGTAGCGTTTTACGGCACGAAGAATGACATCACTGACTTTTTGAGAGATCTGTTTAATATGCTCTTCAAAATTTGAATTTGACCAGTAAATCTCTAGTGCTTTTGCAGCAGTAATGAAAGCGTGATTGTTACCACGGAAAGTACCGTTATGCTCACCTGGTTTCCATTCATCTAATTCTGGTTTTAGTAAGACAACCGCCATTGGTAAGCCGTAGCCACCAATAGATTTAGATAGCGTAACCATATCTGGTTTAATACCTGATGGTTCAAAACTGAAGAAGGTGCCAGTACGACCACAGCCAGCTTGGATATCATCAACAATCATTAGAATATCGTTGGCTTTACAAATCTTGCTTAAACGTTGTAACCATTGATTTGATGCGACGTTTAATCCACCTTCACCTTGTACAGTTTCTAAAAGCACAGCAGCAGGTTTATCTAGACCACTTGAGTTATCAGATAGCATGGTTTCAAACAGGTTAAGGCCATCGATATCGGCATAACCTTCAAAAGGAATGCGAGTGATGTTGTTTAAGCTAAAACCTGCACCTTGGCGATGGTGTTGATTACCTGTCGCTGCTAATGCTCCTGCAGTACACCCGTGGAAACCATTAGTGAAGGCGACAATGTTAGTTCGATTGGTGACTTTACGTGCCAGTTTTAAAGCGGCCTCAACGGCATTGGTTCCGGTTGGACCGGTAAACTGAACCTTATAATCTAGATTTCTAGGTTCAAGAATATAGTTATTCAATGCATTCAAGAAAGTGGCTTTTGCACTTGAGTGCATGTCTAAGCCGTGCGTAATACCATCTGTTTCGATGTATTCAAGTAAAGCTTGCTTTAAGACTGGGTTGTTGTGACCGTAGTTGAGTGATCCGGCTCCAGCAAGGAAGTCTAAGTAACGTTCGCCGCTTTCGGTTTCTAGCCAACATCCTTTTGCTTTTTGAAAGATAACTGGAAAACTGTTTGAGTATGAACGTACTTTTGATTCTTGCTTCTTGAAAATATTCATGATGAGTCCGTTTATGATTCCTATTTTATTTTAGAGCGATACGATACAAATATTCAGTATCGTGCTTGCCTTTGAAATGAGCTTCTTTGTCTAGAAACGTAGTCACTTCACCTCGGTTACCATGCTCGGCATCCAGCTTTTTAAATAGCGACCAAGAGGCGTCGTTGGCTTTGGTGATCGTTGTTTCTAAGAATTCTGTGTGCTTGAGGTTTTTTCGCTGTAAAAGCTCATTTAGCATGGAGTAAGCTAAACCTTTACCTCGGTAGCGAGGAGAGACTGCGACTTGCCAGATGAATAATGTTTTTGGGTCATCAGGCTTATGGTAACCAGAGATAAAACCAGCAAGGTTGCCGTCTTTCTCTGCTAAAACGCAGGTCTTACTGAAATGTGTAGATTGAAGGAAATTACAGTATGAAGAGTTGATATCAAGAGGGGGACACTCGGTGATCAATGCATAAACATCGTCACCGTCTGTCCTTGATGGTTCTCTAAATGTCCATTTTTTGCTGGGTTCAATATCCATGCTTGAACACAAGATTCTGGGCGCTGCAATAGTCATATGTAAATACATATCCTTTGTACTCTAATTAAATTCCTTTTTATTATGGGCATTTTTAGAGATGCAAAGGCAAGCTAATCACAAAAAAAGCGTGTTTCTTAGCCGTTTAATGCGACATTGATCTCACTTTTATGTTTTTATTTAGTTAGAGTTCTATGTATTTTGTTGTGTGAAATAGATCAATTTCGTGTTTTTTTATAAAAAAATAGCCCATTCTAGTGGGCTATTTATCGTGTTTTGTTAGAGATAATTTATACAGCAGCGACCATTTTCTGCAGTAATCGAATCATCTCTTTTTGCTCCTTTAGATCAAGAGAGCTAAGCACTTCTTTATTCACCTTCACAGGGATCGGCAAAAGTGTTTCTTTTAATGCTCGGCCTTCATCTGTGAGGTAAATACGAAATGAACGACGGCTGTTGGGATCTGCTTGTCGCTCAACAAGGCCAAGTTTTTCTAATTTATCTAATGTTCGTGTTGTTGTGGAGTTTTCCACTTTTGATTTTTCAGCAATATCACGTTGAGTTACTCCTTCTTCTTCCCATAAACACATCATGGTTGGCCAAAGAGCAACAGTTAAACCGTGCTGTTTTAATTCTGCTTCGAAATTCTTTGAGGCTTGGTTGGCAATAACGTTAATCATCCATCCAAAGCTGCTTTGACGATCAAATTCTTCCATTGTGTTTAAACTCCTGCGCTTACAACTATTGCAATGGTAACTAATCCGGTGGCAATAAGCACCAATAATGCACGTCTATTTGATACAAACATCAGGTTCGACGAGGCTTGATTTTCTGTCAGTTTCTTCTGTACGCCAGAGATCATTGCCCAAACAAGTGGTTTTGAGCGTAGTTTATAAAAGAGAATAGCAATTAAGTGCAAGATGACTAATGCCGGTAGTAAACGTGCACATATTCCATGCAGGGTAACGAAAACATCAAAGACATCATCATTTAAGACGATATCAGCGTAAGGGATGTGATCGAATAACCCCGCTAACGCTATGCCGGTAATACATTGAATAAATAAGGTACAAATTAATCCGATAACCATCCAAGATCCAGCTGGATTATGGCCTATTTTTGATGGTTCTTTTCCTGATAAATAACGAATGGTACGTTTTGGGGAAGCAATAAATTTTTTAAAACGACTCGTATCACTGCCGATAAATCCCCATACAATTCGCCACATAATAAGAGTAAATAGCGCTAAACCTAAATAGATATGTGGCCCTTCACCGTTAAAGCCACTTGCGGCTAATCCGATAAAAAGCAGTGCTTGAAGCCAATGATATATGCGTGTTGGTAAATCCCAAATCTTCATTTTCTTGTTCCTAATTGATGGATGTTTTAACTAACGGAAAACAATTTACATCACAATAGTTGCATGAGCAATTATTGTGATGTAAATTAAATGCAACTTGAAGCGAGACAGACATCTATTAGAGATAAAGTAATGAAAAAATTAGTACTTAGTTTATGTGTTTTACTACCAAATATTGCATTTGCTCAAGCGAGTGTTGACCTCATTAATACAAGACAACAGGCTTTTGTACATATCGAAAATCAATCAGAGCAAGTTGAAGGCATGATTGATGAAGATGCACCTAAGTGGAACGAAATTGAATTGATCAGCCATGAACTTTCTAAACATAGCCAATTACTAACTACAGCATTTCCGGAAGGTAGCCAAGATGGCAGTAAAGCAAAAGAAGCGATATGGAATAAACCTGAAAAGTTTAATCAATTGATGCAAGAGATGGATAGTGGCTTTGTTCAACTTTATCAAGCAAGCCAACAACAAGATAAGGCATTAGCAGAAGTGGGTTTAGAGCAAGCACAAGATACTTGTAATGCGTGTCACCGTTCTTACCGTTCACGTTTTTAAGTTAAAAAAAGGGTTGAAGATATGCTCACTTCAACCCTTATTAACGTTTTAGAACGGTATTAGTTAGTCAGCGCTAACTTAGCCCCAAAACCAACCAATAAAGAGCTTAAGCCATACTTAAGTAAGTTAGAGAATGCTTTGCTTTCTGCTATTACGGTTCTGAATTTAGCCGCAAAAACAGCAATGCAAATAAACCACATTAGCGCAATGATAGCGGTTGTTATTCCCAGCATTCCTATCATCGAAGGCGATGAGGTTTCAGGTGTTAAAAACTGAGGAATGAAAGCAACGAATGTCAGACAAACCTTAGGATTTAGCGCATTAGTAAGTATGCCTTGGCGGTATACTTTTAAGTCTGAAACACGATTAGCTTCTTCAACTTCACCGATCCCACCTTTAGCGGTAAACATTTTAAAGCCGATATAGCATAAGTAAGCTGCACCAATGTATTTAATGACAGTAAAAGCCGTCGCTGACGATAGCAATAAAGCACTTAAACCAATAACAGCTAAAAAGGTATGAAATAGAACCCCAGTAGCGACACCGAAAGCGGCATATATACCAGTTTTAGCTCCGCCTCCTAAGGCTCTTGAAAGGACAAAAAAGAAATCAGCGCCAGGCATTGCGCAAAATGCGAACATGCCAGCAATAAATAGAAGATAGGTTTCAATGCTCATAATGATCCATGTATCTAGGTATTAAAGATGTATGTTTTCTAAAAAGCTCAACTGAGCTTGAGAATTGCCGCTAATTTACTTCTTATTGAGCAATATATAAACCGTTATTCTGACACTTCGAGTAAATAATCTTCAACTTGCTCAGATAACCAATCAATAATTACGCCACGAGGCATACTTGTTTTTGTCATTTCTGCAAAAGATTGCCAGTTCATTGCTCGATTATGCTTTAACACTTTCAAAGTACCATCACGTAAATGCTCATTAATTAATAAAGCAGGAACTGATGACCACCCTGTTTTATCTAATACTGCATTTCGTAGATGCTCATAAAAAGTCAGAGCAATGTACTTACTTGATTTAGGTTCAGTCACCATTAATTCATCTTCATCAATGTAGTTCATTATGATTTCAGTATTACTTTCTAAATCGGTTCTACTGACTTTTCTAAGTTGGCTTAATGGATGATCTTTATGTGCAACAGACATTAAACGGATCTGGCCTAGTTCGTTTTGTTGAACATGCATCAACTCATTATTAATTGGCAGTAAACCATAAGCGACATCAACAATATTTTGCTCAACCATTTCTTCTAATTCAGGAGAAGGAGCAACATAGATTGAAATACTTGTGCTTGGAAATTTACGACTCATTCGGCCTAAGATCTGACGCCAAATCGTCTCAGGTAAAGCATCGTCACGTACAATTCGAATGGTTGATGCAACCCCATGATTATATTGAAAGCATTTATTCTCGATGTCATTACTGATGAGTGAAATTCGTTGGAAATCGTGAACTAAAGACTCCCCAATTTCTGTAGGAGTAATTCGATTACCTGTGCGATTTAACAGAGTAACGCCTAATTCGTCCTCGAGAGTATTGAGTGCTGCACTGACAGTGGTACGACTTTTCTGAAGCTTACGTGACGCTTCTGCGATTGACCCAAGCTCAACAGCATATAAGAACATCTCAATTTGACTGGTTTTCATTATGTATACCCGATAAAGAGGACAATAAAAGATGAAAAAACACTAGCGACGAATAAGTCGACGCTGACTGATTATCCTATCACCAATTTTAGATATATGATGCGTTGTATAAATAAAAAAGACGAAAAATAAGTCGATGGAGAGCAAAATGTCATATTCAATTAAGAAAGAAAGGCAATTATTATTGGCCTCAACGTTTTCAGCGTTGTTGTTTGCCATGATAGGAATTGTATTAGGTACACTGATCCATTCATTAGTTATTGTGTTTGATGGTGTCTATTCATTAGTTAGTTTATTTTTAACATTAGTGTCATTAGGTGCGGTGTTCTACATTCGAAAAGAAGAGGTAGCGAAAAACATTAAGCGCGTTAAGGTAATTGAGTCTGCTGTGATTTTAGTTAAAGGGATCGCAATTACCTTAATGTGTGTATTGTCATTTATTGCCGCAGTTCAAGCGATAATGCAAGGTGGTCGTGAAGTAAATACTGGTGTCGCACTCGCTTTTGGTGTGTTTAGCATGATCGGTTGTTATGGCAGCTATTGGTTAATGAAAACCCAAGGGGAAGAGGTTAATTCGGCACTAATCGATGCAGAAGCAAAGCAATGGTTAATGGATACCGTTATTAGTGCCGCCGTTTTTGTTGGCTTTATGATTGCGAAAATATTATTACTAACATCACACGCGCATTATGCTCAACTAGCCGATCCAATCATGGTGGTATTGGCTTCAATTTACTTCATCATAGTACCTGTAAAAATGGTTATTAATTCAGTAAAAGAGTTACATAAATTAAAAAACCATTCATTGGTAACCACTAAGTTCGCTCGTCCTTAGGGGAATCCATAACAACTAAGGTTCCGATTGAGTTGACCTGAGAGATCTCTCCAAGTACGTTTGAATGAAACTGCTTATAAGATGAGAGGCTCTCAGTCTCAACACGTAATAGATATTCATTTGCTCCCGTAATATTGTGGCATTCTGTCACTTCTTTAGACTCCATTATCTGAGCTTCAAAATCTTTTTGTGATTTTTTACTGTGATTAGATAATCCAATTGTCACATACGCAACAAATCCCACTCCGCATTTTTTTGGATTCAATACCGCTCGGTAGCCTTGAATCGTTTCATTTCGTTCTAATTCTTGTACTCGTCGAAGTGTGGCTGATGGTGATAATCCAATGCGCTCTGACAGCTCCACATTAGTTAATCGACCATTTCTTTTTAACTCTTGCAATATTCTTTCGTCAAACCTATCCATAGCGACTAATCCTTGCGTATTAAATTTATTTTAAGCAAATATAGACAGAAAATTTACTCAGTCTCGCATTAAGATACAAGCAGAATTTATTTTTATAAGATGTTTATTATGGATTACACCTATTTACTTGCTTTAACCACATTTGCTTTTGTTGGCGCGTTTACGCCTGGTCCAAATAACATCATGTTGATGACTTCTGGGGCGAACGTTGGTTTTGTGAGAACTATTCCTCATATGCTGGGTGTGATCTTCGGTTTTGCGTTTATGCTGATATTAGTAGGATTTGGTTTGGTTCAAATTTTTCAGACCTATCCACAACTAGAGAAAGCATTACAAATTATCAGTGCTGTCTATTTATTATATTTGGCGTATAAAATTGCGAGCAGTAAGCCTGTAGATAATATTAATGGCGATTATAAACCGATGTCTTTTTTACAAGCCGCGAGCTTTCAGTGGATCAACCCAAAAGGCTGGTCAATGGCGTTATCGGTAATGAGTATTTACGCGACCAGTGCTGATATGTTTAGTGTGTTTCTGATCGCATTCGTGTTTATTTGTATTAATGTACCAACCGTTAGCTTTTGGACTGCCGCAGGAAAGCAGTTACAAAAAAGATTAACGAAACCGAGTCATTTGAAAATGTTTAACTACAGCATGGCAGGGTTGTTAGTTGGTTCTATGGTGATGGGGTTTTAATTATTTCTAGCGGATTGCCTTGTTAATACAATGTAAGCGACTTGGATATGTTATCTTTAAATATATCCATCCGTAATTACACGATTAATAAGGCCAATTTTATGATTCGACCTCTCTTTCTGCTTGCCATGCTTATTTTTACCTCGCTTTCAATTCAAGCTGAAGAGGTGAGTTACTCAGAACAAGAGTACTTAGATCGTCCATTAATGGAGCGCTACATTCTTGATGAATTAAAAGCATTACGAACAGATCAGCAAGATTTAGAAAAAAGAATGATTATCCAAATTACAGACAGGGAGCTTGCTGTTGCGGATAAGTCTCTTAATTATTCAAATGTAACCGTGACCTATTTTTTCTATGTTATTGCAGCCGTTGCTTCTTTAGTTGCCTTGATTGGTTGGCAATCTCTAAAGGAAATGAAGCAAAATACGAGAGAGATGGCAGATAAGCAACTTAATAAAATTGCCCAAGATTATGAAAAGAAGTTTGTTGCCTTAGAGCGAGATTTAAAGCGAAAAACTCGAATTATTACTGAGAATAATCGTGAAATTGAAATTATCAATGAAGTGCATAATCTATGGCTGAGAGCTCAAAGTGTTCAAACGGCCGAACAGAAAATGGATGTTTATGATGAGATCTTAACGGTTAGACCGGGTGATTTAGAAGCATTAACGTATAAAGCCGATGCAGCAATGGAAATGCGTGAGTTCCATTGGGCATTAAACCTGTGTAATCGAGTGCTAGAAGTGGATGACCAAAACGCACATGCACTATTTCAACGTGCGTGTGCGTATGCTCAATTGGGTGCGGAAGTTCAGGCTATTGATGATTTACAACGTTCTATTAATGCAAGTTCTTCAATGCGTGAGCTTGTTGTTGAAGAAACAGATTTTGACCCATTACGAGGCCTTGAACGATTTGAAGCCTTGTTAGAAGAGTAAATTTATACATTATTCTCCAAGGTGTTCAGTGATGAAATCTAAAAAGCAGCGCACCTTGGCAGACATATGTTTACGACTTGGATACACAAAAAACACATCAATCGTAAGTTTGGGATAATCTGAAAACAGTTCAACTAGCTTTCCAGTTTCTAATTCATCAGTTAAGTGGAATTGAGGGATACGAGTGATCCCTTGTCCTGCCAAGCATAATGATAACTCCATAAATGAATTATTGGTGATGACCTGACATTGCAATGGTACAGCAATAGGTTGGTTGTCTTTATCTACAAAATCCCAAACAGCTCCTTGTTTTACATACGCATAACCAATGGTTTTATGTTCTGATAGTTCATTAGGGTGCAATGGTGCGCCATGCTTTTTTAGATAATCAGGAGAAGCAATAGTGATGGCTCTTGAACGTAAGAATCGACGGCTGATTAAGCTAGAATCTTCAAGTTGATGTGATGCTCGGAGCGCCATATCAAATCCTTCTGCCACAATATCAATTTTTCTATCATTTAAATCTAGCTCAAGCGTGATGTCTGGATATAAATCCGTAAATTTACCAAGAATAGGGCGTAAACGAGAAAGGGCAAAGCCAACAGGACAACTGACTTTTAATCGACCTTTAGGCTTTTCTTGCTGTCCGGAAATCGCATTTTCAGCCATTTGTGCATCTTCGATAAGTTGTTGGCATTGTTGAAAATAAAGTTCACCTTCAGGAGTTAGACGTAAAGTTCGAGTCGTACGGTGAAGCAGACGTACGCCTAAACGCTCTTCTAGTTTTCCGATCTCTTTACTAATGTAAGAGGTCGAATGCCCACTGTTTAATGCTGCTTGCGTAAAGCTGCTACTAGTAACAACTTCAACAAAAATAACCATGCCATCAAATAATGCTGAATTAAAGGCCATATTTACTTACTCACATTTTCATTACGAGTCATATGGAAATAATCATTGCACATTTAGGTTATTAATTAAAGTTTGTGGATGAACTATAGTTACTCCATCGCAAACAAGAACAATAAATTTGAAAAGAGCAGAGCATTAACTACTCTTTTTACTTAAATAGAATATGAAGGTAGGCCTATGAAAATTTTAGCATTAGCAGCAAGTAGCAGTTCAACATCAATTAACAAACGCTTAGCAACGTATGCAGCAGGCCTTGCGGCAAATGCTGAAGTTGAGGTTCTTGATTTAAATGATTTTGAAATGCCTATCTTCAGTGAAGACAAAGAAAAAGAGTTAGGACAGCCAGAGCAAGCAAAACGTTTTTTCCAAAAAATTGGTGAAGCCGATGCCGTTGTTATCTCTTATGCTGAACACAATGGCTCTTATGCTGCGGCATTTAAAAACGTGTTTGATTGGACTTCTCGTATCGATATGAAAGTCTACCAAGGCAAGCCTGTAATTATGCTAGCAACATCACCTGGCCCTGGTGGTGCAGCGACAGTACTTGCAGCAGCAACAGGATCTGCACCTTACTTTGCTGCTGATGTAAAAGGCTCTCTTTCTATTCCAAGTTTCTACGATAACTTTGATATGGAAAAAGGTGAGCTACGTAACGAAGAACTTGCAGCACAATTAACAGCAGTAATGTTTGCCTTATAGTTGCTTTGAGTTAGTCACAACCCAACACGAAAGCGCGTTCATTCTATTTTTTAATAATAAAAATAGTTGAACGCGTTTTTTTGTCGCTATCTATCAAAGAATATAGCAATAAAAAAGATGATAAATAGAAACAATAAACCTTAAAATTCAATTCAGATAAGTCCTTTTGATTTCACAAAAAAGCAACAGTTGAACGAGTTTTCAGCATTTAACGCTATTAATAAGAAGAGATATAGAACAGAATAGATAAGCTTAGATTATTATATGGTCATGATTTAAATAGGACGTTTTTTATGATTAAGAAATATGTGGCTTTGTTGCTATTGATGGTGAGTTTTATTGCACCAACGTATGCTCAAAGTATTGATGAAATGAAAGTAACACAGCAGAACTTACAAGAGCGTTTAGTTCAATTATCTACTGCTGATCCCGCCGATAAACTCTTTTTTGAAGATGTACTTCGTCGTCAAAATGAAGACATTAGAAATGAGATCGCTGTAAAAATTCAAAGCGATAGTAAAACCCCAGGTTTAGTTGCTGCAGTTCGTTCTGAAATGGTATTGGTTAATCAATTATTATCTTATAGCCAAAAAGAACTTGTACGTATTACTAAGGCATCAAGAAAAGCAAGCGGTGATGAAAAAGCAGATTTAGAATTTGCAGCTCAAAAACGTCTAACGATGATGGACCAGTATTATGTTGAGGCCTTTGAAACGTTAACGTGGGGGGAATCATTAAATATCGATTTCACCAATGAAGAACAAACGATTTTAAAAGAGTTAGAAACCCGTGCAGATCTATTATTCAATGTGATTCATTATCTTGATTCCCAAAGAAATGATATTGCTCAGCGTTTGAAATTTGCTTCTACTGAACAAAAAGAGACATTAAAGCAAACAGCAGTGACGATGACTGAACGCATTTCATTAATGGTCGCGAGCTTAGAAGCAACCACGACGTTAATGGAAGAGAATGGCATTGATATTACAAAATATAAGCAATTAATATTCTCTATTACGGGTGATATTAATAGTGATGTATTGGACGTTAGTGTTGCTTATGGTTTGACTGAAGAGTGGGTTACAGGCTTTAAAGATTGGGCAGTAGAAAATGCACCGTCGATCATCGTTAAACTTATAATCTTTATTATTATTCTTTGGGTTACTCGAATTCTTTCTCGTGTTGCAAAAGCAGCGATTAAAAAGAGTGTTTCTCATTCAAAGATGAAATTTAGTCACTTGATGCAAGATTTCTTTGTATCAATGGGGTCTAAGTTTGTCATGATGATCGGTATCTTAATTGCCCTTTCTCAAGTTGGCATTAATTTAGGTCCACTGCTTACTGGTTTTGGTGTAGCGGGTGTCGTGATTGGTTTTGCCTTAAAAGATACCCTTTCTAACTTTGCATCGGGCATGATGATCTTGATCTACCGTCCATTTGATGTGAATGACTTAGTTGAGATAGCTGGCATTACTGGTAAAGTGAGCCACATGAACTTGGTGTCAACAACCGTTAAAACCATTGATAACCAACAATTGGTTTTCCCAAACAATAAGATTTGGGGGGATGTGATTAAAAACGTGACAGCTGAAACTGTGCGCCGTGTTGATATGGTGTTTGGTATTGGCTATCAAGATGACATTGAAAAAGCGAAAGCTATCTTTAATGACATTTTAAGTAATCACCCTGCAGTTTTAAAATCACCAGAGCATATGGTGAAGTTACATACTCTGAATGAATCATCAGTTGATTTCATTGTGCGCCCTTGGGTGAAAACAGACGATTATTGGGATGTATACTGGGAAGTAACAGAAACGGTTAAGAAACGTTTTGATGCGGAAGGTGTAAGTATTCCATTCCCACAACGCGATGTTCATGTTTATAAGCACGATGCATAAACATATAGTGAAGTAGAAGTAATAAAAAAGAGTGGCCAAACGGTCACTCTTTTTTTTGGTATTAATCTAGGTTGTCTTCAGATTTTATTGCTATCGGTGTTGTTTTTTTGAATTTCTTAACGATGAGTGAAATAACAAAACAGATAGCACCAACAATAAGAGCTGAGCGTAAAATAGTGAAGCTATCGTGCTCTAATTGCTGAATATGAGGACCGACAGAAGCAAATAAGCGCAGGCTGAAAAAGGCGAGTAAGATAAATGGGACAATTTTTTTCATGCGTTAATGCTCCGCTCAATGGGATGATGATGTTTAATTAATAAAGTTATCATAACCAAAGCGGAGCGTAATTTAATCGTTTTTATCGGTAATGTTAGATTACGATTTTGCGCAGCGAGGTTATTCATTTTTTTTGGGGAAATGATTTTTTATTACGTTTTTAATAACTGTTTCTATTTGTGTAATGATTGGATGTTGGTAATAAGAGCGGTGGTACTGCATACCTAAATCAAACTTCATTCTTTTTCCATCGAGTTTTAATGGTACTTTTACTACGTTTGTTGGTAACTCTGTATCTGATGAATCAAATGAGACAAAAATGTGATGACCTTTAGCTACGCACGCCAAAGCAATAGAGGTATTTGCTACGGTGAGGTTCTGTTGTAATCGGATGCCTGTTTCAGTAAATATTCGTTGATAATAACGATGTGTATCAACACTTCCCATCGTTATTCTAACGGTTGCTTGGTTTTCTAGTTTCTTTAACTCAATAAATGAATTATCTGCTAATGGATGTTTTTTAGGTAAATAAACAAAAAGCGCTAAGCTTCCTAGTTTTTTATCAATCACACGATGATTGACGGTTTGTGGGTATCCAGTAATTCCAACAGGTAACGAATTCTTTTTTGGAGATTCGATATCATTTAAAGCCCAGTCTTGAAAAGCTAGTTTAGCTTCAGGATCTTGCTCTAAGGCATGCTCTATCAACCGCAGAGAGAATATTTCATTTAAGGTTGTAGGCAAATAAAAAGCCAACTCGATTTTCTTTTTCTTGGAATAAAGAGTGGTTGATATTCCATTGATATCATTTAAAAAATTTAATGGTTCTTCTATTTCCTTATGCAGATTAACCATGAATGCTGTGGGTTCATACTTCCCTTTCTCTGCAATAAATAGCTCATTTTCAAATAAATCTCGGCAATCAGACAAATGTCGATTAAAAGTGGCCTTGCTGATATCCAATTTATGTATAGTTTTATCGCCCGTTTTCCATTGATAAAGCGTGGTTAAAAATCGATATAGATTTAAATCAATACTGCTTGTCATCTGCGCGTCCTTTTTAATTGGCACCCTTAAAAATCAGTATGGCACAAAACTCAAATTTAAAAGCGTTCATTATCAAAAATGAGTTCATTAATTGATTAAGATAAATTCAGTTATTAAGAAGTAGCGATAATAATCAGCAGATTATCGATAGTGAACTAAGATTTATGTAACGTGAGCGCCACTGTAGTAATTAATAATTTTGGGGCGAATATAAATGATTGAGGTAAAAATATGATGACATTTAAGTTGAAGGCTCTGGCATTATTTACAGGGATCGTTTTTTCAAGCAGTGCGGTATCTACGGAGAACTATAATACTGATATTCCTAAAAGCATAATGACGCCAGATAACGTAGAAACCAGTATTGGTGAGCTTGAATTTAAAGATGGTGCACCAAGTTTAGAAACGACTCAAAAGATTTACGACAACCTTGATACTATTCGTGCTACTGAGGTTTTTTTAAATGCGGTTCCTATGGCTTCAATAGAGGCATTAAGGCTTGGCCATGAAGAGTTAGGAGTCACTAAATCAAATCAAGTGGTTCTCTTTGATAAGTTGATGGATTCAAATCCACTATTTTTGACAGGGAATACTGATACTGTTTATGCATCAGCCTTTTTGGATTTAGAGAGAGATGGCCCTACGGTCATTGAAGTTCCTGCAGGTATGGGACCGACCACGGTTAATGATGCTTTTTTTCGATTTGTGACAGACCTAGGTATTGTTGGTCCTGATAAAGGCAAGGGAGGGAAGTACCTTATTTTGCCACCAAATTATAAAGGAGAGGTACCTAAAGGGTACTTTGTATCACAATCAACAAGTTATACTAATTGGTTTATCGCGCGTGGTTTCTTAAAAGATGGGAAAACGGATTCAGCGGTAAATGCATATAAAAATAAGTTAAAAATTTATCCGTTAGCGAAAAAAAATGTAAAACCAAAAATGGAATTTATCTCTGGTAGTAATAAATCATTTAATACGGTTCATGCTAACGACGCTCATTTTTATGCGGAGCTTAAACCTGTATTAGATAAAGAACCAGTGAGTTTTCTTGACCCTGAATTAAGAGGTTTGATGGCAAGTATTGGCATCCAAAAAAGTAAACCATTTATGCCAGATGAAAGGATGCAAGAGATCTTGCAAGATGGCGTAGCGATAGGGAATGCAACCGCTCGTACTTTGATGTTCCAGCCAAGAGATAAAAAAGCGTATATCTATGAAGACCGTTTATGGAAAACAGCATTTATCGGGAAAGATTATCAATGGCTAATTGATGGAGGAGAAGGTGGGCGCAATCTAGATGCTCGTACTTACTTCTTCTATATGGCTACGGTTAATACTCCTGCGATGGCATTAAAAATGATAGGCAAAGGATCTCAATATGCCATGGTTGATAAAGCAAAAGGTGGCGAGTATTTAGATGGTGGTAAACATTATACATTGAATATTCCTGCGAATGTGCCTGCGAAGAATTTTTGGTCGGTTGTGGTTTATGATCCTCAAACTCGCTCTGAATTACAAACAACTCAATCATTGCCAAGTAAGAATAATCAAAGGGATGATTTTGTGAAGAACCCTGATGGTTCGGTAGATATTTTCTTTGGCCCAACCGCGCCAAAACAAAGAAAAGAGAATTGGATACAAACTGTGCCAGGGAAAGGATGGTTCACGTTATTGCGTTTATATGGCCCTGAAGAGGCATGGTACGATAAAACATGGAAACCCAGTGATATCGAGTTGATTGATTGAAATAGACTTTAAAAACAAGATTATGCCGCCTTTAATGTTACGGGTTTGTTGGTAGATATCGGCGGTATTTGTATGAGACTGATTTATTTGAGTTATGGCTTCAGGCCTAAGAAACGTTAAAATAACTAAAGAAAGTACTTTACAATTTTTAGCACTAAGGTATTATTCATCTCGCTCTGTTGCTCAGAGTTGTTAATGAACATCAAGTAAAGTAAGCCTTAGTATTTCTTCGTAATGTCGTTATTCTCAGTGTTTCCCTTAGCTTTGTCGTCACATTTAATAATTCAAGCTCTAAGCACATCGCATTATGCGATTTTTTATGAATTTAAATATAAGGGACATTACATGTCTAAAACAACTGGTATCGTTAAATGGTTTAACGAAGAGAAAGGTTTCGGTTTTATCACTCAAGATAACGGCGGCGCTGACGTATTCGTACATTTCCGTGCTATCGCTTCAGAGGGTTTCAAAACTCTTGCTGAAGGCCAAAAAGTTTCTTTTGAAGTTGAGCAAGGCCAAAAAGGCCCTCAAGCTGCTAACGTTGTAGCTGCTTAATTTCAAATAAGTTGCGCAGGTGGTATTAGTACCATTTGCGCTACTTTTAAATGTTCTATTAATACTCGATTTAGTTCTACTTTGTAAGATATCAACATTTCAAACATCCACTCCTGTTTTGTACTTGTCAAAAAATCTCTTAGTTACTTCTACCATCTTAGTTTTAATCCAATCATTTTTCTGTAATATTTATCAACTACTCTATATTAAATAATTTTTAGCCTCATTTTATCTTAAATCTATGAGCTCAAAATTAACTATTTTTCTTATCTATAAAATCAAAGGTACTCAATGAAAGTAAATTTTACTATTTTTAAAAATAATGTGTCATGGAATGCACTAATTCACCAACTAAACAGCGATGTTTTATTACGAAATGTTCTGATGAAGGGCAATTTAGACTCGTTTGATATCGGTTTTTCATACTGTGAAGAGACTGGTGAAGGAAATATTACCAACAGCAATAACCAGGCTATTGGCAATTTTTCGATTGCTTATTAATCAATTATTATTCTTTATAATCACAGTATTTGGGTTATTCACTCCCCCCAAAGCAATATAGGCCAATTCTTTTTATCTGAATAAGCCGCCAACTGTTCGCAAGGATTTACTAAGTACGTATGGCTCGCGTACAAACATAATGGTAAATCATTAATAGAATCAGTATAAAAATGTATTTCAGAATAGGTTTTATCCCCTCCACTTAACCATTCTGATAAACGTTCTACTTTTCCTTCTCTGTAACTCGCAACACCTAATATATGACGTGTATAGAGTTCCCCTTTTTCTTTTAAATCAATCCCAATCGCATGCTCTATACCAAGGCGGTCTGCGACAGATTTAACTAAGAAAGCGACAGATGCAGAGATAATTATCATGTCGATATTATCGCGTTTTAATTGAGTAATAAGCGTTTTAGCCTCTGGAAATAATAGAGGTAAAATCCGTTCCTCGACACATTCATGAGTAAGTTGTGCTATTTTTTCTCTTGGTATTGTTTTTAATGGCTGCATTGAAAAGGACAAATAATCTTCCATATCCATCAAACCACGAGAGTATAGAGCCATTAAGCGCTTATCTTCGTCTAGAAAGTCGGGATCAGTCACTATTCCTTTATCAACTAAAAACTCATTCCAAATCATTGCACAATCGCCGTTAATCAAGGTTTCGTCCATATCAAAAACGTATAATGGTTGCGTCATACTAAGCTCTCACTGGTTGAATTTCATTAAGGTTGAAGAGTAAGTCTAGTGTACTTCCTGCGGCTAATAGTCTTTCTGATGAGCGATTGAGTAAATCAACAGTCAAACTGCAATCATTTACTTCTACTTGGTATCGTATTACATTTCCAAGTAATTGGTGGTTTTTAATAATACCTTGTTTGGGTGTTGATATATGATCTGCATAATGGCGTCCTTCTTCTTTTACATAAATAGATTCTGGTCGAATAGCGACTTTCCACTCGGTTTCAATATTAAATAATTGCTTGGCCTTTAGTGCGTCAACTAAGTTGTAATGTCCCATGAATCCAGCAACAAACTCATTAGCTGGTTGTGTGTAGATCTCTTCGGGTGATCCTTGCTGCACTATCTCACCTTGGTTCATTAAAAAGATGCGATCCGACATGATCATGGCTTCTTCTTGATCGTGAGTGACAAAAATTGTGGTTAAATTCAGCTCTTTTTGAATGTCTCGAATCTGTTGACGAAGGCGTTTTCTGATCTTGGCATCTAGTGCGGATAAAGGCTCATCTAATAACAATATTCTTGGTTTGACGACTAATGCACGAGCCAATGCCACTCGTTGACGCTGTCCGCCTGATAATTGATGTGGGTAGCGATTTTCTTTACCGTTTAAATCTACTAATTCAATGACTTTATTTACTTCCTTTTCAACGGTCTTTGCATCAATTTTTTTCATTTTTAGTCCAAAAGCGATGTTTTCTGTTACCGTCATATTTGGAAATAATGCATAAGATTGAAATACCATTCCAATACCACGTTGTTGTGGTGTTTGGTTTGTAATATTTTCACCGTTAACCCAGATTTCGCCATTATTGAGAGGATCTAACCCTGTTAAGCTGCGAAGTAGAGTTGATTTTCCACAACCGCTTGGACCTAGTAGTGTTATGAACTCGCCTTTTTCTATATTGAAATTTATGTTTTCAAAGACTGTGTTATCACCAAATGATTTCGTTAATTGACTTACGCTTACATAGCTCATTATTTAATGCCTCGGCTAAAACGACTTGCTAACCAAGTCAGTAAAAAGATGAATAAGAAATAGGTCATCACTAAAGCAGACGTAAAGTGCCCGCTGGTTTGACGCATGTTATAAAGGTAAATTTGTAAGGTCTCGTAACGAGTACCAACTAATATGTTGGCGAAAACAAACTCCCCGAGTAAAAAGGAGAAGGATAAGAAGATCGATGCCATTAATCCTTTCTTTAAATTCGGAAGAATGATCAAGAGAAATGCTTTTGTCGTACTAGCACCAAGCAAGTGGGCTGCATCCATAAGATCGTTTAGATTAATGGCTTCAAAGCTGTTTGCTACGGCGCGATACATAAAAGGAAGTGCAATTGTAAAGTAGGTTCCAATCAGTATCCAAGGAGTACCAACTAATGGAATTGTGCTGTCGGCATAGAGTTGTAATAAGCCAACGGAAGAGACGACAGGCGGAACAGCAAAGGGCAATAAGATAAGTATATTCATTACTTTATCTAGCTTGGGGAAGTAATAAAAAACCACAAAAATAGCAGGAATAATAAGAAAAACACTTAGCGCTAACGCTGAAATACCAATGAAGAGTGATCGTCCAAAGGCTGCAATAAAGCGTTGATCTGTTAGTAGTTGACCGTACCACGAGAAGGTAAAACCATCAGGTAATATGGTTGCGCCCCAACGTGAAGAAAGAGAGTAAACTAAAGTGGCGATAATAGGGATTATCATGATCCCCACAATAGAATAGACGATTGATTTATGGAATATAGAATTAACGTTTTGCATGATAACTCCTAGCGATAAGCCACTGATTAATGATGGTAATAAAGGCTAAAATCAGCATCAAAATAACAGAAATTGCAGCGGCTAAGTTTGGTTCTAGGAATAAGTCTCCAGAGACAAGGCTAGCAATACGAACGGTAATAACGTTGTAGTTACCATTAGTTAAGGCGTATACGCTAGCGTAAGCACCAATCGCGTTGGCAATGAGAATAATAAACGTACCTAGTAATGCTGGAGATAACACGGGTAATGCTATTTTGAACCAATACTGCCATGTTTTGGCACCAAGAAGGGCTGAAGCGCCTTGCCAATCGTCACTTAATGCATCAAAAGCAGGATAGAGTAGTAACACAGCTAATGGAATTTGAAAGTAGATATATAAAGTAAGTAATCCCCATTTTCCATAGAGATTAAAATCATCAATCAAACCATATTGTTTTAGTAATAAAGTAAATGCGCCATTAACGCCCAGAATAATAATAAAAGCAAAAGCGAGTGGTACGCCTGAAAAATTACTACTCATATTAGTAAATGCGATAACGCCATCTCGGATCTTGCTATTTATTCTTCGAAGCGATGAGACTAATAAGGCAGCAATAGAAAGCCCAATGAAACTAGACCATATCGCTAACCATAAGCTGTTACTGAACCCTTGCAGCATAAAACTGGAATCTAGTATTTCATGATAGTTTTCTAACGAGAACACATCTTCATAAATAAAACTATTAATGAACACCCACAGCATGGGAGCAAGTTGAAATAGATAGAAAAACAAGGCGAGAGGAGCTAACCAAATTGCTGGTTTGAGTTTTTTTAGCCTGTTTTTGGGCGAGATAATTGATGTTCGTTTAGATTGAGTGACAACTGAACTACTCATCATGCTAATAATTCCTGAGGGTATGATTTATTGTGCTCAAGTGCTAATAATTGACACACTGCACCACAAATATCTGTTTGCTTAATCTTCATATCTTTCAGCGTAGGGTCTTGATGACTGAAGCGATTACCAATAACAAAGAGTGGAATTTCGCGCTCTTCTGGTAAAATACCACCGTGTGATAAGTCGTTGTTCATACCATGATCGCTGGTGATAAGAATTTGATAACCATTGTTAATCCAATCATCAATGTAGTTGGATAAAATAATATCAGCGGTACGTGCGCTGTTTCTGTATTGACGAGAATCTAAACCAAATTTATGTCCTACATCATCGATGTTCATCGGATGGATCAATAGAAAATCAGGCTGATGTGTTTGGCGAAGGTACTCTGCATCCAAAAAGAGCGCTTCATCTGGGTAGTGATCCCAATGGTAGAAACACGCGTGTTGAATGTTGAGAGCTTTATTATTAGTAAAGCGATCACGAACAGCATGATAAGGGGAAATATTGTAGAGTTCACTGACCCAATGATATGCCGCTGCTGCCGTTGTTCTGCCTTGTTGTGTAGCTAAGCTAAATATGGAATCTTGATTAGATAAGCGCACAATATTGTTATTCACAATGCCACTGTTTACTGGTGATACGCCTGTTAGCAAGCATTCGTACAATGGACGTGACATCGAGGGTAGCTCTGATTGAATTTTATATAGTGTTGCTCTTTGGTGCTCAATTAACCCAGTTAAGTAACCCATGCAATCATGGGCTACTTGGTAATTAAGGCCATCGAGAACAACAAGAATCGTCTTACTGCTCATTGTGATCTCTTATTGTTGGTTAATTAATACGTTTTCTTGCCATTGACGAGGCAGTTTTCTTGCTGATTTTTCCCATGCGTTGAAGTCAGCAACAGGATGAACGTTAGTGTATTGGTCGTTAGGAATTAATTTATCTTGAATAGACTGAGGCAACGTAACATCACTGCGTATTGGACGCGCATAGCCTTCAGCTAAGTTGATTTGTCCTTGATCACTGAAGATATATTCACGAGCCAGTTTTGCTGAGTTTGGATTTTTTGCGAATTTATTGATAATGGTGGTGTAGCCTGAAATAACAGAACCATCTTGAGGAATATTGACACTGAATCGTTCACGACCTAGTTTATCGCGGTAATTAAGAGCATTAAAATCCCATAATACTGCCACTTCAACTTCGCCTTTTTCTAAGTTTGCTAAGCCTGGGTCGGTATAAGAAAGGCGACCTTGTTTTGCTAGTTCAGCAAAGAATTTAATTGCAGGTTTTAGATTGGCTTCATCGCCACCGTTTGCAAAAGCAGCCGAGAGTACGGCATTATTTGCTTGGGCTGCAACACCAACATCACCGATGCTTACTTTGTATGAACCTTCTAATAAGTCGTTCCAAGATCTTGGGGCATTTTTTACTAATTTGTTGTTAGATATAAAAGAGATTGTGCCTGTATAAGCTAATGCCCAGTGACCTTCTTTATCTTTTGCCCAATCAGGAATTGAGTTCCACGTTGTTGGTTTGTATGGCTGTGTTACGCCTTTTTTTACAGCAACTCGTGCAAATGCAAAGCCCACATCACCAATATCTGCCGTGGCATTTTTCTTTTCTGCGGCAAATTTTGCGATTTCTTGAGCTGAACTCATGTCAGTATCTTGATGTTTTAAACCGTAGATACTGCTTAGATCATTCCATGTATCTTTCCAGTTTGCCCAGCTTCCAGGCATGCCTACACTGTAAACTTGGCCTTCTTTTTTTGCCGCATTCACCAGAGATTGTATGTCTGTATCTTTGGCCAATACCTGCGTTGATAATGTTGCTGTAATTAAAGTGACACCAGTTAATAATGTTTTCATTTGTCTCTATCCTTTGGACTACATCAATAATTTGATTGTCATCCTAGAGAGAGTTTGTGACGGTTTTGAGGCGGATTTCTGACAGTTTTAGTGAATTTTAATGTCATTAATGTTTCACTGTAGAGTAAAGAAAGTCTTTATGTTTGTTGAAAAGCATTAAATTATACTGCTCATAAAAGTAAGCAGTATAGTTTCACGTTTAGTCTTCATGGATATTTAACGCATGGCAAAATTTTCATTATGCCATTGTGTCTCTTTCATACCTTTTTTACTTAACTGAGATTTTAATGCTTTTAGCATAGGAGTGGGGCCACAAGCAAAAACTTGGTGTTGGGTCAATTCCTGATTAATAACAGTAGATATTTTATCTCCTGTTAAAAAGTCATTTTCATTTTCTTGTTTATGCAATTTCACTTTATCTGATGTGATCAGTGCAGTGAGCTTAGCCAGCATAATGCCGTATAACTTGCCACGACCCGTATAAAATAAGTGAACTTCTTGGTTTGTCGTTTGGCTTTGTTTTAACCAAGAAACAAAAGGGGTGATACCAATTCCTCCCGCTATCCAAATTTGTGGTTTATTCATGTCTCTTTTTGTATGTAAACGCCCATAAGCACCATCAATTTTTACTGTTTGTCCTACGGTCACTCGTTGCTGTAGCTCAGAAGTATGCTTACCTAAAGATCGAATAATAAAGCTTAAATCTCTTTCATGTGGTGCAGAAGTGATGGTAAATGGATGATAATGTTCAATACTATCAAAGCCAAAATCAAGATAAGCAAATTGGCCGGAATGATATTGAATTGATTCTTTATGAGCTATTAGACTCACTTCAATAGCATCATCTAATGGTATGATTTTACTTACATGATAGGTTTTGACTGTTCGTTTTTTAAATAAAGTTTTATATATCCAACTGATAGATCCAATCAAAGAGACAATGAATAAAGCGATGCCTGTTTGACTATTAAATTCAAAAGGAACATCAGAGAAAAAGGTATGATAAACCGAGATTAAAAAGATAGGCCCCATTAATTTATGAGTATAAAACCATAAGCGATATGGAATTTTTCTGACCATGCTAATACCACCTAGCAGTAATAAACCATACATAGCGAATTGACCGAATTCTTCTCCTATGTCTGCTAGCTGAGGGTTTATACCATTGCCAGCAGGTCCTGGGACTAATAGCCAATGAAATGAAGCGCCAATTAAGCCTGTAATACCTAACCATTTATGCCATACATATGCCTTATCCATTCCTCCAGTAATCGGTTCTATCCATTTAGGACGAGCACTTATAAGCATAGCAAGTGCCATGCAGATCATTGAGATTGCAGCAAAAAAGGCAGGGATTTTTCTTACTAACTCAAGATTATCAGGGAGTAAAAACCATAAACCAATGGATGCTATGATGATAAAGCAAGGAAATAAAAATCGTTTTAATGTATTCATAATAAAATTCCTAAGGCATTTTATTGTATGATATATCATTTAATGTGAATGAAAGGTGAATGGATTATTCATCAAGTTATAATAAATGTGGTTATCTTCTTTTAAGAAGACAGCATAAAAAATTGTTACATAGATCATAAAATATAAGTAAAAAAACGAAGTACGTTTAAAATTACGTGATCTTGATCCTCGCAAAGAGCTCAACTCTACTATAGATTGAATAGGTCATTAAGAATTATGACAGCAGCTCAAAGATGAGCGAGTGATTAAAGGAAGTATTTTATGAAAAGAACAAGAAAAGCCCAATTGCAACGTGCGCGAATTCAATATTGGAAAGACACTGCAAAAGACACGGCTAAAAAGTGGTAAAAATAGAAAACTCCTGATGGTCAGGAGTTTTTTGGTTTTAGAGCTTTGTAAAACATTAAGACACTGCTGAAATACCCACGCTCGATATAATAAACCTTTCTTTTATTCTTCAGACAACAACGCATTTATTTTATCCATACAATGAGTAACGTGAGGGGCTAATCGACCTTCTTCTACTGCTGTTCTTGAACCATATAGAGTAATTGGCTCGAGATAATTTAATCCTGTATCTTGAGCCATTTTCTCAATAGGCATTAATAAGGTTTTCAGGATTGACTCTTGGCTATCATCTGGTTGATAAGCTGAAAGCGGGCTGCCTGTACTTGTCATGCATAATAACGTTTTACCGTGAAGTTTATTGCCTTTAGAACCATAAGCAAACCCATATTCTAAAACGCAATCTTGCCACTCTTTTAATAAAGACGGACTAGAGTACCAATAGATCGGGAATACAAACACGATAACATCATGACAAAGCAGCAACTCTTTCTCTTTCTCTGTATCAATCTGGAAATCTGGGTAGGTTTGGTACAAGTTATGTGTAGTCACTTGTTCATGCTTAGATAATGCTTCTACCAGCGTGCGGTTAATCGTAGAGCTTTCAATTAAAGGGTGGGCAAGTAAGACTAAAATACGTTTCATGATGTTCTCATTTTATGGCGAAAAAGCTAGCCATGATCATTGGAATAACCAACGAACGTGACTAGAAGGGCAGTAATGTGGCTGATTAGTGCGTCATTTGTGTTGCTAATGCAAAGCGATTCCAAGCATTAATCATGATTACTTGCATCATTGCTTGTGCTAGTTGTTCTTCACCCAGAACCTCTAAAGCTTCTTGATAGACTGTATCTGAAACACCATCAAGAGCGATTAGTGTCATGTCATCTGTTAATGCTAATACAGCACGTTCTGTTGCGTTGAATAGTGGTGACTCTTTCCATGCTGCTAGAGCAAACAGTTTTTGTGCTTCTACACCTGCTTTTTCTGCTTCTGGCACATGCATTTGAATGCAGTAAGCACACTTATTGATCATTGAAGCGCGGATCTTAATTAGCTCTTTTAATTCAGCAGATAACGCCACGCCAGCTAGGTAAGATTCAATAGAAAGCATTGCATTTAAAGCTTTTGGTTGGATTTTTGCAATATCAATACGTGTAGTCATAATTAATCTCTCTTTATGTTTTTTGTTAGCGCTTTATTGCGATGTGTGTATTGTGCATAATTCGATAAAAAGAGAGAATAGTCATTAAAGCTGAAATAATTTTGCATAAAACGCAAAGGTGGGGGCATGTTAGATTTAATTCGAGTATTTGATCAGGTGGTAGAGTCTGGTAGCTTTTCTCAAGCTGGCCATGCGTTACATATGGCGCCATCATCGGTTGCGAGAAACATCGATAACCTTGAAAATAAAGTGCAGACGACATTATTTAAAAGAAGTACACGCCAGTTAATTTTGACTGAAGAGGGGCTTTATTTTCACCAACAATCAATTAAGTTGCTGCAAGAGAGTGATAAGTTATTGAGTGAAATGAAGGGGCATAATGAAGAGCCTGAAGGTATGTTACGTATCTCTGTCTTTGAAAGCTTTGGTAATTTAGTACTCGCTTCTTTAATTCCTGAGTTTTTATCTTTATATCCAAAAGTACAGATAGAGTTAGAACTAGATAACAACTTGGTGGATCTTAATAGTGAAAATATCGATATAGCGATACGTATTGGCACCCCTCAAGATAGCCGTTTGAAAGCTCGTAAGTTAATGGAAAATAACACATCTTTAGTGGTTTCCCCTGATTACCTAGCGAGTCATGAGACAATAGAGAAGCCGGATGATTTGATTCATCATAATTGCTTACTTATTACTCATGAAAGGCAGAGAAACCACTGGTATTTTAAAAAAGGAAATACATCGAAAAAGGTCACAGTCTCGGGGAATTTAATTTCTAAAGGAGGTTCGCCACTATTGAACGCAGCACTAAAAGGGACTGGGGTACTGCTGCTCTCTGATTGGATGACGGCGGATTACATTGAAAGTGGTGTATTAATTCCAGTATTGCCTAAGTGGACAGTGACTCATGGTGAAAATGGCAGTGGTGAGATTTTTGCGATTTACAAAAGCGCTCAATATCCTAAGCCATATATTCGTGCTTTTTTGGATTTCATCATTGAGAAAGTGAAAGAAAACTAATTCAACTTATCTCAGTGTTTCTTTAAGCTTTTGAATCAGAGTTTGGTATCTCTTCGGTAAATCTCTATTTCTCTTTTGTACTAAAAATAAGCTCTCTAAAACCGGGGTTGTTGGTTGATGTATATGTAGATCCTGCTTGTAAGGAAAGGCATCAATCGCACTTTGTGGAAGAACCGTAAAGCCAATCCCTTGAGCAATAGGTAACAGGATTTGGCTTAATTGATTAATGTAACTGGTTACTGGAATTTCATTCACATTGCCTTTTTCTAGGGCTACATCTTGGCAAAGATCAAAATAAAGTGACAGATAATGCTCTGCATCGGGGTGTTTTATTAATCCTAATGCCTGTAAGACCTCCCAAGTTATGGCGGTGTTTTTATGGTGTTTTGGTAACACTAAGCAGAGTGGCTCTTTACTAACTTCTTCACTACGAAATAGATTTGGCGTTGGTTGATGAGTTACGATCCCAATATCAATTTGTCCGCGTTGGACCTCATCTAATATTTTACTATTTGGTGCAACTTCAACATGAGTTACTAAATCAGGGTGACTCTTTTGTAGATTGATAAATTCTGGGTACAGAGATAATGCTAAGGCCCCTGAGCAAGCAAACTTACACAATCCTTTATATGGGTCATCAAAACTTAATGCTTCAACTAGGTTGGCTGCATCGCGTCGCTGCTGGTGTGCATAATTGTATACTAGGCGGCCTTGCTCGGTGAGCTCGACGCTTTTCCCCTCTCGCTTTAACAGATCATACCCACACGCCAGTTCTAGCTTCTTAATGTGCTGACTAACCCCAGGCTGAGTCATAAAGAGTTTTTCTGCCGTGTGAGTAAAATGGCCGATATCAACCAAAGTACAAAAGGTATTGAGCCAAAGAGGATTAAGCATAAATCACCAAGAAAATGAGACTAAAAACAGATAACAAAAGATTATTAGATTAAGAGTAATTGATAATTTCTAGTTTGATAAGAGGGTGGTGTGATTTATTTCGTCTGTAAGGTGATGACTTTTTGTTTTAGGTGATTTAACCTCAGCTCGGGATAATCTAAGCCATTCAGCACTGTTTCTTTAGCGCCTAACTACTTTAAAATCAACGCAATAGGCAAGCTATTGACTTATGATTTTGCCTTGTTACGCATCTAAATTAACATTACTGACTTATTGGTTTAATTTAAGTGTATGAAAAATATATTCTCGACTTTCTTATCCCGAGTTGAGGTTAATTATACTCGCCGAAAATAGTTAAGAGGAATGAAAAATGGACTGCCCAAGTTGTGAAGAACATATTGGCTGGGAATGGGTTGAAGAAGAAGCCATTGAGTCGAATGAGATTTTTGAATGTCCAGAGTGTGAAGAATCGCTACGTTATCTGATAGATGAAGGGACGTATTTAGGTCCTCAACATAAAACGGTAGAAGTGGTGAGTTAAGTATCACTCCTACCATTTAGACTGCTTATTATGAAAGCTTAAAGGTAGCTACTTTTTCACTTAAATTAACGGCTTGCTCTTTGAGTGAATGGGATTGATCTAAACTATCTGTCGAATCGATAACAAGTAGGTCTGTCACATCTTTAATGGATGTGACATTTTGAGTTATCTCACCAGTTACGTGAGTTTGTTCTTCAGCGGCTGTCGCAATTTGAGTCGCCATGTCGCTGATTAAAGTAACTGACGAGCTAATTTCTTCGAGTGCTAGTGTTGCTCTATCTGCGTCTTCTACAGAGCTATTTGCCAGATCAGAGCTACTTTTCATCAAGTTAACGGCACGACTTGTTGTTTGTTGAAGGATATCAATTGTCGATTTAATCTCTTCTGTTGATGTATGAGTTCGTTGAGATAACACTCGAACCTCATCAGCAACAACAGCAAAACCTCGCCCTTGCTCTCCTGCTCGTGCGGCTTCAATGGCTGCATTTAACGCAAGTAAATTCGTTTGTTCTGCAATACCTTGAATCGTCGCCAATACAGTATTGATTTCTTGAGAGTGTTGCTGAAGCTCACTGATTACCATGCTGGCTTCATTCACTTCATTTGCTAGGTTATTGATTGATGCTTTTGTTTCAATAACAAGAGAATGACCTTTTTGGGTACTGCTTGATGAGTTTTGTGCAGCTTCTGCCGTTTGTTCCGCGTGAGACGCAATTTCACGCGTAGCTGATGCCATTTCAGTTACAGCGGTAGCAACCATGGTGATTTCTTGCTGTTGAAGGTTTAATTCTTTCACTGAATTATTTACACGACTAGTACTTTGTTCTGAACCTTCAGTAAGTTGCTGCGATTGTAAACGGATATGTTGAATTAGTTGCTGAAGGCTCTCTACAAATGTGTTGAAGTTATTAGCCAGTTCACCAACTTCATCTTTATTTTCAACATGAATTCGTTGAGTTAAATCTCCACTACCATTGGCAATTTGAGCAAGGGCTTGAGAGACATTATTTAATGGACGGAATAAAATACTACACAGTAAATTGAATAGTAACGTACAGATAATGACGACAATCGCTGTGACTAGAACCTGTCCTGATACGGCATCAAATAGAGGGACAACTAGCGAGTCATAATAAATTACACTAATAGTGATTAAACTTGTGTCTTCAATTTTTTGAGCATACATAATGTATTCATCACCATCTATCTCAATAGAGATATTAGAGTGACTATTTGTTGCTTTTTGAATGGTGGAGAAGTCCAAGCCTAAAGTAGAAACTGATTTATTTAGTAATTTTGTATTCGGGTGTGTAAAAATATTACCTTTATCATTAGCAATGAACATAAACCCAGAACCAGGAATAATTACTTTTTCCATGCTGTTTAAGATATCAGTAATCTCAACGTCTGCGCCAAGAACCACTTGCTGACCGTGAAGGCTTAATGCCTTCCCTAAAGAAACAACATTTGCTCCAGTTGCAGCAGCAATGGTTGGATTATCCATAAATACTTTTGACGGTGTGGCAACTGCGTTTGTGTACCACCCCCACTTTCTTGGGTCATCATTACCAGGAGGTAGGATCACCCCATTCGCATTAGCTTGAGAACCATCTGGGTACGCAAGAAAAACGTTATCAAATTTTGCCGAGTCGCGGACTTGTTTTAAATGCACTTCAATAGTGTCAGCATTGGCTTCTTGAGGAAGTGCTGTGATGGCTCGTTCTTTTGATAAAATCCAATCAGTGACGTATTGATTATATGATGCAGTTGTACTTTCTAAGCGTTGTTCTACTTCGATATCTAAACGATCTAAAGAGGCTTTAAATGATAAAGCTTCAACTAATACTCCCCCAAGTATAATGGCCGCACTGGCTGAAATTGCGAGTTTATTTTTTAGCGATAAATTTTTTAGCATAATGTGTTTCATCTTTTGTTGTAATGATAATTATATAAATAATGTGTATTTAATATTTTAGTAATAATTTTTAGCTTCGAAATAAATAATGACACAAATAGTATATTGAAGATAATATTAGTGGCGAAAGAAGTATTTCTATTGTGAATCATTAAGCATTGTTCATACCGTTTCCATTTTTATTTTGAATATATGGATGACTTCAATGGTAAAATATAGTTTCTCTCTTTGTTCATTAGGATATTGTTAAGTTGAATACTTCATATAAATACACCGTAGCAGGTTGCTCTGCCATTTTATTATGGAGTTTAATTGTTGGGTTAATTCGTAATGTGACCGAGCAATTAGGGCCGATTGGCGGTGCCGCAATGATATACAGTGTTGGCTCGCTGTTTTTAATGATTGTTATTGGGTTACCAAAACTTAGTTTGTTTTCACCGCGTTATTTGCTGATTGGTGGTGGTCTATTTGTTAGTTATGAAATGTGTTTATCGCTAGCGCTTGGTATGGCAAACAGTCGTAATCAAGCCGTTGAGATGAGCATTATTAATTATTTATGGCCTTCATTAACGGTGCTCTTTGCTGTGCTTGTGAGCAATAAACCCGTAAGTAAGGTGATTTATCCTGCAATATTATTGTCTTTTTTTGGGGTTGCATGGACATTGAGTGGCGATAAAGGTTTATCTGCTTCTCAACTAATGGCTAATGCAGCAACCAATCCTATCAGCTATATGTTGGCATTTACGGGCGCATTTCTTTGGGCCATTTATTGTAATGTCACTAAAAAACTAGCTAATGGAAAAAATGCAATTACTTGGTTTTTTATCGCAACGGCAGTTTCCTTGTGGTGCAAATACGCAATCAGTGATGAAGGTGCAATCGTGATGACGAGTGATGCCATAATTGATTTATTGTTTGCTGGAATAGTGATGGGCAGTGGCTATGCGTTATGGAATATCGGGATTATTGGCGGCAACATGGTACTGTTAGCAACGTTCTCATATTTTACACCTATCTTTTCAACGTTCTTTTCTGCGTGGATTCTAGACATTGAGCTAACAATGCAGTTTTGGCAAGGCGTTATAATGGTGACATTAGCGTCATTAATTTGTTGGTGGTTTACTCGAGAACAAAAGTAATTATTGGTAAATATAAGCTATACATAGTAAGTGAAGCCCTTTATTTGCAACAAGGAATGTTTATGAAACTCGGACACAATTTCTCCAACCAAGCTATTGATGCGTTTATTAAGATCAGCGCACTTTCTGTTTTGGTCTTATGGTGCTTTTCTATTCTTAAGCCTTTCTTATTATTGATGGTGTGGGGTGGTATTATTGCGACTGCTCTCTACCCAATTGTTGATTATCTTGGTAAAAAAATGCCAATCAGTGAAAGTAAGTTGAGCATACTCTTAACCATTATTGGTGTCGCATTACTGCTTATTCCTTTAGTCGCGTTATCTACAGGAATTTATACCAGTGGAACGGAGTTATTTTTAGGGTATCAGGATGGGACTATTGCGATACCTAAACCAAAAGAGAGCATGCAAGAGTGGCCAATTATTGGGCATGAGGCGTATTCATTTATGTCTCTTGCGTCTTCAAATCTTGAAAGCCTGTTATTTAAATACAGCGCAGAAGTGAAAGTCGTTGCGAGTAAGGCTGCTTCTTTAGTCGGCTCTCTTGGTGGTGGTTTTATTCAGTTTATTATCTCAACCATCATTGCGGGTGTTTTCATGGCAAATGCCGCTAAATGCGAGCGTGCCTTCATTCTTATTTCAAATCGCTTAACCGGAGAGCATGGTGAAGCGCTAACTAAACTATCGAAAACGACGGTGAGAAGTGTCGTTCAAGGGGTTATTGGTGTTGCCGTGATACAAACTACCATGGCCGGACTTGGTATGGCGGTTATTGGTATTCCTGCGCCAGCACTTGGTTTGTGGGTATTTTTAGTACTTGTTTTTGCTATTATTCAATTGCCACCGATTTTAGTCCTTTTACCTGTTATCTTTTATGTTTTCAGTGTTGATACAACAACATCAGGCGTGTTATTTGCTGTTTGGTGTGTATTGGTGAGCAGCAGTGATGCGGTATTAAAACCAATATTATTGAGTCGTGGCTCTCATATTCCAATGATCGTTATTTTACTTGGGGCATTAGGAGGGATGGCGATGTCTGGTATCGTTGGTTTATTTGTAGGGGCGGTAGTTCTGAGCTTAACCTATCAATTACTAACAGTATGGTTGAATAGTGAAGCGGAAGGGAAGAATACGTAGTTCTGGGCTGTGGGTTAACTCTATACATTGATGATCACAGTTATGTATATGATTTATTGTTAATTGTAATAAATCATATTTATAGGCTATGAGAACTATTTCCTCCTGATATAGTCTTATTAAGAGTTAATTTTGGGAGTAGATAATGGCGAACATAGTTGTATTGCATGGTTTATATATGCATGGCGTGGTAATGAAGCCTCTTGCGGAACGATTGAAAAAGAAGGGGCATACCGTACAAGTCATTAGCTATAATTCACTGCGTATTAATGAAATGGTACTGTTTAAACGCATTCATAGTTGCCTATCGGTGTCTAAAAAAAACGTAGTACTTGGACACAGTTTAGGTGGCATTTTAGCTGTGCATTTTGCTAACTATCATCAAGACATTAATACCCCTTTAGACTCTATTGTAACCATTGGTTCTCCGCTTCAAGGGGCTTCTATTGCGAAAGAACTTCAAAGTAAAAAGTTGGGTTTTATATTAGGAAGCTCAAAGCAGCAGGGCTTGGTAGATGTGGCTAAATTGACAGCCAATTGTCCTATTGGCTCTATTGCAGGGACATTACCTATTGGTTTACGCCCGCCAATGATACGAGATCATCAACCTTCAGATGGGACAGTGACAGTTCAAGAAACTCTACTTCCAGAGCTGACAGATCATTTGTGTTTAAAATATTCCCACACGAGTTTGCTTTATGCGACAGAAACAGCAAATCAAGTGGATTACTTTATTGAGAATCATAAGTTTAAAAAAGAAGAGAAGTCAGAGGAAGAGGTGGCATGAGAAAGTAGATAGTCCGTTATCTACTTCTATCGTGTTTGATAAAGTATGGATTAATCCAATTCTTGATCTTCAAGCTGGCGCTCTTTACGTAATCGAGCTTCTTCCATTACGGCGTTGATTTCAGCCATCAAACCGTCAACATCGGCATCTGCTCCATCATCAATAAATACACCAGTAAGCTTGGTGTTTGGAGTCAGTTCGCCTATTTCATACAGCGCCCACATTTCTTTAGCGTATTCAGTGCCAAGTAATTCAGGTGCGTATTGTCCATAGTACGTCGTCATGTTATTTACATCACGCTCAAGCATCCACTTTGCATTGTTGTTTGCAGAAGCATCTACCGCTTGAGGTAAATCGATGATCACAGGGCCAAGATGATCGACTAAGACGTTAAATTCAGATAAATCTCCATGCACAATCCCCGCACATAACATACGAGTGACGTATTGGATCATTAAATCATGGTCACGTAGCGCTTGTTCTTTGGTTAATGTAATGTCGTTTAAACGAGGGGCTACAGAGCCTTCATCGTTTGTCACTAATTCCATTAAGAGAACACCATCAAAACAGCCATAAGGCGTCGGTACACGAACGTCAGCTTCAGATAGCTTGTATAGCGCATCAATTTCTGCGTTTTGCCATACCTTCTCTTGCTCGTCTCGTCCGAATTTAGAGCCTTTTTCCATTGCCCGAGCTCGACGACTGTTTTTTACTTTTCGTCCTTCACGGTACGCTACCGCTTGTTTAAAGCTACGTTGTTCAATCTCTTTGTAGACTTTGGCACATTGAATATTATCGCCACTACGTACAATGTAGACCGAGGCTTCTTTACCACTCATTAATTGGGTTAGAACTTCATCTATTAAACCATCTTCAACTAATGGTAGTAATCTGTTTGGTATTTTCATTGCACCTCATATGAGCATAGATAGACGTCGCAACTTGTGACGTATTTTGAGCTATGTATAAACTTCAGTAGGGCATTATGCCTATATTTCTCTTGGTCACAAGTTTTGGTTAGTAGTTATTTATTGTCTTGTTTGTGATCACGCTGCGATTTCTTTTTGTTCAGAGATAATTTATAGACTACAGATCCGATCTAACACAAGTTTTTCAGAGGTTATTTCTGGTATGTTTTTTATCTCTTTCGTAATCGCATTGCTTATTTTTCTTAGATTGAGAATAGGGTAAGTAGCGATGTTAAATAGACATAAGGCAGTTAGAAGATGGATATTTTATTATTAAGTAACGGTAAGATCGCGGGTAATAATTTTGTGATGGAATTTGCAAGTGAAGCGATTGTTGAGCAAATTCAACGAACAAAAGCTAAGAATCTTGTGCTTATTCCTTATGCCGTTATTCGCTCTAGTCATGATGATCGTGTTGCCTTGGTTCAACAAACATTTGATCATCTTGGGTTAGATTGTAAAGTTACCGGTCTACACCGTTCAGAAGACCCAGTAAAAACCATTCAAGAAGCGGATGGTATTTTAGTGAGTGGCGGTAATACCTGGGTGTTAAATAAAACGCTGCATGATTTAGGCTTAGTTGGCCCAATTCGTAAAGCGGTATTAACTGATGGTGTTCCATACATTGGTTGGAGCGCTGGAACTAACATCGGTTGTCCAACGATTCGTACGACCAATGATATGCCTATTATTACAGGGGCTATTCTTCCTTCATTGAATCTAGTGCCATTCCAAATTAATCCTCATTATCTAGAAGCGTCTGTTGAAGGGCATTTTGGTGAAACTCGTGATGAGCGTATTCAAGAATTTCTAGAAGTGAATAAACATGAGCCAGTGGTAGGGATCCCAGAGGGCACATGGTTACATATCCATGATGGTAAACTGAGTTACCACACAGCCAATGAAAAGCCATTGAAGTTGTTCTCTCACGGTAAAGATCCTGTTTATTACACTGCTGAAGACGATGTACAGTTCTTAATGGAACACAGCTGCTAGTCATGAGCTTATAAAGTGATAAATTAAGAGAAGGCCAAGTTATCAAATAACTTGGCCTTTTATTTTTTAGCTGTTACTGAGACTTGAAAGTACCACATCGGCTGCTTCTAATGCGCCTTCTAAATAACCACCATTCTCTTGTGCGGCTTCTGTTCCTGCAAAATACCAATGAAATTTATTCAACGCTTTTGCTGATGCCGGTAATCCATAGTGAGGGTGAGTGCTAGGAGCTTGATGATCAGCTTCTGTTGCCGTTAATGTTTCTTGGCTCCAATCTAAGAGTTTAATATCAATGGGAGTACTAGCTTTTGAACCAAAGATCCTCGTTAGTTGCTCAATGGCTGCTTGTTTGATTAATGCCTCACCTGCTTTTGCACGAGTAGCCGCATCAATACCAACAAATCCAAATAAAGCCCCTACACCTTCAAAGGTACTTGCGTCATGAATTTCAACTAAGGGTCCAACACGACTGCTTGCTGAGCCTGATAATCCTTCTTCGCGCCAGAAAGGAGATTCATAGATAGCAAAGAACTTTGCGTGTGCAGCCATCCAAGTGGTGGTTGCAGAAAAACGCTGTGTTAACTCATAAGGTAACGCTGGAGTAAAAGAAATACTTTCAGCTAATAAACGTAAAGGCAGGGCAAAAATGACCTGTTCAGCTTCAATGCTTTCCTGTTTATTATTGTGATTTATCGTTACAGTGGATTGGTTTTTCTCATGGTATTCAACATGGGTTACTTTACGGCTAAGTTGTACTTTATGACTTGGGAGCGCCGCTAGTAAGGTATCTACCAAGCATTGCATTCCCCCTGCAATTCTCATTGATGTTGGTGATTGCTCAAACCCTGACTCATAACGAATAGGCGCGCTGTTTGATTGGTTTTCTAATAAATAAGCACCTTGTGAGTACTGTGGAAAAATAGGTAGCATTAAATCATCAATCAATTGAGTGATGCGAGGATGCATTTGCGGCCAAAACCAAGAAGGGCCCATATCTACCGTATTGAGAGGTGAGGTTGGTAACTCAAGACCAGTAATAGATGAGGATAAAATACGGCCACCAACACGTTCTCTGGCATCAAGTAATAAGTAGTCTTTACCCATTTTTTCAAGTCGATATGCCGTGTATAACCCACTAAGGCCCGCGCCAACAATAAGATGTTTAGTTTTCATTCTTCGTTCCCTACGCTTGTTACTGATGTAAGTGGTGACCTGTTTTTATCCATACGAGACACTCTGTTTGAGCCGTCGTAGCCTGCAGTGAGTGCCCGATAGGTAGACGTAACCAATCAAATTTTTGATAGTTACTGCCTTGGTGAGTAAATTCGCCCTCTACGACAAGAATTTCTATTCCACCGTGGTTTTCTAGCGCAATATTTTGGTCTTCTTTCCATTTTTCAAGGCGAACGCTCTCTTGCTTAAAGTTGTGTAGAGGCTGAAATAATACCCCTGTACGATTATCGTCTTTAACAAACTCTTGTTCTTGAGTTTTGATATGTACCGGTGCGGTATCCCCTTCTTGATATTGACCTAGCTTTACTAAAATCATGCAGCCATCTTTTACTATTGGCGCGTGAGATGTGCCGATAGGGTTGCGCATATAAGTGCCAACAGGATAACTGCCATGTTCGTCAGCAAATATCCCCTCAAGTACTAAAAACTCTTCACCACCAGTATGAACGTGCGATGAGAAATAGCTGTTTGGCTCGTAATTTACTAAGGTTGTTGCGGTTGCAATTTCACCGCCATCACGCTCTAACATTTTTCGTGATACTTCTTTAATTGGAGAGGGAACCCAAGTGGACTGAGTAAAAAATACGTTCGCTTTTTGGGATAAGTCAGTATGTAATTTCATGGTAAACCTGCGTGAATGGCGAGTAATTAAGTCTATTGTGTAATGTTTATCTAGGCGTAACAAATCAGAACTTCTATACTATCGATAAAGATTTTCTTTAGTGTCTTGTTGTAGGGTAAATAGAATATTATGAAAATTAACCATTTGAATGGTCTAAGAGCCTTTGAAGCGGCGGCAAGGCATCTGAGTTTTTCTTTAGCGGCAAAGGAGTTAAATGTCACTCCTGCAGCGATAGGGCAGCAAGTGAAATTACTGGAAGAGTGGCTTGGTCTCTCTCTGTTTGAGCGACGCTCTTCTGGTGCTTCTCGTTTAGTATTAACCAAGGAAGCTCTGCAAGGTTTACCTGATATTACACGTGGATTTAACGCTTTATCACAAGGGCTAAGCCAGTTAAAACCGATAGAGGTCAACCCTATTTTAACGGTTGCCGTTAGTCCTGCCTTTGCTGCTAAATGGCTATTAATGCGTATTGATGACTTTCAAACGTCATACCCTGAATGGGATCTCCGGTTAGATACCAATATTCGAACGCTTGATTACCTTGCTGAGAGCATCGATATTGGCGTCCGATATGGAAAAGGAGATTGGGAAGGGTTAGAAAAATCATTATTAATGACAGAGTCTGTCTTTCCTGTTTGCTCACCTGATTTAGTAAAGAAGGGGCTGTTTAGTTTAGATAACCTTACAGATTTTCCCTTATTGCATGATTTGTCTTTACCTAAAGAGAGTGGGTTTCCTTCTTGGTCTAGTTGGGCAAAGAAAAATAATATCCATAATATAAATACAGAAAAGGGACTGAAAATTAATAATTCAGCGTCTGTTATTCAAGCGGCGATCAGCGGGCAAGGCATAGCATTAGGTCGAAGTGTATTAGTGCAAGATGATTTAGATTGTGGTCGACTGGTTAAGCCCTTTTTTGACTTGAAATATCATATAGAATTGGCGTATTACATTGTCTGGAAATCAAATGGACTTGAACATGAAAAAGTTAAGGTATTTAAAGATTGGCTACATCAACAATCAGGCAAAGAGTAAGGAGTTAGCACGTGAATGCAATTGGGGGTTAGTTATATTTATTGTGAATAATTACTGTTTTTCTCGTTTTATTATGTGTATTTAAAAGGATTCTTATAGACCTCGCTCCCACATTTTTTTAGAACCGTTAGGATAAAATATAACATAAGTGATAATGGTTTTTGTTAATCTTACTCTCCATTTTTGTTACCAAAATATTAGTAGCCGTCAATTATATGGAAAATTATGCCAACTAAAACATTGATAACTTATCTATTTACCCCTCTAATAATTTTTGGTGGCTGGTCCTCTCTAGCTGCTGCCAATACTGTAGTTACACCACTAAAAACCTACGCCCAAGCACCTATACATTCTAATACATTAACTACTGAACTTCGTTCTGCTTTTGCTATGAAAGACGATAGTGTTGAGTTATTTGCAACAGGGACAATAGCGAGTGTATGGGCGCATTCTGAAAGCTTTAATATGGATTATTATCAAAATCAAGCCATAGTAGGTGCTCAATGGCAGGTGACAGAAAAGTTTAAAGCTGAGTTAAAATACCAATATAGTTATGCGGCAGATAATGGGTTAGATTCTTTTATTTACGGCTTTCATGACCTGTTTGGTATTGGTCATAATGGACGAGATGAGGTAGCTGAAGATCGTTTTAGCATTTCAGTTCCTAAATATGGTATTGAGATCCATGATTTTGAGAATGAAACGTTAGCGAGTGCTTTGCATAGCTATTTGGAATATCAGGTATTTGAAAATAAGTATAATGCGGTGAGCCTAGGGGCTAGCTTATATCTTAATCAGGTTAATAGTGGACCATTTAAGCGTGATAGTTTTGAGCAGGGTTTACAAATTAACTACAGCTTTAATTATGAAAAACACGCTTTATTTTCTACGGCAGGGATGACTTTCAGAGACAGTGATGCCGCAGGAAACTCAATGCCATATAAGAACAGTACACTTGCGTTTGCTATTGGTTATGGCTATGCGATCACGCCATCTCATCATATCATTACGTCTTATCATTTTTATGAAGGTGAGATTGATGATGGAGGGGACTTCTCTGAACCATCACATGAATACGTACTGGGTTATCGTTATCTTTTAGGTTCTGCGGCATTTGAGTTTTCAGCTATAGAGAATGCAGTGAATATGGATAACTCAACCGATATCGCATTTACCTTTGGTGTTCGATATATGTTGTAATCACTAAATCAAACCAAATGAAGATAAAATAAAGATCCCAAGCGTACAAGTGACTAATGATGCCACTGTCGTTTGGGCTATAATGTTGGCAGCCAGTGTTGAATTTCCACCCATTGCTCTTGCCATGACATAACTAGCGGCAGCAGTTGGAGCTGCACTCATAAAGAATAAAAGTCCTAAATCTACCCCCTTAAAGCCGAATAATATCCCTCCTGTCGTGATTAATAATGGACTTAATATTAGTTTGTAACTACTTGCAAACCACGTTGCTAGGCTGTCTTCTTTCATTGAAGTTAGATTGAGTGAACCACCGGCGCATAATAGTGCTAATGGTAAGGTCATGTTAGCGAAATATTGTCCTGCTTGAGTAACCATCTTAGGAATTGGAATAGAGAGAAAAGAACATACAACGCCCAATAAAATCGAGAGAATTAATGGGTTCTTAGTTAATGTTTTTACTATTACACTAAATGCTTGTTTTTCGTTATGTTCATCTTTTGGAGTCAGTGCGATCACGGCTTGAATATTGTAAAGCACGGTTGTAGCAGCAACATAAATAGCGGCCAAGGCAACCCCGGGATCACCATAAGCATTAGCAACATAAGCGAGGGCAATAATCGCAGTATTAGCTCGAAAGCCACCTTGGATAATCACGCCATGATCTTGTTTGTTTTTAAAAACAAGTTTAGTTGAAAAAGTTGTGAATAAGAAAAAGAGAAAGTTAGTGATTAACCCGTAAATAATTAAACGACTGCTGGATGAGAAATCATGATCCGCACTAACAATACTTAAGAAGAGCATCGCAGGCAAAGTGACTTGGAATACGAGCTTAGAGGCGATTTCAATAAAGTTATCGTTAATTAAGTTAATACGTTTAAGAACCACCCCCAAAAACAACATTAGACAAATAGGGCCAGTAATTGAGGCTGAGAACAGTAATTGAGTTATGAGGTTATCCATAGATCTTTTCTTATTAGCTTCCCTAGTAAGTGTTTATTTTACACACAATATATAAAAATTCAGTTATAGATGGGGTGATTTAGCATTGTTTGAGATGAATGTTGATATTAGGTTAGGTTTTGGCGCATAAGCATTGAATTGATGTTGGCGCTATTCTCAATCTTTTCTGCGTAATTACCTCAGCCATGATCTATTCGAGTTGAAATGAGTAAAGATCTGGCAGCGGTTTTTCCCATAAACTAGTTAGCTTTATGCTGAAAAATAGGTGAATAGTTGCACTTTTTGATGATGTTAAAAATGAGGAGAAACTGAGAGCATTATCAATTGTTAATTTGGTCTATTTATTTGGATTTTTAGCCATTTTTGTTTGGTGGAAATGGTTGATGTAATGCCTTTTTAGTTGATTTAAAGCCTCTGCAATCGAGGCTTTTTTATTAAAATATAATCTCCAAAGTTACTTGATTAGCTCAAAAAATAAATTTCCATATTTTATTTCTTTAAATTTAATTTTCATTCCCGATACGTGTAAACCAGAAAATCTATTATTATTTAATTCGACATAAATGGGCGGAGTAGATAATCTATCTGTTACTTGGAAACAAGGGTCATAGAGCGCTTTTTCTGAATAGTTAACTACAATTTCACATGCAGAAAAAGAACGATGGTCATTTTCTCCCTTATCCCAACAAACAAGTTCTATAGAAGCCTGATCTACTGGGTCTAACTTATAAATATCGCCAACTTTTGGAATTTCTCTCAGATTACTTAATGACTTGAACGGGTATATATTATCGGCAAAAGTAGATGGCGATATAAGAGTTAAAAGTAACAACGTTGATATTTTTTTCATAAAATCCTTCTTTTATATTTCTAACCTTTCGTTCGGATTTTATATGAATAATTACGCTTATGCTCCTGTAGTTTATTGCAGGTTTATCTTTAATTATTAATATTATTTTCATATAAAGTGGTAATAAAATTGTCATATTTTGTGTGGTTAGTAATATTATTAATAATAAATTCAATCGCAGCTAATAAATAATCATCTAAAAAATTAACACTTTCTTAAATATTATTCTAACATACTTACCAATGATTTTTTCGCATAAAAACACAGTATCACAGGGTATTAAAGTATGTTGATTAAGAAGAGTATGTTAACAGGATTAATTTTATCTTGTTCATTTAGTGAAGCGGTTTATGCACACACTAAATTTAATTTTAGTAGAGTGTGTAAAGTTCCGGAACTTGAAGGTGATATTAGAAATTTCGAAGAAAATATAGCTGATTTATACAAGATAGACATTAGCGATCCTAATATTACACCAAAAGAAATAGAGCAAAGTATTAATCAAGAGCTACCAACGTTTGAGTTTGGTTTAGCTGAATTCGCAAATAAATTTGCCGCTGCAATAAGTCTTTCTGTTGGTGGTTTTGATTTGCTCGAAGGGGTTGAAACAGGTAACTCAGATAAAACAACGGAAGGTATAGTAACGGCAAGTACTTATTTAGCTCCAGAGATAGTAGGAGAAGTCATTGGCACACTTTTTTCAGAATCAATTGCAGAGGCAGTCAATCCGATAACAGGATTAATAGTTATTGAAGCGCTAGCTATTAATCAAGATATAAAATTAGCTTCAGAAGTTAGCAAGATGATCGAGGCAGATCATAAGTTAATGAAGATCTACCAAAAGTCCATAAAAAAAACTAATAAACAACTAGAAAAACTAAGAAAAATTATAGTTGGAGACTATGCAGAAATATACAACTATGATTATGAGCGTTTCGGTGCTATAACCTTACAACTTCATAAGAACAGTTTTAATACACTCGTAAAGAGACTATTTATGGATAATTTTAGAAATAAAATTCAATATATATCTGATAAAAAAAAGTTATCTAGCCTTATTAATTTTAACATCTCATCAATAGATAACATGACAATAAATGATGTTATTTCATCTCTTCAGTATGTTAATAATCAGATAAGAAGTAAATACTTTACAACGAATAAATTCGTAAACGTACATGGCGGGATACATATCAAATTAAATAATGTTAATTGGGCAGACAAACCTGGCATTTATGCCGTCTATAAATCTATAGGTTTCAATAATGTCTTCCATGATTCTTTGGTTTGGATGAAAGTATTTAAGTCTGCGGTAAACTCCGTTGCTGATAAGATTTATGATGATAATACACAAATCATGAATGACTTTAAAACCATATTAACAGATGTTCGTTTTATTAACGGTATTCAGCATTCAATGATAAAACCATATAATGATACCGTGAAACAAAATGTTGCATGGCAAGAGTTTGGTTACCAGGTACTCGCCATATTAGATTACAACGATGCTGAAACAATTGCAGCACTTGCTAATGTAATAAATGTCCTTATACCTATTATTGGTTCTGTTATAGATATTCCTTTAGTTGAAAAAATTTCAAATGAGGTTAACGTAGCACCGTTAGTATTTGCTCTTACAAAATCATTTGTTAATAGAAAAATTGATATTACAGACAAAGAAGCATTTACAAATATTTTAAACGAATGGAAGAATAAAAACGGCAGTTCAGATAAATTATACGATAAATTACTTCAAGCTCATAAAACGGTTGCTGATAAATACTCTAAGATGACTATTTCAGAATCAGATATAACCTTAAAACCGATTAACCATAATAAATTAAATACCCTATTAAAAAGAGTGGATGAAAATATAAAAAATGGAAGCCTTAAGAAAAAAATAAACATAGCTATAAAAGAAGAAATTGACTTGAAACTTCCTTTTGGAAAAAACAATATAGATACAAGCAATAGATTACTTGATATTGCTCAAGTTACAAGTTCAATTCAAAACAGTTATTTCAGAGTAATTGTAAATAATATAAATCGTACCACATTAGAGTTAAGCGCGACTAATGATAGAATGATTGCAGCAACTCGTTTAAGTGAATTACGAGAAAGATTAGTAGCCATTAAAAACAATCATTATAATATGAATTATACATCAGGAGAACTGAAGAAATATTCAAATGCGAACTTTAGTTGGTTAACATTTTCAACTACGCCATATTTAGATATAGAACATAAAACGTTATTAGAGTACTTAGATAAAATAATAAAAACACTTATTGATGAAAATAAGTAAAAATCAACTTTGATAATATAAGAAATTAATTATAGTTTGAGTTTAATTATTTAATATAAAAATTAGAAATTATTACAATGGTCAAATGTATGAATATAAAATATATTTTTAGTGTTATTATTTTTTGTTTTTTTATTTTCCATAAAACAGCCTTTGCTGTTATCCCTTCTCAATTGGATTTAGATATAAGCTCTTTGTCTGATCAAGAGCTTACCCCAATCAAGCCATTATTGGTAACAAAAGAGCGAGTAACTAAAATTTCAGATACATTATTTGTTAATAGTAAAGTTAGATTAAACAAACCTCAATCTGAAAATCCGTCAAGAAAAATATTAAAAGAAACCGTTGATAACTTCCTGAATAAAACAAAGGAGACAATAGAAAAAATACGTAGAAAGGAAATTTTAATACCAGATTCAAAATTAGAAAAGAAAATATTGGACGACTTAGAAAGGAATGAATTTTTCTTAGATTCTTCATTGGGCGATTTAAAAAATGACACAATGTTAAGTGATAATGTATATTTGTTTACAACATCTCACGATGATAAGACGTTGATAATTGCACGTACACAAATAAAAAATTCTAGTGTGCTTCAAATCGATACAGTAATGTCAGACCCTACTAATATCTTGAATACAAACTTAATGAACGAGGGAGCTGTAAAGCGAGCAAGTGTAGAAAATATCAGGAGTATTGCAAGAGATGTCAGACAAAATCAACCATTAATCAAAAAAATATCGGCTTTTGTTATATCCCCGACTTTGGAGTCAAATTATAGAAGAATGGGATTTAAAGAATCCCCATGCGAATGGTTTTAAGTAAAATAATTAATTATTAACATAGGCAGAACACTATGAATAAAGTATTAATAAGTTTCTTATATTTGTGTTTAATTAGCTTATCTACATTAAGTGTAGCTGGGAAAAGCTTAATTATAGATGTAAATGATCTAAAAAATCAAGATCTTACTTCTGTGCCTCCATTATTGATAGGAGAAAATGGAACTAGTAAAGTTTCTGAAACGATATTTACTAATGAGAAAATAACATTAGAACAGCCTATTGCAAAAAGTGAACCAAGAAAAAGGTTAAAAATCATAGTTAATGGTTATATTAGTAAGTCTAAAGAGATATTAGATAGTATAAATGATGGTTCTTTTATAATTTCTGATATATCACAAAAAAATGAGTTACTTGTTGACCTTAGAAATAATTATGATTTCCTAAGAAGAACAATTGAATTTATTGATTCTAATACGACCTTTCCAAAATATAATTTTCATACCACCAAATTTAAAGGTAAGACTTTAGTGATAACTAAAACATATAAGTATGGTGATGAACTTGATATTTCACTCGTGATGTCTAACCCAGAAAATCTTGTTAATAATAAACTAAAATTGATTGGAGGTATTAAAAGAGCAAGTGTCGAAAATGTCAGGAGTATTGCTCGGGATGTTGTGACTAATGAGCCTTCAATGAAGTTACTTTCAGCTTATGTTGTATCCCCAACTTTAGAGTCAAACTATCGAAGATTTGGTTTTACTGAAGAGCTATGTAATGAATAGATATTATATCAAAAAACAGTATATTTTACGTTTAATTCCTAAACTAAATTTCTGGAGTTAAAGGCAAATATATTAGAAATACTAGATGGATAGGGCTTGGAAGGCAAGTGCCCATTATGAGCCAGACCTAAATATTATCAACCCTACACTTATAGGCGGGTCAAGCGTTAGACTAGAAATAGCTATAATGCTTGTCAAAGCTAATTTACATTACTGTTTTTTACAATAAACAGGATAATCAATATAACCTTTCTTATTACTACCAAATAAAGTATTACCGTCTAGTGTTGCTAGCTCATAATCGTTTTTATATAGAGTAGTAATAAAAATACGCAATAAAATCGTCATGTCCTTTCAATATTTCTGTCATAAAGCACCTTTAGTCTACCTTTGATTGTAAAAATACACTTATAAAAATAACAGTTTAAAAGGGAAGTATGATGAATAAGTTTGTAGAGAAAGAATCAGATTTTAGCAACATGGTTAATGCACGTTTATCTCGTCGAGGTTTTTTAATGGGAACCGCGGCGGCAGGTGCAGGCGCTTTTTTAGCGTTAAATCCAGTAGCGAAAGCCATTGCAGGTAGCATGGATAGTTCATTATTAAATTTTGAGGCCATTACCACTTCTACCAGTGATTCTATCCTTCTTCCTAAAGGTTATAGCTCTAGTACGTTGATGTCGTGGGGGGACCCAATCTTTGCTAACGCACCTCAATTTAACCCTAACGGTAAGCAAGGCTCAAAAGCACAAGCACTGCAATTTGGTGATAATACCGATGGTATGAGTGTATTCCCTTTATCAAAAGATCGCGCCATTCTTGCAGTCAATAATGAATACACCAATTATGAATACTTGTTTGCACATCAAGGCAAAGCGATGACGGCAGATGATGTTGCCAAAGCACAAGCTGCGGTAGGAATTACCATTGTTGAAATCGTAAGAAAGAACGGTCAATGGATGATGGATCCAACAGGTAAAGCAAATCGCCGTATTACCGCAAATACAGAGATGTTAGTAACAGGCCCTGCAGCTGGCCACAATTTATTAAAAACCAAAGCTGACCCAACAGGTAAAAAAGTATTAGGTACTTTCAATAACTGTGCAAATGGTGAAACGCCGTGGGGCACTTATTTAACTTGTGAAGAAAATTTTAATGATTTCTTTGGTTCAGAGCAAAACGCAACCTTAACTGCCGATGATAAACGTTATGGTATTAAAGCAGAGCAAAGTGATTATCAATGGCATAATTTTGATGATCGCTTTGATGTGGTTAAAAATCCGAATGAACCAAATCGTTTTGGCTGGGTGGTTGAAATTGATCCGAATGATCCAACCTCAACCCCATTAAAACGAACAGCGCTAGGTCGATTTAAACATGAAAATGCCGCATTAGTGGTGAATGATGATGGTCATGTCGTGGTGTATCTTGGTGATGATGAACGTGGCGAGCATTTGTATAAATTCGTATCAAAAGATAAATACCAAGAAGGTAATAACGCAGCCAATCGTAACCTTCTTGAAGAAGGCTCCTTGTACGTTGCTAAATTTACAATGAAAGACGATAAGTTAGAAGGCGATGGCCAATGGCTAGAACTCACTTATGGTAAGAATGGTTTAACCAAAGAAAACGGATTTAATAGCCAAGCTGAAGTGATGATTTTTGCTCGTCGAGCAGCAACACAAGTGGGCGCAACCACAATGGACAGGCCTGAATGGGTTGCCATTCATCCAGATAAAAAACACGTTTTCTGTACATTAACGAATAATAAATATCGTGGGGTAAAAGAAGGTCAAGATGTCGATGGCGTTAATCCACGAGCTGAAAACCATTATGGTCAAATTGTGCGTTGGGCACCAACTAATGCAAATCATGTGAGTGATACATTCCAATGGGATTTGTACCTAATAGCAGGGAACCCAACGGTTCATAAAGGCAATTTGTACGCTGGCAGTGACAACATCAATAAAGACAATATGTTTAATAGTCCTGATGGTATTGGTTTTGATAAAGCAGGACGTCTATGGATTCAAACTGATGGTAATTACTCAAACAAAGGGGACTTTGCAGGACAGGGTAATAATCAAATGTTGTGTGGTGATCCTGAAACAGGCGAAGTGCGTCGTTTCTTAACTGGGCCAATTGGCTGTGAAATTACCGGACTTACTTTTTCTGAAGATCAAAAAACCATGTTTGTTGGTGTGCAGCATCCATCTGGACACTTCCCTCAAGGGGGAGATAGCAAACCACGCTCAACTATTGTGATGGTGACTAAAGATAATGGTGGTGTGATCGGCAGTTAGGATCGCTATATTTAGATATAAAAAAGTGGCCTCATTACGAGGCCACTTTAATTGAAAGTGTTGAAGTGATAGTTATTAAGTGTCTACTTCTTTTCTTCTTCTACAGTCCAATGGATAACGACTTCTTTTTTACCCCATTGTCTTGCTTTCTCAACATCTTCACCCATGTAAATATCAATCTTCTTTTTCCAGCGCTTATTCATCTTATCTAACACTAGGTATGTGCCATCAAGTCCTTCGATTGTTACTTCTTGATTATGAGTAAGGCCCATATCGATAAGATCTCTTGATACCGCAATTGATTTCATTCCTGGTTTTAATGTATCACCCCAAGCCGCAAGATTTGGCGTGTCATCGGTTTCACCAACACTTGATGTGTATGCGCTTGCTGTTACTTTTAGAGATTGTTCGCCTTCTGCGCAGCCAAAAAGTGACGTCATAGCGAGTGCTGCAAAAAGATAAAAACGAATTTTCATGATTTTTTCCTTTGAATATAGGGGGTTAGTAGGTAATAAATGTATCCGTACATAATACCTTTTTCTTTGGTTGGTGCTTTGCTAAATATTGAGACAACGCATGATTCAATGAATAAAATGAAGTGTATAGGTCGATAACTAGGCTAATGCCCTTTCAATGGCATCAATTGCCATTCTTACACTAATCGGAACTTGGCCATGAAAGGGATGAAGCGCATAGACATTAGACGCTTTCATTTCATAAGTAGGTAATACTTCTTTTAACTCATCTTGATGTTGCAAATAGATAAACTCAGGAAGAAGCCCAATTCCGAACCCATTTTTTATTAACGCTAAACTATTTTGAACCGTGTTGACTTGATGCGCTGCGATAAAGTGTATAACGCGGGCGTTTTTTGTTGTTGTATTTACTAGCTGATGCGAAATTTGCTTTGATTGCCAGTGGTTTGCAGCATAAGGCAAAGCTTCAATGCTATCAATAGTAAATTCTGGATAGTCTTTGGCGATACACAATACGTCTTGTATGGTTCCAATGCGCTTTTGCTTTAGGTTACTTAATTTTGATTCACCAACACGGATAGCTAGGTCGATTTCTTCTTGCATTAAATCAAGCTGTCCATCATGCGCAATTAAGTTTAGTTCCACTTCTTTGTGCGTGTTAAATACGGAGCTAAGAGCCGGTATAACAATGCTGTTCATTAAGGCGTGCGGAGCGGTGACAGACAATTTCCCTTGAGGCGATTCTTGCTGATGTAAGATATCACTCCATGCCTTTTCTGCTAATTTGTGCATCTCACAACATTGTAGATAGAAATGCTCTCCAGAGGCGGTGAGTGATTGTTTTCTTGTCGTACGTTTGAGTAATGGAATAGCAAGTTCATGCTCTAGTTGTTTTAAGTGTTGGCTAATAACTGACTTAGACAGTTCTAATTTTTCAGCCGCTTTAGTGATTGATCCTGTTTCAACAATCGTCATAAAAAGGGTCATTTGTTTAAGCTTATTCATGCTCTTTTAAATCCTATTGTTCTATTTTATTAAACAGTGATTTCTTATTGGTTTGTTTTTCAATCTCAATAATGCACGTATAGTTCACTTCATACAAATATTAGGAGAAACAATCATGACTCAAGAACAAATTTTAGCAGCATGCAAAGCCGGTATTTCAGCATGGCAACAGGCTTTTAATTCTCAAAATGCAGCAGGTTGTGCAGCACAATACGCTGAAGGTACGGTGATGGAAGCACGCCCATTTGGTACATTTACAGGCCGTGAAGAGATCCAAGTATTTTGGCAAAACATTATGGATCAAGGTTTTGCTGATGTTGATTATACAGAGGTTAAATGGGAGCCAATCGGTGAAGATGGCTATCTATTAACGGCGAATTGGACGATGAACAAAGCATTTGGTGTTGTACACCGTGAACATTGGACAATTCAAGACGATGGTAAAGCGCGTTTAATTTCTGATGACTTTGAAGTGCAAGGCGAGCGTTAGAAAGCATTTTTTAGTTTATGTGGTTGAGTAATTTGTCATTATCAACCACACTAAAAAATTACCCACAGTTTGGGATCATGGATGATTAATATATTAAGTTTATTTACCTTAGCTGCGTTGTGGGGCGGTTCATTTTTATTTGTTAGAATTGCAGCAAACCCGTTAGGGCCTGCGGTATTAATTGAGACACGGGTTGCTTTCGCCGCATTGACTCTATTTGTTGTTTCTTTCTTTCTGAAAAAATCCCTACACTTTATGTCAAATATTAAACACTTCCTTATTTTGGGGTTGTTTAATTCAGCACTACCTTTCTTATTATTTGCTTATTCTGCACAAATTTTAAATGTATCTACTTTAGCTATTCTTAATTCTACCGCTCCAATTTGGGGTGCGATTATTGGGGCGGTATGGACTCGAACTTGGTTAACCAAAGAGGTCGTATTTGGTTTGGTTCTAGGTATGATCGGGGTTAGCGTTCTGGTTGGATGGGAGGCGATTAATGTTGGTGATGAAGCCATTATCCCGATGATTGCAGCCTTAATGGGCGCATTTAGCTATGGTGTTGCAACTAATTATGCCAAAAATGCACCAAGCGTTGAGCCGTTTAATAACGCACACGGCAGTATGTGGGCTTCTGTTATCTTGGTGTTACCGCTTGTTCCTTTTATGCCAGTAAGAGAAGTGGTGAGTGTAGATATTGTTTTCGCTGTATTTGCCCTTGGTGCTGTGTGTACGGGTTTAGCGTACTTGTTGTATTTTAGACTGATTAAAGAGCTTGGCGCTTCTTCAGCCTTAACTGTTACCTTTATTATTCCTGTTTTTGGGATTTTATGGGGCTACTTATTTTTATGGGAAACTGTTGGGATAAATGCCATTATAGGTACGGTTCTCGTGGTGATAGGCACCATGTTTGTTACTGGATTTGCGTCTAAATTTATGTCTAAAAAAGGTGTATAATAGTAAGTTCGCGGCTGCATATATCAATATGATCCGTTTAAGTGAGAATAATATGATTATCGAAAATGTGCTTCCTGAATATTATGCAGAAATGCTGTCTGTTTGGGAAAATTCAGTCCGAGCAACTCATGGCTTTATTAGTGATGAAGATATTGAGTTTTTTAAACCTATTATCATGGAACATGCATTTCCTGCAGTAATTTTGCGTTGTATAAAGAATAATGATGGTGCGATTCTTGGTTTTGTCGGTGTACTAAATCAAAAAATTGAAATGTTATTTATTCTAAACGAAGCAAGAGGGGAGGGAATTGGGACAGCATTATTAACCTATGCTGTGAATGAGCTGAATGCCAAGAGTGTGGATGTGAATGAACAAAATCCACAAGCAGTTGGCTTTTATCAACATATGGGTTTTAAAGTTGAATCACGTTCTGAACTTGATGATATGGGAAAACCATTTCCAATCTTACACATGAAGTTATAACACTCGGTTTTTTAATCGTGTTTTGTTAGAAGTAACGCCTAAAGCTAATAACTTTAGGCGTTTCCGTTTTTGAATTGGTTGTATCATTTTGTGCTTATAAAAATGGCGACTAGCGTTCCTTAAATGATAATCATGTAATCATAGATTCTGATAATGGAAATTGAATTGATTCCCTCGTAAATATACACTGGCCTCCTGTTTGATTTAGAGGATATTGATCACTGTGTTAATTACGCCGCCTTAAACGCTCCATCCCCCCTATAGCTCTCATTGCTAACCTAAGCACTGTACTCGACTGAGTATTCGGCTTAACTCTTTGCGCTTGTTAATTCTTTGCCGTACTTTCGGCTACTTTTCCGCGCCAAAATTTTATCAAAGAAGCACCTATTTACACCCCAGATCTATCTCTGGTGCGTATTGCCGTGCATAAATTGAGAATTCAATGTTTAAAAATTTCAAAATTGACTGGATGTCTAATATCCGTGGTGATCTCCTTGCGGGCATCGTTGTTGCTCTTGCTCTAATCCCTGAAGCCATCGCTTTTTCTATTATCGCAGGTGTTGATCCTAAAATTGGGTTATACGCTTCTTTCAGTATTTCAGTTGTTATTGCTTTTACTGGCGGTCGCTCTGGGATGATCTCAGCCGCGACGGGTGCAATGGCACTATTGATGGTCACATTAGTTAAAGAACACGGGCTAGAATACTTACTTGCTGTGACGGTTCTTACTGGTGTACTACAGATTTTAGCGGGTTATTTAAAACTCGGTAGCTTGATGCGTTTTGTTTCTCGCTCAGTGGTTACCGGTTTTGTGAATGCGTTAGCCATACTTATTTTTATGGCGCAACTTCCTGAATTAACCAATGTAACTTGGCATGTTTACGCCATGACAGCCGCCGGTTTAGGGATTATCTATCTGTTCCCATACCTACCGGTTGTCGGTAAATTAATTCCTTCGCCTTTAGTCTGTATTATCGTATTAACCGCCATTTCGATGTCATTTAATATTGATATTCGTACCGTGGGAGACATGGGGAACTTACCTGATACCTTGCCAATTTTCTTATGGCCTGATGTGCCTTTAAACCTAGAAACGCTATTAATTATCTTGCCGTATTCTATTGGTTTGGCTGTGGTGGGTTTATTAGAATCCATGATGACAGCAACGATTGTCGATGATCTCACCGATACCAGCAGCGATAAAAACCGCGAGTGTAAAGGCCAAGGGCTTGCCAATATCTTTACGGGTTTTCTTGGTGGTATGGCAGGTTGTGCGATGATCGGACAATCAATGATTAATATAAAGTCGGGCGGCCGTGGACGTTTATCAACGTTATCTGCTGGCGTGTTTTTGTTAATTATGGTGGTTTTTCTTGGTCCGTGGTTAAAACAAATCCCAATGGCAGCCTTAGTTGCTGTGATGATAATGGTATCTATCGGTACTTTTTCATGGAGTTCAATTACTGATTTAAGAAAGCACCCAATATCAACTAATATTGTTATGTTAGCCACGGTGATTATTGTGGTAATGACGCATAATTTAGCTATTGGTGTTCTGGTCGGTGTCTTGCTTGCGTCATTGTTCTTTGCAAATAAAATCAGTCGTATGATGGTGATAAAGACTAATTCGGACGCACATAAATCGCGTGAATATACCGTAATAGGGCAAGTGTTTTTCGCCTCATCGGATAAATTTATTACTTCTTTTGATTTTAAAGAAGTGATCGAGAGCGTGACGATTGATTTATCGGCTGCGCATTTCTGGGATGTTACGTCAGTCTCTGCATTGGATAAAGTGGTGGTCAAGTTTCGCCGAGAGGGGACTCAAGTCGAGCTTATCGGAATGAACCAAGCAACCCAGACGATTGTTGATAAATTTGGTGTACATGACAAACCAGAAGAAGTTGAAAAACTATTGGCCGGACATTAAGGATTAGAAAATGAAAAATATAATAGCTTGTATTGATGGTTCTCCGATGACGCTTGCAACGTGTGAAGCGAGTGCATGGGTTGCATCTAAGATTAATGCGCCGCTTGTCTTATTGCACGCTCTTGATAAAACGACCAGACCTGTTGTGAGTGAGCTTTCAGGGCAAATAGGATTAGGCAGCCAAGAAGAGTTGCTTAATGAACTTGCAAAATTGGATGAAGCTCGCAGTAAAGTCGCACTCAAGCATGGAAAGCAATTGCTGGAAGAAGCGGCTGAATGGGTCATGAATAAAGGCATTAGCCATGTTGTTCAACTACAACGTCATGGAAGTTTACTGGAAAGCCTGATTGATTTAGAAAATGAACTAAGAGTATTAGTGATTGGTAAATTAGGTGAAGAGCAGGGCAGTAATAAAACGATAGGCTCTCAACTTGAGAGTGTGATTCGTTCTATTAAATCCCATACGTTAGTGATGAATGCGCCATTTTCTATCCCAACGTCTTATCTCATTGCTTTTGATGGCAGTCCAACGAGTGAAAAACTGATTGAAAAAGCAATCAATACGCCTCTGCTTTTGGGATTGGATTGTCATTTAGTGATGGTGGATGATTTTGCAGAAAAAAGTGCGGCTTTTGAGAAAGCGGCCATTAAATTAAAAAATGCAGGACTTAGTGTGCATGAAGACATACTGTCAGGATCTGTTGATGATGCTTTGCTGAAGTACCAGAAAGATCACCAGATAGGCATGATGGTAATGGGGGCTTATGGACATTCAACGCTAAGACAGTTTTTTTTAGGCAGTAACACAACCAAGGTATTAATAAAAAGTGAGGTGCCTTTGCTGTTAATACGTTAACTATTGATATTTAAGTAGAAAGTTAGAAGTGAATGAAACGCCTAAAGTGAGTTTCTTTAGGCGTTTTTTATAGGTATTACAGACTTTTACTGTAGGCTGGGTAGTCAATATAACCGTGTTCATTACCGCCAAATAACGTATTGCCATCTAATGTAGCGAGGTCATGATTGTTTTCTAAACGTGAAACCAAATCTGGGTTTGATACGAATGGGCGACCAAAAGCGATAAGATCGGCATAGCCTTTATTTAGGATTTCATTTGCACGTTCTTGTGTGTAGCTACCTGCAACAATAATGGTATTGGTGAACCGTTTTCTTAGTTCAATGCGGAAGTTTTCAGGAATAACAGGCGCATCGTCCCAATCTGCTTCAGATAAATGCAAATAAGCAATATCACGTGATTGTAATTCTCTTGAGGCTTCAAGAATAGTTGGCACAATATCTGGGCAATCCATGTCTTTAAATGTGATGAAAGGAGCAAGGCGAACACCAACTTTATCGGCACCGATCTCTTTGCTTACTGCGTCAACAACTTCAAGCAGAAAACGAAGACGGTTCTCACGAGAATCCCCATACTTATCCGTTCTATGGTTAGAGTTAGTACGAAGAAATTGATCAATTAAATATCCGTTACCGCCGTGTATTTCAACACCATCAAAACCGGCTTCGACTGCACGTTTTGCAGAGTAGGCGAAATCTTGAATGACACGATTGATGTCGTCATGAGTCATTGCTCGCGGCTGGATACAATCAACCATATTACCGTTACCTTGTTCATCCGAAATCCACACTTTGGTTTCGACAGGAGCGAGAGCAGATGGCGCAATAGGCAATTCATCTTTTTGGAAAGTAGGATGAGATACACGGCCTACATGCCAAAGCTGACAGAACATAGCCGCACCTTGAGAGTGAGCAGCTTTGGTTATTGGTTGCCATCCTTTTACTTGTTCATCGGTATAAACTCCTGGGGTAAATGAGTAGCCTTGGGAGTCATCTGAAATTTGGGTCGCTTCAGAGATAATTAATCCGGCAGTTGCACGTTGCTTGTAGTAGGTCGCCATCATGTCATTTGGAATGTTACCCGGCTGGCTAGTACGAGCGCGAGTCATTGGAGCCATGACAACTCGATTTTGTAGGTTGATTTTTTTAAGGTTTGTTTTTTCAAATAATGAATTCATGATGATTACTACCTTTAATTTATTCTTTGTCGTTATTACTTAATGACAGTTATTCTATCTGTTCGCTTTAATTTGATAATTGAGTAAAATATAAAATCATTATTCAGGTTTTCTAAATAATGGTGGTTGGCAATATTTAAGATTGAAATAATCGAGAAGGTGGCAATGGATAAGTTTTCTGATATGACAATGTTTGTGAGTGTCATCAAGCATCAAGGGTTGGCGGCGGCTGGGCGAGAGTTGGGTCTTTCTCCTGCAACGATGACAGCAAGATTACAGGGCTTAGAAGAGCGATATGGTGTAAAGCTACTGAATCGAAGCACAAGGCATATATCCCTTACCGATTCTGGTTACCTGTATCATAAGGCGTGTCTTGAGATCCTTGATAATGTAAAAGAGACAGAGAACCTGATATTAAATGGAGTCAAAGAAGTAAAAGGGCCACTTAAAATCAGTGCGCCAAAAGACATTGGTAAGCAATACATCCTTCCTATTTTGTCTGAATTCTGTGAAAAATACCCTGAGGTGGTGCCGTATTTATATTTGAATGATGATGTTTCAAATATTGCAGAATCAGGCGTAGATATTGTGGTTCGATACGGAGAGCTCGCTGATAGTAGTTTGATATCCCGACGCTTATCGTCAAGCCATCGAGTATTATGTGCATCACCTAAATATCTAGCAAAGTATGGTACGCCGTTAACCCCACAAGATTTAGTCAATCATAATTGTCTTGCTATGGTGCGCAGTAACGAAGAGCTTAAAACGTGGCATTTTCAAGATACAGATAAGAAGAATGTAATAACGGTATTACCTAAACGATTTTCAGATGATGGTGAAGTCGTTCGATATTGGGCGCTAGAAGGCGCAGGCATTGCTTTGAAGTCGATATTAGATGTGCAGGATGATATTAATAACTTACGCCTTGTGACAGTGCTTAATGGTTATATGGCAAATTTCAATACATCGACGTCAGTATCAAGTGCCGATTTGAATGTGGTATACATTAGTAAAAAATATCAGCCAAAGCGAATTCGATTATTTTTAGATTTTCTTTTTGAAAGGTTTGGTGCGTTGAAAGCGAATGAGTAAATTTGAAAGGCTAATAAAAAAACACTGAGCCAAAGGGGTGACTCAGTGTTTATCTGTTGGGGGCTATTGTTACGATCTCGTGTTTACATCATCACCAAACTTGCCGTTCCTAAGAAAGCAAAGAAGCCGACCACATCCGTGACTGTGGTTAAAATAACAGAGCCAGCAAGCGCAGGATCTAACTTAAACTTATCTAAGGTGATAGGAATAAGAACCCCAAACAGAGCCGCCGTAATAATGTTTACAATAATGGCGAGTGAAATTGTGGCACCTAACGCGAACGACTGGAACCAAGCACCAGCAAGACCACCGATGATTAATGACCATAACAAACCGTTGATTGAGCCAATCCCCAATTCATTCTTTAATAATGCAAAACGGTTACCAGGGGTGATTTGATTTAGTGCCATTGCACGAACCATTAAGGTTAATGTTTGGCTGCCAGCAATACCACCCATAGAGGCTACGATTGGCATTAATACTGCCAGTGCAACCACTTGGGTGATCACATCTTCAAATAACCCAATGGTTACAGACGCTAATATTGCTGTCAAAAGATTAATACCAAGCCAAACGCCACGTTTTTTTGAACTCTTAAGGATAGGAGAGAAAAGATCGTCCCCTTCATCCATACCAGTACCGGCCATTAAACGAGTTTCGTAAATTTCACGTTGGGTATTAATCGCAAATTGCCAATCAAGTTGCCCAATTAAAACGTTATCGTCGTCGATAATCGCCACACTTGGTACGGCTGAGTGTTCAACGGCTTCAATACTTTCATTAAGGGGCTGATGTACATTAAGAACTAAGCAATCTTCTAATTTTAATGTGTTGATTTTAACGGAATCATCAGCAGTCAAAATGTCTGTATACTGCACAATACCGTGAAACTTATGCGCTCGGTTAATTAAGTGCATATATTGATGCGATTGAAATAAATTGGTTTTTAATAGTTTTTTAGCTCGCCCAACACTGACATTAAAAGGCAGTGTTGCGATCTTCCTGTCCGCCCAGTGACCAACTTCGTCATCTTCATACTGCTTTGCATCATCATATAAATCAAGCTCATCACGGCTGATAAGTTGCAAAGCAAGACTGAATATTTCATCAGGTAGAGACTCTGCCCACTCAATTAACGATAAGTTATCCAGTTTAGCTAAGGTGAAGTTTAATTCTGCTTCTGACAGTTCTTCTAGAATTGCGACACGAGCATCAGCACGCATTTCAGTTAATACTTCAATATGCATTTCTAGTGGCAGGTGACGCCATAATTGCACACGGTCATCAACTGGAAAAGATTCTAAAATACGCGCAATAGAACCGGTATCTAACCCGTTTTCTACAAATTCACCCAGTAGGCGTATTTGTTGCTGTTGGTCGTCGGCATTGAATAGCGTTTCGAGTTGGAATGATAAATCTTGATGTTCGTTCAATGTCGTACTCCGTGGATGGAAGCAGGATTTAAAAGTAATACGTAATTATAGTAACTAGAGAAAGTTTATTAAACCCTTTAATACAACGATTTACCTAAGTGACAGATAAAATTAAGGACTCATTAGAGCCCTCAAGTTTGTTACTATATTTAATCTGAACAAGTTAGACGCTTTTCGTTACCATGTTTGGGTTAATAGCGGTTATTTGTTCGATAAGTTCAGCTTTATCGCTTTTTTCTTGCCACACTAAATATAACGCTTGTTCCATAACAGGAGCGTCTTCAATTACATAAAGCTCACCATTATCAACGCTCTGGTTAATAACAGGTGCAGGTAAGTAACCAACACTTGGGTGTGTTATCAAATAATCCAAAGCCATTCTCGATGAGTGAGTGTGCAGAATGGGTGTTTTTTGTAATTCATTTATCTTGCTATGTTGAATAGAAAAGCGTGCTCCCCAATCTAAATAAACCAAAGGCAAAGGTTGAATGCTGCTTATTGTGCTATGGGCTTGGTTAGAGACTAGTTGCAATTGATAATCACGAATTTTACATACTCGAATACCATCTATTTTTGGGGGCTCGCTAGTAATAAATAGATCGACACTTTTATCGAGTAATGATTTCGCGAGATCTTGTCTAGGAATTGATTCTAAACGTAGAGCTAATCCTTGAACGGTATCGTAAATACTGTTGATCCAATTAGAAATACCATCGAACTCCCAAATGAGTGCACTCGCACCAATAGTTACTTGAGAGTTATAATCTTCGGTAAGCGCGACATCTTGCTTGGCTCGTCCCCACGTTTGTAAAATAGCCTCAGCATAAGGTAACAATCGTTCTCCAGCTGCAGTCAATTGAACATTATGGCGTTGACGAGTAAATAATGGGTTTCCTAATTGTGACTCCAATTGGCGAACACGGAAACTCACGGCAGACTGTGTGAGAAATAAATGCTCTGCAGCACGCCCAAAATGGCGCGTTTTTGTGACTTCTAAGAAGGTTTTAAGCAGATCAGTATCCAAGGTATTCATCTCTTTGATGGCGATATTAGCCACAATAAAATATTTTAATTGAAAGCGCTAATATTTTTTGTTTTACAAGGCACTCACTCTGAATTACATATACGTTTTCTGTGGTTATAAAGAAGCATCAAGTGAGAATAACAGCGAAATTTTATGATGATAAAAACTTCAAAAGAGGTTTTAGCCGTAGTGGTTTTACAATTCGTGAAGCGACTATTTTAGAAACGTACGGTCGCACCATGCAATCTTTGCTAAATGGTGTGTTTGCGCCAGAATCTGATGCAGAGCACCGTTTTGTTGAACAGGTAAAGGATCAACCTACGGAGATCTCTGAATTTGCTCAATGTTGGCTTAAATATCAAAATAAGATCAATTTTAAACCAAAATTCTATACATTATGTAGCACTCAACGTTCGTCAGCAGATAGATCTGATGACAACGATGACTCATCATCAGATGATCTTGATTAAGTAATTTTTCAAGTCTCAATAAAAAACCGGATATTTATATACCCGGTTTTTTTATTTTTATATTACTTCAAATATGGTGAGAGCTCTTTTGCCATAAACTCTGCAATCCAAGGTTGTGCTTCTGGTTTTGGATGCAATCCATCTTTCATTATCCATTCTGGCTTTACGATCACCTCTTCTAAGAAAAAAGGCAGTAAAGGGATGTCATGCTTTTTACTTAATTTTGGATAGAGTGATCCAAACGCTTGGCTGTAACGTTTTCCATAATTAGGTGGTACTTGAATTTGCATTAGCAAGGGTTGAGCGTTAGCCATTTTAATTTGCGTAAACATCATTTCTAAATTGGCGTTAATTTTTTGTGGTGGAAAGCCTCGTAATCCATCGTTTGCTCCTAATTCAATTAAGACATAATTAGGTTGATGCTGCTCAAGTAGGGTAGGTAATCGATCTAGTCCATTTCCTGTCGTATCTCCAGAAATACTGCCATTAATTACCTCTGTTACTTTGCCTAGTTTTTTTAGTTGTAGAGGCAGCAATGAAGGCCAACTTTGCTCAATAGGCATGTTATAGCCAGCGCTTAAGCTATCACCAAGGATCAATAGCGTTTGGCTATAGGCTGATTTAAGGATAAATAGTTGGCTACTTAATAGCAGTAAAAAAAGAGTGAGGAATTTACGCATGTTCAACCTTTTAGATAATCGAGTCGCAATAGAATAACAGAAATAGAGATGCCGACGTATAAGGATTAGTTAAAGAAGTGTAAAGGAAATTGCAGATCTTATCGTGCTTGGGTATACAATATGCGGAATAGCATAAAAATAATCGCAAAGGGAAATGACAATGACAGCGGCCATAAAAGTGAGCTCAGTAGGAAAATCAGTACTTTCTAACGAGGCTGAATTAACCATTTTAAAAGACATCTCTTTTGAGGTTCAATCAGGACAAAGCGTCGCGATTGTAGGAACCTCTGGTGCCGGTAAATCAACCTTAATGACCTTGCTTGCAGGATTAGATATTCCAACCTCTGGTGATATTGAATTATTAGGGCAAAGCCTATCTCAGCTTGATGATGAAGCTCGTGCTCAAATACGCAGTGAATCGATTGGTTTTGTGTTTCAAAGCTTCTTACTTATCCCTTCTTTAACCGCCCTTGAAAATGTCACCTTGCCTGCGATTTTACGTGGTGAAGGTGAAGATATTGCAAAAGCAAAACAGTTGTTAGATTCAGTTGGCCTTGCAGGGCGAGAAACACATCTTCCTTCTCAACTTTCAGGTGGAGAGCAACAACGCGTGGCCTTAGCGCGAGCGTTCATGACTCAGCCTCGCATTCTTTTTGCAGATGAACCAACAGGTAACTTAGATCAATCCACTGCGGAGCATATTATTGAACTCTTATTTGAGATGAACCAAAAACATGGCACAACATTGGTTCTTATCACTCATGATCCCAAATTGGCAGAGCGATGTGAGCGAACACTTACCATCAATGCAGGACAGATCCACGAAGAGGTGAAGTGAAATGAATGAGAAATCATTAGCGCCAAGATCTTCTCGAAATAGAAAGCCTTCAGGAAACAATCGAGCTTCTGGCAACAAAATGATATTACGTTGGAGTTGGCGTGAGATCTGGCAAGGACAGCTGTGGCCTGTAATGGCAGCATTAACTTTGATCGTTGCTTGTGTTGTCGCCTTGTCAGCGTTGGCGATTCGAGTAGAAAAAGTTATGACAGATCAAGGTCGCTCCATGATGGCGGCCGATCTGGTGTTTAGTTCAGCTAATCCAACCCCTGAGCTGATTTTGCAACAAGCGCATGACCAAAATTTAGTGTTATCTTCTCAAGTACGTTTTCAAACCATGGCATTCAGTGATTCAGGAATGCAGTTGGTGAGTGTGAAATCGGTAGAAAGTAATTACCCACTTCGCGGTGAACTCTTATTAAGCGGGGCTGATAACCAAATCCATAGCCAAGTTAAACCTGGAGAAGTGTGGATAGCTGATCGTCTTTTATCATTACTTGAACTCAATATTGGTGATGTTATTGCCATTGGTGATGCTGAAATGCCAATAAGTGGCGTGATTGAATCGGAACCAGAGTTAGCGTTTAACCCATTTAGAACCATGCCAAGTGTGTTTATTCATCAGGCAGATTTAGATAAAACAGGCGCAATTCAACTGGGCAGCCGTGTTAAATATCGCACCTTATTTAAAGGTAATGATAGTGCGATATCGTTATTGCAAAGTGATTATGAGTTGCAAGCAGGAGAGCGTTGGATAAGCGAAGAGACTCAAGGTCGAACTGCAGATTTAATGCAAAAAGCCAAACAGTATTTGTCACTGACTATCTTGATGGTGATATTAATGGCATCTGTCACCTTGGTATTAACGTGTCAGCATTATGCAACCAGTCGTGCTAATACAGTTGCCATGTTAAAAAGCATGGGTGCAAGTAAGCAGTGGTTGAAACGTTGGTTATTAAGCCAAGTAGGTTTGATGTTCTTTACTGGCGTAATTGCAGGTTCATTGATCGGTCTTGGGCTAGAGTTGTTACTGCGTATCCCACTGGCAGGAATTTTACCAGAAGACTTACCAAGTTACGGTTGGCAGCCATTTGCGTTTGGCTCGGTTGTGGCGCTGTTTATCGGTTTACCCGCTTTAGGCATCCCACTATTGCGTTTATTAGACACTCCTGCGATAGCGGTACTTCAATCTCAAATGACCGCATCGTCTAAAAAAGGCTTATGGTTAATTGCGGTACCAGTAGTCGCTTTCTTATTTATGTATGGCAATAACAGCCTAGTCTGGATGGTATCAGTTGGCTTAGTGGTGCTATTTGTCTTACTTGCTGGTATTAGTTATGGCTTAGTACATCTGTTTGGACGCTTTAAATGGGGGGCTGCGATGACCCTAGCGCTTAGTCGCATTAAACGTTCTCCAAAAAACAGCATGATGCAATTAGCCGCATTGTCGGGTTCATTAATGTTAGTTGCAGTGATCTGGCTAGTGAGAACCGATTTACTAGGGGATTGGCAACAAACGCTTCCACCTGATGCTCCGAATGTATTTGCGATGAATATTGCACCTTATGAGCAACAAGAATATTTACAAGCATTAGATAATGAAAAGCTAGATAGATCGGATGGTTATCCAATTATTCGTGGTCGTTTAACTGAAATTAACGGGGAAAGTACCAAAGAGAAAATGAAAGGTGAAGGACAAGGCTCAGATGCACTACGTCGTGAGATTAACTTTACTTGGCGTGATGAGTTGCCGGTTCATAATCAAGTTACAGCAGGGGCATGGACGAAAGAAAATGGCGTCTCTGTTGAGCAAGATGTGGCGAATGATTTGGATATTCAAATTGGCGATACGTTGAGTTTTTCGGTAAACAGCCAATTCTTTTCTGCTGAGGTGAACTCTATTCGTGTTGTGGATTGGCAGAGCATGAAACCGAACTTCTATTTTATCTTCACACCCGATGTGATTGCTGATTTACCTGCCACTTGGTTAGTGAGCTTTAAAGTCGATGACAACGAAAATACACTATTAAATCAACTGGCTCGTGATTATCCAACCGTGAGTTTGTTGGATTTTAGAACCATGGGTGGAAAAATCCAAGCGATGCTTGCTCAAATCACGTGGTCATTGAGCGTTTTAGCTGGTTTAGGCGTGGTGAGTGGCGTGTTGTTGATATTCACTTTACTGCGTTTAAGTCTGTATCAGCGTCAACGTGAAATTACCCTTTATCGAACCCTTGGAGCAAGCCGTCAGCGTATTAGCCAGACATTATGGAGTGAATATGGGGTCATGGCATTAGCCGCAGGCTTTGTTGCGGTAATGGGGGCAGAAGCAATCGTATTTAGCTTAGTGAAATGGGGCTTTAAACTTGAACCCACATTGCACGTAAGTATGTGGATTGTGCTGCCGTTACTCGCCATGATGATTGTATTTATGAGCTTAGTAAGTGTGATAAAACAGTTACTAAAACCGTTAAAGTAAGCAACTATCATTCGTTAATTTAATAATACGATTGAAGGAAGACGGTATATATTCTTCCTTCAATCGGCTCTTTGATATATTTTAAGATTAATCTTATGCACTATATAACGTTAATCTAAAACGCGTTTAATGATAATCTGATTTGGAAAATGTGTGGTTATATTATTAATTGTATAAGGTGACGTTCCCTGTTTAATATCATTAATAGGTGCTTCTGTTACCACTTCAATGGTTACACCAAATTCATGAGCTTTGGACTCAAATTTATCAAACACTTCTTTTTCTTGTTTAGTTAACTTGGTTAAATCTTTACCTTCTAATTCTAGTACTTGATCTAATAATAATTTGTCTTCTAATTTCATTTTATATCTTCTCGCTGAAAATGTTATTTTGACTCTACTCCTTAAATTTTATAATTAAAAGTATAAATATTTACTGAAGAATAGGCTTTAAGGTTCTTTATATCAACGAGTTAAACTCTGGTTATTTAAGGTTTCAATATTGTTTTATTTGCATTTTATAAACGCCATACATATCAATTTTGTTATTTAAAGTAAGCTAATTAAATAGTGTTTTTTACTTCAAATAGACTACAGTTAAGAAGAATAAAGAAACAGTTGATATGGTATTAAACTAAGAGTAATGTGAAAAATAGAGGATGTTAGAACTACTATATATTTATAACTCATTTTTAATAAAGTCATTAAGTTGAGTTACAAATGTTAATGTGGTTTTAATTTTACATATATAACATTAACGGTATTTAATTATGAAAATGAGAAATGTTTTATTTACACTTATATTGGCATGTTCATCAACTCTTGCATTGGCTAACGATCAAACCGCGAATTATCAGGATCAATTCTCAAAGCCTGTTGATGGGATAAATACAGTAGAATCTGTATTGAATGCCAGTGCTGTCATTGAAGATACGCCAATTTTACTTTCAGGGTATTTAGTTGAGCCTTTAGGTAAAGAAGTGTATGTATTTAAGGATGATACCGGAACAGTAAATGTCAAAATTGACGGTGATAAGATGCCAAGCTTGCAAGTCAAACCAAACGATAAAGTGACGCTGAAAGGTGAAGTAAATAAAGAAGATAATTACCTTATTTATGTAGATAGCATTACTATTGATTAATAAAAATATGGGTCATTATGGTATTGAAACATATTAATCCTGTGAGTATGAGAGGCAATACATTACACTGCCTCTCTTGCTTATTTAAAGGATTATTATGAAAACTTTATTTTTAACTGTAGCCCTGACTTTTTCTGCGGGTGTTGCTGCAAATACAACGGCAGAGTCAACGGATATGATTGGTGACCAATCAATGGTTGTTAGCGCACCTGTAGATATGAAAGCCGTCATGAAAGAGATGAGATTAGAGTATAAGTTAGGTGAGCGAGCGACCTCTATTGAGGATATGAATCAAGTTGTGACTAAACTAGAATCTCTTATTGATCAGTTAAAGCAGGGCGAATACACCCCAGAAAAACAAGCTATGTATCAAGAAGGGTTCAATAAGTTATCGGTTTCTGTTGCTCTGGTTAAAACAGAGCTGGATGCGGGTGATTTAGAGAAAGCACAAGCGGCCCTTGAGCAAGTTGACGAACTACGAGTTGAATACCACAAAAAGCGTAATCCAAGTATTTGGAGCAAGATCTTTGGATAATTGATTCTGTTTATTATTAAATAAGAAGGAGATATTTCTCCTTCTTATTTTTGGATCATACTAAGTTAATATAACTTGTATGCTCTAATACGCTGAAAAACCATTTTGAAACCCCAACTACAGTAAACAAAAGTTTTGCATTGTACTTCAACTCAAAAGTGACTGTTTTTATAGTCTTTTTTCCTTCTGAGTTTTTTTCTTCTTCTTTAAACGTGAATTTCATATATGAAATCCTCAATTAAAAAGTTTGAACATTGATGGCTTTTTGAGAGTTTCTTTGTTAAATTTCATTTTGGAATCACAATTCAACCACCGCTTATTTTTAAGCCTAGCTACAACTAGACGTTGTTTGTATTTCAAGATTTTTATCTAAATAGTTGAACTCCTTCTGTGTGTTAACTAGGTTTATGAAGTAAGTAGAGGTCAGAGACTACTTACTTTATAACCAAACCTTTTCCTATCAAGTCATAGATTACTTAATCTTAAATATAACTACATAGTGTTATTAATTAATTTGACTACAAGATAATGATAAAAATAGAACAGATCAAGTCTGAAATTGAGGGAGTCCTGTGGATAACTTATGAATTAAAAAAAACAGTAAGTAGCTACTAACCGAATTGGATTAGGTATATCAAGACATCAGAAATAACGTATTTCATAATGGTTGGTAAGTAAGCAGTGAAAAAAATATTCTTCTTGATTTTTGTAGTTTCGGTGGATCTCTGATAATTTAGCTTTTATAGTAAAATTATAAACTTACAGATAAAAAAATGGAGCTAATCAGCTCCATTTTTGTTTTAATTAACTGTTATACATTTTATCGAAATTCTTCTGATTCCAACCAACCATCACTTGATCTCCAATCTTAAGAACAGGGATAGAACGAGCACCCATGGCTTGTAATTCCTTGCGCCCTCGTTGCATTTTTGCATTGGTTAATCTATATGCAATTTTTTTAGAATCAAGGTAGCGCTGTGCGTCTTTGCAATGTGGGCATTTGTCAGCGACATATAAAACAACACGTTTCATTATTATCTCTCAGTTAAATCTAGTGATACAGATAGCGTAGCTTATACAAATAGGTACGGGAATAGTTTTCGACGCTCTTCAGGCGTTAACGCTTCTACTCGGGCAATATTTGTATCAGGAATAGCTTCAGGGTTTGGATAGTGTTTTAGCACCTTTTCCATGCTCTCTTCACGAATAAGGTGAAGAACTGGATATGGAGAGCGATTTGTTAAGTTCTCATCGTCTTCAGGTTCAGCGCCGCCAAAGCAGTAGTCAGGGTGGAAAGTGGCGATTTGATAAATACCTTCCCACTCTTGCTGTTTAATAAGCGCATCAACCCAATCTAAGAAGAAGTTATAATCCATAAAATCTTGCAGCATATTAGGGATAGCAACTAGAGTTGTTTCTAATTCTTCAGCAGTTTTAGAATCTAAGTTCATTAGCTCTTGAAGCACATCTTCAAGCAATTCTTCTTCTGTTGTTGCTTCAGATACAAAAATTTTGATTTGCTTATTACGGTTTGGTTTTGCAGCAAAAGGGCAAAGATTAAGGCCTATCACCACATCTTCTAACCATTGCTGAACTTCTTGTTCGATTTTTTGAATACTCATATCTGACTTATTACTACTCTTGTTATTTTCAGCAAGAATAACAGATTATTCATTCATTTTCTGTACCTAGAAATACTAAAATTCACCTACATAAATTGAAAATAGGGAGTTCCGATTGAAGATTGATTGAACAGACCTTCTTCAAATTTATCAGCACTAATGGGTTTTGAATATAGATAACCTTGAATAGAGTCGACGCCTTCAAGCGTAACAAATCGTTCTTGGTTATGATTTTCAACGCCCTCTGCTACGACTTTTAACTTTAGTTTTTTTGCAATATTAATCATGGCGCAAACAATGTTTTGATCGTCAGTACAATGCTCAACATTTTCAATAAAACTTTTATCGATTTTTAACGTATCAAAAGGGTATTTTTTGAGATATTGGAAAGAGGCATAACCTGTTCCAAAATCATCAAGGGCAATCGATATACCCATGTCATGAAGTTTGTTTAATGTTTTAATCGCTAGATCTTCGTCAGCAATGAGTCCACTCTCAGTCACTTCTAATTCTAAATTTTTAGGAGGCAGTTGGTAGAGCTCTAAAAGTTGTTGAACATGTTGTACAAAGTGCGGGTCTTTTAATTGAACGGCAGAAATATTAACGGCGGTGATTAAGTTTGGAGAATTAATTATCCATTCAGAGGTCTGTTGAATCGCATTTCTTAGCGCAAAATTCCCCAACTCATAAATGAGGCCATTACGTTCAGCAAGCTGGATCAAAACTTCATTAGAAATAGCGCCTAGATGAGGATGATTCCAACGTAATAATGCTTCACTGCCTAGCCAACGTTTTGTATAAGGACACACTTTAGGCTGGTAGCTTAAGAAGAGATCATTATTACGAACGGCTTCGAGTAAATAGGCTTCAATTTTATGTTCAGATAAACTTGATTTAAGGGGAAGAGAGCTACCTGAAATCGTAAATGTCTTACCTAAATTCTGGCACTCTATTACGGTGTTATAAGCACATTTAAGTAAGTCGTTTCGAGATACATTTTCTTTAGAATGGACAGCTCCGATGTAGCTTTGTAAGTGTATTTGGTCTTCATTATTAAAAAAACATGCTTTACCAATTTCAGATAAATGTTTGCACAACTGCGGTAGCTTTCTTTTGTCGGCATGAATAATTAATAGGATATCAGAAGAGTCTAAGCGGCCAGTAACAGAGGTATCCGTTATTTTGGTTAATTTAGAACGATACTCTGTTAATAAAAGATCAAAAACAGAGTGTCCATGTTCTTGTTGAATTGTTCTACTATTTGCAAAGTGGATATGCAATAGAACAAACTTTTGATTATTATTGATTAGCGCATCCATGTGGCGATATAAAGCAACCGCATTGAGAAATCCAGTGCCAACATCATGATTTTTATGATATTCCACTTTTTGTTCTGCAGCTCGACGGCAATCAATTTCATTCGCTAATTTTCTGTTTACTTCATTTATATTCTGATTACTTTCTGCGATTTCTAATTGTAGTTTTTTATGATTATTGAGCAATTCTGTGTGCTGAAATAAGATGTTGAGCTGTACTTCGATAGATTTCTGATAGGTTTCTAATAAGTTTTGATATACAGGATCAAACGAATTTTCTTTAGTATCAAGAATGCAGACAGTACCAAAAGGGGTATCGTCTGGCCAGAAGATAGGCAGTCCACAATAAGCGACCATGTTATGGGTAAGATCTGGATTACCTTGCCATTCAGGATCTTTTAATGCATTTGAAATTATTAATTTTTGACGGTGTTTAATGGTATGTTCGCAATATAAGTTCTGGTGTAATGCTTCTTTATCCCCAATAGAATATGGATTATCTAATGAGGTATTAGCAGAGAATACTTCCATATCCTGTTCATTAATACGCATAACAAGAGCTACAGGTACCTGCGTCAGTTCAGCAAGTACGCTAAGCATATTTTGCCAATCTTGCTGAATCTTTTTAGGAATGACAATTGAAGATGTCAGGGACTTCTGCATTTTTAAGGCATCCAATAACCAGTAACGAATAAAGCATTTATAGTAGCAGCTTAATACTGGGGTTATGAGTCTCATTTTTAATATTGCGACGTCTTACTATTTATAAATCATTAGATTAAGTAATAATACAACATACTTAACATTATTGACCACGAGCAAACAGCATCACTTTAATGGTCATAAGTAAAATAGAGGTGTCCGATTTAATCCAACTAGAGATAGACCGAAGAGAAAGGGCATAGCTATGATCAAACCCTACTTTTGAGCGGACATCTTCTATACAGGTGTCATAGCCTTGATTAACCTGGGCAAGACCTGTAATTCCGGGTAGTACACCATATGTACGATCACTAAAATAAGGGATCTCTTGTTCTAGTTTATTGTAAAATGCGGGTCTTTCGGGTCTTGGGCCTACAAGAGACATATCGCCATTTAGTACATTAAAGAATTGTGGTAATTCATCCAAACGTGTTTTTCTTAAAAACTTGCCCACAAGAGTAACTCTAGCATCACCTTTAGTCGCAAGCGTTGCCCCTGTTGTTACTTCTGCATCTTCTACCATGCTTCTGAATTTAATCATTTCAAAAACATGCACTTGTTCTGGCATTGCTTTACCAACTCGTAGTTGGCGATAAAACACAGGGCCTCTTGAGTTCAGCTTGATAGCCAGTGCAATAAAAGGAAACAGCGGCAGAGTAAGCAGCAAACCAATTAAAGATAAGCTGACATCAAAAACTCGTTTTGCGCGAATAATTGGTTGGTTAATGGTGTTATAAGAATCTATCATAATCAGTTCCTTTTATTATTTATGTACGCGAGTCCAAGAAGATTTCGGCTTATTGAAAAGGTAATTAAGACCGCCAAGTAAATTCGCGGTGTGTCCAATTACGAGATAGGTTAAGGCTTGGCAGTATTTATTTGAGAAAATACGAGGAAATACGAAGCCCATAAAACCTAAGCTATATCCAAGCGTTTGCCCTATAAACGCGATAAAAAATAATGGATTAGATAGCAATAATGCAGAGCCAATATAAGCCATTATCATAAAGTAGGGCATGGTAAATCTAAGTCCTTTACCTGATAAGAAAGTAAAGGCAGTGCCCTTGTATTTGGGACTGAATAAAGGAAATAATCGCAGTAGTTGTTGAAGGTTTCCAGCTGATATTCTTAGGCGTCGTGAAAAATCCTCATCTTGAAAAACTCGTTCGAGCTCTAATGCGCGAATGCTAGGGTCATAAATTGCTTGATAACCTTGTTCGACAATTTTCATTGGCAGGATAAAGTCATCATTGATGGTGTCTTTATCCAAGGCAATAAATAGCTCATGTCGAAAGAGATAAAAAGCACCATGAGATCCCAAGCTTGAACCTAGAGCCGCCTCTTGCTGTTTAATTTTGGTTTGGTATTCCCAATATTTTTTTTCACCTTCAGAGCTTGGTTTTAATAAATGGTAGGTTGGATTAACTACACCAATATTTGGGTCTTCAAAGTGCTTTGCTGCAACTAATAAGGCGTCGTAAGAGAGCAGGGCAGAAACATCACTAAGGGCAATGATATCGCTATTATATTGAGGTATTAATTGATTGAGTAAGGTGACTTTTCCTTGATTATCTTCAAATACGAGAACCTCGATATGTACATCAGAGCAAATAGCTTCTTGAATTGTATTATGCGCAATGGTTACCGTATCATCTGTACAGCCGTCACAAGCGATAATGATTATTAGTTTGTCTGATGGGTAATCAATACATGCTAAATTTCTAATCTTATCAGCTATCCATTCTTGCTCATTATAAGCAGGAATAATCATAGTAACTGTCGGTAAAATACGATCTTTTTTTGATTGATGGAATCCTCTTGGCGTTATTTTTATACCATGCTGAGGGTGTTTTTTTGAAAACCAATGTAAAAATATTGGGTATAACGCATGATGGTATACCACGGCAATAATACTGATAGAGGTTATTATAATAAGGATATTATTCATATAGTTACTCCTGGAAAATAGAGATTTTCATACGCCGTTGCCATCGATTTTGCATGGTTATTATTTAAAATATAATCCCTTGGGCTGCCTGTTTTAGGGAGAGCCGTAATGCTAATAATTGCAGACGTTAATGCAATGGGTAAGTTACTGTTTACCAATTGACTGTATTTAGGACACAGTGTTTCTGAAACTCCTCCTACATTATGAGCAACACAAGGTATACCGCATGATTGAGCTTCTAGAGTCGATAGCGGGAAACCTTCATTATTTGAGGGCAAACAAAACACATCTAGTGCCTGATAAAATGTCGGCATGTGATCGATGTGTCCTAGAAAATGTACTCTGTCTTCTAATTTGTACTGGGTAACTAAGTTTTTTAAATACTCTTTTTGTGACCCAGAGCCAGCAAGAAATAAATGATATTTTTTATCAAGAAAAATCATGGCTTCTATAAGATTTGGCTGGCCTTTTACTTCTTCTAGGCGGGCTGCATTACCAATAATAATAGCGTTACTGGGTAAATTTATACCGAGTGCTTTTCTAGCGATTTTCTTATTCCCAATATTAAATTTATAAGGGTCAATACCATTTTTTATCGTATAAATAGGATAGTTTAAAAAGATCTTATTTAAGGCTTTTTTAACGAAATTAGCGTCAGCAACGAGTATAGGCTTCGATAAAAAAAGGATTAATTTTTGTATATAACGATCTTTTTTTTCATTTAAATGCCAAGCGTCATGTTCAGTATGAATATGTTGGACTTTATTACTCATTTTTGCAGCCAAGCCTGAATAGAACATTGGGCCAATATGGTGTGAATGAACGATATCAACGTCATAGCGTTCAAAGATATTCATCAGTTGTTTGACTGTCTTCATTGATATCCCTGCGGGTTTATCTAGACAAATCACTTGGTCTTGATATTGAACCAGTCGTGGCCAGTTCTTAATTGTATTAAGGAGTTGTCCTTCTAAGCTAACTACCATGATGCGATGATTGGGATTAGAAAAGGTCAACATATCTAATACCATGGTTTCTAATCCTCCAGGAGAGAGGTGTTGTACGACATGAATAATGGTCTTCATAATAAACTCCTTTATCGTTTAGTTATGAAGTTGCAGAGTTCGTGCCATAAACATTAACCTTTTTAATCAAGTGTTTATGTTTTCATTTTTTATTTTTTGCAAATTGAGAATTAATATAATAATTACCAATTTGCATTTTAGAAGAAAGTTACAGCATGCGAGAGGTTACTCTAAATAGGTAAATGAGAGATGACATAGTTAGGCCTATACGGTATATTCTGTCAGCACGTTGTACTTTTAATATTAAATTAGACGTGAGTGTTATTCTGTTTATTTGAATCCGAACCAAAAATGGAAGAAATGGTGCCATCATGTGGCTGGAGTAAGGTAGTTTATGAAGTTGTTTTCTACTGTAGTAAGTGCGCTTACTTTATCAGTATCGTCCTTAGCATTTTCTGCGGATACTGATGTAGATGATCCGACAATTGAAGCAACTTCTGCCTCAGAACGCGAAGATAAATTTCGCTTTGTTGTTATGCCTTTTTATGACCCAAGTACTGATGCTGGGATCACGGTCATGCCTATTTGGGCTTTCTATCCTGATGAATCAAGCTCAGAAGCGTCCTCTATTTCCCTATCTCTTATCTATACGCAAAATGACAGCTATATCGGAAAAATAAATACGGATTTTATTTTAATGAATGACGTGTTGCAGGCTTCCACTGAAATTAAGTTTAGTCATACCAATATGACCTTTGATGTTCTTGACACTGGGACATTTCAAATTGAAGCAAATGCGGCTCATGAAGAGTTATCGATTGATGGTGATGTTTTTTATAAGCTGCATAAAAACTTCTTTGTAGGATTAGGCTCTAACATAAAGTCAACTCGTTACATTGGTAAAGATAATGCGGATAGTATTATTTTAGCTGCCGTTGATTTACCTGCTGAGTTTCAAACGGATGTTGGCATAAGTGCGTCTATAAAGTGGGATTCAAGAGATCATTATTATTACCCGCATAATGGTGTGATGTGGAAATTGGTTTATGAAGAGCATGCCGAATGGATGGGTAATGACCCTGATAACACTTATTCGTCGTTGTATGGTGACTACCGTCATTATTATAGTTTAGATAACAATGAGCAGCATATCTTAGCTACGAAATGGGTTGGACGCTATTTACTGGATGCTGAAAATGCACCAACCAGTGCCTACACGACTTATGGACGCCAAGGTCGTGAAATTCAAAGAGGATTTGTGGTTGGTGATTATACTGCCTCTCATTTAGCCAATGTTGAGTTTGAATACCGATATGCTTTCAAAAATACCAGCTATCAATGGTTAGATAAATCTATTTTGGTTGCTATTGCAGGAGCAGGTAAAGTATTTGGCGAGCAACTTGTTCAAGTTGATGATTGCCAACAGAACTGGTGTGAGAAATACCAAAAAGTGCCCTTTAAAGAGGCTGATACGTTAACCGCTGTTGGCGTAGGTTACCGTTATACCATTTTACCTAAAGAGCGTATTAATTTGAAAATGGACGTGACGTATAACAGTGATCAAGAGTGGATTGCTTATTTTGGAATAGGTGAAAGCATTTAACAGGTTGTGGTGGTATACGACTTAACACTGGGGCATCGCTAAGTTGTTGTATCTCATCTCTTCTTCGTATTGTTGTATCGCATAGCTCTGCAATAACAGCCATTCCTATACCAAGGCCAATACCTCCAATTAATCCTGCAATAACAAAAAGTATATTAGGTAAGTTTGATGGACTATTTGGTGTATAAGGTCTATCTATTATTTTTACTCGTTTTTCTTGCTCAAAGACACCAAGAGAGCGAGTTAATTTCGCCATTTCAAATCGCTCTACTAAGTCATTGTATAGCTCTCGCTTTAAGACTAAGTCTCGTTGTAATTGGTATAACTCTTTTTCATTCTCACCAAATTGCGATGCTTGTACTTCCATATCCTTGATCATGCTTTCGAGAACTCGCGTTTCTTCGCTTAAGGCATCGACTTTACTAGTAGCCTTTTGTAGTTCCTCAAGTTGAGAGAGCAAAATAGGTGGCGCTTTGGCAAGATCTTCAACACTATTGCTGCTGGCAATATCCCACAGTTGCTCACTACTTAATCCTGGTTGAGTTTGAGAGAGCAGACGAGTTCGTTCTTCTTCTAGTCGATTCAGGTTTCTTAATTTGCCCTGAACTTTACTGTGCTGAGGGGTGTATTTGGCTTGAAGTAGGGTTAACTCTCCACGAATTCGAATGATTTGTTCTTCTATTTTACCGATAACTGGATTAGTTTTTGATAATTGTAAGTCAATAGACCCTAAGCGTTTTTCAGCACCAGCAAGCTCTGCTTGACGCTCATATAAACGCTGTTTGAGCTTGGTTAAGCGATCTAAACTGGTGATTTGCATTTCAGGAAGAATGGTATTTTCACGGCTTTTAAATTCAGCAAGTCTTCCTTCTGCGAGATCTAATTCTTTACGACGTTGATCTATATTGTCTGATAAGAATTGACTTGAATCCTTCATTGATGAGCGCTCAGGAGCCAATAATTGTTCAGTAAAATGACGGCTCACGGCTTCTAAGGTCTCTTTCATACCTTCAGGTTGGTTAGATTGGTAATCAATGCGGATTAAATCCTTCCCCGCCATGTTGACTGATAAACTATCAGATAGGCGAGCAATGGCATTATCAATAGCTTGAGGTGACATTGATTCATGAACATAGCCTCTTTCTTTAGCAACTAGCCCTAAAATATGGCGGCTGTGCAATAAGGTTTGTAGTGAGCTTAAACGTTCTTTTAGCATGGTTGATACCGCTAAATCCTCAAGGAAAGGGTTCATTTTTGCGGTTTCTTGAATAAGCATACTGGTATGAGAGTCGTAATATTTTGGTGCCAATTTACCAATTACTAATCCAATGATTGGCATCAGTAAAATAGGAATAGCGATCAGATAGCGACGACGCCATGCTGATTCAAACATAATAAGAAAACGTTGGCTTAATGTGATCATAATGCCTCCAACCAAGCCTCAAGTTGCTTAGCTTTTGCTTGCCATGTATGTGACTTGATGAGTTTAGTTTGTTGCTGCGTTCGTTTATAAAGTGCTTCTTTATTCTGTTTTAGCCATTCTTGCTGTATAGAGTTTAAGCTTGAGTTGAATTCGGCTACTGAATTTACAGTGTGAATCGCTGATTTATAAGGACGTAACGCCGGAAAATCAGTACTGATAATGGGTGTTCCTGTTGCTAGATATTCCAAAAGCTTAAGTGGATTACAGGCTCTTATTTGCTCGTTATCGACAAATGGCAATAGACTTACTTGCCAATGCTGACTGTAGCGTGGCAACTGGCTATGAGGTTTTGGTCCCATAAGATGTACATTTTCACGTGGTGTTATTGGGTTATAAGCTAATTCATTTTGTCCAATAAAAACAAAATGCCAATCTGGATTGATTTCAGTTATTTGATTAATTAACTCATAGTCGAGCCATTTGGATAAACTGCCATAAAATCCAGCAATGGGCCTGCCATCTTTAGGTAAATCTTTTGCTCTAAAAACGGGTTGGTTAAATAAAGTAAAATCGACACCATGAGGTAAGAATTGTACTTTTTCTTCAGGAAATTTATGGCATAGCGTTGGGCTCGCCGCGAGAATTAGGTCTGATTTTTGTATGAGTTTTTGTTCATGTTGAAGAACAACGTCATGATCAACACCAGCCAATGCACCAAAATCATCTCCGCAGTAATACACAATGCCTGACTCACCTAGACTGCCACAAATATCAGCAACAGTAGGAAGAGAAGTCCATAAGATTGGACGGTGAAGCTGGGCTTTTTTTATAATCGGTTTTAATTGCTGAACAATTAGCTGCTTGGCTACCCAACGCGTAAACCTTCCTTTTGGTGCTGGAATTGTTTTTAAATTCACGGTTTGAAAAGGGGCCGATTGATTTTCTTCTTTGATGTCTGTGGTGGTTTTTGTCAGTTTAGTCCACACTCGTTTAATATCATGCAAAGACCAATTAGGTTGGCGTAATCCAATCGAGTTTACCCAAATCACTTTACGAGTCAGTGACAGTTGTTTAATTAAATGTTGGGTACTAGAGGGTAAACCACCCCAATCTTCGCCAAAAACGATAAGATCACGCTTCATAATTAACTTCCTCTTTGTTAGTACCTGAGGTTGTTATTGAAGAGCTTATATCTAGAGGTTTAATAACTTTTGCAGGGTTTCCTCCAGCTAATACAAAGGGGGGCAGACTTTTGGTTACCACGCTGCCAGAGGCAACAATGGTACCTTCACCCACCGTCACATTACCAATGATACTAACTCGAGAACCAAGCCATACGTCTTTTTCTAAAATAATGTTCCCGACTTGGCTGTCTAAATCGGCTTTACCACGTGCTCGTTCTGTAGGATCAATTGGGTGTCCGGGGTAGCCACATAGGAAGCCTTGCCCCGCAATACGTACGTTATCGCCAATCACCACTTTATTACCAACTGCAATGGTGGTTTGCCAACAAATATCGACATTATCGCCTACGGTGAGAGTAGGGTTAGCTGAGTTTGTACGACCGCTAAAGGTAGTTTGCCCTGAGATGCGACAATCATTACCTATGGTCATCGTCAGTGGGCCGCTAAAAAAGGGCAAGCCGCCGTATAGCAGTGTGCGTTTACCATAGCTATTTAATCGCCCTTTAAATGCAGGAACATAAAATACAAGATGGGTAAAAGCTTGCCATTGAGTAATGATGGTTTTATGTAGCCCATAAAAGAGCTTATTAAGAATTTTAGGTGTTGGTAGCTCAAAGTGACGAATGGCTTTAGCAATGTGAAATAGCGTTGTTGCTAATGGGCTCTCACCATTTTTTAGCCATTGCTTTAGGCGATAGACAGATAATGTACTCATAATGGCATTCCTTTTTTGATAACTCTTATAAAGAGTGTTTCATAGATTGTGCCAATTATTTTCTGGTTGTTTTTCAGTGTGTTATCGGTTTGTGTTTTTAATTTACTGGTTTTTCTCATTTTGAGAATCGTTTTGAATTTCGCTTTCTCTCATATCTATCTCTATTTTATTGAGCGCAATCTCACTGGTTTTAGTCACTGCAACCACTAAAGCGGCTAAAATATAAATCGGCCAATTAAAACCTTGAGTTAAAAAAGTGCCTGATACTATGGTACCAATTAAGCCTGCAAATATAGATTGAGCACTGGCATAAATGGCGGGATTGATTTTATCTTGTACTGCTTTTACTGATTGTAATGTTCGATTGGCACTTTTGATTAGAACGACGATTAAAGCAATAAAAACGCTGAGCCCAAGGAAGCCTGTTTCAGCAAGTACACCAAACCAAGTACTATGAACTGCATGGTTTAACCCATCCCAATGAGGGCTGTAATAAAAGTAATTAGAATAAAAATTATCCAAACCTACGCCAGTGATAGGGTTGCTCACCGCCATTTTAAAAGCGGCTTCCCATGCGTATAAACGTCCCATTGCAGATGCATCAACCCCTGCTTCTGCTGCGCCTCCTGATGATCTATCAGAGATCCCTGCAACTACAAATAAAATCCCACCAGCAATGACAGCTATCGTCATTAATAGCACTTTTGATTTTATTCTTTGTAATCCATAGATCCCAAAGACTGCGATCATACCTAGTAACCCACCTCGACTTTGCGTTGCCATCACCGCCCAAAATAAAATGGGAATGGCGATAAAGCCAATCATACGCTGATGCCAAGGTAGTTGATGTGTCACCAATAAACCAACGGCAAATGAGGTAGGGAACATCAATACAAGAGCAAGATCATTAGGATCACCAAGCATAGATCCTAACTCTCGACCTATGGTAACTCGGGTTTCTTCTACTAAGCCAATACCTCCTAACTTGTTTTGAATGGCGACAATACCGACTAAGACACCTGCGATGGTGATGGCTTTTAGAGTAAAAGCAAGCTGCTGAGGGCTACGCACTAATACAGCGATAGCGAATGTCATTAAAATGATTTTCCAGTAAATATTTTTGAAATACTCAATAGCAATAGGGCGATTCCCCGCTAACACAATACCAAGAATAACGAGCAGTAAAAAACAGCTTAATAAGGTAAATTCTCGGCACCAAAACAGCTTTATTTGTTTAGTTATTCCCACTTGCCAGCCTAAAGCGGCCAAAGAACCTAATGATAATAGTAGGGGAATTTTTAAGTTATAAAGTTGAGGAAAGACTTCGTGAATACGGAAAAAAGAAAATATCACAAAGAACAGTACCATTAAGAAGGGACGATTGAGTGTATAAAGCACAGCAAGAGGAAGAATCCCCAAAACAACCACAAGTGAAGGGTGAGGAAATAAGCGCCATAATACTCCGGCAAACAGTGAACAGATGATCGCTGTAAACCATTGCAACGGTTTTGATTGAAGTGGCGCGTTATTCATATTCATAGGAATTTCTCACCTTGTTCATTCTTAGGTAAAGTAATTAATTGTAATTGCGAAGCAAAAATAACCACTGAGGTGGTGCAGAGTCCCGCCATCATTAACTGAATACCAACAGAAAATGAAGAAAGACTTAGCGCAATGGACACACTGGTAATTAGTAATAGCACGCTTAATTTTCCCAACGAGTAAGGTAATGGATGAGCGCTCTGAGAGAGTATAAAGGTGAGTATTACTCGCATTGTTTGAGCTAAGATTAGGGAGGTAATGACGCCATTCACGCCATTCACGCCGTAAATAGGTGTAAGAACTAGAATAGCAATCATGCCAAGCCCTGTGGCAAAACTGTTAATCCATAATAACTTTTTAGTCTGTTTCTCAGCTAATGCACCAAGGTTGATTAATTCGTTTAATTCCTTAATTGCTGAAACGATGATCAAGGCAACGGCGATGTTTTTGGCTTGTTGATAGCTTGCTGGCATTAACCACTCAATTAATACTGGAGCCAAGTAGCAAACTAAAACGGTTAACCCGCACAGTAAAACAAGGCTGCTTTGGGTCATTTTAGCGGTAATTGCTTTTCCGCGTGATTGCAAATAGTCAAAACGTTTAGGCATCCACCACATACAAAAGGGCTGCATTAATAAGGTTAATGCTAAGGCAAATTTTAGGGCAACAGCATACAGAGCAAGATCAGAAAAGCTTGTGTTCTCAGCTAATATCCATCGCTCAAATCCATTTAATCCAAAAGCGACTAAGCCACTGGCCATTAGAGGTAAGCAGTAAGGAATACAAAGAGTCATCATTTCTTTGTTAAATAGATAACTAGTGCCATGTACTTTTTTGTTCTGTTTGGTTTGTAGATAGACAAGTACAACGACTTGCAGAGCAGCACTGATAAAACCAGCGAATAGAATAGCAGTAACGCCATAACCCTGATAAAGCACAATTACGGTTAATACAGCTTGAAGCAAAGCGCGGCCAGTGGTTAAGTAAAAGAACAGTTGGGCTTTTTCTCGCATTCTTAATGAAGCAAGAACAACGGCAACCATACCTTCAAAAGCCAGAGGCATTAATAGTAGTTCTAACTCAATAGTGTCGGCGTATTCTGGTTTCCATTCACTGATAAAGGGGCTTAATAACCAAATGATAGGAAGAGCAATCGCACCAACAATCATAGTAAGGGTAAATATTTCACCTGTGATCCGTCGTTTTTGATGTGGATCTTGCTCTGCACCAGCAAAGCGATACAGTGCTTCATGTAGCGATAATCCTAAAATTACGCTTAATATCATTGCAAAGGTTGATAATAACTCTAAGCGTCCTAGCTCATGTTGAGATATGTGATTAGCAATATAAGGCAGCATAAAAAGAGATACCCCTTTCATTAATACAATGCTGCTGCCATAAAGTGCCATGTTCTTTAATGCGGGTGATAAAGAAAGTAATTTCATTGTTTCACCTCATTTAAAGCCAGTGAGGTAATCGAGCGTTTTTCCATGGCTAATTTAATTGGTAAATAGCACTTTTCTGCTTGATAGCCTTGAGATAGGTGTGCACCTGATTGACCTAATTGTGTAATGAGATTTAGATTACCATTTGCTATTGATAGCTGATGCTGTAAGGAGCTCATGTCATTAGGTTTGTATTTAAGGCAATTTTTATTGTGAGTTAATATTAAATCCCAAAACGCACCATCAGAAGGGATTACCACACACATCCCAGCCATAAGCGCTTCTAAAATTGAAAGTCCAAAAGGTTCTTGATGACTAGTGGATACAAAAATATTGCTTTCAGATCGTAGCGTATTTAGATTAGATGGCTGATGATGCCAAGTAATACTTTTAATCTGTCTTGGGGCTTGTGTTGTGGGTAGTGCATTGTTTTCAGGGGTTAAATAACAGATATTTGTTGGAATTCGCTCATTCGTAGGAATGTTCTCTATGGTTTCTAACAGTAAATCCAACCCTTTCCATTTTAAAATTGAAGCGGCCCAAAATAGCTGTGGTGATTGATACTGACATGGTGTAGGACGGTTTTTCTCACCTATCCCATTAACAAATGGTTCAAAGTGATGGGTTGCCAGTAATTGTTCTTGTCTTTCCATTTGGACTGATGCGCTCTCTTTTCGCCATACCTGCTTAAGTGCAGCAAGCAAAGAGGGATAAGTACTTTGAAGATAAAAAACATGCTCAGCATGGCAAAGGCATAAACCAATAGAGCGAGATAAGCCAACAGGACCGTGAATAAGTTGCGTAATTTGATAGCCTAAAAACCACTTCATAATATAAATAGGCATATCAATACCAGGGCCAGAGGCTCCCACGGCAACATCAATTTTTCCGTAAAATAGTCTTGTGTATAGTAACCAAAAACAGAAATAAAGCTGTCTAGCCCAATAGCTTTTTCCATACTCAGAAATTGGTAGCCAATTAGGGTGAGTCATCTTAATAATTTCGACATTTCTTAATAACCAAGAGCTTGGGTTCGTCGTTAAGATGGTTATGCGGTTATTTTTACGATCAAGTAAATCCAACATTTCACGAGTGGCGACTTTTGAACCACCTGCATACGTAATTGGGTCAAGGACTAAAATATGATTGGGTTTATTCATGATTTGTCTCCTTGTTTAGGAAGATCTTTAGGACTTGAACTTGAAGAGAAAATCTTACCAATTAATAGGTTAGATATATAAGCTAGATTTGAGAATACAGGGTGAAGCGCTTGTGTTAATGGGCGTGCATAGGGGGTAGTTGCTGTTGTGCTTAGTTGTTCTTCATACACAGCTTCAAATTGTTTGGTGTATTGTGAGAGAGAAAAATAGCGGTAAACGGTTTCTTTTCCTTTTCTGCCCATCTGCTCAGCAAGGTGAGGGTTATGAATAAACACCATAATCGCTTTGGCAAAAGAATCACTGTCTTCTGGTTGGGTTAGTAATCCTGTTTCATAATGGCTGATCACCTCTGGAATGCCACCAACCATAGGTGCAATAACGGGTAATTGAGCTAATGAGGCCTCGACTAACGCTAAGCCAAAAGCTTCATCTCTTGCCCCACTTATATAAGCGTTAATGTTGCTTTTTAATAGGCCGACTACATTGCATTTCTCCCCTAAAAAATGCACATTGTTGCTTAAATTCAGTTGTTCTGCTTGATGTTCAAGTCGGGCTCTTTCTTCCCCTTCGCCAATAATAACGAGATGGATGTTAAGCATGACAGCATCAACTTTATCTAGGCTTTCAATAATTAAATCAACGCCTTTTCTATGAATTAGTGATCCAGAGGTAGCAAGAACAAAGGCGCTCTTATCAATATTTAATTGGCCACGTAATAATGTGGGTTGTTGAGTATTTAGTTTGTTGGTATTTATACCATTTGGGATTATTGTTATTCCATTTTCATCATAACCATCTTGTAATAAACTTTGACCAATCGCATTGCTGACAGTTACCAATTTAGGACTAAGATGAATGCCTAAACTTAGGCGATCACGCAATGGATATTGAGTGTGAAGGTGGGTAACTAATGGCGTTTTAGTATGACGAGCGACCATACTCATCCACTGGCATGGAGCTGCGCTATTACAGTGAATTAAGTCGACCTGATGGAACTTTATTATCTCTTTTCCTTGTTGGTAGAAATCGTGCCAATTTAAGAAAGAGAAACGAGGGGCTTGCCATCCAAGTAATAAAGTAAAGGGGGTTACATAACTCGCACTTAATTGCTTTTCAACCTGATCAACAAGGCGCTGTTGGTTACACCATAAAATGCAGTTATATTTTTGGTGATTAATGCTTTTAATTAGATTGATTAAGCAGACTTCAGAACCACGGATCCAATCATCACCATAATGAACAAACAGTAAGGTTGTTTTTGTTGTTTTTTCCATAGCACACCTTCCTCGTATTCTCTCTGATATAAGAGATAGAGCAAGGGCAGTGCCAGATTGTAATTATTAGTATTTTGTTGATTTTTAAAGGGAATTATTATGTGTATAGATTAGCTTTCTCAAATTGAGAATCTATTTATCAATTTGAGAAAAGAGTTAGGAAAAAAATTTGATAGTTATACCTCATATACTTTTAATATTTGCGGTATAACTGTGTTGCTAGAAAATTGTTTTTCAATGGTCTGTTGGGCTGCGTGTTGGATTTCAACTTTATTAATAGGTGATAACTCAAGCCAGTGAGAGAGCGTTTTAGATAAGTCTTCTGGCTCGACGATCCATCCATTCATTTCTGGCTGTATGAGTTTACTCATATTACCCACAGGAGTTGATATTACCGGTATTCCTCTTCCCATCGCCTCTAATGCAGTCATCGGTAGCCCCTCGTAGCGAGAGCAGATAATCAGTAAGCCAATATCACTCCAAATGGTGTCCATTGAATCTTGATGTCCATGAAAAACTACGTTATTTGGAATGTGTTTTGTCAGCTCTTGCCCCATCGGACCTGAACCGTAAATATGAAAAGGGTAATCAGGGTGTTTCTTTGCTAGTTCGATGAATCTATCGGGAGCTTTTTCATGACTTAGGCGTCCCACAAACGCAATTTGATTACCTGATGACTGATTGAGACCTTCGGTATTAATAAAGTTATTTAATACCGTAGTTTGAGTAGGTATTCGTTGGTTTATTAGCTCACTGACCGAAAAATTATGATGACTAAATGGCGCACTCCACCGGTCGAACATGTCATACAAGGCCAGCTTTCCTTTGCCAATCTCACCAGCATGAAAGGTATTAATAAATCGTATTTTTTGATGAGATGTCAGTAAGGATAAGCGTAGTAATCGAGAGTATATTGCGGCCTTGTACCCATGAGAGTGGATAACGCTAGGGCAATGATGTCGAGTGTAATCTAAAAGATCACGTAATCTACCATCTAAAAAACGATACGAAATATTCGCGTTATTTAGTGCTATGGTGAGTGGGTGGTTTTGTTCATATTTACAGAGAAAGATAACCCGAACAGATCGTTGAAATTGCTTTAATCCCTGCGCAAGTTGCAAGATGTGGGATTCAATTCCACCCACATCTCGGCTATCTAGAAATAACCAGATTTCATTTTTTTGATTATGAATCTGACTCTTCATAAGCTTCCCACGCTTGTTTTTTTCGATATAAAGTTGATGGACTTAGTTCAAGCAATACTGCCGCATTAAGGACGTTACCATCACAGTGATCAATGGCATTTTGTATCACTTCTCTTTCTATATCAGCCATTGGACGAATTGAATTGGTACTTGTTGTGCTGCTAGGGTGACTTGCCTCAATCGCTTCAATTGGAGCTGTAACTACCGTTTTCTCAAAAGTTGTTTGAGGTTGTTGTGTTACCGGTTTCTGAGTGCTTGTTAATTGGGGTTTAGCAGCCGGTTTTGTGATCGGTTGATTAAGTGGTGGTGGTAGATGCTCAACCGTTACGTGAGTTTCATTATGCAGTACCACCACATTACGAATAATATTTTGCAATTGTCGAACATTGCCTGGCCATGGGTAGTTGCAAAGTATCAGCTCTACGTCTCGCTTTATGGCTGTAAATTTTTTCTTATCTTCTTTAGCGTATTTTTTTAAGAAGAAAGCTGCAATATCGATAATGTCTGTTCCGCGCTCACGCAGTGGTGGCATTTGAATAGGAACAACATGAACACGATAATAGAGATCTTCTCTAAATCGCCCTTCGTTAACCTCTGTTAATGGGTCACGGTTGGTTGCACAAATAATGCGTAAATTGGTACTGAGTTCTTTGCTTCCGCCTAGTGGGGTGAATCGACCTGTTTGTAAAAAACGCAGTAATTTCTTCTGCATTTCCAATTCCATTTCGCAAAGTTCATCTAAAAAGAGTGTTCCCCCATTGGCAAGCATGGCGGCCCCTTTTCGATCTGTTGTTGCACCAGTGAATGCCCCTTTTACATGCCCAAAAATTTCACTTTCCATCAGATCTCGAGGGATTGCGCCACAGTTAATGGCAACAAAAGGTTTATCATGACGCTGACTCTGATAATGAATAGCTTCAGCGCATACTTCTTTACCCGTTCCACTTTCACCATAAATAAAGACACTGGCAGTTGTAGGGGCAACAGCATCTATAATCTTGTAAACCGCTTGCATAGGAAGGCTTGAGCCAATAAAACCTTGGTATTTTTTTCGATTAAATGTGTTTTGTAGATCTTCGACTAAGCCTTCAAGTTTTGCTTGTTTAAGGTGGTTTCGAATAGAGGTTTTGAGTCGGTCGGCTTGAATTGGTTTTTCAATAAAATCATCAGCGCCACTTTGTAATAAATTCACGGCAATATTAATGGTACCGTGAGCTGTTGCGACGATAACGGCGGTAGGTAATTGGTTTTCTTTCATCCATGCAAGTACATCTTGCCCTGACATGTCAGGCAATTTTAGATCAAGAATCACCAGCTGCGGTGGATTCTTTTTCATAAATTCAATGGCTTCTCCGCCTGTGGTTACATGAAAGAAGTCATAGGGCTCATCTTTAACGTATTGCTTGTAGAGAATGGCCAAAGAAGTTGAATCTTCAACTAATAGTACTTTTTGTAGCATAAGCAACATCCTGTTTTTCCTAGCAATTTTTAATTATCCAATCTATTTATGATACTGCTAGCTTAATTTTATTCTGTGAAGCCTCGAGCATTTCGTTTCTCTAATGCCAAAAATGATTTGCTGGCGATATCTGGCAATAATGCTGCTTTTTCAAGGGCTTCATCAAATTGTTGTTGTATACAATGTAGTTCAATTTCACGTGCAATTGCAGATAAAGCGATGTTTCCGAGAGTTAGCGCACTACTTCCCAAGGTATGAGCTTCAAATTCGAGAGCGTAGAGGTCTTTTTCTTTTGCTGCTTTGTTTATGGTATCGACTCGTACTTTTGATTCGATAATGTAAAACGTAATCAATTCAGGCATGACACTCGCATCTGTATCTCGGATGATTTGTTGAATAACATCTTCATCGATGTACTTTAGCTCGTTAGGGGCCTTGTCATTTTGTATATTATGCACACTAGATCCTTCTTCTGTTACATCATGCTCGGCGCGCGATAAATAATGATGGATACACTCTAATAGTTTGGTTCTATTAAATGGTTTAGACAAATAATCTGTCATTCCAGCATCAATAAATCGTTCCTTATCCCCAGAAAGTGCGTGAGCTGTTAAGGCTATGATAGGCATTTTTTTGTGCTTTTTCGAGAGTGATCTGATATTTTTTGTGGCGATCATTCCATCCATCCCAGGCATAGAAATATCCATAAAAATCAAGTCATAGGCTTTTTCTTGGTTCATGGAGATCGCCTCTTTCCCATTATTCGCTATATCAATCTCGTAACCAGCATAATGTAATGTGTTTTTTATAACAATTTGGTTGGCATGGTTATCTTCCACAACAAGTATCTGAGCTTGTATTTTTGTACTTTTAGGGATCAAGGTATGTGGTAGTTTTTTATGATTTTGTATTATTTCTATTTCTTCTGCTGTTGAGAGATCAAGCATAAGTTGGTATGTAAATTCACTGCCTTTTTGATGCTCACTTTTTACCTTGATGTCACCATCCATTAGATTAACAAGTCGTTTGGTTATGGCTAATCCTAATCCTGAACCTTCGTGAAAACGAGCGAAGCTGTTGTCTGCCATGGTGAACTCTTCAAATAGAGATTCTAATTGTTCTGCTTTAATACCTATGCCAGAGTCTTTAACGGTACAAGTGAGTTGAAGCCGGTCATTAATAGGATGAACATCAACCGTAACAAGAATGAAGCCACTATCGGTAAATTTTAAGCTATTTCCGATGAGATTAAGCATAATTTGACGCAAGCGATTTACATCACCGCTCACGTATTCAGGGACACTATCAGATAATGATAACGACAGTTGCAGTTGTTTTTTGTCCGCTTGGTTTTGAAAACTATGCAGAGTTTGCTGCAAGCATTCATGGATATTGAAGGTATGATTACTCAAATAAAAGGTGTTCGCTTCCATTCGAGAAAAGTCCAAAATATCATTAATTATTGATAAAAGAAGTTCACTAGAGTCGGTGGCGGTCTCAACCAGTTCTTGCTGATTTGGCTTTAGTTTACTTTCTTTTAAAATGGCAAGTATACCGAGCACTGAATTCATTGGTGTTCGGATCTCATGACTCATTGATGCTAAGAATCGACTTTTACTTTCATTGGCTGTTTCTGCTTCTTGTTTTGCTTTTTGTAAGTCATGGTAGCCTTGCTCAAGATTGTAGGACATTGAATTAAAGGCTTGCGCGATTTCTTCTAAGTCTCTGCTTGATTTAATATCGACTTGTGTACCCGGACCTTTTTCTTTTACCGTATTAACGGCAATTTTTAATTTTTGTAAATTACGAGTTAGTAGATTTCCGAGTAAAAAAGAGAGCCCAATAACGAAGATTAACTCAATAGATGCAATCGTATATATCCACGATTTTGATTTAGCTAAAAAGGTGTTCATTCCATGAGTACCAAACCCAACTTCGACTTTACCAAGAGGTATATCTCCATTCTTTATTACAGCTTGAATGTCATAACTACCATCTGAAGCATTGTGTAAAATTGGGCTGTCCGGATTTGGGATCTCGTGTAATTTAGGGCCTCCTTTTGTAATAAGATCTCCGTTAGCGTCGTATATTTTCACATAACAAATTTTGCCAAGAGCGATGAGATCATTCATTAACGTTGTTATGGCTTTCTTATCACCTGAATTTAAGGGCTCTTTTATGGCTTTGGTGAACATATGTAGAGTGGCAGATGATCGGGTAAGCAGCTGTTGCTCACTAGAATCAGAGAGAAATTTGACAGAGCTAAAGACTAAAACCAGTAACATAAGGCTCTGAATAATCGTAATACTAATGATGGTTTTAAGTCTGAATGTCATAATAAACTCCTTGACCTTACGTGTTTACAATTAGTGCATACCGAGCTATTGCTTTTCAATGATAAGTAATAAAGCGTCATCGTTGGGTGGTGTACCTGCCAGTGAATCGAAAGTCTGCATTACGGTTTCAATAGCGGTCTCTAAAGGTAAATTAATCGTATTAATAAGCTGTTCTTTAATGGCTTTTTCTAATGTTTCTCGTTCTGATATTGAGTTTCCGGATTCAAATAATCCATCGGTAAATAGAGCAAGTCGCTCGCCTTTTTGTAGAGTAATTTCTGTTTCTTTGTATTGGGTATGAGGCAGTAAACCAAGCAAGGTCCCCTCGGTTGATATTGTGGTTAGGGTTGCTTGAGAGATTGGACCTGATTTTTTAATATGAAGCGGAGCAGGGTGTCCGGCGCTGCTCATTTTCACGGAGGACTCACTTGTCAGGCTGACACAGCAACTGGTCAACATAGTTTGAGATAGCAGTTGATCGTTAAAGGCATTATCTGACAATACAGAGAGTAATTGAGCTGGTTGGCTTCGTTTGGTGCTTTGCATCAAGCCTCTAATGTAACCGGCATAAGCGTAAGCAAAAAACTTAGCACTTTCATCATGGCCCATAACATCAGCCAGCAGCAATTGAGTGGTGTTTTCGTCGCTCATTGATAATACAAAATCGCCACCACCATGGCCTGTATTTCTTTGTCTTATTGCTAGTTTCCAGTCGGAAGAATTAAGCGTTACTTGCGGTAATAACGTGTGTGTTATTTTTTGATTTACTTGCTGTGAAAGTGAACGATACACTTGATTAAATCGAGCAAGTACTCGCGATATTGAACGGATTAAGGTTTCTTTTTTAATCGGCTTTTCTAGATAATCATCAATACCAAGATCGGCGGCATCCATTAAAGTATTGTTATCTTGCAGGCGAGATAAAAAGATAAAGGGAATAGAAAAGGTATTTTCTGATTCTAAGCGTTGTCTTAACTCTAATCCGCCCATTTTTGGCATTTGAATGTCTGAAATTATCAAATCAACTGTTTCATTTTTGAGGAAGTTTAGGGCTTCTTCCCCATTCGTTTTAATCACGACATGAAACTGATCGCGAAGATAAGCTTGGTATAGCTTACATTGGATAGCGTCATCTTCTACGATAAGAAGGCGAGGTCGTCTTTGCTCTCCTTCGCGACTCCATCTCATGGTAAATACATTTTCTTTTTCAGTGCTGTGGTAACTAATATTATCCGTTTGGCTTTGAATGATATCAATGCCACGACCATTGCATTTTAATGAAAAGTCACCAATGTCATTCTGTTTTTCTTTTAAGGTTGGATCCCAAGCTTCGCCATCATCTGTGACACTCAGTTGCCAATGAGTTTTGGTTTTTTTTAAGGCGACGGTAAGGTATAGGCTTGGCTTATTAGGATGAAGCACAAGGTTGGTGCTCCACTCAGAAAAACAAAGTAAACATTGGTGTTTGAATGTTTGTTGTAGATCTAATTGATCAAGTATTTTAGACAGCGATTGACGCAGCACTCTAACTGACTCTAGTGAAGTTGGTTGGGTATTTTCAAAAAGTAAAATAGCGTCAGTCATAATTACACCACGGTAGATAAGAATCGATTATTTTGAACAAAAGTAATTAGCTTGTTGGTTATTATCTTGGGAAGAAAGCGTAGTCGCTCAATTTTTCTGCAAATTTCATTTTTTAGTCGAGGTTGATATTTATCATTGAAAACGTGACCGATGAGGTTCGCGTGATGATTGTCTAATGATGTTAATGCTTCTTTTAATTCGGTCTGTAATGTTTGTCCTGATAACACGACCATTATGGTGCCATCACAGCAGCCTGCAATACTTTGTGCTGGGATGTTATTGGCATTTAATTGAGAGAGGGCAGAGCTGTCGATGATTATTTTGTCGAACTCTTCATGCCATTTTTTTATTTGCTCACTTAACTTTTTTGGCTGACGTAACTCAACTATTTGTGCTTTGTTTTGTGGCACAGGAACGCCAAGAACGACTTGAGAATTATGCTCGATATAACTTAAACAATGTGATGTATCCGCCTCATTATTATTAATTGTAAGATCTAAAGATAAGGCGGTTAAACTCGGATTTTGCAAGTTTAAATCAACCAAAAGTGTGCGATAACCTGCAAGTAAGTGCCTTTCAGTTAATGCTTGAGCAAGAGAGCTTACCCCCTCGCCAGGGTTAGTGGAGGTAATGCACAGTGAGTGGCATTCGTGTTTTTCTAATTGTAAAAACACCTGCTCTATTTCCATATGACACGAAGGAATTCTCATTATAGTGCTCCTATTAAGGCGATGGTTGCGACCACTTGGAAAACATCTTTCATTACAACACGTACTTGCTCCATAGTGCTTTCGTCTTTGTTTGGAATATAGACGGTATCACCAGCTCTGAGTACGGGAATGCTTCTAAAGTCGGCAGTACGGCTAAATTTAACAAGATCAAAGGTTCTTGCTTGCCCTTCATCTAGTGCGTGATTTACAACACTGATCTTTTCAAGGTAAGCCACATCACTTGGCCCGCCAGCTTCGGCAAGTAGGTCGAGTAGCGTCATTGAATCATTAAAACGGTAACGGCCGGGTTTATTAATGGCACCTAATACTCGGATGGTGCTTTCTTTACTTTCATCTACCCAAATACGGTTTTTTTCTGGGATGTAAATGGTGTCGCCTGTTTTCACTTTTGGTAGTAGAGATTCATCACCAGTTTCAAAATATAAAGCCAGATTCAATTTACTTACTCGTGCGTAACTTTTATCTCTATGAGTAATACGGATGTTATGAATATCGGCATCCATTGTTGGTCCATCCGCGGCTGATAGAATGTCTAAAAAGTGCATGTCGTTGGTAAAACGGTAACGACCTGCGGCATTGACCTGACCAAAGACATAAATTGAGCTATCAGAGCTTTGGCGTACCCATTGTGATTTATTATCTGATGGATCTTGTGGTAAATCATGAACTCGAATGGTCGCTCCTGCACGAATGGTAGGCAGTGCTGAATCGGGTTTACCTTTTGAGATAAAGGTATCTAGGTTAAACGTATAAACGTGATTTTTGCCACTGGCGTCTGGGGTAACAATTTCAATTCGCGTGGTATCTCCGCGTAATGTTGGGCCGCCTACATGCGCTAATAAATCAAGAAATGACATTTCATCTGACCATTCAATACGACCAGGATGTTGTACTTCACCTAGTACTCGTACGGCACGGCTTGGCGCGATTTTTAACCATGACTTTTCGTTCATGTCGGTTTTTTCAGGAACAAAGATAGCATCTCCTGCTGCAATCGCAGGGGGACGCATATAATTTGTTCCTTCGGTATATCCAGATAAATCAAAATTAATCACAGCTCCGTTGGCTTTTATTACACGGATCTGGCGAGATTCAGCAAAACGTGTTGGGCCACCGGCATTGGCTAAAATATCCATAAAAGTTGCGCCTTTTTTTCCTTCAAAGGCACCGGGTTTTGCTACCTCACCCATGACATACACCATGTTTGAACCAGATTTAATTTCTTCTTCTTGTTTTGGGACAAAAATAGTTGAACCCACTTCGAGTGGCGGTAATAAGCTCGAGTCTCCCGTATCTAAATAGCGCTTAAGGTTAAATAAAGCGGGTTGATTTTTAGATATCACTCGAATCTGCTCTACACCAGCATAACGAGTAACGCCACCAGCTCTCATAAGAACATCAACCAGATTGGTCCCTGATTTATATGAGAATGTCCCCGGTGAATTCACCTCACCAAATACTTTGATGGCTTTTTTTCCATCCGCAGCATCACCGGCTTGAGACAGTTTTGCAGGATCAAACTCTTGTTCAATATTACCTACCATAGGAGAAGCGGGGATAAATAGGGTATCCAATGATTGAAGCGTAGGAAGAAGAGATTGGTTACCTGAATCTAAAAAGGCTTTGTAGTTAAAGGTGGTAACTTTATCTGCTCGACGAAGTTGTAAACGATTTAATTGGGCGCCAGATCGTAGGCCTCCGGCAGCATAAAGAGCGAGTTGAACAGAGTCACCATCCGCTAAAGTGTATTCCCCCGGCTGTTTTACATAACCTTGAATATTGATGATTAGCTGACGTTTACTAATAAAGACCTGAAGATTAGTGAGATCTTGTAATATGGTTTTAAGACTTAATGTGATGCTAGATACCATTTGGGCTTCCGTTTTTCCTGCCACAAAAATAGGACCTACTTCAGGTAAAATAACGCGTCCCTGTTTATCGACTTGAAAATCTTTATTTAGAGAGTCCTCACCTGGTAGCATTATGGATATGACATCACCCACTCTGACATGATTGTTCGTTTCATTGGAAACAGCTAGGAGAGAGGTGTTTAACGTTAAAATGAACAAAACTATTTGAAAAATACGCATTTTAATTCCCTCCATTAGAGTGGTTGTTTTCTAGCATTAACGGTTGATCTAATTGTAGTAATTCAATGGTAACTCGGCGGTTGGTTAGTCTAACGTGAGGCTCTGTGCCCGCTAGATATGGGTCATTTGAGCCAACAGAATCGACATGTATGCGATCAGAAGATAGACCAAAAATACTTAAGTAGCGTTTTACCTGTTTGGCTCTATTAAGAGCGAGATCTTGGTTGAAATCTTCTTCACCCATGGCGTCAGCATGGCCTGTGACTAATAATTTGAAGTCTTGATGTTTATTAAGAAGTTGTGAGGCCTCTGATAAATTCACTATGTATTTAGGATTTAATTCAGCGGAGTTAAATGCAAACTGGTTGTCTCTATTTAGTAAGTCATAAATAGTTTGTGCTAACGCAATATCTGAATTCCCATTGTTGGAATCTGAGGGTGGTGTGCACGTTTCTTGGCGTTTTACGTAATCTAACTGTCGTTCTAAACGCTTTAATAGGTTCCGTTGAATGACTAAATCATTCGCGGCATCCAGTTGTAAACCTCCTTCTAGTTCTCGAGCAATTCGAGCTTCATTTTGTTTGGCTTGATGAACGGTAGCAGGAAAACACCATTCCGCTTTTTCTAATATGAGAATATCAAGATGACGAGCGGCTAGTTCCCAATCAAACCGTAAGCCGTGCTCTGGACCTAGAGGTTGATCTGGCATCACTGGAGAAAATGCCGCTTGTGGATAGTTTTCTGCTTCGCCACCTTTTCCAGGCTCTGCAAATGAAGTGCAACCAGACAGTGCAAGTAATCCTAAGCTAAGGCCGAATAAGTGTCGTTTATTCATGATGATGCTCCCTGTCCAACGGTTCATTTTTAATATTAGTGGGTTGTATTATTTACTGGTATGGCATTTTCAATACGTAATAGTTTTAGCAATTCTAAAGGTTGTCCGTGTGCATTTTGAATTTGCATGGTGCGTTCTTTTTCAATTAGGCGTTTATAGAGATAAACAATTGCTCCAATGCCTGATGAATCAAGAAAGGCGACTTGTGCGAGATCGATTTGTACTTGGTGATGCTCTTGTTGAAGTACTTCGTCAATCGCAGGTTGAATATCTCGACAACCAATCGCATCCATATCACCTTGAACGGACAAAATTAATGTTTCTGCATTTGATTCAAATTGATGTAGTTCCATAATAAGCTCCTAAGGAAATGTCCTTTTGTGTTTGTATTATGAATAGAGCAGTAACTGTGCCACTTTTTTTTATTAATATTTTCAAATGGTTATGCTTTCTTTTATGTTTTTAAATCTCGATAGTAAAGTGGATTCTCAAATTGCAATGCAGTTTGCAGAATGAGAAGTTAGTAATGAATCAAAAACAGTAAGGGGAATAATTTGATATGGAAAAATAGAGGGGTAAATAAAAATTTCTGGAGGAATAACGCTTAATAAAGAAAGGAACTTAGTATTTATTCTGATATTCAAAATGACTTTCATTTTCATAATTTAATAAAGATGAAATATAAAACACCTTAAAATCAAAGGCTTAAAATTGGCACGCCTTTTGTATTAGCTAATATATAGAGAAAAATAACAAAAGGAAGATGCTATGTCTCAATTTATTAGAATACTATTTTTAGTCTCTTTATTATTCAGCTCTAAGTTGTTGGCTGATCCATTCGATACGTGTCCAAGTAAGGCTTATTTATTTCAAGGTAACCCAGTAGCAGTTTATGGTGTGAATTTAGTGACTGGTTCATACAGTGTTTTGCAAAGTGATACTGGATTGAATGCTAATATTAACGGTGTTGGCTTTGACGAAGAAGACCGTTATATATACGGATTTGATACCACTAACTATAATGTTGTTCGATTGGGGGAAAATTTTCAAGCAACCACATTGTCTGTCAGTGGCCTTCCTGCAAGCACCACATTTTATATTGGTGATGTTTATGAACATTACTATTATATCTATAGGAAAGGCTCTGGTTTTTACAAAATAGACTTGTCGCCATTAGATTCAAATGTATCAGCTGCATTAACGGCAGAGCTTATTACTTCAACTACCAGCGTGAACTTAACAGACTTTGCTTTCCACCCTGATAATGACCACCTTTATGGGGTAGATAATGGGTCTGGCTGGTTATATGAGTTTGATATCAATACCGGGGTTTCTACTTATATTGGTGATACTGGAGAAACAGGCACTTTTGGTGCTATGTATTTTGATGTTGATGGTTATCTGTACTTATCTCGTAATCAGGATGGTCAGGTTTATCGAGTTGATTTATCCACCCAAGCGATTATTGACTCTGGTGTGGTTCCTGCTGTGAAGTTTGCTGATGGTCCATTTTCAAGTCAAAACGACGGTGCTCGTTGTGCTAATGCTCCCTTAATTGATACGGATGAGCCAGCAACCATTGATTTTGGTGATGCGCCGGATAGTTATGGAACGACTCTAAATTCTAATGGGGCTCGTCATGAAATGGATGAGGTGACTTGGTTAGGTAGCAGTGTCGATGGTGATTATCTTGCCGCACAATCTCCTGATTCTGATGATTCAGTCACCAGTGATGATGAGGATGGTGTGGGTTTTGTTACGGCACTAGAACCGGGGTTAGACTCTGTTATTGCGGTTACCGCATCGACTTCTGGTTATTTATCTGCTTGGTTTGATTGGAATGATGATGGTGATTTTTCTGATGAGGGCGAACAAGTTATCACAGACAAATCATTAGTGGCTGGGCTTAACTCACTAGTGATTACGGTACCATTTGGTGCAACGGTAGGAGATACGTGGTCTCGATTCCGTTTTAGTCAACAAACGGGGTTAGCTTATTATGGTGGTTCAACCTCGGGTGAGGTGGAAGATCATGTGGCAACAGTTGTGGCTGCAAATACTACTCAACGTCATTTCCCATCAGCCAGTGGTTACGTAACCCTTGCGTATGAGGATAATTGGCCAGAAACTGCTGACTACGATATGAATGATTTAGTATTGAGATATCGAATTACAGAAGTACTAAAGGATGGTTTAGTCGCTAAAGTGACTATTTCAGGTCAATTAGTCGCTGTAGGTGCAAGTTATCATAGTGGTTTTGCCGTTCGTTTATCTGGAATTAATGACGAGTTAATTGATTCTACGAAAACACAGCTTTACCACAATACAGTATTACAAGGGAGTGCTCCTCAAGAGTCAGATATGAGTGAGGCCAGTTTCATCCTTATTAATGACGCCATCGATGTTTCTAGCTATGAGTGTGCTTTCTTTAGAACTCAGAATGATTGTCGTGAAAATGTAGGATTAGAGTTTGAGCTTAACTTTAGCTTTACAGCCCCTATAGCAACAGCAAGTATGCCAGCAATGCCTTATGACCCATTCTTGTTTGCTACTCCAGGCTATTATCATGGACCAAGCTTTGCTCAAGCTCCAGGTCGAAGCTACGAGGTGCACTTAGCTGATCAAGCACCAACAGAATCCTTTGATACTAACTTCTTTACTTTAGCTCAAGATACAAGTGATCCAAGCAGCGATCGTTATTTTAAAACGATAAATAATATGCCATGGGCGTTATTGATTTACGATGAATGGCAATGGCCAAGAGAGCGTGTTGATTTAATGACGGCTTACCCTGACTTTGCTGATTACACGACTTCTGGCGGTATCAGTAATACCGATTGGTACGATAATAGCAATGCTGTTGATAATAAATATTACTAAGAAGAGGACGTCACAATGAAAAATAAAATACTAGTAATAATAGCGTCACTGTTCTTAATGGCATGTAGTGACAGTGGTGGCTCTGGCAGTTCTGGTAGTACTGGAGGAGGAGGTGGAGCATCACCAGCGACGGTGCCACAACCAGAACCAGTTAAAACACAGGATTTGGTTGCTCCTGATGGGTTTACATTTAACCCAGTTACCGCTCACACACTTGAGATTAACTTAAGTGGTTCTTTACCAGAAAGGACACATTTGTCTGTGTATTCTGCTTATACAGAAGGGGATGATGGAAAGTATATTGTTGATTATGATAGTAAAGTCATTGATGCTGCGATGGTAAATGGGGCATTAACCATTGAATTCTCGCTTGCAGAAAGTCAATCAACTATTGTTGCAGAAATATGGTCATACGATGGAAGTCTACCCTTACAGAAAGAGTTTGTTATTGATAGTAACCCACTAGTATGGGATTGAGTATAGATACAAAAGTTAAGCCGTTTTCATATTCTTGAAAGCGGCTTTTCTATTGATGGTACTTTTACTTGAGAACGAACGTTAAGGCAATAACATGAAAGTAGGTTTACGTGATAAACTAAGAAGTTCGGTGTCTTTTTCTATATATAAATTGTTAACATTTAATTTCAAATCAGTAGTTCCTCTCTCTTCTATATACCCTTCATGAGCGTGTAAGATTTTAAATACAGCTTCTCTTCGGTGCATTAATTTTTCAGATAACGGCATATTGCTGACCAATGCCATCATGGAACTGATTATCGCTGGATTATCTATACTGAGGGAGGCATAGCATTCAAGTAAACTGATACATAGCTCTGATGAGTATGGGTATTGAGGTAAGATATTTTGATATCTATGTTTTAGTTGCTCTAAGGCTTCGGCTGTTACATTATTATTTTGAATGTTATTACCATCAGTGAGAATATTAGAGAGCATCTTTAATGATGCATTTAATTCTTGATCGCATTTTAGAATCTGTAAAGCATCTAGGCAGTAGTCATTAAATTGGTGTTTTGTTTTTATCACCGCATTAACTTTTTCTAGTAGCCAAAGCTCACCATAAAATGAGAGTAAATAAAGTAATTCTACTAAGATTATCGAATTTAGTTGATGCAAATCATCAACATAAGGGTTAACTGCTTTTAGCATCATTCGTTTTGCTTTTATTATATTGTTCTCTTTAATTAGTCGTTTACATTCGCTTAAACTAAAAAGTACTGATAATTGTTTTTTTTGTATTGCGGTTAAGCGATATTCCGAACGTCTTACAAAGTTCTTTTGTTCAAGAATTAATTGCTTTCTATCGTATTCAGATTGACAGTTTTGGATATATTCATCGTAATAAGCAAAGCACTCTACTATGTACACACACCAATTATGGTCAGCTATTGGTAGATGGTTAGCCAGTAGGTGAGAAGCTTTAATAAAGTAATTTTTGTTATTACAAGTTAAAGCAAGTTTTAAGACAGATAAAGCACGATTTGAAATACTTGGCGTTAGAACTAAAGCTGAGTTAGCAGATAAAAGAGCACCTTCAAAGTGACGTAGCTTTATTTGTAGTTCAACGAGTAAATCGAAAGCGTCTACAAATAGTGGATATTGTAGGCATAGCTTTTCTGTGCTGTTGATAATTTTCGTTATGGGAGCTAAGTCCAATTCATACTCAAGTCGTAACCGGGTTAAAATGTAGTTACGACGATGAATAAATTCAGGCTTTAGACAAAGTGTTAAGAGATCCTCTTTTTCATTAGGAAGAAATAAATCAAATAAAAACAGGTCTAATTCATTGATATTTTTAATTTTTGCATACTTAATTGCTTCTTCTTTTTGCGCAGATAAATCTAGGTCACGATCAAATGAATGTAAAGTCTTAAACATTTGGTAGTCATCCCATGCGGCACTGAGTTTATGACTAAGAATCGATTTACTGATGGGTTTACAAAGATAATCCCCATTTCCTTTCGAGAGGGTACCTAACACGGTTTGAGTCGTATGATCGCCAGAAACAGTAATCACTCGTGTATAAGCTTGAATAAACCCTTTTTCTTTTAGTAAATCATAGAGCTCAGAACCATTGAGGATTTGTTCTAAATGGTAGTCAATGAATAACAAGGAATAGTGCTTCTTAGAACAAAATTTAACAGCCTGTTGATAAGAATTGACACGATCAATAGAGTTAAAACCTAACTGAGATAAAAGCTTTGATAGATACAAAGAGGATACCTGACAGTCGTCCACAATTAATATATTAAATTGTTTTGTGTTCAGTTTATTTTTGTTTAATACAGTCATTATCATAACCTATTTCATCTTCATTATTTTTTCTAGTAAGACTTCTTTCTTAAATGGTTTTGCTACGTAATCATCCATACCTGATTCATAGCATTTAGAAATATCTTGATCGAGTACACTGGCAGTTAGTGCAATGATAGGGGTCTTTTCTCTTTTTTGTTTTTGTTCTACTTCTCTTATCTCTTTTGTGGCCGAAAATCCATCTTTGATTGGCATCATACAATCCATTAAAATTAAACTATACGATTCACTTTCTGTAAATTTATCAACGGCTTCTTGTCCATTGCTTGCAATGTCGAAGGTATAACCTGAGCTGGTTAAAAATAACGAGGCAACTTTTTGATTTACTAGATTATCTTCAACGATCAGAATATGTTCTTTTGTTTGATTTTGGTAGGAAAGTTTATTTTCTTTATTGTTTAGAGGAACGTTAACCATGTTGTCTATAAAACTCAGACTCTGATGGTTTGAGTTTTCAGTGTGGAAAACCAACGAGTTAATTAATGTTTTAGTAAAGCGGTAGCCAAGTAAAGGATAGGTAATTAAACCATCGATGATAGATTCGTAATTTGTCGCTCTATTTTTATGTTTTTGTATAAGTACAATCGGTAAATTGTGATGTTGCTGACGAAGTATTGCTAGGCTATTTTTACAGCTCATATCCATGCGTTCATCAACGCAGAAGAGTAAGATAGCTTCTTCACCCTCAAATAGAACAATGTCCTCTGAGGTATTGGCTCGTATGACTTTGGGTAGATTGTAATAATTACATTCATTCGCGACTTTCTCTTCAAAGTTACAGTCATTACCAAATAAAATAATTGACGTATGTTTCAATTCATTTAATGGTAGGCGCTTTTCTGAGGCTATGGATGTTTTAATTGAGAATGAAAAGGTACTTCCTTGCCCTTTTTCTGACGTTACTATTAATTCACTATCCATCAGATTAATTAGCTGACGTGAAATTGCTAAGCCTAGCCCCGTTCCACCATATTGACGAGTAATTGAACTGTCTTCTTGCGTAAATGGTTCAAATATTTTTTCTTGCTCGCTTTTTTCTATACCAATACCAGTATCTAAAACTGCAATATTGATGTAGCCATTAACCCCATCAGTAGGAATAAAATCAGCGGTGATAGTCACGCTTCCTTTGTGAGTAAATTTAATGGCATTAGATGTTAAGTTCATTAAAATTTGTTTAATTCTATGATCATCAAGAATTAAATGGTCTGGGAAATTAGGAGAAAGCTGAATATCAAGTTCAAGATTCTTTTCTGTTGCTTTAGATATACCTATAGAGACCGTATCAAAGATAACTTCTCTTAAGTTTGTTTCATGTTTATGCAAAGTTAAATTGCCAGCTTCAATTTTTGATATATCTAAAATATCATTAATTAGAATTAATAATGCCTGAGATGAGGTCTCAATAGTATTCAAGTAATCATGCTGGATGGGGGATAGCTTGGTTTCAGAGAGGATCCCTGACATACCAATGATACCATTAAGTGGAGTTCTGATCTCATGAGACATATTCGCTAAAAAAGAGCTTTTTGCAAGGTTGGCTAGTTCAGCTTCATTTTTGGCGAAGATGATTTTTTCTTCATTCTGAGCCCTTTCAAGCACCAAGGTATTGAGGTGTTGTGAAAAAACAGATAATTCATCGTTGCCATCGACTTTCATTTGAATCGTGTAATCATGTTCTCTCTCTATTTTCGCCATTGTTTTAGTTATATTTTTCAAGTGAGTAATGATACGTTTAGATAGAGAAACGCCAAGGTAGGAGATAACAATAAGCGATAAAATAAGAAGGCTAATGAAAATTAAAATCGTAATATGTATGTGTTTTAGTTGATTGGTAAGATCCTGTTTAAGATCTGCTGTTATTCTATGAGTAACCGACTGAATGAGTAAAAGGCGATGATTCAATGCTTGTGTACCAGAGCTTAGTTCATTAATAGTGTAGCCTTTTGCTTTATCTCTTATCACATCATTACGAAATTTCATACTTAAAGCAAAGCTATCATTACTGAATGTCTTCAATAATAATTCAATATTTTCAGCATTAGCATTCATGGCAATAAATTGCTCAATATATAGCTCTTGACGATAAAAGAGAGAGTTAAGTTGGTCATGATATTGAGTATCTGGTGTATTTAGATCGAGATTAATATACCAGTTCTCTTTCGTTGCCCAAAAACTTAACCATTGTAACTGTAGAATAACCTGTTGTTTTTTATTTATTATTTCTGATGGAGTTAATAGGGCTTGTTTATTTTCGAGTAAATAGACTCTATTTAATACATCTGAAATCCAATTAGACCACTCTTCAATATCAATAGAGCTATAATTATTTATTTCAGCGTTAACTTTGCTAAGCTCATTAACCGCATCATAGAGAGCTGTCTTATTTTCTTGATCAATTTGTGAAAGTAAAAGGTTAAGAGTGATTGTTGAAGATGATTTTTCAACGTTATTATTATTGGAATACAAAGCATTTAAACGAAGGTTATGCATAGCAGTAACATAGCTAGAAATTGTTTCATTTAAGAGTAAACGTTCGTTTAGTGAATTGAGAGTATTTAAATTCAGTAATTGTGTTTTTATCTCTTTTACAGAAAGAGCACACAAGATAATTAGAGGAAGGATAACTAAAGTTAGTAGTCTTGATTTTACTGAAAATTGATTCATTAATGCCATAAAACACAATCCTTGTTGGAAAAAGTCATCCACATTGACCTATATTGATGAGCATAGGATATTAAACCTAAAAAGGTAGCGATTTACGTGATTTTTTTTAAAAAAAACAAGTCGGATTATTTATTTTATTTGTTGATTTTAATGTGTTTTTTCTATGCTCCTTCAGCATATTCAACTGGAAGTACGGCAGCATTCGTTATTTTTCAATGCATGATGTTTATAGGACATTTAGTAAAAGTAAGGCCAGAATGATTTATCGAGGAAAGATAAAGTCGTTAGAAAAGAAAAAAGTTCAGCTTTCAGATTGGCCTGATAACGCGATAGAGAAAAAGAATTCTATGATGCTTTATCAGGACAAATCTTGTCTCAAGTGAACGGATATTGGGCTAGTTTGACTTTTTCTGGGTATTGATTCTTCTGATATATCAGCATTAGTTGATTGGTTACAACAACATCTTCATGGTATTGGGTATACGCCGTTGTCCCAATTTATGGTAGAAGCTCAATCAAGTGACGTTCAAAGTAGTTGGTACGCGATTATTTCTTATATATTTGATTTATTTACACCTTATATCGTCTATTCAGAAAGCTACGACTGGAAGGAAAACTACAGTATTACCTCTGGCTGATATATGACGTAACATCAAAAATATCAATTAATACAGAGTGGCAATTAATGAAACTGAAAGGTAACTCAATATTTAATTCAGGGTAGTTTACCGAGAACCTTGGAGATGATGATTCATCATTACTTACTTTATTGTTAATTTTAAAATATTGTTATCATTGTCATTATTCATCTTTATTATACGTGTCAATATAATGGCGTCTTAATAATGATAAATCATGTTAAAAACTTGTGATCTAATCCACAGATACGCTATTTGACATGTTAGCTTATTACTTATCGAATTGTGTGTTGCCTGCATCTGAGCCATAGTTAATTGTACCTTCTGAATATACAGAAGGATGAAAATAATTAGTTCGCTAGGTGCAAGGATGTATTATGGTCAGCTCAAAGAAAGAAACAAAATCAATAAATAATGATACTTTAGATAATTACGCTATATATTTGAAAGAAATAAATAGGTATCAATTACTTACAGCAACAGAAGAGTTAATTTATAGTCGGTTATATAACTCAGGTTGTATGGATTCAAGAAATAAATTAATTGAATCAAATCTACGCCTTGTTGTTAAAGTTGCCAATAAATATAGAAATCGTAATCAAAGAGACCTATCACCTTTAGATATTATTGAAGAAGGGAACTTGGGGCTAATGAAGGCTGTTGATAAATTCGATCCAGAACTAGGTTATCGATTTTCAACTTATGCTGTTTGGTGGATTAAAGAATCTATTGAAAGTGCGCTATTTAATCATTCAAGAACAGTGCGTCTTCCTGTACATATCACAAAAGAACTAAATACGTACCTTAGAGCCGCTCGTGAGTTAACAAAATCACTTAAAAAAGAACCTTCGATTAGTGAAATTTCTAATTATTGCGAAAAAGATATGATCAAAGTAAATAAGATCATGGGGTTAGTTCCTGGCGTATCGACTTGCCGCTCTGCATTAATTGAAGATAGTTCACCCCTTCATATTGATTTATGCTCAAATGAGAATGAAAATAATCCGGATGAATGCTTATCTAAGAATAATCTTGAAGACAATTTATCGTTATGGCTAGATACGCTCCACGGTAGGGAAAAAGATATCATAATTAATCGTTATGGTTTGTTTGGTTGCGATATAAAAACTCTAGAAGAGTTAGGCTTAGATTTGAAATTGTCAAAAGAAAGGGTAAGGCAGATACAGTCTGAAACATTGATAAAGTTAAATACTATATTTACAACAAATCAATTAAATCTAGAGATCGCTCTTGGGTGAAAAGTCTGAGTTTATCTTGGGTTATATTAGTGCGATTTAGGTGGTTTGTATGGATATGAATTTATTATTCAATATATTGACTGTTTTTAATGTTTTATCATTGTCTTGCTCACTATATTTTATTTACAAAATAGGTGAGCTAAAGATTAAATCAATTAAAAAATATTTATCAATAATTGTAGTTGTTTACATTGTAGGATTTTTATATGTTGAAGCTTATTTTATACAACATAACTTTGTTTATGAATCAGATACGCTTGCATTAATTGTTGTTACAATCTCAGCTCAGATGCTACTCCTTGTTTTTTATACAGTAACACGATTGCTTACTTATGTTTCTTTACCAACAGAGAGAGGGGGAGAAGAGCGGTTTGAGTTGAGTTCGACTGTTACAGCGTATAGAGAAATCATATCAAGTAAGATTAATCTTGGTATTCCGTTTAATGTAATGAAAGTTAAAATTATAAATCATAGAAAACTTATAGAGATCTCATCAGAAAAGATATTTAATAAAACTATGTCTTATGCCGTTCTTGTTCTTAAAAAAACGTTAAATAATAAACATTTAGATATATTTTTTGATGCAAATGAAATTACTATTATTGGTTATTCAACAGATAAAGAAGAAATAGAACAACTTGCCAATATTGTTAATGAGCTATTAACGCCTCCTATTTTAATGAAAAATCAAAATATACTACTGCAACCCGTGATTGGTTGTGCTATATCGTCAGCCGATATGGATAGTAGTGAGGAATTTCTAAAGCAGGTTGATATTGCATGTTATAAGGCAAAAAAATTAGGGTTAATCATTGATTTTTATAGAAGTACTTACTCTGATTTAATTCATGAAGAAGTCTTTATTTTAAGTAAATTAATTAATGCTGTTTCACATGATGAATTCGAGCTTTATTACCAACCTATCGTAAACAGTATCGATAAAACGGTTCATGGGTACGAAGCGCTTATTCGTTGGCCTCAAAGCGATGGGAGTATGATCCCTCCAGACAAGTTTATTGCTATTGCTGAAGCGAATAATTATATCAAAGGGATAACTCATTGGGTTATCAAACAAGTTTCTTATGATATTGCAGCTTTCAAAAGGGAAAATATATATCCTCAAGTCCATGTCAATATATCAACCCTCGATCTTCATGATAATGATCTTTACAATCAATTGTTTGGGTTAGTAAGTAGCAAAAAGTTAGAGCCATCAGATCTAATTCTAGAAGTCACGGAAAGTGCGCTAATGGTTGATGTAGATGCTGCTTATCTCATGTTATCTAAGTTTTCTGAGTTGGGCTTTTATATCAGTATTGATGACTTTGGAACGGGTTACTCATCACTATCGTTACTTAGAGTATTGTCATTTAATCAGATTAAGATCGACCAATCATTTATTCGTAATATGGCTATTGGTAATAGTGATTATGCAATTGTCGCTTCAACTATTTATTTGGCACATAGCTTAGGGTGTAATGTCGTTGCCGAAGGAGTGGAAGATTTTGATTTATTTGATGAGTTGAAAGAACTTGGATGCGATTATATCCAAGGTTATTGCATTAGTAAGCCTAAAGAGTTTACCGAGATTCTTCATTGGTCTCTTAGAGAGATAGAAATTAAAAAATTAGCCGTTATTGCTTAATTACCGTTCTAATATCTGGCTCTACAATGCTTTTAGTCATTGCAGAGCCAGATTTTTTTTGCTGAAATTTCGTTATCCCAAATTTTGTGATGCAATTGATATTATGACTTTAGAAAACAAAACTTAACATTACTGTGTATAAAATGGCCTCTTTATTATCAAAATGATTGGGTGGTGTGAAATTTTCGATAAATGAGCCGTTAGATTTACGAGCCTCAAAGTATTGAACTTCCCCATTGATTGATACATTTGGTAGCACATCGTAATCAACACCAATCAAGTAGCTATTGCTTTTTAAATGTTCGTTTGCATCAAATTGAGCGCCATAAACTATATATGGAGTAAATGAACCTAGATGATAGCCTAAGTTTGCATACATTGATGATGATGTGTCACTAATTTGCCCTTCAGAAGCAAAAATTGCCTGTCCAAATTCATATTCAGCACCTAACGACCAAAGTTGAATGTGTTGATTTTTATCCGTTGGTAAAGTGATAACGTTTTTACGAGTGATCGTTTGATCAAAGTTTGAATCTAGGAAAGATAGGTTCCAACGGTAACTTTCGCCACTTAGTTGTAAATTAGCACCAAACATTCTATTTGTTTCAAACTCTAGTTCGGTAGAAGAGTTGTAGTCGACCTCATTGTTATCTTTAATTCCATAAAATGGAGAGATAACTATAGTTTTTTCATCGCTAACGTCATATGCCCAACTGACTTTGATCCCGTTAAAGGCGGTAATTCCTAATATACTGTTATATACCTCTGTTGGAGGTCTTGCTGTCATGTAAGCTTGGCCGACGTAGTAGTACTCAGAGCTAAGAAATAGTGGAAGCCTTAATCGACCAATGCTTACATCAAGATAATCAAATTCATAACCAATGTAAGCCCATTCTAGCTGTGGATCGTTCCAATCATATTGTGGAGGCTTTACGACCTGTATAGAAGCTTTGAATGAGTTGTAGAAATAGTCTAGCTGAACGCCAAATGTAGTATCGCAATCATAGCAGCTCTCATCAGTAAATCCGCGGTTGATGATTAAAGGATTATCGTTGTCTGATTTTGCCCAAGAAGTTGAACCAAAACCACTTAACGAGAGGTTGTCAGTAAGTTCAATGATGGCAAAAGCCGGAGAAGAAATAGAGATACATAGTACTGATGTAATTATTTTTTTCATGTTATTTCTCCGAGCTTATAGTGTAGAGAATGTTGGCATTTTTAGGAACAGAGGAGAGGGGAGAGTAGCCAATACGATTAGGTTTGTCATTCAGCCAATTGATTAAACTATCTGCTGATGCTGCTTTTATTTCTCTTGGGTATCGAGCTTTTCCTGAGAAGGATAGGCCTGCCCAATGGGCGTTCATTTGAGCTGTATTTTTACCTAATAAAAGTTGATAAAAATCTTCTCGTTCTATGCTGTTTTCTGGCCAATCAGATAGTTCTATACGTTTTCCATTCAGTCGTTTTGTTTTACCTCGATATAACTTGCGCGCTTTATTGATTGATATCGCTTCAAATCCGGCATCTAAAGAGAAAATAGCGTAATCGTCAGTAGCATGCGCTGGGCTTATGAAAGCGAATACACAAAATAAACCAATGAGTGCTGAGCCAGTCATTTTTCGCTGTAAATAAATAGGTGCTTTACTCCAATCCATTGGGCCTCCTAACTGGTCGCATTTTCAATTTGGTGGAAGAGTTTTTCTTTTCTTACAGGTTTTGCTACATAGCCATCCATGCCTGATTCAAAGCATTTTTGAATGTCGTCATCAATAACGCTAGCTGTGAGCGCGATAATTGGAGTTTTGTTTAATCCTAAACTCTTCTCAAGTTTTCTGATTTCTTTTGTAGCGGTGAAACCATCTTTTACTGGCATCATGCAATCCATTAATATGATGTCATAACTGCTGTCGTTTTTGTACATATCAACAGCAATTTGCCCATTATCTGCGATGTCAAATGTGTAGCCTGCTTTTTTCAACATAACGGAAGCCACTTTTTGATTTACTCGGTTATCTTCAACCAGCAAGATACGTTCAGGTTTACTTGGTGGAGCTTCTAGTTCTGGTTGCTCTGGAATGCTTAGCTGCTGTTTTTGTACTGGATGTATTGGGATAGTCGTAGTTTCTGTTGATGCAGCTTCAATCGCTGTTAATACTTTCTCCTTAAGCATCTCAAACTTAAATGGTTTTGGTATGTAATCATCCATCCCCATGTCGAAACATTTTTGAATGTCATCATCAATCACACTTGCGGTCAGAGCAATTATTGGGATCCGACGAGGTGATTTGTTTTTTTGTTCGACATCTCGGATGTTGGCCGTTGCTGAGAAACCATCCATAATCGGCATCATACAGTCCATTAATATTGCTGCGTAATTAGGGTTAGCGATATACATGTCGACGGCTTCTTGGCCGTTATTGGCAAACTCAAACTCTAAGCCGCTCTTCTTAACGTGAAGGCCTGCTATCTTCTGATTAATTTTGTTATCTTCAACGATCAGTATTTTTTGTGTTACGACGGTGCTTTCCTGAACACTTGTGAATTGCTCCGCGATGCTTTGAGATTCGCACCGTTCAATCGCTTTTATAAGGCGCAGTCCAAGAAGAGGTTGAGATATCTGAGTGGTTATATATTGCCCAATGTTGGAGGCTTCACTAAGGAACGAGCGTATTAAGCAGACTGTGATGTGGTTGTTATGCAGTTTTTCTAATAGTTCCGAATAGTCATTTGCTTGCAATAAATCGTCTTCAGCGAAGATAACCGTAACGGGCTTTGTGTGTGAGGTATTTGTAATTTTCTCAGTGAGAATGGATGGCTTATTTGTTTTTTGAGTAACGTTTAAACCATAGAAGTTAAGATCGCTTTCGATGCGTTTTGATAAACTATTAAAATTAGCAATTAGGTAAATATCAGTGGTAGCTTGACTTAATTTAGGTGAATTTGAATTGATGCTTAAGTCTAATTCAAAGTAGAAACAACTGCCTTCCCCTTTAATCGAGCTAAGTTGGATTTGACCTCCCATAAGTTCTACAAGCTGCGTACTGATGGCCAAACCTAGACCTGTTCCTCCAAACTGTCTTGTTGTTGAATTGTCTTCTTGAGCGAAGGGTTCAAAAATTTGTTTTTGTTGTTCTTGATCGATTCCTATCCCTGTATCCTGAACGGAAAACCTTACTTTAACGGTGTTGTTAGACTTGGTTTTAGTATCTATCGATAAGGTAACTCCTCCTTTTTCTGTGAACTTAACGGCGTTAGACATAAAATTCATCAAGATTTGTCTGAGTCGATGATCATCAATCATTACACGAGCAGGTGTATCAGGATGAATATCTACATTGATAAAAATGTTTTGTTCTTTCGCTTTAGGTGCAACGACTGAGGCAATGTCGTAGATAGATTCTCTAATTGATGCTGAATGAGGACTAATTAATAGCATTCCAGACTCTATTTTAGAAAAATCGAGAATATCGTTAATCAGGCTAAGTAGAAGCTGTGATGATGTTTCAATGGTATCGACATAATCTCGTTGAGTCGGTGTAAGGGGTGTATCAGAAAGTATCTCTGAAATACCGATAACACCATTTAAAGGCGTTCGGATTTCGTGAGACATATTTGCTAAGAAGCTACTTTTTGCTTTGCTTGCTTGTATCGCATTGTCTTTGGCTTTCTCTGCATCCTCTTTTGCTAGGGTCAGTTTTTCTTTTGCATACTCTCTTTCGATGGTTAATCGTTCAACTTGTTGAGCAAACAAACTGAGTTCATCTTTACCTTGGAGTAGCTTTTCTAAAGAAGGGCGAGAGTCATCGTTTTCACTTTCTAAGAAGTTAAGCACTAACTTGAGATTATTTGTTACTTGTCTTGCTAAGCTTAGCGCTAATCCCATAACTATCATGGTGAGAAGAGTTACTATTGAAATAAATAGGGTTCGCTGTATTTGAGCATCAGAGATAGCCTGAGCAACCTCTACTTGAAACTCTTGTTTTATAACATCGCCAAGATTTTGCAACAGGCTTAATCGAGAGTTCATGGCTTTTAGCCCAACAGAGATATTGTCAGGCGTGAGTTGACTAGTTGTTGAAACGTTATGAAGCGCATGGCGAATCTCTTGGCTTTGCATGAAAACGTCATTTCTAAATACTTCTACCATTAGTGACACTTGGTGTTCGTTGGCATTTAATGATACGAAGCGTTCTAGAAAAAGGAGTTGGCGTATACTGAGGGATTCGATCATTTCTGCAAGTTCAGAATCGTATTCTTGCTCTGTTTGGTAGATATCAATTAAGAATGTACTGAGCTTAAATTCTTCGTTAGACCAATACATTAACCATTCTAATTGCTGCAAAGCTGTCAAGTGTTGCTGAATCTCTCGTTTAGTTACATCGAAAGGTACTTTTTCTATCGCTAGTAGCAGCTGTTGGTACAAGTCACTTTGCCATTCAACGGCGTCGAGCTTATCAAAATTATCAGTCGCTTCCATTGTTGATAAGGTTGCTTCGCTGAAGTCGATGAGCAGTTGATTTACTTCTTTAGCAGCACCTTTAAAAATACTTGGGGAGAGTGCTTTTAATTCGCTATTAACTTTCTCACTTTGGCTTATAAATTTTTCAGGGCTGTGTGTTAAAGTACTGCGATACAGCAGCGAAATATCTTCAAGATACACCACTAATTGGTTGGTTCGCTCAAAGTCATTTAACTGAGTTGTTAATACATGAGCCTGCCTACCAGCTAAAAAAAGCAACAGTGAGATAGGGAGTAGTACTAAACCAAAAAGTTTGTGTTTGACTGATAGGTTATTCCAAGCCTTAAGTATTGACATATAACATCCATTTAACCTTCTTTTATATAGCATAGGATGAAATTGGGGCTGTAGAAATTTTAAAACGAAAAATGTTTAAAAAATAAAACATTAAGTCCAGTTTTTCTACTCATTTTATTCTTTTCAAGTCATTCATATGTTTTATATTCTTAATTAACTTAAGCTATTTAAATATTTGTCTGTTAAACCAAAGTATTTTGAATTTCCGTCAGATTCCAATACAAAGCTCATGTTTGAAGTTGCGATTAGTCTTGGATCATTTGTCGAAAATAGTACGGTTTTATTAAGTAATTTATCGCTAAACAGACGGTTAAAATACTGAGCGTTTTCTTGCTCTGCACCATTAAAGGGCTCATCAATAATAATAACCGATTGTTCACAAGCGCCTAGCCCAAGAGCTAGCCGTAGTTTTTGTTGGATACCGTTTGGTAGACTTCTGTACTTGTCTTGACTCAGTTGAGTATCTAGCCCTTCAGGCAGCCATTCCCCTAATTCAAAGAAATGGATCATTTCGGTCATCTTATCTGTTGGGATTAACCCATTATGAAGAATGAAGTTGGTCTCTAATGAGCCTTCAAAAATATGTAAGTCGAACGGAATGTAGTTAATTGATGTTCTATAGCGATAGTTATTGAATTGTTTGATGTTGTAACCATCGATTGATACTGCGCCCTGATAACGATCTTCTAAGCCTGCAATGATGGAAATCAGCGTGGTTTTACCGCAGCCTGTTGGGCCACAGATCACGGTTTTAGCTCCTGGTGGTATTTTGAACCCTAAGTTGGTTAACCCAGTTGCAGCACCTGTGTATCGATGGTTTACGCCACTACCAATAATACAGCCTTGGAATGAACGAATTGGCGGGCTTTTTTCAAGAGAGAGTTTATCGTCATTCATCGACATTAAGTTGTTGATTTGTGCTGAGGAGGCTTTGATTGATTGGAATTTCGAAATGGAGTTGTAGATGCCCATGATAGGCCCAAGAGCTTTCCAAACTAAAATAACAGTAGCAAGCATAGCGCCCGCATCGGAGGTTCCATCCATCACGCCAATCACAGCAGTTACGATACTAGCGGTACCTATCACTTGGATAAGCCCACCGCCCGCAGCTTGAATCTTACTATTAGTCACTGAAACGCTTTCTGCGTCATTGGTACTTTGCATATGAGAAGCACTAAATCGAGACTGAACCACGCGCAGTAATGGCAGGCCTTGAATGGTTTTAATACCACGAAGGATTTCATTCCATTGATAAGAGACCATCGCGTTTGCTCGTGAACTTTTTGATGTTGCTTGTGAGTAGATGTAGCGTGAATACACACAGAAAACGAGCATCAATATTAAGCCGGCCATTACAACCAATGCTGCGGTGCCTGACATGATGGCAATCGCAATGATAAATACAATCACAAACGGCATATCAAAGTAGCTTAACGTTGATTCTGCGGTGACTAAACGACGGAACGTATCGATGTCTTTTAAACGAGCTAATTGTGATGACACTCCTGCTGTAGAGGTCATGGCATAGGGTAACCACAGTAATTTAGATATTACGTTTTGAGATATGTGTACCGCTAGGTCTTTACCAGAGGTTGCTATAATATTAACCCGCATCTTTTTAAAAAAGTATTCCGAGAAACCAATAATGAAAGCGAATAAGGTTAGCCAATAAAGAGTCGCTTGAGAGCTAGAGGTTAGGGCAAAATTATAAACACTCATAATGAAAAAAGGTTGGAGTGCGCCTAATACACTGATCACAAAACTGAGTATAATCAGGCTTTTTAGTTCGTTAGTGTATCGATAAAAGGCATATTTAACCCAGTTACTTCTATCTTGTGATTCTGGTGGAGGTTCACGGAACAATCTTGAATATTCACTGATAGACACCAATAAACATGATTTATTACATAACGGATATTCGATGGTGTTGTTGTTGGTGTAGTCGAAAAGGAGTAGCTTGCCATCTTGCGTACCTAAGTAAATTGCAGAGAGGTTTTCTATTTCAATAAAGCAAGGATGGGGGTGGCCTTCAATAGTTTCTAATGTTTTAAGTTTAGTTACCTCACAGCGGTAACCAAGGCGCTCAATCGTGGAGATAAAACTGTCGCTGTCTTTTTGTTTTGAAATAAATGCATCACTCAGGATCTCAGGTGTACCTTCCCACTCCAGGGCGATTAATGTATAAGCTAAACCGTGAACTAACGGCGATTGAGCATAACGCTCATCATAACTAGGCGAATCAAAATCTTGTAATCGCTGATTGATATTACTGAAGTCGACTAAAATACTCATTGGTTGCCTCCTGTCAATTTAACGCGCTTGAGGCGGTGATTGAGTTTATCTATTTTATTACTGACAATAATGAAGATCTTGTCGTTTGCTCGGTAAGCTGTACTGGTGAGTACAAGTCGTGCAAAATCGTCATCGTATACGCAATCTATGTCATCGAATATTAAGACTTGCTTGTTGGCAAGTAGGGCGCGTACGAGTAAAAGAGCATAACCGACTTGGCGGGAAAAAGGGTTTCTGGTATGGCCTTTAAGATCAGTGTAGAAGCCAGAAGGCAGCGCATCAATTTGGTTTTTAATATTCATCGTGTCACATAAGGCAAAAGCAGTATTATTGAGACTAGGACGGAAACAAGTCAGATTATCAATGATGGTTCCCTCGACAAAAGAGCTGGTTTTATCAACCATTAATACACTATTTCTCCAAACGTTATAATTGATATCAGTAAGTGGCGTTTCATTGATTAAAATATCGAGTTGTTGGTCTAATGTTTGGCGAGTGATGCAGTTGGCTAAATGTGTTTTTCCGCTGCCACTTTGACCTGTAAGCAGGTATGCCTGCCCACGCTCAAACTCAATGCGTTGCTTTTTCGAATATTTTATCGAGACATGCTCAACCTCGGTGGTTGCATGCTGATGATCGACCGATGCGGCTAGTTCTAAGAGTTCTGCGATACGTTGAATATGCAGTTTGTTTAGCTTCCAGCGGCCTATGGTACGCATTACTTGTTGGTATGGTGCAAAGTAGCGGTTGGTTAGCATGATGATGGCAGCCATGATACCTTGGCTTGACTCCATGTTGATTACCGCCATCGCGAGCACCACAACTACGCCTGCAATAGAAAGTTGTTGGATGAGCGACAAGATCAAATTGAAGTTCGACTCAATTTGTTCGTACTTGATACTTTCAACTTCTCGTTCTTCAATTATCTGAGTCATTAAACTTTCGACACGATACTCCATATTTCGAGCTTTTATATCGAGTGGACTTGAAATTATTTCGATGATTTTGGATGTGGTTAATCCTTCTATATCTGACTTATTTTGTAGGCTGTCGATTTTTTGCTTAGAAAGCACTAAGGCAAAAATGAGTAATATCAAGGACGCAGCCAGAAGTGTTAAACCAGCCCATATATTGATGATTCCAATCAGTAGGATGGTGATGATACTGACGGATAGGTTAATTAGCGCGCGAACAGATTCACCACCAAAGAATGATTTAATTTCTGGAATGGTGGCGATTCGCTCTAGATATTCCCCAGGTTCTAGAGCTCGAAATTTCGAAATTTCGGTTAGACAAATTGATTGAAATACCTTATTGGTCAGGTTGGTTTCAAACTGCTTCATAATGACAGATGAAATTTTTTCTTCTTGGTTTTTAATGTGATAGTCGAGAAAAATGGAGAACAAAATGATAGCAAACAGTAAAAATAAGGTATCTTCTGACTGATTTGGTAATACGCGATCAAAAATGATCAGGATTGAGAAGGGCAGTACCAAAGCCAACAGAGTCGAAACGACTGTTGAAAAGACAAGGTAGCACTTATCAGCAAGATTGATTTTTTGTGAAAACGGTTCAGTTTGCATTTAAGTCTCCGCCTTTTTTCGTCCCATTTCTTGTGCTGCTTTTATTTGATACGTTAGTCAGCAGGTGTTTGGGTACTAAATCTTGATTGTCACGCCCCTCAATATTGCTCATTAATGTCATGATGTTTTCAATTGATGAAATCGCCAGTATGCCTTTTATTTGTTCAAGTTTAATGACTTCGATAATGTAATCGTAGCGTGCACTTTCGTAGTCTCGCAGTGCACTAAAGAGTTTACTTTCAGCTGACAGCAAATCGGTGATGGTTCGAGTGCCTAATTGGTAGGCTCGCTGTATGCCTTTGTAGGAAGAGTAGTTAGCGCGAATGATGTTTTCGTAGCTCTCAATCGACTGAGAATAGTCATTAATGTTAAGAACGGAGTTGTTAACGTCATTGCGAGTCGAAAACAGAGAATCCTGATAAAGCAGTTCGTTTCTATCTATGGCTGACGATGACTTTTGATAGTCGTAGTAGTCGGAGCCTCCGGATAGGATAGGTACTGCTAAATTAAGCTTTACGTTTGTTGAATTGCTTTCACCGGCTGCGCTTGGATCGGTTCGGTCATAATTATTGGTGTCATCGTGTCGGTAACTGGCTGATAGAGAGACGGTTGGTAAAAAATTAGATCCGCTTTCTTTAAGCGATCTACGGCTTCGTTCTACGGTTTTCTTTGCGATCAATAAATCGTTGTTGAGTCGTAAAGCTTGTTCAAGAATAGATCGTTGTTCAGATTCACTTATTGCTAATAAAGGCACGCTTTCATAAATGTCTTGCGATGGGGTAATGGGATATTGAATTTGAATTGAGAGACTATTAAGAATGACACGACGATCCTTTTGTAAGGTTCTTAGTCGATTTGCAATTCCTTCTTTTTGAGCAATCACTTCATACAGCTCACTAGCTGCGGTATTACCTAAATCCACATTCCTTTGCATCTGACGAGTTCGTGTTTCTGAAGATTTTAATTCAACCTTGGTTGCTTTAATTTGGGCGTTATTTTTAAGGTATTCAAAGTATTGAATGGCGATTTCAGAAATGGTGCTTTGCATTTTATTTTGGTGTTTGATTTCTTCAATGTTGAAGTCGAGTTTAGCAGTGCCGTATTTGAATATATCACCAAGATTGAATAAGGTTTGTGCTAGAGAAAGGCTATAGCTGTTTGAGTTGTAGCTAGACGTACTATCGGATTCCCCGGCTAATAACGTTTCGTTTTCATTCCATGTGGTATCGGCCGCACCGTTAAGTGAAGGTAAAAACTTAGAACGACTAATACCAATGTTGTTTTCGCTCTCGTCAATACCTTTGTTACTCGCTCGTAATGATAGGTTATTTTCAAGGCCGAGTGTGACCGCCTCAAGCAGGGTGGTCGCCGATGCTGAAGGAGTAATGTTGAGCGCTAAGGTAATGAATACACCATTAATTAAGTTTTTGTACTGCAACATACTTATTGATCACCTTGATGATTTCTTCGTTTTTATAAGGTTTACTGATCACGTAATCCATCCCCGCTTCAATGCAAGCTTGATGTTCATTACTGCTGGTCAATGCGGTTGCTCCTATGATAGTACAGGGCTTTTGGTTACTCTCTTTTTCGTATTTTCGTATGCGTTTAGTCGCTTCTATCCCATCCATGCCGGGCATAATGCAGTCCATAAAAATGATGTCTGAGCGATACTTCATGAAGTGCTCTACGGCATCTGCACCATCATTCACCGTATCAGGCTCATATTCTTGCTTCATTAAGATTCGTTTCAGTAAGAACTGTTGAACTCGATCATCTTCAACAATGAGGAACGAGCTATTTCCCAGTTGCTCTTCTGTTGCTTCCGCTTCCATGATGGTGAGTAGGTTCGGAACAAATTCATATGGAATGGCAGGAGAATTAATAATCTTATCAACAAAGTTGTGGCTTTCTTGTGCTTGTTTAGTACTGGTAACAGATAATAATAATTTGGTATTAGGATGGTTACGTAGTTGAGATTTAACAGTCTTGCTGAGTGATGAAAGTTTGTTTGATACAAAGGTGTCGCTTAGCATGACAGCGTCATACTCACCGAAGGTCTTTGCTAATGAAAACAGTTCATTTGGTGTGCTTACTGTGGTGATATCGAGCCCCAAATTGCTCAGCATACTTTTCATAATATCAATTCTCAGTTGAGAGTTGGCACACAGAAGCAGGCGCTTGTTATCGAAGCGGGTTTTTTCAGTGTAGAAATTTTTTGCCTTGAGATCGAGTTCAATTTGAAATCGTTCTTGATTGCCAGATTGGAACCAATGGCTTTCATAATGTCTGTCATCACTTAATAGATTTTTTGCTAAGTTGTCTTTGTTCGCTGTGTATTCTTTGTGGTCACTCCAATGTAGTTTGTTTAGTTTTGCTAAGGGCATATCGAACGAAGTTAGAAAGTTAAGATTGATGGTTAAACGAGTGTTTTCGATATCAACCGCCGCTCCTGATTCAATAGTAACGAATAGCTTATGATTTGCTTTCAATTGGATTGCATTGGAAAGCTGCAAAAATAAAACCCAGAATAGACTTGTGGATTGGCCTTCTACTCGGTTAGGAAGGTTATCGGTAAAGAAGCACTCTAATTGACTTTCGTTACGTTGTACTTTCGCATTTAAGTGAATCATGAGATTAGACAGTAAACTCAATAATGAGAAGTCTTTTGATTTACTTTCAGTTCCTTGAGATATTAACCGGTTATAGTTCTCGGCCAATTCTGAAAGAGTATTCGCCGCAGAGGTGATATCTTGTGCCATTAAAACACCGCTTTCGTCAGTCTCTTGGATAAGATATTGTACGCCTCCCTGAATGGTATTGGTGATGCCTCTGATTTCATAACCGATCAATGCATATAGCTGTTTATAAAGATCATTGTTGCGTTTTTGGGCTTCTAACCTTGTGAATATTTGCTGTAGGTTAGAATAAATGCGGCGTTGTTTTGGTGCGGTGCTGACGTCATTCAAAAGTGCATTAAGTCTTTCTAAATCTAAGTTTTCTAATTCATTAGCTAGGTGGCTAAGCTCTAGATCAATAGTATGTTTATTGGTGTTTGATTTTTTAAGTTTGAATATAGCGATCAGGTTAGAAACAATAGCAATCAAGGTTAAGCAGATAATGATAATAGCCAGCCAAATAAAATATTGGTTTCGTTCTACCGTAATATCGTTAACATGATTGCTAAACATGGTTTGATAGTTCTCATTTAACTGGATTAGATTGGTAGTGAGAGCAAGATATAGAACCAGTATGTTATTGTTTGTTATTTCGCTGTCCTCGAATCGATTTATAGCGAGTTCAAGCTGTATGTATTCTGTAGCACCAACTAGGCTAAATTCGGTTTTGTTTAAGGATGCGAGAGACTTAAATTCATATAATTCATTCTTGAGTTCACTAAGCGTTAATGTATTAATATTGCAATCTTGAAACGTTAAACATTTTTGAAGCATATTAATGTTAGTTTCTATTGTTTGGTTCAGATTTTTAGCTTGTATTAACAAGGGCGCACTTTGTACTTGTTCAACGGTATCGGAACGAGACCATGATAGAAATAAATAAATGGCGAGAGCGGCTAGCCCTATACTAAAGGCAATACTTATCCGAATAACAGGAATGGTGATATTATTTGATGTATTATCTTTCACCTATTACCTCTCATCAAATGCATCTTCGATAGCTGACATAACAGGTTTTGCTGCATATTCGATAACTCGACGTGATCCAGTTTTTACATCTGCAGTAAACTCCATATAGGGTGAAAGCTTGTATTGGGTTCCTCCTCGCTCGAGAAAATTTTGATTAATTTGAATTTCTGCTAAGTAGAATTCAGCATCTTCTTCTTCATAAGATGAGCGGCTTATTGAAGCAATTCGGCCGTCTAAAAAGCCATATTTAGCGAAGTTATAGGTGTCCATTTTTACTTTGACCGCTTGGCCAATTTCCACAAAGCCCATATCTTTACGCGGGATCTTAGCTTCGCCATGTAATGTGTTATTAATTGGCGCAATGTCAGCAATACTTTCACCCGGTGGGATGACCGCAGAGCGAAAATTGAAGTGAACTTTATCAACAACGCCATTGATTGGAGCATACACAATGAGACGATCGACCTTATCTGAATGCTGTGGAAGAAGAATGCGTTTGAGTTTCAGGTCTTTATTCGCTTGAATGATCTGTGCTTGATACTCGGAATTACGATTGGCGACTAGATCTCGGTGTTGTTTTTCAAGTTTATCGAGTTGAAAACGTTCATTCATAATGGATTCTTCGAGGTTTTCAATTTCTCGTACCATGTTAGATTCTTGTACTTGCATACTCAATACATCGACATAAGAGGCCATTTCTTCTTTATACAGAGTATTTTTGATATTGAGTTGTTTTCGAATTAAAGATAACTGATTTCTTGAACTTATCCGACGTTTCAGCATGGATTTGATGAGAGAGTTTTTGTGTTTAATATCGTGAGTGATGAGATCTTCGTTTGATTGATTCTTAGAGAACTCTTGTTTCCATGTATTAATATTTATTTGTGCGAGTTTTGGATATTTATCTAAATAGGAAGTGAAGTCCGGCTCTGTCATATCACGCAAATTTTCGTAACGCAGTTTGTCTAACTCTAGTTGAATTATTTCAGTTTCTACTGTATCTAGCTGAGTATTTCGGTCGAGTGAACGTATGCGAGCAATGGGTTGTCCTTCATAAACGACGTCTCCTTTTCTTACTAACATTTCATCCAAAATCCCCCCTTCTAAGTGTTGAACCTTTTCAACATCAGATTCCAATAATAACTCACCTCTTACTGAGACAACAATATCGATACGGGCCTGTGAGGCAACGGCAATAGAAATGACGGAAACAAGAAAAATGATTAACAAGGTTTTATGTACACTCGTCATCGCGCTCGCAAGGACAATGTTGTCATCTGCGGTCATATTAGATGACTCGCTATTGGAAACGAGTGCTTTTTTTAAGTGATGCTCAATCTTTTTGTTATTCATTATTCATCTGCTGCCTATTGACGCAATATTCTGAAGTAAGTGACCAAAATATTGCGATGTATTTAGGTTCGATTCTTATTATCTCAAATATTACCTAAATCTCTGAGTTATAGGTTATGAGATATTTAGTTAGTTTTTCTGAGCTAACGGTGATTTTAATTATAATTAAAGATCTTTTTTTAATTTATGGTAGTTCAGTAAATATAACAAGAATTTATTGTACTTATGTTTAATAAATTTGATTGGGATACATGATGGAAATTTAATTGATTTAAAAATTGATTTTTGGAAATTATATCCTTTAATAGCTTTGGGTAGGATAACCTTTGCTTTTAATTAAGGATAGTAAACACCGAAATGTCTAGCGCGTAATTAATATAAAAATCATCAGTTGGAAATGGAATCGGAGGTTGTAATGGCAGGTGAAAATCAAGGTAATCAAAATAATCAAGATCTTAATGAAGCTGTAGAGCAGACGGAAACGAATGAGGCAAGTTCATCTTCACAACAGCAAAATCAGCAAAATCAGCAGAATTCTATTGCATCGACAATTGCTACAGGCGCAGAAAATACAGATATTTTGGATGAAGCCAATCAGGCGATGACTGATGATCCAAGTGGAGCCGGTACAAATGATGATTCTACATCCGGAGCAACAGGAGGAGCCGTTCAGGAAGAAGGAGCCTCTGATAATGATAGTGGTGATGCTGAACAATCCAATGTGGTGGGTGGGACTGCTAAAACGAGCGGAGAAGAGGCTGCTTCAGGTAGCGGTGGGTCAGCTGCCGGAGTAGGTGCTCAGTCAGTAGGTGGTGACGTATCAGGCGCAGGGTCTGGTACTGATGCGGAGGGGAATGACGCACAAGCTCAAGCTGTTCAGACCTCCGCAGACCAAAGCGAGCCTTCTGCTTCCGATACAGGAATACAGCAAGAAATTGATGACTTTGATTCAGAAACCACTGATGAAACGTTTGTTGTTGATATCCAAGAGTCGAGTGATGCTGGAGTTTCTGAAGTAGAGGATGACTTTGACTCAGAGACAACCAGTGAAACCTTTAAAATCCAAGTTGAATCTGAAAATGATGCTGCAGTTGTTGATGATGTGGCGTATTCCATCGAAGAAGATGGCTCGTTAACTTTTACTGATGAGCAGCTGTTGGTAGGAGCTTCGGATATTGATGGTGATGATCTTTCTGTTTCTGATGTGTCTTATTCTGGTACTGATGGTGTGTTCACCGACAATGGGGATGGCACTTATACCTTCGCACCTAATGAGAACTTCAATGGTGACGTTGATTTAAGTTTCTCTGTAAGTGATGGCACAACCACCACTCAAGCAAATATTGATGTTACTGTAGATGCGGTTAATGATATTCCAGTAGCGGGTTCAACGACTTACTCTGTTCAAGAAGATAATTCAATCACAATTACTGACGCTCAGCTTCTGGCAAACAGCTCTGATGTCGAAGGTGATGTGTCGATCCAAGAGGTGTCTTATTCTGGTACAGATGGCATTTTTGCAGATAATGGCGATGGTACATATACCTTCTCTCCAAATGAAAACTTCTCAGGTGAAGTTAGTTTTGACGTTACGGTTGCTGATGAAGATGGTGCTATTGCACAAACCAGTGCAGATCTAGAAGTGATTGAAGTGAATGACCCGCCAATTGCCGGTTCAACGTCATACACTATTGATGAAGATGGCATCATCACCATCAACAATGAGCAGCTATTAGCAAACTCAAGTGATGTAGAAGGCGATGTATCAGTAAGCAGTGTAGTTTACTCAGGTACAGATGGTGCGTTCACTGACAATGGCGATGGTACCTATAGCTTTGTACCAAATGAAAACTTCAATGGTAACGTGAGTTTAGATGTTTTAGTTATTGATGAAGATGGTGCAACGGCTCAAACAACCGCAGGTATTGAAGTTCTCGCCATTAATGATGCACCAGAAACAACGGGTGTTCAGGCTGAAGTGGATGAAGACAATGCTATAACTATTACTCAAGAGCAGCTACTGGCAAATGCAACAGACATCGATGGTGATGCGCTTGTTGCTTCTAATCTTCAAACCAACGATCCAGATGCAATTATCGTTGCCAATGATGATGGCTCATTCACCATTACTCATACTGAAAACTTCAATGGCGAATTGGACTTCACATACAACATCAGTGATGGTGAAAGTGAAGTTCTGACGACACTCGACTTGAGGGTTAATCCTGTAAACGATGCGCCGGAAGCGGGCGATGAAATCTTTATTCAAGCAGAAGAAGATCAAACCGTAGGTGTTACTCTGCGAGAAGAGCCTGCATTGCGTTTAGATCAAGCACCAGAAAATGGCATCATTGAAGCGAATGTGAATGACGAATGGGTGGTACTGGAAGTAGGACAAGAAGTTCCTGCCGACACAGAAGTGCGCTTTATTCCAAATGATGACGCACTGGCTAACGGTACACACACCACGCAAATCGGTACGTTTGATGATAACGCGAGTGTCGATGATTGGGGTACAGAAGTCGACCCTTACACTCGTGAGTTCTCGGATGGCGACTTAACGGTAACCGTTCAAAGTAACGATGATCCTCTTGGTGCCTGGAATGGTAACACCCACATTGGTCACGGTATTGGTGATACCGACCGCCAAGGCCTAAGTGGTGATGAGAAACTGACAGTTTCGGTTGAAGGTCAAGACATCAATGAAATCAGCTTCCACCTTGATGGTTTGGGTGGCTGGTTCATGGAAGAGTCTCGTCACTTTACTGAAGTGGAAATTCGCGCTTTCAACGATGATGGTGAGTTAATCGATTCGATGACTTACCACAAAGAAGACCGAAGCAATTACGAGACTGACTATACCCTTACGGTAAATGAGCCAGTGTCTTACTTTGAACTTGGTACCGTGCAAGGTAACGGTACTTACGTTGTTCAAAATATGACGGTATCACAAACTTGTCATGATGAGGCGATATTTACTTCAATTGGTGTCGATGGAGCTGAAATCACTGAAACGATTAACCTGAATATTCATGAAGGTGACAGTGAGATTGAATTAACGGCAGATCTTCCAAATATCACAATTGATACGGCAGGCTCAACCGATTTTGCTTCTGTAATTATCACTGAAGAGCAATTGTTGGCGCAAGCATTTGATATCGATAGTGATAATTTAGATATCCAAAACCTAGAGCTAGTGGGTGAAAACTCAGAGCATGCTACGCTGACTGACAATGGCGACGGTACTTGGACGGTAACACCGGATGAAAACTTCCATGGTGAAATCGAACTTGGTTACCAAGTTACCGATGGTGAGCTGACAGACAGCAACATCATTAATATCAACTTCGAATCGGTGAATGATGCGCCAATCGTTTCTGGCCCGATTGTTCTATCGACAGACGAAGATGAAGGCATCACGTTCAGTGCGGATGACTTGTTAGCGAACACCACAGATGTGGAAGGCGATACGCTGTCTATTTCTGACATCACTTACGGTGGTGACAACGGTGAGCTGGTTGATAACGGCGATGGTACGTTTACCTTTATGCCGAATGAAAACTTCAATGGTGAAATCGACATCGACTACAAGGTGTTTGATGGTACTGATGAAGTTGCAACGCACCTAGACCTAACGGTTGTACCAGTCAATGATGTGCCGGTTCCGGGTGAACCATTGCATACTCAAATGCTTGAAAATGGCTCTATGATCATCGAAGCGAAAGACCTACTGTCTGGCGCAACCGATGTTGATGGCGACATTCTTCATGTTGAAAACCTATTACTTGCAGATCAAACGCAAGGTACCTTAACGGATAATGGTGATAATACCTTTACCTTCGAACCTGCAGAAAACTTCTACGGTGAAGTTAATCTGACTTTCGATATCAGTGACGGGCAAGCAAGCGCACCAAGTACAGCAAGAGTTGACGTTGAAATTGTCAATGAAGGCCCAGAGGTTAGTGGTCCAATTGAAGCTGCTGTTGATGAAGATGGTTCAATCACTATCACTCAAGAGGATCTGTTAGCGAATGCAACCGATGTTGATGGCGATAACCTTGAAGCGGTTAACTTTGCGACCAACGATCCAAATGCGGTTATCGTCGAAAACTCAGACGGTAGTTTCACTATTACACCAAGTGCAGATTTCTTTGGTGAGATTGAATTTACTTACGATGTCACTGACGCAATCGAAACTGTTGCCGCTGACCTCAACCTAACCGTAAACCCAATCAATGATGCGCCAGACGTGCCTGACATGTCTTTCACTACGGAAGATGGTCAAGCGATTACTATTACTGAAGCTGAGTTACTGGCACAAGCGACAGACATTGAAGGTGATGAACTGTCAGTTGTGAATGTGACGAGTGCAAGCGATACGGTAGAAGTAACAGACAATGGCGATGGAACATACACATTAACACCAGAACAGGGCTTCTTCGGTAATGTTGACTTAGCGTTTGATGTGAGCGATGGCACTGATGTGGTTGCCGCAAACATTGACCTAAAAGTTGAGTTCGTCAACGATGCACCAGAAGCGACGCCAATGGTGGCAGATGTCGACGAAGATGGTTCAATCCTCGTTACACAAGAAATGTTGTTGGAGAACGCGAGCGACCAAGATGGCGATGAGTTGTTTGCAAGCGCGCTTGAAACTAACGATCCAAATGCCAGCATTGTAGACAATGGTGATGGCACGTACACAGTGATACCTTCAGAGAACTTCAATGGTGATATTGCATTCACTTATGAGGTGAGTGACGGTGAGCTGAGCACGTCTAATGATATGACATTGACCGTTAATCCGGTGAATGACATTCCAATTGTTGCTCCAGGCATGTACCACATTGAAGAAGATGGCAGCATCCTCTTCACTCAAGAAGATCTGTTGAGTGGTGCGATTGATATTGATGGCGATAATCTAAGCGTTACTAGCGTCAACTACTCTGGCGATGAAGGCACAGTCACCGATAACGGCGATGGCACGTTCAGCTTCGTTCCGGAAGAGCATTTCAGTGGTGATCTGCAGTTCAGCTTTACTGTGACAGACGGTACGGATGAAGTTGAACAAGACATTAATGTTCACATTGAAGCAGTTGCTGATGCGCCTGACTTAGTTATTATGGATGGCGACGGCGTTAACGTTGATGATGAAGCAATTCTGGTTGAGCCAGGCGGCATTGTTGAGCTTAATATTGCGGCTGCACTGGTAGACCAAGATCTATCAGAAACACTGACTGTAACGGTTGATGGTGTGCCAGAAGGTTCCGTAATTAACTATGATAATGAAGGTGTGCTTAATGACCAAGACAACGGTATCACCAGTTATAGCGATACTGAAATTACGGTAACGTTTGAGGGTGAAACCGCGGGTTATCAAAATACGGCGGGTTATTACAAAGTTGATGAAGACGGTAATATCACGGGGGTTGAAGTTGTTTACGAAAACGCATCACAAGCTGGTGGTGGAGGTGATCTTGTTCCGGGACAAGATCAGTTCAGCTTCCAAGTTGCGGAAGGTGAAAGCTTTAACCTGTTCTTGATTCCAAACGGACATCAGCACAACGACTTTGATGCGATGCAAGACGGTCAGTACGAGTTCCGTGCTGCGGATGGTTTGCCAGCGAACATGGACACGGTTGATCCTCAACTTGTTTTTGTTGCTGCTGATGGAACCGAAACCGTGGTTCAAAGCCAGAATGGTGACGCGATCTTCCATGGTGGTTCAAGCTCTCAGCTAAACCAAGATGGTATCGAACATACACGCACAACGGTTAATGAAGATGGCGAACTGGTTTACGGCTTTGAAGATTTGTATGGTGGCGGTGATGCTGACTACACCGATTTTAATTTCACAATCGATGTCGGTGAAGTGAACAGCCAAATCTACAGCGGTGAAGTGACGGTTGGTCCTGATGGTTCGGTGAACTTACCAACAGCGGCTATCGAAAATGCGCTACAAATCCAGTTGCCAGAAGACTTCAACGAACAGCTTGAAGTTCATGTAACCGCAACCGCAACAGAGCTATCGAATGATGATTCTGAAACGGTATCTCAAACCATCTACATTAATGCGACAGGCGCGCACATTGAGCATGCACCGGAAGCATTACCTGTTGCAGCAACAGTAGAAGAAGATGGTTCTATCATCATTACGCAAGAAGACTTGCTAGCTAATGCTCGTGATCTAGATGGCGATCAGCTAACGGCTCTGAATTTAGCAACTGATGATGAGAGCGTTACGATTACCGATAACGGTGATGGTACGTACACATTAACCCCAGATGCTGATTTCAATGGCGATGTTAGCTTTACGTTTGATGTGTCTGATGGTGATGATGTTGTCTCTACCAACCTTGAGTTAACGGTTTCACCAGTGAACGATGGTCCAGAAGCACAAGACCAGACATTCACAGTCGGCGAAGATGGTGTGTTAACTTTCAATGACCAAGACCTATTAACAGGTGCGACGGACATTGAGGGAGACGACCTAAGTGTTGAAGGTGTAACGTACACTGGAACAGACGGTGTCCTAACTGATAATGGCGATGGCACATACAGCTTCGCACCAAATGAAAACTTCAATGGCGATGTGAACTTCTCGTTTAATGTATCAGATGGTACCGATACGGTAACCGCTAACATTGATGTGAGCGTGACGCCAGAGAATGATCCACCGGTTGCGGGTAGCACGTCTTACACGGTTCATGAAGACAACTCTATTACGATCAGTAACGAACAATTGCTAGCGAACTCTTCGGATATCGAAGGCGAAGTGGCGATTGATAGCGTGACTTACAGTGGTAGCGATGGTGTTCTGGAAATCAACGGTGACGGCACATATACCTTCTCTCCAAACGAGAACTTCAATGGCGAAGTTAGCCTTGATGTGGTTGTTGTGGATGAAGACGATGCAGCCGTATCGACTACAGCGGGCATTACGGTTCTAGAAGTGAACGATCCGCCAGTTGCTGGCCCAACGTCATACACTATCGATGAAGATTCAGTACTGACTTTCAGTGAGTCTCAAGTTCTGCTGAACGCATCTGATATTGAAGGTGATGTTGAGCTTGTTGAGATCAACTACGACGGTCCAGACGGCATCTTCTCAATTAATGGTGATGGTACATGTAGCTTCGCACCGAATGAAAACTTCAATGGCCAAGTGCAATTGGATGTAACCATTCAAGATGAAGACGGCGCTCAAGTTGATACTGTTATTACGGTTGATGTCTTACCAATCAACGATGTTCCAGTATCAGGCGGCCTAGCATACAGCGTTGGGGAAGACGGTTCGATTACCTTGAGCCAAGCGCAGCTTCTTTCTCAAGCAAGTGATGTGGATGGTGATGACCTTACTGCTTCTAACTTGATTGTTGATGGAGACGCGACGGTTGTTGCTAACGATGACGGCAGTTTTACCATTACGCCAGATGCGAACTTCAATGGTGACATTGACCTAACGTTCGACATTAGCGACGGTGCAGATACGCTTGTTGCGACGGCTGACCTAACCGTTAATCCAGTTAATGACCTTCCACAACCACAAGATCAAACGTTCAGCATTGGCGAAGACGGCATCTTGAACTTCACTGATGAAGACTTGCTGACAGGTGCTACTGATATTGATGGGGATGACCTATCGGTTGAAGGCGTTACTTACACAGGTGCCGACGGTGTTCTTACTGATAATGGCGACGGAAGCTACAGCTTTGCGCCAAACGAGAACTTCAATGGTGATGTGAACTTCAGCTTTGATGTATCAGATGGCACGGATACGGTTCAAGCTAACATTGATGTGAGCGTGACGCCTGAGAACGATCCACCGGTTGCAGGTAGCACGTCTTACACCGTTCATGAAGACAACTCAATTACCATCAGCGACGAGCAACTACTTGCTAACTCTTCGGACATTGAAGGTGATGTGGCCGTCGATAGTGTGACTTACACTGGCGGTGACGGTGTCTTTGAAGACAACGGTGACGGTACTTACACCTTCTTACCAAACGAAAACTTCAACGGCGAAGTTAGCCTTGATGTTGTCGTAACTGATGAAGAGGGTGCAACTGAAGCGACCACCGCGGGTATTACTGTACTTGAGGTGAACGATCCACCAATCGCAGGCTCAACGAGCTACTCAGTCAACGAGGACGAAGTTATCACCATCAGTTCAGAGCAACTGTTGGCGAACGCTTCTGATATCGAAGGTGAAGTGGCGATTGATAGCGTTAACTACACAGGTTCAGACGGTATCTTTACCGACAATGGTGACGGAACATTCAGCTTCGCACCTAACGCTAACTTCGATGGCGATGTAAGCCTTGATGTTGTCGTTACTGATGAAGAAGGCGCAACCGTAGCGACCAACGCAAGCATTGATGTTCTGCCTGTTAACGATGCTCCGGTATCGGGCGACTTGGCGTACAGCGTGGACGAAGATGGCTCAATTACTTTGAGCCAAGAGCAATTACTTGCTCAAGCGAGTGATGTTGACGGCGATGACTTAACAGCGGCTAACCTAACCGTTGGTGGTGATGCGACAGTTACAGCAAACGATGATGGTAGTTTCACTATCACGCCAGATGCTAACTTCAATGGCGACATTGATTTGAACTTCGACATTACCGATGGTGATGCGACGCTTCAAGCAACGGCTGACCTAACGGTTAACCCAGTTAATGACTTGCCAACAGTCGGTGAGCCACAATTTGTGACTCAAGAAGACACCAGCTTTACCTTCACTGAAGAGCAACTGCTGCAAAATGCGGGCGACATTGATGGCGATAACCTATCGGTTGAAAATGTTGCTTCAGATAGCGGTACTTTGGTTGATAACGGCGACGGGACTTACACATTCGCACCGAATGAAAACTTCGACGGTAATGTGAATGTGACGTTCGACGTGAATGACGGTACAGCGACAGTACCAGCAGAAGCGACGATTGATGTTCAATCTGTGGTTGATATGCCAGAGCTGTCGATTGCTTCTGACCTAGTGATTGCTTCTGACAACTTCGAGTCTGGCTCAAACGGTTGGAATACCGGTACTGAAAGCTCACAAGGCTTCGAATCTGGTGACATGCTAGGTCGTATTGGTGGCACTGGTGGCGAGGAGGCCGTAAGCAAAACTTACGACATTCCAAGTGATGTGAGCGAAGTTAATATCTCGTTCAGTTTCTACGAAATAGACTCTTGGGATGGTGAGTCGTTCCAAATCTTTGTCGGTGGCGAAGAGCTTACCTCGTTAGATAACTTAGCGTTCCGTACCGAAGATGGCATGACAACGTTGTACGATTCAGAGGGCAATGAAGTCGGTGAAGTCGTTCACGGCGTATCGCAAGGTGAAGGTTTCAGTGATTGGAACGACCAAGCACACCAAATCAACCTAACGGTACCCGTTGAAGACGGCCAACTTGAATTAGGCTTTGGTTCAACCCTGAATCAAAGCGTGATTGACGAGTCGTTTGGTATCGATAACATCGAAATCACAGTGTCTGACGCGGACTACCAAATCATTGGTACCGAAGATACGCCTGTACCACTTGATATTGATGCCGCTCTAACCGATACCGATGGCTCAGAAAACCTTGCTATCTTGATTGAAGATGTGCCAGAAGGCAGCTCACTTTCTGCAGGTATTGATAACGGTGATGGCACTTGGTCATTGCAACCTAGCGAGCTAGAAGGGCTAGAGTTTATCCCTTCAGGTGACTTCAATGGTGATGTGGTACTAACCGTTAATGCGACATCGACTGATGTTGATAGGGGCACCACCGCAACGGCAACACAAGATGTGACGATTCATATATCGCCAGCGAATGATGCTCCAGAAGTTGATGGTGATATCAGTGCCGTTACAGCCGAAGACAACAGCATCACGCTAACTCAAGAGCAGTTGCTAGAACACGCTGTTGACATTGATGGTGATGACCTATCAGCAATCAACCTAACCACCAATGATGAAAATGCGACCGTTCAAATGAACGACGATGGCAGTTTCACCATTACACCAAGTGAAAACTTCAACGGTAATATCGAATTTAGCTACGATGTCACCGATGGGGAAGACATGGTTGCTGCCGGCTTAGACTTGACGGTAACACCAGTCAATGATGCACCAGTGCCGCAAGACCAAGCATTCACTATTGGTGAAGATGGGGTTCTTAACTTCACTGACGCTGACCTGTTAACGGGTGCAACGGATGTAGAAGGTGATGACCTAACAGTCGAAGGTGTGACATACACTGGCGCAGAGGGGGTGTTCACCGACAATGGCGATGGCACTTATAGCTTTGCTCCGAACGAGAACTTCAATGGCGATGTAAACTTAGGCTTCACAGTGACTGATGGCACAGAGACAGTCGATGCTAACATTGATGTGACGGTAACGGATGTTAATGATGCGCCGGTTGCGGGTTCTACGTCTTACCAAATGAACGAAGATGGCACCATCACATTGAGCCCTGAGCAGTTAATTGCTAATAGCTCCGATGTTGACGGTGAAGTGTCGCTTGATAGCGTGAGCTACTCAGGTGCAGACGGTATCTTGGTTCACAATGAAGATGGCTCGGTAACGTTCGCACCAAACGAAAACTTTAACGGCGACATCAATCTTGATGTGACGGTTATTGATGACGACGGTGCAACGGCTCAGACTACCGCTGGTATTGAAGTCATTGCTGTTAATGACGCACCAGTATCGGGTGACTTGGCTTACTCAGTGGATGAAGATGGTTCAATCACGCTAAGCCAAGAGCAGCTACTTGCTCAAGCATCAGATGTGGACGGTGATGATCTTACCGCTGCCAACCTAACCGCAGGTGATAACGCTACCGTTACGGCAAACGATGATGGTTCATTTACCATTACCCCGGATGCCGACTTTAATAGCGATATTGACCTAAGCTTCGATGTTTCTGATGGTACTGAAACGGTTGTTGCAACGGCCGACCTTACAGTGAATCCAGTGAATGACATCGCGGTTGTAGAAGATGTCGCTTATACCATTGAAGAAGATGGTTCACTTACCTTTACAGACGAGCAACTGCTAGCGGGTGCTTCTGATATTGATGGTGATGAGCTTTCAGTTGCCGATGTGTCTTACACTGGCGCAGAGGGTGTGTTCACCGACAATGGCGATGGCACTTATAGCTTTGCTCCGAACGAGAACTTCAATGGCGATGTAAACTTAGGCTTCACAGTGACTGATGGCACAGAGACAGTCGATGCCAACATTGATGTGACGGTAACGGATGTTAATGATGCGCCGGTTGCGGGTTCTACGTCTTACCAAATGAACGAAGATGGCACCATCACATTGAGCCCTGAGCAGTTAATTGCTAATAGCTCTGATGTTGATGGTGAAGTGTCGCTTGATAGCGTGAGCTACTCAGGTGCAGACGGTATCTTGGTTCACAATGAAGATGGCTCGGTAACGTTCGCACCAAACGAAAACTTTAATGGTAACATCAGCCTAGATGTGGTCGTGACCGATGATGACGGTGCAACTGCAACAACAACGGCAGGAATCGAAGTTCTGGCTGTGAACGATGGACCTGAATCTGAGGATGTGCAACTAACCACAGCCGAAGACAGCACCATTCTTATCACACAAGACATGTTGTTGGCTCAAGCTACCGACATCGATAACACCGCAGACGAGCTGTCAGCTTCTGGTCTACAAATCGACCCTAGCTTCGGTGAGCTGTTAGATAACGAAGATGGTACTTGGTCATTTACGCCAAACGAAAACTTCAATGGCGATGTGCCAATGACGTTTAACGTTAGCGATGGCCAAGAGACTATTTCAGTCGATGGCAACATCGATGTCACGCCAGTGAATGATGCACCTGAAGCGCCAACCATTGAGATGCGAGGCGAAGAAGATGTGGTCATGGTGATTGACCCTGCTTACATCGCGGGTCAAGTAACAGACCTTGATGGCGACGAGATCAGCATTGAGAGCATCACGGTTCGAGCTCCAGCGAACGCGACCTTAACTCAGCAACCAGACGGCATGTATCACTTAGTGACTACTCAAGACTTCAATGGCTTAGTAGAACTGGGTTATCAAGCTACTGACGGTGAAGAAGTGGTTGATGGGTCGCTGAATGTGGATGTCATTCCTGTTAACGACGCACCATTCAACGTCGGCAACGCAATGATGACCACAAACGAAGATGGCGCGTTCACCTTCGATGCTGGCGACTTGATGAACTTGTTTGGTGACATTGATACCGCTGACCTTGTTGTTTCTCGCATTATCACCGCAGACGGTGAAGATGGCGGAGAAGTAACAGATAACGGTGATGGAACTTGGACATTTACACCAACAGGCGACTTTGCGGGCGTTTCTGACCTACAAGTGGTTGTGAGTGACGGTGAGTTTGAAACGGTTCTCGATGTTCCTGTGTTCGTACGTCCTGTCGCAGATGGCGCGGTTATTTCAACTGACCATGACGGTCCATTGGTGTTCGGTGAAGATGAAACGGGTCACTTGGGACTGAACGTTGGCCTAGTCGATGACTCAGAAACACTAAGCAACTTGGTGATGACAGGTTTCCCTGTTGGATTCGAGGTAACCGATGGTGTGAATACCGTGATGATCACCGAACCGGGTCAATACATCGACCTGTTCGACTGGGATATATCAAACATTCAAATGACGCCTCCTGAGGACTTCCATGGTGAGTTCTTCGTGACCGTAAGTGCAACAACCGTTGATTACGGAGATGAGCCAGAAGCGTTTGATGATGGTATCGATACGGGTGATTTCGAAACCGTAGCGGGTGCTTCAATTATCCTCACTGCGGAAGATCTAATCGGATTGGCTGAGAATGTGGATGCAGACAGCGATGATGAAGTGAAACTGGTTCATCTTGCCGACCGCAGCCAAGGTGAGATTGTCGATAATGGCGATGGCACTTGGACGTTCACACCAGCACCAGGCTTCACTGGCGAAGCAGACATTGCTTACGTAGTTGATAAAGATGGTGTGCTTCATGATGAGCAAACTGGCGTAGTCGTGAAAGAAGGCGACTCGCAAGAGAATGCAGCACCAGAAGTTAACAGCATCACGACGACGGAAATCGCAGCAGATGCTACCTTATCGTTCACTGATGAAGACATGTTAGCGAACCTGAGCGATGCAGAAGGCGACAGCTTGAGCATTGAATCAGTAAGCTTGATGGAAGGTCAGGGCGTAATTGAGAGCGATAATCAAGGTAACTATCAATTCACACCTGCTGAAGACTACACCGGCGATGTTCAAGTTGGATTTATAGCGACCGATGGCGAAAATCGCATCGAAAGCTTCTTCAATGTGGATATCCAAGGCGGAGATGAAGCGGCGGCGAGTGAAGGTTATACCTTAGCTGATGATGGTTCACTAACTATCACGGATGCACAGCTGGTGGATGAGTTGGGCGTGAGTGATTCTGCACAAGTTGTTGATGTTGCAGACGCGAACGATGCTGGCTTCTTTGCCGAATCAGGTGAAGGTGAGTGGACTTACTGGCCGAACGAAGACTTCGATGGCAATTTAGCGATGAATGTTGAAGTTAACGACGGCGGTGAAGTATCAAGTCACAGCTTAAGTATCCAAGTTGAAGATGATTCAGTACAAAGTGATGAACCACAAGTCCAAGCTGCTCAAGCAACAGAAGAGCAACAAGTGGAAGTGGCTCAACAAGCTGATGACCAAGCTCAAGATGCTGAAACTGAAGATAGTACAGCAGATGTAACAGCGGCACCGGGCGATACCATCTCTATCTCGATTCCAGATGAGGTGAGTGGTAACGAATCGGTTGATTACGCTGATATGTCTGGCTTACCTGAAGGCGCTACTGTGAGCAACGCACTGGATAACGGTGATGGTAGCTTCACAATCAGTGGCAACCTAGAGCAGCCTGTATCTGTCGAACTACCAGAAGGTTACGAAGGTACTAGCGAGATCCAATTCCAAGGTTATGACGAATTGGGTAGCTCAATAGACGGTGCTAGCGGTTCTGTTGAAGTTGAGGTTGATGAGCAATATGTAATGCAAGCCTCTACTCAAGAGCAACCAACAGATATGTCTAGTATGGAATCTGGAGGTACAGGTTGGACGAACGATGATAACCAAGAACAAGGAGTCGACTTTACTGATGATTCAGGTAGCTTCGATTCGGATTCTCAATCATCATCAGACCATAATCATGATATTGATACATCAATTTAACCCAAGAGATAAAAGGGCTGCGTAAAACTGCCCTTATTAAGCCATGAAAGCGTGTGTTTTCATGGCTTTTTTATGGGAATTTATTATGGATAATAGAAGGTTCTGTCCTATAGTAATTATATGTATTGAATTAATAGGTTAGTGATAGTGATTAATATAGAGATATTAGAAGAAATGTTCGATGGAGATAAAGAAATAACTCAACAGCTGTTTGAGTTGTATCTTGTCGATAATGCCGCAATGGGTGATACCATATTAGCACAATATGAAGCAAATGATTTATCAGGGCTATTTCATACTGCGCATACGCTTTCAGGTGCTTTAGGGAATTTATGTGAGATGGACATCTTACCTGCGATTAAAGAGGTTGAAGCGGCAGCTAAAACAGAAAATAGACCAAGTAAAGACACAATAAATATCGTAGTTGAAGGACTAAACAACATAAAAAAACAAATGGAGAGTCATTTGAACAATTAGCTTAGACCCCTTTTATAATAATCGATGTCATAAGGATATGCATGAAACGGTTAACCTCTTCCTCCATAAAATCGTTATTACAAATAGCAGCGAGTGTTATTACCTTTCTCTTATTACTCTATTTTTATATGAATTACCAATTCCATGAACATGAAGAAAAGTTAACAGAACTGCAATTAGAGATAAAATTAGCAGAAAATAATATGCTGATGATCCGTCGTAATGAAAAAGATTTTATTAGTCGAAATGACAGTAAATACCATGATTCATTAGAGCTTGAAATTGGTAAGTTTGAAGATAAATTGATTAATATCCACAGAGTACTAGTTGAGGAAGGGATACAAATTGAGTACGACAGCCTAGAGCTTATTCAGTCAATAGAAGAATATGGACATTCATTTCATGAGTTTAGTGAGCTTATAGAGCTGCTTTATGGAAGTGGCGATGAGCAAGGCTTATTTGAAATATTAAAAGATGAATCAATTGCGTTGGAAACTAAATTATTAGAGATAAATGATTTTGAATTAAATAAAAAAATGTTGGTATTACAAGAGAAAGTATATGATTTTTATTCTGGTATATCAGGAAAAAAAGAAGTAAAAATTTTATTTGAACTTGAACATATTCTTCAGCTGATAGATATAATGGGAAATGATATCTATCAGTTTAATGATGAAAAAGTAATGAATTCTTATTTGATGTTTAAAAATAATTTTGTGAAAATTCATAATATACAAAGTGTTGCAGGGTATAACCATCGCTTAGGTTTACATGGTGACTTGAGATCTACAGTACATGATATAGAAGAGCGATTAAATAGGTTGTTTAAAATCGTATCAGAGAAAACAACATTACAAATTGAACGATTATATTTTTATAGTCAGGTACTTTCTATTGTGTTGTTTTTTCTTATCACTACAGTTTTAGGGTCAGCTGTTGTGCTTACTTCTCGTTTAGAGAAAGGTATTGTTCGTTCTCAAGATAAAGAAATAAAAGCCAATAGAGCGAAAAGCTCTTTTTTAGCAAATATGTCTCATGAAAATAAGAACACCTTTGAATGGTATCATCGGTATGACAGAAATTTTATCTGCTTCAAAATTAACGCCTATCCAAAAAGATTATTTAGCAACAATAAATGCCTCATCTCAAACATTATTAATGCTAATTAATGATGTGTTAGACCTATCAAAGATTGAATCTGGAAATATAGAACTCAATGCTCACAGTTGTAAAATAAAAGAAATTATTTTCGATACTGCCGCTTTAATTGCCCCAAAAGCTCAGCAAAAAGGTGTAAATATTAAAATTATCATGAGTGATTATTTTCCCACTTATGTGAAGGCTGATGAGCAAAAGATAAGACAAGTATTGATGAATTTAGCATCTAATGCAGTCAAGTTTACAGATGCAGGCTCAATTACTTTTGAGTTATCACAGCTTGAAGAAACAGAATCATCTTATCGTTATCTCTTTTCTGTTAAAGATACAGGGTTAGGAATAGAAGAAAGTAAGCATGACCAAGTTTTTGAAGAATTTAAACAAGAAGATGATGACACATCAAAGAACTATGGCGGTACAGGGTTAGGGTTAGCTATTTCATCTAAAATGATCAAAATGATGGGAGATGAAATAAAACTAAAATCAAGTAAAGGCGTTGGCAGTGAGTTTTATTTTTCTCTTGAGTTAGAAAAAGATCCAGCGGAAGAGCATATAAAGAAAAAAGTGAATAACCAAACCATAATCTATTGCTCAAAATCACCTAAAGATTTGTTTATTAGTGAGCTTAATGAATATGGATATCATCTTGAAAAAGTGTACTCGATAGAAGAAATAAAGAGCCAAGAAACGTCAGAGTCTTTAATTGTATTAGAGAAAGAAGACTTTAGGGAGCAAATAGAAACGGTTAAAGCAAAATATCCAGAGTTACCAATTGTATTAATAAGGAATAATACAGATCAAAATCCAGAGGTTGAAAACTTGTCAGGTTACATTACTTTTCCATTGCTAGGCTCACGTTTAGATAATTTACTTCGTTCTGTTTTTGAAAGTAATCGTGGAGATAAAAATCTCCAAATTGGTGGGTCAGAAAAACAACAGCTTCAACGCGAAGGAGGCATGGTGTTAATTGTCGAGGACAACAAAATTAATCAACAAGTGGTTTCTATTAACCTTCAGATGTTGGGTATTGATTATAAGATCGCAAATAATGGAGTAGAGGCGGTTGAGCTATATAAAAGGCATTGTAAAGAGATTCTTGTTGTCTTGATGGATTGTATGATGCCGATAATGGATGGTTTTGAAGCAACAATAGCTATAAGACAGTTAGAACAAAATGAAAGTATGACACCAACTAAAATTATTGCACTTACTGCTTCTATATTGGACGATGATATTCAAAGATGTTTTGATAGTGGTATGGATGATTACCTACCTAAACCTTTTAGAAGAGAAGTACTTCAAGAAAAAATAGCGAAACTTCAGCTAATCTATAACAAGTAACACAAAATATTACCGTTATGATGTAGGTAAAGGTTAGGAGATGTATGTTAGAAGAACAAAAAATATTAATAGTTGAAGATGAACCGATTAGTCGAAAAGTTTTACAGCATTTATTGAAGCCACTAACGTCAATTTTAACTAAAAATGGTGCTGAAGCATTAGATGTTATTGAGTATGAAAATATAGATTTAGTATTGTTAGATATTCATATGCCTATTATGGGTGGTTTTGAGGTGATTGAGCGACTCAAAAATAATGATAAAACCAAAGATATTCCTATTATCGTTATTACCGTTAATCACTCTACAGAAGATGAGATTCGAGCTTTAGATCTTGGTGCTGTTGACTTTATCACTAAACCATTTAACTCCGTTATTTTACAAAAGCGGGTACGTAATCAGCTAGCATTAAAATTAAAATCAGACTTACTTGAAAAACATGCCTCATTAGATGGGCTAACTAATCTTTTAAACCGCCGAATGTTTGATTCTGATTTGGAAAGTAAGTGGGCTGAAGGGCGTAGACTTGGAGTGAAGGTCGGGCTGATAATGTTCGATATTGATCATTTTAAGCAATATAACGATAACTATGGACATTCCGCGGGTGACCTCGTTCTTGTGCGCGTAGCAAGGGCATTAATGAAGTCGCTGCATAGGCAAACAGATCGAGTGTATCGCTACGGGGGGGAAGAGTTTACCCTCATTCAGTTTGATACCGATCTTGAACAGTTAAACCAAACAGCAGAGTTGCTTCGTCAATGTATTTATAACTTAAATATTATTCATGAATATTCAACTCATCAAAAAATAAGTATTAGTGTAGGTGTTGCCTTGATTGACTATAAAGGGGATGATTCAGAAACTGTACTATTACAAACGGCAGACAAAGAATTATATAAAGCGAAAGGTAATGGACGTAATTGCATTTCATCCATAACTATTTGATAATTGTTGCTTATTTATTCGAATTAAATAAAAATCAATCAATTAGAGTTACTTTTAATCAAACGAACATTTTTTTTAAAAAAAGGCTTGCGCCTGATCTCATTTTCTCTATAATGCGCGACATCACTTGATGAGGCAGATGCTTCAGAAGAGTCCCGTGGAGGGATGGCTGAGTGGTCGAAAGCACCGGTCTTGAAAACCGGCAACCGTTAATAGCGGTTCTAGGGTTCAAATCCCTATCCCTCCACCACATTCCATTGCTGAGCTAAGTTAGCTTGATGATGACAAAAAGATATAGTGTGCCGACTTAGCTCAGTAGGTAGAGCAACTGACTTGTAATCAGTAGGTCACCAGTTCGACTCCGGTAGTCGGCACCATATTTTCTCTTTATGAGATGCAATACCTGTTCCCTTTTAGTTCAGTTGGTAGAACGCCGGACTGTTAATCCGTATGTCGCTGGTTCAAGTCCAGCAAAGGGAGCCACCTTTAAGAACGCCGCTTGATAGCAATATCAAGCGGCGTTTTTGTATTTGTCAGTTATAAAATAATCTTCTTTTTTGAATATATTTACAAAGATGTCTCATAAGTGATTGTTTTTAAAGTTATGAAATATGTTTAAATTCATTTTGTCACTTTACAACACTAGAAGCTCAGGAAAGTATTCAAGGATGAATAAAAAAGCCTCTTACTAGTTATCATTAGATTAGTTAAGAGGCTTTTCTCTGAATTGGGATTTACTTTTAGCTTTTGCTCACTGCCATTAATTTATTATTTTCTAATTTTTCTTTTAGCCACAAGCCAGATGTCTTCATGGCATAAGCAAATACAACACCTAAGATTAGTGAAGGAATAACTAGCTGCCAGTTACCGTTTGAAGCAAAGGTTGCACATGAGCCGATAAAGGTACCAGGAATAAAATTTAACCAACTCTTCTTTGCTTGTGCACACATAAAGAAAGCAACAATAGCAGTAATAACGTAACCGATGATTTCTAGGCTAACCATTGAAGAAAGCTTGATTATTACCATAGCCCAGAAGACACCACTTAGATTTGTTGCAATGCTTAAACCAATGCCTTTTATACCATCAGTAGGAGAGGCAAAGTAGGTAGTACAGCCAAGAAAGCCTGCCCAACTTAATAGACCTAAGCTAACAGCTACCCAGCCCCAAAGACCAGAAAGAATGCCTGTAGTAATGGCAATGGCAATTAGTGTACTCATGGTTATACCTATAATCGGTTATTTGCTAATCACCTATCATAATGTCTTTAATTACGATTTTTAGTGATTAATGTCTCTTAAATTAATTTTTGTTACATGGCTCTCCTTTAGAAGTGAGAGTGCAATCGATTACTATTTAATTGCGTACAGATGTAAACCGAATAATTAAATTCGAGCTATAATGTTCATATATTTGTAAAACTTTATTTCCGTGTGAATTAAGTGTTTTTTAGGTCGTTAATATGTATTGTTTGTCTTAAATATTTATTTTGCACCTCAGTTCCTTAGAGGTAATTGCGGGCTACTTCACATAATGATAATTATGTTTTTAAAGAAATCGGTAGTATGGCGTTCCATTATATGTTGATGTGATTCTCATTATTTTAATTTATACCGTGAAATATAGAGTTATTTGTGATTCAAAGCATAAATTGAATTTATCTTAATTTGTAAAACTAAAAAACTTTTGTATTGTAATTCCAGATTTGAAATTTAATTACTTTATTTATTAGGAATGGAATCATGTTGAAAAGAACGCTTCTTTCTACAGTTATTATGGCAAGTTTAGCGGCTTGTTCTTCTACTTCTTCTGAGCAATCAACAGTTAACCAACTGGCTGAAAACCTAGATGTTAACTACACAGTTATTACTAACCAAGGTGCTGATGACGGTCTTGCATGTAAAGACCTTCAAGCTGAATGGGCATCATGTAACAAAGTAAACATGACAATCACTAACACTGGTGAAGCGGTTGATTCAGCTGATTGGACAATTTACTTCCACAGCATTCGTTTAATTCTAGATGTTGAAAATGACCAATTTAAGATTACTCGTGTAACGGGTGACTTACACAAACTTGAACCAACAGATAAGTTTGATGGTTTTGCTGCTGGCGAAGAAGTGGTTCTTCCACTGGTAGCTGAGTACTGGCAGTTATTTGAAACTGACTTCATGCCAGGTGCATTTGTAACAGCTCCAGGTGCTGAAGCTCGTAATATCATTTCTTTGGATACTGAAGATACTGGCGAATACGTAGATGAAATTATCGGTGTTCAACTAAAACGTACTCTTGCTGATAACAACGTTGTAGCAACAGCAAACACTCGTTTTGAGAAAAACGCTGATGTAGCTGAAGTTGATGCGTCTTCTCATATTATTCCGACACCGTTAAAAACAACGCTAACGAACAAAACCGTTGATTTAGCAAAAGGTATCTCTATTACAGCAAACGGTATTGATGCAGACCAACTTGCTGCATTAAACCAACGTGCTGAACTTCTAGGTCTTGAAACTTCTGGTGAATACCCAGTATCAGTTTCTGTAGATAAGAAGCAATTCAAAGATGGCGTATCTGGCGCATACAAACTAGATGTGACTGAAGGTAAAACAACGGTTGTTGCTTTTGATGAAGCAGGTGCGTTCTACGGTGTTCAATCTTTATTAGCACTAGTAAGCCTAGATAGTTCAGAAATCCCGACTCTAAACGTAGAAGATGCTCCACGTTTTGAATACCGTGGCGTAATGGTTGATGTTGCTCGTAACTTCCACTCAAAAGAAGCGATTCTTGCGACAGTTGACCAAATGGCAGCATACAAACTTAACAAATTACATCTTCACCTAACGGACGATGAAGGTTGGCGTTTAGAGATCCCTGGTCTTCCTGAACTAACTGACATCGGTGGTAATCGTTGTTTTGATGAGTCAGAAACATCTTGTCTACTGCCTCAGCTAGGTTCAGGTGCTGATTCAGATAACTTTGGTTCTGGTTTCTTCACAACAGAAGATTACCTAGAGATCCTAACGTACGCGAAAAACCGTAACATTGAAGTGATTCCAGAAATCGATATGCCAGCTCACTCACGTGCAGCAGTTATGTCAATGGAAGCTCGTTACGCACGTCTTGCCGCTGAAGGTAAGATGGAAGAGGCGAATCAATACCGCCTGATGGATCCAAAAGACGAATCAAACGTAACAACGGTTCAGTTCTACAATAAACAAAGCTTCATTAACCCATGTTTAGATTCATCTGCAACGTTTGTAGATAAAGTGATCACTGAAGTTGCAGCAATGCACAAAGCGGCTGGTGTTCCTCTATCAACATGGCACTTCGGTGGTGATGAAGCGAAAAACATCAAACTTCACGCTGGTTTCCAAGACATCAACGATGAAGAAAAAATCGCATGGAAAGGTGACTTAGACTTATCTAAGCAAGACTTCCCATTTGAAAAATCACCACAGTGTCAGTCTCTGATTGCAAGCGGTGAAGTTGCAGATTTCGAACATCTACCAAGCCATTTTGCTGAACAAGTATCTAAAATTGTTGCAGCTAAAGGCATTCCACATTTCCAAGCGTGGCAAGATGGTCTGAAATATTCTGAAGGTGCTAATGCATTCGCAACTGAATCAGTACGTGCAAACTTCTGGGATACTCTATACTGGGGCGGTGGTGCTTCAGCGTATGAGTGGGCTGAAAAAGGTTACGACGTAGTTATCTCTAACCCAGATTACGTTTACATGGATTTCCCATATGAAGTTGACGCAAAAGAGCGTGGCTACTACTGGGCAACTCGTGCAACAGATACACGTAAGATGTTCGGTTTCGCACCAGAAAACCTACCTCAAAATGCGGAAACATCAGTTGACCGTGACGGTAACGGCTTTGAAAGTGCAGGTACAGTAACACCTAAGAAACCTTTCTACGGTCTGTCTGCACAACTTTGGTCAGAAACAGTACGTACTGATGAGCAATATGAGTACATGGTATTCCCACGTGTTATCGCAGCAGCAGAGCGTGCATGGCATGAAGCGTCTTGGGAAAATGAATACAAAGCAGGTGTTAAATACTCTCTAGAAACAAACCTAGTGAACAAGAAAGCACAGCTTACTGATTGGACGAACTTTGCAAACACTATGGGTCAACGTGAATTAGCGAAGCTTGAAAGAGCGGGTATTGATTACCGTCTACCAATCCCTGGTGCAGAAATTGCAAACGGCGAACTAAGCATGAACATTTCATTCCCAGGTGTAACGCTACAATACTCTGTAGATGGCGGCAAAACATGGGCTGCATATGATAATGCGAACAAACCAAAAGTAACGGGTGATGTTCAAATTCGTTCAGCATCATTTACTGGTGAGCGTGTTAGCCGAGTAACTAGCGTTAAATAATTACGCTAGAAAAAATTAGAAACAGTCATTAAATAACCAAACGGCACTTCTTTTATAAGAGGTGCCGTTTTTATTTTTTATAACTTCAAGTTATTGTTTACCAAGTGTATTTTATACCAACACGATAACGAGTTTGGCGGTTGTCGCTGTAACTGTCTTGTCTTACGTTACCAACTTCAACAAATGGACGCCATTTAGTGCCATCAGGATTTACAAAACTATACATGATGCGGAAATTGTGTAGATAGTCATAGCTTTCGTTATCAAATTGAGGTTTTGCATCATCGTTCATTTCATTCCAAATTTGGAACTCATATTGGAAATCCCATTTACCAGTGTTATAGCCAAGCCAAGTATCTACTTCTTGAATTTTAGATGTATAGCTTTCGCCTGCTTTATTAGTTTGTGAATAATCCCAAAGTTTCCATTTATAACGTGCTTGCACTCTAAAACCGTTATCAAAAGAGTGGTTCACACGAACATAAGGAACATAAACTAAACCGTCAGGATTAAAGTCAAGTGATGAACCAACTAATCCCGTCGTATTTTCAGCAATTTTATCGTAATAGAAAATAGACAGTTCAGAGCCATTCATGCTCATCTCATCAAACATCTGATCTTCGTCTGTATTGTTGTATCTTGCATCTAATTCAAACCCAATATTCTTCCCTGTATCTAAGAACATTTTTACTCTATCTGCATGTTTGTTATTACCATCTTTATATTCATGACGGTATTCCACCGTTGTTTTATAGTCATTTGCTAAGGCTTGAGACGCAAATACGGCTAAACCAGAAGCGATAATGATTTTGTAAGATTGTTTCATAATATTCCCTATTTATTATTAGTGTTTCACTGCTAAATCTTGAATGTATTTTTTATATTGATTTAATTAGGTGTAAGCATTGGCGGTATTTTTAGGTACTTCTGTTGGGCGCCAAGGATCACCTGTGTGCTCAAGCCAAGGCATTAATTCATCTTGGATAAGTTGAGTAATAAGCTTGGGTTGCTCTGTTGCTATGTTTTTCATTTGATATGGGTCGGCTTGGTTATCATGAAGAACATAGGTCAGTGGTTTACCTATTTTTCTGTCAATCATAAGCGTGTATTTTTCGTTGCGAATTCCGCGTCGACCGTAAGATTGTCCGCCATAAGGCATAAAGGTATAAAACTGTGAGGTTGGTTTTTCATCACCGCTTTCCCCTTTTACAGTTTTTGAAAAATCAGTCCCTTCTACTGTATCTGGGATCAAATCGTTCATTCCCATTAACCCAAAGAGTGTTGGATAGATGTCAGGAGCGGAGAATAATATGTCGTCTGACGTCGGTTTTATTTTTCCTGGCCAACGAAACATCATTGGTATACGCATTGCTTCTTCATAATGAACATTTTTGGTTGGATTTCCATTAGAGCCCATACAGCAACCATGATCAGAGAAGAAAACGACCAAGGTATCTTCGGTAAGATTTAAGGCATCAAGTTCGTCGACAATGCGACCAAATTGTTCATCTACACCATTGACCATCGCCATGTATTCTTTGAAATATTCAGGACCATAACCGTCAAGGTATTCTTTATTCCATATGACATTTGGGCGAGAGTTTAGCTCTCTTGAACTCTTGTTAAATCGATCAAGATATTTTTGAGGGACTTGATCATAAGGAGAGTGAGGAGGGTTCATTGAAACAACAAGCGTAAAAGGTTTCGTGTTATCTCTATATTCACCATTTTCATTTCTTAGGTAGTTAATTGCTATATCAGCTTCATGCTCAGGACTCCATTGATTAATGTGAAGAGGTTTGTCACGTGGCGTATCATTCGTCCAATACATTGGCGTTAAATGTTTATCGTAAGTCCCGTATGAATACCAAAAATCAAAACCATGACGACGATCTGGCGCAGTCCAATCATTCCAGTAACGGCCTTCCATTGGGTTGTTGTAGCTAGGGACGAAAGGTGCTTCTGGGGTATCTAAATGCCATTTTCCGATATAGCCCATGCTATATCCTTCTTTGCTTAGAATATCAGACCATGTTGATTGGTTTTTTTTCAGCTCAATTCCAAAGTCTCTCCCACCAAACATGCCAGGGGTTGCTGTATGACTATTTCCTTGAATACCATTGCGATATGGATATTGCCCAGTCATTAACATTCCTCTAAATGGAGTACATAAAGGAAAGTTTGAAACCGCTTGTTTTAATACTGAGCTTTGTTTAGCAAATCTATTTAAATTAGGAGTAAGAGAAGGATCTTGATTCATAAAACCGAGAGCTTGAGTTCTCATTTCATCAGGGAAAATAATCAGTAGGTTTGGGCGCTTAACTTTTCCAGCCAGTTCGCCCATAGAATTTTGCACTGTATTTTTTTGGCAACCAGTTATTGCAGACGTTGCTGCAAGGGCTCCTGTTGCTGCGACACCTTTTAAAATGTCACGGCGAGTAATAGACATAATGTCTCCTTTCATATTCTATTTTTGTAGGGTTACGTTATTTGTTATTTATTTTCGAATTCTTGCGGATCGTAAGTTATCGAAAGTTAATTTGCTGTGTTAGGGATCACAAATCTTAAGAGTATCGATGGGGTTTTAATCAAAGAGAATTTTCTTTTCCCATAGATATAAAGATAAATGAAAGGTAAGTCGCATTAACTATGCGTTTTATTTGGTATTTTTACTTTCAAAGAGTAATATATGAAGAAATACGAAAAGTAACGTAAGATAAAAATAAAGCGAAAATTAACGAAAGAATGTGAAAGAGATCAAAAGTTTTATACTTCCATATTGTGGGAATAATTTTTAGGTGTAAGGTTAATTCGAAATCAAACGAAAGAGATTTCGTTGATTTTAGGGAGACGAGAAAAAATGATTAGTGCTGTCGAAAGGCGCATGGAAATCGTAAACGTGGTGAACCAAGATGGTAAAGCACGTGTAGAGGACCTTGCTGCACGATTTGATGTCTCTAGTGTCACTATTCGCAGTGATCTGAGCTTTTTAGAAAAGAATGGGTATGTTGTTCGATCTCATGGGGCGGCGATTCCAAATACTGGCGTAATTGCAGAACTTACGGTTCATGAAAAACGCCATCAAAATATTGGAACGAAATCCTCCATTGGGTATGCAGCAGCACAGCTGATTGAGAATGGTGACACCGTTATTCTGGATTCAGGTACGACTACGCGAGAAATTGCATCTAACTTAAAATTGTTAGAGCAAGCAGTAGTCATGACTAATGGTCTAGATGTAGCTATGGAGTTAGCATCAGCTTCTGGTATAGAAGTATTGATGTCAGGTGGAGTTCTTCGTAAGAAGGCTCTCTCTTTCTCTGGATCTCAAGCAGAGGCAAGCCTGAAGAATTACCGTTTTGATAAGGTTTTTCTTGGGGTTGATGGTTTTGATTTGAGGTCAGGTATCACCACACATAATGAACAAGAAGCAAGTTTAAATCGACTCATGTGTGATATTTCAGAACAAGTCATTGCTGTTGCGGATTCTACCAAATTTGGTAAGCGCAGCTGCCATATGATTAGAGAGTTTGGAAATATTGATATCTTAGTAACGGATTCTGATATTCCCGAAGAATATTTACAAGGTCTTCGTGAAATGAAAGTTGAAGTTATTATTGTAGAGAAAGATAAATAACCTAACTAACTCCATAGCTGCATTTAGATACAGTATGGAGTTAGTAAATGAACACCTTTCAACACCTTGTACAGCGTCATAAAGCGGGTGAACAAAATGGTATTTATTCTGTTTGTTCTGCACACCCGCTTGTTATTGAAGCGGCGCTTTCTCAAGCGTTAAGTGATGATTCCTTGTTATTAATTGAAGCAACTTCTAATCAAGTTGATCAATTTGGTGGCTACACAGGAATGAAGCCTGCTGATTTTCGAGACTTTGTACTACAGCTAGCAAAATCACTTAATTTCCCAACCGAGAAACTCATTCTTGGTGGTGATCACCTTGGTCCAAATCGTTGGCAGAAACTAACGGCTAAAGAAGCCATGATAAACGCTGACGATCTCATCGCAGCTTATGTTGCTGCTGGATTCAAAAAAATCCATCTTGATTGCAGTATGTCTTGTTCTGATGATCCAAGTCCTCTCTCTGATGAAATTGTTGCCGAACGTGCAGCAAGATTAGCTAAAATTGCAGAAAAAACTGCAAATACATGTTTTGGCCATAGTGATCTTGTTTATGTTATTGGCACTGAAGTTCCTGTTCCTGGTGGCGCTGCAGAAGAGTTAGATACCCTCCAAGTTACTTCCCCGGAAGCGGCCCGAAAAACGATCCAAGCACACCAATTTGCATTTGAAAGAGCAGAAATTGCGGAATGTTGGCAACGTGTTGTCGGATTAGTTGTGCAACCTGGTGTTGAGTTTGACCACACTGGTGTGATTGATTACCGCCCTGAAGACGCAACCGAACTGAGTAAAGTTGTAAATGATTTTGATCACATGGTGTTTGAAGCTCATTCAACGGATTATCAAACCGATAAAGCCTACCAGTCTCTTGTTAAAGATCATTTTGCTATTTTGAAAGTAGGACCAGCATTGACTTTTGCTCTACGCGAAGCCTTATACAATTTATGTGATATCGAAGAACAACTTATCCCTAAAGCACATTGTTCAGATCTACGTGAGCATATCGAAAAAGAAATGTGTGACTCTCCAGAATATTGGCAACCGTATTATCAAGGTAATGAAGCGCAACAACGATTCTCTCGTAGTTACAGCTTTAGTGACCGAATTCGTTATTACTGGCCAGATGAAAATATTAATCAAGCGCAAGTAACGTTATTTAACAATTTATCCCGTAGTGGTATCCCACTTCCTTTACTTAGCCAACATTTATCTGCGCAATTTCATGCAGTTCGTGAAGGTCAATTAAGCTCAGATCCGAAAGCATTAGTACTCGACAAAATTCGTCAAACTCTTCGTAGTTATGCGAAGGCATGCAAACAAAATAAAGAAGAAGGCATTGCATTATGAACCATTATCTTGGCTACTCAGAACCTGAATTAGAACAAATCTCTGGCTTTTGGACTGCGAAAGAAATTACTCAACAACCAATGAGTTGGAGAAGAACCCATGCAATAATCCAAGACAATATTGTCGAGATCTCAGCTTTTATGGATGAGTGGAACACGCATTCTGAACGTCGAATTATCTTAACCGGTGCTGGCACTTCAGCATTTGCAGGGCAAGCTATTGCTCCGACATTATCTCGTGTATTGAAATGCCGTGTAGAAGATATTTCAACAACCGATATCGTATCGAACCCAGCAGAAGTATTGGCAGAGGATATCCCAACATTATTGGTTTCGTTTGCACGCTCAGGTAATAGCCCCGAAAGCGTAGCTGCTGTAAATCTGACCAATCAGTGCTTATCTAATAGTTATCATCTGATCTTAACTTGCAATGGTGAAGGAGCGTTGTTTACTCAGTTTCAGCATGAGAAAAATGCACTTGTTTTATTGATGCCTGAAGAAACAAACGATAAGTCATTCGCGATGACCTCTAGTTTCTCGTCAATGACATTAGCTTGTTTTTCTGCTTTAACGCACAAAAATAACAAATCGAAAGAAATCGAAAGCATTTGTAAGTGTTCTGAGGAGTTGATCAAAGAAATTAATTCCAATGTCAGAGATACTGCTTCCCATGATTTTAGTAGGGTTATTTATTTAGGTAGCGGTGGTTTGAAAGGATTAGCTCAAGAGTCTGCATTAAAGTTATTAGAGCTTACAGCAGGTAAAGTCGTTGGTTATTTCGATTCACCTCTTGGCTTTCGTCATGGCCCTAAATCTATCGTTAATAATGAAACCATGATTATTGTTTTTATTTCAAATGACCCTTACACCCGTCAATACGATTTAGATTTATTAGCTGAACTACGTCGTGACAATATCGCTAAAAAAGTCATTGCAATCACCGCTCAATTTAATGATGTGGTTGCTGATGAGAACATCATTCGTGTACCTGAGATGGAAAAGGCTTCAGATGTTGAACTGCTGTTTCCTTATATGTTGTTTGCTCAAGCTTACGCATTCCATCGCGCAGTTGCACTTGGTAATACCCCTGATAATCCGTGCCCTACAGGTGAAGTTAATCGGGTTGTTCAAGGTGTCAATATTCATACTTTTAATAATAAAAATTAAAGCAGGGAACTATTATGACAGGACCACAAATCGTTTGGACGCGTATCGATGAGCGTCTACTTCATGGCCAAATTCGAATTACTTGGGGAAAACATTCTGAAGCTAATTTGATTCTTGTAGCTAATGATGATGCAGCTGAAGGACCGAATGCTGCATTTATGCAAGCAGGAATGAAAGCATCTGCTGGTGGAGAATATGCAGTGCGTTTCTTCTCAATCCAAAAAACAATCGATGTGATTCATAAAGCATCACCGAAACAGAAAATTTTCATCTTATGTAATAACCCAACAGACGTGGCGCGTTTAGTTGAAGGTGGGGTTCCTATTACACATTGTAATGTTGGCAACATGCATTATCACGATGGAAAACGCCAAATAGCTAAAACGGTTTCAGTTGATAAAACCGACATACTAGCGTTTGAAAGAATGGTAGATAAAGGGGTGACATGCACCATTCAGAATACACCAGACCAAACACCAATTAACGTTCTTGAACTAGCAAAAACAGCAGCCTAGGTAGGTATTTATGTTATTTGAAGCAAGTTTAGTGGCGGTATGGGCATTCTTTTGTGGCATCGATAAATACGATGTCGCACTGAATATTCATAGACCACTTATCACTGGGCCAGTTGTTGGCCTCATTATGGGCGATATGCAAATAGGCTTAATCGCAGGTGCAACACTGGAATTAGCATGGTTAGGTTTAGTGCCTAATGCTGGAGCTCAGCCGCCAGATGTAACTATGGGGACGATAGCTGCTGTTGCGTTTGCTGTTATGACTGGTCAATCACCAGAAGTTGCAATGGGTGTTGGTATGCCTATCGCAGTACTTATGCAAATGCTGATCATTGGTTTCTTTGCTATGACCTCATTCACTATGGGTAAAGCAGACAAATACGCTGAAGAAGCAAACACGAATGGCATAGATTTTCTCTTACTTTCAACCATTACGATGCGGTCAATGCTCTACGCTGTTGTTGCCTTTCTTACCGTTTACTTTGGCGAGCATGGTGCCGCTTGGATTGATGCCAACGCGCCAAAAACATTATTAGAAGGCTTAGGTATTGGCGCGAAGATGGTTCCTGCAATTGGTTTTGCAATGTTACTGAAAATTATGTGGTCAAAAGAAGTGGCAGGGGTGTTCTTTATTGGATTTGTAATGACGACTTACTTACAACTACCAATTATGGCCGTGGCAATTTTAGGTGCGTCAGCTGCTGCCTTATATTACTTCTTTAGTGGAAATGGAAATTCAAATCAAGAGCCAGAGGATTTTGAAGATGGTATCTAAAACAGAAATTTTAATTGATGGTGCTGATGAATACCAAGGCACGCAAGTTGCGAATCCAAATAGCTTAGTTGATGGTATTGATGAATATCAAGATACAGAAGTTAGAAAAGTTATTTCGAAAAAAGATTTATGGAAATGCGCCATTCGTGGCTTGTTCATGGAAGGCAACTTTAACTTTGAACGAATGCAAGGTGGTGGTTTTGCTTATTCAATTGTCCCAGCGTTGAAAAAGATACATGGCAATAATAAGCGCGATTTAGCAACAGCAACAAAAAATCATCTTCAATTTTTTAATGCTAGTCCAAAACTATTTACTTTCTTGCTTGGTACTGCCATTGCAATGGAAGAGAACAAAGAAAAGCCATCCACTGTTAACGTAATGAAAGTAGCAGGTATGGGACCAACAGGTGGGATCGGTGATGCAATTGATCACATGACACTTATGCCTTTGACTCTTGCATTAGGTGCATCAATCGCAATGCAAGGCTCAATTGCTGGTCCATTTGTATTCTTCTTTCTATATCAAATTGTACACTTCTTTGTGTATTTTGGTTTGATGTTTATGGGGTACAAAGCGGGCACCGCAGCCATGGTTAACATGAGCGATGCAACTGAGAAATTGGCAAAAGCCGCGAATATCATGGGTATCTTTGTTATTGGGGCATTATCCGCTTCCTTTATTAAGGTTCAAACTACGCTTTCACTTGAACTTGGAGGAAAGATCGTTGAATTACAAACAGCGTTATTTGACAAAATCATGCCGAATATTTTGCCATTAGCTCTTGTTTTCTTCATGTTGAAAATGGTTAAAGGAACTGGCTTTTGGGCGAAGCCTCCTGTTCTAATATTCTCAACCTTAGCGGCTGGCGTTGTTGGCCATTACCTCGGTATTTTGTAAAAACACAACTGAAAGCGATATAGGGGGAGTGATTTCCCCCTTTAATTTCAAAAGATTATATAACGCATTGGTAACAGGGATTAAATCATGATTGGTATTGTAGTTTCAGGCCACATTAATTTTGCAACAGGGGTTGAGTCGGCAGTAAAAGCAATTGCTGGCGAGCAAGAACAAATGGAGTTTGTCGATTTTGTTGAATCAATGTCGACCGATGAGTTAGAGCAAGCACTGCGAGCTGCGGCAAAACGTGTTGATTCTGGTGAAGGGGTACTTTTTTTAACGGATATCCCAGGTGGTTCTCCTGCAAATCGTGCTTTAACCATTTTAATGGACACTGAAAACGTTGAGTTGATAGGTGGTGCGAACTTACCAATGATTGCTAATGCTGCTTTTGAGCGAGACGACACGACAGTTAAAGAGTTGGTCGTTACCTTATTAGAGATTGGTTCTTCATGTATGCAAGACATGCGATTACAGCTTGAATTGTTTATGGAACCAGAACCTGAATGTGAAGATGGATTGTAATATGCGTTATGCCTTATATCCACAACGTGTGTTTGTCGCTGATGGTATTAAAGAAAATCATTACGTTATTGTGAACGATGGAAAAGTCGAAGCTATAACAGAGTACAAGCCTAAAGATTGTGAGATCTTGCCTTTAAAAGGGAAAACATTGCTACCGGGCTTTATTGATATTCATATTCACGGTCGAGCTGGTTCTGATGTGATGGATGGAACACCTGATGCATTACAAACGATTTCTGACGCCTTGCTTCAAACGGGTGTTATTGCTTGGGTTGGTACAACGGTAACAGCACCGTGGGACAGCATTGTTAGTGCAATTGAGGCCGTGAAATCCTGGATTCAAGGGTCACAAGAATGCGGAGCAGAATTATTAGGTTGCTTTCTTGAAGGCCCCTATTTTACTGAAACTCATAAAGGCTCTCATCCGAGTGCTTATTTAAAATCACCAACACAGCAAGAGTTAGAAGAGCTTCATCTTGTTGGCGGTAACTCTTTATTACGCGTAGCTGTTGCTCCAGAAGCTGATGGAGCGATGGAAGCCATTAAATGGTTGCATGACAGACAGATAAAAACATCGATCGCGCACACAGATGCGACTTTTGAACAAGTCACTCAGGCTTATCAATTAGGTGCTGATTGTGGTGTGCATTTATTTAATGGTATGCGTGGATTACACCATCGTGAGGCGGGTTGTACTGGTGCGGTTTTATACCATGACATGCTTGCAGAGCTTATTGCTGATGGTATCCATGTTCATCCAGTCATGATGCAACTTGCTTATCGAATGAAAGGCTACCAAAACATCGCGCTTATTACTGATTGTATGCGAGCAGGAGGCCTTGATGATGGTGATTATCAACTTGGCGCTCAAACCATCACAGTCACTAATGGTGAAGCCAGAACAAAGTGTGGGTCGCTTGCTGGCAGTACGTGCAGTTTAGATCAAGCTTTGAGAAACATGATTCAATTAAGCGGAGTTCCTGAGTGGGAAGCTGTGCAAATGGCAACCTCAGTTCCTGCTAAATACTTAGAAATAGATCAACGGTTAGGAAGTATCGCTTCAGGAATGGATGCAAGTTTTACCGTCGTTAATCAAGATTTTGAAATACAAAACACAATGATGAAAGGCAAATGGGTTTATTAACCCTTGCCATTTATATGAATGAAAATATTAAGATAATGTTTAGAGGTTTAAAATGGAAATTCGCCAACCAATTCATAGTGACCATGCAAAACAATTAGATACTGCAGGTCTACGCGAGCAATTCCTTATTGAAGGTATGTTCCAAGAAAATTACATTACGCTTACTTACAGCCATATCGACCGTATTATTGTCGGTGGTGTTGTACCAACATCAGAAACAGTTCCATTTGAAGGTGGAAAAGAAATTGGTGTTGACTTCTTTTTGCAACGTCGTGAGTTAGGGATTATCAATATAGGTCAAGCAGGTCGAGTTACTGTCGATGGTGAAACCTTTGAGATTGCCGCACGTGAAGCAATGTACGTGGGTATGGGTGCAAAGGAGATCAATTTTGAAAGTATTGATCCAAAAGATCCAGCTCGTTTTTATTTAAATTGCGCGCCAGCACATCATGCTTATCCAACTCGTAAAATTACACGTGAAGAAGCCTCTCCTGAAACATTGGGTAATCAAGAAAACTGTAACGTTCGAACCATTTATAAGTATCTACATCCATCAGTATTACCAACCTGCCAGTTATTAATGGGAATGACAGAATTAGCCCCAGGTAGCCTATGGAATACCATGCCTTGCCATACTCATGAACGTCGTATGGAAGTGTACTTATACTTTGACATGAAAGACGACAATATTGTTTTTCATTACATGGGAGAGCCACAAGAGACTCGTCATATGGTTATCCGTAATGAGCAAGCAGTAATTAGCCCTAGTTGGTCTATTCACTCGGGTGTGGGAACCTCGTCATATACCTTTATTTGGGGAATGGTCGGTGAAAACCAGACTTTCCATGATATGGACCACGTAGCAATGGCTGATATTAAATAGTCATTTTAATTATATTGTTATGTTGCCGGTATTCATTGGCAACATATTCTCAAAATAATAGGGATAAACATGAAACTTTTTGATTTAACTGGCAAAGTTGCCATCGTCACGGGGTGTAATACTGGCCTTGGTCAAGGTATGGCATTAGGGTTAGCAAAAGCCGGTGCAGATATTGTAGGTGTTGGTCACCAAGCCGCACCAGAAACAGAAGAGCAAGTGAAAGCATTAGGTCGTAAATTTCATTACATTACTGCAAATCTGATGGAGCAAGAAGGATTAGAAGAACTCGTTTCAGAAGCGGTCGAGGTGATGGGACATGTTGATATCTTAATTAATAATGCCGGTATTATTCGTCGAGAAGACTTACTTGAGTTCTCTGAAAAAGATTGGGATGACGTTATTAATATTAATCAAAAGACATTATTCTTCCTTTCTCAAAAGGTGGCTAAGCAATTTGTTAAACAGGGAAATGGCGGTAAGATCATCAATATTGCATCGATGTTGTCGTATCAAGGTGGCATCCGTGTTCCTTCTTATACCGCAAGTAAATCAGCGGTTATGGGATTAACTCGTGCTCTAGCAACAGAACTTGCAGAACATAATATCAATGTTAATGCGATTGCTCCGGGTTATATGGCAACAGATAACACAACAGCCCTCCGCGCCGATGAAGCTCGAAATGCGGCTATTTTAGAGCGTATCCCTGCAAATCGCTGGGGATTACCTTCTGATCTCGAAGGACCAGCAATATTCTTGTCATCATCAGCAAGTGATTACATTAATGGTTATACGATTGCTGTTGATGGTGGCTGGTTGGCTCGTTAATGTAATACAGAAGGAGCGGTAAAATGGCATTAGGAACAAAGCAAGACGTATTACAGGCAATGAAACGAGTGTATCGTTACCAAGCTGAAAACCAAACAAGAAGTGTAATAAGACGGAGTGGTAAAACACGTTTTATCAAAGATACTGATTGGGAGCGTGGAGTATTCTGGTCGTGCACAGCTGCAGCATGGAAAGCAACAGGCGATAGCGAGTATTTAGATGGAGTAAAAGGTTATGCCTTACATACAGGGTTTAGATCTGGGCCTAATGCTCGCTTTGCTGATGATCATGTATGTTGCCAAGCATATCTTGATATTTACCCAGAGTTTAATCAACCAGAAGCATTAGAACCAACAATCAAAGCGCTTGATATTATGGTTGATTCACCAGAGCTCGGTCGTAAAGATTGGTGGTGGTGTGATTCGTTGTTTATGGCCCCACCTGCATTTGTCGCGTTATCAAAACAGACGGGTAACTCAAAATATCTGGATTATATGAATACCGCTTTTTGGGATTCTGCAGAACATTTATTCGATACAGAAACAGGGTTGTATTATCGTGATCATCGCTATATTCCAACGGGAAATGGCGAAGAGTTACGAGAAGAAAATGGTAATAAAGTTTTCTGGAGCCGTGGTATAGGGTGGGTATTAGCCTCTATTCCTCGTATTTTAGCGAATATGCCAGAAGATTATATGAACCGTTCAGAGTACATTACTCTATTCACACATTTAGCGGCTGAAGTTATTAAATACCAGCAAGACGATGGTTTTTGGCGTACTAGCTTATTAGCGCCAGAAAATTTCCCTGCCCCAGAAAGTAGTGCAACCGCTCTGTTTTGTTATGGTTTAGCATGGGGGGTTAATACGGGTGAGTTAGATAAAGAAACCTACTTACCTGTCATTGAAAAAGCGTGGGCAGCGTTACTCGAATGCATTCACGATAACGGTATGATTGGTTGGGTACAGTTACCAGCCTTTAATCCACGTGACGTGAAGTTTGAACATAATATTGATTATGGCGCGGGAGCATTTATGTTAGCGGCTACTGAGGTTGCTAAGCTAGCTGAATAAGAATTTCTCTGACACCTTGAATCCAAAAAGCCGATCATGTGATCGGCTTTTTTATTTATTGATTCAGTGTCATTTTACTCAATCATTAAGCTGCAGTTTTTGCTTTTATTAACTGCTTTGTTTGATTTTTCGTTAATACAAAAAGAATACTCAATGTAGCTACGTATGCGATGAGTTGCGCTAAACTTGGTTTTTCTGTGTATCCAAACATTACGTGAATAAATAAGCCAAACCAATTTGAATGGTGATCAAGTAAAGCAGTGCTATTCCATAATGGATTGATGATTGGGTTAATGAGCCCTGCAGAAGTAAACTTACTTACCGCATTCATCGCCATGCCTGCTGCTAAAAATGACATCAATACGGCAAAGAAATTGAATACTTTACCAAGATTGATTTTGATGAAGCCAAAGTACATTGCAACGCCTGCAGCAATCGCACCAACAGCTCCAACTAAGCTTCCACTTAATATTGAAACCCCAGTGGTTTCGCTATCGCTGGTTAAGCCTAAAAGGAATAATACAACTTCAATACCTTCACGGAACACACAAAAGAAAGCGACCAAACTTAATGAAAATAAAGGTTTATTGTTTTCTTTGATATCATTTACTGAAGCTTTGATATCTTGAGAAGCTTTCATTCCGTTTGATTTCATCCAAATAACTGTATAACCAATTAAAATACTAGATAACGCGAGAATAATCCCACCGGTCATTTTTCCTTCAATTAATGTCGTAATGGTTGCGTTGTTTAACGCTAGAATAGCTAGTAATAAAGAGATAAGGATTCCAACTCCTGTTCCTCCTAGAATCCATCTTGATCTGCTGGGTATATCTTTTGTCGCGGCTAAAAGCAAAGAAACAATAATGGCCATTTCTAAGCCTTCTCTAAATACAATTGTCATACTGGCAAACATAAAAAACATCCTATTTCGTTGAGTGAAGTCATGGTAATGCAAATCATTATTAATTCCATTTGTATTTATGGAAACTTATGTTGATAAAATCGACCGAAATTACGGCATTATTTCTAATAATGAATTTGATTTGATCGTCAAACTATATATATAATGTTTTATTTGATAATCAAGGTAATTTACATGGCTAATTTTTTAGAACAACAAGGGAAGCACACTCATGACTTTGTTTCTCATAACCATCAAGGTGAAAAAGGAGCACTGTATGTCCTGATTCTTACTGTTGCTATGATGATTGTTGAAATTTCAGCAGGGACAATATATGGCTCAATGGCATTATTAGCTGATGGTTGGCATATGGGAACTCATGCGGCGGCATTTTGTATTACTTTGTTTACTTATAGATACGCACGAAAATATGCAGACACTGGTCGATTTTCTTTTGGGGCAGGTAAAGTGAGTGTTTTAGGCGGATATACAAGTGCTATTGCGCTTGGTATTGTTGCTATTATTATGTTTCTTGAATCTATTCATCGCTTATTTTCACCCTTATCAATTCAGTTTAATGAATCTATCGTTGTAGCCATCATTGGTTTAGTTGTGAATGTAGCAAGCATGTTTTTGTTACAAGATCACCATCATCACGACCACCATCATGATCATAATTTAAAAGCAGCATATATGCATGTACTGGCTGATGCCTTAACATCTTTATTAGCTATTGTTGCGTTAATTGTCGGTAAATATTTAGGTTTGACGTGGCTTGATCCTATCATGGGTATAGTTGGTGCTTTGGTTATTACTAAATGGGCGATTGGTTTAATGCAGCAAACGAGTCCCATATTGCTTGATGAAAGTATTTTATTGGATTATAAAAAGCAGGTTATTTCAGAATTAGAATCAGATGGCACTGAAGTGTCTGATATCCATATTTGGAAAATCAGTGCTGATCATTATTCTGCTGTAATTTCGTTAGTATCGAATGAACCTCAATCTGTTGATTCATATAAGCATCAATTATTAAAGTTTGATAAAATCCATCATCTAACCATTGAAATCAATCACGGAAACGATAATGGAAGAACTAAAAGTATTAAATCAACTGCTCACTGAATTCTATGACAAGCTTTCTTCGTGGGAACAATCTGTTGTAAAAGATACGGGCTATTCATTAGCACAAGTTCATACGATTGAAGTACTAGGTGCTCATGATGCAATGCGGATGAAAGAACTTGCAGATAAGTTAGGTATAACGACAGGCACATTAACAGTTCAAGTTGATAAGCTTGTAAAAGCTGGATTGATTGAACGAAGCCCTCACCAAGATGACCGACGCTCGATTTTAGTTGTATTGACTGAAGCAGGAAGAGCAGTGCACGAGCACCATAATAGTTTGCATCTTGAGCTTGTCCAAGATTTGACTCGTCATATTGAGCCAAAGCAAATGACTGCATTAATAGATGGTATGAAATGCATGAATCGAGAGTTTTGATTTGTATATATTCTATTAAAATAGAAGCCATAAGAAAATCGTCTTATGGCTTTTTTATAGGCTAATTAATCTTGAGTTGTTATTTGGAAAGAATAAGACTGTCCCTGTAAACCAGAGGTATTAATGGTAATCGTTGTGCCATTTAGTACCACACGGTTCTCAATATCTTCTTTAATTACAATGCGTTGCTTATCAAAGGTAAAGTTTACGCTATTGATAGTCTGAATTGGTTCACTAACTGCAACAGTGAACGTATTTGAACTTTCTTCTTTAATCATAAAGCCCATCATTGAGTTCAGTGTAATAGTATCGGTGATATCAACGGGACTACTTTTCCAATTATTTGCAGCAATGATATTTAAGGTGTTTTCTTGTACCGCGTGTGCTTGTTCATCTTGACGTAGAACAGTGACATCAGGATGTTGAGCATAGTTTTGTACAGCATCGTTGTTTTGGTTAGGAAGTAGGGCGTATTGGTAATTTGCTTGATCAGCTTGAGTCAGTGTCGCTTTTAAGTATGAGTCTGAAACATCACCTTTGCTATTGCCAATATCACTCCAATTACCATCTACATCATTTTGGCTTATTGATATGGTTTTAGGCGTTAACATAACGTAGCTTAAATCACTGTTAGTGAGTGTTTCATTACGAATGCTAAACGTGGTTGGTGCTCCTTGATATGGCAGTGCTGTTTGCTCTGTGCCATCAATAAATAATTGCGTATCTGCTAAGCGCTTTCTATTTTCAATCGTAGTTATGTTATTTCCATTACTTTGGTCTTTAATGTTAGAACCAAGCATGACGACTTCATTATCAAACATAAACCAAGATTTATAGGCACTTAGTGTGTCACTCCAATTATAAAATTGCATCCCAGCAATACCGTACTGGCTTAGTGACGTGCTACCAACCCATTGCATGTTGGTATTTAAATTCTTACCTCCTCGCTCACCAGTACAATCGGTCATTATTTGATTATCAACGGTAGTTCCTGGTATGCGAGATGAATCTACGGTTGGCCAATATCCAGTGTAATGATCAATTTGGTCATTATATAAATAAGTCATACCATCGCCAGTGAACCAACCTTTAAGATTTTCACCATTCATACATTCGTAGTTACCAATACGATATGAGTGCATTGCTAAAGCGAAAGCCCAATCATTTCTACGGTGCACAACACGATCCATTGAAGGGTAGCTGAAATTACCAATCAGAGGATCTTTAAGTGAAATCGTAGGGTCATTAACAATATGCTGAGCAGCCTGATACGTGGATACATAGTAAATTTTATCAAAGAAGTTTTGATAAGTATCATCGGTTATTTGGGTTTTGATCAGTGATGACAGTTGTTTATTCTTATCGCTATCTGGTCCATTGGTATAGAACACCATAGAGTTGACAATGTTTAACCCAACATCATGATTTTGTTCCGCGCTTCGAGAAATAGAACGGCCATTAACCATATCCATCATTGCTCCTTTATACAGCAAAGGTTCATACGATTGGTTAATGATATTGTAAACGGCGCTAATGGTTTGGCTATCCATACTCCAAGGTGAGCCTGCGACTGCGTTCATTTGAATGCCTAAACCACCAAGTAAAACATTGCCATATGTGCCGTTATAAGCAATATCAGAGTGCTGCAAGAATGACCCGTCAGTGTAATAGCCATCCCCTTCGCTAACATATTCAATAACCGCTGGCAGAGCCGCAATTGCTTGGCTGATTTCTTCACTATTGTTTTCAAGCATGCCACGAATAAGTACAACTTGAGCGTTGTCGGTTCGGTTACCCCCTGTTGATACTCGATAATTAGGATTGGATGATTCTGCGGCTCCAGAGCTTACTCCTAAGTGGGTTGGGTCTGGAGTAAAGTAACGTGTAGCGTTAAGGTGATTGATTAAAATAGCTTGGTAATTGTCTTTTATATCATCAAAAAGTAAGACTAAAATGTTATGAATATCTTTTGGAATTGCTAACTCCCATTGCCACCAATTTCCATATTCTAATTGATTAACAAAGTAAAAGTTTTGATTTATGTAGTTCATGGCAGTCATGATGTTATTTAGCAATAATTGGTTATTTTCTAAGTTACCATCACGTAAACGATAGGCTTTTGCCATGGTGAATAAACGTTGGTAAGAGCTACGTATATTAGGGCCTAATGTGTCGCTTTTATCTATTAATGGTAAGTCATCCCATACACCTAAACTGTTTGGTTGCGGTGTCATGCTATCCCAGTTCTTTTGAGCTGAAGTGTTGGTACTGGTCACCATAGTTTTTAGTGTTTGATCAAATGTGGTTGTGGGATCTCCTAAATAGTTTTCTGCCCAATTGCTTCTTACTTGTTCAAAATCACTTGCTAAATATTGTGCTGACTCAGCATTTTTTTCAGCGTAAGTACTCCCTGTAAATAGAAATAACATAGAGAGAGCAATCGTATTTAAACGATGTTTTCTTGCGTTATACATAATCCATTCCCTTTAAATATTGATGAATTTGTGAAATTTATAATTAAAAAAATTTACTTTCGATGAGTTTCGTTTATAGGGTAATGAAAATGAATTGGTTGTTTATCGATCAGTATCGCAAATTTTTTATTTTTGTTTTCTTTCGTTTGTTTGTGATGTCGATCTTTAAATCTTAGTTTGCTTTCGTGTATTGTTGCTCTTGCTTTCAAATACTTTCGATAGGGAACGTTATGGCTTCTAATGCACAACATGCTGCTTTTCATATGATGGCAAAACCAACCAGTTTTCACTGCAACTTAAAATGCGATTACTGCTTCTACTTAGAAAAAGATGGCGTGGTGAACAAGACGAGATCTGAGCCAAGTGAAAATATGTCGAATGGAATGCTCAAACGTTATGTACGTGATTATATTCGTTCACATCAGGGGCAAGAGGTCGATTTCTCTTGGCAGGGTGGTGAGCCAACATTAGCAGGCTTAGATTTTTATCGAAATGCGGTGATATATCAGCAGCAGTATGCTGAAGGTAAAACGATTACTAATAGCTTTCAAACCAATGCTGTAGCTATTAACCGTCAATGGGCTGAGTTCTTTTCTCAACATGATTTTTTACTTGGTGTTTCTATTGATGGGATTGCTGAGGTTCATGATAAATATCGTATTTCAGTTAATGGTAAGCCTACGTTTGAGCGTGTGAAACGAGCACTTGAATTATTAAAAGAATACAAAGTTGAGTTTAATACCCTAACGGTAATCAATGATCAAAATTGGCAACGTGGTAGAGAAACGTATCTAGCATTAAAAGATCTCGGTTCAACTCATATGCAATTTATCCCAATTGTTGAAGTTAATGCGAATTGCCAAGAACCAAGCAGTAGGCATTATTCTCCACAGAAAAATGCAGAGTTAGCACACTTCTCTGTGCCTTCTCATGGTTATGGTCAGTTCATGATGTCAGTATTTAATGAATGGCTTAAAGAAGATGTAGGCCACATTTTTATTCGCATGTTTGACAGCATTTTAGGCAGTTGGATGGGATACCCAGCATCGACTTGTGTTCAATCAAAAGAGTGCGGACAAGCAATGGTCATTGAAGCTAATGGGGATATTTATTCTTGCGATCACTATGTTTATCCCGCAAATAAATTAGGAAATATTGAGCAGACGACATTGGCTCAAATGGCGACAAGCAAACAACAAAAAAGGTTTGGTACCGCAAAATCTCTTAAATTAACGAGTCAATGTGAGACATGCGATGTGTATCGTTTATGTCATGGAGGTTGTCCTAAACATCGACTTGTTTCTCTTGATGGAGAAAAGCATAAACATAATTACCTTTGTGAATCCTATCAGCAAATTTTTACGCAAACCGCACCTGCCATGCATTTAATGTCGCAAGCCATTCAACAAGGAGGGACTGCGATTGACGCGGTATCGCTTATCAAAAATACCCTACGGATCTAATGCAACAATATAAATTTAAAAATAATAACAAGGAGTGAAAAATGAACCTGTCCTCATCGAAGAAGACAGTAATTGCAAGCCTAGTCGCTGCTGCCTGTGTAGCTGCACCTTCGCTTTCTTATGCTGCAAATCAAAATCCTGATCAACCTAACGTGTTACTTGTCGTGATGGATGATTTAGGTACGGGCCAACTTAATTTTGCCCTAGACAGTTTAGATAAAACTGAGTTAGCTAAACGCTCTGTACCTGTTCGGTATCAGGGCGATTTGGATAAGATGATCGATGCCGCACAACGAGCGATGCCAAATGTTGAAAAACTGGCGGCGAATGGCATAAAAATGACCAATGCGTTTGTGGCTCATCCTGTATGTGGCCCATCACGTGCGGGTATTTTTACAGGCCGTCACCCAACCAGTTTTGGTACGTACAGTAATGATGATGCTAAATTGGGCATCCCGCTTGATATCAAACTATTACCTGCTCTTTTCCAAGAAAATGGTTACCGAACTGCGACTATTGGTAAATGGCATAATGCTAAAATTGCTGGGAAGAATCTAGTTGATGAAGATAAACGCACCCGTGATTACCATGATAATCAAATAACAGTAACACCAAAAGGTTATGGACCAGAAGATCGTGGTTTTGATTATTCTTATAGTTTTTATGCATCTGGTGCCGCTTTATGGGATTCTCCTGCAATTTGGCAAAATGGAAAAAACATCTCAGCTCCGGGTTATTTAACGCATAACTTAACAGATCAAGCGTTGAAGTTCATCGATGAAAGTGGCGATAAACCTTTCTTTGTTAATCTCGCATTTAGCGTGCCTCATATTCCGTTAGAAGAAGCATCTCCTGCGAAATACATGGATAGATTTAATACAGGTAATGTCGAGGCAGATAAGTATTTTGCGGCTATTAATGCGGCGGATGAAAGCCTTGGTATTATCATGGATAACTTAGAGAAGAAAGGGGAGTTAGATAACACCATCATCTTCTTCTTGTCTGATAACGGTGCAGTACATGAGTCACCAATGCCAATGAACGGGATGGATAAAGGCTTTAAAGGACAAATGTACAATGGCGGTGTAAGAGTTCCATTTGTTGCTTATTGGCCAAAACATATTCCTGCAGGGGGTGAAAGTGATTCACTGATCTCAGCATTAGACATTTTACCAACAGCATTAGCTGCGGCGGGCATTGATATTCCAAAAGATATGCAGGTTGATGGTAAAAACATTATGCCTGTTTTGGAAGGGAAAACAGAGAGTTCTCCGCATCAATATTTATATTGGGCAGGCCCAGGAGCTAAACATTATAGCGAGGAAAATGATGCGTTCTGGTACGGCTATTGGAAATGGATCACTTACGAAACTAACACAATTCCTGATAATCCAAATTTAGAAAAACTATCTAAAGGTTCGTGGGCTATTCGTGATCAAGATTGGGCTTTATATTTTTATGATGATGGTTCAAATAAAGTGAAGTTATTCAATGATAAAGAAGATCCGTCTGAGTCGATTGATTTAGCTAAAAAATACCCAGAGAAAGTAAAAGAGATGAAAAACGCCTTTTATAACTGGATTAAAGATAAACCAAAACCAGTCGCGTGGGGTCAAGATCGTTATCAAGTTTTAACTGAATCTGCCAAAGAGTAAATCAGCACTTTGTTTAAGCCACATAACCTCTGTGTTTTGTGGCTTTTTTCGTTTTTGAGAGGAGTATAAAAAATGAAGCAAAAAGTCGAAAATCAAACGCTTTTATATCAACCAAAACAGATAAGAGAAACGGGTCGGCCAACCATTACTTATGAACACCCAAATGTAATGATGTATGTAACATCGATTAAAGAAAATATCATTAGATACAAAAATAAAAAGCCTGCATATACGCAACATGATGAATATATAAAAAACCTTCTTTCAGATGAAAATACAGTTTTAAAACAACAATGTGATTTCATTGTTAGTTATATTTCAGAGGCGTTTGTACATTACTCAGTATGGGATTATAGCCATGCTTATTATCCGGGAAGACCAAGCCAGCAAACAGCAAGAACAGATGCAATGGAGGGAACAAGTCGAACTTTGCCTACATTAGCGGTGTGGCTACATGCCAATGGAAAATCTAATACAATAATTACAGGTTTAAATCAGCAACCAATTTTAGTTCCAGAAGTCCTCCGTAAGGCTTTCTTAGCAGGAACCAATCCGCAACATAAAGGATATTGGGGCACTCTTCATCATTGTGATCAGAGAGTCTGCGAGAGTGCAGATTTAGCTTTAGCATTATGGTTGAGTAAAGAATGGGTGTGGGACAGTTTCTCAATGAGTGAAAAACTACAAATAGTGACGTGGTTTAAACAAGTTAATCATTGTGAAACGGTTGATAATAATTGGCATTTATTTGTACTGACAGTGCAAATTGTATTGAAAGCGTTAACAGGTGAAGACGACGTTCAATATGATAAATACGAAAGAATAAAAGAGTTTTATGTCGGTGATGGTTGGTTTCGTGATGGGGCGAAGGGTAATTACGATTATTACAATGCGTGGGCTTTTCATTATAGTTTATATTGGTTCACCCAGATTAACCCTGATTTTGACTCTGATTTTATAAAAAATGTATTGTCTGATTTTGTCGGCAATTATCGTTATTTTTTTACAGAGAAAGGCTTACCGTTTTTTGGGAGGAGTGCATGTTATCGCTTAGCTGTTGCTGCACCATTATTAGCGGCTGTGGATCTACAAAGCGACAAGATAACGATTGGTGAAGCGAAAAGAGCTTTTCATTGTAACTTGAAATATTTTATTAGTAACGGTGCGTTAAAAGCAGGAATACCCACACAAGGGTTGTTTGATGAAGATGTACGCTTGATCGATAATTACAGTGGACCTGCCAGCAGTTTATGGTCATTGAGAGCCCTCAATGTAGCCCTCTTCTGTGGAGATAAAATCAACCTTTGGGAGGCAGAAGAAGTGCCATTAGAAATAGAACAGGGAGGCTTTGCATTCGATATTCCCGCAATTAATATGAAGGTGCTTGGCATATACGAAACTCAAGAGGTGATAGCCATATTTAAAAATGAGTATATTGCGGAGCAATCCCCATTAAGTCGTCGCCTGTTAACACAATCTGCATGGCGTGAATTAAAAGAAAAGGTAACGGGGCGAGCAGATAGACCCAAGAATAATTTATTAAGGAAAGGGGTCACTTGCTATTCATCAAAAATGGAATCATTCTTTTAATATTTAGAAGTTCATAATTACGTTGCTAAAATTAGAGAAAATGCAGCCTAAAGTTATTAACTTCTGATAAGACATGCTTTATTTAATAGCATGATTTTTCTAACCTTTAAATGTGCATGTAAAATGAATCTTTAAAGGTTTACTATATTCCCAATGAATTATTTATCGAATCATCAGTATTGATAAGTAACTAAAACTACGGAATGTATTATGGCTATTTCTCGACGTACTTTTTTAAAAACATCCATTGCTACCGCCGTTGTTGCTGGTGGTGGTTTAATGGTTTATCCGGCTTCGAAATTCTTTGATGATGAAGATGTCGAAGTGATCCCACATGCAAGTCACTGGGGTCCATTTAATGCGATAGTAAAAGCAGGTGTACTTGTTGGTATTCAACCGCGTAAAGAATTAGACGCGATGCCAACCGAAATGTTAACGGAAGGGCTGATTGGCCGAGTTTACGATAAAACTCGTGTTAAATACCCTATGGTAAGGGCATCTTATCTCGCTGATCCTAAAGGTGATACCAAACCACATTTACGTGGAAAAGAACCTTTTGTGAGAGTGAGTTGGGAAACCGCATTATCTCTAGTGGCAGGCGCCATTCAAACTACGGCAACAGATCATGGTAATGAGGCTATCTTTAGTAGCTCTTATGGTGGTTGGTCGCACGCAGGCTTAATGAGACCGCAAGTATTACAAGGTCGTTTTTTCAATCTAATTGGTGGACAAAGTACGACTACGGGTGACTATTCTGGTGGTGCCTCTCAGGTGATCCTTCCTCATGTTATTGGTGATATGGAAGTGTATTCACCACAAACAGCGTGGCCTGTAATTAAAGAAAATACCGAAATATTTGTACTAATAGGCTGTGACCCTTGGAAAAACAACCGCATCGAGTTTCGAGTTGCCGATCATCAGATGTATCCACATTGGAAGCAATTTGCCGAAGATGGGATCAAATTCATCTCAATTAACCCACAGCGAACCCGAACAGATGATGAGTTAGATGCGGAATGGGTGAAAATTGTGCCTAATACCGATACCGCCTTATTCTTAGCCATGGCGCAGCATGTGTATGTTAATGATCTACATGATACCTCTTACTTAGATCGCTACACCGTAGGGGCAGATAAATACATTGATCATTTAATGGGTAAAACTGACGGGGTGGTTAAATCTCCAGAGTGGGCAGCGAAAATTACAGGGATATCGGTAGAAGATATTCAGGCAATGGCGATTAAGTTCGCAACCAGTAAAACTCAGTTTGCGGCTGGATGGTCGCTGCAAAGAGCCGATCATGGTGAGATGATCCATTGGGCAATCATTAACTTTGCTGCCATGTTAGGGAAGATTGGTAAACCGGGGGAAGGGGTTGGTTTTAGTTGGCATTACGGTAATGGTGGTATGCCACAATCAGGGAAAACATTGCCGATTGGCTTGTCTCAAGGTAAAAATCCGGTGAGTGCGGTTTGCCCGGCATCTCGCATTTCTGAAATGCTAATGAACCCAGGAAAAACCTTTACAAGAGATGGCATTGAGTACACCTATCCAGATGTCAAAATGGTGTATAACGCAGGCAACAATCTACTTTCACATCAACAAGATACCAATCAACTGATTGCAGCACTGAATGACAAAGTAGACACCTTTGTATGCCAAGATCCATGGTGGTGTGCATCGTCGCGTTATGCTGATATTGTTTTACCTGCAACCAGTACGTTAGAGCGAGATGATCTCTCCTCTGGTGGGACTTACAGTAACGATAAAATTTATGCGATGCGTCAGGTGATTCAGCCTTACGGGGAAAGTTTAGATGACTTTGAAATTTTCCGAAGATTAGCTGAAATATTTAACGTTGAAGATAAATTTACTGAAGGGTTGTCGTTTGATGAGATCTTAAAACGAGCCTATAAAGCCTCTTCTGCAACGTTATCGTTTGATGAGTTTTGGAAAAATGGCGTCGCTTTATTACCAGTGCCACAAGAAGCAAATCAATGGGTAAGACATGGTGATTTTTATCAAGATCCAGAGAAGAGCCCACTGCATACGACATCAGGAAAAATAGAGTTGTATTGCCAAGATATCGCCAATTTTGATGTGAAAAATTGCCCGCCAATGCCAACGTTTTTAGAACCGTTTGAATACCTTGGTAACGCAAAGCCTAATGAAGTTCATGTTGTTAGCCCACATCCTTATATGCGATTACATTCACAACTGGCAAATACAGAGGTTCGTAAATACGAAAGTGTTCAAGGACGGCAATACGTACTTATTAATGATAAAGATGCAGAGAAGCACGGGATTCGTTCTGGCCAATTAGTTGAGATATTTAATGAACGTGGTCGAGTGATTGCTGGAGCGAAAGTCTCTGATCAGATTATGCCCGGCGTGATCAGTTTAGAAGAAGGGGCATGGTTGCAATTTGATAGCCAAGGACGCTGTAATAGTGGTGCTATTAATGTATTAACCTCCGGTAAAGCATCAAGTGATTTAAGCCAAGCGACGACGGCTAATACGTGTCTGGCTTATATTCAACGTTGTCGAGATCCTGAATCACCCAATTTAGCGTTTGAGCCACCAAGAATAGTCACTGTAGATACGGATATTCGCATTGATAAAGTGAATACAACATTAGGTACAGAGGTGGAGGTTACGGCACAAAGTGTTGGTGAGGCGCTATTTTATCAGCGCTGTACTATGTGTCATTCAGCCAAAGATCCTAAACAATATACAAAAACTCAATGGCATGGGATCACTAAAAGTATGTTTCCTCGTGCAGGGTTAAATCCATTAGAGCGAGAAGAGGTGATGGCTTTTTTAGAAGCCAACGCTAAAGACGCACAATAATGTAAGTGAGTTCCCGTTTCATTTAGGCCCAGATAGCATTGCAGCTGTTTGGGCTTTTTTATGCATTATGATAATAAAAACAAACAATGAAAGACTTCGAAAGTTAATTTTGTCAGTTTATTTGCATTCACTCTTACTTGTTTACTTTCATTTGCTTTCGCTGATTGTTTGTTCTGTGATCTTGCTCATCTTATTTATGTTTTCTTTCGAATACTATAATAGCGAAAGAAAACGAAGAATTTAATTTGAGGTTATTATGTTTCTTGTATCATCCCGTGAAATGCTCCATAAAGCGCAGTTGGGTGGTTATGCCGTTCCTGCATTCAATATTCATAACTTAGAAACAGCTCAAGTTGTTGTTGAAACAGCGGCTGAAATGCAAACCCCAGTCATTCTTGCTGGCACTCCCGGTACTTTCTCTTATGCAGGGACCGATTACTTAATTGGCATTTGTAAAGAAGCAGCAAAGCGTTATCACATGCCAATTGCTCTTCATCTTGATCATCACGAGTCTTTTTCTGATATTCAACAAAAAGTAGAAGCGGGCATTAAATCTGCCATGATTGATGGTTCTCATTTAAGCTTTGATAAAAATATTGAGTTAGTTCGTAAAGTGGTTCAATTTTGTCATCGTTGGGATTGCTCGGTAGAAGCAGAGTTAGGTCGTTTAGGTGGACAGGAAGATGATCTAATTGTTGATGCTAAAGATGCACTATTTACTGACCCTGATGCTGCGGTTGAATTTATCGAAGCGACAGGAATTGATTCATTAGCGATTGCAATTGGTACTGCTCACGGCCTTTATAAAGAAAAGCCATGTTTAGATTTTGATCGATTAGGCATTATTCGCCGTAAAACAGATGTCCCATTGGTATTGCATGGTGCATCAGATGTACCAGATGAAGACGTTCGCCGTTGTATCGAATTAGGCATCACAAAAGTGAATGTCGCAACCGAATTAAAAATTGCATTTTCAGATGCTGTGAAAGCGTATTTTATTGAGAACCCAGGAGCTAACGATCCTCGTCATTACATTATCCCTGGTAAAGAAGCGATGAAGAAAGTCGTGCAAGATAAAATTCGAGTTTGTGGCAGTGAAGGTAAATTATAATTTAAGATTTTAACTCTGTTTTGAACCTTACATGGTTTTGTCACATTGGTTTAATAAACCCTCTAGTTGAATCAATGTGGCTTTTTTAGGTTGTCTTATGAAAAAAACAAAAATAGCTATCATTGGCGAATGTATGATTGAGTTAAGTGGCAATGCTTTTTCTACACAAACTCAAAGTTTTGGCGGGGATACACTAAATACGGCTGTATATTTATCTCGTTTACTTCCTCATATATCCCCTCATTACATAACCGCATTAGGCCTAGATGAATATAGCTCATTAATGCTTCAAGCTTGGGAGTCTGAGGGGATCAATTGTTCATTAGTTCTACGAGATAAGGAGCGACTTCCCGGTTTATATAGTATTAATATCGATGATGCAGGGGAGCGCAGTTTTCATTATTGGCGTGATAATTCAGCAGCCAAACATATGTGTCAACACCTTATGTTTGCACCGAATATAGCTAAAATCATGGATGTTGATATTGTCTATTTATCAGGCATTTCTCTCGCAATATTACCCATTCATGATCGTGAAATTCTTTTAGATGTACTGGCCACATTGAAACAACATGGCGCAACGATTATTACTGATTCAAATTACCGTCCCACTCTATGGAAAGACCAAATAGATGCTAAATTTTGGTTAGATAATTTGTATCGATTAAGCGATATCGCTTTAGTAACAGGAGACGATGAAGAATTACTTCTAGGAACTGAACACACACCAGCACAAGAAATAGCAGGCCGTTTGCATACTCTAGGGGTAGAGCAAGTTGTAGTAAAACTTGGAGCAGAAGGCGCTATGTGGTCCATTAAAAACGGTGATATGGGCAATATCAATGCTGAACTAATTAATAAATTGGTAGATACGACGGCTGCTGGTGATTCATTTAATGCGGCATTTATAGCTGCCTATAGTCAGGGAGAGTCCATCGCAAATTGTTGTGCTTGGGGGAATCAATTAGCCTCTAAAGTTATACAGCATAAGGGGGCGATTATCCCTATTTCATACATACAAACACTCATTACGAATATGGAACAGATTAATGAAAAATAGCCTTTGGATAGAAACAGTAAAAGCATTAAAAGTCATGCCTGTAATTCAAATTGAAAACGCAGATGATGCTGTTCCTTTAGCTAAAATACTTGTCGATAATGGATTACCTGCCGCTGAAATTACGTTTAGAACGGCAGCTGCAGAAGAATCGATTCGTCGTATTCGTCAAGCATATCCAGATATTATTTTATGTGCAGGAACAGTATTAACAAAAGAGCAAGCCAAGCTCGCTGTCGATGCAGGAGCCGATTTTGTTGTGAGCCCTGGTTTTAATACAAAGACGGTTCAATATTGTTTAGACAACAATATTAAGATTATTCCGGGAATCAATAATCCAAGCTTAGTTGAACAAGCGTTAGATATGGGACTCTCGGCATTAAAGTTCTTTCCTGCAGAAGCATCTGGTGGGTTGAATATGTTGAAATCATTAACCGGACCTTATGGCAATATTCAATTAATGCCTACAGGTGGAGTTAACCTGAAAAACTTATTAAGTTATTTGGCAATACCACAGGTTATTGCGTGTGGTGGAACATGGATAGCTCCAACAGATGCGATTCGAAATCACGATTGGGAAGCGATTGCAAAAAATGTACAAGAAACCTGTAAGTTATTATCAGGAGGCTCTAAATGAAAAAAACAATCGCTTATAAACGAGTTGCTGTATTACTCGCTGATGGGTTTGAAGAAGGTGAGGCGGTTGTGTTTATCGACATTATGCGTCGATTAGATATAAATGTTGATGTCCTTTCTTGCATGGAAACCACTGAATTAGAAACCTATTTTGAAACTCGAATTACTGCAGATTATACATTAGCAGAAAAACAAGATGTTCTTTATGATGCAGTTATGATGCCGGGTGGCCCTAAGGGGACGGATAACTTATCAGCGAATTCAATGGTTATCGATTTTTTAGTGCGCCATATAGATAAAGATAAATATATCTGTGCATTGTGCTCTTCGGGTGCAAAGGTGCTTGCGGCAAATAATTTATTAAATGGACGAAATTACACAACAGGCGGAGGACTTGAGAAGAAGTTTTCGGATGGTACTTTCCAAGATAAGAAAGTTGTTGTAGATGGACATTTTATTAGTGGTAAGGGACTTGGTGTTAGTTTTGAATTTGCATTTACAGTAGCTAAACATGTACTTTCTGACAATATTGAAAAAGTAGAGTGGCAAGCTCAGCATATTTATTTTGACCATATTTAAATATGTAGTAATTTGCTTTACAAACGGCACTTCTTAGAGGTGCCGTTTTTCTTTTCTTTTCTTTTCTTATATTTATTGGGTTTTATCCAGTCTTATTCTATGCTTGTTAATTAAGTGTTAAATGTGAGGTTGGAGAGATATAAATGGATTTAAATAATGTATCAATCAAAGGGCGATTATTAGGCAGTAACCTTGTTATTTGCTTTTTATTAGTGGCGCTAAATGTGGTGGTGTATCAGTCCATTTCGACCATGGAAAGGGCGTCAAAATGGGTAGAGCATACTGAAAAGGTTATCGAAAACAGTAAAGGCCTAGTGAGTTCAATGGTCAATCAAGAGACCGGTCTGCGAGGATTTGCAATTGCAGGACAAAGTGATTATTTAGAACCTTATATAGCCGGAAAGGCGGATTTTAAAACCTATTATCAAACAGCAAAAAACTTGACCTCAGATAATCCTGCGCAACAAGTTCGTTTTGATGAAGTTGCAGCACAAGCAAAAAATTGGTCGGAATATGCGGAATCTATTATCCAATTAAGAAAAAATATCCTGGAAGGGGAAGACGTTAATAATCAGCTTACAGAATTAATAAAATCGGGCGTCGGTAAAAATAAAATGGATGGCCTGCGTGCAGAAGTCGACACGCGAAGTTTTGGAATGGTCGGGAATATTATCATTAATGCCATGGTCAATATGGAAACGGGCTTAAGAGGTTACATTCTTAATCGTGAAGAGCAATATTTAGAACCATATTATACTGGTCTAGAAGTGATTAAAAAACAAAATCAATTTATAGAAGGGACGGCGCTATCTAAACATGTAAATGGATGGATAAATGATTATAGTGAAAAAGCGATACCTCTTGTAAAAAAATCAAATGACTATAAAACAATGGCAGATCTTTATATCGAGCTTGAAAAAAAGAAAGGCAAAATCTATATGGATGATCTTCGTAGTAAGGTATCGGCAATTATAGATATTGAAGCGGGTTTAATGGTTCAAAGAAAGGTTGAATCAAGTAGTGCAGCTACGATGGCAAATAATGTCATTATTTTTGGTAGTGTGATTGTTGTTATATTAGCATTTCTTTTCTCATACTCTACAGCGATGAGTATTACAAAACCAATTCAAAAAGCGGTTGATTATGCTAAACAATTAGCGGCAGGTGATCTGAATATCAATGTTGGTAAGCAAGGCTCTAATGAATCCGGTACATTACTACTTGCGATTCAAACCGTTTCAAACAACCTAAAAGAAATGATTGGTCAGATAGCAGATACCAGTAATAAATTGAATGAATCATCAAGTTATCTAAGCAATGCTCTGGATAAAACAGGGAATGGGGCGAAAGAGCAATTAAGTCGAACAGAGCAAATTTCAGACGCAATGCAGCAGCTGTCTATTGCGGTTCAAGAAGTCTCTCAAAATACTGTGAATGCAGCACATGTCGCGACGAATGCAGATGAAGAGGCACAAGCCGGTTTTAGTGTGATTCAAAATACTATTCAGCATATTGGACAATTAGATGAAGAGATAAAACAGACCTCTTCTCAAATTACAAATTTAGCGGAAGAAACTAATAATATCGGTAAGATCTTAGAGGTTATTGGGGGCATTGCAGAGCAAACTAATCTGCTAGCACTTAATGCTGCGATAGAAGCAGCAAGAGCTGGTGAGCAGGGCAGAGGTTTTGCTGTGGTTGCTGATGAAGTTAGGGTATTAGCAAAACGAACTCAAGAATCAACAACGGAAATTCATACTTTGATAGAACGAATTCAAAGTGGCACAAATGGGGTTGTCACAAGCATGGAGCAGAGTACTAGTCTATTAACCTCAAGTATTGATTCAGCTAATAAATCAGGCGATGCGTTTTCTTCGATTACAGAATCAATTACTAAAATAAACGATATGAACACGCAAAGTGCAAGTGCATCAGAAGAGCAGAGTGTTGCTACTGAGCAAGTGAATGAGAGTATGCAAGCTGTGAATGGTATTTCTCAAGAAAACCATACAATTATGATGGAAACGGTTAAATCTTGTGAAGATCTAGCTAAGTTATCAATTGTTTTAAATGACACGGTGAAGCAGTTTAAGATTTAAATTTATCTCTAGCTAAATAGCTCTCATTTATGAGAGCTATTATTGTTTATACTTAAAGCTATGTACATTTTTATTTATTATTAATAGTGACAGTTATAACTGATTGCTTATGTTTTTTTGTTTGGATTTTCATTTTTTCATATATAAAAAATGTGATAAATAGATACCTTTATTTTGCCATGAATAATATCTTATAGCTGAATCTTTACTTGAATACATTGTTTTTTTGCATTTCATACATTCAATGAAATAAATCCCTTCTTTTATTTTCATAACATGTAATTTTCTAGAATGGCATTTTGAACAACTTAATCGACTTATTTTTTCTGATTTGTTTATTTTCCTACAGAATCCTTCTAGATCGTCACTTTCTAATGAATGATATATCTCCTTTGATTTTTCTTCTTGTGAAATCAAACTATTAAGAGCAAATGAGTAGATTGCCGGTATTCTACACATATTTGATTCAATTCTATTTATCTTGGATAAAGGAACCCCAAATAATTTTGCAAGATAAGCACTATTAAATTCAAGTAAAAAACGGGCAGCAACAAACTTATAGTGAGTATTAATATCATACATAGCTATATTCCTATAATAATCATCTATAAAAAATTATATTTTAAATATGTTATTTTTATATATTCCATCTCTATTGAGTGATGTGTTTTTTTTGAATATAAATTATGAGATAGAAATATGCAACCATATATTTACAGAATGATATAGATATCAATTATGTTAAAATAGTTAATTTTAGTAACAACAAGATAGTCGTCATAAGTATTATGTGCGCGTATTTATCATTATTTTTTTTGAAATAAAAGTATGTAACACCTCTATTTAATAAATTATTTTTTATTAAATTTAATCTTGTGAATTAGATCAATAAATTACTCTTCATGTTGTTTTTCATTCTTTGAATATTTTAACTTTCTTCCTGTCATTCAAACAGAAGAAATTAATTATGAAAAATTTAAGCATTGCGATAAGTAATAATCTTGGTGATTACTTCATGCCTCTCGCTGATATGTTAGTTGAAACGTTTAATCGAGAATTAAGACCTATTGATACAGTGACACTAACAGACGTTAGTGCTGTTATTTTGTCAATTGAGGATGTGTCGGGAAACGTACATAAGCAAATTGAAGAAACGTGTTATGGCATTCCAGTGTTTGTTATTTGTGGTAATGGAACACGTCAATTGTGCTCTTGTGATTATGCGAAAGTAACCAGTGTGATTGACTTAACTCAACAATCTATCTCGTATTATTGCCGTCAAATTAACGAAGCAGCGCATAAATACGAATCAAAAGTTCTGCCCCCATTTTTTGAAAAGATTACTCGATATGTTGATCAAGGGAATGCGGCGTTTGATTGTCCGGGGCATCAAGGTGGCCAGTTCTTTAAAAAACATCCAGCAGGTAAGCAGTTTTATGATTTCTTTGGTGAAAACTTATTCCGAAGTGATTTATGTAATGCGGATGTCGCGTTAGGTGATTTATTGATTCATGAGGGACACGCGTGTGCTGCACAAAAACATGCAGCAAAAGTGTTTAATGCAGATAAAACCTATTTTGTTCTTAACGGAACATCGGCATCGAACAAGGTGGCTTGTAACGCTATTTTAACCCCCGGGGATTTAGTGTTATTTGATAGAAATAATCATAAATCAAATCACCACGGTGCATTATTTCAAGCGGGTGCAATTCCTGTCTATTTAGAAACCGCTCGTAATCCTTATGGCTTTATTGGTGGTATTGATGAGCATTGTTTTGATGAAAGTTATATTCGCGATCTCATTGCAAAGACAGATCCAGAAAGAGCAAAAGCTGAGCGTCCATTCAGAATGGCGATTATTCAGTTAGGTACATACGACGGTACTATTTATAACGCTCGTTTTGTTATGGATAAAATTGGGCATCTATGTGATTACATTTTGTTCGACTCTGCGTGGGTAGGGTATGAGCAATTTATTCCTATGATGAAAGACTGTTCACCGCTGTTATTGGATTTGAAACCAGAAGATGCAGGGGTACTTGTTACTCAATCTGTTCATAAACAACAGGCGGGTTTCTCTCAAACGTCCCAAATTCATAAAAAAGACAGCCATATAAAAGGACAAGCTCGCTACTGCAATCATAAACGTTTCAATAATGCCTTTATGATGCACGCATCAACCAGTCCATTTTATGCGTTGTTCTCAGCATTAGATGTGAATGCGAAGATCCATGATGGTGCCTCTGGTCGTAAGTTGTGGCATGAATGTGTGAAAATCGGTATTGATACTCGTAAAGAGTTATTGAATAGCTGTGAATACATTATTCCGTTTATTCCTGAAAAAGTAGACGGTCAATTATGGCAAGAATACGATACCGAACTTATTGCGAATGAGAAAAAATTCTTCTTATTTAATCCAGAAGATACATGGCATAAGTTTGAAGGTTATGGAAATGAACAATACTTTGTTGACCCTTGTAAGTTATTACTAACAACGGCGGGTATTAATGAAGATGGTGGTTATGCTGATTTTGGTATTCCAGCGACCTTGTTGGCTAACTTCTTACGTGAAAATGGCATTGTCCCTGAAAAATGCGATTTGAACTCAATCTTATTTTTGCTTACACCTGCAGAAGATATGGCAAAAATGCACCAACTGGTGGCACAAATTAATCGTTTTGAACAATTTGTTAAAGACGATGCGCCATTACAAGTGGTATTGCCAACCGTATATGAAGCCAATAAAGAGCGTTATAGAGGATATACGATTCAGCAATTGTGTCTTGAAATGCACAATATGTACCGAGAACTAAACGTGAAAGAGTTGCAACGTCGTATGTTCCGAGAAGCTTATTTTCCTGAGATGAAAGTCGTTCCTCAACAAGCGAATACTCAGTATTTTCGTGGTGATTGTGAATACGTTGAATTAAAAGAAGCAACGGGTCGTATCGCCGCTGAAGGTGCTCTTCCTTATCCTCCAGGCGTGCTATGTGTGATCCCTGGTGAAGCATGGACTCAAGAAGTCACTCAATACTTCTTAGCGTTAGAAGAAGGGATTAACCAATTCCCAGGATTCGCTCCTGAAATTCAAGGTGTTTATTTAGAAGAAGTAAATGGCCGAACAACCGCATTTTGTTACGTCCTTAACGAATCAAATTAATAACTAATGAGCGCGGGGGGAGCCTCTTTCCGCGCCACTTCAGTGGTGAACTTATGACACAAAAATCAAAAATGGGCGTAGTGCAACTTACTGTCCTTACTTTCATTAATATGGCCGGCTCCGGTATTATTATGTTGCCAAGTAAATTGGCACAAGTAGGCTCGATTTCAATTATTTCATGGCTTGTGACTGCTATTGGGTCTATGAGTTTAGCTTATGTATTTGCTAAGTGTGGGCGATTTAGTAAACGTCCAGGTGGTATGAATGGTTACGCGTCTTATGCCTTTGGTGATTCTGGTGCTTTCATGGCGGGGTGGACTTATGGTTTATCTTTACTGATAGCGAACATTGCCATTGCTATTACTTCTGTTGGCTACGCTCAAGCCTTTTTTGAAGTATCGCTAACACCGATTCAAACTTGTATCGCTACAATAGGAGTCTTGTGGTTATGTACTGCTGCTAATTTTGGTGGTGCAAAAGTGACAGGCCAGATTGGTACGTTTACAGTATGGGGGGTAATTTTACCTGTATGTAGTTTAGGGATTATTGGTTGGTTCTGGTTTAGCCCTGAGATGTACGTTAACTCTTGGAATCCACACAGCTTACCATTTGGTGAGGCGGTGAGTGCTTCAATAGCCATGACATTATGGGCATTCCTTGGGTTAGAATCAGCCTGTGCGAACAGTGATTCAGTTGAAAATCCAGAGAAAAATGTACCTATCGCAGTACTTGGTGGTACGTTAATTGCGGCTGTGGTTTACATTGTGTCGACTAACATTTGTGCTGGTATTGTTGAGAATGGTGCTTTAGCTGCATCAACTGCGCCATTCAGTTTAGTATGGCAAGTAATGCTTGGCTCTTGGGCTGGTAAAGCTGTGGCAGGTTTAGCCGTAATCGCATGTACAGGCTCTTTATTAGGATGGCAGTTTACTATTGCTTCTGTATTTAAAAGTTCTGCGGATGAAGGTTTTTTCCCAAAAGTATTTTCTGAAATTGATCAACGAGGCACCCCAGTAAAAGGGATGATCATCATTACCGTTATCCAAACCGTCTTATCTTTAATGACGATTAGCCCTACGTTGAATGAACAATTCGAATCGCTAGTTAATTTAGCAGTAGTGACTAACGTAGTGCCTTATATCCTATGTATGGCTGCTATCTTTATTATGCAAAAGTTTGCCCATGTAGATAAAAAAGAGATGAGTAAAACAAACTTTATTGCGGTAGTTGCTGCGGTATACAGTTTCTATGCACTGTATGGTTCTGGTTATGAAGCCATGATGTGGGGTTCAATTGTAACCTTCTTTGGTTGGACTATGTATGGCTTTATCGCATACAAGCATGAAGATGTAGAAGCAGAAGAAGTTAGATAGAAAGTGAATAAATCAATAAAAACCCCCATTTCGACAGTGGTTGAAATGGGGGTTGTTTTAAATTAATCGATAGAGAATAGTAAAAATTCATTAAAAAACTCTTCAATTTCTTTACCAAAAAAATTACTGTGATTTGGTATTAAATCCTTATCGACTTGAACAACCAAGTACGGGTTTCTGGCTTTTATTATTGGATTTCTTATTAATCTTGTATTACTAAAATTAAGTGGGTTTACTCCATTACCCCAATCAGATTTTAAATTTTTTATTAGTTTAATGCGTTGTGTTGAACTGATGTCGGTATTTTTATTTGTCATTTCAAGTCGATGGGTTATAAAAGGCTTAAAATGCCCAATACTCGTTTTTCCTGCCACGTTTTGATTGATTAGTACGTTTTCTCCACCAATGGTTGCTTTCATATAGCGATGTGATTCAAATATACGAGAAATAGCGTTGCCTGCAGGGAATGCATACTTAGTTGCCCAATCAGATTCTGATGTAAAAATAGAAAGTATAGGTTTTTGTGTCCCTAAAAATTCATTGTATCGTTCGTTTATATCTTGAAAATGAGCATATTTTAATGCATCAAATGCTGGATTGATTAACAAAACTAAATCGCCAAATCCAGATGTACTTGTTTTATATTGTTTATTTACGCTTGATTCTATTAGGTCATTCACTAGTGTTTTATTGATTGCTGTAAATACGATTTCAGCACCAAAGCTATGGCCTACGGTTACGATTTTTGTATCTGAAATACTATTATTTTTTAACTTTCTTAGAAAACTCCATATTTCAATGATATTCCCATCGGCAACACGTTTAGCACTATTTTGTCTATCCCAGAACGTAAGGTACTTAAGTAAGGGTATCGATGTGGATTTTCCTCGCCATCCAATATAAATCCCAATAACTTCTCGTTTACTTACGGCAAGTTGGTTACTTATTTTATTAAGTTGTTCTTTAAAATGCTTTACATTACTGTCGTTAATATTTGCATCATGTTGCCACCCATGTACATAGACATAAATAAAAATATTATTTTTACGTGTTTTACTTTTAATGTATTTTTGTAACACTGCGAATTGCGAACGATCGAAAAATAATCCTTGGTCATCTATTTCTATAAAACTCAACGTATAAGGTATGTCATGTCCCCTTTTCTGTAATGAATGACGTTGACAGTTTTCTGTATTATTACATGTGGCGATACTGAAAATATCACGATGGACTTTTTGATCTGAACAACCTGATATTATTAATAAGCTGGAAAATAATAATATATTTATATAGTTAATCATGTGATTATACTCTTTATAGTTGATGGGAAATAATGTTAACGTTGTATTTGTTTGTTGCTCTAGTGTATTACCTAATTAATAGGTAAATCTTTCGTTATTAGAATATAATTTATTTTGTAAGAATATTTTTCTAACATAAGCTTTAGTTTCGCTACCTCTACAATAACCATATTTAATATATGGCAAAGTAAAAACGGCTTTTTTCTCTAATCTAATAATATGATTTTCAACATTATCAAACCAAATGTTTGGGTCATCTCCAGCTCGTAAAGCGAGACGCTGTGCATCCATTACATGCCCAACACCTGCATTATAAGACGCAAATGTAAAAGCAAGAGCTTCTGTTTCTGGTAAATATTTCCAATAGGTTTTATATAGCCATTTATTATATTTAGCACCAGCTTTAATATTATCATTTGGGGAAAATATTTGTGTTATGCCCATATCTTTAGCTGTTTCTGGCATTAATTGCATCAATCCTTTTGCTCCAGAAGAGGAGATTGCATTTGGATCAAATGAAGATTCAGCGAAAGCTTGCGAAGTTAGCCATAACCAATCAAATGGTGGGGAGGCACTTTGTTTAAATATACTATCCCAAGGCGTAATTGAACGTTGTTTTAGATTGTCTGTTTTATTTCTAGAAGTTAGGATAGATGTAGCCTCTTCACTAGTTAGCCAAGTATTTAAATTTAATAGTAATTCTTGATCGTTTTTGAATAAAGCTAGGCTAATTTTTCGCGGTTGTCCTATTGTTAGTGATGGCCCTAGTTGAGAATGCTGTGCATGTTGATTTTGCGCAATGTGTTGATCTGATAAGGTGTAATCCCAAAGACCATTTGCGACACCTTTAATAATTTCTAAGGTTGATAGGGTTTCAGGAAGTAATTCTACTTTAACATTTATATTCATTTTCTTTTGTAATATTAATATTACGTCTTCATAAGTACTTCCTTTTCTTATAGAAACTAATTTTCCATCTAATTGATTTAACCTGGATATAGCATTGTCTTTTCTTTGTATTAACCACTCTTTAGTATGAAATAATGCATTAGAAAACAATAATTTTTTCTTTCGTTCATTATTTGGAGTGAGGTCTGAAGCAATAATATCAACTTTTTTATTTTCCAATGCCATAAAAAGACTGGATAAATCAGGAAGGAGTATAATATTTAGCTCTACGTTAAGATAGTTAGCATACGCTTGTAATAACTCACATTCAGTTCCTTTAATTTTTCCTCGCTTGTAGTAACAACCTATTCCATCCAATTTTGTTGCAACCAATAAAAAACCTCTATTCTTGATCTTTTCTAATGTGTTTTTTTCTGACTTATTGTCCGTATTAGTTAGATGTATTATTTCAGGACTGAAAATTAATGGATAGATTATGACGGTGATAGATATTAATGATGAAATAATAATTAAATTAATTAAAGAACGGAGCATAATTTCTCTCTATATTACATGTAAATTAATTTTCATCTTATATATTTATCATTTTATTATTATTTGGAATTGTTTCCCTATGATATTACTGATAATGAAGCTTTATTGTTAATCCGTTATTTAATAATAAAGGATATGTTATGAAGTTTTTTGAGAAAAAGAATAAACCGATTTCACCTCAATACTTGGATGGGATTATAAGAGGTTTAAATTATGTTGCTAATTGCGCAAGTGATATGAGCTTATCTCATTATAGTAACTTGATTTCACAATATTTTGATTATGATGAAGAACAAAAAATACATAAGCCCAAAGTCATCCAGTTAATGCTAGATGATGAGCATCAAATAACGATGCCTTTAATTGCTATTACTGATGCGAAAGGGCTTTATCTTGATGAGCTAAACGTTGATTTTTCTGTACGAGTCACTGGTATTGATGCTGATAATTTGCAACAACAAGTTCAAGGTACATATCCAAAGTTAATTGTAGATATTGCACCAAGTCATCGCAGTAAAGATAACATGAGTAAAGATATTATTGATTTTAAAGTGAAATTTAAATCAAGAGACTCTCCTGAATGTGTGATGAAAATTATTGATAAATTTAACTCCCAGGTTATCCCTCAAAAAATTGTTTCAGATCCGTCATCAAAGATGACACCTCCCGAAGTTTAATACTTCACATTAGATAAAGGAAAATAATATGGCTTTAGAAAGTATGAAAAATCAATTTACAGGTTTACCAATGGAAAGCTTAATTGGTTCACCTTTAAAGGCAGCTTGTGACTCACAAATTATGTTGGCACGTTCGACTGTTAATTTTATTCAAAATGTTGGTTTTGATGGTGGAAAAACACGTGTGGCGGATTTTTCTTATGTCCGAAATGTGGTTATAGGTAAAGATGGTTTAGATAATGATATTATTGAACAAGAAAAAGTGGGCCTAGAGGTTCCTGTCCTTGCGATTGTTAATGTACCAAGTTTAATGGTTGATGAAGTTGATATTACATTTGATATGGAAGTCAAATCATCAGAAAGTCATCATGACACAGAAGATAAAAAAGGAGAGTTTTCTGCAAAAGCATCAGTAGGGTGGGGACCCTTCAGTATGACAGCGAGTGTTTCAGGTAGCATTGCGTCGCATAAAGAAAATACTCGCTCAAGTGATAACTCTGCCAAATATCATGTTGAAGTACATGCATCACAATCTAGTACGCCTGAAGGATTGATGCGCGTATTAGATATTATAGGAGGTTCAGTTGCGCCAAAGTCTATTGAGCGTTCTAGTAAGATGAATGCAAATAGTAAAAGTGCCATTGCAGTCGTTCAGGCTCGAAAAAAAGTAGTGAAGGCTAAAGCTGATTTGGCTCTACAACAAATGAAATTAGAACAAGCCAAGCTAAAGACACCCGAAGGTGATACGGCTGAATTAGAAAAAAAGACAAATGAATCAAACATCGCGGTTGTAGATGCTGAAATAGAATTACACGAGGCAAATATAGCTTTACAAGACGACAAAGACGCAAATACAAAAGAAAGCAAGGGTGATGCATAAGTAAGGTAATAATATGCTATCAGATAAAAATTCTTCAGTATTAGATTTGGCGGATGTTCGCTATATAGAACGAATCGTTATTGGTCGTTATAATCCCAATAACTCTGATGATGATGGTTTTATGCAACGACAAATAGATAAATTAAATCATTGTCTAGATATTTGTCCAAAAGGTATTTTGATTGGTAAAGATTCTGGGTTTAAAGTGATAAAAATAGGTGAGAATACAGTTATATCTCAACAAGTTGCTTACCATATAGGATTTAAAAGAAAACCAACGCTATAATAATTAGGGGGAGTTTTCCCCCCTAAAATTTTATTTTTTTATATTACCGATGTGCCTAACACTTAAGTTAAAACGAGTTGCCAGCTGAGATCGTGAAACACCTTCCATACTTGCATTTTTTATTAATTTATTCCTAACTTGTCGATCTAGATGCTCTTGTTTAGGCACTTCAATAGTTGAACCGCCATAATTGGCACATAGACGTTTAAGCGCTGTTTCATTCATAACATGTTTCATTTCGGTTCTTGATGGATTTTTTGCTATATATTTTATTTTTCCGCCGTAATGACAGAGAAATGTATACGTATCAACTGGACCAATTAACTCAATCAATTCTTTAAGTTGTTTTGGTAGGGTCTCTACATTTATTTTTAATAGAAATGATTCGATGAGGTTGTTGCGTTTTTTATTCATTATTAACTCCTTTCTTGTTGTTAATAAGGAGATGGAATCAGTTTACAACAACAATAACTATGAGGAAATATTTCCCTGTTAAAATGAAATAAAATTTGATTTTTTATTATTACGTTGCAATAAAAAGATATACAGCTTTATTTTATTGATTTTTCAATACGATTTTTAGTGCTGTGGATTTGCTTTTTTGGTTATATAAAATAAATTACGTTTTTTATTACATCGTACAATATATAAGTTTTTTATTTTTATGTGAAGTACTTAACAAAATCTAATGTTAAACTACGGACGTTTTCTATATAGAATGACTTTGTCGACTAGAACCCAAAAACCCTTGTACCATAAGGCATAAGGGCTTTTTTATTAATACTAAACAGGTTTTATGATTAACTTTCAGGCAACCAAGTTTGTTCAGAAACCACTTTTTGATTTTTGAAAGTGAGTTGTTCTACTTTATCACCATGGTTATTCCAATGAGTTACTGAACCATCTTTGATTTTTCCGTCATCGTAATTTGCTTGTGTGGCTTTTTTGCCATTAGCGTAATAGCTGGTGTATTGGCCATCTTTTTTACCATCATCATAATTAATGGTTAAATTCTTCTCGCCATTGTCGTACCAACGCGTTGCTTGGCCATCTAACAGATTATTCTTGTAAGTAAATTCTGTTTTCTTCTGACCATTTGCATACCAGGTTTGCATCTGGCCATTTAACTTACCGTTTTTGAAGTTAAGTTTTGATGCCATCTGGCCATTTGGATACCAATTGGATTCGGTACCTATTTCTAACCCTTTGTTAAATTGCGCTTTGGTTGATATTTGTCCATTATCGTATTTTTGAACAAATAACCCTGTATACGGACTTTCTTGGTTCACTTGATAAGCAACACCATTACGCAATTGTAAGTAATCAACAGAACTTTCTTTTGGTGCTGTTGCGGCGTAACTGGCGCCAGATACTGTACTTAGAGCAATTAGAACAGGAATATATTTCTTCATTTTGGCACCTCATTTTTTGCTAATATTTCACATTGACTGGCTATGTTGTTTTGACTTATTTCGCTTTCATCATTTTTATTTTTTTGATGTTGAAGCTAAGCTGTCATTCAATATTCCACTTATTTTTAGTAATGTCAGTACCGAATTTTGTAGTCATACTTTTCATTAATGAGGTGTGAATTTAGGGAACTTTCCGTGTTTCTTAAGGTAGTACTAATGATTATTTTTCACAAATTCTAAAAAAGTACGGTCTGCTTTTGATAGATAACCATTCTTTCGCCATGCAATTGAAATATCTAAAAAGATAGGTTCACTAAAGGGAATTGAGACAATATCAGGTTCGTTTTCTGTGGCTAATTCAAGCAAAGCACTAATGGCAAAGTCTCGTTTTACTATTTTTAGAATGACAGCTAATAGATTGGTTTCAAAAGAAAAATTAGCCGTTAGGTTTTCTTGTTTGCAAATAGCATCTAGCCTTGCACGATGAAAGTAACCTTGCTTGAACATAACTAACTCTTGAGAGAAGAACTCTGAATAGGAAAGACTTTTCTTATTGGCAAATTCATGGTCAGTACTCACAACTGCCATCATTTGTGATCGCAGTAAATGATCGGAATCTAATTCATCAGGCAGGTCTCTCACTTGGGTTATCCCAAGATCAATCTCGCCATCAAGTAGCATTTTTTGTATTGATTGTGCACCAGCTTCTACCATCGTGAGCTTTAATTTTGGATAACGGTTCTTAAATGCCATTAGTACTTCTGGAAAATAGTAAGTTCCCATAATACTCGGTACGCCGAATCGAACTTCTCCCTTCTCTAGCCCCCTCAGTTCTTTCATCGCTAAACTGGCATCATCGAGTTGTTGTAAGATCAGTTTTGCATGACTAAGTAGCGTTTCACCTTCGTGAGTTAGGGATATTTTTCGTTCGTGACGACGAAATAGCTCAAGTTCTAATTCAGTTTCTAATTTCCTAATTGCTACACTTAATGCGGGTTGAGCTATATGTAAGCTCTTAGCTGCGTGAGTGATATTTTTATGCTCTGCAACTGCGACAAAATACTTCAGTAATCGTGTATCCATACTTATTAACCACCATAATTAAAAACTATCAAATCAATAATTATTATATATTTTCACTATTACATCGAACTTGCTACTGTTTTGATATTGTTTCTTAATGGCGATCACTGAGATGATTGAATTTCGTAGTAAGGCGTATTACCAAGTGAGTGCTGCTCTGGCATTTGGGTCATTTATTATCTTTTGTAATCTGTATTTATTTCAGCCGATGTTACCAGTGCTGGCTGACCACTTTACTGTCTCGGCGACTCAAATTAATTGGTTGCTTGCTGCAGGGACATTGATGTTAGCCCTTAGCTTGCTACCGTGGGCGATAGCGTCTGATTTTATTGGTAGACGTAAGGCCATACTGATTAGTCTATTTTTACTTCCTGTTATAGGGTTAACGTCGTTATTAACGGAGAGTCTTGTCGTTCTTATTTTAAGTCGTGCTGTGATGGGAATGGCATTAGCTGGTTTTGCTGCTGTCGCTGTGGCTTATATGGCGGATACCTTTACAACAAAAGCCTTTAGTTATGCCATTGGTGCTTATATTAGCGCAAATTCATTAGGGGGCATTTCTGGACGATTATTCGGAGGGGTTATCACGGATCATTTTAGCTGGCAGACCGCGGTGATTCTAATGGCTATGATAAGTTTGATTGGAGCAATCGTTGTGGCTTTAGCTTTGCCTAAAGAAGAGACACCGCAAGCAGAGAGAGTTTCATTATCTGATTATCATCGTGTTCTTATTCAGCATTTAAGAAATAAACGAATTTTTTTAGCTATGCTCATTGGCGGTGTTAATTTTGCTTTATTTGTTAACCTATATTCGGTAACAGGCTTTCGTTTGATTGCAGCACCTTATTCACTACCTTTAAGCGTGACGTCGATGATTTTTCTTTGTTACTTATCTGGTACTGTCAGCTCTCGTTTAGTTGGATTATGGTGTCAGCGATTCAATGCCGTTTCAGGTATGTTTATAGGAAGCTTACTTAGTTTAATAGGTATGTGTATCACCAGTAGTGAATCACTTATTGCGATTGTTTTGGGCTTAAATATATTAAGCTTTGGGGCTTTCTTTACCCACTCACTCGCTTATGGTTGGGTGAGCCAAAAAGCTGAAACGGCGAAATCAACAGCCACCGCATTATATTTAGTGCATTACTATGTCAGCGGCAGTTTAGGCGGTTTTTATTTAATGTACTGTTGGCAACATGGGGGATGGGAAAGCGTGATGCTAGGGGCTGGAGTGCTTTATATTGTTATCTTTGCACTATGCTGGCGCTTATACCATTACGCCCATACCAAGGTGGCATGGGCGTAAGAAGGTCTGTGTTACTTATAGTTCAAATACCTTAAATCCATTCTTTCCTGAGCGTTTAATGTCATACATTGCAGCATCAGCGTTATGCATTACATCATTGATGCAACCGCCATGTTCAGGGAAGAAAGCAATGCCAATACTGGTACTTAAATAATAAGGCATCTCTTCTAACATTAATGGCGCATGACTATTTTCAATAAATTTTTCTACTTGTGTGATCGTTGTTTGTTGCTCAACAAGATCATAAATAAGTACGGCAAACTCATCACCGCCAAGTCGAGCTACATAAGCGTTATCAGTGAATGCACTGTATAGGTTTTTTGCTACTGCTTTTAAAGCCAAATCACCAGCACTGTGACCGAAATTATCATTAAGATCTTTAAAACCATCTAGGTCGATAAAAATTAATGCTAATTTAGTATCGTCTTTTCGTGCGTTTTGCATTTTCCAGTGAAATAGCTTTTTAAAATAACCACGATTAATTAAACCAGTTAGACTATCATGATGTGCTAGTTTCTTGATTTTATTGTGGTTCATTCGTTTTTTCAGCTGTAGCTGTGCAATTAATAACGCCATGAGCAAAGAAAAAAGAAATAAACTAATTACAATAAGTAGCTCACTTTGAACAATTTTATCTAAGCTCCAAATAGGGGCTCTTGGTACAAAGGTAATTAAACGCCAACATGAATCTTGCTTAATGATTGAAACGTGTTTATTGGTTTCTATGTCTTTAGGGTATGAGAAGACAGAATCAAAAGTCAGTATGCCTGAGCCTATTAGATATTGGCCTTTTGAGCGATTTTTAAAACACTCATATGTTATGGGATAAATAGCAGAATACTTTTTATCTGCATTTTCACCAAACATAAATGCAAACTCTAGCTCTGGTCTTTTATCATAAATAAGAAAATAATCATCGCTATTAATAAGCATATGATGGTTTCGTTGCTCTAATGAGAAGATCTTTAAGCCATCAAGCAGATGCTTAGCTAAATAATTGAGTACAACTACGCCGCGTTTTGTCCCGTACTCATCAAAGACAGGTGTCGCAAGACGGATCATTGGCTTATAAGGTAACTCAATCTTATCGTGTTCAATGTTTAAATCTAGAATAGAGATATAGATTTCATCGTCATGTAACTTCAAGCTGTCTTTAAAGTAGTATCTGTTACGTTTATTTTGTAAGTGATCTTTAGGTACAACCGTAGGAATGCCATCATTATAATTAATACGTATGATCTCATTGCCATCAAGATCAAGGTAACGTAGTTGGTCGTAAAGCCCTTTTCTAAGGCTCAAAGCAAGGGTATTTAACTCGGCAAGTTTAATGAGCTTTTTATCGTGTCTTTGGTAAGCCTTATTGATCTCAATGAAATCAGAAAGCAGCAAGAGATCTTTCCCTATGCTGTTAAGGGTCATTGCAATGTATTTTTTCTGAGCAGAAATTAGCGCACTTTGTTCTGTTTTTATTTGATTAATCTTTATTTCACTTTCTGAATGCTTATAGAAATAAAAAATAGAAAATAAGAAAGAAAATAAACACAAAAATAAAACAATAAAGCGAGGCCAAAAATATAGATTATTGGACTTATTAAATGTAATCACTTTATTCACTTAACTTAAAATTAACATGGGCACCATTTATGTAATAAACTGTTTTGTTAGAATATTATTTGTTGGTGTTATAAGCGATGAACTTTATAGCATATGAATATTTCTATCAACGTTAAAAAATAATAATACAGAAGAAAAATTAACCTATCTTGTTTTGATGTTATTGGTTAGGGTCTTATGTAGTGTTATGTGGTTAATTGTTATTCATTGTAAGTATGTTTTAGGCAGGCAACAAGCAGCAAACTAATCAGAGACCAGTAGGCGCTTGTTGATAAAATATAGGTTTACTTACTTTGGCATTGGGTAATTTATACTAACGTACTCTGGTTCTTCTATTCCTGCGTCTTGGTTTAATACGCGTGTTAGTACGAAATAGTAGTTAGCTAATACATTGGCAAAGCGAGGTAGTGTTTCTGGTATCTTCTTTGTGGTTAACTTATCTATTTGAACCAAAGCGCGAACCACTTTTTTACTTAGGCTACGACATTGGTGTAGTTGGATCACCGGCCCTGTTCCTCTTGGAAGAACAAAACGTTTTCCTTTATCTTCAACTTGTTCTTTAAACGCAAGCATTTCAGCAAGTAGTTCTTGTACATCTTCTTCAAAAATACCGCACTTTCCACGTATTGAACCATTTAGATGAAATATCTTTGGCTGCAAACGCTCTAGAGATCCTCTTACTTGCACATGAGTGATTTGGGAAAGAGCCAAACCAGTATAGGCACATAACTCATCGGTTAATATTTCAAAATCACACAATGGACTGTCTTCAAAAATGAAAGGGTATGAAAGCTCACCAACCACACCAGATGCTTTTAGTGCCATAATTAAATCACTTAGTTATCAATGAAAGAGTGAATATACTTTATCACGTCTACTCTAGGATTGATTATCCTTTTCTTGGCTTAGTAACTGTAAAATATTGTCGTGATTCTTATTGGTCATTTCAAGAGATAAAGCTGAATTCTCGATGGCTTTTGCCATGGTTGAAATATTGGTAGTTGCTTGTAATAGGGTATTTTGTAACGGACGAAGAATAAACCAATAGAAGCAGGCAATAATTGCGACTAAGGCAAGAACAACGATAGCAAGTAATAAAATGACTTTAAAAGTGAGATCATCAAAGAATTGGGTGCTGGTTGTTGAAAGGGTTTCTTTGGATTCTTTTAAAAAAGTGGGTAAAGATTGAAGAGAGTTAGATGATACATCGACAAGGTTATTGATGTTTTCTATTGTTTTATGAATATTTTGTTGTTGCTCTGGAGTGAGGTTTCTATTTTGTGCGATGAGTTCAAGGGAGTTTGCCATTCTTTGCATTGCTTGGGCGCCTTGTTCTGCTGATTGTTCAATGCCTTTAATATCAACCATGGCGTTAATACTGATAAGAGGTGGGGTAATTTTTTCTTCGCTATTGGCAAAACTAACAGAAGTAAATAGAGTGAGTAGAAGCAGTAGCGTGTATTTCATTTTCAATCCTTTGCACAATATATCCTATGTAAGGGTAACTATAGAAAGAAATTACTTCTATTTCCATTGCTTAGCTCTAATAAAAAAGGGTTTGAAAGTATAAAGATAGAATATATAGCGGTAGCAAAGTACAATACGACCCATCTTCGGAATACGGTGAAAATCCGTAACGGACGCGCCACTGTGAAAGTCTCAATGGGATTTGAGTCAGATACGAAGTGCTTAATTTTATGTTCTATTACATTAGAACAATAATGTACGCGATTTACAGGAGTTTTCATGCGCTGGCCTGCGTTAAAATCATTTATTATTGCCTCTTCTTTTTTGTTTTCTTTTTCATCGACGGCTGAGACTATTTATCCGTTAAGCGTGGTTGATGGCTTAGGAAATTCTGTCGTTATTGAGAAAGAGCCTAAGAAAATCTCATCTAAAACTCTATTTACTGATGCTGTGTTATTAGAATTGGTGGATGACAGTTCACTCTCCAGTTTGACTGATTTAGCCAACAACCCTAATTACTCAGCGGTAAAAGACATTCTTCCTAAATCAGTCCCGTTGTTAGCACTGAATGTTGAAATGATCATTGCTAATCGTCCTGACATTGTGTTTGCGGCTAACTGGAGTGATGCTTCAAAGTTAGCGATTATTGAAAGTGCAGGTATTCCTGTTTATCGAATTCAAACACCTAAAACAATTGCAGAGATCGAAACTGAGATCTTACGTGTTGGCGAGATAGTTAACAAAAGTGAAGCGGCTAACAAAGTCGTTGCCAAAATGAAAGCGCGATTAACTCAAGATGTGATTAAGCCAAAACAAAGATTAACAGCGTTAGATTACAACCCGTGGGGAACATCAAGCGGACAAGACTCAACATGGGATGAAGTATTAGAACAAGCGGATTTGGATAATGCGATTGAAGGGTTAGTCAGTGATAAGTACGGCCAAGTGCCTGTATCAAAAGAAATGGTCATTGTGCTTAATCCTGATGTGTTGTTTATTCCTGCATGGGTTTATGGCGATAAGGATGGGGCTGAACAGTTTAAGCAAGAAGTAATGTCTGACCCATCACTACAATCTGTCACTGCTATTAAAGAAGGGCGTGTGTATCAAATGCCTCATGTATTAAGAAGCGTTTATAGTCAGTACATTATTGATGCTGTTCTTTTTGTTAATCATTCTGCGTATAAGAAACTCTAATGCCTTTTTATCGTTTAACATCATTTCAAATTATTATCTCAGTCAGTCTGTTTATTAGTCTGTTTTTGGCGTATCTCAGCCTTGGAGCTGTGCATATCCCTGTTCTCGATATATTGGCGATGTTTAAGAGTTACTTACTTAATGGTAGCGAATTCGCAGCAAAAGAATACCCATTAGCCTCTGCGATTGTAATGCACATTCGATTACCAAGAGCGTGTGCCGCTATTCTGGCTGGTGGCGCATTGGCGTTGGCAGGAGCTTGTACTCAGGGCTTATTCAAAAATCCATTAGCCAGTCCAGATGTGCTAGGTGTGAGTTCTGGCAGTAGTTTTGGGGCAGTCATCGCAATTGTATCTGGCTTCTCGTTTATGAACCCGATGTGGTTACCTATTTTTACTACGGTGGGGGCATTAGCGGCATCAGCATTTATTTATGTGCTTGCATCTCGTCATTCATCCTCTCAAATCTTGTTTTTAATCTTAACGGGTTTGGCGCTTTCTAGTTTATTAGGTGGCGCTCGAATGGGGTTGCTATTAATGGCTCAGCAATACGAAGTCAGCCAATTTGTCTTTTGGGCAATGGGTGGTTTAGATGGTCGTATGTGGCAACATTTATTATGGCCAACGCCAGTTATTATCATTGTTTCAATTTTGCTCTTAAAAGAGAGCCGTGCCTTAAATTTATTAGCATTAGGTGAAGAGAGTGCGCACGGCATGGGGCTTAATGTAAAGCAAACCCGATTCAAGCTATTGATGTTCGCTACTTTACTTACCGCAATGTCGATAGCGATAGCCGGACCAATTGGTTTTATTGGTTTGATGGTGCCACATTTAGTGCGTTTATTGGTTGGGCCTGCGCATGAAAAGCTGTTGCCGTTCTCTGCCATTTTTGGTGTTATTTTCTTGCTCGTATGTGATTTGTTAGGCCGTTGGGTTATTGCGCCAAATGAATTGAAAGCAGGGATCATTACCTCGTTTATTGGCGGTTGTTACTTTATAGGTTTAATTATTCGATTCCAAAGAAAAGGGCGTTTAGCATGATGAATTCAACAGCGGCACTACTAAACGTATCAAACCTAAGTTATCAAGTTGGTTCAAAAACGCTATTAAAAGACATTTCTTTTTCTGTGAATGCGGGTGAGTTAGTCGGTATTATTGGCCCTAATGGCGCAGGTAAAAGTACCTTAATGAAGTGTATTAGTGGCTTTCAAGCATATTCACAGGGTGAGATATCGATCAAAGATGAATCGCTATCGAGCCTTTCTCATATTGAGCGTGCATTAAGCATGAGCTACTTACCCCAGTACAGTGAAGCAGCATTCCCATTTAGTGTGATGGAAACTATTGGTTTAGGGTTTCATGCCCGTCAGCAACAAGAAGTCATTTCAGCAGCCCTGATTAAAGGATCAAAGCAAAGTGGCGTTAGAAAGGGTGGGAATAGGGCATTTAAGTTCTAGAACCGTGACCGATTTATCTGGAGGCGAAAAGCAACTTGTACATTTTGCTCGAACCTTAGTCCAAGGTACCTCTTTAATGTTGCTTGATGAGCCAACCGCCAGTTTGGATATTGGCCATGAATCTCAGTTAATGAATGTACTCCATAAAGAGTGTCAGAATGGAAAATCTGCCTTGGTTGCGATTCATAACTTAAATACTGCGGCAGAGTTTTGTGATCGGCTAATCTTGATTAACCAAGGTGAAGTGATGGCTGAAGGTAAGCCTAATGAGGTATTGAGTGAAGAGAATATCCGAACTTTATACCAAGACTTAGTGATGGTGTCTCATCATGCAGTGACAGGGAATACGATAGTGTCGCCGTATAAAAGATAGAACAGTAACCAAATTTACCCTATAAAAATCCAGAGCCTCGTTTGAGAACTCTGGATTTTTTCTTATGGTAGTTCTACGAAGAACCTTATTTTTAGATGTAAAACAATTGATCTATTTTATGAATGATTATACCAATAATATAATTCAGAATGGTCAGTTTTATTTTGTGTGATCTAGATCGTAAATATTATATTGTAATATTTTATTGCGATTTATATGGATATGTAACTTAAATTTATGATGCTATAAATATTGCCACTTTAACTCTGGTAAATTTAATATGATAAAAAAAATAAATACCTTTTTTTTAATAGGCATGATTTTATCTATGATGATATCTAGCGTTTTTCTTTATTGGAAAATAAATGATATTAAAGATGAAAGAATAACAACAACTAATAATGATGTTGTGAATGTTATTTCTAAAACATTTAGAGGTAAGTTAGATTCACTTACAACATTAATGAAAAGCATTGCTATTACTGTTGATATTGAAAAAAATAGTGAGTTACTAGAAAAACTTAAACTTACGAATAAAGAAAATGATGCTGTTATTGGATTGTTTGTTGCTAATTTAAAAGGGGATGTTTTTAGTGATAATCTTAATGGTTGGGTTCCTGGGTTTAACGCAAGAGAAGTCGGGAGAGAGTGGTTTAATAGCGTAGCTATAGATGAAATGAACTCAAATATTTCAGCCCCTTATATGTCAGAAGAGAATGGAGAAAGTGTCGTTACGGTATCTGTTCCTATTTATAAAAATAATGAAATTATCGGTATCCTTGGTGCTGATATTTCGTTGTCTTTATTGATGGTAGATTTAAATTTAGAATACGCAATTACTGATAATAAAGGCACAGTTATCGTTGCCGATAAAACAACGGAAGGGTGGTTGTATAAAAATATTTATAAGATAAGACCTGAGTTTGAAAATGTGACAAAATTACCCTACTTATATGACACTCCTGATAGTGACATTTATACAGTATCAAAAACAGCGATTGGAAAAAATTATCAACTTTTTTCTTTTACTGGACAAAAAGAAAATTTAAAAAAACTAAATGACTTGATGGTTTTTATATTTGTTTTATTTATATTTATAGGGGCGTTCCTTTCCTTAATTGTATGTGTTGTGGTGAAAAGGGAATTGAAAATATTACCGATTATATCTGAAAATATAGTAAGCATGTCAAAAGGAGAATTCCATGTGCCTGATATTTCATCTTCTGGAAATGAACTAGATCTTATTATTAACTCTTTAAAAGAAATGAATACAACGATATTAAAAACAACTCGGCTCTCTTCTCATGTGGTTAGTGAGCTTATGAATAGCCAAGAAAGCATTAGTAAAGTCGTAGAAAATAGTGATGTAGGATTGCAAGAAAGTATGTTGCTTGTTGGTGATTCATTGCAAAACTCTAACGATCTTTCTGTAATCGCAAAGAGCGTTGCTGAACAAGCTGAATTAGCGAAAATATCGACGGATAAAGCACTTAATTCAATAGAAAATAGTCGTTTAACATTGAATAAATCTGAAGAAATATCTCAAAAAATAACTCATACAATGGAGTGTTCAGCTGAATTAACTAAAGATATGCGGAAGTACACAGAAGCGATAGATTCGGTAATTGAAGTGATTGAAACCATTTCAGAACAAACTAATTTATTAGCATTAAACGCCGCAATAGAAGCAGCAAGAGCTGGGGAGTTTGGTAGAGGTTTTTCTGTGGTGGCAGATGAAGTTCGAACCTTAGCCACTAAAACACAGAGCTCAACTGTTAATGTAAAAGAAATCATTTCTAAGTTAAAAGAGCAATCTATAAAAACCGATAACTTCATGATTGATAACGTATCGTTGATTGAAGAGTCGAAGAAAATAGTTTCGACCCTATCTGTTGTCTTTGATGGTCTTACTGACAACGTCAATGAAGTGTCTAGGATTAATAATGCAGTCAACTCTGATTCTAAAAATCAAGTATTGGTTGCTGAGAAAATTTCAGTTTCGTTAAATCACATGAATGATATGTCCAAACAAAATATTCAATACCTAAAAGAAACCGTTGTTGTTAATGATCAAATTTCAGTATTAACCGATAAATTGAAAGAGAATATTTCATTCTTTGATGGAGAGAATAAATAAAGTATTCGTTATCTGATATTTTCAGATGGATTAACATAAAAAATCCAGAGCCTCGTTTGAGTCGCTCTGGATTTTTTGTTTACTGGTTAGATGAAATTATTCACACGGTGGTGCCATGTGAATTAACGCCAATCCACCAAGTGATGTCTCACGGTATTTACGGTTCATGTCTTTACCTGTTTGATACATGGTATCGATCACTTTATCGAGTGAAATAAGACATTTACTAGTGCGCTTTAATGCCATGCGAGAGGCGTTAATTGCTTTCATTGACCCCATTGCATTACGTTCGATACAAGGCACTTGAACAAGACCACCAATCGGGTCACAGGTCATGCCCAATGAGTGTTCCATGGCAATTTCCGCTGCCATACAAATTTGCTCATTACTGCCGCCGCGAAGTGCTGTTAGTCCTGCTGCTGCCATTGAGGATGAAACACCCACTTCACCCTGACAACCCACCTCAGCACCAGAAATCGAGGCATTGGTTTTGTATAAAATACCAATGGCCCCAGAGACAGCTAAGAAGTCTTTTAGTTGTTTCGTATCTAGTTCTTTAATGAATCTATGGTAATACATTAACACGCCAGGAATGACGCCAGCAGCACCATTAGTTGGTGATGTTACTACTTGGCCGCCTGCTGCGTTTTCTTCACTTACTGCAAACGCAAATAAGTTAATCCAATCCATGATCTCCATTGGATCATTCTCAATAGAGGCGTTTGCTTCTAGCTTTTTCAATAAAGCAGGAGCACGACGAACGACATTTAGGCCGCCTTCAAGGATGCCTTCAGTTTGAAAACCGCGGTCCATACAAAGAGACATTACTTTCCAAATTTGGTCGGCTTTTGCATCAATGGCTTCCATCGGCTGAAATGCAACTTCGTTACGTAGTACAAAAGCACCTAAGCTTAATCCTTGTTCTTCTGCTTTTTCTAGCATCTCATCAGCAGACTTAAATGGGAATTCAACCTCAACAGTAGTGGTGCTTTTTCCATTCGTTAATTCATCTGCGGTTGCAATAAAACCACCACCAACTGAGTAGTAGGTTTCTATTACTAATAGATCTCCCGTGTTATTAAACGCAGAAATCGTCATGCCATTTTCATGTAAAGGTAAGTTGGTTTTATGAAATAGCATATCCGTTTCATAATCAAAAATGATTTCATGATCGCCAGCAATGCGTAATACTTTATCTTCAATTGCTTTTTTCATGGCTAAGTTGGCGCTGGTAATCTTGATATTATCTGGACGATTTCCCAGTAACCCTAAAATGGTTGCACGGTCAGTGTGGTGGCCGATCCCCGTTAAAGAGAGTGAACCATATAAATCAACCTGAACACGAGAAACTTGCGCTAAATGTGGTTGAATAAGTTGGGTGAAGTTGTACCCAGCAATCATAGGACCATTTGTGTGTGAGCTTGATGGCCCAACGCCAATTTTGTAGATATCAAAGATAGACAGCATAAGACATTACCTATTTTAGAGTTGCAAAACCAAGAATATAAATGTGTGAGCGGCATTTACAGGCATTGCTATTATAATTATTAAGTTTAGTTGTTTTGTAGATTTGTGCTGATACCAATTGAATTTCGTTAGTTGGTATCAAAATTAAAAATCCCAAGTACACATAATGATAACTCGGGATTAATGAGGCGGAAAGTAACATGAATATGGAAGGACAAATACCCCAAAAAAGAAGGGGTAAAGGATTTATTGATTACTTAATCGCTAGGCCTTTGTTATTCAAGTACCCCTTGATATGAGGGCGTGACTCTTGTGACAACTTGCCTGTGATTTGTTCTGACCATGAACTTTGTTTTTGATTACTGCTACGGGTTGCATAGTATGTCGACATGATGTCGTCGTATTCATGGATTTTGCTTTTATCTAATGGTTGATATGTATTTTCATGAACAATGACATCTGGACTTAGACGTGGTTTTTTTTGTGGTGTTTGAGCTGGATGGCCTAAACACATACCAAAGAGAACGGCGGTGTAATCTGGCAACTCAAGTAAATTATCGACTTCTTGCGCATGAGTACGTAAACCACCAATATATACACCACCTAGTTCCATCGATTCGGCCGCCAATAAGCAATTTTGAGCCATGATCCCTGCGTCAACAGCACCAATCAGGGTTAATTCTGTATATTCAGCTTTTATTTCTGGATTCATTTCATAGTGACGTTGAAAATCAATACAAAAAACCAAAAACTCCGCAGCGCCTTCTACATAAGGTTGACCGTCAGAAAGCTCAACTAACGCTTTACGTCTATCTATATCGGTAACACGAATAATTGAATTTACTTGAAGTAAGCTAGAAGAAGAGGCTGCAATACCAGCGCTGATGATGGTATCTAATTGCTCTTTAGAGATAGGTTCGTTAGTAAAAGAACGAATAGAGCGGTGGTTTAGAATCGTATCGATAACTGGGTTCATAAATAGTCCATTATTCGGTTTGTAGGAAAAGTAAATAGCTTACATGAGTGATTTATCAATATTTCTTAAATCAAGAATAATCACTCATGCTCACTATGTCTACATTCCGAAGAAAGTACCTACTGCCAAGCCTAGGAAGATCAAGGCAGTAACACGATGAATTAAGGTTAACGGCAGTTTATCGGCAGAGAATTTACCAATCAATACGACTGGAACGTTTGCAAGTAACATACCTACCGTTGTTCCTAGAATAACCCAATGTAAAGCATCGGCATTTTGGGCACCTAAGATCGACGTGGCGATTTGTGTTTTATCACCAATCTCAGCAATGAAAAAGGCAATGAAGCTAGCAACAAAAGGGCCTCTGTTTGAGATGGTTTCGTCTTCATCTAATTTGTCAGGAATTAAAACCCAACCAGCCATCGCCACAAAACTAACAATGAGAGCCCACTTTAAGGTTTCAGGGGTTAAGAAGTCAGCAACAACTACGCCTAAATATGCAGCTAAAGCATGATTTAAAATAGTCGCAAAAAAGATCGCGGCAATAATAGGGATTGGTTTTCGGTATCTACTGGCAAGCAGCAAAGAGAGAAGTTGGGTTTTATCACCGATTTCAGCTAGTGCGACGGTGGTTATGGATATTGCTAATACACTCACGACATTACTCACTTGGGCGGGATTATAATTATAAGATCCACAGAAAAACCTCACGCCCACCCAATGGTTCGTGATGTTAATCTAAGGTCTTGCCGAACAAGTTGCTCATACTTGTCTCGTATACCATGATGATTTTGCATCAATTATGTTGATATACGAACTTTCAGGTTTCTCTATATTTAGATAAAACAAGAAAGCGGGCTACTCCCCAAAGAGTAAGGCGGTGGATATTAAAGGATGTTATTTCTTATTTCAACTGCAAAGTGTTTTATAATGTTTCTAGGTTTAACTTTTTACTCAATGGGCAATAATGGATCTTATTCAACTCTCTCGCATTAGCTTCAAGCATCTTACTGCGTTGCATGTCATGCTCTCTACACACAGCGTAACGCAAAGTGCTGAGATATTATGCATGAGCCCATCAAGTGTGAGTAAAACCTTATCTCAATTACGACAATTATTGGATGATGAGCTGTTTTATCGTGACGGTACGAAATTAATTCCAACCTCTTATGCGTTAAAAATTGGACCCGTATTGCATCAAATTTTAAATAATATGAATGGGTTATTGAATCAGTCTACGTTTAAACCTAAAGACTTCTCTGGTAAGTACTCACTCTCAATGCGAGAAAGTACTTTTGAGATATTTGCCCCAATCATTAGTGATATTCTTTCGACTCAAGCGCCTAGTTCTCATATCGACATCCACTCAAAAGAGCAGTTGGGGTTTGATGCCTTATTAAATGGCCAAGTTGATGTGATTTTACTGCCACATGATAGAAGTCAGCCGCCAACAACTGAAAAGCAGTTGGTTTGGGAAACGGTGATCGAAGATGAAATGATTTGTCTTATGAGTGCCGACCATCCCTTAGTTGATAAGGAGTTAACGGTTGAGGATTATCTAGCTTATAAACATATTGGTATTTTTGATAAGGAATTAAATGTCCCCTATTTTGAGCAGTGTCTAGCTCAGCAATACCAACCAAGGGACGTCGCTATTTCTGTGGCTGATTTTGGCAGTGCAGCAACCTTGTGTCATCACACTGAATTTTTATTTACGAGCTCTAAAAAATGGGCAGAAATGGCAAGTCAGGCGAAGGGGTTAGTGATAAAACAGATGCCATTTGATTATGGGCAGGTGGTGTATAGCATGGTTTATAATAAATTAAGTATCAATGATCAGGCCGTAAGCTGGCTGTGTGATCGCATTAAGGAAAAATAAGACATGCTGCTTAGGTAATTAATGTTACTATTTTTGAAGAAATATCAGCATCACATTTAATTTGGATGCTTTATAACCAATTGTTTATCAAGGCAGTAAAATGGATTTACCACAAGAACAGATCACCGCAGAACACTCTTTAGAACGTATTTACCCAAAACAGCTGAACCAAGATGATAAAGGTCATCAAGATGTGTTGGAAATCCATTTAGAACGCTATCAATTTGCCTCTGAACAGTTACGTGGCAGTTCTATTTTAGATATTGCTTGTGGTTGTGGTTATGGCACTGCATTAATGGCAGAAGCTCATCCTGATAAACAATTTGTTGGTGTTGATGTTGATCCAATAGCGGTTAACTATGCCAGAGAGCATTATCAAGCGGATAACTTACGTTATGAATGCGGTAATGGTATGGATTTTCAATTAGCTAACAAAGAGGGCGGCTTTCAGCACTTTGATACTATCATTAGCTTAGAAACCATAGAGCATGTGCCTGAGCCTCAAAAAATGGTAACGCACTTATTAACTCAGTTGAATGAACAAGGGGTTATGATCGCGTCGGTTCCGACCACGCCTACGGTTGATGGGAATCCTCACCATTTGCATGATTTTACAGTGGCCTCTTTTTATCGTCTGTTTTCAGCTTCAAATTATCAAGCGGGTGAAACGTTTGAGCAGATCCAATATTGGGAATTTAAAGGATTGTTTTCGAAAAAAGAATCTAAAGAAAACCGCTCGCAAGGTGTCGGTCGCAATATCGTTAAACACTATATTAAAAAACCGAGCGCACTGTTTTATAGAGTGCACTCGATCCTTACTAAAGGTTTAAATAATCGCTATTTGACTGCGGTATTTTCAAAATAACCAATAACCAAAGCATTAAGTATAAATCGATGGGGTGATCACTGAACGCCCTAATCGAGTCACTAACTTGGCTTCAAACTCTTCCATCTGTGCTTTACTGCATTTATCCCACACTAACGCTTCACCAATCACGCCATGATGTTGGAATGCATTTAAACGGATAGTAATATTTTCGGATAATGTCTTTAAATACTCACTAATAGCATCGATTTCACACAATAAATCGGTTTTATTTGGAATGTACAACAGTCGAACTTCGTGCAATTTTTCGTGCTTAGCTAATAGATTGATCGACTGTAATACGCGATGGTTTTCTCTACCGACTAACCATAGATGCGTGTCATTTTGCCATGCTTTTAAGTCAATCATAGTCCCATCTAAATAGGGTAGAACTTTATTCCAGCCTTGCTCAGATAGACTGCCATTGCTGTCTATGAAACAAGTAAGGTGGCCTAATGATTTTTCTGATTTGATGGCTTTAAAGTATTCAATAATGAAGGGTAATTGCAGGGTCGCTTCACCACCAGAAATCGTAACACCACTTAAAAATGGCGCGTGTTTTTTGGTGAATTCAATTAGTTTTCCTACCGTATACGTTGTTATTTTTGGGTTTGATTTACTTGGGCAGACATCAATGCATTTATCACATTGAGTACACAGCGCTTCATTCCATATAACTTTCTTGTTTGGTGAATCATCAAAGGTTAATGCACCTGTTGGGCATGGCTCTACGCAATTACCACAATGATCACAGTGATTAATAGTATGAGGGTTATGACAAGTTATACAATCGTAATTACAGCCTTGTAAGAAGATCACAAGGCGGTTTCCGGGGCCATCAACACAAGAAAAGGTCAGTATTTTACTGACCAATCCTGTTTTGTTGTCGTTGATGTTATCGCCAGAAAAAAGATCAGCGTTAACCATAGTAATGACTTCTTATTCTGCGTATGCAGGTGTCATTTCTATCGCCACAACACGAGGTGTACGGTTCAATACTTCCGTGTTTTTCGCCGCTTCTGCTCCTAAAAACGTAGTATTGGTTCGAGAGCCTTCAGCGTCGTACTTAGCGATATCAGACAGTTTTACCATGTAACCGGTAATACGAACTAAATCGTTAGAAGCAACATTGGCGGTAAACTCTCGATAGCCTAATTGCAGTGCGCCTTTTGCTAAATTAAACATCGCTTCAGGGTTTGATTTAACTGTTTCATCAATGGTCAAAATATCACTGACACCAGAGGTGTAATATTGGTGGTGCTCAGCGGTGGCTTGCACATAAGATACTGGATCAGGTTCTGTGCCGTAAGGGATACGAACACCTGGAGTAACATCAAGATCTAAGCTAATGCCACCTTGTGCATGAAGCAGTGCTTTCCCGTGATAGCCGTGTTTTACCTCGGTTGCATCAACGATCTCTGAGAGTTGTTTTGAAATAGCATGGCCCAATTGGTTTGCCATTTCATCATGACCGTATTTTGCTGCAATGCCTTCTTTTTCCATAAGAATATCGACGGCTTCAGCCATGCCGTAAATGCCAAACATTGGTGCGAATCGGTCTTCACTAATTAATCCTTCTTTGGTTAAAAAACCTTCAAAGAAATTTGATTTTTCATGTAAGAATGAACTTCTTGTATTAATTAAGCCAAACATAACGTTGCAGTAATTAGGTAGCACGTTATCAACAAAGTCCGCTTTATTTTGGGCTTTTTTAGCCACTTCTTTTAAGTTCATGCGGACAAGAGTGTTAGAGCCACCAGCTAATGGTAGCGAGTTGTAGCAACTGACGATGCCAAAGCCGGTGTTATTGTACGCTTTTGCGTGTACTGGGTAATTTGCAATGTGAGGTTTACTGCACTCACAAATATTTGCAGCCGCTTGACGAAGCAGATCATCTGGTGTGATCTCAGCATCGTACATAAAGGTTAAGTTAGGAGCAATTTGCTTTAATTCAGCATCAACACGTAAAATAGTACGACAAATAATATTATCTGTTGGGCCAATGTTTACGTGCATGAAGGCATCAGGTAGTGTGCGATCAAGCATTATCCAAAAGCGTTTTATTTTTTGGTAAATTTCTTCATCACTAAGGGTACCAACAAAAGGCATAAGCACAGTATCAAGTTGGCCAAGATAAACAGGGATAGAAGTAACGGAAGGGACATGATGATAAATTATAGTGAGTAAATTTAATGCATCATCAAAATCTTCGGCCGCAGATAGCTCTAGGTATTTTGAACCTTGAGATAAAAATTTTGCGTAATCAGGTAATACATAACGAGGTTTAAAAGGGGCGTGGCCCTCAAACATATCACACAGAATGCCATCATCCAGTGCTTGTTGAGTATCAGAGTCAATCTCCATATAAGGCAAGCTAGCCTCAGCTTCTAATGCTAAATATTGTGATTTCTGTTTTGGAGAAAGGTTTGCATCGGTAATGATGCTATAGAAACGTTCTTGACTCATGATAAAACCCTTTTTATTAGTATGGGTTTATTCTAATGGAATAGTATAATTTCTTTTAGTGAAAGTATGCGAAGTACTTATTTCTATTTTGGAAATATAATAATTAGTAGTCGATATGTTCACATAAATCGCGCTGGTGTCTCACCTGTGTGTTGTTTGAAAAAGTGAATAAATGCGCTATCACTAGAGAACTCTAATGAATGAGCAACTTCTGAGACGCTTTTATTTTCAGCAAGATGTTCAATAGCGGTAAGTAAGCGCCATTGTTGTCGCCACGCTTGATAAGGCATCCCTGTTTCTTTTATGAATAAACGTGAGATGGTTTTGCTACTGGCCCCAATTTGAATCGACATTTCATTTAATGGCTGTGGAAGGATCGCCTTTGTGGTTATTTTATTTAACCATGCAGTGAGTCGTTTGTCCGTAGGTAAAGGAAGGGTGAGATCGTATCTTTCAGCATGAAGTAATTCCTCACAACATAAAGCCAGAGTATTGGTTTGTTCATTGCTTGGTTTATCCCACTCCCAAAAGGCCATTCGTTCAATAAGTTCTTTCAATAAGGGGGTAACGTTAAAGATGGCGAGTTCGCTAGGTAAGTTATCAATAGCTGAGGGAGCAAAATAGAGCGATCGATAAGCGACAACATTTCTCATGACAGCGCAGTGTTTCACGCCTGCTGGGATCCATGCGGCTTTGGTTGGTGGAAGTACACAGTGTGAGCCATCCAGAGTAATAGTCATGCATCCGTGCGGAGCAAATAGCAGTTGAGCTCGATTATGCTTATGCATGCCTGAATCATGTTTACCTACTTCTGCCGCAATCCCCACAAAAGGATAGAGGGTGTTATCGACATTAATTGGTGTTTTTCCATCGATTAACATAGCTTGTCCTTATTTTGATGTTTATTGTTCTACTGTTGATATTTGACCATGGCGCAAATCTTTATACTTCTTTTATTCCAATTTTAGAAGAAAAGAATATGAATAAAAAACCTCACATGGGATTACTCATCATGCTATTGATGTTCCCTCAAGTTGTTGAAACCATTTATAGCCCTGTATTACCTCACCTCGTCGATTATTTTGGCATATCAATGGCAAGCGCCAGTCAAACCTTATCTATCTATTTTATGGCCTTTGCTGTGGGTGTTGTTTTCTGGGGGCGCATCGCTGATGTAATTGGACGCCGAAAAGCGATGCTATGTGGTTTGCTGATTTATGCTATTGGTTGCCTGTTGGCCATTATTGCCGTTGATTTTAATATGGTGTTAATGGCACGTATTATTTCCGCTTTTGGTGCCGCAGTTGGTTCTGTTATCGGTCAGACAATATTACGTGATAGCTATGAAGGTAAAGAGTTAGGCAAAGTATTTTCAGTAGCGGTTATTGCGGTATCTATTAGCCCTGTTGTGGGTTTAATGCTGGGGGGATTTATTGCTGAGTATTTCGGGCATTTGATTGTATTTAGCTTGTTATTTGTTATAGCTATTATACTTTTAGTTGTGTCTACAGTGTCATTGCAAGAAACAAAACCTAGTCATCTTCAAACGATTAGTTTTATGAGTGTCTTTAAGGCAATGCTTAAAGATGGTGCTATTTGGAAGAGTGCGATTTTGGTTGCTTGCTTTAATATCATGATGTTTAGCTATTACTCTTTAGCGCCATTTATGTTTAGTCAGCTTGGATTAAGTTCGATGGAATTTGGTTACAGTGGTGTGGTCCTAGCTGTGGCTTCTATTTTTGGTAGTACATTAAATAAACGACTGTTAGAAAATGAGTGGAGCTCGCAGCGGTTAATTCAGGTGGCTGTTGTATTTAGCATGATAGGCTCGGTTCAGGTGTATTTGTATCAAGAGAGTCTTTGGTTTTTGCTCGGAATGGCAAGTGTGGTTGCTGGGTTTGGTATGGCTATTCCTAATATATTTAGCACGGCACTCGTTAATTATAAACACCAAGTAGGAACTGCTGGAGCGATTTTAGGTTTGTTTTATTATTGCTTAATTGGCAGTGGATTGAGTCTTGCTGGTGTCGTCGGGGATTTAGGGTTAGTGCTAATAGCAATGTCTTTATTGGCTGGAACCATCTTGTTATCCAGAGAATAAAGAGGATATGAATAAAAAGAGAGGCGCTAATAGCCTCTCTTTATGATTGATTTGATTATTTTATTTTGCCAGTTCGTAGTTTGCTTTCATTTCTTCTGGTGCAATAGCGTATTCGTAATCAGCAAGATAACCGTCTTTGTAGACTGTCATCCCTTTATCATCCCAACTCACTTGAATGATCGCAGTTTTACCATCTTCACTGCCCATCAGTGTTAGCATTTCATCATCAATCTTCACGGCTTTGATGGTTTTAATACGCTTAAATGATGCAAATTCTGTTGAGGTCGGAAGAATACCATACGTGCCTTTCCATACGTCTTGAGGTACTAACCATTCGTTATAGACATCATCAACAACTGCGGCTGGCATTCTAGCGACAACAACCTCTTTGATCATCGTATTGCTTGTTTCTAGATGGTAACCACCTTTGCCATCAGATACATAAGTAGGAAATTCTTTACCTATTTCAGAGGTTTTTGGTAATCGACCTAGCGTTGGTGAGCTCTTTATAAACAGTTGAGCAGATTCAAACTTTGTCATGATCTCTGGGATTTTTTGAAACTCGACAGGTGCTGAAAAGACTGAAAAAGAAGCGAACAAAGATGAAATAAGAAGGGTGTTTACGTATTTTTTCATTATAAACTCAATTGTCAATAAAGGTTGATTTCGCGACAATATAACGTATTTGGTTTTCATAAACAGGGACTGTGCTAACAATACCGCAATAAAAAGCCCTTATTACTAAAAGTGAATAAGGACTTTATTTTAAGCCAATAGACGCTGCTATTTATTATTAAACTTATTAATAAATTTGGGTATTGTGGTTTTCCACATTTATACATAATAATTATTTATTAAGATTAGCTGCTAATCCGGAGAGTACCAGCTAATCAATATGGATAATCAGTAGTTATTTATCCTATCTGGATTTTTGCAGGCAGCGCTTGTCTTGCCGCCGCACCTACTACCCAATCCAGTAATACGCCTTTACCTTTACGAGTTGGGTCAATCAATCCAATGTCATTAATATTCACGCCATCGTTTGATTTCATTTTAACGGGTTGCTGAATATCGCCAATCCAGTGGGCGCGTTCGCTAAGCTCTTTATGACCAAAACCGTGTTCAAAACCAAGCGTACCGATTTGGATACCATCTACCAGCATAGCTAACGCTTTGGTTGAGCTACTTGGTGTGGTGATAGTAAATACATCGCCTGTTGTTATTCCCATTTTTTGGGCATCTGTTGGATGAATATAAACAGGGTTTACGCCTTTAATTGAATTCAAACGAGGTGATAAATTAGACACCGCACTGTGAATGTTTGATTTAAAGTTGGTTAGTGTAAATGGCCACTCTGTCTTTGGGTATTTATCCGCTAGCGGCGTACCATCAGCCAGTTTTTGTGGATACCAAGTTGGACAGCCAATATATTGCTCTCCTGTCATGGTATTGCGAGATGTACCCACTTTTTCATTCCAAATGGAGAGCGGTTTTTTCCATTTATGCTTCATCTCATCGTTTTTGTAGGCTTCTGTTGCATCTTCAAATCGGCCGCCACGAGCAAAAATATAAGCGACTTTACCAAACTCTTCTTGCGTTAATACTCGCTGCATCTCAGGGACTAGACGCTCTAATCCTGAAAGAACAATGTCTTCAGCCGTGGCTGTTGGTGCGCCATTCGCCGCATTCGCCGCATACGCTAAGTTTGCGGCTGAGCGTAAATAGAAGTCTTCAGCTGAGTGAATTGCATGCCAATTTCCTTGAGTATCAGGCATTGCATTGTCACCAAAACCGCCAAGGTCCATTGATTTTGCAATATCAATAAAGAAATTTTCTAGATTGATAGAGCGACCGTCGGCTGTTTTTTCTGTTAATGGTTCAACAATCGGCCAACGTGCTGTCACCGCTTTGGTTGGTACGCCATGCCACGGTGTTGCCATTCCCCAGCTTTCATAAGTCACAGTATCTGGTACTAAATAATCAGACAGAGCGGTGGTTTCGTTAATAAAGGCATCAACAGAGACGATTAATCCGAGTTGTTTAGGATCTTTCAGTTTCTCACCCAATAAATTGTCGAGTCCTGGAACCCCATAAAGAGGGTTCGCCATGTGGTTAATCCATGCTTTTGCTCGGTACGGATAACCATCAATCGCTGCCGATAAATGTTCGGTTAATAATGGTGCTGATATAGGGTACCAAGGTGAGCGTGTTGGATATGGCGATTGTCCAGCCGCTATTTTACGCTTGTATTCGCTTGTTTTTTCATAAGGGAATTTACTGCGAGATAAAAATACGCCTTTTGGTTTTACTTTGCCTTTGAATTTAGCAAAATTATAACGAGGACCCGCTGCAGAGGTTGGATACCCGCCCGCTTTTGCCATCGTTCCACCTTTTAGGTTGATATTACCGATAAGGGCGTTAAGCATTAAAATAGAGAATGAATTATAGAAACCATTACTGTGCATGTTACCACCATGGGTATCTACCACCGCTTTGGTACCATGACTGGTAAATTTAGTCGCGAGAGCAATAATATCCTTTTGTGAAATACCACACTGTTCACTGTAGAAAGCCAAGTCATATTTAAAGGCTTCTTCTTTTAGACGTTGCAGAGAAGATTTGACAGTTATCGTGCCATTAATTGTCTCTAATCGTTGACTAACAAATAAGGTCGCAGGTTTATTTTGCGTATTAACTGACGGTTCATTACTTTGTGCATCAATAATGACATAAGGATCACTGTCTGACAGTGCTTTACCTTCAAAAGGGAGGCCCATTTCAGATGCGCGTAAGAATGCGCCGTTTCTAGGATGGTTTTCATCACTAATAACAAGGTGAGTAGCATTACACCAATGGGCAGTGCCGGCATGTTTCATTGCAGCCGCACTTGGTTGCGCTAAGAAGGTTTTATTATAACGCTCATTAGTGATGATCCATTGGATCATACCAAGCACTAAAGCAGAATCCGTCCCTGAGTTAATTGGCATCCAACGGTTATTATCACCTGCGGCTAGGCTTGATGAACCAGCAGGCAAACTTGGTGTGATAATGGTGTACTCAAAATTTCCACGAGTACGAGCGGCTGCTAATTGGCGAGCTTGGCGTTTAAATGGATTACCGGCTTGAGCAGGAGACATGCCAATAAATATCGCAAATTCAGTGTGTTCTAAATCTGGTTTAACATGAGCGAATTTATTGAGATCACTCATTAAGGCACCAGATCCTGCGCGGAACGCGTAACCACAATATGAGCCATGATGACCAAAGTTACGTGTGCCATAGCTGTTAAAAGCAAAGCGTTTTAGAATATCATCACGACCTTCGTTACCTGCATTGGTGACTAATAGTTGGTTCGATTTTGGTCCATATTCAGGGTTGTTTGGATCTAATGGCGTTTTAATATCACGGATCTCACGTAAGCCTTCAACATGACCTTCACCAAACAGATCGCCGCCTTCAACCACTTCTTTTAGGAGTTGCTCGTAGCTGATAGGAACCCATTTTCCTTCGCCACGTTTACCCACACGTTTTAATGGTTGAGTAATACGATACGGGCTATTACGGATCTCCATCATGCCGTTACCACGAGCACAAGCGGTTGAACGTCCGGCTAATCCTGCTTCACCTGCCATGCCAATATAAGCGTCTTTTACTGACGTATTGAATGGGATTTGTTGTTCATGAGACAAAGGGTGATAAGGATTACCAGAGATACGTAAAATGTTATCGTTTTCGTTATCAATACGAACACGTAAGCCACACAGTGTCCAACAACCAAAGCACATAGAGGGTGCTACGCGCTGCTTTGGATTTGCAATCAATTTGCCATTTTCTGTCACCGTGTATTCTGGCTCTAGTGAATTACCATGATGGATATGATTGGTTTTTTTACCTGCGGTTCCATCAATGACACCGTGCGCCATGTGTGTGCCTGTGGTTGCATATCCTGCTGCAAAAGCACCTACACCACCAACAGCAAGGCCTGATTTTAAAAACTGACGACGTTTGTTATCCATAATTAAATCCTACTTTGTTGTGTGTTTTGTGGTTGAAAGAGAGGTTTTTTGCGTATTCACGATTTCGGATGCAGCTAACGCGAGTGCCATCCATAAACCAAACATTCCTAAGATGCCAAGTAAACCTGCGCCTCCCATTGGTAGTTCGTATGGGTATGCACCAACATCAAATTTTGGGATGGTTTGTACATCCATCATGGTTACCCAACGTAAATAGAAACTCGCAAACAGGGTGGTGGCAGTGATAATGATGAAGCTTGCGCGGTTAAGGTTTTTTAAGGTTTGAGCGACAACAAAACAAGCAATAAAACCAAGAGATAAGAGGCCTAATCGAGTGATCCATGCTTGGTTTTCATATAAAGAAAAAGTCGGATTATTTGAAGTCCATAACGGTACTAAAATAAGAGAAAGTACAGAGCTTAATACCAAGGTGCGCTTGATAAGAGAGGCGTCTCCCTCACTCATTGAAGTCTTGTCTGTATGGCTTGAGGGAAATAAAAACAGCAATAAAGTACTAAAGCCAATCGCCCCCAGAAAAGCGGTCACAAACCAAAGAATAGGGGAGGCGGCTTGATTCCATAACGGGCGACTCTCAATGATGGCAATTTCAGCGCCAGTATAAAGAGCAATACTTAGTCCTGATAAGGTAGTGATGGCTGCGACAATGATCATTTGTGTATGAGTAATTTTCCAATCGCCCAAGGTCAATAAACCCACGAGTTTTGCGATGGGATTGGTGCTGTTTCTTAGCTCTGCAATATCATCGCGCAAATACAGCCATGCCGTAGCTACCGCTAATGCAGAGAACAGAGGTAAGAAGAGTGAACCAAGAGACATCCAAGACCAAGGAGTTAGATGAAAGAAGAAATGCCATGCACGTCCCGGTTGATGTAGATCGCCAGTTAATGCTAATGGGCCAACAATAGCACCAATAGCCACAGTTAAAACCAGAGCTGAACGCATCTTATGGCTAGTATGTTGTTGAAATATCAAGCTCAGTAAAAAGAGAATAGCCGCGGCGTAAGAAGAGCCTATGTATAAGAAATATTGTACTGCCCACGGTAGCCATGCGGTCGCTTGTGGTTGAATTAAGACTTCTGTGATGTTCATGCGTTTTCTCCTTTTGGATCATAAATCGCCGTTTTTCCTTCAATGTGAGAGGTAAAACGCGCATCCATCCCGATGTAGAAGACGTGTGGCTGTGTTTTTTCTTCTGGTTTGAGTACTTTAATGTCCGCTTGGTTTTCTGCCATTAAACGTAAGATTTCACTGCTTGGATCATTTAAGTCACCAATCACACGAGCACCACCAACGCAGGTTTCAACACATGCTGGAAGTAGGCCTTTTTCTAAACGATGCGCACAGAAAGTACATTTATCAGCGGTTAAGGTTTCTTCGTTAATAAAACGGGCATCATAAGGGCAAGCTTGAACACAGTAAGCACAAGCTACGCAACGCTCGTTATCCACCATGACAATGCCATCTTCACGTTGAAAGGTCGCTTGAACAGGACATACTTTGACACAAGGAGGATTATCACAGTGATTACACAAACGAGGTAACATGAATGATTTCACATTCTGAACGTCAGTATTGCCATTATCTAATGTCACTTCGTATTGTTTAACGGTAGTTCTGAACTGGCCAATTGGCGCTTGATTTTCGATAGAGCATCCGACAGTACAGGCTTGGCAACCCACACATTTACGTAAATCAACCACCATGGCGTAGCGTTTACCCACCATGCCTTTTCTATCCGGTTGGTTATTATTTCGGATGATGCTAGTGGCTGATAAGGTACCAGCTCCTGCGACAGGAATAATGGCAGCGCCTGCGGTGAGTGTGCCAAGACGATTGAGAAATCGACGTTTGGTATTGTCCATAAAACCTCTTTTTGTGATGGTTTACTGCGTATGTCAAAATATGAACAAATTATTAATAATTGAGTCTGTTGTGCCTACTGTGGTTTTCCACATAGCGTAAGCTCACTTGATCTAAAACAAGAAAAAACTTGGGAAATAAACAGATATTGATATCCTAGTTAAGTCAGTAATGGATCTGAGAGTGTAATGAGCAAAGAACAGAGAATGGAATGGCACAAGCAAGGTCGATATTTTGTTATATTTATAGGGATAGTTTGTGCATTGCTCTCCAACACGGCTGTTGCTCAAACTCAGAACGTGGATGTAGGTGTATTAGCTACACGAGGTGCGTTAGAAGCGAATCATCGTTGGCAACCGACAATGGATTGGCTATCTCTTAATATTCCTGATACGGCTTTTGTCCTACATCCATTTACTCTTTCTGAGATGGAACAGGCGGTAGAGAATAAAACCGTCGATTTTGTGATCACTAACCCTGGGCAAGCAGTACGACTTGGGCGTCAGTTTTCTTTATCTTGGCTTGCGACGTTAAACAGCGCGAATGGTAATGATCAATCAGGTACCACTCATGCCATTGGTTCAGCTTTTGTAGTTCTAAAAGACTCTTCATATCAAGCTATTGACTCTTTAAGTGGTTATCCTTTAGCTGCGGTCAATGAAAATGCTTTTGGTGGTTATCTCACGATGCGGTATGAGATAAATAAACTGGGTTTAAGTCAATCTCATTATTTTTCTAATATTCAGTTTTTAGGTTTTCCTTTGGATGTACTGCTTTATCAATTACGAGATAAACACATAGAAGGAGCGATAGTACCCGTGTGTTTACTAGAAAGAATGAGCCAAGAAGGCTTACTTAATAAAGATAATTTTCGAGTCATTAATAACGTCGCCCCCCAAGAATTTCCATGTGCCACTTCAACACCGCTTTACCCAAATTGGTCGTTTGCAAAAACAGGTAGAGCGAATAAAGGCTTAGCGAAACCAATTACCAGAGCATTATTGTCATTACCAAGTGATCATCCAGCGGCTATTGCAGCAAACTCATTAGGCTGGACACCTGCAGTAAGTCAGCTGTCGGTGGATAAATTGTACCAAGGTTTAGATATGCATCCACTGCAAAAACCGTGGTGGCAAGAGGCGATGTCGTGGCTAAAGCGAAATCAACAATGGGGATGGATGCTATTTATTCTGGTGATTGTACTCAATGGTTATCACTTTTTATTGGAATATCGTTTTAGTCGAAGTAAGCGAGAATTAGAGAATACACTTAACTCGTTAAAAGAAAAAAACGCCATGTTAGAGCATGCACAGAGAGTGGCCATTGTCGGGGAATTAGGCAGCAGTTTAGCGCATGAAATAAACCAACCTTTAGCCGCGATCCGCAATTACAGCCAAGGCGGATTATTGCGAATAAAAAAAGGAAAAGGGGCACAAGAATTAGTCCCAATCTTTGAGAAAATAGAACAGCAAGTGATACGCGCAGATAGTATTATTCAACGCTTAAGAGCCTTGATAAATAAACGTACTATTGCTAAATCAAATTGTGATATTAAAGACATTATTTCAGATACGTTATTGCTGCTTGATTATGATTTTAAAAAGAAAGAGATTCAAATAATACAAGATAATGAACAGGAGACTTACTCATATTGGGGTGATGCTGTCGGCTTACAACAAGTATTATTAAATGTGTTAAATAATGCGGCAGATGCCTGTTTACAGCGGGAAGAACAAGAGGGTACTTTAGCTCATAAGATCTGGATAGAGACAACCATGAGTGAGCAGAATATTAAGATAGTCATTCGAGATAATGGCATTGGATTAGTTGATAATAATCAACCGTTATCAAAGGCCTTTGTCACAACTAAAGAGAATGGATTAGGGTTAGGCCTAGCAATCTGTCGTGATGTGATTGAAGACCATAATGGAACTTTTTTATTACAATCTGCTCAGCCACAAGGCTGCCAAGTCACAGTAACCTTGCCAATAACAGGTCATAATAGTGCGCATTAATTGCCAGTGAAGTTAAAAGGGAGTAAATCATGTCAAAAATAAATGTGCCAGTCTATGTGGTTGATGACGATGAATCAGTGCGAGATTCATTAGCGTTTATGCTAGAGGGCCATGACTTTAACGTGACTACCTTTGAGGATGGAAAGGCGTTTATTGATGAAGTGGATCTATTACTACCCGGCTGTGTGGTCCTTGATAGCCGAATGCCGATATTGAGAGGCCAAGAGGTTCAACTACGATTAAACCAACAACAGAGCCCATTGTCGATTATCTTCTTAACTGGTCATGGTGATGTCCCTATGGCCGTTGATGCGTTGAAGTTAGGTGCGGTTGATTTCTTTCAAAAGCCAGTGGATGGCGAAAAATTGGCTTTGGCTATTCATAAAGCGATAACGCATTCTTTAACCATGTATGAGTATCAAGCAAATAAAAGACAGTTTGATGCGCTAACAGAAAGAGAAATGGAGATTTTAAAACTCATCGTGAAAGGTCAGCGTAATCAACAGATTGCTGATAAATTATGCGTCGCAGTACGAACTATAGAAGTGCATCGTTCAAGTTTGATGAAAAAATGCCAAGCCAAAACCGTGGCAGATTTAGTGATGAGTTTTGCAAATATAACTAAGAGTATTTTATAAGATATAAAGTCATTTACTAATAGTAAGGGTTAATATTTGCTTTGTCTGATATAATGCCTTACTTCTTATTTACGGTGTAAATGTCCCATAGCTAATCCTTTCAGAAGTCTTTAATTACCATGCCTAAATACCTTATTCTAATCAGTCTCTTATTTTCATTTTCTTCACAAGCCGGAATGTTGGAGTTTTGGAGTGCATTTGGCGATAACGTCGATCAGAAACTCGCAAAGGAATTCGAAGCGAGAACGGGTAATAAACTGATGGTTCGCAAGTTTTCTATTGATGAAATGAAAGCGGAATTATTATTGGCATCTAGATCGAAAAATTACATGCCAGATGTAGCATGGGTACCTTCTGATTTTTTAGGTTTGCACAAGTTTATCGGAATTACTCCTATTCCTAAAGCATGGATAAAACAAGAACAATTAGAATCAGCAGCAAAACAGAGTGCGATGGTTGGCGATCGTTATATGGGATTACCTCTGTTTCTTGGTAATCACCTCATGCTTTTTTATGATAAGACTAAGACAGCGACACCTGTTACACAGTGGGAGCAACTGCAAGCGTTATCTCAAAATGAACCGAATAAGATGCACATTAGTTACAGTGTGAAGGATATGTATTTTTTCTCAGTTTTTTTCAGTCTGTTTCGTCCAAATGTACCTTTAGACCAACTTCACTTTGATGATCCTAAATCTTTAGAAACACTAGCATTTTATTATAATACTGCAAAAAAAAATAAACTCAGTACGCAATGTAATAGTTTATGTAGCCGCCAATTATTTATTGATGGTAAATCATCTTACCTTATAGATGGTGACTGGGCTGTTAGTCACTTAATTGAAGAGTTTGGTTCTGATTTAGGAATCGCCTCATTACCGAGTTACCAAGGCATACCAATGAAATCCTTGTCTGGTGGTAAAGTTCTGACAATGACGAAAACGAGCTTCCAAGATCCTGAAAAAAGAGCAATGATCAAACAACTGATGGAATTAGCACAGGATAAAGAGTTTTTGACTCGTTTGATTAATGAACATCAATACATATCAGCTTCTACAGAAGTAAATCAAGCTGCAATATTACCCAATAAAAAAGTAATGAATGCGGTGTATCAGCAATATCTACAATCTCAACCTATGCCTACAAGTTTACGAGTTTCTTTTGTATGGGAAGCATTAGCCAGAGGGGCCTCTCGTCATTCAGATGGTATGCCAGAGAAAGAAACAATGGTATATATTGAGAACTTAATTGATCGATTTTCGGCTAAAGTGGAAGATTTATGATTACTCGTCCTTATTTTAGTTTACGTAAATCTTTTACCTATACATTGCTAATTGCATCATTAGCTCCGTTAATTTTTATTAGTCAATTTGTGACCAGTAGTATTGGTGAAACATTATTTAATCAAAAAGAACAACAAATTCAAAATGCAGTATCAACGATTTCTCAAGAAATAGTCGTGGAGTTTGATCGCATCCAGCAAAGCCTAAATTGGCTATCTCGCGATAGATTCAATATTCAGGCATTGGATAATATCTTGTATACAAGCGTTGTCATGCACAATCTCACTCGGTTTAGTGAATTGTCGCACTTGATTAACAGCGTTTATATTTTGAATGACAAATGGGAACCATTATATGATCTTAATGGCCGCCCTTATCACTTTGAAAATAGCCAATTATTAAACGAAATCAGTGCAGATAAATCGATTTATGAGCAGGGGTTAACTAAAACGCATTTCTATACAGAACCAAATTTAATCAAAGGGATCCCCTCGTCAAAGGGCATTGCTTTAATTACACCAATGTTAGCTTATAACTTAGAAGGTGCTGGCCGTTATCGTGCATCTGGTTACGTAGTTGTTCTAATATCGTTTGATACCATAGAGCAGAGCTTCCAACATTTTTTACTAAAAGATGAGAGTTTTGATTTGAACCCTCATTTAGATACTGGTAGTGAGCTAAAAACAGAGATGACAGAGAGTGGGGCTCTTGAGCGGATTTTTGTCTTAAATAACTCGTCATTCTCATCGCCTTTAGCCCTTGATATTACTTATCAATTCTCAGATATAGAGCGTCTTAAAGAGATGAAATCCTCTCTTTTGGCTTTATTTACTGTCATTGGGTGGACATTTATAACGGTTCTTTTAATCGCAATGGGGATCACTCGTTGGATCTCTAGAGAGTTTATCGATATAGAAGACACTATAGTTAGTTATGCATCCAACAAAGAAGTAAAGGGTAAGAAATTTCAATTCTCTGAATTTGATCGAATGGCACTGGTTTTAAATAAAATGAGCATTACAATCAGAACTCAATTGAGTGAACTTAAAAACAAAAATGATGAGTTAAATGATTCTAAAAAAGTCATTGAACGAAGCAATAAAAAACTCTCCAATTTTAATCAAGAGCTTGAGGTTCAAGTAACAAAACAAACCGCTCAACTTAGTGATGCTTTAACTAGAGAAGAATTACACAAGAACAATTTAGCAGCAGTGATAGAGTTTGGTTCAATATATAAAACATTGAGTTATCGTGATTTACCTCAAAAAGTAGAAGCTCAATTACAGCATCTGTTTTCTGACACTCAGTGGCAGTTACGATTTAAACCTTTAGGAAGCCATAAGGGGCTTCAAATACTATCTAGCAAGGATAAATTTTTAGCTAGCTTGAGGTTTGAATCTAGCCCTCAATTAGAAGCAAATCAATTAGTATTTGAGTTATTTGTTAAACAGCTTTCCTCGTGGTTAGAGTTAGTTGATATCGCAAGAAGTGATGCATTGGTGCAATGTGGTAATCGGAAGGCTTTCGATGAAGATCTTGCACATTATCAAAAACGCTATCGAGATTCAGAAGCCACTTGGAATTTTGGATTATTTATTTTAGATGTTAATGGTTTAAAAGCAATTAACGACCAATATGGCCATGATTTAGGAGATGAACTCATCCGAGTTAGCAGTTCTCACATTTCTGGGTTGTTGAGCGAAAATGAGTCTTTCTATCGAATTGGTGGTGATGAGTTTGCTCTTTTAACTAAGGGAATGACTAGAAAAGAATGCGCATCCTTGGCTGAACAATTACAAGTAAGCCAAGAAAGCTTAAAATTCTTTGATAAAGAAGGAAAAGTGTATGATGGGCATTACTCTATTGGTTGGGCGTGCTCTGATAATACTGATTTGTTTAAAATGTTCACTATTGCTGATGAGTCTATGTATCAAGATAAGAGAGAATATTACTTACATTTATAATGGAATAGCACATTTTAATTAATGTGCTATTTTTATTATCTAATTAATTTTGTACATCTCTTTATCAATAATGAATACTTTCCACATTAGTTATAAAGTAAGTAATTACAACCACACTTTACTGATTAATTCATTAGTTAACCATTCGCACGCTTTACCATCGTTATCTTTATGCCATGCAATAAATAAAGGTGGATTAACTCTTGGTACTGTGCATTTTTTCTCTATCAGAAGACCTTCGTTTAGTTGTTGTTTAATTAAATGACGAGGTAAAAAACCAACCCCAAGGCCCATTGTCTGAGCTTCAATTTTAGCCTGCATGGTTTTAAAGCTAATTTGTTGTTTGCTTTTAAATAGGCCGGTATCTCTAGTGGGCAGCAATAAAGAAGAATCAGATACAATTAAAGAAGGATAAAGCAACAAATCATTGGCTTCAATAGGTCGTTCTATGAGGGCCAAAGGATGGTACTGGCTTACTGCAAATAGAAAATCGACTCGACCAATCTCTTTTATTTGATATTCGCCTTTTGGTAAGTGATCTGAAACGCCAATGGCAATATCGGTCCGATTACTATGCAGAGCATCCCAACCTCCACCGAGTGATTCTTCAGAAATAGTAACATTGGTATCATGTTCTAATTTATTGAACTCAAAAATAGACTCTAGCAAAGGAGTTAGCGGGATAATGGTATCTCTTGAGATGGTAATGTTTCTTTCCCACCCAGAATCAAGCTGCTTTACTGCTGATTCTAATTTATCGGTAGCGATTAGAATTTCTCGTCCTTGCTCTAGAATCAACTTGCCAACAGAGGTTAGTTGGGCTTTCTGTTTTGAGCGATCAAACAAAACCACACTAAGGTCATCTTCGAGCTTTTTAATGGTATAAGTGAGTGCTGAAGGGACTTTAAATAAGGATTTAGCTGCGGCTGCAAAACTGCCTTTTCTATCTATGGCATCTAATGCTCTTAGTGCATCAAGTGTGATGGGTGATTGCATAAGGTCCCTCATTCTAAAGGTATTGAGTCGAAATATGACAGAATTGAATTAATACTAGACCGCTTACCTTATCATGCCAATTTTTATATTCAAAAAATTTGAATGATAAGCTCAAATACTTCCAATTTTCTTTATGAGCCGATTATCTATACTGATTAGCAACGACAGAGGGATCTCCTCTTAGACTTAATTGGTAAGGAAATAAAATGAAACAGAAAATTGAGCAACTATTAGCTTCAAATGCAGGATTTAGCACATTAGCGCTTCGTATTCCTGTGGGCATTATCTTTATGGCACATGGTGCTCAAAAACTGTTTGCGTGGTTTGGTGGCTATGGTTTATCTGGCACGGGGCAGTTCTTTGAATCGATTGGATTAGCACCGGGTGTTGCAATGGCATTTTTAGCAGGCAGTGCTGAGTTTTTTGGTGGCCTATTTATTATTCTTGGTTTACTGACTCGACCATCGGCCTTGGTATTGGCATTTACTATGTTGATTGCGATTGTAAGCGTTCACTTACCTAATGGATTGTTTATGTCCAATGGCGGCTATGAGTTTGGTTTAGCACTATTGGCAGCGAGTGTTTCTTTGATGTTATCTGGTGGCGGTAAAGTAGCGGTGGATAACTGGTTAGCAGCTCGATTTTCTGTGCAAAAGTAATGTTTAGTAAACTTGAGTGATAATTAAGGAGAAGATGATGTTTGAATTAAGAAAAGCGAATGAGCGTGGTAGTGCAAATTTTGGTTGGTTGAATGCAAAGCATACCTTCTCCTTTGGGCACTACTATGATGTGAATCACATGGGGTTTGGCCCATTACGAGTGATTAATGAAGACCGAATTAAACCTGAAGGTGGCTTTGCAACTCATGGTCATGAAAATATGGAAATCTTAACCGTTGTGTTGTCAGGCGCAATTGCCCATAAAGACAGTATGGGACAAAGTGAGAAGCTTGTACCTGGTGAATATCAGCTGATGTCTGCAGGAGCAGGGGTTCAACACAGTGAGTTTAATCCCTCTTCAAATGAAGAATTGCATTTATTGCAAATCTGGATACAACCGAATGTATTTAATGGTGAGCCGAGCTATCAACAGAAACCTTTCCCTCAAGAACAAGGCTTTGTAGATATAGCAACGCCAACAGCGAGTGGAGGCTCATTTTTAATTAAGCAAAATGCGGTGATAAAACAACTTATTTTAGAACCCAATACTCAGCAATCACTTTCTATTGAATTAGATAAAAAGGTCTTTGTACAAAGCATTAATTATGGGTTGTCAGTTGGTGAGATAGAACTAAGCTCTGGTGATGGGCTTAAAATAACTCAGGAACCAGAATTACTATTTAGCAATAACAGTTCAAAGCAGGTTAAAGCTATCGTTTTTATTATGTGACTGCCCTTATTATGCATCTAAGTAAAGGTAGTTTCTTATAAATAATCGGCATATAAATGGTGCTAGTAAATTATAATACTAAGTGCCATTTATTTAGTTCTTGAAAAAATAAAATAAGAATTACCCCCTTCATTATTCAGATTTTCCCTACATTATATTATTGAAATTGACATTATTATTTCTTTTTAATCTGGTTTAAGAAGAGTAATTTGTGATTCGATTAGTTATTGTTTTTTTCTTTATATTTATAAGCTTTAATGCACTAAGCATGGAGTTTGGTCGATTTAATGTATTAGAAACTACAAATAAAAGCTGTATTGATTCATTATGTAGAATAAATTTTAAAGAAGAATATACAGAGAATCCTAGGGTATTCTTAATGGACTCGGTTGTATTTAAAAATGAAAATGATATGCCATCTAGTTTGCGTATTATTAATATTACAACCAAATATGTCGAATTCATTCAAAAAATAGCACCAAATAGTAAACAATCAAATAATTATAAATATGAACCTACTATTATGACGCATATCGATTATTTGATCGGAGGAGATGGTGTCTATGACCTTGGTAATAACCAACAATTAATTATCGGTGCTGTCAATTCAAAAAAATACCAAAGTAAAATAGCCCACTCATCAAGTGCTAATGTAACTAGAGGGAAATGGGAGACGATTTACTATTCTCATTTTAGTGCTGAAAAATTTACTGCAAAGCCTGGAATTATTCATCAAGTTCAATCGATAAATAATAAAGATGATTTTTGGCTAACATCTACAGTTAGCAATGTAAGTGCTCAGTCGTTTAGGTTGTCGTTAGAGCGCTCTGAGATTGGTGGAAGTATAAATCAAAATATAAGACCATATCCTGAGTTGAATGAAACTATTGCATTTGTAGCTGCTGCTGGTGAAGGGGTTGTTAACGGACTTAAGTTTGTAATGAAAAGCATGGTCACGCGAAATTCACAAAATGGCCAACCACCAGTATCAACAGGTTGTGAAGTATATGCTAATTACGATACTTTTCCTTCCAGCCCAATTGTATTAGCAAATAAGAACACACGTAGTGGTGTTGATGGAGGGTGGTTAAGACGTTGTCGCTTAGAAGCTAATCGTGCTAGTTTCATGATAGATGAAGATTTTGATAATGATTCAGAGCGAGGGCATACCGCTGAAACTATTGGTATTTTAGCTATAGAGCCTAGAGTTGATATTGATATTTGTACTATCGCAGGGAATGCAGCTCAAAGTTGGGATACAGCTTCGACAATTTCATTCAAAGGATCAAGTCAAATTCAAAATACGGTAGAAAGCCATAAAATTGGCTATAATTCGATTTCTGGAAATAGTTCATGCGACGGTTCTAGTTGTGTATTCGATCCTACTTTACTTGTAAAAAAATATAATTTCTCTCAGTTTGATAACTCATCTTACAATGATCTGGTTTTTAATTCATGGAATGACCATATAGCAGAGCCTGGTTATTACAATAAAGCAAATATACAAACTAAAAAGGTGATATTTAAAGAAGGTGTGTATTGGTTTAATGATATAACTCTTGGAGGTAATACTGAGTTTGCTACGACAGGACCAGTCATTATAAATACGAATTATTTTGAATTAGCAGGCAGTGCTAGTTTCAATGTGAATGGAATTCCTGCGGATGTATTAATTATTGCCCATGGGGATAACGGTGAAATAAAAATTAAGGGGAATTCAAAGATTGTCGGATTTTTATTATCTGAAGGTAAGATTGAAGTTCTTAATAGTGTCAAAGTTACAGGTGGCATTACATCTTTACATGCAGAGTTAGAAGGAAACAGTCGAGTTGTTGGTGATTCTTCGGGTTGCAAAATTCCAATTAATAAACATCTAGTCATATCCCCAAATACCAATATAACAAATGCAGGTGATGCAATGGAGATTACTTTTTCTATAGTTGATGAAGAAGGAGTAATAGATACCAATTTTTTAGGAAATCTTAATATATCAACAGATAAAGAGAGTGATCCTGCAGTTTGTTGGAAATCATCTCAGACTGCCAATTGTGAGAAACAAGTTAATTCAGTTCCTATTATTGGAGGGAAAACAAAACTTTATCTGTATAGCAGTCAAGAAAATGAAGTAAACATTAATGTACATATAAATGAAGACCCGCAATTGCAATCTACTGGTGGACCTTATGTATTCAATAGTAAAGGGGGATTCATATTTACTCCTTCACCACTTTACATCATCGCTGGTAAACCAACTACAGTGGAAGTTTCAGTTATAGATCCAAACTCAGGGAATGTAGTCACTGATTATCATGGAGATAAGGAACTGATGATTAGCCAAGTTACTTACGTCATTCCTAGTACTGGCACGGACAATCCTTATTTACTTAACCAAACAATTAAATTCAATCAAGGCATAGGAACACTAACACTGGTTTATCCCGATGCAGGAGCTATTGCCATAGATATTGAGGATATAGAAGAAGAAATAGTAGGGGTATTATCAATTCAGTCACGTCCTCATACTTTCGCTATTTGTGATGTTACTTCATCAAATGGAAATACAAATATAGATGGAACAACTACAGAAGGAAACGTATTTTCTGAAGCAGGAGAGCATTTTTCTGTTCGCTTGAAACCAATAATCTGGACATTAGATAGTAGTTTAGATCATTCAGGTGATGGGAAACCCGATATTAGTAGTAAAAATTTATGTGCGATTAAAACTACGCCAAATTACTATTCAAATAGCAATAATAAAGCTTCTGTTTCTCTTTCTATCCCCCAATATTCCGCAACACCTAAATTAGGGGATGGAGGCCAATTAAATCATAATGATATTTACTCAAACTCTATTGAATCGGAATTCAAGACTGCAGAAGAAGCGATGAATGGGATTGTCATTTCAGCATTATCTTGGACTGAGGTAGGTAGTCTGTGGCTACAGGTCGATGGAGTAGAAAATGAATGGATAGGAGGGAGTATTATACAAGGTATTACAGAAGTAGGTCGTTTTGTGCCTGCTCATTTCTATATTTTAGAAAGTAATATTACTAATGCTATGGATGATATATTTACCTATATGGGACAAGAGTTTCAAGCTGAATTTACAATTCAGGTACGCAATAGATATAACCAAGTTACAACTAATTACGATGATTTTAAACAAGATTTCATGCAGTCAATTGATATTCTAGCTGTAGAGCAAGGGACAAAAAAAGACTTATCTTCAAGAATTGATTATTCTATGCTACCCAATAAGTGGCAAAGTTCTTGGTTAAATGGGGAGCTAACTATTGATCATACTAACATGGTATTTAATCGAAGTTATATTGATACAGAAAGTAGTACACCAGATGGACCATACCTTATTGATTTATATTTATTAGTACCTTTGTCTGATTGTGGAATAACAGGGTGTTTTTCATTTTTATTTAATGAGAACATTTTTGGAGATGACATTTCATTTGGGCAAAGTTTGAATGGCTTTATTGATTCTCGGTATGGTCGATTAAAGTTAAAAGATGTTGGAGGTGCTGTTAATTCTGAGTTGATAGTACCTACAATTGCTGAATATTGGGATATAAATGGAAAGTTTAGCAAGAATATTGACGATAATAAATCTACATTCGATGGGGATAATTATTGCAGGAATGCTATTTATTCAAAGAGAGATATTAAGGAAACTGAAGCCTCGTTAGAAGGTAATATTGAATTAAACAATGGTAGTGGGAATGCATTAATAGCAAAACAAAATCAAACTAAATCTTATAAAGAACAGGTTCGTTTATGGTTACGTTTAGGAGGAGGGATTCCTGATGGTGATGATAATAAATGTTTAGGAATGGAACCAGTATTTATTCATAGCCACCCTTGGTTAAAGTATAACTGGCGTGGTTTTGGTGATGAGGACCCATCTGCAGTGGTTACTTTTGGTATATACAGAGGCAATGACCGAATATTATTTAGAGGTGAACCAAATATGATGTGAATAGCTTCTATTTGTTTTAGTCATTCCCTAGTAGATAGATTATGTAGGATAACATTTATTGAGTTGTAGGTCTTGGCCTACAAGCTTTATATTTTTTTAATTAAATCAAAAGTTTATGTTTGTTTTGTTTTCGTGGTGAGTTTGACAATAATCAAGTTAGCTTTACTCTAGTACTTTACTTACTCCTTGGTGGTTTTAAATGTATAGAGTGTTAGCTTTTTTTATGATGTTATTTTTATCTATGGCAGTTTCTGCCGTTGAAATTAAACTTACAGCAATTGAAAAAGATTTCATAAAAAAACACAAAACACTCTCTGTTGCAGTTTTAACAGAAAGCTGGTCACCATACATAGTGAAATCATCTACTAATGAGTATAACGGTATTCATGTTGATTATATTAAAAAAATATCAAAGATTGCTGGTTTTAATGTTAGATTTAATGCATTTCAAACAGTTAAGGAATTATTAGAAAGCGTAAAATCTGGTGAGTCAGATATAGCTATTGGTTTTAGTTCTACGCGAGAACGTAGCCAATCATTTATTTTTTCAGTACCATTTTTTACCGGTAGTGTCGCAGTGTGGTATAGGAAAGACAGAGCTGCTTATTTTCCTATAGAGAGCTTATCGTGGTCTTGTGTTAGAGGTACAATTTATTGTGATCGATTAAAGGAAAAAGGTGTCGTTAATATCTATAAAAAAGATAATTTTTATGATGCAATTGACTTAGTTAACAGTGGTAAAGCAGATGCTATTATTGCTAATTATGTAACTATAGCTGAATATTTGAATGATGAAAATATAATTAATGGTACAACTCAATTACCAGGGTGGCTTGAGCCCGAAAGTACTGGAGTAATATCCTCGAAAAGCAATAGAATCCTTATCGATATTATTAATAAAATTGTGTTTTCTAAGAGAGGAAGCTCATCTCAAGGTTCAATTAAATCAGATAATATTTACCATCAAAGTGATTTATTAAACCTTGAATACAGAAATATTAAGAGTGAAGAACAGACGATTAGATATAGTTTGAAAGAAGATTCATATCCTCTTTTTTATAGGAATGATGACGGAAAAATAACAGGATACTTATATGACTATATTAAGCTAATACAAGCTAGAACTGGTTTGAAATTTAAATATATTCCGACTATAGGTGAAACTGCGTGGGATAGTTTATCTAAAGGAAACATAGACCTTATTCCACTGGCATATCCCGGTTACATTAATGTCGATAATGTTACGTTAAGTAACCCATACATGAAAATAGTTTATCGCTCTGTTGAGAAAAAGAACAATTTAAATAAAGCTAAAAAATCAGGATTTTTAGTTGATACTAATAGCGATAAAGTTAGTTTAATTAACTCAGGTTTTAAGCATGAAGCGGTTACATCTAATGATATTAAATTATTATTAGATGATTTAGAAAATGATTTAATAGATAAGATATATTTACCTAATGATTTGATTCAAGGTTTGATAGCTAAAGACTTTACTGATAAGTTTGTTATTGGTAAAAGTAAAGATAAATTAATTGATATCTCATTTGCAGTTTCTAATGAGAATAAGTTACTTTCTAACGTTATAAATGCAGTGTTGAATACTGTGGATAATGAAGAGTTAAAAAAATTAAAAAGAGGATATCGCCAATTTAATGTTATATATGGATATGAAAAAAGCAGAGTATACAAGGTTATTATATTATTAAGTTTAGCAGTTCTTCTTTCTTGCTTAGTGATTAACTTTTGGCTTAAAAATTTAAAATTACAAGTTAAGTTAAAAGAGAAAGATGTAAAGCAATCAGAATCGGATAAGAAATGGTTACAAAGTATAATTAATGAATTACCAAGTATAATATTCATTAAAGATAGTGATGATAATATAATATTAAGTAATTGTGTTGAGTTTAAATATTATAAGTGCGTAAATTGTGTCCTATTTGCAGATAAAAATACAGATGATAATAAAAAAATAATAAATGGAGATACAGTTTCTGATGATTTTTTTGTGAAAGGATGTAATCTTTCCTATGAGCAAGTAAAGCGAGTAAGAAAAAAAGTCATAGCACCAAATACTCAAAATGAATTTATGCTAATCGTTATCAATGATATTACGGAACAAAAAAAACAAGAAGCAGCTTTGATAGCAGCAAACGATGCTGCTCAAAATGCAATAGTTTCAAGAGAGCGATTTCTAGCAAGTATGAGTCATGAGTTAAGAACTCCTATAGCTGGGGTTACTGGCTTATTAGAACTGCTATCAACAAGGGTTAATGGAACTGAGAAACAAGGATTAGTTGATAATATTTCTTCTTCCATGCGCCATTTGCATATGCTCGTAAATGATATTTTAGATTTTTCTAAATTAGAAGCAAAACAGCTTAGCTTAGAATTGAGAGAGTGTAATTATTTAAAAGAGCTTGGGAGTGTATTTCGTTTGCATAATGCTGCAGCGTTAGAAAAAAAACTGAGTTTATATATTAATATAACACCTAGCAATGTAGAGATGATAAAAATAGATTCTTTAAGGCTAAGTCAGATAGTAAATAATTTATTGTCTAATGCTATTAAATTTACAGAAAGAGGTCATGTTGAAATTTTAGTCTATTTTATTGAAAATAAACTAAACATTCGAATTTGTGATACAGGTGTAGGAATGAATAGCTCTCAACTGGGAGGGGTATTTAAGCCTTTTACTCAAGCTGATAATAGCATTGCTAGAAAATATGGAGGAACTGGTCTTGGTTTAAACATTGTTAATGAATTAGTTAAGTTAATGGATGGAGAGCTTAATATAAATAGTGTAGTAGGTGTAGGAACATCAGTAGATTTATCAATACCTATAGAGATTAGCAGCTATTACACGCAATCTTTAAAAGGTTTAAATATAGACTGCACTCTTAATGATAAAAACATTAACGAATGGTTACGCTTATGGTTTGGTTATGATTTTCCTAATGAGTTAATATCTAACAAATCTGTAAAAATTACAGATAATAAAAATGAAATCAATAATGGTTTAGATATTATTTATTTGGGGGGGGGGAATTTAGAAAATGATAACTTAGATAATAGGATTGTCTCAATAAATAATAAACCTTTATTTATTGATGAACTATATTCTTCTATATTAAATATTAATCTTGAACAAGATGATCATTTATTAGAAATTTCACCTCATTTAGAGGGATGTGTTTTAATTGCGGAAGATAATAAAATAAATCAAAAGTTATTAGTGAAACAATTAGAAGAATTTGGTGTTATGTCAGTTGTTACTAATAATGGAAAAGAAGCCTTCGATAAGCTACTAGAAGAATCAGAGAGGTACGATGCTTTGATCACGGATTGCCATATGCCTATAATTGACGGTTTTACGTTAGCTGAAAAAGTCAGAGAAGAAATCCCCAATTTTTCTAAAAAAGCGATTATAGGATGTACTGCAGAAGATCTTAGAGTATCTAGATTAAATGGGAAAACATCAGGCTTTGATGATATGTTATTTAAACCCTATGGGCTTAAAGAATTATACTCGATATTAAGCAATAGATTAAAAAAAAACACTGATACTATAGATAAACAATTTTACTTAAATAAATTTATAGAGTTACATTCCAGTGGTCTTTTTGAAATTTTCATTGAAACAATGCGAGAAGATTATTATTTGTTAACTTCATCATTATCTCATGATGATTTTAATAGTGCTCTACACCGGATAAAGGGTGGCGCTGGAAGTATTGAACTTCAACCTTTAGTTATTTTGATAAATGATATATCAAATTATAGTTTTGGAACTGATAAATATAAAGAGTGTTTAAATAAAGTAATTGCAAATATGAATCACGTTATAAATGAAGCATCTGAGTGGTATGAGTTAAATTATGACTAGTTTAAATATTCTTATTGTTGATGATCATAGATTACAAGCTCAAGTTTTAAAAAATAAACTTATAAATATTGGAGGAGCAAATATTACGTGTGTATATTCAGGGAGAGAGGCGGTATCTAAAGTTAAAAGTGATTCCTTTGATGTTATATTTTGCGATCTTAATATGCCTGAAATGGATGGGGTACAATTATTATCATCTATAAAAGATTGTGGGTATAATCGCTCTATTGTAATATTAAGTGCTCTAGAAAAAGATATTATTTCAACAGTTGGAGACATATGTAAAAAGTTAGACTTTTCTTTCATAGAAACGATGGAGAAACCTGCAAGTGTTTCTAAATTATTTCAAGTAATTGATAGAATAGAAAAATCAAATGTAATTGATGCGTCGGTCGTTAAATTTAATAATAAGTTACCTCTTAGTATAACAACAGATGATGTATTACTTGGGCTTAGTCAAGGAGAGTTTAAAAACTACTATCAACCACAAATTGACTTTAAGTCAGGTAAAACTGTATCTGTTGAAGTGTTAGCAAGGTGGCTGCACCCTATTTATGGAATATTAACACCGAATGTTTTTTTGCCTATTATAGAGTCTGAAGGCTTAATTGATGAGTTATTTGAAGTTATTTTAATGAATACACTTAGAGATTATTCAAAAAAAATGCTTAGCTATCCATCATCAATCAATGTAACTCAAGATTCGTTAAATAGAGATAATTTTTCAGACCAATTCTTTGATTTATGTAATGAATATAAAGTTGATCCTACGCTTTTTACATTTGAACTTACAGAAAAGGAAGTTTTTAGCGATTCTATTAATTTATTAGAAAACTTATCGAGATTAAGAATAAATAAAGTTGGCCTGTCAATTGATGACTTTGGTACTGGGTATTCATCGTTAATTAAACTATCTAAACTACCGTTTACTGAAATTAAAGTAGATAGAAGCTTTATTTCTAATTGTATAAATAGTACATCAGAGAAACTTATTGTTGATTTTTCATGTGCTTTAGCTAAAGAAATGGGTTTAATTATTGTTGCTGAAGGCGTTGAAGATAAAGACACATTAGAATATTTGAAAAAATCAGGATTTAATCTTTGTCAAGGATATTACACAGGTAAACCTATGCCTATAGAAGTATTTATCATATTTATTGAAATTGAAGGAATGAAATAATGGTACTAAATAAAAAAATAAATGTCTTAATATTAGATGATCATCCTTTAGTATGTGCAGCAATAAAAAATTTGATAACACCTATAGATTATATTGATACAGTCTTAACCATATCAGATGTTAGAAAAGCATTTAAAATTATAAAATCATTAAATATAGATTTACTTATTTTGGATATTAATTTAGGTGATAATGATGGGTTTGATTTTTATCGGAGAATTAAGGCCCATGGATATAATGGTAAGATACTTTTTATATCTGCAAATGATAACCAATTATATTCAGACACAGCATTCAAGTTAGGAGCTGATGGCTATATTTGTAAATCGGAAGATATGGATTTAATTAAAGAGTCTTTAGATGGAATAATGAAAGGATATACGTTCTTTAAGTTTAAGTCTAGTGATGATGGTTGTAATAAAAAAGTAGCATTATCTAATAGAGAAACAGTTGTGTTTAATTATTTAATAAAAGGAAAAACAAACACAGAAATAGCTGAAATATTATCACTAAGCACAAAAACGGTAAGTACATATAAAAGACGAATTTTTGATAAATATCAAATAGATAACATAGTTGATTTGATTAAGTTAGACAATTGGCGATTGTACTAATAATTGAAATTTAAATAAAAGGAATTTAGATGAGAATTTTAGTAAATAAAGTTCATGAGCTAGTTTTGCGTTCAATGTTAATATCTATAATTTTGTTTTTAACCATGATTATTTTATTTTCTGAACGATTAGTTAAAAATGAACTTCAGACATTTGATTTAATAACGACTCAAATTAAAGAGTATAAGAATAATATTCTCTTGATTGGTCTTTTGTTAGAAGATAGGATTGCTGGAGTGAATTTAAAAAAAGATAACGTTGATAAATATGTTGATTTACCATTAGGTGGAATCTATAAGTTAGATATTGAAAAATTTACTAGAGAAGAATATTTAGTGTTACAAGAGTCAAAAGAACTATTTAATTATTTACCTAATTTTTATAATGATGAACATTATCTATTATATTATCGTTCTTATATTGGTAGGAAATTATTCACAGCAAGAAGACACCCTGATTATATATTAACTGAAAACGTATTTTCTAGTGAGAGATTGAAAAAAAATAGGTCTTCTACTTTATATGGAAGCGTTCTGGATTTAAAAGATAGGGTGATTATATCTGGTATATATACTGATGATATAACAGGTAATTATATTGTTACTATTGGAACACCTATTTATAAAGGAGATGAAATAATAGGAGATATAAATATTGATATATATATTGAGAATGGTATTTTTCTCAATGATGGAAAAGAGATAAATTTTAATAAAAATGGTTTTTATAATATTGTATTAATTGAACATAAATCTTATCCATTACATTTTTTTTCATACTCAAAAGAGTATGTTATTGATAATAACACAATGTTTATTTATAAAGTCCCATTTTCAAAAATTATTGTGGATTTTATTTGGTTATTTATTGGTTTGATCTTTTTAATGTTTTATATTTTATATAAACTTTCAGAACTTAAAGGAAATAAAATAAAGTTAAATTATGCAGAATCAGTCGTTAATTTAGATGAATTAACAGGGTTATATAATCGTTCAATATTAAATGATGATGTTTTATTAAATAAGATTGTACAAGAAAAGTCATCGATAATTGCTATAGATGGGGATAAATTAAAGTATATTAATGACAACTATGGACATCATATTGGTGATGAAGCAATTAAACAAATATCACATGGTATGAGGGTTACTTTTAGAGATAGTGATTATTTGATCAGAACTGGAGGGGATGAGTTTTTAGTTATCTTACCAAATTGTGATAGTACAGCGGCACAACGTTTAGCTTTTGATTTACAAGAAAATGTTAGTTCGGTTACATTTAGTAGTTATAGTTTATCCGTTAAAGTCAGTACTGGAGTAACTAGTATTTTGAAGAAAGAAACATTAGAATCAGCTATAAACCGTGCTGACACATTACTATATAGTGAAAAATCAAAAAGGAAGTGATATGAAACAAGGGGTTGATTATAATTTATTGAGAGTATTAATTTTACTAAATAAGCACCGTAATTTAAAAAAAGTGGCTTTCATTTTAGAAAAAACAGAGAGTGCAGTAAGTAAATACCTAGCAAAATTGAGAGAGCAGATCGGAGATCCATTATTTATTCGGTCCTCTCAAGGGTTAGAACCAACATATTTGCTGTTATCATTACTACCAAGTATTGAGGCTGGACTGAATACAATTGATAATGCATTACTTAATAAAGTAAAGTTTTCTTCAAAAGATTATGATGAACCAATTCGAATTGCAATTCACTCTGTTGCTATTTCATTGTATGCCTCAGATATTTATAAAGCGATTCGTTCACATTTCCCTAAGCCTATTATATCTATTGAAGTGTGGACGGAATCTACAGAGCTGAGACTTCTTGATAATAAAGTTCAAATAGGGATAAACTTTATGCATGAAGAGCGTATAAAAACTATTTACCAATCAAAATTAATTGATACTACACTAGTTATAGCACTTCCAAAAGATAGTCCGATTAATACATGGGAAGAAGCTATTGATGGGGAGTTTGTATTTTTTAAAGTGAATGATTGGAATCATTCAAGACAATATTTTGTTGAGCATTGTAAGAAAGAAGGCATTAATCTTAACTATAGAATGACTACTGATGATTTTGCGACAGCTATACGTTTATCAATAGAAGAGAATATGCTTCTTATCTCATTAAAAAGATTAATTAATACGGATAGGTTAAAGACTATTGAAATTCCTGGGGACTTTCAATCTATGTTCCCAATGGTGTCTTGCCTTAAATTATCAAACAGGCAAAACCCATTGCATACTCAGTTAGAGAATATTATTAGAGATGTAATTAATTAATTTTTTAACATGCTTCTTTTATGCTGTTATTTACATTTAATAATTCAATAATAGAACCTGCATTATATTTATCTAATATTCTTGATTTATAAGTACTAATAGTTTTTGCACTTAGAGATAATATTTCAGAAATTTGTTTATTGTTATACCCTCGAATTAAGTAATCTAAAACAATTACCTCTCGATTTGATAGGTCCATATTTTTCTCTGATAATGAAGTATGTTTAAAAATAGAATATCCTCTTAATATATTACTGATAGCATCATTGATAAGTTCTGTTGGTTCTTCTTTAGAAATATAGCCATTTGCACCTACATTTTTTGCTGAGTCTGAGTACATTTCATAGCCATAACTTGAAATTACAATAATGTATCCCTGGTAATTCTTAGATCTTAGCCTTTTTATAAAATCTAGCCCATTGAATTGATTTTGTTTTATATCTAGTGCGATAAATCCAATGTTATTTTCTTTAATAATAGTTAATGCTTTTTGCATAGTTGTTGCAGTATAAATTTGTTCAATGTTTTCTTTGCTTTTTAGTTGTCTCGTTATTGATTCAACAATAATAGGAAATGTATCTAAAATTAATGCGTTAACCTTAAAAGAAGAAGGCATTTATGTCTCCACTTGTATATGTTATTTGTCATAAAACGCATCCTTTTGACGTATCCATTAACGTATTAGAAATATAGTAACAGTTAGTATACAAAACTAAAGGAAAAACCAACTTTCCAAAATGGAAAGTGATAGGTCAATAATTATCTTCTTGTGTGGTTTGAGGCAGTAACTTGATACCGACACAGCTTAAATTTAGGGATATGCTTCTTTCATATAGTATTAATAATGTTAACTGTTAGACAAAAAAACAGATAAAGCTCCAATTCGAACGTTCGAATGCGCATTATGTTCGTTTGTGTCACATTTATGTCATGCTCTTCGCGTTATCATCGCTCCCATCTTCTAACACGTTAAATAGGTTAACAATGAAAACATTAATAGCGCATCGTGGAATGTCTTCTCTTGCTCCTGAAAATACGCTTTCAGCTTTCTCTTTATGCAAAGACCATGGTGTTCAATGGTTTGAATGTGACGTAGATATTCTTCAAGACGGTACGGTCATTATTTCTCATGATGATACGTTAGATCGTTGTACTGATAAAAGCGGTCGCTTATGTGACATTAGTAGCGCTGATTTGTCTTCTATTGATGCGGGTAGCTGGTTTAGTGATGATTATATTGATGAGCGTTTACCTACTGTTCAACAATTAATTGCTATGGCGAACGAAAAAGAACTGAATTTAAACATTGAAATTAAGTCGTGTTCAGCTAGTGCGAAGCTAAGTCATCTGTTGATTGATAACTTGATCATTGCTCTTAAAGAATTAGCGCCAGAAAGAGAGCTGATTATTTCAAGTTTTAACCACCTTGTACTATCAGAGTTTAAGCGTAAAAGTCCTCAAACTAAAATTGCGTGTTTGTTTGAAAGTCATAACTTATGGGATGACTGGAATTCAATTATTGAATGGTGTGAAGCGGATTATATTCATCCTGAAGAGAAAGGCCTAACTCGTGAAATGGTACAAAAATTCAAAGCGTCTGGCATTAAAGTCAATGTTTGGACGGTTAATGATTTAGCGCGTGCAAATGAACTGTTTAACTGGGGAGTTGATGGTATTTGTACCGATATAGCGCATAAGTTCCCTTCGAAATACAAAGCTCAAAAATAATAATTAAAAAATAAAACAATAACGTGAAAGGATTACCTCTATGAACTTCTTTGAAAAAATAGGCTTTACTAGCCGAAATCAATTGTTTGGCTTCTTCTCTGTCGTGATGTCAGGTCAAATTATTTATTCGGCTTTTGAAGCTTTTAAGGGAACATTTTACAACTTACTTTTAGACGTTCTGCAAATAGACAACACCCAAATGGGGATCTTGTTTACGCTGATAGGCTCAGCGATGTTCTTTTATATTCCGGCTGGCTGGGTCAATAACCGTTTCTCTGTAAAATCCATTTTAATCACCAGTTTGAGTATTCGATTCTTGAGTATGATGGCCATCATATTTTTACAACCTGGCTTTAGTGTATTGGTGGTAATTGCCGGTATTTGGGGTTTAGTTGATGCCGCTTTCTGGCCTGCGGTTGTAAATGGCGTGACCTTAATGTCTGGCGATAAAAATAAAGGTATGGCATTTGGCTTGTTAGAATCTGTACGACGCGCGGCTGAAATGAGCATGAATGCGGTGATCGTTGGTATTATGGCACTGGTTGGCGGCTCTATTCTTGTATTCCAGGGCGCGATTGTTTTCTATACGTTATTAATCCTTCCTATGATTTTCTGTGTATGGAAATTTGTGCCAGATAACCACATGGAAATCAAACAAGGTGAAAGTAAAAACAAAGAAGCGTTAAAAGGTTTATTCCATGTATTGAAAATGCCAACGGTATGGTTAGCTGCTATTACGTCTCTAACGGTATATTGGATTTACATCACTCTGATTTACACGGTTCCTTATCTACAAGCGGTATTTGGATTATCAACAGCACAAGCGGCTATCTTCGGTATTATTAATACTGGTGCAATGGGTGTAGTTGCTGGTTTGGTTGCGGGTTCGATTGCCGATTTCGTATTTAAATCGTCGATAAAAATGATGTTCTTTGCATTAGGCTTAACTGCGGTGTGTTTAGGTGTGACTATTGCGTTGCCTAAGACTGAAGGCATGCTGATGATGAACATGGTGCTACTAATGTGCTTCTCATTCAGTATCTTCTTAGCAAAAGGAATTATCTTAGCGCCAGTAGCTGAAGCCGGTGTACCAAAAGATTACAGCGGCTCTGCAATGAGTGTGGGTTCGTTTGCGGCTTACGCTTCTGTATTCTGGGCTTACGCATTAAATGGTTGGATTATCGATACTTACCCTGCGATTGAAGCCTATCAAATGATCTTTGGTATTGGTTTAACGGTAGCGGTACTTGGCATGGTGTGTTCACTTATTCTGATTTCACTGAAGAAGAAAAACGGTGGTGATCAAGAGGGTAAACTGGTTGAGTCAGAAGCTTAATTATCTATTGAATTAAATAAAAACCCCAGAGTGTTAAAATGCTCTGGGGTTTTATTTGTTAGGTATGTTGAGTTATCAATATAACGTGAACGATTAAGCGTTCAGTACAAACTCTTCAATCACTTTAGCTACGCCGTGATCATTATTGCTAACGGTAATATGGTTCGCAATTTCTTTGATATCATCAGTTGCGTTTGCCATTGCAACGCCAAGACCTGCGTATTTGATCATATGCCAGTCATTGCCCGCATCGCCCATACAGATCACTTCATCTGCAGTAATACCAAGATGATCCGCCAGTGCTTTTACACCGACGCCTTTATTGCTGTTTGGGTTTAAAAACTCCAAGAAGAAAGGCGCACTTTGTACAATCGTAAATTGCTCATATAGCTCTGCTGGCAGTTGCTTGATAGCTGCTGAAAGTAATTCTTCTTCATCAATCATCATCGCTTTTAAGATCTGCTCGTCATCGGCCAGTTCTTCAAAATCAATCACGGTGATTGGCATGCCAGTGATGCTAGATTCATGCTCAGTGTAATAGCTTGATTCTGGTGTAATTAAGCCTTTTTCTTGAGAGAAAGCATGAATATGAATCCCAAGCTTTTTAGCCAGTTTAGCAATGGCCTTTGCATCCGCACCCGTAATGATTTGGCTGCGGATCACTTCTTCACTTTTTACTTTTTGAACTAATGAAGCGTTATAGCTAAGAACGTAGTCGTCCTCAGTGGTCATGCCTAGTTCTTGTAGCTGTGGTTTCATGCCATTTAATGGGCGACCTGAAGCTAATACAACGACAACGCCTTTTTTACGAGCTGCAGCAATTGCCGCTTTGTTTTCTGCTGAGATTTGTTTATCTGAATTAAGCAGAGTGCCATCCATATCCAGTGCGATTAATTTATACATCATAGTTACCATTGGATTAAAAATACTATTAGCTAGCTTACCTGAATTTTATGAAAAAAATACTATATACTGTGGCTGATTTTTACTACTGATACAGGCTAATGAAGTTAAGTTCTCGTTTAGATACCATAAAAAATAAAGTTACCGATCACTATAATCATATTTGGGATTGCTGTTGTGATCATGGCCAATTAGGTGTTGCTTTATTGAGCTCACAACCTAAAAGTATGATCCACTTTGTTGATGTCGTAGATGAATTGATGGTTGATCTTGAAAGTCAGCTTCAAAAACACGCATCAGCAATTCAGTCTCAATGGCAAGTGCATTGTATGGATGTAGCGAAACTACCGTTAATAAAAGGGAAAAAGAACCTGATTATTATTGCAGGAGTTGGTGGGGACTTGTTGATTGAGTTGGTGCGTTCTATTCAGACACGTCATAGTGATATTGAGCTGGAGTTTATTCTTTGTCCTGTATTACATAACTATATGGTTAGGTGTGAGTTGATAGAGATGGGCTTTGGTCTGATATCAGAAACATTAGTTAAAGAGAACAAACGCTTCTATGAAGTACTGCATATTAGTAACCAAGCAGCAAAACCGATTACGTCTGTTGGAAGCGACATGTGGAATTTATTAGATAGTGATCATCAAGAATATTTAAACAAGACTATTTCACATTATCAACGAATGGAAGCGAATTCTAAATGCACGAGTAGGGTAAGTGAGCAGTATCAAGAGCTTATAGGTAAGTAAGTATTTGGTGAGTAAAAGCTAACGCAATTGAATAATCGTTAGCTTTGTTCGCCTTAATTAATGTTTTTGAAGGCGATGAACTTCAATACCAAACCCTAAAGCACTGTAAGCCAATAAAGAGTAACCAAGCAACTCGGTGCCTTCTTCAGCTAAGTTTTTTATGGTTCGAATATAGTGCCCATCAAGCAATGTTTGCCATAAATAGTTCATTCCTGCTAATCGAGAGAAAACAAGAATAATCACCAATGCACAGCTGAGAGTGTAAAAATAGCGGCTATCAAAAAATCTTGCTGACGTAGACAATAGGCCTTTTCTATTTTTAAATGCTAAGAACAGACAAGTGAAAGCAACGATCAAAGCTGGAACCAACCAGAACCCATGATAAACCTTGTCCAGAACCCCGTCAGACTCCCTTATAAACATACAACTAAAGAAACCAATGATCAGCGTAGCAAAGGCTCGTGCTTTTTTGTTCACTACAGCGATGTAAGTAAAAGAGACGATCACAACGAGTAGTAAAAACTGTTGATAATACTCTGTTAATGAATTTTCACTAAGCCCATTCTTTAAAACGATGATATCAGTACGAATAACAAGATAGGCAATAGCGGCGACAATACATTGGATAAAAAATTGCAGTAATCCTTTTTGGATTTTTTTGATATCTGGATGTGTTGAATAGGTAAGAAACATGACAGCCTCAAGTGTTATTGACTAATTCATCATTATAGAGGGTGTGACACAATCTGTATGTACCCATTTATTAAAAATAGGATTCCATATCAAGAGGCTATCATGTTGTAAATGTCTTATGAAGCGTAATTCATAATATAAAACAGAGAGGTTGTTGATATCACAACCCACAAGCTAACACCAAAGATCAACGGTTTTGCGCCCGCTGCTTTGATTTTTTCAATCGAAATACCACAGCCAATAAAGAATAAGCACAGAACTAAGAGCTTTTTCGACACATCAAAAATACCACCATAGATCAGGCTAAATTGCGGTAAGTTATCACTAATTAAAATAGCTAAGCAGTAGAAAAGGATAAAGTAAGGGATCGTGATTTTTTTACTGTTGCTACGAAAAAGTAGAGCACTAATAAAGGCAACTGGAACAATCCATAATGCACGCGCTAATTTAAGCGTTGTTGCAGTTTTTAACGCTTCTTCACCGTATGCAGAAGCGGCACCAACCACAGATGAAGTATCGTGAATCGCAATAGCTGCCCAAGTACCAAAGGCGTGTTGGCTTAGCTCTAATGCATGGCCAATGACTGGGAAAATGAATAGCGCAATTGAGTTCAATACAAATACCGTAGCTAAAGCAAGACCTGTAGATTCTTCATCAGCATTAATCGCAGGAGCAACTGCAGCAATAGCGCTACCGCCACAAATAGCAGTACCCGATGCGATCAGATGGCCTGTCACTTTATCCAGTTTCATCAATCGTGCCAGTAACCAACCTAGAACGAGTGTGCCTACGATGGTTGATAAAATAATGCCAATTCCATTTGAAGTGGCCTCTATTGCTTCATTCAGCTGAATACCAAACCCTAAACCAACAATAGAGTAAGCTAACAATTTTTTAGTGACTTTTCCCAACGCAAAGGTCGTGGGTACAAAACCAAAACTAGCCAGAGCAAAACCCATAACTAAAGCGGTTGGTGAACTAACCCAAGGGGTGAGCGTTAATAGTGCAGCAAGATAAAAAGGAAAATAATGTTGTAAATGGGATTTATTAAAAGTCATGTTTATTATTCGTAGGCATAGATAAAGCAAAGATATCACTTTTATTCTGTTTAGTAAGTTTAATAATTCAATATATTAGGTTAAATAAACCTTAACAGAAGTAAGGATTTTAGAAATAAGACACAAGGCAGTGTAATAGACTGGTTTCATTAAAAATAAAAGCAAACTTAAGAGATTTACACTCTTATAAATTTAAGGTTAATCGGTATACTTTTTAAACAAAGGAAAATAATAAAAAATGGCTAGATAGCAGATCCCAAGGAGGGTGTATGGAAGAGACAAAAACAGCTGATGGAAATAGTGGCGTAGAAGAAACGGAAGAAAGTGGAAGCGTATTACAGTGGGACCGTCTTTCTCGTTTTAATCATATTATCTGGACAGTATTGGTTGGAACTCTTTTAGCGCGAACTACGTATTTTATGGCTTGGCCCTTTCTTATTGTCATTCTCTATCAAGATTTTAATGCCAGTGCAGTAACGGTAGGGGCTATTTTAGCTGGCTCAGCAGTGGTGGGGTCATTTACTGGGCTATATTCTGGTTGGTTATCTGATAAATTTGGCCGTAAGTGGGTGATGGTTTCTGGCTGTATTATTGCGGCGTTTTCCTATTCAGGAATTGGTATTGCGAATTCTATTTTTCAATTATTTATTTTGGTCGGTATGTGCGGCTTAATGCGACCTATGATAGAAGCCCCTGCAAAGGCGGTGATTGGAGATAACCTAGACGATGACAAAGACAGAGAGCTAGCGCTTAATGTTCGTTATTTCTTGATTAATGTAGGTGGAGCAATTGGTCCTTTAATTGGTATTACTTTAGGTTTAGCTCATCCAAAAATATTGTTCTTAGTCACAGGAATTACCTATTTGGCTTTTGGTCTCTTTTTGTTTATCTCTTTTGCCAGAAGTAATAGCGAAACATTACTGTCTAAAAGTACAAGTGATGTAACGTCCTTTTTCTCAACAGTTCGGATCATCAGTAAAGACAAGCTATTTATTAAATTGATTGCCGCAAATTTAATTATGATGTTTGTCTATGGTCAGTATGAATCTTCGATCCCTCAAGTAATCGTTCGTACGGATATTGTCGATGCTGCCAAGTTTATTAGTGGCTTGGTGTTAGTGAATACATTAACGATAGTGGTATTGCAGTTTCCGATGTTAAAGCTGCTTGAGAATGTACCATTATTTACACGCACTCGGATTGGTATGGTGATGATGGCCTTGGCACAAATTGCTTTCTTAATGGTGCCTATTGATTTTCCGGTTGGTTGGCTAATGGCATGCTTTATTTTAAGTGTGGGGGAGGTGATTGCTTTTCCAACCTTGAATGTGCAAATAGACCAATTAGCGCCTAAACATTTACGAGGAAGTTATTTTGGTGCCGCCGCGATTTACGGGCTAGGGTTTGCACTTGCTCCCTTCGTTGGTGGAGTGCTTATTCAACTTGGTGGTGCACCCCCTCTGTTTATTGCTTGTTTTGTTCTTTCTTTATTAATGATTGCTTTATATAAGTGGGCGGAGAAGGAAATTCCAAGTAATTAGTTTGGTTTTGATTTAGCCGAAAGATAGGTCACCACCGCACTATGATCAGAGCCTGAAAACTGAGGTAATGCTTCACGTTTACAGATAAACAACGAGGGTTCCTCAGAATTTCTTATCCAAAAATGGTCAATGGCGATCTGTGCAAAAGTTGGGATAGGAATGCCTTTGATCTCTCTTGGCCAACTTTGAACAGGGGCTGTTTGGTATTCTTTGTAAGCGTGTTTAAAGCGTTGTGTATTTGCAGATAAATTGAAATCACCAATAATTAAGGTATCAGTATAAGGGGAGTAATCTGCTAGGCGTTCTAAACTTCCTATAAGTGCATTTCTTTCATGCCAAAGTTGCTTGGTTCTTGGTGATGGTGGATGAGCAGTATATAAACTCACTGGGCGATGTTCACTGCTTTGCCATATACCGCTGATCATATAATGACCTGCTGGAGTATTCTGTGCTCTTAGATTCAATGGTTGTTTACTGATTATCATTTGCCCGCTTGGGTAGCCAAGTCCAGGTGTTCCTCCAAATTGATACGGATATTCATCTATTAACTCCATAAGTCGATCACCATGCCACGGTGCTGTTTCTTGAAGCACGACAAGATCAATATCATTATCTTTTAAATAGTCTAAAAAGGGAGTGAGATCAGGGTTGGTGTAATACAGATTATATTGAATTATAACAAGAGGGTTGTGGCACTTTTGGTTTGAGTAACTCGCTTGTGGGGACTGATAGAGCCAAGCAAAGAATAAGCTCAAAGCTAAGAAAGAATAAAAGTAATAGCGGCGCAATAATAAAACAATAAAAAGAAAGGCATAACCAAAAGCAATGATACTTGGTATACCTAAAATGTTTTCTAACCACCAAATAGCGGGCACATAAGAGAGTGAAACCCAAAGTAGACTAGGTAAAATTAGTAGTGCAATCCAAAGTCCTTTTTTATGCATTTAGCCTCCATTTATTACTCTTATGCTTAAGACTGTTTAATTTGTCTTAGGTATTTAGTATGGGTGATAAATTAGAGGTTTGCGCAAAATTATTAATGCATTCAAATTAATAATGAACCACAGCGAATCATAAGTTTATCTTCAGTGAATCTTAAGTTTGATATGTGACACTCGTTTCATTCCCTAAGAGCCTGAAGGTATGCTTGTGTTGTCCAATTTGATTTCAAAACTTAAAAGCCAAAAAATAACCATGAAGATGGTGTCACTGATTACTTTAGTGTCCCTGTATTTTGCCGTGGTATTTAACTATCCAATTAATGAAAAGATTTATCTACTTTCTCAAGGTAATGGCCTTTTTCTGTTTCTAACACCTGCGATTCTTACTTGTGCTTTTATTATTATTTTCTCAATGATTGCTGTGCCTTACTTGTTCAAAGGTATTGTGATTATTTTGACTCTCACCTCTTCGATGGCGTTTTATGCCGCGTTGCAATACAACACCATGTTTGATTATGCGATGATCGAGAATATCTTTGAAACCAACGTTGGTGAAGCTTCCTCTTATTTAAGCTCGGCTTCTATCGGTTACTTTATTGTCTTTGGTGTGCTTCCATCATTGTTTCTATTAAAAGTAAAAGTGATCCGCAATGCTTCATGGGGTAAAGAGCTATTTCATCGTGCTGCATTAATGAGTGTTGCGATTGTGGGGCTGCTGCTGATTTCTGTTTTCTATTTTAAAGACTATGCCTCGATTGGTCGCAATAACTCGTATTTAAATAAAATGATTAACCCTGCCGATGCTTTCAATACGGTTAAGTACATTAATAATGAATATCTAACCGCACCTTTGGACTACATCACAATCGGTGAAGATGCAGAGGTAATTCCAGCGAAGAACGGTAAACCGACACTAATGGTAGTGTTAGTTGGTGAAACTGCTCGTGCGCAAAACAGTGCTTATAATGGATATGAAAGAGAAACCAATCCATACACTAAAGATCTTGGTTTGATTGCTTTTCAAAATGTGTCGTCGTGCGGAACAGCAACAGCCCATTCTTTACCATGTATGTTCTCTAATATGGTGCGTACTAATTACAATAGAGAGCGTGCCAATAACCAAGATGACGTATTAGACGTGTTGACTCATGCTGGTGTCAAATCGGTATGGATAGATAACGATGGTGGTGACAAAGCGGTTGCCAAGAACATTGAAAAAGTGATGATTAGCGATACCTCTTCAGATGAATTTTGTAATGGCTCAAGTTGTTATGATGAAGTGTTATTACAAGGCTTAGATGAGCGAATTCAAAATACCACAGGAGACCAACTGTACGCACTGCATATGATTGGTAGCCATGGCCCAACGTATTGGAAGCGTTATCCTGAGAATATGGCGGTATTTACCCCTGCATGTAATCGTAGCGATATTGAAAATTGCAGTGATGAAGAGATCACCAATGTGTATGACAATACATTAGTTTATACCGACTACGTAATTGCGCAGACGATTGCAAAGCTAAAAACGTATTCTGATAAATATAATGTAGTGATGCTATACATTTCAGATCACGGGGAATCGCTTGGTGAAAATGGGTTATATCTGCATGGCGCGCCTTACATGATAGCGCCTAAAGAGCAGACTCATGTGCCTTTCTATGTTTGGATGAGCGATGATTATGCGAACCAAAAAGGCATAAATAAAGCCAGTGTTATCAGCAAAGCGGCAGCGGGTGGTTTTTCCCATGATAATTTGTTCCATACGTTACTTGGCTTATATGGTGTGAAGACTAGCGCGAAAGACAATAGTTTAGACATTATGGCGAACTAGTTAGAATTGAGTTCCTCAAATAAAGAAATGGGTTAATCATGAGAATGGTTAGCCCATTTTTGCTACTATCATTATATAAAATAATAAAGTGGTACTGAATAATGAAAATATTGCTAATAGAAGACTCTGAACACTTACGTCGTAGCTTAGTGGTGGGTCTGAGTAACCTTGGTTTTACTATTGATGAAACTGGAGACGGTTCAAAGGGGCTCTCGATGGCAATTACCAATGAGTATGACTTTATTATTTTGGATTTAATGCTTCCTAATGTCGATGGTATCACGCTCTTAAAAAGCATTCGTAAAATGGGTAATGATGTAAAAGTGATTATCTTATCGGCAAAATCACAGCCTGAAGATCGCGTTGAAGGCTTAATGTCTGGCGCTGATGATTATTTAGTTAAGCCATTTTCGTTTGATGAACTGCATGCTCGTATCTTAACCGTAGCTCGTCGAGGTGGAGTAAAGCATAATGACGACCACGTGGAAATTGAAGGATTTACGCTTGATTTAGCAAAGAAAGAACTCGAATTCTCAGGTCAATTGATTGAACTAACAAAAAATGAGTACAAGATTGTCGAGTGTATGTTTCGTTCTCGCAATCAGGTAATGACAACAGAAAATATCAGTGATTATGTTATTGGTTCATTTGATTCAGTTTCGAAAAATACCATAGAATCACACTTATCCTCCATTCGAAAAAAGGCGAAAGCCGTTGGTGGCGAACTGCCAATAAAAAATAAACGAGGCTTTGGTTACTACGTGGAAAAACGCTCATGTACTCAATAAAAGATCGGTTGGTTAATGCGTTAACCGTGATCATTGGCATCATTTTATTGGTGGTCTTTTTATCTTTGGATTTTATTCTCGATGCTTGGGTTGATCAGCAATTCGACGATGCATTAGTGGAAAAATCAAACTACTTCAAATCCTTAGTTGAAGTGGAAAGTGATGGTATTGAGTTTGAATATCACAAAGGTTTTATGCCTCAATTTGAGAGAGAAGAAGAAGCTCAATACTTTCAGATTTGGTTAGGTGAGAGTACTTTTGCAAAGTCGCAATCTCTTAGCTATTTTGATGATATTGACCTTGATTATCAAGATGTACCTACCCATGAGAGTCGTATCTTTGATATTAAACTCCCTGATGGTAATATGGGAAAAGCTATTTCAGCTCGTTTCCAACCACAATTATCATCCGATGTAGATCCTACAGATGTGACTTATATTGAAACCATGTACTTAACCTTGGCGATCTCTAATCAACGAGTGAGTAACATTCTATTGATGGCAGATTTGTCTCTTATCTTTGTTTTTATTACTGCTATCTTTGGTATTCGAATGGTTGTAATAAAAGTAGTAGATAGAGAATTAGATTCATTGTATTTGCTCAATAAAGAAATTTCAGAGCTTGATGAAAATGCACAAGGTATTCAATCTAATCCAAAAGAAAGCAAAGAAATTTCACCTATTAGAAAAGAGCTCAATCGATATATTGAGTTGAATATTCAAAATGTAGCCAATGAAAAACGTCTTTCTTCCGATATTGCCCATGAGTTAAAAACACCGATAGCAGAGCTCATTAGTTTAAGTGAAATGAACATTCGTTTTCCTGATGATATTCGTATTTCAGCTACTTACAAAGAAGATGTACTATCGATTTCGAATAATATGAAGACCATCGTCAATCAATTAATGGCATTGAGTCAAAGTGCATCAGGAAATTATGGGATTGAAAAGAAGGAAGTGGATGTTCGACTCTTGACTGAAGAGATCTGTGCAGAATTGCAGTTTAAGTATCCAACAATGGGAGAGAGAGTTGCTTTCTCTTCATCATTAGCCTCTCCGATGATTTATGTTGACCGTTTTAGCTTAGAAACCGTGATTAAAAATTTATTGGATAACGCTCTTTTTTATAGTGTAGAAGAGTCCATCGTGTCTGCGAGTATTGAAAAAGAGGGAGATGGAAGTGTTGTGATTAAGATAAAAAATACATCTTCTAATCCATTAACTCATGACGATCTCAATAACATATTCAAACCTTTATATCAGGTAGATAAATCAAGAACCCACACAGATAGGCATGGCTTAGGCTTAGCTATTGTAAAGAATATAGCTCAATTAAATGGTTATGATTTATCGGTTGATTATCAAGAGAGTAGAGAGATCACATTTACTGTTGTGATACCGCAAATATAGCTATTTTTGATTATTAAATATAACCACAAAGCTCTGAATAATCATAATTTATACACTATAATCGGGACTAACATAATAAAAATACTCTTTAATGGATAAAGGAAAAACAGATGAAAAAGTGGTTGTTATTGCTCAATAGCCTAATACTTTCTTTTAGCGTTCATGCTGCAGATACATGGAAAGAAATAGAACAAAAAGCCAAAGGCCAAACGGTATATTTCCACGCATGGGGGGGAAGCCAAGAGATAAACAATTACCTTCGTTGGGCAGATAAAGAGCTACAGCGTAATTATGGTGTCACGCTAAAACACGTAAAAGTGGGTGATATTGCGGAAAGTACGTCACGTTTATTGGCTGAAAAAACCGCAGGGAAAAACGACGGTGGCAGTGTTGATATGGTTTGGATTAATGGTGAAAACTTTAAATCCATGAAGAATAACCAACTGTTGTTTGGTCCATTTGTTAATAAGTTACCAAGCTGGGAGTTTGTGGATAAAACCTTGCCTGTAGACAGTGACTTTTCTGAGCCGACGTTAGGCTTGGAAGCGCCGTGGGGTGTGGGTCAACTTGTATTTATTCATGATAAGCAAACACTAAGTAATCCGCCACAATCTTTTGCTGAGCTGCTTAGTTACAGCAAAGCTTTTCCAAATAGAATTACTTATCCTAAGCCGCCAGAATTTCATGGTACGAGTTTCTTAAAAGCGCTATTAATTGAGTTAACCAATAACAACCCTCAGTTAATGAAGCCAGTAGAGCAAGTGAACTTTGCTGAGGTGACTAAACCATTATGGCTATATCTGGATGAACTGCATCAAACGGCATGGCGCAAAGGTAAGCAGTTCCCATCAGGTACGGCACAATCATTACAATTATTAGATGACGGTCAGATTGATCTTGCGGTTACGTTTAATCCAAATGAAGTCTTTTCTGCACAAGCGAGTGGTAAGTTAGCTGGCACCACACAAACCTACGCAATGGAAGCGGGGGCACTGTCTAATATTCATTTCTTAGCTATCCCATGGAATGCATCAGCAAAAGAGGGCGCTCAAGTAGCAATTAACTTTTTACTGAGCCCAGAAGCACAGTCTCGTAAAGGGGATTTAAGTGTCTGGGGTGATCCATCAGTGCTGTCGTCACAGTATTTAACGGGATCGGCAAAAAACACCAAGCTATTTAAATCCTTAGCAGAACCACATCCAAGCTGGCAGGTGGCGTTAGAGAAAGAGTGGCTAGTTCGCTATAGCAAATAAATTATAAGTACGATAAAGGCTGGATAATTAGTATTTATTACTCATTCTCACAGCCTTTTTTTATAAAATGCGTTCTTGGCTAATCTTAAAAATGTGACGTAAAAGTAAGCAAAAGATCTATAGACTCGCTTTCCTTGTAGGCATTTTTGTTTAACTTGTCATTTGAAATGCTATGTGAATAAAAAAAAGAAAGGATTACCTTGCGCAAAGGTAGAGAATTAGTTGATTTTTATGAAGCGTTTATTTGAGCAGATTTTAAAAAAATATAGAATAAGAAGCGGAATTACACAGGAATTCATGGTCGACTTATTAAGTAATAGTTCTCCTAAACTGCAAAAATTAGATAATGTTACCTTTAGTCGTTGGGAAAGAGGGATTACTATTCCTCCGTTTCGAAAGCAAATTGAAGTATATCAACTGCTTGAGGTTGATCCCATTGATGAGCTTATCGAATTAGACATAAAATTACCTGTCATAGAGAGTGGTGAATATTTTGTCGCTGATCATTATCTGGAATCGATAGAAGCCTTTTCTTCTGACTTCTTAAATAGGGCGAACATTACTGATATTGATTTATTCATGAGTGATATTGAACTTATAATCGCATACGATTTGTATTTTCAACGGCTAATGATAGCGTTTAGAATTACAGATTTGAAAGAATTCACTTTAATGTTGATTAAATCCTTCAATGCAGAAATCATGTGTTGTAAATATAAACGAAGACTTATTGGGCATTCGATTATCATCCATTGTGATTCTGATTTTATTACAGATATTATGAATAATAGTATTGATGATTTAAAAATAGATTTATATTCAGGAATCAATTCATTCGTTGTTTCATTTCATAGCTCGACCTTATCTTCTTTTGAGTTTACTATCGGAAATATATTGAATAAATATATGGAGATACCAAATTTAGATGTTAAATTATATTTATCTTCAATAGAGAAAAGCACCCATAAGTTATTTTTAAAGTTAAAAGCAAAAGTTAAGTACAATGAGCTTTATAATAATGAAAACCAAAAGACGGCAGAACTCTCTAAGCTTGATGTTAGCGTCTCTAGAGAGGCAATGTATTTGATTACTGCGTTTAGAAGGAAGCATTATGAAAAATAAAATAAATATAGTATTAGTTGATGATATTAAATTTTCAAGAAAGGTAATCTCTTACATTATAAACAAACACTTCGACGATCAAGTTAATATAATAGAAGCAAATAATAGCAATGATGTACAAAGTATTTTTAGTAAAAATATTAAAATTCACGGTATAATTTCAGACATTATGATGCCTAATGGTGATGGGGTAGAATTAATAAACATTCTATCTAGTAATAATTATAAAATACCCATGGTTATCGTCTCATCACTAACAACAAAAGTTATAGAACAAACGATGGAGCAGGCAGAGTCTGGGGGAGTAAATATTCTTAGTGCTTTTAAAAAACCCATCCTTGCCGAAGATATAATTATGTCTATTGAGAACTTCCTCTTACAGAATATGATTCATTCACGGGGTGAACACTATGTGTAGTCGTGTTCAAGAATTTAATGCTGAAGATTTTGAGAGAGGAACTAGTACCATCAATGGTACAGAGGATGCACAGTTCTTTAAATTGATGCTTAAAGAACAACTTGAGTATGAGATCAAAGGTGTAGATAGAGGTAACCTAAAAGAAACTATTCATGCGATTAAAGGTATATCCAGCTATGGCGGTTTGAATCGATTGCATGAAATATGTAAAAAATTAGAACGTTATTATCAAGTTATCGAAGTTAATTATCTTAAAGTAATGCTAGAAAAGGAGTTTGTGAAAATTGTAAATAACAAAGATTTTATTAAGTAACGATACAGGTCTTATCTCCATTAGTAATCAAATCAAAATCCGCAATTATTTCGTATTTCCATCCTCCTTATTAATAGATGCCTCATTAATAATTATTATCTTTTCTCTATAAAACTAAATAAAGTACAGTTAAATGATACTTGACTCACATTTGAGAACGCAAGAGTGCTCGATGTAACTTGTTGTTTTTGTTATTCTTATCTTGTTGTAGGCATTTTGTTTTTATTTGAAAATCAAAATGCCTTATTCATGTTTGTGGCAGGTTATTATTATTTTTCCAGTTTCTTGATATGTCTAAATAAATAGGTATCTCATTAAATATAAACATCAGAGAATAGCAATAAAATCGATTATTCTTTGTCTATAAAAATTAATATAAGGTTATAACATGCTAACTAAGCTTGTAGTTAAGTCTCAAATCGCATTCGAAAATTTTAAAAATGATCAACGTGGTGTTACTGCTATTGAATACGCTATTATCGGTGTATCAATCTCAGCTATCGTTTTACTAATGTTTAACGGTACTTTAAAAGATGCGCTAGTTGGAGCAATGACAACTGTTTCAGATAATATCTCAACTGCAAATGTAAGCAGCTAATAATTATTAATCATGAGTGATTTTTTATTTAAATGGTGGCTTTTATTAGTCACCATTTCTTGTTTTATTTGTTATAAAGATATCTCGGTTCGAGTTATTTCAAATCGCATATGTATGATGGTTTTAGTATTGTGCTGTGTTGTTTGTATTATTATTAATAACTACGATGCAGTTCCATATTCGATTGTTATATTTATTGTTGGCTTTATTCTATTCTTAATGAATATTATAGCAGCGGGTGATATTAAGCTTGCTTCTGCGTTCTCTATCGCAGTCAACCCAAAGTACCAATTGTTAGTGATTACTATTATTTTATTGCTTGGTGGTGTTATTGCCTTTAGCCAATTGCTTTGGGGGAAATATCGAAGTAATGAGAATCTAAACGGCGTACCTTACGGGGTCCCTATTTGTGTTGGCTACCTATTTGGTATTGCAGCATCAATTTGAGGTGAATAATGAAAACTAAATTAATAATTTTACTAGCTGTTGTAACTATATTTTTTGGCCTATACGGTTTAGTAAATAGCTTATCCCTATCTCCCACTCCTCTTAAAGAGATCATACCTAATAAAGTGGTAAAGATTAAGCTTTGGCGACTGAAAAAAGATGTAGTTTCAGGTGAGGAAATAGCTCAACGCACATTAGCATTAGATCTTGTTTCTGAGTCTAAAGCGAATGAACTTGGCTTTGATGATAATGTATTAATTGATATCAAGCCTGGAGTGATCTTCAGAAATACTCTTGCTGAAGATACTTACATATCAATGAATGATTTAATTACACCAGATCAAGATGGTTACATTAACTATGTTATTGCCCCTGAACGAATTCCTTTTCCTATTTCTGTAGACCCTTCTTCTGTTATTGGTGGAGTGATCAGTGCTAGCTCTTTTGTTGATATTTTAGCCTTATCATCTCCTCAACAAAGTAAATACAACTCTAAAAACTCCTTGAGACAAGGGGTCTCTATAACTCCAATTTTTAATCGAGTTAAGGTGCTACAAGTTAAAAAGTCGGTTTTAGAAAACTCGCGAGATTCAGACCAAACTCAAACGGTGACTTTAATCCTTGAATTAACCCGAGAGCAAGCAGCCAAAATGATAGTGGCAGAGAAAATTGCCGATATAGAAGTGTATAAATCTGTGGGTGATTATGACTCAAGTGAGTTACATGCGGATGCTGGAGATATTCTCTCCGATTTCAATGCTATCACTGAATATCGCGCAAATGATGTGACGATTAAATAGGACAAATGATATGTGGATTAAATGCTATAAAATAATCGCGGTGATAGCTCTATTTAGCTTGTCCTTTACGAGCTTTGCTGCTGGTGTATTGAATCTATCAGAAGGCGATGCAGAAACGATCACGGTACAACAAGATATTTCCTCTGTTTTCTTATCTGATCCGAAAATTGCAGATTATCAAGTGATTGATAAAAGAAAGGTGGTTATTTATGGAAGAACTATTGGTAATAGTACGGCATTAATTTTTGGAGAGAATGGCAATACATTAGTAAGTAAAAAAATTATTGTTAATAAAAGTTTAGGTATTATTCAACAGTATATCTCGGTTAAGTATCCAGACAGCGATGTTGATATTTTAAATGTTGGCGAGCAAGTGGTATTAAGCGGTACTGCACCGACAGAGCAAGAAAAAGATGATATTAACGATGTTGTAGGTCAGTTGTTAAAAAAAGACAGTACAGATTTTACGTTTGAGCACCACATGGAAAATGATGATTATGAAATGCAATTTATGGAACGTCATGATTACGATGGGATCTTAAATAATATTGAAGTCACAACAACCAAGCAAGTTAACGTTAAAATTTCAATTGCTGAAGTTTCACAATCATTCTTAGAACAGGTCGGAATACAATATGGTACGGCGGGAAGTGGTGCTGGTGTATTTGTACAGCCATTAACTAATTTTAGTTCGTCCGACATAATGTCAGTAATTACGGCTATTGGTAATGACTCTGTGGGACAAATATTAGCTGAACCCAATTTATCTGTTATTTCTGGTGAAAGCGCGAGCTTTTTAGTCGGTGGTGAATTACCTGTTGTTACTACGATTGATAATACTCCAAGTGTCAGTTACAAAGAATTTGGTGTTCGATTGGAGTTAATGGCAAAGGTAAAAAAAGATGACAAGATTACGTTGTCATTAGTTCCTGAAGTCAGTTCTTTAGATACTCAATATGCAAATGATAATTATAATTTACCCGCATTAAAAACTCGTCGAGCACGTACGACAGTAGAACTCGGTGATGGCCAGAGCTTTGTTTTAGGTGGGTTGTTGAACTCTGAAGATAAAGAAGATCTACAAAAAATTCCTTTAATTGGTGATATTCCTATCCTTGGCGCTCTATTCCGTAATTCGACGACACAGAGAAATAAAACAGAGTTGATCATTGTGGCTACTGTCAACTTAGTTCAACCAATTCATCCATCTCAAGTACAACTACCAATGATGAGAAAAACAACCACATTAAGTCGATTTTTTGGTTTAGAAAGTTCTTATTCTAAAGCAAGTGATAAATGGGCTACTGAGTTATTAGCAACTGGAGGATTTGAAAAATGATCAATTGGAAGGCGTTAATATTCTTACCTATTTTATTTATGTATGGTTGTGCCGATCAGGTGAGTGAGCGTCATGGTACTGATATCGATGTATTTCCTGTGACTTTCTCTATTCAATTGGTGAAATCCAAGAAAGCAGAAGTAAAACTATCGGCATTTATTGATATACATGAAAGTGAAATGAAAAATCATGGTGTAGATATTCAATGGTTTAATAATAAAGGTAAAAAATGGGCAAATGAACTTAATAAAAAGCTGATTTCGAGCGGCATAGATAAAAAAGTCATTGTGATTCATCAAGGCAAGAAAGCAACCTCCCACTTTGATATGAAGGTGTCACTCATTACACCTAAAGTGGTTGTTTCACATTGCGAATATGCAACACATTACAACATCGGAACCAAGGCCGATGGTTGTTTTACTGAAAATGCACGTTGGTCTTCAATGGTTAACCCACAAAAAATGCTGCTAGATACCACTAATTTAGTTCCAAAGGCTGGTGAGTAATATGTTTGACCTTACAAAATCAATCAGTCTGCCTGTTAAAGAAGAAAAAACAATATCATTAGTTTTATTTTATCAAACAGAAGAATACAAAGAATTAATGAAAGAAGTTTTCCGTTTTGAGGGCGTTACCGCTCCTGTAGTCTTTAAATACAGTGATGATGAAATCCGTAATAATGCTCGTGATTTTAGTGATCATATTATTATGATCGAACTGAATGAGGCTTTTGACGTAACCTATGAAATAGAACTGATAAGCCATCTACTACCGACGAGTGCTTCTGTTATTGTCATTGGTTCTGAGAACTCAATATCAACGATCCGAACGTTGAGAACAATGGGCTATTACTATTTATTCTGGCCTATCAATAAATTGGAATTAATTGATTTTATTCGCGGTGTTAATGAAGATATTTCGAGAAATAGTAAACTTAAAAAGAGCCGTCAAGCTAAGAGAGTTGCGATTTGGGGGACAAAAGGGGGAGTTGGAACTTCATTTATTGCCGCTCAATTAAGTAAAGAACTGTCTGAAAAACGCAGTAGCTCTTGTTTGGTTGTTGATCATAATTTTAGTGCTGGCAATTTAGATATTATGATGGGAATTAAGCAATTTAAAAGACGTCTACTTTCACCTGGAATGTTAAGTTCGAATCTGGATGTTGATTTTGCAACCAGTATGGCGACTAAAATCAACGATAAGCTCTCTTTGTTAGCGATAGAGTCTGAACATTTATCAACGAGTGATATGGAAGGCTACGTTGAGGTGCTTACCAATCAATTAGCTCAAGATACCAACTTCATTATTGAAGATTTATCTGGTTTTGCGAGTGAAAGACTCGACTTTCTAGCACAAGATATGGAAAAACAGCTTGATGTTTTAGTTTTAGTAATAGAACAGTCAGTTTCTAGCTTGAGAGAAGCATCATTGGTATTAAATGCAGTTAATGAAAAAAAACTGACAGTACGTGTCATTGTGGTTGTAAATCAAATAAAACCTGAAAAGTACTCAACGGTTGATTTGGATGGAATTGAAAAATACATCGATACAAAACTCGATGTGCTTTGTCCATTTGAACCAAAGCTAGGTTCCATTCTTTTACGTGGTGAAAGTGTCCATTCAAAAAGTCTTCCTATAAGCCGAAGCCTTAGCCATTTAACCTCATTGTTACTTGGTGAAACACCTAAGAAATTAAGTCTATTTCAACGTTTAACGAAGAGAATCTAGCATGAATCAAAATAAATTAATTTATATTGAAATTAGAAAACAGATCTTTGAAGCGTTGGAAGCTGATGCTGTAAATTCGCTCTCTAAAGAACAATTAAGTCAGCAGTTAAGCAGTGCCATAGATATGTTGCTTGCTCGTCAAGAGAGACATGTAAGCTCTGTTGTTCGTTCTGAATTTGTATCTAATCTGGTTAATGAGCTGCAAGGATTAGGCCCATTACAAGTTCTAATGGATGATGAAAGTATCAGCGACATAATGATTAATGGCCACGATAATATCTTTATCGAAAGAAATGGTTTGGTCGAAGTTGCTCCAGTGAGCTTTATTGATGAAGAACAGCTTATTCATATTGCTAAGCGTATTGCTTCACAAGTGGGTCGTCGAGTCGATGATTCTTCTCCAACTTGTGATGCTCGTTTACAAGATGGAAGTCGTGTCAATATTGTGATTCCACCTATTGCAATCGATGGAACATCAATGTCGATTCGTAAATTTAAAAAAGGCAGCATTGGTTTAGATAAACTGACGGAATTTGGTGCTATGAGCCCTGAAATGGCTCAGATTTTAATGATTGCTTCTCGTTGTCGTCTTAATATTCTAATTTCAGGCGGTACAGGCTCAGGTAAAACAACCATGCTAAATGCCTTGTCTCAATATATTTCAGAAAAAGAACGCATCATTACGATTGAAGATGCTGCTGAGCTTAAAATGCTTCAGCCTCATGTTGTTCGTTTAGAAACTCGAAATGCGGGCATTGAAGGAACAGGAGCAGTGACTCAGAAAGATTTGGTTATTAATGCCTTACGTATGCGCCCCGATCGCATTATTGTTGGTGAGTGCCGTGGTAGCGAAGCCTTTCAAATGCTTCAAGCAATGAATACGGGCCATGATGGTTCAATGTCAACGCTTCATGCCAATACTCCACGAGATGCCATTGCTCGTGTAGAAGCCATGGTTATGATGGGAAGTAGTAGCCTTCCATTAGAAGCTATTCGTCGCACTATTGTTAGTGCAGTAGATTTGGTTATTCAAATTAGCCGTTTACATGATGGCAGTCGAAAGGTCATGAGCATCACTGAAGTTGTTGGTCTTGAAGGCAGTAGTGTTGTACTGGAAGAGCTTTATAAGTTTACACCAACAGGTCAGCATGAACACAATGGCAAGATAATGGGGCGCTTTGATACAGAAGGTTTAATGCAACGTTCTGTTTTAGTTCAAAAAGCACGTTTTTTTGGGTTGGAAGAACAGTTAAGTTCGGCGTTTAATCAGCTGGAACAAATGGGATGATATATTGGCTTTCATTAATCTTTGGTGGCTTAATCACGCTATATTTGATTTATTCGCATTCAAAATCGAATCATGAATATCTTAATAAGGTATCTGTGGCATTAACTGATGAAGATCGCCAAGCCGTTAAGTTAGGCGTGTTATCTGATGAAAGTTTTAATAAAAAATTATTACGATTATTTACAACAACATATAGTCATATTGATTCTCATGCGACGGTAAAAATTGCCGTATATTGTTTATTACTAGTTGCTGCGGGTATTTATTTAAATCAGACATTTATACAAACTAACCCACTGATTGTAATATTTATTACTGAAGTCCTTGGTATTTCTTTTGGTATCGTATGGCTAAGTAATCGTGAAAAAAGTCGATTTGAAGAATCATTTCCTGATGCATTAAATATGCTTTCGAGTGCGGTTAGCTCTGGTGAAAGCATTATGCATGGCATTATTTTTGTGGGTAACTCTCTTGAAGGAAAAGTCGGTCAAGAATTTAAACGAATGGGAGAGCAACTGCAGTTGGGTGAGACGGCAGATTCAGTTTTTCGCAAATCCTGTGTAAGGTTTCCTTATCCATTGTTTCAGTTTTTTGTTATCACGCTACGCACGAGTATGCAGCGTGGTGGTCAATTAAAAGAAGTGATGACGCGTCTTAATCGCTTGATGTTTGGTGCAAGAGCGATAGAGAAAAAGAAATATGCATTAACCTCGGAAGCAAGAGCTTCAGCAAAAATTGTTGCGGCTATTCCATTTATCTTTTTGTTTATGTTGCAATACCTTAGCCCTGAGAATTATGAATTTGTCATGTTTAATCCTGCGGGCAAACCCATTCTTTACTATGTATTAATTAGTGAATCCATTGGGATATTTATTATTTGGTTGTTAATGAAAGGGGTACGCTCGTGACGGTATCACCAGCATTATTATTTTCAGGAATCGTGTCTTTTGGTTGTTTCATCGTTTTTTGGCTATTGGGGCAAAAACTACAACAGAAAAAAGCAATGCGAAAATATCTTGCCAGTAATGAATCTTTGAAAAAAAGCTTAAATGTATTAGATAAAGTAGATCAACTGTTACCAAGTGCTGTGACAACTAACAGTGATGAAGTAGAGCGGAAATTTTACTCTGCTGGTTTCTATGATTTTAAATTTTCACATATTTATATGCCAGTAAAATATGCAGCCGTTATTGTTGGCTGCGGCAGTATTTATTGGTCTTTAAATGGAGATTCAGATCAAAAAACAATCATTGCGTTTATGTGTATGTGGTTAGTTTTTTGTATTTCAGTGCCTGATGGAATATTGAATTATCGTATTAAAGCCATGCAAGATAATTTATCGAATCAGTTACCTTATTTATTAGATCTTCTTGCTATGTGTGTTCATACCGGGATGACGATTGAATCATCATTAGCGTATTTAGCAAAAGAGATGCAAGGTTTTGATAAAGATTTAGCGCATATGGTAAGTCGAACTAATGACCGAGCACGTATTGTTGGTTTAGCGGTTGCGTTAGATGAGTTATATGTACGAGTCCCAACGAATGAAATGCGTAGTTTTGTAATGACACTAAAGCAAAGTCTTCATTACGGAAGCTCAATTTATGGTGTTTTAAATACCTTGGCTAGTGATATTCGCCAAGTACGTTTACTTGCTCTTGAAGAGAAAGTAGGAAAGTTGGCGGCAAAAATGTCAGTACCATTGATCTTATTTATCATGATCCCTGTGGTCATTCTAATAGCTGCTCCAGGAATAATGAGGATGATGACAGGTGCATACTAGAAATATATTAATACTCTTTTTGCTTTTAAGTTTGACGGGGTGTGCAACAAAACCAACGGTAGATACCAAGGCAGTACAAGAAAAAATTTTAGTAAATACTAAAAATTATCCAGACTTGATTGCTTTCTATAAAGAGCAATTAAAAAATAAACCAGACCCAGAAGTTAGAGAAAAATTAGCGCAAACTTATTTGAACTATGGAGATCCTGAATCGGCATTATTTATTATTCAGGCGAATGATGAAGATCCTAGGACAGTTCAATCTTATTTAATTGAAGCGAATGCCCAATTAGATTATGGACAAGTGGCGGACGCACTAGAAACCGCAAAAAAAGTGTATTGGTTTAATAAAGATAATGCAGAGATAGAGAATTTACTTGGTGTTATTTATGGTATAAAAAAAGATGTTATTCAGGCTCGATATTACTTTAATTTAGCAAGAAAGCATTTATATAACGATATAAAAATAAAAAACAATTTAGCCATGCTCGATATTATTGAAGGGAAGTATGACCAAGCTAATAATCGTTTATTGCATGTTTATATGAGTGATCAAAGTAATCATCGAATTGAATCAAACTTAATGCTAGCTATGGCTAAGTCGGGTGACTTATCACTTATGAAAGAAGTGTTATCGCCTAAGTATACAGAGAGTGAAATCAAACAAAGGTATAACGCTTTACGTGGAATATCACGTCAAGACGATCAAGGAACACAGTTTGAGAGCAAAAAAAATGATAAAACGAAATAAAAATAAAGGTGTAGCCAGTATTGAATTTGCTCTAGGTTTTATGGGGTTCTGGTTAATATGCATGGGTTGGGTCGAGATGAGTTACATGTCTTATGTTTCGGCTATTAGTGATCTCGTTGTTTCTGAATCAGCACGAGTAGCGAAAACGTCGGAAGCTGACTATATGGATGCTTTTCATGATGCAGTAGATAAAAATGAATCAGTGTGGGGGCATGTCATTGACCCGAACAAGTTCACATTATCTATTGAATATCTAGATAAAGTGGCTGATTTAGAAGGTACTAAAGATCCATGCGTAGTTCCAGATGATGAAACAACAGCAGAGTGTGGTGTTGCTAAAGACAGTGCGATTGCTATTTATCACCTTGATTACCGTTTCTCATCTATTTTTAATTATTTTACAGACACTGCCAGTCTTTTTAGCCGTGAAGTTATTGTCATTCAGGAGTACGAGCGTGATGCCTTTGGTATTTAAACAACGAGGAAATTTCTCTGTTGAATTTGCAGTAGTTGGTGTTGCTCTGAGCCTTATATTTGTTTTCAGTGCTGATGTCATTATCAAGCTAGCAATAAAAGGTAAATTGGACAGATTGTCATATTCATTGGTGAATGTATTAAAAGAACGAACACAATTGTATGACGAAGATTATGTTCTTGAGAAACAAGAAGCGGATTCAATGTTCGTCATCGCTAAAAATTCAATGGCTCGTATGCAAAGTAGTTATAAGAGTGAAAATTTTGGTGTTGTTGTTGAGGAGTTAACATTTCGTGAGATAAATCAACCAAATTCTCCGACACGATACAACCTTGGTTCTTATACGTGTTCGCTACCTAAAACGATAGATCAATATAAAGACCTATCAGTAGTTACTACATGGACAAGACAAGCAACGCTGTATCGAATTACCTTGTGTTATAAGACAAGCAATTTGTTTGGTTCTTTGGTAGATCAAAAATTTACTGATGTGAATTCATCTTCCATCATTATAGGAAGATAACGAAATGAAATTAAAAAGACACCAGCAAGGCCATGCAGCCATTCTATTTGCCATGATGATACCAGTCTTATTTGGCATCTTTGCTTTGGCAAGTGATGGCGCAAGAGCATTACAAACTAAAGCAAGAATTGAAGATGCAGCTGAGGTGGCAGTGCTTGCGATTTCAGCTCATAACGATACTGTTCAAAACGAGAATGGTAATGGTGCACCAAGCAATTATAACAACACCTTAGCGCAAAAGTACGTGAATGCTTATATCAATGACGTAGACAGTGTCAAAGAAGTCAAAGTGTATAAACGTACGTGTGAGAATATTACCGATTGTAAGGAAGGGATTGCAAATGGTAAACCACGTTTCTTTGAACATGAAATTGAAGTTACAACGACTCAAAAATCTTGGTTCCCAGGACAAGGCGTGATCGTCGGTATGGGAGAAACCTTTGATACCTACGGTGATTCACGAGCTCGAAAATATCAGAGTGAAGCGGTAGATGTTATGTTTGCAGCGGATTACTCCGGCTCAATGCTAGACGGATGGAGTGGCAGTTATAACGCTAAATACGTCGATTTAAAAAATATCATCAAAGATATCTCTGAAGAGTTACAAAAGTTCAATGAGTTACAAAAGAGTGATAACAATAATACCATGGGAATTGTTGCTTATGATGAATACGCCAACTCAGAATATGCAGGAGGGGGAAGTAATTTTTGTTATTTAATGCAGCAACAGGGTGGTTATAGCTATCCTTCTGTTAGCGATACAATCAGGGATATCTTTGTTCCTAAAGGAAAAAATAATTGTACTGATTATAGGTATAAAGGCGTATTTCATGAAATGACTTTAACAGAAGATTTTGATTCGTTTAATCGTGAGCTTTCTGGTTTTAGTCCATATGGTGGCACTGCATCGTATTCTGGAATAATTCGTGGTGCACAGTTACTTAAAGAAGGTACTAATACTCGTCGATTACTAATTATTTTATCTGATGGAGAAGATGGAGGACCAGGTCATGATAGCCCTAATGTTAAAGAATTTTCTAATCAATTAGTCGATGCTGGCATGTGTGACAAAGTTCGTGAGGGCTTAGAAGAAGATAAAACTCCTGATGATCGTGATATTAAAGCTCAAATAGTCGCGATTGGTTTTGATTATAATGCCAATGCCAACCAAGCTTTAAAAAATTGTGTTGGTGAAGACAATTTATATAAAGCCGAAAATGCTGATGAAATTAAAGATAAAATTCTTGAGTTAATTAGCGAAGAAGTTGGGCATTTAAAATAATAGGTAGCACATTGTGCGTAATAAAGTAGAGAACAAAGTTATGAACAAATCTTTTGCAGTAATGGTACTGGCTACCTGTTTGTCATTTGGTGTGCAGGCGCAAGTTAAAGAATCCGTAAATCAGTCAATTATGCTTTATTGTGGATCATCTAATGCCGAGTATCAAAAAGAGGTTATTGTTGGAGAGGGAGTAAGAGTATCGTTGAATCAAGGTGGATTTTATCAAATACAGCAGCTCGAAGGTGTAAAGCCTGAAACTGCTTTTATCCGTAGTCAGTTTAATCGCATGGCAATTGATGAGCAGTGTACTGAGTTTTTATTAAGCCATTCATCTTCAAAAGTGATCAAAGGGGATACACTGTTAGCTCGTGTTTACTTTAATTTTGATAAATCAGCTTTGACTAAGCGTTCTGAATATGTATTAGATCAGATGCTCGGTCGTATAAAAGATGAAAGTGATGGATTAAAAGTCATAGGCCATACAGATTCTCAAGGCAGTAAAAAGTATAATTATGCATTAGGTTTAAAACGTTCGGATATGGTTCTAAAATATTTAGTTGATCATGGTGCCGATCCAAAGCAATATACTGTGGCTTCAAAAGGTGAACTTGAACCAGTAGATAGTAATAAAACTCAGGCTGGTCGAGATAAAAACCGCAGAGTTGAAATTAAGAAAATTTAGTATATTTTATACCATTGATGTGTGAAGTTAAGCTGAATGGATATAATATTCATTCAGCTTAATTTTTCTATTATGATTGCTTATCTTCAAATATCTTCGCTACAATATGATCTAACTTACTATTATCAATAGGTTTAACTAAATATCCATCACAATGCTGTTTGATTTCAATCTCTTCATTTAGCATACCTTGTGCAGTAATTGCGATCACCGGAATATGTTGCATACCTTCTTTACTTTTAATTATTTGAGAGAGTTCAATCCCATTCATGACGGGCATTTTTATATCTGTAAAAATAGCATCAGGGAGTTGTAAGCATTGTGCAAGCTTATCTAATAAATCTTGTCCATTAATGCCTTCTATAATTTTGAATTTATAAGGTTCCAACTTTCTTTTTAATACCTCACGATTAAATTGAATATCATCAACAATGGCAATACGTTTTAGGGGAGGGATTTTAGCAAGCTGACGTTCAGGTGTTTGGCTTTTAGGTATAGTGTTAGATTGATCTATTTCAATATTTTTTAAGGTAACATGAATTGAGGTGCCAACGTTTATTTTACTTTTTATGAATATTTCACCATTCATATCTTCAATGATTTTTTTTGTTATAAATAGACCTAAGCCCGTGCCATGTTCATTATCTTTATTATACATTTGCTCAAATGGTTCAAATACACGGTTAATATCTTGTTCATGTATCCCCCTACCATTATCTGTAAATTCAAGAATTACGTCAGTTGATGATGTTGATGTCTTTATATAATTTACATTAATGATAACCTTACCATCAATATCTGTAAATTTTATGGCATTACTTAGTAGGTTCATTACTACTTTGGTTAAACGGTTCTTATCTATTTTTATGTTATTAAATTGGTGGTTTTTCAATTCAATGCTAATGTTTTTTAATTGTGATTGATTCTTAATGATATTAATTGTGTTAGTGATGATGGTTTCAATAGAGTGTGATTCATTATTTAATACGGTTTTATCGGCTTCAATTTTACTTAAATCGAGAACATCATTAACCATTTCTAACAAACCAAGTCCGGCATAATGTAAGGTATCTAATGTTTCCTTTTTGTCTTTGTCTGTTTCTTTTTCGCTTAGGTATAAGCTTAATCCTAAAATAGCATTTAGAGGGGTTCTAAGCTCATGTGATATGTTGGCAATAAACTTTGATTTATTAATATTTGCAGACTCTGCAATTTCTTTGGCTTTTTTTAATTTATCTGTTCTGTCGTTGATTTCACCTTCTAAATTATCGACACGTGTTGACACATGTTGAGCCATTTTTGATACATTTCTTGCTAATATACCAAGCTCATCTTTTCTATCAAGTAATGGGTTATTATACTCATAATTCCCATGTCTAATTTCTTTTATCCATCTATTAAATAAAACTAAAGTGTTTTTTATATAATTAGTAATAATTGTTGAAGTTATTAATGTGATAATAGTTAAAATGCCAACCATGCTTATTATCTTGTAAACGATAGCGCTATAATTGTTATGTATTTTACTTGTTAGCTCTTGATTGTACGTTTTTGAATCTTTCTTTTTTATAATAATACCAATATTCCATGGGTAGCCAATTATGGGTCTTATCGCAGCAATGTATCTCTCATTTCCAAATTCCATTTCAGAATTCCATTTTTCTTTATTTTTTAATTTTTCTAACATTAGTACTTTGTTTTTGTTTAGTATGCCACGCCCTATATGAATGCTATCTTTGTATTGTTGTAGATATTTTTTTGATATATCATTTCCAGTTAACATGTTAATGTCGGTATCAATTAAAAGTGTTGTGAATTTAGTATGATTTTTATCATCTGAAATGTTATTTATTAAACTTGATATGTTAGTTTCAAAATTCAAATACAAAGCAGTTTTTATTTTATATTGCCTTGTCGATATATCTGTTACTTCTTTTTCTATATTTAATTTTTTCGTTGTTATATAGGCAATGGTAGAATATTTCTCTAGCTCTGAAGTTGATATTTTTACCATGTTTTTAGCATTTAAATGGTCTATTTCTTTTATTAACCCAACATACCTATGCTCAATGTTTTTAATATCTTCCATTTTGGCGCTTAAAGAATCACTAATGTCTGATGCATAGTCAGAAACAATTTCTTCTATGTATTTATTTTCGACATTTTTAGCTGCTATTGTGATCTCTTTTTCATTATCAGAAATGATCTGAAAAGAGGCGATTGATATTGCAATTGCATAAATAGTGATACTTCCAGTAAGAGCAATAAAAAATTTGTTTTTTAAAAGCATGGGTAGCCTATTTTGTATATTATTAGAGAATAAAGCAGATGTGTAATAGTAACTCGTACTGATTTTACTATGGTTAACATTTTTAAGAATAGATATCTTTTTTATGGATATCTATTGATGTCCGTTTAATTTTATTAAAGGTTGGAATCGAACATTTTTATGTTTAGTACATAGGTAGGTATAATTACCAATAGATGAAATTGTGTGTTTTTTGCTATTTTTTATTTATATTCAATATGTTAGGTTTTTTTGTTGTTGCTTGTTTTATTAAACCTATTTTAGATTTAATCTTACGCAACCCTTCCTGGTCATACCTGTTCGTTTGCTTGTTTTATGCTCTAGATCTTCTTTTTGTTATTCTAACACGCATTTTTTGTGCTCGAATGCTCATTTTGACCTTGGTGATATTTCAATTAATTATAAAAGGAGTACATTTCTCGCTGCTTAACGTGAATGCTGTATACCTACTTTAATAATAATTGGGCCGTTTATCTTGAGTATATGAGAGTTGTATATACGTTGGATGAAATGAGTACATAACGAAACAAAGGAATGAATCATGGCGAATAATAAACAACATACATTACTTGGACAATGCATCGCTGAATTTATCGGTGCTGGTTTATTGATCTTTTTTGGTGTCGGCTGTGTCGCTGCCTTAGTATTAACTGGTGCTGAATTTGGCCAGTGGGAAGTCAGTATCATATGGGGTATAGGCGTTGCCATTGCTATCTATTGTACTGCGGGCGTTTCTGGTGCTCATCTTAATCCTGCTGTTACCATTGCATTGGCTGCGTTTCATGGGTTTGATAAGGCAAAAATAATTCCTTATATTATTGCTCAAGTATTAGGGGCTTTCTGCTCTGCGGCATTGGTCTATGCTTTATACAGTAACTTATTTTCTGATTATGAAATTGCAAATGGTTTCTTACGTAGCAGTAAAGAAGCATTATCTACAGCTGGCATCTTTTCAACTTATCCACATCCCTCTTTATCGATGCTAGGCGCCTTTGCGGTTGAATTTGTTATTACTGCGGTTCTTATGTTCGGAATTCTTGCTTTAGGTGATGAACATAATGGGGCTTCTCGTGGTGCAATGAACCCACTTCTTATTGGTTTACTCATTGCTGTTATTGGTGGTTCTCTTGGTCCTCTAACTGGTTTTGCAATGAATCCTGCGCGTGACTTTGGTCCAAAATTATTTGCTTACTTAGCAGGTTGGGATTACGCATTAACAGGAGCAAAAGAAATTCCTTACTTTATCGTTCCAATTTTAGCGCCAATTGCTGGTGCATGTTTCGGTGGCTGGGCTTATCCAAAAATGATTGGCGCTTACCTACCAAAAGCAGGTCATGGTTGTACTATTCCAAATCAATGTGAAACGGAAGAAGAAGCCAAAACAGCTGAAGCGTAACGAATATTAAAAATAAAAAAAACTAACAATTACCTCCCTATGAGTTAATACATTAAATAATACACAAAAGGACTCCATCATGACTGAGCAAAAATACATTGTTGCACTTGACCAAGGAACTACTAGCTCTCGTGCCGTCATTCTTGACCACGATGCGAATATTGTCAGTGTTTCTCAGCGTGAATTTACCCAGATTTATCCTCAAGCAGGCTGGGTTGAGCATGATCCATTAGAGATCTATGCAACACAAAGTTCGACTCTAGTTGAAACTTTAGCAAAAGCGGGCATTCGCAGTGATCAAATTGCTGCAATTGGTATTACGAACCAACGTGAAACGACGATTGTTTGGAACAAAGAAACGGGTAAACCAGTTTACAACGCTATCGTTTGGCAGTGTCGTCGTACTGCAGATACGTGTGAAAAACTAAAAGAAGCAGGTCTAGAAGAGTACATTCGTGAAAATACAGGTTTAGTTGTTGACCCATATTTCTCAGGTACAAAAATTAAGTGGATTCTTGATAATGTTGAAGGCGCTCGTGAAGACGCTGAAGCAGGTAAGCTGTTGTTTGGTACTGTTGATACCTGGCTTGTGTGGAAGATGACGCAAGGGCGTGTTCACGTGACTGATTACACCAATGCTTCTCGTACCATGGTGTTTAATATCAATACGCTTCAGTGGGATGAAAAACTACTGAAAGAGCTAGATATTCCACTGTCAATGATGCCAGAAGTGAAGTCGTCATCAGAAGTGTACGGTGAAACGAACATTGGTGGTAAGGGTGGTACTCGTATTCCTATCGCTGGTATTGCAGGGGATCAACAAGCGGCACTTTATGGTCAAATGTGTGTTGAACAAGGCCAAGCTAAGAATACCTACGGCACGGGTTGTTTCTTGTTAATGAATACAGGCAAAGAGAAAGTAACGTCTCGCAATGGCCTATTAACAACACTAGCATGTGGCCCACGTGGTGAAGCCTCTTACGCACTTGAAGGTGCGGTATTTATGGGCGGAGCATCAATTCAATGGCTACGTGATGAGATGAAATTACTGGCAGATGCAAAAGATTCAGAATACTTTGCAACTAAAGTCGATTCATCAAATGGTGTGTATGTGGTTCCTGCCTTTACGGGGCTTGGAGCACCATATTGGGACGCGTATGCGCGCGGTACGATTGTTGGCTTAACGCGTGGTTGTGGTTCAAACCATATTATTCGAGCAACATTAGAGAGTATTGCTTACCAAACTCGTGATGTAATTGATGCCATGCAAGCGGATTCAGGTATTAAGTTATCAGCACTTCGAGTTGATGGTGGGGCAGTTGCGAATAACTTCTTAATGCAGTTCCAATCAGATGTACTGGATGTTGCCGTTCACCGTCCACAAGTAACAGAAGTTACAGCGTTAGGTGCTGCTTATCTTGCTGGTCTTGCTGTGGGTTTCTGGGGTGGTCTTGACGAACTGGCAGATAAAGCTGTGATTGACCGTTCGTTTGAACCTCATCACGATGAAGAGAAGCGTAACCAGCGTTACCGTGGTTGGAAACGCGCAGTAAAATGTGCACAGTCGTGGGCTGAGATGCATGACGAAGAGTAATTAATCTAATTTGATGATTAAATAAACTAAAGGAGCGCATTTAATGTGCTCCTTTTTCTTTTCCGAACTTTGTTTGATATATATCACGCATATTTTCATCAAAAATTTCATTCCTTATATTTTCTTTAGTACACTGATTTAAGTTGAAAAATATAAGTCATTGATTGATCGAAATTAGGGGAGTAATTCGTGAAGCAATTATCAAGACACCAAGAAATAGTAAACCTTGTGCAACAACATGGATACGTCAGCACTGAAGATTTAGTGGAGCAATTCAAAGTTAGTCCACAAACCATTCGCCGTGACTTAAATGAACTGGCTGATGAAAATAAAATACGCCGTCATCATGGTGGAGCTACTATTCCATTAAGCTCGGTAAATACGGCATATACAACGCGTAAAGTGATGCAGTTAAACGAGAAAGATACAATTGCAGAAGCACTTGCGAAACATATCCCAGATGGCGCTACGCTCTTTATTGATATTGGTACAACACCAGAATCAGTAGCAAAAGCACTAGTGAAAAACCATAAAGATTTACGAGTAGTAACTAATAACATCAATGTTGCTATGATCTTAATGGCGAACCCTGATTTTAAAGTTATCCTTGCCGGTGGTGAAGTTCGTAACCGAGATGGTGGCATTGTTGGTGAAGCTACGTTAGATTTCATTAAACAGTTTCGCTTAGATTTTGGCATATTGGGGATCAGTGGTATTGATTATGATGGTTCGTTATTGGATTTCGATTATCATGAAGTTCGAGTAAAAAAAGCCATTATTGAAAATAGTCGCAGCGTATACCTTGCGGTTGACCATACGAAATTTGGTCGTAATGCGATGGTGAATTTAGGCAGTATTACTGAGCTGCAAATGATCATTACCGATCAAGAGCCACCAGAAGAGATCGTGGCTATTTTAAAAGATAATGAAATTCCTTATGAAGTAATTTCTAAGTAGCTCTCACTTTTGACCGGTAAACGATCCCTGTTCTTGATTAAGATCAGGGATTTTTTGTATCTGCATCACAGTAAATGTTCGCAATCGAAAATAAAAAGTGACTCAAAACGAAAGTTAAGATATCGTCTATTTATCGTAATTAATGTTCGTTCGCTCATTGTGAGCATTTGAGGTCACTACTATGAATAATGAAAACCAAACACACACAACCTGCGCTGTTTTAGATTTGATTGTAGTTGGTGGTGGTATTAATGGGGCCGGTGTTGCTGCTGATGCCGCTGGTCGAGGCCTAACTGTTGGCTTATATGAAGCATCTGACTTTGCTTCTGCAACATCATCAGCAAGCTCAAAATTAATTCACGGTGGTTTGCGTTATTTAGAACATTATGAGTTTCGTTTAGTCTCTGAAGCCCTTGCCGAACGTGAAGTGCTATTGGCTAAAGCGCCACATATTGCAAAACCAATGCGTTTTCGTTTACCTCATCGCCCATTTTTACGTCCTGCATGGATGATCCGTGCAGGTCTTTTTCTTTACGATAACCTAGGTAAACGTACAACTCTTCCTGCAAGTCACTCAGTGAACCTTGCTGCATCAGGTTTACTTAAGCCTGAAATGACCAAAGGTTTTGAATATTCAGATTGTTGGGTTGATGATGCTCGTTTAGTGATCCTAAATGCAATGGCTGCAGAGAAAAATGGCGCAGAAGTGAAAAACTATTGCCGAGTGGAAAAAGCCACTCGTATTGATGATATTTGGCATGTCACTATTTTTGATGAGCAAACAAACACGCGTTTTGAGCGTAAAGCCAAAGCCCTGGTTAATGCTGCGGGTCCTTGGGTTAAACAATTTTTTGATAATAGTTTAGAAGAGGAATCCCCTCGTAATATTCGTTTGGTGAAAGGCTCGCATATTGTGGTGCCTAGAATACATAATGAAGAGCAGGCGTATATCCTACAAAATAAAGATAACCGAATTGTGTTTGTTATTCCTTATATGGAAGACTTTTCAATTATAGGAACAACGGACGTTGAATATAAAGGCGATCCGAGAAAAGTAGAAATCTCGGAAGACGAGGTAAACTATTTAATTGATGTTGTAAACCAGCACTTTGTTGAACAAATAAAACGCGATGATGTAGTTTGGACTTACAGTGGCGTACGTCCATTGTGTGATGATGAGTCTGATTCACCTCAAGCGATTACTCGTGATTACACTCTAGAGTTAGAGCAAGAATTAGATCAGGCACCATTGCTGTCTATTTTTGGTGGAAAGCTAACGACTTATAGAAAACTGGGTGAAACAGCCATGAAGATGCTAAACCCATACTTTTCTAAAATGGGAAAACCATGGACAAGAAACGTTGCACTGCCAGGTGGTGATTTTGATTACCCTCGTAAACAATTGGTTGAAAATATTTGCAGTCAACATTCGTGGTTACCAGAAAAAACAGCCATTCGTTACGTGAATCAATTTGGTACACTGGTTTGGACGCTACTAGAAAATGTAACTTCAGAAGCAGATATGGGACGTGTATTTTCAGAAGGTGTATATCAAGCTGAAATTGACTATTTAATGCAGCATGAGTTTTCTCAAAAAGCCGAAGATGTATTGTGGCGCCGAACTAAGTTAGGGTTGTATTTAACTCAAGACCAGCAAGATGCCGTAGCTCAATATATGAATGAGAAATTAGGAACAAAGAAGGGAGTTAAACTTGCGCAAGTGAGTTAATGTTAAATTTAAATCTTTTGATTAAGTCTGAAGTATGCTTCAGGCTTTTTTGATTTTATAGAAATACTTGGATTTATCATCTATAAGAGTACTATCTTAAGGTCATATTAATGGGATCGTAAAATGAAAATTAAACTTCTTTCTGTGCTTATTGCGTCTTGTGTCGCGTATTCAGCGAGTGCCTGTACGGGTATTTCTCTTTCAACGGTTAATCATGATTACATTCAGGCTCGAACGATTGAGTGGGGTCAAAATGATCTGAACAGTAAATTAATTGTATCTCCTCGTGATTATTCATACGTATCTACCATGCCAGATCAAAAGCAGGGATTAAAGTGGGATTCTAAGTATGGATTTGTTGGCATCTCGGTCAGCGATGATCGTTTTATTGCTGATGGTGTTAATGAGGAAGGATTAACGGCAGGCCTATTTTATTTTAAAAATTATGGGTCGTTAGAGAAATACAACCCAAATGATACTAAGACAACGATTACTGATATGGACTTTAACCGTTGGATGTTATCGCAGTTTAAAACAGTAGCTGAAGTCGAACAAGCGATTAAGCACATAAAGATAGTACCAGTTTATATTGATGCTAAAGGAGTGCCATCACCAACAGCACACTGGCGCGTAGCTGATAAGCAAGGTAATAACATTGTTATTGAAATCATGAATAATGGTGAAGTTAATATCCATAAAAATGTGGCTAAAGTACTGACAAATGCTCCAGATTACCAATGGCAGGTAACTAATTTAAATAATTATATTCATTTAACTCCAGGAGTAAGTCCGGGACAAAAGATCAACGATGTAGATGCTTTCTCTTTTGGTGTTGGTTCTAGCTTTTTAGGGTTGCCGGGTGATATTACGCCACCGTCAAGATTTGTACGTGCTGCCTTTTATGTAAATTCAACGCCTGTAATGAAGGAAGGAGCCGATGCGGTATCTCAGGCATTCCATATTTTAAATAATTTTGATATTCCGATTGGAAGCGAATTTAATGATAAAGCACATATTCCTGATTTACCAAGTGCGACGCAATGGACTTCTGTCGTAGACCAAACAAATGGATTATTTTTTTATAAAACCATGCGTGATAGTACGATAAAAAAAGTGGATTTAAATAAGATCAATTTTACTGGAAAAGTAGAAGAAAAACGGTTGTTAGATTCAGGAACATTCCATGTTCAAGATGTGACTCCAGATATATAGATAACTCTTTAATCAAGCCTCACTATGAGGCTTGATTATTAATGATTTCCTTACGTTTTCTTTTATTTATGTACATCAACTTATCTGCCCTTTCTAAGGCGTACTGAATGTCCATATCTAATGGAGCTACACCAAATGAGTAGGATAAATATATATCTTTCTGTTGAAAATGATGCTCAAAATTTCTACGGATCATTCGCATCTTAGTTTTAATATCTTGAACTGAATGAGAGTCAAAACACAGTACAAATTCATCCCCGCCAAAGCGAATAAGAAGATCTTCTTTTCTTAGATTCTGGTTAATTAACCGTGCAGTTTCTTTAAGTTGTTGATCGCCAAATTGGTGTCCGTACTGATCATTAATATTCTTAAACCCATCCAAATCAATAAATACCACAGTGTGATAGGCATTTATATCAATATGATTAAGTTTAGCTTTAGTAAAACATCCAGTAAGTGAGTCAATAGGCGCCTGTACATCTTGGTTATTTTCATAAACAAATATCATGATAAAGGTTTTATCAAAATACTTTATTTTTTGGCGATAGGTATGGAAATGTGTTGTTGTTGAATCGACCTCTACCGTCTCGTTCGACATTAAAATATCAGACTCGTTATTGAGTAATTGTTGATCAAGTTGCAGACAAGTTTGATAGTCTGGGAATCGTTTTAATACTTCAGAAACAGACATCCCAACTAAATCACAACCAAGGTAATCAGTATGCTTTTTATTATTATATATTGCCACACCGTGCTCATCTCTTAGAATAAAAAGACAATTACAATGCTTCATTAGATTAGTTGTAAATAAAATTGAAGGACTTTTAATACCATCGAGTAGTTCTTGATATTTTGTATTAAGTGCCTGTAGATCAAAATTACTGTAATCAATACCTAATAAGTTAAATGGGTCCTGTGGTTTTAACTCATTTAAAGCTACATTTAACTCAGATTGATTCTTGGCTACATTAACATTATAGATATAGCGGTCTATCGGCGGGTTAGAAACTGTTAGCTCATTGGTTATCTGCTTCTTTTGCGATTCAAAGTTGTGGTCAACATCAGCAATCGATAATGGGTATGATAGGTGGTAGCCTTGTGATATTACAGAACCAAAGGAATTAATAAGGTTGAATTGATTGATATTTTCAATACCTTTCATTACGACATTATTGCCTAGAAACTTATTTAATTTATGGTAAAGGGATCGTAAAAAACAAAATGAAAGGTAATCATCATTAATAGGAGCGATTAAAGAACGGGCTATTTTTATGTAATCAAAGTTTAAGCCAAGTAAAGGGTCTGAATTTATACACTCAGTTCCATAATCGTCTAAGGTAAAAGAGACTCCTAAATCTCTTAAGCGATGCATATTATGTCGAATTTTTTCGAGATCAAACCGTCTATTATTGAAATTAACTTCTAAAGTAAATCCCTTACTTTCTCTAAATACAGATTCACAGTAATCAACAAAAGATTGTGACTCTAAACTTTCAGGAAAAATATTGATGGATATGTGGATATCATCTTTGTTTCTTAAGCTTAGTTTATCAGTAATGACGTGAGAGATAACATTCTTATCAAATTCTACTTTATCTACAATGGATGAAATCATATCACCTGGCAGCTTTTCTGAATCTGAAAATCGGATCAGAGCTTCATAAGAGACAATTGAACCAGCAAAAAAATTAGGTTGATAAATGAAGTATTTATTCTCAAGCATATATCATATTCATCCAAAAAATGTGGGGCTAATTTATCACGGTTAACACTAATAGGTCTCTAACATTAATGGTTTAAAATTCGATCGAAATCACATTTATAAAACTAATAAAATTGTGATGTAAACCACATTCATCAATCGTCAATTATCAGACGCCGTCAAAAAAAGACACCTTAATGACGGAGTGATTTTTATTCTAAAAAAAGTAAATAATATAAAATATATTGCATTAAACATCATTATGATATTGATATTTAATGGTTTATTAATTTTTATAATTATTGTGGCTATCCATATTGATAGATTAATAATGTAATATTTTGTGTTAATTCTCATAAAGAAGATGTAGTTAACTAACAGTATGAATAGACAAGGCATTAGCGCTAAAAAAATTGTCCTTACAGCCAGTGGACAGATTAAATGCGATACATCAATACTTTCGATTTTAAGTATTGAAGAGATTTCATTTATTGAAATGTTATTGGGTGTAAAACTTATATCAAGTTAACTCGCTTTCATATATTTGGACAATGACAATTTAAAAAGGATAAAAAGTGCATTATTTACAACGTATATTTATGAACCTTCAAGTGCGTTATCAAGTTTTATTACCTGTTATGTTTGCTGTATCGTTAATGGTGGTTCTATCTGCCATCATCATTAACGGCTACAGTAAGTTAGAAGATAACTCGTTAGCAATGGATTATAACTCGTTAGATAGCTCTAAATTAACCGAAGCGCAGGAAAACTTTTTGCATTTAAGGATTGCAGTTAGTCGCTCTATTGGTATTCCTGCAGAGCTAAATACATCTTATAAAAAATTTCAACACATAGAGGCTTCAATTTTAACTTTGTTTAGTGAAGTGGAAACCTCTAAGAGCAAATTAGTATCATCTGAAGAATTTGTTTATAAAATGGAAGAAGTTGAAGGCTTACTCAATAGCTATGGTTCAATTATTAAAGATAATATAGACCTATACAAGGTAATGGATAAAGAGTGGGGAAATTTACCATGGGTTACAGATTACATTAATCAAGCGAATAATATTATTTTAGATACTGTTACCTCTGAATCAGAGCGTGAAGAGTGGCGAAAAATCCGACAAGAGCTGTATTCTTCGGCAGCAATTATCGTTGTTAGAATGTCATCTGTATATGCTTTAAATCTAGACTCTAAATTTGAACAAGAGCTTGCAACACATTTTAATAAAGTGTTTGAGCAAACAGATAAAATTAAGAATAGTTTAGCTCGTGAGATCCTTATTCAAGGCTTTAATGATTATGGTTCGGTTAATCAATTGCTATGGGCGCAAGGGCAGGAGATTAGCAAGAATAACTTACAGTTAGTTAAGTTAGGTAGTCGTGCAGATAATATACTCGCTGGCTTATTAAACTCAATAATTGATAGAACTCATGAGTTAAGTTTAGATGCAACGGTGCTGATTAATGATAGCCAATCCTTTATGATTTCTTTTTTAATTGTTGTATTGTTTATATCAGTTTTGATTGGTTGGCTAACTGCACAAATTATCTCAAAACCAATTGTTGCTTTACAGCATCAAATGAACTTGGTTGCTAACGGGGACTTAACTTATACCACTTCGTTAAATGGCAGTAATGAGATAGGGCAATTATGTACCAATACAGATGAAACTATTACTCATCTTCAAAAACTAATTAATGAATTACGAGGTATTGGGATAGAGGTTTCTTCAGCCTCGACTGAATTAGCGGCTGTAATGACGCAAAGTGAAGCAAATGCAAGTGAACAAAAATCTCAAGTTGAATTAATTGCAGCTGCAGTGACAGAGCTTTCGGCTTCTGCAACACAAGTTGATGCATCTGCAAATCAAGCGGATATACGAGCAAAAAATGTATTAACCTTATCAATAGAAGGGTCTAAAAGTGCAGAAGAAAGTTCAATATTAACTCGCTCACTAGCTACTCAAATGGATATGACATCTAGTGAAGTCATGACACTTAAAGATCAAACAGATCGGATAAGTGAAGTTATTACTGTTATTGACTCTATTTCTGAACAAACAAACTTGTTAGCACTTAATGCGGCTATTGAAGCAGCAAGGGCTGGAGATAGTGGTCGAGGTTTTGCCGTTGTAGCTGATGAAGTTCGTGTTCTAGCTGCGAAAACGCAGCAGTCGACTCAAAATATTCAGCAAATCATTGATAATTTACAACAGAAATCATCAGATGTAGTTGGGTCTGTGCATGATTCTATAAATATGATTAATGAAACTACACGTATGAGTGAAGAAACAAACAAGTACTTAGATGATATATCTAAGGCAATAGAAGAAATTTCACATACAAACTCAGAGATGGCAGGTGCTGCGAATGAACAGAATCGTGCTATTTCTTCTATCAGTGAAAATGTTAATGTCATTAGTGAGAGTATTCATCAAAATGTAGAGGGAATTAAAGAGAGTGCTCAGGCGAGTAGTCATTTATCTGAGTTATCGGAAGGGCAGAAGTCTAAGTTATCTTTTTTCAAAGTGTAAGTTAATTGAGGGCTACTTAAGGTAGCCCTTTCTATTTATTTATAGCTGAAGGCTAAGTAAGATAAGTTCATTTCTTCCATATAAACATAATGAACGCCTTTACCCATGGGGTATATATGGGTGTAATACGCTTTTCGTTCAGTATTTAATAGTTTAGGGTATGCATACAACTGATTTTGGTCTCTTATCGTGCCAAAGTGCTGCCTTCCTGAACCAACATCTCTGTCATTTCGCTCGATTAAAGCTATGAATTGATCTTTTTTCTTTTTTGTTATCGCTGTTATATTTACATTATAACCATAGCTACCAATATATCCTGTCTCTTTTACATATGCCGATAGTGTTGCATTATATTTATGATTGTCTTTTTTTTGGATATCATAATTTATGTAAGCGTGGCCTTTATAGGTTAAATTATTGATTGCAGATAGATTAATACTACTAGTCATTTTAAATTCATTAGCTTCTTTATTACTTAAGTTTTTTAATGGCTTTTCAAATTCAAATGAAATTTCATTAATTAGCTCATCAATGTTAATTGATGTTTCACTATTATCAATGAAATATATTTTGTTATAAATGCTAGAGCATTCATTACCTAACATTTCACATGCTGATATACTGATGGACTTTTCTTGTTTGTTTATGAAGTATTTTATTTTTTCATGTAAATTGTTTTTATTTAATATTACTGATTCTGAATTTGATGGCTGATATATATTGTCATTACTCTTGATTAGGTGCTGATCTATTGCTGGTGATATGTCTTTATTATTAATTATAATATAAGATGTTACTGATGCCCCTATTAAGCAAAAAGGTATTATATACAGATATATATTATTGATATGTTTTTTGTTTGACGAATTTTTACTACTAGCCCTATACCCTCTACCTTTCACCGTATCAATAGCATCTATATTATGTCTATATAATTTTTTCCTTAAAATTGAAATTGCTTGAGGAACAACACTAGTATAATTGTTGTCATCCTTATCCCAGGCGTAATTCAAAATTTCATCTTTAGAGAAAATAGTGTCTGGGTTTTTAAGTAATAAAGTTAATATTTTATTTTCTGTATCGGTAAGCTTTATAATCCTTTTGTCTTTATTTATATGGTTACAGGTGTGGTTTAATGTGAAATCATTATGATTGATTTTTTCTTTATTAAGCATTTTATGAATAGACTTATTTATTATGTGAATTATTATTATAATGAAAATTATCAATTGCTATGTCAGGATTGTATCAATTTTGATCACTTCGATCTAACTCTTTGATATTGATCACTATTTTTATTTGGCTTTGGGTGGGGGTATTTATTTATGTTGTGATTGCATTTTCTTTAATCATATTATCTATGATTGTTATTTTTCATGTTTAGTTATACCAATTTCAATACTTACTGTGAATAAATACGGTTTATTTGATCTGTGGTGTCGATCTGTCTTGTGATTTTCATCACATTTCTTATTTTGCAGGAAAAATTAATTAATTAATTAAATATAAAATAAATTTATTAATAATATACTCGCTGAGGTTTTTTAATACTAATAAGTAAGGGTTTTAATTAAATGAATATTGAACACAGCTATCCAGAGAGTGCCATTTTAATATCAATTACAGATAAGGATAGTATTGTTAAATACGCAAGTGAGGATTTTATAAATATATCAGGGTATTCTTACAACAGCTTGATTGGTCAACCTCATAATATAGTTCGTCACTCTGATATGCCAAAATTGGCTTTTAAAAGCTTATGGACTACTGTAGGTAGTGGATATAATTGGATGGGTATTGTTAAAAATAAAAGAACCGATGGTAATTATTACTGGGTTGATGCATTTGTATCACCTATAAAGAGGGATGATGAAATTTATGAGTATCAATCAGTAAGAACTAAACCCAAAAAAGAATATGTAGATCGTGCTGAAAATTGTTATAAAAAAATAAACTTAGGTATAAACCCATTACGATGGAAGTTTTCTCTTTCAATTTTACAAAAATGTATACTAATGTCTTCATTTAGTTTGATAATATCGCTATTAGCTTTAAATTATTACAATGCGATGCATATCTTAATTGGGTATTTTCTAGCGTCTATATGTGGTGTTTATCTCGTTACTAGGAGATTAAGTAAATTAGCTAAAGGTTCTAAATCTGTTTTTGATAACCCGTTAATGTCGTTTATCTATACAGGAGCGATTGATGATATTTCGTGCATTGAATTAGACCTTAAAATGAAAGAAAGTGAAATTAATTCGCTACTTAAAAGAATATCAATATCAGTTATGGACAGTAATGAGTCTATCAGTTATTCAGTCAATAACACAATTGCATGTGGAAAGCGAAGTATGGCTAACTTAGATGAACAGAAGTTAGCTGTTGAAATGGTAGCAACAGCAATGAATGAAATGCACTCAACAGCTAATGAAGTAACACAGAATGTTCAAAATGCTTCTGATGCTTCAAATACTGTTCAATCAGTTTCTATGACAAGTGTTGGCATACTTCAAAAGGCTAATGACTCAATGGCTGAACTTGCAATTAATTTAGAAAAAACGTCGATGATCGTTGAATCTCTCAATGAGCAAAGTAAGAGAATTGGTAATGTAGGTGATGTTATTAATACTATCGCGGATCAGACTAATTTACTTGCATTAAATGCAGCAATTGAAGCTGCAAGAGCAGGAGATGCAGGACGAGGTTTTGCTGTCGTAGCTGATGAGGTAAGAACATTAGCTCAAAAAACACAATGTTCAACCGCTGAAATTCAAGATGTTGTTTCAGAAATACAACTTGGAAGTGATTCTGCTTATAGGGCATTACTTGAGGCAACAGAGAAGTTCTCTGTTTGTGTGGAGCAAATTGATAGCGTAAATAATACCGTGTCTCAAGTTGATTCACTTTCAAATGATATAGCTTCAAGAAATGAACAGATATCGGTGGCCGTTGAAGAACAGTTGGCCACGGTTTCTGAGATTAACGAACAAATACAAAGAATAAATGATAAATCTAGTGAATCTTTATTGCTAACTTCTGACACAATTAAGACAAGTTTGTCTGTAGAAAGTCTGTTAATAGAACAAGTTCACTTAATTGAAAGCTTTGTGAATAAGTAAATTACCTATAAATATTTTGGTTAAATTACGAATTCAAACTATGTCATTACTTAGAATTCGAAGAGAGTTAAATAGCAAGAATTCATAAAGTTAATGTTTATTTTAGAGATTTAGTCAAAAACTATAGCTCTATAATAGTTGGTTTGAAATTATTGAGTGATAGGAATGTTATGAAATTAAAAACACAAATGCACTTATTGTCAATTGTTATATTTTCATTATCTGAAACCACTTTTAGTATTATTGGTAATAGTCTGAAATTAATGAGTGATGTGAAAGATAAGCAGAACAATTCTATTCAATTAACAAATTTAATTCAAAATAACTCTCTTAGTGAACTTTCGTCCGTTGAGCAAATTGCAACAGCATCGACTGAACTCTCTTCTACGGCAAGGGATGTTTCTATTAACGCTCAAAGAGCTGAAGAAGCTACAAATGAAGCCAATGAAGTTATCAAATCTAGCCAATCAATCATCCAGCGATCTACTGAAAATACAGTAGAAATATCGGAGTCAATTTTAGAAGCGAAAGATATTGTTAATTTATTGAGAGAATACTCTGAGCGTATTAGTCGCGTTGTTGAGGTGATTAATTCTATTTCTGAGCAAACCAATTTGTTGGCGTTAAATGCAGCTATTGAAGCTGCTAGAGCCGGAGAGCAAGGTCGTGGTTTTGCTGTAGTTGCTGATGAGGTAAGAGCATTAGCAAGTAAGACTCAACAATCTACTGTTGATATTCAAGAGATAATTAATCAACTACAAGAACAATCTAAGTTAGCTGATGAGTCAATGAGTAAAAATGTAGAGCTAATGGATTCAACAAAGTTTGCTATTGAAGATCTCGCTCAATCATTCTTAGCAATTACTGAGAGAGTCGTTGGTATTTCTGAGGTAAATGTAATTGTTGCAACAGCTGCTGAAGAGCAAAGAACGGTTACACAAGATATCTCAAAGCAATTAGAAGATATGAGTGCATTCGTGCAACAAAATTTAGAAGGCGTTGATCTCAGTTTGGAATCAAATGAAAAGGTCAGTAAATTAGCTACCCAACTTCAGATAGAGCTTTCATTCTTTAAGTTGTAATACAGATATAAATAAAATTTATCCAGATGAAATCCTTTGTGGCTACATTGAATTTCATATATAGATTCAATGTATGAAACCCACTGTCATAAAGTTTATATATAAGCTGTAATCTTTGAATTTATTTTTTGTTTTTTTATATCGTTTTATTGATGACTCTTTCGGAATAAGGGTATTCTATGCTCGTTTGTAAATTATCATGCTGGAGTTAAAGTGAATATGAACATAACTATTATATCTAGGTCACCTCAATCATTTATTGATTTATGTGATAATGAATTAGTGAATGAAAAAAATATACATTGTACATTCAATATTTCAAATAGTGATAGAGATTGGATGATAGAATATTTTAAAAGTAAAGGAGGTGAAACGTTTTCTTCTACAATAAATCATCCTACTTTATAGTAAAAATAGGTGGATTATAAATATAAATTTGAAAATATTAGCAGACTAAATGTTCTGTCTTCATAACGTTCTGTTGGCTTCACTAAGCATTTGATAATGTGTTAGGAATTATAAGTCGTTAATTAAATTATAATTGGGTGTGGTTTATTACTATTTTAAAATAAAATTTATTAACTCTGTTTAAATTATAGATTATAAATATAGTATCCATAATTATTTATAGTCTATAATTTAATACTACTGGTAACAAAGTTAATATATATTTTATCTCTTAACTAAGAAAGGCAGATAAAGAAGTGAGATAGGCTGTCTTTATCTGTCTTTATCTGTCTTTTTTGTATATTAATTGTCTTTTGAAAAATCTAGAGCTTCACACAGCAAAGAAATAGGATGAATCGTAGTAACATTAGTATTTTCTTCTATTTGCCATTTACAAGTTTCACAATCGGTAATGGCGTAATCTGGTTTTGCTGCTTTTATTTGGTCAAAGATATTTTTACCAATAGCGATAGAGGTATCGTAATTCTCTGTTTTAAAACCATAAGTACCTGCTAAGCCACAGCACTCACTGTCTAATACTTGCACTTCTAACCCTGGTATCGCACGTAACAATTCGATGGTGTAAATATTGCCGCCACTGCGTTCTAAATGACAAGGCGTATGGTAGATAATCTTTTTATTAAGTGGTTTCATTTTAGGGCCTCGACCGTTCATGATCTCTTTTAATAAAAAGCGCGTAACGTATTCTATTTTCTTCGCTACCTTGCTGTTATCGACATCTAATACATGCGGGTACTCTTGTTGTAAGGTGAATGAGCAGGTAGAAGAGGTCGATAAAATCGGCACATCTCTACGCTCAATCGCAGCTTCTAAATTAGCAACATTAAACTCGGCGTTTTTCTGTGCTTTTTTATGAAAGCCGTTAGCAATAAGAGGAACACCACAACATTTTTCTTTATCTAATAACTGCACGCCAATATGCATGTTATTCATGACACGGATAAAGTCTTTCCCTAGTTGAGGGTGGTTATAGTTTACAAAGCATCCGTGAAAATAATGGACTTGCTGCTGGTAAATCGATTGATCTGATACTTCTTTTTTATACCAACGGCGGAACGTTCCGTGAGAATACTTAGGAAGTGATTTGTGATCATGGACACCAATGGTTTTGTGCATCACTTTTTTAACTAAGGGTACGCTTGTGACGGCGTTTACAATAGGGGCAACAGGTGTTGCTACTGAGCCAAATAGATCAGTATGACTTAGTATAAAATCACGGATCCCTTTCATGTTATAAGCCGGTTTTCCGTGTTTACCACGAGCAACTGCAATCATGTCACCAATTTTAACTCCTGACGGACAAGCGGTTTCACAGCGCTTACAGTTGGTACAGAGTTTTAAGGTTTCGTCATAGTATTCTGGGCTTTTAAAGCGTAAACGCTCGCCATCAGGACCACATTGTTTTGGGCCGGGGTAATCAGGATTCTCTTTAGCAACAGGGCAATAGACAGTACATACGGTGCATTTTAAACACTGATCAAAGCTGGTATTAGCGGGTGCTCTAAAAATTAAATTATCTTTGGCAAAACGATCTTTGAGTAAATCACCTTTTAATAGATCAGAACGAAATAATGGGCTGCTCATAATGCGACCTCTTGTTGTTTTTCTGTTTGGTTAGTGGTTAAAAATTCAGGTTTGATTTGCTTGATTATTGATTCTGCAGCATGAAAGCCAGAGCTAATTGCCACACCACTGCCGCTGCCTTCTAATACAGGGTTATAACCAGATAAGATCGCACCTGCACAGTAGAAGTTATCAATAACATGACCTGATTTTATCGCTTGTAGTTGTGACGTCGTTTTTACACCCATGCTTAAAAATGGGTGTGATTGTGGACTAAAAAAAGCAGAACTGTACCAATCTGTGCGAGAAGCCGTTTGGTCCATATCTAAACCAAAAATAGGTTCTTCCATTGAATCTGCACTTGCTTTTAAGCCTTGGCTAAAGAAGCTGCCGGTTGCTAGTACAAACTGTTTTGCTTGCAGTGGGAAGTCACCATGATTTTTAGTGAATATACGGTTTAATCTGTAGTGCGAATGTTCAGGATCTTCTTTATCAACATACGAAAACTCACCTTGAATAACGTGGTCCCCATTGAGTAGGGTTCCACCTTGTTCAATGAAAGCGTGTTTCATGGTTTCTTCTAATCGAATACCTAACAATGACGGTGGCATGGTTGGAACTTCACATAAAGTTAATTGAGTTAATGCTTCAATCTCTTTTAAAAGCCCCAATCCTTTGCCATTGCCAAAAATAGCAGGAATAACGACAAGATCGCCGAGATTAGCGTGTTGCTGCAGTGCATGTGCAAACTCTTGTAAGTTCGCTCGTTTTGCTAATAATCGAGAAAGATCAATGGATCGTAATTCACAGTGATTACGTTGAATTTCATTAAACGCAGACAAAGAGACGGTTGCTGTTGAAATTTCAACATCAGATAATTGAGTGATCTGCTTTAAGTTATCTTGCGCTAATTTTGGTTGAAAATCACGAAAGCCATCAACCGTCACTAATACGATTTTTTGCACTGTATTGCTTTCTAATGCCATTGGGAATTGATGAACAAAAGGTTGCGATAACCACGTTGATTTCATTGTGCCTAGTGGCGTTAATCGATAATGATTACGTCCGTTTGTTTGAGAGGTTAGTGGAACACCAATACTAGATAGCGTCGCTTGGTACCAATCAATAGCACGGTTTACCGTTTCTTTTCCTAATGTGGCATAAGGGTGTTCAGGATAATGAGTCGAAAATCCATCAATTGCTGACATAGGGTCGATAACATGCGTGCCGTCAGGTGTTTTTGCTAATACATCAATAGAGCCTGATGAGAAGTGTAGGGCACTTTGACCAGAGGCAATCACCGCTGTTTTTAAGCCAGCTTCTAAGCAGCGAAGAGCACAGCTTAATCCTGCCATGCCACCGCCAATGATAATGGTATCGAAATTCATAATGTTGCCTCTTGTTCTTTTTGTTGTTGAGACGTCTCTGTTTGTTCTGACGTTATAGCGGTATTAGGATTGGTGTTTACGGTTGGTATATCGCTTGCACCAAATAAGCCTTCATAAATCCAATAGCTAAATTCAGCCTCACGCAGAGCATCACCCCAGAAAACGGGTTTGATACCTTTCCAGCGTTCTTCTAAAAAGTGAGTCAATAATTGGCTAGATTGATTGCCAGAGACTTGGCCGCATTCTTCAAAAAGCCCCGCAGCACGGTAAGTACATAGTTCGCCTTGGCAAGGCCCCATACCTAAACGAGTACGACGACGTAGATCGACTAAGTTGTGCACATCTAATTGATTGATGGCATAGTTGATTTCACCTTGAGTTACCATTTCACATTCACAGATAACCGCTTGATCTTTGGCATTATCAGTTAAGAAACCTTGTGCTCGTTCACCATGACGATAAACCGCACTTTGATAAACGGGTTTTGCTAGGCTTGCTGTTTTTTTCGCTTGAATAGAAGCACTGTTTGAACCTGGGAGTGGGCGAAGATGAGTGGTACATTCTTGAGTGTTTCTTAGTTTTTTAGCCACAAGATCGGTCGTCATCTCAGCCATTAAGCGTGAAGTCATTAACTTACCGCCAGTAATGGTAGTAAATCCGTTCAGTCCATCTTTTTCACCATGATCAAGCAGTACAATTCCGCGGCTTATATTTCGACCTGAGCCATCATCATCAACAGCGACTAGCGGACGAACACCAGCATAAGCACGAAGTACTCGAGTATTCGCCATGATCGGGGCAAGTTTCGCGCCTTCGCTTAGCAGGATATCCACTTCTTTAGCGCTAACGTGAAGGTCATCTATTTTGTCATAATCAATATGCTCAGAGGTTGTTCCTATTAATGAAATAGTGTCACCCGGTACTAAAATGTCGGCATCAGAAGGTTTACGGCAACGGTTTATTACTAAGTTATTAATACGATAATCTAAGATCAGTAATGAGCCTTTCGCTGGGAACATCTTGATACTCAAATCAGCGTATTCACAAATGTTTTGTCCCCAAATACCTGCGGCATTAATCACTTCTGAAGCAAATATTTGGGTTTTCTTATTGGTTCTTGTATCAATGCAATTTACACCTAATACGGTATCTTGATGGCGAATAAGAGAAGTAACATGAGTATGAGTGAGCAAACGCGCACCATTTTCTTTCGCATCAAGTACATTTGCCGCACATAAACGAAAAGGGTCAAGTGTTCCATCTGGCACTTGAACCGCACCAATTAGGTTAGGATTGACGTTTGGCTCAAGTAATAAGGCTTCTTTAGGCGTGAGTTGTTTTGCTTCAATACCAGCAACTTGGCATGACTCAATAAACTGCTTTTGAAAATCTAAATCATCATCAGGAAGAGAGATAAATAGGCCTTGTGTATCTTCAACACAATGCTTTGCGATGTTTTTTAGTATTTTATTCTCATGAATACATTCTTTTGCTGATTCGTTATCCGTCACGGCATAGCGAGCCCCAGAGTGAAGTAAGCCATGATTTCGGCCTGTCGTTCCAGAAGCTAAATCGTCTTTTTCAATTAAAATGCAATCGATACCGCGCAGAGCACAGTCACGCATGATCCCTGTGCCTGTTGCACCACCTCCAATGATGATAACTGACGTTTCTAATCGAGACGTTTTGTCCATAATTCACTCTCTTTTTACCACTTTTGATGTATGGAACTATGATGATATTTATCTTCTGCACTTTCTTTGATTTAGCGCAATTATGCTCGTTCGCGCATTCGTGTTGTTTTCGTTTTGGTATATGAGTCACATGATTTTCATTAATCGAAGGTTAATTTAGGGGTTTTACTCGAGGGTAATGAGAATGATTTGCTCGTTTTCGAATTATAGATAGGTAGGTTTGCGAGGCACTTCAAATTTTATAAAGAACAGGTGATATAATTGGGATAATTAGTAATAAATCTAGGGTACTGAATGATGAAAATAACTATAGATAACCAAACATTCACTATCGCTGAAGAGTTAACACTTTTAGCTGCTGCAAAGGAATGCAATGTCGAGATCCCGTCACTGTGTGGAAACAACATTAATGGTGAAAAAATACCATGTGATCTGTGTGTTGTAGAAGTTGATGGGCATGGAATTCAACGTGCTTGTGAAACTCAAGCAGTTGATGGTATGCAAGTGATCACTTCGTCTGAAGCGTTAGCAAAACGTCGTCAAAGTGCATTAAATAAAATACTTTCTGATCATTACGCAGATTGCGAAGCACCGTGCCAAACCGCGTGTCCTGCTGGCGTGGATATACAATCATACCTGTACCATATTTCGCAAAATGATCACCAAAAAGCCATTGAAGTCATCAAACGAACATTGCCAATGCCATTATCAATTGGCCGTGTCTGCCCTGCTTTTTGTGAAACTGAGTGTCGTCGTGGCTTGGTTGATGAGCCATTGGCTATTCGTCAACTTAAGCGTCACGCCGCTGATGTGGATCTGCATGCGCAAGAATCTTATGTGCCCCCTAAAAAAGCGGACAAAGGTAAATCCATTGCTGTAATTGGCAGTGGCCCTGGTGGATTAACCTGTGGCTATTACCTAACTAATGAGGGTTACAACGTAACGGTGTTTGATTCGATGCCTAAAGCGGGCGGTTGGTTACGCTATGGTATCCCTGAATATCGTTTACCAAAATCAATTTTAGATAAAGAAATTGAGTTGATGTGCCGTAATGGCATGGAGATTCAAACTTCTGTGAAATTAGGTGAGGATTTTTCATTAACACAGTTAAGTGACGATTACGATGCGGTTTGTTTGGCGGTAGGAGCTTCAAAAGCCGTTGAAATGCATTATCAAGGCAGTGAGCTTGGTGGCTGTTATTTAGGTGTTGATTACTTAAAAGATTACGTAACTGAATCTAAACTCATTACAGGCAAAAAAGTAGCGGTTATTGGTGGTGGTAACACGGCGATTGACTGTGCTCGTACAGCGGTGCGTGATGGTGCAGATACCACGCTTATTTATCGTCGTACCCGTGAAGAGATGCCCGCTGAAGATTACGAAGTGGTTGAGGCTGAACATGAAGGCGTTAAATTCCATTTCTTAACCAATCCTGTTGAAAATATTGCCGATGAAGATGGGCGAGTGACTCAAGTTCGTTTAGAGAAAATGGCACTGGGTGAGCCGGATGCGTCTGGTCGCCGTAGCCCTAAAGCAACGGGTGAATTCTTTATTGAAGACTTTGATACCGTCATTTCAGCGGTATCACAAAAACCGGATTTAAGCTTTTTAGACAACGACACTATTGATTTGCCACTGACTCGTTGGAATACGGCTGATTCGAATAGCCTAACCATGCACAGTGGTGTGAAAAACATTTTTAGTATTGGTGATTTTCGTCGTGGTCCTGCAACGGCTATTGAAGCGGTTGCTGATGGGCGTATTGCTGCAGAAGCGATTGATCGTTTCTTTAGTGGTGATATGGAGAAGATTCCAACTAAACCGTTTAATTCTCAAAAAGAGAAAAAGACCAAGCAGGTAGATCCTAAATACTTCGAGCACATTCAAAAAGCGATGCGCGTTATTATGCCAGAGTTAACCGCAGAGCAACGTGAACAAAGCTTTGATGAGGTTGAAACGGGTTTTGATAACTTAGATGCAATACGTGAAGCGGAACGTTGTTTAGAGTGTGCGTGTCAGGCAAATACCAATTGTGGTTTGCGTGATTATGCGACGGAATACAAAGCCGATGAAACAGACTTAACTAACGAAAGTAAGCAAAAGTTTGCTATTGATACTAGTTCTGAATTTATTGTTTTTGATGCCAACCGTTGTATTAGTTGTGGCCAATGTGTTGAAGCGTGTAACGAGAAGGGCGTGCATGGCGTATTAAGCTTCATGAAAAATGAAGACGGCACCAATGCCTCTCGCCCTGAATGTCGTGCAGGGTTTGAGCACGGTTATGACATGGGTAACTCGAACTGTGTGCAATGTGGCGCGTGTGTTCAAGCGTGTCCTGTTGGTGCATTGGTTGATTCCCGTGATAAATCTCAAGGCCGAATCGAAATTTTAAAACCAGTAGATACCATTTGTACATACTGCGGTGTGGGTTGTAAGTTAACCATGATGGTTGATGAATCAACAAACAAAATTAAATATGTGCAAGGTGCGAAATCATCTCCTGTGAACGAAGGCATGCTGTGTGTTAAAGGTCGCTTTGGTTTTGATTTTGTCAGCAGTGATGAGCGTTTAAAAACCCCGTTAATTCGTAAAAATGGTGAGTTAGTTCCTGCAAGTTGGGAAGAGGCGATCACATTAGTTGCTGATAAGTTCAGCGCAATTAAATCTCAACATGGCGGTAATGCGCTAGCTGGATTCTCGTCGGCAAAAACCACCAATGAAGATAACTACGCATTCCAAAAATTAGTACGTCGTGAGTTTGAAACCAATAACCTTGATCACTGTGCACGCTTATGTCACTCAACCACGGTAACGGGCTTAGAAGCGTCTATTGGTAGTGGGGCAATGACCAATGATATTCCAAGTATCAAACATTCTGACCTGATCTTTATTATTGGTTCAGATACGACATCTGCTCACCCTATTATTGCTTCTCACATTAAACAAGCCATCCGTCATCACGGTGCTCGTTTGATTGTTGCGGATCCTAAGCAAGTTGATATCTCTGATCACGCTGAGCTGTATGTAGCGCAACGTCCGGGGACGGATGTAATGTTACTTAATGGTATTATGCAGCAGATCATCAAAAACAACTGGCACGATCAAGCATACATCGCTGAACGTGTTGAAGGTTTTGATGAGCTGAAATCAGAAGTGATGTCAGAGACATATTCACCTGAGAAAATTGAGCTAATCACCGGCGTAAAAGCACAAGATGTGATTGAAATGGCGCGTTATATTGGTACAGCCAAGCGTACTGCTATTTATTATTCAATGGGTATTACGCAGCATACGACAGGGCATGACAACGTTCGCTCTATTGCTAACTTACAAATGTTGTGCGGCAATATTGGTATTGAAGGTGGTGGTATTAATCCACTTCGTGGTCAATCAAACGTACAAGGTGCGTGTGATATGGGCGCGTTGCCAACGGATTTCCCTGGTTATCAAAAAGTCGAGAATCCAGCGGTTTACGAGAAGTTCGTAAAAGCGTGGAATAAGCCAAACTTACCAAATAAGAAAGGCTTAACACTAACGGAAATCATAGATGCGGCGTGCCATGAGCAAGTAAAAGGTTTATTCGTCATGGGCGAGAACCCTGTATTGAGTGATCCTGACCAAGCGCATGTAATTCACGGTTTAGAGACGTTAGACTTCTTAGTTGTACAAGATATCTTTATGACAGAAACCGCGGCTTATGCTGATGTTGTTCTGCCATCGTGTTCGTTTGCAGAAAAAGCGGGTCATTTTACCAATACTGAACGTCGCGTTCAGCGTATCTCTCCGGCAGTTAATCCTCCGGGTGAAGCGAAAGAAGATTGGTGGATCATTCAAGAAATTGCCAATGCAATGGGTGGTGAATGGAATTACCAATCGGTTGAAGACATTACTGAAGAGATCACTCAAGTGACGCCTCAGTACCAAGGCATGCACTGGGATGCCATTGGTAAAAATGGACTTCAATGGCCATGTAATGACGCGAATCCGCAAGGCACTCGCATTATGCATAATCAGCAGTTCTTGCGTGGTAAAGGTCAAATGGCAGCGGTTCCATTTAGATATGCTGCAGAGCTTCCAGATGAAGAGTATCCATTAGTATTAACAACGGGCCGCTTATTGGAGCAGTACCATACAGGCACTATGACACGTAAAACTAAAGGGTTGAATAATCTTGCAGGTCCGCGAGCCATGATGAGTGTGGCAGATGCTGAGCGTTTAGGTATTTCAAACAGTGAGATGGTTCGAGTATCAACACGCCGTGGCACGATTGAAGCACCAGCATTTGTAACCAAGCGTATGCAAGAAGGGGTAATATTTGTTCCATTCCATTTTGTAGAAGCGGCGGCGAACAAATTGACCACAACTGCACTTGATCCTCATGCCAAGATCCCTGAGTTTAAAGTCGCAGCGGTGAAGGTTGAAAAGGTATTACAACCAGAACCTGAAATGTGCTAAATAACGGTTAAGGCAAATAAAATGCCCGATGATTTGAGTTAATCATCGGGCATTTTTTATGTTTTAGAAATAGTGTTATGAATTACTTATTGTTGATTGCGTTTAACTCTGCAATTTTCACAATTACATCAACGGCTTGTTTCATGCCATTAATGGTAATGAATTCATGAATACCGTGGAAGTTATAACCACCCGTAAAGATATTAGGGCACGGTAATCCCATAAAGGATAAACGAGCGCCATCAGTCCCGCCTCGAATTGGTTTAATATCTGGTTGAATATCACAAGCGGTCATTGCTTGTTTTGCTAATTCAATGACGTGTGGATGAGGCTCTACCATTTCACGCATATTGAAGTAGCTGTCAGTTAAAATCAGCCCAACACGACCTTTTTCTAGTTTCTCGTTTAGTTCATCGACTTTTTGTTGCATAAAGGCTTTACGCTCAGCCATGCCTTCACGGCTAAAGTCACGCACAATGTAGCCAAGTTCTGTTTTTGCTACGCCAGTTTCCATTGATTTTAAATGATAGAAACCTTCATAACCTTCTGTGCCTTCTGGAGTTTCTTCGGCAGGCATCATCAATTGGAATTGCGCGGCAATGTTCATGGAGTTGATCATCTTGCCTTTAGCTGTGCCTGGGTGAACGTTAACACCGTGACAAATCACATCAGCGCTAGTGGCGTTAAAGTTTTCATACTCTAATTCACCAACGGGGCCGCCATCAATGGTGTAAGCCCACTTGGCATTGAATTTTTCAACATCAAATAGGTTCGCGCCACGACCAATTTCTTCATCTGGTGTAAAGCCAATACAGATATCACCGTGTGGGATCTCTGGGTTGGCTTTTAGTACTGCAATTGCCGTTAAAATTTCAGCAATACCGGCTTTATTATCTGCACCAAGCAGGGTTGTCCCGTCAGTCGTAATTAAATCATGCCCAATTAGGTTTTTTAAATCAGAAAATTGAGCAGGGTTTAGTTCTTCACCACTAGTACCGAGAGTAATAATGTCGCCTTGGTAGTTTTTTATAAGTTGAGGTTTAACATTCTCACCGGATGCATCTGGAGCGGTGTCCATATGAGCAATAAAGCCAATCGCAGGGACAGTGTAGTCGACGTTCGAAGGCAAACGAGCCATGACGTAGCCATTCTCATCTAAAGATACATCAGAAAGTTCTAACTCATTTAATTCAACAATTAATTGCTTTGCTAGATTGAATTGTTTTTCTGTACTAGGGCATTGAGGAGCAGAAGGGTTTGACTGGGTATCGATACTTACATAAGAAAGAAAGCGTTCTACAAGGTTTTTCATGATAATCACTCTATGTAATTGAAAAGAAGGCAAGGAGTGAGTATGGATCAAAAAAGAAGATGAAAAATTGCGATGGGTCATGAAAAGTAAAGTGGAGTAGCGCATATCTATGCGCTAGCTACGTACTTTATTTGTTTTCTTTTGTCTTCAAAATAAAACCAAATTGATTGATTAAGTTACTGATTGATTTGAATAACATCGTGCGTTCAGATTTAGAATATTTTGAGAGCTCTTGATGGAATTCAATAACATCAGACATAGTGACTCCTAACCAATCAGGGATGTTATCACTACCAGAGATAATCCAACCAAGTTCTTTTTTTAGTACAAAACTTAATGGTATTAACTTAGAAATGTGTGGGCTAGAAAGACCACTTGTCCAGTTAATAACTGTTCTCGTTGACACATCGCATGCGGTAGCTATTTGAGTATTGGAAAGTCCTAGTTCTTTTTTTCTGGCCTCGATCCGTCGAGAGATACTTTCCATAGAGGTGTTTTCATCTAACACAATAAACCTCGGAATTGTAAATTTAATATAATGATAACAATTCAATATTTAATTGAAGTTATATTTCCAATTAATTTAGATACGAATGAAATAAATTTCATTACTCAACTTATAGAGTGTGATTTTTATTTAATATTCGCTGAATTGTAGATAAAAATAATTTAAATGAGCAGATATTTTAAGTCGTAATCTGTGAGTTTTTGCATGTTAAAATTAAATGTTATTTTGGTTTAACTACTTAATTTTATTTGTAAGTATCTGATAAGAAGGTATCGAATTGATTTTGTGAATTCATAATAATCATATTGCTCATTTAATGCAAATTGTTTGTACAAAAAATACTTTATATTTTAACTGGTAATTAAATAGTTAAAATATATATATTAAAATATGAAAAAATTAGAGGTTAGCATCAGTTTATTCATTTATTTTAATATTACTTGTTCACTGTAAATAACTATGATTAGATACCGTTATTCTAGTTAATACAGTTTATTGAGGTTAAGGAATGGTAGGTCAACGACATATACAAGCATCAGTTACTTTTGAGGCGTTGCCTTCCGATATTTATCTATTGTTTGATGCTTTTCGCTCAAATACTGAAACTCGTTCTCATTCACACTCATGGGGACAATTGCAGATCATTAGTGGTGGTATTTTAGAGTTGAAAGCTGAAGGGCAGCGCTTTCTTGCTCCATCTCATTTTGCCATTTGGGTTCCTGCGGGAGTGCAGCACCAAAGCTATAATCGAAAACCCATTGCTTATTGCTCCGTTAATATTGTTCCTGAGCTAGCAAAAAAACTTCCCGCTCATACTTGTTTATTAGAAATTAGTGCACTAGTTGAGGTATTAATTGCAGAGCTACGAGAACATAAAATTCAAAAACCAGAAAACGAACAGCAAGAAAGATTAATTAAGGTATTATTCGATCAATTGTTAGTCGCCAAACAAAGTGAGCGATTTTTACCAACATCAACAGATAAATTACTGAAACCGATCTTAGAAGTACTTGAAGCTAACCCTGCTGATGAAACGTCATTAGGTGAGTGGGCAGAAAGAAATCACACTACAGAGAGAACGTTATCTCGTCATTGTCAAAGTGAATTAGGCATGAGCTTTACAGAGTGGAGGTTAAGGATCAGATATCTTTATTCTTTAGAGCTGTTAAGAAAGAAAATGTCGATTAAAGAAGTTGCATTCAGCTTAGGCTATAACCAAACGAGTCCATTTATTACCATGTTTAAGCGTTATTCAGATTGCACACCAGAGCAGTATAAAATGAAGCACTCAATTTAAATTACTTTAACGCTCATCATTTTTTGCTGCAAACTTAAAGGCGAAATAGACAATGATAATCATACTTAATGGAATTATGGCTGCAGCGTATTCAAGCCAACTAGCATCAGAAAAAAGACTGCTGAGAATAAAGTGACCTATAATAGAGAGAAATGCACACAATAGAGCAATAGGAATAAGCTTGAGTTCTGATGACAAGGTAACTCTCCAACATAATATAATTAAAGGGATATTAACATTGAAAGAAAGTCTTGTAATTGAAGCAGCGCAAATGACAGAAAGAGAATTGATAGATTATCTTCTTGCCAAACCTTGTAGTGAAGATTCTTATCCTTTTGGGCCAGAAGCTCAGGTATTTAAAGTCTTTGGTAAAATGTTCGCTCTGATTGGATATCGTAATGAAAAATTGACGGTTACCCTTAAAGCCTCTCCTGAGAATGTCACTTTTTTGAGTGAGGAGTTTATATGCATCGAGCGAGGCTATCATATGAACAAAAAGCATTGGATCACAATCATTGTTAATGATGAGGTTTCTGTTGGGATGGTGGAGGATTGGATTGATGATTCTTATCAACTTGTTACCTCTAAATTGACGAAAGCACAAAAAATGATGGTGTGATTTTAGATAATTATAAATTTATAAATAGAACTGATTGAAAATCATACAGATTATATGTTTAAATACGATTATTGCTTTTTTGGAACCAATATCAAGTTTTAAGGGTATTGATAAATGTATTTCAAGTAAGGGTCGGTATGAGAGTTAAACTACTTTTAACTAAGAAAACTACGATCATTATACTTTTAAGTTGTTGTATTTTTGTCGCCATTTTTATTGTTGAAGAGTTGCATAAAAAGCAAAATACTTATTTAAAAAATCAGATTAATGCGAAAGCTAAAACTGAATTAGCGATAGTTAGAGCTAATCTAGAGAGCACTATCCATTCTGATATTTATTACGCTAATACTTTATCTACATTACTTACCGTTAACCCAAACTCGACCATTAAACAATGGGATTTGATTGCAGCAGAGCTGTATCGTGATTCATTTAATATTCGCCATTTGGCGATTGCGCCTAATGATATAGTGAGCTATGTCTATCCTTTAAAAGGTAATGTTAAAGCCCTAGGTCTTGATTTTAGAACGATTCCAGATCAATGGATTACGGTACAGAAAGCACGCCATTTAGAAACTATTTTTATTGCCGGTCCCGTTGATTTAATACAGGGGGGAAGCGCTTTTATTGCACGAATGCCTGTTTTTTCTGATCCTCCTTATAATCGAGACTACTGGGGGGCGATAAGTATCGTAATTGATATTGATGGTTTGTTTTACAATGCTGGTATTTTTGATTTGAAAGCAGATTATCATTTTGCAATGCGTGGGAAAGATGGCGAAGGAGCTAGTGGAGAGGTCTTTTTAGGTAAAGCCAGTATTTTCGATAATCCGATTGTTGTTGAAAATGTTACGCTTCCTTATGGCAGCTGGCAAATGGCCATCCAAGAGAAATCCTTAGATAAGGTATATCCTTGGTTTCGCATACATATTATTCGGTTAGTTGGTTATTCTTTTTTTGGTTTAATGCTGCTGTCTATTTCTATAATGTTCCGATTTTATGTTGTGGCAACCAATCGCTCTCTTGAAGATGAATTAACTCAGTTACCTAATCGTCGTTATTTTATGTATACACTAAGTTCTTTGTTTTCTAAATCAAAAAAACAAGGTATGCCTTTTGCAATATTGAACTTAGATTTAGATAAATTTAAAGACATTAATGATACTTACGGTCATGCCGCTGGTGATGAAGTATTAAGAGAAGTTGCAAGAAGAGTGACAAAGGTTCTAAGAACGAATGATGTGATTGCTCGTATTGGCGGTGATGAGTATTTAGTTCTTTTGCCAAGAGTTCATCAAAAGAAAGATGTTCACCTTATCATTAGTAAGATTAAGTCGGTGATTACTGAGAAGCCAGTAGAGTATAAAGATGTTCATATTTATGTGAATACAAGTATTGGTTATGGCTGCTTTGATCCTGAAATGAAATCAGTGGATGATCTGCTGCATAAGGCAGACCGAAATATGTATTTCAATAAGCAGCGTTAGTTGAATCTGAGTGTCATAAGACATTCGTAAGAACAAAAGAAAGGCCATCCTTTAATACTGCAGGGATGGCTTTTTATTTTTAAGGGTAGATTAAATACTAAAACAGCAAGCTAGTTGATAATCATCGCCATTCTTTGCTGTGTATTCTTTATCTTCTTGATGAGCTTTAGGTTGTGATTTCCCATCTCGCTTTAGCAGACTGATCCAGTGACGCATGGCTGCAAGACTAAAATCTTGAGTAAAGGTTGTGCAGGTTTCCATTTGAATATCATCAATGGCTGAAAGCGTATTTTTTCCCGCTTCAGATTGACCAAATATAACCTCAACATGGCTGCCGCTATTGTCTTTTAAAAGGATAGTATCAGGTGATGATCGGTGACCGGTAAAGGCAACGAATTTTCCTGGATTACGTAAGCCACTGCATCCACCATCTTTAAAGAAAACCACTAAATGGTGATAATCTAGCAGATAATTAGTTACGTCTTGGTGCGATCCTTTCGTGAGTGGAAATAACTGGTCTAATAGATTTTTTATTTGATATTGCTTTTCTTCAGTATGATCTTCACCCATTTTTTCTACGGCATAGACAGCTTCAGCCATAAACGGAGTTTCTTGTTGTGCATTATTCGTGTTGTTTATATTTGTGATAGCCATAGTCTTGCCCTCAATTTTCGTCCTGAAAGATAAGTAAGTCACACTGGTCAGAGTTGTTTGCTTACTTGTATTGAAGCTTAGCTTAATATTTACTACAATTTCACAACAAAAACTTAACAGTGTGAATTTTACAAGATGCGCCAGTCAAAAAGTATTATTAGACAAAGTCATTTTCTTGGAACAAAAATTCGAAATCTGAGAAAACGCAATCACTTAACGATGGAAGATCTCTCCACTCGCTGTATTCGAGTTGATCCTGAGAATTCACCGTCAGTGTCTTATCTTTCTATGATAGAGAGAGGAAAGCGGGTTCCCAGCGCTGATATGTTGGAAGTTATCGCTACGGTATTTCAAAAAGAATCTTCGTGGTTCTTGGATAGCGAGCCAGAAGCACAAGCTATTACGCCAGATAAGGGACGTAGAGGTGGTATCAGCGGTATGGCACTTGAACCGAGTTTTCTATTCTCCAATGACATTTTACAAATAGCGATCCCTGAAATGCTAAATCAAACGGGGATCACTGGCCGTCAATTTGCGCACCTTCTTATTCGAGCCCATCAAGAAAATAATCAAAACCACTTTCCAGATTTAGAACGTGCCGCTGAAGAGGTAGGGCAGAAACAATTACCATTGAGTGTTGAGCAGATGATGGATTTGGCTGCGCATCATGGCTTAATTCTTAAGTGGGTACAAGATACGCCAAAGTCCGTTGTTGATGAATTTGGTGTTAACGGTAAAGAGTTACTGACGTCCTTTTTTGAGCCACCTTGCACCGTCTATCTGAATGAGATTTTAAAGAATCATCCGACGCGATTGAAATACGATTTAGCGGTATACATTGGTCACTGTGTTTTACATAACAAAGAAGGCTTGAAGAGCTCTTTGTCTGTCGGTAGCCATCGCGTGTTTGATGATGAAATTCACCACACTGACAGCTCGTTAAATGCACAAGATATTTTAAATGCGTGGCGTGATTTTGAATCCAGTTTCTTTGCGGGAGCATTACTGTGTCCACGAGTTCCGTTTAGGCAATTACTTGATAGACATGGATATGAAATAGATACCCATCGTTTAGCAGGAGTTTCTCCTTCTGTGGCGATGAGACGAATGACGGTGGTTTCTCCCTATCCTCATTGGCATTATTTTGATGCGTATGCTCCAGGGAAGCTCAAGGCCGTTTATCGTGGCAATGGTATTCCCTTACCTTGGGGGAATATGAAACAAGTGAATGATCCTTGTCACCATTGGGCGGTATTTAGACGATTATCGGAACCTAAAGAGGGAAGTTCAGCGCAAATATCTATTCTTAATGTAAATAATGAACCTCGTATCTATTGTTGTGAATCGGTTAATATGACTGATCCTGCGGGTAATAATCGGGTGTTATGTGCTGGAATAGATCTAAATCCTGCGATTGAAGCTCAGGGAAAAGATGCGGTGTCATTAGCTCGTGATTTACAAAAAGCATGTGTAAAAAATGGTGGTGAGAGCCCTATAGCAAAAGGAATAAAAAGAGAGTTAATTAGTGTTGCTAAGATACTGAATATTAATTGGATTGAACGTGGGTTAGAAACGGATGCGAGAGTGATTTGTTCTCGTGGAGCAGTTTGCCCAAGAAAGCCGAGTTGTTATAAATAATAGCCGTTAATTATGATAAATTAACGGCTATTCGTTTAGTATTGATAAACCAAGTAAGAGAGCTGCGACTCTGTATTATAAAATAGCGAGACATCTCTACTCACCGGAAATAAGTGAATACTTAATCCGCTTGTTGCTTGTTGGAAAAGTTTTCTATAAGCATAATCTTTTTTAGGATCTGAAATGGATCCAAAATAATTCACACAATCTTCTCCTTGGCATTGGAGTGGATGAGCATCACTTTTACGAGTGAAAGTACATTGTCCACGATAGCCTGTTTCATCAATAACAATAGATGCTTTGTTATAAGAATAATTATTGTGGTTATTCGACTTCTTTAAGCTATAGTTTGCAATCACTTGACCTCTATAGTCTTTTTCGCTTTCGCTATCAACTAGAACTTGCGAGGCTGTATTAAATCGGTCCTGATTGCTGTTTATGTCTTTTTTATATAGCGAATTAGTGAAATTAATTTCGTCAATATATTTGGTAATTATAGAGTCAAAATTCCCATTTTGTAAGAAGATAATTTTATTATAAACCAAATCACATTTGTTATTTATTTGATGACAGGCTGAGATATTCAAACTTTCAGTTTGTCGGTTAATGTAATAGGTCATGTTTTCTTTTAATACAGTAGGATCAAAAATAAACGGCAGAGAGTCACTTACCTGAAATACGTTTGGCATTAATATTTCTAAACTTGGTTCTGTTTTGCTTGGTGTGTGTCTCAGTTTTTTTTCAAAGAAAAAAAGACAAAAACAGAAAACGACAAGAATAAGTAAAGAAAATATGTAATGGCTTTGATTTAATTTTTTTTGTCCAAAACTAGTACCATAAGTATCCGCTTTGTAACCTTTATTTTTAATAGTTTCAATAATATAGATATCATTGTTATGTAATTTTTTTCGTAACACCGAAATGGTTTGTGGTACTACACCTATATTACTAGCTGTACCGTTCCAAACATATGTAAAGATATCATCTTTCGAGAATATTTTGTTTGGAGAAGTTAAAAGCAGTTGTAAAATTCGTGATTCACTATAAGTAAGCTTGATCGTACAGTCGTTTTTAATTATTTGATTTATTTTAGGGTCAAACGTTATATCTTTAAATCGTATAATATTCTTATTTAGCATTATGTAACCAAAGAGAAGGAAACAAAGGAAGTGCCTTTATCATGTTGATAAGCATATCAAGAAAGAAACTTCATTATCAATAAATAAACAACAATCAATGATGAATGTTTTTGTTGATGACGATAAAAAAATTTAATCTTATAACTAGTTGAATTTTAATGTAAAAATAGCATTCTTTGTATCGTAGGAGTAGAAATTTAATATGCTTTATGAATTAATAAGATCTTATCTGTTTACTTAGCAAATAAATTAATTACGCATAGGTTTCGTTTTCGATTTTAAGGTACTTAAAATAAAAATAACCATTTATTTTGTAATGATAATGCTTATATTTTTAAATTGAAAATATAAGCATATAGTAGGAGTAAATTATTAGTATATAAATTTATTCATCAAGATCATCAGCATAGCCTTTTGGTGGTGGTGTCCACGCACGTTCTGATTGGTTGTGTTTGTCAGAACGATCTTTACTCATGGCATGTTTAATAGTGCTTTCAAGTTCAATGAAGAGTTTGCGATAGTTATTATCAAATCGCTCGCCTTCTGAATCATCTAACCACGCCTGATATAATTTATCAGAGCTTTGATTTTCGACCTTTTTGTACGCTATTTTTTGTTGTTCTACATGGAATGGGTGTTGGCCTAATCCACGCATTGCTTCTGCCCCCATCTCAAGTGCAGAACGAGTGGTTTCAGATTCAATAAAATCAGCACCAGCACAACGAAGCATATAAGAATGACCTCTATCAAATGCACGAGCTAAGATCTTAACTTTAGGGTAGGTGTGCTTAACATACTTAACCAGTTCAACACTGCTTTCTTGATTATCTATAGCAACGACCAACATTGCTGCATGATCAATTCCTGCGGTATGCAGTAGATCAGGACGAGTAGCATCCCCAAAGTAACTCTTGGTATTGATCTGACGTAACGTATCTACCTGATCGGCTTGGTGGTCAAGAACCACTGTTTTTACATGGTTTGATACTAAGAAGCGATTAACTACTTGGCCAAATCGACCACCGCCAGCAATAATTACCGTGCCTTTTTCATCAATGCTATCCGACTCTCTATCATTCGATTTTTGCTCGAAGCGAGGTAAGATCACTTTATCAAAAAGAATGAATAACCCAGGAGTAAAGAACATAGAAAGGGCTACAACTAATGATAATGGCTGTGCGACTTCTGGTGGTAATACATGGTTTTGAACCGTAAAACTCAATAGTACAAATCCAAACTCACCAGCTTGAGCCAAACTTAAGGTGAATAACCAACGATTACTGTTTTTAATCTTAAAGATTAAGGCTAAAACATATAGAACAGCGGCTTTAAGTGCCATTACCCCAATAGTTAAACCGATAATGGTAAAGAAGTCATCAAACAGAATACCGAAGTCAATCCCTGCCCCCACGGTAATGAAAAACAGCCCGAGCAACAGCCCTTTGAATGGGTCAATATTCGATTCGAGTTCGTGTCTAAATTCGGAGTTAGCTAATACAACGCCAGCTAAGAAAGTTCCTAGTGCAGGTGACAGTCCCACTAAGCTCATAAGAGCTGCAATACCAATCACAAGCATTAGTGCCGTTGCCGTGAATATTTCACGCAGTCCAGAGCTTGCTACAAAGCGAAACAGTGGACGGCTAAGATAATGACCACCAACCACTACAAGCGCAATGGATGCGGTAATGACTAAACCATAAGCCCAGCCGGGGAGCCCTGCGACTAAGCTTATTTCATTATGGTGCTCTGCTGCGGTTGCTGCCGCTAATTGTGCTTTTTCAATTAATTCAGGCAATGCCAATAATGGAATAAAAGCCAACATTGGGATCACGGCAATATCTTGAAATAACAATACGGAGAAGGCATTTTGACCGCCTTCTGTTTTTGCTAGCCCTTTCTCATTAAAGGTCTGTAATACAATAGCGGTTGATGAGAGTGCAAAGATTAAACCGATGGTGAGGGCGATAGTCCAAGGCTGGCCAAAGAACAGAGCAATCCCCATAACAATGGCGGTTGTTCCACCCACTTGTAGGCCACCTAACCCCATTAAGCGATTACGCATTCCCCATAGCATTTTTGGCTCAAGTTCAAGGCCGACTAAAAAGAGCATCATTACAACACCAAATTCAGCAAAATGTTGAATTGTTGTTGTTTCTTCGCCAACTAAGCCGATGATTGGGCCAATTACAACCCCTGCAATCAGATAACCAAGAACAGATCCCAGACCAAGATGCTTAGCGATAGGAACGGCAATCACAGCAGCAAAGAGATAGATAAAAGCTTGTAAAAAATATCCCGTCATAATGCGTTAATCCTTAATAAATTTATCGAATGAGTGGTTTAGCTTAGGTAAGGTTTTCGCCACTGAAATATCCACGCGATCATTAATTAACGCAGAGAGTAAGTTTTTAAACCGTTCTGTATGCCTTTCTACTCGTTCATCTTCTAATGCGGTCCGAGCACCAAAAAGTACTAATGGCGCGATGTATTCCATATTTGTTAAAGAAGCCATTTGTTCAAGAGGGTGCAGAAGTTCACGAATAGTAAATTGGTTATAACCATTGGTTTGATAAGCTTCTTCTTTACCACCGGCAGTAATGGCGGATAGAAAGATTTTGCCTTCTAATGATTTCCCTTCGGTACCGTAAGCAAATCCGTATTCAAGTACCATATCTTGCCATTCTTTTAAAATCGCGGGTGTTGAATACCAGTAAAGTGGAAATTGAAAAATAACGACATCATGTTCAAGTAGGCGTTGCTGTTCTTTATCAATATCGATATTAAATTTCGGGTAGTCATGATACAGATCAACCACGGTGACATGTTCGATTTTCTTTGCTGCCTTTATTAGAGAGACATTCACTTCTGAACGATGTTGAGAAGGGTGAGCAAATAATATCAATACTTTTTTGGGTTGCTTTGTCATAAAACCTCTTTGTTTTTACTAAGTTTATAAAGTAAATCTTGAATACTTTACAATCATAGCAATAAAAGGGGCTTAATGGGTATGTGGAACTGATGAAAGATTTATGATCGCAATTCCGATACTAATAAATCCAATACCTAGCCAAATTTTGCTGTCTAAATGTTGGTGATAAAACGCACTTGAAATAAGAGTAACAGCAATAATAGCCAAACCTGCCCAAGAAGCGTGTGCGATACCAACCGGTAATGTTTTCATCGCTTGGCTAAGAAAGTAAAAAGCCCCTAAGTGTCCGGTAATAACAATCACATTAGGAACAAGGTGTGAAAGACCATCTGTTGCTTTTAGGGCGACATGTGAAAGTGCTTCAGAAGCTACAGCAAGAAAGAGAAAAAGCCATCCCATTTTATTATTCCTATTTAGAGTCAAGGTGTTATTAAGTTGGGAAGAGTATAGCTATTTCAAATTTAATGATAATAGGCAAAATAAATAATTACTTTTGCTTATTTGTAATAATAAGAAAGGAGGATAAAATATTTGTAGTGGACATAATAAATAAGCCCCTAAGGGTAAGGGGCTTATAATTGAAACTGGATTAGAAGAAGTTAATTGAACGACGTCCGCTTTCTGGATCAATCGTTGTTGGAATTTCTGGTTTCTGCTTCTTCTTCTTTTCTTTTTTCTCTTTTTTAGGCTTTGGCTCTGTGTACTCAGGTTCTACTGGAATAAATTGAGGTTTCTCTTCAATTTCTGGCAGCTCACCAACAGGAGTATCACAGATAACAACGTAATATTCTTCATTGAATTCAATAACATCACCATCGTACATTTTACGACGTTTACGTTGTTCTAATTCGCCGTTCACACCTACATAGCCTTCACTAATCATGTGCTTAGCTTCACCGCCGCCATTCACAACATTAGCAATTTTTAATACTTTATAGAGTTCGATAGGTTGAACATTTACTTCAACGCCAATCGCTTCTACTTCAAATTCTTCTTGATCTGACATGTGGGTCTCTTAGGATTACGAATTATAGCTATTGTAACTGAGAGAAAGGCATCGTCCTAGCGCCTTTCTCTGCTTGCGAGTGAAAGTCTTAATCAACCACTTCAATGTCTGTTTTAGGTACAGAGCAGCATGCTAGGATCATTCCTGCATCTTTAAGACGCTGATTTAGTGCAGGAGAGTCTTCTTGTTCAACATCGCCAGACTCTAAAGTGACTCGACAAGCACCACATAAACCTGAGCGACAACTGTAATTGATGCTAAGTCCTGCCGCCTCAACTTGTTGAAGTAAAGGCTCTTCAGTGTTTCCAGTGAATAAATTGCCGTTTAAGCTGATGGTGATCTCTTCTGATTTAGTGTCTTCTTTTGCTTTTATTGGATCTACTGTTACTTGCTGAGTTACAGCAATGGAGCCTGAATCTTTATAATATTCTTTCTCTTTGGTTTCCAATACTTCGATCTTATCACCGACTTTAATCGCCCCTTCATTTTTAGCAATGAGGTTTTGACCAAAGTAAACATTACCAGAGTCGTCAGCACGGAAGGTGGAAAAGGTTTTTAGCGGTTCTTTATTTGGATGATACTGAGCGGTATTTGGATTTACCGTGGTTAAGATACAGCGTTGGCAAGGCTTAACGACTTCAAATTCAACATCACCAATACGAATACGCTTCCAAGAATCTTCAATAAAGGCTTCATTACCTGAAACGACTAAGTTAGTTCGAAATTGAGCCATAGTATGATGGCTGCTACTGCGTTTATTTAATTCAGCAAGTGAAGCTTCACTGATCACCAACAATGGGTAACCGTCGGCAAAACTTACGTTGGTTTGAATTTTTTCACGCATACGATTGGATTGCTCGCCAGAGAATAGCAATTGTGCTTCAGTTCCTAAAATAGAGCTGAACCATTGATTGGCTTCTTCTGTGGTGGAATAAGCCGTAAAAGTATCACTCCAAACGGTTGTATCGATCTCTTTCATTTCTAATTCATTAAAGGTGAAATGCAGGTCAATCAATCCTGGATAGCATAGAACTAATCCATCTGGTTCAATAATGGCTTTGATTTTGACCATTTGTGGATGAGTACGTGCGGTAATCATTTTTCCATCTAAAGACGCAACCATGAATCGGCGATCACACTGTAAGCCTTGCTTTTCAACCTGAGCAGTAGATAGTGAAATACCTGCGATTGATTTTACAGGGAATACGTTGATATTTGATAAATTTGAAACTGAATTAATTTGACTCACGCTGGCATCCATTCTTTGTGGTGTTATTTATGTAAAGTGTATCAAACTCTCTTTTATTTTACTGCCTATTCTCTACTCATTATTATTCTGAAAGTTCATAGGATTTGAAGGTGACTGTGGTAATAAAGTCTTTCTCAGTTTTTTGAATATTAAATTCCCAAGCCATGCGTTCACAAATGCGCTCAACAATCACCAACCCGCAACCATAGCCAGCATTATAAGTATCATTACCATCATGACAGTTGATTATACACAGCTGGTTTTTATCTAGGCTTATTTGAATGTCGCCCACGCTGTAGCTAAAGGCATTTTTTATTAGGTTATTGATCACAACCGTTATAAAACTGCTCGGAGCAAGGCAAGGTTCACCTTGAACTATTCTTAGTTGAGCGCCCATTTCTTGTTTGGCAAATAGAGGTTCTAAATGGTTAAGTTGAGTCTGCAAGATCTCTTCTATTTGATAGTGATGAAAATGATGAGCTTCTATTTCTTGTTTACCCAATAGTAAAAAAGTTTCAGTAAGCAGCGTCATCTCTTCACTTGCTTGATGTAGCCGATTAATTGCTTTGAGCGCGACTCTAGGTTGATCTGGTACTTTAGCAAGTAGATCGGCTGAGCCGCTAATAATCATTATTGGTGTTCGTAATTCATGAGAAGCGAAGCGACTAAACTCTTTTTCACGAGTAAAAAATTGAGCAATATGATGCTTACTTTTTAGTAATGAGCGTTCAATATCTTGGGTTTCTTGGTATTTAGTATCAATAGTAAAGTCAGAGTGCTCAGGCGACATTAAATCAACTTTATGTTGAATATGGCGCAGAGGGATTGAAATACTACGAACAAAATATACCCCGTATAAAACCATTAAAATAGTCGTAAGAATACCTAGACCTACAGTAATGTAATGCAAGTTGGCTTCATACTCATCTAGGTAATCATCGGCATCATCTTGAAAGAGAATATAAAGCAGTCCATCACCAGAAGGGTGGTCGATGACAATAAAGTGCTTATCTTCTGTACCTAGCAGTTGCTCGTATAACCCAGTTTTTTTGTAGTTGTTAAGCCAAAGCGGATGTTCTCTTTCACTCCAATACGTAGAAAACTCTTCTTCATTAGGCAGTGGGGTATCTTTACCTAATTGAGTATATTTTCTGGTGTATTGGGTGGCTTCGGTATCTAACCAGTGGTGTAGGCTAATGATTTCTAATTGATCTTCTGCGATATAAATAACCGCCCAAAAGAGTCCGAACATCAAAAAGGTAAGGACGGCAAATGTCCAACGGATTTTTTTAAAAAAGCTCGGTTGATGTGAGCGATTATTTAAGTCGGTAGCCTTTTCCATGAATGGTCTCTAGTCGTGGTGTATCAAAGCCTTTATCAATGGCATTTCGAATTGTATATAAATGACTTCTTAATGCATCACTTGATGGAGAATCATCCCCCCAAATGTGCTCTACAAGTTCAGTTTTACTGACAATATCAGGCGCTTTTTTCATTAATAATGCAATGATTTTTAGCTGAATTGGTGCTAATTTAATAAGTTTTTCCTGCCGATATAGAGTACCGGCTTTGATGTCCATTTCCATATCTTCAAACGTCAATTTTCCGATATCAGTGCGTCGACCGCGATTGGATAAAGCAAGTAAACGCATATGCAGCTCTTCCATTGCAAATGGTTTTACAAGGTAATCATCTCCGCCAACTTCAAAGGCATGAATTTTATCTTCTAATGTATCTTTTGCGGTTAAGAAAAGAATAGGGGTACTGCAAGCATGCTCACTACGCAGTGCTTCTACTGTGCTTATACCATCCAGTTTAGGCATCATGATATCCATTACGATGACATCGAAGCTCTCTTTTTTTAGGATTTCTATTGCTGCAACACCATGGTAGGCGCAATCAATATCGATACCGACTAATTCAAGGTAATCAGCAATAGTTTCAGCAACGTGGTGGTTATCTTCAACAATTAATACTTTCATTTTATCTCTTCACGAATCCTTCACATACTAATCATTATAGTACTCTCATAAAGTACATAATTTATAATAATTAGGTTAAAAAATGAAAAAAGTCGCTGTTTTATTATTAGGAACTGCAATGCTATCGGGCTGTGGCTCGGATGATTCAAGTGATAGCCGTGTGTCAAGCTCATACATTGGTGCAATTGAGTCGGTTGATCAAAGCAATGATTCGATGACAGTAGGCTCGAAGTCATTAAATGTAAGTCATGCTGAAATTAAACTAAATGATATGCCAGTTAACTTCATTGAGCTTGATAAAGGAATGCAGGTTGAAGTTGAGTATGATAATGGTACGGCTTACGAAGTTGAGTTGGAGCCAGTAGTTGTAGGCAAAGTATCACACGTTACTAGTGCTGATATTACAATTAATGGGCAAACATTTAAACATGCTGATTTAGCAGCAAAGCAGAATATATTGGCTGACCAAAGAGCTATGTTATTTGGTTACCTTAACGACTCAAAAGAATGGGTAATTACAGCAATTTATAACGCTGATTTTTTACCTAATGATGTGCATGAAGGTGTTGTGTCAGATTTTGATCGAGCAAACAATACGTTCAAATTGACCTCTACATTTGTTGAGTCTAAAGATTACGATGATGTAAATGAATTAAGCAATGGCGTGTGGGTTGAAGTCGAAGGTACATATAGTGCAAATAAATTCATAGCTATTGATGTTGATGTAGAAGACGTATCTGACTTTTCTAATGCAGAAGTAGAAGGGCATATCACAGCTCTTAATCCTGAAAAAACATTAATGATATTGAATGGTAGAACAAAAGTAACAATCACTGAAAATACTCAGTTCTTTAAAGAAGATAAAAATGGTGAAGATGTCACGAGTGATAACAGCATATTGGCACTAAATGCAAAAGTAGAAGTTGATTTAATCAATAAAAATGGCGTGTTAGAAGCAACAGAAATTGAACTAGATAACGATTAATTTGTAGTTATCCTAAAAACCACAGGATCTAATTGAGTCTGTGGTTTTTTGTTTTTATGTACTATCTAAAAAATAAGCCATGACAATTGATAAATTCGGCTTACTATTTAATGAGAACTCAAAAGAATTAAAAGGAAACAAAATGGCAGGGTTAAGTTTATTAACACTATTAGATGATATTGCATCGGTACTTGATGATGTTGCGTTAATGTCAAAAGTGGCGGCAAAGAAAACCGCGGGTGTATTGGGTGATGATTTAGCGCTTAACGCACAGCAAGTGTCAGGCGTTAGGGCGGAACGAGAGATCCCTGTTGTATGGGGCGTTGCAAAAGGCTCATTCAAAAATAAGCTAATTTTAGTTCCGGCTGCCTTGCTGATTAGTTCAATTGCACCTTGGTTGATCACTCCATTATTACTCATTGGTGGCTTGTTCCTCTGTTTTGAAGGTGCTGAGAAAATCCATGAGAAATTCTTTCACCAGCATGATGCAAACGAAGACCATGAAAAAGAGACGCAAACCAATCCAGAAGACATTGAAGATTATGAGCAGAAGAAGATAAAAGGGGCGATTCGTACCGATTTTATTTTGTCTGCTGAGATCATTGTCATTGCACTAGGAACGGTTCAAGGGCACCCATTTATTACTCAAGTATTGGTAATGAGCTTAATCGCAGTACTGATGACCATTGGTGTATATGGCCTTGTGGCTGGTATCGTAAAAATGGATGACTTAGGATTTTATCTACAGCGTAAAAGTAAAGGCGAGGGAATTTTAAGTTCTATTGGTAATGGTTTAGTGGCAATGGCACCAAAGTTAATGAAGTTCTTAACTGTTGTCGGTACCATCGCTATGTTTTTAGTCGGTGGTGGCATTGTCGTTCACAGCCTTCCATTTGTTCACCATGCACTAGAAAGTGTAGTGAGTTTACTTCCTAGTATTCCTTATGTTGCTGCGACCTATTTAACGATTGGTAATGGGATTATAGGGTTACTAAGTGGCTTTATTCTTCTTGCTGTTATTAGCACTTATCAGAAGATTAAATCTCAATAATTTTACTTGTTGTCAGTAAACTTAATTGCAATGGCTTCAGCGTTACCACGTTCGAAGCCTGTAGTTCCTCCACCTTTAACTCCCCATGTGCCTTCTTTTGATGCTCTAACAATAATGGCATCTGCGCCTAGTTTTTCGGCTTCATCTTGCAGTTTTTTCACCATGCCTTCATTACTTCTGTCATGAAAGATAGTTTGTCCTGTTTGAGTATTGATCATTCCTAATTCGGTATAGGTTCTTTCTGTTGGAGGGCTATAAAATACCTCAACAGAATGAGACGTGACTTCGTTTTGGTTTGTTACTGTTGTTGTTTTGGCACAGCCTAAAAAGAATAAGCTTGAAGTTAGAAATATGATTTTTATAAGAAATTTATTCATAAGAAGCCTCTAAAATAGATGTAATATCACTTATCCATATTTCTAGTATAGGTGATATTTTTGGTTCGTTTGAAAGAAGAAAAGAAACCGCCGATGCTATTTATCATCGGCGGTTAGTTACTTTATTTGAAAAGGTTGAATGAATTAATGCTTATGAGCGGTTTCATATAACTCAGCATCAACTTCTTCGCCTTTTGCTGGGCGAGGAACAATTTCAAATTTAGCATCAGCATTGGTTAGTGAGTCAGTCAGTTTTTGTAGGACTGACTTGTCACCCTTAATTCCAGCACTTCCGTTTTCTAGCAATGTGGCGAGTGTCATTTGTTGCAGCAAGATCTTAGAAACATCAGAACGGTTGATTAATAGTGTCGCGTCAGCTTTCACTTCTTTATCAACTAAAATGTTATTTAAATTGCCGTTAGACATTTCCACAAAATACGTTTCTTTCTCATCAGGAATGACAACATTTAATGTGAACGGTGTGTGTTGAGCTTTCATTGAATCAACACGTACTGCTAAATAATCCAATAGGTTTTCAATCGTCATGTTTGCAAGTACATCAGGTGATGCAGTTTTCGGTGCGCCTGGTAATGTACCTACACGTAATTCTTGAGCACCAGTAAGATAGATGTTTCTCCAACCTGCGCCCTCAGCTTGATAACCTAGTTGCTCATAAGTATCAGCCAGTAATTTTCGAGCTTCTACGTTTTTAGGTTCAACCTGAATTACCTTGTTTAGAGCCGTTGCAATGAAGCGGTATTCGCCTTTTTCAAAATCAGCCTCTGCTTTCTCTAAAATTAACTCACTGCCACCCATGTATTCTACAAATTTTGCAGATTCAGGTTTTACTGGTAGTGGGTTTAAGTTCGCAGGGTTCATGTCAAAATAGCCTAAGTACATATTGTAAACGGCACGAGCATTGTGAGAATAAGTACCGTGGTAACCATTGGTGTGCCACGTTTTTTGAATACTCTCTGGCATTACCGTGTAAATCTCATCTCCCATGTCTTGCAGAACGACACCGTCATTTGCCAAGCGAAGCGTTTGGTTGTGTGTAAAGCCATAAGCATCTCGTTGCATTTTTAGGTAATCAGAGATTTCTTCGGTTCCCCATACTGGTGCTGAGTGAGAAGCAAATAGCACGTCAGTTGTTGAGCCCCACGTCATTAGCATTTCATTGATTTTTTTAGACCACTTTAAACCATCACGAACTTTGGCACCGCGCAGTGTATAAAGATTGTGCATTCCTTGATAAGTTAATTCCCCCGTCCATAGTGCCTTCATGCTTGGGATGTAAGTCACCATTTCTGACGCCGCTTCTGTGCCAGAGGCATCCATGAATTGCATTTCTAAACCATCAATGTTTAGTGTTTCAATTTCTTCGTTATGGTTTAGCTCGTAATCAGGTAGTACATAAGTAATTGCGCCTTTTGATAAGCCTTTCGCTAACGCCGCATCAACAATGCCGTGTTCGTGACGATTAAGCGTTGCACCGTATTGGTAAGCAGTACGGCGAGACATGGCATTGCCAGCTAATACGTTTTCATCAACAATCTCTTTTGTGATGTATTTTGAGCCGTATACTTTTACATCAGGGAAGGCTTCTTTAATCGCTGCTGAACCACCAAAGTGATCGGCATGTGAGTGAGAATAGATCATAGCGACAACAGGTAAGTCACCACCTTCAGGAACATTTTCTTGGAAGAATTTTAATGATTGGCTTGCTGATTCACGTGTTAGTAATACGTCGTAGGCAATCCACCCATTATCACTACGAATGAAAGAGATTGAAGCTAAGTCTGTACCACGAACTTGATAGATTTTCCCTGGAACGACTTCGTATAAACCTTCAGCTGCTTGGTTTAATACTGCTTGACGCCATAGCGATGGGTTTACTGAATCAGGTGCATTATCAGCGTTAGCTACAGATGGGTCGATAAAGTCAAAGCTATTACGGATAATGTCACCGGTCTTTTTATCGAATGAAGCAATCAGACCTTTGTTATTATTTTCAAAAGCACGAGTATCAGAAAAGTTTAATGTTTTTGCGAAAGCGTCATTTTTCTCAATAGTTGTTTTGGTTGCTGGTTTGCCGCCTTGTTTACCAATTTCACTAAAGTGTTCATGGTCGTGATCCGCAGCGATAGAGCTTAAAGATATTGATGAGATAACAATAGCTAAAATAGTCTTTTTCATAAATCCACCGGTTTAAGTAAATTAGAACTGAATAATAAAGTTGTGTGAGGCTTTAACTTCGCGATTTGCCTCAGTGCTGAAACCAATATTAGTGATCTATATACATTTTAAAAATAGAGAAAATTGTATACTTAACATTTACAATATAAATGTAATGGGTTTTTAATGAGTAAAAACAGAGAGGAATGAATAGTGCCAAAACAAAAAGATTTCGATATGAATTTATTACGAGTTTTTGTTTCTGTGTGTCAAACCGGTTCATTCACTAAAGCGGCAGAAGAGCTTGATTTAACTCAGTCGTCAGTCAGTAATGCTATTCGTCGTTTAAAAGCCTCTTTAGGCAGTGAGTTGTTCGCTCGCTCGGGCCGTGGCATTGAGATGACGAATTATGGGGAGAACCTGTTTAAGCAAGTAGAGCCATCAGTTATGGTTTTAGCAAACGTAGGAGAAGAAGGTGAGGAATTTGATCCTAAAACATCGAAACTAACCTTTTCTATTTATGCACTAGAGTCTGTAATCCCTCAATTGCAAATAAGATTAAAAGCGCTGCTTAAAGAGAGTGACATTACTGTTACTTTAAGAGAGCTACCGAGTAATGAAAACGATATTATTGATGCTTTGATGTTAGAGAAAGTGGATTTGGTATTAGATGTGATGAAACCAAGACAATCATCATTGAGAAGCCTAGTGGTGTCAGAAGATAAAATCTGTTGCATTGCACGATGCGGGCATCCAAGAATAGTTGGAAGTATTACTCGAGATAGTTTTTTTGAAGAAGATCATGCCTTTCTAAATATCCGCCGCTTTAAGCAGACGATAACAGATTACTTAGCTGAGGAAGCACTGCCAAATCGCAAAATGGGCAGTGAGCATACTTCTATGATGGGAATGATGGCATGTGTTGCTCAATCGGACTTTATTGGTATTAATTCGGTTCGTTTGATTTCCCAGTATAAAGAGAGTTTTGGGTTACAACTATTGGATGTTCCTTTTCCTGTTCGGGCAACAAAAATCCATATGCTTTGGGCTACTAAGGTTGAAAACAATAAAGCGAATCAATGGCTGCGACAATTAATTATCGCAGCCGAACAGGTTTAGAGAATTAAGGCACAAGCCATGCTGTTTTCTTCGATTTAGAAAGTAACCAGCTTAAGCCAAGTGCGCCAGCACCACTAAGGACAACCCAAACCGGAATGACCCACATCGGGTTATGCCCTTCGTACCACGCGTAATTTTTCATTGGCCATAAGAATAATGGATGGAGTAAGTAAATACCTAGGCTGTAGGTACTAATAAAACCGACAATGGTGCGGGATTTATCAGACAGTGATTCACCATAATAACGGCAAACAAAAAACAGCATTCCAGCCGCAGCGACGGTGTTTATGGTCTTATAAGATAACCATCTACCTACCGTATATTCTCCTAATAGTAGACTTTGGCTTATCACCATATAAACCGTCGTTGCTAATGCAGTAATTCCAATCAACAGTGCGATTATGGTGTTCGTTTTAGTTAACGAAACTCGTTGGTATAATGCATAGCCTAGTAATAAGTAACCACTATACAGCCAGATCTCTGTGCTCCAGAAACCTTTAAATTTGACAAGAAAGAAACAGGTAGTAAGTAACCACACACCAATAAGTGAAAAGAGAGCGGTGTTATCCATTTTTTGAACCATCACTCGAAAAAACGGGATAACAATATAAAGTGGAATAAAGTAATAAAAGAACCCTAAGTGGTAATAGGTGTATTCAAAAGGCAGATCGATCAATACCGTTTTTGCTGCTTCAAAATCATAACCCTGCGCGGTTAACCCTGACAATAAAGCATAAAAGACAGACCAGAAAAGAAAAGGAACAAGTACCTTTCCGAGTCGTTTTTTTACATAATAAGGTGCATCAAACTCTCTCTTATCACTGAGCATTAATGCTCCGGTTATCATAATAAACACCGGAACTGCCCAACGACTCAAACTGTTTACTGATACTGCCGTTGCCCACTGATCAAAAGGAATTGAATTCAACTCATGTCGATAGGGAGCCAATACGTGAATCGCAACGACTGCAATCGCAGCAATGCATCTTAGTAAATCAAAAAAGAAAACTCTTCCCATTATCTTCCTACTTCTTGTCATTAGCGTTCGTTGATAGGTTATATCGCAAAAGAAATTAATAAATGTCTTAATATTGTAAGTGTTTTTTTATTTGTGGCTTGTAGTCAAAAGTATGATTAAAGACTAAACATGAACTAACATTACAACATGGATTCAATGTATTATTAACATGTTTTACTGTTGTATCAAGGGGTAAACATGAAAATACTTATAGGATTATTGTTATCAGTATCATTTTTCTCGCCTGTTTTACAAGCGGAAGAAGCTATAGTGACACCATATATTGTGGGTGGAATTGATGCTGATGTAGCAAATTACCCATTTATGGCTTCATTAATGTTTGAGTATGAAAGTCAACCGAATACGATTTATCCTTTTTGTGGTGGGTCTGTGTTAGATGCAACTCATATATTAACAGCGGCACATTGTGTTTATGATATTTCTGATTTTAATATTGCAAATACTAAAGTTGCGATAGATGCTAATAATGCGCCAGAGATGTTTGCTGTTCAGCGGGTCGCAGTTAAAAATATTTATTATCCTAGTAATTATGATAATTCAACACTAATTAATGATGTAGCGGTACTAGAGCTATCTCAGCCTCTGCCAACTTATGCTTTAATTAAGAAGGTGAGTTTGAGTACTTCTGATGATCAAGAGCTATATCAAGATGAGAATCAGGTTTTGACTATTGTTGGTTATGGACGTTTAAGTACTAGTCAGAAGAACCCTGATTTACAATTTATGGAAGCATCGGTTAATTATGTTAGTTCTGAAAATTGTGGTTCATGGCAGGGAATTACGATTACAGATAAATTAATTTGTACCAAAGGTAAAGAGCCAGATCCACCCATTAGTGATTCAGACTTAGTGACCGCGACTTGCCAAGGAGACTCTGGTGGGCCATTGATTTGGAATAATAAACAAATAGGAATTGTGAGTTTTGGCCCAGGAACTTGTGGGGATAAAAATGTTGCTGCTCAATCGGTTTTTACGGATGTTAGTCAATATAAGGATTGGATCCTTCAGGCGCAGAGGGGAGAGATCGCGCCAACGACTTCGGCGACAGCAAGTAGTGGGAGTTCTGGTGGGGCGCTCACCTTTGGAAGTTTACTTGCATTATACATCTTTGGTTTTTCCCGTCGTAAATTAAGTTAACAATAGCGTTCAGGTGATAAAAAAGGACAACTCGTGATGAGGTGTCCTTTTTAGTATTTAAAGAGAAACAAAATTAAACATATTGTAGAACAAGACTGTTCCATGATTTTTTCTGTTGTTCAAACTGCAATTTAATTTGCTTATGTTGAACACTAAGAACCGCTAGCTCATATTTTTTCGATAAGTCATTTTTCTTATTATCAAGAAGCTGTTTTTTCGAATCGTAATATTCTGACATACGTTCAATCAACGCATCATACTCTGCTTCTAAATGTTCTTTAACGGCATGATAATTATGGAGTGATGCAATTTTATCTTCTGCTTTCTTACGTAACATAAGGGCTTTAGCTTTTTCTATTTTAGCTTGAGGGCTAACTCGTAACTTCGTGGTTAAGCCAAACCATGAACAGCTTTTAATAAACCATTTTGTAGGATCATATTGCCACCAGTAAATACCGTTACGATAATCATTTTCAAAAATGTGGTGGTAATTATGGTACCCCTCACCAAAAGTAAATACTGCTAAAATGCCATTATCACGCGCAGTGTTTTTTTCAGTATAAGGCTGAGAGCCCCAAATATGAGCAAGTGAGTTGATAAAGAAAGTTGTGTGATGACTTAATACTAAACGTACTGCACCAACCATAAGCAGCATTCCTATAATGTCTCCGTAGATAATGCCAAGAAGCACTGGAATACCAATGTTCATAAGAAGAGCTAACGGTACATAATGATTATGTTGCCACATTACTACGGTATCTTTTTGTAGATCACGGCAATTAGCGTAATCGTTATAAGTTGCAGGTTGGTAGTGACGTAGCATCCACCCTATATGTGAGTACCAAAACCCACGTTTGGCTGAATAAGGGTCTTTGTCATTATTATCTACATGACGGTGATGAACACGATGATCCGAAGACCAATGCAGAGCACTATTTTGTAGTGCGAATGCGCCACCTAAAGCAAAAATAAAGCGTAAGGCAGGGTGAGCATTATAAGCTTTATGAGACCATAAACGATGATAACCTGCCGTAATAGATAGGTTACAAAAACTGAAAGCGACTAATAGCCAGATCCAATGTTCACTACCTAAGCCATTGTAATAGGCGTAAAGAGGGGTAGCGACTAAAGCGAGTAATAAACTTGATGTAAATATAAATACATTTAACCAAATAATAGGTGGTTTTGATCCTTGATGCATAATAAATATTCCATTTAAGCGTACAGTTGTGCGCTAGAATAGTTTGTGTGGATATTTTAGTCAAGAAAAGGTAGTGATGAATATGTAACAAATGTGATTCATCGCAATCATGCTTATGTTTCATGTGTTCATAAATTAAATAAAGAAGAGAAAACTTGATATAATTCGAACTCAATTGGTTAGATAGAAGTAAAGAAGAATGAAAATCACTTTTTCAGAAGGCGATATAATTGCAAATCAGCATGAATTGGTTATTCGATTAAATAATACATCTAGAACTACAGTGCAGGCAGAGATAGATGCACTGACTTTAATTGGTGGTGCTAATGTAATAAGTGCAGTGGGAAGTGGTATGAAGTGGTCGATTAAGCTTGATAATAGTGAGCAACTAGAGCTTCTTGCTCAAGAGATTGGAGTTGCTATCGAGTTTTATTAACAACAGTTTTCAGTATGTATTTGACTAGGCAGGACAATTTGGTTTTTACCTTGTTGTTTTGCTTTATACATGTTGTTATCTGCGTCTTGAATTAATGCCTCAATATTACAATGTTTAGGTGAACAGATACTGATACCAATGCTTACGGTAACGGTATGCTGATTTCCTGAAAATTCATAGCGTTCTTTTTCACATTCGAGAAGAATACGTTTTGCAAGAGCGTAGGCTTGTTTTTTATCTTGGTGTGGTAGAAATATAATAAACTCCTCGCCGCCCCAGCGTCCGACTAAACCTGAATTGCTAATGATCGTTTTACATAATTGAGAAAAGCGTTTAATCACTTCATCGCCGGCATAATGACCAAATTGATCATTAATAAGCTTAAAGTTATCAATATCAATCAATAGGCATGTTTCTGAAGGGCAAAATGAAGTCGGTGTTTTTTTAGCTATTTTTTCTGAAATAGCTCGGCGATTTAAAAGCCCGGTTAAATCATCATGTGATGCTTGGTATTTAATTTGTCTTTCTAAATTATGTTTTTCTGTTACATCAATCATGGAACTTTGAACGGCGGGCTCACCATCCCAATTGATCACACTCTCAAATAAGTGAAAGTAGCGTAGCTCACCATCAAATGCGATATTTTCAACAATTGAATTCGTAGATTTTACTTTTCCAGTAATCAGATCTTGATAACGATTTTTAGCATTATTGTGGTTATGCTCTGGGATAATATGCATGAAGTTATCTAGAGCCATTACTTCAGCAACAGATTTTGCTCTGATGATTTCAACAAAAGAAGGATTGATCATCAATGGTTTAAAGTCTCTATGAACAAGGATACCTTGTAATGAATTCCAAATGAGGTCTTTATACTTTTGTTCTTGCTCTAAAATTTGTTGATTGGCATGGTCGATCATTGACATATCAATAACCGTAATTTGAAGCGCAGATTCACCTTCCCATTCAATAACATGGTCAACCGTTAATACTGAGAATATTTGGCCATGAACATTTTGATTCACATAGGAGCGAACTTTCGGCTGTTCTTTGCCTGACATAACGTCGTTATAGGCTTGTTGGGCTGCACAATGAAACTTTGGGTCAATGATATCGAACAAAGAATTAAGGTTCATTACAGCATCAGTAGAATCGAAACCAAACATTTGAGCGTATTTTTCATCTGCATAAAGCGGAAAAAAATCACGGTGAACAACTACGCCATAGGTCGAATCAATATGTATTGGTTTCATTGCGCACTCTGTTTATGTACCTAAACATCCATGCTATACCTTTGTTAAGTTTAAAGAAACCCAAAAAGATAAATTAAAGTGTGATGGCTGTAGTATTAATAACGCAGAAAAAAGAATAAGACTTATTAATTGAATTTCCGCTTCAATTTTTAAAACCCAGACGCTATCTGGATTTTAAAAAGTAGTTATTTCCATATTCGACAGATACAAAAAAGGCATCGTCTTTCGACAATGCCTTCGTTGATGTTGGCGGAGCGGACGGGACTCGAACCCGCGACCCCCGGCGTGACAGGCCGGTATTCTAACCAACTGAACTACCGCTCCAATTTTTAAAACCCAGACTCTATCTGAATTTTGAAAAGTGGTGGAGGGATAGGGATTTGAACCCTAGAACCGCTATTAACGGTTGCCGGTTTTCAAGACCGGTGCTTTCGACCACTCAGCCATCCCTCCAATGCCGAGAATAATAGTCAGCTTTGATTTTTATGTAAAGCATTTTTTGAAAAAAAGAAGTTAACCGTTTAAAAAATAAACGTTATTCTGCATTTTTCTCTACATCGACTAAATAATCACCTTCTAACCAGTTACGACCGATTAAAAGTTTGTAATCTAACTTACTTCTATCACGCAGATTTACTGCTATTTTTTTATCTTTTCCATCAAATGCTAAATGCATTCTAACGGCATAACGGCGTTCAACGCCTTGAGCATTACGAATTTTACTTACCTTAATAATACGACCTGTATGTTCAGAAGCTTCGTTATTTTCATTGTAAGTTGTGAACTTTACGGTATCACCTAAATGATCACGCATATCTTCACTTTCATCTTTTTTTCCAAGAATCTCAATATTAGTTGCATGGATTGAAGTGGTCGCTGCCCCTGTATCAATACGAGCTTGGTAATTAGAGTCTAATTCTTTGATATGGATGGTTTCAATTTGGCCTACGATGGTTTTATTAGAGCATGATTCTGCAGCAAAACTGGAAGTAGAAAGTAACAATAAGCATGTAGAGAGGATTAGTTTTTTCATGGATGCCTTTTATTGTAAGTTTGATGAAATGAAAAGTATCGGTAAATAATAGACGTTTAAATCTGAATTGAGTTCAATGGTATGTAAAGAATAGGACAGATTTATGCAAAAAATGAAATAAACAGCGGTATCCGTAATTGGTTACCGCTGTACTATGGGGGTTAAGCGTTTTGAGATCTATTTTTCATAATAGAACCAATAATCGCCAATGTAATAATACCAACGATGGTTAATAGTGAAATTACAGTAGGTACTTCATATGCAGTACCAACCAAGAACATCTTAATACCGATGAAACTTAGAATAAATGCTAAAGCAGGTTGTAAGTAGCAGAACTTATCTAACATGCCTTGAAGAACAAAATACAAAGAGCGCAAACCTAATAATGCAAACACATTTGCAGCAAACACTAAGAAAGGTTCTTGAGTGATAGCAAATATTGCAGGGATAGAATCTAGCGCAAACATAATGTCTGTAAACATAATAACAATTACAACTAACAGTAAAGGCGTTGCTATCGTTTTTCCGTTTATTTTTGTAAGTAATTTATGACCGTCGTACTTGTCATCAAATGGAATGTATTTTTTCGCAAACATGACTAATTTTGATGATGAGAAATCACTGTTCTCTTCGGTATTCGCAAACCACAGTTTAACACCCGTGATGATTAAGAATACGGCGAAAATGTATAATATCCAATGGTATTGAGCTAATAACCCTGCACCAACAAAGATCATTACTGCACGTAACGCTAGTGCACCAATAATACCCCACAGTAAGATTCGAGGTCGGCTTGATTCAGGTACGGCAAATTGACTAAAGATTAATGCAAAGACGAATAGATTGTCCACGCTAAGCATTTTTTCAAGTAAGTAGCCTGTAATGAAGGCGATACTAGCGTCTTTCGCTGAATAGCTGCTTTCTGGTGCCATTAATGGCCAGTAAACATAAAGAGCTGCACAGAAAATGAAAGCAAGTACGAACCAGAAAAGTGACCACACTAAAGCTTTTTTTAAGCTAGGTGCTTCTTTTCTTGTTTGAAACATATCTAGAGCGAATAGAGCGAGAACAACGAAACCAAAAAGTTCCCAAGTTAACGGTGACATAATAATTCCTTACAAATAGGTGAAAGGAGTCCCGCTAAAATGAGTGAGTAAACCTTCCACCATAAACAATAAAATTAACGTTATGGTATTTGGTCTTGTCAAAGCGATTGGCATTCATTTGCCCACTTACAGATACCGGAAGCCAAGGCTTCGGGATGACGATATCTGAACAAGATTAAGTATTAAACCTTGTGACTACTCCCCAAGATCTGGATAGTAATCCTCATTTTTAAAATATACAAATAAAAATTACGCTATATGAAGTTAATTTATAAAATTGTAGTTTGTTTAAGTGTTTTTTTTGAAGATGCATCACAAATTTTTTTTCATGTTTTGGTCATAAATGTCGATAATAATAGGTGATATCAAAAATTTAGAATAATGGGGTAGCATGGATTGGATTCAAATCGCTGTCGTTGGGCTAGTTATTTTGCTCGTGTTAGTGTGTATTAATTTATTTTTCGCGAATAATAAACAGAAACAGAAACAGAAGCAGAAAGAACGCGATGAAAGTTCGTATCGTAGAGCATTGGCTGAGGCTCGGGCTACAGAACGCCAAGAGCGAGTGTATAAAGCACAGACAGGACATATATCAACTCAATTGTTTTTAGCGAAAGAAGCTGAAATGAACAATTTTGAAGAGTCGTTACATTGGTATGAAATGGCAGCAAAACTGGATAATAGTATAGCCATGCGTTCAGTGATCCGCCTGTGCGATAGTCGCCGTGAAAATGTAGAATTGCGAGAAAAATCGGTTTTTTGGAGTAAGGTCGTAGCTGCTCAAGAAGGAGGGGCTGAAGAGAAGCTCGCTTTAGGTATTGCATTTTTGCAAGGTAATGGTACTGAAACTAATGTTGAAAAAGGAATAAATCTAATTACAGAAGCTGCTGAATTAGATCATATCCCAGCTCAACTTTTTATTGCTGATTGGTATGTTGCAGAATCAAACCCACAGCCTAATGCTAAATTAGCTGCTGAGTGGAACTTACGAGCAGCGATGCTTGATAATATTGAAGCTCAAATTCGCATTGGTAAGCAGTATGCTGAAGGTCGAGGTGTAGCCGTTGATCCTAAAAAAGCAACGTATTGGTTAGAAGTCGCAGCAGAAGCCGGTGATGCTAAAGCGCAATATTTTGCGGGAGAAATGGGTGCAGATACTAATGAGAAAGGCAATTCTATTGCTTATATTTGGTTATGGTTAGCCGCAAAGAATGGTATTGAAGCTGCGGTTTCTCGACGTGATCATGTTGGGCATCTTGTCGGTGTTGATGCCGTGATTGGCTTGCAGAGCATGGCAAAACCTCTATTTGAAAAAATGGCCAGAGGTAAAGTAAAGAAACACATCATTATAAAGTCATTGGATAAGTTATATCAGCGTGAGAGCTATTTTCCTGATAGCAATGAGTTTGTGATTGGCTCTGGCTCAAAAGGTGAGCGACAAGAAGATCAGGATAAGGAACAAGAAGAGACTTCAAAACAACAAGACCAGACGTCGCCTCAATCAACAGTAAAAGAAGAGGCTAAAAAAGAGAGCTTGGACTTTAGCCAAACCAAAATGGATAGCAAAGCAAAATTTTAATCCATTTATCTTAATAACCTGTAATGAAAGGGACGCTTATATTAGTGTCCCTTTTTTGTTTCTTGGTAGGTTTTTTAATTGCCAGTTTTACTGATATGAAAAAAGAATAGGGCAGTGATCCGTCAGTTGGTATTTTTTCACATCCGATTGCTCGAAAACTTGTTGGGTTACAGTGATCGCTTCTGGTGATAGATTAGAAATACCATGGTCAATTAAACGAGTAAACGTGGTGTATTTAGGCCAACCTCGCTTCCACTGTTTTGCAGTGCAGCTTCCTTTGGTATTTTCGGTTAACAGCATTGGCGTTTTTATCGTTTGTTTATCGATATTTTTCCATAACCAACTTCTTGGGTGAGCAAGGGTATTATTGAAGTCCCCTAAAATTAAATACTTGTCGTTGTTCTCTTCTCGTTCATTCATCCAGTCTGTTAATTCTTCGGTTTGTTGCTCTAAAGTAGAACACGCATAGTTATTTTTCTTTTGCCCCATACATCCCGCTTTTAGGTGTACAGATAGAAGGTGAAGAGGTTGGTTATCTATGCTCGCGATAACATAAGTAGCATAGCGTAATTTACTGCTTTTCTTATTAGGCAAAAGAGAAAAATCATTAGGGTCATTGACTGAAATTGACCGATGAATTGCAAATCCGGTGTACTGGTTAATACCATCAAATTGCTTTTTAGAGTTAGAAGAGCGATCGGAAATGAAAATTTGATAATCATTACCAACGACTTTTTGGATTGCTTTTATAGAATCGACTTCTTGAAAAGCCAAAATTTGACTATTTGACTGGGAAAAATAGTAACTTAATTGTTCAAAGTCTTGTTGGTATCTCTCCGAAGATTTAAATTTTTCATTAGGGTTAAGTGTTAGCCATTCCATGTTCCAGGTCGAAAATGTGATCGCGTTACTAGTAAATGAGCTAAAAATAAGGATACAAAAACTAAAAAAGTGAGTAATTCGTTGATTCATAAGTCCTCCAGAAATCGCAAGCAGTTTAATTAAAAAATCCATAGATAGCACACAAAAAAATGTATCATTTTCATACATTGCAGCAAAGTTGAGAACAATTTAAAAGCAGTGGCGAAACTAGAATCACCCATAAAACTAGCTTGATCTAGATCAAAGTATTTTATTCGTAGATCGAGCTTAATACACCACATCTTGTGTTAGTTGATCTAATGCACCCACTATTTAGTATTTGGAGCTATTGTGAATATCACTGTAATCAAACGAGACGGAAGCCGCGCAGCCTATAAGAACTCTCGTATTATTGACGCAATTAAAGGCGCGTCAGAGCAGGTAACACCTGAGATTGAAAGTTATGCACAGTTAGTGGCCCATGCTGTAGAAGTGGCTCTACAGGATAAGAAAGAAGTCGGTATTCGCCAGATCCAAGATTTGGTTGAAAATGAATTAATGCAAGGACCACATAAAGTATTAGCGCGTGCTTATATTGAATATCGTCATGACCGTGATATCGCTCGTGAGAAAATCAGTGTACTAAATAAAGAAATCAGTGGTCTGATTGAACAAAGCAATGCTGAACTTCTTAATGAAAACGCGAATAAAGACGGTAAAGTTATTCCAACACAACGTGATTTACTTGCTGGTATTGTGGCAAAACACTATGCAACACGTCATATTTTACCTCGTGATATTGTACAAGCACATGAGCGTGGAGAGATCCATTATCATGACTTAGATTACGCACCTTTTTTCCCAATGTTTAACTGTATGCTGATTGACTTAAAAGGCATGTTAACGGGTGGCTTTAAGATGGGTAATGCTGAAATTGATACGCCAAAATCAATTGCCACAGCAACAGCAGTAACCGCACAAATTATTGCTCAAGTAGCAAGTCATATTTACGGTGGCACAACTATCAACCGCATTGATGAAATTCTTGCGCCATACGTAACTGTTAGTTATGAAAAAGCGAAAAAATTGGCTGAAAAATGGAACATTGCAGATGCTGAAGCATTTGCTCAAGCACAAACAGAAAAAGAGTGTTACGACGCATTCCAATCTTTAGAGTATGAAGTCAATACACTGCATACAGCGAACGGACAAACCCCTTTTGTTACTTTTGGTTTTGGCTTAGGTACAACGTGGGAATCTAAATTGATCCAACGCTCTATTTTAGCGAACCGTATTGCTGGTTTAGGTAAAAACCGTAAAACAGCGGTATTCCCTAAATTAGTCTTTGCTATTCGTGATGGTTTGAATCATAAAAAATCAGATCCACATTACGATATTAAAGAGCTTGCGCTTGAGTGTGCATCAAAGCGTATGTACCCAGACATTCTTAACTACGACAAAGTAGTTGAAGTGACAGGTTCATTTAAAACCCCAATGGGTTGTCGCAGCTTCCTAGACGTTTATGAAGAAAATGGTGAGCAAATCCATGATGGTCGTAACAACATTGGCGTGATCAGCTTAAATCTTCCTCGTGTAGCGATTGAAGCAAAGGGTGATGTTACCGAATTCTATAAATTGCTTGATGATCGTCTACTTCTTTGTCGTCGTGCATTAGAAACACGTATTTCTCGCTTAGAAGGTGTGAAAGCTCGCGTTGCTCCTATCCTTTATATGGAAGGTGCGTGTGGTGTTCGTTTGAAACCAGATGATGACATTATCAACATCTTCAAAAATGGTCGCGCGTCTGTATCTCTGGGCTACATTGGTGTACATGAAACGATTGAAGCACTATTTGGCAGTGATGATCACTTATATGACAATGCTGAGCTTCAAGCAAAAGCATTAGAAATCATTCAATACCTAAAAGATGCAGTAGAAATTTGGACAAAAGAAACGGGTTTTGGTTTTAGTCTTTATGGAACGCCAAGTGAAAACTTATGTTCTCGCTTCTGTAAGCTTGATAACACCCAATTCGGTGTGATTGATAAAGTGACAGATAAAGGCTACTACACCAATAGCTTCCATTTAGATGTACAAAAAACAGTAAACCCATACGACAAAATTGATTTTGAAATGCCTTACCCTGAGATTTCAAGTGGTGGCTTTATTTGTTATGGGGAATTCCCTAACATGCAACGCAATATTGAAGCGTTAGAAAACGTATGGGATTACAGCTACAGCCGTGTGCCTTATTATGGAACAAATACACCAATTGATGAGTGTTATGAGTGTGGTTACACCGGTGAGTTTGAGTGTACAAGCAAAGGCTTTACGTGCCCTAAATGTGGTAATCATGACTCAACCAAAGTATCAGTAACACGTCGTGTTTGTGGTTACTTAGGCAGTCCAGATGCACGTCCATTTAACTTTGGTAAGCAAGAAGAAGTTCAACGCCGAGTGAAGCATTTATAATGAATTATCACGTCTATCATTCGATTGATGTGATTAACGGACCGGGTACGCGTTGTACCCTGTTTGTTTCTGGTTGTGAGCACAACTGTAAAGGGTGCTACAACAAGGCCACATTAAATCCAAATTCGGGGCATCTTTTTTGTCAGCAGTTAGAAGATAAGATCATTGCTGACTTGAACGATACACGTATTTATCGTCGAGGATTGTCGTTATCTGGTGGTGACCCGCTGCATCCAATGAACTGCGAATCGGTCCTTAAGTTAGTCAAACGCGTTAAATCTGAATGTGAAAATAAAGACATTTGGATGTGGACGGGTTACGAATTAAACGAGCTTAATGAGACACAAAAAGAGATAGTGGCTCTGATTGATACACTCATTGATGGTCGCTTTGAACAAGATAAAGCCGATCCGTCATTGGAATGGCGTGGTTCGAGCAATCAAATTATTCATACAATTAATGTTTTGTAAGAAAAATGTGAAAAACTAAACAATAAACCGTGATATTTTCCTATCTGAATGGTAATTTAAATACATTACAGATCATAAGGATATGAAAATATGCTGCAAAATATAGCGACTCCAGCTAAAGATCCCATTCTTTTTCTTTCTATTGAATACCGTGCTGACGATCGTGACAACAAAGTCGATCTCGGCATTGGTGTTTATCGTAATGACCAAGGTCAAACTCCAATCATGAAAGCGGTGAGCGATTCAGCAAAAGCTATCGCTGCAGAGCAAACCACAAAAGCCTATGTTGGCCTTGCTGGTTGTGAAGTGTTTAACCAAAGTATGGTTGATTTACTGCTACGTGACACCTCTGCTTATGAACGTGTTTCTGCCATTCAAACCCCAGGGGCGAGTGGTGCCTTACGTATGCTGGCTGATCTGATTAAATCAACAGAGCCTGATGCAACGGTTTGGATAAGTAACCCAAGTTATATCAATCATCAACCAATCATGGAAGCTGCTGGCTTAAAGGTTAAGCACTACAATTACTTTAATCCTGCAACAAAACAAGTCGATAGTGCAGCGATGCTGGCTGATCTTGCGAAAGCGGGTCCTAAAGATATTATTTTGCTTCACGGTTGCTGTCATAATCCAACGGGGGCGGATATTCGTCTTTCAGATTGGATTACCATTACAGAATTAGCGCTAAAGAATGGTTTTATTCCGTTTGTAGATATTGCCTACCAAGGTTTTGGTGATGGCTTAGAAGCTGATGCCGCAGGTCTGCGTTTTATGGCTGACCGCGTTCCTCAAATGTTTATTGCTACCTCATGTTCGAAAAACTTTGGTTTATACCGTGAGCGTACTGGCGCTGCGATGGTTATTGCTGCCAATATCGAAATAGCTATGAATACCAAAGCAAAACTTCTACAAATGGCACGTGCTACTTATACCATGCCACCCGATCATGGTGCTGCGATTGTTGGTCGGATCTTAAATGATGAAGCATTAACGTTATCATGGCGTACAGAGTTAGATGAGATGCAAAAACGACTATTAAGTTTGCGTACTGATCTTTGTGCGGCATTACGTGATGAAACACAATCAACAGACTTTGACGTTATTGAACAGCATAAAGGCATGTTCTCAGTTATTGGTTTCAACCCTAATCAGATGGCAAGTTTAAAATCTGAACATGGTATTTATGCCGTAGGTGATGGACGCATTAATATTGCGGGTATGCAAAAGCAGCATATTGATTATATTGCAAAATCTGTAGCCTCTGTTGCAAATAAGTAACAGATATTTTTGAGATATTCACTATACTAAAATAGATGATTATAAATAAGACAGTAAAGGAAAACGCATGAAGATAACAAAAAAGTGGTCAACGTTACTTTTACCTATTTTGCTTGCTGGTTGTATGTCTACAACAGCAACAACGACACCTGATGAGACGGCAGATAAACCAGCGGTAGAGCAACCAGCTACTCCTGAAAAAAATCCAGAAGTAAAACCAGAACAGAAGCCGCAAGTAGATCCAAAGCCACCAGTTAAGAAGCCAGATGCTACAAGTTTAAAAACCGCAGATGGTAAATTGATTTTAGGTGAAGAAGAGTGGATGTACATCAAAGCCATTAATCATAATGCTAAGGCTCGTGTAGATACAGGAGCAACAACATCGTCAATCTCTGCAATTGATATTGAAATGTTTGAGCGTGATGGAAAAGATTGGGTTAAGTTTAAACTGGCTCATAGTGGTAATGAGACTAAGGAATTTGAATCGCCTGTTTCTCGTATTGTAACGATTCGACAATCGAGTACTGAAGAGAGAACAGATCGTCCAGTGATTGAAGCTTGGGTTCAAATTGGTGATTTAAAAACTCAGACAGAGTTCACGTTGAATGATCGTACACATATGACTTTCCCTGTATTACTGGGTAGAACTTTCTTCCGTGATGTTGCGGTTGTCGATGTTAGTAAAAAGTTTGTTCAACCAAAAGTGAAATTAGCTAAATAGCTTGAATAAACTATTTGAACTAAAAACGCCCAAAGATAATCTTTGGGCGTTTTTTTGGCTAGTTAAAACAGTTTGTAGTTGGAGGCGTTTTGATGTTCTCTAAGTGATTGCAGTAATGCAATCTGTTTATAGATAACATAGTAACGGCTGATATTAGCCACATAGTGAACAGGCTCCTTACTTACATACTTTCTAGCCATGATCTCCACATTATTAAACCAGACATTAGGATTATAGCCGTGCTTTACCGCCATTCTACGCATTTTTCTGACATTAGCAGGGCCCGCATTGTAAGCTGCTAATGAAAAATACATTTGATTTTCTTTGGTTATTTCTGGTTTTAAGAAGTAGCGTTTATGAACAAAGTCCATATATTTTACACCAGCATGAATGTTATTTTCTAACTGTCTGAAATTCTTTATGTTTATATAAGGTTCCTTGGCTGTTTTAGGTAGTACCTGCATAATCCCTACCGCACCCATATGAGAAACAAGTCGATTGTTAAATCGTGATTCTTGATAAGCTTGAGCCGAAATCATTAACCAATCGAATTGATATTGATCCGCATATTGCTCGAATAAAAGAGCTAGGCTGTTAAATTGTTTAACTGTTTTGGGATTAAGTGCATTTTTAAGCCACTTGGTATTATCAAGGTATTTATTATAAATAACATTTCCTAGAAAAGAGCCTTGTTTAATTTTCTTTACGTATTTATTAACCGCTACTTTTAATTGAGGGCTATCTTTTCTTATTGCCCAACCAATATTTGCATCAGTGCGGATTGGGAGTGATTTATTGATCGTGATATTCTCCATTATTTTTGTCCACAATTGTGATTTGTGGCTATCAATAACAGTAATAGGAAGGATATCTTGATTTATCATCTCCATTAATTCGTAATCTTGAAGATTCTCTTCGATAAATTGAACATGTACAGGAGGAAGCCCTTTTTCTGATAAGGTTTTATTAATAACCTGTAAACTTTCAAAATAACTCGAACTTGCTCGAACCCAGACTTCTTTTCCTGATAGGTCATCGAAAGAAGTAATCGTCGGGACTGATTTTGAGGTCACAAGCCACTCTTGGCTGTTACTGATGATAGGGTCACTAAAATCCACATATTTTAAACGCTGTGGTGTAATGGTTAAATTAGCGACGGCAATATCCCCAAAACCAGCTTCGAGCGCATCAAAAAGATCATCCCGTGGAATTGGGATAACTTGAACATTGACATGAATTTTATTTTTACGTAAATGCAATTCAAAATGGTGAAGAAACTCAGCAATAATTCCTTTAGGCTGGCCTTTTTCAATGTAGTAGAAACCAAGATCGGCTGAAACAAGAACTCTGACAGTTCCTTTCTTTTTTAAACTATCAAGATCACCAGTATATGGAACCTGAGCCAGAGGTGATAATTCAAGGGAGAAAGCTAAGCTTGGAATTAATAGCAATAATACAATAAAACTACGTAACAGATTCATGTCGAAATATCCTTTTTAACAACATACTAACAAATTAGTGTTAAAAAGAAGTGAAATCAAGTGTTTTTATATTAATGGAGTAAGGTTTCTATTTATGAAACAAAAAACCAGCGCATATTAGGAATCATGCACTGGCTTTGTTGGTTATTTACTTAGATATCAGTATTTAAATAAATGAACTTGATTATTTAGTTGCTTAGCAATGCTACGCAGCTCTTCTGATAATTTTTGTGAATTATCAGCTTGATGTGACATTTGATCGGACACATCGTTAGCTGATTGGATATTCTTACTAACCTCATCAGTAACCGTTCTTTGCTCTGCGGCAGCACTTGAGATTTGAATCGCCATATCTGAAATTTGGGTAATAGAAATCGCAATTTCTTCTAATGCGTGAGTTGCATTATTAGCATCATCTACACTAGATTGAGCGAAGCTTTTGCTTTCATCCATACTTTGAACAGCATTTTCAGTATTGCGCTGCAGTGTTTCGATCATATTACGGATCTCATCCGTTGAACTGTGAGTTCGTTGGGATAAAACACGAACCTCATCAGCAACGACAGCAAAACCACGACCTTGTTCACCTGCTCGTGCTGCTTCAATTGCGGCATTAAGTGCAAGTAGGTTGGTTTGCTCAGCAATATCGCGAATCGTCGAAAGAATGGTATTAATATCTTGTGCGTTTTTATCTAGCTCTTGGATAATACCTGATGCGTTGTCCACTTGGTTAGCAAGGTTAGTAATTGATTCCTGATTACGCATGATAACTAATTTACCTTGCTCGCAATTCTCAGTTGAACTGACCGCAGAATCTGCCGTCATTTGCGCGTTGTTAGCAACTTCTTGAGCTGTCGCTGACATTTCATGAACAGCAGTAGCGATTTGTGAAATTTCATTTAATTGAATAGTTAAACCATCATTAGTTTGACGGGCTACTTTTGTACTCACTTTTGACTGTGAATCCAACTCTGACGAAGAGGTTGCGATATCTTTCACTATGGATTGAAGTTTTTCAACAAAACCATTGACGTGAGTGGCTAATATTCCTATTTCATCTTTAGAATTAACTTCAATGCGTTGTGTTAAGTCGCCATTACCATTTGCCAGATCTTCCATTGCTTTGCTTAATGTATTTAACGGGGCTAATGCGTGCTTAATTAAGAACATAGCAAGAATGGCAATGATAGCGATTTGAAGTAATGTCATTATTGTAGAATCGCGTAATACGCTTCTAACTGAGGCAAAGGCTTGCTGCTTATCAACAACAACAATGAAATACCAATCAGTTTGAGGTACTTTTGCAGCAGTTAAAAAAGCATCGCTACCATAAACATTAACTTCGGTTTGAGAGTGGTTCGTTGCAAGTTGTTGGATTCGACTTAATGAGAAATCATTACCAAGTGCAGAAATAGATTTCATGGTCATGTTTCTATCAGGATGGGCAACAAAGTTGCCGTTGCCATCAATTAGGAATGCAGAAACACCATCTTGGTTAATAGCTAAAATATCATCAACAATAGATTGAATGCTAACGTCGGCACCAATAACACCACGATAACCATTAGTACTAAATGCTTTCGCAATAGTTACAACAAGATCGCCATTACCGGCATCAACATAAGGACTGGTAACTATGGTATTTGTTGTCGAAGAAGCTTCTTTATACCAACCGCGTTGACGCGGGTCGTATCCTGCAGGGACAGGATTATCATCATTGCTCTGAAAAAACTCGCCAGTGTCTAAACCTGCGTAGTTAATTATAAAGTGTCCAGCTCTTTGAGCTTGGTTAAAATAACTGATAGGGATAGCTGAATGAGAAAAAGCATTAGTGGATGCTTCAACAATATTAGTACGACCGCTTATCCATTTATCAAGTCCTGAAACACTTACTTTAGTAATTGCTGCTGAAAACTGATTCACTGAGCGATAGGTTTCATCAAGTAGTTGACGTCCAGTCATTACTGTTTGAATTGATGCCATCACTAGGATGACAATCACAAACATTAATGTGAGTTTGTTTTTGATTGAAATATTTTTCAGCATATTAAGACCACAGATATTAGTTACGCATAAGAATTTGGCGCAATATATAACACGTATCTATTGATATACTGTTATAACCAGTTCTATCAATAGTCAATAATGTGATCTAAGTTGTGTAATAATGTAGTTAGAATGTAAATCTGGCAGTCATCATCATTTGACCACCATAAACACCGCTAAATTTAGCCTCAGCACCAACAGATAACTGCTCCGTTGAATGAAAACGAAAATGCACGCTACCGATATCTTTACTTACGTCACTATTAAATAGCTGTCCATATTTAGCGCCAACTTCAATTTGTTGCATTAACCAAACTCGAAGACCAATATTTACTTCAGTGAGCATTTCATCACCAAATTTGTCACTTGATTTGTCTTTTACGTTATGAAGCAATAGTTGACCATAAATATCAGCAAATTCATTAATAGGTCCATTAAAACCAATACCACCATTGATATCCCAGTCACCTTCAAATTTACTTTCAATTTGCCCTACGAGGTGAGAATTTTCAGTAAATTGTTGGTTAATTTGAGCACCAAATGTACCAGGGCTCGTACCTACTCGGGCTTCAAAAAAACTGTAAGGGAAGTTATTGGCCATTGCTGTTGACGAAGATAGCATGGTTGCCAATATGAGAGCCTTTTTGATGTACTTAGTTGATTCCATAACTTATTAACCTAACATTCATGAATTTTATCTATGAAAAAGCCTGCAAAATGCAGGCCAAGTTATAAGTATTTTAGGTGATTTTACAGGATTTGAACTCTATCAACTTCAATTTCTGGTGTGCTTCCGCCTTCATATTCACCAAATAAACGAACTTTCGTGGTTTCATTAATTGCTGTTGGTAATGAGATATCATCATCTAGTTCAATTTGAATCTCTGTCGTGCCATCAGAGAATAGGTATTTATCTTTACGTACATGGCGAATGATTTGGCCATCTACAATGGCATTTTGCTCAGTGAACATACTTGTATCTTTCAGTAATTCAGCAACGGTAATTGTGCTGACAGGACCAGTGTAATTAAATTGTGCTTGTTTATGATTGTCGTGGTCACCATTTCCAGCAAGAGCAATAGTAGGAGATAAGATTAGGGCTGCAGTAATAGCAATAATTGTCTTTTTCATAATAGATCCTTAAGTGATGCATAGAGAGTTAATTTAAGCGGTATCGCTTCGATAGAGCTATTAAAACAAAACAAGGTTGAATCTATCGTGAGTAAATTATTCATATTCGATTCATCTTGAATTAAGAACATAAGAAGACAAACAGAACCTCGCCTCTCAACTGAGAATAATGTTAATATTATCGACTGAATTTCTAACGTAAAATAGATGGAATTATGAACAACTTTACTCCGTTAATGGTTCAAGGTACTACCTCTGATGCAGGAAAAACCGTACTTGTGGCAGGCTTATGCCGAGTTCTTGCCAATAAAGGGATCCAAGTTGCCCCTTTTAAGCCACAGAACATGGCACTTAATAGCGCGGTGACAGAAGAAGGGGGGGAGATTGGTCGGGCTCAAGCACTTCAAGCTGATGCGGCAAGAGTAAAACCTAATGTTCATATGAATCCTATTTTATTAAAGCCAAATACTGATATTGGTGCTCAAGTTATTGTTCAGGGTAAAGCGATTGAAACTATGGATGCTTGGGGCTTTCAAGATTACAAAAAATTAGCCATGCCTTATGTTTTAGAATCTTTTTCTTATCTAACTGATCACTATCAGTGCGTTGTCGTTGAAGGAGCGGGAAGTCCTGCTGAGATTAACTTACGTGAAAATGACATCGCTAATATGGGCTTTGCAGAAGCGGCTGATGTTCCTGTTATTATTGTTGCTGATATTGACCGCGGTGGGGTGTTTGCTCATCTCTATGGCACGCTGGCATTATTGTCTGAATCAGAACAAGCACGAGTAAAAGGCTTTGTGATTAACCGTTTTCGAGGTGATATTTCATTATTGGTTCCTGGACTTGAGTGGTTAGAAGAGAAAACGGGTAAACCAGTATTGGGTGTTATTCCGTATTTACATGGGTTAAATTTAGAAGCGGAAGATGCGATTAAGAGTGAACAGCAAGAGAAAGGGAAGTTTGTTGTTAAAGTGCCTGTCGTTACACGCATAAGTAATCATACCGATTTTGATCCATTACGCTTACATCCTGAAATAGATCTTCAATTTGTAGGAAAAGGACATTCTTTGTCAGGTGCCGATTTTATTATCTTACCGGGCAGTAAATCAGTCCAAGCCGACTTAACTTATCTTAAATCACAAGGTTGGGATAAAGACATTGAGAGGCATTTACGCTATGGCGGTAAAGTCATGGGTATTTGTGGAGGGTATCAAATGTTAGGTGAGAATCTTTCTGACCCACTTGGCTTGGAGGGAAAAGCCTCCTCGATTTCTGGTTTAGGTTATTTACCGATCGTCACTGAGTTAAAAAAACAAAAACAATTAACGTTGGTTGAGGGGACGTTGAACCTTCCTGAACAAGCTTTAGCAAGTATTAAAGGTTATGAAATTCATGCCGGAGTAAGTACTCGTATAAAAGAAGGCACTAAGGCTATAGATAATAATTACCCAATCTCAATTACAAATGAAAGTACCGTAAGGCATGATGGTACACTTAATGATGAAGACACCATTTTTGGCACTTATTTGCATGGTATTTTCGATGAGCCCGCCGCATTTGAAGCCATTTTATCTTGGGCGGGTCTACAAAAGGCTAAAGCGGTAGATATGAGCGAAATTCAAGAAGAAGCAATTGAGCGTATTGCTGAGTCTATTGAAGAGAGTTTAGATCTGTCACAGATCTGGCCAAATTTATTTGAAAAGAAAGCAGCATATTAAGGAAAGTATAAGTATGTCCCGATTGACATTATTTTTAGCACTCTTGTTTAGCTCTTTATCAGTATCAGCAAATGTAACGGTTTATGCTGCATCGTCATTAACCAATGTGATGAATGATATTGTTGATGAATACCAAAATGAAACGGGTGAAAAAGTACGAGTCAGCTTTGCTGGGTCATCTTCATTGGCTCGACAAATTGCTAATGGCGCACCGGCGGATATTTACCTTTCAGCAAATAGTAAATGGATGGACTATTTGGTTGAACAAGATCAAATAGACACAGAAAGCAAAGTGGATTTATTACGAAATAGCTTGGTGTTAATTGCCTCGAAAAGCACGCCCAAAAAAAATACATGGCAGTGGTTTATTGGGCAAAAAGGCTTCCGAATTGCAATGGCAGATCCTAGGCATGTACCTGCGGGGATCTATGGAAAACAAAGTTTAGAAAAACAGTTTCGCTGGCCTGAAGTGAAAGATCATATTGCGTCAGGCAACAATGTTCGTTCTGCTTTATTGTTTGTTGAACGTGATGAAGCGCCACTGGGTATCGTGTATAAAACAGATGCATTATTGTCAAAAGAAGTCGCAATTGTGGAGGAGTTTCCTGCTGATTCTCATGATCCTATTGTGTATCCAATGGCAATAATAAAAAATAAAAACTCAAATAAAGTCACTCATTTTTATCAATATTTATTATCTGAAAAAGCCAAAAATATATTCACCTCTTATGGATTTACAACAATTTAATGATATTGACGGATTATGAAGTAGAAGCATTACTACTGAGCTTAAAAATTGCAGGCATAGCTGTTGGCTTTTCTTTACCTATTGGTATCCTTTTGGCTTGGATATTGGCTCGTTGTGAGTTTAAAGGAAAAGCCATACTTGATGGTTTAATTCATTTACCCTTAGTGCTGCCACCAGTCGTGATTGGTTATTTACTGCTTATTTCAATGGGACGACAAGGCGTTATTGGTAAATGGTTGTATGAGCTATTTGGCCTAACATTCAGTTTTAATTGGAAAGGGGCTGCACTCGCTTCAGCTATTGTTGCATTACCCTTGATGGTTCGTGCAATTCGTTTGGCTCTAGAATCAGTCGATCAAAAATTAGAACAAGCGGCTCGAACGCTGGGAGCATCTCGCACCAAAGTCTTTAGCACGATCACCCTACCATTGATGTTACCTGGTATTTTGACGGGTGCGGTATTGGCTTTTGCACGTAGCTTAGGTGAGTTTGGTGCAACGATCAGCTTCGTTTCAAATATAGAGGGTGAGACTCGAACGCTTCCTCTTGCTATGTTTAGTTATATTGAGATCCCAGGGGCTGAAATAGAAGCTGCACGTTTGTGTGTTATTTCAATTATTGTCGCTTTAATATCTTTACTACTTTCAGAATGGTTAGCGCGTGCCAGTAAAAAAAGGTTAATGGGTTAATTTATGCTAGTCATTGATATAAAAAAACAATTAGGTGATTTGAACCTCGATGTTCAATTATCATTACCATCCTCTGGTATTAGCGCAGTGTTTGGTCGCTCAGGGGCAGGTAAGTCTTCACTCGCAAATATTATTAGTGGTCTTAGCTCACCAGATTCAGGACGAATTAGCCTTAATAATTCGGTGTTATTTGATTCGGATACAAGAGTATCAGTGCCACCAGAACAGCGTCATATCGGCTATGTATTTCAAGATGCCCGTCTATTTCCTCATTATAAAGTAGAGGGAAATTTACTTTATGGCTGCAATGGTAAAAGAACTAATTTATTCAATGATGTAGTAAAGCTATTAGACATTGAATCTTTACTGCAGCGCTATCCTCACTCTTTATCTGGTGGTGAGAAGCAGCGAGTGGCAATTGGTCGAGCTATTTTATCTGAACCGGCATTACTTATAATGGATGAACCACTGGCTTCTTTGGATTTACCAAGAAAGCATGAAGTTATGCCATATCTAGAGAGATTAGCAAAAGAGATCCAAACGCCGATTATTTATGTATCACACAGTTTAGATGAAATATTACGTTTAGCAGATCATATGGTTTTACTTAACCAAGGTAAAGTCAGTCTAGCGGGTGATATTACACAGGTCTGGAGTTCTCCATTAATGCGACCTTGGTTAAGTGCATCAGAGCATTCGGTGTTATTGGAAGGAACGATAACAGAGCTGCATCCAGAGCATCCAATGACACTGGTAACATTAAATAATAGCCAGCAAGGTATTTGGGTAAAATCGCCTTGTGATTGTACAGAAGAAGGGCAGAACATTCGTTTACGTATTAGAGCGAATGATGTCTCTTTGATTAAGCAACAACCTGATCAAAGTTCGATCCGTAATATCTTACCTGTGATTATTGAAAGCCTAACAGAAGATAAAGAAAACGATGTGGTGGCAGTTAAATTGAATTTATCTGGCCATGTACTGTGGGCTAATATTACGCGTTGGGCAAAAGAAGATTTAGGGTTAGAGCCCGAACAACAGTGGTTTGCACAAATTAAAGGTGTAAGTGTGACTCAATCAGACTTATGCTCAAAATAATGATATTAAAAATTTAAGCCCTCATAAAGGAAGTAAATATGAAGTACCAATGGATATTATTTGATGCCGATGAAACACTTTTTCATTTTGATGCATTTGCCGGTTTACAGCGTATGTTTGAAGGCTATGGCATTGATTTTAGTAAAGAACAATTCATTGAATATCAATTGGTGAACAAACCATTGTGGGTGCAATACCAAGACAATGAAATTACAGCTCAGCAGCTACAAGAAACACGCTTTGAAGAGTGGGCAAAGAAAGTCGGAGTTACGCCAAAAGCAATGAATAGTGCTTTTATGATGGCAATGGCAGAGATTTGTACCCCACTAGATGGCGCAAAAGAATTACTTGATTCATTGTTAGCGAATAATGTAAAGATGGGGATCATAACCAATGGATTCACTGAACTACAAAAAATCCGTTTAGAAAAAACCGAATTCAGCCATTATTTTGAATTAATTACGATTTCAGAACAAGTGGGTGTAGCAAAACCAGATAAACGTATCTTTGAACATACTTTTTCTCAGATGGGCTCTGTCGATTTATCTAAAGTATTAATGGTAGGTGATAACCCTGATTCTGACGTATTAGGGGGAATGAATGCCGGCGTGGATACCTGCTGGTTAAATGAGAAAGAACAAGCGTGCCCTGAAGGTGTCGAGCCAACATATACGGTTGGGTCTCTTTATGCTTTACAAGCAGTATTAGCAGATATATAGAGTTATTTTTAATATTAATCAATAGATTATTTAATTAACACTCTTAGTATAGTCGTAAAAAAAACCTCATTGTTAATTATTACAATGAGGTTTTTTATTTCTTACTCTCAGAAAATATTACTCTTCTGATGGCGTTACTTGTTCTACTTTTGTGTTCTTCGATTCTGCGGCAGCTTGTTCAGCTTCAAGCTCCATCTTTTCGCGATCAGCTTTACAAATGTACTTCGGCTTATTATGCGAACGGCTATTTTTCGTTTGAGTTCTACGGTGCTTTTTTAAAAGAGTCTCTTTGACTTTATTTTTACGGCTCATCTTATTACCACATCAAATCATCAGGAATAACGAATTCCGCATACGGGTCGTCTTCATCCTGTGCATCTTCCGCGATAACGTTGTTAAGTACAACAACTGATTCATCACGTAGTGTAATTTTATCAGCAACACCAGCAGGAACAATTTCGTAATCTTCATTAAAGTGAACAATAGCAAGACGGCCAGCAATCAATTGTGTTTGCATTGTTTTGTCTACGTACATCTTTTTAACTAACGTACCATCAGTAAAGTTATAGCCGATATCGCCATGAGTGCGATCTAGCTTATTTGCAGTAATCAATTGTTTGATTTGTGCAGCTAATTCTTTTTGTTCTTTTTCAGCTTTGTGTTTTAAGCTTAGTTCTTTGTCTTTTTCTACTTGTGCGGCTTTGTTTAGTTCAACCGCTGCTTTTGCTTCACGATTTTGAACTCGTGATTTTTTTGAAGCTTTCTTTGCTTTTGCTACTTTCTTTTGGTTCACTAACCCAGCTTTTAGCATTTGCTCTTGTAAGCTTAGTGCCATAAATAATTCCTAATAATAACGATGTCGAATTCCGACGATTATCCCATGACTTGTATGGGATTTAAAGGACATAGAGAGAAGTAAAGATGAAAACACCTTGTATTGCAGCTTGTAAAAATGAAGATGGTATCTGTATTGGTTGCAAACGAACCATCACTGAGATTATAGAGTGGAAATCAATGACAGATGACGAGAGAGAGATGGTGATGGATAGGTTATCAGGAAAAGCCTCCACGCATCGTTGCCCAGAATGCAGTAAGCCTGCTCAGTGTGACATTAAAATGGGAAAGGAAACTTGCTGGTGTTTTGGTGTTGAAACTCGGGATGTTGGTATTGTTTCTGAGAACTCAGAGTGTTTATGTCAACATTGCTTATCAAAGAAACCTATAGCGTAATATTTACGTGCTACTCTATAAAATAGATTGATTAAATTGATGTAGATCAATTAGTAAAGTTGCTAAAATAACCTATCCTTTAGAGGTAATTAACATTATTAACATTTATCACATAAAATTAAATTGTCACAAGTATTAATATTTTTACATATTATATTTCAATTAAATACATCTCTGGATGAACGCAAAAAACTAGTAGATAAAAGGGTTTATCTTGAAAATTTAATTGAAGCACTATTTGTGAGGGATTAAAATCTATGTCAGATAGGTTCGACAACTTGTTAACATTTTCTATATTTATAAAGTAGAAAGATAACTAGGAATAAAATTATGAGCAATGCAATAAAGCAAAACGATGGAGCAGAGCGTTCATCTGAATGGAAAGCCTTTTTCTTCATCACAGTTGTTCTTTTCCCAATTCTAAGTGTGGGTGTGGTTGGTGCGTATGGTTTCTCTGTATGGTTAATGCAGGCACTGTTTTTTGGTATGCCAGGTCACGGTGGTTGATTCTCTCTTTTTAGACAGAATCGAAACAACAATTAGAATTAGATAAAAAGAGAAGCAATTATGATGTCATTACTTAAAAGAGCTTGGGCGGTTTTTGCTCGTCCGAGTGTACATATCAGCTTGGGTGTTTTAACCCTTGGTGGTTTCATTGCAGGTGTTATTTTCTGGGGTGGCTTTAACGTTGCGTTAGAAGCAACAAATACAGAAGAGTTCTGTGTTAGCTGTCACGCGGATAACATTCAACCTGAATACGCAGGCACTATTCACGATAAAAACCGTTCAGGTGTTCGTGCTACTTGTCCTGATTGTCATGTTCCACACGAATGGACTTCTAAAATTGCTCGTAAGATGCAAGCAAGTAAAGAAGTATTTGCTCATGTATTCGGTTTCATCGATACGCCTGAGAAATTTGAAGAGCGTCGTATCGTTTTAGCCCAGCATGAATGGGATCGTTTTAGCGCTAACAAATCTCTTGAGTGTCGTAACTGTCATGATTATGACGGTATGGATTTCTCTAAAATGCAACCAACGGCTCGTATTCAAATGCAAGGCGCGAAAGAGCGTGATCAAAGTTGTGTAGATTGTCATAAAGGTATCGCACACAGCCTTCCTGCAAATATGGACAGTTCTGGTGGTATGGTTAGTGAGTTAACTCAACTAGCAAGCAACACTAAATATGAAGATGGTCAAACGTACGTTTCTGTTCGTCACCTTCCAATGTATGAAGATGCGAAACTGACTGTTGAAGCGGGTCTATTAAATCCTGCCTCTCAAGTGACTGTACTTGAAGAGAAAGGCGATGCAATGAAAGTTGCCATTGAAGGCTGGCGTAAAGTTAAAGGCTTCGGTCGTGTTATCCAAGAAGATTTTGGTATGAACATTGCGGTAGGTGCTTTGCTTAAAGATGCAGCTCAGAACGATAAGTTTGTTCAGAAATTCGAAACAAAAGAAGATGATCTAACCGGTCTACCTTGGCAGCGTGTAACAGTAAGTCTATGGATGAAGAAAGAAGATTTCTTACCTGACTACACTACTGTTTGGCAGAAAGCTGAAGAGTCATACAAAACTAACTGTTCTGTATGTCACACTCAACCAGCAGAAGCGCATTTTGATTCAAACACATGGCCTGGTATGTTTGACGGTATGATGGCGTTCGTTAACTTCGATACAGACAGCAAATCACTTGTATTGAAATACCTACAAAAACACTCTTCAGATTTTTCTGACGAAAAACACTAAGAATTAATGGAGTAGATAGAATTATGTCTATTAGCAGAAGAAGTTTTCTAAAAGGTGTTGCAACAACAAGTGCAGTATCTCTAGTTGGTCCAAGCCTACTAATGTCTTCAAAAGCCAATGCTGCAGAAACAACTGGAACATGGCGTACATCTGGCTCACATTGGGGTGCATTCCGTGCGCACATCTATGCGGGTAAAGTACAAGAAATTAAAGCGCTAGATTTGGATAAACACCCAACAGATATGTTGGATGGTATCAAAGGTATTATTTACAGCCCAAGCCGTGTACGTTACCCAATGGTGCGTCTAGATTGGTTGAAAAAACATAAGTACTCAGCTGAGACTCGTGGTAATAACCGTTTTGTACGTGTAACTTGGGATGAAGCGTTAGATTTATTCTACCGTGAGCTTGAGCGTGTTCAAAAAGATTACGGTCCATGGGCTCTACACGCAGGACAAACTGGTTGGAACCAAACGGGTTCTTTCCATAACTGTACTGCTCAAATGCAACGTGCTGTTGGTATGCATGGTAACTTCATCAAGAAAGTAGGTGACTACTCGACGGGTGCTGGTCAAACGATCATGCCTTACGTACTTGGTTCTACAGAGGTATACGCACAAGGTACTTCTTGGTCTGAGATAATCGAGCATTCAGATAACATTATTTTATGGGCAACGGATCCAGTTAAAAACCTACAAGTAGGTTGGAACTGTGAAACTCATGAATCTTACGCATACCTTGAGCAACTAAAAGAAAAAGTGGCTGCTGGTAAAGTAAATGTGCTTTCTGTTGACCCAGTTAAAAACAAAACGCAACGTTTCTTACAAAATGACCACATGTACTTGAATCCACAAACTGATGTGGCGTTCATGTTGGCTGTTGCTTACACGTTATACACTGAGAACTTGTACGACAAAGCATTCATCGATACTTACTGCCTAGGCTTTGACGAGTTTATGCAATACGTACTTGGTGAAACTAAAGATAAAGTAGTTAAAACTCCTGAGTGGGCTGCTGAGATCTGTGGCGTATCACCTGAACAAATTCGTGATTTTGCGAAAATGATGTCTACTGGCCGTACACAAATCCTATTTGGATGGTGTATTCAGCGTCAGCAGCACGGTGAGCAACCATACTGGATGGGTACGGTTCTATCTGCAATGACTGGTCAAATCGGTCTTGCTGGTGGTGGTGTATCTTACAGTCACCACTATTCAAGTGTTGGTGTTCCTTCTACTGGTTTTGCAGGTCCTGGTGGTTTCCCACGTAACGTGGATCAAGGTAACGAACCTAAATGGAATAACAACGATTTTAACGGTTACAGCAGTACTATCCCTGTAGCACGTTGGATCGACTGTCTATTAGAACCAGGTAAAGAGATCCGTTACAACGGCTCTAAAGTTGTACTGCCTGATTTCAAAATGATGGTTATTTCGGGTAATAACCCTTGGCATCACCACCAAGATCGTAACCGTATGAAGAAAGCGTTCCAAAAACTTCAAACGGTTGTAACGATTGATTTTGCTTGGACTGCAACGTGTCGTTTCTCTGACATCGTACTTCCAGCATGTACGCAATGGGAACGTAACGATATTGACCAATACGGTTCATACTCTGCGCGTGGCCTAGTAGCAATGCACAAACTGGTTGATCCTTTATACCAATCAAGATCTGATTTTGAGATCATGACTGAACTGACTCGTCGTTTTGGCCGTCATAAAGAATATACCCGTGGCATGGATGAGATGGAGTGGGTTCGTTCACTTTATGCTGATTGTCGTACAGCAAACGAAGGCAAATTTGATATGCCTGAATTTGATGAGTTCTGGGAAAAAGGTGTTCTAGACTTTGGTGAAGGTAAACCATGGGTTCGTCACGCCGATTTCCGTAAAGACCCTGAAGTTAATGCTCTAGGTACGCCTTCTGGTTTCATTGAAATTACAAGCCGTAAGATTGCGCGCTTTGGCTACGAAGAATGTCAAGGTCACCCAATGTGGTTCGAGAAATCAGAACGTTCACACGGTGGCCCTGGCTCTAAGAAACACCCATTCTGGATGCAATCTTGTCACCCTGACAAGCGTCTGCATTCACAAATGTGTGAATCTGAAGCATTCCGTGCTACTTATGCTGTTCAAGGCCGTGAACCTGTATACATTAACCCTCTAGATGCAAAAGAGAAGGGCATTAAAGATGGCGATTTAGTTCGCGTATTTAATGACCGTGGTCAGCTTCTTGCTGGTGCAGTTCTTACTGATAGTTACCCAAGTGGTGTTATCCGTATCGAAGAAGGTGCATGGTACGGTCCATTGAACGAAAAAGTGGGGGCAATCTGTACTTATGGCGATCCAAATACACTAACACAAGATATTCCATCATCTGAGCTTGCTCAGGCGACTTCTGCGAATACATGTTTAGTAAATTTTGAGAAGTTTAAAGGTAAGGTTCCACCAGTAACATCATTCGGTGGTCCGATTATTGTTGAATAAGACAATAAAAGTTAATTAATGAAAAAGCACCTAAATATAGGTGCTTTTTTTATATATATCATTAATATTTTAAGGGGGAGTATAATAACAAAAGCTTTTTTTATAACTTATCGAATGTATTTTTTATTGTTTTAAAATTAATTAGAAATGAACATTATTTTTCTATGAGAAAAGCAAAATATGTATTATTCTTTCGCCGAAAATTTCACATAAGTGAAACCATTAGGATAATGCAAGAATGCTGCAAAAGTTACTTTCAAATTTAAAAACAAAATATCAGATATTAGTTCCAGTTCTAGCTACTATTATAGTAATGATGTTAGCTATCTATTTAGTGAACTCAAAATTAGAATCTACAAATCGTAATGTTCAAATATCAGACCATAGAAGTTACCAGTTGAGTAATGTCTCTATTTCTGAGTCTCGTTTATTATTTCTTAGGTTAAGTGTATCAGCAGGTTTTACAAATATTGAATCGTTAAAATTGATCGATTTTGATGGTATTAGTTCTGAGCTGAGTTCTAATTTTAATAATATGGTAAACCAACAACGAACATTGCAAAAAATGGGGGCAGCCGTTAAATCTCCTGAGCAACTTCAATCTGAACTTAATGTATTGATTTCTCAATTGAATGATTATAAAAAATATGTAAATGAGATTGTAAATCATAATGATGAAAAGATAAAAGAATGGGGTAATTCTCTGTATTTGACTACTCCTATCCAACAGGCAAGTGAGGTGATATTTACATCGTCAGAAAATGAAGAATCCAAGTTGTATTGGGAGAAAATATTACCTGAAGTATACAATAAAGCAGGCAACATCGAAATTCAGATGACTTCTTTGTTCAATGAAGACTTATATACATCGGTAAGTAAAACGCCAAGAATAGATATTGTTAATCGAGATTTTGAAGCTTTATCTAAATTAATTGAACCATTAGAAAATGAAGAAGCTAGAAATATTCTTGCCTCAGCATTTAAGGCTCAATCGGAAATTAATATTGTATTGTGGAATGCTACTGATGAAATAAATAAAGACAAGAAAGCATTAGTTGAACTTGGAGAGACTCTATATAAAGAGTTAAATGATGAGAGAGTTCGACTAACAGCAATGAATAGTGATATTTCAGACAAAAATATGTCACTAATTTCTGAAAGCCAGAATTTATTGTTAATTGCTTTAATGGTTACTGTAATTATTTCTTTGTTGATTGGTTTTATTATCGCCCAGATCGTAACAAAACCAATTTTAGTACTTCAAGAGCAAATGTCTGATATTTCTAATGGTCGTCTAGATTCATTGAATCATCAATCAAGTGACAATGAAATTGGTGAGTTATGTAAAAATACAGACAGCACTGTAGTCCGCTTACAAGATATGATTAGTAGCTTACGTAATGTTGGTGAAGAAGTTTCTTCATCGTCAACGGAACTAGCAGCAATTATGGTACAAAGTGAAGCAAATGCGTCAGATCAAAAATCTCAAGTTGATTTGATTGCAACGGCAATTACTGAATTAGCGGCTTCAGCAAATCAAGTAGATGCTTCGGCAAACCAGGCAGATATAAAAGCGAAAGAAGTTCTCAGTATTAGCCGTGATGGGGCTCAATCAGCTGCTGAAGGGGTTAAGCTAAGTCAAGATCTTGCTATTCAGATGGATGAAACCTCAACTGAAGTAATGATACTGAAAGATCAAACGGATCGCATTAGTGAAGTGATTACGGTTATCGATTCTATTTCTGAGCAAACGAACCTACTAGCATTAAACGCAGCGATTGAAGCGGCACGTGCTGGTGAGAGTGGTCGAGGTTTCGCGGTTGTTGCTGATGAAGTTCGCGTGCTTGCTGCTAAGACTCAGCAGTCAACGCAGAATATTCAAAATATTATTAATAACTTACAACAGAAGTCATTAACAGTGGTTGATTCAGTAAATCAGTCTATCGAGATGATCCATAAAACCGCTCAAATGAGCCTGGACACGAATAATCAATTATTAAGTATTTCTGATTCAATAGAGATAATCTCTCAAACTAACGCTGAAATGGCAACAGCTGCTAACGAGCAAAGTCGAGCGATTGAATCGATCAGTGAAAATGTAAATGTAATTACTGAGAGTATTAATCAGAATGTAGAAGGGATTAGAGAGTCCACTCAAGCCAGTCAACATTTATCTGAGCTTTCTGAGAATCAAAGAGAACAACTACAGTTTTTTAAAGTATAAGCAGAGTGATTAAGCGTACCAAGTCAGTATCAATGATAACTGACTTGGTATTTTACAATGGCCGATTTTGAACCGAGAATAAATATGAATCATAAGAATGCACACGATGTAAGCAGAATCAATAAAAACTCGTTGCTCAATTTAGGATTAACACATGAAGAGATTGAGTTTATTTATTATACATTTAAGTTTTGCTAAGTTTTTTTTATTCCTTCAGACCTCCTGTCCTTTACTAGTCGCTATTGCTTGTATTCTTAATCGTAGTATTCTATGGAAATTACATAGTTAGCTGTTTAATTTCGTACAGAAATCAGCGATAGGAAGTTCATGATGAATCCATTATTTTTCTTATGCGGACAAGAAACAATTCCTGTTCAAACCGATTTAGTTTATGAAATGCAAGATGATCAAATCACTATGCGTTTTGCTGGTATTCATAACTCCCCTATTGATAGTCATTATCCAGTTCTACAATTACCAACTCAGTTAGAGCATGATGCAAGAATTTTAGGCGATGGCTTTCAAATGCTTGCTCAAACAGCAGGACAGGTTGACTCGCCACAAGATGTCGGCCGTTGTCCTGATAATAGCGCCAGTTATCGTCTGTACTCAGAAAAAGCAAAAAAACGTTTTTATAATTATTTGGTTGTTGAGCAATCAGATGGTTTCACTCTATTTGGATTTACATCATGTTATCGTTTTGCTGGATATTTTGAAATTCACCAATATCAAGGCGTAATGAATGTAATGGCTTTTCTAGATGGTGAAGATACCAAACCACAAGATTGGGCTAGTAACCAAATGGAAGTTATGACTGTCGTGAAAGCGGATTCATTGGCTGAGCTTTATGAACTTTATGCTGTTAAAGTACAGCAGCAACACCCTATTCGAGCTGGTGTAAAACAGAATGCGCCAGTGGGTTGGTGTTCTTGGTATGCTTATTATTCCGATGTTACAGAACAAAATGTACTCGATAATGTTGATGTAATGTGCGATGAACAACAAGCGCTTGAGTGGGTATTATTAGATGATGGCTATCAAGCCTTTATGGGGGATTGGTTAACGGCATCAGAAAAATTCCCAAATGGTATTGAAAGTCTACTTAACGCGATTAAAGAAAAAGGTAAGAAACCGGCAATTTGGATTGCCCCGTTTATTGCTCAACCTGAATCAGCAATATTTAAGAATCATCCAGATTGGTTTGTGCGCCATCATAATGGTGACTTACTCAAAGCGGAAGATATTACTTACGGAGGCTGGCGTTGCACTCCTTGGTATATTCTTGATACCTCTAAGCAAGAAGTTCAGGTACACCTTACTGAAGTTATCCGTACTATGAGAGAGGAATGGGGCGTTGAGCTTTTTAAACTGGATGCTAATTTCTGGGGTTGTTTAAAAGGTCACCGAGTTCAATCTGGTATCACAGGCATAGAGGCGTATCGTTTAGGTATGCAGGCAATTATCAATGGAGCAGGCGAGGCGTTGATTCTAGGTTGTAATGCACCAATGTGGCCCTCTTTAGGGTTAGTTGATGCAATGCGAGTATCGGATGATGTAGAGCGAAATCCAGAGCGATTTGAACAGATTGCAAAAGAGACATTTTACCGTAGTTGGCAACATCGTAAGTTATGGCAAATAGATCCTGATTGCGTAACCTTGACATCATTATCGAATCAAGGAACCGAGCGAAAATATTATGATTTTCATCGTAATGTCATTCTTGCATCTGGTGGACTGACACTATCTGGTGATCCATTACCTGAGTTAAATAGTTTTGCGAAAAAGACATGGAAAAATTTACTTTCACGTCATCGCTTAACACAAGATTCGGCTCAGTTTAAATCGTTATCAAATAGCCACTGTATACTAAGCCTTAATCATCAACATGAGCTTCACTGTCTCTTTAATTATGAAGATGCTCCAATAGAACACGTATTGGTTTCTGATCAGCCTTCAATTTGGCGTGACTTTTGGACGGGAGAAGCATTAAATGAAGAGCCATCGCAAATGTTACTGCTGACCTTGGAGAATGGATTAAGTAGCCGGGCAATTTTAGTTACAGTGGCATAAATTATTTTTCTTCAACCGAGCATTATGCTCGGTTTTTTTATATCTAAATTTCAGTTTAGTATAATATAAACTGAAATATATTAGTTATGGTGTTGATATTTAAGCTTTTATATTTTTTTACTTAATGCGGTTACTTTTTTTTAAAATATCTCTCAAATACAATTACGGACTAACGTAGATAGTAAAATTATATTTACTATCAATAGATATTGAATAGGGAAAGGTAATGTCGAAAGTCAGCTTATTATTAGCGAATATTAAAACAAAATACCAAGTTTTGTTGCCAGTCATCATAAGTGCATTTGTGTTACTTATAGCGGCATTTTTTATTACTAAACAGCTTAGCTCAGCAGTTGAGAATGCAAAGATATCAGATGTTAGAGCACTACAGGCTAGTAGCCTGTCAGATGCAGAATCAAATTTTTTACAACTTAGATTATCATTGACTCGAGCTCTAGGAACTCCTGATCTATTAGTAAATTCAGAACAAGAATTTAACGAAACATATATAAAAATAAAGAATGATTTTGATAGGGTATTAGAACATCATGAGCTTATTATAGCATTAGGAAATCCATCGGGAAGTTTAGAAAAAGATTTGAATGAAATACTTTCTTTAATACCGAAGCAAGAAGATTTAATCAAATATGTTAATAAATTACATCTATTAAGAACAAAAGAATGGACTGAAATTGATTATTTTAATGATTATATTTCTCGTGCAAATGATACAATATCAAATTTGAATGATAGTGTAGTAATGAATGAGTGGCGACCTATCCGTTTAGAGTTATTTTCTATTGCAGCTCGTCTTGAAAGTAGCCTCGGTTATATTTATGGCGGTGAGGTGTTAAATTCAAAAGGAATCCCTCGAGATGAATTAATTAAATCTAATTTTGATGAATTATTTAAATTAGCTAAATTAATCCCCAATGAAACTGCAAAAACATCGTTTGAAATATCGTTAAATAACCATCAACGAGTTGCTAATATCCTTTGGGATACGGCAAGAGAGATGGATGATAAAACTGAAAGTGCAGTATCTCTTGGTTATGACATAGATAATGGAATTAAAGAACAATTAAAGCGTATTGATGAAATTAATCAGAATTTGTCAACGTTGAATATAGACCTTATAGATGAAAGTCAAAATCTATTAATCATGTCAATCTTAATTGTCCTAGCGATAACGTTTGTGATTGGTTGGATTATTGCTGACATAATTACAAAGCCAATTTTAACTTTACAGAAACAAATGTCTGATGTTTCAAATGGTAATCTTGATTCAATTAACCAGATAGCAAGTAGTAATGAGATTGGCGAGTTATGCCAAAACACAGATACAACAGTCTTACGTTTACAAGATATGATTAGTAATTTAAGAAATGTTGGTGACGAAGTTTCTTCAGCATCAACGGAACTTGCAGCAGTAATGACACAAAGTGAAGCGAATGCTTCAGAGCAAAAATCCCAAGTAGATTTAATCGCTGCTGCTATTACTGAATTATCGGCTTCTGCTACTCAAGTGGATGCATCCGCAACTCAAGCAGATGTGAAAGCAAAAGATGTATTAAATATGAGTCGTAATGGTGCGAAGTTAGCTTCAGATGGTGCTAAATTAAGTCAAGATCTTGCTACTCAAATGGATGAAACATCAGGTGAAGTTATGATACTTAATGATCAAACTAACCGAATTAGTGAAGTAATTACTGTTATAGATTCTATATCTGAACAAACAAATTTATTAGCTCTTAATGCAGCTATTGAGGCTGCTAGGGCAGGTGAAACTGGTAGAGGTTTTGCAGTCGTAGCCGATGAAGTCCGAGTTTTAGCTGCTAAGACACAACAATCAACTCAAAATATTCAAGATATCATAAATAACTTACAGCAAAAATCATCAGATGTAGTTAACTCTGTTAACCAGTCGATAGAAATGATTCATTCAACAACAAAAATGAGTGTTGATACAAACGAACAATTACTAAGTATTTCCGATTCGATTGAGTTGATATCTCACACAAACTCAGAAATGGCTGCTGCTGCCAATGAGCAGAATAGAGCCATAGCATCGATCAGCGAAAATGTGAACGTGATAACTGAAAGTATTAATCAAAACGTTGAAGGGATAAGAGAGTCTAGCCAAGCGAGTAATCATTTATCAGAGCTTTCAGAAAACCAAAAAGAACAATTGGCTTTCTTTAAATTATAACAATATGTTTAATATATAAGTTTTAATTTGTATGACTAATGAATCAGAGAGTAAGCAGCCGGATCATTTACCTTTTCATAATAAAGGGTTGAGTGAAGAGGAAATAGAGTTCATCGTTAAGGTTTTTAATATGTATGCAAAAAAGGAATGAAATTAGAATAAACTAAATTAAAAAAGGTCATAATTTAATTATTGTGACCTTTTAGTCATAGGTAAATATTAAAACTCCAGAATCATAGTTCTCTTGATATAAATAACCAATATTATCGAATATAGGATAATAATGCTTATATGTAGACTGCCTTCCTTTATCAAAAATAAAATTATATAGTAAAGTATTATTTTGCTCTTGGATCATACCAAAATGGGAACGGGACTTTGCAAGAGAATCATATTCATCTTTTAATTTTGTTTTGTAAATATATTTATATTTAATGTTGTTTTTTATCTTTGATACTAATGACATATTTAAGCTAGTATTAATATTATAATGCCCGCTATAACCACTCTCCGCGGTAGAGTTTGAAAATTCAGTTATGAAAAAATCTTTGTTCTTCGTTTTAACATCCACATTAATATAAGTAAGTCCATGGTAATCAGAGTTATCACTAGATGAAAGTTTTATTTTACTAACAGCGCTAAACTTACCATCATTATTATGGAATACGTCAGGGATATCATCTTCAAAAATAATATTTGAAATTTTATTGTTAATGTCAAATTCGTCTGTATAAAATATGAGTTCGTTATAAATAGAACTACATGTGTTACTTTCTTTTTTACATGCTGATAAGCTTATTATTTTTTCTGAACGGTTTATAAAGTAATTAATGTCATTTTTTAAAAGGCTATGATCGACTACTATCGGCAATGATGTTGACAATATATTTAGGTTTTTACTTCTAGCTTCTAATGTTTGTTTTATTGGCGGGGGTATTTTGTTTTTATTATATGCTTTAAAAGCAAGAAATATGGTAAGAATAAGTAAGGACAATACAAGTAAAGAAAGAATGGTGCGATTTACTTTTGGTATTTTTATAGTCGATTTTCCATCTTTCAAAATATTATTATTTGCTTTATAGCCTTGACCTTTTACTGTTTCTATTGCATCTATATTATATTTATGTAATTTTTTACGTAACAATGAGATTGTTTGAGGTACAACCGAATCATAGTTGTTACTATTATCATGCCAAGCATGATTTAATATATCATCACGTGAATAAACAACGTCTGGATTCGTGAATAAGAGATTTAACACATTAGCTTCAATATGAGTTATTTTAATTCTATCCCCATCATTTATCTCAATAAAATTGCTTTCAAAGTTAATTGTAAATAGAGAAGTTTTTAAATTTTTTCTATTTTCCATTTAAAACTCTTTTGTAAAAATACAACTTATTGATTAATCTATCATATTCGTAATGAAATGGCTAATTGTTCTCTGTTATAAGTCGCGCTCTGACTTAAGGTGTTGATTTTAATGTAAATAATTATTCATTCTATTGATGGTGCCTAGTCATGTATTAGTGGTGACTCTTCAAGTCTATCAGTGTTAGTTTATTTTAAATGCATTTATTATGTGTAATGTTTTATTAATGTGAGTGCTTGATTTTTTAATGGATTACTATGTAACATATAAAATAAATATTTAAAACTAAATAGGGTAATATATTAAACTTACATCTTAGTATATTATATTAACTAATTATTAGTGTGTATGTGTTAACGTTTTTAATTAATAGTGCCACACATTTTTATCTGTGTTTTTTTAAATTATAATAGTTGGCTTAATTATTTTTTTTAATAAGGGTACAATGAAAAATTACAGGTTTTTAACTTTATCTCTCATTATTATGTCATCTTCTTCTTTAGCAAAAAATGATATGCATCATGTAAAAGATATAAGGAATGTGTCGTCAAATATTTCTTTACATACTAAAAAGAATGATGGCATTGACTCACGCTTAGGGTTTACTGGTCAAGTTAATTTAGGGGTTGGCTTAATTGGTTTAACTTATAATACACCGGCAGAGCCATTTGACAATGACGGGACTATTTTTGGTAAAATTGTCATTAATAATTTTGTTATTGGTTCAAGTTTAAATATAGTAAATCAAGATTATGATTATATGAATAAGCTTGATTATTCAAAATTTAGTTTTACTGGTAATTATGTTCATACTGGCTCAACAGGAACCGGAAATATTGGTATAAAGAGCACAATATATGAATTTGATCTTACAGAATCTAGTATTTCTGATTCTTATGAATTCCAGCATACATTTTTAACATTAGGTTATATGACTTATATTAATGAATTTTATTATCGAGTTGACTTTAACTATGATGTATCTGAACAGGATATCCTAGAATTAGAGAATAAGATTGGTTGGACTAACCAATTAATAGATATCAATTTAGCTTATAATTATTATGACTATGGGATAGGTGCGACCTCGCAAAACGCCCCTGATTTATCTACTAAGAATGTAGAGTTATCTTTAGGTATGAACTTCTAAGAAAATATAGGCTTGTATTTTTATCAACAACCGGTTTAGATAACCGGTTGTTTTTCATATTTAATCTATGCTCTAACACTCAATTTTAGGCGTTGCAGCACTAATGCGTTGTTTTCTATCATGCGTTGGAGCATCAAAGTGACTGGCTAGCAAACACTTATCTGAGCTTTCTGAAAATCAAAGAGAACAGCTACAATTCTTCAAAGTATAAGTAGAGTAGTTGAGTATACCAAGTCAGTATCAATGATAACTGGCTTGGTATTTTTAATGTATTAACCCCTTCCAGACTCTCGTCCTGCGCCTGTTATTGTTGTTTGTATCTTGAATCGTAGTATTCTATGGAAATTACATAGTTAGCTGTTTAATTTCGTACATGGTTGCTGATCAGCCTTCATGTGGCGTGGCTTTTGGACGGGTGAAGCATTAAATGAAGAGCCATCACAAATGTTATTGCTGACCTTGGAGAATGGGTTAAGGTCAGCAATTTTAGTTTCTAATTAAAGCGTTTATATCGCTTGAAATTAGATAGAGAGCATTCCAATATAAGGAGTGCTCTTTTTTTATAAAAAGATCTAAAATATCCAAGGATATAGTGATTTAACATACTGAAAAATATGTAGTAATTTTTATTATTGTATTTTTTGCCATTTGAAATTAATAATATGGGTTCATATACTTCAACGCCATTTCTAATGAGCAGGTTACAAAGTAGTTTATGAGTAGTATTAATCGTTTTTTATTAAATATCCCTTTAAGATTTCAAATCGTTTTCCCCCCTTTATTTGCCATTATTGTAATGATTGCATCTATGATGATTATTGCTTCTGCAATGAATCAGTCAGTAAATAACTCTGAAGTATTGAATGTACGTCTAAAGGAAATGACTTACTTATCTAGTGGTGAAATGAAAATCCTCGAGATATTTAGTGAAGTAAATCGTTCATTATCTAATCCAGAAACATTAAAAGAAATTGACCAATCTGTTTTTAATAAAATAAAAAGTATTCATCGAGACTTTAAAGATATAGCAGCTGAACATGAACAGATTAAGAATGAAAAACATACAACACAGCAACTAATTACTGACCTAAATCACATTTCTGAGTTATTAGAGCGTATTGCTTTTATTATTAAAGATAATCAAAAAATTTCAGAAGAAATGCAAATATCATGGGGTAAATTACCTTATTTAAGTGATTCAATTGAATTGTTGAGTAAAGAAAAGCAAGACTCTAGTTCTATTAACTATCAACATGAATGGTTAGAAATAGAGGAGGCTTTATATTCTTCTTCGGAGGTTCTTCAAATGAAGCTGAGTGCTCTCTACAATTTTAATAGTTCTGAAGGGGATGATGATATAATCCAGAAAGAGTTTGAGAGGTTTAATACTAATTTATTAAAGCTGAATGTAAGTGAGTCTAAAAATATAATTAAAGAAAGGATTGATAATTTATATACAATATATAACCTTTTCTCAAAATTAAGAGCAAACTTAGATAAAAATACAAATGAACTCTATAAGCTTGAGAGTGATATTAATTTAGTCATAAAATCACAAGTGTCTCGCATTAATACAATCAGTAGTAATTTATCGAAAGACAGCATTGAATTAATGTTTTCGAGTAAAAAATTGATAATAATGTCGATGATTTGTTTTACTTTACTGACAATCTTAATTACTTGGATAACGATTAAGACGATTGTAAATCCAATTAAAATCTTGAGAAACCAAATTGAGTCGCTTTCTCAAGGTGAATTAAATAATCTTAATTCTTTAACCGGTAGTAATGAAATCGCTGAGCTATGCCAAAATACGGATAAAACGGTTACTCATTTACATAAAGTCGTCGATGTATTGAGAGGTGTGGCATCAGAAGTATCTTCATCATCATCAAGTTTAAATGTGTTAATGAGCGTGAACGAAAAAAACGTATTAGAAGAAAAGTGTCAGATTGATCTTATTGCTGCGGCAATTACTGAATTATCAGCGGCAGCGACTCAAGTTGATCATGTTGCGATGAATGCGGATGAAAGAGCAAAAGAAGTACTTAATTTAAGCCGTTCTGGTGCAGAAACAGCTTCTATCAGTAGCCAATTAAGCCAAGAGCTAGTATCTCAAATGGGATTGACAGCGAAAGAAGTTGAATCATTGAAAATACAATCAGAACAGATAAGTGAAGTGATCACCGTTATTGATTCTATTTCAGATCAAACTAATCTACTGGCACTTAATGCTGCGATTGAAGCTGCAAGAGCAGGAGAGAGTGGTAGAGGCTTTGCGGTTGTTGCCGATGAAGTAAGGATGTTGGCTGCAAAAACACAGCAATCTACATTAACGATTCAAGAAGTTATTGACCGCTTACAAAATACGTCTAATGATGTGGTTGAATCTGTTTCTAAATCAATCGATATTATTAATGAGACACAAGAAATGACAAATAAAACAAACAGTCAACTAGTTGATATATCAGTTGAAATAGAAGAAATTACTCGTTCAAATACCGAAGTAGCAACAGCAGCAAATGAACAAAATCAAGCTATTATGTCTATTAGCGAAAGTATTAATTTAATGACAGAAAGTATCAACGATAATATTAATGAAATGAATAATATCAGTTCTAACGCAGATGCTTTATCTGAGCTTTCTGTATCTCAAGAGAAGCAATTAAAATTCTTTTCATTATAATCTGAAATATTAGAGGTATTTATGAGTCGTAAAGAAACAGTCGAGAGTAAAGGGAAAGACTCATTATGTAGCAAGGGGTTAACAACTAAAGAGAAAGAGTTTATCAATGAAGTTTTTAGCATGAAAAATATAAAAATAACAGATGAGCTTAATCAATCGATAAGAAGTTCTATTTTATAATAGTGTGAATTATTAATAGTTCTCGTTTACGATAAATGAAAACCCTTCATTTTCATTGTAAGCGAGGCTATAAGTATCATCTATAATATGGAAGTGCATATAATTATATTTTTTTAACTTTTTAAAGCGTAAAGGAAATATTTTTAACTTTTCAGTTTCTTGAATGTATCCATTTTGTATAAGGTTGTTCTGACCATCTGAGTTAACGAACTCGGCGATTAAAGATGATTTATCAAAATTTACTGTTACATCGCTGTAGTTCGTATAGTTCCCATGGTAACCAGATTCACTAATATAAATTGATCTATTCACATTGTACTTCTCATGAGCAATTTCTTGAAAGTAAAAGCTATAAGAGACTTGGGCTTGGTAGGCTTCTTCTTTTATTGACGATACACTTATATTACTTTGTAGATTAAAGAATCCGTAAGTGTCTGAATTATTTATTAATCTTTTCCTTTTTTCTATTTTTACGTTAATAACATCATTAAGAATATTGGTGTATTTTTTGTTTTTACTATCTAGCAGTATGAATTTATTAAAAGAGTTATTACATATATCGTCAACAACGAAGCAAATTGATATTGAAAGATGTTTTTTTTCTTTGTTGAAGAAATAAAGATAATCAGGATTAAATTCAATGCTGTTTAAGTCAATGTGTTCAGAGGTTGAAAGCATATAAACATTCGGCTGAAGAGAGATGAGGCTTTGCTCTATCGGACCACGGCTTTCTTTTTTGTTATAGATAATAAAAAGGGCAGCGAAAGACAAAAAGAAGAGAGGAAGTAATAAGTAGTAGCGTGATTTTTGAGTTACCGTTTTTAAACGATCACCTGATTTATACCCTTTTTGTTTGATGGTATCTATGACGACAATATCGTATTTGAGAAACTTCTTCCTCAGTAGTGAAATCGTTTGAGTAACAACACTGTTTGAAACAGAAGTGTCTTGCCAACACTCCTGATAAACATCATCTTTGGTATAGATCTTATTTGGGTTGCTATAAAGCAGAAATAATAGATTAGCTTCGTTAAGACTAAGCTTAATTTCATCACCATTTGCTTTTATGAGCACAGTTAAACTCTCATAATCAATGGTCATATTTGTTGTTTCTATTATTTCTTTTTTATTCATAGGTGTTAATTAACACTCAATTTTAGGCGTTGCAGCACTAATACGTTGTTTTCTATCATGTGTTGGAGCATCAAAGTGACTGGCTAACAAACGTTGGGTGATAGAGTGCTGTGGATTAGCAAAGACTTCCTGAGTTGGGCCTTTTTCTACCACTTCACCTTCATGCATAACCATAACTTTATCGGTAATATGTTTTACTACTCCGATATGCTGTGACACATAAATAAACGAAATGGCCATCTCTTGCTGAAGTTCTAAGAACAAGTTAATGATCTGAGAACGCATCGCCATATCCAAACCATTCAATGCTTCATCTGCGACGATAATCGATGGTTGTAATATCAAAGCACGAGCCAAACAGACACGCTGCTTCTGACCTGTTGCCAGCATTTGCGGATAGAAGTAGGCGTGTTCAGGTAATAAGCCGACACGTTGTAAAGTATCTTTAACTCGACGCTCTCTCGCTTCTGGCGGCATGCTTGTATTACGTTTTAATGGACCTTCTAAGATACGGCCAATCTGAATTCGCGGATTCAAGGAGGAGTTTGGATCTTGAAAGATCATACGAATAAGCTTACAGCGCGTTTTAAAATCTTTGTAATCAAGAACCTCGCCATTCACTTTAATGATACCAGAGGTGGGTTCAACTACGCCTGCTAGCATTCTTGCTAAGGTTGATTTTCCCGAGCCATTAGCGCCGATAAAGCCTATCGTTTGGCCTGCTTCTAAAGAAAAACTAACGGGCTTTACAGCCTCTTTAACCTGTTTACGAAACAGCCCTGTACGAAAGACATAATCTTTTTTAAGATCCGTTACTTCAAGAAGCGCAGTCATTTTTCTTCTCCTCAAAATTTAATGGGAAGTGACAACTAAATTTATGATCTTTCACTTTTCTACCTTCAGGTACTTGAACACATTTACGTTGAGCATAAGGACAACGAGGCCCTAAACGACAGCCAATCGGTAAATGTTGTAATGGCGGAATCGTCCCTGGTAGAGATTCTAATTTCGCTTTATGGGGGATCCCGTCTTTACCAAAATCAGGCATGGCTCGCAGTAGTGCATTGGTATAAGGATGCTTAGGCGCTTCCAAAATATCTTTACGGCAAGCAGATTCAACCGATTGGCCACAATACATTACGGTTATTCTATCAACCCATTGGGTTAAGGTAATTAAGTCATGGCTGATCAACAGAATCGTGGTGTTATTAACCTGATTCATACGGCTTAATAAACGGAATATTTGTGACTGTGTCACGGCGTCCAACTCATCGGTTGGTTCATCAGCAATCAAAATACGGGGTTTATTGGCAATCGCCATCGCAATCATTACCTTTTGGCATTCACCATCAGTAAGCTCATACGGATAGCATTTCATAATCCGTTTATGATCTTTAATACCCACTTTATGAAGCAGTGCAATTGCGCCTTTAGTTCGCCAATTCCAACGTTGCCACCAGTTACCGGTAAAATATTTTGATGGGATGGCTTCTTTTAATTGATTACCTACTTGCTCAGAGGGATCAAGACAGGTAGATGGCTCTTGAAATATCATCGCCATTTCACGGCCAATAACTCGTCGTCGCTCTTTTGGAGAAAGGGCTAATAGATCGATATTACCCAGTCGCATTCTATCAGCGCTGATCTTCCAATTGTCTTTTGTTATCCCTAAGATAGCTTTAGCTACAAGAGATTTACCTGAACCAGATTCACCCACAAGGCCACGGATCTCTCCTTCATTCAGGGTTAAACTCATACGGTCTACGGCCTTTACCATTCCTTGCGGAGTTTCAAGCTCGATAGTTAAATGACGAATATCTAATAATGGCATTATTCTGTCCCCGCATTTAACGCGCGCTGGATCCCATCACCCACAAGGTTAATGATGATAACGGTAAAAGTAATAACGATACCCGGTAACGTTACTGTCCATGGGGCGATATAAATTAACTCAATAGAGTCACCCAAAATTGCACCCCACTCAGGGCTAGGGGCTTGTGCTCCTAATCCAAGAAAGCCTAATGCAGTAATGTCTAAAATCGCGACAGAAATGGCTAATGTCATCTCCGCAACAATAATACTTAAAATATTCGGTAGAACTGAGTTCCATAATAAATAGAAGTCATTTGCGCCATCTAAACGAGCGGCAAGGATATAATCTTTCTCCATCTCATTATGTACTGCGGTGTATACAGCACGGATGAAGCGTGGAATAAGCGCTAACCAGATAGCTAATAGAATATTAAATTCGCCAAAGCCTAAAAAAGCCACGAAAATAATAGCAAGAAGAAGAGATGGGATAGATAAGATGGTATCTAATAAGTGATTTAATATACTGGATATCAAGCCTTTAGTCATACCTGCAAAAATACCGATAATACACCCGACAAAGCCGGACAATAGGGCGACAAGCATGGCATAGCCAAAAGTTAATTGTGACCCCATTAGCAAGCGAGAAAGAATATCGCGGCCTAGATCATCTGTACCTAAGAAAAAAGCGACATCACCCTCAGAGCTCCATGATGGTGGCATCAGTAAATTATCAGATTGCCATTGTGGATCATATGGGCTCAGCCAAGGAGAGGTGACAGTGATAATAATGATCAGTAATAAACACCAGAATCCGAACATAGCTAAAGAGTTGGAGCGAAAACTCAACCAAAATCGTTCCATTTGAGTAGGAATATGTTCTTCTTGATAAACACTATTTGAGAGCATAGAACTCTTTCCTTACTAATGGGTTTACTGAAGCGCCCAATAAATCCGATAAAATATTAGCGAGTAAAATAAATGAAGCAACAGTAATTACCCCAGCTTGAACAGCAACAAAATCTTGATTGATGATGGCATCTAATAACCAACGACCAACTCCTGGCCAGTTAAAAATGGACTCAGTTAAAATTGCAGCAGTAAATAAACCAGATAGCTGAATACCTAATTTAGGAATAATTGGCGGTAATGCATTACGAATAATGTGTTTAACCATGATTTCAAACTTAGATAAGCCCTTAGTATGGGCGACTTTAATGTAGTTTTGAGTAATCACCGTTGAAACGGAAGAACGCATTAAACGGATCACTTCAGTCATAGGAGCAATAGAGAGTACCAAGGTTGGTAGAATCAGATGTTGGATAATATTTTCTAGCATTTCAGCACGATAAGGTGATTTAGAAGCCAATACATCAATGAATGCAAAGCCTGTTTTTGCATCAAACTCATACAGCAAGCTATGACGACCAGAAACAGGGGTAATCCCTAGTTTTAGACTAAAAAACATCAGTACGATTAAGGCAATCCAAAATAGAGGCATAGAGTAGCCAAGTAGAGCAATAGATGAAATAAACGTATCTGTAGGTTTCCCCTGACGCATACCTGCAATGGTACCCACAGGTGTCCCAATGATTAATGCGATAAAAAAAGCAAAGAAGCACAGCTCGATGGTAGCTGGAAAAACACGAAGAATTTCATCCAACATGTTCACTCCATACTGGTTAACCCCTAAATTACCGTTGGCTAATTGGCCTAAATAGGTCATCCATCCAGAAAAGAAAGAGGCTTGCGCCCAAGCCGATGTTTCGTCAAGACGTAAAATATTAAACCCAATTAATGTCAGAATTAATAGCGTAATAATGAATAAATTAAATCGTCGAATAGTATAAATCCACATTATTTCTCCTCCTTAACTCTAACAACACGATGAAATGGGTACGTATTAAATGGGCTTAACGTAAACCCGCTTAGTGATGATTGATTCGCTTGATATTTCACACCATGTGCGAGTGGTATGATAGGCATCTCTTCACTCAATAGATTTTGAATTTGACGATATAAATTAATACGATAGCGTGGTTGATTGGTCTCTTTGGCTAAATCAAGTAAGAAATCAAATTCCTCATTACACCAGTTTGCGAGGCCAAATCCCGCTTGTTTTGCGTTACACGAAAGTAATGGTCTTAACATGGTGTCTGGGTCTGAACTATTCGCGTTCCAGCCGGTTAATACTAAATCGATATTGTTTTCTGCTAGTTCATTGCGACTTAAAAGATCACTTGTAATGATCTTGAGTTTAATTCCGATTTTCGCAAAATCGCTTTGAATGATTTCTGCTGATTTTTTAGGACTTGGATTATAAGAATTATTATCAAGAGGTACCCACATAGTGAGTTCAATATTCTCTTTGATCCCAGCTTCGCGTAATAAGCCTTTTGCATAATTTAAGTTATAGCGAATAAAAGAGCTGTCATTACCATAAGCCCAAGAAGCAGGAGGTAAGATCGATTTCGCCTCAATACCTGAATTATAGTAGACCGAGTTAATTAAGCTTGAACGGTCAATAGCAAAATTGAGCGCCTTACGAACACGTTGATCTTGTAATAATGGGTTTTGCGTGTTGATAGCAATAAAGGCCACATTGGTCGCAGTTTGTGAATACAACGTCAGTTCATCATTTTTGATAATAATAGGCAGCTGACTCGATATCGGGTTTACCACCACATCACACTCTTGACGTAGCAGTTTTGCTAATGAACCTGTACCTCGGCTAGATATATCAAAGACAACTTGTGACATCTTAGCTTTACCTTGCCAATAATCATCATGTCGTTTTAAGCGAACCATCTCATTTTTTTGAAATTGAGATAACTTAAAAGGACCAGTACCGACAGGGAGGAAATCAATCAGGTTTTTCTCATCAGAGGCTGCGAGTTGTTGAGCATATTCTTCTGAGTGAATGACGGCATAAGAGGTTGCTAAAGAAGATAAAAAGGTATTATCCGCTGAAGAAAGGATAAACTGAACTTGATGTGGATTGATGGCTTTAACTTCAGTAACCATGTGAGAAAAATTGATACTATCAAACCATGAGTAGTGCCCTGAATTGACATTATGGAATGAGTTGTCAGGATTTAAAATACGGTTAAAACTAAAGACAACATCATTCGCGTTAAGAAAGCGTGTTGGCGTAAATAAGTCAGTAGTATGAAACGCCACATTGGGCTGTAAAGTGAAGGTATAAACCGTACCCGTTTCATCAATCTGCCAATCACTTGCCAAATTAGAAGATGGTTTCTGTGTTATTGGATCAATAATAAGCAAGCGATCATAAATCTGAGCGCTAATGGCTTCAAGAATACTGTTTTCATCAGAAATTTGTGGATTAAAAGTATCCAAATTTCCTGACTCACAGTAAACGAATCCTGTTTCATGAATTGTTTGTTTAATCCCCGCATCATAGCAACCAACCAGGCTAAATAGCCCTGTAGCCGCCATGAGTATGCGCGCAATAATTTTCATAATGACCGCAGCTTTTTATCAATGTTAATTAATGAACCTGTCATTTTATACCCAAGTGACTGGTTCTGCACTTAAATATCTAAGATTATCCCTTGATTGTGGTCAAGAGTTGATGCTTTTTCAATAATCCACGAAATTGATGGTAAGTAATGCCTAATTCTTCAGCGGCCTTACGTTGATGGTGATGTGTTTTTAATAGCGCCTGTTCGAGTAGATCTTTTTCTTGTTCAATTTGAAACTGTTTTAAATTCAATGGTAATGAGGTGGTTTGTTCTTGTTTCTCTTGATTATTGAGTATAGCTGAAGAAGATGAGGTTAACTGAGAGTCATTCCAAGGAGAGATAAAAGGATTCAGTTGTATAGAGTCGATTTGTGCTTCTTCATGGTTATGTTTAAATACAGCACGCTCGATGCAGTTTCTTAATTCACGCACGTTACCTGGCCAATCATGATCTAATATTTGTTGTTTTGCATAATATGAAAATCCAGCAAAATATCGCAAATTCATTTCTTGGCACATTTTTATCGCAAAATGCTCAGCAAGTAATAGCACGTCTTGCTCGCGATATCGTAATGGAGGCAGGTGAATGACATCAAAAGATAATCTATCGAGTAAATCCGATCTGAATCTTTTTTCTGCTACTAAATCTTGCGGATTTTGGTTGGTCGCACAAATTAAGCGAACATCTGCCTTTAAGGTTTGAGAACCACCAACGCGTTCATATTCACCATACTCAATCACACGAAGCAGTTTTTCTTGAACGGTTAAAGGCGCAGTACCAAGTTCATCTAAAAATAGAGAACCACCATCAGCGCGCTCAAATCGACCGTGATGACGCTGTTTTGCTCCTGTAAATGAACCGGCATCGTGACCAAAAAGCTCAGAATCTAACGTACCTGAACTTAATGCAGCGCAGTTTAAACTCACGAGTGGCTCATCCCATCGTTTTGACAGAAAGTGTAGGCGTTGAGCTATAAGTTCTTTACCAGTTCCGCGCTCACCTAGGATAAGAATAGGTCGATCAATCATCGCCAATTGTGAAGCATGATCTAACGTAGATAAAAACGCATCTGATTCGCCAATTAAACTGTCTTTTCTCATACATTACCCTCTAATTTTTTGGTCAATATAACTAAATAGTGGTCATTTTAATCATAACTTAAAATTATCAAGTCGTCGATTTTGTGTAAGTCATTGATTCTTAATAAGTGAAAACTTGGCATGCATTGTGTAATAGTCATTGTAGATTTTAAAATAAATAGTTATCTAGATTGATATTAATTGAGAGGAATAAATTATGGGTATTTTTTCACGCTTTGCAGACATCGTTAATGCCAATGTAACTTCTTTATTGGATAAAGCGGAAAATCCAGAAAAGATGATCCGTTTGATCATTCAAGAGATGGAAGACACACTAGTTGAAGTTCGTACTGCATCAGCAAAAGCAATCGCAGATAAAAAAGAACTGACACGCAAAATTGGTTCCATTGAAGCACAAGTCACCGATTGGCAAGAAAAAGCAAGTTTAGCTTTGATTAAACAACGTGAAGATTTAGCGCGTTCAGCTCTGATAGAAAAACAGAAAGTTCAAGATGTACTATCAAGTTTAAAAACAGAATTTATTCTTGTTGAAGAGTGCATTGAGAAGTTAACCACAGAATTAACTGAGTTAGAGACTAAACTGACAGAAACACGTGCACGTCAACAAGCGCTTGTTATTCGTCAACAAACGGCGCAGCATCGTAATGATATTAAAGCCCATACACATTCAGGAAAAACAGAACGTGCAATGGCAAAGTTTGAACAATATGAGCGTCGTATTGATGAGTTGGATGCAAAGGCAGACACTTACTCAATGGGTAAAGCAAACTCACTAGAACAAGAATTTGCAGAGCTGCAAGCGCAAGATGAAATTGAAAAAGAATTAGAGCGTCTAAAAGAACAAATGAAGAAAGACGCATAATCTGACTGAACATAAATTACTAAGGAGAAAACAATGAGCGGCTTTTTTGCTTTCCCATTGGTTATATTTTTTATTTTTGTTGCCCCGTTATGGCTATTTTTACATTACCGAAGCAAAAGTAAAACAGCACAAGGTCTGTCACATGAAGATACACAGTTATTGAAAACAATGACAGAACGTGCGGATAAAATGCAACGTCGTGTTGAAACATTAGAGAAAATTCTGGATGCAGAATCCCCGAGTTGGAGGGAGCGCTAATGTCAAAAGAACTGTATAGAGATACTCGAAATGGAAAGATTGGTGGTGTCTGCGCAGGTATCGCTCAGTACTTTGGTATTGAACCTTGGATAGTGCGTATTTTGGTGGTATCCGCGGCATTGTTTAGCGCAGGTTTTTTAGTTATGTTGGCGTACTTTGCAGCCATGCTGTTTTTAGATAAAGCACCGGTTGAAATGTACTATCGAACAGAAGAGAAGCGTGAGCACACGGTAAAAAGCAAGCCGTGGCAAGCAGGGCAATCGCCATCAGAAGTGATTAAGCGTGTTGATAAAGACATGGCGAGAATGGAAGAAAAAATTCGTAGAATGGAAGGATACGTAACCTCTTCTGAATATAAAGTTCGTCGTGAGTTTCGTAATCTTTAACTAGGTAACCATTAATTAATACTTTGTTCATGGGGTGTTCAGATTCAGTTCTGTACACTCCATTTGTTGTTTGTAGTCAGTAGTAATACTTATTTAGATTGGTATAAAACACAAAGCGAGAAGTAAAATGAGTAGATTAACCAAAGAAATGAATAAATTAGTTAGCCGTAGTATGGATCGCCACGTCAAGTTGGCGGTTACAGGGCTATCGCGTGCAGGTAAGACGGCATTTATTACCTCTTTGATTAATCAATGCTTACATGCCGCTTCAAGTGATAAGTTACCTTTATTATCTGTGACCCGTGAAGGGCGAATGATTGGTGCGAAACGCATACCGCAATCAAATCTTTCTATTCCTAGTTTTACTTATGACGAAGGAATGGATTCGCTACTTTCTGAGCCCCCGACATGGCCAGAGCCTACTCGCGATGTGAGTGAGTTACGTTTAGCCATAAAATTCAAACCAAAATCAGGTTTGTTAAAACACCTACAAGACAACGCGACTTTATACGTTGATATTGTTGATTATCCTGGCGAGTGGCTATTGGATTTACCGCTTTTGGATATGGATTATTTAGCGTGGTCTAAGCAGCAGCAATCGAACCTTACTGGTCATCGTAAAATGCTGTCTGAAGCTTGGTTAAAAGAAGCGAAGAAACTCGATCCCTTAGCGCCTGTTGATGAAAAGCAAATAGCTCATATTTCTGAGCTATTTACACAATATCTTCATGATTGTAAGGATTCTCAGGGATTACATTGGGTTCAGCCGGGTCGTTTTGTATTACCTGGAGAGCTAGCAGGTGCGCCGGTATTGCAATTTTTCCCATTTATGTTTCTGTATAAATACACAGAAGAAGAGTTAGCAAAAGCTAGTAAAGATTCAAATATTTCGGCATTAAAAAAACGGTATAAACATTATCAGCAACACGTAGTGAAGAAGTTTTATAACGAACACTTTAGACACTTTGATCGTCAAATCGTACTGGTCGATTGTTTACAGCCATTAAATGCAGGTGAACAATCATTTAATGATATGCGTCAAGCGGTTGATCAGTTGATGCACAGTTTTCAGTATGGCAAAAGCTCAATGCTTAAACGTCTGTTTTCACCAAAAATTGATAAGGTGTTGTTTGCGGCAACCAAGGCTGATCATGTGACACCAGAACAGCATCCAAATATGGTGTCCTTGTTACAACAAATGATCCACCAAACATGGCAAGAAACGGCGTATGAAGGTATCAAGATGGAGTGCATGAGTATTGCGTCTATTCAAGCGACTACGGCGGGAATGATTGATGAAAATGGTGAGCTATTTTCTGCTATTTCAGGAGTAAGCTCTGAGCAGCAGCCATTAATGATGTTTCCGGGCGAAGTGCCAAAACGTATACCAAGTAAAGCCTATTGGGAAACAGAACCGTTTAACTTTATGAGTTTTCAACCGTTGCACAATGAGAATGACAAGCCACTGCAACACATCCGAATGGATAAGGCGATGCAGTTCTTGCTAGGAGATAAATTAGTATGAGTGAGTTAAAAAAACAGCGTATCTTTCAAGCCTCGTCTCAAGAACTGGAGCAAGATACAGAAACCCTTGATAACCTGCAAACTCAAAAGCTATTTGAAGAGAGTGTTAAATTTGTTCCTCAAACTATCGAAGAAGAGGAACTTGATGGTGTGGATATTGAAACGCCATTAATCAAAAAGAAAACCCATTGGAGTATTAAAACTCTGATTGGTGGTTTCCTTGGTTTAACGGTGTGGCAAAGTGTTGATCATGTCATTACTGCAATCCAATCGGCTGATTTTCTGTCATTAGGCTGGGCTGGGTTAATTAGCCTTGCAGCAATCATGGGGATTACTGCTATTGGTCGTGAATTATGGACATTGCGTAAACTTAAAAACCGAGCTGAAATTCAACATCAAGTAACTGAATTGGTTGAAGGCAATGGTATTGGTCAGGCAAAACCGTTCTGTGAAGCATTAGCTAAGAAAGGAGCGACGGCGAATACGGCAGAATATACGCGCTGGAAGAATAGTATCGAATCGCATCATAATAACGCTGAAGTATTTGAAATGTATGACAGCATGGTGGTTTCAGAGCAAGATAAACGAGCAAAAGCATTAATTAGTAAACACGCAGGTGAATCAGCATTGATGGTGGCATTAAGTCCATTGGCTGTGGTGGATATGTTATTAGTAGCGTGGCGTAATATTCGATTAATCGAACAAGTCTCTCAAGTTTATGGGGTAGAGCTTGGCTATTGGGGCCGCTTACGTTTGTTCAAAATGGTTTTGCAAAACATGGCGTTTGCAGGAGCAACTGAAATGGTGACGGATGTTGGTGTTGATATGCTATCTACTGGCCTTGCTGGTAAATTATCAACCAGAGCAGCACAGGGTTTAGGTATTGGTTTATTAACGGCACGTTTTGGATTAAGAACCATGAATTTAATGCGTCCATTACCATGGCAAGTGGGTGAAGCACCAAAGCTTTCTGATATGCGTAAAACGATAGTTGCTCAATTAGCATCCAAATTGAGTTCTCAAGATAAGAATTAACTAATACAGTTATCATTCTCATAAAAAAGCATACTATTTACAAATCGATTAGTGATAGTATGACGCCATTAGTCGGGGAGCCAATAGGCTGAGATCGCAATAGCGAACCCGTTGAACCTGATTCAGTTAGTACTGACGTAGGGAACTAATGGTCCTTTTGATACGATCTTTCAATGAGATCCGTTTCTTTTGGTGAGATCTACGTCTATACGTACTTGTTCTCACTCGACTATTTTTCCTGACCGTTAGTTAGGGAAAATAAGTATGTCTTCATTAAACAACACTGCGCTTTTATCTACATTATCTTCTACCACACCGATTGTATTAACTATTGCTGGCTCTGACAGTGGTGGTGGTGCAGGGATCCAAGCTGACATCAAAGCAATTTCTGCAACCGGCAGTTATGCGTGCTCTGTGATTACCGCATTAACGGCCCAAAATACACAAGGCGTGACGGGCATTTATCCAATCAGCAGTGAATTTGTTGAGCAGCAACTGGATGCTGTTTTTTCTGATTTGAATGTTATCGCCGTTAAAGTCGGTATGTTAAGTGATTCTGATATCATCCGCTCTGTTGCGAAAAAAATAAAACAATACTCTCCTCGCTATCTTGTGGTTGACCCTGTTATGGTGGCAACCAGTGGTGATCTTCTTCTGCAATCCTCTGCTATTGAAAGCCTTAAATCCGAACTGCTTCCTCTTGCCGATGTGATCACGCCAAACCTCCCTGAAGCGGCGGCACTTATTAACGCTAAAGTACCCGAAAGTGAAGCTGAAATGACGGCAATGATTGATGAACTTCGTCAATTAGGTGCTAAGTCAGTATTGCTAAAAGGTGGGCATTTAGAAAAAGATGAGAACAGTACTGATTTACTGATTTTATCTGATTCCATAGAGCGTTTATCGACACCCCGAATTGAAACTCGCAATACACACGGCACGGGCTGTACGTTATCGTCAGCGATTGCTTCGTATTTAGCGCAAGGTCATGAGTTACAGGCGGCAGTAACACTAGGTAAGCATTATATTACTCAAGCGATTATTCATGCGGATGAACTGAATATTGGTCAGGGACATGGGCCTGTGAATCACTTCTTTGCTTTACATACTCCAGAGTAATGGGGATGAATCATCGCATTGGTGCCGCCATTTCTAATGGGGCCTTACAATATACAGACAGCGAACAGCCTATTATTTTCAATCTAAATATGACGATCCCTAAAGGAAAATGGACCGCCATATTAGGAAAGAGTGGTTGTGGTAAAACCTCTATTTTGCGTTATCTCGCAGGATTATTGACCGATAAAGTCATGTGGTCAGGGGATGTTTCGATTGATGGCGTAGACGCATTAGAGGGCAATATCGCGTACATGGCGCAACAAGATTTATTGATGCCGTGGTTAAACGTAATAGATAACGTCTGCTTTGCCGACAAGTTTGCAACGAACTCTCGCTTTAATTCAACGAAACCGAACTCGGATAAACACAGAGCGCATGAACTTTTAGAGTTAGTTGGACTAAAAGGGCATGAGTTTGCGATGCCGTCGCAATTATCGGGTGGGATGCGCCAGCGTGTTGCGTTAGCTCGGACATTAATGCAAGACAAACCAATGGTATTAATGGATGAACCTTTTTCTGCGTTAGATGCAGTAACTCGTTATCGCCTGCAAGATCTTGCTGCTCAAGTGCTAGCAGATAAAACCGTTTTATTGATCACGCATGATCCACAAGAAGCGTTAAGACTGAGTGATGCGGTTTATATCATGCAAGGACAACCTGCTTCAGCGGTCTCCTTACCCGTTCCAAGTACGTCGATACCTCGCAAGATTGATGCAGAGTTGGCGGTACTTCAACAACAGATAATTGATACGTTAGAGGTCGATTATGTCTAAATCACTCCTTATAAATTCGACATCAGCAACGATAGGAAAGGTAACGCAAAAACCAATGCTACAAAACGTGAAATCCTTAATAAGAATCTTAATCAGTGCGGCGGTTATTCTGGGATTATGGCAATTCATCGTAATCGTTTTTGCTTTACCAAGCTTCATTTTACCGAGTCCATTGGCTGTCTTTACTAAATTAATACAGCGATACGATGTGCTACTTGCTCATTCATGGATAACGGCTCAAGAGATCTTACTTGGTCTTGGCTTGGGTCTTTCTATGGGGTTGTTATTTGCGCTTCAAATGCTGTTGTTTGATCCACTTCGACGTTGGTTATTACCAATTTTAATTGCGAGCCAAGCGATCCCTGTTTTTGCTATCGCACCTATTTTGATGTTGTGGTTGGGTTATGGCATCGCATCAAAAGTAGTGATGGCGGCATTAATTATCTTTTTCCCTGTGACTACCTGTTGTTATGACGGGCTGCGAAATACCCCAAGTGGTTACCTTGATTTAGCCCACACGATGGGTGCATCAAAATGGCAATTATTAAAATACGTTCGCTTACCTGCGGCTTTACCTGCCTTAGCATCTGGTATTCGTGTTGCTGTTGTTGTCGCGCCTATTGGTGCTGTCGTTGGTGAATGGGTAGGCTCAAGCGAAGGCCTCGGCTATTTGATGCTGCAAGCGAATGCTCGAATGATGATAGATGAAATGTTTGCTGCGTTATTTATTCTCGCGGCGCTATCCGTCAGTTTGTATTTTCTTGCGGATGTATTGATTCAAAAACTCATACCGTGGCAACACGATAAATAAATTCATAATAAAAGGACTCATTGAATAATGAAAAATAGAGTAATTAAAGGGGCGGTGGCTCTGCTTATTTCAAGCTACTCCATGATGGCAAGCGCGGAAGACAAAGCGATGACATTAATGTTGGATTGGTTTGTAAATCCGAACCATGGGCCAGTGGTTATCGCACAGCAAAAAGGCTATTTCAAAGAAGAAGGCCTAAATGTGACGGTTCAAGAACCTGCAGATCCAAGTATGCCGGCAAAATTAGTGGCGGCAAATAACATTGATTTAGCCATTTCTTACCAAACCAGTTTAACGATTGATGTAGCGGCAGGCTTACCGTTAATTCGTTCAGCTACTCTTATTGCCACGCCATTAAACACCTTAATGGTACTGGATAACGGCAAGATAAATTCTTTAGCTGATTTGAAAGGCAAGAAGATTGGTATTGCAATTGCGGGTAATGAAGACGCCACGATTGGCACTATGTTGAATACAGAAGGGGTTGATTTCTCTGAGGTTAAAATCATCAATGTAGGCTGGGCATTATCGTCTTCATTAGCTTCAGGAAAAGTGGATGCTATTTGGGGAGGATTACGTAATTTTGAAACCAATCAATTAGCATTAGAAGGTTACAAAGCGAAATCATTTTTTCCAGAGGAGCACGGTGTGCCCTCGTATGATGAGCTTGTTTTTGTTGCGAATGCCAAAACATACGATGCCGATGCGCTAAAGAAATTTAATCACGCTATCGAAAAAGCGACACAATTTATTGTGAATCACCCTGATGAATCGTGGAAAACCTTTGTTTCTTACGCGCCAGATACCTTAAACAATGAATTAAATAAACGCGCATGGAATGACACGTTAACGCGTTTTGCCTTACGCCCATCAGCGGTTGATTTAGAACGCTACAATCGCTTCTCTGAGTTTATGTTCGAGCATAAGATCATAAAAACACAACCTAAAGCCCAAGATTTTGTGCCGGTGTTGTAATCCATTTTTCCTGTTTATTTTTAGAGAATCAGTATGAATCATCAAGACTTAATTCAAGCGTGTCAAAATGAGTGGACCGAATACACCGAGCACAGCTTCGTTCAACAATTAGCACTTGGAGAGCTAGCGCATTCGTCATTTCTACATTATTTAAAGCAAGATTTTCTGTTTTTAAAACAGTACACCAGAGCGTATGCCTTAGCGATTTATAAAGCGAGAACGTTAGCGGAAATGCGAATGGCGTTACCGAGTGTACAAGCATTATTGAGTTCAGAAATTGCACACCATGTGACTTATTGTGGTGAGTGGGGCGTGTCAGAAGTAGAGATGGAAGCAGAGCCAGAAGCCTTTGGCACGGTAGCCTACACTCGATTTGTATTAGATACCGGTATGTCTGGTGATGTCATTGATTTATACGCAGCATTAGCGCCGTGTTCTATTGGTTATGGGGTGATTGGTACGCAATTACTAGCAAGAGAGTCAACTAGGCTAGAAGGCAATCCGTATGCGAATTGGATCAAGATGTATGGTGGCGAAGAGTTTCAATCTGGCGTGCAAAAAAGTATTACACAGCTAGATGAATTGCTTGCTGATATCGACCTTGATAGTCAGCGTGGGCAGCGTTTGTGTCATATTTTTAAAACGGCGACTCGAATGGAAGTGGCGTTTTGGCAACAAGGATTAGATGAAGCCTAATTGTTGATGATTAGTACTCAATTAATGAATAAGCGAACGAATTAAGGAAGAACAATGACAATCATGAATACGCAAAAAATTATTGAAGCATTGGTGGTATTACGCGAGAAAAAACCATTAGTTGTGAACATTACCAACTATGTTGTGATGAACAACACCGCGAATGCTTTATTGGCGTTAGGTGCGTCACCAATCATGGCGCACAGCCAGCAAGAAATGGCAGAGATGATGAGTTTCTCTGGTGCGTTAGTCATTAATATTGGTACGTTGGATAGCGTATGGACACCAAGAATGCATTTCGCGGTAGAGCAAGCAAACCTTAATAATAAAGTGGTGGTGCTTGATCCGGTGGGATGTGGTGCAAGTCAACTTCGTACCCAAACCGCGCGTCAAATCGCAGAAGCGGCGAATACATTGATTATTCGTGGAAACGCCTCTGAGATCATCGCATTAGCAGGTGAAAATGCACAGAGCAAAGGCGTAGATGCATTAGACAGCAGTGATTCTGCATTAGGTGCAGCTTGTTATGTCGCGCAGCAATATCAATGCAACGTCGTTATTTCGGGTGAAACTGATTACGTAGTTACGAAAGATGCGCAATATCAATTGAATAATGGCCATGCGATGATGCCTTTTGTTACGGGAATGGGTTGCACACATACAGCATTAACTGGGGCTTTTGCCGCAATAGGTGAGTATTCAGGGGTTGCTGCGACGGCTGTTTTAGGCGTTGCAGGTGAGATCGCAGCTGAGAACTCAGCAGGTCCTGGTAGTTTGCAAATGAACCTATTAGATACGCTTTATCAGTTGGATGAAGAGACACTGATAAATCGCTTGAAATTAACGGTTAATACATAGGCAATAAGTATGAATAATCCTTATAAACTGTATTTAGTGACAGATGATAAGCAAGACATTGGTATATTGTGCCATGTTGTTGAAGAGGCAATAAAAGGCGGTGTAACCATGGTACAGATCCGTGAAAAACATGGTGATGTACGTGCTTTTATTGAACGTTCAATTGCAGTAAAGAATGTATTAAAAGACAGTGGTGTGCCATTGATCATTAATGATCGCGTTGATGTGGCATTAGCAGTGCAAGCGGATGGGGTTCATTTAGGTCAATCGGACATGCCTGCAAACCTTGCTCGTCAATTGATTGGCCCTGATATGATTTTAGGCTTGTCTGTTGAAAATGAAACGCAGTTGCGTGAGGCGCAAGATCTGCCTGTTGATTACCTTGGTATCAGTGCGATATTTTCTACGCCAACGAAGACTAATATTATTAAAGAGTGGGGCATTGACGGTTTAACTAAAGCCGTTAAAAAAAGTAGGCTCCCACTTGTTGCGATTGGTGGAGTTAATGAGTCGAATATTCGAGAGGTTGTAGATACAGGTGTTGATGGTATCGCGTTGGTTTCAGCAATTTGTCATGCTGTATCCCCTAAGCAGGCAAGTCAAGAATTGCTAATATTAATGGGTACTGAAATTCAGTAATCTAACAACGATGTTAACCATGTAAATTTGGAGCACTTTTGGTGCTCTTTTTTTGTGTCTGTTTCATATCATACATACTTTTATCTGAACGTATAAGTGCTTGGTCTAGGGTCTCTTTAGTGGCGGTTTCAATGCCATAGGCAAAAGTAATTTGTTCATTTCCGAGCTGTTTATACATATGTTCAATAAAAGAACTAGAGCGACTTTCATGAGTTAATGCTACAAACTCATCTCCCCCTATTCGAAAAGCCATTTCTTGATCAATACACGCAGTTCTAAGCACTTGGGCAAAGCGAATAATCATCAGATCGCCTACTTGGTGGCCTTTAAAATCATTGATCTTTTTTAGATCATTTAGGTCAAAATAAATAAGATCAAATGTCTTTAATTTTATTTCAGAGAATTTTCTTCTGTTATATAAATTAGTGAGTTCATCTCTCATATTCTGTTTTGACAGTACTTGCATCATATGAGTAAGACCAACGGCAATGAATAAGAATCCGGAGAATAAGGACCCATCATCAAAAATTGTATCAATGACTTCATATTGGTCTGTATGAAATTCAATCTGGGGGAATTCGGTTAATAAGTCATAACTTTTATTAAATAACAGAAGCCAAGAACCAATAACAAGAAATGAATATGATTTAAATGAGTGGTAAGTGGTTAAATAAATATAAGTTAATAGGATGAATGTTAAGCCTTCAAAACCAAGGTCTGCAGAAGATTCAAATCCAATCTCATTGTAAAAAAGTACGCAGATAATGAGGCATACAGATAGAATTGCAACAACGATGAAAGGCATTTTTTTATCTAGCATAATGAGTAACCATAGCTTATGTAGTGTTGTTAGATATAACATACTTAATTTTTATTGAAAAATAAATACAAAAAGAGAATGATTCTCCTATAGTGATGTGCAGTCTTATTTAAAATTAAATCTGAAAGTAGATTTCATAGAACCAAGGGCATTTAATAAAGTGTTAGTTGGTTCATATTTTCTCTATATACAAAGAGAATAACTATATTGATAAATAGAATAATGAGAACTATATATGGTATAATTTGTTGTCAGCTATTTTTAAGGTTTAAGTATGCATGTCATTTCCTCATTAACAAGTCGAGTGTTATTTAATCTAACACTCGCTTTACTTCCTGCTACGATCATTATCGCTCTTAATATTTGGTATGAGTATCGAACCGAAAAGCAGTTAGTTCAAGATGAAGTAAGAAGCACGGTGAATGCCCTTGCTAGCGAGCATATTGAAACTATCGGGGAAATTGAATTGATGTTAAAAGAACTAAGTTATTTTAGTGAACTTCAAGACCCTTCAAGTAAAGCATATAATAAACTTATTTCTGATTCATTAAAGTTGAATGCAAACCTTATTAATATCGGCGTTCTTATGGCAAATGGTGATTTGTTCAGTAAGCCATTACCTGTTAAAGAGTTTGAAAAATTTATCCAGACCCACGCAGAGTCTAAAGTAGAAGTGGAATTTGAACCTAGATTTATGTAATGGGAAATTGTAATCAGCAACTTAAAGTAACCCCCAATAGTGAGTCATCATTATTGGGGGTATTTTATAGGTAAATCTTAATTAGCGTTTAGAGTTGTTTATCAATGATGGCTTTTAAGTCTTCAGTTGGTATAAATCCTGGAATGATTTCGTTACCAATAATCAAACTTGGAGTACCTCTTAAGCCTAGTTGAGTAAAGATCTTTTCACTCTTTTCTACCATTTTTACCTTTTCTTGATTTGGAGTCAGTTCTTGCTGTGTTCCTGTTAGCTCCGCTATTTTCATTATGGATTTACTGTCATGACGTGATGGTTTTGCCATCATCAAGCGATGCACTTCTGCGTATTGCTCTGGTTTTTTCTCCCACACATCTAAAGCATACCAAGCAGTGTTAGTTTTTAGTCCAGGCACCATACGTTGTTGGAAAGGTAAAAAGACATTAACGATTCGAATTTCTGGGTACGATTTAAGTACATCAATTAAACCTGATTCTAAACGCTTACAGTAAGGGCAGTTGAAATCAGTGAAATTGATGATGGTTAATTTCGGATTCTCAGCACCAAAATAAGGATGTTTAGGGTTGTTGTATAGATAGTCATGATTCAGCGTCAAGATACTGCTTAGTGACTGTTGGCTATCAATATATTGCAATAAATTAGTATGTAACCCTTCAATGATTTCTGGGTTTTCACGAAGTAAACCAGAGATTTCTGCTAACTGTTTTTCTTGAGTAGAAGAAATAGTTTCTGCAGATACAAGCGGTGATAGAAATAAACTTGCTGCGATTGATACCGATAATAATAATGATTTCATGAGAATAATAACCTTAAGCAAAAAATAAACGTAACCACAGACCAATAGGGGTCGTTACGCCAGTTGTGATAGAAGATATTTCACCGTTTTTAACGATGACTATAGATGGGGTTGCCGTAACTCCCCATTCTCGGCCAATATTTCCCGTAGAATCATTAATAACAGGGAAATCGTAATCTTTGTAATTCATATACTGAGCTAAGCGGTTATTATCCCCAGAGGTAATCGCAACAGAAACGACTTGATGGTCGTTAGCTAACCAGCTCACACTAGGGCTCACCATGGTGCAAACTGGACACCAAGTCGCCCAAAAATAAACTAGAACAGGTTCTTTATAGCTCATTTTTGTAATATCAACCCATTCTCCGTCTATAGTGTTAATGGACAGTTTAGGTGGGATTTCTGATGGCATATCTTGGCTTCGCCAATAATCTACGGCAACAGAAAACAGTGTTATAAAGACCGTGAATTTTATGATTTCCTTAAGCCAGTGAATGGCCTTTTGTTTTTTCCCTGTAGCTATCTTCTTTGCCGTCATTAGTTTGTTCTCCCTGCATATTCAATTGCTTGAATAACATCGTTACTTGTTAAAATAACAGGTAAAGGTAACCCTCGCGGTGCATTCGGCCCATAAACAACATTAAGTGGAACCCCAAAACGTTGATGACTTTTTAGGTAATTGGTCACTTTTTCACTTGGGTGAGTCCAGTCTCCTTTCATAGCAATAACGTTTTCTTGATGCAGTGTTGAATAGACAGGATCTTGTAAAATTACACCTATCTTGTTGGCTTTACAGGTAATGCACCAATCTGCGGTAACATCGACAAAGACTGTTTTCCCTTGAGCTACATATTCATTTATAGAGTGTTGTTCTAAAGATTGCCAAGGGATATCGTCGACAATAGGGGTTACCCAATGCTTTGTGGTCATACTGCCAATAATCAGTAATGCGCTACTAGAGAAAACGATAATAGCTAAGATAGCAATAACGGTATTCTTGCCGTGTTTTTTACCTACTTTATATAATAAGAAAATAATTAGTAATGCAGTAACAATCCAAATAGTAGCGCTACCGAGAAAGGGAGAAAGTAAGCTAAGTAACCATAACGTTGTTACTAGCATCATCAAACCAAAAATAATTTTGACCTTGTTCATCCACATTCCAGGCTTTGGCATAAATGAAATGAGTCCCGGAAATAAAGCGAACAGCAACCAAGGAAGAGCCATTCCAAGCCCTAACGAAGTAAATATCACCCACATCTCAAAAACATTAGCACCTAATGCAAAAGCAACCGCGGTACCTAAAAAAGGCGCACTACATGGAGTTGAAAGTAGTGTTGCAAACATACCTTGAACGAAGTGTCCAAGTGTTGTGTTATTACCTTTACTCGCAATAGAGGTTGAGAAGCGGCTTGGTAATTGGATCTCGAATATGTCAAATAAATTAGCGGTAAACAAGGCGGTAATGATAACCATAAAGCCAATGAATATAGGGCTTTGGAACTGGATCCCCCAACCAATGGCACTGCCTGTAAATTTTAAAATAAGCAAACCAGATGCAAGTAACCAGAAAGAGGTTAAGATCCCCGCGGCAGAAGCAAAAAACTGCAAGCGAATAGATCGTTTACTTGACGCTGATGAAGCAACCATGCTGTTGAGTTTCATGCCTAAAACGGGTAATACACATGGCATGATATTAAGAATTAAGCCGCCTAAAAAAGCAAAAGCTATCATGGTAATAATGCTTGTATCTGCGCTTTGGGTTAGTGGTTTTGCATCGACAATTGCTGTTAATTCGTGAGCAAATAACTCATCAGAGGCAGTAATTGAAATTGTTTTACCAACTAAATCAGTATCACCTAACCAATTCGTAACGTTATAGGTTGCGGTGACTAAACTGCCATCAACCTCCACTACCGGTTGAGAGAAGTAATCATCAGTTATTTCTGGGCCATCAATCAGAATTTGAGGGGTTGCCCAGCCTGCATCATGATTCAGTTGAACTTGCAGTTTTTGTGATAAAGCATCAAATGAAGCACTAATTAGCGTTGTTGAATCACTTTGTTTTGGAACAGAAGCTAATCCTTGCTGAAATAAGTGCTGAGCGCTTGCTTCGATTTCTAGCTTATTAAGCTCGATTGGAGATAGCTCTAAATCGTAATCAGTAAGAACACAGATATTAGTACATGTTGGCAGGGTTAATTTTCCTGAAAAGTGCAACGGTTGATTGATATCTTCAAACGTTAATTCCATTGGAAAAACAACATTATGTTTATAGCCAAGGGTCATTAACCCTGATTGCTCATAAAAAGCAGGGGTTGGCCAAAACCATTCTAGATTAGATAGGTTTTGAGATTGGCTCAAATCAAGAACAGGAGATACGCCTCCTTCACCTGGTGATCGCCAATAGGTTTTCCACTCATCATCGAGTTTTACCTCTAATAAACCTTGTGCTTTATTATTTGATTTATCTACTTCACCAGTCAGCATAAAACGAACTTGTGCTGGTGGATGATCAGGATGAGTTAACCAACCTGTAGATATTGATTGCTCTGTAGCAGATAAAGAAAAAGCGGACAACAGCAACGCTGATGCCAATAGCACCGCAGAACGAAATCGAGCGATGACTTTAATTTGTTTAATTGTAAACACGGTTTTACTCCGAAAATAATTATATTAAATAAAGATATAAGTACTTACGGTGTGATTATTCTTGGAAGGTGCAAAACGCCAGATGTCGCCGAACACCATAAGAGGTGGTCGGTTCTGTAAAAAAGTAAGTTGATCCAGCTTGTTTAAGGATCGCCGCAAGAATAAGAAGGGCTAAGATAAACATGGGGATAGCAAAATCTAGATGAATGGTGTGAGCATTGACTAATTGTTCACTGCTACTGCATTGTGAAGCATCACCATTCTGTTCTTGTTCTAAATTGAAATTATGGATTTGTCCTACATTGTCAGTTTGAGGAGATAAAGGACAAGCTGTCGATAAACCAAGATTTTGAGAAAAACAGACAAATAGCACAATACACACTAACAATAGTGACCACGAAGCGGTACTTTGGCGCTTGTATTGTAATAATGAAAATCTCAAAGAAGTCAGCTTATTTTCAAGTGATAGGTATTTCCCATATTCTATTGATAAAAGTAAAAAGGTCAATGCAGATTTATCTGTGAATCGGCTCTTTAAATGTAAGGAAAAATAAATAGTAGTGATGTTTTTATGAATAATTGGCATAGAAATTGATGTGTCGTAGGAAATAATAATAATTACATTTTTAGTAAACATATTAATTCAAGACGTAACTTGATCCTCAGAGAGAATAAAATGAACCTATCAATAAAAGCAAGATTGTACCTACTTGCGATTCTGCCGATTGTATTAACATCATTGTTGATAATGGCGATGACCTATAAAGAAGCCAGTGCACTAAACCAAGCTCAAATGGATATGACACGTTCGCAGATGATGAAAATGAAGCGAGTCGAGCTGAAATCTTACTTGGATATTGTATCTTCAGAATTAAAGCATTTTGCGGAACAAGATAAGACTAAAGAAGAAGTGTTAGAGTCACTAAAGCCAGTACAATTTGCAGATACAGGTTATTTATTTGGCTTTACTTCTAACGGTGTTCGTATTTTGCAAGGAAATACCAATGATGTTGGTAATAATATGTGGAATATGAAAGACAAAAGAGGTAACTATTTGATTCAAGATATTATTACGGCAGCCAAAAATTCTTCTGGTTACTCTACGTATTATTACCCTAAGTTAAATGAAACAGTGGCATTACCAAAATTGGCTTATAGTGTTTACTTTTCAAAGTGGGATCTAATTGTGGGTACTGGTTTCTATACTGATGATGTTGATGCTGTCATTAATGATATGAAAGCCTTGAGTGATCAACAGTTAGCTAAAAGTATGCAAGTTATTGTTATGTTTACATTAGTGATTGTTGTTATTGTTGCATTTATTGGTTCTTTGATTAATAGAAGCATTATGGCGCCGATTCAAAAGTTTGATGAATCGATTAAATCTTTTGCTTCTGGTGATGCAGATTTAACGGCACGTATGCCACATTTTACCGTTCCTGAATTCGATCAATTGAGTACGAATTTTAATTTATTTGTTAAATCGCTGCATGAGATCATCACGAATGTATCGCATGTTAGTCGTGATGTATTGGCTGAAACTTCAAATATGTCAGAGCGCTCTGCTCAAGTGAATGCGGTTGTTACTAATCAACGTTCAGAGACAGAACAAATTGCGACAGCGATGACGGAGTTAACCACTTCATCTCATGAGATCTCTTCAAATGCAGAGCAAGCGGCAAGTTCAGCTCAAGATGCAGATAACAATGCTCAAGTCGCTATGCGTACCGTTAACGAAGCCTCAGAATCAGTAAAAACATTGGCAGCAGAGCTTGATGAAGCAAGCAATGTAATTTCTAAGCTTGAAGGTGATGTGCAAAATATCGCAAGTACGTTGTCGGTAATTCAAGATATTGCAGAGCAAACTAACTTACTTGCTTTAAATGCGGCGATTGAAGCGGCAAGGGCGGGTGAACAAGGGCGTGGTTTTGCCGTTGTTGCCGACGAAGTACGTAAACTGGCAAGTCGGACTCAAGAGAGTACAGCACAGATCCACCAACGTATTGAAGCATTAAAATCAGGCTCTGATTCAGCGGTTCAAGTTATGGCAGCCAGTAAGAACTTTAGTACATTAACAGTAAATAAAGCGGTAGCTGCTTCTGAATCACTTGGTCAAATCTTAGCGTCTGTAAATACGATTATGGAAATGAACTCGCTAATTGCAACGGCTACTCAAGAGCAAAGTATTGTAGGCCAAGAGATCTCAGAGCGTATTGTTTCTGTATCTGATCAAAGTTCTGAGTCGGCTGAATTAGCAAGCCAAAACCGCGCTGGTGGCGTCTTGCTGAATCAGAAAGCTAATGAACTGTCTGAATTAGTTGAGCGTTTTACTGTGTAATATAGAGATTAATGAGCTAATTAAAGCACAAGAATTGAAAGATTCTTGTGCTTTTTTGTTTCTCGTAACGTATCAATTCGTCGCTACCACAGCTTAAAGAAGCGCCAATCACTCAATGCACTGATTGTTGATTCAATTGGTGGAGCAAACCAAAATAGTATGCCGCTAGCAATAATAAATACAGCAGATAAAGGTAGATTAGAAAAATCGGTTAGTTTTAAGGCTGAGCCGAATGAGCGCTTGATACGAACGTTCGCTAAATCCACACTGTAGATCTCATCTAAAAGTAAATGAACTATCCCACCTGCGAAAACAAATGCACCAGAAAGCCAAGCAATATGATCCCAGCTTTTAACGTCATCACTAAGAATAAAACACGTAATATTAGTCGTAAGTAGCCCACAAAATAAAAGAAATAATAAAGAGTGGCAGATACCACGATGGATAGTCTGCCATTCAAATACATTACGTATGCCGAATTTCATAAACAGGTGAATCACAACAGGTAAACCAATGAGAAGTAAAAACTGTCTTTCATCAATGGCATCACTAGTAAAATAACGGATACTTAATAGTACGATACAAATAGTAAATAGATTAAATATAATGTCTAAAGAGGTCGAGTTATCAGAGTCGATATCCGGCAATAGGCCACCAATAGTGCCTAAAAACCATAACCATAATGCGGTATTAAGTTCGATGTGATTCGCTGACAATAGGGCGGCGGAAGTCACACCGGATGCCAATGCGGCAACATTTAAATGAGTACTGAAATTTGCCATAGGTTTTCTAAGAATTCTTTTGTAAAATGAAGGCTGAATTATTGAGATAAGTGATTATGTTTAAAATATTTGCATTACTGTTCATCGCGTTAGGGATCTACATTGGTATGAACTATGGCGATGAAGTTCAAAATGTTATGGATTCGGATGCCTTTGAGAAAGTACAAGAAACCATCGTTGATGGTAAAGATCTTGTGGTAGATAAAATAGAAGACGCAGTTCAATAATTAAGCTGTTTGTCTAAAATAAAAAATCCCCCTTGATGCTAGCATCAAGGGGGATTTTTTATTCTATAACAGTCAATACTGAAAGCCAATAATTAACTGTGTTTATATACAGTTAATTATCGGTGAATTTTATTATCGATGATTATTTAAGCGGTAAAATAGTGATTTCTACACGACGGTTACACGCACGACCTTGTGATGTTGAGTTATCACAAACAGGGTAGCGCTCACCGTAGCCACGGGCATGAACACGTCCAGCCGCTACTTTTTGTTTGATTAGGTAAGTACGCACAGAATCAGCACGTTGCTCAGACAAGGTTTGGTTTTTAGTCGCGTTACCAGAGCTGTCAGTGTGTCCATCAATTTGAAGTGCAGTATCAGGATACTCAACTAAAATACGAGCAACCCCATTAAGCGTGTTGTAAATACTTGAATCTAATTGGTAAGAACTAGACTGAAAACCAATACCGTTATCCATAACTAATTTAAGTTCATTATCACCAACACGTTCAACTTGAACACCAGAGCTTTTTAGTTCGTTACGTAAAGCGGCTTCTTGTTGATCGAAGTAGTAACCAGCACCACCACCAACAGCACCACCTGCTGCTGCACCGATAAGTGCATTCTTACGACGCTCTTTTGCGTTATCACCAGTTGCTAGACCGATAGCTACACCAGCAAGCGCACCAGCAAGAGCGCCTTTTGTTGCAGAGTTAGTCTCTGTTTCACCAGTGGTTGCATTTTGGCGTTGAGTCGCCTGACAACCAGTTAAACCAATAAGAAGAGCAAGCGCAATTGTGATTTTTTTCATTTTATTCTCTAATAATATACATCTGTGCCGGCAGTGTACTCATCGAAAATCAAAAATCAATGCTTTAAAAAGATCTTTATTGATAGAAATGCCTAATAAAGGCAAAGACTGATTTATTGCTGTAGATTCGCTAATAATTTTTCACAGGTTTGTTTCAATTGTCGTAATTCTTCTATTTCTAGCTGGCTTTTACAAAATATAGCATTAGGGACAGAGAGTGCTTGCTCCTTTAATTGAAAGCCTTTAGTTGTGAGAAAAACTTGTCGAATACGCTCATCTTTAGTACTACGTTGACGAGTAATGATCTCTTTTACTTCTAGGCGTTTTAATAAAGGCGTTAAGGTTCCTGAGTCTAGGTGCAGTTCTTGACCTAACTCTTTTACATTGATGCCATTGCTTTCCCAAATAACCATCATTGCTAAGTACTGAGAATAAGTAAGGTCCAGTTCGTTTAGTAGCGGGCGGTAAGCTCTGATCATTGCGTTTGAGGCACTATAAAGAGAAAAACAAACTTGATTTTTAAGCAATAGTTGAGGGGAATCACTCTCTTCTTGAGTAGGTGGTTCAAGGTTCTTATTCATATTCACACCAAAAATAAAACTAGATTGCGCACAATATACTTGTTTTTTACCTTTAAATCGACTTATACTTAACGAAAATCAATTGTGCGCAATTTAATTGCCATCAATTCAACTAATTCGTATTCTGAAAAAAAGGACATCATTATGACAACGTTATATACAACAACAGCAACGGCTTCAGCAGGACGTAATGGCCAAGTAACAACTGACGATAACATGCTTGATCTTGCTTTAAGCTATCCAAAAGAGATGGGTGGCACAGGCGAAGCAACGAACCCTGAGCAACTGTTTGCAGCAGGTTATTCGGCGTGTTTCTCAAATGCAATTCTACACGTGGCTCGTGAGATGAAAATCAAACTGACTCAAGCACCAGTATCGGCTGAAGTGGGTATTGGTCCAAATGCAACTGGCGGTTTTGCATTAACCGTTGCTTTAGCAGTGACGTTAGAATTAGATGAAGAACAAGCTCAACAATTAGTGAAAACAGCACACCAAGTTTGCCCATACTCAAATGCAGTGAAAGGCAATATTGATGTGAAATTATCAGTGAATGGTGCTGTACTTTAATCCATAGGGATTGATTAAATGAATACTCTATTACTAACCGTAGGTCGTGTACTTCTGGCATTGTATTTCTTAATTCCAGGTATTATGAAATTTGTGTCGTGGGATATACATATTCAATTAATGGAAAAGCATGACATGCCATTCGTCCCTGTCCTATTGGGGCTTGCGGGTATCTTCCAAATTGGTGCTGCCGTTTTACTAATAGCAAATCGATTTACATGGATAGTTGCTCTGTTATTGGCAGGGTTAGTGTTGGTTATTAATGTGTCGTTGCATGATTTCTGGAATTATTCAGGATTGGAAGGCGCACATGAGATGCAGAATTTCATTAAGAACTTGGGTATTTTTGCTGGTTTATTGGTACTTTCAGGCCACGCAATGCCTGAGTGTTGCAAAGAAAAAGCCAAATCGTAATAACGATACAAAACATTTTTAAATCGAAAGAGTAAAAAAGGGATATGACGTTAATCATATCCCTTTATTTTATTTGTTAGCCTTTATGTTCTTACTTTTCAGCAGTGAAGAAATCATTATAAAGCATGTAAAGGTGAGCTGAACTCCAAGAGAAGTTTGGTGCACCTTGCTGATCGCCAGTTAGTGGGTTGTAGTTTTCACGGATAGGACCGTCACCAACTAGACCATCAGCGTGATCAAAGAATGCACCTGCCATTTCAACCGCATCGTCACGGTAGCCGTAGCTTTCCATGCCTTTTAGGCCAAAGTAGAATTGGTCAACCCAAACACGTCCGCGCCAATAGATATCAGGACCAAATGCAGGGCTAGATAGTGCGGCCGTACCTAATGGAATGTAAGTATTGAATTCAGAGGTATCCTTCATTACTTTAACAACAGCGTCAGCATTTGCTTGGGTTGCCGCTTTATTGAAGAGTGGTGACCAACCTTCAGGGCCTTTGCCACGTTCAACAATTGGCTTACCCGCACAGCCGTTTGCTAATGGTTTGTCTTCAATACGGATATCGTAGAAGAAGCCAGTACCTTCATCAAACATACAAGTGTTGATGTAACTTGATAGCTTATCGGCTTTTTCGCGGAACTCTTTTGCATCAGCATCTTTACCTAGAATATCAGCCATTTGAGCTAGATATTGGTTGTCGCTGAACATGTAGCTTGCTTGGTCAACAGACTCTTGTAGCAAAGAATAGCCTAAAAGCGTGCCATCTTTATCTCGGTTTTGTGCGAATTTAACTTCCCAATCCGAGCGTTTACCACCATTTGCAACATAAGCGTCTAATTGATCTTTATCGATAAAACCAAAGGCTGCGGCATCATCACGGCCAGACTCCCAAGACGCTGCCGTTTGTGCAGGGATCTCAATGTGGTCATAGTTACCAGATTTTATGATCTCTTGGTATTTATCTAGGCCAGCAAGTTCTTCTTTCTTATCACCACGCTCAACCGTAAACAGCATATCGCCATTGTTTGTATTGTGTGCTTTATCGCGTGAAGCGCCATACTCAGGAACACCGTTACCATTGTTATCACGATTACGTAACCACCAATCATGATAAGCAACTAATTTAGGGTACATTTCTTCTAACCACGATTTATCTTCAGTGGTTTTGTACACTTCCATTACTGCCCATGCAGCAAGACTTGGTTTTGTGTTTCGCTCATTCCAGTTACCACCGTCACCGCCACGTTCAGGGCTTGTGTTGTAGGCTAATAAATCAGGAATAAAACCAGCATCCCAAGGACGAACGGTATCATCTGCTTGAATTTGATACGCAAACATAGCGCGAATATTATCTTTAGCTACTTCTGGGTTGAAGTGTGCCATTGCATACGCTTGTTTCCACGTATCCCAAGGCCATGTTTGGTTACCTGAGAACCAACGAGCGGTTACAGATGGTGTTACAGAGTCAAACTCCATTGCACCCGCAGCACCGCGCCAGTTACCATTAAGCGTTTCCATTGCTTTTACTGCAACGCGCTCTTGTTCAGGAGTTGCATTTGGGTTGGTTAAGCCTTTATCAAGGTATTCTTCCCAACGTTTTTCAGTCGCAACTAAATATTGATTCGGATTTGCTAGAATGTCGGTGATTTTAGCTTGTTCTACTTGGTTTTCTTCAGCAGTTAATACATGAGAATACGTAGTATAAATTGTGGTGGAGTGCTCAATGCTTGCTTTAGAGGTAAAGCTTAAGCCATCAACGGTAGTTGTCGTAGGAATAGATTTATGAACTTGGTACTCAGAGTCGCCTGATGTTAATAGAGACCAAGTAGCACGAACCTCACCAAAAGTGACTTTTAGGCCATCATCTGTTGCTTCAATTTGACGATCATAATCAGGGTATGCTTCAGCAATGGTTTTATCTGATTGAGATTTTTCTTCTTTTGCGTGATTTCCTTCGATCAGCTCACCATCCCAAACAAGCTCAACAGGTGAGTTGGTTGTGATTTTAGTTTCAACTAAAGAAGTGCGGTTTGTTGCAAAGCGCAGTGTCATTTCTACTTTTACGCCATCAGAGCTTAATACTTGTACTAATGCACCAGGAAGGCTGTACGCTTCCATAGTAAATTCAACTTTCTTGCCATCTTTAAATACACTTAGGCGATCGAAATTGTTTGCCATGAAATTAATGTATTCTTCGGTAAGTAGAGCCGTTCCAGGAAAACCACCCATACCATCATCATTGTCTGGTAGTAGATGACCGTGCCAAGAGCCCATGTCAAAGAATGGGTTAAAACGTTGGTGATCATCAAAATCGTAATCACGCATATATTCAGGAGAACCAGTGCGATCAATCACGTCTTTAAATTGTGCAGCTTTAAGCTCAGTAGAGCTAAGGTCTGTAGGTGATGTTTGTGCGCAGCCCACAGCAAAAAGGGCAGTAGCAACAGCAAGTGCAGAAATTTTTAAATTCATAATTAAATTCTTATAATTGATTTAGTAAAGGTTTAGTAAATTTAACTTAATGGATATTATTGATAAAGAGAACAGTTGTCCGTGAACTCAGTCTCATTTAATGAAGCTGAGTTCAGGAAGAGTGTGATGTAGTTACCAGTAATAGTACTGCATGATAAATATTTCGTTGGCTGAATCTGTCGTGTCATTGTTCATGAAAAACTTAGTATCAATCGCGGTAGCAAATTTACCATCGGCGTATTCATACCAAACACCACCATTGATGTAAGAGGTCGTTTCATCTTCGGCTGTATCAAGCTTAGTGTTGGCATAGTTATATGCAGCAGAAAGGTAAACGCCCTTAGTCACTTCATAATAAGCACTCGTCATGATGCCGGTTTCTGTACCTTCACTAATGTCATTACCTTTATCGGTATGATGCCAAACTCGAGCGGCTAAGGTTTTGTATTCTGCTCCAATTAAGTACATCTCACCATCGCCATCGGTAAATTCAGCACCACCAAGCAACGTTAAATTTTCGGCAATATCATACTGAACATAACCATTTACAAAGGCGGCATAGCTGTATTTATTTGCGTATTCATCATATTTACCAAAGTTAACTAACGCATCATCTTCAGAGAAATCAGACTCAGGAGCAGCAGAAACACTGTAACGAAGTCCCCCAACTTCATTACGGATCTTAATGCCTACATTTACATCTCGTGTGTTAGGTAAGGTGTAACCATTTTCTGGTGTTGCATCTCCCCACCATTGAATATCATCTAAAGAAGAGTCAATACGACCAGCAATAAATTCCGTTCCTGCATCGGTTCTATAACCAGCATAAAATCGGTTAATGCCTCCTTCAAAGCCTCCCCAACCGTGGCCAGTAGCCCAAGCATTGCCTTCGTCATCGGCTTGTACTGTCCAGCCTTCGCCGTAAATTAGACCAAACCAGTTGCCTTCTTCAATAGCAAGGCCTCCTTCAATATAAGTACCATCGCTATAACGGCCTTTATCATCACCATCAAAGAAGGTGCGACCACCAATTCCCATTTCTCCGTAAAAGTCGGTTTCAATAGCGTGAACATTAGCTGCTAAAAGTAGAGTTGAAAGTAATGACAGCTTTGCAAAAGTAGGTTTCATAATTAGAGTTTCTCACTGTAATAGAAAAATTATTGTTATTGTTTGATAGGAAAGAACCGAAACTAGGTATCTACGGAGTAACTTATCAATAAGAAAAGGATAGCTAGAAATTAGAGGCTAGAGTAGGGGTGTAAGAGATAAGTGTGAGCGAGAGAAAACGATTTTTACCTATATTTACCTAAAGTTTTACTTATAAAAAGTTCTAATTTACACGTGTTTTTTAGAAAGGAATTGAGATAAGTAATCTTATTCTCAACGTAATTTTAGAGACAAAAAAGGCACTGGGGGTATCAGTGCCTTTGTCTTATTTAGAGAAACTAAATGCTAATTTGATTTCTACTTATTTTGCCGATGCTGTTTTTAGTTCAGCTGCTTTTTCTTGCTTCTTTTCAAAGCGAGAGATCCACCAGTATGCAAGAGCAGAGAATACCATTGTCATAAATACATTGATGAAGAAGGCTTGGACTAAATCAACACCCGTTGGGAAAGCCGATGCTGTCATACTTACCACAAAGATAGTGATAAGTACCGATACCACACCCATGCCTACTTTACGCGAGCCCATACGGAAATCGCGAGGAGTATCATCATGCTTCAAGCGGAAAACAAAGTAAGCAACCATAATGAAGATCGGTGGTAGCATTGCCGTACCAGCTGTTAAGTTAATTGCTGTATTCATCATGTCTTGTACAGATTCAGAGCCAAAGCCATTTACAACTAGCATCACAACTACGAAAGCAAACTGCCACCATGCTGCGCGAACAGGAACACCGTGCTCGTTTAGTTCTGTTGTTTTCTCACCGTAAACACCTTGAGGGATTTCAGAGAAGTGAATTTTAACTGGCGCTGCAGTCCACATCATCATAGAACCGAACATTGCGATGAAAAGAACGATACCAACAAAGCGACCAACTAATGATTCAGAAACGTTGAAGTATTGAGCCATACCCGTAAAGATTTCAACCATACCACCAGCGTAGGTTAGAGAATCACGAGCAACAAACACGTTTACAAGTAAAGAACCAACAGCATACATAGCACCAATTAGGATACCTGCGGCAATGATAACTTTAATAAACGTCTTTTGACCGCCTTTTACATCTTTCAAATAAGCTGCGGCAGTTTCTGCACCACCGGCTGCTTGGAAGATCCAACACATAATACCTAGCGTTGCCCAGTTAATGGTTGGAGTCATTGCTTTTAGTGTGATTGGTTCAACAGGTGTGTGGTCTCCACTAAGTGCCATTAGCGCGCCGATAACATACACCGCAAACAGAGCAAAAACACCATAAGCAACCATCTCTGCAATTTTGCCTAGCCATGATGCACCTTTGGTTGAAATATGCGTCGCAGCTGCAAATAAAACAATAGAGATAACTGAGGTGACAATAGGAGAGAAGGCGTATTCATAACCTAACATTGCATAAGAAGCATAAGCAATTACGTTAGGAAGTAGAGATACGAACCAGAATAGATTTACAAACCAGTAAAGGAAAGAACCTAAATAAGCCATCTTAGTGCCAAGAGGTTGTTTTAACCAATCGTACATACCTGATTCTGAGTTTTTGTTTGCTGATACAAATTCAGCAATAATGAATACGAATGGGATGAAGTAGACTAAAGTAGCGAATAAAAAGATGGGTGCAGAACTTAGCCCCAGCTCGATGTTGTTATTAACAATGTTACGAACGTTAAATACCGCCGCCATTGTCATCGACAGTAAGGCAAACTTGCCAATTGTCCCTCGTAAAGAATCAGACATAATAATGTATCCCTATGTGTTTGCGTTTGGATTATGAGTTTATTATTTTAGTTAACAATTGCAGGTAACTTTTAGTAAAATTATAGTAATAAGTTTTACTAAAAGTTACTGTGAGATATGTCATTAAATAGAGATTAAGAAAACAGCAAACTGTGATGGTGATCTATGCTAGCAGGGAGAGTCGTGAACAGTCGGAAAATAAAAGGAATAATTTTGCACCCATATTTATAGGTGCAAAGAAGGGAACGTAGTGGAATACGACTAGCTTAGGTAGTTATGAATATCAACGTCATCGCACTGTTCTGGCTTTAAGTGTGCTTCTGCGTATTTGTGATAGAGACCTGAGGTTAAAAATAAATTAAACAAATCTTTGTCGATGTGTTTATCTTTAACCATGAAACTCATAATCTTTAAAGATTCCGTTAATGTTTTTGCTTTCTTATATGGTCGATCGTGACTGGTTAGGGCTTCAAAAATATCAGCAATAGCCATGGCTCGTGCGGTAAGTGGCATTTCTTCTGCTTTTAGTCCCATAGGGTAACCTGTGCCATCGACTTTTTCATGATGGCCACCTGCTATTTTGGGAATAGCTTTCATCGTTTTTGGAAACGGGAGAGCTTCTAGCATTTTAATGGTTTGAATAATATGATCATTTATTGTAAATCGCTCTTCATTATTTAACGTACCGCGCTGAATCGATAAATTATAGACTTCGCCAATGTTATTTTTGTATTCTGGTAGATGTAATGTAAAGCGTGGATCTTGAACGGTATTAGTTACTCTCGGAATTAGATGGGATTGATTGTCTTGTAGCAGGGTAACCGTTATAGGCAATAGGGCGTTAATCGAGTTATTCAGGCGTGCTTTTTCTTCCCATGCAAGACCAAGGCTACTATCTAAGGTTTGTATCCAGGTTTGTTGACCAATTTTCTGTACTTTTTCTACATCTTGTTCTGATAAGAACTCATCACCCACATTTACTCTCGCAATAAGAGCAAATTCTTCATCTAATCGTTGCCATTCTTGTTCCAATTCTTCTCTATACTCATCAGGTAGCGTGTTATTAAACGCTTCCTTCCATTGTTTTATTTCAACATCACGTTTTAATACTTCAAATCTTGTTCTTATTTCATGAATTCGATTGTAAATAGTTTCTAATTTTGTTGCTTTATCAACGACGTATTCTGGTGTGGTTATTTTACCGCAATCATGTAACCACGAAGCAATTCTTAACTCCTCTTGTTGAGTGGTGTTCAGTTTGAAATCGTTAAATGGTGGAGTAGAAGAATCACTCGCCACCTGAGAAAGCCATTGGGTTAATAAAGGCACTTTCTGACAATGGTTTCCAGTATAAGGTGACTTTGTATCAATCGTACTTGCCATTATTTGAATAAAAGAATCGAGTAAATCCTTTTGATTTTGTTGCATTTTTCGTCCATCTAAAGCAATGGCAGTATAGTTAATTAATGATTCAAAGTAGTGAAACTTAGTATTACGAATGTACTCACTCTCTTTCACATCAAACACTAATATCATTGCCCCTATGGTTTGTTTTTCTTTAGAAAACAAAGGGAAGGTGATAGACCATATTTGCTCACTGTCTAAACCCAATTTATTCTGTTCTTGTTTGTCGAATGTATTAATATTCAGGTTTTCAAAGGGTTTCTTTTTGATCATTATCTGTTCAATGGTTTTTGCTATTTTTTCATCATTTAGAGCAAAGCTTTCTAATTGACTAATGTCTTCATTTTGCGTGGTGATTCTCCATGCAAATTGAGGCTCTATGTGCGTTTCTGCATCATTGATAAGATAAAGATAAGCAGCGTTTGCTTTTGTTGCTTTGGCAGTACTGCGGCCAATGAGCTTTATTAATTCATCAAAGTTATTCTCTTTTGATATTGAATTGGTTAGGTTAAAGTAATTTTCTATCGCTGATTTCATACCAGAAATAGATTGGGTAAGATTTGCTATTTCAAGTATCTTGGTTGGTGTGTGATCGATAGATGAAAAATCAAATGTGGATATTAACCGTGCTTGCTCTGTGGCTTGTTGGATTGGCTTTGATATTCTTTGTGATATGAAATAAATACAAGGAATCGACAGAATAAGAATAACGAAAGACCACCAAATGGTCTGTTGGCGAATAATATAGGCACTAGATAATAATTCTGATTCTTTTACCGCAACCAATAAGTTTAATGATCGTTCTGTGTTAATTGGAACCGAAAATATTTTCCCATACCAATTTTCATCATTATTCTGATATTGTTGAATTTTTTGGTCTGAATTGACGTGTTGAATTGTGCTTAATACCTCAGAGTTAAGTAAATCACTCAAATTGATGACTTTACTTTCTTCTTTGTTCATTAAAGCGAGGTTGGTGGAATTACTTGCGTAAACGATGTTCTTCTCATCATAAAGCACTCTAAGAGAGGAGGGGTGGATAGCCGTGCTTTTTAATACGTGACTGAGTTTTTCCATTAAAATATCAGCACTTACAACAACGTTATTCTCTGCTTTCTTATGAAGGGTTAAACCAAATTGTTGTAATCCTGGAAAGTAACGAGGTTTAGATAAAACAATTTTTTCTTTGATCGAATTCTTAAACCAATTTTCATTTCTTGGGTCATATTGATGTTCATTAAGTTCATCTGAACGGATAAAACGTGCTTGATCATCGTAGAAAAAAACGGTGGTTTTATTTTCGATAGTAGAGTTATGATTGATGAAGAAATAGTAAGTATTCTCTGGAGTGTTTAGTTTTTTTCTAAATAAGGAATTACCTAATATACCAACGCCAAACCAATCGCCATTTGGAAAGGAAATACGATACGTCGAGACATGTTTATGTAAATCTAAGAGCATCGCTAATTCGGTAAAGTAAGCGTTGCGTTGCTCTACTGTTTCGGCGTGGACGATATCTCTCCTGGAGAGCTTAGCTATTGCGTTAAATGCGGGTCTATATTCACTTCTTATTGAAGATCTTGTATCTGTCGATATTCGGTCAAAAATGGTTGAGGTAGCTTCAAGTAAAAGTTGATTGATGCCTTTGTTGGTTATGTATATTTGTACCGAACAGATGACGACGATCATTACCATAAACAACGTCGATATATGAATGTGCAGTGGCAATAGTAGTTTATCTTTTATTTTTTTTATTCGAGATATCATAACGCACCAATTGTTTTTATTATCTAGAATAAACGTAGTTTACAAATAGGAAAAAATCGATGGCGAATAACGGATAAAGTATTAATTAAAATAAAAAAACCGAGAGTATGGCTACTCTCGGTTTTTTTCGGTTTAGTTTTATTTAATTAAAAAACCATGAATTATTGAACAGCAGGTTTTGCTTCTTCAATTTGTTCTTCTTTAGATAATGATTTTTCGTATTTGCTGTATTTCCACCATGCATAACCAAGGAAGATAACAATACCACCGACGTTGTAGAAGATAATCGTCATGATATCTGCACCTGTTGGGAAGGTTGACGCAAAGAAACCAACCGTAAAGATACCAATCAGAATTGAAACCACACTGATACCAGTAAGGCGAGAGCCCATTCTAAAGTCACGCTCTAGGTGATCCAATTTTATGCGTAAGTTTAAGTACGCTATCATGATGAACAGTGGTGGAAGCATAGAGGCAGCCGCTGTCATGTTAATGATGGTGCTCATTAAATCTTGTACCGTATCAGACGCTAGTGTTGGGATAAACATTAGTGGAATAACGATTAAGAACTGAATCCATGCTGCACGCTCAGGCACACCTTGTTTGTTTAGTGCTACTGTTTTTTCACCAAAAATACCTTTTGGAATTTCAGAGAAGAAGATCTTAACCGGAGTTGCAGTCCACATTAGTAGCGAACCAAGCATCGCGGTGAATGATACGATACCAACAAAACGGTTCATTAAGATTTCAGATAGACCAAAGTGTCTTGCTAGCCCTTCAAATACTTGTACTGAGCCACCCGTAAATTTCAATTCTTCGCGAGAGACGAACACGTTCGCAAGTACCGAGCCAACTGAGTAAAGTGCGCCGATAAAGATACCTGCAATGATGATCACTTTAACGAAAGATTTATGACCGCCTTTGATGTCGTTTACATAAACTGCAACTGATTCTGCACCACCTGCCGCCATGAAGATCCACGTAATTACACCAAGGAACGCCCAGTTAAATGATGGAGTCATTGCTTCAATAGTGATTGGGTCTGCTGGCTCAATACCACCAATTAACGCGCCGCCTGATAATAAAATGTAAGACAGAGTAAGCAGAAGCATTAATGATGAGGTTAAAGAGGTAATTGGACCTAGTAATTTCGCACCATTGTTTGATACATGAGTCGCTACCGCAAACAGTAGGGTACTTAATACCGCCGTAGTTAATGGTGTAAATATGTACTCGAACCCTAAGAAAGCATAAGACGCATAAGCAATGATTCTTGGTAGTAAAGAGGTGAAGAAGAATAGGTTAACAAACCAATAAGTATACGCGGTAATAAATGCCCAGCGACCACCGAGCGAACTTTTTACCCATGCATAAACACCGGCTTCGGAATTTTTATTAAGAGATACAAATTCGGCAACGATTAAACAAAATGGAACAAAATAGAATAGGGTTGCAAGGAAGAACATTGGTGCAGAGGATAGCCCGATCTCAATATTATTATTGATGATATTATTGAAGCTATAAACTGCAGCAAAAGTCATAGACAGTAAGGCGAACTTGCCTATCGTGCCACGAGTTGATGTAGACATAAGGTACTCCGATGAATCACATATTGTAGGGTAGGAAGGGTTTGGTCGGTTAAGATCCAACCCCTCTCATAGTTTTTTATTTCAGGTATTACTTATTTATTCAGGAAATAGCCATCTTCGATAGTGACTTTTAGAACCACTTTACGAACACGACTATCGCCATGGAATTTGTAGGCTTTACTGTTATCAAACACTGCGACTTGGCCTTCACAAAGTTGATGTATTTGACCATTACCATTTAGGTGTTCACGGTCAGTTTCATCTGAATACGCTTGCACGCTCTCTAGCTCAGATTTACTCGCAACTTCAACTGTTTCACGGCCTTCTAGGTAGTAATGAATATCAAAGTATCGGCGGTTACCAACAAAGGTTTCTGTGTTTTTAGCCACGCCATCTTCAATCATGTACACCAGAGAGTCGCCAATGGAATACATGATCCCGTCTCTTAGGTTGCTAATGTTTTCAATCGCTTCAACACAGCGGTTCCATTTACGGCCGTCGCGATACACCACTTTAAATTGTTCTAGGTTGTCTAAAATGATCATTACTTTTCTCCGCCTTCAACTGTTGTTTTTGAAGTGAATGTCGTGTTTGAGGTAAATGTGTGATTAGCTAATGTTTTTGGTGAACAGCCACCCTTTTGGAATGGAACCAAAGTTAGTGCGTATTGGAATTTATCCATGTAAACACGGTATGAATCCAACACCTCAGAGCCCCAAGAGTTAGACCCTAAGCCCATCAGTTTGTGATCAAGGTTTAGGGTGATGTAACCACTTTTCTCAAGCTCAATCGTGTGCTGTGCTTCATGGATATTTTGATTAGTGTAGAACCAAGCACTGAAGTTAATCTCTTGCTCAGGTTTAACAAACAAACCAGAACCATGACGATTCGCAAGTGACGCCCAACGAACGTGCTGGCGGTTGCCGTTATTTTGTGGGAACGGGTAGTTCTCAAACATATTAGTTACAGTTGTTTGGTATACATCAATCATGTTTGCTTGTTGGCTGTCTTGGTAGTTCTCTTCAGGACCTCGGCCGTAGTATTGAACTTGGTCAAACTCATTATTGATGCCAAGATCCAAACCAATCACAGGGATAACATGAGGGTAATCACCGTAACGTTCACCAGATAACTGAATATTTAACTGGCCTTCTTTATTGATTTCATAAACGTAAGTACAGCGCATACCAAAATCAAACACAGGTGGCGCAATAATGCTGGTTACCGTGAAAGTGGCTTTACCGTTTGATGCATCAAGGTCGATAGAGCGGAAGTGCTCTTGCATGATTTGAAGATGTGCAGGCTCCCACAGACCTTCATGCTCTTGCTTATGGTTATCCACCATCGGTTTGAAGAAATTCAACTTAGGTGAGCTTGCAATTAGCTCTTCACCATTCACTAACCATGAAGTTAATTTACCGTTCACTTTTGAGAAAGTAAGCGCAAAGTTCAACCCTTTCACTACATAATCTAAACGAGATGCCGTGATATCAAGTGCGATTGCATTACTGTTAGAGAACACTGGAAGTTGCTCTGTGTTTTCTTTTAATTGAACTTGGTAAATCGCAATGTCGTGATTCGCTTCGCTATACAGAGTGCGAGAATCTTTACGTACTGTGAAATTAACGAATGTTTCGCGTCCATCCAATTCTGGTAGTGTGATTTCAATGTCACGGCTTGAGTTTTCAGTTAAGCCTTCCATTTTGAATGTGGTGCTTTGCAGAGTTTCGCCTTCAGCACGGATCTCTGCAGTAATGGTGTAGTCATCAAGGTTTGAGAACCACAGCTTGTTATCAACAGTGAAAATGCCGTTTGCTGCGTCTTTAGCGTGGATCTTAACCGGTGCGATAACTTGCTTGTATTCTTTTAAGCCAGGTCCTGGAGTTTGATCTGAGTAAACCAAACCATCCATGCAGAAGTTGTAGTTGTTTGGATAATCGCCGTAATCGCCACCATATTTTAAGAACTCAGTACCGTTTTCATCTTTAGCAAGAATGCCGTGATCACACCATTCCCAAACATAATGACCTTGAATAGAGTCATGTTTGTAGAACACGTTTTGGTATTCAGTTAATCCACCTGGGCCGTTACCCATTGCGTGTGCGTATTCACAAATGATGCGTGGTTTATTATGAGGGTGCTCACCAAAGGCATTCATTAGTTGAGCACGAGAGTACATAGTACTGATGATATCAACCACTTCAGCATCACGGTCTTCTTCGTAATGAACCAGACGAGTGTCATCAATTGCTTTTGCTGCATCATACATAGATTTGATATTACAGCCGTAGCCAGATTCGTTACCTAGCGACCACATGATGATTGATGCGTGGTTTTTCTGAGCGTGAATATGGCGTTCAATACGCTCTACAAATACGTGTTCCCATGCAGGATCATTGGTAATTCGGCTTAAATCTCCAACGTTAGCAAAGCCGTGCGTTTCTACATCGGTTTCACCCATAACAAACAGACCGTATACATCACACAGTTCATAAAAGCGTGGATCATTAGGGTAGTGAGCAGTACGTACTGAGTTGATGTTGTGTTGTTTCATTAATACGATGTCTTTCTCAACACGATCCATACCCACAGCACGACCTTTTAGGTGATCGTTATCGTGGCGGTTTACACCATGAAGCATGACGTATTTGTTATTGATGTAGAACAGACCATCGCGCACTTTAATGTCACGGAAACCAACACGGTTTGGAATGATTTCTAGTGTTTTTCCGTTTTCATCTTTAAGCGTAAGTACCAATTGATATAGGTAAGGGTTTTCTGCCGTCCAATGCGTTGGGTTTTCCATATCAATCTTGATGTCTACATTATGGTTTGCATCAAAAGAGAGTGAATTTACAGTACCTTCAGAAACGACAGACTTACCATCAAACAGTGTGTAATCAAGTGAATAATTAGATACTGAGTTGCTTGTTAGGTTTTCTAACTCTGCTTTACAAGACAGTGTCGCACTTTGGTAATTTGCATCAAAATCAGTGCGAATGGTAATGTCTTGAACATGAACTTGCTCTTTACCAACGAGGTAAACATCACGGAAGATACCGCCAGTCCACCACATGTCTTGGTCTTCAATGTAAGTTGAATCAGCCCATTGCATTACACGAACAGAAAGCAGGTTTTCACCTTGTTGTGCAAATTCAGAGATATCAAATTCAGCGGTTAAACGGCTGCCTTTACTAAAACCAACGTAGTTACCGTTTACGTACACTTCAAAGTAAGTTTCTACGCCATCAAATTTAATAATGGTTTGTTTGTTGTTCCAAGTTTCGCCTAACGTGAAGGTTCGTTGATAAGCGCCCGTAGGGTTGTCACTTGGTACAAAAGGAACATCGATAGGGAAAGGAAAGCCTTCATCTGTGTATTGAAGATCACCATGACCTTCCATTTGCCACATGTTAGGAACGGTAATGCTGCCCCAATCGCTCATGTGCTCAGAGTAGAACTCGTCAGGTACAAGTAATGGATTAGTAAAGAAGTTGAAATTCCATTGGCCACTTAATAGCTGGTAGTGACTACTTAATTCACGTTGGAATGTCTTTGCAGACTGAACTGAATCGTATGAGAAAAAGTAAGCACGCGGTGCCATTCTGTTTTCATTAAGGCGGAAGAAGTTTTCCCAATTGTTCACGTGTTGCCTCCCGGACAATGCCGATAGTTCTTATAAATAGGTAATTAATAACTCTCTGGTAAAAGATATTAACTAAAGTTTTAGTAAAACAAATCGGTAAATTGTTTTACTTTTAACTTGGTCACATTATGAACTGAGCTTTGTGAGCGCGGTAACGTTAATAAGAGTTGTAGAAACAATTCATTAACCTTAATTGATTAATAAATAGATAAAATAATCGTGAAGTGATGGTGTATTGTGCAGAAATAGAAAAGAGTAGAGTAAATCGTTAAAATTTAGGTGTAAAAAAAGCAGCGAGATAAACGCTGCTTTTATTAAAATAAAAAAGAGTTTTTAGTTATTTTTTAGTGGTATCACGCAAGCGTAATTTACTTGGAATATACACACGAACAGGGATTACTCGTTCATCACGACGGCGCTCAAGTAACAAGTTAACGCCTTGGCTTCCCATCAGTTCTGAATGAATACGAACGGTAGAGAGAGAAGGGAAGGTAAACTTGGCGGTTGGTATGTCATTAACACTGATTAGAGCAATATCTTCTGGAATGCGTAAGCCTTTTTCATGGATAGCACGTAATACACCAATAGCAATGGAGTCAGAAGCAATAAACAGAGCATTTGCGTGATCGGTTTCTAGCATTGCTTTAGCCAGTTTATAACCTGATGAACTTGAGAAATCACCACGGTAAAGGTCAGATTCTGAAACTACCCCTTTTAATTGGCCGTATTCCGCAAACACTTCTTCACGAATATCAGAACAATCAATATTATCTTGACCACCAATAAAACCAATGCGTTGATACCCTTGATTCATGAAGTAATTAATCACTTCTTTACTGATACGCGCAAGATCAATATCAACAGAATCAAAGTTTTGTTCGTGATCGGTATAATCAATATAAACAATGTTTTTACTGATCTTTTGAATCGCTTTTAATTGAGCTTTACTTTGACGACCGACGAGTAAAATACCATCGATATTCGGGTTTTTAATCTCAAGACTGCTTTCATAGCTATTGGTCAACGTGATATCAAATTTATCACACTGAGTCTCGATACCGTGTCGAATAGCAAGGTAGTAAGGATCATTGACTTCAGTTTCTTGCTTATAATTATATAAAGCCAGAAAGTGTAATTGTTCTTTTGCTACTTGAGGTAAGGCACTGGCCAATTTACGAGTCGAGCTGGTTTTGTACTCAAGCTTTTCTGCGATCTCGAAAATACGTCGCTTAGTTTCTTCTTTTACACTTAGCGTTGGATCTTCATTTAATACACGAGATACCGTTGCCAATGAAACGCCAGCTTCGTTGGCTATTTCCTTTAACGTTGCCATTCATCCTCCAGCCTTTATTTATTAATATTCTTGTATATTACTGAATAAATGATGACTTTGATACTTAAATATCATTTTTACTAAAGTTTTACTTGGTTTCGCTATCGTGACTTTTGATATAAGAATCCAATAGGGGCAACAGATTGATTAAATAGACGTTTTCTTTGTGCTAAAAACAGTTCGGCGGTTGAAATCGCATCGACTAAAGCGTGATGTGCAGGGTAATCTGGTAGGTTATATTGGCGTCTGAGAGAGAATAAACGGAAATCTCTTTGATGGCGATTATATTCAATTGTATTTTGTTCAATTCTCAATGTATCTAACCAAATTATGGGTAGGTTTGGAAGTTGGTGTGACAGAAAAAATTGTTCTAAAAAACGCTGTTCTATTGTGGCACCATGAACAATTAAAATACTGTTTGGAAGGCTGCTAAAGAACCGCTCCATTGCCTTTTTAATTGAGATACCCGTCTTTTGCTGTTCAGGCAGAATGTGATGCAACGAACGAGCGGTATGGTCTACCTCGGTATGTTCAGACGGCGATCTTTCTACTGTTGGTTCATTGATAATGTAATGTTGAGCACTGCTAAGTTTAATTGTATTTTTAATAATATGAACCCAACCGATGCTGACAATATGGTCGCTTTCTGGGTTAAGTCCTGAAGTTTCAAAATCTACGACAGTAAAGGTGATGTTATTACTGTCTTCTTTTGGGCTTGGATAAGGAGATTCAAGCAAACTTGTTATGTAATTCGGTAGCTCTATATCTTGTGCTATTAACGTTTGTCTTTGTTCTTCTAAATGAATCAATGGATGGCGATTAGAAAATAAGTCCATCATGTGGCTGATTATATTTTTGTTCGTTAATGATTTATTTGGCATTTGTTAGACACCAAACTTCATTTTCATTAACTCTTGAAAGCTTGACACAATACGGAACGCATCTTTTATATGCTGACGCTCAAAACTACCAAATAAATCTGGTTGAAGTTGATTATCAATGGGTTTTTCATTTTGTATTGCTTGTAATTGGTGCTGAAATCTCAGGCGATTAACATAATGATAGGTTTCACTGAGATCTTGATAAGTGACATCATTTAACACGTTATTCTCATGTAAAAACTCCATTCGTTCGCTGGTGTTTAGGGCTGTTCCTCCCTCCATTAATGAATGAATACGAATGAAATCGACCATGCAAGAAATAGCGGCTTTTTTGATATTTAATACTTTATTATTATTGCCGTCCTTTTCTAATACCAGGTGTTTAAATATCCCCAGTGGTGGACGCGTTCTTAAGGTATTACGAAGCATTGCGATAGTGAGTGACATATTTTTACTTACCAATTCATGACGGCAAGCATCAACATTCTCAAATAGGCCTTCATCACCATAAACAGGACGAATTTCTAAAAATACATTTAGATTAAGTAGTAAATCGTATTCAGGATTAGTACTCCATTTACGATAATATTCCTGCCAGATGTGCGCTTTTTGGCACCATTTAGGTGTGGCTGCCATGAAGCGGCCTGTACATAAGCTGTAATCTAATTCAGAAAGCGCTTTACATACGTACATTGCAAAATGGTTGAAATAAATCCTATCAGAGCCCGTAGCATCGTCAGCAAGGATAATGGCATTGTCTTGATCAGAAGCTAAGTGCACTTCATTTCGAGCATGAGAGCCTGCGACTATCCAAGTAAACTTACAAGGTGGTTGTCCAAATTGATCGATAGCGAGTTCGATTAATCGATAAGTGAAGGCATCGTAAATCATACTCAGAACTTGTCCGATGGTGGTTGGTGATGCGTTACTCTCCATCATGCTTTGAAATACGGCGCTGCGCTGTTTAGATAAATCGATTAAAGCCGCAATCGAGTCAGCGTGACGAATTTTATCAAGTAAGAAAATAGATTGAACACTGTCGTTCTGAATTAAATGCTGCGGAGTGATAAATCCTGTGACTTGTTTTTGATTATTGAGTACAGGAATGTTTTGAATATTGTGCTTCATCATTAAATGAACGGCACTCATTACTAGCTCATCTTCATACACCGTATGGATATCTTGAGTCATGATAGAACTGATGGGTTCATGCACGTTTTTGGCTTGAGCAACAACGCGTTTAGTCATGTCTTTATCAGTAATCATTCCTATTAAAATGCTATTTTTATCAACGATAAACGCGCAAGAAACCCCAATAACATTGCGCATTTGATGGGCGACTTCTTGAATCGTATCCGTTGGAGATACGATGGCTATTTTAGGATCGGCAATATCACTATTAGGACGAAGATAGTTCTGATGGGTATGTTGTTCACTGTCTTGCTTAGCATCTTGTGCTCGTAAACGAGTCTTTAAACTTAAAGCAAGAGATGAGGCAACCTGAGGGTAAGCGCCAACAGATGCCATTAACGATGCGTAATCAAAACGATAAAGAAGGGTATTTTCTATAGCTAAAATAGAGTAGCCAAACTCTGAGTTATTTTGTTGTAGGTTAAAACCAAAAATGTCTTCTTCCCCTAATTTGGCACGTAGTGTTCCATCAAGGTTATTCTGCTGCACAACACCAGTTCGAATAATATAAAGATTGGTAGAATCATCGTCATTTTCGATGGTTTCTTCAGGACCAAGTAATAATATATCGACAGTTTGAGCGATGTCATTGAGTGCAGTGGAAGGCAATAAATTAAAAGGATAAATTGTTTGTAAGAAGGAAACAATGTTAGGGAGGAGTTCATTATTCATATTGATTGCAACCAACTGTTATTTTAAATAAATCGCTGCACTAGCTATCTGGTTAGCCAATAAAGTTAATTGTTATATTAGGCTGTTAATAGTTTGCCGTAAATAGAATTAAGCCAATAAAAGAATGCACAAGTAGGACATTAGTAATAATTAATGTTTTCATTTCCTAAAAGCAATTTCACGCACAATGATTTTTGTGATCCTCTGTGAATAAATTAACCATAAGGTATAGGCGATGTGAATATAGCTTGTATTATCCGAGCTCAATTTATGGCTAGGAAAATAAAATGAAAACAATGTGTTACAGAAAATACTTAAGCATAATAAGTTTGGTTTTTACATTGTCAGCATGTGGTGGTGGGGAGAGTGACTCTTCTACAAACACTATAGAAAAGCAGACAACTCTGGATCTTAGGTTTAACTCATTATTTGTTCAGAAAATAGAATCAGATGATGCTCGAAATAGAGTGGCGAGTGAGCCTCAACGTATGAATGATAGTCTGATAAAACAGGACTTACGCTTCACTGGAGAGTTAGAAATTACTAACGTAACTACAGGTGCAAAGCAAAATCTTGATTGGTTAGTTACGCTTCGTACAGATGGTGCTATTGATTCTCATAATACGATTACTCTAAAGCCAGGTTTTTATGATTTTAGGTTAGTGCTTGAGCGTAACAATATTCAGTATGTAGCACAGGCATTGGCACAAGAAATTACTTCAAATTCAAATGAGTCTATAGATCTAAAATTGTTACCAAATCTTGGTGATACAATTAGTGATATTAATGATGTTAAATATTTAACAACGATACGTTTTGAATATCCAGCGTCAGATTTTGCTGATATTGTTGAGCCAAGGTTCGGAATGTCGCTTAACCGTGGCGATGAATATATTTTTGATATTAATAAAGACGAGGGAACAACAGAGATAACTATTAGTACAGAGGCAGGGGAGCATACACTTGACCTTCGGCTATATGAAAGTGATCTACTTGTCGCTAATAACGAAAATAGTAATACCATCAATTTCGCAGAGGGTGAGAATGTTGCTGTAAACCTGATTCCATTGCAAAGTGATATTGATTTTAATATTGATCGTCTTAACCAAAATGGTGACTTTGTATTCAATATTCCAAAAGTAATTATTGATGAAGTGGGTGGTGCACAGTATGTTGCGTTGCTAGTGCGTATGACGGCTGGTGATAACCCTATGCAGGAAAAAATTCTTGATGTTGTAGATAATAATGGCATTTTTCAAGCATCTAAAAACTTCGATACTAATGGTGAGGAAATACTAACAACTTACCTTGGTTTTTATAATGCAAGTGAAGTTGGTGATGGTTTTAATGGGGTACCTTATGCAAGTTGTAGTACGACTATTAACGTTGAAAATAACCAAGTATTGGGTTGTAAACTAGAGTTAAAGCGTAACAATGTTGTTAGTGGTCGACTACTTGGCACATTAATGTTAAATGTCGCCGATAAAAATGGAGTTCCTGCGGTTGGTGCTGAGGTTTATTTAAATGATAAGTTAGTTGGTGTAACTGGTAATGTTTATCAAAATGGTTCGTTTAAAACGCATCAAGTTGCAGGTGATTATACACTTAGAGCAATAAAAGCCGAGGCTAAGCATGAATCAGGGTTTAGCTTGGCTCGATTAGAGGTGTTAAATAAATCAGTTAAATTGGCAATTGATGATTCAAATAAGAAGTTTCATTTTGTGAAATCCGATCAGCAGATTGATTCTGGTTGGGCAAATGGAAGACGAATAATTGCAGATTTTAATAATAATGGTCATTTAGATATATTTGAAACTAGAACGAATGATATAACAGACATTCTTTGGCTAAATGATGGTAAGGGTTACTTTACGTCATATACTGAAATTCAAAGAGAGGGCAATCAATACAGTAATGCATCTGCGGCAGGAGATTTAAATGGTGATGGTTACCTTGATTTAGTTGTTGGAGGTGCAAATCAGAGACCATTTATGGTTTATACCAATGATGGAAAAGGTAACTTTACTGAGTTTCATGAGATTAATACAAACGGTGTTGATATTGTAGAATTGGCTGATTTAAACGGTAGTGGCTATTTAGACCTTGTGACTTTTAGTAATTCTCAAGGAGGAAAGTTCAGCGTTTACCTTAACGATGGTTCTTCAAGGTTTAATTCGTCACCTGATTCTATCTTAACGAACCACGAATGTACTTATCAGTTAGATGGCGAAAGTGTGAGAAGTTCTATTTCAGATATGCAACTTGCTGATCTTAATAATGACGGTAATTATGACTTGGTTTTTTCATGTACAGCGAGAACATATAATGGTGTACTGCTACCAACGAAAAACAGTGGATTCTATTATGGAAATAGTGATGGTAGTTTTACTTTATCAGGGACTAGTTTCCCAAATGCTGGTGGTGCGACCCTAGCTGTGGGGGATTTAAATGGTAGCGGTTATAAAGATATTATACTTGGGAGCTTTGATAATATAGAACTGGTAAGCAAAGTATTTTGGAACAATGGTAAGGACGGTACTTTCTCTGAATTTGAATTACCTGTTATGTCTAATGGAAAGCGAGCTTTGTCGATGCAGTTGGCTGACATAGATAAAGACGGTTCTCTTGAAATTGTAAGCAAGCAATATAATGATGGATATTATGGCTTTTATAAATTCAATCAAGCTAGAGAGTTAGTTAAGCAAGGGCAGTTAACTATTCCTAGTACAGATAGAGCTCATTCCTTCTATATGGCTGATTTTGATGGTAATGGTAGACCTGATATCTTTGAAGAAGTTCATGGTTTAAGAGAACCATCAACCTTATATTTTAATATGTTAGTAAATTAAAATAGTTTAGAATAAAAATACTAGCCTATTGTAAATTGGCTGGTATTTTTTATTTGCTAGTTTTTGACGTTATGGTTTTCTATTCAACGAGATGTCAAAAAGCCATCATGTAAGAATCTTTTTTAGCACGTCACTCAAATAATACCCCTCAATGATATTTGCAACTAATTTCTGGTTTATATGACTTTTAGCTCTTTGTGTAAACGTTTACATTTATTTGAAAGTGATCACGATATTATTTTAAAGGCACTGGTAAACTTTACTAAAACCTAGCAGGAAGAGTTAATCATGAAAGTATTAGTAACTGGCGGAATGGGCTATATCGGTAGCCACACATGTATTCAAATGATTGAAGCAGGCATTGAACCTATCATTTTGGATAACTTGGGAAACAGCAAAGTCGCAGTGCTTGATCGCATCGAAGCGTTAACTCAAGTTCGTCCGGCCTTTTATCAGGGAGACATTCGTGATGAAGCCTTTCTAGATAGTATTTTTGCTGAACACACTATTTCATCTGTGATCCACTTTGCTGGTTTAAAAGCAGTGGGTGAGTCTGTCGCTAAACCTCTAGAGTATTACGACAACAACGTTAACGGCTCATTGGTTTTAGCTCGCTCAATGCGAAAAGCGAATGTAAAAAGCATCGTATTTAGCTCATCAGCAACTGTTTATGGCGATCCTGCTATTGTTCCTATTACTGAAAACTCACCAACTGGCGCAACCACAAATCCTTATGGTCGCAGTAAATACATGGTTGAAGAGTGTTTCTCTGATCTGTTTGATGCAGAGAACGATTGGAGCATTACCTTACTTCGCTATTTCAACCCAGTAGGCGCACATCCATCTGGCACCATGGGGGAAGACCCACAAGGCATTCCAAATAACCTAATGCCATTTATTGCTCAAGTTGCGGTTGGCCGTCGTGAATCATTGTCTGTATTTGGTAATGATTACCCAACACCAGATGGTACAGGCGTTCGTGATTATATTCATGTGATGGACTTAGCGGATGGACACATCGCCGCACTAAAAGCCGTAGGTGAAAAATCAGGTCTTCATATTTACAACTTAGGCACAGGTAAAGGTTCAAGTGTTTTAGAAATGGTTGAGGCGTTTGCAGAAGCTTCAGGTAAGCCAGTTCCTTATACTTTATGTCCTCGTCGTGCGGGTGATATTGCTGAATGTTGGGCAAGCACTGAAAAAGCAGAGAAAGAATTAGGCTGGAAAGCGACTCGCAATGTAATGGAAATGAGTGCGGATACATGGCGTTGGCAGTCGAATAATCCAAAGGGTTATTGAGAGCTAAAAGATTAAGAATTCAGATCAGTCGCAAGCTCCTTGGCAGAGTTCAGAGAAGAGCATGGTTAGAGCGCCAAATATAAGTATCTGGGTTCATGTGTATTTTATTAAAAAGAATTGAGTATGAAAATTATGTCAAATGTTGAGTTTAACCCAGTAGATCATCCGCATCGCCGTTATAACCCATTAACGGGTCAGTGGATTTTAGTATCACCACATCGTGCGAAACGTCCGTGGAGTGGTCAAGATGAAAAACCATCAACGGCTGAATTACCACAGTACGACAAAGGCTGCTTCTTATGCCCAACTAATGATCGTATCTCTGGTGATACCAACCCAGATTACAAAGGCACTTATGTATTTAGTAATGACTTTGCCGCACTAATGACGGATTCACCAGAAGCGCCACAATCAACAAATCCGTTATTTAAAACACAAGGGGTTCGTGGGTTAAGTCGTGTTATCTGTTTTTCGCCTGATCACAGCAAAACCTTGCCAGAGCTGCCAGTCGGTCAAATTCGTAATGTGATTGATACATGGAACGATCAAATTGAAGAGTTAGGTAAAGAGTACGTTTGGGTACAAGCATTTGAGAATAAAGGCGAGACAATGGGGTGTTCTCAACCGCATCCACACGGCCAAATCTGGGCAAACAGCTTCCTACCCAATGAGATTGAGCGCAAAGAAAAACATCTTAAAGAGTATTACCAAGAATACGGTTCAAACTTGTTAGTTGATTATGTTGAATCAGAATTAAACGATGGCGAACGCACTGTTGTTGAAACGGAACATTGGATTGCAGTAGTTCCTTATTGGGCTGCTTGGCCATTTGAGACCATGTTACTACCAAAAATACACATTCGCCGCATGAGTGAATTAACGGACGAGCAACGTGATGATTTGGCGTTAGCAATCAAAAAACTAACCAGCCGTTACGACAACTTGTTCCAGTGTTCATTCCCATATTCAATGGGTTGGCATTACGCGCCTTTCTTTGAAGAGGGCACAGACGTTGATCATTGGCAGCTGCATGCACTGTTTTATCCGCCACTGCTTCGCTCTGCATCGGTTCGTAAATTCATGGTGGGTTACGAAATGTTAGCCGAAAGCCAACGAGATTTAACTGCAGAGCAAGCCGCGCAAAAACTGCGTGATGTGAGTGATGTGCATTATAAGGATTAGGGACTAGGACGCTTCGCTAAAGGATTCAGGGGTATTTGTTGTGACTATGGTGTCTAACGAATGTAACCCTGAAACCTGCAGGGAGCTTGCGACCGACCTGAAACCTAAAGATAGAATTCCCTACAAAATTTTGAGAACAAGACGATGACAAATTTAATTAAAAACGTAAAAGACGCATTCAACTCAGTACTTTCTTACGCTCCAACTCACATTGTTCAAGCGCCGGGTCGTGTGAACTTAATTGGTGAACACACCGATTACAACGACGGTTTTGTATTGCCTTGTGCGATTAACTACCAAACGGTAGTGGCTGCAGCAAAGCGTGATGACAATATCGTTCGTGTCGTATCGGTAGATTATGGTAATGAAACCGACGAGTTTGATATTACTCAAGAGATCACATTCCAAGAAAACAAAATGTGGTCGAACTACATTCGTGGTGTGGTGAAATGTTTAATTGGTCGTGGTTTTGAATTCAAAGGGGCAGATATTTCAGTATCAGGAAACGTTCCTCAAGGTGCAGGTCTTAGCTCATCAGCCGCATTAGAAGTGGTTATTGGTCAGACTTTTAAAGAGCTTTATAACCTAAACATTAGCCAAGCAGAAATTGCGCTAAATGGTCAGCAAGCAGAGAACGAATTTGTTGGTTGTAACTGCGGCATTATGGATCAAATGGTTTCAGCGGAAGGTAACGAAAACCACGCAATGTTACTCGATTGTCGCTCACTAGAAACCACAGCGGTATCAATGCCAGAAGACATGTCAGTGGTTATTATTAACTCAAATAAAAAACGTGGTTTGGTTGATTCAGAATACAACACTCGCCGTGAGCAATGTGAAGAAGCCGCACGCATCTTTGGTGTAAAAGCACTGCGCGATGTAAGCATTGAAGAGTTCAACGCAAAAGCACATGAATTGGATGAAATGGTCGCAAAACGTGCGCGTCACGTGATTACAGAAAATGATCGTACCGAAGAAGCGGCAAAAGTGTTAGCGTCAGGGGATATGAAACGCATGGCTGTTCTTATGGCTGAATCTCATGCCTCGATGCGCGATGATTTTGAAATCACAGTAAACGAAGTCGATACCTTAGTTGATATCGTTAAAAACGTGATTGGCACAGAAGGCGGCGTTCGTATGACAGGTGGTGGTTTTGGTGGTTGTATCGTAGCTTTAGTTCCGCCAGTATTAGTGGATGAAGTTAAAGCAGCGGTTGAAGAGCTATACGAAACCGCAACAGGTCTAAAAGAATCAATTTATGTGTGCCAAGCAAAAAATGGTGCAGGTTTAGTGGAAGTGCTGTAAGGAATACACATGACAGAACAATCAACATTGTTCGAAACCATGACACAGGAGGCGGCCAGCGATGGTCGCCTTGCTCAGTTATTCGAACTCAAAAATGAAAACGGAATGTGCGCTGTGTTTATGGATATTGGTGCGACGTGGTTAAGTTGCAAAGTGCCAGTAAAAGGTAAACTACGTGAAGTCTTGCTGGGTCAATCGACAATGGCGGGTTTTAAAAAACAAGCAAGTTATATGGGTGTTACTGTAGGTCGCTATGCCAATCGAATTGCTAATGGTCAGTTTAAAATTGATGGAACTAAATACCAAGTAGATACCAACCAAGCAGGCAATACTTTACACGGTGGTTCAGAAGGGTTTGATAAGCGTCGTTGGTCAGTCGTAAAAGAGACAACAAACAGCATTGAATTTAGCTTAATTTCACCTGATGGTGACCAAGGTTTTCCGGGCGAGTTAACGGTTTTTGTTTCCTATCAACTGACTGATGATAATCAAATCGTGATCAGTTATAACGGACGTAGCACCAAATCAACCCCAGTTAATTTAACTAATCATGCCTACTTCAACCTACTTGGTGCAGACAGTGATTCTCTGGGTTTAGACCATATTCTAAGTATCAACGCCAGTGAGTACGTACCAACAAGTGAAGTTGGTATTCCAAAAGGTGCATGGAAAAAAGTAAAAGACACAAATTTTGATTTCACCGATCCAAAAGTGATCTCACAAGATTTTATGCTAGACAAAGATCAAGATAACGCCAAAGGTTATGACCACTCATTTGTGCTAGATAAAACTTGTGCAAAAGGGGAGTGTGCAGCAAGCTTAACGTCTCCTGATAGCTTAGTCACAATGCATGTGGTGACCACAAAACCAGCAATACAGCTGTATACCGGAAATTGGTTAGCAGGTACACCAAATCGTATTGATGGTGACTATCAAGATTATTCAGGTGTGGCATTAGAAACCCAATTCTTACCAGATGCGCCAAATCATCCTGAATGGCCTCAACCTAGTAGCCTTCTTTCGTCGAGTGATACTTACCAACACGAGACTCGATATCAATTTATTGTCTAATACGTATTTAGATTGGTATTAAAGAGGATATTATCAATAATGTAATTAAAATCCCTACGAGTTAATCGATTAGGGATTTTTTTGTTTTAGGCATTAATGTGGCTCGGATCTGAAATTTGTAGGATTTCTAGGAAAAAAGTGACTATGCTGATTATAGTTAATTATTAAATCAATAAGATAAGTGCTAGGTTTTTATGGCGAATAATATGTCACTAAAGAAAAAGAGCATGCTGGCATTAGCGTGCTACGTATGTTTTTTAATTACAATTATCGGCAGCATTACCTATTATGTTGTTGAGCCGCCTATTCGTGAAAATCTAGAAAACAACCTGAATCTAAGAACTCAACTGCTTGCCCGAGAAATAGATGATCCATTAAGTCATTCCCTTTCCACACTACACGCTTTAGTTGGGGTTGCGGTGAGTGGGTATTCTCCCGATATCATTACAAATATGCTTTCTTCGGTATTAAAAGAAAGTGATGACATCATTATCAGTGGTGGTATATGGCCTGAGCCGAATACGTTACTTCCCTCAAAACAGCTTGCGAGTTTATTTTTCTCTCGAAATGAAGAGGGGAAAGTTGAGCTGATTAATGATTACAATATCCCTAGCGTATCTCCCTATCAAAAAGAATCTTGGTATGTTTCGGTTGCACATGAAAAGAGTGCCAATCAAATATCATGGTCAGACGTTTATATTGATCCTTTCACTAAACAAAATATGATAACCGCCTCTCAACCCTATTTTGATAAAGGCCAATTTGTTGGTGTTGCGACGATTGATATTTCACTAAAAGGGCTGCTCAGTGTTATTGAAGCTCAAGCAGAAAAGCACAAATTAGGTATTATTATTAATAATGGTGATACAACCATCGCAGACTATAAATTTAACGTGCAAGATGATATGTACATTGTTAAACATATTATGAATGACTTTAACTGGAAGATACAAGTTGTAAACTCATACCGAACAGTTGCTGATGATATTTATGAACAAATAATTAATGTTGAATTAGGTATTGTTCCTATTTTGCTATTGTGTGTAATTATGGCTTACTACTTTATTAATCGTAGTTTAATTAAGCCTATTGTATTGATATCAGAGCAAATTAATAACACTAATTTGAGCGATGTTATTGATATCAATTACACCTATAATGATGAAATTGGCAACCTGATTGGGTCTTTTAATAAGAAAACAGAAAATCTAGAGATAGAGAAAGTAAAAGCAGAAGCGTCAACTAAAGCCAAAAGCTCGTTTCTTGCCAATATGTCTCATGAAATTCGAACGCCATTAAATGGCATTATCGGTATGTCTGATATTTTAGGTGGAACAGAACTAAACCCAGTACAATCTGAATATTTACAAACCATTGATATCTCCTCTCAAGCTTTACTGTTATTGATTAATGATATTTTGGATTTATCGAAAATAGAATCTGGTAATTTAGTGCTTGTACCACAAAAATCAAATGTTGCAGAGGTCGCCTATGACACAGTAACTGTGATGCTTAGTAAGGCTTCAGATAAGGGATTAGCGTTGCAAATTGAGCTAGATCCTGAATTGCCTAAATACGTTATGCTTGATGAACATCGCCTTCGTCAGGTATTAATGAATTTATTATCTAATGCCGTAAAATTTACCGAAACAGGTGCCGTGATTTTATCTATAAATTACGAAGACAAACCCAATAATTGTGGATCTTTACTGTTTTCAGTAAAAGATACAGGGATAGGGATTAGAAAAGATAAATTAGAGCAGGTATTTGAACCATTCACACAAGAAGACGGCTCTATTACGCGAGAATTTGGTGGAACAGGTTTAGGACTTGCGATTTGTCGTCAATTGGTTGAACTGCTTGGCGGGAATATTAAATTAGAATCAGAAAAAGGATTTGGTAGTAAATTTTATTTCAGACTTGAAGTGGATGTTGTAGAGAAAAATACAGCGACGGAAGACGATTACAGTGATACTAAGTGCTTAATTATAAGTAATAAAAATCACTATTCTTCTAAATTAGAATCAGAATGTAATAAGTTAGGTTTACAAACCAGTATCCTTCCTAAGCTTAATAAAAAAGAAGATCTTTCAAAACAGTATGATGTGATTGTGTATTGCCAAAACACCTTAACAGCGACAGTAGAGGAGGTGAAAATACTGAATGAATCCAATGAACGTGCTGCCATATTGTTATGTAAGAAACAACAAGATGAAAAAGCAGATTTCAGTAATGAAATAGACGGATTGATTATTTACCCTCTTCTTGGTCAGCGTTTTACTAAGTTAATGGCTAATGCTGTACAGAAAGCCAGCCAGAAAGAGCAGGATAATCAAGAGACGAAGCCAAATGCAGATACAGTTGATAGCATTAATACCGTCGCTGATATGACAGTGAAAGAGAAAACAATATTGGTGGTGGAAGACAATCTTATTAATCAAAAAGTAGCGTCATTATTATTAGTAAAAGAAGGCTATATTGTTGCCTTAGCCAATGATGGGAAAGAAGCCGTTGATATGGTGAAAGCTCAATCTTCGGTGTATTCATTGATATTAATGGATTGCATGATGCCAATTATGGATGGTTTTGCGGCGACAGAGGCTATTCGAGCGTGGGAGCAAGAGCAAATGGTAAAACGACTCCCAATCATTGCATTAACAGCCAGTGTATTTGTGGAAGATATTGATAAGTGCTACGAATCAGGAATGGATGATTACGTAGCAAAACCATTTAAAAAAGAGTTGGTACTAGAAAAATTAGAAGCCTATACATAGGCAACTTACTGCCTATCCGTTTTTATTAAACAGTAAGCTAATCTTCAATTCTCTTGTTTGATTACTGATGAGCGCTCTACCAAGGTAGCTTGAAAAATAGCCCTTTGAGTCGTGCCTGTGTTTCCCTTTGCTAAAGCTAATGAGAGTTCAGCAGCTTGCTCAGCCATTGTCTGAATAGGGTAATCAATCGTACTGAGTTTTGGGTATAAATACTTAGCGATGAGTCCGTTATCAAACCCCATTAAAGAAATATCTTTTGGAACAGATATTTGATGTTTCTCTAATGCCGACAAGGCACCTGCCGCCATATAATCGTTATAACAAACGACTGCTGTAATTGGTAAGTTTCGTGATAACAATTTTGTCATTGCCGCTTCGCCACCCTCATCAGTAGGCTGTGCTTCTGCGCTGTAGTTTTCATCAACGACTATGTTATGAGTTTCTAAGGCTTGTAGGTAACCCGCTTTACGGTGGTGGCTATCATCAATATCGTGTTCAGAGTTAATATACGCAATGTATTTATGCCCTTGAGTAATAAGATACTCTGTCGCTAGATTTGCCCCGTGTTGGTTATCTAATGAAATACAGCGATCTGCAATCTCAGGAATATGGCGATTGATAATAACTAACCCTGGTACTTCCTTTGCAAATTGCAGTAATTCTTGGTCGCTTAACCCTTTTGAATGAATAATCAGAGACTCGCAGCGGTTATTAATGAGTAACTCAATGGCCTCTTTCTCTGTGGTAGCATCATGATAACCATTGCCGATAAGTAGGTGTTTTTGATGAGCTTGAGCAACATTATCAACCGCTTTAAGCAGTGAGCCAAAAAATGGGTCAGAAACATCGCCCACCATAACCCCAATCGTATTGGTACTTTTGCTAACTAATGCACGAGCATTTGCATTTGGGCGATACCCCAGTTTTTTCATGGCAGTATTGACCGATTCGATAGCCGCCTTACTCGCTTTGGGCGATTTATTTACCACTCTAGACACAGTGGCAACAGATACCCCTGCTTCTTTTGCAACATCTTTAATGGTCGCCATAATTAGTTTAATCCTGTGATGTGGTCGAGATAAAATATTTGATCGAGTTAAAGTTTTAGTAAATATTTAATTGCTGTTTACTTATTCAGTAGCGTATTGTTGAGAATGTAAACGTTAACACTAACTTAAAGCTAAGGATAAAGTAAAATGGAAACAATTGCATACGGTGATTTCGCAAAATTAGATATTCGTGTTGGCAAAATCACAGACGTTAAACGTCATGAAAATGCAGACAAGCTTTACATTGTTCAAATTGATGTAGGTGAGCAGAGTCTTCAAACCGTCACAAGCCTTGTTCCTTATTACACAGAAGATGAACTAATGGGTAAACAAGTGGTTGTGTTGTGTAACTTAGCAAAAGCAAAAATGCGCGGTGAAACTTCCGAGTGTATGTTGCTGTGTGCAGAAACAGAAGATGAAAGCGAAAGCGTATTATTGACACCAGAGCGCCTGATGCCTGCTGGAGTTAAAATCGTCTAATTGGTTTAATAACCAAAAACATAAGCCAAGTGTATCCTTCCCCAGATAGACTTGGTTTTTTTATGAATAGGGTTTAACCACTTGTAATACCATATAAAAACAAGATAAATAGTGGATTAATAGGCCATACCTTCCTAAGTTAATTAATGATTATTTAATAATATGAAAGGTTGGCTACATATGGATTTTAAGAATGGCTCTTCAAGGGAAGTGAGATACCCCCCAAGTTATAATTTACTCTCTGTCACCAAACCAAGCAGTCACATTACTTATGCCAGTAAAGAGTTTTGTGAAGTGGCGGGCTACACGCAAGAAGAGTTGATAGGGCAGCCTCATAATATGGTAAGACACCCAGATATGCCTAAAGCAGCATTTGCGAATATGTGGGGATACTTACAAAATAATAATTCATGGATGGGATTGGTAAAAAATCGCTGTGCTAATGGCGACTATTATTGGGTTGATGCATTTGTTTCACCCATTTCAGAGAACGGACAAGTTATTGAATATCAATCTGTTCGAACTTGTCCTAAAAGAGAGTATGTTGATAATGCAGAAAAGATATACGCTCAACTGAACGCAGGAAAAACACCCCGTAAACTAAAGTTACCTAGAACCCGTTTGTGGCAACGTGCCGCTATCGCTCTTATAATTCCCGCTCTTTTTGCTTTTGGTCTTGAGCAATTTGTTCCTAATGCCGGCGTCCCATCATTATTCCTTTTAGCAATAACCTCTTTTTATATGATGACCCGTCGATTAGAAGCATTAAGTAAAGACGCTCGTGAGATCTTCAATAACCCATTAATGGAGCTTGTTTATAACAATAAAGTTGATGATATTTCAGAAATAGCGCTTGCGATGAAAATGTGTCATTCAGAAACTAACGCGGTTTCTGGGCGTATCCAAGATTCGAATGAGCAAGTGACTGCGGCAATGGAAGAGTCATTCCAAAATCTAGATACCATGTCAAATCAGCTTGATTCTCAATCAATGGAAGTAGAGCAAGTTGCCGCAGCCATTAACGAAATGCATTCAACAGCGCATGAAGTAGCAAGAAATGCACAAAATACCGCATCAACAACTGATGAAGCGAAAGTGGCGGCAGAGGAGGGGATGGTAGAAGTGAAATCCACATTACATGCCATCGATGTGTTAGCAAATCAGTTAGATCAAACGTCCAATTCGGTTAGAGAGCTTGAAGCAAACACTAATACCATTGAAAGTGTACTAACGATAATTCAAGGAGTTGCAGAGCAAACTAATCTCTTAGCCCTTAATGCTGCGATTGAAGCTGCTCGTGCTGGCGAACAAGGCCGTGGATTTGCTGTGGTGGCAGATGAAGTTCGTCAACTTGCTCAGAAAAGTCATGATTCAACCACAGAGATTCAAGCGGTTATTAACCTAATTCGTACAGGAACGAGTGCGGTTGTGGAGTCAATGGGGGAGGGAGAGAAGCTTTCCGCGGATTGTATTGAAAGTGCGAAGATTTCAGCGGATAAATTGGAACAGCTGTTGACTGAAATTACTGATATATCTGATCAAAACTCTCAAATAGCCACGGCCGTTGAAGAGATGAGTAACGTATCAGAAGACATGAATAATAACGTTCAATCCATTAGTCAATCGACTCAAGAATTATCGAGTTCAACGGCGTCCTTAGTTCAAGAAAGTCAGGCTGATAATGGAGGTTTGATGGATAATTTACTTTCTCAAAGTAAGCTAGCAGAGCAATTTAGGCACACTGGCTAGTGGGATAAAATAAAGTTTTTCTACAATATCAATACAAAGCATTGTCATTTCTAATCTTATTGGTTTTTTGTATTGGGCTTATCAATATAAATTGAAATATAGTGCTTTGATTCACACTTTTCTATCTTCAAGAAAGGTTGTTGTTAACTTGCTGTTAAATCTTACTGTATGGTTGGTTAAATAATAAACCGACTTCATAAACTAAAAAGGATTTTATATGCAAGGTATTGTTGATTTTCTCAATGGCATAATTTGGAGCCCAGTATTGATTTATCTCTGCTTGGGTTCTGGTTTGTTTTATTCTATACAAACTCGATTTGTTCAAATTCGTCACTTTAAAGAAATGTGTCGTCTGTTGTTATCAAACAAAGAATCAAGTAAAGGGATCAGCTCATTCCAAGCATTAGCAGTATCACTGTCTGGCCGTGTTGGTACGGGTAATATTGCAGGGGTTGCGGCGGCTATCGGTTTTGGTGGCCCAGGGGCGATATTCTGGATGTGGGTTGTGGCCTTCTTAGGTGCAGCAACGGCTTACGCTGAATCAACGTTAGCACAAATCTATAAAGAAGAAGACGAAGGCCAGTTCCGTGGTGGTCCGGCTTACTATATTGAAAAAGCGATGGGCCAAAAATGGTATGCGTGGATCTTTGCCATTGCGACTATTTTTGCTTGTGGTGTCTTACTTCCGGGTGTGCAATCAAATAGTATCGGTAATGCAGTTGAAACGGCGTTTGGTACTGGCGGTATGATTGATACAGGTATTGGTGTTTTCAGTTTTGCTAAAATCTTTACTGGTGCGGCTATCTCTGTCATCCTTGGTTTTATCATCTTTGGTGGTGTTAAGCGTATTGCGCACTTTACTCAAATTGTTGTGCCGTTCATGGCATTAGCATATATCATTCTTGCATTCGTTATCATCCTTCTTAACATCTCAGAAGTACCAACTATCTTTGCTATGATCATCGGTGATGCATTTACACCTATGGCAGGCTTTGGTGCTGCGATTGGTTGGGGTGTAAAACGTGGTGTTTACTCAAACGAAGCGGGTCAGGGTACGGGTCCTCATGCGGCAGCTGCAGCAAATGTTGATCATCCTGCGCAACAAGGTTTAGTTCAATCGTTCTCTATCTACATTGATACGTTACTGGTTTGTTCAGCTACCGCGTTTATGATCCTTATCACTGGTACATATAATGTTCAGGGTGGTGGTGAAGGCGTATTTTTAGTTCAAAATATTTCTGAGACGATTGGTGCTAATGGCCCAATGTTCACTCAAATGGCGATTGAAAGCACACTGCCGGGCATTGGTAAAATCTTCATTGCTTTTGCACTGTTCTTCTTTGCATTTACGACTATTCTTGCTTACTACTACATTGCAGAAACAAACATCGCTTATATCCGTCGTACAGTTAAAATTGATGGCATGATGTTCATCCTTAAACTGGTGTTAATGTCTGCAGTATTTTACGGCACTATTAAAACGGCCAACCTTGCATGGGCAATGGGTGATATAGGCGTAGGCTTAATGGCATGGTTAAACATTATCGGTATTTTGATCATCTTCTTTATGTCTAAACCGGCACTAAAAGCACTAAAAGATTATGAAGATCAGCAAAAGCGTGGCGTAACAAACTACACGTTTGACCCAGTAAAACTTGGCATTAAAGGCGCAACCTACTGGGAAGGAAAGCTAGAGCGAAACAAAAACAAATCAAGAGAGAAATAGTAAGCTAGCTTGATAAATATAAGAAAATGCCATCCACTGTGATGGCGTTTTTTTTTGGATTTACAAAGGAAGTATAACGAAATAAGGCCGCATTCTGGTATGCTATATTGCAATGTTAGGAGTTATTAAAAAAGGGAAGGATATGAGAATTAAGCAAATTATAGTACTTATTATCTCTCATTTGTCAGTGGGGGCATTTGGGGTTGCTTTGGGGATTTATATGCTTCCTATTCTGATTGCGCCTGAAGCACCCACAGAATCTGAAGTAACAAGTTTATCTTCTCAAGCTCAATATTCAGCTATTTTCAAAAAAGATCTTAAAGACAGTGATTCCTTTCATTGGGGAGAAGGTCTGGTATCTATTGGTTCAGAGTTTATTACGTTAACGGGTAAACTTGCTCCAGGGCCGGATTATAAGCTTTATTTATCACCTGAGTTTGTTGAGACAGAGCTTGATTTTAATCGCTTGAAATCCAATATGGTTTTTGTTGGTAATGTTAAGACCTTTGAAAACTTTGCGGTTCCAGTACCACAAGATATCGAGTTATCTAATTATAATACTGTCATCGTATGGTGTGAGACATTCGGTGAATTTATTACAGCAGCTAAGTATCAATAGTTCTTTGGTTGAATTTAACAAATAACCTGTCAGATTTCACAGTTGGTAGAGTGCAGTTAAAGTAATAAGCTATGTTTGTTCCTCACTCTGTGTTTCTGCAGGCAGCTACTGCAGTTTGGGACTCAATTGTAGCATTGAGTCCCATTTTTTTTGGGGGAGTATATAGAATATTTTTCTTCAATATTGAACGTTTAGAGGATTTCCCATTATCAGGTCGCAGTGTCCCTGAACTTTCTCATTTAGACTATCGTGAAATTGTATTGTCACCATGTCGTATTTTTTACAAAATAACCAACGATGATATTGTATATATTCTTTATGTCATGAGGGAAGAGCGTGAGTTACGCCAATTTGTTCTCAATGATCGTGGTTTGCAGTAAGAGTTCATTTAACAAATAACTATGGTGTGAATCGCTAATTATTGCGTGGTAAACCTTAGATTCGTACGAACTATGCAGCCTCATTAATTACTAAATTATCAATGAATTAAACGCCAAGTAGACATTGTCTACTTGGCGTTTTTTTGTTGGATTTATGAAGGAAATGCAATGAAACGGAGTGTCGTTCTGGTATGCTGTGTAGCATAGATATATAAATCATTTTCTGGTTGTTGATAGGTTATATTCAGTTGTTTTTGTGGATATTAGGAAAGTGAGGGGGATATTTGGATATTAGCTGCTTCAAAGAAGGAATTTAGTATGCAAGGTGAGAAATGGCTCTCAGGTACGGAGCTTAAAGGTAAAACAGTCACATTGATCCCACTACAGTTAGAGCATGCATCAGATTTGATTGAAGCTGCTTCTGATGGTGAGCTTTGGAACTTGTGGTATACAAAAATACCAAATGAAGAGACTGTAAACGGTTATATTGAATTGGCTTTAAGCGAACAAGATGCTGGGCGTTCTTTGGCTTTTTCTGTCATTGATAATGAAACTCAAACCATTATCGGTACAACTCGTTTATGCCACGCTGATTGTGTGAATAAACGGGTAGAAATCGGTTATACGTGGTATGCCAAAAGCTACCAGAGAACATCAGTAAATACCGAATGTAAGTTCCTTCTTCTTTCTCATGCATTTGAAAACCTCTCAGCAATCGCAGTTGAGTTTAGAACTCATTGGCATAATCATGCTTCACGTAATGCAATAGCCCGTTTGGGCGCAAAGCAGGATGGTGTAATTAGAAATCATCAACAAATGGCTGATGGAAGCTATCGAGATACCGTTTTGTTTTCGATAATTAATAGTGAATGGTTGGCAGCAAAAGCTAGTTTGTTATTCAAACTGGAAAGGTGCAGCTAACAAAGAAATCAACATGATTTATTACACTCGGCAATCTCAGTTTACCGAGTGTTTATTGTTTTAGGGTGTCAATTTAAAGTATAATTGCATGGTGGTAAATGTGTTATAAAGGCGTTATATTTCCAAGTGGTTAACGGTTAATCGTAACAAAAGGTAATATAGGTTTGTTTTTTTTATTTTAAAATATAGAATTACCGAATCATTTATCACCAACAACTATGAGGAGTTTTACTATGAGTTCATTAGTTAGTCAAATATCCTCAATTTATTTCAATTATCTTCCTCAAGTTCAAGCTGTAGCAGTATATCTCCCCAATAAATAGTATTTTTAAAAGATAACTCAAAACATCAGGATTACTTTGAGTTCTTTATCTTAATTTTACCCATTAAATTTTCTATTTGTTGATGGAGGACGTATGTCCTTTTTTATTATTTCTCAGATATTGGTAGGTTTAGCTGCATTATTTGATATCGCATCATTTCAGTTTACAAATCGTAAGATACTTTTATTGGCACTAAGTATTTCAGCGTTATTAATCGCTGCCCATTTTGCCTTACTAGAAGAGTGGACCGCTGCATGTTTACTTGTAATTGGTGCATCTCGTTACTTTGCAGGGATCTTTATATCGGATCCAAGAATGAAATGGTTGTTTTATTTTGTGACAGTACTAGGCACTATTTTAACGTTCAATGGCATCACAAGTGTACTAAGTTGTATTGCTTCGTTATTTCATACTGAAGCCTCATTCATGCGTAACGATAAACTTATGCGCTGGCTAATGGTTTTTGGGACAGTAGTTTGGGGGGCTCATGACATCATTGTTGGTTCGCCAGTGGCAGTGTTAATAGACATTTTATTTATAATAAGTAGTGCTATTGGTTATTATCGCATTTATATAAAGAATATGGTGGATAATAGGGAAATAATAAAGTAGATCTTATAAAGATAACAAAATGCATCAACACGATTTTCTATATTCGCCGTTGTAGGTTTGTCTTTAGTCTCAGCGATTAAGGCAGTAAAAATCAGATAAGTTTGCATAGTAGAAATCGTGTAATGCAGGCGTTATGTGCATTTTAGGATGGACTCTAGCCTTCAAGGTTATTAATTAAAGGCTAGAAATATTAAATGGTTACTATCAGCTAGGGTTCTCTTCTAGAATTTTACAAGCTTTAGTCACCGCATCATCAAGATTCGCTAATCTTCCAGCGCTAACTGGGCCTAAGACGCTTGAATATAAAGTAAACTTCTTATCAAAAGGTAAGTTTAATTGGTCGTACAGTTTCTGCCTAATTTCAGCGTACTGGTTAGGTTCTGCATTTGTTAAGTTCGTTAAAGTGTCATAGATGAGTGATGTTGTATCCATTAATTTATCTCCGTTTTGGTCACCTAATATTATCGCTAGTATAGGAATAATATTTACAGATACCCATCACACAATGATTAAAATCTTGCCCAAAATAACTAGTTAAAATTAAGGTAATGTGGCGAGTTCTTAAATGCTCAATTGTGATAATACACATAATAATTTTAAAAGCCGATTTACTACACTTACGCCTAAAATTGCCGAGTGTTTCTCTTTTCAGGGCGTAATTAAGCATAATCTATACAGCCGAAATCGTATTGTGTAGACGTAAACTGTTGCCGAAACTATTCAACTCATGTAAAACAGCTTCAGATTAAAATAGGAGTGTAATTTCATGAGTTTAGTAGTACGACAAGTAGAAATAAATGATGCTCAAGGTATCACCGATGTTCTTAATCCAATCATTACGGAAGGTTTGTATACTGTCTTAGATACGACATTTACCGTTGATGAAGAAAAAGAGTTTATTGCCCAGTTCCCAGAGCGTGGTGTATTCACTGTAGCAATTAACGAAGATGACTCTAAGGTTATTGGTTTTCAAAATATAGAGCCGTTCGCGTCATATACCAAAGCTTTCAACCATGTAGGTATTATTGGTACATTTGTTGGTAGTGATAGCAGAGGCCAAGGCGTATCTAAAAAGCTGTTTCAATCTACGTTTGAAGTTGCGAAAGCCAAAGGGTACGAAAAATTGTTTGCTTATGTTCGTGGTGACAATGAACGAGCGTTGGCCTCTTATGTTAAACAAGGTTTTGAAGTGGTCGGCATTGCTAAAAAGCACGCAAAAGTCGGTGATATTTACGTTGATGAAACGCTAATAGAAAAGTTCTTATAAGTTCTATTGCTAATTTAAGAGGATAAAATATGAGATATTTAATATTGTGCCTGTCTTTTGTGATTTTTGGGTGCAGCAATCAAGCAGATCTAAACCCTGATTTACAGCAATCAGTCTCTGAAGCTACCCAAGAAAATGAGCCAGTATTCTCTACCGGATATGCAGATCTAAACGGTGATGGTTTAGAGGATGCCGTGGTTTTTCTTAAAGGAATGCAATGGTGTGGTTCTGGGGGTTGCACGCTTATGATTTTCGAAAATCTGGGTGATAGCTATCAATTGATATCTAAATCATCCGTAACGAGTACTCCAATTAGTGTGGCTAAAACCGAAACTAATGGGTGGAAAGACTTAATCGTGTGGTCGCGTGGTTCAGGGTTGGTTTTAATGAAGTTTAACGGTCAACAATATCCTCGTAATCCTTCTTTAGAGCCTGCAGCTAGTGAGCCACAAATGTTAGAGGCACGTCTGATTTTAGAGTGATAATTAACAAAGTTATAATTAGGCTTTACAATCCTCGTTAATTCCTTTAGCTTAAGGACAATTATTTTTTCTAGAGTGTGTAAGTTATGTCTACAGGCATCAAACAACATCAAGCAGGTTTACTCACTGCTTCTAAGCGTAATGCTTATGCACTCGTCTCTGTCGTCGTTGTCATTTACTGATACTGACGATTTTTTTATTCGTCAGTTAGGCTGGCGGATAGATAAGACCCTTTCTTCATAATCTTCTAGCTAAATTGACACCCTGTTTTAATTTATAAAAGGTATGTCGTTTGAACAGAAGAGATCTTGCCGCTATCGGCTTTATGACATTTGCACTCTTTCTTGGTGCAGGTAACTTAATCTATCCACCCTTGATGGCACAACAAGCTGGCGATAATTGGCTTATTGCTATCGGTGGTTTTCTATTAACTGCTGTTGGCCTGCCTGCAATCACTTTGGTCGTATTAGGCCGTTTATCTTCTGCAGATAAGTTGACATCAGCCTTACCAAAATGGATGGATCGCTCATTCTGGTTCTTGGTATTAACCACATTGGGACCTGCGTTTGTTTTGCCTCGTGCTGTTACCGTTGCTTATGAGATGGGCATTAAGCCTTTCTATTCAGGTAATGGGCTAATGGTATTCTCTGCGTTATTCTGTGCTCTAACGTTATGGTTAGCATTGAAACCGGGTAAGTTAATTGATTACATCGGTAAAATCATGACACCAGCGTTGATCGCTATGTTAACGATATTAGTCGTAGCGGCATTGCTAAATCCATTAGGCTCTCCAAGCCAAGCTATTGAGATTTACGAGCAAGCACCTGCGGTAAATGGATTAATTCAAGGTTACATGACATTAGATGCAATCGCAGCGGTCGCCTTTGGTTGGGTTATAATTCAAACTATTCGTAGCAAAGGTGTGGAGAGTAAAAAAGCTATTTCTTACTACACATTACGCATTGCCGTTATTTATTCAGTATTGATGTCATTATGTTACTTAGCAATGGGCTATTTAGGCTCAACATCGTCTGAAATTGCACCAAGTGCAAGTAATGGTGGCGAGATCTTAACGCGTTATGCGGCAGGGGAGTTTGGGGTATTAGGTCAACTTCTATTGGCTGCAATTACCTTAATGGCGTGTTTAACCACTACAATAGGTCTAACCAATGCGAACTCTGAGTACTATAAAAATACTTACGGCATCACGTTTAAAGTGAGTGCTACCGTTATTATGGTATTAACGGCGATCATTTCAAACGTAGGGTTAGAGACGATCATTGAGGTGAGTTTGCCTGCTATTCTGATCTTATGCCCGATTGCTATTGCGCTTATCATTGCGATGATCTTGATGCCAGAGAAAACAAGCACAGAGAAACCTGCGATTTCAATGAGCCACACCACGGTAGTCTGTATCGCCGCTCTGTTTGGTACGATTGATGCGCTGCATATTCTGGATAAATTACCAGAGGGCATGAACGCGTTTTGTGAGCAATGGTTACCCTTGTATGCATCTCATACTTCTTGGTTGCTTCCTGTATTTATTACTATCTTTGTTAATAAAGCCTTCAGTAAAGCAATGCCAAAGCGTGTGGCGATAAATAATTAGTCCCTATAAATAACTCTTGTTGTAAAATAAAATGCCAGTCAGATTAATTGACTGGCATTAGTTAGGTATAAGGTTGTTTTTTATAGTTTATAGAACTGCATTAACAGTATTGTTTACTATATCTATAGATTGAGTGATCTCATGACCTAATGCTGAAGGGTACCAAACTTCAACCCAAATCTTATTAACATGGTTAGGAAGCATTACTGTCGTTTTAAGCTCTGTTTGATCATTCATTGGTGTCAAAATAAATTGGGATGTGTAATCTACAGCGCCTTCATTGAATTCACTATAGAGAGACATAAACCCTCGATCACTTTGAGAATTTGCAACAGAAAGGGTGATGGAAACTTCTCGTTCTGTTGCAAAATTAAAGCCTTCAGGTATCGATAACTCACTTGTTCTTATCCCATCGTTAGTATCAGGTGTTGCGCTTGAGGATGGAGCCGTAGAACCTGGGGAAGAAGAACTAGATCCAGAATCACTACAAGCAGTAATAAAAACTAGGGCTACAATGCTCAGTAATAAATTAATTCTTTTCATAAATCCTCCGTGTTAGTCAGCAGTTGACCAAGTTTCGCTAGCATTAGGGTTAAGGTACCAAGTTGGTTTATCAATACCACCTGAAGTTGCCCATTCTGCAAAATCGGGATAAGCATAACCAACATCAATGTACTCTGAAGGGTGATTCCAAGGTGATGAAATCAAGATCCCCCACGGTAGATTACCTGTCGTACGGTAATATTTACTAGCTGCAGGATCTGAATCATCCTGAGCGATACCGTAGAAACTGCTGACCAGAGTTCCTCGTGTAGTTGGAGGAAATCCTGCTGTATGAATTTCTAGATCTTTACCTGGTGCGGTAGAGAAACTATCACCATGATACAGCCCATAGCCAGCTGCAAAGATGAATGGGTCTGCACCATTTAATGGTAATAATGAACTAACGCTTGGCTCACTACCATCATTGAAAGGCAGAGAGATACTAAAGGTCATTTGTTCAGATTCTAATGAAGCACTGCAATACGGATTGGTGCGGTGAAATTTACACTCTTCATTAATAATGATGTCATCGCGTAAATTTAGTGATGCTACAACAATAAGATCTCCACCTGGAGAGGCAACACTTTTATCCTCACCTGTAAACGGTGAAATATTCGCTCGAGTTACTCCATTTTTTTCTAAGCGAGCTAATGGAAGATTAATATCAGATTCGGAGAAACCATTAAGTTTCCAACCTAATCCATTACCATAAGATGCACCGTATGCCATGATGGTACCAGTAAGATCAAATCGTAATACTTCACTATCTTTACTTACAATGGTAGTTCGGTAATAAACAACCACATCATTTAAGTCGAAATCACCAATTTCAGGCCAATTATCCTCAAATGCTGCAGTGTAATAACCTGAATGCTGAATTGTTGTTCCTGGATCCGTTACGTTAAATACATAATCTTCGACTTCCCCATCACCAACATAGCCAGAGCTTGGTATGTTAGGATTACTTGATAAGCGGAAACGTGTTTGAACAGAACCAATAATGGCGCTATCACTGACTCGGATAGGAACCACTTGTACACCACTAACAACTGGGTGATTTGTTAAAATTTGTTCACCCTCATCAAATGTTCCATTCATATCCCAGTCAGCCCATGCTTGTAAATAACCACTACCAGTAACATTTACATTAATTAGAGTATCAAGTCCTTTTTCTAAGCTAGTTAAAATGGTAATACCGTCATCATCATTACCATCAACATCAAGGTCATCACCATTTGATGCGATACCTGGTTGACCATCGGTATCAGCATCAATACTGCTACCTAGATATACGTTACTGGTCATTGCATGTTCAGCACCATTATTTGATTTAAGTGTGTTGTAGCTATCTGGAGCATCACCAAAATCAGATTCATCAGAACTTCCAATTGGTGGCGTAAAATCATCAATGTCCCAGTTACCATCAAAAGCAGAGAAAATTGGGTTTGGTAAAGGGCTGTTACTCGCGGTAACGGTTTCAAATTGAAGCGTAACAATAGACGTATTTTTATAAGTAAACTTTACTGCACCCGATGTATCAGTTTCATTGTAGTTTGTTCCAGGACCTGTAAATAAAACAGAAAGTCCATCAGGACTTTCTTCTGCTGTGAGGCTAGCTCCTAGAGAACCTGTTTGGTAGCTATAGAAACCTTCGTTTTTGTATACACGGACTTGCTCTGATTGAACGGGCTCACCATCTATATCGTAGCCAATCATTTCAAACTCAGGGATAGTGTAGGGGATTGAAAATGTGCCAGATAGCCCATCGGTTCCATCGTAAAATTCAAAAGTATAAATAAGACCTGCTGGGCCGGGTGAGTTAGTTTGATAAAGGAAACCTATATCGCCACTAGGTTGTGTTGAACCTTCTTTATAGTTCGGGGTATGGTATAAAAAGGTTGCGTCACCAATGATTCGACTACTTATTTTTGCATCAATAGTTTTACCATTGTGGATACCGACATTGAGAAAATGCATTACTGGGCCATCGTAAGAGGGACCGAAACTGTTAATTAGATTAGTGGACTCTATATGATTAGAAAAATCCAAATCTACAGTGGTCGCGTAGATGGGCGCGCTTGCTAAAGTAAACGCGATAAGAGAAAAAAGCTGTTTATATTTCATAATAAGCCTCTTCGATTATTTGAATGAGGAAATACCCTCAATACAATGAATAGATACATTGACTTGAAATTATTCGGTAAATAAAAACAACTAGAATTTGTTACTAAGCAAGCTCAACTGACTTTATAGTAAAGCAATGCTACGGATAGTATTTGTTAATTCATTTAACGTACCGTTTCCTTCAAGTAAGTATCATCACGCAATATGTATACCAAAAAGTGTTTAATGGATGAGATTCGAATTTGTAAATGAATAAATCTAATACTATCAATCGGTTGGGTGGTAAATGGTTTTAAGTGGGTATGTTGTTTATTTGCAATAATAAAGAATGAATAGGCGATAATTTCATAATAGGAATCAATTTGCTAAGTGAAATGCAATTTATAAATATTACGATTTAATTTAATAATAATGATTTTTAGCAATAAATTGGCTCTTGTGTATTGATAGAGAGCAGCCATAATAGCTGCTCTTTTTTTGTTTTTAGAATAGGGCTATTTGATCATGTTGCCGTTAATTTATCATCCAATTTACTAGCAATTAGATCTTCCTGAAGGGCATCGCTATCCTATTCAAAAATATCAGCGTTTATATCAAGCGATTCAATCCCATTATTCAAATGTATCTCTCTGTTATTTTGAGCCAACTGCACTCACGGTCGATGCGATTAAACAAGTGCATGATAAAGACTATATTGATGCGTTAGTCTCTGGAACGTTACCTGCAGCTAAAATGCGACGCATTGGTTTTCCGTGGAGTGAGTCGTTAATTCAAAGAACATTAACCTCGACGGCAGGAACCTGTTTAACCGTAGATAAGGCGTTAGAGTATGGATCTGCGGTGCATTTAAGTGGTGGTTATCATCATGCTCATTACGATTTTGGTAGTGGTTTTTGTTTGGTGAATGATTTAGCGATGGCAGCCCATCATGCATTACAGCAAGAGGGGATCGATAAAGTATTAATTATTGATAGTGATGTGCATCATGGTGATGGTACTGCAACGTTGTGTGCGGATCGCGACGACATTATTACGCTCTCTTTTCATTGCGATAAAAACTTCCCTGCCCGTAAACCTACCTCTGATTACGATGTACCATTATCAATAGGCACTCAAGACCGTGAGTTCTTAGAAGCGTTTCATCAGGTTGTTGAAATGGCAGTGAATCATCATCAACCTGATCTTATTATTTATGATGCAGGGGTAGATATTCACATTGATGATGAGCTAGGTTATTTGGATGTATCAACTGAAGGTTTATATCAACGAGATCTTTGGATGAGATCGTTTACCAAACAAAAAGGCATTCCTATTGCCTGCGTGGTTGGTGGAGGATATCGAAGTAACCATCAAGATTTGGTTGAACCTCATTTGCAGCTAATTCGAGCCTTTTTGGATTGTATGTAAAGTTCGATTACTTCGTTTTATGTGACTTAAGTAGTGCCTCACCATTATACATTGCTTCTTTAGTGCTGATATCTAGAGTGCGTTTGCCTGCAAATCTAAGCGGTTCTTTGATTGCCACATCATGAGCAAAGATAACCAATTTAGCATTTTTAATATCTAATGGGGTAATGCGGTTATTAATGCCATCTGCCCCTTGAGTCTCTACTTTTATTTTAATGCCTAATCGTTGTGCGGCTTTTTCTAAACTCTTGGCAGCAAGGAAGGTATGAGCAACTCCTGATGGGCAGGCTGTCACCGCTAATACATCCGCTTCGCCTTCATTTTTTACGGCAGTTAAGATAAGTTCACGGAGCTCTTTATCCTCATTTTCTACGGCATTTTTCTTTAATGAAATAACAATGAGAGCAGTGGTTAATGCACCCAGTAGCGTACCAACCACATAACCAAATTTCCCATCAACAACCGGTAATACAATCCAGCCACCCCACGGCGCATGATTTAATACGTTAAACAAAAATCCAGTTACGTTGCCAACAATACCACCGGCAACAATGGCTGGAATAACACGAGCAGGGTCGGCAGATGCAAATGGAATTGCGCCCTCAGTGATCCCAATTATTCCCATAATGCCTGCCGCTTTACCTGCTTCACGTTCTTCTCGCTTGAATTTTTTAGGGGATAAGAAGGTCGCTAACGCCATGCCTAATGGTGGAGTACAAATCGCAATGCCGACACCACCCATTAACCAAGGTTGCGTATTCACTTGAGTTTGAGCAAATAGGGTAGCGACTTTATTGATTGGGCCTCCCATATCAAAGGCCGCCATTGCACCAAGAATTGCGCCTAAAACCACTTTTCCTGAACCTGCCATACTTGCAAGCCACTCATTTAGCAGCGTCATGGTATTAGCGATTGGTGCGCCAATTACCCACATGACAGCAGCGCAAGTGATGAAGGTACCGATAAGCGGGTAGATAAAAATTGAGCCGAGGGAGGTCATGCTTTCTGGTAGCTTAATTTGCTTTAATGTACGAACGACAAACCCTGCAAAAAAACCAATGATGATCGCCCCTAAAAATCCCGTGTTGTATTGCTGAACAGCTATCCAAGAACCAATCATTCCTGGAGCTAATCCCGGTTTATCAGCAATGGAATAAGCGATATAGCCACCAAGCACCACGGTAAATAAGGTTAATCCGGCAATGCCCATTTGCGCAATATCAGCCAAGATTCCTTCTGTGGGTACGGCGCCATGGCCTGAGATCATGACAGATAAAGAGAGTAAAACCCCACCAGCAACAATAAAGGGGATCATGTGTGAGGTGCCAAAGAGTAGGTGCTCTTTAGCGCGACCTAAACCACGAGAGAGTTCACTTTTTTCAGCTTGTGGTTCAGCTATGGTCGTTGAAGTCAGCGCTTCTTCTGGTTGAATTGAATCAGTAAACAAGGCTAAAGCTTCTTCTTTACTTTGCGCGGCTTTTAACTTGTCGGTAAAGCCATCTTCAATTAATCGAATGGATATTTGTGATAATACTTCGATGTGTTGATTGTCGTCACCATCTGTCGATGCAAGCATAAAAAAGACATCAGACGGAAGACCATCCTCGGCACCATAATCAATACCTGTGCGGCTAATACCAATAGCGACAGAGGGCGTAATGACAGCGGTACTTTTGGCGTGAGGGATTGCAATACCGTCTTCAAAACCCGTATTCCCTATCTCTTCTCGCGACCACACATCGCATAGAAATTGTTGTTTATTCGACAGTTTTCCAGCATCGTTTAATATATTAACCATCTCTTCAAGAATGCTTTCTTTAGACGTTGATTTTAGGTCTAAACAGATAACATTAATGTCAATAAGAGAGGTGATATTCATAACGATTCCATTTTTATCGATAATTTGTTGGTCATGTTAGTGGATCTTTGGATTTTAATAACTGGATAAAAAAGGCATTTACTGGATTATTGTACCTTCTGTAGTAAAGTGTGAGTTTGCTCCTTATTAATTGATGCTAAAGCACTTTATGATAAATGAGAGAGAAATAACCAATGTATTGTTATTCAAATTAGTATCTTGTGAATACATTGAGTTATTTGAATTTTTACCAGTTAAGAGTAAATCATGAAAATTGTGGCAGTAACAGCGTGTCCAACCGGAATTGCACACACTTACATGGCAGCAGATGTGCTTAAAAAGGCGGCTGCAAAATTGGGAGTGTCAATCAAAGTGGAAACTCAAGGCGCAATGGGTGTTGAAGAAGTTCTCACTCCTGTTGATATTGTGAATGCAGATCTTGTTATCATTGCATCGGATATCGAAATTGAAAATAAAAGTCGTTTTTTAGGCATTAATACTAAGCAATACAGTATTGAATCCATACTGACTGATGTAGACACTATTTTGAGAAAACACCTTTCATAATGATGTCGACAATTATCGACTATCGCATTACCTTCTTTGTGAAAGAGCAAGGCTTGCCACCTCAAGTGGCAAGTCAGCTCACTCGACTTGCTAAAAAGTTTAAGAGCCTTGTTTATATTGATAATATTACTCAAAACCTCAGTAGTGATGCAGCAAGTCCGCTCGGTTTACTAAAAGTAGGATTGAGGCCGGGAGATTTTTGTCAATTGGTGACCGTAGGAATGGATGCGGAGTGGGCTAACTTTGTTCTGACTGACTTACTTGCTTCAACCTTTGATTTCGTTGCTTCGGATAAACTGTGTGATTTCTCAGAAACTATTGTTAATACCCGTCCGCAATTAACCCCTAATTGCGAAGTTGATTTTCATTACGTCAAAGCGCAAGCCGTTTTATCTAAATTCGAGATTTTAAAAGGCTTGTCACAGCTGATTTACCCACAAGAGTCTGATGAATTGTTGCTGTCTTTGATAAAGCGAGAAGAGCGCTCATCAACGGCAATGGCAAAACAAATCGCCTTACCTCATGTTATTTCTCCTTATGTTGAGAAGCCGACCATAGCGATCATTCGTAGTGATTATTCGGTGGACTGGGCATCAAAAATGGGAGAGGTAAATTTGATTATTGCCTTAGTTTTGCCTGAGAAACCAAGCAAACCTATGATACTCGCTGCGACTTATTTAACTCGTAATATGTTGTCTGAGGAGTTTAGCCAACGTTTGGTAAATACGAGACAACCAAAAGGGTTGCAGGCGCTGATTTTATACGCGATGTGTCAGTTGTTATAATTAAAAAGCTGACTCAACAACAATGCTAAGTCAGCTTATTTCTATCTTTATATCTAAGCGTTAGTTATACGCTCTTGCCACTTTCCCACTTGATTTTAATGTGTATTGATGTGCGTAAGCAGGAACAAAAATAGAATGCCCTTTAGGTACATTGACCGTTTCACCTGTTGAGTGATGCAACGTCATGTCACCATCAATCGCAAATAAAATCTCGGCACTGTGCGTTTCTAGTGGTAGATCATCAACTGATGCAAATACTGAGAATTTAAAATCGCTCACAGGGATAGGGTAATTCATCCCTCCATTAATAATGTTAGGTTGCATAATCAAGGAGTCTGTTGGAATGCTTACAAACTCTGTGCAATCCATAAGCTCATCAATATCCATGAATTTTGGGGTTAACCCTGCGCGCAGTACATTGTCTGAGTTCGCCATTATCTCTAGTCCAGTACCATTAATGTAAGCATGAGGCGTACACGCATTTAAGTACATGGCTTCACCCGGTTGCAGAGTAATGACATTAAGAATTAATGGAGTAAACAAACCAATGTCATTTGGGTATTGAGTTGATAAATCATCAATTAAAGCAAATAGAGCATTTTGTTTATTATTGCTGGCGAAGTGACCTAGCTCGGTTAATGCCGACTCTTTTGCGTTATCAGTTAATGAAAGAATCGCTTTAAAGAAGCATTTTAACCCTTGCGAGTTTGGCTGTTGTTCAAAACTTGTGATGATTTCTTCAAGAGAAGGCAGCGCCATTTGGTTAAATAGGGCAATGATCTCGTTATATTCTCTAAAGCCGTTCATCGCTTTGTAAGGTGTTAACGCGTATACCAATTCTGGCTTGTGATTATTGTCTTTATAGTTACGATTAAATGCATTCAGCTCTATTCCTGATTGCTCTTCTTTATCGTAGCCTGCCATCGCTTGTTGTTTATTAGGATGAACCTGAATCGAGAGTGCTTTTTCTGCTGCTAATACTTTGAATAAATAAGGCAACTCACCAAAATGATCTGCCGTTAACGAAGATAAATAGGCGGTTTGATCTTGATTGATCAGTTCAGATAATAAGGTTGGTTGGCCATTCATCGTAACGGTAGAACAACCATTTGGGTGAGCGCCCATCCATAATTCTGCTTGTGGCTTATTGCTGGTGTTTTTTATATCAAATAAGGCTTCGATAGAGGTGAAACTTCCCCATGCATAATCTTGAATCACATTGGTCATAGGGTAAAAGTATTGTTGAGTTGATTTATTCATAATGCACTCGATGTCATCAATGGAAAGCTTCTCCAGTGCGTTTCAAATCTTGTTTTACTGAATCAAGAGAGAAAACACTGGAGAAAGAGAAGGTTAAGCTGCCGCTACAGAAAATGATTTCGCTTGGCGAGCTTTTTTAATAGAAACACAAACCAATGCGGTTACGGTTGCGCCCGCTGCCATGCAAGCCAGTGCTAATACCGGTTTATTCATTGCACCAAGTAGGGCAACAACAGGACCACCGTGAGCAACACTGTTTGTTATGCCAAATGAGAACGCCATTACTGCGGCAACCATAGAACCAAGGATGTTGGCAGGGATAACTGAGATAGGATCTTGCGCTGCAAATGGAATGGCACCTTCAGAGATTCCCACCAGACCCATGGCACCAGAGGCTTTACCTGCTTCAATTTCAGACTCTTCAAAGATATTGAACTTGCGACCAATAACCGTTGCTAGTGACATACCTAGTGGAGCGACAGGAATTGCACACGCCATCGCGCCCATGAATTGAGTTTGACCACTCGCAATCATGCCGACAGAGAATAGGAAGGCGACTTTATTGAATGGACCACCCATATCAAAGCCTGCCATGCCACCAAGAACGATACCAAGTAGAACAACGTTACCAGTGCTCATGTTGGTTAGTAGTACGTTTAGTGAATCCATCAAATCAGCAATCGGTGCACCAATAACAAAAATGAATAATGACGCGATGAATAATGAGCCCGTAATAGGTGCAATTACGATAGGCACAAGAGGCTGAATGAACTTGTGGTAGTTGATGTTGGCAATAAACTTAACAAAGTAACCAACAAGCAAACCCGCAATGATAGCGCCAATAAAACCAGTACCGGCTTCAGCACCATAGAAAGAACCGTTATTTGCAATCCAACCACCAATTAGGCCCGGTGCAAGTGCAGGGCGATCAGCAATTGCATACGCAATGTAACCCGCAAGAATTGGGATCATTAATGTGAAGGCAACAACACCAACATCTAATACTTTGTTCCATAAACTACCCGGAGGAATAGCCATACCGCTTTCTGTCGGTTGACCACCCAGAGCAAGCGCCAGTGCGATTAATAAACCGCCAGTCACAACAAATGGGATCATGTGTGATACGCCATTCATTAGGTAGCGATAAATATCTGAGCGGGTTTGAGACGAACTGCCTTTGTTATCTGAGCTTGATTTAGTTGTATCAGCAACAAAAGGAGGTTGTGTAAGAGATTGAGTAATTAAGCCTTTTGCATCTTTTATTGGGGCTTTAACGTTGGTTTGGATCAGCTTTTTACCTGCGAAGCGAGTCAGATCTACTTGTTTGTCACACGCGACGATAATTGCTTCTGCTTTTTCAATTTCTTCTGCGGTAGGGCTGTTTTTAACCCCAATAGATCCGTTAGTTTCAACCTTGATGGTATAGCCTAATTCTGCCGCGCCTTTTTCTAGTGCTTCAGAGGCTAAGTAAGTGTGGGCAATTCCTGCTGGACAGCCCGTGACGCCAATCAAAAAGCCATTGGTTGCTTCAACTGTGTTGGTGTTTTCTGTTTTTTCAAGTAACAGTGCTAACGCCATTTTTGGTGAGGTTGACGCTAAGAATTTTTCAATAAATCCATCTTCAATTAATTTACAAGACAGTTCAGCCAGTACTTCAATGTGATGATCTGCACCGTTTTCAGGGGAGGCGATCATAAAGAATAATTTAGATGGTAGCCCGTCTTCAGCGCCATATTCGATACCTTGCTTGCTGATACCAATCATGACTGCAGGGGAGATAACCGCCGAGCTTTTCGCATGTGGCAGTGCGACGCCTTCTTCAAAGCCTGTATTTCCTAATTCTTCTCTTGCGTAGATATCATTAAGAAATACCTGTTTGTCATTGATTCGACCTTGTTGCAGAAGATGTTCTGCCATTTCAGAAAAAACGTCGTCTTTGGTTTTTGCTGCAAGATCTAAGCAAATTAGCTGTTCGTTGATTAAGTCAGTAATCATAAGTTATTCCCATTTGGGTGGATGTCTTGTGTGGGAATAGTGTGATTCTGATGAGATAGATTGGTAAGTGTGCGAGAAATGCATTTACTGGATTTTTGTATCCTCTAAAGCCAAGTGTGATTCAGCTCTGATTTTTATAAACCCAAAAAGCTATAATGCACAAGTCAAAAAAGTACTTAATAAATAATGACTTAGATTGTTGTTTTTATGTAATTATTGATGGGTTATTTATCAATAACATCCTGATTTTGATGGGGTTGGTGGATAAAAGTGTGGTTAATTTTAGTAAGTGATGAACATGGGTTTAGTATTTAATACTGTTTTAGAGGCGCTATTATCAGAAAGAGAAAGCTTTAATCAGATCTGGTTTGCAGGCGATAAAGTGACGCCTCCCTCATGTTGTTACCAAGTTAACTTTCCCCGTTTAGAGCTAGTGATTAGCGGTGAGTACCTAAATCAGATCGAAGATCCAGACATTGGGATTACTGAAGTTAAAATCATGGCGGGAGACGCACTCTACATCCCACCAAACTGCTGGAATAAACCTAATTGGAGTGAGGATTGTTCCGTACTGAGCTTACTTTTTGGTCGCAGACAAGTGGGGTTCAGTTTAGTGAGTAAGCGTAAGGGCGAAGAGGGTTTCTATGATGTGCAAAAGTACAGTATTCAAACTCGAACTGGCCATGCGATTGATAATATTTTAGAAGCGCTAAATGCTCTCGCTCGTGAACCTAATAAAAACCAGATTGATGAGTATCTACTTTTGGCATTGTTGAGTTATAGCAAAACAATGTTAGGTGAGCCAAATGATGTCATCTCTCCTAAAAAGCGCAGTGAAGATCTTTATCAAGGGATATGCATTTATATCCAAGAAAACTTCCATCGTAGTATTGATAGAAATAATATCGCTAGTCGTTTTAATATTTCGCCAAACCATTTGTCTCGTATGTTTAGGCAGCAAGGGCATATGACGCTAGCAGATTATATTACTTGGGTGCGCATTGAACGTGCAAAATTCATGTTGAAGAAATATACCTTCCGTTTAACTGAAGTCGCTACGCGTTGTGGTTTTCAAGACGTGAATTATTTTTATCGAGTATTTAAAAAGAAGACCAGTTATACCCCGTCAGACTATCGAACCATGGTTAAAATATAGTTTTTATTAATGCCTAAATAATAAAGCCAAATTAAAGCCCTATCGTAAAGATCATATTCAGTATTTCTTCTAAATAGCCATGTTGAATGACACATATTTAACGTGGTTTCCCCCTCTTATTGTTAAAAATTTCTCCGCCATATTTTTGTGATCTATCACTCTTAAAGTCAGTCTTTTATTGGTTTTGATTTTAAGTTGTTGTTATTATTGGCTTTGTTGTTTTTTCCTATGTGTTCTATCCTTTCTGTCTTTTTTGAACACATAATTGTTACTGTCATCACACTTTGATTTTACGGGTACAAAAGTCCAGTAAATGCTTTAAATGTCAACTTACTAAATATCACTTTAATTCATATTATTCCCTCATCAACTTAATGCAGTTTGAATTAAGTAAAAATTCTTATTAAGGGAAACATTATGATCACCACACTAGTAAATACTAATTTAATTAAATTGAACTTAGAAGCGACAACGAAAGATGGCGTATTTGCTGAGTTAGCTGAAATGTTATTAAAAAATAACCGTATCGATAATAAAGAAAACTTTTTAGCGGGTATTTATGAGCGTGAAGCGCAGTGTGTGACTTCTGATATGGGTATTGCTTACCCTCATACAAAAAATGCCGCGGTTATTGAACCAGCTATTGCGATTGGCGTATCAAAAACGGCGATTGAATACGGTGCTGATGATGACCAACCAACCGTATTTTTTATGATTGCCTCACCAGAAAGCGGCGATCACCACATTTATGCACTACAAGCGTTATTTGAAAAATTCGGTGATGATCTAATTGCAGATATGCAAAAAGCGACGACCGAGCAAGACATTTTAGATTTACTGATTAATTAATACCAATCGTAGTAAATAACTGGTCATCCTAGCTTGTTAAAAGACTTGATAACTGCGTTAGAATTTTTGATTGTAGAATAACTACTTATCGAAAAATTCTGCCTTGTTTTCAAGCCTTTTTCCTTCGCTATTTCTGAACACTTACTTACTGTGATTGGCATAACTTTTAGTTTTACTCACTTTAGGATTACTTTTATGTCAACGATGACTGCAACAACTCAACCATCTGGTGATTGGAAACAAACACTATCCAAATTAAAAGGACACTTGCTTTTTGGTACATCTCACATGCTTCCGTTCGTGGTTGCAGGTGGGGTACTTTTAGCTCTAGCAGTAATGGCTACGGGTAAAGGTGCAGTTCCTGATACGGGTATTCTAGCGGATATTTCAACTATCGCGATTAAAGGTCTTGTACTTTTCCCAATCATTCTTGGTGGCTTTATTGGTTACTCTATTGCGGATAAACCAGCATTAGCGCCTGCTTTTATTGCATCAGGGATTATGGCTGATCTAGGTGGTGGCTTCCTTGGTTGTATCGTTGCTGGTTTCATTGCTGGCGGTGTGGTTCTTCAGCTTAAGAGATTGCCTATCCCTGCACATTTAAGCGCACTAGGCGTTTACTTTATCTATCCTCTTGTTGGTACACTAGTTTCTGCGGGTATCGTAATGTGGGGCTTAGGTGCAGCTATCTCTTCTTTCATGATTGCGATGAATGAATTCCTAGCGTCAATGGCGGGTTCTTCTAAAGCGGTTCTAGGTGCGATTCTTGGTGGTATGACGGCGTTTGATATGGGTGGCCCAATCAACAAAGTAGCAACACTATTTGCTCAAACACAAGTAAATACACAACCATGGCTAATGGGTGGCGTTGGTATCGCGATTTGTACTCCACCACTAGGTATGGCTCTTGCAACATTCATGTTTAAGAAGAAATTCTCTAAAGAAGAGCAAGAAGCAGGTAAAGCAGCAGCAATCATGGGTTCAATTGGTATCTCTGAAGGGGCTATCCCATTTGCAGCAAATGACCCAATGCGTGTTCTTCCATCTATCGTAATTGGCGGCATGGTTGGTTGTGTGTTTGGTTTCATGACTGATGTATTACTTCATGCACCTTGGGGCGGTTTAATTACAGCACCTGTATCTAGCAACATCCCAATGTATGTTGTAGGTATTGCATTAGGTTCATTAACGACGGCGCTAATTGTAGGCTTCTGGAAACCAGTAGTTGTAGAAGATGAAACAGCAGTAGCAACACCAGTACAAGCTCAAGCGGCACCAGTTGCTGGCGAAGGTGAGTATGATGTTCTAGCGGTTACTTGTTGTCCTTCAGGCGTAGCACACACGTTCATGGCAGCAAAAGCACTAGAGAAAGCAGGCGCAGCAGCAGGCATCAAGATTAAAGTTGAGACTCAAGGATCTAACGGCTTAGTGAACAAACTGACAGCAAAAGACGTAGCGAACGCTAAGTTCATTATCCTTGCTCATGATATTCCAGTAAAAGAATCAGATCGTTTTGCTAACATTCGTCAAGTTGAATGTTCAACAAAAGAAGCGATGAAAAATGCATTAACACTTCTTCAGGGTTAATAGCAAAAAGCAGAAGAGATTAACTACCTTTTTTGAATAAAAATCTCCTAATCAAAAGCCTCTTGATCCCCCAAGAGGCTTTTTTATTTCTAATAAATCAGATTAATTGTTGTGCGCCAACTTTTTCATTCTTACGCCGAGAAACACAAAGCTTACGCCTTCCATTATAAGAGAGACACCAACAAACGTACCTAATAATGATAATGAAAACTCAGGGTTATCAAGTAGGAAGAAGAAGTATCCTCCAATAGCGACAGAGAGTAATCCACTCAAAATAACCATCCCACTGCCAGGAAGGTTCTTATTGGTAAACCCAAAAATCATACGGGTTAGACCATTAAATATCATCACAACTACCATGATTGTTGTGATTGTCATAAGGCCTTCTAGTGGGTTAAAGAGAATAAATAAACCACCAACAATATAAAATAAGGCACTTAACACATACCATATTTTTTCTTTCCAAGAGTGAATACGGAAAGTATGGTAAACCTGAACCAACCCTGTGATTAATAATAGGGTACCGATGATCGTCGAAATCGTCACACCAGCCATAACAGGTAGGCTAGTTGCTCCTAACCCTGCAAGCGCGACAATGACGCCAACAATAATAAAATATTTCCAACCTTTGGAAATTAAAGCCTGACTTGGAGTTTGATTTTCCATTTTAACCTCTGAGTTAAATGTAAGAGACCTCGAGATTGTAGTCCTAAAAATTAGATTTAACTTAAAGCAATCTAAGTTTTCAAAAATTGTGATCATGCGCGTGTTTTAATCTATTTGTGCAAGGAAACTACCGTTCTAGCCCGTTAATATTTTTATCTCTGATTTTTTGGCTTGAGAGTATCTATACTGAAAATAGTACTTGTAGAAACAAGCTAAAAGCCTAAAATTATTATCATTTTTGAAATAACCTAAGAAATTAAGGATGGCTACGTGTTAGAGCATCATATTCGTAACTATATTGCAGGTAAATTAAGCTCGTTAGGTATCAATAGCGATCCTTACGGTTTAGAGCTGACAGGTGTTTTTGTGCTTGTTGTTATTGGAGTCGCTCTTATTGGTTATTTAATCACTCGTCATATTATTGTTCGAACGATAAGTAATGTTCTTCAGCGGACCAATATTCCTTTATTAGAAGGGTTTACAAAATACAAAGTATTTGAAAAATTAACCTTGTTAGTACCTATTACTATTTTAGATTTGCTCTTTCCTCTTGCGCTTGGTCATTACACGTTACTTTCGACGACAGCCGATAAAATATTAAGTATTTCAATTTTAGTTGTCTTTATCTCTATGCTGTTTGCGCTGCTTGATGCACTTAATGATATGGCGACAGAAAAAGGCATTACCCGTCGAATGCCAATTAAGAGCTTCGTTCAACTGATTAAGTTATTTACTTTCTTTATCGGTATCGTGGTATCCATGTCTATCCTTGCGAATGAATCACCAGTGATATTTTTGAGTGGGCTAGGGGTTGCAACGGGTTTTGTGATGTTGGTATTTAAAGACACCATTTTAGGTTTTGTGGCTGGTATTCAGCTTTCAGCGAACCGAATGATTACGCTAAATGACTGGATTGAAATGGATTCGTTTAAAGCAAATGGATCAGTTGAAGAGATTTCATTAACGACGGTAAAAGTTCGAAACTTTGATAATACAGTGAGTATGATCCCAGCTTATGCATTGGTTCAAAATGCCTTTATTAATTGGCAAGGAATGTCTGATTCTGGCGGTAGACGTATTAAGCGCTCGGTTAATATTGATGTGAATTCGATCCGCTTTATGACCGCAGATGAAATTGAGTCACTTAAGGGCATTCGAATTTTACGTGAGTATTTATTTGAGAAATCAAAAGAAATAGATACGTTTAATGAAGAGTTAGATGATATTCCTCATTTAGGAAACACTCGACAAATGACTAACGTGGGTATTTTCCGTGCTTATTTAGCCGCTTACTTACGCACCAATAAAGATATTCACTCTTATATGATGTTTATGGTGCGTCAACTTGAACCAACCCCGGAAGGTTTACCATTACAAATCTATGCGTTTACCAATAATACGGATTGGGTATTCTACGAAGGGGTACAAGCCGATATCTTCGATCATATTTATTCCATCATGCCATTGTTTGATTTACGCCCTTACCAAGCGTTAAGTGGTCACGATGCTGCAATGATTGGTAAATCGAAGGGGTAGAGTCGGCATAACTGAGGTAGTGGAAATCATTGCCTCAGTTCATTAGTGGGATAGTTTAGGTTTCAGATACAAAAAAGCCCCAGCATTTCTGCTAGGGCTTAGAATGTGGTGGAGGGATAGGGATTTGAACCCTAGAACCGCTATTAACGGTTGCCGGTTTTCAAGACCGGTGCTTTCGACCACTCAGCCATCCCTCCAATGCCGCGTATAATAGGGGGTACGGCTTTTCTTGTAAACCCCTAATTGTATTTAAATTGGTTGTTTGTTCCTTTATTGCTCGATTCTTCTTGTTTCTATATGTTTCGGTCAAATATGTTTTCATTTCATTAGCTAAAAAAACATCAATAAAACATTTCGATACATCTGTTAAACAAAAGAATATCGTATGTATATCAAGTGCTTTTATATAAATTTTATTTTCTATTGGATCTTTTGTTAACGATTTACTCTACTTGTGTTTTAAAAGTGTTTATCTTCATTTCAATTGTTGGTCGCTTGGAACTTTTATGTACTTAAAACATAAAAGGCCATTTTAAAATGGAAATTGAAATGAATAAAAAACTACTTGCTTTAGCTATTATCGCTGCTTCTTCAAATGCGGTTGCTGTTGAGTTATACAACGAAGATGGCACTACTTTTGATATCGGTGGTCACGTATCGGTTGCTTTAGAAGGCTCTGATGAAGGTGATACTGGTTTAACTGCAGTTTCTCCACGTTTAAACTTTAATGCAACGCATGATCTAGGCAATGGCTTTGTAGCTGATGCAAAAGGTGAGTGGGCGCTTAATTACCTAGATGGTGGTGAGAACGCATTTACGACTCGTTTAGGTTACATCGGCGTAACGCATAACGATTTTGGTCGTATGGTTGCAGGTACGCAATGGGCACCTTATTACAGTGTTGCTGGTGTTGCTGATATGCCAATCGCCTTTGCTAATGACTTTATCTACGAAGATCACGGTAACCTAGGTACTGGTCGTGCGGAAGAAATGCTGAGCTACGGTAAAATGTTTGAGCTAGGCGATGCAGGTAAACTTGGTGTTGCTGCGGGTTGGCAGGGACGTAAATCTGATACGGTTTCAAATGATTGGGATCTTACAAAAGTTGAAAATGATTATGGTAACCGTGCGCAAATTGCATTGAACTATAATGTAGCTGGTTTCTCTGCTAATTACGCATACAACACAGGTGATGTGAATTACGCTTCAAGTGCTAAATCTGAAACCTCTGAATCTCACGTGATCAGTGGTACTTACGGTACATACGGCTCTGGTTTATACGTTGCTGGTGTTTACGCAATGAATGAAAACATGAATAAAGATGGTGCTGGCGCTCTTATTGAAGATGGTTCTGCATACGAAGCTTTGGTTGCCTACGCTTTAGACAACAGTTTAAACCTAAGCTTGAACTATGAATCAGTGGTTGATAATGACGCAAGTAAAACGGTTTATAGTACTTCAGCAATTCAAGCAGAATACAATTTCACTAAGAAGTTCGTTGGCTTTACCGGTTACCAAGTTGATCTAGGTAACGACTATAATAATAAAGAAGATAATAAGTGGATGTTAGGTGCGCGTTACTACCTATAATCGACACTAGTTATTAATCTTTAACTTTCCAATGATAATCCAGCGTATCGCAAAGTACGCTGGATTTTTTACGTTTTAAAGAGTAGAAAATTAGAAATGATGATGACTTCTAATAGGGATAATAGAAATGGTTTGCTACAATCGGCGAAAATTATCGTATTTAAAGGTTCATCATGTCATTTGCTTCATTAGGGTTAACGGAACAGTTACTAAATACTGTTTCAGAATTGGGTTTTAAAGAGGCAACACCAATTCAAGAACAAGCGATTCCTCTCGTATTACAAGGACATGATGTACTTGCCGGAGCGCAAACAGGAACAGGTAAAACCGCCGCTTTTGGTTTACCGCTGATCCAACGTTTAATTGAAAATCCTATTCATCGTACTCAAAACTCAAAAGTTATTGGCAGCTTAATTTTAACGCCGACACGTGAATTGGCGCAGCAAGTATTTGATAGCTTGGTGAGTTACACCAAAGGAACTGACATTAAAGTGGTGGTTGCTTATGGCGGTACTAGCATTAATGTTCAGAAAGACAATTTAGTCGGTGGCGCTGATATTTTAGTTGCTACTCCTGGGCGCTTATTAGACCTAGTGCATATTAATACCATTACGCTAAACCAAGCGAGCTATTTAGTATTAGATGAAGCAGACCGCATGTTAGACATGGGCTTTATTCCTGACATTAAAAAGATCTTACGCAAGATGCCTGCTGAGCACCAAACGTTATTTTTCTCAGCAACCTTCAGCAAAAAAGTAAGAGAAATTGCTTACTATATGCTGCATAAACCAAAAGAAGTGCAAGTTACGCCAACAAACAGTACTGCTGATACTGTTGAGCAAATGGTTTATCCTGTCGATCAGCATCGTAAAAGTGAGCTATTAGCGTACTTGATTGGTTCTCGTAACTGGCAACAAGTCCTTGTGTTTACAAAAACAAAGCAGGGCTCTGATGAGTTAGTTAAAGAGCTTAAAAAAGACGGTATTAAAGCCGCATCTATTAATGGCGATAAGAGCCAAGGTGCTCGTTTACGTGCGCTAGAAGAGTTTAAAACGGGTAAAGTTCGTGCGTTAATTGCAACCGATATTGCGGCTCGTGGTTTGGATATTGAGCAATTAGAATGCGTGATTAACTATGAATTGCCATTCAAAGCCGAAGATTATGTTCACCGTATCGGACGTACTGGCCGAGCTGGGTGCACTGGTAAAGCTATTTCATTAATGAGTTCAAATGAAGAGTATTTATTGCAAGCAATTGAAACTCTGTTAGAGACTCGTTTACCGCAAGAGTGGTTAAAAGGATATGAACCTGATCCAAACGCTCGAGCAGTAAAAGAAGATCATTCTCGTCAAAATCGTGGTCGTTCTGCTGATAAAAGAAAAATGAAAGCGAAAATGAAAATACATTCAAATCGTGGCAAGTTTAAAAAATAATCACTTGATTACTTTTAATTAATTTATAGATACCCCGTAATCATTCATATTATGATTGCGGGGTATTTTTTTGTTTGGAATTTGTATTTTATTTGATCTTAATTTGAGCGTTATTTAAATATTATTTGCGGTAAATGCTCTATTAAAGTGTGATTTTGGTCAAATATTCCACTGTAATTCTCATTTTTGAGCTGATAAATTGCTGTTTGTAAAACAGTGTAAAATTCTATTGATAGAAAAGTATCTGAGAGTATGATTTGCTGAAAACTGAAGCCACTTTTGGATTACTTTCCTTCAGTTCTGGAGCTTTTATGAAGCAAAGAGCACTTTCTGTACTTTGCCTGCTATTTTTATCTTACTCTTCTTCTTTGTTTGCAGAATCTTTTACGTTACCCATTTGGAAAGAAGAAGCGGAAGCGCGTGGCTATACCTTACCTGAAGCGTTTGGTTTGAATGTTAGTTACATGAAACAAACTCAAGATATCTCTGTAGATAGTGTTGGGTTTGAGGGGACATATCCCGTAGATTTGGGTTTGTTTGGAAAGCATAATGTGCCTTTAGGGGATGTCGTTCAAATAGAGCCTGTAGGTACTGGCAAACAAATGAGTGAAGTGCTGACATTACGTGGTGATGTTTGGCTTTTTCCTTTCTTAAATCTATACGGTATTGTCGGTACTCTTAATGGTTATTCTGAAACGACAATTAAAGTTAAGGCTCTTGGCTCTGAGAAATTATCTGGGACTATGCCATTTAGACTAGAACTTGATGGTACGTTATATGGCGCGGGTTTTGTCTTAGCGGGCGGATATAAAGATGTGTTTGCTCTTGTTGATGCCAGTTATACAGAAACAGAACTGAACGTGATTGATGGGACGATTTCATCTATTGTTATTTCTCCTCGTATTGGCTATGACTTCACACGTTTAGGCGCTCCGTTACGGCTGTGGGTTGGCGCTATGTATCAAGATGTTGAGCAGTCTTTATCTGGCAATTTAACGGATATCGGTTTAACGGGTAGCTTAGGTAATCTAGTGGGCAAGGTTGATAATGGTCGCTTTAATGTTGAACAGCATCTTGTTACACCGTGGAACCCATTATTAGGTATGCAATATAAGATCCATGACCGTTTGTATCTTTTAGGTGAAGCGGGTTTTGGTGATCGTAAAAGCCTTTTCTTAACCGTTGATATGCGATTTTAAATCATGAAGTTATTAACCGTATCGACGGCAGTGTTATTAAGTTGCTGCACATTTTCGATTTCTGCTAAAGAGGAGCCGCAAAGCTGGGTTGATACTTTTTTAGAGGAGCTTGGCTCTTCAGAAGATATTGATGTCAGTAAAGGGGTGGATTGGGCTGTACTTCCAGGTCCTTTTGCTAATCCTGAACAAGGCTTTGGTATTGGTGTTGCTGCTGTTGGCCTTTATTCCCCATTGGAGATTCCAGATAGCGCCCCCTTATCTACTATTAGTATTACGGGTTATGGATCAACCTCTGGATCTTATGGGATTGGTGTTAATAACCGAACTTATTTTGAAAATGATGATTTACGTTTATTGGTTCAAGCAAAAGCAAGCCATACCCCTGAATACTATTGGGGCATAGGTAAACACGCTGCGGAAATTGACAGTAATAAGACTCTTGTTGAAGCACAAATCTTAGGCTTTACACCAAAAGTAGCGTATCAATTTTTGCCGAATACCTATTTTCTTTTTGGTGCTGATATGGAGAGTTATCGTAAACTTTCGTCAGATACCGATACATTAAAACAAAGTGACCTAGAAGATACCTTTTTAAGTGCTGCGACGGTTAGTGTTGAATATGACAGCCGTGATTTTGAATTAAATGCACATAAAGGAATGTTATTCAGTGTTAACTGGAATGCCTATCGCACTGAATTTGGCTCAGATTTTGATTTTGATGAAGTGACGGTTAACTATCGTCAATACTACAAAATGATGTCTGATACGGTTCTTGCTTGGGAAGTCTATGCACAAGACGTTCAAGGTGATATTCCTTGGTTTGCGCTGTCAGCTTTAGGCAGTGATAAACGAATGAGAGGTTATTACTCAGGGCAGTATCGAGACAATAGCCAATTGTCTTCTCAAGTAGAGCTTCGCCACCAGTTTAATCAACGGCATGGAATGGTTGCATGGGTTGGTGGTGGCAATGTTGCTGACAGCTATCAAGAATTATTTGATAGCCAATGGCTGCCAACTTATGGCATTGGTTATCGGTTTGCTTTCAAGCCAAGAGTTAATGTACGGCTAGATTATGGTTTAGGAAAAAACAGTCAAGCTGTCTACTTTCAAATAAATGAAGCGTTCTAAAGAGGTACATATGAATAAAAAAAACCTATTCATGGTGGCGAGCAGCCTAATTTTTGGGTGCTCATTTTCTGTTTTCGCTGATGCGCCTGTAGGTGTAAGACCGTGTTGTGCATTTGGGACTAATTTACAAACAGAAGTAGGGGGGATCCCCGTTCCTTTTGTCTCTGTTGAAAATGTATTGAATATCGATGATCTCGGTGACCATATATACAATGATGGCAGTCAAAGTGTTGCCAGTAGCTTGATGGGATTTGGCGATGAAAGTAACGGTATTTTCTATTCAGAGAATGGCGGTTTTTTAGATTCTGCCCATATTCGAGATACTGCCGACTTTACTTATTATCTCTACGGAGAGTTTTATGCTCACCTAGGGACTGAATACCAAGTTACGCTGTCACCTGAGCTTAAAGAGCGTGTTGTTCAATTACATGTTAGCTCTGAAGTTTACTCAGAAGTTGAGCGTCAGAAAATCAGTATTGAATTGGCAGCCTTAACTGCTTATCGATTTGCTCAGTGGCATGAGATTGCACAATGGTTTGGAATGGAATCAGTTGGCGGCTTTAAAGAGTATGCTTCTGCTTTTTCACCAGAAGATCTGTATTCAAACATGTTAGGAGCATTACTTGCGAGTGATGTTATTGCTGCTAACCCACAACTAAATAAGAAAGACTTTTCTAAGGCGATGACTAAAGCAATAGAAGCTAAGTTTATTGAGTTAGGTGTTGGAACGAAAGAAGAGTCAAAAGCACAGATCAAGAAAATGGATGGTGTGTGGTGGGATAGCTCTAAACGCTTACCAAATAAGTGGGTCGTGATTCATAGAGAATATCACCTAGGAACTGATTTAGAGCCAAATGGCTTTAAAGATGAGGCAAAAGAGAGTGTTTCAACTGAATATGAATCTTTGGCTACATTTAAACTTATGCCAAATAAAAATGATAAAGATTTTGCTGCGCTACCTGATACGTTAAAAAACAAACCTTATTGGACACCGAGTGATTTCCAAGCAATTGCTGATTTTGCTAAAGAGCAAGACGATAAAGAGTTACTAAAACGAAAGTAGTGATTTACTAAAAATTATTGAAAATAAAAAGCCCCGAATAGGAACGTTACGTTTAACGTCTTATTCGGGGCTTTTTATATATTACAAATTATGTTTTTGCTTTACCTACTTTTGGTACCGTACCAAATTTTTCAGTGCTAAAGCCTTTAACTAAGCTTACACACATCATTAGAAGAATGAAGGTAAATGGTAAGGCAGTTGATACCGTACCTGCTTGTAACGCTTGCATTGCTTCTGTACCACCAACCCATAATAATACCGCAGCGATAGAGCCTTGAACGGTTGCCCAGAATATACGCTGAGGAACAGGAGCGTCGACTTTACCACCAGCAGTAATACTGTCGATAACCAATGATCCTGAATCTGATGACGTTACAAAGAACACCATGATAAGAACGATTGAGATAACAGATAAGGCAGTACTCATTGGTAATGCGTCATACATGTTAAATAGCGCCATAGTAATGTCATTTAAGCCATTTTCGCCAAGTTCACCAACTTTGTTTTTTACTTGTTCAATCGCAATACCACCAAACGCAGACATCCATAATGCAGTTGCTAATGTTGGAATAATCATTACAGAGATTAAGAACTGACGAACAGTACGACCTTTAGAAACACGAGCAATGAACATACCTACGAATGGTGACCAGGAAATCCACCAAGCCCAGTAGAATACTGTCCAACCGTGCATCCAAGTTTCATCTTCACGGCCGTGTGGGTTACTTAGAGGAATAATATTCTCAATATATCCCGTTACCGTTAATGGTAATGTACTCATTACATCAGAGAAACCAATGAAAATAATGAAGAACAATAAAGCAACAGCAACTAGCATGTTTACGTTACTTAGTAGTTTTACACCACCATCGATACCGCGAATAACAGAGATCATTGCAAGCATAGTAACGAAAATGATCACGCCTATTTGCATATTAACGCCACCATCGGTACCAAATACATGATTGATGCCGCCTGCTGCTTGTTGAGCACCAAGACCAAGAGAGGTAGCAAGACCAAATAGCGTAGCAAGTACCGTCATGATATCAATAATATGACCAAACCAACCCCATGTTCTATCACCTAAAATAGGATAGAAAACAGAACGCATAGATAGCGGTAAGCCCTTGTTATAGGTAAAGAAAGCTAATGATAAAGCCACTAAACCGTATATTGCCCAAGGGTGAATACCCCAGTGATACATGGTTCCGCCCAGAGCCAGCTTTTTAGCTTCTTCGGTAAATGGTTCAACATCTAGAGGTGTACCATACCAGTCAGTGAAGTAAGCAAGAGGCTCTGCGACACCATAGAACATTAAACCAATACCCATACCAGCAGCAAACAGCATTGCCATCCATGAGATTGTAGAGTGTTCAGGTTTTGCATTATCGCCACCAATTCGAATTTTACCGAAAGGCGATACGATTAACCCTAAGCAGAAAACAAGGAAAATGTTGCTAGACCACATAAATAAACCATCAAAATTATCGATGATTTGTAACTTTATGCCGTCAAGAAGGGATTTGGCTTCTGCTGGATCCATAATTAGAAGCACAGTAAGAAATAAAATTATAGCACCAGCACTAATACCAAAAACTTGGTTATGTATATCAAAACCCCATTTTTGAATATTGTCTTGTCCAACTTCATAATCAGTACTGTCAATACTGTACTTATCGGTAGTATTCATGTGTCCTCACATAATATTCGTAACAGCTCCCATTGGAGTCCGTCAAACGGCTGCAACATTCTTGTAACAGCTTTTTCGTAACGAATAGTATCAGACTTAAGATTTTAATAAAATATATTTGTATCGAGGTTGATATAAATAAAAGTGCCTTAAAACATAAGCTTAAGGCACTTTTGTTCTATACGATTAATTAATGGTCAAGGTATAGATAGTTTTGCCAAGATTTCATGCGGATTAGTACTTTTCGCATGATAGACACATGTTCAAAACTATCAGAATAAACAGATATTTCTGCATTAGAACCTGCTGGTAAATGAAATTCAGAAACATCATCAGTCAACTTTAATTTAACTAAAGCTCTACCGTTAGTTCGGATAGCATTGGTCCCTAATAAAGCGCCAGAAGCTTGAATTTGACCTTCACCAATAGCAGGAATAACTTCGACCACTTCACCTTCAAATACTCGACCTGGGATTGCTCGGAATAAAAATTCAGCTTTAAAGCCTTTTTGTAAACGTTGCAAAGAGTTTTGACGAAATGCACCGACAAAGTATTGATCTTCTGTATGAACAAAAGTCATTACAGGACGTAAAGGAAGAGGAACTGCCATCATACCTGGTCGAAGTGCCATTTGTGTTACATAGCCATCTGTAGGTGCTCTAACAATGGTTTCATCTAGATTAAACTGTGCCTGTTCTAACTCTGCACGCATACGAGCAACGGTTGTATTCTCTCCATTTATCTCAGATTCTAAAGCCAATTTCGCTTGTTGCTCTTGAGCTTGAACGGATTCTACTGTTGCTTCAGTCGCTTTATAAGTCTGCTTTCTTGTATCCAATTGTTGGGCGGTAAAGGCACCTTTTTTATAGCCTTTTTCGTAACGTTTAAATTCACGATACGCTTTATCTTTTTCTGCGATAGCTTTAATAGTATTAGCTTGCGCTGATTTATAGATAGACTCTAATTGTAAAGCGGCTTGTTCTGCTTCACTTAGTGCGGCTTGTTTACGAATGACTTCTGCTTGAAATGGGATGTCATCAATCTTAAATAATACATCACCCGCAGCAACAGGCTGGTTAGGTACAACATTAACTTCAATTACCTTACCTTTAACACTTGGAACAATAGGTGTGGTTACATAAAACTGACCACCAAATTGAGTGAAAGGGTGGTTGTAGTTCATTAATAAAACGAGTGTACCAACAAGTACAACTCCACCTAAGCCTGCGGTAGGTACTGTCCATTTGTTTAATGGGATCTTAAATATTTTGAAGATAGCAATACACAATGCGGTGTAAGTAAGAATAAGCAATAAATCCATTATATTTGCTCCTCTTGAGATGTTTGACTAGGTGATGCTTTAGCTTGATTCACTTCTAGTTGTGACAGTTTTTCAGTTAAAAGCTCAACTTGATCGTTAAGATGGTTAACGCGAGTTTGAAGCTCTAATTGATTATTTTCAATTTTATGGAAGCCCCAACCACGATCTTCACGCCATAACGTTGCCCAAATCCATAAGAATGGCCATAGCACATGAAGCGTAAATAAACTGACCCAGCCAGCAATGTGTATTGCATCTGAATGAGGATGATCTCGCTTATGTGCTATCTCATAAGGAATGTCATGAATAACAATAATTCCGTAAAAAATAACGAGAGCAACAAAAACTAGTAATCCAAGAGCAAAATAATCTAAAAACATAAACGTATCCTTGTTTATTGGAAATTTAACAAAATATATATCTATTAGTAACTTGAGTGTCGCATTGCTGTCGTTGATATGCAAGAGAGTTGTTATTTTGATATAAAAAAACCGACATAAATAAGATGTCGGTTTTTTAAATCTTATAAACTTAGAGGCTGACGCAGTTACGACCACCATCTTTAGCTCGATATAAGGCAACATCTGAAGCCTTAATGACTTCTTGAGGCTTATTGAATTCAGAATTATCTGCAACCCCGATACTGATGGTAACATTAACGACTTTTGTTTTGTTTACCTTACCGCGTTTTGCTTGTCCTTCTTTTGCGTCTTTAGGTCGTGTTGTGTTATCTCTGATAATTAAATCATAATCCGCAATGTCTTCACGTAATTCTTCTAGATATTCAAGACTCTGCTCAGCCGTTTTACCTTTGAATAAGACAGTAAATTCCTCACCACCATAACGGTATACTTTTGCGTTACCGCCGGTTTGTGCCATGATGCTTGCGACCAATTTAAGCACATCATCACCCGTATCATGACCGTAAGTATCGTTAAATTTTTTGAAATGGTCGACATCAAGCATTGCAATTGTGTAACGGCGACCAAGATGTTTCATTTCAGATTCTAGTGCTCGACGCCCCGGGATCCCCGTTAATTGATCAATAAATGCAAGTTCATGGCTGGCTGAAATGATGTATAACAAAAGAAGCAAACCGGCGATTGAAAACATAGTGCTTGAAATAAAATCAATGCTGAATAAAGCAAACGTTAATGATGAGTACAGTAAGCAGGTATAAGATGCTAAATCGGTATTGTTATTGCGTGTAAGAACAAAAATGGCAGAAAGCCCACACATAACTAAACTATAAAGAACAATAACAATTGGTAACGGAGACACTTCAGGAATATTAAGTAAGTAGGTTTCCCAAATTTCAGTCATGTCGTTATCGGCAAAGTGTGAGACGATGATCCAACACCAAAAAAACATAAATAGAAGAATACCTAGGTACCCTGCACCATATTTAGAGAATATACGGCGTTCAGGAAAGATAAATGTCGCCATCATTGAAATAGGTAGCAAGAAGGCTGTTAACGTAAATTCAATACGAGTTGTACCATAAGACAATGGAACTTGAAGACGTTCTTGGATAATCCAATAAGCAATCGCCATGGTAATTGCGATCATGCCAACACGACCCTGGTTGAAAGGCTGGCTTAAAAGCAATACAATTGACAGTACGATATAGGGTAATATGTATGAGAATCCTTGGTTTTCAGAGGATAATTGGATAATTCCATCCATACCCGTTATCACGGAAACAACGATGATAATAGGCAATAGCAGTTTAAATAATGGATGACTCAAAAGGTTAAATGACATTGGTTTATAGCTAACCCTAATTAATCTAAAAAAAGAAAGAGTTTGTCACTGAAATGATAGGACAAGACGTTATTCTATCAATAACATAACTCTATTCATATGCTTGCACTGTGACTTAATGCATTTAATAACAATAAGGCACCTATCTATATGGAATCAAACATTCACAATTACATGGAAGTTCTGGTAGAAAAACGTTTTTTTGAGTTAGATTTTCACCAGGTATACAGCCAAGACCAAATTACTGATATGACGTGTATTAGTTTAAATCAGCTTCCTACATTGTACATTCGCTATAGCTTAGATATGTTAGCGGCAACATCTCAAAAAAAATTAATGCAATATAATGAAATGGTTGCTGCTGCGGTAGAAAATGCGGAAAAAATGGTCGCGAATGATCGAAGAGTACGTAATGATGATTTTGAAGATATTGTCGTATATACACCAAAAGATCGATTTGAATTAGAGGATGAAGAGATCCCTTTTTCGGGGAAGATTAATTTAGAATAAAAAAAGCCTGTGCCGCTAATACGGTACAGGCTTTTTATTGGGATATTTACTTATGCATCCGTTTTTTCTGTGTGTTCAAGCTCTACTTGTTCAGCAAGAGGCGCTTCTGGAGCAGGGAAGGCTTGTACTGGTTTCGCAACCATATTACGAGTATCTTCTTTCACTTCAGCAAGAACAACAGTCAGGCGGTCACCAAGCTTGAAGGCTTCATGCTTATCAATAGAGATTGAACCTTGCTCGGCACTGCATTCAATACGCTCTTTGTTATCTACAATGAGTGAACCCGGAATGAAGGCTGCAGCTCCATTTTCAATTAAGCGTACACGCATACCTGCACGGTTAATATCAAAGATCTCTGCGGTAAACTCGGTACCTTGCTCAACATTTGAAGCAAGAGTACGGCAATATAGCCAATCACTTACATTTCTTTCTGCCATACGGTGGTAGCGACGACTTAGTGCAAGCTCTTCACCAACGATATCATCAGGGCGTTGTACTGGTTCTTTGCCTAAGATGTGCGCTTTTAGCATACGGTGGTTAATCATATCGCTGTATTTACGGATAGGAGACGTCCATGTTGCGTAAATATCTAAACCCATTGCGTAGTGAGGTAATGGTACGTTGCCTGTTTCACTGTACGTTTGGAATTTACGGATACGAGCATCAAGGTACGACGTAGGTTGAGTTCCAAGAAGACGACGCAGTTCGCTAAAGCCTTCTAGCGTTGCTATATGCTCTTCTGTGAATTCAGCACCATCTAATTGATTTACAATTTCAGCCACATCTTTTAATTTATCTGACTTAATACCTGCATGAGAGTTAAACACACCCATATTAAAGGTATTACGTAGCGTTTTACCAGCACAGATATTTGCCGTTACCATTGCTTCTTCAACCAGCTTGTTTGCACAGCGGCGCATATCAGCATGAATGGCTACAACGTCATTGTCTTCATCTAGTTCAAAACGATAATCAGGGCGATCTGGGAAGATCACGGCATGAGTTTGACGCCATAAGGTACGTGCTTGTGCAAATTCGTGCAGCTCCGTAACCACTTGAGCGATTGTTTCTGTTGGCTGCCACTTATCACACGAACCAGTTTCTAAGAAATCAGACACATTGTCATAAGCTAAACGTGCGTGAGATTTCATCGTTGCCGCAAAGAAATTGATAGATTCTTCATCAATCGTGCCATTCGCAGCTACTTTTACTGTACAACAAATTGCAGGGCGTTCTTCGTTTTCGATAAGTGAGCATAATTGGTCACTTAAATCACGAGGTAGCATTGGAATATTGCGACCTGGTAAATAGATAGTATAACCACGTTTACGCGCGACTTGATCCATACTGTCATCTGGAGTGATGTAGGCCGTAGGATCTGCAATTGCAATCGTTAGCTCAAAAGAACCGTCAGCTTGCTTTTTAATGTATAACGCGTCATCCATATCTTTAGTCGATTCACCATCAATAGTTACAAATGGTGTTTCTGTCATGTCGATACGTACTAGTTCAGCATCATCTTTGATTTCCCAGTTGTCGATGCCTTCAGGCTCTGAGTTTGGTAAATCGTTTTGAGCAAGCGTTACCCACCATGGTGCGATTTTGTCGTCGCTGTCGGTGATTTTATGAGTGACTTCGCATAAGAAGCTTTGATCGCCTTTTAAAGGGTGTTGCGTGAGCTCTGCTACAACCCAGTCACCTTCTTTTAAAGTTTCTGGATTTACGCCTTTACGAGCTTTCGCTTTGATAGCATTTTTTAGGCTAGGGTGATCGGGCATGACTTGAAGACGTTTTTTGAACATTTGAATGCGGCCGATAAATCGTGTAATTGATTGCTCAACTAGTTGATCTGGTTCGGCTTGCTCTTTATCGTTTTCAGTGCGGATCAATGCCACTACTTTGTCACCATGCATTACTTTCTTCATTTGTGCTGGTGGAATAAAGATACTTTTCTTTTTATCATCGGACTCTAAAAAGCCAAAACCGCGATCGGTTGCTTTTACTGTCCCTTCTTTTTTAGGGAGTTTTTCTTGTATCTGCTGCTTTAGTTGAGCGAGTAGTGGGTTATCTTGAAACATAAGCCTTCATACATATAATAGAGAAATAACGCGCTAACTTTACTATTGCCCTTAATTGATTACTAGAAAAGACGGATTAAATTTTAAAAAAAGGATGTTTAACGTACAAAAAACTGCCTAAACGAAGATAATTGAGTTAAATTTGTGAAGTTGCTCAATTTTTTCTGGTAATTCTTGACGTATTAAGGCATTATCCGCGCCCTGAGTTAATCATCTTCTATATTTTAAATGAAGTTGATAAACCGTCCTGTCCCGAGTGCTTGTGTGTGTGTATGGAACTTGCTGAGCAAATGGGACCGTTTTTATATGTTAATTATTGGGATCCCAATGTCAGAAACTATTACTGAATTCCGCCAACTGGCTTTAGACGAAACTATCTTATCTGCACTTGACGAAATGGGCTTTATCGCACCTACGCCAATTCAAGCTGAGTCTATTCCTCTTTTGTTAGCTGGCCGTGATGCACTTGGTAAAGCTCAAACAGGTACTGGTAAAACAGCTGCTTTCTCTTTGCCTCTTTTAAACAAAATTAACCTCAAGCAACATAACCCACAAGCAATCATCATGGCTCCAACGCGTGAACTTGCTATTCAGGTTGCTGCTGAAGTTAAGAACCTTGGTCGTAACATCAAGGGTCTTAAAGTTTTAGAGATCTACGGTGGTGCTTCTATCGTTGATCAAATGCGTGCTCTAAGCCGCGGTGCTCATATCATCGTTGGTACTCCTGGCCGTGTTAAAGATTTACTTAACCGTGACCGTTTAAACCTAAGCGAAGTTCATACGTTCATCCTTGATGAAGCTGATGAAATGCTAAAAATGGGTTTTGTTGATGATGTAACTTGGATTCTTGAAAAAGCACCAGATACAGCTCAACGTATCCTATTCTCAGCAACTATGCCTCCAATGGTTAAAACAATTGTTGACCGTTACCTACGTAATCCTGCTCGTGTTGATGTTGCTGGTACTAACCACACTGTTGACAAAGTTGCTCAAAACTTCTGGATCGTTAAAGGCGTAGAAAAAGACGAAGCAATGTCTCGTCTTCTTGAAACTGAAGAAACTGATGCATCTATCGTATTCGTTCGTACTCGTCAAGATACAGAGCGTCTAGCTGATTGGTTAAGCGCACGTGGCTTTAAAGCTGCTGCCCTTCACGGTGATATTCCTCAGTCTCTACGTGAACGTACAGTTGATCACATCAAAACAGGTGTTATCGATATCCTAGTTGCAACTGACGTTGTAGCACGTGGTCTTGATGTTCCACGTATTACTCACGTATTCAACTACGACATCCCATTTGATGTTGAGTCTTACATCCACCGTATCGGCCGTACTGGTCGTGCTGGACGTAAAGGTAAAGCGATTCTATTAGTTCGCACAAACCAAATCCGTATGCTACGTACGATTGAGCGTGTAACTAAATCTACTATGGAAGAGATTGAACTTCCACATCGCGATCAAGTTGCAGAAGCTCGTCTAGCGGTTCTTGGTGCTGAATTAGCAGCAGACAAAGAATTCGTTGCACTAGAAGCATTTGCTGACTTAATCACTAAGCTTCAAGAGACTCTAGAAGTTGATGCAGCAACAATTGCAGCAATGCTTCTTAAGCGTCAACAAGGTAAACGTCCTTTATTCTATAAAGGTCCAGACCCAATGATCGCAGCGATGGAACGTGCTAAACGTCGTCCAGAGCGTAGTGATCGTGGTGACCGCCCAGAGCGTGGTGACCGTCGTGACCGTCCAGAACGTGGTGAGCGTCGTCAATACAACAACGCTGATTTCGATACATACCAACTAGAAGTAGGTCGTGAGCAAGGCGTTCAAGTTAAAGACATCGTAGGTGCTCTAGCTAACGAACTTGGTTTCACTAAAGGTGCTATCGGTGCAATCAAACTTGCTCCAGGTCACACATACGTACAGTTACCTAAGAAAATGTCTCCAGACGTTGCAAGTAAGCTTAAGCAACTACGTATTCGTCAAAACGAAGTGAAGGCAGTTGTTGTTGAAGGTGTAGACCTAACAATTGAACGTCGTCCTCGTACTGGCGGTGGTGCTGGTCGTGATGAAAATCGTGGTGGTAACGGTAACGGCCGTGGTGGTTACCGTGGTAATCGTGAAGGCGGAAACCGTGAAGGTAACCGTGGTGGCGAACGTCGTTTTGACCGCAACAAAGGTGGCGATCACCGTGGCAGTCACCGTGGCGAGCGTGCTCCAGGCGCAAGCCGTGCTCCACGCACACCTCGTAACGAAGACTAATCAATAGATTATTGATAATAAAAACCGAGCTCAAGTAGCTCGGTTTTTTTATGCCTGTAAATTAAGTGTAAGTAATATCAATCCCAGTAATACATAGGTTATCCTATTAGTTACATTGGTCTGGTATTTAAAAGTACAAAATAGTTGTTCTCGTTTTTCTAAAACAATGGTATTTTCTCGAAATCAGCAGAGCTGCTGAAAAAGTACTTATTTTTGTTAATGGAAAACAAAATGGATAATCAAATTCGATTACGTGCTCTTGAGCAAACTGATCTTCGCTTCATTCATCAATTAAACAATAACCGCTCTATTATGTCTTACTGGTTTGAAGAGCCGTATGAGTCGTACTATGAGCTGGAAGATTTGTTTCGCAAGCATATACATGACAGTAATGAGCGCCGTTTTATTGCTGAAAACGAAGAGCAGCAATCTATAGGATTAGTTGAACTAGTAGAGATCAACTCAATTCACCGTAATGCTGAATTTCAGATCATCATAGCGCCAGACTTTCAGGGCTGTGGTTATGCAAGAAGTTTAATTAATAAAGCACTAAACTATGCATTTACTATTTTAAACCTTCATAAAGTGTATCTTCATGTGGCGGTTAATAATGATAAAGCAATTCACTTGTATGAAACTTGTGGTTTTGTAGAAGAGGGGCATTTAGTTAAAGAAATTTTTGTAAATGGTCAGTATTGTGATGTTAAGCGTATGTATATTCTGCAAGATCATTATTTAGAAAGCAGAAAATAATAACGATTTTAAATTTTAGATACATAAAGGGGCTTCTATTTTAGAAGCCCCTTTTTTACCAACTGTGTTGTTATATTTATATTTTAAAGTTACGCAACAATAGCATCTGTTTCTTCAGTTTTTACCACTTCCATACGCTCACCGTAGATTGAACGTAATTGGCTAACAACATCTCCACGAGTAACTATACCAACAAATTTATTGTCTTCGATAACTGGTAAGATACGTGGTTTAGCAATTCGCATATCACGAGCACGATCATTGACAGATAATGTACTGTAGCTAGTTGCATAGCCCATATCGGTTGTTGGGTATAGTGTTGGCTTATCAATAGCGTAGAACTCAGCTAATTGAAGTAGGGTATCTTTAGGTGAAATACTCGTAATGTCAGTTTTCATTAAATCAGCTACGGTACGCTCTTTCTCTGGTAGGTAATCTTCACACCATAATTCAACTAAAACGTCATGCTCAGAGAAGAAACCAACCACTTCATTATGACTATTGATAACAATGGCACCAGAAAGATGGCGATCTAATAGGTTGTCTAATGCAATTTCAACAGGCATTTCAGGGCGAAGTACGTAAGTGTTAATATCCATGAATTGATTTACTGTTTTGTTTGCGTTCATATCAGTGATTTCCTTAATGTCTGAATCGGTAAAAAGAGGTGTAATTTGTGAATCAGGTACAGCGTTAAGTTGTGGACGACTGAAGATTGCCCAGTAACCTAGACCAACCAGTCCTGCTCCGCCGACAATGTTCCCTAATGTCACAGGAATAAGGTTGGCAGTAATAAAGTTCATAATATTTAAATCAGCGTATTGTTCAGGTGATGCACCAACAGACAGCCAAAACTCAGGTGGGGCTAGTTGTTGAATAGCAATACCTAGTGGAACCATAAACATATTGGCAACACAGTGCTCAAAGCCACTGCTAACAAACATAGCAACAGGAAGAATTACCATAATTGCTTTGGTTAGCATGTTGGTAGAGCAGAAGGTTAGCCAAACAGCTAAACAGACCAACAAGTTACATAAAATACCTAAAGCAAAGGCTTCTAATGGTTGGTGATGCAGTTTATGTTGGGCAATATTTAGGGCATTTAATCCCCATTGACCGCCATCGTTTTGGTACATTCCCGCAGAAACAACCAGTGCAAGTAATAGAGTGGCACCGATAAAGTTACCGATATAAACCTTTCCCCATATACCAAGCATTTTTCCAAAACTGATTTGCTTATTTGCAACGGCAATAGCTGAAAGTACAGAGCTTGTAAATAACTCACCACCTCCAATGACTACCAGAATTAGACCTAAACTAAACGCTAAACCGCCAGCAAAACGGCTAATTCCCCAGCCTGTTTGTGTATTACCTGTTGTTACAGTGATATAGAAAATGAAAGCAATACCGATGAAAACACCAGCCATAATAGCCAAGCCAATTACCATGCTTGTTGGCTTCTTTGATTTAGCAAGGGCGTAATAAGCCGCTTGGTCCATCATTTCACTGGGATTAAATTGCCCAGAAGTATTTGGACTGAGGTTAGCGCTCATTTGTCCTCCTTAAGTTATTGGTTAGTGGTAATACCAATCGTAGTAAATAACTGCTCATCCTAGCTGGTTAAAATGTTTGATAACTGCGTTGAAATTTTTGATTGTAGAATAACTACTTATCGAAACATTTCGTCTTGTTCTCAAGCATTTTTCCTGCGCTATTTCTGAACACTTACTTACTTTGATTGGTATAAGCTCAAGCTGTGTGTTCATTCCTGTTCTGCTTGAACCCATTTAGATTATGTTGAAATTAAAGGTAGGTAAAATTGATTATTTTTAAGTTCTATATCAGTTTTCTTGATGGCGTTGAGATGGTATGATTACTTTAAAATAAATTCTTATAAAAGAGATAGTTATGCGTTATTCATTAAAGCAGTTGGCCGTTTTTGATGCAGTAGCAACAACAGGGAGTGTTAGCCAAGCTGCTGAAATGTTGTCATTAACTCAATCAGCAACCAGTATGTCCTTGTCTCAATTAGAAAAAATGTTAGGGCGTTCTCTGTTTGAACGAAATGGTAAGCGAATGGCGCTAACCCACTGGGGAGTATGGCTTCGACCTAAAGCTAAAAAGCTTATCCATGATGCACAACAGATAGAGTTAGGCTTTTATGATCAGCACCTAATCAGTGGTGAACTGTCTCTGGGGGCGAGCCAAACGGCAGCGGAACATTTGGTTCCAAACCTTATCAGTAATATTGATAATGATTTCCCAGAAATTCGAATCTCTTTAGGGGTAAAAAATACCTCAGGGATCATCAATGGCGTGTTAGATTACAAATATGAATTGGGTATTATTGAAGGTCGCTGTGATGACAGTCGAATTCATCAAGAAGTTTTTTGTACCGATCATTTAATTATCGTTGCCGCAGCTCACCATCCTTTTGCTAAGCATGAAAAGGTCAGTTTGGCTCAATTAGAGCAAGCTAAATGGGTATTACGTGAGCATGGGGCGGGTACGAGAACCATTTTTGATAGTGCTATTCATGACAAAATCCCCGATTTAGATGTGTGGCGGGAGTATGAATACGTGCCTGTACTGCGAACATTAGTCGCGAATGGGCAATATTTAAGCTGTTTACCGTATTTAGATGTCGTGAAGTATATTGAACGAGGTGAGTTAGTTGCCTTGAATGTACCAGAGCTAAATATGGAACGTACACTCTCGTTTATCTGGCGTTCTAGTATGGATCAAAACCCAATTAGTAGTTGTATACGTCGTGAAGGGATCCGAATGATTAAAGACCATCATATAATTCGTTAGGGTCTCTGATAAAATCGACTTCTTACTTTGTTTGTTATTTGCTATTCTCATATATAGATAACTATAATTTATACATATATTTAGGGAAAAAGAGATGCCAGCCTTATCAGTTTTATTGATGGACAGCTTCAATTACTTCAAAAAGCATTTAGTTGCTTTCTGTATTCTGGTTTTACCGTTTGCACTGATTACGAATGGGATAGCACTGAGCTTTAATGAAGAAGACGGTTCAGGTAAATTCTTACTTTATATGCTGTTTATTCTGACGATCTATCCTTTCTATAAAGGGGCGATTCTTTACTATATCGCTTATTCTTTTGATGGCCGTCGTGTTCCATTCAGTCAGTTGTATCAGATCCCGGCCAAAACGTGGTTTTCGTTTGTATTAATGAATATCATTTTAGGCCTCGCCGTATTAACTGGTTTTATTGCTTTAATTTTGCCTGGTTTATATTTGATGGCTCGTTTTTCATTCACTGAAATTTATTGTGTTCTTTATAGAGAGAATACAATGGATGCCATAAAGTTAGGTTGGAATGATACGAAAGATAATTATTGGATCCTGTTTAAAGGCCTTGTGATCATCTTTGGCTTTACGACAGGTTTAATGTGGGCGTTAGAGTACGGTTTAGGTTTGTTAGGCCTACAATCCCCAGTGTTGTCATTCGTTTTCTCGATTACTGAAGTTGTGCTCTCTATGATGAATACTATTTTTATCTTTAGAGTTTTTACGGTAAATACTAAGAAATTAGAAGAGATTCAAAAAATTAACTAGCGTATTGATTTAATACTAAATATCAATCTAACCAGTTGAATTTAAATACTAAGCAGTCTCATTTATAATGAGGCTGCTTTTTTTGATATTTTTACAAATGAGACGCCTGTTGCAGAATTGTTATTGTTTATTTTATTAGTAGATAGAAAGTATTAGATTATCTCTTTACTGTAATGCTTTATTGCTGTGTATAGGGAAGTATCTATGAAGTTTCGACATAAAATAATTGCGGCGTTTTCACTTATTATGGTGTGTACGTTATCAATTTTAAGTCTTGTTCAATATTTAAAAATGAAGCAAGAAGTAGAACATCAGGTTGAATCAAGTATTACTGAAGTTGTTGATGGTGTTCGTAATACCGTGAGCGCAGAATTAGCAGGGAAAACTAATTTAGCTGAGTATGCGACAGCTATGATCGAAGCGAATCCAACGACTGCTTCTATCAAGGAAATATTAAAGCAACCACAAATTAAAGAAGCGTTTATTTTAGCAGGTATTGGCTTTGAAGATGGGCGCGATTTTATTAGTAACGATCCTTCTTGGAACCCTGCGAACTATGATCCTAGAACTCGTAGCTGGTATAAAGCCGCTAAACAACAGCGACAAACGATTATTACAGCCCCTTATGAAGATGCGGCAACAGGACAAATCCTAGTTTCTATTGGTACTGAAGTAAAAGAAAATGGCCGTTTTAATGGTGCGATTTTCTTTGATTTAAGTTTAGACAGCTTGGCGACTTTAGTTAATCAAGTTGATTTATTTGATGCAGGCTACTTGTTTATTGTTGATCAAGATGGAACGGTAATCGCACACCCTAACAGCCAATTTAACGGTAAATCATTCAGTGAATTTTTACCTAATGTTCAACTAAGCGCTGGCGTACAATCGATAGAATTAGAAGGTAAGCCTTATAATATCGACTTTACTGCCATTGAAGGGCAAGCGTGGTCTGTTGGTGTGGTTATTGATCAAGAGAAAATTTTTAATAACATAAATCAATTGCGGACAACTTCTATTATCTATTCTCTGATTGCCGTTATTATTGCCATTACTATTATGCTCATGTTTATTTCACGTTTGATCCGACCTGTTAAAGTGTTAAATGAAGCGATTAACAATGTCGCTTCAGGCGAAGCCGATTTAACACAACGTTTAGATACTAAAATTGATCCAGAGTTTGCGCCGTTAGCTCGTGGTTTTAATCAATTTATTGAAAACTTACAGAATCAAGTCACTGAAACAAAAGAATTAAGCAACCAATTACTAAGTGGTACACAGCAGATTTCATCAGGTGCACAGGGCTCAGTTAATGCAATGAATACGCAAATGATGGAGTTGGAGCAACTGGCTACCGCAATGAATGAAATGGCTGCAACATCAGTAGATGTAGCAAATAATGTTCAACAAGCGGCTGAATTTGCGAAACAAGCGGATAATGCAACAGAGAACGGTATGACAGTCGTAATTCAATCAACAAATGAAGTGACTGAATTGTCTAACAATATAAATCAAGCTGTAGCAGAAGTTGAGTCATTAGAAAAAGCAACAGATGGAATTGGAACTATTTTACGTGTTATCAATGATATCGCAGAACAAACCAACTTATTAGCCTTGAACGCAGCAATTGAGTCAGCGCGTGCAGGTGAAGCGGGGCGTGGTTTTGCAGTTGTTGCAGATGAAGTAAGAACGTTAGCGCAGCGCACTCAGCAATCCACAACAGAAATTGCGACCATGATTGACCAACTTCAGTCTGGGGCATCGAAAGTATCGGCCTCAATGTCGTGTAGTCAACAACGAGCAGAATTAACCGTAGATAAAGCCCAACAAACAGCGGATGCATTAGCTCAAATCAGGGAAACAATTCAACAAATTAATGATATGAATATTCATATTGCCTCAGCAGCAGAAGAGCAAAGCCATGTAGCTGAAGAGATTAATGGTAAAACAGTGAATATTAAAGATTTGTCGATACAAGTTCATGAAGCGGCGCAAGGTGCGGGTGTAGCGATAAGAGAGCAAGTGTCATTAGTTGAAAGCCAAGAAAAAATCATGAATAGATTTACAGTGTAAAAGAAATGCTTATCTAACTTAGTATAAGTATCAATTAAATTGATAATAAAGCTCAGGGGTAACTCTGAGCTTTCTATTTATCTTTACTATTTTTAATACGATAACGGCTTTAATGACCAATAGCTTTGTCTCTTTCCCAATAAGAAAAAAGACGAGATAAAGCAAAGCAAAGGATAAAGTAGCAAAACGCGACCACTATCCATACCTCAAAAATCATACCGCTTGAATTAGCGATTTCAGTTCCAACAAACGTTAACTCTTGAATAGAAATCAATGAAATAATGGATGAATCTTTAACTAAAGAGATACATTGACCAGCAAGAGAAGGAATAATCACTTTAAATACTTGCGGAGCAATAATATAACGATAACGATGCCAAGTGGATAAGCCTAAACTTTTTGCCGCCTCATGTTGACCTTTAGGTATCGCATCCAAGCCAGAACGAACGACTTCTCCAATATAGGCAGCAGAGATCATACCGATACAAAGGACACCCGCAACTAAGTTTTCCCATAAATTGGCAGAGCCAAATAAGAATGATTGAAGCGCATTAATACTGCCATTGTGTTCTCTGAGTAGAGACTCCAAGCCAAATAGTGGCACTAATTGGTTTGCAATAAAGAAATAGAAAATGAAAATAAATACTAACGGTGGAATGTTGCGAATAAGCTGAATATAGCTATTAGACAATGCTCGAAAAATAGCAATACTTGAACGACGACCTAAGCCAAGAAGAATTCCGAACAAAACTGCAAAGAGCATTCCCCAAAACGTTAATCGTAATGTTGAAAATACCCCATCAAAGAAATAGGGCAGTGAACCGTCTGCTTTAGAGGTAAATAGCAGCTCTAACGCACGAGACCATTGCCAGTGATACACAAGGCTGCCACTTTCCTTCGTGTATAACCAAAATATAAGGCTTGCGACAATGGTCAGTAATATCCAATCTAATCGATTAAGTTTTAAAGAAACTCTTTGCTGCATGGTAATTAGTTCGCTGTTTGTGTTTGCCAATCTAGGCTAGTAAACCAGTAATCGTAACGCTCTTTTAGCCAACCATCAGCTGTTCGAGCTTGGATCCAGGCATCAAAGTAAGCTTTTTTATCTTCTTCACCAAGGCGAACCGCAAAGGCTTCATTACCTTGTGATAAGCGCTCTTTAAAAGGCAAATATAAGACATCAGCATGCTTAATACTATCAAATTCAGGTTTTGGTGTTGATGCGGCTACTGCATGAGCATTGCCATTTAATACTTCTTGGAACGCTTGAGCATCATCATCAAACTGAAGCACTTTGGCTTTAGGGAAATGTTCTTTAATCGCCGCAACCGTGATTGAACCACGACGAGCGGCAAATTTTACACGACGAGAATTAAACTGCTCTCGAGTAAAGCCTTCTGTTAGCTGTTTGTTGGCTGCAACTTGAACGCCAGAATGCGAATAAGGAACGGTAAATAATACGCTTTTTGAGCGATCGTCAGTCACCGTTAAGCCACCAATGATGACATCAAACTTACCAGAGATAAGTGAAGGGATAATGCCATCCCAAGCGGTAGGAATGAATTCAATTTTTAATCCTGAATCTTTCGCTAAACGTTTTGCTACATCAACTTCAAAGCCAATCAGCTCACCTTGTTTATCTCGCATAGCCCAAGGAACAAAAGTACTTAAACCTACTTTTAGTGTTCCTCTCTCTTTTATTTTATCGAGATTAGGTGTGCTGTCTGATGAGGTAGCAGAAAATACTGAGCCACTAAAAAGTAAACTCAAGCTGAGTAATGATGCGAGTAGTTGCTTCATGCGAGGGGTTCTCCATTAATATGCATTATGCATGCGATGCTCTAACCAAGCGGATAGCCCGGAAAGACTTAAAGTGATGACCAGATAAATAGCTGCGACAGTGAACCAAATTTCAAAAGGCATTGCCGTATCAGAGACGATATTTCGTCCTTCAGTAGTTAAATCAAAAATAGCCATCACACTGACTATAGAAGAATTTTTGACTAAAGAAACTAATTCATTGGTTAATGAGGGTAAGGTTTTTCTTACCACTTGGGGTAATACTATATAGCGATAGCTGTTGAACGAAGACAATCCTAATGTTTTACAAGCTTCGAATTGTCCTTTTGGTAAATTGATTAGGCCTGATCGTAAAATTTCAGCGGTATAAGCGCCTTGGAATAGGGCTAAAGCAAGAACGGCTGTTGTGAATCTGTCCAAACCTAAAAATGGACCAAAGACAAAATAAAGCAGGTAAATTTGCACTAATAAAGGCGTATTACGGATAAGCTCAATGTATAAGGTGGCAATACTACGACCGATTATGGAGTCTGAAAGGCGCAATAATGCAATGATCAGTGCAATGGCTAGAGTGGCAATGGCGCTAATGGCTGAAATTTGTAAGGTGACGACGAGTCCTTCCATCAATTCAGCAGGGAACCATTCGCCATCTTCATAGAAGAAAATGAACTCAGGCACACGATCCCACTGCCATTGATAATTCATGGCTTGTGCACCGCTGTTTAAAATCCAATAGAGCGCAACCGCCAATAGTGATATTTGCAATAGAGCAGATAACACAGGGGCTAAAATTGTTTTTAAACGATTCATATTAGTAACTTAAGATTTGGTTTAAAAATTGTTGAGTACGTTGGTGTTGTGGGTTATCAAAGAACTGCTCAGGTTTCGCAATTTCAAGGATTTCTCCTTCATCCATAAATACCACACGATCGGCGACTTTTTTAGCAAACCCCATTTCATGCGTCACGCACACCATAGTCATGCCATCTTTAGCGAGAACAGACATTACATCTAGCACTTCACTGATCATTTCAGGATCAAGTGCGGATGTAGGCTCATCAAATAGAAGGACTTGAGGTTCCATACAAAGAGAGCGAGCAATGGCAACTCGTTGTTGCTGTCCGCCAGACAGTTGAGAAGGGTACTTATCGGCTTGTTCTGCGATATTCACTCGTTCTAAATACGTTAAAGCTCGTTCAATAGCCGCCTTTTTTGATAATTTTAATGTTTTAATTGGTGCCAGAGTTAGGTTTTCTAATACGGTTAAGTGCGGGAATAAATTAAAGTGTTGAAACACCATACCGACTTTGCCATTCATTAATTGCTTTGATGAGAGTGGTTGTTCAAAGAGAGAAAGAGTCCCACCTTGAATAGACTCTAAGGCATTGATGCAGCGAATAAGAGTGGATTTCCCTGAGCCAGAAGGCCCACAGATAACGACTTTTTCCCCTTCATTGATCGAAAGGTTAATGTTTTTTAATGCATGAAATTGTCCGTAGTATTTATCCACGGATTTAAAATCAATGATATTGGCTTTATTTGTATTTTTATTAGTCACAATTCATCCTAGCATTCGAGAACTAAACTTACTGTAACATATTCATAAAGCTAAAGAAGTGATTCTTAATGGAGCGGTTTATTTTTAATCAAAATATAGGGTTATGTCTGCTTTATGTGAAAAATCTAGTGAGAAGTAATTTATATTAAATTAACCATTGCACAACAGTTAAAGACACGTTACGTTAACAGTATGGAGAATAAAGATGCAGTATATAAACAATAAACTGCATAAATAGATGGAAGAGAAGTAATGTATCAAACTGATGATGTACGAATTAATAAAGTAAAAGAACTATTACCGCCTGTTGCTGTTTTAGAAAAATTTCCAGCGACTGAGATTGCGGCGAAAACTGTATTTCAATCTCGTGAAGCTATCCATAATATTTTACAAGGTGACGATGATCGCCTTCTTGTTATTATTGGCCCGTGTTCAATTCATGATACTGAAGCCGCTTTAGAATATGGTGCCAAACTTAAAACATTACGTGATGAGTTAGGGGATCGCCTTGAAGTAGTTATGCGTGTCTATTTTGAAAAACCACGTACAACAGTAGGTTGGAAAGGGTTAATCAATGACCCGTACATGGATGATTCATTTAAGTTAAATGATGGTCTTCGTATGGGACGTAAGTTGCTGCTTGATCTTACTGATATGGGTTTACCAACTGCTGGTGAATTCCTAGATATGATCACTCCACAATACATGGGTGACTTAATCAGCTGGGGTGCTATCGGAGCACGTACAACTGAGTCACAAGTTCACCGTGAGCTATCTTCAGGTCTTTCTTGTCCTGTTGGTTTTAAGAATGGTACTGATGGCAACATTAAAATTGCCACTGATGCAATCCGCTCGGCGGGTTCTTCTCACCATTTCTTATCAGTAACTAAATATGGTCACTCTGCAATTATTGAAACTGCAGGTAACCCTGATTGCCATATTATCCTTCGTGGTGGTAAAGAGCCAAACTACAGTGCCGCTCATGTTAAGCCAGTTAAAGAGCAATTAGCTGCTTCAGGTTTACCTGAAAAAGTGATGATTGATTTTAGTCATGCTAATAGCTCAAAAGACTTTAAGCGCCAGATGATTGTTTCTGATGATGTTTCTGGTCAGATTGCGGGCGGTGAAGAAGCTGTATTTGGTGTGATGATTGAGAGTCACCTTGTAGAAGGCCGTCAAGATTTGGTTTGTGGTAAAGCAGAGACTTATGGCCAATCAATCACCGATGCATGTATTGGTTGGGATGACACTGAAGCCGTACTCCGTCAATTAGCTGAGGCTGTTACTGCTCGTCGAAATAAATAAGTTGTTAGAATAATAATAACGCCAGTCACTTTAAAATGACTGGCGTTTTTTTGTAGAAGTAGTTATCACATTAGTTACCCTGACCTTTTGCCATGGTGACGGTTCGTTTTAGCGTCCAACGTAATAATAGTGGAATGCTATCAATACCTTGTTCTTCACTGTGCTGCACGATAGCTAACGCTAAATCTGGCTTTGCATATTTCTTTAGTGCTTTAATTATTATTTTCTTTGGGGGAACATGTTGATCTTTTGGTATATTCGCAAGTTCTCTGAATAGATCTTCAAACCCATGATGATAAAGGTAGTGCTCAATGTCTTTATGAGGTAATTCGGTCAATCTATGGCGTTCGTGCTCATGATCTAACTGACTTTTCACCGCAAATGCGTATTTCTTACCTGCGGGATCTCCATCTGTCACAACGTGCCATTCAATATGCAGCGCTTTGGCTATTTTAATTAATGATTTTAATCCTGATTGAGCAAATTCAATAATTTGTACGCCTTCAGCAGCAAGGTTATATCCTAGCATTCGAGCCATTTCATTGAATAACCAGACTTCTGTTTCACCTTCTACTAATAACCAACATCGCGCAAATAAAGCGTTCGTTCGTTGAAAGCGGATATGAAAAGTGATGCGACGTAAATCATCTCTTGATAAACAGGTTGGTGAGACAGAATAGCTAGAAGTGGAGTCTGATTCTCTCACTAAGCGGCGAATTGAGCATAATGGAACGGCACTTAATAACTCGCTACTGTTGGTGGTGAGGATCTTTTGCATGGGTATATGATTAAGTAAAGACCATGCTTGAATAAGTTGTGTTGGGTGTAATCGGCCTTCTGGATCTTCAATAATCATTAGCGGTCTTGCTGATTTTTTTAGTGTGTTAGGGCCTTTTGCACGCAAATAAGTATTTAATAAGCCAAGTAGCAAGAGTTTTGTCTGTTTTGTATTATCTTGATTAATAAATTGGGATAAGGAAACACCTTCTGTTTTTTGTCCAAAAAAGAGATCATCATGAATGCGATGTGGTGTGTGCTTTTTGTGATTCCGAAAGGCAAAATAATGCTCAACTAGTGATTGCATAGAGCGAAGGGCGCTTTTTATTTCCCCTCGATTAACTTGACCTGGTGCGCTTATCAAGCGGCGACAAGTATTATTTATTCTTCGTTCTATACGATCATTGGAAAGAGGAGGAATCGCATCCTCTTGGTTTAATCGACGAGAATCACGGATGCGGATCACTGGGTGAAGGTGGATTAATTCAGTGACTAATTTTTCAATTTTATGGTATCGAAGAACATTACCTTCATTATCTAGAAAGGTACTTGAAGAGGTGATTTTGTCGTTATTATTTGTCGCACTAATACGATAATAGATCCGTTGGCAATGATTAGACGCGTCTGGTTGCCAAAGACTAGACAGTTTTCTGTACCGTCCTGCTCGGTGTTCATTCTTTTCTGTGGTCTTCCAGCTGATGATTATTTGGATATGTTGATCTTGAGTGTACGAGATAGAATGATCTTGATGAAAGTCTTTTAACGTGAATTGGTGAAGCTCTCCTGAAACAGGCAATGCAATGGATAAGGCATCAAGTAAAGATGATTTTCCCCACGTGTTTTCACCAATTAAGGTGGTTAATTGTTCAAATGAAAGGGATAAGCGTTTAATACCTCTAAATCCTGAGACTTCAATTCGTTCTAAGAGCATAATGATTCCTCATCAGAGACGGGTTATAAATAACTATATAGCAACTGAATCAAGTAAAGCATTATGGGAGTCACAATTATTAATTATACTGACGGTAACTTACTGAATTTTTTATAAGTAATAATGTTGATTTTTAGGTCATTGTATACAGGTATAGTGACCATCTAGTTAGTTTGTTATATTTGTTTGCTCTAAAAAGGAAAAGAAATGGAAAATCAAAAGAGCAATATATTAAGAGTCATGCACATTAATGACACGCATTCTTATTTTGATGAATCAGTAATCGCACTGAATTGCCGTGGATTAGATAAGTTTTATATCAAATGTGGTGGTTTTTCACGCTTATCTCACCAAATTGCGCTTCTCTCAGAAGCGCATAAGCAAAAAGGGGGAGCTGTTTCTCTGTTTCACGCGGGTGATTGTTTTCAAGGTACCCTATATTTTTCATTGTATAAAGGCAAAGCGAACGCTGAATTGCTTAACCAATTACCTCTTGATGGCATGGTACTCGGAAATCACGAGTTTGATCTTGGTAATGATCTCGTTAGTGAGTTTATTGCATCGACTCAATTTCCGATATTAATGGGTAACTGGGATTTAAGTCATGAAGAGCAGTCAAAAGGTCATGGGTTAAAATATCAAGAACGGATCTTAGATTTTGATACGGATCGCCAGATCGCTAAGTACATGATTAAACACGTCGGTAATATTGACGTTGCTATTTTTGGTTTAACGATAGATCAAATGGAAGTGTTAGCTAGCCCTGATCCTGACACTCCCTTTAAAAATGCGATTGAGACAGCAAAATCAACGATGCAGTACTTAGCAGCTAAAGGTATCGATAACGTTATTATTGTGAGTCATCTTGGTTATGAAGCGGACAAACAATTAGCTCAATCTGTTTCTGGGATTGATTTGATCATTGGTGGTCATAGTCATGTGTTGCAAGGTGACTTTACTGAGATTGGTTTGGAAGAGCGAGCAAATTACGGTGAAAGAGTTAATGGAACTCACATTGTGCAAGCTGGCTGTCATGCGCTTGCCTTGGGCTATTGTGATTTAACCTATTCTAATGACGGAAAGTTAATTGGATTTAATGGGAAAAATAGCTTATTGATTGATGATGTTGCGTATACGGATAAGGCGTGCAGTCATCAAATTGAAGCCGAACAATTATCAAAAATCACCAAGACTTTAGCCGACTTTAAACATACTACCTTTTGCGATAAAGACCCAAAGATTGAAGCATTGCTCATCGATAAGTATCGAGAAGAAGTTGAACGTTTATCACAACAGATTATTGGACATTGCACTACCGATTTAAGTCATCGTCGTATTCCTGATGAACAAGGACAAAGTGATATCGCGCCTTGGGTTGTCGAGTCATTTTATTCAAAAGCTCATCAAATAGATAATCGAGTTCAGTTTGCAATGCATAACGCAGGGGGTGTGCGCGCGGGGTTAAATCAAGGGGAGATCACTTATGCTGATATTGCCGGAAAAGTATTGCCTTTCGCGATTCCCATTGTCATTTATAGTATTAAAGGAAAATACTTAAAAGCGGCAATAGAGGGGGCAATTGATAACGCAACAGATAATGGGGTGATTGGTAGTGGCTCAGGCAGCTTTCCTTATGTATCTCAGCTGCGTTATCGCTATGATGCAAGTAAACCAAGCGGCTCTCGCATTACTGAATTTAGTATTTATAACCCTAAGGTAGGGTGGTTAAGTGTTCTTGATGAAAAAATATACTATGGCACATCAACAGCTTATACCATTAAGGGTAAAGAGGGATATGCGCCTCTTCTGCATAGAGAAGAAGAGGTGATCACGACGTCTTATTCAATGGCAGATTGTATGATTGATTATCTATCTCATTATCCAGATCTAGCAAAACCGACTGAGTGTTTGAATCAATATCACAGAAATGAGAAAGCAGTCGTATAGGTGGCATAAGCTTTGCTAACTATTTTATGGAATAAGAAATTTTGTGAGAGAGGTTTCTATGAATAATACGTGCTGTGAGTATAAATAGGTAAATGATGGATAATGATTGGTCTGATAAGTTCTTAGTAGCCAGTTGGCTTTCTGCTTGGGCAGTAATTGCTTACTTCGTTCAATTTTCATAATAAATGAACTCCCTACTTAGTTAGGGAGTTTTTTTACCATAAATAAACTTATCCTGACTGCCTTTGTTTCTATTTTGTTATTGTTTTGTTCTTTTGAAAAAATTCATGCACAAAAATGATGTTAATTTAATTTTGCGGTGCTTTTTTATTCAATGAAGATTGCTACTATTGCCTAAAAATTCATCTTGACTGACTGAATTGTAATGTAATATTTACATTAGAAAATCTAATATTAGTTTGGAGAAAAAGTCATTTTTTGAGGTGTGAATTTAGTTTTATTATCCTCTCATCAAAAACATTTTATGAATTTCAAGTGAGGCAATCATGGCACAAGCAGCAATGAACATTAACAACATCGCTACTTCTTCTTTGGAAAAGAAGGCCTATTCAGTAAGTATCAAAGGATTGATTGCTCATTTAGTTGATGTTTTATTTGGTAAAGACCAAACGATGTCAACTCATTATACTTCTGAATTATCAGAGCACTTACAAAAAGACCTTGGTCTATATCGTTAAGTTCTCAGTAATAAAAAACCAGCATTCGTGCTGGTTTTTTTGTTTCTGGCCTTGGACAACAGCAATAGTATCTCGTGATATTGTTATTCAATTAGCTACTGAATATTCTGAATTAGGTTAGCCTGTTGAGCTGAACGGCTCTGAATACTAGAAAGAGCTAGCAACGTAAGCATGCATAAAAAAGCCATTTATTTTTGTTGTTATTTAATAATATTAAGGGGGATCACGATAATCTAGATATACCCTTATCGGTACGCATGCCTGTTTATGTGGTATGATTGTATTTCATACTAAGGAGCGTCCATGAAAAAAATCTTACTTTCTCTTTCTCTGCTGTTGTTTTCAGCTAATATATCTGCCTCACCAATGATTGAAAAGAATCGCGTTATTTGTGACAACCAGAAATCGATGAAAATCTTTTTGAATCGTAAAGATAATGGTAAGGCAAAGCTTCCTTCAGATTGTAAAAAGCTGGACTACAAGCGTAAAGGTAAGGTAGTTAAAACCTTTACGAATAAAGGTTTTGTAAAGTTTGAGACGAAAACCGGCCAAACATTCTACGCTCCAACGGCAGCTGTGAAGCGTTAATTACCCAAAGTTTCTTTGAATGGCGTGATCATGTAAGTGGCTACGCCATTTCTTTATCTGCTTATAAGTCAACCATTTCCCTTTGTAAAAACCGTAAATTTTTCAAATATTTAACTCTAGGTCACTTAATTGTTATTTTTTTCAATCTATACTGATGGGAATTATAACAAAATAAGAGGTCGCCTTATGTCTACTTTACCTCTCACGCATAAGCAAGTTTATCGTTCAGCAAACCTAGATGAAAGTACATGTAAATCAACTAAATATATAACTCCCATTGATGAAATTGTAGGACAAGACAGAGCGCAACAAGCGGTTGAATTTGCTATGTCTATTCCTGACCGTGGTTATAATATCTATGCCGTTGGTCAGAATGGGCTTGGTAAGAGAACCATGGTTCTGCGTTATCTTAAGCGCCATAACCCTGCAGGCAATGGTGTTTGTGATTGGTGCTATGTCACCAACTTTGATGATACTCGAGCACCCAAAGTACTAAAATTACCGGTAGGAACGGGGCTGAATTTCAAAAAAGAAATTGAAAAGATCACTCTGAAACTGGTGAAGGCTATTCCATTAGCATTTGATAATGAGCTGTATTACACCAGAACAGGTACGCTTAAAAATCAATTAGCTGATAAACAAGAATCATTATTGGGTTCATTAACGAAAGAAGCGAAAAGTAAAGGTATTAGCCTGGCGGTTACGACTCAAGGTGATTATCAATTTATAGCAATGAATGGTGAAGAGCTACATAGCGAAGAAACATTTGATGCATTAGATAGACAAGAGCAGCGTCAACTTGAGTCAATTATTGATGAATTAGAAATTAAATTACGCAGTCTTGTTCGTCAGTTGACGGAATGGGAAGATAAATATTCCGATAAGATTGAAAAGTTAAATGAAGAAATTGTTTCTCAGGTATTAACGGTTAACTTTGAAGTAATTAAAACTAAATACAGTGATTCAAAAATCATTTCTCAACACCTTAAGGATATGGAAAAAGACATCTTAGAAAACTTTGATGTGTTCCTCCAAGAGGGTAATGAAGACGCTGAACTGGCATATGCTTCTTTAGAGAAAAGGTTACCTCGTAGATATCAAATTAATCTACTTGTTAGTCAAAAAGATGAGCAGTTCCCATTAATTGTCGAAGAAAGCCCGAGTTATCACAATTTATTCGGATACATAGAAAACGCGACATTTAAAGGAACTGTATTTACAGATTATTCATTAATTCGCGCCGGTAGTCTTCATAAGGCGAATGGCGGAGTGTTACTCATGGATGCGGTTAAAGTGCTTGAAAGACCGTATGTTTGGGATGGATTAAAGAGAGCATTACGCTCTCAAAACCTAAACCTAAGTTCTCTTGAAAGGGAAGTGACGCTATCAGGAACCGTGTCTTTAGAGCCAGAGCCTATTCCGCTAAATGTAAAAATAATCTTATTTGGAGACTATCAAACTTATCAATTACTTCAACATTATGACTCAGAATTTAGTGAGCTTTTTAAAGTCACTGCTGATTTTGAAGACGACATGCCAAGAACTGAGGCTTCAGAATTTCATTATGCACAATTTATTTCGAGTATTGTACATGATGGTAAAATGCTGCAATGTGATAAAAAAGCGATAGAACGAATTATAGAATACAGCTCCCGTCAGACTGGGGATCAAAATCGACTCTCTTTACATTCTGCGGATATTTCCAATTTATTAAAAGAAACTAACTACATAGCAAGAGCGGCTAAGTCAAATATGATCCGTTTAAAACACGTAGAACAAGCATTAGCGAATAAAGAGCATCGAGTTAATCGAGTTCAAGATGGAGTAATGCAAAGCTTTGTTAATGGTACAACCTTAATGGAGACAGAAGGTGGGGTTGTTGGCCAAGTCAACGCACTGTCTGTTTTATCTACATCAAATCACCAATTTGGAATGCCAAATAGAATTACCGCAACCACTTCGTTTGGTAAGGGGGAGGTATTTGATATTGAAAGAAAAGTAGAGCTTGGAGGCAGTATCCACTCAAAAGGAGTGTTTATTCTTAGTGCTTACTTATCTTCGTTATTTGGAAGTGAAAAAAGAATTCCATTAAAGACATGCTTGGCATTTGAGCAGTCTTACGGAGGGGTTGATGGAGACAGCGCATCAATGGCTGAGTTCTGCTCTATTATTTCCGCTTTTTCTGAAAAGCCAATACGTCAAGATATTGCAATAACAGGGTCGATGAATCAATTTGGTGAAGCGCAGCCTATTGGTGGCGTAAATGAAAAAATTGAAGGTTTTTATCAAGTATGTAAAATTAAAGGCTTAAAAGCACATCAAGGGGTGATAATTCCTCATTCTAATATCCAAAATCTAATGTTAAACAGTGAAGTGACTCAAGCAATAGAAAAAGGGTCATTTACGATTTGGCCTGTTCAGCATGTTAGTGAAGCGATTGAACTATTGATGGGCTCTCCTGTTGAGTCAGAAAGTAGTGGTGGCATTTATACTATCATTCGCTCTAAATTCGCTTCTTAAATAAAATTAGAGAAAGGCATAAGATCATTTTTATGCCTTTTTTTATATTGTTATAAGAGAATTGAATTAATAATTAAAACGGTGATATAATCATCAGCAGATAACAATAAAATAAAAAGCGCTTTATCCCAACCTATTTTATGCCTGTTATTTGTTTATTCCAATGTGCTCAGAGGCTTTACTATGTATCATCCCTTATCTCCACGACTTGATTACAGTACTTTTTTGATCGTACGTGGAAAAAAAACTTACATCGAAGAAAATTTATTGTTACGAGTAAAACTGGTTGATATAGCAGGCACTGAATATTGGATACCAATTGGTATTAATTGGAATGATGGTCAATCGACTAAGCGCCGTAGAATGGAATTTGCACAAGTACGTTTTGCTCGTAAAGGTCAACCTTATTACAGTAAAGCTTATTACGCCGATTTTGAAAATGAAGAGAGTGATGTTGATGCTCGTTCAGAAGCGATCATTGAAGCGGCGTGGTCTATTGCTGAATTGGTTGAGCAAGATGAATATGAAACTGCAGATGCAGCACGAAAAACAAAAACCTTTACTGCCAAATCAGCTTACCAAGGCTTACACCCAAACATTCAGCTAAAGTTATCAATGGTTAATGGCACACCTTATGTGAACAGTCACTTTGAACGCCATGAAAGTAAATCTTGCTATCGTTCTCATAACTTTTCTCGTAGTTTATATAACGTTAATTTTGATGATCTTGGTGCGTTCCTTGCTGAATTAAATGCAATTGGTGAGGTACTAGATACTTACTTAAAAACGAAAGATGCAGACATCAAAACGTTTAGACCAAGTAAAACATTAACGACAACCCCATTATCTAAATTTGAAATGCGTGAAATTTGTGACCAATTAATTCAAAAGGCAATGGATGGTTGCATGGCTGAGTTTAAAGAGACTTGGTTTGAATTTAGAAGAAAACCAAAGCAAATATTAATGATTGAAGCGGATGATAAATCTCATTTTGTTGTAAAAAAAGAATTTGTTAAGACAGGTTCGAAGATAGAACTGAACAAATTTAAAGCTTGTACTCATCCTACACATGTATTGAGAAAAGTCGCGTTGATGAAAGCCAATTATAATTGGGCAAATTATAAAAATGAGCGTAAAGCTGAATCGGCAAAAGGTAAGTACTTCAAAGCTGCTCATCCCTCATCTGGTATTATTGGGGTCGTTGTTAAAGTGACAGACGATGAAACCATCTATAAAGGGATTATTGGACAAACACCACGAAGCAGCTATAAATTTAAAATATTTTCAACGAAGACAATGAGTGATAAAAACGCATTTATTGCAGCAAAACAAGCCTATCTTGAAGCGATGAAAGAGAAAGAATGGTCTGAGTATAAATTGACAAAGGAATTTTCAATTTATAAAGCTAAGTAAAACACTTCTCTTAATCTAGTTGATAATTAAGAGAAGTTAATTGCTGCTATTCTTCTTTATCTTTGAATATACTAAGATCTAGCTCTAGTGGTAAACCTAACCACACCGCAGAGCTAGTATGATCAAGATATTCATCTTCAGTTAACGGATGGACTAACACCGATAATTGATTTCTATTTTCTTCTAGCCATACCATTACTTCATCATAATCATGATGCTTGAAAGAAACTTGTCGACTCCAAACTGGATGAGGTCCGACAGGTTTTTGATTCACGTTTCCTAATTGGTATCCAAATTTCTCATGCAGCTGCTCTGTTAAACTAACAGCAAAATCGATACTTGTTTGATCGAAATAAACGTGAACATGATAACCATTGATGTCTGATTCGTACATATTATCTTCTTAAATAGGAAATATAAAAAAGGCCAAACCGAAGTTTAGCCTTATTATAGTTCATTTTAAATGAGAATGATTATTCCCAATCTAGAATAACTTTACCTGACATACCAGAGCGCATCATGTCGAAGCCTGCTTGGAAGTCATCAATTTTGTAGTGGTGAGTGATGATTGGTGTTAGATCTAGGCCTGATTGGATCAAGCTTGCCATCTTATACCAAGTTTCAAACATCTCACGACCGTAGATACCTTTAATAACCAAGCCTTTGAAGATCACTTGAGTCCAGTCTACAGTCATGTCAGATGGTGGAATACCTAATAGAGATATTTTACCACCATGGTTCATGTTAGTTAGCATGCTGTTGAATGCCGATGGAACGCCAGACATTTCTAAACCAACATCAAAGCCTTCTGTCATGCCTAGATCTGACATTACGTCTTCAAGTTTCTCGTTCATTACGTTTACGGCACGAGTAACGCCCATCTTTTTAGCAAGATCTAAGCGGTATTCGTTTACATCAGTAATTACAACGTGACGAGCACCAACGTGTTTAGCAACTGCAGCAGCCATGATACCAATTGGACCAGCACCTGTGATAAGAACGTCTTCACCCACTAAGTCAAATGATAGGGCAGTGTGAACCGCGTTACCAAATGGGTCAAAGATTGATGCTAGATCATCAGAAATCTCAGATGGGATCTTAAATGCATTAAATGCAGGAATCACTAAGAACTCAGAGAATGCGCCTGTGCGGTTTACACCAACACCTGTTGTATTACGACAAAGGTGGGTACGGCCGCCACGACAGTTACGACAGTGACCACAAGTGATGTGACCTTCGCCAGAAACACGGTCGCCAATTTCAAAACCACGAACTTCTTGGCCGATACCAACCACTTCACCCACGTATTCGTGACCTACAACCATAGGAACAGGAATGGTTTTTTGTGACCATTCATCCCAGTTGTAGATATGTACATCAGTACCACAAATTGCAGTTTTCTTAATACGGATAAGAAGATCGTTATGACCCATTTCAGGTTTTTCAACCTCGGTCATCCAAATGCCTTCTTCAGGTTTTAGTTTTGAAAGTGCTTTAATTTTCATTATTTGATGATCTCCATGTCTTTACCTACAGCGATAAAGGCATCAATTGCGCGATCTAGTTGCTCACGAGAATGAGCAGCAGACATTTGTGTACGAATACGAGCTTGGCCTTTAGGCACGACTGGGAAAGAGAAAGCAACAACATAGATGCCTTTTTCTAACGCACGCTCTGCGAATTCAGCAGCTAGTTTTGCATCGCCTAGCATGATTGGGATGATAGCGTGGTCAGCACCACCCATTGTGAAACCAGCGCCTTCCATGCGAGTACGGAAATGAGCAGAGTTTTCCCATAGGCTTGTACGTAAATCACCTGACTCAGCCAGTAAATCAAGAACACGAATAGAGGCAGAAACAATCGCAGGAGCAACAGAGTTCGAGAATAGGTATGGACGAGAACGTTGACGTAACCAATCAATCACTTCTTTTTTGCCTGAAGTATAACCGCCTGATGCGCCACCCATTGCTTTACCTAGCGTACCAGTAATGATATCGATGCGGTCAATAACGTCATGATGCTCATGAGTACCAGCACCGTTTTCGCCCATAAAGCCAACAGCGTGAGAGTCATCAACCATAACCAGTGCTTCGTACTTATCAGCTAAATCACAGATAGCCGGAAGATTAGCAACTACGCCGTCCATTGAGAACACACCATCTGTAACGATAAGTGTATGACGAGCGCCAGCTTCTTTTGCTGCAATTAGTTGTTCTTCTAACTCAGCCATGTCGTTGTTTGCGTAACGGAAACGCATTGCTTTACAAAGGCGAACACCATCAATGATTGATGCATGGTTTAGGGCATCAGAGATGATTGCATCTTCTTTACCTAAAATTGTTTCGAATAAACCCGCGTTTGCATCAAAACATGATGTGTAAAGGATCGTGTCTTCTTTACCTAAGAAAGTAGATAGTTTTTCTTCTAGTACTTTATGTGAGTCTTGAGTACCACAGATAAAACGGACAGAAGCCATACCAAAGCCGTGCTCATCCATACCATTTTTTGCTGCTTCAATAAGAGCAGGGTGGTTAGCTAAACCTAAGTAGTTGTTTGCACAGAAGTTTAGTACTTCTTGACCAGTAGAGATAGAAACTGATGCTTTTTGAGCTGAAGTAATAATACGTTCAGATTTGTATAAACCTTCGCTCTTTACTTCTTCAATTTGATTTTGGATCTGAGTGTAGAATGCAGAAGACATTATCTTTCCTTCTTGTAGTTATGATAAATAGATTCTAATTGAAAGTGATTGCGACTATTATCCCTAAAAAAGGAAAAGCATTAGTGAATCATGGTCACAAATAAACTTATTAATCTATTACCCGACTTAGCGACTTTTATTATAGTCGTAAATGAAGGCAGCTTTACGGCGGCGGCTAAAAAGCTGGGTGTAACTCCGTCGGCGTTGAGTAAGCTTATTACTCGTTTGGAAAATGCACTCTCTGTTAAGTTGTTTGAGCGAACAACGCGTAGTCTGCTGATCACGGAGTCTGGTAAAAAAATATACCAACAATCTGTCATTATGGTTGAAGCGGCACAGCAGGCGATTGATATTTCGAGCTCAGAGCATATTGTTCCGTCTGGAAGTTTGACGGTTGCAGCCCCAAAAGCATTTTTAACGATCGTACTTCAACCATTAATTACCCCATTTTTGATTAAGTATCCTAAAATCCAATTAAAGCTAAGAGCATCGGATGGTGATATCGATATGATAGCTCAAGGGATTGATGTGGTTTTTCGTTTAACCGATAAACCAACAGAAGGATTGATCATGAAAGAAATAGGAAAGGTTAATCTCAGCTTATGTGCTAGTCCCTCTTATATAAAAGAGAGAGGATTGCCAACCCACCCACATGATCTTACTCATCATGACTGTCTTTATTTAGGTGAAACGACAACGGATCATATTTGGGAATTTGTAAAAGCTGAAGAAAGCCATGTTATTGCCGTGACTGGTCGTTATGCTGTTAACCATTCGCAAATGCGATTGAATGGAGTGAAGGATGGTTTTGGTATCGGGATTTTCCCTGATTTTGTTATCAAAGAGGCGTTAGATAATAACGAAGTTGTTCCCGTTCTCTCTGATTGGCAAATAAAAGGAAATTATCATGGTGTTATCGCTATGCAATACGCTCAGAATAAATATATGCCTTCTCGTTTAAAAGTTTTTACTGAATTTGTAAAAGAGAATTTAATGAAAGAGCAGAGTAAGTGATGAAGAAGCTAGAGTTACGATTATTGAGAGGCTTGCCGGGAAGTGGTAAATCGACCTTGGCACAAAGTTTGGATCTGATACATCTTGAAGCGGATCAGTTTTTTGTGAATGAAGAGGGGGCTTACTGTTTTGATGGTACTCTTTTAAGCTCTGCTCATCAATGGTGTCAGTTACAATGTGAATTCCACTTATATCATGGCAGAAGTGTTGTCGTCGCTAATACTTTTGTAAAGCAGTGGGAAATGGATGCATACAGAAAAATTGCTCAAAAGTACGATGCTGTATTAGAGATAGATGTGTGCAAGGGAAAATTTAAAAGCACTCATAATGTCCCTGAAAATGTAATCAAAAGGATGAAAAAGGAGTGGGAGGCCTAAAATTAGCTCAGGGTTGAGCATTTTACTTTCGATTTGTTTGTTTTTTGAGCGGTTGATTTTTTATGTTTAAAAAGGGCTTGCAACTCATCATTAAATCTCTATACTTCGCTTCCGTTGTCACAGCAAACCTTTATTAGTAAGGGCTAGCGGTGATAACAAGAAGTGAAACATTGACGCGAACCGAGTTTTCAAAAGTTGCTTGCAGCTTACTTTTAGTAATTTAAATGACACTTCACGCAAAACATGGCGAAAGCTGAGTTTTGAGCTCTTTAATAATTAGACCTTAGCAATCTGTGTGGACACTTATGGATTGATAGTCAAAATAGCTTAACTTATTTATAAGTGAGCAACTATCAATGAACTGAGTGACTACACTAATTTATTTATGTAAGAAATCAGTATTAATCATTGAGCTGGTTTTGTTTCTGCTGAAACAAACCAAAAAACTTTAATTGAAGAGTTTGATCATGGCTCAGATTGAACGCTGGCGGCAGGCCTAACACATGCAAGTCGAGCGGTAACAGAAATTAGCTTGCTAATTTGCTGACGAGCGGCGGACGGGTGAGTAATGCCTGGGAATATGCCTTGATGTGGGGGATAACTATTGGAAACGATAGCTAATACCGCATAATGTTTTTGTTCATTACGAACAGGAACCAAAGAGGGGGATCTTCGGACCTCTCGCGTCAAGATTAGCCCAGGTGAGATTAGCTAGTTGGTGGGGTAAGAGCTCACCAAGGCGACGATCTCTAGCTGGTCTGAGAGGATGATCAGCCACACTGGAACTGAGACACGGTCCAGACTCCTACGGGAGGCAGCAGTGGGGAATATTGCACAATGGGCGAAAGCCTGATGCAGCCATGCCGCGTGTATGAAGAAGGCCTTCGGGTTGTAAAGTACTTTCAGTCGTGAGGAAGGGTGTGTAGTTAATAGCTGCAYATCTTGACGTTAGCGACAGAAGAAGCACCGGCTAACTCCGTGCCAGCAGCCGCGGTAATACGGAGGGTGCGAGCGTTAATCGGAATTACTGGGCGTAAAGCGCATGCAGGTGGTTCATTAAGTCAGATGTGAAAGCCCGGGGCTCAACCTCGGAACCGCATTTGAAACTGGTGAACTAGAGTGCTGTAGAGGGGGGTAGAATTTCAGGTGTAGCGGTGAAATGCGTAGAGATCTGAAGGAATACCAGTGGCGAAGGCGGCCCCCTGGACAGACACTGACACTCAGATGCGAAAGCGTGGGGAGCAAACAGGATTAGATACCCTGGTAGTCCACGCCGTAAACGATGTCTACTTGGAGGTTGTGGCCTTGAGCCGTGGCTTTCGGAGCTAACGCGTTAAGTAGACCGCCTGGGGAGTACGGTCGCAAGATTAAAACTCAAATGAATTGACGGGGGCCCGCACAAGCGGTGGAGCATGTGGTTTAATTCGATGCAACGCGAAGAACCTTACCTACTCTTGACATCCACAGAAGAGACCAGAGATGGACTTGTGCCTTCGGGAACTGTGAGACAGGTGCTGCATGGCTGTCGTCAGCTCGTGTTGTGAAATGTTGGGTTAAGTCCCGCAACGAGCGCAACCCTTATCCTTGTTTGCCAGCACGTAATGGTGGGAACTCCAGGGAGACTGCCGGTGATAAACCGGAGGAAGGTGGGGACGACGTCAAGTCATCATGGCCCTTACGAGTAGGGCTACACACGTGCTACAATGGCGCATACAGAGGGCTGCAAGCTAGCGATAGTGAGCGAATCCCAAAAAGTGCGTCGTAGTCCGGATCGGAGTCTGCAACTCGACTCCGTGAAGTCGGAATCGCTAGTAATCGTGAATCAGAATGTCACGGTGAATACGTTCCCGGGCCTTGTACACACCGCCCGTCACACCATGGGAGTGGGCTGCAAAAGAAGTGGGTAGTTTAACCTTCGGGAGGACGCTCACCACTTTGTGGTTCATGACTGGGGTGAAGTCGTAACAAGGTAGCCCTAGGGGAACCTGGGGCTGGATCACCTCCTTAAACGATAGATTACGATTTATGAGTGTTCACACAGATTGCGAAGGTTGAAAAAATAAAGAGATTTGAAGGTGCCCGACACCTTCATAGTGTCCCGTTCGTCTAGAGGCCTAGGACACCGCCCTTTCACGGCGGTAACAGGGGTTCGACTCCCCTACGGGATACCACTTAGGGTCGTTAGCTCAGTTGGTAGAGCAGTTGACTTTTAATCAATTGGTCGCAGGTTCGAATCCTGCACGACCCACCATTCTTTCCACAGAGAATGGGTTTATTTCTGATAGAGTCAGGAGTAAATTGAAATATTATGTGGGCGATTAGCTCAGTTGGGAGAGCACCTCCCTTACAAGGAGGGGGTCACTGGTTCGAGCCCGGTATCGCCCACCATTTCATATGGATATACTCTTTAAATATTTCTGGAAGGATTCCAAACCAGTTCAAGAAATTGACCTAGGTTCGGATTTTTTGTGTCTGAAAATGCTTAAAAAGTATTTTATCATTAACAATGTTGATGATTTTATATAGCTCTTTAACAATTTGGAAAGCTGACTGATTTAGCTAACTTACGAGTTAGATAAATCAAAATTTAAAAGTTCTTAATATCTTTTGTTTATCTTAGATAAGCAAATTAAAAACACATTCAAGTGTTCTTGGTATTATTTTATTTCTACTTTTTAAGTAGAGGTAAAGAGCGAATCCGGCGAAAAACCAGAACTCGCAATGACGAGTTCAACCTTGGTTGTTTATGCCATACGAAACCTCTTGGGGTTGTATGGTTAAGTGACTAAGCGTACACGGTGGATGCCTTGGCAGTCAGAGGCGATGAAAGACGTATTAACTTGCGATAAGCGTAGATTAGGTAGTAAAAACCATTTGAGTCTACGATTTCTGAATGGGGAAACCCACTAGCAT
>NZ_OMPC01000011.1 GCF_900312675.1 Aliivibrio sp. EL58 | reverse complement strand
CATGATACKGAGAAATTATCTTGAGTAATTTTATCGATAAAATGGTGGGGTATTTTCACCCCAAATCAGGACTTCAACGGCAATACGACAGAAAGCTTCTCAATAAATACAACGCCTCACTTCCAAGTAATCCTCATACCAAGCGACCTAATAAGAAATCATCCGGCTCTGCCAATAGCGTCAATCGTGGCGCTAAAGCGGTGCGTGAGCGTGTTCGCCACATGGATGAAAACAATCCGTTAGTTACGGGTATTTTGGATGAGCTCTGTTCTAACGTGATTGGTCCCAATGGGATCATGATTGAACCTCAACCACTCGATATGAAAGGAGAAGTACACACCGAGTTTGCTCAAGCCATCAGTAAATGGTTAGAGCTGTTTTCACTTAATCAAAACATCGATGCTGAGCATTCAAGAAGTGAAACAGAGTGGTTAGCGTGTCGTACTTGGCTGCGTGATGGTGAAGTGTTTGGTCGCTTATACATGGGTAAGCATGAAGAGCTGTTATATCCAAGCAATACGCCTTTTGCTATTCAGCCGTTTGAGCCTGATTTTATTCCTCATCGAATTAATGAGCCTGAAAATGGCGTGTTAGAGGGGATTAAGCGCAACAAGTTAGGCCAAGCCATCAGCTATCTCATTCAACAAGACGCGCATGGGTTTGAGTTTGTCGAAATTGATGCGTTCTTTATGGTGCATTTGAAGTTCTCACGGCGGTTTCATCAAAACCGTGGCATTTCATTGCTTCATTCGATTGTGGATCTGATTGATGACATTGACGATTACGACCAATCCGAACGAGTCAGCGCACAAATTGCCAGCCGCTTTACCTACTTCATTAAACGTGAGGTGGGCAGTGAAGAATCACTAGAGCGTGATGGCGATATGTTCCTTGGTATGGGTAACAGCTTTGAGCTTTCACCAGGTGAAGACGCAGGCATGGTGGAGAGTAACCGCAAAGAGGCGATGAGCTCGCCATTTCGTGATGCTCAACTTCGCTTGGCAAGCTCTGGTGCCGGCGTGAATAACTCAAGCGTAACCCGAGATTACAGCAACGGCAGTTATTCATCACAACGACAAGAGCTGGTCGATAGCTATTCACGTTATCGAGTGCTTCAACGCAAGTTCATCCTTAATTGGACTCGTCCTCAATACCGTCATGCGCTCAATATGGCAATCCTTTCGGGTGAAGTAAAAGTGCCAAAAGGCGTGGATAAGGATTCGATTTTTAATGCGATTTATCAAGCGCCGGTGATGCCGTGGATTGATCCAGCAAGGGAGATGACAGGAGTTGAAAAAGGCACTCGTTTATCGCTGTTCTCATTAAGTCAGGCACAACGTGAGCGAAACATCAGCCCACTGGCAACGCGCCTTGAAGTGCAATCGGAGCGTAAGCAGCTCAATGATATGAACATCGTCAGCACATCCGATCCTGCTCATAGCTTGGTTTCATCTAACTCAAACAAAGAGGTTAATAATGCCAAAGGCAAGCAAAGCTAAATCGTGGTTTACGTTAAAGAACCAAGGTGATGCAGAGCCAGTGAAAGTCTGGATACACGGCGACATTGGGAGCTATGACATTGAGGCGATTGATTTAATTCGTGCGCTTCAATCGGTTGGTACTCAAGACGCTGTTTTTCATGTGAAAAGCTTTGGGGGCTCAGTCTATGAAGGCTTAGCCATGTTTAATGCGATTAAGGCGCACAAAGGAAAAACCACAGGGGTTGTGGATGGGCTCGCGGCGTCCATTGCGACGTATTTCTTGATGGCGTGTGATCATATTCAGATGCCAGAGAACGCGAGCTTTATGATCCACGACCCATCGATTGGGGCATGGGGAGGAGAGAAAGAACTTGAAAGCGCACTYACTCAAATTAAGAACGCCAAACAAACCATTGCGGATGCGTATGTTGAAAAGACAGGCCAATCAAATGAAGACGTATTGGCGGCAATGGCAAAAGAATCGTGGTTTACCGCAGACGAAGCGCTCGCGTTTGGCTTGGTGGACGAAGTCATTGACCCCGTTAATTTAACCAACTGCTTTGATGGTATTAAGAAAGAGGCATTAAGCGCGTTTAAACATACGCCTGATGCACTGTTAAACGCCATTTCAGTGGAGCCAAAACCAAAAGCTGAGCCGTTATCTAATTCAATTCCACCCTCTACCCAAGAGCCAAAACAGGTAATTACTATGCCAAAACCAAATGAAGAGCTGCAAAACGCAGTAAAAAAAGAAAACCAACGCCAAGCGTCCATTCGTGGGCTGTGCGCTCAACATAAAGTGAAAGACGAATTACTCAACTCCATGCTTAATGATATGGATTGTAATGAAGCCAATGCAGCGGCTCAAATCCTTGCTGCCATTGGTAAACAAAGCGCGACAGGCAAAGAAACCCCAACGCCTTCAAACCTAACCCCAACCCACATTCATGCTGGTAATGGCAATCACATCAAAGCGGAATTACAAAACGCCTTAAATGCGCGTTTAGGTACTGAAACGGTTGAGAAGGACAACTCATTCTCAAGTGATTCACTGCTTAACATGGCCAAAGCGTCACTAGGTAATGAAGGTAAAGGGCTAAGTAAGCAAGACTTGGTGGCACGAGCGTTTAATACCAGTGATTTCTCTGAGATTTTAACCGAAGGGGTAAGAACGGTTATTCGTGATGAAGTGAAAGTTAAAGCGCCGTTATGGCGTCAGTTTGCAAGCACTGAGCGTTTACCGAACTTTAAAGAAACCGAACTTATCACCATCAATGATGCACCTGATCTAATGGGCATTCAGGAAGATGGCGAATACAAACAAGCCCTAATCAAAGGAACCGGCGAGAAAATTCAACTGGCTACCTTTGGTCGTGAGTTCCGTATCACTCGCCAAGCCATCATCAATGATGAAATTGCGTTGCTGAGTAAAATTCCACGTAAGTTCTTCCAATCAGGCCGTCGTTTATCCGACAAGTTGATCTTCAATGCCATCCTTGCTGGAAAGATGAGTGATGGTGAATCAGTGTTTCATGGTGCTAACAATAAAACGGGGATCACTGCAGGGGATTACCAAGCACTTATTCTTGCGATGCATAAAGCCCTGGCAACAACTGAAACCAGTGGCGGTGATGTTTTAGATTTAGAAAGCCAATTCATTCTGGCAAGTCACGATCATGCGCCAATGATTGAAGCGGTATTGGCAACGGCCAGCAAGCCGGATGCATTTAACCCTGCGTTCAATAAGTTCAAAGAAGTGATCAGCACCGGTCGCATGAAAGATGTGAATGGCGCGATTGGTTTAACCACCAAAGACTTTGAAGCGGTGGTGATGGGCTTCTTAGATGGTCAGGAAGAACCATGGTTAGAAACAGGTGATGGCTTTACCTCTGATGGTGCCAAGATGCGTATCACTTATGACATTGTAGCGAAAGTGACTGATCGCCGCGGTTTATGTAAAGGCACATTTGCAGCGGCTAAGTAAGGTTGTTGTGTTCATTTATAGGAGCTTTCGGGCTCCTTTTTTTATAGGTAATGATTATGCATTTATGTGATGGAAACAAACTCAGTATTGCGGCTCCTGCAGGTGGTTTTGTAAAGGATGAGCCGTGTTTAGTGGGTGCTTTGCTTGTTGTACCAAGTTTTAGCGCTGAAGAAGGTGTCGTGGTGAGCTGCGTAACGCGCGGTTTATTCGATGGTCCGATTAAAGCCGGTGATAACCCGATGTTTGATTGCTCTGCTGCGTATTTTGATGGTGTTGAGTTTACAAAAACGCTGCCAACGGAAGTGGACGCAGTCATTCAGCCAATTGGTGTATTCGTCGATGGCGGTGTGCTGTTAACCGGTGGTTTAATCACTGAGATTAAAACGGTGTAATAAGGGGCGGTAATGTCTGATTTTGATGAAAACAGAGCGGATGCTTATGAAGCCATTTTAGATGCAATGGGTGATGAGAAAACGGTGATCTCTCCGAGTGAAGAAAGCTCAGTCATTACCGCTTATGTTAAGGCTCGCCAAAAAGACGGATTGCAGCGTTTAGCGATGATCACCGATAGCAAAATAGCGGAGCAATCCACTATGGAGCATAAAGGAAAAACCTATCGTGTGAGTTTTCAAAGCGGCTGTAATGGGATGTTTGAATACGTGTTGATGATGGAAAGTGCATCAAAACGCCGAGATTGGGCAGAATAATATGCTGAGTGTTGATACGGCTTGGCTCAAGGAGTTGACCTATCTTCCTGAGCATATAGAGCAAGCGGCCATGAAGGCGGCACGACGAACCAACCAATGGTTAAAGGTGAAAAGCAAAGCGGAGATGAAAACGGAATTAAAACTGAAAACGTTTAATGATCGTTTAAAGCCGTTTAATCGGGTGAAGAACCGAAATTACACCGGCAAGCTTTGGATTGGTACCAATGATTTGGCGGCTCATCGTTTTGGTGAGCCTATCCAATTAGGTGGTTCAGTGGTTCGTGTTGGGAATAAAGAATATGATAATGCTTTTGTTCGTTACATTGGTAATGGTCGAACGCCTGTGGTTTTTGAGCGATACGCGCCTCATTCTGGCAGTGCGAAAGCAAGACGCCAAATACGCGCTGTTACCGAACCCATTGATAAAGAAACGGCAGACATCATTGCCACATTAACCCCTCAAGTGGATGCCCAATTTAGGAAGTTCTTTGATGAAGAGATCATATCAATTATTGCGAAATCCGTCTGATTATGTCAAGGCGGTGATTGATCATTTAGAAACGACGTTAGCTCTTGAAATTCCGAGTTCATACAAACGAATAGCAAGCAGCCCTGAAACGGTTGAGATCACCTATCGATGTGGTCAATCCAAAATAATGAAAGAAGACACCAACGATGGCAGAGAAAAACACAGTATTGAGCTGATTTTTTCCATTACGGTGAACACCTCCAATGAAGGTTTTGATTTAGAAGCCTTGGATGCCTCATCACGTATCGAGCGTGAATTTCAGAACAGTTATTTTGGATTGGGTGACTCGGTTGAATTGCCAGATCACATCGTTAATGAGCCTCAAATTATTGATGATGAGCATGGGTATCTTATTCGAGCAGTGACAGTGAGACAGTCAGTGTCGATTGGTGAAGTGGATGAATCTTGGTTGGAGTAAAAATCTATGTTTATTCAAATCATGCAAAGGATCATTTCACTAGAAAACAAAGTGCTTGAGCAAGGTGACGAGCTTGAAGACCTGCGAGGTAATCTGGCTAATCTCATTCGTCTTGCTGTGGTTGAAAAGGCCAGTAAAACCACCGTCGATATAAAAACGGGTGACAATGAAGTGAAAGACGTTCCGTTCTTTGTCTTTTGTAGCGGTAAGGTGAGCCATTATCGCCGTCCTTCAGTGGGTGAGTTGTGTTTATTGGTCAACCTTGGTTCTGGTACTAATTTGAATAATGCGGTCGCTTTAATGGGATTGCCCTCTAGCAAATACCCAGCCCCAACCACCAAGGAAAATGAAGTGATGGTGGATTATGGCAACGGCATGACGGAGCTTTATGACATCGAGAGCGGAAAGCTTGTGGCCAAGTACCCAGGTGGTTATGAAATCCATGCTGATAGTAAACAAATTGGCAAGAATGAGCTTGAAGGTGATTCGATTCAAAAGGGCAATCAACAAATTGAAGGAGACACCAAACAAAAAGGCAATATTGAAGCGACTAAAGAGATCTCTGATGGCGTTCGCAGTATGTCCGAAGATAGAAACCTCTTTAATGCACATGATCATATCTGTTCTAAACCCGGTGACCCATCCATGCCTCCAGGAGTAAATCAATAATGGCGCTTAATCTTAATATCTATCAGCACATCATGAACAATGGATTAACTATTTCAAATCCAGCGGTTGATGCAGGGCGTGAAACCAGTAGTCAATTAATGGCATTAGAAACCGCATTAAATAACCCAGCATTAGATTTACTCGGCATTGATTTGGCGGTGCTAACCTCAGCYAGAGACAGCATTGCCAGTACCAATACYAATATTACAGGCAGCGTGAATGCCATGGCGACCACGGCGGATAGTGCTATTCAAATGAGTTCGATGGCACAGCAAGTCAACCGATTGGATGCGATGAGTGATGCTGTTCCTAGCAGTTGTTCAAATACCACAGAATTGTTTGGATCAATCCAAGGTGAAAATGATGCGGCCTTTGCGGTTGTCGATGAGTCAGCCAGTGCTTTATTTCAAGCCATTACTGATTTTATGAGTGGGGTTATTGAACTTGGTGAGTTTGAAACCTTATTAACAACGCTGAGTGATTATATGTCGGCGGCTGACAGTGAGATCTCTTCACTGCTTAGTAAGGAAACGGCGAAAGCATCTGAGATTAAAAACAAAATCACCTCATCGGCTATTGCTCAAAACATTGCCATGCTTTGGGATAATCCTTGTTCAAAAGCGGTAATGAATGATGTGTTACCCGATGAGATAAAAGGGCTTTTACCATGATAGGGATTGACCCAAAGACAGGAAAAACAGTAACAGGATTTGAAGCGCTTAAACGGCGCTTCATTCGTATCTTAACCACGGAGATCTCAAGCCGAGTGAAACGACGAAAAGTGGGTAACCCTGCGTTACGTTGTCTCGGTAAGCTGCAAACCCCACAAACTACGTTAATCATTCAAAACCTTACGTTGTCTGCCTTTACTGAGCATCAAAACGGCTTGTCTGAGTTTAAAGCCACTCAATGTATCGCCCAGCCAACCGCGACGGGTTACTCGATTAAAGTGATTGGCAAGTGGAAAGGCAATCAACTCAAACTTGAAGGTGAATTATGACCATCCCTAATGCATTTAAAGAGCCGTCGTTTGAAGCCTTGTTTGATGATTATGTGGCTTTTGCGGTTAATTACGTTCAAGAATCGAACCCAGAAATGGCGGTTCAACTTGAAGAGGCGTTTCGTAATGAAGCGGAAACCTTAGCGCAAGTGACACAAGCCTTCATGCTAAAGCGATTGGCTGAAATTCGTGAGCAGAACTATTGGGCTCTGCAGATGTTCAGAAAGTTTGTGACTGAAAGCGACATGGTGGATTTGTTAGCAGCGCAATATCAGCTTAAACGCCAAGTGCTCATCCCTGAAGACATTAATGTTTTCCCACCTAAAGCGGCGGTGATGGAGAGCAATGACAGTTTATTGCAGCGCTTTGATTTAGCGCCGTACATGTTTCACACCACAGGCACTCGCGCCGGTTATCGTTTTCATGCGCTGACTTTGGATGAACGACCAACCATGACGGTGAGCTCAGAGCCTGATGCGGTAGTGATGCGCTTTGAGTTTCCAAAAGAGAGTCAACCGGCACAGGTTAAAGATGCCAGAGCCAAAATGCTGGTCCCAAACAGTGGTCAAGTTCAAGTAGCGTTGGTCAGTCGTGAAAACCCAGATGGTACGGCAAGCCCCGAGCTGATTAAACGCGCCAGTGATTATCTAAATCGTGATGACATTGCTCAAGAAACGGATGAGGTCACAGTGAAAAGCAGTGTTCCAAAACCGTATGTGATTGAAGCGACGTTATTCACAGGAGGTGATCCAGTGAATGACATTTCAAAAGAAGAAGCCCAAAACGCTGCATTACATTTTGCGGATAAAAGCCAGATACTTGAAGGGCGAGTGGAGCGGCTTGAACTTGGGCATGTGTTTTATTCATTAGGGGCGAAGCGTGTTGAAATAACCAAACCCACAGCGGATATTTTATGTTTGTGGGATGAAGCGCCGCACTGCACAGAGGTGATCATCAATGTCAAAGCCCAATGAGTTTGTGTCGGTTCAACCTGAGAATCGAACCTTGATTGAAGAGGGATTAGAGTTTGCCTGGCATCGCTTATTAAGTGCATCAGAAAACCCTTATCCAGAATTGAAACAACCCCTTTTAACCTCTGATGAGTTTGTGTCTTTGCTTGCCTCTGAGCGTGGTGTCTTGGATTGGCAACCTAATGACACGATGAAACAACGCCGAGAAACCACAGAGCAAGCCTTTGCCATCCATAGAAAAGCAGGAACACGCTTTGGTTTATCTCAAGCCTTGAGTGTGTTGAACATCACCACGGAAATGAAAAAGGGTGAGTTGGCGTATTCATTAGTGATTGATGGTTATTTGTCAGATCTTCCCATCGATAAAGAAACTACAGCAAGGGTGGCCTCTCGAATTGATAACTACAAATCAGAGCGTGACACGGTGGACATTGCCCTTATTCGCTCTGCTGATTCACACGCCTTTATAGGCTCAACCATTCAAACCGGTGTTGTTATAGAAATAGGTGCCGCATGAGTACAGGATATTTAAATTACATTACGTTGGCAGGGCTTGATGAAGAAGCGCTGGCCAAAGAAGAAGGTCGTAAGGTTACGATTGAAAAAGTGGTTATTGGCCTTGGATTACTTCCAGAGAATGAACAACCACAAAATCAAACCGCGTTATTACAACCTAAAGCGGAAGCGGTTTGTTTTGTAAAAGCGATAGATACTGAACATGGTTTCTATCGTGTTGAAGCAGATATACCTATTCCCGATACTGGTTATAACTATTTTGAAATTGGTACTTTGACCGATACTGGTGTTCTTTATTCATACGCACGCTCACGCGGTGATTATGTTGCAGGAACGGCAGATTCAGATGGGAAACTTACACGAATTAGACTGAACTTTAGAACGGATAATTCAGAATTAATTACCATCACTCAAGATGATTCGGTGCTCTATACACCGATCACGGATTTTGAAGCGCATGTTGAAGAGTTTAATGCGCATTGCCAGGCAGATAATCCGCACACTCAGTACCTTCATAACAATGAACACGCCACTCAAGCCCAAGCAGAAGCAGGGGTAAGTGCAGCTCATTGGATGTCACCATTAAGATGGATGCAGGCGTTTAAGTCACGGTTGTCTAATTCGTTTACAGGTACAAGAACTGATTATGCGGCGAGTGAAAAAGCGCTTAAAGATGGGTTAGAAACTAAAGCAAATTCGTCACATATTCATGATGATAGATATGTCCAATCAAACGAGAATGGATTGAAAAGAATACCAAGAGGAAATACATATGATGTTGATGAATCTCGAAGATATGAAATCGGACGATTTTCAGTACAGACAAATCTTTGGAACAATGATGGTACGATCATCATTGAAATTAATAATTACTATCACACATCACATGGTTATAAAAAATACTCTGTTCGTTGGGGGTTTAATCATACCGAAGGGGTTTTAACGTTAGTTGAAGCTTTTGGTGTTGGTGGTCGTGAATTTGTGAGTATTGGTGAGCCAATTGTTGTTAGTGGAAATGTTAAATACATACCAATCTATTTGAATCAGGCAAGTCACACCAAATGCCATGTAACATTAATCACGGGCTTTACACCAACGGATAATAGAATCCCAAATACCGGACAGTGCTACTTACCATCTCCAATGACTTATGAGAAAGTTGATTTATATTCAGCACCAGAGGAAATTGTTCATGTTGAGCGTTCTCTTGATGTTAATGGGGAGTTGCTAGAAAAAGGACTACGAGTCTACAGTCCTGATAATCCACCTCCTTTTTCTATTGTCAAAAATATTATTGTTAATAGTAATAATCCAGTATCGAATGCTCAGGTGTATGAATATTCTATACCTTCTGCTCTTGGCTCTGATTGGGAGGGAAAAGAGATACGATTAACCGTTAAATTTTACAACACTAATACTAATGAGTGGCAGGAGTTACATTGTGGTAACTCTGATGCAAACTATTATGGGGCTAATGCATCGATAGTCGGTAACCTAGTAGTTCTTGTGACTCGATACTACCGTGTTGCAGGGCTCAGTGATTATACAGGAAACTATAATGTGACTAGCAATCATAATCCCAAAGTAAAAATAGTCGCTCATCGCTTAACATAAAGGAAATATCATGAAAATGAATACGCTAGGGGTTGAAGGAGAGAGCCTAGAGATAATCACCGAAAGACAGCCGAGTGATAATGAATTATTAATGAATGAGAGGAGGCCAAGTTCTGAGTATGTAGCTAAATCAAATGGTGACGGCACTGGCTTTTGGTTTCAGTCATCAGATGTATTTTCAGAGCGAGAAAGAATATGGCAACAATCCCAACTAACCAAAACAAGTACCGCCATCGTTCATTATGAAAGTGATGCCAAAATCCCTGACATCTATTCAGAGCTACGAGTGACAAACTACACCGAAGACGATTATTACGCCTTACTAGGCGATAGAAAACTCTTAGTTGAATACCTTGAACAACAAGACTTTCCAGAATGCGGCAGGCCTAAATTATCCGGCTTAGTACCAGGCTAATCACATCAACCAATCACTTCAGAACCCAACCATTGCGCTGGGTTTTCTTTTATCTAGCCACAGGAAAACCCTATGGACAAAAACAGTAAAAGCGATGGGCGAATTGAATATCAAATTCTAAAGCCCTTTCGATTGGCTAAACGTTGGGTTCAGCTCAATGAAAAGACCATTCGCCTTCATCCACGACAAGCCAGCTTTCTTCTTTTAAACGGAAAGATTGCAAAGATTGTTGCTCAACCTACTAAAGCCGAGGTGAAATAATGGCAGAAATGATCCCAATTCAGGATTTTGAATTAAACGGCGCGGAAGTCATTGCGATTGAGCCATTACCAAGTATGGGGCCATTGGCTCAGCATGTAGTGTGTCTAGTTGGAACTGCGCCTAATAAACATGCAGGTATTGCTTACAATGAGCCGGTGCGTTTGTTTGATTACCCACAAGCCAAAATGATGTTAGATACCACAAACACCAGTGAAGGAACGTTGCCGTTATTGGCGCGTTATTTATTGGGGTATGTTCGTGCGGTGTTCTATGTGATTGTGGTTGAAGAAGGCGCAGATAAACCAACCACAGAAACCAATATCATTGGTGGTGTGGATGCAAACACCGGCGCGACTTCTGGCTTGTTTTCAATTAAAGGTTGCCCTGAAACTCCAACCTTGATTGGCGCACCAGGCTTTAATTCCATTCCGTTTGTTCAAAAGCTTTGCACCGTGGCGCGTGATATTCATTGTCGTCCCATTGTTGATGGACCAAACACCAACGATACCGAGGCTGCAGAGTTTGCCGGTGAATTTGGTGCTGAAGGAACAGGGCAAGATAAACTCAGCATTATTGACCCATGGTTTATTAAAACCTACGACGGTTTACCAACCGTATTACCTGCATCAATCGCTCTCATCTCAGCCATGGCAGCGGTTGAGGGGTATGAATCACCACAAAACCAAGGCGTGCTGTGTGATGAGCCTTGTCGTTTAGTCACTTACAAGATTGGCGATAAGACCACACAAGCCAACTTCTTGAATAAACACGGCGTGGCCACTATGGCAAAAACGCGCATGGGCGGTGTTTCTATCATTGGTAATCGAACCAATACAGGCCGTTTTATGGCTCATGTGGGTTTAGAAGATCTGATGGTACGTAAACTAGAAGAAACCTCTCAGCCTTACATGGGCAAATTGCTCACTGAAGAGTTTATGGACAGTGTGGTTGAGCGCTTGAGCAACTGGGGTCAATCTTTAGTGGCTGATGGGGTTATTCCTGTCTTTCGTGCCTATTTGCACCCAAGTAAAAACAATCTTGAAAACTACAATTCAGGCCGTTGGTTCTTGTGTGTGGATTATGGTCGTTATAGTCCGAATGAACACATGGTGTATGAAATGTCCGTGGATAATGGATTAATTGAACAATGGCTTGAGGAGGTCGTAAATGGTTGATCGCGTTCGATTACGATTATCAGCAGTGGTGCAGGATGTRCCATTGGTGAATGAGATTGTGGAATTTAGTGCGCCAGAAGTGACGTTTAAAACCGCCGCGAACGAAGGCAGCTTTGTTCAAAGTGAAGACGTTGTTGGTATGGATTTACTTAAATGGTCCATGAAGGTTCGTGGTAAGCATGCTGATTTGGTGATGTCGTTGGGTCGTTATGCACTATCTGAAGCGCAAGTTAACGTGACGGAAAAAGGCAAAGACAGCAACGATGGTGGATATAAAGCGCAATACTCGCTCTATTCTACCATTAGCTCAATTAAGCAAGAGACAGTGAAGATGGGAGAAAAGCCGGTGTGTACCATTGAAGGCACTTGTAAATCTTACAAACTGATTGATAACGGTAAAACGGTGTATGACATTGATACCCGAACCGGAAAAACCACCATTGGCGGTGTGGATCTTATGGGCCAATACGGCGCGACTGCTTAACCACATTGTGATATTACTTTTAATAGGGGCTTAGGCTCCTTTTTTTGATCGAGATAATTATGAAAAAGACCTCTGCATTGCCATTTTTTCGTTTAAATGACAGCGACACCCTGACAATTTCTTCTATGACACTTGAAGTGTTTCGAAAGCTCCCATTCATCAACAAAGAAGGCAAACTCACTGATAAAGAGCTGTTTGATCAACAAAAAGCGGTCATTCTTGAAACGACAGTATTAACAGAAGATCAGTTTGAAGAATTAACCGCCCCCGATTTTAATACCTTAGCCAATGATTGTACGGCTTACATCTTAACGGGCAGTGATGAGCTCCAAGGTAAGAAACTGGCGAACGACTGCTATGAATTTGATTTACTTTTCCCCTTTGAAAATGAAGTGGGTGAGAAGATTGAACACATCAAATTTACGGTACCTAAAGTGAAGCACTCACAAGCGCTGACAGACATCAGTGAAAAGCAATTGCGTGAAGATTTTATGTTCCAGGTGGTGTGTGATTTGGATAAAGAAGATCTGCAGAAGATGTCGGTAAATGATTACTTAACGATTAAACCGAAGGTCGGTGATTTTTTTCTACAGTCGGCGGCTTACTTTCAAGTGACGACGTCGAAAACTTAATTGATGTGATCCCGATGTACCGCAATACCTCCGAAACCGAATTAAAGGAATGGCGGCAGGATTTAGCGGTACATCGATACGAGCTGATTTTAACTAAGCTGGGGATTAAGAAGCGATGAGCAATCAAAAAAGCAAAGTGTCCTTGCTGCTTGATGTTACAACCAAAGGCTTAGGGGATGTAGTATCAACCACCAAAGCCACTGAAAAGTTAAATAATACGCTTGAGCAACAGCGTAATGATGTGGCCGCCTTAAACCGAGACTTAAAAAAGGTCGAAGGCTATCAAGCCACGGAGCAATCACTGCAAAAGGTGAATGCCAGACTTGATGCCTCAAAGGTGAAATTATCAGGGCTTGGTGCAGAGCTTAGCGATAGCCAGAAAAAAAACAGAGCTCTGGCTGAAAGCTATAAAAGCACTGAACAATCACTGGGTTTACTTCATAAGAAGTTAGCCGATCCCACGGCGTTTAATCTCTCTCAATCTGAAACAAAATCGTTAGGTGTTGAGATTGCAAAAACAGAGTTACGGCTTGAAAAGCTCTCTGATGAAATGGCCAGCAATGCCATTCACACCAACAAACTACGCTCATCCCAATATCAAGCCAAGAAACAGATAGACCGTTATTCCTCAAGCAGTGATATCCAATCGGCCAAACTTAAAAAGCTGCAGAGTGAATTGAAAGGCGCTGGCCTTAATACTGATAAATTATCTGATGAGCAACAACGATTAAAAACCGCCAGTGAGCGAGCCACCAGCGCGTTAGAAAAACAAGGGCGACAACTCAAAGAACTCAATTCTATTCAAAGCCGAATAGATAAGCGAAACGCCAAACTTGGAGAGTTACAAAGTCAAGCATCAGGCCTTGCGATGGCTGCGGCTCCGATTGCTGGCACCATGTATGCGGCTATCAAGAATGAGTCTTCCTTTGCAGATGTGAAGAAGGTGCTCTCTGATAAAAATGATCCTCAAGATGCCGCCAAAATGCAAGCATTGAGAGAGTGGTCGTTAAAAGAGTCGGGCAATATGCCGATGTCGGCCACTGAAATCAACGGGATGTTGGCGGCTGGTGGTCAAAGTGGCATTAAGGATCATGAAAAGCTCAAAGCGTTTGTGATTGATTCCGCCAAGATGGGCGTGGCGTTTGATATGGAGGCTGGTGAAGCCGGTGAAACGCTTGCCACCTTTAAAGCTTCGATGGGATTAGACCAAAAAGGAGCGGTTGGCTTAGCCGGTCTTTCAAATTATCTCTCGAATAACTCCAACGCAAAGGCCAAAGACATTGCCGGAGTCATGGCGCGAGAAGGAGCAACCGCCAAAACGGGTGGTTTTAAAGTTAATGAATCTGCAGCATTAGCGGCTTCATTGCTTTCCACTGGTATGAATGAAGAGCGAGCAGCAACGGCACTGAAAAACATCTCAGGACGTTTGACGCTAGGTGATGCGGCCAGTGGTAATCAACAGAAAGCACTAAGCTCATTGGGATTTGATTCAAGCTCGTTAGCAGCTGATATGCAAACCGATGCATCAGGAACCTTGTTAGAAGTGCTTGATGCTCTAAAGAACGCGCCACTTGAAGAGCAAAGTGCGCTCATTTCTCAAATCTTTGGGGAAGAGGCCAAAGGTGCGGTGGCTGCATTAGCCGGTAACACCAAAAACTTCACTGATATTTTAAAACTCGCCAATGAAAGCCAAGAAGTACACGTTCAATCACTGCAAGATGAATACGATGCACGTGTGAATACCACTGAAAATGGCATTAAACAGTTTGTAAATAAACTCAATGCGTTGGCGGTGGTACTTGGTGAGAAGTTATTACCAGGACTGAATTGGGTATTAGCCCCATTAGGTGCTGTAGTTGATGGCGTTACCGCGTTTGCACAAGAAAGTGATGTGCTTGTGCCGGTGATAATGGGCGGTATTGGGGCAATCTTAGCGTTTAAAACCGCATTAATTGCAGGAAAAGCCGCGTCATTACTTTTTGGTAATACCGTTGATAAAACTCGTCTGTTTAAAAAAGGATTAAACCGAGAAACCCAAGAAAGTGGCAAGGCGGCGTCTTATGCGACTAAGGCATTTAAAGGCTTAAACCAAGAGCTTAGACGCTCTGGGGCTTCAAGAGGAGCACGTTCCGGCTCAGGTAAACGTTTCGGACGTCGTTCAAAATCTAGAAATCCACTGTCTCGTATTGCTGGTTCATTTTCTCATTCCAAAAGAGGCATTCCATTAGCCTTGGCTGGTGGAGCAATTGCCAGTTTACCAGGCATGGCAATGGCGCAAGATGCCATTGATATGGGGGCTGATGCGGCGCAGTCTGCAGGACGATTTGGTCTTGCTAAAGTATTGCGACCATTAAACATGGCCATCAGTGGTGTCGATGCAGTGCAATCATTATCTGAAGGGGATATGGAAGGCGCAGGGAGCTCACTTGGCAGTTTAGCTGGTGGCATGGGAGGCGCATCGTTAGGGGCTGCGATTGGTACCATGATTTTGCCAGGCATTGGCACCATGCTTGGTGGTCTTGCTGGTTCTATGATTGGGGACATGGGCGGTGAAATGTTAGGTGGTTGGTTTGGTAGCAAACTTGCCTCATCCGATGAAGTCAGCCAAAAGGTCGAAGAGAAAGCCAACAAAGAAGCACTGCAGGAAAAGAACTCAGCCGTTCACTTTGCACCACAAATCAACATTACTCCATCCAAAGGCCAAAATGAAATTGCCATAGCCAAACAAGTGACAGAGCAAATGCAGCAACAATTCAGTTATCTCATGGGCGGTCATTCAATTGAATCACGCTTTAATTATGCCGGAATAGACAGAGGATAAGGAGCCATACATGCATCACCTTGTTATTGGTGAGTTTGTATTTTCGGTGGGGGATAAAACCCCCATTATGAAAATGAACCGTGTCACAACAGGCCGCTTTACTGAAATTAGCCTGGTTGATGGTGCGATGTCATCACCCACAGGAAAACCCCTTGAAACCCTCTCAATTACGGCCAAATGGTTACGCCAAACCGCAGAAGATAATGTGGAGCGTTTACGCCAAATGATCGATGAGCCACAACAAGTCAGCAATGGCGGAGGGGTAAACCTAGGTCAATGGACCATTAAAAGCATCAATGAAGGGAAATCAGAATTGGTGCATAACGGCTCGGCGCAAGTTACCGACGTCACTCTTGAGTTATTGGAGTATCGATGAAAGTCACCGTACATAAAGGGGATCTCATTACGGATGTTCTCTTTAAACACACAGGTCAAGATGATGACCAATTAGAAGCCGACTTCTATCAATTAAATCCTCACGTTCGTGGGGATTTTTTTATGGAAGAAACCATTGTCACCATTCCTGAAGCCAGTTTTAAACAAAATATCAAAGAGGTAAACCGCTCATGGGACTAGAACTCAAAGGCAAACACAGTGAAATGATGCTTTCTTTGCTGCAAAGTTGGACGCTGCGTGATGAGAACGGCATCGATGGCGATGATCTAAAGTTAGTTATTCACTCGTCAGACATTGATGGATTACCGCCAAAGGGTGAGAAATACACAGTTTATCTGGATGAAGTAAATCGTGGTGTGTTTCAAATATCAGGCCGTCAATTCTCAGTGGAGCCAAGAACGATCACGATCACCATGACGGTGTCACCATTCTCAATCAAAGATAATTCAGGCTTTAGAGAAAGAAAGAGCATGAGCTGGAACAAAGCAACGCTAGGCCAAGTGGTCTCCGATTGCGTTTCTCAACATGGGTTCGTTCCTTTTGTCGCACCTGAATTACAAAAAATTGAAATCGAGAGTTTACATAGACTCGATGAAAGCACGTTGCCTTTTCTTCGTAAATTAGCAAAACGGTATGATGCCATTGCAAAGCCGGTGGAAGATCGCTTTGTGTTTGTGCCGATTGGCCAACGTTCAACTTCAAGCGGTAAAGATATTCAATCCATTACGTTGTCACTTCCTGATGAAAACAAAAGCCTTAACTCAAACTTTGTGAATGTCTCAGGTGACTTGGATGGCCGCAATGATTTCTCAGGAGTTAAAGCGTTCTATTTGGATCCAACGGACAGTTCAAGAAAAGAAGTCAGTATTGGGACCGCACCGTTTAAACGTCTAGGTCAGGATAAGAATAATCAGCAAGAAGCCGATCAAGCGTGTCATGCCGAGCTTAGAAAAATACAAAGACAAGGCCGCAAAGTCACCATTCAAGCTCCGGCCATTGCCACGGCTTTTGCTGAAGGTCATGTGATTTTGGATAGTTCATTTCCAAGCGTGGCACAAGGGACGTATTCCATTGATTCAGTCAGTCTCAGTGGAGCAGGAAAACAAGCTACACGAATGACACTGCAAGCCACGTTAATGGGGGAATAATGATCACAATGAATCAAAACGCACTGTTTCAAACCACGGTGCGCTGCAAAATATCAGAAGCTAAAATCAAGAAATACAGTCGTGACAGCCAAGTGAGACAACTTAAAGATGAGCGTTATTCGTTGTATTTGCGCTTTAAGCAGAATCGAATTCAAGGTGCTTGGTTCTTCATGGAGTATAAGAACGGCAAGCAAAAGTCACATCGTCTTGGCCAATACCCTAATTTATCAGCAGCTCATGCATTTACAGTGCTTCAAAACCTTGTTGCTGATCTCTCTACTGGTAGCCGTTCATCAACCAATGAATTTCAAACGATTGATGAATTGTTGATATGGAATCTAGATAGAGAGATCCGCTCAGAGCAGCTATCAAAAGAAAGGTTGGTTATGCTCAAATCAATTACAGAAGGGCACTTAATCCCTAACTTACACGGCACCTCCATTAATGGACTTCAACATAAGGACATTGAATCTTTACTGATGAAGCCATTAAGAGAGAAGCACTATTCCATTAGTTATATGCGAGTTATCTTTCAAGCACTAAAAACTGCTTTTACTAAGGCATTAAAACTTCGATTACTTACTTATAATCCGCTAAATAACATGATATTCACTGATTTTGTATCAACACCCATTGATGTAAAAGGCTGCAAAGTTCGTCCGAGTGATATACCTAATATCCTAGAGCAGATCCAAAATGCCGATCCATTTGCTCGTATATTATCTTTGTTCATGCTGACACATGGCACCCGTATTGGTGAAACCAGAAAAGCCAAATGGCGACATATTTGTTTTAAAACCAAAAGATGGACCATACCCAAGCACAACACGAAAACAAAGAAGGAAATGACCTATCCATTAAGCGATGAAATGGTGCTACTGCTGCAGAGCTTTAAGCAATGGCAGTTGGATCATTATTACCAGGGGAACAATGTCTTTCCTAATTCAAAATATGATAAGGCACCAATTCATCGTGGTACTGCCAGCGATTTTGTTAAGTCAGTAAGTAAAGGGGAATGGACTGCTCATGATTTGAGAAAGTTGGCTAGAACGGTTTGGGCTGATATCGGCATTGATTACCTAGTAGCAGAGACTCTACTGAACCATGCGAAGGGAAAACTCGATCAGGCTTACATTCATACCCATATTGAATTTCAGAAGTCAGAAGCCCTTAATCGCTACCATTTATGGCTAAAAAAGAGCTGTTGCAACTGTTTATCGCCTGTTTTTCAGAAATAGATGAGCAGTAAAATGATCTTTAAGATCAATTAATAAAGTTAAAATAAATATCAATCACAGGGGGTAATCATAGGATGGCAATTTTGGGTAAAAATGACCATATTTCGGCTGATTTATTGAAATGCGCACGTTCGGCTCCACACCAAGTTGGACTGCTTAAATTGAGTAAGACACAGTTAATTGTTCTGCAGTCGATTAAAGAGGGCGAAGAGGTGACGCCGTCACAGATTGCGGATAGATGTGGTTTGTCATCAAGCTGGGCAAGTTCGTTGTTGAAGAGGTTGGTGGAGAAGTATTATTTAACTCGCAGTTGTATGCAGCAGTTAACGGGTGGGGTTGAGTATCGGTATATTAAATAAAACTAATTTCCTAAACTTAAAGAAGGCATTAATGGATTTATACGTTTACAACCATCATGCAAGCATAAGATTTGCATTAACTCTCTAAATGGAAGAAGAGCTTCTTCAATGATACTTTCACGAATGATAAGACTTTTATTATCATCCTTTATTACAAAAGCTGCTAGGTTTTGTTCTAGTATTAAGAAGTCTTGGTGTAAGTCAATTCGCTGTGCTAAGTCATCAAAAATATCACGGTAAGAAATGATGCTATTTTGTGGCTTACTGTCTATTATTTCAGTTAAATAGCTGAGAGTTAAAATATGCCAGGAATTAAACATCCACAAACATGAATACTCTTTTTTGTAGCGTAGAACATATGAAAGCTTAGGATAAACCTGAGATGATAATTTATTTTTTTGCATCCAATTAGACCAAGTTTGATAATCTTTTTTATATAAGTTGTCAGTATTTAATAAAAACCAACTCACATTACGTTTGAGTTGTTTTTTTAATTTGCATCTGTTTATGAATTGTTTTTTTGTATGTTCAATTCTTCTTGCAAGTCTTGGGTATTTTAACCAGCTCCAAGTAGCTTGCTCATTTTCATTTATGGCAGGAGTTTGAATAATTACACTTCCACCAAGTTTCGCAATATCATTAGGGATTTGGTTTCGTTCTAAGAGGAATGCTATCCATATAATGTGTTCGTTTAAATTCCCCTTAAGCAATGAATACTCTTGGGTTGATGCTACTTCAAAGACTTCAGTTAATTGAATTTCTCTTTGAGCAAAAACAGATACATTTTCACTATACTGAGTCCTTTCTATTCTATGTTTAAAGTATTGAGTAAGGTCAGGAAGGGTTATTAGTTTGTCGAACATTAGTTTTGTCATTGATAATTTAGCACTGCGCTGCCGTTTTTGGTGAATACGAACTTTCTCTTTTGCTAAAAAGACATCATGGTTTTGAATTAGCTTATCTCGGCACCATTCGTACAGCCAAGTACTTTCGACTTCATACTCATTCAAGTCTTTTATAGCCTCATCAATATCTCTTGATAGATACGGACTCAAATCATATTCAATAGAGGTTATTTTGTTCTGTTGGTAATAAGCCGTTTTATCGTGCTCATTTTTATGCGTGACGCAAACTTCTATAGCAATAGTACCAATCTCAGTTTCAATCGTAACGTCTGCATAATAACGATCCATTTTAGTTTCTAATTGAGCAGAAAGAACTTTTAAATTTATCGCTTTGTTAGTAAGTAATTCATCTTTATATAGGAATGATACTTCTGGAAGCGTTATATATTCTGCGTTTAAAAAATGGTGTTGAGCAGCCAAATGAAGCTGAGTCATTAAGCAATTTCGATTCTCATCCTTAGAGTAGTGAGAAAAATGATTGCTACGACTGGATGAACAATTATTTTTAGCAACAAGAGCGTCATTACATCCGGAACAGAAGCAATTACATTTCAATCCATTAGCAACAGAATCGATATGTTCAAGCTTGTTTGTATCTTTACTTAATGCATAAGTTAGCATCGTAGATATTAATCCTAAAAGTTCGATTTGGTTAAGTTATACCATAAGATAAGAGGGCTGTAGCTTTCATTGTGAAATAGTGGATCACTATCAAATATTCTTTAGTTATTAGGTACTTCTAGAGCTTTAATCCTTACCTACGGGGCTACATCCCGAGGAATAAAAATTTTTCGGGCTATATGGTCACCACCAGCATGTTAAAAATATTGGTGGTAATCAAACGATTCTAGTTTTTCGTGATGCGTAACGCTTATTTAAGCTACTACGATAAACTAATTAGGTGAACCTATTGGCGAGAATTTTTCGGAGTGTTTGAGGGGCGTGGGGGATCATAATGACCACTAAGAATCTTATAATTTGTTGTTTTTCCTTGGCTTGCCTTATCTTATGTTACATATATAATACGGATTACTTTTTATTGCTTTGTGTGATGTATGAATTTTAGATATGATATAAATGGATTAAGAGCAATAGCGGTTATTGCTGTCGTTCTTTTTCATTTTAACCCGGTATGGGTTCCTGGTGGTTTTGCTGGTGTGGATGTATTTTTTGTTATCTCTGGTTTTTTGATGACAGGAATAATTTTTAGAGGATTGGAGAATAATAATTTCAATTTGTTTAAATTTTATATGGCTCGAGCTAATCGTATTATCCCAGCTCTTGCCGTTTTATGTTTAATACTTTTGGTTTTTGGTTGGTTTTATTTTAGTCCATCAGATTACAAAGCATTAGGTAAGCACGTTACAAGTAGTATGGTTTTTTTATCCAATATTATTTATTGGAGAGAATCTGGTTATTTTGATGCAGCTTCGTATAATAAGTGGCTACTACATACATGGTCTCTTTCTGTTGAGTGGCAGTTTTATATTATTTACCCAATCGCCCTCATTGTTTTAAAACGTTTTTTATCTTTAAAGCATTTAAAAGAATTAATCGTTATAGGAACAATTTTAGGGTTCATTTTTAGTGTTGTCGCTACAATTAAATGGCCAAGCCCTGCATACTATCTTCTTCCTACAAGAGCATGGGAGATGATGATGGGTGGGGTGGCTTTTCTTTACCCTTGGAATCTTTCAGAGAAGAAAAGTAAGCTTATCGAGTTTGTTGGTTTAGTTTTAATTCTTTCTTCATATGTTTTTGTTTCGAGTAATGTTCCTTGGCCAGGACATTTTGCTATTATCCCTGTTCTTGGTTCTTATTTGATGATTGTTGCAAATCAACAATCTAGTATTATTACCAATAACGTTATTTTTCAGTATTTGGGTAAATGGTCATATTCTATTTATTTATGGCATTGGCCAATTGTTGTTTTTGGTTATTATTATAACCTTCAGTATTGGTTTTTTGTTGGAATACCGTTGTCGATATTTCTTGGTTATTTTAGCTATAATGTTATTGAAAAAAATAAAGTTTCATTATTATCTTTTATTTCATTTAAACTGAGTTATTTAAGTTCAGTATTAATAGTGACAACCCTAACAGGTATTGCAACTCTTATTTATTATAATCAGGGTTTTTCATCTAGGCTAACAGGAAATGCTGCAAAATTATATGAAAACCAAGCTGCGGCTAAGGATTACTATCAAAAAACGTATAACGTTAATTTTGCTAATTTCTTTGAAGCACCATATTACTTTAATGATATCGAAAAAACTAGAAGTTGCATCTTAGATCAAAATAAGCAAACCATCGAAAGTTTAAGTCAATGTTCTGATTTCTTCATTAACGAAAGAGATAGTATTCTTGTTATTGGTGATAGTCATTCACAAGATGCTTATAATGCATTAAAGGTAACTTATAGTGAAGTTAACTTTGTAAATATTTTACAATCAGGGTGCATACCAACTCAAAACAAGGATTGTTTTATTATTTGGGATGAGTTCTATGAAACATATATAAAAGATAACAGTAAAATAAAAGGGATTGTTTTTGCATCTCGCTACACTGGTAGTGGTATGGGTAAGTTTATTACTGAGCTCAATGAAGGAAAGTATGATGATAAGTTTCATATTGTAATAAATGCCGGGCCATTCATTGAACCTAGTATTTTACGAGTTTATGAAAATGATGAGATTGTAAATATACCAACTAATATGAATCAAATAAGCACTAACCATTTACTCAATGAAAGTTTAGATAAATCTATAATTATTGATAAATATAGTGTCTTTTGTGAATATACAAAATGCGATATATATGATGATAAATATGAACCATACTTTATGGATTCATCGCACGTATCTAAATATGGGATTGAAAAATGGTCAAACTCTTTAAAGAAGAATGAGGTATTAAAAGGTTTTTTAGATGAAACAGGTGTGCTGTAGAAATATAGTTTATTTTACATAACATTCGTTGTAGGCTGTATTTTGTAGTGTATTTTTCGTTACATTCAACCTACTCGGGGAAGAATACAGTATTAATTTGGCTGATTTCATCTATGAAAATTATGTTGAATTATTTAGGCCAGAAAACGCCTTATAGAAATAAGGCGTTAATATTAAATATATTTAAAGCATTAGAAACCTTAGAGTTATAGGCCATTATCAGTCTTTCAGCTAAACGTTTCTTTGCTAACTCAATGTCTACTTTTGGAGCGTTTGTCGTTGGGCTTGTTCTGATGGAGATACTAGCTTTATGCTCATTATTGACCCCCGTAACGTCGTTATATTTACTGCTGATATTCAGTAGAGATTCTATGTGATTTTCAATTCTTGTTCATAGTTTTAGTCTATTATCTGAATTATAGCGTCCTAATTGCGTCTTACATTATGCCAAGGGTACTTATTTTAAATAAAAATCAGTAAGTTGAAGCGTTGATACCACAACCAAAGAAGAAGAAACTTGGTGCGTTATCCTGCGGCATAAGAGTGTCCAATTAAGAGCAATACATTAATTATCAGAGATCTATCACATAATCGCAAGGCATTAGAAACAGAAGAGGAAGAAAAATTAGAACAGTATTTTCTTTATCTTAGTGATAGGGGAAATATTTGGTCAAATGTCTGTAAATTCAATATAAATCAGTGTTACAGCTTTTGGAATCGTGTCTTAAAAATGAAAATTGGAAACAAATTGAAATCTAAAAGTGTCTATTTTGTTAATCATCACCTATATTCTTTTTGAACAAGAACTTGGTTCGGGATAAAAAATTAAAGCGAAATCAAGTGATAATAATTATATAGGAATCATTATGAATAAATACATGGCAGAGTTTATAGGTACGTTTTGGTTAGTGCTGGGCGGTTGTGGTAGTGCAGTATTAGCAGCAGGTTTCCCTGAGCTAGGTATAGGCTTTGTAGGTGTAGCACTTGCGTTTGGTCTAACAGTACTAACAATGGCGTTTGCTATTGGTCATATTTCAGGTTGTCACCTAAACCCAGCTGTATCAATTGGTCTATGGGTTGGTGGTCGTTTTGATGCTAAAGACTTAGTACCATACATCATCTCTCAAGTTCTTGGTGGTATTGCAGCGGGTGGTATCTTATACCTAATCGCAAGCGGCCAAGCTGGTTTTGATCTTGCTGGTGGTTTTGCATCAAATGGTTTTGGTGAGCACTCTCCTGGTGGCTACACAATGACAGCTGCATTAATTACAGAAGTAGTAATGACAGCAATGTTCCTAATTGTAATTATGGGCGCTGCAGATAGCCGTGCTCCTGCAGGTTTTGCTCCAATTGCAATTGGTCTATGTTTAACACTAATCCACTTAATCAGTATCCCTGTGACTAATACTTCTGTTAACCCAGCTCGTAGTACAGCGGTTGCCGTTTATGTTGGTGATTGGGCAACATCTCAACTTTGGTTATTCTGGGTTGCTCCGATTGTAGGTGCCGTAATTGGTGCGCTTATCTATAAAGTAATGGCAAAAGAGTCATAATCTTCTAGATATTGAATACAAAAAAATGCCGATGATTGACGTCATCGGCATTTTTTATTTAACTTCTTTTCTGATGAGTTAAATGATTACTTTTGGTTTACGTTTTCCATTTCAGCTAAATCGTATTCTCTGATATCGATTTTAGCGTAATCATTACAGCTTGAGCAGGCGTAGTACTTTGCGCCATCACAGTATTGATGCTGTAATACCATCGCTGGCTTTCTACACCAGTCGCAGTGACCTTCTAAATTAAACATATGACTTTCTCTATTATCTATTCTTTGAATTTATACGCTATATGAATATTGTTACATTTTGATAACATATAAAAGTGATGCAGATTATATAGAGATGCAATAATTTGTAAAGGCCTTCTGAGTTTTTTGTCGAGTAGCTTTGACGAGTGGCACTATTTTATTTGGTTATAGGCCTTATTTATTTCGGCTAACATCACACCATCAGTGCCATGATCAGGGTGGTGGAGTTGAGCAAGCTTACGATACTGCTTCTTAATATCAGCACTGCTGCTGTTTATATTAATGCCGAGCAATTGATACTGAGTAAATGATGAAGAAGATGATTTCTTTGCCGCCTCTAACTCAATTTGTAAACGCTTGATCGTGATCTCTTGAGCGTCCGCTCTGATCTTCAATTTATCATTGCTGTCTTGCAGTTGCTTTAACTTCTCATTTTGTAATGATTTTGAAAAACTGCTTTGTTGTGCGTTATTACCTTTAGTTCGTGCAAAGGTCTGCTTTAATCGTAATAGTAAGAAAATAAGCACAACCACCATTATGACAATAAGCAAATAGCTCCCAAGAGTGATAAGCGCAGTCGGCTTCTCCATCTGTGTTATGAAGATGGTTTTTGGTTCGGGTTCAGACGCAGGTACAACCGTTTGTTCTGGTGTCACTTCTTTAGGCTTAACTTCTGTGGTTTCTTGTTGTTCAACGATCGGGTTTTGTTGTTGCTCGGCTAAGGAGTGTAATACTCGTTTATAGCCAAGCATAGCTTCACCATGTCCATTGTGTGATGCAATTTGGTACCACAGTGATGCATTGTATAAGTCTACTTTTCCTGATAATCCGTATTCGTAAATCTCACCTAAATAAAACTGAGAAGGTGGGTGATTTTGCGTTGCAGCGCGAGTAAACCAATAGATGGCTTGTTTTGAATCTTGAGCAATACCATAGCCATTTTTATAGATTTGACCAAGGTTAAATTGTGCGGTCGTGTTGTCTTGCATTGCGGCTTGTTTATACCACTGAATTGCGTGATCAATATTGGTAGGGCGATTAGTGCCTGACTCATATTCCATTGCTAATTTTACTTGTGCGCGAGAATCTCCTAATTCCGCTTTCTCTTCTAAAGAGTTAGCGTAAGTGGTGAAACTAAAAAGTAGAACAACAGTAAGTAAAATAGAACGGATCATAAACTTTAATATATTCAGTTGGAATAAAAGGGTGGCCGTTAGTGTAGCGATTTGATAATACGAAGGAAAGAAAAAGGGCGTACGAGTTTCCTCAATACGCCCTGAATTTAGTATCTAGATTGTCTTATTGTTGAATGAGGTATTATTTTACCTCTTCAAACTCTGCATCTACCACATCATCTTCTTGCTTAGGTTGCGCTCCAGCTTCAGCACCTTGTTGCGCTTGCGCTTTCTGTTGAGCTATTTCCATCAGCTTTTGTGCTGCTTGGCCTAGCTCTTGAGTTTTCGCATCGATTGCTTCTTTATCATCGCCTGACTTAACGTCTTCTAGAGCTTTGATTGCTGCTTCGATTTTTTCTTTCTCGTCAGCTGGAAGTGTATCGCCTGCTTCTTCGATTTGTTTTTTCGTACCGTGGATCATTTGATCCGCTTGGTTACGTGCTGTTACTAGCTCTTCGAACTTTTTGTCCGCGTCTTTGTTAGCTTCAGCTTCTTGTACCATTGCTTCGATTTCTTCGTCTGTTAGACCACCAGAAGCTTGGATTGTGATCTTCTGCTCTTTACCAGTCGATTTATCTTTTGCAGATACGTTTAGGATACCATCAGCATCTAGGTCGAATGTTACTTCGATTTGTGGCATACCACGTGGTGCTGCTTGGATACCTTCTAGGTTAAATTGACCTAGAGATTTGTTGTATGTCGCTTGCTTACGCTCACCTTGAAGTACGTGGATTGTTACCGCACTTTGGTTATCTTCAGCAGTTGAGAACGTTTGGTCCGCTTTAGTTGGGATCGTTGTGTTCTTCTCGATTAGTTTAGTCATTACACCACCCATCGTTTCGATACCGAAAGATAGAGGAGTAACATCTAGAAGAAGTACATCTTTAACGTCACCAGCTAGTACGCCACCTTGAACTGCAGCCCCCATTGCTACTGCTTCATCAGGGTTTACGTCACGGCGCGCTTCTTTACCGAAGAAATCAGCAACTTTAGCTTGAACCATAGGCATACGTGTTTGGCCACCAACTAGGATTACGTCAGTGATTTCGCTTACTGATAAATCAGCATCAGCTAGAGCAACTTTTAGTGGTTCAAGAGTACGAACTACTAGGTCTTCAACTAGAGATTCTAGTTTTGCACGTGTAACTTTAACGTTCATGTGCTTAGGACCTGTTGCATCAGCAGTAACGTAAGGAAGGTTTACGTCAGTTTGTTGAGCTGAAGATAATTCAATCTTCGCTTTTTCTGCTGCTTCTTTAACACGTTGCATTGCTAGAGGATCAGTTTTAAGGTCGATGCCTTGCTCTTTCTTAAACTCATCAACTAGGAAGTTGATCATACGGTTATCGAAATCTTCACCACCTAGGTGAGTGTCGCCGTTTGTCGCAAGAACTTCGAAAGTTTGCTCGCCATCAACGTTGTCGATTTCAATGATAGAAATATCGAATGTACCACCACCAAGGTCGTATACTGCGATAGTGCGATCGCCGCCTTTTTTGTCTAGACCGTAAGCTAGCGCTGCTGCTGTTGGTTCGTTGATGATACGTTTAACATCAAGACCTGCGATACGACCAGCATCTTTCGTTGCTTGACGTTGAGCATCGTTAAAGTAAGCAGGTACAGTTACTACTGCGCCAGTTACTTCTTCGCCTAGGAAATCTTCAGCTGTTTTCTTCATTTTCTTAAGAATTTCAGCAGACACTTGAGGAGCAGCCATTTTTTGGCCTTGCGCTTCAACCCAAGCATCACCGTTGTCAGCTTTAACGATTTTGTACGGCATGATTTCGATATCACGTTGTACTTCTTCGTCTTCAAAACGACGACCGATAAGACGCTTAATCGCAAATAATGTATTTTGTGGGTTAGTAATCGCTTGACGTTTAGCTGGCTGACCTACAAGAGTTTCGCCATCTGTGTATGCAATTACCGATGCCGTTGTACGTTCACCCTCTGCATTCTCTAAAATACGTGGCGTGTCGCCATCTAAAACAGCAACACAAGAGTTAGTTGTACCTAAGTCAATACCAATGATCTTACCCATCAGGTTCTCTCCAATTATCTATTTAAACTTATCCAAAACAACTTGAATAAGGGTTGGGACTAAATCCCATAATTCATTCTATGACTAATTAATAAGGGCGCTAAATCACAATTCAAGGGAAACAATAAAAAAAAATCAATTTTATTTTCAACTGCACAAAAAAAAGCCTAACAATCATGTCAGGCTTGTCGTTCAGAATATTCTTAATCGATATCCACTTAATCAGAATCTTTGCAATTCATGACTTCAAAATCAATTGGCGGTGGATTTTGCTGCCACTCTTCTTTAGTTAAGTAGGTTTTACCACCCGATTTAATATATGGACTATTATCATCAACAATCAGTAAACCATCCGGCGCAACGGTTCCCATGTAATACCATTTTGGTGTAGTGGTTAAATATTGAAAACGACTACCACCAGCACCGGGTAAATAATTGGCATTAGATAAATCACCATGAGAAACCGACGTATTCACTGTTGGGTAATAATCTGCTCCCGTACTGATTAACACTTTCGCCGTACTAATATCTTGCTTGCCTTGTGGTTTATCAGGAACCAACCATGCTTTCATTCGTACAAACGCGGCAAGGACATTTTCGCCATCAATAGCAACCTTACTGGTTCCACCATGCAATGGATAATGTTCTGAATGCAATTGATACTCTTTTAAACCATCGCTAGAGCGGCGATATGGGACATCTTCAATATATTTAATAATGTTGTGAGAGTAATAGGCAGCCCAAGAGACGGATGCTCTATTTACAGTAACATTGACCCATTCAGCCGTCAGTGGATCCATGCTTCCATCAGTCGATTGAAGTAACCACATATCAGCATCACCAATAACAACTCGAACATTTTTTGCTGTGTTTTTCTGCGCCTCAAATACCGTGAACCATTGTGTCATTCCCGTCCACGCATCAGAAGTGGTCATACTTTTATCAATGATCTCATTAGCCCAATATGACGGGGCAGCATCTCCACGAGGTATACCTTGAACAATAGTGGCTCCACGAGCCCAAGCTGAAGTCTCTGGTGCATTATATAATTTGGCATCATTTGCTAATGCCATTGAGGTATAAGTCTCAGACGCCACAACATGCTCAGCAAAACTTAACGGCGTGTAAAGACAAAGCGCGCCAACTAAAAGAGATTTAATGTTCAATTTGTTTTCCATTTATTTGTTCCTAACCATTCATCCATGATGAGTAAAATGTAGTAAAAAACAAAATAAATAACGATAGAAAAAATGATAAAATTTAAAAGCTTGAATCCCATTCCTTATTTACAACACACTTTCTAGAAAAGAAGACGGCCTATCTTAAAAGAAAGACAAAAAAAAGCGAACCCATTGCTGAATTCGCTTCATTTATCATCACTTAATTTAATTAAAAATAGTGATTATTGAGCAACCATTACCATTGCAGGACGCAGCACTTGCTCATTTAATGAGTAGCCTTTTTGCATCACAATCATCACGGTGTTTGACTCATGATCAGGGCTTGCTTGCATACCAATCGCTTGATGAAGTTCAGGGTTAAATGCTTCGCCAACTGGATTGATTACCGTTAGACCAAACTTTTCAACAGTTGAAATAAACGTTTGTAGTGTTAATTCAACACCTTCAAGCAACGCTTTTGCTGCTTCATTTTCTTTATCGCCATTCTCAAGAGCACGCTCTAGGTTATCGATAACTGGAAGTAGTTCACCAGCGAATTTTTTCAACGCATATTTACGCGCTTTATCGATATCGCCTTCCGCACGACGACGTACATTTTGCTCTTCTGCTTTTGCACGTAATACCGCATCTTGCTGATCTTTAAGTTGTGCTTGAGTAGCAAGTAATGCAGCTTCTAATTCTGCAATTTTTGCATCTTGGTTATCTTCAATAGATTCATTCCATTCAACATCACCTTCAGTGCCAACCGCTTCAATATGATCTTCAACTACAACTTCTTCGTTTACTTTTTTCTCTTCGTTACTCATTACTGCTTCTCCAGAATGCTGATGACTAGCTATAAAGCGATCTTAATATAAACCAAGGCGTCGCTCTATACGCAAATTAAAACTTTGTCATTATTATGGGGACTAAATAAAGCGATTCAAGCATAATAGTGCTAATTGTAAAATTTGTTCCCCATTTAATGATGGATGATTGATATGAAAACCGCCTTTAACGTTATCGCAATCATTGGTAAGCCAAGAGATCCAAGCGCCGTAAAAACCCATTTAGCTCTTTATAATTGGTTAACTCAGCTTAATTATTCGGTATTACTTGATAATCGCTTACGTGAAGCTTTACCTGACATCCCTGATGATCGATTTAATCACCTATTAAAATTAGGAGAACAAGCCGATCTCGCTATTGTCGTTGGTGGTGATGGTAATATGCTTGGCGCAGCTCGTGTTTTATCTCGTTTCGATATTTCAGTCATTGGCGTTAACAGAGGCAATCTTGGTTTTTTAACCGATCTTGATCCTGATAATTTTAAAGAGCCACTGCAAGCCGTCTTAAATGGTGAATTTGTTAAAGAAGAACGCTTTTTATTAGAAGCTGAAGTTCACCGCCATGGGCAAATAAAAAGCCACAATACCGCCTTTAATGAGGTGGTACTTCATCCGGGCCAAGTTGCCCACATGATCGAATTTGAAGTCTATATTGATGACAGCTTTGCTTTCTCTCAGCGCTCTGATGGATTGATCATTTCAACACCAACGGGATCAACTGCGTACTCTTTATCTGGTGGCGGACCTATCCTTTCACCTAATCTGAATGCGATTTCTATTGTACCTATGTTTCCCCATACCCTTTCAAGCCGTCCTCTGGTTGTTGAAGGTAAGCGTCATATCAAATTATTCATTTCACCAGAAAATCGTAGTGCATTGGAAGTGAGCTGTGACGGGCAAGTCTCATTACCTGTCAGCCCTGGTGATGAAGTGCATATTTTCCAAAGCCCTAGTCGATTAAAACTCATTCACCCTAAAGATTATAGCTACTATCATGTACTTAGAAATAAGCTTGGCTGGTCAAGCAAACTCTTCTAATCTCTAAATACAGATAAAGATAAGCCACTCACAAAAAGTTAATTTAAACTTTACTGTATAAAGAAACAGTATATACTGTTTCTTTATACAGTGTTTTTAGTGTTTAAATTTCACAGAGAATGGCTTATGTTGGCACATATCAAAATTACTCATTTCGCAATTGTAAAATCATTAGAGCTTGATTTAACCAAAGGCATGACCACCATTACCGGTGAGACAGGCGCAGGTAAATCTATTGCAATTGATGCTCTTGGTTTATGTTTAGGCGATCGCGCTGAAGCTTCGATGGTTCGCCAAGGAGAAGAGAAAGCTGAGATCACCGTACTCTTCACATTAGAAAATAATCTTAACGCCAAACGTTGGTTAGAAGATAATGAACTCTATGATGGCAATGAGTGTATTTTACGCCGCGTAATCACTAAAGAAGGCCGTTCTCGTGGTTTTATTAATGGCAGCCCAGTTCCTGCGGCTCAATTAAAAACATTAGGCCATTTACTGATCAATATTCACGGTCAACACGCCCACCATGAATTAATGAAACCTGAATACCAACTAAATATGTTGGATCAATACGCAGGTCATGTATCTCTACTAAATAAGACACGCAGCCGCTACCAAGCGTGGCGCCAAGCTGATAACTCTCTTAAACAACTAATCAAAAACTCTCAGCAGAATGAAGCTCAAAAACAGCTGATCGAATATCAAATAAAAGAGTTAAATGATTTAGCACTAGGCGAAGAAGAGTTTGCTCAACTAGAAGAAGATCATAAACGTTTATCAAACTCTGGTGACTTGGTTGAATACTGCCAACAAGCCGTGTCGCTTCTTTATGAAAACGATGACGTTAACGCCCTTCAGTTACTGCAGTATGCAAATAATCATATTCAGCAACTTGGACAACTCGACCCACAGCTTGCTCCGTTATCAGAAATGCTTAATGAGGCAATGATCCAAGTAGAAGAAGCAAATCATGAAATTAAAAACTACTTAGATTGCATTGATGTTGATCCCGCACAAATTGCCTTTGTTGAGGAACGATTCAGCAAAGTTATGTCAATGGCAAAAAAACACCATGTACTTGCTGATGAACTATATGAGCACCATCAACAGCTATTGGCAGAATACGAACGCCTTGATTGTTCAGATGAAAAACGTGAACAACGCGAGCAAGAAGTTGAAGAATTGAAACAACATTTCTTAGAAGCAGCCCATAAGCTCACGAAGAGTCGCCAGCGTTATGCTAAAGAGCTAAATAATAAGATCACCGAAAGCATGCAAACATTAAGTATGGAAAAAGCCGTATTTGATATTCAGATTGAAAGTGATGGTGTTAGTAAAATTTCACCACTAGGAATTGATACCCTGTGCTTTAAAGTATCAACCAACCCTGGTCAGCCATTGCACCCAATTGCAAAAGTTGCCTCTGGTGGTGAGCTGTCTCGTATCTCTTTGGCTATTCAGGTTATTACCGCTCAGAAAGTCGATACGCCAAGTTTGATTTTTGATGAAGTTGATGTAGGTATTAGTGGGCCAACCGCTGCTGTAGTAGGAAAAATGTTGCGTACTTTAGGTGAATCAACCCAAGTGCTATGTGTTACTCACTTACCTCAAGTAGCTGGCTGTGGACACAACCAATTATTTGTCGCTAAGCACACTAACTCAGGAAAAACTGAAACCCAAATGCGAGCCTTAAGTACAGAAGAGCGCATTGAAGAGCTAGCCCGCTTACTCGGCGGGACACAAATAACAGACCATACGCTTGCTAATGCAAAAGAGCTACTAAGCGCTGCTTAATGGCTTGTAAATAGCTAAACTCACCTTTTAGTTAACGCCAATGTCGTCTTTGATGTTGGCGTTTTTATTCCCCCCTTCTTTTAAATTATGAATAGAATGCAACTTGATTCAAAATTTAGGGTCAAAACACAGCATAACAGGCTTAACCTTTTTACTTATTAGTCTAGCTTGTTTATCATCTGTTTAATTATTTTAAAGGCTAAGCTGTACGAACTATGCAATTCAAAAAATGGATCATTGCTCTACCCCTTGCTGTTGGGCTTCTGGGTGGTTGCTCGCTATTAGAACCGTTGGTATATCGAATTGATATTGCCCAAGGTAACTACGTCGAACAGGAAGCCGTCGATAAACTGCGATTTGGCATGACAAAACAACAAGTACAGTATGTTATGGGTTCTCCAATGCTTGTTGAATCAGGCTACCCAAATACTTGGTATTACGTCTACCTTTTCACTCATGGCCATGAAGAGTCGATTCAAAAGAACTTAATTGTTCACTTTGATGACAATGGTAATTTAACCAGCCTTGACGGTGTATTCCCAATGAGTGACAGTTTCTTTGAGAAAATCTAGTTTTCTTTAAGACGTTAAAACACAAAAAACCGGACATCGTTTAACGATCTCCGGTTTTTTATTATCTAACAACTCAGTAAATAAACTACTTTTTCGCCGCTTCTTTCTTCGCTTGTTCGGCTCTTTTTCGTCTAATTTCTTTTGGGTCTGCAAGTAAAGGGCGATAAATTTCAATACGATCTTTATCTCTAATCGTTGCATCCAATTTTATATTACGACTAAATACGCCAACTTTATTTACGTCTAAATCGATATCAGGGTATCGCTCTAGCACGCCAGATTGTTGGATAATCTCTTGTACTGTCTGCTCCGCTTTAACAGCAAGTTTAAAAACTACCTGCTCTGTTGGTAATGCGTAGACCACTTCAACATGGATCATCTCATTAATTATTGACATAAACCTGCTTCGCTCTTTGGGTAAATGAGTTCACCATATTATTAGTAAGCTCTTGAAATACTTTACCAAACGCCATTGCTACTAAGGCATTTGTAAATTCAAAATCTAACTTTAACTCCACTTTACATGCCGTTTCATCCAAAGCAGTAAAGTGCCAGCCACCAGTTAATGATTTAAATGGTCCATCAACTAAATTCATCCCAATCAATTGCGCATCAATTAGAGTGTTTTTAGTCGTAAACGTCTTTTTTATGCCTGCTTTTGCTACATCAACTGACGCTACCATTGAACTTTCTGACTCTTCGATTACCTTAGAGCCAGAACACCCTGGTAAAAACTGAGGATAAGAGGCAACATCATTGACTAAATCATACATTTGCTTTGCGCTAAACGGTACTAATGCAGAACGGCTAACCTGAGGCATAAATTCTCCTTTACATAATAGAGGGTTGCATCATACCATCTTGATGTTAAGAGCCAAACTACTTCCCCTATTCTCAACTAATAACGTATAATGTGGGCATTATGGCAAAGAAAAAATCAAAAGATAAAGCGGGCAGTAATACCATTGCTATGAACAAGCAAGCTCGCCACGAATATTTCATTGAAGATGAAATCGAAGCTGGGGTTGAACTCCAAGGCTGGGAAGTTAAATCTCTTCGTTCTGGTAAAGTTAATATCGCGGAAAGCTACGTGTATGTTCGCGATGGTGAAATTTTTATTAGTGGTATGAACATCACACCACTGCAAGCCGCATCGACTCATGTTATAGCGAATCCAACACGTGTTCGTAAACTACTAATGAGCCGTAAAGAAATTGATAACCTTATTGGTCGTGTAAACCGTGAAGGTATGACACTCGTAGCAACAACAATGTACTGGGTTCGCTCTTGGGCAAAGATCAAAGTCGGCGTTGCTAAAGGTAAAAAACTGCACGATAAACGTACAGATTCAAAAGAAAAAGACTGGAATAGAGATAAAGCACGAATTATGAAGAGTAGTTTGCGTTAATTTCAACCAGTTAGACTGATACTAGCTAGACAGACGCTGTTTTTCTGTTAGTATCGTCTGGTAACAACTTTGGGGCTGATTCAGGATTCGACGGGAATTTTGAAACCCGAGGAGCATGTCGTGGGGCGGTTGGCCACGTAAAAAGCCGCAAAAAAATAGTCGCAAACGACGAAAACTACGCACTAGCAGCTTAATAACCTGCTCAGAGCTCTCCTGCCCTAGCTTCCGTTTGTAAGACGGGGAATAACAGGGGATCAAACCCAAACGAACTAGAATGGATTCTCCCACCTGAGAGATGAAGTTCGAATTATAATTCAGGTTAGCCATAAGATAGCGTGTCGGTTCGCAGTTTTACGGTGAAATTAAAGATCGACTAAACATGTAGCGCCAACGGTGAACGGTTTTCGGACGGGGGTTCAAATCCCCCCAGCTCCACCAAACGTTTGGAAAAGCCCAACTTCGAAAGAGGTTGGGCTTTTTTGTGTCTAATAGGTACCGTAATTTCCTCACTTCCTCTATCTTTACTCATTTTCCATCTCCCCTCCCTACTATCCTTAACATACTTAGTTACATCGAAGACCAACGTTTTTTAAAATAATTTATATTCACTCAAAAAAACATTCCTTCATCTTAATAAACACTTCTGGCATTCCGGTTAAATACCCATCAAATAACTATAACGACACAAATAATTACAGGTCTAACATTTAACTTAACCACAACATTAACCTCTTGTTTTAACTAAAAATAAAACTATCCATAATAAATAAAGACAACTCATAACTAAAATAATAATTTGAACTCTAACTATTTTTCTGTCATTTTATAATTAATTGAACGTTCAATAAAAAATAAAAGGACCGAAAGATGCCCAAGGTTGGGATGCCTGACATTAGAAAACCACAACTTGTAAAAGCGACTATGAAGGTCATTGATCGTGTTGGTTTGCACGCCGCTAGCATTGCTTTAATTAGTAAAGAGGCTGGTGTATCAACAGGGAGCATAAATCACTATTTTGGTGGTAAGCACGGTTTACTTGAAGAAACCATGCGTGAGATCCTTCGCCAACTCTCCAATACCGTTACATCTCAATTAAAATCCTTACCTGTTGACGCTCATCAACTACGCATCAATGCCATTATCAATGGTAATTTTGAAGGCTACCAAGCAGAAAACGAAGTCGCTAAAACTTGGTTAGCATTCTGGTCTTACTCGATGCATGACGAACAACTAAAGCGTCTACAGCGTGTAAATGAAAGGCGTTTACTGTCCCACCTACGAATTGAACTAAAAGCCATGTTGAATAACCAACAAGCAGAACTCGTTGCTCACGGGATCGCATCATTAATTGATGGTGTTTGGTTAAGAGGTACATTAAACCCAGAAGGCATTAACGCTGACAAAGCACGTGCCATCATCAATGACTACCTTGAAAAGCAACTTTACTTTTATTCAAGTCAGCCAATAAATCACTCATAATAATTATTAAGTCAGATATTCAAATGGAAATTAACTCATTATATATCGATGGAAAGTCGATTCCAGCTACGTCTGGAGAAACCTTCACTAGCATTAATCCTGCTAATGGCGAACCAATTGCACAGCTAGGTCAGGCCTCTCAAGCCGATCTTGAGCTTGCTATTGAATCGGCAAAACGTGGTTTCGCGGTATGGTCTGCCATGACCGCCATTGAACGCAGCCGTATTCTTCTCAATGCAGTAAAAATACTTAGAGAACGAAACAATGACCTTGCCGTACTTGAGGTTATGGATACCGGTAAACCGCTTCAAGAGGCATTAGAAGTTGATGTTGCCTCTGGTGCCGATGTCATTGAATACTTCGCAGGATTAGTTCCTGCAATGCAAGGTAACCAACAACCACTGGGTGAAAGCCAATTTTTTTACACTCGTCGTGAACCACTTGGTATTTGTGCAGGTATCGGTGCCTGGAACTACCCTATCCAGATCGCTATGTGGAAATCAGCACCTGCATTGGCAGCGGGTAATGCAATGATCTTCAAACCATCAGAAGAAACGCCATTAACAGCATTGAAACTGGCCGAAATATTTACCGAAGCGGGATTGCCAGATGGCGTGTTCAACGTCGTTCAAGGTGATTATCGTGTCGGTCAAATGCTGACTGCACACCCTGATATCGCAAAAGTGTCTTTCACAGGTGAAACAGGAACAGGCAAAGCAGTCATGGCTGACAGTGCGAAAACACTAAAACCTGTCACGATGGAGCTCGGAGGGAAGTCCCCAATGATCGTTTTTGATGACGCAAAATTGGATGATGCTGTTTCTGCTGCGATGGTGGCAAACTTTTATACTCAAGGCGAAGTGTGCACCAATGGTACTCGTGTTTTTGTTCATGAAAACCTTTATGACGACTTCATTAACCAACTTAAAGTTCGCACTGAAAAACTGATTGTCGGTGACCCAATGAACATCGAAACCCAAGTCGGAGCTCTGATTTCAAAAGCACATTTAGCGAAAGTACTAGAAGCGATTGAACAAGCTAAACAGTCAGGTGCAACTCTGCTTACTGGTGGCTATCAAGTGATTGATAAAGGGTTAGAAAACGGTAACTTTGTGGTTCCTACCGTCTTTGTAAATTGCGAAGACGATATGCCACACGTTCAACAAGAAATCTTTGGCCCTGTTATGTCTGTTCTTAAATTCACAGACGAAGACGAGGTTATTCGCCGCGCAAACGACACTAAGTATGGGCTCGCTGCCGGTATTTTCACTCAAAACTTATCTCGAGCTCACCGAGTTATTCATCAAATGCAAGCAGGTATTTGTTGGGTAAATACGTGGGGAGACTCTCCAGCAGAAATGCCAGTAGGCGGTTATAAACACTCGGGGGTTGGACGTGAAAACGGCCCTGAAACGCTACTGCATTACACCCAAACCAAAAGCATATTAATAGAGCTTGGTGATTTCGCTAGCCCTTACGCTTAATTTACCCTTCCAATAAAAACGTCTAGCCCTATGCGCTAGACGTCACGGAGAATACCAACATGGAACAACGCTACGATTATATTATCGTCGGCGCGGGTTCGGCCGGCTGTGTGTTAGCAGATAGACTAACCGAAAGCGGTCAACACAGCGTTTTATTATTAGAAGCAGGCGGGACGGATAAGAGTATTTTTATCCAAATGCCGACGGCTCTTTCTTATCCTATGAATTCTGAAAAGTACGCATGGCAGTTCGAGACTCAACAAGAATCAGGACTCGATGGACGCCAACTACACTGCCCTCGCGGCAAAGTTCTTGGTGGAAGCTCATCGATCAACGGCATGGTTTATGTTCGTGGTCACGCGTGTGATTATGACGAATGGGAAGAAAATGGCGCGACAGGTTGGAACTATCAAGCCTGCTTACCTTACTTCCGTAAAGCAGAAACATGGAGTAAAGGCGCGGATCAATATCGCGGAGGCGAAGGCCCTTTAGGTACGTGTAATGGTAATGACATGACACTTAACCCTCTATATCAAGCCTTCATCAATGCAGGTAAAGACGCGGGATATCCAGAAACATCAGACTACAACGGCTATCAGCAAGAAGGTTTTGGTCCAATGCACATGACGGTAGATAAAGGCGTTAGAGCATCTACCTCAAACGCATATCTTCGTCGTGCTTTAAAGCGTCCTAACTTAACGCTAATGAAAGGAATTATCGCAAGAAAAATTCTACTTGAAGACAAGAAAGCCGTTGGTATTGAGTTTGAAAAATCAGGAAAAATCATCAATGTGCATGCGAATAAAGAAGTTATTTCAAGTGCAGGTTCAATTGGCTCAGTTCAATTACTTCAACTGTCAGGCATAGGTCCAAAAGCCGTCTTAGAAAACGCAGGCGTAGAGGTAAAACATCAACTCTCTGGTGTTGGTGAAAACCTGCAAGATCACCTTGAAATTTACTTCCAATACCACTGTAAAGAACCCATTACTCTTAACAGTAAACTGGGCTTGGTAAGTAAAGGCTTAATAGGCACAGAATGGATACTAACTCGCAAAGGGTTAGGCGCAACAAACCACTTTGAATCGTGTGCTTTTATTCGTTCTCGTAAAGGTTTGAAATGGCCTAATCTTCAATACCACTTCTTACCTGCGGCGATGCGTTATGACGGACAAGCTGCGTTTGGTGGTCATGGATTTCAAGTTCATGTTGGACCAAATAAACCAGAAAGCCGCGGAACCGTGTCAATAACCTCAGCAGATCCTCACGCTAAACCAAAGATCGTTTTTAACTACATTTCGACTGAACGAGATCGCCAAGATTGGCGCGATTGTATCCGCCTTACTCGTGAAATTTTATCCCAACCATCAATGGATTCATTCCGTGGTGATGAAATACAACCGGGTATCGAAATCACGTCTGATGAGGCAATTGATAAATGGGTTAAACAAAATGTAGAAAGTGCTTACCACCCTTCTTGTGGTTGCAAAATGGGTAAAGAAGAGGACCCAATGGCCGTACTTGACGAAGAGTGCCGTGTACGTGGGATTGAAAATTTACGCGTGGTCGATTCTTCTGTGTTCCCAACGATTCCAAACGGAAACTTAAATGCTCCCACCATAATGGTTGCAGAACGTGCCGCCGATTTCATTCTTGGCAACCCTATGCTCACAGGGGAGCACGCCCCCGTTTGGATAGCACCAGAATGGGAAGAGAAACAACGAATAAACGCACCAATAAGAGAAGCAAACACGCTTTCTTAAATAATAAGAAACACAAAAAATACAGTCAGCAGCGCCGTTATACCCAATGGCGAAAGGAATCATTACAAGGAATTATTATGTCACTTACAAAAAAGACACTTGCCACATTAGCGATCAGCTCATTCGCTTTTAACGTGTATGCCAATCAATGTGAAACCGTACGTTTTGCAGATGTCGGTTGGACAGACATCACCGCAACAACCGCAGTAACCTCTGAACTACTTAAAGGCATGGGCTATAAAACCAAAACCGATCTTCTTTCTGTTCCCGTAACTTACTCTTCAATGGCAAATGGCGACATTGATGTCTTCTTAGGTAACTGGATGCCAACGATGGAAGGGGATATAGCTAAATACCGTGAAGCGGGCACGGTAGAAACCGTTCGTGCCAATTTAGAAGGCGCTAAATACACACTTGCCGTACCAAAATATGTGTACGACGCAGGCGTTACAAGCTTTGCAGATTTAGCTAAAAATGCCGACAAGTTCAAAGACCGCATCTACGGAATCGAACCGGGTAACGATGGTAACCGTATCATTCAATCAATGATTGATTCTGACGCGTTTGGTCTTAAAGAGTTTAGTGTTGTTGAATCAAGTGAAGCAGGTATGGTTTCTCAAGTATCACGCGCCGTTCGTCGCAGTCAATGGATAGTCTATTTAGGTTGGGCTCCACACCCAATGAACAGCAATGTTGAAATGGAATATCTATCAGGTGGCGATGACTTCTTTGGTGCCAACTATGGCGGCGCAAGCGTGTATACCAACGTTCGCTCTAACTACCTTTCAGAATGTAAAAATGTTGGACAGTTATTACAAAATCTAGAGTTTAGTCTTGAGATGGAGAATGAACTGATGGAAAACATTCTAAATCAAAAAATGACGCCAGAGAAAGCGGCTCAACAGTGGTTAAACAAAAATCCACAACAAGTAAAAGCATGGCTTGAGAATGTGAAATCACTGCAAGGTGACGCCGCAAATAAATCAGTTACTGAATACCTAAAACAAGTTAAAGCTTAATCAATAATGGTGGGTTTCGGCCCACCAGTCATTTAAGGAAATATTGTGAATTTTATTACTGAGCACAAAATCCCTGTTGGGCAATGGATGGAAACAGGCGTTGACTGGTTAACTATCAATGCCGCTGGTTTTTTTGATGCCATTTCATTTTTTCTAGAAACTATTATCCTATTTTTAGTCGATGTCTTTAAATGGATGCCACCTGCGCTTCCTATTCTTATGACCGCTGCTATTGCGTGGTATTTACACAGAAAACCATCATTAGTGATTTTTGTCGTCGTCGCATTACTCACTATTCTAAACCTTGGCTATTGGCAAGAAATGCTGGAAACCTTTGTCCTTGTTTTTGCAGCGACAACGATTTCCGTATTAATTGGCGTACCGATTGGGATCATGGCTGCACACCGACCTTGGCTCTATACCGTGTTAAGACCAATCCTTGATTTAATGCAAACTGTACCCACTTTTGTCTACTTAATTCCAACTCTCGTTTTATTCGGTTTAGGTATTGTTCCTGGGTTAATCTCAACCATTATTTTTGCCATTGCTGCTCCTATTCGTCTTACGTACCTTGGTGTCACAAAAGTGCCGGGAGAGTTAATTGAAGCAGGCAAAGCGTTTGGTGCAAGCCGCATGAAGTTATTACTCAAAGTAGAATTACCTGCGGCACTTCCCAGCATTATGGCCGGCATCACCCAATGTATAATGTTGTCGTTATCAATGGTGGTTATTGCCGCACTTGTTGGTGCTGATGGCTTAGGTAAACCTGTTGTTCGAGCGCTTAATACCGTGAATATCTCACAAGGTTTTGAAGCAGGATTAGCCATTGTTCTTGTCGCTATTATTCTTGACCGCTTATGTAAAGCACCAAATCAGAAGGAAGTATAATCATGGATGCCATTACTATAAAAAACCTCGATGTGGTGTTTGGAAAAAAAACTAAACAAGCGTTGGAATTATTAGACCAAGGGAAAACTCGCCAAGAGATTATCGACGAGATAGGCCAAGTTGTCGGTGTTGATAATGTCTCTCTTTCAGTTAAAGAAGGCGAGATTTGCGTTCTAATGGGATTATCTGGTTCAGGTAAATCAAGTCTGCTTCGCGCCGTTAACGGATTAAACGAAGTAAGCCGCGGTGAGCTCATGATTAAGAATGGCGACAAACTTGTCGATGTCGCTCTGTGTGATGAAGAAACCTTACGCCATTTACGTACTCAACGTGTTTCGATGGTTTTCCAAAACTTTGCATTAATGCCATGGCTTACTGTGCTTGATAACGTCGCTTTTGGTTTAGAAATGCAAGGCATCGCAAAAAATGAACGCCGAGCAAGAGCACGTGAACAAATTGAAATGGTTGGCCTTGCTGAATGGGAAATGAAATACCCTCATGAACTTTCAGGCGGTATGCAACAACGGGTTGGTTTAGCCCGAGCGTTTACGATGGATACCGACATTCTATTAATGGATGAACCATTTTCGGCACTTGATCCTCTTATTCGATCTCAGCTTCAAGATGAACTTCTTCTATTACAAACAAAGCTAAATAAAACCATTTTATTTGTTAGCCATGATTTAGATGAAGCGTTAAAAATTGGCAATAACATTGCGATCATGGAATCGGGTAAATTAATTCAACACGGTAAACCAGAAGACATCGTGCTTAACCCGAAAACAGAATACGTGAAAGATTTTGTAGCGCACACAAATCCATTAAATGTATTAAAAGGCCGTTCATTAATGCAGCCTCTCGATTCACTTAAACAGGAAGATCAACGTTGGAAAATTTGTGATGCTAAAAATTTATGGGTTAACCAACACCCATCGACGTTGAGTATTGAAGGGCAACCTGAGATCACTTTAGTTAAGTGGGAGCAGACAAATAATGATTTTTCTGCAATAAATCAAACAACATTAGTTATCGCAAGTCCTGAGATCGGCATGCGAGATGCCATTAAGTTGAAACAATTAAGTAATCACCCTATCTTACTTGTCGAAGACAATCAGTTAGTCGGTATTCTTGATAATAATGAGTTTTACAGCGCTCTTATTGGTGATTTTCAATTAAATAACGCCGCATAAAAATACCGACCGCAGTGATGAGGAAAAGCCACTCCTCTTCACTGCCCCAATCCGTCGCTAGCACACAATATAGAGAAAAACTCATGATTGATGAGCCTGTAAAGTTATAAAAGATTGAGAATCATCTGAACATCAGTACAATGCGGAAATCAACAACGTTGTAAACTATTCAATTTTGCATTTATACAAAGGTCTGTTACGTGGATAAACATGAAGAAGTACTGGTTGCTATTCGTCAGATAATTCGAGCTATCGATTTACAATCGAAAAAACTGAGCAAAGAATATGGATTAACTGGTCCTCAACTTATTCTAATGCGTGCTATTCAAAGCATGCACAATGTAACGATCAAAGAACTGTCAAAACACACAAGTGTAAGCCAAGCGACAACGACAACTATTATCGATCGTTTAGAACATAATGGATATGTTCAACGTATTCGTAGTGAATCTGATCGACGAAAAGTACATGCTAATTTGACAGAAAAAGGCGAAGAATTACTTAGTAAAGCACCTCTTTCTTTACAAGATAACTTTGTAAACAAATTCCATAATTTAGAATCTTGGGAACAAAGCCTAATACTGTCTTCAATGCAACGCGTCTCTTCAATGATGAACGCTGAAGATATTGATGCGGCTCCAGTGCTTCAATTAGAAGGCATAGCAAAAAGTTAGTTTATGTAAGCTATTGGCCTACCATAGGCAAACTACTTATATTTAGAACATAAATGAAAAAGCCCAACATCAAATGACGTTGGGCTTTTTTGTGCTTATATATTGGATACTGATTTTTTATAGCAAAAAATTAAACATTCGCACTCATCTAAAGCATCATTCAATCTCATTAATTTTTTGCACTTCCGCACACAATAAAAAATAAACACTTAAAAATTAGCCACATTTCCTACTTATTGAAGAATTTACGACTATGTTAATAGTTCTAGTAAAATGCTTAATGCCAAGTGAGGGAACATGAAAAAAACATTTATTAAAGTTGTGGCAATGACCGCTGTGGCCATCAGTTTATCTGGATGTGTTGGCAGCATGGCAGTGACAGGAAAGCTAATGCAATTCAACGTTGAAGTCGTAGATAACCGATACGCTCGAGCTGGAGTAAACTTTTTATTATCACCCGTTTATGCAATTACAACCGCCGCCGATTATATCGTTTTTAACTCGCTTGAGTTCTGGACGGGGAAAAACCCAATTAATGGATCTCCACATATTTTTGATAGTAAAACAGAGACCATGCTAAATATTAATGACGATTTAGATGACTCATTAAAAACAGCACCTGTAGGACCAATCACCCTGCAAAGAACTTATGAAACAGGTCAATTTCAACAAATCGATGAAAACACAATTCAAATGGATATTACGTATTCAAACGGAGATAAAGCAACGCTTCTTGGTTTAAAAAATGACAATCAAGTAAGTTACTTTATTGATGGTGTACTTGTTGCGGAAACTACAATTGAACAACTACAAGAACTAGCAGCATCCAAAGCCTAATGCTTACTTAAATATACTCATTGATTTAATAAATAAAAAGCCCAATATTATTAGAGTGATATTGGGCTTTGTACTAATAATAAAGCTTATTAATCAATTAACACCAACGAATCTAAAATCCCTTTGCCGCTGTGGATCCCACCTTCATTTTCACTGGCAGGTTTACTGCGAATTAAATACCCTGCATAGCCTTCAAACTCTGTCACTGGTTTACCATTGTAATACGCTGTAAATAAACCAATTTCACTCACTAAATCATCCACCATAGTTTGTTCACCATCACGAACGGCAATGGTTGGCGTATCACGCTCATGTGGATATAAGCGTTGCATTAACGCCCATGCATCGTATTCTTCTGGTGCTAACTGAGTTAATTTTCCTGCGATATCCTGACCAAAGATACAATGACCACCACCTTCTCCTTGGTTTTTTAATACCCATTGATTTTGGTCTGCTTCGGTCGTAAACCAATCTATAGTTTGCGTATTAATCGGCTTCATCTCTGCCAGTACACTTTTAACTAATTGAGCCTCTTCTAACGTTAACCCCCAACGAGCATATTCCGTTTCTGGCATCATGGTTAATAACATTTGCATTGATTTACTGGTCGCTAATTGCTGACTGATCGTGGCATTCACGGCAACATGATGCTGCTCGATAAACAGTCTAATTTGACTCAATGTATGGCAGCACACTGGCTCATTTAATTCCGGTGCGAAATAATCCTCATATTGATAACCCGCACGTAAATAAACAACATCAATGGCCCCTACATTCTCAAGTAACAGTCGCTTATTCTCTCCACTAGAAAGTTGAGTACTTAACTGCTCAAAGGTGCGTCTTACTGTGCGTATTCCTTGTTTCTGCAGTTCAACTTCAAGTAAATGTTGGTCATAAACGTTATCTTCATTCTTCTGAACCACCATTAAAAACGTGGGTTTACTTTGGTCAGAAAAATCCGTTTTAATCGATCTCGCAGTAGTTGCAATACCATAGGCCAATTGCTCCAAACCGTGGTTATCTGCAGAAATAGCTGAAGGGTCTTCAATCCATTGATTATACGTTTCTGGCCATTGGTGCTTCATAAAAGAGTGGAACTCAGCTGCTCGCTGCCCAAACGGCCCCATCCCTGCTGCGATTCCATTAAATTCAATTACTTTTGCGCCGTGCTGACGGTCATCCATAAAATCGGTACGCATCAATAATAATGGCTGACGCTCTGCGACAAGTTTATTGCCTGCATCACCATGTAATTGTTGATGCAATGACATTAACAAGCCAAAAAACGGATCGGCTTTCGCCATGCTGCTCAATGAGGCTTGAAGAAATTCATGATCTTCAGAGACGTTATTAATCAGCTTAGTTATCAATGGGGTTACCGTTAATAAATGATTATATACGTCACGCTCAATGGTCATTGGTGCGATACTAAATGGACAGTGTCGTGCTGTATTATCTGCCTGTCGAAAAGCCACACCATGCATAATCGCCCACTCACAAGCGTCTTCAATTATTTGTTGAGAAACAAACGGTTTTTTTTCTGTATTCATTTTAATTACTCTTAAATTCAATAATTCAAGCAGCGGTAATGCTAGCTAAACCAAGTGTGCTGTTCTGATGTTCATCTTCTTCTTGTGCTTTTTGTGTTAGATACAACTCTCGATAATCTCCAGCTTGCACAATAAGTTCATCATGGCTGCCACTTTGAACCACTTTTCCTTTGTTCATTACTAATATTTGGTCCGCGTTTTTTATGGTTGATAGTCGATGCGCGACCATAATGACTGTTTTCCCATCTCGAATATTTTCTAATGCGGCTTTTACTGTCTCTTCCGTCTCACTATCAATGTTGGCCGTCGCCTCATCTAAAAGAAAAACACTTGGATCATGTGATAAAGCACGAGCCAGAGCTAACAGTTGTCGCTCTCCTACAGAAAATGAACCTCCACCGTGACCAGGATGATAATCATAGCCATCGGTAAGACGTTTAATAAAGTGATCAGCGTTAACTTGTTGCGCCGCTAGCATCACTTTTTCTTCGTTTGGCCTATCATGAGATAAGTCGATATTTTCTTTTATTGAACCACTAAAAATCGTTGGATCTTGAGAAACCAGACCAAATAATTTACGTAATTGGACTTCAGGTAAAGATTCAATCGGTTGACCTCCAATTAAAATAGAGCCTTGTTGCTGTTGATAGAATCGCATCAGCAAATTAATCACCGAGCTTTTGCCACTGCCAGTATGACCAACTATCGCTGTAAACTGCCCTCCTTTAGCGACAAAATTCACATCAGATAAGACCAAATTACCTTCGTCATAACTTAAATCAACATGACGAAACTCAATGTCATGCGGCGCTGAGATTTCAACATGTTCTTGTGGATAGCGATTCTGTTCTGATTGCTCATCCAATAATTCAAATACACGTTTTGATGCAACCGTTGCCACCTGTAATTTACGTAGCTCCATTGAAAGCTGACGGAACGGGTCAAAGAAACGTTCGATGTAGTTCAAAAATGCGTATAACGTACCCACTTCAACTGCGGTAGTTAATGATCCATAAGCAAACCACGCCACAATTCCTGCTGCCGTTAGATTCGACACTAAACGGGTTAATGGGATCAGCATGAAGCTATCTATCGCGATTGATTTGGTTCTAAACTCAAACCAACGTTGGTTTTCTTGCTCAAATTTTTCTTTAAATGCTTTTTCTTGATTAAACGCTTGGATCAGCGCCATTCCTTGTAACGATTCATTAATCCGTCCATTGATATTGCTGATCTGCTCTCTAATCCCATTAAACACTGGCATTGAGATTTTTCGATACAAATGCATTGTTGTCAGTAATATCGGGATCAATACCAAGCTCAATAGCATCAAGCGCCAATCCAAGATCGCTATCGCAATAAATATCGCAATGATGCGTAAGCTGCCTTGAATGATCGTCGGTATCGTTGAAACAAACATATCGCGCATAGATTCAGTATCATTGGTAATATAAGAAACCAATTTACCGGCAGATAATTTATCAAAGCTACTGATCGAGAAATTCAACACATGATTAAACAGCTGTTTTCTCACGTCATTAATCACCAACAAGGCACTATGACGGAATGATACGGCTTGCAAATATGTAAATAACGCCGAGATCACATAAAACAACATCACCAAGCTAACAAGACCAATCAGGTGTGGCCACTCAAATTGTTGCGGTACGATTACCTCATCAAGGATAATCTTTGCTAGCCATGGAATTGCCATTTCAGCACTTATCGCTACCGTTAGCATCGTAAAGGCGACAATAAAACGTGCTTTATGAGGTAAAGAATAGGCTAATAATCGCTTAAATAAAAAGGCATCACTAGGCTGTTGTGCATTTTCTTCACGCATGAGATTCCCCCTCTGATTTTGCCCCTTGAATACTCTCACTTGGGATATCTTCAATAACGGTGTTTAGCTGACTTTGTCGTTGGTAAACCATTGAATACCAACCTTGATTAGCCAATAGATCATGATGTGACCCTTGCTCTTCAATTTGCCCTTCATTTAATACAAAGATCCGATCTGCTTCGATTAAATTAGGTAAACGTTGAGTTACTAATAACATGGTTTTATGACTGTAATTTGCCTTTAGATTTCGACGAACAATCACTTCAGTTTTAATGTCTAACGCACTGAATGGATCATCCAACAACAGAATATCCGCATCAGATAGTAAAGCTCTTGCCAGTGTTAATCGCTGACGTTGCCCACCAGAAAGATTACTTCCTCCTTCTCGTAGTTGAGTATTAAACCCATCAGGCATCGCATCAATTTCGCTTTTAATTCCCGCCATCTCTGCAACATGTTTAATTTGCTCTTCTGTTGCATCCGGTTTAGCCAGTGCGATATTTTCAGCAATAGAGCCTGAAAAAAGAAATGGCTTTTGTGGAACCCACGCCATCTTGCTGCGTAATGAATGAAACGTTAATGATTCAACAGAATGACCATCAATACTTATATTTGATGAGCTTTGTAACTCGAACTGTCTTAGGATCAATTGTAATAAGGTACTCTTTCCACTGCCGGTTGGTCCGGTTATACCAACAAAGCCACCTTCAGCTACCCTCATATTAATGTGCTCTAATGCTCGGCGATTCGAATTCTGGTAAGAAAATGAAGCTATATTAATATTCAGCGTTGCTTTCGCATCAGTTGGTAATATAACGGTCCCCTCTACCACTTCTTCTTTTTCTGAAAAAAGTGCTTCCAAGCGTTTCCACGACGTACTGCCACGCTGGAAAACATTAAACTGCCAACCAAATTGTAGAAATGGTCCTAATAATTGCCCAAGGTATAACGTAAACGTAGTAAACAAACCCACAGAGATCTGTCCATGGCTAATTAACCACGCCCCATAAGCCAATGAAATTACAAACGATAAGCCGTAAATTAACTGGATAGTTGGTGCAAATGCGGCATCCACTTTCGCAACGGCTAAATTTGCTTCTAATGTTTCATCCAGTGTTTTACCAAAGCGCTGCTCTTGACGCTGCCCAATACCATGAGAGCGAACGGCACGAATACCAGAAACAGTTTCACGCGCTTCTTCATTTAAATGAGCGAAACTTGCTTGCGCGCGACCAAATGTTTTATGCAGATTAGTACCATAATGTTTAGTGATATAAACCAATAACGGAAACGGTAATAGTGCAACAGCAGTAAGCTCACCACTCACAATGAATATCATGCCAAAAATAACAGTCAAACCGGCGATAAAGGAATCAACTAAGGTCATAACCCCCATTCCTGTTGCCTCTTCAACCGCATTCAAATCATTAGTGGCATGAGCCATTAAATCACCCGTACTTCGACGAGAATAAAATGACGGTGACAACCTTGAAAACTTTTTAAATAAGTCTCGACGCAGCACTTTCGCAATAGCAATAGAAGCCCCATACAATTGACTTTGCCACACATAACGTAAGCCATACATAGCAATCGCAGAGAGGGCAATACCACCAATATGAATCAATAAATACGCCATAGTTAGTTGGTTAGCACTGATACTATCGATGACCCTCCCAATTAACCAAGAAGGTATTAGACTGAGTAGCGCCACCACTTGTAATGCGATAATGGCGATAATATATTGGCGTGAAAACATCTTGATGTAACCGCGCAATTTCCACAAAATATTCATTAAATTACGCTACCGCCTCTTCTATTTCACAGTCACACTGTAAATAATTTTTTTTCTGAATAAACTCATCAAAACTTATGTCTTGTTGTGTGTCCATTTGCTGTTGTTTAACTAAAGACTCTGTCACTAAACGAGTTAAATTCTCCATTTCCTCTTCTTCAATCTTAGTGTCTTGATGCTGTTTAAAATGCACTATTGAGAGTCTCTGTGTTGCTCGTTTATATGAGAGTTTTTCCTCTTTCATCATTGCTAGCAGTTGTGCTGATGGCGTTAAATTACTATCTACAAACTTAGCTTTCTCACGTTCAATACCTTGTTTATGCCCTTGTGTAGCAAACGCATTATCTAGCCATGTTGCAACAGGTATCATTGCATCCAGTAATTCAGAACCAAGATCTTTAAGCTTAATATCTCCCTCTAACGTTGGTAATAATAGCCCATGTTTTCGCCCTTCTGTTGCTACTAACTCTTGACGACGGGCAATTAACTCTCGTTCATCATCGGTTAATTCTGGACTTGGTGCTAAAGCGTTGTAGGTAAGAAATGCATCAAGAAAATGACTTTGTTCTTCACTGATCCCTAATGGTAATAGTGGATTATTATCCAGACTGCGTAATTCAATGTATTGAATACCGTGATGGCACATTGCATATAAAGGACGCAATTGATCATTAACGATTTTAGGTCTTACCGAACCATACAACTCATTTTCTAATTGTAATACTGACCCATTTAATTGCTGCTCAGAATTTAGATGAGCATAACGTGCGCTTGGTGTTGTTAATGCATGACATAAATCAGTTAAATATTCTTGTTTACTATTAAAGCTTGTTGGGTAAAGAGACTGCTCATTACTGCTATACCCCATATTGCTTAAACGCAGCGAAGTTGCCCATGGCAAATAGTAAGTATCTTCGTCAAAAGTAGCTAAGGGATGCTCTTGATCTGCTAAATAGCTTTTGTCTACCGCTGGCGATGCGCCAAATAAATAAGGAATAACCCACCCGTTACGTAGAACATTACGGATCAGATGAAAGTAGCGATCTGAAATAAAATCATTTAATGGTAATTCACTACCTAGGTGTGCGTGTAACGTTGCCCAGAATGAATCGGGTAATGAAAAGTTATAATGAATGCCCGAAATTAACTGCATTCTTTTTCCATAACGATTGGCTAAGCCTTCACGGTAACGCACCTTATGTAGCCCAGCGTTCGATGACCCATACGCGGCAATCTTAATCTCATCATCATTTGGCAGTTCAGGTGGCATACTTGCCCCCCACATGATTTCATCTTCAGGCAAATGAGTTGCAACAAAATGATGCAAAGAAGCTAACGAATTAAACGTCGCCTTTCTTTCTGTCATTGCAGGGGTAACTAACTCTAATTGCGCTTCTGCAAAATCAGTCGTTATGTAAGGGTGCGTTAAAGCAGAACCCAAAACTTCTGGATGAGATAAGTTTGAAATACGGTTTTCAGGCGTAGTGCGGATCAACTCCCTTTCAATTCCACGTCGAATGGCATGCAACGTATTCATAGCATTGTCGTTATTTAAAAAAGAAAGCGCATTAGATTCTAGGTATTTCACATCTGTATTTTTCATTTATGTTCTTCATAAAAATATTTTTAACCACTTGAAGACGCACAAATAGAGAAAAAGACGCAAAAAAATTTAAATAAAATGAAAAAGAATAAAAGTAGATAAACGGAAAATAATGTTTCTATTTACCGTCTATTTTAAATAGGAAATGAGGTTACTTTTGATCTGAGGAACAGCTTCCCTTTTTAGGCGAGTAACCCGTTACCACACCCCCATCATTGAGTTCAAAATCACAACAGGTCATAAGATTTTCACGAAACTTTACTCGCCCACGTTGAATTCGACTTTTTGCCCCAGACAAGGATAACCCTAACTTATCAGCAATCTCTTGTTGAGGAACGCCTTCTAGTTCAGCTAAACGTAAAGGAATACTGTATTTTTCTGGAAGCTCATCAATTAGTGGACGGATACATTCAGCCATCTCTTTTCGAGCTTCCTCTACCGTATCTTCATCTTCTGCGACTAAATCTTCCGGTAGCTCATCATAAGGCAACTTATCACGGTAAAAATCCATGATGGTGTTATAGGCAATTTTATATAACCACCCTTTCAAGCTACCTTGAGATTTTAATTGGTGCAAATTGCTGCTGGCTTTTATATACACATCTTGAAGTATGTCATCTACCGCACTTGCATCATCCACTCGTTTGTAAACGTAATTACGCAATTGCGCTTTGTGATTTTGCCATTCTGACAGCATAAAAACGGAACCTCAAATAAGTGAATATGTTTAACCACTAAAGGAAAAATCATATTTTAGAACTGATACAAAATAAAATATTTACGATAGCTCATTGTAATCGATAACGCCTTATATAGGAAAAAAGCCCAACATCAAAAGTGATATTGGGCTTTTTAACGTCTTTAATCCATTCATCAATGAGCGAATATTTTAAAATAAGAGAGTGGTTAGCCTATCTCTAATACCGCAGAAGCTATCGCAAAATAAATTAATACGCCGGAAATATCGGCGATAGAGGTTATCATTGGGGCACTAGCAGAAGCGGGATCTAAATTGAGTTTATGTAAACCAAAAGGAAGTATAGTGCCAATTAAGCTACCTATAAGCACAATCGCTATCATACTTAAGCCAACCACCATCGCAATCTCATAGCCACCGCGATATAAACCTAAAAGATAAACGGCAGCAGCCATACTCAAACCAAGCCCTAGAGCGACAAATACTTCTCTGCCAAGCATTTTACCCCAGTCATTTGGTTTTACATCACCGGTAGCTAACGCTCGAACCATTAAGGTTGCAGATTGAGACCCGGCGTTACCACCGCTATCAATTAATAAAGGTAAGAAAAAAACCAACGCGACATAAGAGGTAATGATCTCTTCAAAGTAAGCGATACCTGCCCCTGAGAATACATTACCAAAAACAAGCAGCACTAACCAAAATACGCGTTTCTTATAAAGCACGCCAATTGACGCATTTTTTATGCTGATATTACTATCTTCAACACCAGAACCTTTATGCATGTTGTCTGCTGTTTTAATATGTTCGGTGTCTGTTTTTTGTTGTACAAATTCCATAATACGTCTCCAGATCTGAAGACATATCACCCTCAGATCATCATGTAGAAAAAGAGTTAAACCACCAACTTGGGGGTTCCTGTTTACTTGTGTTCATGATGTGCTTCCTTGTATAAACAAGATGGGTTAATGGATAGCAGAAAAACTGCATTCAAAGACGGGCGGACTTTACCCAATAATAGTAAGAGATGCCATTATGGTGTGTAAGCAGGTATTGCAATAATCCCCTTCATTTACATTCAGCAATAAATACAGAAAAAATAATTAAAACGGCCATAAACTGATTAAATAATCAGCAATTAATGCGCATTGACTCATAAATGAGAACGCAATCGATATCACTATTTGCGAAAGTTAAGTTGAGCAATTACTCTATAAATATAATTACTCAAAAAGAGCCAACTCTTATGAAATTATTTTCACGTCTATTTTTATTCATTACTGCTATAACTTCTTTTTCTAGTTTGGCAGCATTAGGTGAACACCCAATAATCTTGATCCATGGCTTTCAAGCTGGTCAACTTCAAACCAAACCCAATCATGATGCGGTTGTTGCTGATGGAAAAACCTATTGGCAAGATTTTTGGTTAACTAAAGCCGATGAGCGTATCGACTGGCCTTCTCACGAACGTGTTGCAGGAAAAATTTCAAGCGATTACGTATGGCCAAAATTAAAAGCTCTTTCTGAAAATAACACCTGTCAAAATGGCTGTATTTTAGTGACTCATTCTACTGGGGATCTGGTCGCTCGCTATTTGTTAGACAATCAAGAAAACTGGCTGACCAATGCGGGGTTAGCTCCTCTTAATATTATTGCGACCTTTGATTTTGCTGGTGCAGGCGGTGGTTCTGAGCTGGGTGATATGGCGATTAATATCTCAGAAGGCAGTGGCGTATTAAATGCTCCGCTAAAATACGCAATGTCATTATGGTTAGGTGAAACACCTAGTGCAGGGAATACCGGCGTACTTAATGATTTAAAAATTACCAATGCACGCCAATTAGCCCCTTTACCTGATAACCGTATTCCTCGCATTCGCTTTGTCGGTAAAGGCAGTGACTATTTTGGATCAACCAGTGGATTCTTACCAGGGAAAGATGATGGCGTGGTATCAAGTCATTCTTCTTGTGGTTCAAGTCAATCTGGCTCATTTACAAGCTGTTCAACAACTCTCGCTTTTGATGGAAAAATAGAAAACCAACCACAAGCGGTGACTAATTTTATGCCTTATCATTACCCACTATTAATGGGGGATGATTACAGCCATAGCGGATTAATTGGCACAAAACATCAAGGTAAAGTAACGGCAATAAGCCAACAAAAAACACTGCTCGATGGCACAATCATTAAAGTAAGTACGACAGATTCTACTTATTGGTTAAGCGGCAATACATATCGTTACGTTGATAACTCAAAAAATGAAACCATGTCTGAACTGGTTAGTGATTTATTGTGATGAATAAGAATACTTTATTTATTGGTGCGCTGTTGATGACTTCAGCCACCACTTTTCACTGGATAATGCAGGATAACTCAGCCCCAACAATGGCAGGAGATCATCCTTCAGTAAAAGCTCACCAAAAAATAAAAACAGCTTCAGAAAGGCAATTAAAAAAAGAAGTAGTGCAAACAAAAACAGACCTTACACCTCCACAAGAACAAGATGAGATACCTCAGACTTTACCGCAAGAGTTAACCAAACAGTTTGCCTTATTATCTAAAGCTTACGCCGCAGATATTATTTATCCTTCATACTCAACGCCACTGCTTTCTAACGATAAAAGTTATCTTGAACCCAATCATTTTAGTGAAGTTAAGATCCCTGTATTAGATGGTTCTCACAAAGCTTCCCTCTCTTTAGATAAATATCGATTTTCTTACCCTGAGCCTATTACCATCACTCTTAATTCAGATCTCGCGGTTGATCATATCGAGTATGATCTATTAGACCCAGAAACTCGCAAATCCCTCACAACTCAATACTCACAAGAGTTAATTACTGAGTTTTTACCTCAAAAAGAGTGGCCTCAAGAGATTAGAATTAAAGCGGTAATCTCTTTTTTAAATGGTGAAGATACTCTCACTACCGATATTCAATTCTCAAATCCAGTGGCTTATGTTAACTCAATAGAGCCTCCCTACTCTGCAGGAAGCGATATGATATTACCACTGAACGTTGAAGTGAAAGAGTCCGGTAACTACCGAATTAGAGCCAACTTATTTCAAAAAGATGGGAAGCCGGTTGCTTCCTTAACAAATAAAGGGAAACTCTCTCAAGGTGATGCTGTCTTTCAACTAAAAGCACATAGTTCGGTGCTTAAAAATGATGTAGCAGAGTTTGAACTGCGAAATATCACGGTGGAAAAAATGTCTAACTTTCCTGGAGAGAAAACGCGTTATGGCACAAGCCGAAAACCTGTTTTCCCAATTTCATCGTTTGATATTTCAAGCTTAAATGATGAACCCTATCAAATGTCAGAACAAGAAAAAGAGCGTCTTCAATTTTTAAATGACATCGCTCAGCAATAAAACGAAAAAAGGAGATCATATGATCTCCTTTTTATTATCAGTATTTGTTCTAATTCAGCATTTCACCATTATATTCACCGGTTAAGGTTTTTAAATAAGCATTGATATCAGCAACTTCACTCTTAGATAAGGTAACACCCACTTGGTATTGAGCCATAGCTGCAACTGCATCATCTAAAGTGTCTGCACTGCCATCGTGAAAATACGGTGCAGTTAATGCAATATTTCGTAAGGTAGGCACTTTAAAACGATTCATATCATGCGCTTTGTTGGTTACATTAAAGCGACCATTATCCACCTCAGATACATTGCCTCGCTCGCCAAAGTAATCCGCTTTTAAGCCCATAACTTCGAACGTTTGCCCACCCATTGCTTGACCAGCATGACACGTCGAGCATTTATTTTGCTTAAATAATTCATAACCGTGTTGCTCTTGCTCGTTTAACGCTAATGCATCGCCTTTTAAGAATTGGTCAAATCGGCTGTTTGGTGTAATCAAAGTTTTCTCAAATTCAGCAATCGCATCTGTAATGTTATCACCAGTGATCCCATCAGGATAAATCGCAGCAAAAGTCGCTTTCATCTCTTCATCAAGCTCAAGTTTACCTGTGATTTGATCCCATGAGGTTGATCCCATTTCAATAGGGTTCATCGGTGGCCCACCCGCTTGTTCTTGTAAATCATTCGCACGACCATCCCAGAATTGATGAATATTGTAAGATGAGTTAAACACCGTCGGCGCATTAATTGGGCCTTTTGAACCATTAATACCAGTTGAGGTGGTTAATCTATCCACCCCACCCGTTGATAATGAATGGCAGCTAGAGCAGGCTACCGTGTTATCACCAGACAGACGTTTATCATGGTATAGCGCATCACCTAATGCCACTTTTTGTTCATCTACCGTTATGTCAGCATTAATTGGTTGAACGGCTTCGTATTTAAACTCTGAGCTTGCCAATGAGTGCTTCTTCTTTTGTTCTTGCTTTATCCATGTGCGTAACGTTTGTTTTTCTTCGTTGGATAAGTTTGAGCGCCAGTGCATAGATAAATAGGCTTTTGGTGGCATAGAATTATCATTCAATACGCCACTGATCTTAGCCAATGCAACGTCTGAAATTTGATTACCCTCTTCAAAACTACTTAGTACTTCATCAAATTGAAAATGACGTAATCCACTTTCTACGTCTTTTTTCATCAATTGTTTAGCGATAGGAAGATTGGCGTAAAAAGGCATTTCGCTATTTTCAGTATGGCAATAACCACACCCATTCTCTGTTAATACTTGAAACGCAGCTGAAGATATAGGGTCATCTTTAGTTTGTGAGTTCGCTAGCTTTCTTTGACTTCGAGCGTCATCTGATGAGTCAACTACATAAACGCTACCAAGGTAGGCAATGACGCCAAGTCCTATAATTAATCCTATTTTTTTCATCATTCTCTCCTGCAATCTGAATATGCGCACACGATAGAGTGAAAAAAAAACGCTTTCCAAGGAAGAAATATCATCAGAATCATCGATTTAATCGATACCCCAACCTGATAACATTAAATAACCTTACTTTTCATGGTGATAAATTACATTAGACTTTTAGTTGTGTGTTTTTTGTTAAATTACTAGCCGCTAGTTTCTTATTTTAGATCAATTTTATAAAATGGATTTTTACTAAATTCAACAAAACAACCTTTAACCATGTAGAACATTGGTTAAATTAACGTTTTAACTTTGATAAGTTTTGACTATTAAATTAATAGTTATTTTCAGTTAAGTTAAATACTTATTTTATTATATATTTTTGGTGGGCAGAAAGGAGTTTGATAAGACATTGGAGAATCACCATGCAAATGTCAAAGAGCTTTTTATATATAACATTAAGTCTAGCAACAGCAACATCTGTTCAAGCAGAGACATTAACACGAGATAATGGTGCACCTATTGGTGATAACCAGAATTCCCTTACCGCTGGTGAAAATGGAAGTGTATTACTGCAAGATGTTCATCTTATTCAAAAACTACAGCGCTTTGCTCGAGAAAGAATTCCTGAGCGCGTTGTCCATGCTCGTGGTACTGGAGCGCACGGTAATTTTGTATCTAGCGCAGACTTTAGCCATTTAACAGCATCACCACCGTTTAATAAAGCAGGTAAAGAAACACCAGTATTTGTTCGTTTTTCAACTGTTATACACCCCAAAGGTTCTCCTGAAACACTTAGAGATCCTCGCGGGTTTGCTACCAAATTTTATACCGAACAAGGTAACTGGGATCTAGTTGGTAATAATTTACCCGTATTTTTTATCCGAGATTCAATAAAATTTCCAGATATGGTCCATTCATTAAAACCATCGCCAATAACTAATGTTCAAGACCCAAACCGTTTCTTTGACTTTTTTAGCCAAGAGCCTGGCAGTACTCATATGCTTAGCTGGGTTTATAGCAACCTTGGAACACCCGCAAGCTATCGTACAATGGATGGGTTTGGTGTTCATGCTTATAAATGGATAAATCAATCAGGTGAGATCAATTACGTTAAATTTCACTGGAAAAGCCAACAAGGTATAAAAAGTCTTCGTTCAAGCGAAGTTATTGAAATCCAAGGTAAAGACTTTAATCATTTAACCAATGATCTGTATTCTCAAATAAAGCAAGGAAACCATCCTAAATGGGACTTATTTGTAAAAATACTGTCTCCGACGGAACTTAGCTCATTAGATTATAATGGATTGGATGCAACGAAAATGTGGTTAAACGTACCTGAAACTAAAGTCGGTACAATGACATTAAATAAAGTACCTGATAACTTCTTTTTGGAAACGGAACAATCTGCGTTTTCACCTGCTAATTTAATTCCGGGGATTGAGCCATCTGAAGATCGCTTATTACAAGGTCGTTTATTCGCTTATTCTGACACTCAATTATATCGATTAGGTGCTAATTTATTTCAGCTTCCGATAAACCAACCTAAAGTTGCAGTCAATAACCACAACCAAAACGGTTTTGGAAATACAGAATTGAAAAATTCAGATATTAATTACGAACCAAGTCAGTATTTAAACCTATCTGAAAACCCTAAATATAAAGCAACTCAAACACCTATTTCAGGAGTTGTGCAACAAAAAACAATCACTCAACAGCGAAACTTTTATCAAGCTGGTGAGTTTTATCGAAGCCTTAATGAACAGGATAAAATGGATTTAATTAATAATCTTGCAGGAGACTTAGCACAGGTAAAAGATGAAAAGATTAAAACTACAATGCTGAGCTACTTCTATCGCGCAGATAAAGATTACGGTACTCGGCTAACAAGAGCTGTAAAAGGAAATATAAAACAAGTAATCCAATTAGCATCTATATAAAAAGCTTTGGTTCACAGGATTAATAATGACTCTTTTCTGCCCAGAAATAGTCTTTCCTGTGAACCATTTTATTAAAAATAACGTGAAGGGTAATCATATGAAGCGACTAATTACTTCTTTTTATCTCTTTTTTTTATTACTACCTATATCTAGCCTAGCCTTAGAAAAAGAACAAACAAAAGACGATTACCAAACGCTTATCGATCTCTATTTCGCTGCTGCAAGAGTTGGCAATGATGAAGTATTAGATAAATTCTTAACTGCTGGGTTTCCCGTCGATCAAATAAACAATCAAAGTTATACAGCTCTAATGACCGCCGCTTACTACGGACATGCTTCATCAATCGAATTACTCTTAGAAAAAGGCGCAAATGCCTGTATACAAGATAAACGAGGAAATACAGCAACTATGGGAGCGGTAATCAAAGGTGAACTTTCCATAGCAAAGCGTCTATATACCGTAAATTGCTCTAAAGATATAAAAAACAATGCAGGTTTAACACTCAAAGAATTCACAGAAATGTATGGTAAATCTGACCTATTTAATAACTAAAAAAGGAAATAAAATGAAAAAGCATACTTTTTTTGCTGCCTTTTGCTTTTTATCTACCAGCGCAATAGCTCATTCAGCTGTTGTTGATATGACTGAATTAAATAGCAGAACACCCGCAGGACAAATTACAATAACCAGTTCCGAGTATGGTACTATTTTTACACCAAACTTATCTAACTTACCTTCAGGATTACATGGTTTCCATATACATACCAACCCATCTTGTGATAGTGCAACCGTAAATAATAAAACAATATTAGGTGGTGCTGCGGGAGGGCACTATGACCCTAAAAAAACAGGGCAACATGGTTTTCCATGGAGTAATAATAATCACTTAGGTGATCTCCCTGCCCTCTATGTTGATAGTTACGGTATGGCTAACCAACCGGTGTTAGCACCAAGAATTGAACTAGATGATCTTAAAGGTCGTTCAATCATGATTCATACAGGCGGAGATAACCACTCTGATCACCCTGAAAAACTAGGCGGTGGCGGATCACGTTTAGTCTGTGGTGTGATTAAATAATCACACATTCTAATAAAGAAAAAGCCCACGTTCCGCAATATTGCAAATCGTGGGCTATGCATCTTATCTATTAAATATCAAATTAGGTATTAACCAAACTAAGCGACTTTCTCTACTTTTACCGTTATTTCTGGTGTATTGAAATGTTCTTGTGATGCGATAAGTTGCAGTTCATATGCTCCACGATTGAAGGTTTCTTGCATTACCGAATCAACCGCAGCATTAGTACGTTCAAACGCATCAATTGGAGAGTAACCCGCCATTAAGTTAGCAAGCATTACACCACTGATTAAATCCCCTGCTCCTACTGGCTGACGCTTTGCATCAAAGTCATATAAAGGACGAGAAACGTGGTAGCTACCTTCTTTGGTGGTTAATAGCATTTCAAAGCGATCTTTTTTAATACCCGCACGACTTAAGTGTTTTACCACTACCATCTTAACGCCTTTTTCAAGCAGTTGATTATTCGCTTCAATCACTTGATCTAAGGTGTTGATCGTCATACCGGTTAAACTTTCTAACTCTAATAAGTTAGGCGCAATAATATCTGCTGATGCAAGTGCGGACTCTTTAAAAAAAGTAGTCACTTCTGGTGCAACAATGCAGCCTTTTTCAGGGTGACCCATTACTGGATCACAGAAGTAAATTGCGTTTGGATTGTCTTGTTTTATTTTCTGAACCGCAGTGATGATCTCTTCACCTTGCGCAGCTGATCCTAAGTAACCACTTAATACTGCATCACAAACGTGAGTTGCTTCAATTGCTGATAAACCATCAACCAATTCAGAAATATGACCTGCTGGCATCGCAATGCCTTTCCAGCCTTGTTGATATTGTGTGTGATTTGAAAACTGTACCGTGTTGATAGGCCACACTTCCATTCCCATTCTTCGCATTGGAAAAACCGCAGCACTATTACCTGCACAACCAAATACCACATGAGACTGAATGGAAAGAATACGTTTCATAACATCACCATAATTTAAAATAGAGTAAGGGCTTCCGTGCCCTAAAATAAACGATAATCCTTCAAAACCCTAGGGCTTAATCTTCTTTTAGTACTTTCACTGTGTAACTGCCATCTTTTTGAGCATATACACCGTGAATATCAGTTTCAAAGCCTGGGTAATGTGCGCCGATAGCACATAGCATTTCTAAGAAATCAAGTACTGGACGAGACTCAGCCGTTACCATTTCACCTGGAAGTACTAGTGGAACCCCTGGTGGGTAAGGAAGGATCATATTCGCACTTACACGATTAACCATTTCTTCCAGTTTCACTTCCTCCACATTACCGCGTAGCTCTTCTTGCCATGCTGCGTGTGGTGTTACTTTAAGCTCTGGTAATACATCAAACGCTTTAAACATCAGTTCTGGTAAACGGTATTGACGAGTTAGATCGTGAATACCTTGTGCCAGTTCTTGAATACGCATACCTTCGTAGAAGCTTGGATCTTCGTTGTACAGTGAAGGAAGGAAGTTTTTCACTGTTAAGTTTAGATCAAAGCCACGTTTAAAGTCAGTTAATGCACGCAGTAGTTGCATTGCTTTTGATTTATCAATACCGATAGAGAATAGGAACAATAGGTTATATGGACCTGTTTTCTCTACTACGATACCGTGTTCATCTAAGTATTTAGCAACGATTGAGGCAGGAATACCTGTATCACTCATTTCGCTATTTTCGTTCATCCCTGGAGTTAATAGCGTTACTTTGATTGGATCAAGGTACATGTGATCATCATCGATGTCCTTGAAGCCATGCCATGAATCTTTAGGATCCAGTTTCCAACATTCTGTTGTATCGATGTTTTCTGGTTGCCATACATCAAAGAACCAGCTTTCACTTTCGCCTTGTAGACGTTTGATCTCTTTACGGAAACGAATCGCACGATCAATTGAATCTTGGATTAGTTTCTTACCTGTATTACCACGCATCATTGCCGCAGCGGTTTCAGTTGATGCAACAATACCGTATTGAGGTGATGTTGATGTGTGCATCATGAATGCTTCGTTAAATGACTCTTTATCAAATTCACCTTTTACGTGGATCATTGATGCTTGAGAGAACGCAGCCAATAATTTATGCGTTGATTGTGTTTCATAGAACACTTTACCTGGCATCGCTTCACCACTCATACCACATTTACCTTCGTAAATAGAGTTGAAGTTAGTGTAAGGAACCCAAGCACTGTCGAAGTGAATGAATTTAGTGTCTAGCGTTTCTTTGATGTATTGAGTGTTGTACAACAGACCATCGTAAGTTGAGTTCGTAATAACTGCATAACCCGGCATTGTTGCGTTTGGTGTTGCTGCTACTTTTTGCTCAATCACTTCACGAGTGAATTCACTTTGTGGAATGCCACCTAAAATACCGTAAGCGTTACGCGTTGGACGGAAGTAGATAGGCGTTACATCACTCATCATCATCATATGAGTCAGAGATTTATGACAGTTACGGTCAACAAGTACTGTGCTGCCTGCTGGTGCAGAGAACATACCTACAATCTTGTTTGATGTAGACGTACCGTTAGTTACGATGTAAGAGCTGTCGGCATTAAAGGTACGAGCAATGTACTCTTCAGCGTCTTTATGAGGACCAGAGTGATCAAGCAATGAACCCAGCTCAGGCATTGAGATTGATACATCTGCTTTAAATGCGTTTGGACCGTAGAAATCATAGAAGATGCTGCCAGCAGGACTTTTTTGGAAAGCAGTACCGCCCATGTGACCTGGAGTACAGAACGTATATTTACCTTCTTCAACGTATTTAAATAACGCTTTAGTAAAAGGAGGCATGATTTGGTCTTTATACTCTTCAGTCGCTTGATTAATTTTCAACGCGATATCGTCAGCCATATCTAGGGCATATTCGAAGAAGTGAAGGTTTAGACGTAAATCAGTTAATGAAATATCTAATGTTGAATGTTGGTTTGCAAATGCATACAAAGGCAATTTTTCATTCAAGGTATTAATTTCAGTACATAGGTCTAGTGAGTATTTATCCCAGTCAAATAACACACCACAAATACGTGGGTTCATTTCGACCATTTTGTATAAATCTTGCGCGTCTACTGGGTAAACTACTTTGTAGCCTGCTTTTTCTAAAGAGGCATGTAATTCGCGTACTGGCTCTTCTTTAAAGAAAACACCTGAGTGGTTTAGGATAGCAAAAATATTCATTTTATATCTCCAAGACGAAACAAGGCGCTCCCCATCTTTTTGATGGTGAGGTAGTGGAGCGCCTGAGGGTAAATTTATTAAGTTGGTAGCGTTAAGTATTCACGCTATCGAGTGATATTAATGGGCAGCAGCTTCATTGCTGATATGTTGCTCTGATTGTTTCAAGCCCATTTTTTTTGCGTAGAACATTAAGATAACAAGTGACACGATGAAGGTTGCAGTCAGTGTTGCGCCTTCTGCACCAGCAAGAGCAATCATGCAGAACACACAAGCAATACCAGAGAAGAACATGGTGAAGCCACTGCGTGTTGTCATACCTTCGAATCGAATTAAGTTAATGCTTGAATAGAAGTAAGGAAGCATTGTTAGTAGTACGGCATCAGTCGTTAACTGATTAAATAAGTCAGCAGTATGTGCAGATTGAGAGCTAAATACAGTCAATACAACCATTAGCGCTGTCATTTTTAGCGAGGCAAGTACAAGACCTTTTTTCGCAACACCGTTTTTATCCGTTTCACCGTAGATTTTAGGGAAGTTACCATCGTGAGCGGCACGTTTACCGGCTTCACCAACTAACATCATCCAAGAACCCAGTGATGTGAAACATGCTAGGGCAGTAAATGCAGCAACAAATGGCGCTGACCAGCTACCGAAGATTTCAGTGGTTGCTAGCGCAAATGGTGCGCCTGATGCCGCCACTTCTGCTGCTGGGAACATACCGCTGATCACTTGAGTTGATAGGATATAAATCACACCCGCAATCGCAGTACCAAGCATTGTTGCTAGAGGAACGGTGCGTTTTGGGTTTTTTACCATACCAGATGATACCGCTGCTGATTCAACACCAACGAATGACCATAGACAGATAAGAACCGCGCTAATAACAGCGTGACTGCTAGTACCTGAAGATACATTCCAGTTTTGGCTATATAAAGCAGGGTCGAAGTGAGTCCAACCGACAACACCAGTGCCCACAACAGGGATAAGGATAAGACCTAAACCTAAAGTACAAAGACGACTAACCCAGCTACCACCTAGTAAGTTAACTAGAGTAAATAACCATACTGATGCAATCGTCGCGGCAGCTGCAGGGATAGGGTCATTCAAAGCAGGGAAGAAAACAGATAAGTAAGAAACACCAGTAATGGCGATTGCTAAGTTACCAATCCAGTTTGCGTGGTAGTAAAGGACACCAGTTTGGAAACCAAACACCGGTGATACTTCACCAGCATAGGCAATAGGGCCACCTTCTTGCGGATTCTTAGTTGCTAAGCGGGCAAAAACAAACGCCAAACTTAATGCACCCACTAAACAAATGATCCAGCTAAAGATGGATACTGAGCCGACTGCCGCTAATGAAGAAGGTAATAGTGCAATACCACTCCCCATCATGTTGCCGGCAACAACACCCGTACAGGCAATTAAGCCAATTTTTTTTGTATTCGATTCCATAACATCTCCAGGGATTATCGAATGGGCTCTATTATTAGCCCGTTATGCGAAATTTTATTTAAGAGGGCGAGATGTTATTTAAACAGGTCATACAAACTCTGTTGGGGTAGATAAACAACATCCCGCTCGAATGTTGAGATGAAGATTACGCCCAATGAATCGAAAAAAAATAAGGATAAAGTTATCAATAAAATAATGATAAAAAAATAAGGACATTTACTTGAATTAAAAAAACACAATATATAAAACAACTTAATTTCAATAGGTTAAGTGATTTCATTTAGGTTTTATTTTAGATTAATAAAAAAGATAAACATCTCAAGGTGCTGTGTTTCCCCTCTTTAATTTAAATGTTTATCTCTTCTTTATAAGGAAAGAGAAAGAACAAAGACCATAATTATTTAATGGGTAATAAATATAAAAATCACAAGACTTAAATTGTAAATCTTTATACACATACGTAAAAAAAGTACGACATATTGTTTCATTATTATTGACTATACAACGCCCACTGAACTATATTAATCGCCGCAAATCCTTAGCAAACGATATTTCATACAACTTTATAACAAGGTTACTTATATTTCTTAAAGATTGGCGATTCGTTATCCATTTTTTAGGAAAAATAAATTAACGATTATTAATAAGGAAATTTCATGACAAACACAGATTCAACGCTAATTGAGTCAATGAACGAGGCATTAATGTCCGTTATTGGCGCGATCAATGGCCTTCTTTGGGGGCAAGTCCTCGTTTATCTTCTTGTTGGTGTGGGTGTGTACTTCACTGTACGCCTTGGCTTCATTCAGCTTCGCCAACTTGGTCATTCAGTTAAAATTTTACGCAGCGGTCAAGAGATCGACAGCGGAATCAGCTCTTATCAAGTATTTTGTACCTCTATGGCAGCTCGCGTGGGAACGGGCAACATGGCAGGTGTGGCAGTTGCATTAACCGTTGGTGGCCCTGGTGCTATTTTCTGGATGTGGGTGATTGCTCTATTTGGTATGGCGACAGCATTCATTGAATCAACACTAGCTCAAGTGTATAAAGTGAAAGACGTTGACGGTCAATACCGTGGCGGCCCTGCTTACTACATGGAGAAAGGTCTTGGTCAACGTTGGATGGGTACGCTTTTCTCTATCTTCCTAATCATTGCTTTTGGTTTAGTATTTAACGCCGTTCAAGCGAATACCATCACTGATGCTCTTAACCATTCATTTGGTTTTGATAAAACTATCATGGGTCTGGTTATTGTTGCTGTTTCTGGCTTCTTTATCATGGGTGGTTTACGTCGTGTTGCTAGTGCATCATCAAAAATCGTTCCTGTTATGGCAATTGGTTACCTTGCGATTGCACTAATTATTGTAGTAATGAACATTACTGAAGTTCCTGCAGTATTAACGCTTATCGTTAAGAGCGCATTTGGTTGGCAAGAAGCGGCAGCTGGTGGTGTTGCATATACTATCGCTCAAGCTATGCAATCTGGTATCGCTCGTGGTCTATTCTCGAACGAAGCGGGTATGGGTTCTGCGGCTAACATCGCGGCAAGTGCTACACCAAATCCTAACCACCCTGCATCACAAGGTTTTGTGCAAATGCTAGGTGTGTTTGTTGATACGCTAGTTATCTGTACGGCTTCTGCTGCAATGATTATGCTTTCTGGCGTAATGGATCAGCCAGATGCTGCAACAGGTATTAGTCTTCTTCAACAAGCGCTAACCAATGAGTTAGGCGGTTGGACAAGCTACTTTATGGCATTGGCTATTCTTCTATTTTGTTTCACTTCTATCATTGCGAACTACAGCTACGCTGAAACAAACGTAATGTTCTTGAATGGTAACTCTAAGAAAGGTCTGTTTGGTTTCCGTCTGTGTGTTCTAGCTATGGTTATGTTTGGCTCTGTAGCCTCACTACCAGTGGTATGGAACCTAGCTGATGCTTCTATGGGTATGATGGCATTAATCAACATCGTTGCGTTAATCCTACTTTCTAAGCTAGCTATCAAAATCATTAAAGATTACGAAACTCAACTTAAAGCGGGTAAAACGCCAGAGTTTGATCGCACTAAGTTCCCTGAGCTTGATGATTTAGACGGTGCATGGCACCCAAAGAAAAAGAAAGCATAATCTTTTTCTAGCTAACATTACTCTTAGTTAAAAATAAAAAGGCCCGTCAAACCTATGTTCGACGGGCCTTTTCTTATCTATCTATCTATCTATGGCTAGATTAATCGAATACTACTTGGCTTAATCGCTTTATACATAAAATACGCAACCGTTTCGAGATCGCTATAAAACGCTAAGTTTTCACTCAACATATATGTCTCTAATGATGTATCCATAAAAAACGCGCGACTATAAGCATCTCCTGCCAAATCTAGGTTACCATTCAACTCTTCGAGTTTACCTTCTAGAATATAAGAGAAAGCCGACTCTCTACGCTTAAAAGCTAAGTTAAGATAATGCTGTGCAGCTTCTTTATTATCTTGCTTAATGGCATTCATCGCTAATGCTTCATAAATACGAGCAGGCAATCGTACATCAGTTTCTAACCCGTATTTCTCCGTAAGGTTCTGACTTAAATTATCAATCTTAATCGTATTATCATTAAGCTCTAACGCCGGGTTGAGGGCTGAAAATGCATTATAAGCAATATAAAGCTCTGCAGAAATGTAACCATTATTAGGCTCTGCCGCTGATATCTTTTCTAATAGTCTTATTCCCTGCTCAAACAATCTAGGATCTGGCTGATTAATGTAATGATTCGCTTGAATTAGCATCTCAAGCAACCCTGGCTCTTTCGGTAGCCCTACCATCAAATCATCCATCTGCTCTGTTGATACTTGCACTCCAAGTGCTTTCATCAAATCTAAAGAGGATTGACGCAATACCTGTTCAAGATTTGAGGTTGTCATTCGATACTGGCGACTGAACAATACTTTATTTGATGTATTACTGCGGTATTCAATATCTAAGTAGGTTTTATTCTGTTGCTCTTCTACCCGAACAGCAACCACTTTTCCCGGTAAAATTCCGGTGGTAAATGCTGTTTTATCTATCTGAACACGATAGTCACCAATACTGGCTAAATCTGCCATTAACTTTTGACTGATCCCATCCGCAAGAAACTCAGTTTCATCCTTTTGATTTCGACTCTCATGAAACGTAAATTCAATTAAATCAATATCAATTGCTTTGGTTATATGGGTACTGGTTTGTTGATATGTAGCCGACATGATCACTGCTATTAAAATACAGACAAGAAATGCATCAAACGCGAGTAATTTCCAGCGATGAAAAGAGTTAAAACTCGTTCCTTGTTTCTTTTTCTCGTTTTCAACATCTTTCGATATCGTTGTCATCGCACGAGTTAACGGTCCCGATGGAAAAGAGAGGTCAGGCTCTGTCGATGGCTCTTTATCGTCAGTGAGTTCACTATCAATATTCTGTAATTCTATATTATTCGATACTAGTGGCTTTGTTGTTGCAGAGTGGTCGCAAGGCTTCCAAAACTCTGTATTTTCAAAATTAACAATTTGAGTTTCAGCAACCAACTTATAACCACGCTTTGGTACCGTAACTAAATATCTCGCGTTATCTAAGCGTCCATCTCTTAATATTTTTCGTAATTCAAATATAGACTGAGTTACGACTTGATCCGTTACGAATGCTCCGTCCCAGACGTGCTTAATCAGCTCATCACGACAAAATACTTCACCTGAATGCTGAGCTAAAAACTGTAACAAGTTGACTAAACGAGGTTCGACTGAGACTTCCCTATCTTGGCGATACAACTTATTTTCCTCAACAACCAATGTCCAGTCATTAATTTGAAAACAGATCCCGACCATAAGATACTCATATTTGATTAGATATTAATATAAAACGAGTGAAATAAACGCATCAAAAATAATAATCTTTAGCGTGATATTTACGTCTATATATAATGAAAAATGGATTATAGATAACCCTTACTCTCTTTTATATGAGATTCCCCTTTCAAAAATGCAATCTTAGGATCCAAGCAGAGAATTACAGCAAAAAAAAGCCACAAATAAACACTAAAGCACTGTTTTACAAGCCAATTAAAAACAACCCGCTAAAGTTAAACCTTAGGTGAATATTTGCCACTTTTTTTATCCACTAGATTAACAGAGCTGTTATTAGTATGAATAAAAGTCATCCAATATGAACACAACGTAAATAGAATATAAATAGATCAAGAAATCTCAACTCGTCATTTTTAAATCATTAAAAATAATAAGGATAAATAAAAGCTAAAAAATTATTAATATATTCATCAATTAAACATTAATGAATTCGCCATACCTTAAAAATAAAACAAAAAATAAACTGTTGACCTAAAGTTAAGTTCAGGTTTTAGAGTGGACGGACAGTAACAAAATAGACCAATGACAAGGAGTCACCTATGACACGATTTGAACATGCTAATATCACTGTACCTAATATCGATGCCGCTACTGCTTTTTTGTTAAACGCTGCGCCTGATTTTCGTATCAAGATAGATAAAACTCCTGATGGTGCTCATCGTTGGGCCCACATAGGCAATGCCAATTGCTATTTTGCTCTGCAAGAGCCACAAGAGATGAGTAATTCAAAAGACACACGCTATCCGTATAAAAATATAGGGATTAACCATATCGGCTTAATTGTTGAAGATTTAGATAAAATCCAGCAAAAATTACTGGCTTTAGGGTATGAGCAGAATGGAGATATCATGCAAGAAAAGCATGGCAGACGCCTATATTTTTATGATAAAGCGCATTTTGAATGGGAATTAGTCGAATACAGCAGTGATAAAGAAGAAGAGCGCTATTGTTATGAATAAAGAATAACTCATTAGAACTGGAGTAAATAGAGAGGAGCTAATGCTGAGATTAGCTCCTCTCTATTCTGTTTGGTGTTACGTATTTTTATTAAGGATAAAGTGAGTACTTCCTAACCCTAACATCATGGCAAAGGTGAATATAACGACATCACTATTACCTAAAGCGAGACTCGATACCGCAGGCCCAGGACAAACTCCAGCAATTCCCCAACCTAGCCCAAAGATCGCTGCACCTAATAGTAATTTCGTATCAATTTTTTTGCTGTTAGATAAACAAAATTCTTCAGCATTAAGTGGTTTTGTTTTTGGTTTAATTAGCAAGAAATAGGCAGGCATAAATACTAATAGCGCCCCTCCCATTACAAACATTAAGCTTGGATCCCAGTTACCAGCGACATCTAAAAAACCAATCACTTTAGCAGGGTCAGCCATGCCTGATATTGTCATACCTAGACCAAATAGAAGACCAGAGATAAGAGCAACTAAACGAAACAATACATTATTCATAACTACCCCTTATTAAAGTACATGTAATCGAACAAACACAGTTACCGCAGCAACAAACATAAAGACCGCAGTAGCGACTATTGAGCGAATGGATAAGCGCCCAATGCCACAAATTCCATGACCACTCGTACAACCATTACCTAAACGAGTGCCAATACCCACTAATAATCCGGCAACGATAAGCATGCTAGTGGTGGTTTCATACTCTTTAGGCACTTCAGCCCCTAAGAAATACACACCAATAGCACCACCACCAACCATACTAAGCACAAACAGCCATCGCCACGCATAATCACGTTTTTTCGGCGTCATTAACCCGGTAAGTACACCACTAATACCTGCAATTTTACCATTGAGTAAAAGTAGTAAAGTTGCAGATACACCTAATAGCATACCGCCAAATAAAGAGCTCCATGGAATAGTCATCATTCTTACTCATTAGTTTGTTTTTTTAACATATTGATAAGAATACGCACGAACTATATATTAGTCAATGCTTATTTAGCTTAAGTAAAATTAGCTTTGGCTAAATATATACTGATATAAATATAGAAAATGAATTAGACACAGTCTCGACACTCGATTCATAATAAGGTAAGTTTAGGAGTATAGACGTATAGAATGCTAGAAATTAAAATAACTTAAGGATAAGTTGTGCCGATAAAAATACCAGACCAACTCCCTGCTGCTGAAGTATTGCGTGAAGAGAATATCTTTATCATGCAAGAATCTCGTGCCACCACACAAGCCATTCGACCTCTAAAAGTCATCATTTTAAATTTGATGCCAAAAAAGATCGAAACAGAAACTCAATTTTTACGCTTACTTTCTAATAGCCCATTACAAGTGGACGTTGAGCTATTACGCATTGATAATCGCACCAGTAAAAATACCCCGACAGAGCATTTAGATACCTTTTATCGCCAATTTGAAGGCATTAAGAATCGTAACTTTGATGGACTGATCATCACTGGCGCTCCATTAGGTTTAGTGCAATTTGAAGATGTGATTTATTGGGATCACTTACAAACCATCATGACCTGGGCAAAAGATCATGTAACCTCAAGCCTTTATGTTTGTTGGGCTGCTCAAGCGGGTTTAAAACTGCTTTATGACTTGCCAAAGCGGACACGTAAAGAAAAACTCTCTGGGGTATATCAACATAATAACCTTGATCAACACCATCCTATTTTACGTGGTTTTGATGATCAGTTTTTAGCTCCTCATTCTCGTTACGCTGATTTCTCGGCAGATTACCTGAATGAACACACTGATCTGGATATTCTAGCAACATCTGAACAAGCAGGTGTATACCTTGCTTCAACAAAAGATAAGCGAAATGTATTTGTCACAGGGCACCCAGAATACGATTCATTTACTCTGCATAATGAATATATTCGTGATTTAGGTGAAGGGATGGAACCTGTTATTCCTCTCAATTATTACCCAGATGATAACCCTGAGATCTCGCCAAAAGCAACATGGCGTAGCCACGGACATTTGCTGTTTTCTAACTGGCTTAATTACTGTGTTTACCAACAAACACCGTACGATCTTGACCACTTCTCAGAGCAAAACTTCACACGAGACTAGTCTTCTTTGGGTATTAGCGCCGAGTTAATACCCAAACCCCATCATATAATAACCAGTACAATCCGATAGATAGCGCCCATTTTTTCTTTTTTTGATAAAAAATGACCTTTCATTTAATTCAGATCAACCAAGCCTCTATTTATAAAACCAACAACAATCTAAATGAGAACTCCCTCAATTAAACCCTATGAAAAATAAGGTATTAATGCCTGTAGTTGATTTTAATTATAAATTGCATTTATGCAGGTGGTTCTATGTTGTATCTTGAATTTCTCTTTTTATTACTCGTGCTCTATATCGGGTCTCGATTTGGCGGAATAGGTCTAGGGGTTGTCTCTGGTATTGGTTTGGTGATTGAAGTCTTTATCTTCAAAATGCCACCAACTTCTCCACCCGTCACGGTTATGTTGATCATTTTAGCCGTAGTGACCTGTGCTTCGATATTAGAAGCGGCTGGTGGTTTGAAATACATGCTACAAGTGGCAGAGCGGATCTTAAGAAAGAACCCTAAACGCGTTACTATTATTGCGCCATTTGTCACTTATGCGATGACCTTCTTATTAGGTACTGGCCATGCTGTGTATTCAATAATGCCAATCATTGGTGATGTTGCTCTTAAGAATGGTATTCGTCCTGAACGTCCAATGGCTGCGGCTTCTGTCGCTTCTCAAATTGCGATTACTGCCTCTCCACTTTCTGCTGCGGTAGTTTATTATCTAGCACAACTAGTCGATATCGACGCATCAATCACCCTAATGTCTATCTTAATGGTAACCGTGCCTTCAACTTTATTTGGTACGTTAATGCTAGCACTGTATAGCTTACGCCGTGGTAAAGAATTAGAAGATGACGAAGAGTACCAAGCTCGTTTAAAAGATCCTGTTTGGCGTGAAAAAATCTTAAATACAACCTCGACCTCTTTAGATGAACAACTACCAACAAAAGCGCGTAATGCGGTACTTATCTTTTTAGGTGCTATTGTTTCTATCGTTGTTATCGCAATGTGGCCAGAGGTTAGAACGATCACCGAAGGTGGCGCACCAATCAAAATGTCTGTTGTTATTCAAATGATGATGCTGGCGTTTGGTGGTGTCATTCTATTGGCAACGAAAACCGATCCTCGTGATGTACCTAATGGTGTAGTATTTAAATCAGGTATGGTTGCGGCAATTGCTATCTTCGGTATCGCATGGATGTCTGATACCTATTTCCAATACGCTATGCCTCAGTTTAGAGCGGGCATTGTAGATATGGTTACGCTGCATCCTTGGACATTTGCTCTGGCACTTTTTATTGTCTCTGTTGTAGTAAACTCACAAGCAGCAACGGCTCGTATGATGTTACCTGTTGGTCTTGCTCTAGGATTAGAGCCTGCCTTGGTGATTGGTTTAATGCCTGCGGTATATGGTTATTTCTTCATTCCAAATTACCCATCAGATATTGCAACCGTGAACTTTGATAGCTCAGGCACGACTAAGATTGGTAAGTACTACTTTAACCACTCATTTATGTCAGTCGGTTTAATCGGGGTAATTTCTGCCTGTATGCTTGGTTATGTATTAGGCCAAATCGTGATTGGTTAATTAAAGTAGCCATTTAAAAAATAAAAAAGCCCATGCGTATTCTCATACTGCATGGGCTTTGTTTTAGCTTAAGATAATTACATCGATAAACTAAAGAATAGACCCGCTAAACATGCACTCATCAAGTTAGCTAACGTACCAGCCAGTACCGCTTTAAAGCCCATATTCGCGACTTCAGCACGACGCTCAGGAGCCATCACGCCAATAGAACCTAATTGAATCGCAATAGAGCCGATGTTAGCAAAACCACATAAAGCAAAAGTAATAATCACTTGAGTATAAGCAGATAATTGGTCTTTATGTTGAACAAAGTCAATGAACGCAACAAACTCATTCAACACAACTTTTTGTCCAATGTAAGATCCTGCCATGATCATCTCATGCTTAGGTACACCTATAACCCAAGCCACTGGTGCAAATAGGTAACCAAATAGCGTTTGCAGTGTAATGCCCGCAAAACCAAACCACTCGCCAACCATTTCTAGACCACTGTTTACCATTGCGATAACACTTACAAACGCAATTAGCATAGTACCTACAGCAACAGCTACCTTCATGCCGTTCATTGCACCACTTGCTAGTGCATCTACTACATTACTTTGTTCGCTTTTATCAATCGTTAGTTCGTGTTGGTCAACTGGTGTTGATTGCTCAGGTACTAGGATCTTCGCCATTAATAGACTACCAGGAGCAGCCATGAAACTTGCCGCGATTAGGTATTTAAGCTCTACCCCTAAACCTGCATAACCACCAAGTACACTACCAGCAACCGATGCCATACCACCAGCCATTACAGCAAACAGCTCTGAACGGGTCATTTGAGCTAGGAATGGACGAATAAGAAGAGGAGATTCACCTTGAGAAAGGAAGATGTTACCAGTTGCGACGAGAGATTCTACTTTACTTGTACCGAGGAATTTTTGAATTGCACCACCAAGAACGGCGATGACTTTTTGCATGATACCTAAATAATATAGAGCAGAGATAAGAGCACTGAAGAAAATAATAATAGGGAGAACGCGAATTGCAAAAATAAAACCACTTGAAGCTAAATCACCAAATAAGAAAGCAATACCTTCATCAGCAAAACCAAGCAAACTGGCTACCCCATTACTTAATCCAGCCAGCGCAGCTTGTCCCCATGGAAAGTAAAGCACCAGAGCGGCAAAAGAAAGTTGTAATAAAAGGGCTCTAGATACGGTTTTCCAATTAATTGCTGAACGTTTCTCAGAGAATACCCATGCACAAAAAATAAGTGCACACATGCCTAATAGGCTAAATAAAATAGTCATCATTGCGCCTATGAAATTTTAGAATAAAAAGAAGAAACAAAAGGGGTTGCCATCGTAGATGACGAGATCGGTGAAGAGTGACTACACCAAGAGGAAGTGATGATAGAAATTAGTATGTTCATTGTTTACCCTTACAAGCTGTTTAACAGTAGCTGGTCCAAGTCCTTGGGGTCATTCACTGTTCCATGTGACGGCTTGTATTGGGGGAAGGAGTATACATACAGTAGATTTAAAATCACGAATTATGTGAGTTAAATCACAAAATTTTACTTATAAGAAAAGCCTTTGCAGCAAATAATCACAAATAAGAAACCAAATATCAACTAGCGTACTGAAATGACACATTCCCAACGAAATTCATACAAGGCCAACTTTATTAGACGTGCTAAAATCATAATTAAGTAATCTACATTAGGCTTAAAAAATGGCAAATCCAGAACATATCGAGAAGCTTGATCTTCTTGATAAACTCAGCGTGATCACTTATCGAGCTGGTATTACTTTATTTTCCTTGGCTTTATTTCTAAGTAGCATCGCTATTGCTGATGATATTTCACTCATTTTACTTAATGGACCAATAAAAGAGCTCGCGCTTATTTTTATTGCCCTCTCCTCAGCAATGAGTGCTGCTAACTTACATGTTTACGACAAGAAAATCAGAATGATCATTACTTGGTCTGCTTGGATAGGGTTAGTGTTATTAATTCAACTTGATAACTCTCAACTACTTTGGCTACCACTGGGCTTTCTTTTTGTGACTTTTTCAGGGATTGCGTTAAAAGAATCATTCTGTTTTAAAGTGATGGGATTAAAGTTAGTTCCTATTCTCTTATGCGTATCTACCTTTATGCTCGCTCTTGAAGTCTGGATTATTCCTATAATTTGCTTTGCTCTCTGCGGAATGATTTTTCTTTTTCTATCAATACAAAAATGGCGAATGCCACTTCATTTTGATATTGGCAATAAAGCGTATTATCAGAATTAACTGAAGCCAAAAATAGAAAAAGCCACAGGACATTATGTACTGTGGCTTTCTTATTATTTCATTATGTATATCAATCTAGGTTGATACTAATCGTGGTTAATATTCTTCAACCGCGAATAACGTTTCCATATTTAGGCCTTGTTGCGTCATTATTTCTCTTAAACGACGTAGCCCTTCGACTTGAATTTGTCTTACTCGCTCACGAGTTAATCCAATTTCTTTACCTACTTGCTCTAGTGTCGCTGTCTCATAACCCAATAGCCCAAAGCGTCGTGCTACCACTTCTTTCTGCTTAGGATTTAATTGACCAAGCCAACCAACAAGTGAAGCATTAATGTCCTCTTTCTGAGTTTCAGCTTCAGGATCAGCATGCTTAGTGTCAGGTAAGATATCAAGTAGTGCTTTATCTGATTCACCCGCAACCATTGAATCTACAGAGGCCACTCGTTCATTCAAACGTAGCATTCGACTTACATCACTAACGGGTTTGTCGAGTTTCTCTGCAATCTCTTCTGGTGTTGGCTCATGATCAAGCTTTTGTGATAACTCACGAGCGGCGCGTAGATATACATTCAATTCTTTTACAACATGGATAGGTAAACGTATGGTTCGAGTCTGATTCATGATGGCACGTTCAATCGTTTGACGGATCCACCATGTTGCATAAGTTGAAAAACGAAAGCCTCTTTCTGGGTCAAACTTTTCAACTGCTCGAATTAATCCAAGATTTCCTTCCTCAACTAAATCTAATAAGGCGAGGCCACGATGGTTATAACGACGAGCTATTTTTACCACTAATCTAAGGTTACTCTCGATCATTCGAGAACGAGCGGCTTCATCACCTTTTAATGCTAGGCGACTAAAGTACACTTCTTCTTCTGCCGTTAGTAGTGGAGAAAAACCTATCTCACCCAAGTAAAGTTGTGTTGCATCCATTACTTTTTGTGAGCTGCTTACCTCAAGACGTTCCGATTCATCTTCCACAATCGCTGATTCATTATCATTGATTGTCTCTAAATCGAATTCTTCAACTTCTTTAGTTACTGCATTGCTTTTACTCATAGCGCCTCCCCATGGCGAGCCAGCAAGACATTACAACTCAGCTATGTCATCCCTGTTAAGGTAAATACCGTTGTGGATTTACCGATTTCCCTCTAAAACGGATCTCAAAGTGTAAACGAACGCTGCTCGTACTTGAGCTGCCCATTGATGCAATTTTTTGTCCTGCACTCACACTTTGACCTTCTTTTACAAACAGTGATTCATTATGAGCATAAGCACTTAAATAGTCGTCGTTATGTTTAATAATTATTAAATTTCCATAACCTCGTAGTGCATTGCCTGCATAAACCACTTTTCCTTTTGCTGTTGAGATGATGTCTTGGCCTCGTTGACCTGCAATATCGATCCCTTTGTTTCCTTGCTCTCCTGTCGAAAACTTAGCAATAATTCGTCCTTTCGTTGGCCATAACCATGAATCTACTTTCTCTGATTTTTGTGGTACTGGTTTTGGCTTAGGAACAGGCTTTGGTTTTGGTTTAACAACCGGCTTAGGCTTAGAAGATGTTACCGATTTGTTATTATCAACATACTCCTTAGGTTTAGGGTTTTCAACCTTTTTCGTGCTTGTTTTTTGTGCTGAGGAGGTAGTAGAGCTCTTAGCTGCTGTTGATTTAGAACTACTTACCGGTTTATCAGCGACTACAGGAACAACCGCAACAGCTGTTGCAGTGGTCGTTGGGGAACCGTTCTTTTTATTTACAAGATGGCCATCATCACCATAAGCTGGGGCAACATATTTAGGTCCCCATAATTTAATTTTTTGTCCTGGATGAATTACATAAGGGGCTTTTAGCTCATTATAAGCTATCAGTTCTTTAACATCTTTATTGGTAACATAAGAAATGAAATATAACGTATCCCCTTTTTCTACTCGATAATAACTGCCTCTATAGCTGCCGCGTTCTGCTCCTCCGTATGAAGTAGAAGAGCTATTAACACTTGATACAGGCGCAGGGCGATGTGGTCCCATAGAGCAACCAGAAAGCAATAAACTAAATATTGCAGCCATTAGCCACAAACGAGAAGAGATAACTGTCATTTTATTCATTATTATTATGCTAATTCACCTGCTACCAATGGAACGAAACGCACCTCTTCGATGGCTTCTGAGTAAAACTCATCACCCTGACGAACAATACGATATAAATGCTGTGTTTCTTCGCCAATAGGGATCACAAGTCGGCCACCCTCTTTTAATTGCCACAATAAATCATTTGGAATTGATTCAGCGGCAGCAGTAACAATAATCGCATCAAAAGGGCCTTTATTTGCCCAACCTTGCCAACCATCAGCGTGCTTAGTCGATACGTTATAAATATCCAATTGCTTTAATAAGCGCTTGGCATTCCATTGAAGCGATTTGATCCGTTCAACTGAGTTTATATGATCAAGCAATTGCGCCAACACTGCGGTTTGATAACCAGAGCCTGTACCAACTTCTAGTACATTAGAGTCACGCTGTAATCCTAATAGTTCAGTCATTTTCGCAACAATATAAGGCTGAGATATGGTTTGTCCCTCACCAATAGGCAATGCGTTATTTTGATACGCTTGATGTCCTAATGCTTCTGGAATAAAACGCTCTCGCGGCAATGCTCGAATAGCAGCCAAAACTTGCTCATCTTGAATACCTTGCTGGCGTAAAAACTGTTCAAGTAATTCAGCGCGTGAATTAGTCATTATTTGGCACTCTCTATTGATAACCAATCAGCCATCATAGTTAATGAATCATGAGCGGTTAAATCAACTTGTAACGGCGTTATTGATACCTGATTATGCTTAACGGCATAAAAATCCGTTCCTTTACCAGCGTCTTGCTTTTTGCCAGGAGGACCTAACCAATAAATGGTTTCTCCGCGAGGATCGGTGTCTTTAATCATACTTTCTGAATGATGTCTTGCACCTAAGCGGGTCACCTCCCAAGAAGAGAGTTGAGCATATTCACAATCAGGAACATTAACGTTGAGTACTCTTTTCTTTGTTAACGGTTTTTCTAAATGGTTCTTAACCAATGTTAAAGCAACTTGAGCAGCCGTATCGAAATGTGTGCGTCCAACTAAAGATATCGCTATTGCGGGTAACCCTAGAAAATGCCCTTCTGTTGCCGCCGCTACGGTACCTGAATAGAGTGTGTCATCACCTAAATTTGCACCATGATTAATGCCTGCAATAATTAGATCAGGTAAGTTATCTTTCATTAATTCATTCAACGCAAAGTGCACACAATCGGTTGGTGTTCCTTGCACTGAATGAATATTATCCGCTATTTGACGAACTCGAAGTGGTGATTCCAAAGTCAGAGAATTTGATGCTCCAGAGCGATTACGATCAGGCGCTACAATGGTAATATCGGCAATATCCGAAAGCACATTTGCAAGCGTGTTTATTCCCTCAGCAAATACTCCATCATCATTACTTAGCAATATACGCAATTTACTCACTCAACTCTCCACTTCTCATTCTAAACGGTATTAAGCGTATGTACGCTCTACTTCGATTTCTTGCAGCAATTCACGCACAATCACAGTTGCAAAACTGCCTGATGTTAAAGAGAAACTCAGCGTTAACGTATCGCCTTCAGAAGACCACGTTAAATTCTCAGGATGTAATTCAACACTGCGACGTTCATGACGCATGCGGTTACCACAGATCAGCGCCATTAAATCAGGTTCAGCATCCAACTGAGGTTGCTCAAACGTAAGTGCTTTATCTGTCGTAGGAAGTTGGTTATCACCTGCTAGTGCAGCAGAGATAGACAATTCACCATTTTGAATTTTTTGAATGCTCTCTTCTGATGTCACATTCTCATTTACAATACGATCATTTTGATCTAGTAGAATATCACCATCAACAGGTTGAGAGAAGTAACCCTCTGTTATTCTTTGAGAAACAATATGATTGAAAATCCAAGAACGAGCAGCAGACAGGTAGAAGCTACGCTTAGTATTATCACGAGTGCGCACATTTTCACGGCCCCAACGGCGTGCTTCTGTTACGTTATTACCTTCATGACCAAAACGCTGAGCACCAAAGTAGTTTGGTACACCAGTTAACTTCACTTTTTCTAAACGAGCCAATACATCTTCCATGTCAGTCACTTCAGTTGCAATTAACTGAAAGCTGTTTCCTAGAAGATCACCTGGACGTAATTTTTTGTTGTGGCGTGTCATTTCTAAAATTTCAACACCTGGGTGTGTCGCCTCAAATAAGGCAAATTTAAGATGATCGCTTTTTGGTAAGTGAACACTTAACCATTGCTCTGTCACTGCATGACGATCTTTTAAGCCAGCCCAGCTGATGTCTTTTGATTTTACACCACAAAATTTAGCTAATTCATTGGCAACATATTTGGTATTTTCACCCGTTTTACGGATCTTAACCATTAGATGTTCACCTTTACCAGTGAACGAAAAACCTAGCACTTCTTTTACAATGAAATGCTCTGGTAGTTGCTTTAATTTACCTGTTGCTACTGGTTTTCCGTATAACCACGAAAAATTAGACATGATGTCTGACATAGAATGTATCTCTAATTAATAAGATGTTTTAACTAACAGCACCACCGCTTCACAAGCGATGCCTTCTTTTCTTCCAGTAAAACCTAAACGCTCTGATGTGGTTGCTTTCACGTTTACATTGTCTACACTGGTTTCTAAATCTTCAGCAATTGCACTACACATTGCTTCTATATGCGGTGCCATTTTAGGAGCTTGAGCGATGATAGTCACATCTGCATTACCTAAAACTAATCCTTTTTCTTTTACTCTGCGGTATACATCTCTCAACAAAGCTCGGCTATCAGCCCCTTTCCACTTGTCATCGGTATCAGGAAAGTGTCGTCCGATATCGCCTTCTGCTATTGCGCCAAGTAATGCATCACACAACGCATGAAGTGCGACATCACCATCTGAATGTGCAATTAAACCTTGCTCATAAGGAACACTGACACCACCGATAATGACTGGGCCTTCGCCACCAAATTTATGTACATCAAATCCGTGTCCAATTCTCATTATTTGGTTTCCTTTTTCATTTTGTGAAGATAGAACTCAGCTAAATCAAGATCTTCAGGTTGCGTGACTTTTAAGTTATCGGCACGCCCATGAACGAGTTTAGGCTGATACCCCATTAATTCGATAGCGGAAGATTCATCAGTAATCGATAAACCTTTTTCTAATCCTGTTTTTAATGCCGAATACAACAGCTCTGTTATGAAAAGCTGCGGGGTTAATGCATGCCATAACACACTGCGGTCAATGGTGGTTTCAATGGTCGACTCTGGATTGGCTTGTTTCATTGTATCCCGTACAGGAGAAGCCAGAATGCCTCCAATATGATGAGGGATAACTTCAGTGATCAATTTTTCAATGTCATTATGTCGAATACAAGGACGCGCAGCATCATGCACCATTACCCACTCACTGAGTTGATGTTCTTTTAAATATACTAGGCCAGAAAGTACAGAATCTGCTCGTTCTATGCCTCCTGATACACGTATTACCCGCTTATTTTTTGATATTGGCAATTCATCAAAGTAAGGGTCGGTATCACTAATAGCCACTATCACTTTATCAATACTAGGAAAAGCCAGTAATTGCTCAATGGTATGTTCTAAAATGGTTTTTCCATCAAGTAATAAATACTGTTTTGGGCGATCCGCTTTCATACGGCTCCCCACTCCAGCAGCAGGAACAATAACGCTAATTGAAAAATCAGAAATTATAGACATCAATTATCCCTCACTGTCTTCATCAATAATTCGATAAAAAGTTTCGCCTTTTTTTATCATTCCCAACTCATGCCGAGCTCGTTCTTCTATCGCTTCTGAGCCTTTTTTTAAGTCATCAATCTCAGCAAACATCTGCTCATTACGGTTTCGTAATCCTTGATTAACCTCTTCTTGTAAGGTGACATCATCAGATACTGTTGCATAATCCGACAGGCCATTCTTACCAAACCATAACGTCGATTGAAGCCAGCCTAAGGTGATCAGTAATAAAAGGGCAAAAGCGCGCATGATTGCTCCACAAAATTGGCAATGATAAAAGAAAGCTAACTATATCAACCCCTCATTAGAACTTCACTAGCTGTCTAGCGGAAATAAAAAAAACCGCCTCAAATGAGACGGTTTTTGTATCAAAATTCTAATCGAACGATTAAAGAATTAAGTCATACTCTCAAAAAATGAGATTATTGACCTTTAACTTCTTTAAGACCGTTGAATGGCGCTAGTTCACCTAGAGCTTCTTCGATACGGATAAGTTGGTTGTACTTAGCAACACGGTCAGAACGGCTCATAGAACCAGTTTTGATTTGACCTGCAGCTGTACCAACTGCTAGATCAGCAATTGTTGCATCTTCAGTTTCGCCAGAACGGTGAGAGATAACTGCTGTGAAACCAGCATCTTTAGCCATCTTGATTGCAGCTAGAGTCTCTGTAAGTGAACCGATTTGGTTGAACTTGATAAGGATTGAGTTAGTGATGCCTTCTTCGATACCACGAGCAAGAATCTTAGTGTTTGTAACGAATAGATCGTCACCAACTAGTTGAATCTTGTCACCTAGAAGTTCAGTTTGGTGCTTGAAGCCAGCCCAATCAGATTCGTCTAGACCATCTTCGATAGATACGATTGGGAATTGCTCAACAAGACCAGCTAGGTAATGGTTGAATTCTTCAGCAGTAAATTTCTTACCTTCGCCTTTAAGGTCGTAGATACCGTCTTCTTTGTTGAAGAACTCAGAAGCAGCACAGTCCATAGCAAGAGTAACGTCTTTACCTAGCTCGTAACCAGCAGCTGCAACAGCTTCTGCGATAACTTCTAGCGCTTCAGCGTTAGATTTAAGGTTAGGAGCGAAACCGCCTTCATCACCAACAGCAGTGCTGTAGCCTTTAGACTTAAGAACTTTAGCTAGGTTGTGGAAAACTTCTGCGCCGATGCGTAGAGCTTCTTTAAGCGTTTTAGCGCCAACAGGTTGAATCATGAATTCTTGGATATCAACGTTGTTATCAGCGTGCTCGCCACCGTTGATGATGTTCATCATTGGTAGAGGCATAGAGAATACGCCTGGAGTGCCGTTTAGGTCAGCGATGTGAGCGTAAAGAGGCATAGACTTAGCAGCTGCAGCCGCTTTAGCATTCGCTAGAGAAACAGCAAGGATTGCGTTAGCACCAAAGTTTGCTTTGTTTTCTGTACCATCTAAATCGATCATGATTTGGTCGATTTCAGCTTGGTTTTTCGCGTCTTTGCCGATTAGAGCTTCTGCGATTGGACCATTTACAGCTGCGATAGCTTTAAGAACACCTTTACCTAGGAAACGAGATTTGTCGCCATCACGTAGCTCAAGAGCTTCACGAGAACCTGTAGATGCGCCAGATGGAGCAGCAGCCATACCTACAAAACCACTTTCTAGGTGAACTTCAGCTTCAACTGTTGGGTTACCACGAGAATCGATGATTTCACGACCTAGAACTTTAACGATCTTAGACATTGTGTTTCCTCTACTTTATCTTTAATTTAAAAGCTAAAAATAGCTACTACAACATTGAGCAGCTATCCGTAAATCCTATTACTTTTCGAATTCACCGCGAGCATTTTCGCCTGCTGCTTTAACAAAACCTTCAAATAATGGGTGACCATCACGAGGTGTTGATGTGAATTCTGGGTGGAATTGAGCAGCCACAAACCATGGGTGGTTAGGAAGTTCAATAATTTCCACAAGCTTCTTATCAGCTGATAGACCAGAAATTTTAAGACCGGCTTTTTCAAGCTGAGGAAGTAAATTGTTATTTACTTCATAACGGTGACGGTGACGCTCTTCAACAGTTGCGTTACCGTAAAGCTCACGAGCTTTAGAGCCTTTTGCAAGGTGACATAGCTGAGAACCAAGACGCATTGTACCGCCTAAATCTGATTTCTCAGTACGCTCTTCAACATTACCTTCGCCATCAATCCACTCAGTGATTAGACCAACAACTGGGAATTTAGTGTCTTTAGAGAATTCAGAAGAGTGAGCCCCTTCCATATTAGCAACGTTACGCGCATATTCAATCAGCGCAACTTGCATACCAAGACAGATTCCTAAATATGGTACTGCATTTTCACGAGCGTATTGAGCAGCAAGGATCTTACCTTCAATACCGCGGTCACCGAAACCACCAGGAACTAGAATTGCATCTAGACCTTCTAGGATTTCAGTTCCTTTAGACTCAACATCTTGTGAGTCTACATATTTAATAGTGACGTTTAGACGATTTTTCAAGCCCGCATGTTTTAATGCTTCATTTACTGACTTGTAAGCGTCTGGTAATTCAATGTATTTACCAACCATACCGATAGTAACTTCACCAGTTGGGTTAGCTTCTTCATAAATTACTTGTTCCCACTCAGACAGATCCGCTTCTGGAGCTGTGATACCAAAGCGTTGACATACTAATTCATCAGTACCTTGCGCTCGGATTAGTTGTGGGATTTTGTAGATTGAATCTACGTCTTTCATTGAGATAACTGCTTTTTCTTGTACATTACAGAAAAGAGCAATTTTCTTACGTTCGTTTGCTGGGATAACACGGTCTGAACGACAAACTAGGATATCTGGTTGGATACCAATAGAAAGTAGTTCTTTTACAGAGTGTTGAGTCGGCTTAGTTTTAAGCTCACCCGCTGCACCTAAGTAAGGAACAAGAGTTAAATGCATAAACATTGTGTGTTCACGGCCTAGCTCAACAGCAAGTTGACGAATCGCTTCCATGAATGGTAGAGATTCAATATCACCAACAGTGCCACCAACTTCTACGATTGCAATATCATGGCCTTCAGCGCCAGAGATAACACGTTCTTTAATCGCATTCGTGATATGAGGGATAACTTGGATAGTTGCACCTAAGTAATCGCCACGACGTTCTTTACGTAGAACATCTGCGTATACTCGACCAGCTGTAAAGTTATTACGCTTAGTCATTTTGGTGCGGATGAAGCGCTCATAGTGACCTAAGTCTAGATCTGTTTCTGCGCCGTCTTCCGTGACGAATACTTCACCGTGTTGAGTTGGGCTCATAGTGCCTGGATCAACGTTGATGTATGGGTCAAGCTTCATCATAGTGACTTTTAAGCCACGAGCTTCAAGAATAGCTGCTAATGATGCTGCTGCAATACCTTTACCTAGTGAGGATACAACCCCGCCAGTTACAAAAATGTAATTCGTCGTCATACGTTACCTGAAATTGGTGTAATGAGGAATAAAAATGGATTTCATCTGGACGGGAAGTGAATATACCAGAACCGCTTTATCGCCACAACGTGAAAAGTATCACAGTTAATTGATTTATTTTTTGCTCCAAATCAATTCCGCTCACTTCGCTTCACATTTTCCCATTCTGAGTCTAGTTCATTTAAATCACATTGCTCTATTTTTTTATTCTTTTTGGCGACGTTCGCTTCAATTTGACGAAAACGACGTTCAAATTTATCATTTGCCTTGCATAAAGCTTGTTCAGGATTTTTTCCTAAATGACGAGAAAAATTTACTGTAGCAAAAAGTAAATCACCTAATTCTTCTTCAAGTTTCTTCTCATCTCGTGGATTTTTCAGTGCTTCCTCTAGTACCTCTGCAACCTCTTCATTTACCTTATCAGCAACCGGTTGTAACTCATCCCAATCAAAACCCACCTTTGCACACTGCTTCTGGATTTTATTTGCTCGTAATAAGCCCGGTAAGGCACTAGGAATCGAATCTAAGATGCTCTGCTGTGCTTGTGACGGGCTATCTAACTCTTCTTTTACCAAGCGCTCTTGTTGCTTCACTTTATCCCAATTCGCTGTTATCTCCTCTTCTGATGAGAACACTTCATCACTAAAGACATGAGGGTGCCTACGAACTAATTTTTCATTTAATGTATCAAGCACATCATTGAAATCAAATAACTGCTCTTCTTTGGCAATTTGAGAATAGAAAACCACTTGAAACAATAAATCTCCTAACTCTTCTTTTAAATTGCTCCAATCCTTTTTGTGAATGGCGTCCACCACTTCATAGGTTTCTTCTATGGTGTGAGGAATAATAGAATCAAAGGTTTGCTTTCTATCCCACGGGCAACCAGATTCTTTGTCACGTAGTTGTGTCATGATTGAAAGCAATTGTTCAAGGTTATTTGAAACTGTCATAGATTTACCTTTGATTAAAAACAAAAAAGCGATGACCATTATAGTCATCGCTTTTTCAAAATTCATATACCTTAATGCTAAGGTAGCTTAACTTTTTGCTTCATAAAGCCTAGCCTAATAAGCTCATTGCCATGCTTGGCGCTTGTTTTGCTTGTGCTAGGATTGACGAACTTGATTGACTTAAAATTTGCGTCTTAGTTAAGTTCGTTGTTTCTTTAGCAAAATCTGTATCTTTAATTTGGCTATTTGAATCCGTGATGTTTTCGTTAATGTTTGTTAAGTTTTTAACTGCACTTTCAAAACGGTTTTGGAATGCACCTAATGAAGCACGATTACCATCAACGTATTCTAGAGCGGCATCAATCACATCAATTGAACGCTGTGCGCCACCAACGGTTGTAAGGTCCATAGATGCAACAGTATCGTCCGACTCGCCACCCATTTTTAATTCATTTGCTAGAGAGCCATTGAACTCTAATGGAGAAGAGATAGTTTCGCCTGACATGAACACTTGAAGTACGCCATCTTCAGTCACTGAAGCACTTAATTCGTTCGTTTGACCATTAATGTACGTCGCTAACTCTTCAATATCATCACCTGCTTTTGCTGAGATGTTGATTTCTTGAGGATTACCGTTTTTATCATTGTATGTCACATTAAACTGCGTGTTTTCTGCACCTACTTTCCAGTTGATATCGCGACCTTCTTCAGCGAAGTAAGATTTACCACCCATTGTCGACTCATCAGCACGCATGCTGTTTAGTGTCATTGCCACTGCTTCACCTGAATCAGCACCAATTTGGAAAGATTTTGTACCAAACTCACCGTTAATTAAACGAGTACCACCAAAAGAAGTGGTTTCAGCAATACGATTCAGCTCATCAGTTAATGAACTTGCTTCTTCTTGCATCGCTTTACGGTCAGCGTCAGTATTTGAGCCATTTGAAGATTGTAGCGATAAGTCACGTAAACGTTGAAGTACGTTGGTCGTTTCTTTCATTGCGCCTTCTGCCGTTTGCGCAATTGACATACCGTCATTAGCGTTACGAACAGCAACATCTAAACCACGAGTTTGTGCTGTCATACGATTTGAAATTTGCAGACCAGAAGCATCATCAGCAGCGCTGTTGATTTTTGAGCCTGAAGACAATTTCTCCATTGAATCAGTTTGAGCAGCAGTTGCATTGTTCATGTAACGTTGTGCTGTCATTGCTGAGATGTTTGTATTTACTGAAATTGACATAATGTTTGCTCCGGTCGGCTTCATTTATTGTTATAGGATAGAAGCCTATAATTCATCGTTGATACATTTATTTACGGCCTGAAATTTCAGAACTTGAATTATTTTTTCAAAAAAAAAGCCAAATGTTGTAAATAACATTTGGCTTTAAAATATAATTATTATGAATCAATAATTTAGCTATATATGCTTAATAAGTACTTTATTACGATAATCGCATCGCTTCCATTACGTCTTTCACTTGCTCAACACGAGTAATTAATCGACTAAGGATATCCGCATTAAATACTTCAAGATCAAAGTCCATGATCGTCAGCTGTTTTTTATGATCATTTCGGCTCTTCATTCCTGATACTTTTACTTTTTCATTCGCAAAGAGTGTAGTGAGATCTTTTAATAGACCTGAACGATCCATTGCTGTCACTCGTAGGGTTAAGATATAAGAACCCTCAAAGCCACTGCCCCACACCGTATCAATAATACGCTCTGCTGCATGATGACGTAGCTCATTAAGCTGATCACAATCACTACGGTGAACTGAGATACCACGGCCTTGGGTAATATAGCCTGCGATTGGATCACCTGGGATCGGCTGACAACAACGGGCAAGGTGTGTCATTAAGTTATCGACACCTTCTACAACAACCGCATCATTACGTTTCTTATTCTGTGCTTGAGCATGAGCTTGTGCTTTGGCTTCAGACTCTTGTAATTGTTCTAGTGCTTTTTGATCTTCTTGCTCTGCTGTTGGTTTATTGATTAATGCATTAATATGATTAATCACTTGGTTAATACGGAGATCACCACTACCTACACCAGCAAATAACTCATCGGTTGAATTAACATTAAAACGTTTTAAAGCATATCGCTCTGCGTCTTTTAATGTGCCCCCAATCTTCGCTAATTCAGTTTCTAAAATCTCTTTACCTGCATCAAGATTTTTCTCACGACTCTGCTTTCTAAACCATGCGTTGATCTTAGCGCGAGCACGGCCTGAATTAACAAAACCAAGAGTTGGATTTAACCAATCTCGTGATGGATTAGGTTCTTTTTGGGTAATAATTTCAACTTGATCACCCATAGTTAATTGATGCGTAAATGGAACAATTCGTCCACCCACTTTCGCACCAATACAACGATGCCCTACTTCAGAGTGAATGTGGTAAGCAAAATCCAACGGCGTAGCACCCATAGGTAAATCGACTACATCACCGCGTGGCGTAAAGGCATAAACTCGATCATCAAAAACTTGGCTTCGTAGCTCATCCAGCATTTCGCCAGAATCAGACATCTCTTCTTGCCAATCAAGCAGCTTACGTAGCCACGTAATTTTTTCATCATAGCCACTGCGACTGCTGTTTGATGAACCTTCTTTGTATTTCCAGTGCGCTGCAACCCCTAACTCAGAGTCTTCATGCATATCCTTAGTACGGATCTGGATCTCAATAGTTTTGCCTTCAGGACCAAGAACAACGGTATGAATTGATTGATAGCCATTAGGTTTTGGGTTCGCAACATAGTCATCAAACTCACTAGGTAAGTGCTTAAATTTAGTATGCACAACCCCAAGAGCGGCATAACAATCTTGCAGTTGGTCAGCGATAATTCGTACTGCACGCACATCAAATAGCTCGTCAAATGCCAAGCTCTTTTTCTGCATCTTGCGCCAAATGCTGTAGATATGTTTTGGACGGCCGCTTACTTCAGCATTAATGTTGTACTCTTGCATTTCATCACTGAGCCCAGTGACAAAATCCTCGATATACTGCTCACGAACAATACGTCGTTCAGATAACTGTTTAGCTATTTTTTTATAAGTATCAGGATGTTGGTAACGAAAAGAGTAATCTTCAATTTCCCACTTTAATTGACCAATACCTAAGCGGTTTGCTAATGGAGCATATAAGTTATTACACTCTTTTGCTGCAGCACGACGCACTTCATCAGGTTCATTTTTAACTTCACGTAAATTACAGATACGCTCCGCTAATTTTATGATCACACAACGAAAGTCATCCACCATCGCAAGTAGCATTCGACGAATATTATCCACCTGAGAAGATGCCGACTCCGCATCTACAGACGCATTCAATTGACCAATGGCATCCATCTCTTCAACGCCATCAATCAGCTTTTCAATTTCTTTATTATAGTGCTCAGTTAGCGTTTCTCTGTCTAAAACACCAGAAGAAACCAAAGGGAATAACTGAGCTGCAATAAGTGTTGGCTTGTCCATGCTTAAGGTGATCAATATTTCGATCATCTCACGACCACGCCATAGCAAGAGCTGTCCTTCTTTATGAGAAGCGACTAACTCTTCACATTGCTTATACACCTCAGTCAATTTTTTTGAGGTGTTTTTATCTTGCTCAAGGCTGGTGATCCATTCACCTAACTCGAACGCTTCATTTTCCTTAAGATGTGCTCCGCGAACTGCGACCATGTTCGTTTCCTATAATCCAATTTTATAATGATTCTGTTTGGCTTCCATTTAGCGTCTTTGGTATTTTTTACTACCAGTTATCGCTCAAACAAGGCCATAGATTCTAAATGTCCTGTATGTGGGAACATGTCAAGCATTCCTAGCCTAGTCAGCTTGTAACCGTGTTGAATAAGTAATTGGCTATCGCGTGCAAGTGTTGCCGGATTACACGATACATAAACCACGGTTTCAGGTTTCAATTTTGCCACAGTTTGCATCACTCCTGCAGCCCCTGCTCTGGCAGGATCGAGTAAAATCTTTGTAAACTTTGTTCTAGACCACACTTGCTCATCAATACTTTCTTCTAAATTAGCCTGATAAAATGTGACATTCGATAATTTATTACTTTTGGCATTCTGTTGCGCGCGTTGAACCATTTCATCAACACCTTCAATACCAATGACACTTTCTACTTTTTGAGCCAAAGGTAGACTAAAATTGCCTAAGCCACAAAATAGGTCTAATACGGTGTCATTTTCTTTTAGATCTAACCAAGAAAGAGCTTGATGAACCATCTTTGTATTCACATCACCATTAACTTGAATAAAGTCTTTTGGAGTAAAGTAAATTTTAGCGCCATCAATAAGATAATATGGATCTTCACCATGAACATGATTTAAGACATCTGATTCCGGCATTAAATACAAGATCAAATCACGCTCTTCACAATAAGAGAGTAATGCTTGATGGTCAGTTTTATTAAAATCAACCAGATGGCGGATTAATAAGACACTGCCATTATCTGCTTGAACTAACTCTACATGTCCTAGATGCTTTTTCGATTTAAATGAATTTAATAATTCATAAAGTGACGTTAGATGTTGATCAAGTTCATTCACTAATACTGGGCAATGGCGAACATTTACAATCGCTTTGCTTTGCTTCTTACGAAACCCAAAATCAAGCTGATTCGTTTGTTTATTAAACATCAAACTAATACGAGCTCGACGGCGATAGGCTTTGTCATCACCAACAATCGGCTCAACCATCTCACAAGGTTCAACGCCTTGTTTTTGCATTAGCTCTTGCAGCTTAATATTTTTTGCGACAATTTGCTCATCGTGTTGAAGGTGCTGTAAATTGCAACCACCACACTCATGATAATACTCACAAATCGCATCTTGACGCTTTGGGCTTTTTTCCGTCAGCTTGATAAGCTTAGCTCGAGAGTATTGTTTTTTCTGTTCGATAAATTGAATAATCGCTTTTTCTTCAGGTAAAGCACCTTCAATAAATACTGGTCTCTTATCTACAAAAGCGACACCTGCGCCATTGTGATCTAATCGAACCACATCAACAGATTGATGCTTTGTGTTTACTGAAGCTTTCTTTTTAGGTTTGAAGAATTGCGCCATGATTATTGCCTGATTTACCAAAATTAGCGCCATTATACCCAAACAATATTAAGATGTAGTGCAGAATGGGCATTGATTTGTGTTTCAACTTACGATTTCTACATAGAATAATTGAGCTTACTCGTTAACTTGATTAAGCTACTCGCTCAAGGAAGTTAATAAGAACGAATCAATATGACAAAATACGGTTTACGCGCACGTGTTATTACCCTGACACTGGCGCCTACATTAATTATCGGTTTGCTACTTAGTGGCTTCTTTACCATGAATCGATACAATGATTTGGAAGCTCAGCTCATTTCGAGTGGCACCAGCATTATTGAACCGCTAGCCATCTCAAGTGAGTATGGTATGACGGGAAAAAACCGTGAAGCCGTTCGTCGTCTAATAAGCTATGCGCATCGAAAGCACTCTAAAATTGTTCGCAGTATTGCCGTATTTGATGAGCATCACGAACTGTTCGTTACTTCTAACTTCCATCCTAATTTTGAAAGCTTAACGTTTCCTAAAGATAAACCGATCCCACTATTACTTAATATTTCTTTTCAAGAAGAGTCTTTAATATTACGAACGCCTATTCTCCCTGAAGGACAGTTCTCTGCCAATTTTGACGCCTCTCATATCAATGAGCCTCTAGGTTACATCGCCATTGAACTAGACTTATCCAGTCTACGCTTACAGCAGTACCAAGAAATATTCTCTGCCTTGATTGTATTAATCCTTGGATTGAGCTTATCAGGCGTCTTTGCTTATCGTTTGATGCAAGATGTCACTCAGCCTATTTCACACATGGTCAGCGTAGTGGACCGTATTCGTCGTGGCCATTTGAATGTACGAATTGAGAATAAATTGCATGGCGAGCTAGATACCCTTAAAAATGGTATCAATGCGATGGCTATCTCTTTGTCTGAGTATCATGTTGAGATGCAGCAAAGTATCGACCAAGCGACCTCTGATTTACGTGAAACCTTAGAGCAATTAGAAATTCAAAACGTTGAATTAGATATTGCAAAAAAACGTGCTCAAGAAGCGGCGCGGGTTAAGTCAGAGTTCTTAGCAAACATGTCTCACGAGCTAAGAACCCCACTTAATGGTGTTATTGGCTTTACCCGTCAAATGCTAAAAACATCACTGTCTAATAACCAACAAGATTATTTACAAACCATTGAACGTTCAGCAAATAACTTATTAACTATCATCAACGATATTTTAGATTTCTCGAAACTGGAGGCGGGTAAGTTATTACTAGAGAACCTGCCATTTAACTTCCAAGACAGTCTAGATGAAGTGGTTAGCCTACTTGCTCCAAGTGCGCATGAAAAAGGCTTAGAAATCACATTAAAAATTGATCAACGCGTACCTTCTGGGCTTATCGGAGATCCACTTCGAATCCAACAAGTACTTAATAATCTCGTTGGTAACTCAATTAAATTTACCGAAAAAGGTAACATCGATATTTCGGTTGAATTAAAACACTTACATAACGACAGCATTGATCTTCAATTTGTGGTTCGTGATACTGGCATTGGTATTTCAGAGCGCCAACAGGCTCAATTATTCCAAGCATTTAGCCAAGCAGATGCTAGCATTTCACGCCGTTATGGTGGTACTGGTTTAGGCCTAGTTATTACTCAAAAATTAGTGGCTCAAATGGGTGGAGAGATAGGCCTTAGTAGTCGTCTTCACCAAGGTTCAACCTTTTGGTTTACTATCAAAATGAACTCAACAGATCTGCCTATGATTGATGAACGTGATGTTGCCCAATTAGATAAGAAAAAGCTGTTATTAATAGAACCAAATATGCAATCAGCTTCTATTTTACAACAGCAATTTATCAATCACGGTGTCTTTGTCACTTACCGCTCAACACTGCCCGATAATATTGAACCTCATGATTTCGCTCTAATCAGCTTAAGCTCGACCGCTAAGCCAACAGCGCAATCATTACAAAAGATCTCAAATAAACTCGCGCCTTATTGCCCAACCGTGATTATCGGCTTACCAAGTACAGAGCTTGCTCTCACTGAGGAGTTAAATCAACAGACTCACATTACTTGTTTATCGAAGCCATTCGCTAAGAAAAAATTGCTTGATGCTTTACTCAACCATAAGCAATTAGAACAAATACCTACTTTACCGGATTTAATGGCCTCTCACGAAGGACCTCAGCGTTTACCGATTAAAGTGATGGCGGTTGATGATAATCCAGCAAACCTCAAACTTATTTCTGCTTTATTACACGAACAAGTAGAGACAGTGGTTACCTGTAAAAATGGTATCGATGCGGTGCAACAAGCCACAGAGCAAAAGTTTGATATCATCTTAATGGATATTCAAATGCCAAAAATGGATGGCGTGATGGCATGTAAAGAGATCCGTAAAACGGTCTTAAATGCACAAACTCCTGTGGTTGCAGTTACTGCCCATGCTATGGCTGGCGAACGAGAGCGATTAATCAGCGAAGGCATGGATGACTACCTTACAAAACCAATTGAAGAGCATGTGCTTCAACAAGTCATTATTCACTGGAGTCCGTTAACCGATACGACGGATGTTGAAAAAATAGAGATCTTAGCCGACGAAATTCCTGCACTGCATGTTGAAGAAGCAAGCAGTAATAAGAATAGTAGCATTGATTGGGAAGCCGCATTAAAGCAATCGGCAGGAAAAGAAGATCTCGCTAAAGAAATGCTACAGATGCTGATTGAATTTATTCCAGAGGTCGATGATTGGGTTGAAAAGGCCATTGCAGGAAACTCTTCTACTGAAGAGCTTTGTCACTATATACATAAACTGCATGGCAGCAGCTCATATTGTGGTGTTCCAAGATTAAAGCAGCTTTGTAATTTAATTGAAACGGCTCTACGACAAGATAGTTCCATTGAAGAAGTTGAACCTGAACTATTTGAGCTGCAAGACGAAATGACTAAAGTTACACAAGATGCTTCTCAATGCTTGCAATAGCTTAATTCAGGATTCAAAAATAACAGTCGCTACAGCGTAATGACGCTCATCAGAAATAGTAAGGTGAATATGAGAGACACTCTTTTGTTGTGATAAAGCAAGCGCCTTACCTGAGAGTGTTAATAGCGGCTTACCATTCTCATCATTAGAGATTGTAAAATCATGAAAGGTAACACCGTGAGCAATACCGGTACCTAACGCTTTAGAAGCGGCTTCTTTTGCTGCAAAACGTTTAGCTAAGAAACGTCCTTTTTGCTTTAATGATTGATATTTATTAAATTCAGATACACTTAAGATGCGCTCAGCGAACGCATCTCCTGAACGAGAAAGGGCTTTATCAACCCTTTCTATTTCAGCGATATCAGTCCCTAGACCAACAATTGCCATTACTTACGAGCACCAAGCATAATACGGTGCATATCCGCGACAGCTTTTTCTAAACCATCAAACACTGCACGCCCCATAATTGAGTGGCCGATGTTTAATTCGTAGATTTCTGGCAGAGCTGCAATCGCTTCAACGTTATGATACGTCAAGCCATGACCAGCATTAACAATGAGGCCTTTAGAAGCCGCATAACTTGCGCCTGCTGCGATTTTTTTCAGCTCATCTTGCTGCGCTTCTTCTGTTTTTGCATCAGCGTAAGCACCGGTATGAAGTTCAATATATGGCGCGCCGCATTCAACCGCTGCATCAATTTGCTCTTTATCTGCATCAATAAATAGAGACACTTTAATACCTGCATCAGAGAGCGTTGTCGTTGCAGCCTTCACTTTCTCAAGCTGGCCTAAGACATTTAAGCCGCCTTCAGTGGTTAACTCTTCACGCTTCTCTGGTACTAAGCAAACAAATTCAGGTTGTGTTTCAAGCGCAATACCAACCATTTCATCCGTCACTGCCATTTCTAAGTTCATTCGCGTTTGTAGCGTTTCACGCAGAATACGTACATCACGATCATTAATATGACGACGATCTTCACGCAGATGAATCGTAATACCCGCAGCACCAGCACGCTCTGCGATTTCAGCAGCGTGTACAGGATCTGGATATTTAGTCCCTCTTGCATTTCTAAGGGTGGCTACGTGATCGATATTAACGCCAAGTAAAATTGAACTCATTTTAGAATACTCCTTGTTCTTGGAAGAAACAGTTCCCTACTTTTTAGGGGCTTGCCGCCAAGATACGGCTTTAAGGCTATGCGTGTAAAGCGTTTTGCCGCTTTTAATTGCTCTGGTGTCACAAATCGTCGCTCACTGATAGCAATCAATTCGTTTCCTTTAAAGCTCATTAAGGGATCATGACGAATAGATGCCATAAAACCTTGTTGCTCTCGATAACGATACGTCATCTCTGGAGAAACCATTTCACCACTGCCCGAACAATGTAAAAAATCTACGCCGTAGCCCATTGAAGACAACAAAGCTAATTCAAAACGTCGTAAAGCTGGTTCTGGGTTTTTGGTTTGTGCTAACTCAGTTAACGCGGTGAGGTAGTCTAAAAAAAGAGCTGGATATGGGGTTTCTTGTTCAATCACACGCACCAACAGTTCATTGATATACATGGCTGAATAGAGATTAATACCGGTAAGAGGAATAGCAAGACTGATGCTCTCAGCTTGACGCAATGTTCGCATCGAACCTTTACCCGACCATTTCATAAGTAATGGGGTAAACGCTTGCAATACACCTTTGAGGTTGGAGCGCTTACTTCGCGCACCTTTAGATATAATAGATAAACGGCCATACTCTTCGCTAAACACATCTAAAATAAGACTGCTTTCACTATATGGTCTTCGGTGCAGGACAAAACAACGTTGTAAGCCTTCTTCCACGTTTCTTACCTATAAAAAAGTATGCACTATGCGCTTCGCTAACTATAAACGCTTCGCTTCTAGATACTATAAAAGATGTATTTCGCTATAATAAAAAATCCCAAACAACTTAAATTAATTTGATTAAGTTATTCGGGATCTTGTTCTAGATCTTATCGTTTCTAGTTTCTAGAAATTATAAATCGTCGATGTAGCCTAGAGAACGAAGTGCTCGCTCATCATCAGCCCAACCAGATTTAACTTTAACCCAAAGCTCTAAATACACTTTACGGTCAAACAAGCCTTCCATATCAATACGAGCTTCACGACCAATAACCTTGATCTTCTCGCCATTCTTACCAACAACCATTTTCTTTTGACCTAAACGCTCAACAAGAATAAGACCGTTAATATGGAAGCCATCCATCTTAGGATTGTAATCAAAACGTTCGATTTCAACAGTAACAGAATATGGCAATTCTTCACCCGTAAAACGCATTAGCTTTTCACGAATAATTTCAGACGCCATGAAACGTTGAGAACGATCAGTTACATACTCTTCAGGGAAGTGATGTACTGCTTTTGGTAAATACTGACGAACCAACTTTTGCACAAAATCAACGTTTGAACCTGATTTTGCAGAGATTGGTACAACATCTACAAAGTCCATTTTTTCAGTCATGGTTTGAAGATGCTGCATAACGTCATTTTTATCTTTAACGTTATCAACTTTATTTACTAATAAAACCGTAGGGAACTCCGCTTTTCTCAGCTTGTTCAATACCATTTCATCATCAGGAGTCCAGTGAGTACCATCAACCAAAAATAGAACCAAGTTAACATCACTCAATGATGAGCTTGCTGCACGGTTCATTAAGCGGTTAATTGCACGTTTCTCTTCAATATGAAGACCTGGAGTATCAACGTAAATAGCTTGATAGTCTCCATCCGTATCAACACCCATAATACGGTGACGAGTCGTTTGAGGCTTACGTGAAGTAATCGAAATCTTCTGTCCCAAAATTTGGTTTAGAAGTGTTGACTTACCTACGTTTGGGCGACCAACGATAGCAATAAAGCCACAGTGTTGGTTGTCGCTAGATTCTGTTTTAGCTTCTGATGAGAAGTACGCATCTAGATCAAATTCTTTTTCATCTGACATTAGTTTACTTGTCCTAATGCTATGTCAGCAGCCGACTGTTCTGCCTTGCGGCGGCTACTTCCTTTGCCGATAACAGGCTCATCCAAGCCAGCTACGATACATTCAATAGTGAACTCTTGATTATGAGCTTCACCTTTAATCTTTGTTACTGTGTACGTTGGTAACGGCTTACGACGACCTTGTAGGTACTCTTGAAGACGTGTTTTTGGATCTTTTTGTGATACACCAGGTTCAATTGAATCTAAACGAGTCTTGTACCATGCCAAAATAATCCCACGGATAACTTCAGTGTCGCTATCTAGGTAGATGCCACCAATGATCGCTTCAACCGCATCCGCTAAAATCGAATCACGACGGAAACCACCACTTTTCAATTCACCAGGGCCTAAAAATAGGTAATCACCCAACTGGAATTCACGCCCTAGTTCAGCTAACGTATGGCCACGAACTAAGGTTGCACGCATACGACTCATATCACCTTCGTCCACTTTAGGGAATCGATGATACAACTCATCAGCAATAACAAAACTCAAGATTGAATCACCAAGAAATTCTAGGCGTTCATTATGAGTGCCGTTTGCACTACGATGTGTTAACGCTAATTTTAAAAAGTTTTCATCTTTAAATTGATAGCCAATTTTCTTTTCTAAGCGTTGTAATGAAGAATTCATAATCTTTCAATCAGTCTATGCCACCGATGCGGTTAAAACGCACACCAGTAGGAATAAAGGAAGGCAGCACACTATCGCTACCACGTTCAAATTCAAAGCTGATCCAGATCCCGACCGCTTTACCCACTAAATTCGCTTCAGGAACAAAACCCCAATAACGACTGTCGGCACTGTTGTCACGATTATCGCCCATCACAAAGTAGTTACCTTCTGGTACAACCCATTCATTGTAACCTGGTCGTGGTTGGTACATAGATACACGATCAGCTCTCATAGGGTTAACCAAAATATCATGCGTTGTCTCTTTTGCTAACTGCTCGGTATATTGAACTAAGTTAGTACGATCTTGCATGAATTCACTGTCTTTCATGTTCGTTAACGGGATAATATTACACTTGCTCTCGCCTTTTGGCTTAATACACAACTGTTTTGAAGAACTGTAAATAACAGTATCACCTGGTTTACCGACTACACGTTTAATATAGTCTATATTTGGCTGTGGCGGATATTTAAAAACAACAACATCACCACGCTCAGGCTTACCCGTCTCTACAAGTTGTGAACGCCAAACTGGATCTTTAATTCCATAAGAGAATTTTTCGACCAAGATAAAATCACCGACTAAAAGCGTCGGCATCATCGAACCGGATGGGATCTGGAACGGCTCATAAATAAATGAGCGCAACACTAAAACAAGGCCAATCACTGGAAAAATAGAAACAGATTGCTCTATCCATGCAGGTTGTGGGGCAACTTTTGCGAGTCTTGCTTCATCAACTTGTCCATTCGCTTGCTCACTTGCCGCTGCAATTTTTAGTTTGCGCTTTGGTGCCCATACGAATTTATCAATAGCCCAAACAACACCCGTAAATAGTGTTACTAGAACTAATATAAGTGAAAAAGTGTTAGCCATTTCATTCCCTTAAGTTAAGTGTTGCAATAACAAAGAAAGCGAAGACCATTGATCATCGCTTTCTTTGAGCTGTAATAAAGTTTAATTTATATCACTCTGAATAATCAGAAATAAAAAACTAATCTTTACCTACATGAAGAATCGCAAGGAAAGCTTCTTGAGGTAATTCAACATTACCAATCTGCTTCATACGTTTCTTACCTTCTTTCTGCTTCTTCAACAGTTTTTTCTTACGGCTGATATCACCACCGTAACATTTTGCGATTACGTTTTTACGTAATTGCTTCACTGTTGAACGCGCAATAATGTGAGCACCAATCGCAGCTTGAATAGCAATATCAAACATTTGACGAGGGATGAATTCTTTCATCTTCTCAACCAATAAACGACCACGGCTTTGTGCATTCTCATGGTGAGTAATGATCGCTAGTGCGTCAACTCTGTCGCCATTGATTAACACATCTACACGTACCATGTTAGATACTTCATAACGCTGGAAGTTGTAATCCAGTGACGCGTAGCCACGAGAGGTTGATTTCAAACGGTCAAAGAAATCTAGAACAACTTCAGACATAGGAACATCATACGTCAGTGCAACTTGGTTACCGTGATAAACCATATCAACTTGGATACCACGTTTTTCAACACATAACGTAATTACATTACCTAAATACTCAGCTGGAACTAAAATATTACAACGAGCGATAGGTTCACGAATTTCTTCTAAGTCGTTTACAGCAGGTAGTTTTGATGGGCTATCTACATACAGTAAATCACCATTATTCAATACTACTTCATAAACTACTGTCGGTGCTGTTGTGATTAGATCAAGATCATATTCACGCTCTAAACGCTCTTGAATAATCTCCATATGCAGCATTCCAAGGAAGCCACAACGGAAACCAAACCCAAGTGCTGCAGAGCTTTCTGGTTCATAGAAAAGCGATGCATCGTTTAGACTTAACTTACCTAATGCATCACGGAAGTTTTCGTAATCATCAGAAGATACTGGGAACAGACCTGCATATACCTGTGGTTTCACTTTTTTGAAACCAGGTAGGCGTTCTTCACAACCGCCTTTAGCGTGTGTTAGCGTATCACCTACAGGTGCGCCTAGGATGTCTTTAATACCACAAACAACCCAGCCAACTTCACCGGTATTTAATCCATCAGTATCAATTTGTTTTGGTGTAAAGATACCAATGCGGTCAATACCCCAAACTTGGCCTGTGCTCATTACTTTGATTTTGTCATTTTTCTTAAGTGAGCCATGTTTAACTCGAACTAAAGAAACAACACCTAAGTAGTTATCAAACCATGAATCAATAATTAGGGCTTGTGTTGGGCCTTCAGGATCACCTTCTGGTGCTGGAATTGATTTAACGATAGTTTCAAGAACTTCATCAACACCTAAGCCTGTTTTTGCAGAACAACGCGTTGCTTCCATCGCGTCAATGCCTACGATTTCTTCAATTTCTTCTGCAACACGTTCTGGATCAGCCGCAGGTAAATCAATCTTATTTAAGATTGGAACTACTTCTAAATCCATTTCAATTGCGGTGTAACAGTTTGCTAAAGTCTGTGCTTCTACACCTTGACCTGCATCGACTACCAATAATGCGCCTTCACAAGCGGCAAGTGAACGCGATACTTCATAAGAGAAGTCAACGTGTCCTGGTGTATCGATGAAGTTTAGTTGATAGGTTTCACCGTCTTTCGCCGTATAGTCTAGAGTAACACTCTGGGCTTTAATGGTAATACCACGTTCACGTTCTAGATCCATTGAATCAAGAACTTGTGCTGCCATTTCACGGTCTGACAGGCCACCACAAACTTGGATTAGGCGGTCAGATAGTGTTGATTTACCGTGATCGATATGGGCAATAATAGAAAAATTACGAATATGCTTCATGAATGACGTGACAAACTCAATTAGTTAATGGGATTGGATCGTGAGATCAAGTAATGGGATTCTACCCAATTTCCTCGCAAGTCGCTATCTTATCCTGCAGCATTTACTGAGATAGTGTCAGAAATCGGCTCACCAAGGATACGAACGAGGCTAACTTGTTGTTCTGTGTTCTGTTCAATTCGATGAGAAAGGCGTTTCGCAATAAAATATCCTCCCCACGCTGAAAGTGCTGAAATGGTAATGGTTGTGATTTCACCAATTCCAATTAATGGAGAGATTAGCCACTCCGAAAATAGCGCACCAAACAGAAGAAAAAATAACGGTACCAGATAAACAATAGCGGCAGATTGCAGTAAATTCTTTTCTGGCAATCCGATTTCAACCATTTGCCCTACCGTTAGTTTCTTATCTGTATGAAAAGCCCAGTGGTGGACTTTTCCCGGAAGCACTTTTGATACAATACCGGTACCGCAGGAATCTTTAGAGGAACAATGATTACAGCTACTCTTCTGCTGGCAGCCGACAACGACTATATCATCTTGGATTTCAAGTACCGTTGCTAATGCGGTCATCATTATAATTACTTCGCCTCGCTGTCTACTTCTGAAGTACGAAATACAATAGATTTAGCAATACGTTTTGCCGTTATCGCAGGAATATCCCCGACGACACTAATTTCATAGTCCCCTTGAACATAACTATATAACGAACGTCTGCCTTGTTGGATCGATTGCTCTGCATGGCTAAGTTTATCCGCTTCTGAAATATAGACCGAAAAATTAAATAAGCCATCAGAATACATTTGGCTCTCAACTGAACGTTGATTCATAGCCAAACGATAACGTTTGAAATCGCTCTCTTTAAAGCCATTTGGCACCCAACTAACACTCCACATCGCTTGGTCTTGCGTTGTCGGTAATGGCGATACCACTTTAGGTAACTCAACATCACCTAAACGTTGCTTCATATAATCCGAAATTTGATCATTGACGGTATATGACACTACGCGATATTGCTCAATGATGTCACCATCACGGCTTACTAGGTCGGTACGTAGTGGTAAGTTACTACGCTCATCAATCCATACGATGTAAGAGTAACGCGTTCCATCCTTTGACACGATCCGTATCACTTGCGCAGGTGAACCCGCCTCTCTTGCTCTTCCCATTGAAACAAAATCATAATATTTATTAAGGGGAATTATATCCTTATGCAACAAAGGAATAATTGGAGCAACAATGGACTCAGATTGTATTGAAAAAGGTTTACTGCCCTGCTCTAAATATGAAATTTCGTCATTACGGCGAATAACTTCACGCATCGAACCACTTAAATAGACCAAGTGAGATAACGTCATGTTGTCAGTATGAGAATGACGGTACATAAAAGGTTCAATGCTATTTTTCTTAACTAAAATATAAGAAAGTTCATAATTTAGTTTATGACTCGCCTCTCCCATTTGATGCAACAAAGCCTCAGCAGAAGGCGTTTCTTCCGCTGAGGCTGTTATTGGAAAGAAGCTGATCAAAGCGATAAAGCTGATCAGGATACGTTTCATTATTCTGCCAATGTTGTATTTGTCTCTAATAAATTACGATCAATAGAACCATCGTGAGCATTTAAGCGAAGTTGTAATTCATAATCTTGCAGCATCGCATTAATGCGTTTACGCTGCTCCATCACATCTGCTTCTGTTGATGTTTTCTTAACCAAAGAGTCTCGAGTTAAGCTTACTGGCTCAGCCGTTCCACTAAATGGAATTGTATCAAGGACCTGAATATCTCCACTTGATGGGATAATACTCGAATCTGACCCATTATATTGCTGTACACCAACAATAACGACTAATGAGAAGCATGCTGCCATCGCAACTTGGCTAAACTGAGTTAACCAACTTGGCAACGTTTTCTTTGCCTCATTAGGGGTCGGCTGCGAAGGCATAAACTCCGTCACAGTCTCATTCATTTGATGAACAGGTTCATCCTCAAGAGCAAGCGCAACACTAGCGGAAATATCCCACGCTTTAGCTTCTGGCGCTTCGCCTCTCATTACATCACCAATTAAATGGTAATTTTTCCAGGTTTCTGTATTTTCTTCACGCGACAACGATTCAATGAACGCATTGTCCATCTCTTCATTATCAATAAACGCAGAAATTTTTTCTTTATCAGTCATTGTCTTCACCGTTTGACCGTTGGAAAATAATTAACGCTGCATCAGCGGTTGGATCTTTTTCTCAACAACTTCACGAGCTCGGAAAATACGCGAACGAACCGTACCAACCGGACACTCCATTACAGCAGCAATATCTTCATAACTTAAGCCTTCTAGCTCTCGCAGTGTAATTGCTGTTTTTAAATCTTCTGGTAAACCATCAATTGTCGAAAATACAATTTGTCGTAATTCTTCAGTTAATGATAAATTTTCTGGATTAGTGACTTCTTTTAGTGCACTAGCCCCTTCATAATATTCAGCTTCTTCGGCATCAACATCCGATGCTGGCGGTCTGCGTCCTTGAGCGACAAGGTAATTCTTTGCTGTATTCACTGCAATGCGATACAACCAGGTGTAAAATGCACTGTCACCACGAAAAGTCGGTAACGCTCGATACGCTTTAATAAACGCTTCTTGCGCGACATCTGGCACATCACCACTGTTTTTTACATAACGAGCAACAAGACTACATACTTTGTTTTGGTATTTAATTACCAAATGGTTAAAGGCTTGCTTGTCACCACGCTGAACACGCTCAATTAAAACTTGATCTGTTAACTGCTCACTCATTGGAGCGGGTACTCCCATGTTATTCTTCTTAGATGCGCATAAAGTTTAGATTACGCAAATAACTGACAGTAAATCAGCTATACCACGATTAACTTGAGCACTATGTATGAGTTTCTAATCTTTAGAAAGTTCCTTTATTATTACATTTTTTTATCAATTTAATAGTTCAATGATTGATTTAAGGATATTTTTACCTCGTTTTAACCTCTCACTTTCTATTTTTTATTCTTGATATTTAAGATTCCACCTCAAAATGTGACGCTGCTGTCTAGATTCTGATAAAATGATCGGATTATCACAGGAAAATGATGAATATATGAACATAACCAATGAACACAGTTGCGACGTTTTAGTCATAGGCAGTGGTGCTGCTGGTCTTTCACTTGCACTTAGAGTCGCACCACATGGAAAGGTGATCGTTTTAAGTAAAGGCCCTCGTAATGAAGGCTCTACCTACTACGCTCAAGGTGGCATTGCTGCCGTATTTGATGAAAGTGATACCGTAGAGTCTCATGTAGATGACACCCTTATTGCAGGTGCCCATATTTGTGATAAAGATGTTGTCACCTTTATTGCTGAAAATGCGAAGCATTGCGTTCAATGGTTAATTGATGGCGGAGTTCCTTTTGATCATGATGATGAAAAAGAAACCGACATTACCGATCCAAAATTTCATTTAACTCGTGAAGGTGGTCATAGCCATCGCCGCATTCTGCACGCCGCAGATGCTACGGGTAAAGCGATGCAAAATTCGCTACAAGACAACGTCCTAAACCACCCTAACATCACTATTTTTGAACGTCACAATGCGCTCGACTTAATCACAGAAGATAAAGTGGGTGGAGAAGCAGATAAAGTCGTTGGGGCTTATATTTGGAACCGTGATGCAGAACATGTTGAAACCGTTCGCGCTAAGTTTGTGGTTTTAGCAACGGGTGGCGCCTCTAAAGTTTACCAGTACACTTCTAACCCTGATGTATCTTCAGGTGATGGGATTGCGATGGCTTGGCGTGCCGGTTGTCGTGTAGCAAACTTAGAATTCAACCAATTTCACCCTACGTGCCTATTCCATCCTGATGCACGTAACTTCTTGATGACAGAAGCTCTTCGCGGTGAAGGCGCTTATCTACGTCGTCCAGATGGTACACGTTTTATGCCTGACTTTGATGATCGTGGTGAGCTTGCTCCTCGTGATGTCGTGGCTCGTGCTATCGACTTTGAAATGAAACGTTTAGGTGCTGATTGCATGTACTTAGACATTAGCCATAAACCAGAAGACTTTATTCACCATCACTTCCCTACCATTAATGAAAAACTGCTTTCATTTGGTATTGATATGACTAAAGAGCCTATTCCAATCGTGCCTGCTGCTCACTATACCTGCGGTGGTGTTATGGTTGATAAACAAGGCCAAACGGATATTGATGGTTTATTTGCGATTGGGGAGGTGAGTTATACGGGTCTTCATGGCGCAAACCGTTTAGCTTCGAACTCTCTGCTAGAATGCGTTGTTTATGCATGGTCTGCTGCAGAAAATATTATCAAAGACATGAATAATCGTGAGCTACCACCATCATTGCCTGCATGGGATGAAAGCCAGGTTGAGTGCTCTGATGAAGAAGTTGTGATTCAACATAACTGGCATGAATTGCGTTTATTTATGTGGGATTACATGGGAATTGTTCGTACTGATAAGCGTTTAGAGCGCGCGCTTCGTCGTATTCAATTATTGAAACAAGAAACCCATGATTACTACAGTAATTTCCGCGTTTCTAATAACTTGATCGAACTGCGAAACCTGCTTGATGTATCTGAATTAATGGTACGTTGCGCGATGGAACGTAAAGAAAGCTGTGGTTTACATTACACGCTAGATTACCCTGAAGCACTTGAAGAATCAGGTCCAACAATTCTAACGCCTAAAAGCTTCAACTAATCATCTCTTTAAATACCACACTCTACGTATTGCTAGGGTGTGGTCTATCTTAAAAGCACACTGAATTGATGCTGTTCATTTATCCCCATCGAATCCTGAAATAGATAAAAATACTGCCCTACATAATCATTATGCGCATGAATAATGATTATATTTTTACTCACCCAAAAAACACGCGTAACAATCCAATCTCGATGATAATCAGAAGGCTTTCTTACAAACGTGTAATCGCCTTGTCGTTCTAGTAATTGGTGATAAATAGACGTGATATGTCGATGTATAAAATAAAACAGGAGGGGGATCAGAGGAAATAGAATTGCATCCATCAATACCATCACCCACCCAATGCAAAAATAACAACCATGCAATGTAAGGTAGGCGATAGATGAAAAGTTAAGAGTGACCTTAACGGAGCTTACTGAGGTTATGCTCAACGATCTTATCAATCATAGATGCATGAGCAAGATTATCACTGCGTCCGTGGCCCATGATCCATGTAAATAAATCAGGATCATCGCACTCTAATAATGAAACAAAGTTTTGCTGTTCAGCTTCTGTTAGCTCCTCAAAACATTCGTCAAAAAATGGCATCACTACCACATCTAATTCCAGCATCCCACGACGGCAAGCCCACTTTACTCGTGCTTTCTCTTCGACACTATACATACTGTACCTAGTTTAAAAATAGAAATAACTCACTGGAGTCTACCAGTCTCTTTCTACGACAACCATGATCTAAAGTCACAAGATGAAGAAGATGAGACATAAAACTACTTGTTTCTTTTTACTGACATTTAAAATGCAGACATTTACTATAAGGGAAATGACCTAACCAAATAAGAATGTAATGATGAGCACTTTATTCCCAGAATTATCCATTAAAAAAGACGCTACCTTACCAAGCTTTGCCATTTCAGAATTGAATAATTGGGCATTAATTACCATGGTAGGTAACGATAAAAAATCCTATCTACATGGCCAAATTACTTGCGATGTAGTGGCGTTAGCTCAAGATGAGATAACGTTTGGTGGCCACTGTGATGCTAAAGGTAAGTTATGGAGTATCTTTCAGCTTTTCCATCACAACGAAGGTTATGCCTTATTTCAACGTAAAAGTGCGATTGAAACTGAATTAACTGAAATCAAAAAATATTCAGTATTTTCTAAAGTTGATATCACTATATCTGACGATGTATTACTAGGCTTTACCGGACAAGAAGCAGAAGCTTGGATTAATGAGAATACAGATTCACAAAGCTTTGTTCGTACCTCTCAATTTGGTACTTTTGCAAAAACAGGTGAGTCACAATGGCTACTAGTGACAACAAATGAACATAAAGAAGCTCTACTATCATCATTAACTCAAGCAACCCTATGTGATGAATCCTTGTGGGAGCTTTACACTATTCAACAGGGTCTTCCTCTACTTGATAAGCCATTAGTTAATGAGCATATTCCTCAAGCAATGAACTTGCAGGCTATTGGTGGCATTAGCTTTAAAAAAGGCTGCTATACCGGCCAAGAAACTGTCGCAAGAGCTAAGTACCGAGGCATAAATAAGCGAGCAATGTATCTTGTTTCTGGTCAATCAGAACAAGCTCCAGTTGCTGGCGATGCCATTGAGCGTAGTGTTGGTGAAAACTGGCGTAAAGGCGGAACGATTGTTTCTGCTTTCCGTTACGAAGATGGCCATACCCTTGCCTTAGCTATTCTTCCAAATGATCTTGATGATGACACTCAATTCAAGCTTCAAGAGTCTATTTGGGAGAAAATGTCTCTTCCATACTCTCTTGATGACGAATAAGACGATTATTTTTGTATCAAAAATAAGATTAATTTACACGATTGCATTTTATTATTGATCTTAAACGCAGATTTCAGCCAACAAATATGAATTGTTATTTATTTTTTATGAATAAGTAGCAAGTTAGTTATTCTTTAGCTATCTTTACTGTGTTCTTTTCTTACAAAAGAACGCATAAATTGTTTAACTCCAAACAATTTACTCCAATGTATCTATATATTGGAAATGCATCTGTGACTGTTTGCCCGAATTTATTCGGGCTTTTTTTTATCTTTTTCTAGCTATTGATAGTGTTTAATATTGGATAAAGATCAAATTTAAGAACATAAAAACACAAAAACTGACTTCATCATCACTCTATCCTACATTTGTAACACAACCTTCATCTGTTCTGATTTATAATATGGCTAAAGCACATAAAGCGCTGTGTTGTATTAATCACTAAAGGATAATGTGATGCGATTTTTTAAGCACTATGCACCAAGCATGATTGCTAAACATATTAGTCGACTATTTAACGGAAAGATTCATATTCATGGTATTGGAGAGTTTAGGTTTGAAGCAGGGAAATTAATTATCCCTTCTCAAGCGGAACGCGAACAATATCGAATGATAAAAGAGATTAACTTGGAAGTAGCTCGATTACGACTTTCTTACTAGACCCATATGTAAAATCGATACAAATAAAAAAGGTAGCTAACGCTACCTTTTTTATATCTATAACAATGTAAATTATGCTTTATTCTGAGCTATTTTTGGTAATCGGCCAGACACACCTAATGCTCGTTTCAAACATTCATCTTTAACGGGAGTGACTTCATTAGTCAGAGACATACCGATCCCTCTAACTAACTTTTTAATCGGATTAGACCCAGAAAACAACTCTTTAAATCCCTGCATTGAGGCAATCATCTGTGCCGCTTCTGCTTTTCTCCAGCGCTCAAAAGGGCGTAAATTCGTTTTTAGTCCGATATCTTTGCCTTCTTGATGCAACTCATTAATAGTTTCAGCTAATGCCGCGGCATCAGCTAAACCCAAATTCACCCCTTGTCCTGCTAATGGGTGAATGGTATGTGCAGCATCACCCACAAGGACAACGCGTTCTTTTACAAAGTCTTTGGCGTAGCGCATTTTTAAAGGAAATGCTTGTCGTTCACCTTCAACTTTGCATAAGCCCAGTTGATTATCAAATGCGGCGGTTAGCTGCTTATTAAACTCTTCTTCTGGCATTGACACTAAATTCTCTGCATGAAGAGGATCTAATGACCATACTATTGAATTTAAATTATCTTCACCTAATGGAAGGAATGCTAATGGTCCTTCTGGTCTAAATATTTGACGGGCTGTTTTATCATGAGGCTCTACAGTTCTAATATTAGCAACTAATGCACTGTGTCCGTAATCCCAATGGGTAAGAGGGATATCAACCTGCTGGCGTAACCATGAATTAGCACCATCTGCGCCAACAACAAGCTTAGCGGTCACCGCTTTTCCTGATTCTAAATTAAGCCACGCTTCGCTTTCACCAAACATAATATTACTGCAACGCTCTGGTGCTAATAGTGTTACGTTTTCTTGTTTTGATACTTTCTCAAGTAGTGACAGCTGAATTACTCGATTTTCAACAATATGTCCTAAATTACGCTGAGCTATCTGCTCGGCTTCAAATTCAATACGAGCGAAACTGTCTTGCTCCCATACCTTCATTGAAGAATAAGGAGAGGCTCTTCGAGCAACAATCCCTTGCCATGCACCAACATGCTCTAAAATATTTTCACTTGCTCGACTAATCGCAGACACTCGCACATCCGGTAAATCGGCCAACTCAGTGTCAGGTAATTTACTTTCAATGATGGCGATTCGTAATCCACTATTTTCTAATGCAGCGGCAACAGTCAAACCAACCATGCCACCACCAATAATCGCAATATCTACACTTTGCATCATAATTATCTATTCACTCTGCCCATAGCTCGTAATGTTAAGGGCTTTAAAAAAGCACGGAAAGTATCAACAGCACACAAACTTACATTTCTTCCTATAATCATGGGAAACGCATTATTTGCAAAAATAGAGATCAGCCCTGCTGTCATGCCTATTGTTTGTTGTTGATCAGGTTGGCGACGTTTTTGATATGTTGAAAGTACAGCATATTCACCGACATCACGCCCCAGCTGATTGGCTTGAGAGATACATTCAGCTAAAGAAAAAACATCTCTAATCCCTAGATTAAAGCCTTGTCCCGCAATCGGGTGAAGCGTTTGAGCGGCATTACCTATGGCAGCAAAACGATGCGATACATGCTGCTTTTGGCGACGTAACCATAGTGGATAATGTGCACGCTTACCTGTTTTAATTAACTGGCCTAAACGCCACCCAAAAGCACGTTGTAGATGCTCTAAAAAAGTAGCATCATCATAAGCTAGTATCTGTTGTGACTCTTCAGGGCTTACGCACCAAACTAAAGAGCTGCGTCCTTTGGACATAGGAAGTAAAGCCAACGGCCCATGCTCAGTAAAACGTTCAAATGCTTTACCTTGAGGATGAATATCGGTCGTGATATTTGCAATAATAGCAACTTGCTGAAAATCATCATTCTGACTCTCAATATTCATACTCTTACACGTTTTAGATTCCGCGCCATCAGCCGCAATCACTAACGATGTTGAAATCACCTCGCCCGTAGATAACGTTAAGGTAGAGACTGCTATTTCACGCTCGATATTAACAACGGAGGCAGGACAAAGCAGAGCAATATTTTTAGAGTTAGCTAGTTTTTGATGATAAAAACGACCAACATCAGCTAACTCCACCACATAACCTAGGCCATCAACATTAAGCTCTTTAGAGGTTAATTCTGTTAATCCCATATGATACTGATCTGACACATGAATATGATGAATGGCCGTTGAAAATGATTCGATCTCTGACCAAAGACCAATATCTTGTAATAATTGAGCGGTGCCATTTGATAAGGCGATACTTCTCGAGTCATAACCTGGGTGTTGATCCAAATTTGGCTCTAACGCTTCAATTACCGCGATCGATAATGTCTCTTGATTCATTTTTTCCAAAGCTAAAGCCAAGGTTGCCCCTGCCATTGCTCCACCCACGATCACTACATCATAATGTGTCATAGCATTGCCCGTTAATGTACTGTTTTCGATGCGTCTTTATGTACTTTCTGCCCTAACTCAGCATGAATGGTTAATACACAAATACGAACATGTTCTAATACTTGTTCAAATAGATCTTCTTGCTCTTCAAGATCATCATCTTCATCAATACCTAAGCGTGCTATCTCTTCTAAATCTAAAAGCGCTTCTTTAAGTGAATCAGAGGCGTTATCCATTTTTAGACCGACTAAGCCAAGCCCTGAAATAAAGTGGTTAACCCACTCACTTAAACCGTCTGCGCGATTCATTAGCGTTTCTTTTTCATCAGGAATTAATAGCGATAACGCCATTTTTTCCGACGTCAGTTCTTCTATTGTTGATTGGAAAGCCTGAGTCCCAACTTGAATAGCACTGTCTGGCCATCCCATCCCATCATTCGTGTAATCATAAATAAGAGGTTTCCAGGTTTGATCGTCTAACGATAATCCACCGCTGATCATTCCAGTCAGTAAACCATGTAATTCTGATGGCGTAACAGCCAGTCCGCTGTCTTTTAGAACTGACTCAACAGCCAGGAATTCAGGTATTTTAATTTCGCTCATAATTAGACGATCTCTGTATTTATAATTGATAGCGCAATGCTACCACTTTGAGCATACTCAGAAAACTCACTATCTCTCGCAATTGCGTATCTTTTCATCATATTGTTGTTTTATTAAGAATATAGTTAACCACTATCAACAAAGAGAAGGGAAATGCTTGAATCTTATTACTGCATTTCTTATAGTTTCATTTACTTATCACTGATGATGCTTTCCTATCAGTGTAATCCCATAGTTTAACGATGAGTAATGTATTGTGATGACAAGCCAAGCCGTGCAAGTCCAAATTTTAGGACGAGCCATCAAGGTTAACTGCCCTGCTGGCCAAGAAGCTGCATTAAAAGAGGCCGCTAAAGATTTAGATAACCGTGTAAATGAATTATCTGAACGAACGAAAGTAACCAATACAGAGCAACTATTAACTATTACCTCGTTAAATATCTGCTATGAACTGCATATGGCGAAAAAAGAAGCAAATAAGCATTCTTCAGATGTTTATGAGCGAATGGGATTACTTGCTAACGCATTAGAAGCGGCAATTTCTACCGTAAAGCCTAGCCAAATAGAAGAAAATACGGCAGAATAGAGCTCTCGCTAAGGATAGCAAAAGAATAAAATTTACCCTGGAGTGTTTGTAGGCGGATCTATGTCCCTGAGCCGATAAGCACAAATTAGGGTTAGTATTTATTTACTATTGAGCATGCTCGGCTTGTACTGAGAAGCCTACGGTAAATTTTGCTGATCCGCCTTGAACCTAGGGTTCAAGGGCTACGACCACTACGGCACTTTGGGGTATTCCATGACATCTCGTCGACACATTCGACAATCCATTCGCCACACTCGTAATTCATTAACTCCTCAAGAACAACATCAAGCAGCCACAGACCTTGTCTTACAGTGCGCTAATGACCCTTATATTCAAAAAGCCAAATCGGTCGCTATTTATCTCTCTGTTGATGGTGAAATCAATACCTCACTTCTCATTGACTGGCTCTGGCAACAAGGTAAATCCGTTACTCTGCCTGTGATCCATCCTTTTAGTAAAGGGCATTTACTGTTTCTTGAATACACCAAAGACACCCCTCTTATTTTAAATAAATACCAAATCTTAGAACCTAAACTAGATAAAACTCAGGTCGTTCCAGTCAACCAGTTAGATGTTATCATCACGCCTCTTGTGGCTTTTGACCATTTGGGTAATCGCTTAGGTATGGGAGGTGGCTATTACGATCGCACTCTTGTTAATTGGGAGCAAAATCAAACAGGGCCAATGCCTATTGGTATTGCTCATGCTTGCCAACAAGTTGATGCATTGCCGATTGAATCTTGGGATGTTCCTCTACCACGGATAATTACGCCAACGCAGATCTGGCATTGGTAATACTCTTATTATCGTCCCCTCTATTCTCAATATTACTTTCAAATTAACCAACAACGAAAACGTTTGCATTTATTCTCTATTTTCTCCATTTATTGACTTCTTTTTTCTGACGAAGAAAAAACAGTGCGTTATAATCACGCCGATTTCATTTAATGCCAATTTAACTAAACCTTTAATCAAAGGCTTAGTTAAATTGGTATAAACACTATTATTTCATTAGGAGAATGTCATGACTCAAGACGAGATGAAAAAAGCAGCCGGTTGGGCAGCGTTAGAATACGTACAAGCTGGCAGCATTGTTGGTGTGGGTACAGGATCAACAGTTAATCATTTCATCGACGCACTTGCGACCATGAAAAAAGAAATCAAAGGTGCAGTATCAAGCTCTGTAGCATCAACTGAAAAGCTGAAAGAACTAGGCATTCCAGTCTTCGAGTGTAATGATGTTTTCAGTCTTGATGTTTATGTTGATGGCGCAGATGAAATCAACGCTAAAAACGAAATGATTAAAGGCGGCGGTGCTGCTCTTACTCGTGAAAAAATCGTTGCTGCTATTTCTGAAAAATTCATTTGTATTGTTGATGATACGAAACAAGTAGACGTACTAGGTCAATTCCCTCTGCCTGTTGAAGTTATCCCAATGGCTCGCTCTTATGTAGCTCGTGAGCTAGTTAAACTTGGTGGTGATCCTGCATACCGTGAAGGCGTAGTTACCGATAATGGCAATATGATCTTAGACGTACATAATATGCAGATCACTAACGCTAAAGAATTAGAAGATAAAATCAATAGTCTTGCTGGCGTTGTCACTGTCGGTTTATTTGCTCACCGTGGCGCAGACGTACTGTTAGTTGGCTCTCCTGACGGCGTAAAAAAATTCGATTAGACAACAAATTACCTTTTTACCTCTTAGGTTGAGAGCTGAAAATGTCATTTGATTACAAACGGTGCTCATTAGCACCGTTTTTTATTAACTATTCCGTAATTTTCTTACCCAAACTGATTATTTTTTGATACTTTATAATCATTGAACATAAACTCCCCATTTAAATTTGTTTTTAAGGATAAGAACACCATGGCAAAAGTATCTCTGGAAAAAGAAAAAATTAAAGTTCTTCTTTTAGAAGGATTGCACCCATCTTGTGTTGAAGTCTTTCAAGCTGACGGCTATACCAACATTGAATACCACAAAGGTTCATTGTCGGAAGAAGAACTTCTTGAAGCAGTGAAAGATGTTCACTTCATCGGTTTACGCTCACGCACTCAATTAACTCAAGAAGTATTCGAGGCTGCAAACAAATTAGTGGCTGTCGGTTGTTTCTGTATTGGTACAAACCAAGTTGATTTAACCGCAGCGGCAAAACGTGGTATTCCAGTCTTTAACGCACCGTTCTCAAATACACGCAGTGTCGCTGAATTAGTACTAGGACAAATTTTATTACTACTTCGTGGCATTCCAGAAAAAAATGCACAAGCTCACCGTGGCGTTTGGAAAAAAAGCGCTGACTCTTCTTTTGAAGCACGAGGCAAACGTTTGGGTATTGTAGGTTATGGACATATCGGCACACAATTAGGGATCTTAGCTGAAAACCTAGGTATGCGTGTTTATTACTATGATATTGAAAATAAATTATCTCTAGGTAACGCCACTCAGATCTCAACCATGAGTGAGTTACTAAATAAGTGTGATGTTATCTCTCTTCATGTACCAGAAACCGCTGGCACAAAAGACATGATGGGCGCTGAAGAGTTTGCTCGTATGAAGCCTGGAGCTATCTTTATTAACGCCGCTCGTGGCACGGTAGTGAAGATCTCTGATTTGTGTGATGCACTTGAGTCAGGACATCTAGGAGGGGCTGCTATCGATGTATTCCCTACAGAGCCAAAAACAAATGCTGAACCGTTTGAGTCTCCATTACAGAAGTTTGATAATGTTATTCTTACGCCGCATGTTGGTGGTTCAACTCAAGAAGCTCAAGAAAATATCGGCGTTGAAGTTGCTGGTAAATTAACGAAATACTCAGATAACGGTTCAACTTTATCATCGGTTAACTTTCCTGAAGTATCTCTTCCATTGCATACAGATACCTCGCGTCTACTTCATATTCATGAAAACCGCCCAGGTATCCTAACGAGCATTAACCGTATTTTTGCTGATGAAGGCATTAATATCGCAGCACAATATCTACAAACATCTGCTGAGATGGGCTATGTAGTCATTGATGTTGAAACGGCTCGTTCAGAAGAAGCACTCGTTCAACTAAAAGCAATCGAAGGCACAATCCGAGCTCGAATCCTGCACTAATAACCGTGTTTATTCTTTTTGATATAAAAAGGGTTACCATTACGGTAACCCTTTTTTCTGTCGCTATATATCTTTAATCTTTAATCTTTAATCTTTAATCTTTAAGACGATAAACAACTGATACCGAATCAGAAATCACCATTTGACTGTCTTGATAACTTTCAGCCACATTAGATGCCGCATCCATTCTCATACTTTTCATCATAACAGGTTGGCTGTAGTTATTATGGTAAGAGACTTTCCAAACACCTTTGACCTGAGTTTCAAACCCTTTTGCTAATGAATTGGCTTTTTCATTTGCATCTTTAATCGCCTCTAAGCGCGCCGCTTCAATATATTCTTTTTCTTTACTGGTTTTCAACTCAATCTGGTTAATGCGATTGATGCCATCACCTAGGGCTTTATCTAGATAGCTATTTAACTTATTTAAATCCATCACTGTAACCGTAATATTGCGAATAGCTTTATACCCTACAAGCTCTGGCTTTTTTCCTTTTGGATAACGATACTCTGGCGTTAAACGAATATTGCCACTGTTAATATTTTCACGTTTCACGCCTTGAACTTCTAAACGAGCCAGAAAACTAGTCACCGCTTTATCTGCTGCTTGTTTCGCTTTCTCTGCCGTTGCTTTACTTTCAACTACATCAACAGAGAACTGAGCCATATCAGGAACAACAAATACCTCACCTTTGCCCGACACTTCAAGATGAGGGAAATCAGGTGATGACGCAAAAGCCGCTGGAGTTAAACAAGCCGATAAACATAAAGCGCTGATTATTTTTTTCATTTTAAATTTCTCAAAGTAACATCATATAGTTATGACTGTCGTTGTTATAAATAATTCCCTTAGGTACTTTATATATTGATATGCATTAAATACCTAACAAAAAAAATGCTACCCGAAGGCAGCATTTCATGTTTTGATTTAAATAAAACTTAATCCGCTTTATTTAAATGAACATCCATTTGTGGGAATGGGATCTCGATACCTTCGTTATCTAGACCTTCTTTAATCGCTTGAAGCGTATCAAAGTAAACATCCCAGTATTGCTCTGTTTTACACCAAGGGCGAACAACAAAGTTTACTGATGAATCAGCAAGAGCAACAACACCTACTGTTGGCGCTGGTGTTTTTAGAACACGCTCATCAGACTCAAGAACCTTAGTGATTACTTCTTTTGTTTTCTTCAGATCAGCACTGTAAGAAACACCAATTACATGATCTACACGGCGAGTAGCATGACGTGAGTAGTTTGTGATTGGGCTGCCAATAACACCACCATTTGGAACTACAACCATTTTGTTATCAGGAGTAGTTAGAATGGTTTGGAAGATCTGAATTGACTCAACAGAACCTGCAACACCACCAATCTCAACGTAATCGCCAGATTTAAATGGACGGAAAGCAACAATCAATACACCTGCTGCAAAGTTTGATAGTGAACCTTGAAGTGCAAGACCAACCGCTAAACCAGCCGCACCAATAACAGCAACCACAGAAGCGGTTTGAACGCCTACTTTACCTAAAGCTGCAATTAATACGATAATGAATAGAAGGTAACGAACTAGAGTATGAACAAAGTCGACAACCGCTTTATCCATTTTCTTCTTCTCAAGAGCCTTGCTTACACCACCTGCGATTTTCTTAACGATAATATTACCGATAAAAAGAATAGCGAGTGCTGAAATAATATTTACCCCATAAGTGATAAATAATTCTGAATTATCTGTTAGCCAATGTTCTAAATTTGCTACTCCACTAGTAGCTAAATCAGTTACAGCGCCTTGATCTGCCATTTGATTTGTCCTTTATAGTTATTCTCAGTATAAATTGAGATGATTGCCATTATGTTGACGATTTATACCAATTCTAACACTCCGAGCGTCAGCTTGATGTAAAATCCTTTTTTAAAACACACGTATTTGGTCATATTCTCTTCAATAAGAAAAGGAAAACAACCTTAATTACAATAACCTACCCAATACTATCAGATAAAATAATTATCGAAACAGTTTAGTTACATAAAAGATACATTCACTTGTGTAATTACAATTATTTCTTCTGCTCTTCTCTTTTGAATACAAGTTCGCTGCTTGATGACTCTGCATCTACAAAGTAGTAACCATCAACGGTAAAGCTTTTTAGTTCTTCTATTGTTGATATTCTATTTTCAATAATAAAACGAGCCATTAAACCTCTGGCTTTTTTTGCATAGAAGCTAATGATTTTGTATTGTCCATTTTTACAATCTTTGAAAACTGGTGTAATCACCTTAGCCGTGAGCTCTTTTGGTTTAACCGCTTTAAAATACTCATTTGATGCTAAGTTAATCAAGATATCATCACCTTGCTCTGCAATAACTTGATTTAATTTTTGAGTAATTGAACTGCCCCAGAATTGGTATAGGTTTGTTCCTCGCTTATTCGCAAGCTTGGTTCCCATCTCTAAACGATAAGGCTGCATCAAATCTAATGGCTTTAATAAACCATATAACCCTGAAAGCATACGTAAATGTGTTTGAGCATAATCAATGTCACTACTGGTTAAGCTGTTTGCGTCTAAGCCGGTATACACATCACCTTTAAAAGCAAATAAAGCCTGACGAGCATTTTCCTGAGTAAAGCTCGTTGACCACTCTTCAAATCGTACCGCATTCAGGCTTGCAATTTTATCACTCACCTTCATTAAACCCGAAATATCTAATGGCGTTAGCTGCTTACAAACTTCAATAAGCTCCGCTGAATCTGTAATAAAATCAGGCTGAGTATGGATTTGTGTTGGTAATGGAGTTTCATAATCAAGAGTTTTTGCTGGAGAAACGACGATAAGCATGAGCAAGATATCCTATGTATTTTTATATACTAAGATAGTAACTATTCAGATATAAAAAAGCCACGCTAGGTTGCGTGGCTTTATCTATTTATTTAATGGGTGAAAGCAATGACTACTTTTGCTCTTTAGTATTATCCCAGATGCCTTCTTCAAGCTGAGAATGTAGCTCTGGATAATCCTTACTATCAAACGTAGGAACTTTTCCCTCACTCAGCTGCTTATTGTAATCTTTTGCAAGCTTAATAACGGTGCCTGACAATAGAGAGATAGCAATTAAGTTAACTATTGCCATTAACCCCATTGAAACATCAGCTAAGGCCCATACTGTTGGTAATGAGGATAATGCACCGAACATTACCATGCCCAATACAACGACACGGAAAATACCAATACCCGCTTTATGGTTATGCTCTAGGAAAATCAAATTTGTTTCTGCATAAGAATAGTTAGCAATGATTGAAGTAAACGCAAAGAAGAAAATCGCTACAGCAACAAAAATACCGCCCCAATCACCCACTTGGCTAGTCAATGCTAATTGTGTTAATTCAATCCCCGTAACTTCACCATGCGGCACGTATTCACCAGACATTAAGATAATAGCGACCGTTGCAGAACAAATCACAATGGTATCCATAAATACGCCTAGCATTTGTACATAACCTTGAGATGCTGGGTGTGGTGGATATGGTGTAGCTGAAGCTGCAGCATTTGGTGCAGAGCCCATACCTGCTTCATTAGAGAACAAACCACGTTTAATACCATTAATCATCGCTTGTGCAATCGCATAGCCTAAACCACCTGCAGCCGCTTCTTGCAAACCAAAGGCACTCTTAAATATTAAGGTAATCACACCTGGTAGTTTTTCTATATTAGTAACCATGATAAATAAGGCAATAGCTAAGTAAGCAAGAGCCATCACTGGTACTACGATTTCAGCCGTACGAGCAATCGTTCTAAAACCACCAAAAATAACCACTGCAGAGATAATTACAATGGCAATACCTACATATAATGGCTCCCAACCAAAGGCTGTTTGCATTGCTCCTACAATAGAGTTTGCTTGTACTGCGTTAAATACCAAACCAAAAGCGATGATCAAAAAGACAGAGAATAATACGCCCATCCAGCGCATCCCTAATCCTTTTTCCATATAATAAGCAGGGCCACCACGGTAGTTCCCTTCATCATCTTTGGTTTTATATAACTGTGCTAATGTACTCTCAGCAAAAGAAGTTGCCATACCTAGCATTGCTATCAACCACATCCAAAAAATAGCACCTGGACCACCAGCAGTTAATGCAACAGCAACCCCTGCCATATTACCAGTACCAACACGAGCCGCGAGACTTGTACATAGCGCTTGAAATGATGATATTCCTGATGGATCTGATTTTCGGCTGTTTTTCAGTACCGAAAACATATGACCAAAATGGCGGAACTGAATAAAACCTAATCGAATAGTAAAGTAGATACCAATGGCAACTAATAGATATACAAGTACCGAACCCCATAATAGGTCATTCAGTAAATTAATAAGACTTGTCACATTTCCCTCTCAGTTACATCAATAGTAATGATTGCATACGCTTATACTATAAAGCGCTCCTACTAATCTTAATTGTTATTGTTGATTAATTATTTGGGTACAGTGAAGAATTACCGTCATGCATTGCAAATTTATTCATTTATTAACAGTAAATCTAAATATTTACTCACCCAATAAGATTAGCGCGCTGAATGATGCTCAGTATTTACTAAAAAATCAATAAAAAACAGATGTTGAACTTATGACACTTTTTCTACAACTTTAGACTTCACACTTATTTAGCCAACAGAAAAAAAACAGATTACTGACATTTAAATCAGTAAAAAAACATCAACGAACAGTAATTAACCTTATCTCAGCCGATAAAGATTCAGCCATCAGTAATAGAAAACAGTAGGATATCAATCTTATTTTATCTCTTTATTTTTTCTTGGTAATTCATCACAGCTAAAAATAGTTCATAAAACAATCAAATGGAGAGCAGATAGAAATAGCTATGTTAGTTAACAAAAATCAAACAAAAAATCCGTCTGTTTTTTCTATCTAAATAATAAATATGGAGCAAATTGTACTTCCTAATTCTAAATTAAGATCATTTTAGTGATCACCATCTCACATAAAATTCATCAAAAAGAAACAAATGCGAAACAGTTCAAGGTCATAATTCTCACTCTGTGATATTTAATAACACGCTAAATAAATACTTTTACTCTTTGTAATAATTAATTAATTTATAAAAATGAGGTGCTTATGGATGGGTACACACTAAATGATTTATTAGCTACGAAAACAACAACAACCAAAAAAAAACAAAAAAAGCGTCTTTGGCGTGAGATAGAAGAGATTCAAGATCGTCGCCAATTGCTACATGAACTAAAAGAACTGGACCCCTCATTTAAAGGCAGCATTGACGCCGCTTTTTTTAAGTAGTTTTTTAAAGTTAAAACAAATAAAAAGGAGAGACTAATGCTCTCCTTTTTCATTAAATAAACTATTATCTTACTTTACCTGCTAGCTCAAGATATCTCTTATTTACTTGATGACCAAAAACTGGATCCTCTTCCTCAACCCAGTTACTTTCGAGATACTTCCAATCGTCCACTGTTAAATGTGCTTTCAAAAAAGGTAAGATCTCTTTTTCTTCTAGTTCAAGATGCTGCCGAATACGATAAGTGAATGCTTTCAGTTGCTCTTTAAACCGATCTTTTGGAACGATAGCATCATTTAGAATCATCTCTACCGTAATAGAGAAGCCTTCAGTATCGTCAGATAACGTATGATGCTCGAGTAATAAATTCGTCAGCCCTTCATGCTCCCCATAATGATCAATATAATATTGATAGATCATGTCTTCTTTAGGGTGATGGACTTTCTCTGCAACCAATGATAAATAATCAATACTCTCTCGGATCACATTATAATTAACGTTCTTTTCATCTTCTAATCGAGAAAGCTTACTATCCAATAATTGAATAATGCGATTTATATATCCGTGCTCTTTATAAATACTTTCTATCAGCATCCTTTCCTCCCAAAGTACCTTAATGATTTAAGATACCTTAAGTGTATATCACTGATATAAGAGCACAGGATTTAGTTCAAAAATTATACAAAAAAGTCATGCAATTGGAGTCCAATTGATCTCTGATAAATTTTTCGACTTAAGCAGCTCATTGACTTGCGAGAAATGTTTACAACCAAAAAAGCCTCGATGTGCCGAAAGCGGAGAAGGATGCGGCGCTTTTAGAACAGAATGGCGAGTACCATCAATATTCGCCCCTTTCTTTTGAGCATGAGCTCCCCAAAGTAAGAAGATAACATTTTCTTTGTTCTTATTAAGCTGTTCAATAATGCTGTCAGTAAAGGTCTCCCAACCTAATTTAGCATGGGAGTGTGCCTTTCCTTCTTCTACGGTTAATACCGTATTTAGCAATAAAACCCCTTGTTTGGCCCAGCTCTCTAAGTAGCCGTGATCTGGAATAACAAAACCGTCAATGTCTTGCGCTAACTCTTTATACATATTTCGCAAAGAAGGTGGGATTTTAATCTCAGGTAAAACTGAAAAAGAAAGGCCATGAGCTTGACCTGCTCCATGGTAAGGATCTTGACCCAGAATAACGACTTTCACGTCATCAAAAGCAGTTAAATCAAATGCAGTAAAAATATCCTTTTCTTTAGGAAAAATGATTTTACCAAGTGCTCTCTCTGCCTCTATTTTGGCATTCATCGCTTGGTAATATGTTTTTTCTTTTTCAGCCGATAAAATCGAATTCCAAGTCGTTGTCATTACTTTTTCTCGCTTAATACTCTGAGTTGGGCTATTTCATCTTTCCAAATCTCAGGATCAATGGTTTCCAGTACAAGAGGGATATTATTAAATCGCTCGTCTTGCATAATATATTCAAAGCAATCCCAACCGATGTTCCCCTCACCTAATGACTGATGACGGTCAACTCGACTGCCTAATTCAATTTTTGCGTCATTAATATGCATACCACGTAAGTATTGAAAACCAACAATGCGCTCAAATTCAGAAAACGTATGCTCACACGCTTCTTTGCTACTTAAATCGTAACCTGCAGCGAAAGTATGACAAGTATCAAGACAAATCCCTACTCGTGCTTTGTCTTCCACTTGATCGATAATTTGCGCTAGATGTTCAAACTTCCAACCTAAATTTGTGCCTTGTCCTGCTGTATTCTCGATAACAGCAACCACATCAGGAACCGCTTGATGCGCTAAATTAATTGACTCTGCAATCAAGGCTAAACATTCATCTTCTGAAATTTTCTTTAAATGACTTCCAGGATGGAAATTAAGTAACGTTAGACCAAGCTGATTACAACGTTCCATCTCATCAATAAATGCCGCTCGAGATTTCTCTAACTTCTCTTCTTCTGGAGAACCTAAATTAATTAAGTAAGAATCATGAGGTAAAATTTGATCACTAGAAAAGCCAAAACGCTTACAGTTTGCCTTAAAATCAGAGATGACTTTTCTTGTCAGTGGTTTTGCAACCCATTGACGTTGGTTTTTAGTAAATAATGCAAATGCATTAGCTCCAATTTGATAAGCTCGTTTAGGTGCTTGATCAACACCACCCGCCGCTGATACGTGAGCCCCAATATATTTCATCTCTGTACTTTCCTTTCAAAATTAACATCACGCTATTATTGCGGTAAACACTTTATTTGTCAGTAGTTCTCTTGCTTTGCCTAGCGATTTCCTTCCATTTCCCTGATTACATAAAACACCCAATCTGTAGTAATATTACTACAAAATAGACAGGTAACAATAAAGTGGTAGATTGCATTTTTCGTGCTACAGGCTAGCTATATGGTACTTTATTGATTTAAAGCAAAGTTTATAAGATGAAATAATTAGCACTTTTTGTAGTTTTTTGACCTATATCAATATACAAAGTAAGGGTATCATGTATATAATGTGACCCATTAGATATTTACAAAATAACCACAAAGTGGACTAGGAGAAAGTAAAATGATCACAGGTATCCAAATTACTAAAGCTGCAAATGACGATCTTCTTAACTCAATCTGGCTACTAGATAGCGAGAAAAACGAAGCTCGTTGTGTTGTTGCAACTGCTGGCTTTGAAGCTGACCAAGTTATTGCTGCAAACGAACTAGGCGAATACGAAAGCCGTGACGTTGCAATTGAAAAAGCACCAAAAATTGAAGGTGGTCAGCACCTAAATGTGAACGTTCTACAACGTGATACATTAGAAGATGCTGTTAAGCACCCAGAGAACTACCCACAACTAACTATCCGTGTTTCTGGTTATGCTGTGCGTTTCAACTCTCTAACTACTGAACAACAAAAAGACGTTATCGCACGTACATTCACTGAAACTCTATAATTTTAGAGTAAATTGAATTCAATAAAAACGGCACTCATTGCTCATGAGTGCCGTTTTTTTGTGCTTAAAAAAGCCTCTTAAATAACGACTTATTTAGTCTGTATTTAAGAGGCTTTTTCATAAATAACACATCAATTAATTATGATGTGCTACTTGAGTTATATTATTAATGCTTTTAGTTACTGAACTTTACGAAGTACTGCTTTTAATTCATCAAAATCGTTAGCAAGATCTTCAGATAATAGTTCCATTGCATTATGTTTAGCTAATGGAGCAGGCAGTTCAAGATCGCTACCTAGAATATCATCGACGACTTCTTTAAATTTCGCAGGATGTGCTGTACATAAGAAAAGTCCGGTCTCACCTTCATTAAGCTGCTCTTCAAGAATGCGATAAGCAATTGCACCATGTGGCTCACATAGGTAACCTTCAGCATTCATCGCTTTTAATGTTTCAGCGCTTTGCTCATCCGTCACTGCACCTTTACCAAGCGTTTCTAAGCCCCAACCTAAACGCTGACATAGCTCTTCAATTCGAGGCCAATTGTTTGGTTGGCTCACATCCATTGCATTGGAAATCGTTGGGATCGTCGTTTTTGGCTCCCACTTACCTGTTTCAAGGTAGCGCGGTACGGTATCATTAACATTAGTTGCAGCAATAAAACGTTTCACAGGCAAGCCAAGTGATTTCGCTAATAAACCCGCGGTTAAATTACCAAAATTACCACTTGGTACAGAGATCACGACCTCATTACGCTTTTCTTTTGGCAGCTGAGATACCGCTTCAAAGTAGTAACAAATTTGCGCCATTAAGCGGCTAATATTGATTGAGTTCGCTGAATTCAATCCTACTTCTTTACGTAGCTCTGCATCATCAAAAGATTGCTTAACTAACGCCTGACAGTCATCAAAGTCACCATCAACAGCAACGGTGTGAATGTTCTTACCTAACGTACAGAATAATTTCTCTTGCAGTGGGCTGATCTTACCTTTCGGATAAAGGATAACTACCTTGATATTTTCCATACCATAGAATGCATGAGCCACAGCCGCACCAGTATCACCTGATGTTGCTGTTAAAATAGTAATTTGCTCATTACCTTCAGTTACCGCTGCTAAAGATTGCGCCATAAAACGGCCACCAAAATCTTTAAACGCTAACGTTGGACCATGAAATAGCTCAAGAGCATAAACACCCTCTTTTACAGCATGGATTGGTGCAGGGAATTGAAACGCATTTTCAACCATGCTCTTCACTGTATCTTGCGATAGTTCATCACCAATAAATGCAGATAGGATCTTAGTACTACGCGGTATAAAATCTTCAGCTAGAAGCGCATCAACATCATCAAACTTAGGTAATTCTGATGGAAAAAACAGTCCTTGGTTACGACCTAGGCCTTGGCGAACCGCTTGGCCAAAAGAGACCTGTTCATCATTTTCTTTTATGTTATACAACTTCATAGTTTACTTCCTGTTACTTGTGAGCCTTGCTTATCTAAACGACAAACATGGACAAATCCTTCATCATTTTGAACATAATTTTCTTGTAGCCAACGAGAGACTCTATCTGCTACGTCTTTATCTTTACAGATACTAAATAGCGTTGGCCCTGAACCAGAAATACCGGTTGTCAGCGCACCTGCTGAAGCGGCGTATTCACGCGCTTGAGCAAAATTTGGTAACAGACGCTCACGGTAAGGTTCTGCCACCACATCTTTAATCATTTTTGCAGCTAACTCTGGTTGCTTTGAATAACATGCATGAATAAAGCCTGCTAAGTTACGGCCATGAGCTATCACATCCTGACGGCGATATTGAGAAGGTAGAATCTCACGCGCTTCTGCTGTTGATACTTTAATTCCTGGGTATGCCATCACCCAATACCACTCATCAAAACACGGAACTTCTTGGCTGATAATACCTAACTCTTCAACCATTAATTGCAGACCACCAAGATAGCAAGGGGCAACATTATCATAGTGAATACCACCAGATATCTGCCCTTCCATCTCACCCATTAGCGCCAACACTTCCATGTCAGTTAATGGTTTACCATGAAATACATTCAACGCATCTAATGCAGCTACAATCGAACAGGCACTAGAACCAAGCCCAGAGCCAATTGGCATGTTCTTCTCAAGCACCATATGAATCTGTTTAAGCTCAATGCCTTTTTTGGCAAGCTCTCTTGCAAATACACGCCAGCAGTCATAAACAATATTTTCTTTTGGATCTTCAGGTAGCTTATCTACAAAGCTACCTGCCGTTGCTAAGGTGAAAGCTTCCGTTCCTAATTCAACTAAAACACGATCACCCAACAATGTGCCATCAATTGGAGATACTGCGGCACCTAATACATCAAAGCCGACGCTAACATTACCAATTGATGCTGGAGCATAAACAACCACACTCATTTTTATACTCCTAATTTCCAACCAAGGGTACGCATTAAGTCCGAGAATACGCCAGCCGCTGTTACTTCAGTACCGGCACCGTAACCACGTAATACCAATGGGATCGGTTGATAGTAACGACTATAGAAAGCTAAGGCATTTTCACCATCTTTAATTTTAAACATAGGATCATCGCCATCAACAGCCGCGATACGAACCTTACATTTGCCTTCTAGGATCTCACCGACATAACGCAGTACCTTTCCTTCAGCTGCTGCTTTTTCCGACTCTTGAGCAAAATATGCATTCGCTTCAGGAAGACGAGCCATAAACTCTTCAACCGTACCTGAATCATCAAAACCTGGTGGTAAAGCTTGTTCTACTTCAACATCATCGAGTTCAATTTCAAGACCAGATTCACGAGCAAGAATTAGAAGCTTACGAGCCACATCCATACCAGAAAGGTCATCACGAGGATCCGGCTCAGTAAAGCCATTTTGTTTCGCAACATTAGTCGCATCACTCAATGACATACCTTCATCTAACTTACCGAAAATATACGATAAAGAACCGGATAAAATACCATTAAACTTCACCAATTCATCACCAGCAGCAATCAAGTTCTGAAGGTTTTCAATTACTGGTAGACCTGCACCTACTGTTGTCTCATACATAAACTTACGACGAGTACCACGAGCAGCATTACGCAACTGATGGTAATACGCCATTGAGTCTGTATTGGCTTTCTTGTTTGGGGTAATTACATGGAAACCCGCAGATAAGAAATCAACATATTGAGCAGCTATGCCATGATCTGACGTACAATCAATGATTACAGGGTTAATAATATGGTTGCGCTGCACTAAGGCAATTAAACGAGCAAGGCTAAACTCTTCTGTCGTATTATTCATACGATCACGCCAGTTATCTAACGGGATGCCTTTGCTATCAAGCAATAATCCACGACTGTTTGCTAAACCACAAACACGGATCTCAATGCCTTTTTCTGCAAGTTTTGGTTGCTGACGTTGAATCTGATCAACTAACTCACCACCAACACCACCAACACCAACCACGAATACATCTAAGAAATGCTTACTGTTAAACAGGTTTTCATGACACGCTTTAATTGATTCTGAGATTTTATCTTCAGGAATAACGGCTGAAATCGCACGCTCAGATGAACCTTGAGCAATGGCAATAATATTAACGTTTACTTCAGTTAATGACGTAAAGAATTGAGAAGCGACGCCTTTTGATGTGCGCATACCATCACCAACTAAGGTCACAATAGCTACGTTATCAGTGAATTCTACCGGCTCTAATAAGCCATCTTTCAATTCAAGTTCAAATGCTTCTCTTAATACTTGCTCTGCTTGAGACTTATCTTCTGCTTCAATACAAAAGCTGATGCTGTACTCTGAAGAAGATTGCGTAATAAGAACAATAGAGATACCAGAAGTAGACATCGCACCAAATACACGGCTTGCCATGCCAACCATGCCTTTCATACCTGGACCACTAACATTAACCATTGTTAAGCTATTTAATGTAGTAATACCTTTAATGGCAAGATTATCTTCACCTGTATCTTGACCAATTAATGTACCTGGACCTTGAGGGTTAAAGCTGTTTTTAATTAAACAAGGAATATGGAATTGCGCGATAGGAGCGATGGTTTTTGGATGCAGAACAGACGCACCAAAATAAGAGAGCTCCATGGCTTCCTGATAGCTTAATGATTTTAATAAACGTGCATCATCAACTAAACGAGGGTCACAATTGTAAACACCATCAACGTCAGTCCAAATTTCACAACATTCAGCTCGAAGGCAAGCAGCAAGAACCGCTGCTGAATAATCAGAACCATTACGACCTAAAGTAACCAGTTCACCTTTCGCATTACCCGCAGTAAAGCCCGGCATAATGTTTACATGACCAGAAGGTAAAGGTTCATTTTTAAAATTGAGCGTTGATATATCGACATCAACAGCACCTTCAAGGAAGTCACCGCGAGCGTATAGATATTTAACAGGGTCAATCAGACTTGCCGGCTGGCCTTTGGCCTCAAGAACGGTTTTCATCGTAACGATTGATATGCGTTCGCCTTTACTGATGATTTTTGCGTATACGTTATCAGGACACATACCTAACAGGGTTATGCCATGAACGTACTGACGAAGTTGAGAAAGCGAATCTTTTAGTTTATTTTCAAGCGCTTTAAGATCAACTTGTGGTAAAGCGACAGCAATTCCATTAAATAACTGAACAAAAGCAGATTCCAGTTCTAAAATCTGTAATTCAGCTTCCCCATTGGTAAGAACATTATCCACCACTGAGACTAATTTATTGGTTACTTTTCCTGGTGCCGATAAAACAACAGAAACTTCTTGCTGCTGTGCATTATTGGCAATGATATCTGCGGCACGTAAAAAACGATCTGCATCGGCTAATGACGAACCACCAAACTTTAATACTCGCATTTCTATCCTCCCTAAAAACGAGTGTTACTGCAGTATCCTTACTGCTTCTTAGCATAATAACCATTTCGGTAAAGAATGAAAGAATACAGTTAAGAATTAGTAACTAAATTGCAAAAAAAAGCCCGCTCTGATTAATCAGGGCGGGCTTTTTTAAAATACTTACGCGTATCAGCCCACCCCAGCAACCATGGTGCCGGTAATTGTTGTGGTGATAATCATTGAGCTGATAGTGAACATATAATAAAAACTCTAAAATAAATGATTGCGATATACAATAATTACCTTACTTTCCTCTTACAAGTCAATGAAAACTTTATTCATTAATTTAACAAAAGAAGAATATATCGCCTCAAGTCATTGAGTATCATCTATAAAATAAGCTTTTATAATTTTAATCTTTACCGTTAAATTAGTAATTCTTTACTCATCAAAACCCCATTAAGATCGGCATAAATATAATCGCCTGGAGAAATGATCTGTGTATTAATGGTGACGGACACCTGCTGCTCTCCTGCCCCTCTTTTCTCTGTTTTAAAAGGGGAGGTACTTAACGCCTTTAATCCTAATGGCATATTCTGTATAGCGCCAACATCGCGCACCGCACCATAAACGACGACGCCTTCCCACTGGTTGTTCACCGCAAGCGTTGCAACTTGATCGCCTAGTAACGCTTTTTGGCAAGAGCCATTGCCATCAATCACTAACACTTTGCCTTTACCATTGGTTTGTAATACTTCTCTCACTAACGAGTTATCTTGGTAGCAACGTACCGTTACAATCTCACCATAAAAGCACACTTTTCCACCATAATTTTTAAACTCAACATCAATGAGCTGTACTTTGTCTTCAAATTGGTCACAAATATCAGGTAATAAATCCATTTTATTTTCTCCTTGTTTGTAAAGTTGACTCTACAATAACAACATTCGTTAAAATACTTCGCGATTATTCGCATAGTTATTTACAAATTTAATATAGATATGTCTCTATATTTATTACTACACGCTATTGATATCGATTACTATTGACCTAAATCAATAAAATGTATGGAAATAAAAATCGCTTATTGTTAGAGTGGTGTTAAGGGATTAAAATCTCCCTTCTAATGGAGTTTCAGCTAGTAGCTCACGAAATTAGAGCTTTATCATGTTATTGGGTATATATTCAATAACAACCACCAAGGATGGCGTACCGTTTAGGTTTCTGTTCTTCTCTTAACATTTTAGTTGAGTATTGAAGAATCTATTCCTATTTGTAAATTTTTTATTATAGAATTAACACCCTTAATTCTACTTTTGACTTTAATCAGTTAGTTAGGTACCGCCCATGCAAACCCCTCAGATCCTAATCGTTGAAGATGAACACGTAACTCGTAATACACTAAAAAGCATTTTTGAAGCCGAAGGCTACAATGTTTTTGAAGCGAGTGACGGCGAAGAAATGCACAATGTGCTTTCTGAGCAACAACTTAACCTTGTGATTATGGATATCAACCTACCAGGTAAAAATGGCCTTCTTCTTGCTCGTGAACTTCGTGAGCGTGGCGATATGGCTCTAATGTTCCTAACAGGTCGAGACAATGAAGTTGATAAGATTTTAGGTCTAGAAATTGGCGCTGATGATTACATCACTAAGCCGTTTAACCCTCGCGAACTAACTATTCGTGCGCGTAACTTATTAACTCGTTCAATGAACCAAAGCACAACAGTTGAAGATAAGAAAACTGTTGAACGTTATGCGTTCAATGGTTGGACAGTTGAAATCAATAGCCGTTCTCTTGTAAGCCCAAGCGGTGAGAGCTATAAGCTTCCTCGTTCAGAGTTCCGTGCTCTTCTTCACTTCTGTGAAAACCCAGGTAAGATCCAGACTCGTGCTGATCTTCTGAAAAAAATGACAGGTCGTGAGCTTAAGCCACACGATCGTACGGTTGATGTGACAATTCGTCGTATCCGTAAGCACTTTGAATCAGTAACTGATACTCCAGAGATCATTGCTACAATTCACGGTGAAGGTTACCGTTTCTGTGGTGATTTAGAAGAGCTATAAGCCTCTTTTAATTTACCAATAAAAAATGCCCAGCTAGTAATAGCTGGGCATTTTTAGTTTATACAAAGCAACTAGCCTCGAGTTGAGGTGACTAGTAAACCGTGTCGATCTGAACGTCAGTTTCAACAATCCACTCATTATTTGCTTCAATTGCGATATCAACAGGCTGTGCTGCGTCTATATCGTAAAAAGATTGTCCTGCAATTTCCCAAGTATGGTTATCATGAACCCGTACTTCAAACTCTTCATCAGATAGCGGCCATGAATTATCACCTTGACGAAGAAGTACTTTATCAATAACCAACTCAGGAGCAATTACCTGTTCTGATGTTAACGTCAGAGCAAAATTAACTTTACTCTCATCTCTTTCTTCACCAATGGTAGGCATCTGGTCAACCCATACCGCTGAATTAAGCTGAATTTTAGCATCCATCACTTCAATTTTATTATCTTGCTTCCAATCAGCTTGTGGCTGAGATGTCATTTGACAACCTGATAATGCGACCATCATTACTGAGGCTAATAATACCTTTCTCATCATATCCCTTATTTATCTTGCTGCTCTAGCCAGCTTTTTAATATTTGAATATCATTTTCATATTCATTTTTGATTTCTTCGACCCAATCATCAATGTTTTCCCACCATGCAGGTAAATCTGGCGATTGTGCTTTTTGAGCGACTTGTTGAATATGCTTCAATCCAATAGAGCCCGCCGCCCCTTTCATTTTATGAGTTTCAAACACAATACCGTCTTGATCTCTTGCTGTCATGTTTGTGTCTAGAATTTGAATGTATTCTTTCATGCTTTTTTCAAACATTTCAATACTAGCATGGACAGGTTTAGTCCCTACAATATCAATGTATGACTCTAACATCTCTATATCTAATAAACGCTCAATCAGCTGTTCATTCTCTAATTGTTCCGCTGTTTTTACTGGTTGTTTTAATTTCTGTTGTACTATTTTCTTATCTGACATCGAGAATAACTCAAGCACTTCGGTTAATGCTTTCACACTAAGAGGTTTGCTTATCGCCTCATCCATGCCCTTTTCAAAGTATTCATCTTTCTCTTTTAATAAATTAGCCGTCAATGCAACTAATGGCGGTAGCTCGTCGAATTTCTCTCTCAATGCCTGAGCAACATCAAAACCGGTCATATCTGGCAATTGAATATCCAGTAAGGCTAGATCGTATTTAGTTGGGTCAAATTGATTAAGAGCGTCTTCACCGCACATGGCTACATCAACAGTGTGGCCAAGGCTTTCAAGCAATGAGCGAGCTACTGTCACATTCAACTCAATATCTTCCAACATAAAGATACGCAATGACTTAGCACTTTTCTTTTCTGGCATCGCTTCTTCTTCTTTTACAGAATCCACTAATGGCACATTAATCGTTACTGTAAATGTACTGCCAAAGCCTAGTTCACTGCTTACGGTAATATCTCCATCCATAAGGTTTATAAGCTCTTTAGATACAGCTAAGCCAATCCCTGTTCCGACGGCATGCAGATTGTCTTTGCCTTGTTTTACTTGATAGTACATTGCAAATACATTATCTAACTCTGATTCAGGGATCCCAATGCCAGTGTCTTCAATCTCAAAGGTTATTTCTGCACTGTCAGAATATATCTCTGCGCCCACAGACATTACGACACTGCCTTCTTTAGTGAATTTAGTCGCATTACCAATTAAATTCCAAAGCACTTGGCGTAGGCGCGTACTATCAACACTAATATTTGCGGGTAAATCAGAGAGTCTTTCAAGATCAAAGCGCAATCCTTTCTGCTCAGCCATTAAGCCTGAAATATTTTCCATCTCAGTAACAAAGCTTATGAAATCAAGCGGCTTAGGTAGCAGTTCTAATTTACGACGATCAAATTTATCCATATCAATAATATCGTTAAAGATATTACCAAGGGTGATCGCACTGACATTAATGGTTCGCATATAGTTATGCTGTTCATCATCAAGACGGGTATCTAACAACATACGACTTAAACCAACAATGCCATTCAGTGGAGTGCGTAACTCATGGCTTATTGTAGAAATAAAGGTGGTTTTATCACGACTGGCTTTTTGTAATGCATCTTCATATTCTTTACGTTCGGTAATGTCTCGTCCAAAACCAACCAAACCAAGATGACGGCCTGACTTACTGTAGAACGGGATCTTACTTAGCTCAAAACACGCTTTACGACCATCAGGGTAATCTAACCACTGCTCATAAGTTAAGGCTTTGTCGTCTCTCAATACTTGTCTATCAGTATCAATAACTTTGGCAGCGACTTCTGCGTTATAGACGTCTTTTGGAGATAAACCGATCAACTCTTTTTCTGTTTTACCCGTAAGATCTTCCATCGCTTTATTACAGCCAGAAAAAAGACCAAGGTCATTTCGATAATAGATAATGTCTGGAGAGGTATCTAGGTAAGATCTAAGTAATGCGGTTTGTTCTGCTAATTCTAATTGCGCTTTTTCTCGTTGAAAGACTTCATTTTCAAGATCTTCCATCGCTTCTTTTCTGCCATCTTCTGCTTTTTCACGCTCTTCAATTTCTTGATTTAGCTTCTTTACGTTGCCTTGTAATTTTTTATTTAAATCTAAATCACGAGTGCGCATCTCTTCCATCTTACTGACTAATTTAGAAAGTCTTTGACGAGAGTCTTCTAAATGCTCAACGACGACGGATAAGAAAAAGACAGCCCATGGTGTAATTAATAACCCAAAGAACACTGAACGAACAATATCCAAATCATTAACTTCACCACTTAATACAAGCGTAACGCCAACTTGAACAATAACGGCCAATGCAACTAAAGCAATGGCAAGTAAGAGACTAAAACGAACGATGCCAAGTCTCACCATGAGATCGACATAAAATTGCGCGAGAATTTTTAACTGCTTCATAAACACACCCTGATAGTATTCAGCTAAATAATATCAGGGTTAGCTCTATTTGAGTTATTTTTTCAATACTGGGGCGGTATATTTGAAGGGTTGGTTAATCAAAGAGCCTTGTGCACCTTTGTTATTTAAAGCCATACCAACATTTGTTAAACCTAACCAACGCGGTTCGCACCATAATGGCGAAAGAAGGGTTGGTCTTCTTGCTGTCGCTGATACTCGGTGATACACAATCTCTGGAGGGGTTAATCGAATTAATTCACAAGCAACATCGACATAATCATCCATCTCTGGCGCTTCTATTTTTCCCGCTCGCCACGCTTTGGCCATAGTACTGCCTTCAACAATATGCAAAGGATGTAATTTAAGTCCATCCGTTCCTGTTTCAAGTACTTTAGCCAAGGTAGTGCGGTAGTCTTCCTCGGTATCGCCGGGTAAACCAATAATTAAGTGCGTACACACCTTAATCCCAAGCGCTCTTGCTTTACGAGTAATCGCATCATAACAAGCAAAGTCATGACCTCGATTAATACGTTTTAGGGTTTTATCATTGGCCGTTTGCAACCCAAGCTCTAGCCAAACTTCATAACCATCATCAACATAGCCCTTCAATAAGTCTAATACGGCATCAGGCACACAATCAGGACGAGTTCCAACGCATAGCCCTACAATATTTGCAGATTTAAGCGCTTCTTCGTACATGTTTTTAAGAACTTGAACTTCAGCAAAGGTATTCGTATAAGCCTGAAAATAAGCAAGGTACTTTTTAGCACGCTGCACTTCTCCTGCTCTATCTACCAACTGATCATGAATCGATTTGAACTGCTCTTGTTCATCAGAAAATGAAGCTACATTACAAAAGGTACACCCACCCTTTCCTATCGTTCCATCCCTGTTTGGACAACTGAATCCACCGTGAAGGGTCAGCTTATGTACTTTTTCACCATAACGGCGCTGTAAATCCTGTCCAAATGTATTTGCTAGTTCATGAAGTTGCATCGCGATAACCAATTAAGTAAATCAAGCACTTAGTTCACAAATAAAAAGAAGTCTCAATTCTATTTGTGAAAGTTGCTAACTCGTTTGTAAAAAAAGACCGTAAATAATAGCGAAAACCGTCACTCGCAATTGTAATTTATATCAATAAAAGACGCATAAAGTGGCGGTTAAATGCGAAAAAAGCCGAATTATTATAAATACTTATTCATTTTGAGTAAAAAAAGTGAAAATTACGTGCAACTTTCGTTGGTATTTAATATGACAAAAATGTAGGATAGTTACATCGTAAAATAGTTTAATTTGCCATCAACATGAATGTTGTGGTGTTTCGATAGTGATATCTACCCTCAGACAACAAATACAACGGATAAAAATGTATTTGATAGATATCACAATGGATTGGGTTCGTTTGCACGTCATATTAAGTGATGCCAGCAAGCGCCAGAATGGATTCAAACTTGCTACCTCTTGAGACTAACTCACAGCAAGTTCGATTAAAATTTAGCAAAGGACTAGACAGAAACTTACGTAGAGAAGTTGTGTCTGCATAATACTGGAAGGATGTATCTATGGTAGATAGAGAGCAGAATACACAAGGCATGTATACTCCCGAGTTGGAGCATGATGCGTGTGGTATCGGTTTTGTCGCTCACCTCAAAAACCGTAAATCTCATGATGTGGTTACTCAAGCACTTGATATGCTTGCTCGTATGGAACACCGTGGTGGTCAAGGCTGTGATCCATGCAGTGGTGACGGCGCGGGTATTCTTTTACAAAAGCCTCATGAGTTTTTATTAGAAGAAGCCGTAAAACTTGGTATTAAACTGCCATCTTTTGAGAAATACGGTGTTGGTGTTGTCTTATTCCCTAAAGATGAGCATAAACGTCAACAATGTAGAGATATTTTAGAGCGTAATGCTCAACGTCTTGATTTAGAAATCATTGGTTATCGCGTTCTTCCTGTCGATAATTCAATGCTAGGCGACGATCCACTAAGTACAGAGCCTCAATTTGAGCATGTATTTATTTCTGGTGGCCCATCAATTACCCCAGAAGAGCTTGAACGTAAATTGTATGTTCTACGCAACTACACCGTTCGAGTCTGTTTGGAAAGTATTTCTAATATTGGTGATGATTTCTACATCAACTCTCTATCATACAAAACACTTGTTTATAAAGGCCAATTAACGACTGAGCAAGTTCCACAGTACTTCCTAGACTTACAAAATCCAACAATGGTGACGGCATTAGCGCTGGTTCACTCTCGTTTCTCTACTAATACTTTCCCTCGCTGGCGTCTAGCTCAACCATTCCGTTACATTGCCCATAATGGTGAGATCAACACAGTTCGTGGCAACTTGAACTGGATGAAAGCCCGTGAAGCTATTATAGAATCTGATCTATTTAGCCAACAAGAAATGGATATGCTACTTCCGATTTGTCAGGAAGGCAGCTCAGATTCATCGAATTTCGATATGGCGCTAGAACTGCTTGTTCTTTCTGGCCGTAGCTTGCCACACGCATTAATGATGATGATCCCTGAAGCGTGGCAAGAAAATAAAAACATGGACCCTACCCGTCGCGCGTTCTATCAATACCACGCGAACGTAATGGAACCTTGGGATGGCCCTGCGTCTGTTTGTTTCACCGATGGTGTTCAAGTAGGTGCAACACTTGACCGTAATGGTCTTCGTCCTTCTCGTTATACCGTGACAAAAGATGACTTCCTTGTGATGGCATCTGAATCTGGTGTTGTAAAAATAGCACCAGAAAACATTGAATTCCGTGGTCGTCTGCAACCAGGTCGTATCTTTGTTGCTGACTTAGAACAAGGCCGTATTATTTCTGATGAAGAAGTAAAAGATGGCATTGCGAAATCACAACCTTATGAAAAATGGGTTGAAGAGAACCTTCTAAGCTTAAATAAACTGCCTGAAGCGACAAACCAATTCAGCCAACCTTCTCCTGAGCGCCTACTCAATCGTCAACAAGCGTTTGGCGTTACCTCTGAAGAAGTGAATGAGATCATCCTACCATTAGCGAAAACGGCTTATGAGCCACTAACTGCAATGGGTGCCGATTGGCCACTAGCGATCCTTTCTCATCAATCTCAGCATTTATCTAACTATTTTAAGCAGTTGTTTGCCCAAGTAACTAACCCACCTATCGATCCGATCCGTGAGCGTATGGTTATGTCGCTAAACACCTACTTAGGTAAAGACCAAAACTTACTTGCTGAAACGCCTGAGCACTGTCAGAAAGTCGAACTTGAATCACCGGTTCTTTCTAACTCTGAGCTAGAAAAACTGCGTGCTATTGATAACGAACATCTACAAGCAAAAACACTGGATATCGTTTTCCAAGCCAATGAAGATTCAGGAAAGCTTGAGCGTGCACTTAAACGTATCTGTCAGTATGCTGAAGATGCCGTCGTTGATGGTTACTCTATCATTCTACTAACAGACCGCGCAGTTAACTCAAACCACGCAGCTATCCCTGCAATGCTTGCGGTTGGTGCGGTTCATCATCACCTAATCCGTAAAGGGTTACGTGCTAAGTGTGACATCGTGATTGAAACGGGCGATGCTCGTGAAACTCATCACTTTGCAACCTTGGTTGGCTATGGCGCAAATGCGGTTAACCCATACCTAGTTATTGAAACCATTGTTGAACTTCAACGTGTTAAAAAGCTAGACCCGACGGTACATCCAAAAGTATTGTTTGATAACTACCGAAAAGGGGTTAATGGCGGCCTACTTAAGATTTTCTCTAAGATGGGCATTTCAACACTACAGTCATACCATGGCGCTCAAATCTTTGAAGCACTTGGTATCAGTAAATCAGTAGTTGATAAGTACTTCACAGGGACCGTTTCTCGTATCCAAGGTCTAACGATTGATGATATCGCAAAAGAAGTGTTAATCCGTCACCGTGTTGGCTATCCAACTCGTGAAATCCCAGTTCAAGTACTTGATGTGGGTGGCGTATATCAGTGGAAACAACGTGGTGAGAAGCACCTGTTTAACCCTGAAACAATTTCTCTACTTCAAGAGTCAACTCGTAATAAAGATTACGGTCAATTTAAGAAATACGCGAAAGCGGTTGATGATCAAGGTGATGATGCAGCAACACTGCGTAGCCAATTAGATTTCATCAAAAATCCAGCAGGATCTATTCCTTTAGAAGAAGTAGAGCCTATTGAGAAAATCCTAAAACGTTTTGCTACTGGAGCAATGTCGTTTGGTTCTATCTCACACGAAGCTCACTCAACACTTGCTGTTGCTATGAACCGTATCGGCGCTAAATCTAACTCAGGTGAAGGTGGTGAAGACCCGATTCGTTTTGAGAAAAAAGATAATGGTGACTGGGAACGTTCAGCAATCAAACAAGTGGCTTCTGGTCGTTTTGGTGTGACATCTTACTACCTAACTAACGCTGATGAGCTACAAATCAAGATGGCTCAAGGTGCGAAACCTGGTGAAGGTGGTCAACTACCTGGTGATAAAGTCGATGATTGGATTGGTGCAACACGTCACTCAACTCCTGGAGTTGGTCTGATTTCACCACCGCCACATCATGATATTTATTCAATCGAAGATTTAGCACAGCTTATTTACGATCTGAAAAACGCCAACCGTAAAGGCCGCGTTAACGTTAAGTTAGTATCTGAAGCGGGTGTTGGTACTATCGCCTCTGGTGTAGCGAAAGCAAAAGCAGACGTCGTTCTTATCGCCGGTTTTGATGGTGGTACGGGTGCATCACCAATGTCTTCTATCCGTCATACTGGTCTTCCGTGGGAACTAGGTCTAGCTGAGACACACCAAACACTACTGAAAAATGGGTTACGTAACCGTATCGTTGTTCAGTCTGATGGCCAAATGAAAACACCTCGAGATCTTGCAGTAGCAACACTTCTTGGTGCTGAAGAATGGGGCGTTGCAACAGCAGCTCTTGTTGTTGAAGGCTGTATCATGATGCGTAAGTGTCATAAGAATACTTGTCCTGTTGGTATCGCAACACAAAACAAAACACTTCGTGAGCGCTTTGACGGTCGCGTAGAAGACGTAGTGACTTTCTTCCAGTACATGGCTGAAGGTCTACGTGAAATAATGGCAGAACTAGGTTTCCGCTCTATTGATGAAATGGTTGGGCAATCTCATAAACTGAAAGTTCGTGATGATATCGGCCACTGGAAATACAAAAACTTAGATTTATCACCAGTACTACACGTTGAACAACCTCGTGCTGAAGATGGTATCTATAACCAAATTAAACAGCAGCATAATCTAGAAGACGTATTGGATCGTAAACTTATTCAAGTCGCTACTCCTGCACTTGAAAAAGGTGAAGCGGTTACTGCTGAATTCGATATCCTAAATACCGACCGAAGTGTAGGTACTATGCTGTCGAATGAGATTTCAAAAATCTATAAAGACCAAGGTTTACCGCAACCAATGAACGTGAAGTTCAACGGTTCTGCTGGTCAAAGTCTAGGTGCTTTCCTTGCTAAAGGGGTGAAATTTGAAGTCGAGGGCGATGCGAATGATTACTGGGGTAAAGGCTTATCTGGCGGTACGCTAGTGCTTTATCCAAACCTAAAATCAACGATTGTTGCTGAAGATAATATTGTTGTAGGTAACGTTTGTTTCTACGGCGCAACTTCTGGCGAATCTTATATTCGTGGTATGGCCGGTGAGCGTTTCTGTGTACGTAACTCAGGTGCAAAAGTTGTCGTTGAAGGTGTTGGTGACCACGGTTGTGAATACATGACTGGCGGTGTCGCACTAATCCTTGGCTCTACAGGTCGTAACTTTGCGGCAGGTATGAGTGGTGGTGTTGCCTATGTTTGGGATAAGTCTGGTGATTTTGAATCGAAACTCAATTCTGAACTTGTTGACCTAGACCCTATTGAACAAGAAGATAAAGATCTTCTATTAGAAATGCTAACTAAGCATGTTGAATTCACAGGAAGTGAAGTTGCTCAGTCTTTCCTAGATAACTTTGAAGCAAACTTGGCCTCTCTGGCTAAAGTGATGCCGCGTGATTACAAAGCGGTTCTTCAAAAGCGTAAAGCTGAAGCACAACAGGCACAAACGGAAGAAGTGGAGGCAGTATAATGGGTAAGCCTACTGGATTTTTAGAACATGGTCGTGAGCTACCAAAGAAACTCGACCCAACAGTTCGAATTCAAGACAATAAAGAATTTGTATTGAATGATGAATTTGCTGACAAGATTGGTACACAAGCATCTCGTTGTATGGATTGTGGCGTGCCGTTTTGTCACAACGGTTGCCCTATTGGTAACATCATTCCTGAGTTTAATGATGCGGTATATCGTGATAGCTGGGAAGAAGCGTGGAAGATCTTAAGTTCAACCAATAACTTCCCAGAGTTCACAGGCCGAGTGTGTCCTGCTCCTTGTGAAAGTGCCTGTGTTCTTGGTATTAACCAAGACCCAATCACTATCTGTAATATCGAAAAAACGATTGTAGAAACCGCGTACCGTGAAGGGTACGCGCAGCCTAAAAAACCTCGTTCTCGTACAGGTAAAACAGTTGCTATTATCGGTTCAGGTCCTGCAGGTTTAGCCGCAGCAGAACAACTAAACAGTGCAGGCCACTCTGTAACTGTATACGAACGCGATGAAAAAGTCGGTGGTCTACTACGCTTTGGTATCCCTGACTTCAAGTTAGGCATGGACATCATTGATCGTAAAATCAACTTAATGGCTGATGCCGGTATCAAGTTTGAAGTTAATGCTCACATTGGTGTCGATATTAATGCACTGCAATTACGCCAAGACTTCGATGTCGTTCTACTCACTGGTGGCTCTACAGTACCAAGAGATCTACCTATTCCAGGACGTGAACTCAATGGCGTTCACTTTGCTATGGAATTCTTAGGTCAAAACAACCGTCGTGCTAATAACATGGATCTTAAAACTAAAGAGATCCATGCTAAAGGTAAGCATGTTGTTGTTATTGGTGGTGGAGATACGGGTTCTGACTGTGTAGGTACGTCGAATCGTCATGGCGCAGCAAGCATTACTCAGGTTGAGATCATGCCGATCCCACCAGAGAAACGCCCTGCAAATATGCCTTGGCCTCAATATCCAATGATCATGAAAACAACCACTTCTCACGAAGAAGGCTGTGAGCGTCATTGGAATATCTTAACCAAAGAGTTTATCTCTGATGATGCTGGTAATGTAACTGGTCTTCGTATTGCTGATATCGTTTGGCAAGACGCGAAACCAGGTGAACGTCCAGGATTTGATGAAGTCGCTGGTAGTGAGCGAGTGATCCCTTGTGATCAAGCATTCTTAGCGATGGGCTTCTTACACCCTGAACCTACAGGTGTATTAGCTCAACTAGATATTAAACTGGATGACCGTGGCAACGTAGCAACAGATGGCTATGCAACCAATCAAAAAGGTGTATTTGCTGCTGGTGATATGCGTACTGGTCAATCCCTGATTGTACGTTGTATTAATGAAGGCCGTGAATGTTCTAGAGAAGTAGATGCTTATCTTATGGGTAACTCGAATCTAGAAGCAAAAGCGGATTCGCTAATGCTATCTGCATCCTAGTTTTTGATATAGATTAATTCAGGTTTCCTTCCAAACCTTTGGCCAACATTTCGATGTTGGCCTTTTTTATTCTATACTAACAACGCCTATTCAAAATAATGAACTGACCTATGATAAAAATAATCTCCATATTTTCAATATTGCTAACACTTACCGCCTGCAGTAAAGGAATCGATAATATGCCTGATAAGTCAAAAATGATGTGTGCTGATAAACCTAACTGCATCTCGACATTAGAAACTAGAGCTGATTTCAACGCTGCCCCTTTCACACTTAATAACCCCGATACAAAAATAGAGACTATCGCTCAAATAGCAGAGCAGCTCAAAGGTGCAAAGATTGCAGTTATGAGCGAAAACTACGTCAGAATAGAATCGACAAGTACTGTCTTTCGCTTTGTTGATGATTTAGAGCTTAGAATAGAAGGGAGTAACCTTATTGTTCGTTCAGAGTCTCGTACAGGACACTCTGACTTTGGTGTAAATAAAAAGCGCGTTGAAAAATTAAGAACGATGCTACTAGAGCAAAACATAATTTCTCAATAGACGTAAAAAAGCTCTAATCTTTCGATTAGGGCTTTCTTGGTATAGTGGCGGAGTTAACGGGACTTTCTATTAACCTTGAGAGCGACACTTCCCCCGGCGTGACTGGCCGCTAAGCTCTCCAATAAAAAGCCTAACCAACTGAACTATCGCTTCGCAGTGTCTATTCTAAATCATTTTACTTTTATATAGACGCAAGAAAGCCCTAATCTTCCGATTAGGGCTTTCTTGGTATAGTGGCGGAGTGGACGGGACTTTCTATTAACCTTAAAAATGACACGTCCCCCGGAGTGACAGGCCGCTAAGCTCTCCAATAGAAAGCCTAACCAACTGAACTACCACTTTGCTGTGTCTATTCTGCATCATTTTACTTTTATACAGACGTAAAAAATCCCTAATCTTTCGATTAGGGCTTCTTAGTATAGTGGCGGAGTGGACGGGACTTTCTATTAACCTTGAGAGCGACACGTCCCCCGGTGTGACAGGCCGGTAAGCTCTCCAATAAAAAGCCTAACCAACTGAACTACCATTCCGCAGTGTCTATTCTGCATCATTTTACCTTTATACAGACGTAAAAAAGCCCTAATCTTTCGATTAGGGCTTTCTTGGTATAGTGGCGGAGTGGACGGGACTCGAACCCGCGACCCCCGGCGTGACAGGCCGGTATTCTAACCAACTGAACTACCACTCCGCAGTGTCTATTCAGCATAATGCTATTACTTAAATAAAACATATTATGTTTTATTCTGTTTTTATCTTTAAAAAGATAAAAACTAATTTAAAGCCTGGCGATGTCCTACTCTCACATGGGGAAACCCCACACTACCATCGGCGCTATTACGTTTCACTTCTGAGTTCGGCATGGGATCAGGTGGGTCCATAACGCTATGGTCGCCAAGCAAATTCTTTCTATCTACCTCAATAAGAGATAAATAATAATCTGGAAAGCTGTGTATGYGTTCTTAATCACATTCAATACGTTTCTTGCAACTTCAAATCCGTTCAAAACCCCTTGGGTGTTGTATGGTTAAGCCTCACGGGCAATTAGTACAGGTTAGCTCAATGCCTCGCAGCACTTACACACCCTGCCTATCAACGTCGTAGTCTTCAACAACCCTTTAGGATACTTAAAGTATCAGGGATGACTCATCTCAAGGCTCGCTTCACGCTTAGATGCTTTCAGCGTTTATCGATCCCGAACTTAGCTACCGGGCAATGCTACTG
>NZ_OMPC01000012.1 GCF_900312675.1 Aliivibrio sp. EL58 | reverse complement strand
GCTATAACTTTGGGACCTTAGCTGGCGGTCTGGGTTGTTTCCCTCTCCACGACGGACGTTAGCACCCGCCGTGTGTCTCCCGGATAGTACTTACTGGTATTCGGAGTTTGCAAAGGGTTGGTAAGTCGGGATGACCCCCTAGCCTTAACAGTGCTCTACCCCCAGTAGTATTCGTCCGAGGCTCTACCTAAATAGATTTCGGGGAGAACCAGCTATCTCCAAGTTTGATTGGCCTTTCACCCCTAGCCACAAGTCATCCGCTAATTTTTCAACATTAGTCGGTTCGGTCCTCCAGTTGATGTTACTCAACCTTCAACCTGCCCATGGCTAGATCACTTGGTTTCGGGTCTATATCCAGAGACTGAACGCCCAGTTAAGACTCGGTTTCCCTACGGCTCCCCTAAACGGTTAACCTTGCCACTGAATATAAGTCGCTGACCCATTATACAAAAGGTACGCAGTCACATAACAAGTATGCTCCTACTGCTTGTACGTACACGGTTTCAGGTTCTATTTCACTCCCCTCACAGGGGTTCTTTTCGCCTTTCCCTCACGGTACTGGTTCACTATCGGTCAGTCAGTAGTATTTAGCCTTGGAGGATGGTCCCCCCATATTCAGACAGGATATCACGTGTCCCGCCTTACTCGTTTTCACTGATGATGAGATGTCGGTTACAGGGCTATCACCTTGTATCGCGGCACTTTCCAGAGCCTTCACCTGTCTCATTAAAAGCTTAAGGGCTAACCCAATTTCGCTCGCCGCTACTTTCGGGATCTCGGTTGATTTCTCTTCCTCGGGGTACTTAGATGTTTCAGTTCTCCCGGTTTGCCTCGCTGCGCTATGTATTCACGCAGCGATACTAGCTTATGCTAGTGGGTTTCCCCATTCAGAAATCGTAGACTCAAATGGTTTTTACTACCTAATCTACGCTTATCGCAAGTTAATACGTCTTTCATCGCCTCTGACTGCCAAGGCATCCACCGTGTACGCTTAGTCACTTAACCATACAACCCCAAGAGGTTTCGTATGGCATAAACAACCAAGGTTGAACTCGTCATTGCGAGTTCTGGTTTTTCGCCGGATTCAAAATACAAGAACACTTGAATGTGTTTTTAATTTGTTTATCTAAAAGATAAACAAAAGATATTAAGAACTTTTAAATTTTGATTTATCTAACTCGTAAGTTAGTTAAATCAGTCAGCTTTCCAAATTGTTAAAGAGCTTAAAGCAAAAAGCTTTAATCAATAATCGAAATCATTAATTAAAGCTCTGTCACTTCAACTTATTAAAACCTAATCAATCTGTGTGAACACTCATAAATCGCAATCTATCGTTTAAGGAGGTGATCCAGCCCCAGGTTCCCCTAGGGCTACCTTGTTACGACTTCACCCCAGTCATGAACCACAAAGTGGTGAGCGTCCTCCCGAAGGTTAAACTACCCACTTCTTTTGCAGCCCACTCCCATGGTGTGACGGGCGGTGTGTACAAGGCCCGGGAACGTATTCACCGTGACATTCTGATTCACGATTACTAGCGATTCCGACTTCACGGAGTCGAGTTGCAGACTCCGATCCGGACTACGACGCACTTTTTGGGATTCGCTCACTATCGCTAGCTTGCAGCCCTCTGTATGCGCCATTGTAGCACGTGTGTAGCCCTACTCGTAAGGGCCATGATGACTTGACGTCGTCCCCACCTTCCTCCGGTTTATCACCGGCAGTCTCCCTGGAGTTCCCACCATTACGTGCTGGCAAACAAGGATAAGGGTTGCGCTCGTTGCGGGACTTAACCCAACATTTCACAACACGAGCTGACGACAGCCATGCAGCACCTGTCTYACAGTTCCCGAAGGCACAAGTCYATCTCTRGYSWMTTCTGTRGATGTCAAGAGTAGGTAAGGTTCTTCGCGTTGCATCGAATTAAACCACATGCTCCACCGCTTGTGCGGGCCCCCGTCAATTCATTTGAGTTTTAATCTTGCGACCGTACTCCCCAGGCGGTCTACTTAACGCGTTAGCTCCGAAAGCCACGGCTCAAGGCCACAACCTCCAAGTAGACATCGTTTACGGCGTGGACTACCAGGGTATCTAATCCTGTTTGCTCCCCACGCTTTCGCATCTGAGTGTCAGTGTCTGTCCAGGGGGCCGCCTTCGCCACTGGTATTCCTTCAGATCTCTACGCATTTCACCGCTACACCTGAAATTCTACCCCCCTCTACAGCACTCTAGTTCACCAGTTTCAAATGCGGTTCCGAGGTTGAGCCCCGGGCTTTCACATCTGACTTAATGAACCACCTGCATGCGCTTTACGCCCAGTAATTCCGATTAACGCTCGCACCCTCCGTATTACCGCGGCTGCTGGCACGGAGTTAGCCGGTGCTTCTTCTGTCGCTAACGTCAAGATRTGCAGCTATTAACTACACACCCTTCCTCACGACTGAAAGTACTTTACAACCCGAAGGCCTTCTTCATACACGCGGCATGGCTGCATCAGGCTTTCGCCCATTGTGCAATATTCCCCACTGCTGCCTCCCGTAGGAGTCTGGACCGTGTCTCAGTTCCAGTGTGGCTGATCATCCTCTCAGACCAGCTAGAGATCGTCGCCTTGGTGAGCTCTTACCCCACCAACTAGCTAATCTCACCTGGGCTAATCTTGACGCGAGAGGTCCGAAGATCCCCCTCTTTGGTCCGAAGACATTATGCGGTATTAGCTATCGTTTCCAATAGTTATCCCCCACATCAAGGCATATTCCCAGGCATTACTCACCCGTCCGCCGCTCGTCAGCAAATTAGCAAGCTAATTTCTGTTACCGCTCGACTTGCATGTGTTAGGCCTGCCGCCAGCGTTCAATCTGAGCCATGATCAAACTCTTCAATTAAAGTTTTTTGGTTTGTTTCAGCAGAAACAAAACCGGCTCAATGATTAATACTGATTGTTACATAAAAGTAATTTTGTGTAGTCACTCAGTTCATTGATTATTTTGTTTGAATTCACTTCGAAAAGTAAAAGCAAACTAGTGATTATCAACTCACAAGTGCCCACACAGATTAATAGGTTTCAAATTTTTAAAGAGCAAACTTCAAGTTTTGAAGCCTTTCGGCTTTCCCTTGAAGCGGACGGTTATAATACTCACTTAATATTAAGTGTCAAGCACTTAACTTAATAAATAATTAAAACAACCTCACTAAACATTGAACTTCGATTTGACTCATCTGTTCCGTGTCAGTGAGGCGGCATTATAGAGAGTCTTTAGTTTCATGCAACTGTTTTTTAGTAAAATAACCAAAAAACAGTTTAAGTGATTAAAATTAACTCAACTCGCTTATTTACCCATCAAAAGTCGTCGTTTTGAGTGGTAATTAGCTGATTATCTTTCACCTTTAGCTTAATCACTTCACCTGTTCTTAATTTGCCACTTAAAATATCTTGGGCTAACGGATTCTCTATATAAGTCTGAATCGCGCGTTTTAATGGTCTTGCGCCATAAACAGGATCAAACCCTGCTTCTGCGATTAAATCTAGAGCTTCAGTTGATATCTCTAATTGATAGTCTTTTTCATTTAATCGTTTTTCCAAACGTTGCAGCTGAATAGATGCAATGTTCTTAATATGCTCTTGGCCTAACGGGTGGAAAACAACGGTTTCATCGACTCGGTTTAAAAACTCTGGTCTAAAGTGCTGACCCACCACTTCCATCACCAGATCTTTTATGCCGTTATAATCTAATTCACCAAAATGTTGCTGAATTTTTTCTGAGCCTAAATTCGACGTCATAATGATAACGGTATTTTTAAAATCTACCGTTCTTCCCTGACCATCGGTAAGCCTGCCGTCATCTAATACCTGAAGAAGAATATTAAATACATCTGGATGTGCTTTTTCAACTTCATCAAGCAATAGAACAGAATAAGGCTTACGTCTAACTGCTTCAGTTAAGTAACCGCCCTCTTCATAACCAACGTAACCAGGAGGCGCACCGACTAACCTAGCGACTGAATGTTTCTCCATAAACTCAGACATATCAATTCGAACCATCGCATCTTCACTGTCAAACATAAAGTTTGCTAAAGATTTACATAATTCCGTTTTACCAACACCTGTTGGCCCCAAGAATAAAAAAGAACCAATTGGGCGATTAGGATCAGACAGCCCCGCTCTACTACGTCGAATGGCATTCGATACTGCTTCAACCGCTTCTGCTTGTCCTATCACTCGTTTATGTAATTCACTTTCCATCTTCAACAGTTTATCTCTTTCTCCCTCAAGCATTTTATTCACAGGAATACCTGTTTGACGAGAAAGAACTTCAGCGATTTCACTGTCGGTAACTTTATTCTTTAATAAACTCATTTCTTGCATTTCAGCTTGTGCAGCAAGATCTAATTGTTTTTCTAATTCTGGAATTCGGCCATATTGCAGTTCTGACATACGGTTTAAATCACCAGCACGTCGCGCAATATCCATATTACTTCGAGCCGTTTCTAACTCTGTTTTTATATGCTGTGTCCCTGACAATGCCGCTTTTTCGGCTTTCCAGACTTCTTCTAGTTCAGCGTAATCACGCTCTTTTTCTCTTAATTCCAGATTTAAAGAGTCTAAGCGTTTTAAACTTGCATCATCGCTTTCTTTAACTAAAGCTTGCTGCTCTATTTTTAATTGGATAATTTTACGATCCAATTTATCTAATGATTCTGGCTTTGAGTCGATTTCCATTCTGATACTTGATGCTGCTTCATCAATTAAATCAATGGCTTTATCAGGCAGCTGTCTATCAGAAATATAACGATGAGAGAGTGTCGCTGCAGCCACTATCGCAGGATCGGTTATTTCAACATGATGATGGATCTCATAACGCTCTTTCAAGCCACGTAAAATAGCAATCGTATCTTCTACGGTTGGTTCATCAACCAATACCTTTTGGAATCGTCTCTCTAACGCGGGATCTTTCTCTATGTATTTTCTGTATTCATCCAACGTTGTCGCACCGACGCAGTGTAATTCGCCACGAGCAAGCGCAGGCTTAAGCATATTACCGGCATCCATCGAGCCTTCACCTTTACCGGCACCAACCATGGTATGAACTTCATCAATGAATAGGATTACGCTACCTTCTTCTTTAGATAGCTCATTCAAGACCGCTTTTAATCGCTCTTCAAACTCACCTCGAAATTTAGCGCCGGCAACTAACGCACCAATATCGAGAGACAATACGCGCTTATTTTTCAAGCCTTCAGGCACTTCCCCATTAATTATACGCTGGGCTAGTCCTTCTACTATTGCCGTTTTACCCACACCTGGTTGGCCAATAATTACGGGGTTATTTTTAGTACGTCTTTGAAGCACTTGAATGGTACGGCGAATTTCATCATCACGACCAATAACAGGATCTAATTTCCCCTGCTCAGCTTTCTCAGTAAGGTCTACCGTAAATTTTTCGAGTGCTTGGCGTTTTTCTTCTGCATTTTGATCATTAACTTTTTCACCACCACGGATCTCATCGATAGATTTCGCGATTTTTTGTTCCGTTAAGCCTAACTCTCTCAATAAGTTGCCTAATGGCCCTTTATCTTCGATAGCAGCAAGAAGAAATATTTCAGAAGAGATATAAGCATCTTTTCGTTTTTGTGCAATTTTGTCACACAAATTAAAAATAACGCCCATGTTCGATGAGAGTTGAACATCACCACCAATACCGGTGACTTTCGGTGCTTTATCTAAAATTTCAGAAAGCTTTGAACGAAGTTGAGCTACATCAATATTGAGAAGTGTTAATAATGGCCTAATTGTACTGCCATCTTGATTTAACAGCGCAACCATAAGATGAGTTGGCTCGATATATTGATGATCTTGACCTAATGCTAATGATTGAGCATCTGAAATAGCGATTTGAAATTTACTGGTAAACCGGTCTAAACGCATAACCCTCTCCTACAGAAGAAAAGTAACTAACTATTACATCTTAGATGGGGTTTATTGTTTTAGAAATCAACTGAGGTGAACTGAATTAAAGCGGATTATTCAAACCAAATAAGGGTAGCTTGACGCCCTGTATCTCCCTCTTTTCGATAAGAAAAAAATTGTTCTGTATTTGAGTAAGTGCAAAGGTTCGAGTAATGAATCTCTTTAACCCCAGCATTGTATAAACGCTGCGTAGCTAGTAATTCTAAATTCGCTAGCCATTTCCCTGAATTTTGGCTCGGTTTAAATGCCTTTGACGCTTCAGGATCTTTTTCACAAAATAAAGCTTTTACTTCCTCACCAACTTCAAACGCATCAGGGCCAATCGCTGGACCACACCATGCAATAAGCTCATTTGAAGTAAAATGTTGAATCGTATTTTCAAGCACACCATCAAGAAGACCACGCCAACCGGCATGAGCAGCTGCGACTTCAGTCCCTTCTTTATTACAAATCACAACAGGTAAACAATCAGCAGTCATAACACAACAGACTTGATTCGCTTGATTTGTATAAGCGGCATCAGCAGACGGAATACTTTCTGAATCAGTATAAGGAAGAGTGAGTACTATGGTTGAATGTATTTGATTTAACCACGTTGGCGCAGTAGGTAACTGCGCCAACGTAATCAGTTTTTCACGATTGAGCACAACATCATTGTGATTGTCACCAACATGATCACCTAAATTTAAACTCGAAAATGGGGCTTTAGAAACACCATCTAACCGAGTCGTACTAACTACGTTAATATTTTTAGGAGCAGACCATTCTGGTAACAATAGTGACATTTTTAATACTCGTCCTCATGCAATAGACGTTCATCGTCACGTAAAGCTTGAGATAGAGCAACCATGTCATCAGGGATTGGCGCATGGAATTCCATGACTTCACCTGTAATTGGATGATCAAAACGTAACATCGCAGCATGAAGAGCCTGACGATCAAAACCACGGATCATATCAATCAATTCTTGTGACGCACCTTTAGGGATACGAGCACGACCACCGTAAGCAGTATCACCTACTAATGGATGTTGAAGGAATGACATATGAACACGGATTTGGTGAGTACGACCCGTTTCAAGACGTAAACGTAGGCGTGTATGAATGCGGAAATGCTCAGCAACACGATAGTGTGTTACGGCATCTTTACCTAATTCATGTACAGCCATTAGTGTACGTTTTTGAGGGTGACGTCCAATTGGTTTTTCAATCATGCCGCCAGCCGTCATACGACCTAATACTACCGCTTCATATTCACGAGTGATCTTACGCTTTTGAAGCGCACGAACTAAACGTGTTTGAGCCGGTACTGTTTTCGCTACTACCATTAAACCTGTAGTGTCTTTATCTAGACGGTGCACGATACCTGCACGAGGCACTTCTGCAATACTTGGGTAATGGAATAATAATGCATTTAGTACCGTTTTATCCGGTGTACCAGCACCAGGATGTACTACGAAGTCACGAGGCTTATTAATTACCAATAAATCGTCATCTTCATAAACAATATCAAGAGGAATATCTTGAGCTAACCAACGCTGCTCATCTTCCAATTCAGCTTTAACTGAAATTACTTCACCGCCCATCATTTTCAGACGTGCTTTAGTAATAACTTCACCATTAACAGAAATCTGACCCGCTAACACCCACTCTTTGATGCGTGAACGAGAGAAATCTGAAAACAACTCGGCTGCAGCTTGATCTAAACGCTGACCTAGTTGACTTTCTTTTACTGTACTTGTTAACTCTATTTGTTGTGCCATATCGAACTTTTTTTAAATTAGTGGTACTAATACCAAACAAATACATCATATTTGGTATCATCAACACTGTAAGTGAAATAAACTATCGACCATTGTATCTGTTAACGACGCATTTCGTAATGGATAACTTCAGTTTTTTTAGTCAAGGATCATTTTCAAGCATGAAACGCTTAACCCTTTCTTCATTATTAGCCGTATCTTTGCTGGTTGGTTGCTCAAGCAGTGATGATGTTATCCCTGATATCCCACCATCAGAATTATATTCTCAGGCTCAAGTATCTTTACAGGCTGGTAATTGGACAAGTGCAATTGAACGCCTTGAAGCACTCGATTCTCGTTACCCTTTTGGTGCTTACTCAGAGCAGGTTCAACTTGATCTAATTTACGTATATTACAAAAATGACGATCTTGCATTGGGCTTAGCGACCATTGAACGTTTTAATCGCTTAAACCCAACGCACCCAAAAGCAGATTGGGTTTTATATATGCGTGGCCTAACACATATGGCTCAAGACCGTAGCTTTATGCACGATCTATTTAGAGTCGATCGCTCAGATCGAGATCCTGAACCTGCACGTTCAGCATTTAAAGACTTTAAACGCTTACTAGATCGTTACCCAGATAGTTTATATGCCGAAGATGCTCAAACTCGCATGTTTGCTTTAAAAAATCGCTTAGCTGATTATGAATTAGCAACGGCTGATTTTTATCTGCGCCGTGAAGCGTGGATTTCAGCGATCAATCGTAGCCAAGAATTACAACGAACGTATCCAGATACTGAAGCCGCAAGAAAATCACTAACGATTATGTTAGCTGCATATAAAGAATTGAAATTAGAAGATGCTATCGCTCGAACAGAAGAACTTATTGCATTGAATCCAGAATAAATTTTCAGTCAAAACAATAAAAGCCGTGCCTTATCATTAAGGCACGGCTTTTTTATATCTGATATTTATATAAAGGCTGTTCAAACTCACAAAATATGGAAGATTAAAAAATAACCATTAAAAAACAGTAGGTTGAACTCAGTCCCTAAAAACGAATGTTTTCAGTAATCAACCCTTCCAATTTACCTATTTTAGGCAATTCATCAAGTTTTTTTTCAAAAAAAATTCTCAGGGTTTGTTTGAGATCACATCAACATATCTAATTACGGACACTATTAAAAATAGTGATCTAGATCACTTTATTTTACTGCTGGATCCGTAATCTGAATACATGCCAAACGGGGCAAGAGAGAGGAAAATCATATGAAAGTAGAAATCACTGGTAACAACATCGACATCACTCCAGGCATCCGTGAACGTATTGAAGGGAAATTTAAAAAACTAGAAGAAAAAAGAAATCTAGACATTATTGGCCGTCACGCTAGCGTTACGAAACGCGCAAATGGTAAACACAAGGTAGAAGCACAGGCGACTATCGCTGGTGGTAAAGTTGCAGCATCAGCAGAGCAAGAAGACCTATTTGGTGCAATTAGAGAGATGTACCAAAAACTAGAACGCCAACTAGATAAGCTACAACATAAAGGCGAAGCTCGTCGAGCAACACATGCTCAAGCACCTGTAGTCGAAGAGCCAGAAGTTGACCTAGAAGAGGAATACGAACAGTAATTAAATCGTCAACTCAAACGTTTTCTGAAACAGCGCTCATTTGAGCGCTGTTTTTTCTTGACGCAAACTTATCGATTCCTTATTGTGAATTAACTCTTAATTTACTAGGTTTGCATATTCATGACTGATACCCGCTATTCTCTGGATGAGATCCGTTTACGCCTTAATGAACTTGATAATGAACTATTAACGCTTTTTTCTGAACGTCGTAAACTCAGTCTTGAAGTTGCTAAAAGCAAAGTCCAAACCGCGAAACCAGTTCGAGATCCAAAACGTGAACAACAATTACTTGTAAAATTAATTGAAAATGGCAAAGCATTCGACCTTGATGCTTATTACATTACTCAGTTATTTCACACCATTATTGAAGATTCTGTTTTATTACAACAAGAATACTTTCAAAACCTCGCTAACCCTGAATTAAGTCGAAAACCCATCGCAAGAGTGGCTTATCTTGGCTCAAAAGGCTCTTACTCAAACTTAGCAAGCCGTCGCTATTTCAGTAAGAAAAATATTGAGTTGGCTGAGCTAGGTTGTGAAAACTTTAGAGAAGTGATTAAAACGGTAGAGTCTGGCCACGCTGATTACGGTGTGTTACCGATTGAAAATACAAGTTCAGGCTCTATCAACCAAGTTTACGATTTACTACAGCACACAAGCTTATACATTGTGGGAGAACTAACTCAGCAGATTGATCACTGCTTACTAACCACCACAGAAACGTCTCTTGAATCAATTAAAACCTTATATTCTCATCCACAGCCACATGAACAATGCAGTGAGTTTTTGAACCGTTTAGATAATGTAGAGCTTATCTCTTGCGCAAGCACTGCTGATGCCATGATTACGGTAAAAGAACTAAACTCACCAGAAGTAGCAGCAATCGGAAACTCTGACAGTGGTAAACTGTATGGACTTCAATCCTTAATTACTAACATCTCAAACCAAACAGAGAATCAAACTCGCTTTATTGTTGTGGCAAGAAAGCCTGTTGATGTGTCAGAACAAATACCAGCAAAGACCACCCTAATAGTATCAACCTCTCAAGATGCAGGTTCATTAGTAGAATCGTTATTAGTATTACGTAAATACGGTATTAATATGACGAAATTAGAATCTCGCCCTATTATGGGAAACCCTTGGGAAGAGATGTTCTATATTGATTTACAAGCACATTTAAAATCAGAAGCGATGAGTGCAGCTATTGAAGAACTCACTTCGATTACTCAATATCTTAAGGTTCTTGGTTGCTACCCTATTGAAAATGTGACGCCGACAACGATACCTTTAACTCAATAACAGGCTATTGTATGAATGTTATTATTGCTTCATTAAACCCTGCAAAAATTAACGCGGTGAAGACTGCGTTTAATCAAGCGTTTCCAAATACAATGTTTAACTTTACTGGAATATCTGTCGACAGTGGTGTGCCAGATCAACCAATGAGCTGTATCGAAACAAAACAAGGGGCGATCAACAGAGTAAATAACGCCAAAGCACAATCTCCAGATGCCAGTTTCTATGTTGGATTAGAAGCAGGGATCGAAAAGAATTCAACTTTTGCTTGGATGATTATTGATAATGGAGAAAAAGTGGGGGAATCACGATCATCAAGTTTACCCCTTCCTCCAGCGGTAATTACAGCAGTTAACCAAGGAAAAGAGCTTGGGGATGTGATGGATGAACAATTTAATACCGATAATATTAAACAAAAAGGTGGGGCTATTGGCTTATTAACCAATAACCTATTAACGAGAAGCTCTGTTTATCAACAAGCGTTAATTCTTGCTCTTATTCCTTTTCTTCATCCTGAACGCTTTTAGCACTCTTTTGAAGTAACTCCATAAGCCATGCCTTTTCATCATGAGTATGGCTTTTTAATTCATTTGAGCCTCGAGTGATGGTTGCAATGCCCACCCCTAATAATTGACTAATCTGTCTTTGACTTAAATCCCCTTGTAATAATTCATGACAAATATTAACTCGTGCAATCAATGCTTCACGCTCATCAGGCGTCATCAACATGGTTAATAAAGATTGATGCTTATCTTGCTCTGCGGCATTCGCTATTAATGCCATCACTTGTGACCAATCTGAATATTTTGCTGATCCTGACATAAATTCCTCATTACACTAATAAAAAAGGGGACACTTAAGTCCCCTACTTTATGATCATTCAGAAATAATTAATACTCTAAATTCTGCTCTTTCTTCGATAAGAAACTTCCTTTTTCCCCTAATAGACTGCGGTAGTAAGTTTCAAACATCAAAATGTTTTGTACGTAACCTCGCGTTTCTTTAAATGGGATTGCTTCTATAAAGGCATAAGCATCTAACTTTTCATTTGAAACCGCTCTCCATCGCTTAACTCGATGAGGGCCTGCATTGTAACCCGCTAACGCAAAAATACGGTTTCCATCATAATCATCCATCAATCCTTTAAGATAGTTTGAACCAATATGAATATTTACATCTACATCATTTAGGCTACTTACCCCTTCATATCTGTCGTAATCAATTTTCTTAGCCGTATATTTTGCCGTTGCTGGCATAATTTGCATTAAACCACGAGCACCAACAGGAGATTGAGCTTCTGCATATAAGCCGCTCTCTTGTCTAGAAAGAGACATTAAGGTTATTTTATCTAACCCTAGTTCTTTACTGTAATGGCCAAACCACCACTGATGAGCAATAGGGAAACGTAGACTTAAATAGCCCCACATTCTTCCTTCAATCGTTGCTAATACAGTAAAGTGATGCCAACGATGTTGAGCGGCATAACTAGCAAGCTCTTTCACTTCTTTTTTAGAGGCTCGGTTAAGTAAGTATTCCCACTCACTTTTCGCTGTCGGGATCTCATCGATTGCAATCAACTCTTTAATACGAGCAAGTTCAACCTTATATTTCACCTTTACCGGTTTAATATTTTTAGGTGCGATATCCATTGGGTATTGAATGGGTTCACCTAAGATACTTGCTGCTGCCACACTATAAAAATTACGTTGGCCAAGCAATTTTTGTAATCTAGCGTCTGCTTTATCCTGCTCACCATTTTCACTTTCAATTCGAGCCTTCCAAAACTGCCAACGTAATGAGGCTTTACTTTCAGGGCTTAAATAACCAATCCACTTATCTACATCATTCCAATCAGCAGCACGGATAGCAACACGAATTCGACGCTCAACAAATGAGTCTTCTGGATTTAGTTCAAGTTCACCATCTCTCCAAGCCGCTAAGCTTTCAGAGTTAGTAGACATAATAGTACTGACAATTCTTTTCTTAATCGCAATCTGTTCAATTGAACTAAATTTCTGTTTTTTTACTAATTGAGGCAACATCTCAATCGCTTTTTCAGGATTTTTTCTTGCTTCTCGCTCAATAGAAATCAGCGTCAACTGTTTAGTGAAATCTGTGGCTTTATTTGTCTTTGAGAACTCAGCTAATAAATCAGGATCATTAAATAATTCAACAATATCTTTTGCCTGTTTTTTCGCTTTTTCAGAAGAAAGCATTTTTTCTAAATAAGAAAATAGACTGTTATTACGAGCCTTATAAACCAATAGCATTCGATCTATAATTAAGTCATCGGTCAATTTACCCGCATCAGACCATGCTTTAAATAAATCATCACACTCATAAGTAACAGAGCTTCCAGTTAGCCATAACTTTTCAGCACCTTTCCAAGCTAGGTTTTTATCACCAAGTTCATTTTTTGCTTGATAGTAATAGCACTGTAGGTTTTTACTGCTCGGCTCCTTTGGAAAATAGTCAATAAAATCAGCCCAGCGTTCATTCAGCCCCAAAATAACCAAGTATTGATAATCAAGAGAGTTACCAATAGATAACGTGCGATTATCATGACGGAACAAACGAATATCATCCGGAGTTTTAGAGCTTAAATCCATTCGTAATTCACGATAATCTAAGTAAGGAGCTAATGGATACTCATCTAACTTCTCTCTTATTTTTTTGTATTGCTCTAAATCCTTACCTTTTAGCAACTCCTTTGCTTCTTGATATTGAGCTCGTGATTCATCTATCGATAATGCTTCTGCTGTATGTACACTCATTCCAACGCACAACGCCACCATCATCCCTAATTTATGTCGTGTATATTTCATTGATTTTTTAAACACCTAGCTTTCCAACCTTTTTGTAGCTGCGCACTGATATAAGACAGAGTTAAACTACCATCTGATTCTTCTTTGAGTTTACTTATATTACCCTAGTAACTACAAGAATGAGTGTTAAACTATGTATCATAAATAGTAAAATGATATTTCCGTTAACCTACTCTAATAAGTGATTATGGCTGAATACGTATATACAATGTCACGAGTGAGCAAAATTGTTCCTCCTAAAAGACAAATCCTGAAAGACATTTCTCTTAGCTTCTTCCCTGGTGCAAAAATCGGTGTTCTTGGCCTAAATGGCTCAGGTAAATCAACACTACTTCGCATTATGGCGGGTCTAGATACTGATATTGATGGTGAAGCTCGTCCACAAAGTGGATTGAACATTGGCTATCTACCGCAAGAACCTGTTCTCGATGAATCAAAAACAGTTCGTGAAATCGTTGAAGAAGCGGTTTCTGACGTAGCTGGAGCGCTATCTCGATTAGATGCTGTTTATGCTGCTTATGCTGAAGAAGATGCTGATTTTGATGCTCTTGCTAAAGAGCAAGGTGAACTTGAAGCGATTATCCAAGCAAAAGATGGTCACAACCTAGAGAACGCTTTAGAACGTGCTGCTGATGCACTACGTCTTCCAGAGTGGGATGCAAAAATTGAATTCCTATCTGGTGGTGAACGTCGTCGTGTTGCTATCTGTCGCCTTCTTCTTGAAAAACCAGATATGTTACTTCTTGATGAACCAACCAACCACCTTGATGCAGAATCAGTCGCGTGGCTTGAGCACTTCTTAGTAGATTATTCAGGTACTGTTGTGGCAATTACCCATGACCGTTATTTCCTAGATAATGCTGCTGGTTGGATCTTAGAGCTTGACCGTGGTGAAGGTATTCCATGGGAAGGTAACTATACGTCTTGGCTAGAGCAAAAAGATGACCGTCTAAAACAAGAATCTTCGAAAGAAAATGCTCGTCAAAAAACGATAGAAAAAGAGCTTGAGTGGGTTCGTCAAAATCCTAAAGGTCGTCAAGCGAAATCAAAAGCTCGTATGGCTCGATTTGAAGAACTTCAAAACACCGATCACCAAAAACGTAATGAAACAAACGAATTGTTCATTCCGCCAGGCGAGCGTTTAGGTGATAAAGTTCTTGAAGTAACTAACTTAACGAAATCATTTGGCGATCGTGTACTGATTGACGACTTATCATTCAGTATGCCAAAAGGCGCTATCGTTGGTATTATCGGTGCCAATGGTGCTGGTAAATCAACGCTATTCAAAATGTTAAGTGGCGCAGAAGAAGCGGATTCAGGCTCAATTGTTTTGGGTGAGACAGTTAAACTTGCTTCTGTTGATCAATTCCGTGACAGTATGGACAATACAAAAACGGTTTACCAAGAGATCTCTGAAGGCGCTGAGATCATCAAGATCAATAATTACGAAATTCCAGCTCGTGCGTACTGTTCTCGCTTTAACTTCCGTGGAAATGACCAACAGAAAATCATTGGTGATCTCTCTGGTGGTGAACGTAACCGTGTTCATTTAGCTAAATTATTGAAAACAGGCGGCAATGTACTGTTACTCGATGAGCCAACCAATGACCTAGATGTTGAAACATTACGAGCACTAGAAGAAGCTCTTCTAGAATTCCCTGGTTGTGCCATGGTTATCTCGCATGACCGTTGGTTCTTGGACCGTATCGCTACTCACATTCTTGATTACCGCGATGAAGGTAAAGTGAACTTCTTTGAAGGTAACTATACTGAGTACAGTGATTGGATTAAGAAGACATTAGGCGCTCAAGCTGCTGAACCACATCGTATTAAATACAAGCGTATGACTAAATAGTAATAACGATTATTTGATACTCATCATAAGGGCCGCATTAAAGCGGCCTTTTTATTAGACTTACAACAAACCAGATATCATACTCAGAGATTAAACTTATAATATAAGGAACATATTATGATTGAACGACGCAAATTCTCACGCGTAGTGTACCAAGCAAACATCACTCTTCAGCAAGATGATAAGCAATGGAAAGGCTCTTTGGTTGATTTATCTCTGCATGGATTACTTATCAATTTAGCAGATGACGAAGGGATTAAAGAAAACTCTGAATTTAACGTGCGATTTACGCTAAATGATAGTGATATTGATATCAGTGCTGAATGCAAACTGATAAATAGAACAGATAACACGCTAAGACTCTGTATAAGCCACATAGATATTGATAGTATTAGCCACCTTAAACGCCTAATTGAACTCAATGTCGGCAACAGTGATATGTTGTTACGCCAACTCTCTGAGTTAACCACCTTAACCTAAAGTAAATAAGTTTATTCCTATGCCAGATAAAATTCGTATTTCCGTTTCTCATAGTAAAGGAACGCGCTTCTTTGCTCTTTCTCCAAAACGGAAAAACCTTGTTATTTTATCTCTTTTATTGGGACTTGGCTCATTTACACTAAGTGCTTTTGGGCTGCATTATTTTTATCAAAAGCAACAAGCATCTGAATTGGCAATCGCTCAACTTCAAGTACAAAATGGGGTTCTCAACAACCTTATTATTGAAAATAATGATAGCAACTATGAATTAACGCAACAGCTTGAAGCCAAAGAAAATGAATTTATCGTTATTAGCCAACGAGTTGAAGATGTTGAATCAGTACTTGGATTACAAGATATCTCTGAAGAAGATACGCTATTATCTGAAAAGACATTAGAACAACGACTGGATGTCGCAGCCATTGATTCTGCAGTTAGAGCGACCATGTTTCGCTTAATACCCAACGATACCCCTATAGATTTTATTCGAAATTCATCCAGTTTTGGGAAAAGAACAAACCCTATTTCAGGCAAAAGACAACGACATTTAGGGCAAGATCTTACTTGTAAGCGTGGTACAGAAATTTATGCACCAGCTGATGGCGTTGTTGAACTCGCCCGACCAAGTAAGAAAGGTTATGGTAATTTACTTAAGGTTCAGCACTCTTTTGGGTTTATGACCATGTACGCTCATTTACAAAAATTTAAAGTGCGTTCAGGGCAATTTGTAAAAAAAGGGGACCTAATCGCGACCTGTGGTAATACAGGTAATTCAACAGGACCACACCTTCATTATGAAGTACGCTTCTTAGGTCGAGTATTAAACCCTCAATCTTTTATCGACTGGACCCCAGAGAGCTTTGAGAGCTTATTTGAAAAAGAACGAAGTGTTAAATGGACTCCGCTAGTTGAAATCATGAATAACATGGTAAAACTGCAATTAAAGTTAACTCAAAAACCAACCGTTGAGCAAATAGAAGCAATTAATACCGTAAAAGCAGAACAACAATCAATGACGAAGTTAACTCAATAATGCTATAAATTAACTAAAACAAAAAAGGTGAGCAAATGCTCACCTTTTTTGTTAATCGTAAATTAATGCATGGTATAACTAGCTTCGCTCTCTATGAATTGAATCATTCGCTTGTCTAAGTAAGCTCTTACTTTCAATTAAAAACTGCTCTGCATAATCACCAAACCAATGCTCAACTTCTTTAAAGTTATCAATAAAACCTTCGCGATTATGATTTTCTAATAATGCAATTGCATCACCAAATCGTTGATGGAAGCGCTTTATCATTTCAATATTTTCTTCTGATGAAAGAATAATATCAGCATATAGATTAGGGTCTTGTGCAAACAATCGGCCTACCATCAATAGCTCTAAACGATAGATTGGTGAACTTAGATTAAGTAACTGTTCAATATCTGGGTTTTCTTTCGCAAGATGTTGACCGTATGCAAAAGAGGTAAAGTGACGTAAAGCTTGGATCAGAGTCATACCATGATCGTGTTCTGATGCTGAAATATCACGAACAATAGCACCCCATATTTCAAACTGCTGTTTAAGCCAAGCATAACTTTCTTTATTGCGCCCATCACACATAACAATTACTTGTTTCGCTAAACTAGGTACATCTGGACCAAACATAGGGTGTAAGCCAACGACAGGCCCTTTATGAATATCCATCATCGCTTGAAGTGGTTTTTTCTTTATCGAGGTTAAATCACATAGAATACAATCTTCAGCTAAGCCAGATAACTTATTAATAACATCAACAGTTAAATTAATTGGGACGGTAACGACAACCATTCCAGTCCCATCTAAGATGGTCTCTGCATTATTCCAATCCTGGCTACCTAAAATACGAACTTCATAACCAGATAGCTTAAACATTTTGGCAAATAAGCCACCAAGTTGACCATTACCACCAATAATAACAATAGGTCTTAATTCAGGTTTTAAACACTTAAATCCTGAATCATTTTCACTACTGTAAGATTCACGCATTGTGCGACGCAAAATATCTTCAATTAACGAGGGCGGCACCCCTTTTTTCTCAGCTTCTAATCGTCTCGATGCCAACATTGCAGCTTCTCGACTTGGATCGTAAATAGGTAATCCATGAGCACTTTTTACTTCACCTACTTGCTCAACTAAATGCAGTCGTTGAGCCAAAAGATCCAGCATTTGCTTATCCACTGTATCTATTTGATCGCGTAAGTGATTGAGTTCTACCGCCATCTCGTTTTATCCTTTTAAACGCTCTTCCAATACTGGAGTTAATTCTTTATGAGTATGGCGTAATAGTGCCTCAGTTGATTCCCAATTGATACACGCATCCGTGATAGACACCCCATATTTCATCTCTGATAATGGGATATCTGAAGGTTGGTTGCCTTCATTCAAATGGCTTTCAATCATTAAGCCAATAATCGATTTATTACCTTCACGAATTTGATGAATTACGTCTTCTGCGACCAATGGCTGACGTCGGTAATCTTTACGTGAATTAGCATGGCTGCAATCAACCATCAAGGCAGCATCCAGCTCTGATTTCGCTAACTCTTCTTCGCATTCAGTGACAGAGACTGAATCATAGTTTGTTTGCTTACCACCACGTAGAATCACATGGCCATTTGGATTACCTTGCGTTGTTAGTAATGCAACTTGACCTTCATTATTGATCCCCATAAAGCGGTGACTAGAAGCAGCAGCCTGCATCGCATTAATTGAAGTCGATAAACTACCATCAGTACCGTTTTTAAAACCAACAGGAACAGAAAGGCCACTCGCCATTTCACGGTGTGTTTGTGATTCTGTTGTACGAGCACCAATAGCCGCCCAGCTAAATGTATCACCAATATATTGTGGGCTAATTGGGTCTAGAGCTTCAGTCGCTAATGGTATCTCCATCTCTGCTAAATCAACTAAAAGCTGTCTTGCTGTATGCAGACCACCTTCTATATCAAAAGAGCCATCAAGATGAGGGTCATTAATCAAACCTTTCCAACCGACTGTTGTTCTTGGTTTTTCAAAGTAAACACGCATTACAATATACAATTGATCTTTAAGATCTTCAGAGATCACTTTCAATCGCTTAGCGTATTCTTTTGCTGCATCAATATCATGAATTGAGCATGGACCACATACTATTAATAAGCGGTGATCGGCTTTATGGATAATATTGGAAATAGTTTGGCGAGATTGCTGAATAAATTGGCGAACATTATCGCTTAGTGGAATTTTATTTTTTAATTCTTGTGGTGTGATCAGCACTTGTTCATCGCTGATATTGATATTGCTTAGTTCGCTTTTTTTCATTTCTACACCTGTAAACTTTTATTTCCATTAATAGTCTTTTTAGACAAGTAGAATTAATGTAACAGGTATAAGATAAAAATCAACTAACTGTAATAAAATAAATACGATAATTTATTTTGTAAATTAAAGTTTACAGTTAAATTTACATATAAAAAAAGGTGCGCTGATAACAGCACACCTTCATAGCACATTTGAGAAACATTCTCGTGTGCGTTACTTTTTAGTCAGCTTCTCTTTAATACGAGCTGATTTACCAGAACGCTCACGCAGGTAGTACAACTTGGCACGACGTACTGCACCGCGACGTTTAACTTCAATGCTGTTAACGATTGGAGAGTGAGTTTGGAACGTACGCTCAACACCTTCACCGTTAGAAATTTTACGTACAGTAAACGCTGAGTGAAGACCACGGTTACGAATAGCGATTACAACGCCTTCGAATGCCTGTAGACGCTCACGGTCACCTTCTTTAACTTTAACTTGAACTACAACAGTATCACCTGGTGAAAACTTAGGTAGATCTTGCTTTAGTTGCGCATCTTCAATTGCTTTAATGATGTTGCTCATTTTTTGTATATCCTAGAATAAACTGATACTAAATTTCTTAATTACTTACTTTGCTGATGTTCTTCACGAACAAATTCAGCTAGTAATAATTCCTGTTCGTCAGTCAGAGCTAGATTTCCCAGGAGCTCTGGTCTTCTTAACCAAGTACGGCCTAACGATTGTTTCATTCGCCAACGAGCGATATCTTTATGATTCCCAGATTTAAGTACACTAGGTACTTCCTTGCCATCCAAAACCTCAGGTCTTGTATAGTGCGGACAATCTAACAAACCGTCTGCAAAAGAATCTTCTTCAGCGGACGCAAAATCTCCTAACACCCCCGGAACAAACCGAGAGACAGAATCAATTAGCGTCATAGCAGGGAGTTCCCCACCTGTAAGCACAAAATCACCAATTGACCATTCTTCGTCAACTTCGGATTGTATTATGCGCTCATCTACTCCTTCGTATCGGCCACAAATCAGAATTATATTCTCACTTGTTGCCAACTCCTCAACACCAGCTTGATTCAGCGTACGGCCTTGAGGTGAAAGGTAAATCACTTTCGTTTTGCCTGGTGCTGCTTCTCTGGCTGCAGTAATGGCGTCGCGCAAAGGCTGAACCATCATTAACATACCAGGACCACCACCATAAGGTCGGTCATCAACAGTGCGATGTTTATCTTGAGTGAAATCTCTAGGATTCCATGTCTCTATAGATAAAAGACCTTTTTTAATTGCTTGGCTAGTTACCCCAAAATCGGTAACCGAACGGAACATTTCAGGAAATAGGCTTATAACCCCAACCCACATGTGCCCTCGCTTTACCTAGGGTTTAGAACCCAGGATCCCAGTCAACTTCGATCCGTTGAGCCTCACGATCAATTAACTTGATCACTTGCTCATCAATAAAAGGAATCAAACGTTCCTTTTTACCAAAAGCATCTTTCAGGTTTGCTTTGACTACAAGAACATCGTTTGATCCGGTTTCAAAGATATCGTCAACAATACCTAGGCCGTAACCTTGGCTTGTAACGACTTCCATACCAAACAATTCACGCCAGTAGAATTCATCTTCTGACAGCTCAGGCAGTGCATCTGCTTTAACTGCAATTTCTAGGTTAGTATAAGTTTGAGCTTCTTCTCTAACTTCTAACCCTTCCAGTTTGCACACCAAACCTTTATGACGTTTCCAGCTTTCGACTGAAAACTCGACCCACTCACCTTTTACTTTTACAAGTAATGGTTTGTAATCGAAAATGCTTTCAGGTTGATCAGTAAAAGAAACTACTTTCAACCATCCACGAATACCATAGGAAGCACCGAACTTACCTACAACAATTACTTCGTCTTGCTTACTCATAAAATCTTTACCTTTAACCAACTAAATTAAGCCGCTTTGTTAGCGTCTTTAACTAGCTTAGCTACACGATCAGAAAGACCAGCGCCTAAACCAACCCAATGGTTAACGCGATCAAGATCTAAACGAAGACCTTCTTCTTGACCTTGTGCTGTAGGGTTAAAGAAACCTACTTTCTCAATGTAACGACCAGTTGATTTAAAACGGCTGTCCGCTACTACGATTTGATAAAATGGACGCTTCTTAGCGCCGTGACGTGCCAAACGAATGGTAACCATATCGTCCTCTATTTGCTTCGTACAAAAATTAAATTGGCCCAAAAAAATAATCTTTTCTTGAGCCCTCGTGCCAAAATAAAGCCCCGGAATTTTACTCTTATGAGCTTTCAATGCAAGGGCTTTAGTTACTTTTTCACCAATTATTTCTGTAATTAGTGAAAAAATTGGGTAAAAAAGGTGCGCTAGGTTAAATTTATCAATAAATTAACTTGTCGCACCTTGTTATCTAATTAATAGATTTTAACAATTTCAAACGGTACTTAGCGACCAAAGCCACCCATACCTCCGCCCATTCCACCCATCATGCCTTGCATATTACGCATCATGCCTTTCATTCCACCCTTCTGCATTTTTTTCATCATTTTCTGCATTTGAGTAAATTGTTTAAGCATACGGTTTACATCTTGTACTTGAGTACCAGAACCAGCTGCAATACGTTTTTTGCGAGAACCTTTGATAAGTTCAGGGCGTTGACGTTCTTTCATCGTCATGGAATTAATAATAGCTTCCATTTGATTAAACATCTTGTCATCAACTTTATCTTTTACATTATCTGGTAGCTGAGACATTCCTGGAAGTTTATCCATCATGCCCATCATGCCACCCATGTTCTTCATTTGACCAAGCTGTTCACGGAAGTCTTCAAGATCAAAACCTTTTTTCTCTTTGAATTTTTTCGCTAACTTCTCAGCTTTTTCTTTATCTACATTCTTTTCAAGATCTTCAATCAAAGAAAGAACATCACCCATGCCTAAGATACGTGATGCAATACGCTCAGGATGAAAAGGTTCTAGTGCATCAGTTTTTTCACCAACACCTAAGAATTTAACTGGCTTACCTGTAATGTGACGAACAGAAAGTGCAGCACCACCACGAGCATCACCATCAACTTTCGTTAAGATAACACCGGTTAATGGTAACGTATCACCAAATGCTTTTGCCGTATTCGCCGCATCTTGACCTGTCATTGCATCAACAACAAACAGGGTTTCAATTGGGTTTACATGTGCATGAAGTTGCTTAATTTCATCCATCATCTCAGCATCAACAGCTAAACGACCTGCTGTATCGACAATGACAACATCAAAGAATTTTAATTTTGCATGGCTGATTGCACCATCAACAATATCAATTGGTTTTTGATCTGCGGTTGATGGGAAGAAATCTACTTCAACTTCTCCAGCTAATGTTTCTAGCTGTTTGATTGCAGCTGGACGATAAACATCGGCAGATACAACTAATACACTCTTTTTATCTCTTTCTTTTAATAGCTTTGCTAGTTTAGCTGTACTGGTTGTTTTACCCGCACCTTGTAAACCTGCCATTAAAATAACCGCAGGAGGCTGACAAGCTAAATTAAGGGCTTCATTAGAATCCCCCATTACCGCTTCTAGTTCAGACTGAACGATCTTAATAAACTCTTGGCCTGGAGTTAGGCTTTTTGATACTTCAACCCCAACAGCGCCTTCTTTTACTCGCTTAACAAAATCACGAACCACAGGTAAAGCAACGTCTGCCTCTAATAGAGCCATACGAACTTCACGCAGTGTTTCTTTAATGTTTTCTTCTGTTAATCGACCTTTACCACTGATATTTTTCAGGGTCTTGGATAGTCTATCCGTTAAATTATCAAACATATTCTTGCGCCTACTTTGCGACCATTTCTCGATTATACCTAAATCTGAGACGTTATAATGAAAATTTTTTATCCTAACTGAATCACACCTACCGAGATTGACCTCTAAAGGGTATAATCAAAATGTTGATAAACTAAATGATCAGTGAATTATGGATACGATTACAGCAATTAGTGCTGCTCTTTTTTACTTTCTTGCGTTAGGTTTTGTTATTCCAGGCTTAGCTAGCCAAAATAAAATCCAAGCAAACATTGTCTTTATTTGTGCATTTCTTGCACTGGTTTTGCACGCCTGGCAGTTGAAAGAACTCATTCTAAATAGCTTTGGACAAAACTTAAGTATTTTAAATGTCGCTTCTCTCATTAGCTTCATTATCTCTTTAGTTATGAGTGTCTCTATGCTCAAATTTAGAGTGTGGTTTATTCTGCCTGTTGTTTATAGCTTTTCAGCGATTAACTTATTAGCTGCAACATTTCTCCCTGGCGCCTTTATTACTCACTTAGAAACTCATCCAAGTTTATTAATTCATATTTCTCTGGCACTGTTTGCTTATTCTACCTTAATGATAGCCACACTATATGCACTACAACTGGCTTGGTTAGATCATAAATTAAAAACGAAAAAATCTTTGACCATTAATCCAAACCTTCCACCATTAATGATGGTAGAACGCCAACTTTTCAAGATCATTCTGGTCGGTTTAGGATTATTAACTCTCACATTATTGACCGGCTTCACATTCATTCAGGATATGGTCGCTCAAGGCAAGATGCATAAAGCGGTTCTTTCTTTTATCGCATGGGTAATTTACGCCGTATTAACTTGGGGACATTACCGCCAAGGTTGGCGTGGACAAAAAGCTTTATGGTTTAGCCTTATTGGTGCATTTATATTAACACTGGCTTATTTTGGTAGTCGTTTCGTTCAAGAGATAATTTTAACTTAATTTAACGATAGCTAACTCACTTTTCATGATCAAAGTTGACACACTTTCTGTTAATGCTGTAAATACGATATACTATATTTTTAAAATGAGGATCAAGACACTTGGACGACATATCAACAGGCGCCCTATTTACTTTACTAGCTATACTCATTGTTATGTCAGGTTACTTCTCAAGCTCTGAAACGGGCATGATGTCGTTAAACCGCTATCGCCTAAAGCACCTTTCTAATCAAGGGCACAAAGGGGCGAAGCGCGTAGAAAAATTACTAAGCCGTCCTGATCGTCTTATCGGTCTTATCCTTATTGGTAATAACCTCGTAAATATCCTAGCCTCAGCGATAGCCACCATTCTTGGTATGCGTCTTTATGGTGATTATGGTGTAGCTATTGCCACTGGTGTACTAACACTTGTTATCCTTGTCTTTGCGGAAGTAACACCAAAAACCCTTGCGGCTATGTATCCAGAGCGTGTTTCTTACAGTAGTAGTATCGTATTGAACGTGCTAATGAAGATACTTTCTCCATTAGTTATCTTAGTGAACTTTATTACCAATGGTTTTCTTAAACTTCTTGGGCTTGGCGCAAACCATAGTGATAAAGATAACCTAAGCTCAGAAGAACTTAGAACCGTTGTTCATGAAGCGGGTGGCCTGATCCCTCGTCGTCACCAAGACATGCTAATCTCTATTCTCGATCTTGAACACGTAACTGTGAACGACATCATGGTTCCTCGTAGTGAAATCACGGGCATTGATATCAATGATGATTGGAAATCTATTTCACGCCAACTAGCACACTCACCTCATGGTCGTATTGTTCTGTACCGTGACCAAATTGACGAAGTCGTTGGTATGCTACGCTTACGTGAATCATATCGTTTAATGCTTGAGAAGAATGAATTTACTAAAGAAACGCTTTTAAGAGCGGCAGATGAGATTTACTTTATTCCTGAAGCAACGCCATTAAATAGCCAACTACTTAAGTTTCAACGAAACAAAGAACGTATTGGATTGGTTGTTGATGAATATGGTGACATCCAAGGGTTAATTACACTTGAAGATATTTTAGAAGAAATTGTCGGAGAGTTTACAACGTCTATGGCACCAAGCTTAGCCGAAGAGATCACGCCTCAACCTGATGGCAGCTTCATGATTGAAGGCAGCGCTAATATTCGAGATATTAACAAAGGACTAAAGTGGGACTTGCCTACCGATGGGCCAAGAACATTAAATGGTTTAATCCTCGAACATTTAGAAGAGATCCCAGAGACTGAAATTAGCCTTGAGATCGAACAGCATAATATGAAAATTATTGCGGTTGAAGAGAATAAAATCAATTTAGTTAAAGTATTTCCTAGTCCCGAAGATACAAAATAACAGCATAAAAAAAGCCCGTTTTTATACGGGCTTTTTTATATCAATGAATTATAAAATTAATCAACAGACAGCTCTTTTAGCATTGAATCAGGTAATGCAAGCTCATCGTTTTTATTTACTCGAATACCTGAAGCTAGAATAGCCGTCGCGATTGCTTTTGCTTCTTCTAACGAATGCATTGCGTAAGTACCGCACTGATATTCATTAAGTTCAGGGATCTTGTTCTGAGCTTCTACTTTTAACACATCTTCCATTGAAGCAATCCAAGCGTCAGCAACAGTTTGCTCTACTGGCGTACCAATTAAGCTCATGTAAAAACCAGTGCGGCAGCCCATAGGTGAAATATCGATGATTTCAACAGAAGAACCATTAAGATGATTTCGCATAAAGCCAGCATATAAATGCTCTAACGTATGAATGCCTTTCTCAGATAAGATGTCTTTATTTGGTGCAGTAAAACGTAAATCAAATACCGTGATCGTATCACCCTTAGGGGTTTGCATTGTCTTTGCAACACGAACAGCAGGCGCTTCCATACGAGTATGATCTACAGTGAAGCTATCTAATAGTGGCATATTCTAATCCTTTAATTTATGAATGATGGCTTACCACCACCAACTACTTTGTCGTTCAAGCTCAGCTTTACATTGCTTTAATTGCCAGCCATATGTCTTCGCTTGAGATTCAACCTTACGAGCTATCTTAATCAATTGTGGTTTACTTTGGTAGCTTTTGCGTTTGTATCCACCTCTACCTTCATGATAAGCAAGGTACTGGTTGTAAGGATCCCATTTAGAAATACCTAAACGCTTTTGCGTACCGTCAGTATACCAACCTATAAACATTATCGCATCATCAAAACTACTGCGTGACCCACCACCGGTTGCATCTTCATATTCACCCCATACTGGATCTTGCGCCTGAGCGTAGCCATAAGCAGAGCTTGGACGACTCCAAGGAATAAAGCCAAGCAGTTTTGTTCTTGGAGGACGCACATCAGAACGAAAGCTACTCTCTTGCTTCATAATGGCCATAGCAACATTGATAGGGGTTCCATACTCTTCAGTCATGTCTTTGGCATCATCATACCAACCACTTTTTTCACGAAAAATATCACACAAATTATCTTGTTTCGTTGGAGGAGCGGTCGCACACCCTGTTAATATCGAAAATGTTACTGCAACAATTATCAGTTTATAATTCATTATTATCACTCAATAAAAAAGCACTGTTACTCATCAAATAACAGTGCTTTGTTTAATCTAACCTCAGTTACTTCAAGTAACTAAAGTAATCTTCTAAATAATCAGAAAATGATTGTGTATCTGCATTTTCGATTTCTTTCTGGGCAAGAATAGAACGCTCAACTTCTGCATCCAACTCTTTTTTACTATAAAAGTTGTATTGGTGATTTAAGTGAGTTTCACGATGTTTTACCGCCAATTCACAACCAACCGTTCCAATACCGCCACCTTTCTTCGTTTCAGCTAATAATCGACCTGATATCGTTAGTTCAGGATCATTGATCATTGCCGTTAAACGTTGATGGGTTTGTTGGTATTCATTATCGCCATTAATCGCATCCATCTCTTTAGCGATAATAAGTAAATCAGCAAATACTCGTTCAGCCCATGCTTTTTGAGTTAATCGCTCACCTTGGCAGCCAATTTGCAGCTCTAAACCTGGCTTACGGCCTTTTTCAACGATCTTATTCCAATTATCTTTCCAGCACGCCATTTCACTGTCATTCATCGGTGCTGAGTCAGTTAATACTGCCCATGTTAGGAATAAGTCTAAGAATCGCACTTGGTCTTTATCAACCCCAACAGGGCTAAATGGATTTACATCCAATGAACGAACCTCAATATACTCAACGCCATCATTCTCTAGAGCAACTGAAGGTCTTTCACCATTTTTTGCTACACGCTTAGGGCGAATTGGAGCGTAAAGTTCGTTTTCAATTTGCAATACATTCGCATTCAATTGAATCTGTTTATCACCTTCTTTTAATCCTATTTTTGCAAATTCTTCTGAAGGCATTCGGATGGCTTTATTTAAACCATCAACATATTCATTAACGCTGTTTAAACTAATTTTTAAGTCACTTTGAGAATCATTGGTGTACCCAAGATCACTTAAACGTAATGAGGTTGCATAAGGTAAATACAATGTTTTACCCAGTGATTCAAATTCCATTGCCGTTTCACGACCTTGAATAAATGAACTACATAGCGCAGGAGACGCACCAAAGAAGTACGGAATTAACCAGCCAAAACGGTAGTAATTTCGGATTAAACCAAAATAAGCGTCAGAGACAGAAGCTTTTCTTTCTTCTTCTGATTGCGCGCCAAATAACTCATCCCAGAATTCTGTTGAGAAAGAGAAATTAAAATGCACACCAGAGATCACTTGCATCACACTACCATATCGACGCTTTAAGCCTTCACGGTAGGTTGTTTTAAGTTGACCAACATTTGATGAGCCATATTGGGCCAGCGTAATATCATCATCATGAGTAACAAAACATGGCATCGAAAGTGGCCATAGCTTCTCTTCACCCATGTGTGAAACTGTATAGTGATGCACATCTTCAAGTTGTTGTATTACTGTATCCACATCGTTTGATACAGGCGTAATAAACTCTAATAAAGACTCTGCAAAATCTGTCGTTATGTATTTATGCGTTAATGCTGAACCTACGCCTACTGGATGTGGCTTAGAAGAAAGCGATGCACCTAGAGTAAATCTTAGGGTCTCTCTTTCAATTCCTCGGCCTATTTTTTTAAATGCCTTAGGATTGGAAGCGACTTTCTGTAATCGGTTGATAAATTCGGTCAAAATACAATCTCGCTATTGAGGTAAGTTCAACATCACAATGTTGATTTATATCCTGAGATACTAACAAATTTTAATGAGAGTTGGATATGAAAAAACGGCAATATATGCTTGATATTGCCGTCTTTCTAATAAAATTTACTTCTTAGGGGTTAGTAACTCTATTGGTAACCCTAGTGTTTTCAATTTTGGCATTAATGATTTTTCATCACCAACAACAATTATTTGATATTGTGTCGGGTCAAACCATTTTGAAGCCAATGTATTGAGATCACTTCTGCCCAATGTTGCTATCAACTCATTTTGCTCATCGATAAAATCTTCATCTAACGAGTAAGTTAAGATCTTACCTAATAAACTCGCTTTCTGACTCGGCGTTTCATACTTTAGCGCATCTTGTTGGCCTACGGCTAAACGCATGAAATTTAATTCATCCATCGTCATACCATCAGTTTCAAACTTTTTCATTTCAGAGATAAATTCTTGGATTGATTCTAAAGTGACGTCTGCACGAACTTGAGCATAGAAAATCGACATCCCAATTTCTTTATTACCAAATAAAGAGCCTCCAGCACCATAGGTATAGCCTTTATCTTCACGAAGATTTTGGTTAATTCTACTATTGAAGTTGCCGCCCAAATTAAAATTAGCTAGCTGAGTTTTATATAGCTCTCCGGTTGCATCATATTGCATACCTTGACGAACAAAACGGATCACACTCTGCGGTGCATTCGGTTTATTGACCAGATAGATTTTTTGCTGATTCAACACCGGTAGTTTCTGTGGTGCTAATAAACGTGGCGCTTCTCCTTGCCAAGCAGCTAAGAAAGATAATTTAGATACAAGATCTGATTTAGTAATGTCCCCAACAGAAACAACTTGAGTACCAATTGGCGTATAGTTCTCTTTATAGAATTGTTTTATATCATCAATCGTTAAACTCTTAACTGATTCCAATGACCCATCAGGGGCACGATCAAAAATAGTTCCGTCAAATAAAACCTCACGAGTCGCTTGGGACGCTAACCACGATGGCTTCTGATGCTCATACACTAACCCTTCAACCGCTTGTTTTTGTAAGCGCTCAAAATCAGCCTCTTTAAAGGCAGGGGAAAATAGCATGTCATTAACGATCGCTAGAGTTTGATCGATATTCTTCGTAAGCGATGCTATTGAAATTGTCGTCGTATAAGTGCCTGTGTTAAATGAGATTGAACTGCCTAATTTATCCAACTCTTTTTGAATATCTTCTGCAGAACGCTCTGTTGTTCCTTCTTCCATCATTGCCGCAGTCAGCTCAGCTAAACCTTCCTTTCCTCTTACTACATATCGATTACCTGCAGGTATCGCTATTTGTAATTGAATGGTTGGCGTCTCAATGGCTTCAGTTCCTAATATTTCAATATCGTTAGTCAATTTTGCACGATAGATATCAGGTGTTGTTGCAGTAACGCCCTTTGATGGTTGAGGCATAATAGAACGATCAAAATCATCAACTGCTTTACGTACTTCTAAATCATTTTCATCGAGTTTTTGATATTCAGGCAATTCTCGCTTAGGCGTAATAAAGTTTGGCTTTTCAACTTGAAGTTGTGTTTTCCCTTTAGGCACAACACTCAACGTCACTTTATATTTGTTCGCGATGTAGGTATCGAATGCTTGAGACACTTTTTCAGGAGTCACGGCTTTTAACTCTGCTAGTTGTTTTTCTAGCTGGTTAGGCTGACCATAGAATGTCTCATTTGACGCAAGTTGAGATACTTTTCCTGATACAGATTGTAGACCAAATATCGCCCCAGCTTCTGCACTCCCCTGCACTTCAGCTAAGTCTTCTTTTGATACTCCTTCTTTTTCAAACTTCTCCAGAACATCCATAATCTCGCTGTATGCAGACGCTAAACCGTTGTTGTCACCAGAGTCTGTCATGGCATAAACATACATGGTACACGACAGCTCAGCACAGTCATGAAATGCACCAGTATCGACAACTTTACCTGTCTTCACTAGCTCTTGATAAAGTAAGCTTGTTTTACCATTACCAAGCAAAGTAGCTAACATATCGAGACTGGCTTCCGTTTCCTCGCCTCGGTAAGTCGTAGGCCAACCAATCATTACCATCGGCTGTTGAATTCTATCTTCTAGGGTAATAAAGCGATTTTCTGTCAACGTCACAGGTTGCTTTGGTGCATTTTCAACTTCTGGTCCACGAGGGATTGAACCAAAGTATTTGTTCACCCACTCTAGTGTTTGTTTGCTGTCTAAATCACCACCGATAGTGATTACTGCATTATTAGGGCCGTACCAACGTAGGAAAAAGGCTTTAAGATCATTGACATCTACACGGTCTAAATCTTCAACATAGCCAATTGTCTGCCATGAATAAGGATGACCTTGTGGAAATAACGCTTCTCCCATACGCTCATAAATCAGTCCGTATGGACGGTTATCATAGTTCTGTCCACGTTCATTCTTCACCGTACTACGTTGGATCTCAAATTTCTTTTGAGAAACGGCGTCAATCAAGAATCCCATACGATCTGACTCTAGCCAGAGCATTTTTTCTAATTGATTAGCAGGTACGGTTTCAAAGTAATTCGTTCGGTCACGGTTCGTGGTGCCATTTAGCGTACCACCCGCTTCTGTGATGATTTTAAAGTGTTGCTGATCACCAACATTTTCAGAGCCTTGGAACATCATGTGCTCAAAGAAGTGTGCAAATCCTGATTTCCCGATCTCTTCTCGTGCTGAGCCTACATGATAAGTAACATCAACATGCACAAGCGGATCAGAATGATCAGGACTTAAAATAACCGTTAATCCATTTTCTAATGTGTATTTTTGGTATGGAATAACCGTTGTCCCTTCTTTTGGTAATACTTGCTCAATTAAGGTGACACCTTGAGGTAAGTCTGATTTTTTTGGTGCTTCAAATTCTGAATTACTGCACCCAGACAAAGCCAATACTATCGACAGAGCTAATAATTTTTTCATTTTAATTCCTATAAAATTCCGTTTACCGCGAGCGATAGTAAAAGATATCGTGCAGCCTTTCCTATTCCAATTAAAATTATGCATGGCCAAAATTTCATTCGTAGCCACCCTGCAGCGAGGCAGAGAGGATCACCTATAACCGGTAACCAACTGAACAATAACGTCCAATAACCATACTTTTTTAACCATTTAATGGCTTTATGACCATGTTTCTGTGAAGAAGTTTTATCAGGAAGTAACAAACCAAGCCAATAATTTGTTATGCCACCCAGTGTATTTCCCAATGTTGCTACAGCAATAACAGTCCACATTGAAAAGCTGTCTAATTTTAACGCTGCAATTAAACTGGCTTCTGATGCTCCAGGTAATAAAGTCGCACTTAAAAATCCTGAACTAAATAATACCCATAATGCAGAATCTGCATTAAACCAATCAAACATGATTGCATTAATTCCATTAACTAAAATATATGCAATAAGCATAAAATAAAAAAGGGTGCATCTGCACCCTTTTTATTGTTAAGTTTTGTTCAATGTTAACCTACAAGTGCCAATAAGATACCCGCAGCCACCGCGGAACCAAGTACACCAGCGACATTAGGCCCCATCGCATGCATCAATAAGAAGTTTTGAGGGTTTGCCTCTAGTCCTACTTTATTCACAACACGAGCAGCCATTGGTACTGCAGATACTCCAGCGGCACCAATTAATGGGTTAATATCTTCTTTCGAATATTTGTTTAAGATCTTAGCCATAATTAAACCACCAGCAGTACCTACACTAAAGGCAACCGCGCCCAGTAGTAGAATACCTAAGGTTTCAACATTCAAAAATGTCTCAGCTTCTAGTTTTGATCCAACACCTAGCCCTAAGAAAATAGTCACTACATTGATCAGTTCATTTTGAGCAGTATTCGATAAACGATCAACCACACCAGATTCTTTCATCAAATTACCTAAACAGAACATCCCAACCAGTGGTGTTGCTGATGGTAAAAATAGAATCGTCATCAATAATACCGCAAGAGGGAAAATGATCTTCTCTGCTTTGCCAACATGACGCAGTTGAGCCATCTTAATTTGACGCTCTTCTGGTGTTGTTAGTGCCCTCATGATCGGCGGCTGAATAATTGGAACTAATGCCATATAACTATATGCAGCAACAGCAATTGCCCCTAATAAATCAGGCGATAGCTTACTGGCTAAGAAAATAGCGGTAGGCCCATCAGCACCACCAATAATTGCAATTGATGAAGCGTCAGCTAGCGTAAACTCCATCCCAGGAACAAAGTTAAGTAAGATTGCGCCAAATAATGTAGCAAAAATACCTACTTGCGCCGCGGCACCAAGCCATAACGTTTTTGGATTCGCAATTAACGCTCCAAAGTCCGTCATTGCCCCAACTCCCATAAAGATCAGAAGTGGGAAAATACCGGTTTCAATCCCGACGTAATAGACGTAGTAAAGTAAGCCGCCAGGCTCAGTAAAGCCTGCATTTGGAATATTAGCCAATACTGCACCAAAACCAATTGGTAACAGTAGTAATGGCTCAAATCCTTTTTTTATCGCTAAGAACAAAAGGCCACAACCCACTAAAATCATAATAAGTTGTTCAAACTTAAAATTAGCGATTGAGGTTTCATTCCATAATATTAATAAACCATCCATGTTTAACTTACCTTACGCTAGAGAAAGCAACGGTGTACCAACAGCTACCGCATCGCCTTCCTTAGTTAAAATATCCTGCACGGTACCATTACGTGATGCTCTGATTTCAGTTTCCATCTTCATCGCTTCAAGAATAAGTAGTACATCACCTTCAACCACTTCTGCGCCTGGCTGAACCAATACTTTAAAAATATTACCCGCTAATGGTGCATCCACTGACTCTGCATCAACGGCAGATAACTGAGGTGATTGAACCGGTGCTGGTTGTCCTGATACTGGAGCAACTGAAGAAATTACGCCTTGTGGGCCAACTTCAACATTATAAATCTGCCCATCAACTTTAACGCTGTAAGATTCAACACCACCTTTACCCGGAACTACTTTTACAGTGTCTTCGTCTTCGTCTTTTTCTGTACCAGGGGCTGGTTCAAAAGCATCTGGGTTATTACGATTGTTAAGAAACTTAAGACCCACTTGTGGAAACAATGCATAAGTAAGAACGTCATCAACTTGTTGTTCTGCTAATTCAATGTTGTCTTCTTTAGCTTTTGCAATCAATTCATCAGTTAAAGTGTGAAGCTCAGATTTCAATAGATCAGCAGGTCGACAAGTAATCGCTTCTGCACCATCCAATACTCGTGCTTGTAACTCTGCATCAACGGCAGCAGGAGCAGCACCATACTCACCTTTAAGTACACCAGCGGTTTCTTTTGTGATGCTCTTATAGCGCTCACCGGTAAGAACATTAATCACCGCTTGAGTACCGACTATTTGAGAGGTCGGCGTAACTAATGGAATATAGCCAAGATCTTTACGAACTTTAGGGATCTCCAACAATACTTCATCCATCTTATCAGCAGCACCCTGCTCTTTAAGTTGGCTTTCCATATTCGTTAGCATTCCACCAGGAACTTGAGCAATAAGGATTCGTGAATCAACACCTTTCATTTTTCCTTCAAATTTCGCATATTTCTTACGAACTTCACGGAAATAAGTTGCAATCGGTTCTAGTTGTTCAAGGTTAAGATTAGTATCACGACCAGTACCTTCTAGCATTGCCACTACAGTTTCTGTTGGTGTATGTCCATAAGTTTGGCTCATAGAAGAGATAGCCGTATCTAGAATATCAATGCCCGCTTCAACGGCCTTTAATGCTGTAGCTGTAGATAAACCCGTTGTTGCATGGCTATGTAACGCCAGAGGAACATCACACGATGCTTTGATTCGAGTGATTAGCTCTTCTGCTTCATATGGCTTAAGTAAGCCTGACATGTCTTTAATACATAAAGAGTGACAGCCTAAATCTTCAAGACGTTTTGCTAAATCAACCCATGTCTCTAAATTATGTACAGGACTAGTGGTATAAGAAAGTGTGCCTTGTGCGTGAGCACCAACATCAATCGCTGCTTTTACTGCTGTTTGAAAGTTTCTTACGTCATTCATCGCATCAAATATACGGAATACGTCCATACCGTTGGCATGAGCTCGTTCAACGAACTTTTCTACTACATCATCCGCATAATGACGGTAACCTAATAAGTTTTGACCACGCAATAGCATTTGCATTGGTGTATTAGGCATCGCCTTTTTCAATAAACGCAAACGCTCCCACGGATCTTCGCCTAGATAACGAATGCAGGCATCGAAAGTTGCACCGCCCCATGTTTCTAATGACCAATAGCCTATCTTATCCAACTGCTCAGCAATTGGCAGCATATCTTCAACGCGCATACGAGTCGCGAAGAGTGATTGATGGGCGTCACGAAGTACCACATCAGTGATAGAAAGTGGTTTAGACATACTTACAAACTCCTTGTAATAATTTTCCTAAAACAGATTATTTATGCTTTTGACGGTGTAATTTAACCGCAGCAGAAATTGCCGCAATAACTTGAGGCTGTACTGTTGTTTGATCGGGATCTAGATTTTTTTGGACAGCTAGTACCTGTTTTGGAGGTAACTCCACAGGCAACAACTTAGACATGAGTTGAACTAGGTAGACTAGAATGGTGAGGAATACAAATACGACGCCCATGCCAGTTAGCATTAGCGTTGCAGCTTCCAATAGTAGACTTCCAATGTCTGTCATCTTTTATTCCTTTTATGATGATAGTGACAATGTACAATTTAGTATGTTACTTACTAACGAATTTTGTTCTTTTATTCTAAAAAGAAAGAGTGATTATCTCGACATCAAAGTTTTTGTCAAACTCGAAACAATCTAAATATATTCAAAAAAGAATAAAATGGCGAGATATATCCATACACTGCCACCTTTATCTTTAATATAAACTGATTACAATCAAACTACCTAATAATAACCTAAATTTCAAATCATTTAATAATAGTATCAATTAATTAACTTGATTTCTTATAGGCATAAAAAAACCCGACCATAAAGATCGGGTTCTTTTAAAGAATGGTGCGCCAGGGAGGATTCGAACCTCCGACCGCCTGGTTCGTAGCCAGGTACTCTATCCAGCTGAGCTACTAGCGCACAGTAATTCTAATTGTCTTTGTAACTATATAGTATTGTAACCAATAAACAGTTACAAAAAGAAAAAATGGTGCGCCAGGGAGGATTCGAACCTCCGACCGCCTGGTTCGTAGCCAGGTACTCTATCCAGCTGAGCTACTAGCGCACAGTTAATTCTGATTGTCTTTGTAACTATGTATCGTAACCGATAAACAGTTACAAAAAGAAATATGGTGCGCCAGGGAGGATTCGAACCTCCGACCGCCTGGTTCGTAGCCAGGTACTCTATCCAGCTGAGCTACTAGCGCACAGTATAATTCTAATTGTCTTTGTAACTTTATATTGTAACCAATAAGCAGTTACAAAAAGAAAAAATGGTGCGCCAGGGAGGATTCGAACCTCCGACCGCCTGGTTCGTAGCCAGGTACTCTATCCAGCTGAGCTACTAGCGCACAGTTAATTCTGATTGTCTTTGCAACTATGTATCGTAACCGATAAACAGTTACAAAAAGAAATATGGTGCGCCAGGGAGGATTCGAACCTCCGACCGCCTGGTTCGTAGCCAGGTACTCTATCCAGCTGAGCTACTAGCGCACAGTATAATTCTAATTGTCTTTGCAACTCTATATTGTAATTAATAAACAGTTACAAAAAGAAAAAATGGTGCGCCAGGGAGGATTCGAACCTCCGACCGCCTGGTTCGTAGCCAGGTACTCTATCCAGCTGAGCTACTAGCGCACAATAATTCTTTTATGTTCTTGCTGACCGAAACCAACAGAAACAAATAATGGCGGTGAAGGAGGGATTCGAACCCTCGATGCGGGTATAAGCCGCATACTCCCTTAGCAGGGGAGCGCCTTCAGCCTCTCGGCCACCTCACCGTTTTGTATTTCGCTTATTTGTGATTATCTGCAAACAATCACTGTTATTGACAAATAAATTCATCAATAAAAAGAATGGTGCGCCAGGGAGGATTCGAACCTCCGACCGCCTGGTTCGTAGCCAGGTACTCTATCCAGCTGAGCTACTAGCGCACAATAATTCTTTTATGTTCTTGCTGACCGAAACCAACAGAAACAAATAATGGCGGTGAAGGAGGGATTCGAACCCTCGATGCGGGTATAAGCCGCATACTCCCTTAGCAGGGGAGCGCCTTCAGCCTCTCGGCCACCTCACCGTGTTGAGGAGGCACATATTACGGTTTACCAAAAATATGTCAATGACTTTTTAAGTAAAAAATAACGCTTTTTGTTCAACAGCCTATGAAACAACCAAAATGAGCAAAAATAGAACGTTATACGTGGTTTGTGCCTTTGTTTGTACCTTGTTTCTGTTTATTTTCACCTAACTAAATTAGACAAAAATAAACAAGGCTGACAATGCCAGCCTCATTCATACGAATTAAAAGTTACCTTGCGTAGCAGCAGGTGTACCTTTTTCCGCTTGAATGCGCATGTAAATCTCTTCACGATGTACAGATACTTCTTTAGGTGCATTAACACCAATACGTACTTGGTTGCCTTTAACGCCTAGTACAGTAACTGTTACTTCATCACCAATCATTAAAGTTTCACCTACGCGGCGTGTCAGAATTAGCATTCGAATGCTCCTTGAGTAATCTCAGTTTTATAATAAATGTATGTATTGTCCGTTATCGCCTATTTTCATAAACGTCTCTGCTCAAGAAACAGCGATCATAAGGTTATTATCTTGTGATTGCTCTGTAATAACAAACGTTTTATGTAAAATTTCGGCTGCTTGTTCTAAATCAGCTTGATTAACGATAACCGACACACTTTTTGGCTCTTTATTGTGTTGATAGATATCAACACCATTAGCCTTCAGTTGATTGCAAGCAAGATCTGCCATCCCTTCAACTTTATCACCGACTAACGTCAGTATTGATAAGCTACTAATATTGCGTATTTTTGTATTAAATGCCAGTTTCAATTGTAAAAAAGTTGCTTTTGGCACAACAATTTTAAAACAACCACTTTGAGCCGTTAACTCTTCATACTGTTTCAGCAGTGCTGCTTGTTCTGTAATGGAGAGTCCTGTGCATTCAACGAGAAGTAAATCCTGCTTTAAAGCCAACCCTGTTACCGATGGACTCTCTTCAGGTTCTTCACAAATTAAAGTCCCTTCCCCCTCTTCAAATGAAGAAAGTACTCGTAACTTCACCGACGTTCTCCAAGCATGAGCAACTGAATGCTCTTGCAATACTTTAGCACCCGATTTAGCTAAAAGGTGCATATCAGAAAATGACACTTCCTTTAAACGACGAGTGTTAGCTACGTAGCGAGGATCAGAAGAATAAACGCCATCAACATCAGTAAATATCTGGCATTCATCTGCATTTAAGGCAGCAGATAACGCGACAGCTGTCGTATCAGAGCCGCCTCTTCCTAATGTGGTGATATTACCGTGAACATCACGACCTTGAAAGCCAGCAATAATTACCACATACCCTTTATCAACCCATTGAGTAATTAAATCAGTTTCAATATGCTCAATAGTTGCATCATTAAAGGTGCAGTTAGTATAAATACCCGCTTGGTCAGCCGTTAGAGAAATGGCTTTAACGCCTTTCTGATTTAAAGACATGGCTAGTAGCGCAATGGAAACCTGTTCTCCCGCAGAAAGGAGCATATCCAATTCACGAGGCTCAGGGGCCTCACTAATTTGATTTGCTAAGCTCATTAAGCGATTGGTTTCTCCGGCCATAGCAGAAACAGCAACAACGACATCATGCCCTTGTTGCTGTGCTGAAATGATACGTTCAGAAACAGATTGGATCCGTTCAACGGACCCAACTGATGTACCACCATACTTTTGTACGATTAATGCCACTGATACGACCTATTACAGACGCTCAGTTAGCCAAGCTTCAACAGAAGCTAGTGCCGCAGGTAATGCATTCGCATCAGTACCGCCAGCTTGAGCCATATCAGGACGACCGCCGCCTTTACCACCAACTTGTTGTGCAACCATATTCACTAATTCGCCCGCTTTCACTTGGCCAATAAGATCTTTAGTTACGCCAGCAATTAAACCAACTTTACCGTCATTCACATTACCTAACATGATAACGCAGCTGCCGATTTGATTTTTAAGCTCATCTACCATGCCACGAAGCGCTTTACTCTCTGCACCATCTAGCTGAGCAATAAGTACTTTTGTTCCTGCAATGTCTTGAACTTGATTGATCAGGCTTGCACCTTCTTGAGACGCTAGCTTATCTTTAAGCTGTTGGATCTCTTTCTCAAGTTGTTTTGCTTTTGATGCCGCTTCATTCAGCTTTTTATCTGCTGATTTTTGTTGTGCTTCAATCGCATCTAATGCTGCTTCACCAGTAACGGCTTCAATACGGCGGATACCCGCTGCAATGCCACTTTCTGACGTAATTTTAAATAGGCCAATATCACCAGTGCTTGATGCGTGAATACCACCACATAACTCAGTAGAAAATTCACCCATAGAAAGTACACGAACTTCATCGTCGTATTTCTCACCAAATAGAGCCATTGCGCCTTTTTCTTTAGCAGCATCAATGTCCATTAGGTTTGTTTCAATCTCATGGTTTAAACGCACTTGTTGGTTAACAATACGCTCAACTTTACGTAATTCATCAGCTTTTACGCCTTCAAGGTTAGAGAAGTCAAAACGTAAACCTTCCGCTTTAACTAATGAGCCTTTTTGAGTTACGTGCTCACCTAATACTTCACGAAGTGCTGCGTGTAATAAGTGGGTTGCTGAGTGATTTAAAGTAATCGCAGTACGACGCTCTTCATCAACTTGAGCCATTGCACTATCAGTCGTTGATAACACACCTTCAACTAACTTACCGTAGTGACCAATCGCATTACCTACTTTTTGAGTATCAGTAACAACAAACTTACCCGCTTCTACGGTAATAATACCCGCATCACCAGATTGACCGCCTGATTCAGCATAGAATGGCGTTGCATCTAAAATTAGAATCGCATCATCACCAGCAGAAAGAGTCTCAACTGCTTCACCTTCACGGAAGATTTCTAATACCGTTGCTTTTGCTTCAGTCGAATCATAACCGTGGAATACTGTTTCAGATTCAACTTTGATCACTGCATTATAATCAGTACCAAATTGACCCGCTTCACGAGCACGTTGACGTTGTTCTTCCATCGCTTTTTCAAAACCATCTTCATCGATAGTTAATTCACGCTCACGAGCAACATCATTGGTTAAATCAGCAGGGAAACCGTAAGTATCATAAAGTTTAAATACTGTTTCACCATCAAGAACCGTACCTTCAAGGTTATCTAAAGCTTCGTTTAGAATTACCATTCCACGCTCTAGTGTGCGACCAAAGTTTTCTTCTTCAATCTTAAGAACTTTTTCAACTAGCGCTTGCTGTTTCTTCAGTTCTTCACCAGCCGTACCCATGATCTCAGCCAGTGGACCAACTAATTTATAAAAGTAAGAGCCTTTAGCACCTAACTTGTTACCGTGACGTACCGCACGACGAATAATACGACGCAATACGTAACCACGACCTTCGTTTGACGGCATAACACCATCAACAATTAGGTAAGAACAAGAACGGATGTGATCAGCAACAACGCGTAGAGATTGGTTTGAAAGATCATCGTAACCAACAACTTTTGCTGTTTCTTTAATTAGTGTTTGGAAAATATCAATTTCATAGTTTGAGTGTACGCCTTGCATGATTGCTGCAATACGCTCAATGCCCATGCCTGTATCTACTGATGGCTTTGGAAGTGGTTCCATTGTGCCGTCCGCTTGACGGTTGAACTGCATGAAAACGTTGTTCCAAATTTCGATGAAACGGTCACCATCTTCTTCAGGAGTACCTGGACGGCCACCCCAAATGTGCTCACCATGATCGTAGAAAATTTCAGTACAAGGACCACAAGGACCAGTGTCACCCATTTGCCAGAAGTTATCTGATGCATAAGGTGCGCCTTTGTTATCACCAATACGAACGATACGGTCTGCAGGGATACCCATTTCTTTATTCCAGATTTCGAATGCTTCGTCATCTGTTTCGTAGATAGTCACTAATAGACGATCTGCAGGAAGCTCTAAACGCTCTGTTAGGAATTCCCATGCGTATTTAATTGCGTCTTGCTTGAAATAATCACCAAAGCTAAAGTTACCTAGCATTTCAAAGAAAGTATGGTGACGAGCAGTAAAGCCTACGTTTTCTAAATCGTTATGCTTACCACCAGCACGAACACAACGTTGAGCGGTAGTTGCACGAGTATAGTTACGCTTCTCTGAACCTAGGAAACAATCCTTAAATTGGTTCATACCGGCATTGGTAAATAGAAGAGTTGGATCATTTGCTGGAACTAGAGAAGAACTCTCAACAATTTGGTGTCCTTTGCTTTCAAAAAAAGCAAGAAACGCACGGCGGATCTCGTCAGTGCTCATATACATGTGGATATTCCTGATTGAATCGTAGGTTAACTCACTCTTGTACTCAGTTAAGACAAGCAGTGTTTTTTAGACAGAATTTCGAACATTGTATACGCAAATGAGAGCGAAATATAGATTGAGTAGAGCGATCAAGTAAGGAAAGAGAAATAATTCTATTTGTGATTAGGGCAGTCTCTTTTTATAGACGTAAAAAAGCCAAACACGATGGTTTGGCTTTCTATTATTTCACTAAGAATTGAATAAATTAAAACTCTTCGTTTTCTTCTTCAATTTTCTCTTCGATTTCAGGTTGCTCTTCTGCAGGTGTTAATAACATCTCACGCAGTTTATGGTCTAATTCAGTCGCAATTTCTACGTTCTCACGCATGAACTTAGAAGCATTTGCTTTACCTTGGCCAATCTTGTCGCCATTGTAGCTATACCAAGCACCTGCTTTATCTACTAATTTATGCTTAACACCTAAATCAATTAGCTCACCTTCACGGTTAAAGCCTTTACCATATAGAATTTGAGTTTCCGCTTGCTTAAATGGTGCTGCAATTTTGTTTTTAACTACTTTGATTCGAGTTTCGTTACCAACAACCTCATCACCATCTTTTACTGCGCCAGTACGACGAATATCAAGACGAACAGAGGCGTAGAACTTAAGTGCATTACCACCGGTTGTCGTTTCTGGGTTACCAAACATCACACCAATTTTCATACGAATTTGGTTGATGAAGATACACATACAATTTGATTGTTTTAGGTTACCCGTTAACTTACGCATTGCTTGAGAAAGCATACGAGCTTGAAGACCCATGTGGCTGTCGCCCATTTCACCTTCAATCTCAGCTTTTGGCGTTAGTGCAGCAACTGAATCGACTACGATTACATCAACCGCTCCAGAGCGTGCTAATGCATCAACGATTTCTAATGCTTGCTCACCAGTATCAGGTTGAGAACATAGTAATTGGTCAATATCAACACCCAGCTTTTGAGCGTAGATTGGGTCTAGAGCATGCTCTGCATCAATAAATGCACAGGTTTTGCCTGCTTTTTGTGCTTGAGCAATCGCTTCCAAAGTTAGTGTTGTTTTACCTGATGATTCAGGACCGTAGATTTCTACGATACGTCCCATTGGTAAACCGCCAGCACCTAGAGCAATATCAAGAGATAAAGAACCAGTAGACACAGTTTCAACATCCATTGTGCGGTTATCGCCCAACTTCATAATTGAACCTTTACCAAATTGTTTTTCAATTTGACCTAATGCTGCGGCCAGTGCTTTTTTCTTGTTATCGTCCATTTGATTCTCCAGATTTCTAGATCACTAAATCAGTTAATGATTAGTAGTATACTGTCTATTCATACAGTGTCTATAGGCTTGCTAGTTTTTTTATTAAATTTTCTATTGCGACTTAAGAAAAACAACCATAAACCATTGAATTAATTAAACTCTAACAACCTAGTCTTTATTGTGAGAAATGCATATTCGATCGCACTTTGCCTTACTTCACTACGATCACCAGTAAAATATACAGTCGTTTCTTGATGCCAATTAGTTTTATCTGCAAAACCAAAACACACAGTCCCAACAGGCTTATCTCCTGTTGCTCCTCCTGGGCCTGCAATGCCACTAATAGACACACTAATATCAGCATGACTGTTGTGTAACGTCCCTATTGCCATCTCTTTGACTACCGCTTCGCTTACCGCACCAAAAGCACTTAACATATCTAAACTAACACCCAATGACTCTTGCTTTGCTTCATTACTGTAGGTCACAAAACCACGTTCAAACCAAGCAGAACTCCCTGCATTCTCTGTCGCACAAAAAGCAACACCACCACCAGTACACGATTCTGCACAAGCCATCGTTTTGCCTTGTTGCATTAATAGCTCGCCAACTTCTTGCGCGAGTTGAGCATTTTTTGTCATATCCATTAAATTCTTCCTGTCTTGATTCGAATTTTATTGATTCTATCTTTGATTGCCGCTTTGATTCACGTATTCTTAGCAACAAATATTCTCAACACTCATTAGGTCTCGTTGTGGCAACAAAATCAACTGAAAAACACACCCCAATGATGCAACAGTACTTGCGTTTAAAATCTGAAAATCCGGATATCTTGCTGTTCTATCGTATGGGCGACTTCTATGAGCTTTTCTATGATGATGCCAAACGAGCCTCTCAGCTTCTTGAAATATCGTTAACTAAACGAGGCTCCTCAGCAGGTGAACCAATACCAATGGCAGGTCTTCCTTACCATGCCGTTGAGGGTTATTTAGCCAAATTAGTTCAGCAGGGCGAGTCTGTTGCTATCTGTGAGCAAATTGGAGATCCTGCTACGAGTAAAGGTCCAGTTGAGCGTAAAGTGGTTCGTATCGTAACTCCAGGGACTGTAACCGATGAGGCTCTTCTTCCAGAGCGTTTCGATAATCTTATTGCCGCTATTTTTCATCATAAAGATCGCTTTGGTTACGCCACATTAGACATTACTTCTGGTCGATTTAAAGTATCAGAACCAGGCACAGAAGAAGCAATGTTGGCTGAGTTGCAACGAACTTCTCCTACAGAGCTTTTGTTTAGTGAAGATTTCGAACCTGTGCATTTATTAGAGAAACGCAGTGGGAATCGTCGTCGCCCAGTATGGGAATTTGAACTAGAAACCGCTAAACAACAATTGAACCAACAGTTTGGCACACGTGACCTAATTGGTTTTGGAGTAGAAAAAGCGGAATTTGGTTTATGTGCGGCTGGCTGTCTTATTCAGTATGTAAAAGACACACAACGTACAACCTTGCCTCACATTCGTTCTATTGTGATGGATCATCAAGATGACTCGGTGATCTTAGATGCAGCAACACGCCGTAATTTAGAAATAACCCAAAATCTAGCGGGTGGTTTTAATCATACGCTATCAGAAGTGCTCGACCACACATCAACCGCAATGGGCAGCCGTCTTCTAAAGCGCTGGTTACATCAACCAGTTAGAACTCATCAAGTTTTAAATCAACGTCTTGATGCGATTGGAGAATTAAAAGAAAGCGGATTATTCACAGAGCTAGCTCCCCAACTAAAGCAAATTGGTGATGTAGAGCGAATTCTTGCTCGCTTAGCTTTACGTTCTGCTCGTCCAAGAGATTTAGCTCGTTTACGCAGCGCATTACAACAACTGCCTGAGCTTGCACAAAGCACCAAAGAATTTGAACAAACTCATTTATTAGAACTGGCTTCACTTGCGCAGCCTATAGACTCAATTTGCGAACTATTAGAACGCGCAGTGAAAGAGAACCCTCCTGTTGTTATTCGTGACGGTGGCGTATTAGCTGATGGTTATAATGAAGAGCTCGATCAATGGCGAGATCTCGCTAATGGTGCGACGTTATTTTTAGAGAAACTTGAGCAAGAAGAACGCGAACGTCATGATATTGATACCCTAAAAGTCGGCTATAACAACGTTCATGGTTTTTATATCCAGATCAGCAAAGGTCAAAGTCACAAAGCACCTGCTCACTATGTTCGTCGTCAAACATTGAAAAATGCAGAGCGTTACATTATTCCTGAGCTGAAAGAGCATGAAGATAAAGTGCTAAGCTCAAAATCAAAAGCCTTAGCGATAGAGAAAAAACTGTGGGAAGAATTGTTTGATCAACTTCTGCCTCACTTAGAACAACTTCAACTAATGGCCAATGCGATTTCTGAATTAGACGTATTAAGCAACCTTGCTGAACGTGCTGATAGCTTAAATTATTGCCGCCCTACCTTATCATCAGAGATAGGGATGCAAATTGAAGGTGGCCGTCACCCTGTTGTTGAACAAGTGATGAGTAATCCGTTTATTGCCAACCCAATCAATTTAAACGACAACCGAAAAATGTTGATCATTACTGGACCAAATATGGGTGGTAAATCAACCTATATGCGCCAAACTGCATTGATCGCTTTAATGGCTCATGTTGGTTGTTATGTTCCCGCTGATTCAGCAAAAATTGGCCTATTAGATCGTATATTTACCCGTATTGGAGCATCAGATGATCTTGCTTCTGGACGCTCAACATTTATGGTTGAAATGACAGAGACAGCAAACATCCTGCACAATGCCACCAAACACAGCTTAGTGTTAATGGATGAAATTGGTCGCGGTACAAGTACTTATGATGGACTCTCTCTTGCTTGGGCAAGTGCTGAATGGTTAGCAACAAAAATTAATGCAATGACATTATTTGCAACTCATTACTTTGAACTGACTGAATTACCAAACCTATTTAATGGTTTAGCGAATGTACATTTAGACGCTGTAGAGCATGGCGATGAAATTGCCTTTATGCATGCAGTTCAAGATGGTGCTGCCAATAAATCTTACGGTCTAGCAGTTGCTTCTCTGGCGGGGGTTCCAAAAACGGTAATCAAAAAAGCTAAACAAAAACTTCAACAACTTGAAAATGGTCAGCCTAAAAACCAACCATTAGCGACAACTCAAGTAAAACAAGAGCATCAACTCTCTCTTATTCCTGAGCCAAGTGAAGTTGAAGAAGCACTAGCAAATGTAAACCCAGATGATCTAACACCACGACAAGCGTTAGAAGAGCTGTATCGTCTAAAAGCGTTACTGTAATCATACTGAGTAAGGCAGTAGCTCTACTGCCTTACTTTTCCTTCGCCTTCTTTTCTCCTCTTTGAATCTCCCTAAACAAGTCACCCCTTAAACTCATTCTAGAACTACAAAATAAACAAATTACCTCTCATTATTTCGAACCAAATTTGACTATTTACTCAAAAGGCATTTAACTTAACATAAAATTAACAATAATAATTACAACAACCTGCAGGATGCCGCCATGAGTCAGCCATTATTCGATCACAATACCAACCCTCAACTCCCTCATGAAGCGATGCTTAAATGGGCCGAGAAAAAACCAAATTCAATTTTCCTTCGTCAAATAAAGGAGAGGCACTTTGTTGACTATACCTTCTCTGAAGTGGTTGATAAGGCGCTACGCTTAGTGACCGCATTACAAAGTATGGGGATACAACCAAAAGATCGCGTTGCCTTAATTTCTAAAAATTGTGCAGAATGGTTTATTACTGATTTAGCTCTAATGCTTGGGGATTTTGTTAGTGTTCCTATCTTTCCAACCGCAGGGTTAGATACCATTGAACATTGTTTAACGCACAGTGATAGTAAAGCGCTCATTGTTGGTAAACTCGATAATAATGAAGCGACCACTCAAGCAATAAAAAACCTTCCTCACCTTTCTACCATTGCTTTTGATTATGACTCAGCGGCTCAATCTCAGTATCAATTTGAAGACCTAATTAAAGAACATCAGCCTTCCGAATTCAGACCTGACCATAACGACAATACGTTAATGTCTATTGTATATACTTCAGGAACATCAGGGTTACCAAAAGGGGCAATGTTAACCTTTGGCGGCTTTAGTCGTTCGTCCAAACATCTCGTTAATCATATTGGGATGCAACCCGATGATCGTTTATTTTCCTACTTGCCTCTTGCTCATATAACCGAGCGTGTATACATCTTAGGCTCTGCATTTTTCGGAGGCATTCAAACCGCCTTTCCTGAATCCTTAGATACCTTCATTGATGATGTAAAAATGCATCGTCCTACTTTATTTATATCAGTTCCCCGATTATGGACGGTCTTCCAACAACGAATTCAAGATAAATTGCCTCAGAAAAAACTCAATATATTACTCAAAATCCCGTTTGTTAATGGCTTAATCAAACGTAAATTGGCTGATGGCTTAGGCTTAGATCAAGCTCGAGTTCTAGGTTGTGGTTCCGCCCCTGTCTCTGCCGGATTATTAAAATGGTATGAAAGCATTGGCTTGAATATTACTGAAGCGTGGGGAATGACTGAGACTTTTGCTTATAGTACCCTCAACCACCCTTACCGTTCAGATAAAGTTGGAACGGTTGGCTCAGCAGGTCCTGGCGTTGAATTGAAAATAGCAGCAGATGAAGAGATTTTAGTTCGAGGTGACGGACTCTTTGCCGGCTACTATAAAAATGATGAAGCGACGGCAGAAACGTTTAATCAAGAAGGTTGGCTACACACTGGAGATATTGGCTCCATTGATTCTGAAGGGTTCTTAACAATACAAGGTCGCAAAAAAGACACATTTAAAACAGCAAAAGGCAAGTTTGTCGCTCCAGTGCCTATTGAGAAACGAATTTTTGATCTTAGTAATTTAGAAATGATGTGCCTTATTGGTTCAGGGCTTCCAGGTCCGATTCTACTAGCTATCCCTCACTCATATCCTAATTTTGACCAAGAACGGTATGAAAGAACCGCGCTAAAAAACTTAGAGACCATTAATAGTGGTCTCGAGTCTCATGAGAAGCTAAAAGGCATCTTAATGATCAAAGAACCATGGAGTATCGAAAATGGTATTTTAACTCCAACATTAAAGATAAAACGTCATATTCTAGAGAAAAAATACCACGAATTTGCATCTTCTTGGCCAACAGATAAAAAAATAATCTGGGAATAGTCCTAAATAGAGATGATTTACCGACTAAAATAGCAATCTAATTACAATAAAGACCTTAAAGCCATATAAATAAAGCTTTAAGGTCTTTTTTTAAACAAATTAAATAACATAGCATTCCCATAATGAACCGATAACCAATAAAAACAAGTAAACACCCTAGCGGTAATCATGTAAGTTTAAATTCCTCACCTAAAGTAGATTTTTCCCACCAACGGTTAGTTTTTACATATTTAAAAGTAAGGCAACCGTTTGTAATTAAAAATAATTTCTAATTCAAAAACAGACAAAACATTTAAAATCAATAGGATAAGCACGAGCTACTTATAAAATAGCAAATAAGCCTTATTGACATTATTAATAATCCCTTTAGACTCCTGTCCGTTTATCAAAATCCTGATCAAAAAATTCAAAACAGACGAGGTTCACACATGTCTCACGATAACGATTATAGCTTAGGTCCAGTACCTAAGACCGCAAGAAAAGGCGTTGTTTCACTTACTTTAGTAATGCTTGGACTCACCTTTTTCTCTGCAAGTATGTGGACAGGGGGATCGTTAGGAACGGGGCTCTCTTTTGATGATTTCTTCCTTGCTGTTCTCATTGGTAATTTAATTCTCGGCATTTATACTTCTTTTCTTGGTTACATCGGCGCTTCAACTGGTTTATCTACCCACCTTCTTGCTCGTTTCTCTTTTGGTTCTAAAGGTTCTTGGATCCCCTCTTTACTTCTTGGCGGTACTCAAATCGGCTGGTTTGGTGTTGGTGTTGCAATGTTCGCAATCCCCGTCCACAAAGCAACAGGCATTGATACCAACGCATTAATCGTAATATCAGGTCTATTAATGACGGTTACTGTTTATTTTGGTATTTCAGCATTAATGGTTCTTTCCATGATTGCGGTTCCTGCCATTGCCGTCTTAGGTGGCTACTCTGTGCTTACCGCCGTTGACAGTATTGGTGGTATTGCAGAATTACAAAAAATTCAACCTGAAGAACCAATGGACTTCTCTATTGCACTTGCAATGGTTGTCGGTTCATTCATTAGTGCTGGTACATTAACCGCTGATTTTGTGCGATTTGGTAAGAAGCCAATGGGCGCTGTTGCTATCACAATGATTGCCTTCTTTATCGGCAACTCATTAATGTTCATCTTTGGTGCTGCTGGTGCAGCGGTAACTGGTCAGTCTGATATTTCTGAAGTAATGATAGCTCAAGGTCTACTGATCCCAGCAATCATCGTATTAGGTTTAAATATCTGGACAACTAACGATAACGCCCTTTATGCATCAGGCCTTGGCTTCTCAAATATCACAGGCTTACCAAGTAAGTATATTTCAATGCTTAATGGTTTAATTGGTACTGTTTGCGCATTATGGTTATATAATAACTTTGTTGGCTGGTTAACTTTCCTATCAATAGCTATCCCACCAATTGGAGGGGTTATCATCGCTGACTTCTTCATGAATCGTAAGCGTTACATGGATTTTGAAAACGCAAAATTTAAAACGATTAACTGGGCAGGTATAATCGCTGTTGCTATTGGGGTTGCCGCTGGTAATTTCTTACCTGGTGTTGTTCCTGTAAACGCCGTTTTTGGTGGCGCACTAAGTTATCTAGTACTTAACCCTCTTTTAAACAAAGAAAAAGCATCTAAAACAGAAGCTGCATAGAAGAATTCTTATGACTAATTTATTAATTAAAAATGTGGCATTACGAGATCAAGAAGGGTTATTCCAAATCTTGATCCAAGATGGTCAATTCAAAACTATCGTATCAAATGAGCAAGATCTTGCTTTTTCAGGTGACACCTTGGATGCTGAGGGCGGTCTAGCCAATGCACCATTTTGTGAGCCTCATGTTCACTTAGATACGACTCAAACTGCGGGTGAGCCAAGCTGGAATATCTCAGGAACTCTTTTTGAAGGGATTGAACGTTGGTCTGAGCGTAAAAAACTTCTAACCATTGAAGATGTTAAGAGCCGCGCTAAACAAACACTAAAATGGCAAATCGCGAACGGCATTCAACATGTTCGTACCCATGTAGATGTGTCTGATCCAACATTAATCGCACTAAAAGCAATGCTTGAAGTAAAAGAAGAGATGAAAGAGTGGGTTGATATCCAAATCGTCGCTTTTCCTCAAGAAGGTATTCTTTCTTACCCAAATGGTAAAGAGTTATTAGAAGAAGCCGTTCAACTTGGTGCTGATGTTATTGGTGCAATTCCTCATTTTGAATTTACTCGTGAATACGGTATTGAATCTCTACATTACGTTTTTGAACTGGCACAAAAATACGACCGTTTGATTGATGTTCATTGTGATGAAATTGATGATGAACAATCACGTTTTGTTGAAACCCTAGCGGCACTTGCTCATAAATTTAATATGGGTGAAAAAGTAACAGCAAGCCACACCACAGCAATGCACTCTTACAACGGCGCTTACGCTTCTCGCTTATTCCGTTTATTAAAAATGTCAGGCATCAATTTTGTTGCAAACCCATTAGTGAATATTCACTTACAAGGGCGCTTTGATGACTATCCTAAACGTCGTGGTATTACCCGCGTTAAAGAGATGCTTGCAAGTGATATCAACGTCTGCTTTGGTCATGATGATGTATTTGACCCATGGTATCCATTAGGTACAGCAAATATGCTACAAGTACTGCATATGGGCCTGCATGTATGTCAAATCATGGGTTATGAGCAAATTAACCAAGGTCTTGACCTAATTAGCTATAAATCAGCAAGAACGCTAAATATTCAAGATAACTATGGTATTGAAGAAGGTAAGCCAGGTAACTTAATTATTTTACCTGCAGAAAATGGTTTTGATGCACTTCGTCGCCAAGTTCCTGTTCGTTACTCAATCCGTCAAGGTAATGTGATTTCAGAAACTCAGCCAGCAACAACGACCATTACTTTAGATAAACCAGAAGTAGTTTCATTTAAGCGTTAATTGGAAATTCAATAATCAGATACCAATGGGAGCCTTTGTGCTCCCATTTTTTATGAATATTCTTTAAGGGTGAATGCTATACTTACCCTAATTCAAGATAAATGGCGATATTATGACACAGCAAAATAACCCGCTTCACGGTTTGACCCTACAGGCAATCTTAACAGAATTAGTTGAACATTACGGTTGGGAGGAATTAAGCTACATGGTTAACATCAATTGTTTTAAATCTGACCCAACCATTAAATCAAGTTTGAAATTTTTGCGAAAAACCGAGTGGGCGCGAGTGCGAGTAGAAAATATCTATTTGAAACTTCAACGTCATAAAGAAAAAGCAGAAAAATTAAATTAATCTGAATAATACCAATTCCAGTAATTACTAATCGTTCTACTGGTTTAAATCGTAACTTAAATATTCAATCGATTAAAAACAAAAAGCCCCGTAAGTTTGCACTTACGGGGCTTTTTTAATTAAAGAGCGTTAGCCAGAATTACTTCTTAGCGTTAGCTTCTTTAACGTCAGCAATTACTTGCTCTGCTACGTTCATTGGACAAGGTGCGTAGTGAGAGAACTCCATAGAGAACTGACCACGACCAGAAGTCATTGTACGTAGTGAACCGATGTAACCAAACATTTCTGAAAGAGGGATGTCAGCTTTAACACGAACACCAGTTACGCCAGCCATTTGGTCTTTGATCATGCCACGACGACGGTTAAGGTCACCGATTACATCACCAACGTGGTCATCTGGAGTAAACACGTCTACAGCCATGATTGGTTCTAGAAGTTGAGCACCAGCTTTTGGCATAGATTGACGGAATGCGCCTTTCGCTGCGATTTCAAATGCTACTGCAGATGAATCGACTGCGTGGAAACCACCATCTAGAAGTTCGATTTCAACGTCAAGAACAGGGAAGCCAGCAAGAACACCAGTATCCATCATGCCTTTGAAGCCTTTCTCGATTGCAGGCCAGAATTCTTTAGGAACGTTACCGCCCACTACAGAAGACTTGAATAAGAAGCCTGAACCAACTTCACCTGGTTTCATGATGTAGTCGATCTTACCGAACTGACCAGAACCACCAGATTGTTTCTTATGCGTGTAGCTATCTTCAACAGGTTGAGTGATAGTTTCACGGTAAGCAACTTGAGGTTGACCAACAGTAAGGTCTACACCGTATGTACGACGAAGGATATCAACTTTAATGTCTAGGTGAAGCTCACCCATACCTTTAAGGATTGTTTCGCCAGTTTCTTCGTCAGTTTCAACTTGGAAAGATGGATCTTCTGCAACCATTTTACCGATAGCAATACCCATTTTCTCAGTACTGCCTTTATCTTTAGGCGTTACTGCGATTGAGATTACTGGAACTGGGAAAACCATTGGCTCAAGTGTTACTGAGTGCTTAGGATCACAAAGAGTGTGACCAGTTTGAACGTTTTTCATACCTACGATAGCGATGATATCACCAGCTTGTGCGTAAGTTAATTCATTACGATCATTCGCTTGCATCTCAACCATACGGCCAACACGCTCAGTTTTACCTGTGAATGAGTTAAGAATTGTGTCGCCTTTGTTCAGTTTACCAGAGTAAATACGAACGAAAGTTAGAGCACCAAAACGGTCATCCATGATTTTGAATGCTAGCGCTTTGAATGTTTCGTCTACAGAAACGATAGCGTGTTCGCCAGTTTCTTCGCCTTCTTCATTCATTAGCGGTTGAGGATCTACTTCTGTTGGAGAAGGTAGGTAATCAACAACAGCATCAAGGATTAGTTGCATACCTTTGTTCTTAAACGCAGAACCACAGAATGCAGGGAAGAAATCCATTGTGCGAGTACCCTTACGGATACATGCTTTTAGTTGCTCAATAGTTGGCTCTTCGCCTTCCATGTAAGCTTCCATTAGATCGTCGTCTTGCTCTACAGCAGTTTCAACTAGCATCTCACGGTATTCTTCTACTTGATCAACCATGTCCGCAGGAACATCAGTGATTTCGTAGTTTTCAGGAAGACCAGAGTCATCCCAAACGTATGCTTTACGAGTTAGAAGGTCAACAACACCAACGAAATCGTCTTCGATACCGATAGGAAGAACCATAACTAGTGGGTTAGCACCTAGTACGTCTTGAGTTTGCTTAACAACACGGAAGAAGTCAGCGCCCATACGGTCTAGTTTGTTAACGAAGATAATACGTGCAACTTCTGATTCGTTCGCGTAACGCCAGTTAGTTTCTGATTGAGGTTCAACACCACCAGAACCACAGAATACACCGATACCACCGTCAAGTACTTTAAGAGAACGATAAACTTCAACAGTGAAGTCAACGTGTCCAGGAGTATCGATAACGTTAAAACGGTGATCTTTCCAGAAACAACTTACAGCTGCTGATTGGATAGTAATTCCGCGCTCAGCTTCCTGTTCCATGAAGTCAGTAGTAGATTCGCCATCATGAACTTCACCAGTTTTGTGGATCTGACCAGTAAGTTTTAGGATACGTTCAGTTGTGGTAGTTTTACCCGCATCAACGTGCGCGAAAATACCAATATTTCTGTATTTTGATAAATCAGTCATTGTTTTACTCTATTAATAGGATAGAAAATGCGCGCAGAGTATAACACAAACTGTCAATTGGTATATGCTTTGTTCTATTTTTGGATAGAATTTAGCCCAATTAACCCCTGCTTATTTTCTGCTTTTGCAAATTATAGTCGAATTTACACAATTTCAAATGCAAAGAATAGTGTAAATCCATAATTATTGTCGTTTATAACTCATCAAAAGCATCAATTGCTTCTGAGAGCTTCTTTACACCATGGATCTGCATACCTTCAATACCACCTTTAGGCATATTTGCCGCAGGTACGATTGCACGTTTAAATCCATGTTTATAAGCTTCCATTAATCGCTCTTGGCCACTAGGTACAGGGCGAATTTCACCAGCTAGACCTACTTCACCAAATACCACCACATTTTTTGGCAGTGGGCGATCTTTAAAGCTAGACAGTAAAGCCATAATTAAGGCTAAATCGGCACTAGTTTCAGCGACTTTGACACCACCAACGACGTTTACAAATACATCTTGGTCTGCCATTTGTAACCCACCATGCTTATGCAGCACTGCCAGTAACATAGATAATCTATTTTGATCCAAGCCAACCGACACTCGACGCGGATTTGATAATTGGGAGTAATCGACTAACGCTTGAATTTCTACTAATAAAGGTCGAGTCCCTTCCCATACCACCATAACAGAGCTGCCAGAAGTTTCCTCCTCGCCACGAGACAAGAAAATAGCTGATGGGTTATTAACTTCTTTAAGCCCCTGCCCTGTCATTGCAAACACACCCAACTCATTCACTGCACCAAAACGGTTTTTATTGCAACGTAATGTCCTAAAACGGCTATCAGCACTACCATCAAGCAATACTGAACAGTCAATAATATGTTCGAGAACTTTTGGCCCTGCTAATGTACCGTCTTTTGTTACGTGTCCAACAAGGAAAATAGATACATTATTTTGCTTTGCATAACGCGTTAATGTCGTTGCTGATTCCCTCACTTGAGAAACACTACCAGGAGAAGACTGTACATCATCGACATGCATTACCTGAATTGAATCAATAACCATTATTTTAGGTTTTTCTTTTTCAGCAATCTGGCAAATTTTATCAATGCTGGTTTCAGATAACATTTTTAAATTATCTTTTGGCAATCCTAAGCGAGACGCTCTCATCGCCACTTGTTGCAAAGATTCCTCACCCGTTACATACAAGGTTGGCATATGTGCCGCTAACTGACACATTGTTTGTAATAATAGCGTTGATTTACCCGCACCTGGATTACCGCCAATCAAAATAGCCGCTCCAGGAACAATGCCGCCACCCAGCACTCGATCAAACTCTTGAAACGTAGTGGTAAATCTAGGAACTTCTTGAAGATCAATACTTGACAAGGCTTGAACTTGAGATTCAGCCGATGAACCAGCATATCCTACTAAACGCTCATTACGAGCAACTTGTGGAGAAGCCGCTAAACGAACTTCTGTTATCGTGTTCCACGCCCCACAAGCACTACACTGCCCTTGCCAACGAGGGAAGTCTGCCCCACAATCATTACAAACGTAGGCTCGTTTTGCTTTTGCCATATATCACCGACATAAATGTTATTAAAGTGATGGGTATTATTTAACGTATAGTGTTAAATATTTTAGCAACTCTGCCGATAAACCCATTAGATTGTTATTACTGTACCAGAAATCATGCAGCAAGAAGAATATCAAAGCTACGTAGATCAACTTATCCCAATTTTTGGCGAACCAGATTTTGAACTGGTGTGCGGCCAAGTAATGGCACATGAACACCCTTCAGTTCATTTAATCGTTAAGATTGAACTGAAGCGTATTATGACGCCTTGCATAAAGAGCATTGATTTACGTGGCCGTGTAAAAGGAGAGTGTCATCAATACGAACTTGATGGCTATACACATTGGTTAGATGATGTCGCAATCAATACCTATCACAAAACAATAGAACGCTACGGAAGCTATACCGAAGGGGTTTGGGAAGCGTTGACCAATACCCGTAATAATTTTCGTGTTTTGCATAAGAATAAAGAAATCGACAGCCCTTCTGATGAGAAAATTGAAGGTGGTTCTTTTAAAGCAAAATTAGTTCGTTTTGGCCATTATCTCACTCGAAGTGAAAACCGCTTACGCATGTCTACACAAGTGACGGTTCTTTTACCCAATGGCAATCTTATCCATGGAACAAGCAGTGATCTATCCTCTTCTGGAGCGAGGATCAAAGTCCCTACCGCTTTTGAATATGGATTAGGCCAAATTATTCAGGTTAGTTTTCCAAGCCTTGCTAAAGATACCGGCATTAAAGAGCTTAATGGTGATTTTCCTTATCGTATTTTAGGTATTCACGACAGTGAAGAAAATGATAGCTATCGCTGGCTACGCCTAAAAATGGAATCTGATCATGATGTTATTGCGGCAGCTATCGATGAGAAACTAAATAAAAACAAACGTCGAACTCAGCATGATCAAAAAGATCAAATTGTGAGAGCCCGAACTCAAGGCTATGAGCACTGTTTTTTAAAACACACGACCAATATCCCTCTATTTTTCTCTGGGGATAGCCTAAAGTACGCCATTATTACCGATCACAATGAAACGCTTTGGAAGCATTGGCATGATGAAAAAAACCAGCCGGTTATTAATCATCTTTTTAAAGCAGAACGAATGCAGTTTCTGACCAAGCCTGGATTAAAAGCCAGTCGTACGCATTTTTACAGTTTTAAACACGACCATGAAGACAGAGAGCTGTTTTACTCAATGATGTCATCGGAAGGCTCACAGCAAGAACGCCAGTTATTCTGGCATGTTGGCGCTAAAAGAAAGAGTTGGAAGGTTATTCGCTTATCTCTTTTTGAATTAGAACAAGGTGACAAAGAAAGACTGTTAACCGTTGCTCCTGAAATGGAAGGTGTTCTTGAAACGCTAACTCATATGGGGATCTTAACGGAGATCAGCTTACCTGAAACACAAAAAGATTATCTTTTAACAGATAAGCCAAGCCTTGCGCCTAAAGAATTGAATCCATATCGTCATGCCACTGCACCAATCAGTCAGGCGCATGCACTCTATTTTGATTCAGCACCACGTCGCACAGAACCAAGATTTAATTACCAAACCTTAATTACGCTTTCTCATCCGAGTTTTGGTGAAATCACAGGTAAAACGTTAGATATATCAACCAACGGCCTCTCTATTCATTTGGACAAGCCAGCGCTGTTAACAAAAAAATCAGATGTAAAGATCACATTCAATGACTTACAAAATTTAGACAAAAATACGCCATTGAGTCGTATTGGTTATCACGTATTGAAAGTGGCCTCTAATGGTCTAAACATTCAGTTGCATATTGAAGACAGCTTACAGACCCAAAAAAGTAAAGCCTTCTTAGGTCGCTTAATCCAACATAATATAGAAAAACTACCGATGGACTATGAGCAACTTCCATCAATGGATATGCTAAGAATTATGCATCAGTTATTACTCAATAAATTAACGACAACACCGTTCTTTATTGAGAAGGATGACCATAAATTAAAAACTCGCTGTATTGGTGTTAACTTTCCTCTTAATCGATTAAATAAAATTTGGCAGCATTTAGGTGATGAACAACACTTAAATTTAGAGCCTATTTTTAAATCAAGAATGCAGAGATTACTCGTTGAACCATTGAGAACACCTGCAAATCAGCGTTCTCACCATCACGAGATTTATCTCGCGGTTGTGATTCGTGATGGGAAAATAAAATCGGTCTTTACTCGAATGCTGCAAGAGTTCTCCTCTTATAATGACCGTATTACTTTTATAAGAAAAGCGAAAGAACACGGTGAATTTTTAGCGATACGAGTAACTACAACTGCAGTTAAGAATCCATTATCAACAACTTCAGAGATAGAGTTAAGTCAGTTAGCTCAATACGCAATACACTACGCAAGAGCTTTAGAAGATGAGCTATCTAGTATTGTTGGTTGTGGTGAAATTGCAGACATCACTGATGAAGTTCTTATCCGCTTAGAGTTAGGGTAATTAGCCTGATTTATTTATAATAAAGCCGACAATTAGTCGGCTTTGTTCTTTATAAACAAAATGATAAATGCTATTAATTATTATCTATCATTAGTTTGGCGATAAAATTATGCAAATAGCGCTTGTTGAAGACAATGAAATACTCAATCATCATTTAACCAGTTACTTAAAAGATCTTGGACACGTTGTCTATTCAGATAAAACCGCTTCTGCTTTTCTTCAAACTGCACAAAAAAAAGAACTACTTGATGTAATGATTGTTGATCTTGGATTACCAGATTTTGATGGTATGACGCTGATTAAACAAATTCGTCGAAAAGAAATCACAACACCAATTTTAATACTAACCGCGCGTGGTAATTGGCAGGATAAAGTAGAAGGTTTAGAAGCTGGCGCAGATGACTACCTTGTTAAACCCTTTCAATCAGAAGAGCTAGTTGCGAGACTTCATGCTCTTGCCCGTCGTTCTGCCGGATTTAGCCAATCAAACATCGTTGCTGATAATATTGTTCTAGATACGAAGGCAAAAATCATACTTGTCGATAATTCTCCACTAAACTTAACCTCATTTGAATACGATATTATCGCTTACTTAATCAAAAATAGTTTACAAATAATTTCAAAACAACAATTTGTAGATGCCTTGTACCAAGATGGCGATCAGTCCCAACTAAACAACATTGAAGTACTAATTTCAAGATTAAGAAAAAAATTTGCAGCCGTGGGCCATAAAGAATTAATAAGTACAATTAGAGGACAAGGCTACCAATTTCAGATAAAGGCCAAATAATATGAAACGTTTAGTTCAAAACCAATTTAGACGACGGATTCTATTTAGCTTTTTAGCGGTGGTTATCTGTTTTTTAGCACTAAACGGTTATTTACGCTATAACCAAAAAAAAGAGCTATTCATACAAAAAAGTATTACCGCATTATTCAAAGACGTTCCTGGAGTAATTAATGAAGTAATGGTATCTGGACTCATTCCTCCTATAACACCTAGCTCTGGGGTCTACCACTCAGAAGCAGCAAATGTAGCAACGGTTATATGTGATGAAAAAGATAATATTCTTTGGCATAGTTTTTCTAATGGCTCTCCAAAACACGTAAAAAACCTATGCGCTCAATTCCCAACAACGTTAGATACTCCGATCTTAGAGACAAAACCAAGTGGTTCAAGTTTTTTATATTATAAAGCCTACTTCCCAGCTGATAATATTGCACCAGGAAGATTCTTAGTGATCATCCAAAAAATGGACACTCAAATAGAATCACTTAAAAGCCTAAAATTAACGCTTATCATTGCTTATTCCATCATTATTTTAATCGCTATTTTTGGCGTTCTTTGGGGATACAAACGCTCATTTCACCCTTTAAATAAACTTCATAGAGAATTAAAATCAATCAAAGATGATACTCAAGAAAAGTTAACTTATTCATACCCTGCAGAATTAGAACCAATAGCAAACACGATCAATCGATTATTAGATCAACAAGAACAACAATCCGAGAAATACAAAAAAGCGATGGATGATTTAGCACACAGCTTAAAAACACGAGTAGCAACTTGTGATGCTCTGCTATATCAGAAGCAACCGCCTATTTCTGAAATTATAGAACAGCTTCATGATATGGATTCAGTGATTCAACACCAATTAAAACGCGCATTAATGGGTTCTAGAGGCATTAGTAAACACCATACTCAAGTTTCGCCTATTATAGAAAAACTGACCAAGATGTTTAACAAGATCCACCAAGCGAAATCCATCGAATTTATCCATAACTATGAAAAAGACCAAACGCTGCCCATTAACTATAATGACCTAATGGAAGTACTAGGCAATATTTTAGAAAACAGTTATCGCTTTGCAAATAACTACATTATTTTGTCTATTGTTGAGCGTAGCGAAGGCTTTAGTGTACACATTGAAAATGACGGAGAAGCATTACCTGAAAATAAAATTAATTCCGTTTTTCAGCGTGGCGTTAGAGCGGATGAAAAGAACCCAGGTACAGGTATTGGCCTTGCGGTATGTGAAGAAATAATCTCTAGTTATCATGGGCAGATCTGGTTTCAAGCCCAAGATATTGGTACACGATTGGAAATATTCTTACCTCATCAAAATTAAAAAAAGGAGAGTACATACTGTATTCTCCTTTTTTCAACAAATCAGTTTATTCTTCAGGTTCATCTACGTTTGTCATATCAACGCGACGATTATGATGTCGTCCAGAAACGGTGTCATTATCCTCAATTGCATTAATCTCTCCCGATGAATCTGCGTTAAGCAATGCTTCATCGACACCCAACTCTACTAAATATGCCTTAACACTTTCAGAGCGAGACAATCCAAGTGTCATGTTATAACTTTCTTTACCTTTATTATCAGTATTACCATCTAAAAGAACCACATCGTCTTGCTGAGTTAACTGCTGTGATATTTGACTTAAAATATATTTTGAACGTTCAGTTAAAGAGTATTTATCAAAATTAAACAATACCCTTGCTAGATACTTCTGACTCACTTTATCGTCTTTCACTTCTGCATAAGTTAATAAGTATTCACTGCATTGAGTATCTACCCTGGTATTTTTTAACTCTTCGCCCAACGCTTTTTTTATCGTTTTAGAATCAAGAGTTGTACTCACTTGCATAAAAGGCCCTTGATGAAATAAAATCTGCTTTCCTTCGCCAACCACAACCTGCTCTTGATACTCAGAACTGTTTGTTGCGCAATAATAATTTAACGCCTGGTTAATATCGGTTGTATCTACGGCTTCTTGGCTGGCAACACTGAACGTCGACATTAGCGCCAACAATAAACTTACTTTTTTCATTATTTTCTCTCGACGTTATTGAGCTAAATGCCCGACTTCTTCTGATACCAACGACATAATCAAATTCAAAATTTCATCTTTATCATTAGCACTAAATGCATTTTCTTCACCAACACAGTTTAGTAAGCCAGTGTTATCATGAATATCATAACCATTACCAAAACCAATCATGGCAATTCTTGCGCTAGGATCTTCTCCCGTATTTGTCGGCAGTCCTGAGCTGTACCCACCAGAAAAATCGACTTTATCCGCCGTATTATCATTCGCAGTAACGGGACCACCTTCAATAGCATTAATTAAATTGGTACACATCCCCTTATTTACCAGTTTCTGTATTTGAGTTAAGTAATGAGGTTGATCGACACCATCAGATAAAATAATAATTAACTGCTTAGGATTTGCCTCCTCTTTATCTTTAGTTACATGATAAGAGACAATTTGGCTTGCTCGAATTAGCCCCTGTAATGATGCAGTCCCCCCGTAAGCTTTGAAGCCTTTTACTTGACTGTTAAACGTCGCAAAATCACTGGTATAATTAATATCATTAAACTCTGCAAGTTCATCACCATTAGGTATTCTCCCTGCTTCACCTTTTGGCTTAAATTGCTGTTGTATAGTTTTAGAAAAATTGACCACATCATCTTTATCGTATTGCCCTGTACTTTGGATAATACGTTGATCTCTTACAATAAACTTACCACCGCTACCTGCATTCACCGTACGACGATTATAACCAGTCATTGCTACACGATGTTTTGGCCCTGATGTTGAGCTGTTATAAACTTGCAGTTCATCGGTCACCATTTGCACCACATCTTTTAACTCACTCAACCGCGATGGTGGTGAAAATCGACCAGGAACGTTTGGAACCTCTTCGGCCATATCAGGTGGAGCATGCCCTTTCCAGTCATAATTCATTGACCCTGAAAAGTCGAGAATGAAAGTGATATCCATTGGCTGACTACTTTGAAACTTACGCGCTTTTGAAGAGCCTGTGACATCAAAAGTATCACCAAACCCAATGGTTATATCGTTCCCTGGAAACCAAGATAGATGCTGTGTTCGTCCTGCTACTCGATACTCAACAAAAGGCCTTTTATTATCATCTGCCGTGCATTCTGCAATTTCAGAGCACTCTAGTTTTTCGACGTTAATATCAACTAAGTTATCCATATCATGAAGATAATGGTCGATATAGTCTTTACCCGTTTGGGTTGATACTGCATCTTCTTCACCATAAGCAGATACAGCAAGTACCGCCGCTTCGGCTGCATCTTCCAATCGGGCTTTTGATTGAAGTGCTCTAGCGCCATCAGAAGCCAAGGTAAATACGCCAAATAAAATAGGAATACACATCACAAATAAAATGGCAGCATGGCCCGATTGTTTCTGTATCGATTTCATGCTTACCTTCCTATCACAATAGAGTCAGACATGACTCGTGTGTAATTCTTTCCAACTAAACCGCCGAACCAATTATTACTTTCATAACAAATAGCGACTCGATATAGAGGCATGGTGCGTCCTCTCACACTAAGTACAGTTAATTCTTTTAGTTGACCTATAGGTTTACCGACATGACAAGTTTCCGCCCCGCGATCTTCACTAATCACTGGGTTGGGAACATCCACTTCAGAGAAACTTAATTCTTCTACTAACATGCCATATTTATTAGCATCAAAATTTCCGAAAGTTCTTGAAAGTGAATGCTTAGCGATATTATTTAAGCTATCTACTTCTTCAGACGTTAATTGATAATCCATACCATAAAGTTGGGTGCGCTCTTTTAGTACGTTCACTAAAGAATAGGAGAGGCGATCTAATTTTCCTTTTATCGATAACTTAATAATCACATCACCACTGAAGGCGAGAAGTAAACTAAAACAGATACCAACAATGGCAAATTCAATACTAAAGATCCCACGTTGCTTAGACTTCAAACTGCGATCGTTCATACTCTTGTACCACTATCATTTCACGGCTCAAATTAGCTGAGCGACTAAATACATAAGAGAAAATAGGATGAAAATTATAGTCAATTCGATAAATTGCTAAGGCATTATTAACCTCTTCTCCACATTCTCGAGTCCGTTGCCCTTCAGGTATTAGACAGCCTTTTTTCTCCGCTTCTAATACTTCCAACGAAGGAAAGTACTGAATTGATACTCTAAAATTATCCGCAGAGATCACTGAGTTCCAAATACTGTTTTCACGGTGCAATACCTTATCAACAATATCTAAATAGTGCCCTTCACCTTTTTTTGCACTTCTCGATACCTCTGAAATAGCAAGGTCATTAATAGCAGAAATATAAGACATATAACTCATTTCAACCCATGCCATGCACATGAACCAAAACGCCATGAAACCCATAACAAACTCAATAGAAACCGAACCATTTTGTTTACTTTTCATACATCAACCTAAACGCTTTTTTTTGTATCAATATCTAAAGAATTAAAGCTTTGTAATGATTGATAAATACGCTCAATTTCTTTTTTGGTATGTTTATCAGCTAGCACAGCTTGAATAAATTCAATATTTTTTTCTTTTGCCATGCTTAATATTAAATTAGCCATCACTTGTTCATTAGCCTGCCCACTACGATAAACTGGTAACAATCGTTGTGCTGCTTGTTTGTAATTACCTTCAGCGATATCTAGGACGGCTAAATTATTTGCGATCGTATTGCTATCATAAAAATGCAATTGTGCTTTTTGAAAATATCTACGCGACTTTTCATATTGATATTCATGACCATATAAAATCCCTAATAAATTTTCTGCTTCAGCGTTATCTGGTTTTTCTTCCAAAGAAAGTAATGCAGCTTTTATCGCTTGAGGGTATTTTCCTAAATCACCTAAAGCAGAAGCTTGAAGGTAGTAGGTTTGAAAATTTGCATCATTTTCAATATTTGGTTTTAAGTAGAACAAAGCACTTTCTGGATCTTCTAAATTCAATAATGTTGCAGCAAGAGCTTCACGGGTTTCTTCAGAATCCTCTTTTTTCAACTCAGCTCTATATAAATCAGATAAAGCTACATAGTTTTGTGTTTGCTCATAAATATTAATTTTTGACTGAGTTAATGTACTTTCACTGTATTGGCGAGAACTGCATGCCGACAATAAAAGAACAGTAGAAATTAGGAGTATTTTTTTAAGCATTTAACATCAACCTCATTACACCAGGTGCTGCAATTAAAATAACAATAGGGATCATAATGAATACGATCAGTGGAACTGACATCTTGGCTGCTAACTTCCCTATCCGCTCTTCTAATTCCAACATTTGCACCTCTCTTATATCTGATGCCAATGTGGTTAAAACAGTATAAATGGATGAACCGTAATGCATACTTTGTGTCAATGTCATCACAAAACTCCGCATTTCATTAGAGGGAATTTCGACATACATTTCTTCTAATGATTTCTCCAACCCGACCATGCGAGAGCGTTCATTCATTTTGGTTAATACTTGTGTTAAATCTTTATTAAACCCTTTCATCTCTTTAGCTAGATAACTAAGAGAGGCTTCAACTGTCATACCCGTTTGGACACATACTGCCATTAAATCCAATAGATAAGGCATTTGGGTTGAAACTCGATGGATCCTTGCTTTTATCTTCGCTTGTAAATACATATCGGGAGCAATAATGACAAAAACCATCCACAGCGATGCTGCAACAACCCATCCCGTACTCGATAAAAATAATAGGTAATAGGCGACACCAACAATCACTTCACCAATCAGTAGTACGCTGTATTTGATTGGCATAAATAGATGTACATATTGCGTATTCGTCCAACCAGCTTGACGCAACTTTTGTTTAATACCTTCTTCATCAGGGTTAAGTTCTGACGCTTTATTTTTTAACCACCCCCCAAACTCATTCTCTTTCGTTTTTTGATTACTGCCACTTAATACTTGTAACTGCTTCTCTCTTAGAAACTTCGTAATGCTTAAATAAACAATAAGCATCAAACCAAATGAAATAAGTGTAATGAATATAAATCGATACCAATCAGTCATTATTTGGTTCCTTTTAATAAGCCCCAAATAATAAGCATCCCTATAGCTTCACTAATGAGTACATAATATAAAATGGGTCTACCTTCAGCATGAAACATAACAAACTCATAATTTTCAGGGCTGAGGAACTGCAAAATAAACAAAAAGAAAAAAGGCGTTGCACAGACTATTTTTGCTGAGATCCGCGCTTCTGATGTTAAGGCGTATTTCTTTCTCTCTACTGCTCGCGCATCAAACATCAAACGATTTAAACGTGAAATAACATCTCTTAATTGTCCACCTCGGTTCATGTTTGCGCGTAATGTAATAACGAAAAAACGGAAAGCTGGATAAGGGAAGCGAACACATGATTTCTTAAATACTTCATCTGGACTCTCACCAAGCTGCAAACGCTCTCCCATTACTTTAAACTCTTTACCAACATCGCCTTCAAGCTTCTTACCAACAAAAGCAATAGCATGGGTGATACTTTCACCCGCAGATACCGCACTCGACAGCATATTTAATGCATCAGGAAAACGCTCATTAAATTGTTTTTTCTCTCGTTCTTGAAGCCAAACGTATCCCCAAATCAATCCTGCTACGATAGATATTAATACAACAATATAAGGCGGAGCATGAATCATAGAACGGTTAATTAGCAGACCAATTAAAGCAAATATACATACTGAAAAAACCAGTTTTAACGTTGCTCCATTACCTAATTGTCTTGCTATATTTTTCCAAACAAACTCAATCTTTTGTCGAAATGTTCTCTCTGTTAATGACGCTAAATTGATAGCTTGATCTGTACTATTTAAATCATCAACAAATTGAGTTGCATTAAGCTTTTCTAAATACTGACTTTTCTTTACTGGCTTATCCCCTAGGACTAACATCAAAAGAAGTAAACCAATACCAATCGCAATCCAAGACATGATTATACCTCTGCGTAAGGTGCTCTAAATGCTGATTGTATTTTGTCTTCCATACCAAAGAACCGAGCTTTTTCCATTAACACTGAACGTTGCATTAGACCGGATGTAAAATAGTTTCCTTTTACCTTTCCTTCATCGCTTTGATCTTTGTTTGGTTTAAAAAAAAATATCTCTTCAAGGACGACATTATTACCTTCTAATCCAACAACTTCGGCAATGCTCATCACTTTACGAGTTCCGTCATGCAAACGGCTAATTTGGATAACAATATCAACCGCGCTAACAATGGTTCTTCTTACGGCTTCTAGTGGTAAGTTATTTGTTGCCATCATGACCATCGCCTCGACACGTGCTAATGCATCTCGTGGTGAGTTAGCGTGTAATGTTGACATTGAACCGTCATGACCAGTATTCATGGCTTGTAGCATTTCAAATGCTTCTCCACCACGACACTCCCCAACAATGATCCGATCAGGACGCATACGTAATGAATTAATTACCAAATCTCTTTGAGAAATAACCCCTGTCCCCTCAATGCCTGCCGTTCTTGTTTCTAATCTCACGACATGTGGTTGTTGCAGCCGTAGTTCAGCGGCATCTTCTATCGTTACGATACGTTCACCTTCTGAAATAAACTGAGACAAAGCATTCAACATGGTTGTCTTGCCAGAGCCGGTACCACCAGAAATCAATATATTTAAACGACAGCGAGAAGCCACCATCAGTAATTGCGCCATTTCTTTACTCATGGCTCCAAATTCAACTAAATCTGAAAAAACAATGCTTTGTTTTTTAAACTTACGAATTGAAATCGAAGTTCCATCAATCGCAATCGGTGGGATAACAATATTGACGCGACTACCATCTTCTAAACGGGCATCACACGTAGGGCTTGACTCATCCACTCGGCGACCAACACGACTTGCTATTCGTTTCGCTATATCAGTTAATTGCTGTTCATCAATAAAGTTAACTTTTACTTTTTCAACCAATCCATTTCGTTCAATAAACACATTCTCATGGCCATTGATCATGATGTCGGTAATGGTTTCATCATCCATTAAGTTCTGTAATGGACCTAAGCCAACTAATTCATTAACTAAGCTTTCAACAAATTCATTTTTCATGATAAGAGACACAGGCAGCTGCTCTCTATCAATCAATAATTCAACAGCATTAAGTAACTGTTGTGTAAGCTCTTGTTTCGTTAGTTTATTTAATGCCTCAGGTTCTAACGCATTAAAAATTTGAGTTCTTAATTGGATATATAACGCTTTATTATTCATTCGTCATTATCCTTTATGTTTAAAAAATCTAAAAATAGATCGTTTTTCTTGTTTTTGGTCTTCACCTAAAATCAATGCAATTAGATTAATTAAAGGTAAGGCCATTGATGATTTTGTTCTTATAATTTGTTGCCCTTCAAGAATATGCTGTGGTGCTTTTTCGTCATAAGGAACAATAATATGAGGCCTTTGTGCGCTATACTTTTCTATTTCATCAAGAGAAACAGAACCGCTATTTACCGGTCTTGATGAGTTCAAAACTGAAATAATACGAGTGTGATTATCTACATTATTTTTCTTAACCAATTGATTTAATCGGTTGTAATCTCGTAATGCAGATACGGTTTCATCAAAAACAAAAATAAGTACATCAATACGCTGTAATAAGCTAACGATATCACCTTCATTTCTAATCAAGTGCGCGTAATCTTCTATCATAACGCTTGAATTATTAAGCACTTGTTCTTGCACTGCTAAAGTATATTCATTTAACTCTTGAGTTGATAACTCTTCAGAATCAATAGCAAGCATAGACAGCATAGGGGTCACTTTACGTATAACCCCAAGCGCATAAGTCCCATCAATATTAGATAATAATGTGCCTTTTTGTACCGCTCTTTTTTGGTATTGCTTTAAGCCCATAAAAATATCAAGATTTCCACCATGATAATTATGATCAACAAGAAGCGTAGAAACCCCTTTATCTAAAGAAAGTGAACGAGATATCTCACTACTAATTAGAGATACTCCCACCCCCCCTTTAACACCAACCATTGCAATACGCTTTGCTTTTCGATTAGCCATCAATCCTTTATGCTGTTCATGGTTATCTAAAACATTTCGTATAAAATCAGAACATTCTTGCTTGCTTACTGGCCAAAAAAGGTAATAAAAACCCATTTCTTTTAATAAACGAATCGTTGAAATTGCATCTTCAGAGCCCACAATAACAACGGAAACTTGGCTTGGTAATAAATGAGCTAATCGCTGTGCATCTTGAACTACATCTTGGCTTGCATTTAATTCAATAATCACAACTTCTGGTGGATTTAATAAATCAATTTGACGAAACTCTTCGTCACGATTTTTAACACACTTTGGATCATCTTTACCATCAAACCGAAAAGATTCATTAACCAATGATCGACACTCTTCTGTCTGATAAAACAGCATCGTTTTTAGTTTATTACTTAACTTACTTTCATTATTTTTGTTCGCACTTAAACGCTCTGCCAAATCAAACATGATAGCTCCAATAATATGATGTTAATTACGCTAACTCTTTGTGAAATAGCTACATTGCATTTTTAGGATTAACCATAGAATGCCAGCGATTATTTTCGGTATAACAACCGATATTATTAGAACCGTAATAATCAATTTGCTCATAACCACAAATTTGATATTCAATTTGTTGAGTCATAAATGAAACAGTGACAAGAAAGTAAGGTTTATGTTGTAGTTCAACCGTTTTTATTTGAGTAAGGGTATAACCAAACTCTCCTAACAATTGCTGATATTTGACTTCTTGCTCTTTTATATCATCTTTATAAATTGATATTTTCCAATGACCTTTTTTATTTTTAAGGCCATGCTGACGAATAAAAGTATCAAGCTTATTTTTTACGATTTCGTCATTCTGACTATTAATAGAAAATGAATACGTCACAGGAATTACATTAATATACGTTCCTTGTTTTTCATTAATATGATCAGCACAACCAGATAAAATCAAAAGTATTGCTATTGCATAAAGTTTTTTCATTTTCTAAACCCACCGGCATTCAGAACTTCACTAGCCCATTTATCTTCAGCTCTTTCATAATCGCTGCCCATACCAAGAAAACGTCTTAACGTACTGGTTTTCTGCATGGTTGGAAGCTGGATTTGATTAGCTTTAACAGGTTGAACAAGATTTACCGTTGCAACAATAATCAATTCAGTTCGATTTCGTTCGGTTCCGGTATGACGAAATAAAGCCCCTAAAATAGGGATATCACCAACAAAAGGAATACGAGTTAACGACTCTTTCTCTTCACTATTAAGTAAGCCACCTAGCACAAAGCTTTGTCCGTCGCCTAGTTCAACAGTCGTTCTTGCACTGCGGGTTTTTAATGATGGTAAGTTATAATTATCATTAGCGTATTGAGTATCAAGAGAACTAACGCTAGGTGCTAAAGCTAACTTGATTTTGTCATCTCGCTCAACTTTCGCGGTTAGATCCAATTTCACACCAAACTCTTTATACTGAACGTTTGTCGCCCCATCAATTACGGTAACAACGGGTAATTCGCCACCAACAAGAAAGCTTGCATCTTCCCCTGATATCACTGACAAATTCGGTTCAGCTAATATTTGCCCTACTGAATCAGTCCCTACTGCCGTAATAACAGAAACAATGTCGCTAGCACTAAAATGAACGAGTTGATCAACAAAAATACCGGCTTGGCCATTACTGCCCACCTTAATACCAAAATCCTGCATGAAAGAATGAGAGACTTCAGCTATGGTCAGTTTCACATTGACTTGCTTTGTTCTAGCAACTTCAATTTGGTTTACAACCCCTTCAAAGTTAAGCTTATCCATGTAAGTCAATTCTGTACGATCATCTTGGGCATTGTTATCAGCGCTATCATCAAATAATAATGTTCCAACCATTTGATAAATTTTGTCTCGGTCCTCTTCATTAAGAACAGTTCCACTTACTACTGCATTAGTACCAATAGCATAAATATCGATATCTGAGGTTGGGAACCTCAACTTAACTTGTTGTTCAATACCTGAATAATTACGACTGATAATGATTTTTTTATTTATTAATTCACGCCCTTGAACATCAAAAGCAATAAAAACAGAATCACCAACTTCACGTCCAAATAAAACCACTTTATATTTATCAATAATTTTGTAATCGGCTACTTTTGGATCTGAAATGAATACTGAAGATATCTCTGAATCGGTAATAATACTTTTTGCGTCACCGGCAGATAAGTTTTCAATATCTTTAGCATGTAACGGACTTGATAAGAAACCAAGTAAAGCGACTAAAACAATAAGAATTCGACGTTGCATATTATTAACCTCTAAACTCTTTAATAGAATTGTTTGGCTTTATTTTTTTAGATTCAGGAATACTAATAACATCACTTGAATCCGCATGAAGCTCATGAGAAAACTCAGCACCAATAGATTTATGAATTTCCAGTTCAGCAATACGTTGAGCTATTACTAATTTAGCTAACTCTCTATTTGATACTTCTAAAACTAGCGTAGTTACTGTCTTTGTCGATTTACTGTTTAATCGCACCGATTTTTCTTGCTGAATAATGTCAAGAACCATAATCTGGGTTAATAGTGGAGCCATCTTTAAGCTCTTCACATTTGAAATAGAATTACTGTTTGATAGATTTTGATCTGATGATGAAATAGAGGCAATATCAACAACATCACCAGTAGAAATAGCTCCACCAAGGATGGCATCATTTTCAACTATTAGGTTAAAAGGAACTTTTCCTTCCTTAATAACTAGATTGATATACCCTTCTTGCCCTGGACTTAACAGCACATCAGGAGTAACAATATCCCCCTGAAAAATATCTTTTTTAACTAATAAGCTTTTATTAAAATCATACTTAATATCACTAACAATGCCGAAACGATCCGCTTGTGTTTGACTGATTCGTTGCACCTCAAGATCCGTTCGTTGCACTAACGAACCAAACATTAAATCTTTTTTGGCTATCCAGACCATAACGGTTGGCTCTGGAAGTTTATCTAATTCTTTTATCTTTTCGGGATCTGAAGAAGCTATATTGGTAGTTTGAGACATACCAAACAGACCTATTGAAATAGCAACTACAGCTAAAACCAATATTATTTTTGATTTCATTTTTCACCTACATTGATGCGAGAATACCGAATAAACTTCCTATAGAAATAGCGACCCCATAAGGAACACCCCTATCTATCCACTCTCTATTATTCGTTAGTTTATACATACTGTATTGGCAATAAGCTTGAAGCCCACCAATAAATAATATAATGATAGTAATTAGTAATATATATTCTTTATTTATCATTAATGACATCGCAGAAAACAACTTAATATCACCTGCGGCTATAACATTAAATTTAAATAAAATAAAACCAAAAAATAGAATTATTAAAGGAGATATTAAAAAATCAATATCACCTTTAACAAAGATAGAAAAAAATCCAATAAGTGAAATTAATACAATTATATTATTAGATATTTTTCTATTTCTAATATCGTGAAAAACAATATAAATATTAGTAGAGACAATTAAACCAATAAAAATAAGTGTCATAATTTCGATACTATAAATTACTTAGTCGGTGGAATTGGAGTATTAGCGGAAGTAATATTACTAGAAATATTATCCATTGCAGTAGACAAAGCATCTGCTAATGATCCCTTGAAAACAGCAAGTACAACAACAGACATACAAACACCAATGATTGCATATTCAATAGCTGTTACACCACGCTCATCACTTTTAAAAGATTGTAGAGCAAGTTGAGATTTTACGAATAATTTAGTTAGCATAATAAACCCTTGATTGATTAATATCTGTTCGAAGTGAACAAGATGAATAATATTCAACCAACCAAAGCGCGTCAATTTAATGACACAACCTATGACATTTCCATGACATGTACGTAAGTTTCATTCAGACTCCATTCAGGATTGGGCTGTAATCATACTCTTATAAGGTTTATATAAAAAATGGGCCTGCATGTAGTGGCCCATTCTATTTACTTTTAATAATTTACCAGCTTAGTTTTTTATTCAACAACAACGAAACAGAAAGAATACAAGCGACTCCGCCTAAATCAGCATGACGAATGGCTGCTTGAGCTTGTTGTTGAACCTTAGGTTTTGCATGATAAGCAATGCCAAGGCCTGCAGCCTCCATCATTACCAGATCATTGGCACCATCACCAACGGCGACCGTATTGCTGATCTCAATGTCATACTTATCAGCTAATTCAACTAAGATTTCTGCTTTTGTTTCACCGCTAACAATGTCACCAATAACGTTACCTGTCAGCTTTCCATTAAGGATTTCAAGTTGATTGGATTGTGCGTGTACTAAATTTAATTCTTCTTTTAGATAATCCGAGAAATAAGTAAAGCCGCCAGAAGCAATTGCCGCTTTCCAACCATACTTATGCATCGTTGCAACCAGTTCTCTAATTTCAGGCATAAAAGGAAGTTCAGACTTAACTTTAGCAAGGATCGCTTCATCTGCACCAGCCAAGCTTCCGACACGTTGAAGTAAACTTTCTTTAAAATCGAGTTCACCCTGCATTGCTCGTTCTGTGACTTCTGATACTTGCTTGCCAACACCGGCTAGTTTCGCAATTTCATCAATACATTCGATCTCTATTGCTGTCGAATCCATATCGAAAAGAATGATCCCTGGCGTTGAAAGATCTGGAATATCTTTGATCTCGACGTAATCTAAGCCTAGTTCATCAACAATGATTTTATATTCAGGCGTAATATCACCAGCAATGGCAGCAACTTCATAATTGCCAACTTTCCAGGTTCTAACGATGGTGGTTGTCATACCAACAAAAAAATCGATATCTTTAAAATGAAAAGGTGAAAGGTGTGGCCCATAAATGACCCATCCAACACTCTTTATCTCTAACTGAGAGGCTGTTACTGATGTTCTAAAGCGGCTAACTAATGTGGCGTGCTTCTTAATTGAAAATGGCGCTATCGTATCCATGATTTATTTCCTTACTCATCCTGTCTCAAAAATACCGATTGAAACTACATTGAGCAAGCCTGTTAAGACATAAACTGCTATTTTTTTTAAATTTGGGTATAATTCCGTCATTCTTATTTTTGTGGTGCTAACGATGCTTTCTCAAAATTTTGTCACCAAAAGTATAATGTTACTTTCTCTTTTGGCATTCAGTTATTTTATTTTAATCAACAGTACCGTTATCAGTGACAGTAACCAAGTCATTCAAAATAAACAGTTACAAGATTTAAGTCGAACCATGACTCGCCAAGCTGCCCTCTTTTCTGTTGATAATATCAAACAAGATAATCATGAAGGGTTACTGCAACTGGCTAACAATTTAGCCAAAGAGCCTCTAGTATTCGATGCAACGATTTATGATGCGGAAGGCGGCATTTTAGCTAAAAGTGACAATGCACTTACTGCCTCTCAAATTACAGGATTAAACACCCCACTTTCTATTGATGGTATTGGCCGCCAACAGTTAATCGAGCCAATCACAAAAGATAATCATCTAATGGGCTTTTTAAGGATTACCTTTGAGAAATCAACCCTGACAGGATTTGCTAATCATCATTACCGTAAAAGTGATCGCTTAATGTTTGGTATGTTAGCGATAAGTTTAGTGTCGGGAATGCTCATTATGGCTCTACTTCGAAAACGTAAAAACTCAAATAAACCCATCACTACTTTATTTGGTGGAAAATCATAAAAAAGAAAGGCGATGAAGTCACCCTCATCGCCTTTTTTATATCTAAGCGTTAACTTAGCAATTGATATTATTTATCGCCAAGTAATACTGAATCTAGTGCGATTAGCATCATTTCATCAAACGTCGTTGCACGCTCATCTGATGTTGTTTGCTCACCGGTCTTAATGTGATCCGATACTGTACAAATTGCTAATGCTTTGGCACCGTATTCAGCAGCCACACCGTACATGCCAGCGGCTTCCATCTCTACGCCTACAATGCCGTATTTATCCATTAGATCAAACATGCTTGGATCTGGCGTGTAGAACAACTCAGCAGAGAAAAGGTTACCTACTTTTACATCGATACCACGTGCTTGAGCTGCTAACTCTGCGTTACGAACCATTTCATAATCAGCAATCGCTGCAAAGTCATGATCTTTAAAACGGATGCGGTTCACTTTTGAATCAGTACATGCGCCCATACCGATAACAACATCACGTAGTTTGATGCCATCATTCACAGCACCACAGCTGCCTACACGGATCACTTTTTTAACGCCAAAATCTTTTACTAACTCTGTCATGTAGATTGAGCATGATGGAATACCCATACCGTGGCCCATAACAGAAATCTTACGACCTTTATAAGTACCCGTAAAACCATACATATTACGAACGTCACATACTTGAACTACATCATCAAGGAATGTCTCAGCAATGTATTTTGCGCGGATTGGGTCACCAGGCATCAGTACTACGTCTGCAAAATCACCCATTTCAGCATTAATATGTGGAGTAGCCATAATTTATATCCTTGCTTATTTAACGTTAAATAGAAAAAAGCAGTAGAGAGGGCTCTACTGCTTATCATTTTTTATAGGAAAGATTTTCCATATTCCATATCAGAGGTTTCAAAGTACTCTGCTAAGGTTTGACCAATATCTGCAAATGTATCACGACGCCCTAATGAGCCAGCAGGTACTTTATGACCATAAACAATCACTGGGATATGTTCACGTGTATGATCGGTTCCTGGCCATGTTGGATCACAACCGTGATCTGCCGTTAGAATCAGAATATCATCTTCTTTTAGCATATCCATGATCTCAGGAAGACGACCATCAAAATATTCTAATGCTGCGGCATAACCTGCCACATCGCGACGATGACCATACGCTGAATCGAAATCGACAAAGTTAGTAAATACGATAGTGTTATCACCTGCCGTTTCAATCGCGTCTTTAGTCGCATCAAACAATGCAGGGATACCTGTCGCTTTGGTTTTTTGAGTAATACCGCAACCTGCGTAAATATCAGAGATCTTGCCAATTGAATGAACGTGGCCATTCTTCTCTTCAACTAATTTTTGCAGCACGGTAGTTGCAGGTGGCTCTAATGATAAATCACGACGATTACCTGTACGCTCAAATTTACCTTTGCCTTCACCAACAAATGGACGCGCAATTACACGGCCAATGTTGTAATCAGCAAGCTCTTCACGAGCAATCTGACAAAGCGTTAGCAAATTATCTAAACCAAATGTCTCTTCATGACAGGCAATTTGGAATACTGAATCGGCAGAGGTATAGAAAATAGGCATGCCTGTTTTCATGTGCTCTTCGCCCAAATCATCAAGTACTTGAGTTCCTGATGCATGGCAGTTACCTAGGTAACCAGAAAGATTTGCACGAGCAAGAATGCGATCAGTCAGTTCTTTAGGGAAGCTGTTTGTTTTATCAGAAAAGTAACCCCAATCAAACAATACTGGAACACCGGCGATTTCCCAGTGGCCTGAAGGCGTATCTTTACCTGAAGACAATTCAGCCGCATGGCCGTAAGCACCAATGATCTCAGCGTTCGCATCTAAACCTGCTGCAAATTGACCTGTTGATTCTTTACCCGCCATCGCTAAACCAAGCTTAGAAAGGTTTGGAAGAGTTAAAGGTCCTTGACGATTACTGTTGTCAGCTAGGCCTTTATCACACTGCTCAGCAATATGACCCATAGTATCTGAACCTACATCGCCAAATTTTTCAGCGTCGCCTGCGGCACCGATACCAAATGAATCTAGTACTAAAATTATTGCACGTTTCATGTTTTCTTCCTTACACATCTTCAGGGCGAATTTTGCGATAAACTTCCGGAGTCATTTCTGGTTGTTCATCACTAATCACGATTGCTGCTTTTACAGCATCCGCGGCTTGTTGCCATTGTTCTTCACTGCGAGCATGGATCATCGCTAGTGGTTGTTCTGTATCTGCTGTTTGACCAAGACGGATCATATCACTTAAACCAACCGCATAATCAATAGTATCGGTTGCAACACGACGGCCACCGCCCATACCTACAACTGCCATACCCAAATCACGAGTATCCATTGCATTAACGAAACCGGCTTTATCTGCAAATACAGGTTTAATAATTTGTGCGCTTTCTAAGTGGTTATCGTAATTTTCAATAATGTCACTTGGACCACCAAGACCAAATACCATTTTACCAAAGCATTCTGCTGCTTTGCCATTATCTAATACCGTTTGTAATTTAGCTCGAGCTTCTTTTTCATCTTTTGCTAAGTTAGCAATTACTAGCATCTCAGCACATAGTGCCATCGTTACTTCGTATAAACGAGGATTACGATATTCACCAGTTAAGAAACGAATCGCTTCACGTACTTCTAATGCATTACCGGCTGTAGAGGCCAATACTTGGTTCATATCAGTAAGCAGTGCCGTTGTCTTAGTTCCTGCTCCATTTGCTACTGCTACGATAGATTTTGCTAACTCTTCAGATGCTTCGTAAGTTGGCATAAATGCACCAGAACCGACTTTAACATCCATTACTAACGAGTCTAAACCTGCCGCTAATTTCTTAGATAAGATAGAGGCCGTGATCAATGAAATATTATCAACAGTTGCTGTTACATCACGAGTGGCATACACACGTTTATCAGCAGGAGCTAAATCACCTGTTTGGCCAATAATCGCCACACCAGCTTCTTTAGTTACTTTTCCAAAAATCTCATTGCTTGGCATAATGTTGTAACCAGCAATAGATTCAAGTTTATCCAGAGTACCGCCAGTGTGACCTAAACCACGGCCAGAGATCATTGGAACATAGCCACCACACGCAGCCACCATAGGGCCAAGCATCAATGAAGTCACGTCACCAACGCCACCTGTTGAATGTTTATCAACAATAGGTCCGTCAAAGTTCATGTGACTCCAATCAATCACCATGCCTGAATCACGCATTGCACACGTTAATGCGATACGTTCTGGCATTGTCATTTCATTAAAGTAGACCGCCATTGCAAAAGCTGCAATTTGACCTTCAGACACGGTATTCTTTGCAACCCCTTGAATAAAGAAGTTAATTTCTTCTGTTGTTAGTACTTTATTGTCACGTTTTCTGCGAATAATCTCTTGTGGTAGATACATTAGTGCCTCCCCAATCTTGGTTGGGTAATTTATATAGGTAGGGTTGAGGTAGGTGAGACGGTAATGCCTCACCTAAGTCGATTTATTTTTTAGCTATAAATCAAGTAACGAGAAACTAGTAAGCTGATGGGTCAGCTGTTTCTTCTGTTACTTCTAATGTATTTAAAAGATTAGTCAGTAGGCTTGAAGCACCAAAACGGTAGTGCATGTTATCAGCCCAATCGCCACCTAAAATATCATCAGCCATTGCTAGGTATGCTTGTGCATCTTCAGCAGTACGAACGCCGCCAGCAGGCTTAAAGCCAACTGTTTTAGCTACGCCCATATCACGAATTACTTCTAGCATCATGCGTGCATATTCAGGTGTTGCGTTAACTGGCACTTTACCTGTTGATGTTTTAATGAAGTTAGCGCCTGCTTCAATACAGATTTGAGACGCTTTTTTGATCAATGCTTCTTCTTTTAGCTCACCCGTTTCGATGATTACTTTAAGCAGAACATCACCACACGCTTCTTTACACTGTTTAACCAGTTCAAAACCTACTGTTTCGTCACCAGCAATCAATGCACGGTATGGGAATACCACATCAACTTCATCAGCACCGTAAGCAACAGCGGCTTTAGTTTCAGCAACAGCGATAGCAATATCGTCATTACCGTGTGGGAAGTTAGTTACCGTTGCAATGCGTACTTCTGGTGTGCCTTGCTCGCGCAGCGTTTTCTTAGCGATAGGTACGAAGCGCGGGTAAATACAAACAGCAGCTGTATTACCTACTGCTGTTTTCGCATTCTTACATAATGCGATTACCGCTTCATCTGTATCGTTATCGTTAAGCGTCGTTAGATCCATTAATTTTAATGCACGTAGTGCCGCTGCTTTTAAATCGCTCATTGTTATCTCCAAAATAGAATAAATTCTTTGATAGTTTTGCTGTTCATATATTAAGTTCAACAGCAAATGAGCGGACTTGATTCCCTGAAGACTTGAGCGCATAACGCCCAATCAATATCCATTTTGCCGCCAGTACTTACTTCAATAGTATGAATGAGTACCGCTCTAACATCTCATCATGAGACGCCGTTGAAACATGGTTCATTTTACCAATACTTCTCTAGTGTCACTAGTGAAACCATGTTTCCATATAAAGACACAGAGATTATGAAAAGAAACGTTCAATTATCCATTGATAACCGACTGCACCGGCGTAAACACCGACAATCCCCATCACTCCTGATAAAACAGGTGGTGCTGGAATAGGTAATTTAATTGCTGAAAAAACAACGCCAACAATCAAACCTGCAAATATAGACAATAGAACTTCATTCATAATTAACTCTCTAGATTCTCATTATATGTATGCATTAAACATAGTTTATTTTTGATAATCTAGCTGTGTTTCTCTTTACTATGCCTCACATTATACCAAGTTAATTTACTGCTTATGTTTCTAACGAGTAACGCAATCGGTTTGCATCTCAAACTTTTTACCTAAAAAGTGTGAAAACGATTCATTCAGACATCACAATTTTTTCTTTTCTATAGATATAAAAAAACCCGCATTGAATGCGGGTTTTTAGGTATCTAACTTACTCTATAATGATTATAGAGATAGGAATAGACCTGCGATTGTTGCAGACATTAAGTTTGATAATGTACCAGCAGCAACAGCTTTCATACCCATCTTAGCGATATCATGACGACGTTCAGGAGCAAGGCTACCTAAACCACCAAGTAGAATCGCTACAGAAGAAAGGTTAGCAAAACCACATAATGCGAATGAAATGATTGCTTTTGTTTTCTCAGAAAGAACTACTTCAGCGCCTTCAGCTAGGTACGGTGCAAAGTTTAGGTAAGCAACGAATTCGTTAACTACCAGTTTTTGACCAAGGAATGAACCTGCGATTGTCGCTTCTTCCCACGGCACACCGATAATGAATGCAACTGGAGCAAAGATGTAACCAAGAATAAGCTCTAGAGTAATGTCTGGCATACCGAACCAACCACCAACACCACCAAGGATACCGTTGATTAGAGCGATTAGACCGATGAATGCAAGAAGCATTGCACCTACGTTTAACGCAAGTTGCATACCTGTTGCTGCACCAGCAGCTGCGGCATCAATTACGTTTGCAGGTTTGTCTGCGCCTTCTTGTTCTAAAGCATCAAATTGATCAACCGGAGTTTCCGTTTCTGGTTTAAGAATTTTAGCAAATAGAAGACCACCAGGTGCAGCCATGAATGATGCCGCGATTAGGTATTCTAGAGGCACGCCCATAGAAGCATAACCAGCAAGTACACCACCAGCAACAGAAGCAAGACCACCACACATTACTGCAAACAATTCAGATTGAGTCATTTTTGGAATGAATGGACGAACTACTAGAGGTGCTTCTGTTTGACCAACGAAAATGTTCGCAGTAGCAGAAAGTGATTCCGCACGAGAAGTGCCTAGTGCTTTTTGAAGAGCACCACCTAGGAAGTTAATCACGACTTGCATAATACCAAGGTAATAAAGTACCGCAGTTAATGATGCAAAGAATACGATTACAGGAAGAACACGCAGTGCGAAGATGAAACCGCCGCCGCCAAATAATTCAAACATTTTACCCGATACTAGGCCACCGAATAAGAATTCGATACCTGTGTTACCGTAGTTTATTACATTAGCAACCGCTTCAGATGCACCTAAAAGTACATCACGACCCACAGGTACATAAAGTATGAATGCACCTAAAAGAAATTGAATGGCAAAAGCGCCACCGACAGTACGTAGATTGATTGCTTTGCGGTTATCAGATAGAAGTACTGCAAAAGCAAGCAGTGCTACAATCCCAACCAAGCTCATTAACAGGCTCATAGTTAAAAGTTTCCCTAAAATTGATTGTTGGCGTGTTTCAAATTAGCGGGGGCGATTATACTCACTGAAGCACCAATAAAGTAATGCTGTTGTCACACATTCGTCGTCCGTACATCATGTATTCACTCATAATTGTGACTCTTATCACTAATTGAAATCTAAATATTCATCAATTACACCTAAAGTAATGACAAATAACTCAAATCCCAAACAAAGAGGTGGTATTTTTATAAACAGCTTTTGCAACCGTTTGCTTTGATTCTTTTCTAAGCAAACACAAGTATTCATAGATACTTAGCACTTTATCTGGCGAATTGGGCTCCCCTTGAAATCCATTAATTGGCATATCTGGAGAATCAGTTTCTAATAAAATCATCTCAAGTGGTATTTGAGCAATCACCTCTCTTGTTTTTTTTGCACGCTCATAAGTGATCACTCCGCTAACACCAATCAAGAACCCCAAAGAAATGAATTGTTCTGCTTGTTGCAAGCTGCCACTAAAGCCATGGATAACGCCCCCTTTCTCTGGTTTTATTTCTCGCAGTATTTTAAAAACATGATCGTGGCTTTTTCGACTGTGAACAATTAAAGGAAGTTGGTGGATTTTGGCTAATAGGCACTGCTCTCTAAAGACATCAATTTGAATATCTCGATTACTTTCTTTATCCCAAAAATCTAAGCCGCACTCACCAACAGCAACACACTTATCTCTATGTTCGTTGACAAATAGCTTTAATGAGGCCAATTCAGATTGATGATCATTTGAGATAAAGAGAGGATGAATGCCTAAAGCATAATAAATTGATGCATTCTGACGTGATAAGGAGACAACGTTAGCCCAATTAGATTGATTAACACTAGGAACAATAAATTTGCTGACGCCTTTCGCTTGAGCTTTTTGAAGATAATACGGTTCATTTCCAGAAAAAGGAGAAAAATCCAAATGACAATGAGAGTCAATAAATTCAAATGACATTATTCACCTTCTTTTTTATATGGTACACAGCTGCGCTTATTTTCAGGTGTTAAGCCAAGAGACTCGCACCATGCATCATATTTTTTAATCCATTGTTTAATAATTTTCCACATAACTCACCTCTAACTTCAAAACTAAAAACAGCGACTAAGTAAACTATAGATACAAAAACGGAGTCCATTAAGACTCCGTTTCATTTATTTGATAAATAGCTAATTAGTGTTCGCGAGTTGCTCTGAATTGAACCTCAGGGAAACGCTCAGACGCTAAATTCAAATTAACCATCGTCGGTGCAATATACGTTAAGTTATTGCCACCATCTAACGCTAGGTTAGTTTGGTTTTTACGTTGGAAGTCGTCCATGATTTTACCATCGGTACATTCAACCCAACGAGCGGTTGCGACACTGATACCTTCATAAATAGCTTCAACGTTATATTCAGATTTCAAACGAGAAACAACCACATCAAACTGAAGTACACCAACCGCACCAACAATCAAATCATTGTTTTGTAGTGGACGGAAAACCTGTACAGCACCTTCTTCTGAAAGTTGAACAAGGCCTTTTAGCAGTTGCTTTTGTTTTAGTGGATCTTTTAGGCGAATACGACGGAATAGTTCAGGGGCAAAGTTTGGAATACCTGAGAACTTCAAGTTTTCACCTTGCGTGAACGTATCACCGATTTGGATCGTACCATGGTTATGTAAACCAATAATGTCACCTGCATAAGCCGTTTCAGCACGAGAGCGATCCCCTGCCATAAAGGTTACTGCATCAGAAATACTAACGTTCTTACCTGTACGGACGTGATTCATTCTCATGCTTTGAGTATAAGTACCAGACACGATACGCATGAAAGCAATACGGTCACGGTGTTTAGGATCCATGTTTGCTTGGATCTTAAATACAAAGCCTGAGAACTTCTCTTCTGTAGCTTCTACTGAACGCTCTACCGCTTCACGAGTTTGTGGTGCTGGAGCCCACTCAGTTAAGCCTTCTAGCATATGGTCAACACCAAAGTTACCTAGTGCAGTACCAAAATAAACCGGTGTTAGCTCGCCCGCTAAGAATAATTCAAGATCAAACTCAGGACATGCGCCAATAACAAGCTCTAACTCTTCACGCACACTTGCAGCCAGTTCAGCACCTACTGCAGCATCCAATTCAGGGTTATCTAAGCCTTTAATGGTGCGAACTTCTTGGATCTCATGGCCATGGCCTGATTCATACAAGATCGTTTCATCACGATGAATGTGATAAACACCTTTAAACTCTTTACCACAACCGATAGGCCATGAAATAGGTGCACAAGCCATTCCTAGCTCGCTTTCTACTTCATCAAGCACTTCCATTGGATCACGTACTTCACGGTCTAATTTGTTCATAAACGTAACGATTGGTGTGTCACGTAAACGTGTTACTTCCATTAGTTTACGAGTACGGTCTTCGACACCTTTCGCCGCATCGATAACCATTAGACATGAATCTACCGCTGTTAATGTACGGTAGGTATCTTCCGAGAAATCTTCGTGTCCAGGAGTATCAAGAAGGTTAACTAGGCAACCGTTAAATGGAAATTGCATTACCGACGTAGTTACCGAGATACCACGTTCTTTTTCCATTTCCATCCAGTCTGATTTTGCGTGCTGGTTTGAACCACGACCTTTTACCGTACCCGCTTTTTGAATCGCGTTTCCGAATAATAATACTTTTTCAGTAATGGTTGTTTTACCCGCATCCGGGTGAGAAATGATGGCAAACGTTCTGCGTTTACCCACTTCTTGTAAAAAAGACATAAGCGTTGATAATCCTGTAAGATTTCAGAAAGGATGTAATTAGGCGAGATTATACTCAAAGACGTTGATTATCTAAAGCGCCGAATTAAAAGAATATATAACTCATGATAATGGCATCTTCCTTACCATTAGCTGTTGGGTAGTAATCGTGGCGTCGAGTCACTTCATTAAACCCTTCAGATTCATATAAAGAAATCGCGTTAACATTACTTTCACGCACCTCAAGCCAAGCAGACTCAGCGCTTTGTTCCATACACATATCAATAAAAAACTCCGTCAATTTACGACCAAACCCTTTTCGTTGATACGCAGGATCTATTGCTATATTGAGTAAAGTGACTTCTCCCACCACATTTTGAGCATAGAAATAGCCAACAACTTGATCGTTTTCTAGCATCACTCGGTGTTGCGCGCAGCGACTATTCAAATCACGGATCATTGATTCAGCCCAAGGGTGTGAATGTGCCGCTCTTTCAATTCGCCAAATATCATCTAGGTGAGCATCGGAAATGCATTGAATATTAATGGTCATAAGAACAAATTTGTCGCCATAAATCGCGTCGTGATTGGGTATTGGTATGCATTTCAGAAAGAAGCAGTGAACTTAATGCTTTTACTTCTTCCAATTCAGTAACAGGCACACCTGAGAACCAGCACCATGTTAAATGATGCTCAGCTAAATACTCTAACGACTCAGAAGGAAGAAATAACGCCTGCTCTGGTAATAGTTTCATACTCGCAAGTACCTTTCCAAAGAGAAAAGCATCCCGTTCAGTAGGAATAGCAGGAGCTACAAATAACAACTGACAAGTTTCAGGTAGCGATATTGTGCTTGCTTCTAATGCAGGAAAGAATTCAGGTTGACGAACTTGCCAAACCGAAATATTCATTTCATTTAAAAACTGTAACGCTTGCTGTGGCATATCAATTCACCTGTCAATCTAAGGGGAAGAATACTATCAACATTCCAGTATTGATGCCACTTGAAGTGTCTTAAATAATAAACATCTGATGGATTTGACCTCCCCCTGACTTTGGCATTATCTTCATTTTATAGTCTTTGCGACCCGACTGACTTAAGGCCATATTCATGAAAAAACAATTACTCACCGCTGCTGGTATTTGCTCATTAATCACGTTTTTACTATTGGTAATATTGATTAATGTCGCCTCTGTAAATACTGCCTATGCCAATGAAAATGAATGGGTTTTAATCAGCGATAAAGTAGTTAACTTTGAAGAAGAAACAGATACCGTTGAACCTCTTGCTTTTGTCAGCGAAAGAAAGTTTTCAAAAATAAAAGTAAAGTGTATCCAAGGTACGGTAAACATTAAAAGCATGAATGTCACTATGACGGATGGGGCGACTAAAAAATTAAGTACATTAGGTACCTTAACCAAAGGCATGTCGACCAGAGTTTACAAGCTTCCAGGTTCAGAAAAAGCGAAATTTGATTTTCTTGAGTTAGAATATAAAAGCTGGGGAAGCTTAGCCTTAAACGCCGCAGGTGTCGTCAAAAAAGCAAAGATAGAAGTCTGGGGACTAAAACGATAAATAAAAATGAATGCCCATTAGTAAATATGAGCATTCCATGACTTCATTATAGTAAATCAAACTCAGGGCAGTATTCGATCAAGCCTGCTTTCCCTTCTATGAATTCGGGTGAGCACGCTTTAATCATAAATGCCTCTTCTGGCACTTCCCATTTGCATTCCATACCATGATTTTTGGCCGTTTCAAAACCAAAGCGTTGATAATAGGCAGGATCACCTAACACAACAACAACAGGGTAACCGAGTTCGGTCAGTGTTTCTAACCCCTCTTTAATTAAGTCCTGGGCTATGCCTTGTTTTTGGTACTCTTCTTTAACGCACAAAGGAGCGAGCCCTTGCCAATTAAGATCTTCACCATTAAGCATTACAGGGCTAAACAAGCAGTGTCCAATCACTTCACCTTCATCCGTACAAGCCACTAATGATAAAGTTAAATGGCTATTTTCACGTAAGGACATGACCAAGCTAGCTTCTGCTTCTGTTTCAAATGTCGTACGAACTAATCGATCAATCGTTAAAATATCCGCTGGAGCTTCAGTTCTAATAAGCATTTATCGTCTCTTTTACTTCAGGCTTCTGCAAGCCCTGTTGGACAAAATTAGCCAACGTCATTAATGCTTGATTTAAAGGCTTTGGTAATGAATCAAGATCTACACTGTCCATCAAGTTTTTCACTTCTAACCCAAGCTCTGTATCACCTTCAATTTTCAAGCGACGTTGGAAAAATAGAGTATCAGGATCTTCTTTACGGCCAGCAATCAAGATTAAATCATTTAACTGTCCGCTAAAGCTCACATCATCACTCTCGATGTTGCCTGAGACTATCAGCTTTTCATCTTGATAACTGATAAACCAGTGCAATTCGAGATCAGTAATTGAAACTTTTAACCATTTATCTTCTAAAAACTCAAAATCACCATCTTCAAGCGCTTCATGAAATACTTGTTTTAACCCTTCAAGCAATACCTTCTGTTGCATTGAAACAGGAACTAACTTTGCCGGTGTTTTTAAGATCGATGCCGCATTTTTTACTATTTTTGAACGAATTTGATTAATCACGCTTAATTTCCATTACATTTGGTCGATAACTGTAAGCAAGTATAAATTGATTGCCCGATATCTAACCTGTTTCTTATCAAAAAAAGCACTTATTACAATTTAGGGTAGAAAATAGGGATTCATTCAATGTATATTTTATTGTTCGACTTATAAATACTGATGATTATTATTAATTCTGGAAGTTATTGGTCTTCTTTTTACTAAAAAGCGGTAACACTATGTCTCTTTCTCAAATACAACATTGGCTTCCTTTACTGACAGATAATAGTCCATTTCTGTTTGCTATTTTGGACTCGGATCATAACTATGTGACCGTAAATAATCGTTACTGCGAAATCAGTGGATTAAATAGAGAAGAGTTATACGGTCGATCTGATAGCGATATTTTAGGAGCTCATTTCTACTCGTCACTTAAAGCGTATTATAATAGAGCGCTAAATGGAGAGAAAATTGAAGCTGAAATCACTCTCGATGACCACCGCTTTGATACCAGTCTTCATTTCAGTCTATTCCCTATTGAACAAGATAATGGCACCTATATTGTTTTTCACGCTGTCGATACCTCTGAGCGGCAGCAACTACTTAGCTCTTTGAAAGAGAGTGAATCAAAATATCATAAACTCACCGAACTGCTTAATGACGCGGTCTTCTTAATTGAAGGTGACATTATTGTCTCCGCAAATACCGCCTCAGCTAAAGTACTTGGTTTTAATAAAGCCAGTGAATTTATCGGTGAAAGTATTGAGCAACTGTTAACTCCTGCAAATAAAAACCAATCATTATCAGAAGCCATTATCACTCTAGCGTCGGAACAACAATTAATTGTGAGAACGACCGTTAATTGTGGTACGCGAATAGAGCTAACCTTAACCGTTGAAGAAACACACATTTTAGGTAGCCCTGCTCATTTAGTTATTGTAAAAGAAAATAAAAAACAGACTGCAGTTGTAAGCCAAGTTGCCGCATCCCAAATTGATTTATTAACGGGGATCTATAACCGACACGGTTTTACTCACGTTATTGAAAAAATGATTAAAGAAGATGTTCCCTTTTTCATGCTCTATTTGGACATCGATAACTTTAAAAACATTAACGACTCTTTAGGCCATCACATTGGCGATAGAGTATTAAAAGAAATTTCAACTCGCTTACAGAAGTTACTTCCAAAACACGCAGTGGTTGGTCATCTAGCCGGAGATGAATTTGGTATTCTTTTTCCAAAACCTGAACACAACCAAATCCTTGAACAACTGGCTGAAAAGATAATAAAGCTGATCAATCAACCTTTTGACCTGGTTCATTTCTCTAAACGACTCGCTTGTTCTATTGGTAGCGTTCAATACCCAACCGATGGGACAGATGCTCGAAGCTTGCTACAAAATGCAGATACCGCAATGTACGAAGCCAAAGATCGTGGCCGAAATCGATTAATCAAATTTCATGACCAAATGAACAAAGAAGCAAGAATGCGTTTATGGTTAGAAATTGAATTACAAAAAGCCTTACAAAACAATGGCCTTGAAGTATGGTATCAGCCAAAAGTAAGTGCTCGTGATTTCAGAATCAATGGTGCTGAAGCTCTTGTGCGTTGGAAGCACCCTGTAGAAGGTTATATCAGCCCTGCTCGATTTATTCCCGTTGCTGAGCGTTCAGGCTTGATTGAAACGCTAGGCAAAGTGGTTATGCGTGAAGTATTCCAGACAGTTAAAGAATGGAGAAGCCAAGGTATTTTACCGGGAAGAATTGCCATCAACCTGTCACCAGAACAATTTGGCAACCCTCTGTTGCTTGAATATATGGAGCGACTATTAAAAACAACTCAAGTGGATCCAAACGACATCACTCTCGAGTTAACAGAAAGCGCAGTAATGAGTGATGGTGAGCATGCCATTCAAATGCTTGATGCGATTAAAAAACTTGGGTTTACCCTTTCTATTGATGACTTTGGTACTGGTTATTCCTCTTTAGCTTACCTTGCTCGCTTCCCACTCGATGAATTAAAGATTGATCGTGGTTTCATTAATGAAATAGATACACTACCCAAACAAATTACTATTATTGAAAATGTGATTAATTTAGGTAAAAACTTGAACATGGATATCGTTGCTGAGGGTGTAGAAACAAGACAACAAGCGATGCTGCTATCAAGTTTAAACTGTGATTCCATTCAAGGCTTCCACTTCCACAAACCTCAACCAAAACATGAGATTGAAGCGCTATTAGTACAAAATAAACGTTCAAGATAATCAAATACTTGCCTACTTAATACCTAGATAGTGCCTGCCACTTTCTAGGTATTACAACCTATTATGTAAAATTAAATCAAAAAAAGTCATCTTTAATACTATTTAATGCCAAGGCTTTATTAAGACAACAAAAGAACAAAAAACCTGCCTTAAATCAAGTTTCAAATTTATCTTATCATTATCATAGAGCATCAGATTTTTGTAACTAGGTATTCTTATGGAACTCCTCTGCCCAGCTGGTAATTTACCTGCTCTAAAAACCGCAATTGATTGCGGTGCCGATGCGGTTTATATCGGTTTTAAAGACGATACTAATGCTCGCCATTTTGCAGGTTTAAATTTCACCGGTAAAAAGCTTGAGAAAGCAGTGCAATACGTTCACGACCATAATAAGCACATTCACGTCGCTTTAAATACATTTGCTCACCCAGATGGATTTAGCCGTTGGACTAAAGCCGTCGATAATGCGGCAGCTATGGGGATTGATGCATTAATTATCTCAGATATTGGGGTTCTAGAATACGCGGCGAACACTTATCCAGATTTAGAACTACACTTATCAGTTCAAGCTTCTGCAACCAACGTTGCTGCGATTGATTTCTATAAAAAGAATTTCAATATCAAGCGTGTTGTCTTGCCACGAGTTCTCTCAATCCATCAGGTAAAACAACTATCACGCAATCTAACCTCTGATGTGGATTTAGAAGTTTTCGCCTTTGGTAGCTTATGCATCATGTCTGAAGGTCGTTGTTACTTATCTTCTTATATGACAGGAGAATCACCAAATACCGTTGGTGCTTGCTCTCCAGCAAAATATGTTCGTTGGCAAGAAACAGAAAATGGCCTTGAATCACGATTGAATAATATTCTTATTGATCGTTATGGTGAAGGTGAGAATGCAGGTTACCCAACACTTTGTAAGGGCCGCTTTGATGTAGAAGGAAAAACATTCCATGCATTAGAAGAGCCTACCAGTTTAAATACCTTATCTCTTGTGCCTGAACTTTTCGCTGCTAATGTGGCCTCTGTAAAAATTGAAGGTCGTCAACGTAGTCCTGCTTATGTCGAACAAGTAACGCGAACTTGGCGAGCAGCCATTGATCATTATAAAGCAAATCCTGAAGGTTATTCTGTTGAACCTAAATGGGATGCAACTCTGGCAAATGTATCTGAGGGGACTCAAACAACCCTTGGTGCTTATCATAAGAAGTGGCAATAGGAGAACATTATGAAATATGCATTAGGTCCACTTTTATACTTTTGGTCTAAAGAGAATATTGAATCTTTTTATCTGAAATCGATAAGCAGTGAAGCAGATATTATTTATTTGGGCGAGAGTGTTTGTTCAAAACGTCGTGAAATGAAACCAAAAGATTGGTTTGCTATTGCTAAAGATATTTCTGACTCTGGCAAGCAAGTCGTTTTATCGACTATGGCGCTCTTAGAAGCCCCAAGTGAAGTCAATGCCATGAAAAAGTACATTGATAATGGTGATTTCATTATTGAGGCTAATGACGTTTCAGCGATTCAATTAGCTTCAGAAAGCAAAGTTCCTTTCGTCGTTGGACCAGCGGTTAACTGTTATAACGCTCAAACCTTAAACTTATTTTTGAAGCAAGGTATGACTCGTTGGTGTATGCCTGTTGAACTATCACGTGAATGGTTACAGAACGTATTAACTCAATGTGACGACCTTGGGATCCGCGATAAGTTTGAAACTGAGGTGTTCAGCTATGGTTATCTGCCATTAGCATATTCAGCTCGCTGCTTTACCGCAAGAGCGGAAAATAAACCCAAAGATGAATGTGAGACTTGCTGTATTAAGTACCCAAATGGCATCACGGTAAACAGCCAAGAGGGACAAGAAGTCTTCACCTTAAACGGCATTCAAACTCAATCGGGTTATTGCTACAACTTAATTAACGATCTACCAAGTATGAATGAACTGGTTGATGTTGTGCGATTAAGTCCTTTAAGTGTTGAAACATTCAGTGAAGTTTCTAAATTTAAAGCCAATGAAACAGGCTTAGAAAAATTCTCTTTAAAAGATGCTCGTCACTGTAATGGTTATTGGCATAACATTGCTGGCCTTGATATACAGTTATAATATCGCCCAAATAGCGTTATTAAGATAACAAAAAGCCCTTACTTATACACTTTAAACTAAGAGTATAAGTAAGGGCTTTTTATTTAACTGAGTCGAACGACTATTATTCGGTCGCTTCGTCTTTTAACACTTCTTTTTCTGGTTGTTCTGGCGCTGATTTTACTTCTAACGCTTGTTGCTGTTTCAGTTTCTCTTCTTGTATCGCTCGTAATGATTGGTAAATTTTACCAAGCTCAACAAATGAATAACGATGTTCAACAAACTCATAGACATTACCCGCCATTGCTAATTTATACAGAGCAATTGCATTTGGATAATCACCTTCGTGTTGATAACGCTTAGCAAGATAGAAGTAACCTTCTGTCAACTTTTCAGCTAAAGCAACATTATTGCGGGTAGTACTAAGTATTGTTTTTAAAAATTCATCTTCTGATGTTTCTTTTAAAATAACGCCAGCTAACTCCCAACCAAAATCACCGTCAGTTCGTTGTTGATACTGAACTTTAAATTCTTCTGTTGCTGCAATAGGATCAATTTCAAGACCTATCCAATAGAGCCAAATCGCACGATATGGGTCTGTTGGTGCATCATTATAATGTTTCTTTGCTATCTCATAAGCTTGATCGTAACGCTCGCCATAATAAAGGGCGATAGCTAAATTACGCTCTGCAAATTGATTCGTTGGGTCGAGTTCTAATGCAGAATCTAATGCTTCATAAGCACCATCAAAGTCAGTATTTTGCGTGTAATACACACCCAAAATATTAAAAACATCACTTTGATCTGGCTTTAAATTAAGAGATTGGGTGAAGTCTACACGAGCTAAATCACGTAGACCTAAACTGTCATTAATTAAACCACGTTCATAGAACATTTTTGCACGAGTAATATTATCGACATCTGGTCGTAATAACAGTTGGTCCAAACGAGACAGCTGGATCTCTTGCTGAATACTTGGCTGCAAAGGAACCGCCATTGGTGGAGTGCCCCATCCAGAGGAGTTTGATGCACATCCTGATATAACTAATACTGCGCCTACTAACGCAACTCGAATCCAATTCACTCATTTTCTCCTATGATAAGCTGACTTCTTCTAACTACAGTTAAAAGAAAAGGGAGCATTTCTGCTCCCTTTATAACACGCTTTAAATCAAAAGACTGTAATCAATCAGATTATTCTGCGTCTTTAACTTCTGCAGCAGCTGCTGGGTTTAGCTCAGCATTTGCTTCTTTGATACTTAGACGGATACGGCCTTGACGGTCGATCTCTAGTACTTTAGTTTGTACTTCTTGACCAACTTGTAGGTGGTCAGCTACTTTCTCGATACGCTCTTCAGCGATTTGAGAAATGTGTACTAGACCTTCTTTAGGACCAAGAACTGTAACGAATGCACCGAAATCAACGATACGCATTACTTTACCTGGGTAGATCTTACCTACTTCAACTTCAGCTGTAATCTCTTCGATACGACGAATTGCTTCTTGTGCAGCAGCACCTTCAGTCGCAGCGATTTTGATAGTACCGTCGTCTTCGATTTCGATAGTTGTACCAGTTTCTTCACAAAGAGCACGAATAACCGCGCCGCCTTTACCAATAACATCTTTGATCTTATCAGAGCTGATTTTCATTGTGTGGATACGTGGAGCGAATTCAGAGATATCTTCACGAGCACCAGAGATTGCTTCATCCATAACAGTAAGGATGTGCTTACGCGCGCCTTGTGCTTGGTTTAGAGCGATCTGCATGATCTCTTTCGTGATACCTTCGATCTTGATGTCCATTTGAAGTGCAGTGATACCAGCATTAGTACCTGCTACTTTAAAGTCCATGTCACCTAGGTGATCTTCGTCGCCAAGGATGTCAGAAAGAACAACGAAATCGTCGCCTTCTTTAACAAGACCCATAGCGATACCAGCAACAGATGCTTTAATTGGAACACCAGCATCCATAAGTGCTAGAGAAGTACCACATACAGAAGCCATTGAAGATGAACCGTTAGATTCAGTGATTTCCGATACTACACGTACTGTGTATGGAAATTCTTCAACAGAAGGCATAACCGCTTGGATACCACGTTTAGCTAGTTTACCGTGACCAATTTCACGACGCTTAGGAGAACCAACAAAACCAGTTTCACCTACACAGTATGGAGGGAAGTTGTAGTGTAGAAGGAAGTGATCTTTCTTCTCACCCATTAGGCTATCGATGATTTGCGCATCACGTTGTGTACCAAGCGTTGCAGTAACAAGTGCTTGAGTTTCACCACGAGTGAATAGAGAAGAACCGTGTGTACGTGGAAGAACACCAGTACGTACGTCTAGCGCACGAACCATGTCTTTTTCACGGCCATCGATACGTGGGTGACCAGCAATGATGCGGCTACGTACAACGTTTTTCTCTAGAGAACCAAGCATGCCACGGATTTCGCGCTCGTCTAGTTCTTCATTTTGAGCTAGAAGTGCTTCAACAGCTTCGTTTTTAATTACGCCAACTTGCTCGTAACGCGCCATTTTCTCAGTGATTTGGTACGCTTCAGAAAGACGAGTTTCTGCAAGCTCAGCAACTTGTGCTTTAAGCTCAGCGTTTACTTCTGGAGCAGTCCAATCCCAAGCAGGAGTAGCAACTTCAGCAGCAAATTCGTTGATAGCTTTAATTACTACTTGTTGTTGGTCGTGACCAAATACAACAGCAGAAAGCATTTCTTCTTCAGATAGGTTATCAGCTTCTGATTCAACCATTAATACTGCGCCTTCTGTACCAGACACAACTAGGTCTAGTTTAGAATTTTCAAGCTCAGTGTTTGATGGGTTAAGAACTAGCTCACCATTGATGTGACCAACACGTGCAGCACCGATAGGACCATTGAATGGTACACCAGCGATAGAAAGTGCAGCAGACGTTGCGATCATAGTGATCATATCTGGGTTTACGTCAGGGTTGATAGAAACAACCGTAGCGATAACTTGAACTTCGTTTTTAAACGCACTTGGGAAAAGTGGACGAATTGGACGGTCGATTAGACGAGCCGTTAGAGTTTCGCCTTCTGAAGGACGACCTTCACGCTTAAAGAAACCACCAGGGATTTTACCAGCAGCGTATGTACGCTCTTGGTAGTTTACTGTTAGTGGGAAGAAATCTTGACCTGGTACTGCGTCTTTTTTAGCAACAACAGAAACGAATACTGAAGTATCGTCCATGCTTGCCATAACAGCAGCAGTTGCTTGACGAGCCATTACGCCCGTCTCAAGAGTTACGGTATGGTTACCGTACTGGAATGATTTTACGACTGGATTCGCGAACATTATTTTTCCTTTATTCTTAACGCTCAAACCATTTCTGGCTGAAATTAAGAAAATTTAAGTGATAATTCAATCTATTACCAATCGCGACTAGTACAAATTTACTTAATAAAAGATAACTTGTAATAGTCGCGACCTAGTGGCCGACTTCGGTGACTGTAATAGATGAACAAAATTATAGAGTTAAAAACGCACACTGCGATTTCAACGGCCATAGTATACCCCAATTAGGGCAATATGCGAGGTTCAGAAATGAAAAAGGAGAGTTATACCAAGCTATGTGTTTATTGCAGATACAAAAAAAGGAGCGATAAACGCTCCTTTTTGTCAAACTGTCTTTACAGACATCGCAAATTAGCGACGTAGGCCTAGACGTTTGATTAGATTTTGGTAACGCTCGCTGTTTTTACCTTTTAGGTAATCAAGAAGCTTACGACGGCTAGAAACCATACGTAATAGACCACGACGGCTGTGGTGATCGTGCTTGTGATTAGCGAAGTGACCTTGAAGGTGGTTGATAGAAGCAGTAAGTAGTGCTACTTGTACTTCTGGTGAACCTGTATCGCCTTCAGATTGTGCGTATTCTGCAACGATTGCTGCTTTAGTTTCTGCATTCAGAGACATAATGCTCTCCTGATAAGAGTTGTTTAATATATGTAGCAGCCAATCTCTGATTCAGCCACTACGCGAAGGGCGAATTATACGGATGAACAATAATAAAGCAATAAAAAAAAGAGCAAAAACCACAAGGCCTTTGCTCTTTCTTAATCAAGACACTCAAGAGTGTTTATTTATCTTCTTCGACTTCATCTCGGAAAACAACTAAACGCTTTGGTGCAACACGACCGTCATTATCAATATGTCCAATACCAATAAATAAACGCTCTTCACCCGAAGTCATTCGTACGATCCCCTCTTGAGGAGCCCCAAACACTTGAACTGGTTGTCCATGTAAAACATGATCAGCCAATTCTGGGATCATGTTTACTTCAGGTAAATCTTGAACTGCTGAATCCATAGGCATTAGTAACGGATCAAGTAACTCACGCGGTGCAATATCTTCACGATGAGCTTGTTCTAGTAAAGCTTCAAGATACTCAATCGTTACCATATTCTCATATGGGTAATTTGATACACCCGTACGACGTAAATAGGTTACATGAGCACCACAGCCTAACATCTCACCTAGATCATCTGTAATTGTGCGAATGTAAGTGCCTTTAGAACAATGCACTTCCATCTCAACTTCATGACCTTCAAAGCGAATTAATTCAATTGAATAAACCGTGATTTTACGAGATTTACGAGGTACTTCAATGCCTTCACGTGCGTATTCATACAAAGGGCGACCTTCGTGCTTTAACGCTGAAAACATTGATGGAATTTGATCTGTTGTACCACGAAACTTAGCGATGCAACGCTCAAGCTGACCACGATCAACCTTCACTTCACGAGTTTGAACCACTTCACCATCAGAATCTGACGTATTAGTACGTTCACCAAGCTTCGCTACCACACGATAGCGTTTATCTGAGTCTAATAAAAACTGAGAAAACTTCGTCGCTTCACCAAAACAAAGAGGCAACATACCTGTAGCTAGAGGATCAAGCGCACCAGTATGGCCCGCTTTCTCTGCAAAGTAGATGCGTTTTACTTTTTGCAATGTATCGTTCGACGTAATTCCTGCCGGTTTATCAATTAAGATAACGCCATCAATAGGACGACCCTTACGACGACGAGCCATTACTCTTCCCCTTCGTCTGATTCAGTACGGCCTGATTCAGCCATTTTACGCTTATCGGTATTCATCACGTCTGTTACCAAGTTAGACATACGCATACCTTCAACAAGAGTATTGTCGTAAGTAAAACGAACTTCAGGAGTTAGACGGTGACGGATACGTTTACCAAGCATCATTCGAACTGGAACTTCATGCTCTTTCAATGCAGCTAGGCATGTTTCTGGTGTTTGATCACCAACACAGAAGAAAGTAACGAACACTTTTGCGTAAGCAAGGTCACGAGATACTTCAACATCTGAAATAGTAACCATACCGATACGTGAATCACGAACTTCACGTTGCAAGATTACCGCTAATTCTTTTTGTAACTGTTGCGACACACGTTGTGCGCGGCTAAATTCTTTTGACATATCATTTCTCACTTAGAAAGATGGGGGGCGTGGTAATTACCAGCCCCCCATGGTGTATTTAACAACCGATTACTCCATTATTTCATTGAATAATAGAAGTAATTATAGTCAATTAATCAAGAGTACGTTGAATCTCGATGATTTCGAATACTTCGATTTGGTCGCCAGCGCGAACATCGTTGTAGTTCTTAACGCCGATACCACACTCGTAACCATTTTTAACTTCAGCAACATCGTCTTTGAAACGACGTAGTGATTCTAGTTCGCCTTCGTAAATTACGATATTGTCACGTAAAACACGAATTGGGTTATTACGCTTAATAGTACCTTCAGTAACCATACAACCAGCGATAGCGCCAAGTTTAGGAGACTTAAATACTTCACGTACTTGTGCAAGACCAATGATTTCTTGACGGAACTCAGGAGCAAGCATACCGCCCATCGCTTGTTTAACTTCGTCAATCAACTGGTAGATGATTGAGTAGTAACGAAGGTCTAAGTTTTCGTTTTCAATTGTACGGCGAGCTGTCGCATCAGCACGAACGTTGAAGCCTAGAAGGATTGCATTAGATGCTGCTGCAAGTGTTGCATCAGTTTCAGTAATACCACCAACACCAGAACCAATGATGTTAACTTTTACTTCATCAGTAGACAGTTTCAGTAGTGAATCAGCGATTGCTTCAACAGAACCTTGAACGTCAGCTTTAAGTACAACGTTACATTCAGCAACTTCACCAGCTTCCATGTTTGCAAACATGTTTTCTAGTTTCGCTTTTTGTTGACGAGCTAGTTTAACATCACGGAATTTACCTTGACGGTAGTTAGCAACTTCACGCGCTTTACGCTCATCACGAACAACTGTTGCTTCGTCACCTGATGCAGGAACACCAGAAAGACCAAGAATTTCTACAGGAATAGATGGACCTGCTGATTCGATGTCTTTACCGTTTTCATCGCGCATTGCACGAACACGGCCGTACTCTTGACCACAAAGAACGATATCGCCTTTGTTTAGTGTACCTGACTGAACAAGAACAGTAGCAACTGGGCCACGGCCTTTATCTAGACGAGATTCAACAACAACACCTGATGCCATACCTTCTTTAACCGCAGTTAATTCAAGTACTTCAGATTGAAGAAGGATTGCTTCAAGAAGACCTTCGATGTTTGTACCTTGCTTAGCAGAGATATGAACAAAGATGTTCTCGCCGCCCCACTCCTCAGGAATAACGTCGTATTGAGCAAGCTCATTTTTAACGTTATCTGGGTTAGCGCCTTCTTTATCGATTTTGTTTACCGCTACAATCAGAGGTACACCAGCCGCTTTTGCGTGTTGGATAGCTTCGATTGTTTGTGGCATAACACCATCATCTGCAGCAACAACAAGTACAACGATATCTGTCGCTTGAGCACCACGAGCACGCATAGCAGTAAACGCTGCGTGTCCAGGAGTATCAAGGAAAGTGATCATACCGTTGTCAGTTTCAACGTGGTATGCACCGATATGTTGTGTAATACCACCAGCTTCCGCGTCAGCAACGTGTGCACGACGGATGTAATCTAGTGTTGAAGTTTTACCGTGGTCAACGTGACCCATGATAGTAACAACAGGAGCACGGCCTTCAACCGCTGCATTGTTATCACGATCAGATAGTACAGCTTCTTCTAATTCGTTTTCTTTACGAAGAACCACTTTATGGCCCATTTCTTCAGCAACTAGAGCTGCTGTTTCTTGGTCAATAACTTGGTTGATAGTCGCCATAGCGCCCATCTTCATCATAACTTTAATTACTTCAGTCGCTTTTACTGACATTTTGCTTGCCAGTTCAGAAACAACAATCGTCTCGCCAATTGCAACATCTTGCTTAGCAACAGTTGCTGATTTATCAAAGCCGTGTTGCATAGAAGTAGGTTTGTTTACTAGAGGCTTCTTGTTGCGACCGCCGCGTTGGTTACGACCACCGCGAGATGCTTCAGCAGGTTTTGCTTTTTTCTTACGACGACGAGGCTGTTGCTCATCTTTACGGTCTGCAGCATCTTCTGCTTCACGAGCGTGAGATGAAGTTGTTACGTGATAATCTGCAGTTTTTTCAGCTGCTGATTTTTTCTGCTCTTCTTCTTTCCAACGAGCTTCATTTTCTTCAGCTAGTTTACGAGCATCTTCAACTAGTTTTGCAGCTTCTGCTTCTGCTTTACGAGTCGCTTCTTGTTCTTGACGAAGTTTTAGTTCATCAGCTTCTTTTTTTGCTTGATCGTTTTTAGTAGTCATTTCTTTTTTAGCCTTTTCAGTCTCAGCACGCTTCGCTTTTTGTTCAGCGTCACGCTTTGCTTTAACCTCTGCTTCAGCATCACGTTTAGCATTTTCTTCCGCTTCACGTTGTGCTTTCTGTTCAAGTTCGCGAATTGCAGCATCCTCTGCATCACGTTTTGCTTGTTCTTCAGCTTCCGCTTTCAGTTGCTCAGTCTTTTTCTCTTCTTCAAGTGTGCTTGCTTTTACATAAGTACGTTTTTTACGTACTTCAATTTGCACATCTTTACTTTTTCCGCCTGAACCAGCAACACTTAATGTGCTGCGAGTCTTACGCTGAAGAGTTAGACGGGTTGGTGAAGCGCTTTCATCAGCACTACCATGCTCTTTCTTTAGATGAACAAGCAATGATTGCTTTTCACCTTCAGAAACAGAGTCTCCATCTTTTTTATTAATACCAGCATCTGAAAATTGCTGAAGTAAGCGGTCAACCGGAGTTCCAATTTCTTCACTAAGTGCTTTTACCGTAAGCTTTGTCATACCGCTTCTCCTTGCTGAAATAATTATGCTTCGTCGCTGAACCAACAAATGTTACGTGCTGCCATGATTAATTCACCAGCGCGTTCTTCTGTTAAGTCTTCAATATCAGACAGCTCATCAACACCTTGGTCTGCAAGGTCTTCCAGTGTAATTACACCTTTAGCTGCAAGTTTGAACGCTAGCTCACGTTCTAAACCTTCAAGAGCAAGCAAGTCTTCAGCTGGTTCAATACCATCTAAAGATTCTTCTTGCGCTAGTGCAAGTGTTGTTAATGCTTCTTTAGCGCGAGTACGAAGAAGATCTACTGTTTCTTCGTTTAACGCTTCAACTTCAAGTAATTCATTTACAGGAACGTAAGCGATCTCTTCAAGTGTTGTGAAACCTTCTTCAACAAGTAGTTGAGCGAAGTCTTCATCAATGTCTAAATGCTTAACAAATGCATCAATAGAGCCTTGAGCTTCTTCTTGGTGCTTCTTGTTAAGATCAGCAACTGTCATTACATTTAGTTCCCAACCAGTTAGTTGAGATGCTAGACGTACGTTTTGACCACTACGGCCAATAGCTTGTGCTAGGTTATCAGCTTCAACAGCAATATCCATAGTATTGTTGTCTTCATCAACAATAATAGAAGCTACTTCAGCAGGTGCCATTGCATTGATAACGAACTGCGCTGGGTTATCATCCCAAAGCACGATATCGATACGCTCACCGCCAAGATCGTTTGATACAGCTTGAACACGTGCGCCACGCATACCAACACACGCACCAACTGGGTCAATACGCTTATCGTTAGTTTTCACTGCGATTTTAGCACGAGAACCTGGATCACGAGCAGCCGCTTTAAGTTCAATCAGCTCTTCACCAATTTCTGGCACTTCTACGCGGAACAATTCAGTCAGCATGATGCCTTTTGAACGAGTCATGAATAACTGGAAGCCTTTAGCTTCTGGTTTCACTGCGTATAGAAGACCACGAACACGGTCACCTGGACGGAAGTTTTCACGAGGAAGTTGGTCTTCACGTAAAATTACCGCTTCAGCGTTGTTACCAAGATCAACAATAATAGCATCACGGTTTACTTTTTTAACGATACCAGTGATTAGCTCACCTTCGTTATCAATGAATTGTTCAACAATCATTGCACGTTCAGCTTCACGTACTTTCTGTACGATAACTTGCTTCGCTGTTTGTGTAGTAATACGGTCAAACGTTACTGATTCGATATCATCTTCAACAAAACCACCGATTTCGATCGTTTCATCTTCAAATTGTGCCGCTTCAATAGAAATTTCTAATGTTGGGTTCTCAACTTGAGCAACCGCTTCCCAACGACGGAAAGTTTCAACAGCACCTGTTTTGCGATCAATCGCTACACGTACTTCAATTTCTAATTCAGATTTTTTCTTTGTTGCTGTTGCTAGCGCGATTTCTAATGCTTCAAAAATTCGCTCACGAGGAACAGCTTTTTCATTTGATACTGCTTCTACAACAGCTAAGATTTCTTTGTTCATTTTAGCCTCTATTCAGCCTTAAAATTTAGGAACTAAGTTCGCCTTTGAAATGTTGCTTAACGCAAATTCTTCATTGTTACCATCAACTGTAACCGTAACAATTTCACCGTTAATGTCTAGGATATCCCCTTTCCATTTACGACGGTTATTCATCGGCATTTTTAATACAAGGCTGACTTCGTGACCAACAAATTGTTGATAATGTGCGGCTTTAAACAGTGGACGTTCAAGACCTGGAGACGAAACCTCTAGGTTATATGCTACTGTAATTGGATCTTCTACATCCATTACTGCACTGATTTGACGACTGGCTTCTGCACAGTCCTCCACAAAGATGCCATTTTCATGGTCGATAAATACACGTAACGTTGAGTGTTCACCCGCACGAATAAATTCTAAACCGACCAATTCATAACCTAAAGCACCAACAGGAGCCTCAAGCATTTCTGTTAGTTGTCTTTCTAATCCTGTCATTGATATCCCCTGAAAACAAAAAAAGGGCACTAAAGGCCCAATTTTTTAAAAAACAGTCTGTTTCAGATAGCAAAAAACCCCGATAATTGCGGGGTTTAGTACTGCTGGACCCTGAATGCCACTTGCGTAGCTTATCTAATAAGAGCAATTACTTTTATTAGATAATTGGTTGCGGGAGCCGGATTTGAACCGACGACCTTCGGGTTATGAGCCCGACGAGCTACCAAGCTGCTCCATCCCGCGTCCGAAAAGAACAAAGAAAGTATAGTTTCTTTATCCTTTTATTACAAGAATCAAATTCTTGTCTGAATATGGTGCCGAGAGAGGGACTTGAACCCTCATGCCCTAGAGCACTAGCACCTCATGCTAGCGTGTCTACCAATTTCACCATCTCGGCTAAAGTCGTTTAAAGAGGTACGTCGCTGTTTTCAGTAGCAGGAACGTCACTCACATTATCAGTTACTTGTTCTGTAGCTTGTTGATCTAATTTAAGATCAAAACCTTCAGATTTATGCGTAGACATATTGCCTAATGCTAAACTGATAATAAAGAATACTGTTGCACAAAGTGCGGTCATTCGGGTTAAAAAGTTTCCAGAGCCACCAGAGCCAAATACTGTATTTGATGCTCCAGCCCCAAATGAAGCTCCCATATCTGCGCCTTTACCGTGTTGTACCAATACTAGGCCAATTACACCGACTGCGGCAATCAGATAAATCACAAGTAGAATCGTATGCATTCCGTCACCTATGTATCTAATTAATGTACCGGTAGCCCATTGGCAACACCAGCGCCCTCTCAATTAAGAGGCCGGAGGATATTAACTAAACTAGGCTACTATGACAAGTTAAAATTAACAAAAAACGTTCAATTTCATTTAATTGCTTAAATTAACAGCTTTCTTTTACTGCATTCGCGATTTGAAGCGCATATTGCTGAACAAGCTCAGCATTTTCGCCCTCTACCATAACGCGAATTAATGGTTCAGTTCCTGATTTACGTAATAAAACTCGACCATTATCACCCAATTTTGATTCTACATCAGCTTGAGCTGCTTTAACTGCATCTGAATCAAGAGGATTATTATCGCCAGTAAAGCGAACGTTCTCCAACACTTGAGGGAACATAGTCATACCATTACATAATTCTTGTAATGACATTTTACTACCGACAATAGAAGCGATCACTTGAAGTGCCGCAACAATGGCATCCCCCGTGGTTACTTTATCCAATAGAATAACATGGCCTGAATTTTCCGCCCCTATTAACCAGTTGTTCTCTAATAGTTTTTCCATCACATAACGGTCACCGACATCAGAGCGAACAAATGGGATACCTAAATGACGCAATGCCACTTCCATCCCCATATTTGTCATCAGTGTGCCAACAACACCGCCTTTTAGCTCACCACGGCGTAATGCGTCACGAGCGATAATATAAGCAATTTGGTCGCCATCAACTTTTGCACCAAACTCATCAACCATGATAATACGGTCGCCATCGCCATCAAAAGCAACACCGAAATCGGCTTTTTCTTCCAACACTTTAGCTTGTAGAGCACGTACATCTGTAGCGCCTACTTCATGGTTAATGTTGGTACCGTTTGGCTCACAACCAATAGTAATGATCTCAGCGCCTAACTCTTTAAATACATTAGGAGCAATATGATACGTTGCGCCATGAGCACAATCGACAACCATTTTAACCCCCGCTAAGCTAAGCTCTTTAGGGAAGGTACTTTTACAAAATTCAATATAACGCCCAGCAGCATCATTTAAGCGAGATGCTTTACCTAATAACGCAGATTCTACACACGTCATTGGTTTATCTAGTTCAGCTTCAATCGCCATTTCGATATCATCAGGAAGTTTAGTTCCTTCTGATGAGAAAAATTTAATACCGTTGTCGTAATATGGGTTATGAGATGCAGAAATAACGATACCGGCTTCAGCACGAAACGTCTGAGTAAGGTAAGCCACAGCTGGCGTTGGCATTGGACCCGTAAATTTCGCTTGTAACCCAGCTGCAGCTAAACCAGCCTCTAAGGCTGATTCCAACATATAGCCTGAAATACGCGTATCTTTACCAATAATGACTTTTTTTGTGCCTTGCTTAGCTAAAACTTGTCCAGCCGCCCAACCCAGTTTCATAATAAAATCAGGGGTGATAGGTGCTTGACCTACAAGTCCACGAACACCATCGGTTCCAAAATATTTACGCTCAGCCATGCTGTACTCCATGTTTTAATTCTAATAATTTATTTAAATATAATACCAGAGATATTAGTTAAGATACTTGTTCTAATGTTGCTTGGCACACTTTAACGATATCCATTGTCTGCTCAAAATCATGCACACGAATAATCTGAGCACCTTTCATTGCAGCAATGCTTGCACATGCCAAGCTTCCAGATACTGCCTGCGTAGGCTCGATACCCAGTAGTTTAAAAATCATTGATTTACGCGACATTCCCGCCAAGATAGGAAGACCTAATTGATGGAAACGTTCTAAATTTGCAAGCAATTGGTAATTATGCGCTAAGGTTTTACCAAATCCAAACCCAGGATCAAGAATTAACTTATCTTTTGCGATACCAACCGATTGGCAAGCAACAATTCGCTCTTCTAAAAAGGTAGATACATCAGTAAATAGGTCGTTATAAATAGGATTAGATTGCATTGTGCGTGGCTGGCCTTGCATATGCATTAGACAAACAGGTACGTTTGCTTTCGCTGCAACTTCTAATGCGTTTGGCTCTTGCAATGCGCGTACATCATTAATTAAATCAGCGCCGGCTTTAACCCCTTCCTCCATCACAACGGCTTTACTTGTATCGATCGATATCCACGTATCAAATCGTTGGTGTATTGCTTCAATAATTGGAAGAACTCTATCTAACTCTTGTTGAAGATCTACCTCAGGCGCACCTGGCCTTGTTGACTCACCACCAATATCAATAAAGCTGACACCTGCATTTACCATTTTTTCCGCTTGTTTTAACGCAGCATCTAAATGAGTAAATTTACCACCATCAGAAAAAGAATCCGGCGTAACATTAAGGATCCCCATTACATGAGAGCGATCCAGTATTAACGTCTTATCTTTACTTATCAATTTCATGATCAGTCCTTTTTAAATACAAAAACCCCGAGCATAACTCGGGGTTTATTTTTAACTTAATTCATCTTATTTTTCTGATGAATCTGAATCACTCTTAGTATCTTCAGTTGGTTGCGTTGTTTTTTCTTCCTCAACCTTCTCTTCTACTTTTGATTCTTCTTCCGCTTTTTGCGCAGGTTTTTCTTCTTTCGCTTGAGGTTGATTGTCATCACCCCAACCTTGTGGTTCACGAATTTCTGCTTTACGGTCCATCAAGTCATCAATCTGACCTGCATCAATCGTTTCAAATGTCATCAGTGCATCTTTCATTGCATGCATGATATCCATATTATCTTCAAGGATCTGTCTAGCGCGAGCATAGTTACGATCAATGATGGTACGGATTTCAGCATCAATAAGCTTCAATGTTTCTGGTGATACATGTTTTGACTGGTGAGAACCGCCGTGACCTGAGAATGGGTCACCTTGGTCTTCTGCGTATAATAATGGTCCTAGCGCATCCGAGAAACCCCACTGGGTTACCATTTTACGTGCAATATCAGTTGCTCGTTCAATGTCATTTGATGCACCAGTTGATACTTTATCAACACCGTAGATAAGCTCTTCAGCCAATCGACCACCGTATAGACTTGAAATCATAGATTCTAAGTGCTGACGGTTCATACTTACTCGGTCTTGCTCAGGTAAGTACATCGTTACACCTAGCGCACGGCCACGTGGAATGATTGATACTTTATACACTGGATCGTGTTCAGGAACTAAACGACCAACAATAGCATGACCCGCTTCATGATACGCAGTCGAGGCTTTCGTCTCTTCTGTCATTACCATTGATTTACGCTCTGCACCCATCATGATTTTGTCTTTCGCAAGCTCAAACTCAACCATTGATACAACACGCTTATTAGTTCGAGCAGCGAATAACGCAGCCTCGTTCACTAAGTTTGCTAAGTCAGCACCAGAGAAACCCGGTGTACCACGAGCAATAAGCGATGGTTCAACACCACCCGCTAATGGCACTTTACGCATATGAACTTGAAGAATTTGTTCACGACCACGAATATCCGGTAAACCTACAACAACTTGACGGTCAAAACGGCCTGGACGTAATAACGCCGCATCCAGAACATCAGGACGGTTAGTTGCAGCAACGACGATAATACCTTCGTTACCTTCAAAACCATCCATCTCAACCAACATTTGGTTTAGTGTTTGTTCACGTTCATCATTACCACCACCAACACCAGCGCCACGTTGACGACCTACAGCATCGATTTCATCGATAAAGATAATACAAGGAGATGATTTCTTCGCTTGTTCAAACATGTCACGCACACGAGATGCACCAACACCAACGAACATTTCAACGAAGTCAGAACCTGAAATTGAGAAGAACGGTACTTTAGCTTCACCAGCAATCGCTTTTGCAATCAGTGTTTTACCCGTACCAGGAGGTCCGACTAAAAGAACACCTGTTGGGATTTTACCACCCAACTTTTGGAAACGACTTGGTTCACGTAAGTAATCAACCAACTCTTTAACGTCTTCTTTTGCTTCATCACAACCAGCAACATCATCAAACGTTGTTTTGATCTGCTCTTCAGTCATCATCTTGGCTTTGCTTTTACCAAAGGACATTGCCCCTTTGCCACCGCCGCCTTGCATTTGACGCATAAAGAAGATCCAAACACCAATAAGAAGAATCATTGGGAACCACGAAATAAAGATAGACTCAAGTAAGCTCTGCTCTTCAGGTGGTGTTCCTTTAACGATTACGTTTTGGTTAATAAGGTCATCAAGCAATTTAGGATCTTGGAATACAGGCATGTATGTCACATAACGAGTACCGTCACGCTTCATTACCTTTATTTCACGATTATTAAAGGTTGCTTCTTGTACCTGACTATTACCCACTTCTTTTACAAAGGTGGTGTAGTCAATCGAACGACCAGAGCTATCACTCGGTCCAAAGCTTTGGAATACTGACATTAAAACGACAGCAATAACTAGCCATAATATTAGATTTTTTGCCATGTCACTCAAGGTGTTAACCCCGCGTTAACTAAATAGATGAAAGATAGAGTACTACAGTTTATAAGCTGTAGCTACTACGTACGAATTATCCTTTGTAACCAGTGGCTACAATATACACTTCACGAGAACGTGCACGTGATGAATCTGGTTTTCTAATCTTAACAACTTTGAACATAGTACGCACTTCTTGTAAGTATGCATCAAAGCTTTCACCTTGGAATACTTTCACTGTGAAGCTGCCGTTAGGCGCCAATACTTGACGGCACATATCCAGCGCAAGCTCAACAAGATACATAGCTCTTGGTTGGTCTACTGCTGGGTTACCCGCCATATTTGGAGCCATATCAGACATTACCACATCAACCATATTCGGTTTAATGCGCTCAAGCAATGCGTCTAATACAGCTTCTTCCCTAAAGTCCCCCTGCAAAAAGCTCACACCTGCGATTGAGTCCATAGCTAAAATATCACAAGCAATTACTTGTCCAGAATCACCGACTTGTTCAACCGCGTATTGTGACCACCCACCAGGAGCAGCACCAAGGTCAACCACCGTCATTCCTGGCTTTAATAACTTGTCTTTATTTTGAATTTCTTCAATCTTAAAAATAGCACGAGAGCGATAGCCTCTTTTCTGCGCTTCAAGAACGTATTTATCATCAAAATGTTCTTTTAACCAGCGGCCAGAGCTTGCTGAAAGTTTATTCTTACTCATGCATTACCTAAAAATACTTAATTTAAATTAGAAGACTGAAACAAAAAATAGTCTTCAGGGATAGATGGCGTTAGAATAGGCTGTTTTCAACCCTTAATATAGAAAAAATCGGGTATATATGAACCTAAGCACAAAACAGAAGCAACACCTTAAAGGCCTTGCTCACAATTTAAAACCCGTTGTAATGATGGGCTCAAATGGTCTTACTGAAGCTGTAGTAGCTGAAATTGAGATTGCTCTTAACCACCACGAGCTAATCAAAGTTAAAATCGCTTCTGAAGATCGTGAAACTAAACTATTGATTGTTGACGCAATCATTCGTGAAACAGAAGCTGAAAAAGTACAAGTTATCGGTAAGACTCTTGTTCTATTCCGTGCTAGTGAAGCTCGTAAAATCGAGATCCCTAGAAAATAATTTCTACACTAATTCTGTAAGAAATTAAAAAGGCCGTCTTAGTTTTCTTCTTTTAAAGATAACTACGCGGCCTTTATATTTTCTATCGTAGTAACACTTAAATGTACTCTACTTTTTCTATTTCAAGCTCTTTAGTGCCACCAGGAGTCTGAATGTTCACTTCATCTCCTTCCATTTTACCAATTAAACCACGAGCAATCGGAGAATTTACTGAAATACGACCTTCTTTAATACTTGCTTCATCATCTGCAACGATCTGATATTTTACTTCTTCATCAGTGTTCACATCGATCAGCATTACTGTCGCACCAAAAATAACCTTACCTGTGTTGGTCATTTTTGTTACATCAATAACTTGCGCCATTGATAGCTTATATTCGATATCACGGATCTGTGCTTCACAAATACCTTGCTCTTCACGAGCTGCATGATACTCCGCGTTTTCTTTCAAATCACCAAGCTCACGAGCTTCACCAATTGCTTTTGAAATCAAAGGGCGACGCTTTAATAATACGTCTAGTTCATCACGCAGTAGCTTCTCGCCACGTACCGTCATTGGTACCTTATTCATATTTTCTACCTCTAAAGCTGAAATTACAAATTCAGCAAATAAAAATCCCACCCAGGCTGACTTACTGCAACAATTTGCGAATGAGAACATAATCCTAAGTGTATCTGTTTAAATTTAATTTGCTCTAGTGTAAACAAAGAAATGGCTTTTATCACCTATTCTATTGCTTGTTTCTGATATTTGTTTGCTAGAAGGACCGCAGCAGAAGTAAGAAGTTCGTATCAAAAATAAAAACACCTCTTAAAACAAGATATTATTAAATATAAATTGAGAGATTCATCACATTATTTTTATAGCTAAAACTAAAAAAAACATAAAATAAGCTTTGGCTCAAATTCTATACAAACTTATCACTAAATTTATAAACATCTGATTTTTAATGATAAGGATCACAAAAAAATAATTAAAAACAGCGTTCAATTGCAGTTTTTAGATTGTTTTACTAACCTTTTAGCCGCAATACCCCTGAAAATATAGCTATTGAAACAGTGAAGCAGGATGATAACTATTCTTAAACATAAGAAGTTATTCATCATGTACTTCATTTAGAATGGACATAATCTCCTCCACCCTTATAGGAATTAGAATAATGATGAACAAAAAAGTACTAGCTCTAGCAGTAGCAGCAATTACTTCAGCTGGCGCAGTAAACGCAGCAGAAATCTACAAAGGCGCAGACCAAACTCTAGAAATGGGCGGCCGTGCTGAAGCTCGTCTATTCGCTCAAGATGGTGACGTTTCTGATAACACTCGTGTACGTCTAAACTTTAAAGGTACTACTCAAATCTCTGACGGCCTATACGGTGTTGGTTTCTACGAAGGTGAATTCACTAACAACGAACAAGGTGGTGTTGACACTGCTGATGGTTCAAACCTTGATAACCGTTACACATACGCAGGTATCGGCGGTAACTTCGGTGAAGTAACTTACGGTAAAAACGACGGTGCGCTAGGCGTTATCACTGACTTTACCGATATCATGGCTTACCACGGTAACTCAGCAGCAACTAAAATTGCAGTAGCTGACCGTACAGATAACAACCTTGGCTACAAAGGCACATTTGGTGACTTCTCTGCTAAAGTAAACTACCGTTTTGACGATGCAGCAGCAAATACTGAATCTAACGATGGTTACGCACTATCTGGTATCTACGCATTTGGTGATTCAGGCTTCAAACTAGGTGGCGGTTACGCAGACCAAGCTGACAGCAACGAAGCAATGCTAGCTGGTTCTATGACTATGGGTGACCTATACTTCGCTGGTACTTTCACAACAGGTGAAGTATCTAACGAAGACTACACTGGTTACGAAGTTGCAGCTGCATATACTATGGGTAAAACAGTATTTACTTCAACGTATAACAACGCTGACCATGACGGTTCTGCAGCAACTTACGCTAAAAACAACCTAAGCGCTGATAACTTAGCATTTGATGCAACTTACTTCTTCAATGCTAACTTCCGTACTTACGCATCATACAACTTCAACCTACTTGATACTGATGGCAAAAAAGGCATCACTAAATCAATGACTGAAGATTCTCTAGCTCTAGGTATGCGTTACGACTTCTAATTAGTCTTAACTCTTACTTAAATAAAGCGCTCACCTTGGTGGGCGTTTTTTATTTGTGACATTCCATTAATTTTTTCCTATTCATTACACATCATTCGCTGCAAGCGCTAAGATACTCTCAATTATCTTTATATTGAGTGCCTCATGACTTTTTCTCGTTTTACCCTACTGGGCCTTGCCCTATTCTCATGCTCTAGTTTTGCTAGCATTCAACACTCGCTTAATACTCTCCCTGCTGGAAGTCGAGCTGCCATTGTGGTTGAAGAGATATCTTCACAGGATATTGAATACCAACAAAAGCAAGATGAACTGCTCCCCCCTGCGAGTACCTTAAAAATTGCCACCGCATTAGCAGCTCGACTCGCGCTTGGTAAAGAGTTCACCTTTACAACCTCTCTATATAAAGATAAAGCCGATAACGATGTCGTGCTGACTTTCACTGGTGATCCATCTCTATCACGTAAGCAGCTCTCTTCTCTATTTGATGAAAGTGATATCAAAGCTATTCAAGGCGATTTATGGATCGACGGCACGATTTTCACAGGTTATGAGCGAGCTGTTGGTTGGCCATGGGATATTCTAGGCGTGTGTTATAGCGCCCCATCGAGTGCATTAAGTATTGATGAGAACTGTGTGCAAGCTTCGATCACAACTCATGATGATGGAAGTACCAGAGTCTTTGTTCCTATTCATCAACCGATCTCTTTTTCTAGCTACGCTAAAAGTGTGAGCAGAGAAGAACAAGAGTCGACCTTCTGCGATCTAGAACTAACCACTCAAGGTAACCATTATGAGCTAAATGGCTGCTTGGTTAATCGTAATAAACCGCTTCCTCTAAAGTTTGCAGTGCAAGACACACAAGATTTCACCGAGCAAACGGTGCTTAAGATTTTAAATGAACACAATATTAAACTTAATGGCGAGGTGCGTTTTGGAAAACCAGATACGCCACTTATTACTAATAATAAATTAGCAATGCACAGCTCAAAGCCATTAATGGAATTGTTGGATCACATGCTTAAAAAATCAGATAACCACTACGCTGATAACTTAACCAAGATGCTAGGTCATTTGAATTACCAACAAGCAGGTAGCTTCACCAATGGCACCGCAGCAATTAAAGATATCTTATTAAAACAAGCGAATATTGATTTGAGCAATGCAGTACTGGTTGATGGCTCTGGTTTATCTCGTAATAACCGAATGACCGCAAATCAAATGAAATCAATCCTGCAGTATCTCTATAAATACGATAATGAATTAGGTTTGATCGAACTATTACCGACATCAGGTATTGATGGCACACTAAAATATCGTAACAGCATGCGTAAAGAGCCAGTTAAAGGCGGAATGAAATCTAAAAGTGGTTCGTTGTTTGGTAGCTATAATATGGCAGGATTTGTCGGCCTAGAAAACAAGGAGCCTCTACTGTTTGTTCAATTTGTTGCAGATTACCACCTTGTTGCAGCAAAGAAAGGATCGACACCGGTTGAACGCCCTATTGATACCTTTGAGAAAAGCTTTTACCAAGAGTTAATTGAACTCTCAAAAGATTAGGGTTTTATGTCTCTAATTGACTGCATTAGATTAACTAGAAAAGATAAATGAAAAAATCCCGAAGAACTCTCATTCTTCGGGATTTTTATTACTTAACTAATATTGTTACTTAGCCAGTTTCGCAATTAAGCGTATTTAGCTGCTACTTTAGCGTGTAGCTCTTGAACAGAGTTAACCGTGTTACGGTCATCTGCTTCATGCGCTAAACAACTAGCAAACGCTGCATTTAGCGTTGTTGTGTAGTTCACTTTTTCAGCCAATGCACCACGACGTAATACTTTAGAATCTTCAATCGCTTGACGACCTGCTGCAGTATTTACGATGTAGGTGTATTCACCATTCTTGATACGGTCAAGAATGTGAGGGCGACCTTCGTGTACCTTGTTTACTAGACGAGGGTTAATACCCGCTTCGCCAAGAATAACCGCTGTACCATGAGTAGCATCCAGTTGGTAACCCAATTTAACAAGGTGTTTTGCTAAATCTACAACACGTTTCTTATCGCCTTCACGAACAGAAAGTAATGCACGACCGCCTTCTGGGTACTCTTTGCTACAACCTAATTCTGCTTTTGCAAATGCTTCAGCAAACGTTGCACCAACACCCATAACTTCACCTGTTGAGCGCATTTCAGGGCCTAACAGTGGGTCAACACCAGGGAACTTGTTGAATGGTAATACTACTTCTTTAACAGAGAAGTAAGGTGGGATAATCTCTTTTGTAAAGCCTTGAGACTCAAGAGACTGACCCGCCATTACACGTGCAGCAATCTTAGCGACTGGCGCACCTGTCGCTTTAGATACGAATGGAACCGTACGTGCAGCACGAGGGTTAACTTCAATTAAGTAAACTTTGTTATCTTTAACGGCAAACTGTGTATTCATTAAGCCACGAACACCTAGCTCGAATGCTAGCTTACGTACTTGATCACGCATCACATCTTGGATTTCTTCGCTTAATGTATAAGCAGGAAGAGAACACGCTGAGTCACCTGAGTGAACACCCGCTTGTTCAATGTGTTCCATGATACCAGCGATAACCACTTGCTCACCGTCACAGATTGCATCTACATCAACTTCGATTGCATCATCTAGGAAGCTATCAAGAAGTACTGGAGATTCATTTGAAACGCTTACTGCTTCGTTGAAGTAGCGACGTAAATCTTGCTCATCGTATACGATTTCCATCGCACGACCACCAAGAACATAAGAAGGACGAACAACTAATGGGAAGCCTATTTCGCGAGATTTCTCAATAGCTTGTTCCATTGTCGTTACGGTTGCGTTTTCTGGTTGTAGAAGGCCTAGACGGTCTACAGCAACTTGGAAGCGCTCACGGTCTTCTGCACGGTCGATAGCGTCTGGGCTTGTACCAATAATTGGAACGCCAGCAGCTTCAAGAGCACGAGCCAGTTTAAGTGGTGTTTGACCACCGTACTGAACAATAACGCCCTTTGGTTTTTCAATACGAGCAATAGCTAGTACATCTTCCAGAGTTACTGGTTCAAAGTATAGACGGTCAGACGTATCGTAATCAGTAGAAACAGTCTCAGGATTACAGTTAACCATGATAGTTTCGTAGCCATCTTCACGAAGTGCTAACGATGCGTGTACACAACAGTAATCAAACTCAATACCTTGGCCGATACGGTTTGGACCGCCGCCTAAGATCATGATCTTATCTTTATCTGTTGGGTTTGCTTCACACTCTTCATCGTAAGATGAGTACATGTAAGCTGTATCTGAAGAGAACTCAGCCGCACAGGTATCTACACGCTTGTAAACAGGGTGAATATCATGTTGGTCACGAAGACGACGGATCTCGCTTTCTGCAACACCTAATAATTTAGATAAACGCGCATCAGCAAAACCTTTACGCTTAAGTTTACGAAGGCTATCCGCTGTTAAGCTAGCGAAACCTCCCGCTTTAACTGCTTCTTCTTCTTTTACTAAATCTTCAATTTGAACTAAGAACCAACGGTCAACGTTTGTTAAGTTAAATACGCCATCTACTGACATGCCAGCACGGAATGCATCGGCGATATACCAGATACGTTCTGCACCTGCGTCTTTTAATTCGTGACGGATCTTAGTTAATGCATCAGGAGCATCAAGATCAACCATTTCATCAAAACCATCCGCGCCAACTTCTAGGCCACGAAGTGCTTTTTGTAGTGATTCTTGTTGGTTACGGCCGATAGCCATAACTTCACCAACTGATTTCATCTGTGTTGTTAGACGATCATTTGCCCCTGCGAATTTTTCGAAGTTAAAACGAGGGATCTTAGTAACAACGTAATCAATTGTTGGTTCGAATGATGCTGGTGTTGCGCCACCTGTAATATCATTCATTAACTCATCAAGTGTATAACCAATCGCAAGTTTCGCTGCAATTTTAGCAATAGGGAAACCCGTAGCTTTAGATGCAAGCGCAGATGAACGTGATACACGTGGGTTCATCTCGATGATAACCATACGGCCATCTTTCGGGTTAATACCAAACTGTACGTTTGAGCCACCCGTTTCAACACCAATCTCACGCAGTACTGCTAGAGAAGCATTACGCATTAATTGGTATTCTTTATCTGTTAGCGTTTGAGCTGGAGCTACAGTGATTGAGTCACCTGTATGGATGCCCATTGCATCGAAGTTTTCAATCGCACATACGATGATACAGTTGTCGTTCTTATCACGAACCACTTCCATCTCATACTCTTTCCAACCGATTAATGATTCATCGATTAGAAGCTCGTTGGTTGGAGATAAGTCCAAACCACGGCGACAAATTTCTTCAAACTCTTCCTTGTTATAAGCGATACCACCGCCCGTTCCACCCATCGTAAATGATGGACGAATAATACAAGGGAAGCCTACCATCTCTAGAACTCTGTAAGCTTCTTCCATTGTTTTTGCAGTATCAGCCGTTGGACACTCAAGACCAATTGACTTCATTGCTTTATCGAAACGTGAACGGTCTTCTGCTTTATCAATTGCATCAGCCGTTGCACCAATCATCTCAACACCGAATTCAGCAAGCACACCGTGCTTTTCTAAATCAAGCGCACAGTTCAATGCTGTTTGGCCACCCATTGTAGGTAGAACTGCATCTGGACGCTCTTTTTCGATGATGTTACGAACCACTTCCCAATGGATAGGTTCAATGTACGTTGCATCAGCCATGTCTGGGTCAGTCATGATTGTTGCTGGGTTAGAGTTCACAAGAATAACGCGGTAGCCTTCTTCACGAAGTGCTTTACACGCTTGTGCACCAGAGTAGTCAAATTCACATGCTTGGCCGATTACGATTGGGCCTGCACCTAGAATTAGAACGCTTTTAATATCAGTACGTTTTGGCATCTTATTACTACTCCGAATTAAGCTTTATGCTGCTGAATCAATTCAATGAAATGGTCAAATAATGGCGCTGCATCATGTGGACCTGGGCTTGCTTCAGGGTGACCTTGGAAGCTAAATGCTGGCTTATCTGTACGATGAATGCCTTGCAGAGTGCCATCAAACAATGATTTGTGTGTTGCACGTAAATTTTCTGGAAGTGTTTCTTCATCTGCCGCAAAACCGTGGTTCTGTGCAGTGATCATAACTACATCACGATCCAAATCTTTAACAGGGTGGTTTGCACCGTGGTGACCAAACTTCATTTTTACTGTTTGAGCTCCTGATGCTAGAGCAAGAATTTGGTGACCAAGACAGATACCAAAGATTGGTAGACCTTTTTCTAAGAACACTTTCGTTGCTTCAATTGCATAAGTACACGGCGCTGGATCACCAGGGCCATTTGATAGGAATACGCCATCTGGATTCATTGCTAACACTTCTTCAGCTGAAGTTTGTGCAGGAACGACTGTTAGGCGACAACCGCGGTCTACTAACATACGCAGGATGTTACGTTTAGCACCGAAATCGTAAGCTACAACGTGAAATGGTAATTCACTGTCTGCTTTTTCTTCTGGCAGACCGCCAGTCAGTGTCCAAGAACCTTGCTTCCATTGGTAAGCTTCAGAAGTTGTTACTTCTTTCGCTAAATCCATTCCCTTAAGACCTGGGAACTCTTTTGCTTGAGCAAGTGCGAATGCTTCATCTAAGTTGTTACCCGCTACGATACAACCGTTTTGAGCACCTTTTTCACGCAAAATTCTAGTCAGCTTACGCGTATCGATATCAGCAATGCCGACAATGTTTTGAGATTTAAGATATTCAGAAAGAGTTTGTTCACTGCGGAAGTTTGAAGCTAGAAGAGGAAGATCGCGAATCACAAGGCCTTGAGCGTGGATAGAAGAAGATTCTTCATCTTCGGAATTGATTCCGGTATTGCCAATGTGAGGATAAGTAAGAGTAACGATTTGTTGAGAATAGGAAGGATCAGTAAGAATTTCTTGGTACCCCGTCATCGAGGTATTAAAAACGACTTCACCAACGGCCGAGCCATCTGCTCCAATCGATTGACCGCGGAACACTGTCCCATCTTCTAGGACTAACAGCGCTGATTTACTCAAGACAACCTCCAAACATAATAAACATTCAGTTTTTACAAATATTAATGCAAAACTGTTTTTTTAGACCCAAAATTCTAACTTCAAGTACGAATTTTGACAAATTGGCGAAATTCTAGAGATCTATGAGATTTCTGTCAACAAAAAACATATCTTAAAATGATTTTTTTAGGCAACTCACTACAAAAAAGTCATTTCAATAGCAAAACAATCACTTTAACCATCTAATGTGATGATCATTTACCCTTAAAATGATTTTCTGCATATTCAATCTTTTTTCACCATAAGAAATTACTGTTCAAAATATAGCAAACGTTAAAACACCAAGTTAACAGTAAAAAATAGAGGCTTTATACAAAAAACCAGCTATAGCAAACAAAATAAGATACAAACTTAATAAATATGTGTCGTTCTATAAAAGAAAAGTAACGACATCAAATAGCCAAACCGTTTAATACGGTTCGCCATTCGTGCATAAAGCATGATTAACAGGTCATTGCAGTATTTATAGTTAAAAAAAAGCCCGAATCAATAACGATTCGGGCTTAATATAAATATTATAGTTGATCCAACTCTAATACATCATGCATGGTATAAAAACCAGGAGACTTCTGATGAAGCCAGTGGGAAGCTCTCACTGCACCATTAGCAAACGTCATTCTATCCGTTGCTTTATGCGTAATTTCGACACGTTCACCAATATCTGCAAACATAGCAGTATGCTCTCCGACAATATCACCCGCACGAATGGTAGCAAAACCAATTTCATCTTTAGTTCGTTCACCGGTAATGCCCTCACGACTATACACGGCAACATCATCAAGCTTATTACCCATTGCACCTGCTATAGCCTCTCCCATACCAATAGCTGTACCTGAAGGCGCGTCTACTTTATAGCGGTGATGCGCTTCTACAATCTCAATATCACAATAATCACCCATCACTTTTGCTGCCTTTTCTAACAGCTTGAAGACAAGGTTAACACCAACACTGTAGTTAGGAGCCATAACAATAGGAATATCTTTTGAAGCTTGATCGATAAGCGCTTTACCTGGTTCACTAAAGCCTGTTGTACCAATGACAATCGCTTTTTTATGCTCTTGGCACAATTCGATATTTTTAAGCGTCGAAATAGGAAGAGTAAAATCAATAATCACATCAAAGTCATCAACGACTTTTGCTAAATCATCAACAATGGTAAGGCCCGATTTTCCTAATCCAGCCATCTCACCAACATCAACACCGATTAAGCTTGATTCTGGATGCTCGCTTGCGGCTGCAAGTACAGCAAACTGAGAGCCATTTACTGCTTTAATTAGATTACGGCCCATTCTTCCTGCTGCGCCAGCAATTGCTACTCTTACCATTTTTCTTGCTCCTTTAAATGCTTATCCTTGCACTCTATCTTAATTTTTCTAGTTCGACTATATGAAGTTCTAAGACACCGTTTTTATTTGTAATTCTTTTGGTACTTCAAAGAACATATTTTCTTCACGTCCAGCTAATTCATCAACCGTCGTACCACCAAGTGCTTTTACTTTCTCTATAATCTGATTAACAAGCTCTTCAGGAGCAGATGCACCCGCGGTGACGCCAATTTTAGCTTTCTCTGTTAACCATTCTTCTTTTAAATCTTCAGGGCAATCTATCAAATAACTGGTTGTGCCTAATTTTTCTGATAATTCACGAAGCCTATTTGAGTTCGATGAATTTTTAGAGCCTACGACTATCATAATATCGACTTGGTTAGCCATATCTCGCACTGCATCTTGACGATTTTGTGTTGCATAACAAATGTCATCTTTGCGTGGGCCTTGAATTTCAGGGAATACACGGCGAAGTTCATCAATGACGTCTGCTGTTTCATCAACAGACAGTGTTGTTTGACTTACGTAATGTAGGTTGCTTTCATCACGAACACTCAGCTTTTCAACATCCGCTGGTGTTTCAACTAAATACATTCCACCCGCTTCGCTAGTATATTGCCCCATCGTACCTTCAACCTCAGGATGACCTGCATGACCAATCAATACGACTTCTATATTCTTCTTACTAGCACGAGCAACTTCCATATGAACTTTTGTTACTAATGGGCAAGTTGCATCAAACACGGTTAATGCACGATCTTTTGCTTCTTTACGTACCGCTTGAGAAACACCGTGAGCTGAAAAAATAACGATATTATCGTCAGGTACTTCATCTAACTCTTTAATAAAAATAGCACCACGCTGTTTTAAACCCTCAACAACAAAGCGGTTATGTACCACTTCATTACGAACATAAATAGGGGCTTCATACAATTCAAGAGCTCGCTCAACAATACTAATGGCACGATCGACGCCAGCACAAAATCCACGAGGGTTAGCTAATACTATTTTCATTTTTTATCTCTATTTAGTGTTGGTTTAACCAACCGCTACAATTTCTACGTCAAAGATAACATCTTGACCCGCTAATGGGTGATTAAAATCAACCGTAACTGAATCGCCAGCAATCTCGGTAATAATCCCTGGAATATCTACGCCATCAGGGCCACTGAATGCCATAATGGTACCCTCCTCAGCGGCTGCATCTCCGACAAAACGACTTTTGTCCATATGATGAATATTATCAGGGTTAGGCAAACCAAAAGCATCTTCTGCGCCAAGCTCAATACTTTTTGATTGCTCGGCTTCTAAACCTAATAAACACTTCTCAAAGTTATCACTAATGCTGCCATCACCCATGGTGAATTTTGCCGCTTTTCCTCCAGTATGCGTACTGTCTGCAACTGAACCATCTTTTAGTTTGATTGTGAAATGTAGAGTGACTTCGCTATTGCTTTCAATTTTTGACATTTTCTTTCCCTAGATATCTTATACCAATGTAACTAATTAGATGATCTATTTATTACGCAGGAAAATCACTTAAGAGTCAGGCAAAAATTCTTATAAGTAGTTATTCTACGATAATAATTTTTAACGCAACTATTGAGTGATTTAACCAGTAATAATGATCAGGTAATTAATGGAATTGGTATTAATTTAATACTTAAAAAAAACGCCACCTCGAGTTCACGGGCAGCGTTAATTTACTTTCTTTTTATTTACTGTGCTTTTTTACTAGTACGAAAACCATCTAGAATGATAAGTCCCGCACCAATACAAATTGCAGCATCTGCTAAATTGAAAGCTGGCCAGTGATAATTACCCCAATAGAAATCAAGGTAATCCACGACAAAGCCATGAACCAAGCGATCAAACACATTACCAATCGCACCGCCAATGATCAGTGCATAAGCCATGTTATTCAGTTTGTCAGTTTGCGGTGCTTTACGCATCCAATAACCCAATAAACTACACACAGCAACAGCAATGCCAGTAAAGAACCAACGCTGCCAACCGGCTTGATCACTTAAAAAGCTAAATGCAGCACCATAGTTATGAACATAAAGAAAATTAAAGAATGGCAATACCTCAATGCGGTTTGCCCAACCATAACCCATCTCTTTCATCACAAATAATTTGATGCTGATGTCTGCCATAAAGATGATCCCCGCCAGCCATAGCCAGCGAAGTCCTGATTCTTTAAGCAGCGGTAATGTCTTATTATCGCTAGTCATTATGCAAATTTACGCTCTTCGCCTTCGCCGCTAACGTTAGATACACAACGACCACATACTTCTTCGTGACCTTCGATAGTACCTACATCAGCAACATGGTGCCAACAACGCTCACACTTCGCAGCTTCAGAAGCGGCAACATCTACAAACAGACCTTCAAGTTCTGTTGCTTTTGCTGATTCTGTTTTTTCGCTTAGTGGTTTCACTGTCGCACTTGATGTTAGAAGAACAAAACGTAACTCATCTTCAAGTTTGTTAATTTTAGCCGCTAGTGCATCGTCTGCGTATAACGTAACTTCAGCTTGAAGTGAACCACCGATAACTTTCTCACTACGAGCAGTTTCTAGCAGTTTGTTTACTGACGCACGAACTGATTGGATTTCAGTCCAGAATTCATTATTAAATTCTTCGCCTTCAGCAAGATCAAACAGGCCTTGGTACCACTCACCTGTGAATACGAATTTCTCGCGCTCACCAGGCATTTCATTCCAGATCTCATCTGCTGTGAATGACATGATTGGTGCCATCCAACGAACAAGAGCTTCTACAATGTAGTAAAGCGCAGTTTGACAGCTACGTTGAGCGTGACCACTTTGCTTCGCTGTGTATTGGCGATCTTTAATTACGTCTAAGTAGAAAGAACCCATTTCGATTGAACAGAAGTGCATCAAACGCTGAGTTACTTCATGAAGGTTGTATTCCTCAAAAGACTTAATGATCTCTTCTTGTGCAGCAAATGCACGACCAACAGCCCAGCGATCCAGAGCAACCATTTCTTCAGCAGGAACGATGTCTGTTTCTGGGTTAAAGCCATTTAGGTTAGCTAAGAAGAAACGTGCTGTGTTACGAATACGACGGTATGCGTCAGCTGAACGTTTTAGGATTTCATCAGAAACCGCAACTTCGTTAGTGTAATCCGTTGAAGCAACCCATAGACGAAGAATATCTGCACCTAGTTTGTTAGTTACGTCTTTTGGTGCAACTACGTTACCGATAGATTTAGACATCTTACGACCATTACCATCTACCACGAAACCGTGTGTTAGTACTTGGCGGTAAGGTGCTTTACCTTTCATTGCAACAGAAGAGATCAGTGATGATTGGAACCAACCACGGTGTTGATCTGAACCTTCTAAGTAAAGGTCAGCACTGTGTGTTCTTTCTTCTTTTTCTTCTGGGAAGTCATACTCTTCACGAGAATCAACCACAGAAAAGTGAGTAACACCTGAGTCAAACCATACGTCTAATGTATCTAATACTTTTTCGTATTTAGCGGCGTCATCTTCACCCATAAGCTCAGCGGCATCTACATCCCACCATGCTTGAATACCTTTCTCTTCAACTAGCTTAGCTACTTTTTCAATTAGCTCTAGTGAATTAGGGTGTAGTTCAGACGTTTCTTTGTGAACGAATAGAGCGATTGGCACACCCCAAGTACGTTGACGAGAGATACACCACTCAGGACGACCTTCGATCATACCTTCGATGCGGTTTTGACCCCACTCTGGCATCCACTCAACACTCTTCACTTCTTCTAATGCTTTTGCACGAAGACCCGCTTGATCCATTGAGATGAACCATTGTGGTGTTGCACGGAAGATAATTGGCGTTTTGTGTCTCCAGCAATGTGGGTAGCTGTGCTCGTACGCGTGATGATGCAGTAATGCACCTTTCTCTTTCAATACGTCAAGAACTGAGTCGTTTGCTTTAAATACGTGCTGACCAGCAAACAGTTCAGTATCAGGAAGGTATACACCGTTTGAACCTACTGGGTTTGCAATTTCTAGATCGTATTTTTTACCAACCACGAAATCTTCTTGACCGTGACCAGGGGCAGTATGAACGATACCTGTACCTGAATCTGTCGTTACGTGCTCGCCTAAAATAGCCGGAACCGTAAAGCCATAGAATGGGTGATTGAATTGAAGAAGCTCTAAATCAGACCCTTTTGCAAAACCTAAATTATGGAAATGCTCGATACCAGCACGATCCATTACAGATTTAGCTAGCTCAGATGCAAGGATTAGACGTTGTGCTTTTTGCTCACCATGTGCTTCAACTTGAACTAATACGTATTCAAGATCAGCATGTAATGCTACTGCACGGTTAGCAGGAAGAGTCCAAGGTGTCGTTGTCCAGATAACAACCGATACTTCACCTTCACCTTGATGACCTTCAGGCGTGCTGAATTTTGCTAATGTTGCTGCTTCGTCTGCCGCAATAAAACGCACATCAATAGATGGAGATACTTTATCTTGGTATTCAACTTCTGCTTCAGCAAGTGCTGAACCACAATCTGTACACCAGTGAACAGGTTTAAAACCTTTAAGTAGGTGACCTTGGTCAGCAATTTTACCCAGTGAACGGATAATGTTTGCTTCAGTACCAAAATCCATAGTGCGGTATGGTTTGTCCCACTCGCCCATGATACCTAAACGCTTAAAGCTTTCTTTTTGGCCTTCAACTTGGCCTGCCGCGTATTTACGACACTCTTCACGGAATTCAGCCGCAGAGATTTTTTGACCTGGTTTGCCTTTTTTCTTCTCTACCATTAATTCAATTGGTAGACCGTGACAATCCCAACCAGGAATGTACGGCGCATCAAAGCCAGAAAGTGTCTTTGACTTAATAATAATGTCTTTAAGAATCTTGTTTAACGCGTGACCAATATGGATGTCACCATTTGCATAAGGAGGACCGTCGTGTAATACGAACGATTTCTTACCTTTTTTTGCTTTACGGATTTCACCGTAAAGATCTTCATCATACCAACGCTTCAGCATTTCTGGCTCACGATTAGCCAGGTTACCACGCATTGGGAATCCTGTTTCTGGCAGGTTCAAGGTATCTTTATAGTCACTCATTGATTCTTAATTCCGTTACTTGGGCGAAATGAAATGTTATCTGTTTTCAGACAGCCACACCCGTGCTGCCTGAGAATCTAATTCTATTTGTTGTTTTAATGCGTCAAATGACTCAAATTTATGCTCATCACGCAACTTACAAAGTAACTCCACATCCAATTGCTGGCCATATAAATTGCCTTTGTAATCGAAGAAGTGAACTTCCAGTTGTTGACGAACGCCATTTACCGTTGGACGGTTACCTATATTGGCGACACCGCCTAATTGTTTACCATTACTGTCTTTGGCTTGAACAACATAAACGCCAGACACAGGGGAAACACAACGTTTTAATGGGATATTCGCAGTGGGAAAACCTATCGTTCTCCCTAATTTTCGACCATGTGAAACACGGCCTGTAATACTATAATTTCGCCCTAACATCGTGGCGACATCTTTTAATCGGTCTTCAGCAAGAGCATTACGAATAGCAGTACTACTGACTCGTTGTTGTTGCAGACAAAAGCTTTGTGTATTTACTACTTCAAAGCCGTATTTTTTACCTGCTTTTTGTAGCATTTCAAAGTTACCTTGGCGATGTTGTCCAAAACAAAAATCATCACCAACAACCAGAAACTTAACACCCAATAGCTTAACCAACAAATGCTCAACGAATTCATCTGCCGTTTGCTGTGCAAATTTATGATTAAAATTAATACAAAGCAGACGCTCTATATTCAATTTATCAAGCTGAACAAACTTATCTCGTAAACGAGTCAATCGAGCAGGTGCTTTCTCTTTAGCAAAAAATTCCATTGGTTGTGGATCAAATGTCATCACAACAGAAGGCAAACCTAATTGCTTAGCTTTAGCCTTAACTTGTTGTAATACTTGTTGATGTCCTAAATGCACACCGTCAAAATTACCAATAGTCATTACGCAACCGTTATGGTCAGGCGTAATATTATGAATGCCTCGGATTAATTCCATTATCTCAATATCAAGTTATTTGATTAAAAAAACTGACGAATTATATACTAATGTGTCCAACCAAACCACTGAACAACGTAATTCTTACTTTAGACTGAAACTCGTAAATGACGAAGGCGTAAACCGAAGAGTACCGCTGTTATCAAATAACTCAGTGCACCTAGGCCGATGAAGCCAATCAGCATGATCATTCGTTTCATCAGATCCCACTCTAGCCATACGCTAATTGATGGCATAAACCAAATTAATACGGTGACCATTACGCCGCCAGAAACGATTAACTTTCCAATATAAACCAGCGTTTCCTTTGATAACTTATACACATTGGCTAAGTGAAGACCACGGTAAAGTAACGCCATATTAACCAAAGCAGATAGCGCGGTCGCCATTGCTAGCCCTACATAACCATAGAAAGACGCAAAAATAGCATTAAAAACCATATTCGTAACCATAGCAATGATGCCGTAACGAACCGGTGTTTTAGTATCTTGTCGTGCGTAATATCCTGGAGCTAATACTTTGATTAACATAAAGTTAAGTAAACCAGATGCGTATGCAAGTAAAGAAAGAGAAGCTTGATTTACGTCGTGTGGAGAAAACTCACCACGCATGAATAGCACCATCAACATTGGTTTTGCTAATACCATCAAACCAAGCATCGCCGGGATCCCAAGTAAGATCACCATTCTCACCCCCCAATCCATTGTTTGTGAAAAACCAGTTCCTTTTGCATCGACATGTTGGCGTGAAAGCGCAGGTAAAATTACGGTCGCAATGGCAATCCCAAATAAACCAAGGGGAAATTCCAACAAACGATCAGAGTAGTAGAGCCAACTGATCGATCCTGTCGCTAGGAAACTTGCAATAAAAGTATCAAATAATAGGTTAATCTGACTTACCGACACACCAAATAATGCTGGGATCATTAATGTTCTGATTTTTGTTACGCCGGGATCATTCCAACCCCACTTAGGACGAACGAGCATTTTCGCTTTATAAAGAAATGGCAATTGAAATAAAAATTGAATTAAGCCGCCAAGGAATACACCAATCGCTAAGCCAATTTCAGGTTGTTCTAAATTTGGGGAAATAAAATACGCACAAGCAATAATGGCAATATTTAAAAAAACAGGTGTAAAAGAAGAAACAGCAAACTTACCTAATGTATTTAAAATGGCACCAGAGAGCGCAACAAAGGTGATAAACCATAAATAAGGGAAGGTAATTTTTAATAAAAAGCTAGCAAGCTCGAATTTAGGAGCATTAGGACCATCATTAAGCCAATCCATAAACCAACCGGCTCCAAACAGCGCAGTCACAACCCCCGAACCAATAATGCCAAAGAAAGTCACTATGGTAACTAGCACCCCGAGCGTGCCTGATGCTTTAGCTATTAATTCTCGGGTTTTATTATCATCTCCGCTGGCATGATATTCCGTCAGTACAGGCACAAAGGCTTGCGAAAAAGCCCCTTCTGCAAACAAGCGACGTAAAAAATTGGGAATTTTATTCGCAAAGAAAAAAACATCCGCAGATGCCCCTGCGCCCATTAAATTTGCTACTACTACATCACGGACTAAACCGAGTACTCGAGACACTAAAGTCATGATACTGACGATTAAGCCAGAACGTAAAAGTCGTTTACTCACAAAAAAACCTCACAAAGATGGTAATGATGACCATAAATAGCTTACTAACTGGAAAAAATGCTGTTAGAATGCACGCCATCTTAACCGTGTTTTGCCATTCTCATCAAACTTTTGTTTGAGACAGCTTGGTTTTTACACAAATCATTTGACATTTGGGTTCAATGGGTGCATATTTCCCGACCTTAAATTGTCACCGAACTACGTTTTTGGGAGTTAGACCCTTGGCAAATAGTAAATCTGCTAAGAAGCGCGCAACTCAATCTGAAAGACGTCGCCAGCACAACGCTAGCCGTCGTTCAATGATGCGCACTTACATGAAAAAAACTATCACAGCTATCGAAGCTGGTGATAAAGAAGCTGCAACTGCTGCATTAGCAACAGCTGTTCCTCTTCTAGACCGCATGGCGACTAAAGGCCTTATTCATAAGAATAAAGCTGCACGTCATAAAGCGCGTTTCACTGCTGCAATCAAAGCTCTTTAATAGAAATTTGATTCTCAGTTAGAAATAAGAAAAAACCGACTTAGGTCGGTTTTTTTATATCTGAAATTTGATAAAAGAGAAGGACTAACCTCTCTATCTATCTTTTATCTTTTATCTTTTATCTTTTATCTTTTATCTTTTATCTTTTATCTTTTAATTCTTTGGACAATAAAGATCATGCAATAATTGAATCACTGATTTTACTTCTTCACTATTAAGAGAGTAAAAAACAGTTTGAGATTCTTTTCTCGTCGACACTAATTCATCTTTACGCAGCCAACCTAGATGTTGCGATAGCGCTGACTGACTCAATTCTAATTTATCGGCAATTTGACCTACCGATAACTCCCCTTCAAGTAACAAACATAATATAAATAAGCGACGTTCATTCGCCATCGCTTTTAATAATGCTACCGCTTGAGGTGCATTTTCTTCCATCATTTGTAAGTTCATAACTTTAGACCTCTAATTTAGCTCCCTCTAATTTAGCTTAGTCAGCTTTATTATTGCAAATGAAAATCAAATAAATGTGAGAAATCAGCGGTACAGATGCTTTTTACTGCTGGGTGTTGGATCATTCTCTCTGCAAAAATAACGTAATACTCTTCTTTTAAGTCGTTTACATCCGCAATTCTATGCAATGAAAGGTCAGAATCCGCTTCATTCATATATACCGTTGGCGCTAAAAATACTGCATTATTTTCGCGAGCAAACGCCTTCATTAACGCAACATCATCAAACTCTCCAAGTATATTTGGTTTAATACCTTGTTGATCACACCATTGAATCACTTTTCTACCCATTGAGGTTCGACTACCAGGGATCAATAATTTCTTTTGTTCTAATACTTCAGGAAAACGAAAATCCGTCATCTCTTTAGAGCAAAAAAAACTCATATTACACTCGCCTAGCTTCTTACTAAACAAGCCTGAGTTTTGGCTTGAGTCAACAGGGCAATCAGACAAGATCATATCTAATTTATGCTGAGATAATTGTTCGAGTAACAATTCATGGGTGGATTCAAAACAACGAAGGTGAATAGAAGCATCTTCAGGCACCGTGGTTGAAAGAACTTTACTAACTAAGCGCTTAGATAAGGAATCAGCAACCCCAACGTCAAATAGCACATTAGATTGCTGACTATAGTTAACGATATCTAGCATTTCATAACTTAGACCAAACATACGATCTGCATACTTATAAATTAACTGCCCTAGTTCTGTCGGCTCTACGTTGCGTCCATTACGTTTAGTTAGTTTGCCATCAACTCGCTCTTCTAGCGCTTTAATTTGACCGGTCACCGTTTGGGGTGTAAGAAACAGAGCTTCTGCCGCTTTTGTTACTGAGCCTTGTTTGCATACCATCCAAAAATAGTACAAGTGATTATAATTTAAATGAGACATAGCAATCCTTGTTAATTTCGATTCACGGATGAACGTTAATAATTAAAAATGATAGAAAGAGAGAAGATACGCCATTTATGACAGTAATAGCAAACACTTCGTAAAAACCATAACTTTTTCACTAAAACCTCGAATTTTCCGCATTCAGGTTCTTAAAAGTGTCATACGATAGCAATATAGAACAAAATCGTTTCAAAAAATATTTTATATTCCATTTTAAAATAACCAATAAAAATCCTTTTAATTCAATTGCTTAACTAGAACCCAATTACCTAATATCACACTAAAAATAAATATGACGAATTTATTACAGTTTTTGCCTTCACTGTAATATTTCTGAAATATTCGTTATCTACTATCGCTGCAGATTAAATAAACCGACAACATACTATTTCGGTACGGAGCTTTACTATGAATACCCAATCAATTTCTGCAGCACCAATGAGCAATACCTCTCGCATGCTGCGTTGGGCAAACTTAGCATTTATGCTTTACCTTCTTCTTTTAGCTGTTGCAATGGTCGGAACAGGCTTCAAATGGTCTGTAGGTGAAGAAGCTAAAGTTCTATTTGAATTTGCTTCTCATCCAATCGCAGGCTTAATGATCGGCCTAGTTGCGACAGCATTAATTCAATCATCTTCTACAGTAACATCTATTATTGTTGGATTAGTAGCTGGTGGTTTACCAGTAGAAACCGCAATTCCTATGGTGATGGGTGCAAACATTGGTACAACAGTAACCAATACACTTGTAAGTCTTGGTCACGCTCGTTGTAAAACTGAATTTAGACGTGCATTTGCTTGTGCGACAGTACATGACTTCTTTAACCTTCTAGCGGTAGCTATCTTCCTACCATTAGAAATGATGTTTGGCATTTTCCAAAAACTATCACTTTGGTTAGTCTCTCCACTATTAAGCACTGGTGATATGAGCATCAAGGGCTTTGATTTCATTAAACCAATTACAAAGCCTGTAATCGGTGCAATCCAAGAGCCTCTATCTAATTTAGGTAGCATGACTGGTGGTCTACTAATGATTGCTTTAGGTATTGTTATTCTTGTAATTTCAATTACCTTAATGGGTAAACTAATGAAGAGCCTAATGGTTGGTCGTGCTCGTGACATTCTAAAGAGTGCTATTGGTCGCGGTCCACTTCATGGCATCGCTTCAGGCTCAATTGTTACTGTATTAGTACAATCATCTTCAACAACAACAAGCTTAATGGTTCCATTAGTTGGTACTGGTGTTCTTAAGGTTCGTGATGTATATCCATTTACTCTTGGTGCTAACATCGGTACTTGTGTGACTGCATTGCTAGCAGCAACAGCAGTATCTGGTGAATACGCTGTATTTGCTCTACAAATTGCACTGGTTCACTTATGTTTCAATGTGATTGCGACTCTAGTTATCTTTGGTACTCCATTCCTACGTGAACTACCATTGAAAGGCGCAGAGTGGATTGCAGAGATGGCAAACCGTAACAAAGGTGTTGTTGCTGGTTACCTAAGCTTTGTGTTCATTATTCTACCAGGCAGTGTATTAGCACTAACTGTGTAAGCTTAACTGAATAAAAAAAGCCCCATCGCAAAAATGCGTTGGGGCTTTTTTTGTTTTTTCAAACCTTAATTTGTTTCAGTTTCTTTCTTATCTTCTAAACCCGCCTCTAAAATATCTTCTATTTTGGGCTCTTCACCTATCTCATTACTTAAATCTATTGCTTCAGTGTGACGAATAACAATAATCGGCTCATCAATCCCCATCGAATCTTCTCCACTCTCTTCTTGGATCCTCATCTCTTCTAAAGCTCTATTTAGGTTTTCATTAGCAACACGATAGTAAGAGGCCTTTTTATCAATAGCTTGCTCTAAATACGGTACAGCCTCTTCTGGACGCCCTTGTAGAATAAGAAAGTAACCGACATTATTTAATGCTTCTGGTGCTTCCATATGTCGCATGAAAGTATTAATTGCACGTTTGATGTCCCCTTGTGCAAGATAAATTAACGCAAGATTATTTTGTGCTTTTTCATTTTCTGGTGAACGGTTAAGAGCCCACATGGTGTAACGTTGAGCATCCATATAATTAGCATTCATGTAATAAGAGTAGCCAAAGTTAATTAATACTTTGACCGAATTAGGTTTAATAATTAATGCTTTTTGATAGAACTGCTCAGCTAACATGTGATCACCCTCAGTATCAGACAAAATACCTAACCCCATATAAGCTAACGCAGGTGACGCTTCATCAATCGAAAGTTGGCTAATATCTTCAGGGAACACCGTTTCATTGCCTTTGATTATTAGATTACTTTCCAAGCGGATCTGATCAGCATTGAGAGCGCGATAAAAATAACTCTTCCCCTCTCTAATCATGCCTTTTTCTGTGTATATTGCTCCTAACTTTTCTAGAGGTTCTACCCCATTAGGATCAAAATCTAATGACATCAAGTAGGCTTTTTCTGCTAACGAGTCTGAATTTCGTAGTTCATGAATACGCCCAATATTTACTAAGGTTCTCGCTTGATGCTGAGCTTCTGGATATGATAATGACCGAATATATTCATATAACGCGAGATCAATATTCCCCTGTTGAAGAGAGACATCACCTCTTGTTATTGCCTCCACCTCAGTTTCTGGCGCCTCTTCTTGAGTTAATGACTCTATCGGCTTACCGTCATACAAATTCGTTTCATATTCAGAGGGCTTATCTTCTTTTGAAGCACACGCTGTTAAAAATAAAGACAGTATGATGCAAAATCCTAATTTTTTTATCGTTTTCATCTCAGACTCCTTAATTAGAAAAAGCTTTAGATAGCGTAATTAACGCCGGGCCGAGTGCGACAATAAAAAAACAAGGCCAGATAAATAAAAGCATTGGAAATAACATTTTGGTTGGTATTTTTGCGGCAATTTCTTCTATTTCTTGATTACGTCTATCACGGAGATCTTCCGTATAATCGCGCAGTGTTTGAGCTATGCTTCCTCCAACACGAGAGGCATGTGAAAGGATACTGACTAACCCTGAAAACTCCACCACTCCAGTCCGTTCAATGAATTCATTAAAGGCATCTGGCATTTCAACTCCGGCTTTTATTTTTGCACTCACGGTATAAAGCTCATCAGCTAACTCACTATGAGAAATCGTAAGCTCATCAGACACTCGACGCAATGCAGGAAGAAACCCTAATCCAGATTCAGTACAAACAACTAATAGGTCCAGAGCATCAGGCATCCCCTTACGAATACTCAGCTGTCGTTTTGAAATTAAATGGTTAAGAATAAAACCAGGGATAAGCAGTGAAATAAAAACAATCGCTAACATGATAAATTTAATCATCGCTAGTTCGGGAAGCATAAAATAAACCACCGCAGCGACAAATAAACCAACGATGACAGAAAGCACTTTCAGGGCATAAAAATTGGTTAATGTGCGTTTATCATGAAACCCTGCATGCATTAACTTACGACGCGTTGATTCGCGCTCTTTAACACTGGTTGGCGCTATAACAGGAGAAAGAGATTCAAGAGTCCCATCAATTTTTTCATTTGATTTTAAAGTTGGTGATGGTTTTACCGATAATCGATTTAATTTCTTTCTTAATGGTGAATTTATCCCACTCAGGATAAAACCGACAGATAAAACAAGTAATGAGGTTGCAAATAAAATTATCCCTAACACAAACCATTCTCGCTTTATTTCTGAGCTTCCAATGTATGAGAACCACTCCATAATATCGTTCATATCACACCTCAAAACTGATTATTTTTCTTATCCACATAGCACCAAAGAATAGACTAACCGCGCCATAGCTAACCATTGTGAGTCCTCGAGGATCGATATAGAAGGGTTCAAGATATTCCGGTTTCGCGAATGACATTGTAATGAAAAGTAAAAAAGGGGCGAGCACCAATATCCATGCTGACATACGACTTTCTGCAGATATTGTTTTTATCTTTCTCGATAGTTTAAATCGAGCACGTAATACGTTTGACACCTTTTCCAAGTTTTCAGATAAGTTACCACCAGTATCTTTTTGAAGCAGTACCGCACTTGAAAAAGCTAACATTGACACAGTTGGAGAGCGATCCGCCATTTGCAAAATAGCCAAACGTAAATCATAACCATAAGTTAATAAATTAAAGGTGTTTTTAAACTCAACCCCTATTGGGGCTGGCATTTCATTACCTACTTCATTAAAGGCTTGAGTTAAAGGCTGACCGGTTTGTAACATTCGACGAATAATATCCAGCGCATCGGGTAGCTGCTCTTCAAACGCATTTAATCTATTTGATATTTTTTTATTCAAGTAAAAATAAAGTATAAACCATACTGAAAAAAAGACAGTGACAGACACAAACCATAACTGATTGGTTAATATAGAAATAAGACAGGCTATACTGCCGATACCCAAAGTCACTATCAGCACTTCACTTAAGCTATATTTTAACCCTGCAAGTTCAATCAACCTCTTAGTTTGAGCAAGCATATCAAACTTAACCAACGCCTTATCATAAGGTGATAAACTCGCAAGATAATGCTCATTTAATAGATTTCGACTCTCTTCATCTAATTTACTGCGCGTAGCTTTTAAGCGCTTAGTTAACTCTTTATGCTTAGCTTTTTGCCCCGCAGCAGGAAGTATTAAAACCTGTGATATTAAAAAAACAGCAGAAAAAAGTAAGATAAAAAATAAGGTCGGATTACTTTGCATAATTGCCTCCTTTAGAGGTCTTCTTCATGGAATAGCTCAAACGGCAGTACTATTCCTCTTTTCGCTAATTTGTCATAACAGCTAGGCACCACTCCTGTTGCAGTGTAATACCCCATGACATCCCCATCTTCATTTATGCCAGTTCGTTGAAATTTGAAGATTTCTGACATGGTAATTACCTCTCCTTCCATGCCGTTAATCTCTTGCACACTGATCATTCGACGCTTCCCATCCTCTTGTCGATCCATCTGAACCACTAAGTGAATTGCAGAGGCAATTTGAGAACGAAGATTCTTAGTTGATATACTCCACCCAGCCATCGAAAACATATTTTCAATTCGGCTTAATGCATCCCTCGGTGTATTAGCATGAATGGTCGTTAATGACCCATCGTGACCTGTATTCATTGCCGCTAACATATCTACGGCTTCACTGCCACGCACCTCCCCCACCACTATTCTATCTGGACGCATACGTAGGGAGTTCTTCACTAATTCTCGTTGCCCAATAGCCCCTTTTCCCTCTAAATTTTCAGGACGAGTTTCAAGACGTATAACATGAGGCTGCTGTAATTGTAGTTCGGCTGAGTCTTCTATGGTGACAATTCGTTGATCATCAGGGATAAAACTAGAAAATATATTTAGTGTTGTGGTTTTCCCTGAGCCTGTCCCACCCGCAATAAGAATATTTAATTCGCCTTTCACCGCGGCGTCTAAGAAGTGAGCCATTGGGTCTGACAAAGAATCTAAATTGACCATATTTTCAACGGTTAGGCGATCCACAGCAAAGCGTCGAATTGATATTGAAGGGCCATCAATCGCTAGTGGGGGAATAATGGCATTAACCCTAGAACCATCTTTTAAACGCGCATCAACCATTGGGGAAGATTCATCAATTCGTCGTCCGACTTGACTCACTATTCGATCAATAATATTTCTTAAATGTCTATCATCTAGAAAGGTATAAGGTGTTTTTTCTAATTTACCAAAACGCTCAACAAAAACACTCTTTGCGCCGTTAACCAGAATATCGGAAACCGTTGCATCACTCAGTAACGGCTCTAAAGGACCAAGACCGAAAACTTCATCTTCTATTTGGCGAATAACACGCTTTCTTCCTTCAGCACTAAGAGGATGCGTTGAATCTTCAGACATCAATTGAATAACCGCTTCATGCAAATCATTCTTTGCACGCTCTTTCTCTAAGCTAGAAAGTAACCCTAAATCTAACGTTTCTAATAATTTTTTATGGTAGAAGTGCTTGGTATCAAGCTCTTGTTCTAATACCTTTCTCGCATCATCTACCGCTTGTATTTTTGCATCAGACTCTTTCTTTTTCTGGTTCTGCTTATCTTCTCTAATAGCAATAACTTCAGCCCCATTCGCCTCTTTAACTTCCTCTTTAATAATAACCGGCTCTATGGTGTTTTTTGCTTTTTCTTCAAATTCTGGATTTATATTCTTACGCTTAAAAAACATAACCAATCCTCGATATTATTTAAGAAAATAATTTACCAAACCAACCCGTAGGTTCATTTTGTAAAGGTGCGAAGCTGTGTGATAACTCCTGAATTGATTTTGTAATTGCACTTCTTTTTTTAACTTCAACAAATGGTGTACCTAAATTGGCACTCTCAATCACAACTTTAAAATCATTGGGAATTAAATAGTAATTCACCCCAGGAATGGCTTTTTCTATATCGCTTAACTTTATTGATTGACGTTTTTCATAACGATTAACCACAAGCTCGATCTGCTCAGAAGTCACGCCATAATCGTATTTCAAGTTGCGTATTATTCTGGTGGTATTACTAATAGAGACCAAGCTTTGCTGCATTACTAGAAACAGATGAGTCGCAGGGGAGAAAATTGGGGAAAATACATGGTCAATACCACGAGAAAGATCGACAATAATATACGAGTAAAACTGTCTAAGCAGTGGCAATAATTTACTTAATTTTTTGGCTTTCTCATACTCGTCATTGCCATCTTCATGTCTAAAACTCAATATGTGTAAGCCGGAAGAGTGCTTTGATACAAAACCACTGAGTGATACTTCATCAAGATCTCGGACACTAGAAATCGCATCGGTAATACTGTATTTGGGGGTGATATTAAGATATTCCGCAATGACCCCAAACTGCATATCTATATCAAGTAAAAGCACATTATTTGGATTCGTTGATGCGATATCTATTGCGGTATTAAGTGCTAAGGTTGTCGCGCCAGAGCCCCCTTTTGTATTGATAAACAGACACAACTCACCCAAATTTCTATTGGCGACTTTTTCTTCTGCTGTTCTTTTTAACATGGGCATCATTTCATCAATCATGACCCGATCAGACAGAAAATCAGACGCACCTAAACGTAATGCGGTTTTCAGCGCCTCATTATTATTCTCGTCACCCAAAGCTATCAGTGATGATTCATGATCGCCACTAGGTAACTCATACCCTTGAAGTTCAATGACTTTTTTAGCCCAGCCCTCTGCCGTTTCAATAAAGATCAAATCTGGAGCTGATAAATTTAAAAGGTGTTTCGCATCCAGTACATCCAATAGCATAGATTCAACGTTCAAGTTCCTACATGTAGCAAACTCTGTTCTCATATGTTGATCATAAGCTTCTGTCGCATATATATGCCAAATGACTAAATTGGTTTTTAAACTAGAGCATTTGTCATTGTATTCGCTTCGTTGATTTTCCATACCCATATAAACCCCTAGCAATCAATAATGACTCCTGAGTCATCGTCATCTTCTCGTGGCCTTACAACACCAAGGCTCTCAGCTGGTAATGTGGTTTGAAACTCGGGCATTGTTAGTAATCCACTGGTTCCAATAAAGCTTAATAACCCATTAAATTGATACTGATAATTAATCACTCTCGCTCTTACAAAGCGAATAGTTGCAAATAGACTGCCTTGAGCCTCTGCGCTTAATGCTCCGTAATTAGTCAGATCTACAGCCGTTCCCGAACTGTCTAAATACTCAATGACTAAATTTTCCGCCTCAAAATCTGCCGGGTAGTTCTCGACAACCTCATCCATAGTCGGTATCTCATTTTGATCTAACACGTAGCATACCGTTGCTAAACGAGCCGCCTTTCTTGTCATTTCATTCATCATTTGTAATGAAAATACATAACGTCCAATCTCTATAATGCCAATCAGCATTAACATTACCGTTAGAACAATTAAGGTAAATTCAATAATCGTTATCCCTTTTTGTTTATTTCTTCGTTGCTTAATCATAATCCTGTCCTCATCATTGAAGACGCTGAAATAGTGATGGTTAATGGGATATCAAATACAGGAATTTCTTCTATAAATGGCACATAGTCATAACTCGCAGTGACAGTAACAAAATTATTATTATGGACGACCGTTATATTCTCAGCAGTTAGAGAGTCCAATGCCGGAGTTCCACTGCCTGAATCATCACCGTATAAAACAATATTTTTTATATCGCTAATCGGCGCTATTTGGTCTGTTGTCGCGGTTCCATAAATATTACTCACCGCGTAGCGAGATGCATTTTGAACTAATTTATTAAGAGTATTGTATTTGACCAATAATGATCCAATTTCACTTAATGCCACCATTAAAATAAGCAACAAAGGAAATATGAGAATAAACTCGACCGCAGCAATACCGTTCTGAGATTTTTTCAGGTATATGTTCATATTAAGACTCCCCACTCAGAGGATCTTTATACAATTGGAGTCTATAAGGCCCTTCATTGCTTGGAATAATCCCTGTGGAACCATTCACTATCGTGCAATCTTCAATAAACTCACCAAACACAGCTTGTTGCCCTGAATTATTGGTTGGTGCTTTTTGAATTAAGAAAAAACACCCTATTGCTGTAATCGGTAACGTTGTTGAGCCACCACCAGAGCCTGCACAATTAACCATTGGAATTGAAAGAACTCTTCGCTCAACCTCTCCCGTACGACAATACCCATCTCCACCTCCATCAATACAAGATGCTGACGCGGCTTTATAGTTGGCATAATTAAAAGAGTCGCTGTACTCAACATTACCATCGCCATCAATTGTCGCTAAATCATTAGGCTCTTTGATATACACATCTGAAGGGTAATCACTCTCACTTAATCCTGCGCCATAATCCCCAAAACGAGTATTAAGTCCTTGTCCAACGGGGCCAACACTACCACCTGGTTTTGTATCTGCTTGATTATTCACATCAACACAGCCTTCAAACCCACCAGCCAGCGCATTACGAACCGTACTGGCACCAGAACCAAAATCGAGTAGCTGAAAGTTCCCTGGCCCCATTTCAGTTTGACTAGTGCTCGCTACTTTTAAGGCATAAATCTCACCAAAGTCATAACCTAAGAAATCATCACTACCACTATGAGTTGCAGCACAAACGGCCATTGGTACGACATTACATACATGTGTAATTGAAGAGCTAGGCCCTGCAACGGCACTTGCTGCGACAAATTTATCAATACCAAAATAAGATAAGAAAAAGCTATTTAGTGATATGTTAGAAACGGCAACCCTGACATAGCTTTCTAAAGCATGGTTATATGCCCCTCCAAACGTTAGGGGATCGTTAGACAAAGTCACAGAAATCGACGTATTGGGGATTGTGAATTCAGAATTACCCGTTGCGGCCATCGCATTAGTTAACGCCTCTCCCACAGAAGATCTTACGGTGTCTTCATCATTACCAGCATCGAGCAAAACCGCAGCTGATAATGCAGCGGTATCTACCGCATTTTGCAAACGGGTTTTGTTTAATAAGGCATGATTAACATCAATGGCAAGAGCAGCAAAACCCAATAAGATAATCATCGCTAGGGTCACTAACACTAAGGTTAGGCCTTTTTGTTTTGCAACTCTTTTTCTAGATAGTTTGTTCATCGTTACCTCCTGGGTAACCCCTTACTAATAACAATCAATTATTCTTTTTGTTGGCCTTCTTTTATTGCACTTCCAGTTGGGACAAACCCAATATTATCTTCGGTAGCATTCTTGTTATACGTTTGCTCATCTTTCAATATATAAACCGATTTCCCTAAAGGTTCATCATTGGCACACCCAAACAGAACGCCACTGCATAATAAAAATAAAAATGTACTCTTTATAATATTCATGTTGTTCTCCTTTTATAGAGCGTGCCCAAAATTACCTTCTGAACCACCTTGACTGGTTGGAGCAACTGATTGATTTTCTTTATTATCATCGGTACGTCGATTCATCTCTTCATCAATGTAAGAAGCTCGGCCTAATAAGTAATATTCCATGTCATTAGGGTCAACAAAGGCATCTGTCGGTAACGATATTTTTGAACGGTCTACCGGTTTTGCTAATCGAGGAGTCACTAAAATCACAAGTTCTGTTTCGCCTGAAATATACTCTTGACTATTAAAGAGTTGACCTAGCACGGGGATCTCACCAAAACCTGGCATTTTACTGGTCACATCACGAACATTTTCACTGAGTAGTCCTGCAATACCAATCGTTTGACCATCTGCTAACTCTAATGTTGATGATGCACTACGACGGGTGATTGGTGGGATATAATAGCTAGCATTAGATAAATCAGGCGTGATAGTCAATGAACCCGAATTGGCAATCTCACTCACATCAACAGATAGATTCAAATTGATTTTTTTATCGCTTAATACGGTAGGAACAAATTTCAAACCAACCCCATATTCTTTATATTCAATAACGATACCGTCATCATCAGGAACAGGAATTGGGAACTCACCACCTGCAAGAAACTCTGCTTTGGTTCCACTAAGAGCAGTAAGGTTTGGCTCGGCTAATACTTTGGCTAATCCATTCTGTTTTGCGACATCTAAAGCGAAGGTAAAAAGGGTATTACTGTCAACAAAAGTGGCTAATAAACCGGTACTATCTATCCCAGGGGCATTAAATACTGGCCCTAAGATCCCACCAACATCATCAATGATCCCACCAGCAGAGGTGGCACCCCATGAGAAATTTCCGCTGTTTTGAAAGAAGTGAAAATTAGAATCAAAACGACGAACGAGACTTCGTTGTACTTCGGCAACCGTCACTTCTAGCATGACTTGTTGAGCACCACCGATGGTCATTAAGTTAATAATGTTGCTGCTGTCTTCTTGATTTTTATTTGCATCCGCATCATCAACCGCTTCTGCTGGGGCATAGGTCTCTGCAATTTTAATCGCGGTTTGCATATTCTCTAAGGTGCTCACTTGTCCGCTAAGAACTAGCTTACCCTGCGCACTGTGAATATTAATTGTTTCATCAGGTAAAAATTCATATAGCTTAGCTTTTAGATTATTAAGATCATGGGTAACTTCAATATTAAACGACTCAATAAGTGTGCCTCTACTATCCCAAGCCATTAAATTGGTTGAGCCTAATTTTTTACCTATCAAAAAAACTTCATTCGATTTTAAAATTACAATGTCCAATACTTCAGGATCCCCAAGGGACACTTGCTTCGCCTTACCCGATAAAACAACATGAGTCGACTTATGGTGAGCAACGGTTACGGTTTTTCCTGTTTGTGTGGCGGCATACCCTGATAAGCTAATCGTAAGAAAACTTATCGTGATAAATCCAATCCATACTGATAATTTTAAGTTCATCATAAGCCTCAATCCTTAACTCGAATGTTAGATGACTGAGTCCCTTTAATAATGGTGACACTTGGTGGTGCGGTGTATTTTCTACGTGTCACTTTCTCTATGGGCTCATGCGGATTTCGTAGTGCAAGCTGGATCTCCCCTTTCATGTTTGCCGTTAATAATTTTTCAGCCTCTCTAGGTGATACCTCAAGAGTAACCGCACGAACAATAACAGGAGTGTTGTCTCTGGTTTTAGCCGTTTGGTCTACAGCGAGTACTCTAATATCTTTCAATACTGTTGAAGTTCTGGCATTCGATTTCCCATATTTAACGGTATTAAGTACATCGACTTTATTACCCGGTAATAGAAATCCGGCTACCCCAATAACATCATTGACTCGAATCGTCACCGCTCGTTTATTATTTGGGATAATTGCGGCAAGAGACGCGCCTTCACCAGGAGCTGCAATACGAAATTTATTAATTATTTCATCAGGATAAATAGTATTAGTGACAACCTTACCAATCACATCTTCTATTGCGACAAATTGATATTCATCTTGCCATGCTAATTCGAGTAATTTAACCGCAAGATGCTGCTCTTCAATCACGGTACCTGCGGGCATTTCTTGTAGTGATACAACGACAGGGTGCCGCTCAACGACCTCAACCTCAACTTCAGGCTGAACTTGAGTATCCATCCACTGCTTTGCAAAAAAAACAGCACCTAACCCCAGAATTATTGATAATAAAAATAAGAAAACCAATTGCATCCGGCTCATAATCTTACCCTCCTTGTTGCTCATCATTGGTAAAATACAGTGCCCAAGCGCGATCAATTATTGAAGGGGTTACCCAAGGTGTTAGCTCTTCAAATGTCACAATATCGCGACATATCCCTGCAAGATCTTTAGGTAAACAAGGCAAGTACTCGACATGAGATGTATGGTGTAGTTCATACAATTTGTTATATGTTTCTTCAGGAAGAGTAATGTCGACACTGCTTGCAACCCATTCCCATAATTCTCTATATTCTGATTGTAATAGCGCAGTAAATTGCACTTTATAGCCTAAGCGTCGTAAAAACGCAGGATCGGCAATCTCTTGTGGTGACAAGTTACTTGAGAAAGCTAGCGTTAGTGTGAATGGTATGGTTATCTGTTGACCGTTAGGCAATGAAAGATAATCAAATCCATATTCCATTGGTACAATCCAGCGATTCAATAACGTCGTAACCGGCATAGGTTGGCGACCTAAATCATCAATAATTAAAATACCGTTATTAGCCATCATCTGTAAGGGCGCCATCCACACACGGTTATGTTCGGTATGATTGACCTCTAACATGTCCATTGTTAACTCACCCCCTACCTGTACATTAGGACGCTCACATAAGATCCAGCGTCTATCGTATTGCAGTTTAAAATGGCAGGTATCATTGACGTGATTATGATCAATAATATGGTGATGCTGTTCTGAAAAAACCTTAACCGTATTGCCACTGGCATAAACAGCGTAAGGAATATACACAGAGGTATTTAACGCATTTAGTAATCGAACGGCGACAAAGCTTTTCCCTGTCCCTGCATCTCCATATAACAGTAGAGCTCGTCCTGAATTAATAGCGGGGCCTAATGTAGACACTAATCTTTCTGCACCATGAACATCATTAAAAGCAGTCTCTAGTGCAGTTTTTGATATTGCATTTAGCCGTAAATCTTGCGATTCAACAATACGTTTATACTCTGATAGTGAGACGGGCACTGGCCCTAAATACGGATCTTTTTGAAAGGCAGAATCAGCAGCAATATTCCCCAGTTCTGAAAGTGCGTAACGCACATGACTATTCGTCGAGGATTGGGAATATTGCTCTGATTGAAAAACTTCAACATGTGACTTCTTTCTTAATAATGCTAATAACTCTTCAATGATGTGACTGTTAATCCCCAGCAAACGAACAAGATGCAAAACATCTGATTTTGGATAAGCAGATAAATGCTTAAGGACCAAGTTTTCTACGACCGTTTGAGGAATATCTAGTTCATCAATTGAAATTGCCACACGTGGTGCATCAACTTGCGGTACCAATTTATGATTATCAACCTCCTTATCTACTCTGTTCATAGAGACTCCAAAATTATACTTATAAGAAATATTGATGAAGAGCAAGTCCAATAACGACCGCTGGCGCAAAAGGCATCACCGTTTTTTTCATTACCGTATTTCGAGTAGCAAGCACTAGGGCTTCTTGCTGAATAGTGAGTTTATTGGTGTTTTTCTTTGCTCTATTACCAAACCGGGGAGACTCTATTGAATAATAAAAAGCATAAAAAACACCAACAAGTCCAGCTGCAATAATAACCCAGTATCCAACAGACTGAAGTTGTGGCAATCCAACAAGAAACCCAACAACTGCAAGTAATTTAACGTCTCCAGGAGCCATTGCTTTTAAGAAAAAAAGTAATAAGCCAATAGCAAACATTAATATTCCACCTAACGCTTTTTCTTGTAAAACAGCTAAAGAGGGATTTATTGCTGCCCACTCAATAATGACCAAAAATATAAGTATAAATAACAATTTATTCGGGATACGGTGCTTTTCAGTATCACTAATTCCAATCATAAATAATATTGACCATATCAATAAATTAAGCAGCATACCTTTCTCCAGTATTTCCTTTAACTAAAAGCCAAGTTCTAGGCAGTTAATTTTAAGGCGCGGCACCTGTTGGAACTGCATCTATTGTATCGGTTAATTTTGTTTCTAATGCAGCCCAAGGATCAACAGCCAAGAAAGCTGTCACTAACAATGCCGCACCAATTACATACTCGACAATTGTCAAACCTTCTTCATCTTGCATAAATTCTTTACAACTATTAATAAACTTATTCATAATATACTCCGTGTATTTCATCTGTTATTTAGGTTGCCTTATAAACCTAGACCCTAAGTTTATATATTGGTTAGGACTTTCTTGCTCTCTTCTTGAACTTTTCTGCAAATGTCCTATGCTTAATAAATATATTAAAAATAACGTCTACACTAGAATAGTGACTTATATTTTTTAATAGGTATCCATTATGAATAAAGCATTATATTGGTTAGGAAAATCAATCGATAGTTTAGAAGATAAAAAGGATATTATAGAAAGTGAATTTAATATTATAGAAATTGACTATGACGTATCAATAATAAGTTCATCTTCGGTACATATGGTCGCTTATAACTTCAATAAAATAAGTGATAAATACTTACTAAATATTTGTTTAAACATGTGTATTAACCTAAACAAAGTATTATTAATATTTCATAGCGATACACTTTTTATTGATAAAGATATAGAACAAAACAACCACATTAAGATAAATTTGAATGAAAATAATACAACATTAAAATCAGAACTAGAAAAAATAAAAATAAACTCTTTTAGGCCCCATATAGAACCTATAGGAGACCATTCAGATATCCTATTGACAAAACAAAGTGAACAATCAAATAGAAACATTCTTAATATACTAAAGTATATAGATAATAATTTATCTGAACAATTAAGAGAAATCGACGTAGCAGATTATTGTCATTACTCCATTACTTATTTTTCTAAATTTTTTCATCAAGAAACTGGAGTTAGTTTTAGAGATTACCTTTGTTCAAAGAGAATTAACAAAGCAAAAAAATTACTAATTGAAGATTATAATATTAAGATTGCCATTATAGCTTACCAATGTGGCTATAATGATGTGTCTTATTTTACTCGTATCTTTAAAAAGAAAGCGGGGATAAGTCCAGGAGAGTTCAGAAAAAAAACATTGCTAAATAGATAATGCCCCCCTCTTTTGTTACTTTAAAGAGGGGGAGAAATTACATTTTACACAGAAAAAGGATACTTAATCGCTTCATGGCTTTCATAGCCAATCACTTCAAAATCATCCATTGTTACCCAGGTTTCTAAATCTTCTAATGATTTAATCTTAGGGTTTATTTTAAAGATTGGGGCTTTCAATGGCTCACGCTTTAACTGAACTTCTTTCATCAATTCAAGCTGATCTTCATAGATATGACCATTAACGATCTTATGATAAGCCTTACCTGCTTTATGCCCTGTTATTTGAGCCACAATAGCCAACAGAAAATAGACTTGAACCATATTGAAATTAAGGCCTAGTGGAACATCACACGAGCGTTGAGTACTATTTAAGTACAGAGTGTCCCCTAATAGCGAAAAATGGTGTGAGTACATGCACGGACGCAAACAGCCCATATCAAACTCACCAGGGTTGTAGAAATTTAAAATCTCACCGCGGTCATCAATACCAGCGCTTAAATCATCAATGATCTTTTTCAGTTGATCGACAAACTCACCATTTGGTTTTGCCCACGAACGCCCTTGAACCCCATATACTCGGCCCATGTCATCTTCACCTTTTCGGTGAGCGCTATTAAGCCAAACGTCGTTTAGGTTCGCATTCGCATCCCAAGTTTTAGTACCTATTTTGCGGAAATCTTCTGCGTTATCATAACCTCGAATATAACCAATCATTTCAGCAACGGCTGATTTCCAGAAACTCTTACGTGTCGTTACTAATGGAAACTCACCATTGGCAACATCATAGGCTAAATCGGCATTAATCACCGTCAAACAGCGCTTTCCAGTGCGCTCGTTTTCAATCCAGTGACCTTCATCAACAATGCGTTGGCATAAATCTAAATACTGCTTCACGGTCATGCTCTCTAAAATTGGTTTAAAAAAAATGGCCTCAAACGAAGAGGCCATTACTATAAATCGTTATTATCGCTATTCTAGCTTATTTTGCTTTCTGTTTTGAGCTATTTTCTTTTGCCAGTTTTTTCTGTAAGTCTATCGCAAAAAGATTACGCTTAAATGCCCAAAGCATCATCAATAGACCACCGATCACCATTGGTAATGACAATATTTGTCCCATTGAGATCCAATCGCCAAATAAACCTAATTGCGCATCCGGTTGACGAACATACTCAACTAAGAAGCGGAATGTACCGTAACCAAATAGGAATAAGCCAGAGACTGCGCCTAATGGACGAGGTTTACGAATAAACCAATTTAGAATTAAGAATAAAACAACGCCTTCAAGTGCAAATTCATACAGCTGCGATGGGTGACGAGGGAAAGGTCCGCCTGTTGGGAATACCATCGCCCACGGCACGTCAGTAACACGGCCCCATAGTTCACCATTCATGAAGTTACCAAGGCGACCAGCCCCTAAACCAAATGGCACTAATGGTGCGACAAAATCAGCAATGGTGAAAAAGCTACGATTATTCTTATAACCGTACCAAAGCATTGCGGTGATCACGCCCAGTAATCCACCATGGAAAGACATTCCGCCTGTCCATACTTCAAATAGATACAGTGGGTTATCTAAGAAATAACCAAAGTTATAAAACAAGACATAACCAACTCGTCCACCGATCACTACCCCTAAAAAGCCAGCAAACAGAAGATCACTCACTTGATCTCTAGTCCAACCACTGTTCGGCTTATCAGCACGTTTATTTGCAAGCCATAAGGCAAACATAAAACCGAATAAATACATTAAACCGTACCAACGTACTGCTAATGGACCAATTTCAAATAATATCGGATCGATATGTGGGAAGTTTAAATACCCCTGACTCATGACTACTCTCTTATCCTAAGAACATTTTACTGCCAATAAATACTAGAAATACGGCAAAGATTTTTTTCAATGTTTGTGTTGGTAAATGCGATGCTAACTTAGCCCCTATTCTAGTGGTTAAAATAGAAGTGACGCTTATGCCGCATAACGCCGGTAAATAAACATAACCTAAACTCATCGCAGGCAAGCTTTCTACATTCACACCATGTATGACAAACCCTATCATGCCAGCTATCGCGATTAATGTGCCACATAATGAGGAACTGCCAATGGCTTTTCTCATTTCAATACCATGAAAACTTAAATAAGGTACCGTAAGTGAACCACCGCCAATACCCGCTAAACTAGATACAACACCAATAACTCCACCAGAGGCTGCTGTTTTAAGAGGCGATGGCATTGTTCTTGTTGCTGTAAATTTAAGTGCTAATAACATCTGTAGAGCTAATAAAAGCACGATAATACCAAAGACTTTAGGTAAATATTGGGTTGGTATTAATTCAGTAAGATAACTACCAATAAAGCCGCCAATGACAACGCCTGGTGCTAAACTTTTAATTAACCCCACTTCGACATTACCTAAGCGTAAATGGTTCAATGCCGATGAGCTTGAGGTAAATATAATGGTTGCGAGTGATGTCCCAAGTGCCATTTGCATTGCTATACTCGCATCAATACCAGCTTGTGGAAGTAACCACAGCAGTGCAGGTACAACAAGTAAACCACCACCAATCCCTAGTAGACCAGCCATAACACCAACAACACTACCTAATGCAAGATATAGTGCAAAAATAGACCAAAAATCCACTGACATTTATTTACCTGCTCGAATAAATCCGGAGAGTTCTTTCGCTTCAAAAAACGTCATCATATCAGCTAAAATTTGCTCTGCATCATCATGGTGTAAAAGTTTTTCTATTGTCGCTTCCATTTCAGCCAGCGTAACTTGCCTAATAATGTACTTAACTTTTGCAACGTTAGAAGTATTCATACTTAAACTGTGATAGCCAAGCCCCATCAATAATAAACAACCAATAGGATCACCCGCTAATTCACCACAGACACTGACGGGTAAATTATGCTGATTTGCCGTATCGATAATCTGCTTTAATGCTAACAATACCGCAGGGTGATAAGACTCATAGACATGAGAAACCCGTGAGTTATTCCTATCGACGGCTAATAAATACTGAGTTAAATCGTTCGTTCCTACAGAAATGAAATCAACTAACCCTGCGACTCTTGGTAAGAGATAAAGCATAGAAGGCACTTCTACCATCATACCAATGCGAGGTTTTGCAAAGTGTGTTTCAGCCTCACTCAGCACTTCTTCATAAGCTTGATTGATAAAAACTCTTGCTTGCTTTAATTCTGGGATCCCTGAAATCATGGGTAGCATAATAGACAAATTTTCATTGCCTATATTGGCTCTTACCATGGCTTTTAGTTGCAATAAAAAGATGTCAGGATGATCTAAAGTAAATCGAATACCGCGCCAACCTAAAAATGGATTATCTTCTTCGATTGGCAAATAAGGTAACGGCTTATCCCCACCAATATCCAAGGTTCTCATGATTACTGGTTTTTGAGGATAGGTTTCTAAAATTGCCTTATATTGCAAATATTGCTCTTCTTCAGAAGGGAATCGTTGATGCAATAAAAACGGTATTTCTGTTCGATACAAACCAACACCATCAACCCCTTGGTTAACCGCAATACTTGAATCGGCACTTAATCCGGCATTAAGGTGGATCTTCATTAGATGACCATCTAACGTTAATGTTGGCTTATCAAGATCTTGTGTAATCAATTCAGAGAGTGCGATCTCTTCATTCTGTAGTTCTATATATTCTTGAGTTAAAGCATCAGTTGGCTTGATATAAAGCAAACCACTGTAACCATCAACAATGGCTAATGATTTATGATAATGAGCAGGGTTAAACTCTACTCCCATAATCGCCGGAATACCCAATGCTCTTGATAGTATTGCCGCGTGAGAGTTCGCCGCCCCTTCTAGAGAGATAACGCCTTTTAGCTTATCTTTTGGAATACTCGCCAACATTGATGCGGTTAGTTGAGCCGTCACCAAAATAACCGGATGCGAAAGGTCAATATCAAGATTATCTTCATAGTTCAGAAAATAAAGTAACCTCTGCCCTAACTCCCTGACATCATTCGCCCTCTCACTCAAATAAGAGTCACTCATTCGTTCAAAGCGTCCAGCATAAGACTCAATGACTTGGCGTAGTGCCCATTCAGCAGAATCCCCTTTATCGATCTGTTTTTTCAGATCCGCTTTTAACATTGGATCATTCAATAAGTGAGTAAACAGATCAAAGATTGCGAGTGTTTCTGTATTCAACTCTTGTTCAAAACGTTTTTTCGATCGTCTAAAGTCTTTTAAGGCTTGTTCAATAGCTGTGCCTAAGCGATCTTTTTCTGTCTCAGAATCAAGGCATGAACTTGGTAAAATAGCTTCAATTTTAGGTTGGGCGTCATCAAACCATAGCGGTGCAATCCCAACCCCATTAGAGGCTGAAATGCCTTTAAATTGCTTCTGCTCTGTTGAGGAGGTTTGTAAATGAGTCGACCAACTTTCATGCGCTTTTGCGTGCGCTAACACCACGGCAAGCTGAGCTGATAGTGTGACTAAAAAGGATTCTTCGACTTCTGTAAATTGGCGCTTTTCTTTTTGCTGAACAACCAACACCCCTAAATTTTGACGACGATATATAATCGGAGTCGCCAAAAAAGAGTTAAATTTGTATTCAGCAATACTTGGAATGTATTTATATGATGGGTGCACCGATGCGTTAGCAAGGTTTAGTGGCTCACAACTGCGAGCAACAAGACCTACTAGTCCTTCATCAATGCCTAATGACACGGTATTAGGTTTGGCTTTTAAGCCTTCCGTTGCCATTAGTTCTAGCCGCAGATTATCATTGCTCATCAAGTAAACTGAACAACACTCTGTGTGCATAGAATTTCGAGTGTTTTTAACCAGTAGCGCTAAAGCATCATCTAATGACTCTGCTTTAGCGACGTGATCAACTATATCCCTGAGTTGAGTAAGCATAAGAGGTAATCCTTAAGGTTATAAGGTATCGACCGCTTAACCTTTTTTACCTTTCCTTTTAAATTTTCGTTCCTTAAACGGCATAGCAATTACCGCGAACTCTTTGAGGGCTCGACGATAAACATCACGCTTAAATGAAACCACTTGTCTAACTGGGTACCAATAACTCACCCATCGCCAACCATCAAATTCTGGCGTGCGATCTCTTTGCATATTCACCTTGGATTCATCACATTCCAAGCGTAGCAAAAACCACTTCTGTTTTTGCCCAATACAGACAGGTTTTGAATCCCATCTAACTAAACGCTTCGGTAGTTTATATCGTAACCAGTGTCGGCTACTCGCTAAAATACGTACATCATTTTTTGTCAGACCAACTTCTTCATACAATTCTCGGTACATTGCTTGTTCTGGCGTCTCGCCGTCATCAATGCCACCTTGGGGAAATTGCCAAGAATGTTGTCCATATCGTTTCGCCCAGAATACTTGACCATGGCTATTACATATCACTATCCCGACATTCGGGCGGAAACCATCGCCATCTATCACTGGATGACCTCATCTTAAACTTATATTACCTTTGATTTTTTCACAGATCGCCTCTTTGAGCAAACAGGATCACGCTTTCTTGTCACGTTTTATTAAAATAACCTCTTTTCTTGAATAAGTTTTAATCACAAGGCTAGTTATCAACATAACAATGAGAGCTACCCCACATTTATTCACCTTTTCTGTGTATAACTTTGTGAAGAAGATTAAAACAAATCAAAAAGAGAGTTAAAAATCTATTTGAGCTAAGAATTATCAAAAAAATAATATCTTCATAAAAATCATATTAAACATAAAGTTAAGAACAAGATCCTTGCAGAGATCTTTTTTGAAAAAATAAGCGTGAGTAATAAAAACACAGATCGGTTAAAGATCGAACAACTTGATGGTTACCCACAATTACAGCCCTAAATATGAGGTACAACACCAAAAGTCAATAACTTATTCATAAATAAAGCACTGTATATGGATCCATAAAAACAAACTACGCATAAAAAACAACCATGAATGTGGATAACTTATTTGGATCTTGTTCTGACTACTTAAAAAGGTTTATTTTATGATAATCTTACCCTCTCAATACCATGCATGAGCCATTATGAAACGACTGCCTCCAACATCAATTACTGAGCTATTAACACGAGCTGAAGCCATTGCTGGCTATACATTATCAGAGCTTGCTGAGATGGCAGGTGTTCCTGTTCCTGAAAACCTAAAGCGAGATAAAGGATGGGTTGGGCAATTATTAGAATTACACTTAGGCGCATCAGCAGGCAGTAAACCTCTACCTGATTTTGTTGATCTTGATATTGAACTCAAAACGATCCCTATTAGCCATAGTGGCAAACCACTCGAAACGACTTTTGTCTCTGTTGCTCCCTTAACTGGGGTGCATAGCTTAAAATGGGAAGAGTCTCATGTACGCCATAAATTAGCCCATGTGTTGTGGATCCCGGTAGAAGGCGAACGAGAGATCCCTGTAGGAGATCGACACGTTGGATATCCTGTTTTATGGCAACCTTCACCAGAAGAAGAGCAGCAGCTTAAACAGGACTGGGAAGAGTTAATGGATCTCATTGTACTGGGAAAAGTGGAATCTATAACCGCAAAGCACGGTGAAGTCTTACAGCTTAGACCTAAAGCCGCAAATAGCCGAGCCCTTACTGAGGCTTATGGAGAGAATGGTCAACCGATTAAAACCTTACCTAGAGGATTTTATTTAAAAACCCATTTTACTCATTCTATTTTGACATCATTTTTTAAGTAAAAAAGAGGCTTACCTCAAACGAGATAAGCCTCTTTTACTGTCACTTTTCATTTAACTAATATCTTGTTAAATAAAGTTTTTTGTTAACTGTAGTCTCTATTAACTATAGCTTCTTGGTTCAGAAATTAAATTATGCTTATTCAACAAACGATACATGGTTGCACGTGATACGCCGAGTTCTTTCGCTGCTGAAGAAACCTGACCATCATGGGATTCTAATACCATCAGTAGTGCATCTCGTTCAGAATTCTCACGAATAACACGTAAACTACGTTTTGTATCGCTGCGTTGAGGAAGATCTAAATGCTCAAGATCAATCGTCATACTATCGGCAAGAAGTACCGCTCGTTTTACTTGATTCACAAGTTCACGAACATTTCCTGGCCATTGATAATGAAGCATAGTCTGCATCGCTTCTTCAGAGAAAGTGCGTGCTTGAGTATTATATTCTTTTGCGTAGCGCTGAAGAAAGTGATCCGCTAAGATCGAAATATCAGAACTTCTCTCTTTTAAAGAAGGCACATGAATTCGAAGAACATTTAAACGGTAATACAGCTCCTCTTTAAAGTCTCCCTCTTCAATCGCTTTTTCTAAATCAATATGACTTGCCACAATGACACGAACATCAAGATCAACAAAACCTTGAGAAGTTTCGATATTACCTTCTTGTAGGAATCGTAATAAATGCTGCTGCTGACTTACTGGTAAGTCATTTATATCATTTAAAAATAGAGTTCCACCATTGGCTTGGTATAACTTTGAATCTTCGAATTCAGAAATATGTAAACCAAATAGCTCTTGCTCTATTTTTGATTCAGATAGCGAACCACAATTCAAAGAGATAAATGGACCTTTATTACGGCCAGAAGAGTCATGCACTGCTTTTGCTACTGCATCTTTACCAACACCACTTTCGCCAGAGACTAAAATAGAAACGTCAGTAGGTGCCACTCGACGAATTTGATCACGTAAGCGCTTCACGATAGGTGCTTCGCCTAAAATACCGAGATCCGATTTCTTACCCATATTAGGCCAAACTTTGCGCTCTAGTTTAAGCATGCCAAGTTGGTGACCAATCGTACTCAGTAACTGAGCATCAGGAATTGGAGCGGTAAAGAAATCAATACAGAAATTCACTATAAACTGGCAAATAGTATCAGAGCTTAATTGTGATTCACGAATGAATGCCATCCAACGAACTTGTTTATTATTATTTACTAACGTTGCTATACCATTAAGGCTGAAATCATCTTGGCTTAAATCAACAATACCAATACAAGGCCCAATTTCGTCAAACAATGTTTGTGCTGCACGAAGATCATAACAGCGATGACAACGCCAACCTACCTGTTCTAATACTGCTAACCAAGGTTCATAACTTCCGCCAACAACCACTAATGAACCTGGAACAGAATCCATACGAAACTGAGTACCCATAAGCCTTACCTCTAAATTCTTTAATTAACCAACTGAAAAATCGTTATAAGCCAACTATACAGGTTTTAAGACCACTCACAGTCTCACAAGTGAGATGCTCGTCATCTTTTTAACAAAAAGACCACAACAAACCCATAAATAACAAATGACAGTTAACATATTAGATAAAAAAAGGGTTCATTAGTGAGATTTAACGGTAAATTAGTTATAAAAAAAAGGGAATATATTCCTTTTTAGTAGATAAGAAGAGACGCAATAGAATTGTAAAAGTTAAGTCAATTGATTAAAAAGTGTTATTGGATTCTTATTATTTACTTTTTTATCAGAAATTAGTCAAAAAAAAGAGCAGTTTTAAACACTGCTCTTTCATTAATATACTAATTTTATTCTAAATTATGCTTGAGGACGCATAGAAGGGAATAAAATAACATCACGAATTGTGTGAGTGTTAGTAAATAGCATCACTAAACGGTCAATACCAATACCTTGACCAGCTGTTGGCGGTAAACCATGCTCAAGTGCTGTAATATAATCAGCATCATAGAACATTGCTTCATCATCGCCAGACTCTTTTGCATTAACTTGCGCTTTAAAACGCTCGTCTTGGTCTTGAGCATCATTAAGCTCAGAGAAACCATTTGCTACTTCACGACCACCAATAAAGAACTCAAAACGGTCTGTAATGAAATCATTGTTGTCGTTACGACGTGCTAATGGTGAGATATCTGCTGGGTATTCAGTGATGAACGTAGGTTGCATTAACTTAGGTTCAGCTGTTTCACCAAAGATTTCCTCAAGAAGCTGGCCACATGTCCAGAAGCTTTCAACTTCAACATGCACTGATTTCGCGATAGAAACCATTAAGTCACGATCTTGAACGCCTTCGTACGTTAACGCTTGAATCTCAGCATGCTCTGGGTTGTATAGTTTAATCGCGTCTAGCATGCTCATACGTGCGTATTTGCCACCAAAATCAACGGTATATTCACCGTAAGGCATTTTATCACTGCCTAGAACAGAGATAGCTACTTGAGATAGCATTGCTTCTGTTAGATCCATTAGATCGTTGTAATCAGCATACGCCATGTAGAATTCCATCATTGTGAATTCTGGATTATGACGAGGAGATAGACCTTCATTACGGAAGTTACGGTTAATTTCGAACACACGCTCAAAACCACCAACAACTAGACGTTTTAGGTAAAGTTCAGGGGCGATACGTAGGTACATATCAACATCAAGTGCATTATGGTGTGTTACGAATGGACGAGCAGAAGCGCCACCAGGAATAACATGCATCATTGGTGTTTCTACTTCCATGAAGCCTTTATCAACCATGAAGTTACGAATTGCAGAAACCACTTTAGAGCGGATAATAAATGCAGTACGAGAATCTTCATTTACGATAAGGTCAACATAACGTTGACGGTAACGCATTTCTTGGTCTGTTAGACCGTGGAATTTTTCAGGCAATGGACGTAATGCTTTTGTTAGCAATACATACTCTTCCATATTCACGTAAAGATCGCCTTTACCTGATTTATGTAGTGCACCTTTAACACCGATGATGTCACCGATATCTAAACCTTGGTATTGTTCTTTAAGCTCTTTTTGCACATCTTTTGCTGCATAAGCTTGGATCTTGCCAGACACTTCTTGGATCAATAAGAAAGGACCGCGCTTAGCCATGATACGGCCTGCGATAGCAACGATATGGTTTAATTCTTCTAGCTCTTCTTTGGTCTTCTCACCAAACTCTGCTTGAAGGTCACTCGCAAGGCTGTCACGACGGAAGTCATTCGGGTGGCCATTAGCCTTACATGCTTGACGGATATGGTCTAATTTACCACGACGTTCAGCAATCAGTTTGTTTTCATCTAGTTGTACTTGGTCAGTCATAATGAACCCTTTCTTATAATCCAGATTTTAAGCTGGCTTCGATAAATTTATCTAAATCACCGTCTAATACGGCTTGCGTATTACGATTTTCAATGCCGGTACGCAAATCTTTAATGCGCGAATCATCTAATACGTATGAGCGAATCTGACTGCCCCACCCAATGTCGGATTTAGAATCTTCGTTTACTTGTTTCTCTGCGTTTTGTTTCTGAAGCTCAAGTTCAAACAGTTTTGCTTTCAACTGCTTCATCGCTTGTGCTTTGTTTTTATGCTGAGAACGATCATTTTGACATTGCACTACTGTATTTGTCGGAACGTGAGTAATACGTACCGCAGATTCAGTGGTGTTTACGTGCTGACCACCCGCGCCAGAAGCTCGGTATACATCAATACGTAAATCAGCAGGGTTGATATCTACTTCAATGTTGTCATCTATTTCAGGATAGATAAACGCTGAAGCAAATGAGGTATGTCGACGACCACTTGAGTCAAATGGCGACTTACGAACTAAACGGTGTACACCAGTTTCAGTACGTAACCAACCATAAGCGTATTCACCAGAGATGCGTACAGTTGCCCCTTTTAGGCCTGCAACATCACCGTCAGAAACTTCGATAACTTCCGTTTTAAACCCTTTGGCTTCCGCCCAACGCAAATACATACGCAACATCATTGATGTCCAATCTTGCGCTTCTGTACCGCCAGAGCCTGATTGCAAATCAATATAACAATCAGATGCATCATGTGCGCCTGAGAACATACGACGGAATTCTAATGTCGCTAGTTTAGCTTCTAACTCAGCAAGCTCAGGTTCAATCTCATCAAATGTTTCTTGATCTTGTTCTTCCACAGCTAACTCAAGTAAACCTTCAACGTCTTCGCCGCCAAGATCTAATTGGTCAATTGTTTCAACAATCGCTTCCAGTGAAGCACGTTCTTTACCTAGCGCTTGTGCACGCTCAGGTTCATTCCATACTTCTGGTTGCTCTAACTCTGCATTGACTTCTTCTAGACGCTCTTTCTTAGCATCATAGTCAAAGGTACCCCCTCAGGATATTTGTGCGTTCAGACACATCCTGGAGACGGTTTTTAATAGGATTAATTTCGAACATGGTGTTTTATCATCGCCGAATAAAAAATAACCGAGAGATTTTAACGAAAAGTGTGATAGAAATCGAGGTATTTCAACCTCTGAAAGCAAGAACAATAAGGATTGAGAAAATGGTGTAAATTTAATCACACCAAATTTCTTTTTATTTAACCTCTGCTCGGAATACAAGCCTTTCTATTTTCATACAAAACAAGAACGCAACATCTCATTAGGTATTTCTTAACGGCTCGTTTAGTATAAATTAACCTTTTCACGTTATAGAAGGGGCGCTTTACATTGGTTCTATGTATTCAACCATTAATTGTAATGTTTGATTGCCTCTAAATTCATTGATATCTAAGCGATAAGCCAACTTCACTTTTTGTACCGACGCATCAGGCCAACGACGAATATCAATATTAAAGGCGATGGCATCAACCATTTTATTGGTAGGGAAATCTCTATGAATTGGCTCTAACATTAATTTAAGATGTTTTTCACCAACCAAACGCTGATTCAATACTTTAAATTCACCATCAAAAATAGGCTCAGGGAAAGCTTGTCCCCACGGGCCACCAGCTCGAATAATTTCAGCAGTGCCTAAGGTAAACTCTTCTGGCGTTAATTCTCCATCAGATAATACAATCCCATTTAGCGCCTCTTCTTCTACGGATTCTCGAACCACATCATCAAAAGCTTGGCTGAATTTCTTATAATCAACCTCTTTAATGGTTAAGCCTGCCGCCATTGCATGACCACCAAATTTTAAAATCAATCCTGGGTTACGAGTATCAATCAAATCCAATGCATCACGCATATGAAAACCAGGGATAGAACGGCATGACCCTTTAATGAATCCATCGCCACCATCAGCAAAAGCGATCACTGGACGGTGATATTTTTCTTTAATGCGAGAAGCGAGAATGCCAATGACACCTTGATGCCAATCGCGTTGGAATAACACCAGTCCAAAAGGCAATTCTGTCTGTGCACCAAATTCAAGTCGCTCACAAATCGCCATTGCTTCATCTTTCATGCCTTGCTCTATCTCTTTACGAGTTTGATTTAAAGCATCCAGCTCTGAAGCCATACGGCGCGCAGCGTGAATATTATTAGACATCAGCAATTCAACGCCAAACGACATATCATCCAATCGGCCAGCGGCATTAATTCTTGGCCCAAGCGCAAAACCAAAATCAGAAGCAACAATTCGAGAAGGAACTTTATTCGCTACTTCAATTAGCGCCTGAATACCCGGACGGCATTTTCCTGCACGAATACGTTGAATACCTTGATGCACCAAAATGCGGTTATTTTCATCCAATGCCACCAAGTCAGCGACGGTTCCAAGTGCGACTAAATCTAATAAATCGGCCAAGTTAGGAATAGGAATATTTTGAGTTTCAAACCAATTGTTTTCACGTAAACGTGCACGAATCGCTAACATCAAATAAAACGCGACGCCAACACCCGCTAAAGATTTAGACGGAAAAGCACACTCTTCTAAGTTTGGATTTACAATCGAATCAGCAATAGGCAAAGAAGACCCCGGTAGATGGTGATCGGTTACAACCACTTGCATTCCGTAAGCTTTAGCTGCCGCTACTCCTTCAATGGATGAAACGCCGTTATCCACCGTCATGATGATTTCAGCGCCCATCGCTTTGGCTTGATCCACCACATCAGGGCTTAATCCATAGCCATCTTCAAAACGATTCGGTACTAAATAATCAACATTACTACTGCCCATCATTCGAAATGCCATCACAGATAACGCAGAACTCGTTGCGCCATCAGCATCGAAATCACCCACGACAATAATACGAGTTTGTTTTGCGATCGCCTCAACTAGAATATCAACGGCTTTAGTAATGCCATGCATAGATTGAAATGACAGCAGCGATCTCGCCCCACGGTCTAACTGAGCGTTTGATGTTATGCCACGAGCAGCATAAATCCGTTGTAAGATTGAAGGAATTGAACTCGGAAGTGCAGGTATTTCTGGAATAAGACGACGTTTCACTTCAATCATGATAATGGCCCAAGGTTAGATTTATAAAGATAAAAAAATCCCCGCAGCATACTTAATTTAAATAAGTATTGCGGGGATTTAAATTCGGTTAAGAAAGAATTATTTTTCTAAGTCTTTCAAAAGCTCTTGTGCTGGTTTGTAACCAGGAACGAGATCACCATTAGGCAGTACAATCGCAGGTGTACCATTTACACCCATTTTACGGCCTAATAAGTATTGTTCTTTAATGATGTTCTTACACTGAGCGGTTGCTGGTTTTGACCCATTAATTGCACGGTTTGATTTTGCATCTTCCATCGCCTGTTGCTTATCATCAGCACACCAAATCTGAGCCATTTTATCAGCAACAGAACCTTGGTAACCTTGGCGAGGGTATGCTAAATAACGTACAGTAATGCCAGCATCATTATAGTCTTTCATCTCTTTATGTAACTTAGTACAGTAGCCACAAGTAATATCAGTGAAAACTGTAATGACATGCTTTTCATTTTTCGCAGGGAACACGATCATGTTTTCGCTTTGACTATCAACTAATTTAGCAAAACGAGCCGCTAATAAATCTTTCATGTTGCCATTTTCATCAAACTCAAAAATACGACCTTGAATAAAATGTTTACCGTCACCTGATACATAAAAAATACCAAATGGCGTTTCTACTTGTTTAAATCCATCCACTTCAGAATCGTGAATTGCTTCAACAGGCAAGCCTAATGTCGTTAAACGCTGAGTAATCGCTTGCTCTGAATCAGTCTGAGAAGCTTCAACCACTGATGGTGACGCTGCTTTTTCTTTTGCTTGCTCATCAGAACACGCGGTAAAAGAAATAACACTTAATAAAGCAATACACATCGCGCTAGTACGGCGAATAAATGACATAAAAGTACCTATAAAAAAAGTAATAATAGAAGGTTTAAATTTTAGAGTAGTAAACCAACAAGAAGTTCCCTTTCACTTATGAACGAGGGTGGTGTTCTTGATGGATCTGTTTCAAACGTTCCGTTGCTACGTGAGTATATATTTGTGTTGTCGAAAGATCACTATGTCCTAGCAACATTTGTACGACACGTAGATCTGCACCATAGTTTAGTAAATGTGTCGCAAACGCATGCCGTAAAACGTGAGGCGATAATTTGTCAGTATCAATACCGGCGATCACTGCGTAATGTTTAATACGATGCCAAAAGGTTTGTCTTGTCATTTGTCTTGCGCGTTTGCTTGGGAATACCACATCTGAACTCTTTTCACCAAGTAAGGCTGGGCGCCCTTGGTCTAAAAAAGTTTGAATCCAATCAACCGCATTCTCCCCCATTGGAACCAAACGCTCTTTATCACCCTTACCAGTAACACGAACAACACCTTGGCGAAGGCTCAAATTTTCCATGGTTAAGCTAACTAACTCAGTTACACGTAGGCCTGTTGCATAAAGCAGTTCTAACATGGCGCGATCTCGAAGCTCTAATGGATCGTCTACATTTGGCGCTTCTAATAAATCGTTTACTTGCTCTTCACTTAAATCTTTTGGTAATCGTTGCGGTAGCTTAGGGCTCATCAATAATGCGGTTGGATCATCACCACGAATTTTCTCACGATGTAAATACTGAAAGAATCGACGAAGTGCTGACAACATACGAGCTCGTGAAGTCTGTTTGTATTCTTTATCTACCAAGTACGCTTGATATTCATTTAATCCCATTGCTGAAATAGAGGCACATTTATAATGATTATCTTCTAGCCATTGCAGTAATTTCACCAAATCATTTCGATACGAAGCCAAGGTATTTTCTGATAAGCCACGCTCCATCCACATGGTATCTAAAAAACGTTCAATTAAAGCCATATCATTGTTCATTGCCATCACCATTTACTGAAAACCAAAAAATACTGGTTAGAATTACAGTATTAAACAATTATCACTGCTTTCATTGCAAGTTTAATTTTAAGAATCATTTGCGGTACACTAGGCTTTCGTCCTCATTAATATGGTAGTTAAAATGAAAATTGGTCTGTTTTACGGCTCTTCCACTTGTTATACCGAAATGGCTTCTGAAAAAATCAGAGCAATCATGGGTGAAGAACTGGTTGATATCTACAATATTAAAGAGACATCAGTAGCAACAATGAATGATTACGATCTGCTATTGCTTGGGATATCAACGTGGGATTTTGGTGAAATTCAAGAAGACTGGTTAGCCGTGTGGGAAGAGTTAGATGGTCTTTCTCTAGAAGGTAAAACTATTGCTCTATTTGGTCTAGGAGATCAAGAAGGCTATGGCGAATGGTTCTTAGATGCAATGGGTCTATTGCACTATGAATTAAAAGCAACAAACGCTAAGTTTATCGGTTATTGGAAAAATGAAGGTTATCAGTTTGATGCATCAAAAGCGTTGACTGAAGATGAATCTCACTTTGTTGGTTTGGCGTTAGATGAAGACAGCCAATACGATAAAAGTGATGAGCGTATTGAGCAGTGGTGTGAACAAGTGTTAGTGGAGTATCACGATTCACTTTAAAACTAGAAACGATACGCTTTGCTAACTAGATCGCTTCGCTCCTATAAAAGAAAAGAGCGAGTAAACTTAAACAGTTACACTCGCTCTTATAATTTCTAGTTTCTAGAATTATGCGTTTTCAGTTACTAGTTCGTCTTCTTTCTTACCAACAAAACGAACAGCAATCATCGACACAAACGTTGGGATAACCCAAGCCATACCATGCTCAAACATTGGTAGCATAGAGAATGCTGACATATCTGCACCCGCCACTTTCGCTGCATCTAATACCGCAAAACAGGTCGCAACTAAAATCACAACACGGTATGCAAGACGAGGATTAGGCATAAATTTGCGAGTAAATGCTAACGCAACTAATGCAATTGCCACTGGGTAAAGTAAAAATAACACAGGAACAGACAGTGTAATCAATTGAGTTAATCCTACGTTAGCAACTACTGCACACGCAACACCAACCACAATAACCCATGTTTTGTACGTTACTTTACAGATAGAGCTAAAGTAATCTGCACATGCAGAGATAAGACCAATAGCCGTGGTTAGACATGCAATTAATACGATAACTGATAATACGATTTGGCCAGAAGACCCAAATAATGCATGAGTATAAGCAGTTAGAATTGCACCACCATTTTCAGCACCGGCTGCAACCGTACTTGATGTCGCACCTAAGTAGAATAAAGAAATATATACAAACGCCAAACCAAGAGCAGCAATACAGCCCGCCATTGTTAAATACTTAGTTGTTGCTTTGTGCTCTGTAATGCCTTTCTTTTTTAATGCATCAATAATTAAAATACCAAACATTAACGCACCAAACGTATCCATGGTGTTGTAACCTTCAAAGAAGCCCGTCGTTAAAGGTTGATCGATATAGTTGCCTGTTGCTGCCACAATGTCACCTTGTGGGTTTACAAATACCGCAATCGCTAAAATGATTAAACCGACAAATAATGCAGGTGTTAGAAATTTACCAATCGTATCGATAAGCTTTCCTTGAGACCATGCAAAAAACATTGCGATTGAAAAGAAGGCAATTGAGAATAGAGTTAATGATAACTGTCCAGCTTCTGCTGACATAAATGGTTTTGCAGCCATCTCATAAGCAACCAAGCCTGTACGTGGTGCAGCAAATGCAGGGCCAATAATCACAAACATCAGGATTGCCATGATCATCGCGACTTTTGGTGGTAAATCACGAGTAAGCTGCTGCCAAGAACCGCCAGCAATACCAATAGCAATGATTGTTAATAATGGTAACCCGACCGCTGTAATTAGAAAGCCACCCATTGCACTGTATACGTGCTCACCCGCCATTTGACCTGCGATTGGTGGAAAGATGATATTACCTGCGCCTAAAAAGAAGGCAAAAAGCATAAAGCCAACGGCAATGATATCGGTGAGTTTTAATGATTGTTTCATAAGAAACCCTTGTATAATGTTGTGTGTATTAAATGTTGTGTTTTATATCTTTTTTGATATTTATGTAAGAATAATGAACAAATTATCAATAATTCGCAATAGCTTAGATAAAAACACCATAATCAAATTGCCACAGGTCCAAAAAGCAGTGTAATCATCTATTAATCGCTTTTATAAAAGAGTGATCAATTAACATTAAAAGAATCAACAAAAGATCAAGAATAGAACATCACACCAATTAACATTAAAATTACAACATTAACAACCATTACCATTTAAAGGGCAACTATGAATAAAAGCTTCACTTTCAAACAGTTCCATATCGATATTGGTGATTGTGGGATGCCCGTCAGTACTGATGGCGTCTTATTGGGGGCGTGGGCCAGTATTACAAATAGCTTATCTATAATAGATATAGGCTGTGGAACAGGCCTACTTAGCTTAATGTGCGCTCAAAGAGAGGCTCTAAGTCATATTGATGCTGTTGAATTAATGCCTGCTGCCGCTAAAGTCGCACAAAAAAATATTGACCGCAGCCCATGGCATGATCGAATTCAATTATTTCATCAGGACATTCTTTCGTATCTGCCTGAAAAAAAATACGACGCGATTATTTGTAATCCGCCTTATTTCAATAATGGAGAGCAGTCCAAAAAAGGAGAGCGTTCTTTTGCCCGCCACACAGACTCTTTATCATTTGGTGATCTTTTATCCCAAAGCAAGAAATTACTCTCACCAAAAGGACGAGCTAGTTTCATTCTTCCGCTCTTTGAAGGCACTAAATTTATTGAAATAGCTAAAAATGACGGTTTTAACTTAACTAAACTGACAAATGTGAAAACAACAGAAAAAAAAGAAGTTTCTCGTTTATTGATTGAGCTTTCTCTTTTTCCTTATAACTTTCAAGAGAATACATTAATAATTCATAGTAAAAATGGCTATAGTGGTACCTTTATTGAGTTAACAAAAGGCTTTTATCTCAATATGGATTAAAAGATCGGTGATCCATCTCTAATAAATCATTATAATGTCTGGCTAACATCATATTTATACTCTTTAGACCTGAACGGAGAATCTACAGTGATCAAAACGTTTGCTGATCTCGATCTATCCCCTAACCTACTGCGCGCTCTTGAGGAGATTGGTTATCAACGTCCAACTCAAGTTCAGGCTATGGCTATCCCTGAAGCATTAGAAGGTAAAGATATCCTTGCTTCTGCTCCAACTGGTACTGGTAAATCTGCAGCTTTCTTATTGCCAGCCCTACAGCATCTTGACGATTTCCCTCGTCGTGATCCTGGTCCTGCGCGCGTATTAATCCTAACTCCAACTCGTGAGCTTGCTATTCAAGTCGCAGATGAAGCTCGTGAGCTAGCAAAATATACTCACCATAAAGTATTCACAATTACTGGTGGTATTAGTTATCAAGAACATGCTGATATTCTTGCAAGAACTCAAGATATCGTTGTGGCAACTCCAGGACGCTTAATGGAATACATCGAAGCTGAACGCTTTGACTGTCGTGCTATTGAAACACTGATCCTAGATGAAGCTGACCGTATGTTAGATATGGGCTTTGGTCCTGTCGTTGACCGTCTTTCAAAAGAGTGTCGCTGGCGTAAACAAACCTTCTTATTCTCTGCAACATTAGAAGGCCGTGGCGTTGATGGTTTTACTGCTGATCTACTAAATGAACCAGCAAAAATCATTGCAGATCCCTCTCGTCGTGAACGTAAAAAAATCACTCAGTGGTATCACCGTGCAGATAGCTTGCCGCATAAAATAGAACTACTGAAAAGTATTCTAACAAACCAAACTGAGCGCGCTATTGTGTTTGTAAAAACTCGTGAGCGTCTTGCTGAACTTCGTGGTCACTTAGAAACCGCAAAGATCTCATGTGCTTGGTTGCAAGGTGAAATGCCTCAAGAAAGCCGAAATAACGCGATTACTCGTTTCCGTGATGGTAAAGTTAACGTGTTGATTGCTACCGATGTAGCGGCTCGTGGTATCGATTTACCTGATGTTAGTCATGTAATTAACTTTGATATGCCTCGTACCGCTGATGTGTATTTACACCGTATCGGCCGTACTGCTCGCGCAGGTAAAAAAGGTAACGCGGTTTCTTTAATCGAAGCGCATGACCAAAAGATGATGGAACGCGTTGGTCGTTACGTTAAAGAAGAAGATGAAATCATTAAAGAACGCTTTGTTGAAGGATTAAAGCCACAACATAAAAAAGCGGTATTTAAGAATAAGCAGAAAAAGAACGCGAAGAAAAAAGCGGCTTTAGCGAAGAAACTTGCACCGAAGAAGAAAAAGAAAAAGTAATTTCTATACGCTTCGCTAGCTAGAACGCTACGCGCTAGAAACGATAAAAGCAGTCTGTATTTACAGGCTGCTTTTTTATTAGAAGTAACTTAGACGCGAGGGACAAGAACGCTTCGCTTCGAGTAAAAACCAGAGCTAAAACTCGTCCCTAAATCCTCGTCTCTAGTCCCTGATTACAGACATAAAAAAACCCGCTATTAGCGGGTTTTTTATTAACTCAATTCGAGCGGTCTATAATAAAAATTATAGTACGTCGATTGCGTTAAGGTCAGCAAATGCTTTCTCAAGACGAGTAACCATAGAAGCTTGACCAGCACGTAACCATACGCGTGGATCGTAGTACTTCTTGTTTGGCGCAGATTCGCCAGTTGGGTTACCGATTTGACCTTGTAGGAATTCAAAGTTTTCAGCAGAGTAAGTACGGATACCGTCCCATGTAGCCCACTGTGTATCAGTATCGATGTTCATTTTGATAACACCGTAACCGATAGACTCTTGGATTTCTGCTTCAGAAGAACCAGAACCACCGTGGAATACGAAGTTTAGAGCGTTAGGTGCAATACCGAATTTCTCTGCACAGTAAGCTTGAGAATCACGTAGGATCTTAGGAGTAAGAACAACGTTACCAGCTTGGTAAACACCGTGTACGTTACCGAAAGATGCAGCGATAGTGAAACGTGGGCTAACAGCCATTAGTTTCTCGTATGCGTATGCAACGTCTTCTGGTTTAGTGTAAAGCTCAGACTCGTCCATATCAGAGTTATCTACGCCATCTTCTTCACCACCAGTACAACCTAGTTCGATTTCTAGAGTCATGTTCATCTTAGCCATACGCGCAAGGTATTTAGCAGAGATTTCGATGTTTTCTTCTAGAGACTCTTCAGAAAGGTCGATCATGTGAGAAGAGAATAGAGGCTTACCAGTTTGTGCGAAGAATTCTTCACCAGCGTCTAGTAGACCGTCGATCCATGGAAGAAGTTTCTTAGCAGCGTGGTCAGTATGAAGGATAACTGGAACACCGTAAGAAGCAGCAACAGCGTGTACATATTTTGCACCAGCTACAGCACCAAGGATTTGTGCACCTTGACCTTCAAGTTTAACGCCTTTACCAGCGAAGAAACCAGCACCACCGTTAGAGAACTGAACAACAACTGGAGCTTTAACTTTAGAAGCTGCTTCTAAAACACCATTGATTGAATCAGTGTTTACTACGTTTACCGCAGGAAGAGCAAATTTGTTTTCTTTTGCAACTTCAAATACTTTCTGTACGTCGTCGCCAGAAATCACACCAGGTTTTACAAAATCGAAGATCTTAGACATGGAAATAGTCCTATTTATTCTATCGTTTTAAAATTAAAAAACTTACGTTCAAATTTTTGCAAACGTTTGCTCACAACTTTTGCTATTGTATCAATAAACATGGTCATCAACAAACGCAAAAAGCGGGAATCAAAAATCCCCGCTTTTCAAATAATTATGCTTTAGCACGCTCTTCAAGCATTGCTACAGCAGGAAGTACTTTACCTTCAACGAACTCAAGGAATGCACCGCCACCTGTAGAAATGTAAGAAACGTCAGCTTTGATACCGAACTTATCGATAGCTGCTAGCGTATCACCACCACCTGCTACAGAGAAACCTTCAGAATCAGCGATTGCTTTAGAAATACCTGCAGTACCTGCTTCAAAGTTTTTGAATTCAAATACGCCAACTGGGCCATTCCAAAGAATTGTTTTTGCGTTGCTGATGATTTCAGCAAGAGCAGCAGTTGAATCTGGACCAAGGTCGAAGATCATGTCGTCGTCTTGTACTTCAGAAACGTGCTTGATTTCAGCTTCAGCGTTTTCATCAAATGCTTTTGCACATGCAACGTCAGTAGCTACTGGGATTGCACACTCTTTCATTAGTTTTTGAGCAGTTTCAACTAGGTCAGCTTCGTATAAAGACTTACCTACGTTGTGGCCTTCAGCAGCGATGAATGTATTCGCGATACCACCACCAACAACAAGTTGGTCAGCGATTTTAGATAGAGACTCAAGAACAGTCAGTTTAGTAGATACTTTAGAACCACCAACGATAGCAACTAATGGACGAGCAGGCTTATCCATTGCTTTACCTAGTGCTTCAAGTTCAGCAGCTAGAAGAGGACCAGCACACGCTACAGGAGCGTTCATGCCAACACCGTGAGTTGACGCTTGAGCACGGTGAGCAGTACCGAATGCGTCCATCACGAAGATGTCACATAATGCTGCGTATTTTTTAGAAAGCTCTTCTTCGTTCTTCTTCTCGCCTTTGTTAAAGCGAACGTTTTCAAGAACAACTAGCTCACCAGCGTTTAGTTCAAGACCATCTAGGTAATCTTTCGCTAGTTTAACGTCACAATCTAGTGCGTCATTTAAGTAGTTAACTACAGGAGCTAGAGAGAACTCTTCGTTGTATTCGCCTTCCGTTGGACGACCTAGGTGAGAAGTAACCATTACTTTAGCGCCAGCTTCCAAGCAAAGCTTGATAGTTGGTAGAGATGCAAGGATACGAGCATCAGAAGTTACTTTACCATCTTTAACTGGTACGTTTAGGTCAGCACGGATAAATACGCGTTTACCTGCAAGTTCCAGGTCAGTCATCTTGATTACAGACATGTTTTGTCCTCTCAATTAAATAATAAAAAGTTTTCAAGCTCGGCATCATTGCCAAACCGATTAAATTCTTACTGCATTATTCAGTAAATAGGGATGGAGTTCACTTTTTTCAAGGTGAAAATTAATCTTTTTTCTCTTTCCATCACAAATTGTTTGATTGATGCTTTTATTTTCTCATTACTAATGCGGTATCTAACATCCGATTAGCAAATCCCCATTCATTATCGCACCAGACTAGCATTTTAACTAAATGCCCATTACTTACTCTTGTTTGTGAACCATCGACAATGGCGCTGTGGGGATCATGATTAAAGTCGATAGAAACAAGCGGCGCTTCAGTATAGTCAACAATGTTACGTAATGTACACCGAGATGCGTTAACAATGGTTTGATTTATGTCATTAACTTTCACATTTGTATTAATTGTTACACTTAAATCCATCGCAGTGACGTTTACTGTCGGCACTCGCACGGAAATAGCTTCGAATTTGTTGGAAAATTTCGGGAAAATTCGTTCAATACCTTTATGCAATTTGGTATCTACAGGAATAATAGATTGGCTAGCAGCGCGAGTTCGACGTAAATCAGGATGATAAGCATCAATCACTTGTTGGTCATTCATCGATGAGTGAATGGTTGTTATGGTTCCAGAATCAATCCCAAACGCATCATCAATGGCTTTAATAATAGGTATAATACAATTGGTAGTACATGAGCCATTGGAAACAATTCTATGTTCAGGTAATAACGTATCGTGGTTAACACCATAAATGATCGTATTATCTAAATCTGTGCTGCCAGGGTGCGAAAACAGTACCTTCTTAGCTCCCGCTTCGATATGCTTTTCACCATCCGCTTTTGAGCCATAAACACCAGTACAATCAAGAACTAAATCAACGTTTAATGAACTCCATGGTAAAAGAGAAATATCAGCTTGATGCAGAATCCGTACTTTATCTTGAGTACCATCAGGTAAGTCGATATAAAGATATTCTTGATCGTGGGTGACTTTATGCTGGAAACGTCCATGTGTAGAGTCGTACTGAAGAAGATGTGCCATCCCTTCTGGTTGTGACAATTCATTCACCGCAACAATTTCTATTTGATCACGTTTTCCGCTTTCATATAAAGCACGAAGAACACTGCGACCAATTCGGCCAAATCCATTTATCGCCACTCTTAACATAATTCCATTCACTCAGATTTATTTGCTACCTATTGTACTCTTTTCGCTTTTTTCTTAAAGGATCAAAAAAGCGAAGCCACCTCTCGATAACTTCGCTTTTTATTCAGTTATTCACTTTTATTAAGCGAATGACTTTTGATTAAGCTAAAAGCTCTTTTGCTGTGTTTACTACATTTTCAGTAGTGAAACCAAACATTTTGAATAGCTCGTCAGCAGGTGCTGATTCACCAAACGTTGTCATGCCGATGATCTTGCCACCGAAACCAACGTACTTGTACCAGAAATCAGCAATACCGGCTTCAACAGCGATACGCTTAGTTACTGATGACGGTAAAACCGCTTCACGGTACGCTTCGTCTTGCTTATCAAATGCATCAGTAGATGGCATAGAAACAACACGTACTGATTTACCTTCCGCAGTCAGTTGAGCCGCAGCTTCAACCGCTAGTTCTACTTCAGAACCTGTTGCAATAAGGATAAGCTCAGGTTGGCCTTCACAATCTTTCAGGATGTAACCACCCTTCGCGATGTTAGCTACTTGCTCAGCGTTACGATCTTGTTGTGCAAGATTTTGACGAGAGAAGATTAGTGCTGATGGGCCATCACGACGTTCAATCGCTAGTTTCCAAGAAACAGCAGATTCAACTTGGTCACATGGACGCCATGTGCTCATGTTTGGTGTTAGACGTAAAGAAGCGATCTGCTCAACAGGTTGGTGAGTCGGACCATCTTCGCCAAGACCGATAGAATCATGCGTGTACACTTGGATGTTTTGAGTTTTCATCAAAGCAGCCATGCGCATTGCGTTACGTGCGTATTCCATAAACATTAGGAAAGTCGCGCCGTATGGTACGAAACCACCGTGCAGAGCAATACCATTCATGATAGCTGTCATAGCAAACTCACGAACACCGTAGTGAATGTAGTTACCAGAGAAATCTTCAGCCGTTAGAGATTTAGAACCAGACCACATGGTCAAGTTAGATGGTGCAAGGTCAGCAGAGCCGCCCATGAACTCAGGTAACATAGCTCCAAACGCTTCTAATGCATTTTGAGAAGCTTTACGTGATGCGATGTTTGCAGGATTCGCTTGAAGATCAGCAATGATTGCATTTGCTTTCTCTTCCCACTCAGCTGGCAAGCCACCGTTTACACGACGCTTATATTCAGCAGCCAATTCTGGGTGAGCAGCTGCGTATGCATCAAATTTTGCATTCCAAGCAGATTCTTTTGCTGTGCCTGCTTCTTTTGCATCCCACTCGCCATAAACATCAGCAGGAATTTCAAATGCAGCGTGTTCCCAGCCAAGCTTCGCTTTAGTTGCTGCGATTTCATCAGCACCTAGTGGAGCACCGTGACAATCGTGCGTACCTTCTTTGTTTGGAGAACCAAAACCAATAATAGTTTTAGTACAAATCAAAGTCGGACGAGGATCTGCTTTTGCTGCGATGATTGCAGCATTGATTGCGTCAGCATCGTGACCATCTACAGCCGGAATTACGTGCCAGCCGTATGCTTCAAAACGCTTAGGTGTGTCGTCAGAGAACCAACCTTCAACTTCACCATCAATAGAGATACCGTTGTCATCCCAGAAAGCAACCAGCTTACCAAGACCTAATGTACCCGCTAGAGAACATGCTTCGTGAGAGATACCTTCCATTAAACAGCCATCGCCCATGAACACGTATGTGTTGTGGTCAACGATGTCATGACCTTCACGGTTAAATTGTGCCGCCAATGCTTTTTCAGCCATCGCCATACCAACACCGTTAGTGATGCCTTGGCCTAATGGACCTGTAGTAGTTTCGATGCCCGGTGCATAACCGTACTCAGGATGACCTGGAGTTTTAGAATGCAGTTGACGGAAGTTCTTTAAGTCTTCGATAGACAGGTCGTAACCTGAAAGGTGAAGCAGAGAATAAATCAGCATTGAACCGTGGCCATTCGAAAGAATGAAACGGTCACGATCAGCCCACTCTGGATTTTGTGGGTTATGATTTAGGTGGCTACGCCATAATACTTCAGCGATGTCTGCCATACCCATTGGTGCGCCTGGATGGCCAGAATTTGCTTGTTGAACACCATCCATGCTTAAAGCGCGGATTGCATTTGCTAGATGTTTACGTGAAGACATGCCTGCTCCTGAAAATTCGAAGGACTATATGTTTATTGAGCTAGTTAACTCTTGATTAGTTATCCATAAATATGGATTAACTTAAATTTGCAGCGCCATATTGTCGCAAAGGCTTATCTGCACTGCAAACGATTACTTAATAAATAAGAGGCTTTTTTTCACGATTTTGAAAGAAAACTGTCTTTTTATAGGAAATTATTAGCCCTTAACGCAAACGATTGGTTATGTCTTATATTAATTTTCTTAACGGAAATGAGTTGTAATTAATCAATTATTCTCTATTATAGCCGTCTAGATGGAAAAACACCTACACTGTTAAACGTATAGACTTACATAGTCTGTGGGTATTTTCTTAAAATTTATTACCTATAGAAGTGGAGCTCATCATGGCTAAGCACCTATTTACCTCTGAGTCAGTATCAGAAGGTCATCCAGATAAAATTGCAGACCAAATTTCAGATGCAGTACTTGATGCGATCTTAGAACAAGATCCAAAAGCACGTGTTGCTTGTGAAACGTACGTAAAAACTGGCATGGTTATGGTCGGTGGTGAAGTAACTACTTCAGCATGGGTTGATATCGAAGAAATCACTCGTGAAACCGTTCGTGATATTGGCTATGTTCATTCAGACATGGGTTTTGATGCGAACTCTTGTGCCGTATTAAATACGATTGGTAAGCAATCTCCTGACATCAACCAAGGTGTTGATAAAGCAGACCCAAGAGATCAAGGCGCTGGTGACCAAGGTATCATGTTTGGTTACGCAACAAACGAAACACCAATTTTAATGCCAGCTCCAATTACTTACTCTCACCTACTTATGCAAAAACAAGCAGAAGTACGTAAGAGTGGTAAACTAGACTTTTTACGTCCAGATGCTAAATCTCAAGTAACTTTCCAATACGACCAAGGTAAAATCGTTGGTATCGATGCTGTTGTTCTTTCAACACAACACTGTGATTCAGTAACAACGCCTGATCTTCGTGAAGCGGTAATGGAAGAAATCATCAAGCCAGTACTTCCTGCAGAATGGTTAAATAAAGAGACTAAATTCTTTATTAACCCAACAGGTCGTTTTGTTATCGGTGGCCCAATGGGTGACTGTGGCCTGACTGGTCGTAAAATCATTGTTGATACTTACGGCGGCGCAGCTCGTCACGGTGGCGGTGCATTCTCTGGTAAAGATCCATCAAAAGTTGACCGTTCAGCAGCATATGCTGCACGTTACGTAGCGAAAAATATTGTTGCTGCTGGCATGGCTGATCGTTGTGAAATCCAACTTTCATACGCTATCGGTGTTGCTGATCCAACATCAATCATGGTTGAAACGTTTGGTACTGAAAAAGTATCTCACGACATCATCATTGAAGCGGTTCGTCAGCACTTCGACCTACGTCCATACGGTTTACAAGAAATGCTTAACCTTCTTCAGCCAATCTACAAGAAGACGGCAGCATACGGTCACTTCGGTCGTGAAGAGTTTCCTTGGGAAGCGACAGACAAAGCTGAAATCCTTCGTGATTTCGCTGGTATTAAGTAATTTATTACTTAAACTGACACTAAAAGGAAGCTTCGGCTTCCTTTTTTGTTTTTTACCCCCATATACTTTTTATATTTATGATTCGATATCGGCATTCAAAATAAAGAGATTCAATGACCCCACTTCAACAAGCCTCCATTGCTAAAGCTCAACAATGTATTCAACAAGCATCAGCCTTTTTTAATCGCCCTTTTTCTCTACCAGAGATTAATTTTACTCAGCGTGGGAAAATTGCAGGTACAGCTCGCCTTCAAGGGTGGGAAATCAGAATTAATCCCGTATTATTAGAAGAGAATCAACAGACTTTTATTAATGAAGTGATCCCCCATGAAATCGCCCATTTGATTACATTTAAACTGTATGGTCGAGTGAGACCACACGGAAAAGAGTGGCAAGGTGTAATGAATCAAGTTTTCAATTTACCGGCAAGAACCACACACAGCTTTAGCGTTGATTCGGTAAAGGGAAAAACCTTTCCTTATCGTTGTAAATGCACAACACACGAACTTACTGTTCGCCGCCATAATCGAGTTCAACGTAAAGAAATCCAATACCTTTGTAAAGCGTGTCAGTCACCATTAAAGCTTTCTAGACGTCGTTTACAAACAACGGAAAAATAGAAAACGCCCACTTTCTCACTCTAGTAATTAATTTATCTATAATGCGAATTAACAATAAGCTACCCTTACTGTATTAATATTATAATCAGTAGGTTTACCATGACATTAATTCGCTTAGTTATCAGCATTATCGCTATAACTTTTAGTTTCAGTGCACTTTCCGCTCCCCCTTCTTCATTTTCTAAAGCTAAAAAATTAGCCGTAAAAATCTATCTTGATCACCCTACCTCTTTCTATTGTGGTTGTGACATTACATGGAAAGATAAAAAGAAAGGCATTCCTGACTTAGAAAGCTGTGGCTATGAAGTACGTAAACAAGAAAAACGCGCTAGCCGTATAGAATGGGAACACGTAGTCCCTGCTTGGCAATTTGGTCATCAACGCCAATGTTGGCAAGATGGTGGACGTAAAAATTGCACCCGAAAAGATAAACAGTTCAAAATGATGGAAGCCGATTTACATAACTTGGTTCCCGCTGTTGGTGAAGTTAATGGTGACCGTTCTAATTTTAGGTTTTCACAATGGAATGGCAGTAAAGGGGCTAATTATGGTCAATGTAGCTTTAAAGTCGATTTTAAAGGACGCGTTGCTGAGCCACCTGCACAATCACGAGGTGCGATTGCCCGTACCTATATGTATATGAATAAAGAGTATCGCTTTAACTTATCTAAAGCACAGCGCCAACTAATGGAAGCATGGGACAAACAATACCCAGTTTCAGCTTGGGAATGTGAACGAGATAAGCGTATTGCCAAGATCCAAGGTAATCACAATCAATTCGTCTTCAAAGCCTGTACTAAATAACTCAACAGACTCTAAATAGAGGTTGAAAAAGTACCGTTTAGCCTCCATCCTTAAATATAAGATAGTTAAAGAAAAGTAGACCATGAGAATACCAAGAATTCATCATCCAGATGCCCTTCCATCACAAGGGAAAATTAATTTAAGTGATGATGCAGCCAACCACGTTGGTCGTGTAATGCGAATGAAAGAAGGCGAGTCAGTATTACTGTTTGATGGCAGTGGTGCGGAGTTTCCTGCTGTTATCACTTCAGCCTCTAAAAAAAGCGTTGAAGTTGAAATCAGTGAACGTGTTGAGCGTAGCAGTGAATCACCGCTAAATTTACATTTAGGCCAAGTGGTTTCTCGTGGTGATAAAATGGAATTCACCATTCAAAAATCGGTTGAATTAGGCGTTAATGTCATTACTCCTCTAATTTCAGAGCGTTGTGGTGTTAAATTAAATAAAGAACGCTTCGAGAAGAAACTCGACCAATGGCAAAAAATTGCAATTGCAGCTTGTGAACAGTGTGGACGTAATACTGTTCCTGAAATTCGCCCGATCATGTCATTAGAAGAGTGGTGTGCTGAAGAGTATGAAGGACTAAAACTAAACCTTCACCCAAGAGCAAAATACTCTATCAACACGCTACCAGAGCCTGTCACTAATGTACGCTTGTTAATAGGCCCTGAAGGCGGTTTATCGTCTGATGAAATTAGCATGACAGAACTATACAAATTTGAAGAAACGTTGCTAGGTCCCCGTGTTCTTAGAACCGAAACCGCAGCACTTACTGCAATTACTGCCCTACAAGTTCGTTTTGGCGATCTTGGTTAACTGGAGAAACACAATGATCAAACTCGGTATCGTAATGGATCCTATCTCATCCATTAACATCAAAAAAGACTCTAGCTTTGCCATGATGCTTGAAGCACAAAAACGTGGCTGGGAAATCCATTACATGGAAATGGCTGACCTACACCTAGATCAAGGTAAAGCAGTTGCAGATACCAAAGTCGTTGAATTAAAAGAAGACCCTACTGGATGGTACGAATTTAAATCAGAGCAAACCATCGACCTTGCTGATCTTGACGCGGTATTAATGCGTAAAGATCCTCCGTTTGATACTGAATACATCTACGCGACCTACATTCTTGAACGCGCAGAAATTCAAGGTGCTTTAATTGTAAATAAACCACAAAGCTTACGTGATTGTAACGAGAAACTATTTACGGCTTGGTTCCCTGAACTAACACCAACAACCTTAGTGACTCGTAAAGCGGAAAAAATTAAAGCATTCCGCGAAGAGCATGGCGATATTATCCTTAAACCACTTGATGGTATGGGCGGCGCGTCAATCTTTCGTGTTAAAGCTGGCGATCCAAACGTATCTGTGATCATTGAGACACTGACTAATCACGAACAAAATTACTGTATGGCACAAGCGTTTGTTCCAGATATTAGCAATGGTGATAAACGCATTCTTGTTGTTGATGGTGAACCAATGCCTTACTGCTTAGCTCGTATTCCAGCTAAAGGCGAAACTCGTGGTAACTTGGCTGCTGGCGGTACTGGTGAAGCGCGTCCATTAAGTGAGACTGACTGGGCAATTGCTAATGCGGTAGCTCCAACATTGAAAGAAAAAGGTCTAATCTTTGTAGGTCTGGATGTCATTGGTGACAAGCTAACAGAAATTAACGTAACAAGCCCTACATGTATTAAAGAGATTGAAGCCGCATTTGATGTTTCAATTACGGGAAAATTAATGGATGCAATCGAGCGTCGCATTAACGCTTAATTGAGCCAGCTATAATAAAGGGAGCCTATTGTTCCCTTTATTAAACTGAATTTTTTAGGAGGCTTTGTGGATTTAAAAAACCATTTTTTGGTAGCAATGCCAAGTATGAAAGACCCATTTTTTCACCGAAGTGTCATCTACATTTGTGAGCATGATTCAGAGGGGACCATGGGCCTACGTATTAATGAAACTGTTCCTATTTCATTAGAAGGTATGCTTGACCAAATAAAACTAGATAAGCCATCACCGGTTATTTTTCCACAGACCTTAACCCAACCAGTACTCAATGGTGGGCCAGTTTCTGATGACCGAGGCTTTGTCTTACATTCAGTGAAAGACAGTTATATATCAAGTATCCGAGTCACTAACGAACTTTCAGTCACGACATCAAAAGACATTCTAGCCACGCTTGGCACTGAATCTCAGCCACATAAATACCTAGTTGCACTTGGGTATTCAGGGTGGGATGCTGGACAGCTTGAAGAAGAGCTTTCTGAAAACAGTTGGTTGGTGTTAGAAGCTGATCATTCTGTTATTTTTGATACCCCAATTCCTGATCGCTGGCGAAGAGCGATTGAAATTTTAGGCATTAACCCTGCCAATCTATCTAGCGAGGTTGGACACGCATGAGTTCACGTACCATCATGGCATTTGATTTTGGCACCAAGAGCATTGGTTCTGCCATTGGCCAAGAAATCACAGGTACTGCAAGTCCATTAAAAGCATTCAAAGCTCAAGATGGTACCCCTAACTGGGATGATATTGAAAAACAGATTAAAGAATGGCAACCCGATTTAATCGTTGTTGGCCTACCAACCGATCTTCATGGTAAAGAGCTAGAAACCATCACACCAAAAGCAAAGAAATTTGCTAATCGTCTACATGGCCGTTTTGGTAATCAAGTTGAGCTACACGACGAACGCTTATCAACGGCTGAAGCTCGTGCGGATTTATTTGAGTTCGGTGGCTATAAAGCGTTATCGAAAGGTAATATTGATTGTCAGTCAGCAGTGGTTATTTTAGAAAGCTGGTTTGAAAGTCAATGGGGCTAAGAACTAGAAACTAGAAACTAGAAACTAGGGACTAGAACGCTTCGCTCCTGTAAGATCAAAAGCAGATATTAAGAGCAGTAATCATTTTACGTATTACTGCTCTTATAGTTTCTAGAGCGTAGCGTTCTAGTTAGTAAAGCGTATCGCTTTTAGTCTAACGATATCGACACTTTATCAAACTTCGACGAGCTAAATGAATCACCACGCTTCGTCTTCAACATCAACCTCAAATCATTGGCTGAATCCGCACTGTGTAATGCTTCATCTTCTGAGATCTTATCTGCGATAACTAAATCAAACAAACACTGATCAAACGTCTGCATGCCTGATTCTCGTGATTTAGCCATGGTTGCTTTTAGCTCATGCAAATCACCACGACGGATCAAATCTGAAATTCGAGGAGTATTTAATAGCACCTCATAGACACCATGACGTCCATTGCCATTAATATCTGGTACAAGCTGCTGAGCAATAATACCTTTTAAGTTCATTGATAAATCGAACAAAAACTGCTCTTTACGATCTTTAGGTACCAAGTGAATAATTCGCTCTAATGCTTGGTTGGCATTGTTCGCATGCAGAGTCGCCATACATAAATGACCGGTTTCCGCAAACGTCATGGCGTATTCCATTGTATCTCGACTTCGAATTTCACCAATCAAAATCATATCTGGCGCTTGGCGTAACGAATTCTTCAATGCGACTTCATAACTTTCAGTATCGAGCCCAACTTCACGTTGAGTCACAATGCATTTATTATGCGGATGAACAAACTCAATTGGATCTTCCACCGTTAGAATATGACCACTGCGATTATCATTACGGTATCCAGTCATTGCTGCCATTGAGGTAGATTTACCCGAGCCAGTAGCCCCAACTACAAGAACTAAACCACGCTTAGAGGTTGCAAGATCCTTCATTACATCAGGTAAATTCAACGAATCCATTGACGGTATTTTAGTTTCAATGCGACGGATCACCGCACCCGGCTGCTCACGTTGCCAAAATGCACTCACACGAAAACGACCGCTCTCTTTCACTATCGCAAAATTGGCCTCTAGCTTTTGATGAAATTCTGTTTGACGCTCATCATCCATCATTTCAGCTAATAACGCCGTGATAGAATCAAACGTTTGTTTTTCGCCTACTGGCTGCAGTTCACCGTGAACGCGTAATAGGCACGGCGCATCTACAGTTAAGTAAATATCTGACGCTTTTTGTGTAACCATTTGATCCAGAAGTTGATCTAACTCCATAATTAAAATCCAACACTACTGATATCAACTTTCTTTGCGACTTCATCAGGATCAACCAAACCTTGAGCAATGATTTTCTTGGCGTTTTGTTCCATGGTCTGCATACCAAAAGAAGAACCCGTCTGAATTATCGAATACATCTGTGCGACTTTATCTTCACGGATCAAGTTACGAATCGCAGGCGTCGCAATCATCACTTCATGGCACGCAACACGGCCACCACCAGTTCTTTTTAATAATGTTTGAGCGACAACGGCTTTAAGTGATTCAGAAAGCATTGAACGAACCATAGACTTTTCACTACCAGGGAACACATCAATAATACGGTCAATGGTTTTTGCAGCAGAGCTCGTGTGCAAAGTACCAAATACCAAGTGACCCGTTTCAGCGGCGGTTAATGCCAAACTAATCGTTTCTTGATCACGAAGCTCCCCTACTAAAATGACATCAGGATCTTCACGTAACGCTGAACGTAACGCCGCTTTAAAACTGTGCGTATCACGATGAACTTCACGTTGGTTAATTAAGCACTTTTTATTTTTATGAACAAATTCAATCGGATCTTCAATCGTCAATACATGCTTATTGTGATTCTCATTGATGTAATCAACCATTGCTGCAAGCGTTGTTGATTTACCTGAACCTGTTGGGCCTGTAATTAATACTAGGCCTTTTTGATAATTGGCAATATTAGTAAAAATCTCAGGAGCCACAAGTTGTTCTAATGATGGGATCTCAACTGGAATGGTTCGAAACACAGCCGCACACCCACGAGACTGGTTAAACGCATTAACACGAAAACGGCCAACATTCGGTAGCTCAAATGAGAAGTCGACTTCAAGCTTCTCTTCAAATTCACTGCGCTGAGCATCATTCATAATGTCAGTCACTAAACGATGAACCTCTGCGTGTGTAAAATCAGGTAATGTCAGTTTACGAACATCCCCATCAACACGTACCATAGGAGGAACTCCTGCAGATAGGTGTAGATCTGACGCGTTTTGTTTTACACTAAAGTCCAGTAGTTCTGTGATATCCATAATTTTCCTCGGTAATCGTTTCTATGACTAGTATTAAGCAAAATATCAATCAAATCACCCTTCAGATAGAGAATAGCGTTCAAAAGTGTGGTCGACGCCCAGATTCAGTGCAATTACTGGCTGTAAGCAAAACAAAACCTATCGAATTACTCGAACAGGCAATGGATGTAGGTCAACGCGCATTTGGTGAAAACTACGTTCAGGAAGGAGTTGAAAAGGTTCAATACTTCCAAAGCAATCATGCTGATATCGCATTAGAGTGGCACTTTATTGGTCCAATTCAATCAAATAAAACCCGCCCTATCGCCGAGCATTTTGACTGGGTTCACTCTGTTGACCGCCTGAAAATAGCACAACGCCTTAATGAGCAACGTCCAGACAACCTTGGTGAACTAAATGTTCTTATTCAGGTCAATATCAGCTCAGAAGAGAGTAAATCAGGAACTACTTCTGAAGAAGTTATGGAACTGGCTGTTGCTATCAATGAGATGCCAAACCTAACATTACGCGGATTGATGTCGATCCCTGCGAATGTCTCTAATTACGATGAACAACTGGCTGCATTTACACAACTTGCTTCCATTCAAAATCAATTACGCGCACAATATCCTCAAGTGGATACCCTATCAATGGGAATGAGCGGTGATATGGATGCTGCAATTGAAGCTGGCTCAACAATGGTTCGAATTGGCACTGCTATTTTTGGTACTAGAGACTAAATTTTTAGCGCCAGGCATTATAAAAATAAAAAATAACCTCAACTAGAATGATACCAATCTCGATACAACGATAGGTATAAAGTAAGGAAGACGAATGGAACATCGCAATATTGCTTTTATTGGTGCGGGTAACATGACCCGCTCTATTATCGCCGGTTTAATTAGCAGTGGTTATCCAAAAGGAAAAATCACAGCAACAAATCCAAGTACAGCGAAACTTGAGCATTTGAAAACCTGTTATGGTATCAATACCAGCACAGACAATCTTACTGCAACTCAAAATGCAGATGTTGTTGTTCTTGCGGTAAAACCACAAATGATGGCCAGCGCTGCAGAGCCTCTGCAAACTGTCGATTTCTCGGATAAGTTGGTAATCTCAATTGCCGCAGGTATTTCAGCACAGCGTTTAAACGAAATGTTTGCCACAACATTAAACCTAGTTCGAGTCATGCCAAATACTCCTGCATTAGTGGGCAAGGGCATGAGTGGTCTGTTTGCAGTAGAACATATCTCAGAACAAGACAAAATCTATGCTGGTAACTTACTTTCAGCAGTCGGTGAAATCTGTTGGGTTGAGAAAGAATCAGGCATTAACTCTGTTATTGCAGCAGCAGGAAGCGCTCCAGCGTATTTCTTCTTATTTATGGAAGCGATGCAAACAGAAGCAATTAAACAAGGTTTTGATGAAGAAACAGCTCGCCTATTAGTACAACAAGCGGCTCTTGGTGCTGCTGAAATGGTGGTAGCAAACCCTGAAACAGAACTATCAACACTGCGTGAGCAAGTCACTTCAAAAGGTGGCACTACCGCAGAAGCACTACGCACGTTTAATGAACACAACCTGCAAGATATTGTCGCTAAAGCAATGCAAGCCGCAGTCTCTCGTGCAGAAGAGATGGAATCGTTATTTTAAGATAACCTTCTCTACTCAATTACTCTATTTACAAAACCAATGATTTTTAAGGTTAATAAACTATGAATGCAATGAGCTTTTTAATCTCGACCGTTTTTGATTTATACATCATGGTCGTGATTCTACGAATTTGGTTACAAGTTGCACGAGCTGACTTCTATAATCCATTTTCACAATTTATCGTAAAAGCGACACAACCAATCGTCTCTCCTTTACGTCGTGTTATCCCATCAATTGGTAGCTTAGACTTAGCCACTGTATTATTTGCTTATGTACTGTGTGTTGTGAAGTTCGTTGCTCTACAATTAGTTGTATCAGGCGGTGTTGCTTTTGGCCCTGAGTTTTTATTCATTGGTTTGATTGCCCTTGCTAAGGCCGCTGGTGGTTTGCTGTTCTGGATCTTATTAGTACGCGCTATCTTAAGCTGGGTGAGCCAAGGCCGCAGCCCAATTGAATACGTTATGCACCAATTAACAGAACCAATGTTAGCACCTATTCGTAAAATTCTTCCTCAAATGGGTGGGTTAGATTTAAGCGTATTAGTGCTGTTTATCGTACTTCAATTTGCTAACTTCTTAATGGGCGATTTAATTGGTCCTATTTGGTACAGCTTGTAATCTAGCTATGCCAGTTAAATACGATAATGATGATTTGATCTTACGACTGTATTTGCAACCTAAAGCCAGTCGAGATCAAATTGTAGGAATACATGGTGAAGAGCTCAAAATAGCGATTACCGCCCCTCCAGTTGATGGAAAAGCGAACGCACATTTAATTAAGTACTTCTCCAAACTGTTTAAAGTCGCTAAAGGAAAAATTACGGTAGAAAAAGGAGAACTGAATCGTCACAAGCAAGTTCGAATTCATTCACCAGACATTATTCCAGAAGCAATTAAGCAGCTGTTACCATCAAAATAATACTAGTGCCGAGTTAACCCTCGGCTTTTTTATATGAAAATCTTTTTATATGAGGATCGTTATGAAAAAAATAATCTTACTTTTGTCCCTATTTCTTTTTAGCTTACCCACTTTTGCAGGACAATTTGTACAAATTAAAAATGTAGAGGTTCATTACTCTGCGTTTAACTCAACCTTTCTTACCCCAAAAGTAGCCCGTGCTTATCAATTAAAACGCTCAGGTTACAATGCCTTAATTAATATTAGTGTCTTAGATATATCACAAGCCGGTAAGCCTGCTATCCCTGCAAAGATTACAGGCAGCGCTAAGAATTTACTCGGCCAAACAAAAACGTTAACCTTCCGTGAAATTAAAGAGCAAAATGCAATTTACTACATTGCAGAGCTGCCAATTACTAACGAAGAGACATTTCGCTTTGATATCGATGTATCTGCCGATACTAAAGGCGCTGGTAAATTAAAATTCAATCAAAAATTTTACGTAGAAGAGTAAGAGAATCATTATGAGCAAAATCGTATTAGCAACAGGCAACCAAGGTAAGGTTCGTGAAATGGCAGATGTTCTGTCTGACTTTGGGTTTGATGTGGTTGCACAAAGTGAATTCAACGTCTCTGATGTAGCAGAAACAGGTACAACCTTCATTGAGAATGCCATTATTAAAGCGCGTCATGCGGCTAAAGAAACAGGATTACCTGCGATTGCTGATGATTCAGGCCTAGAGGTCGACGCATTAAATGGGGCTCCTGGTGTTTACTCTGCACGCTACTCAGGTGAAGGCGCTACCGACCAAAAGAACATTGATAAGATGCTAGCGGCAATGGAAGGTATCCCAGCAGAAAAACGTACTGCACGCTTTCATTGTGTTTTAGTTCTAATGAAGCATGAGAACGATCCTACGCCATTAATTTGCCACGGTTCATGGGAAGGCCACATTACCACTGAACAGCAAGGTGAGAATGGCTTTGGTTATGATCCAATCTTTTGGGTAAGTGAAGATAACTGTTCTTCTGCAGAGCTTGAACCTGCTCGTAAAAAGCAGCTTTCTCACCGTGGACAGGCGCTTAAGAAACTGTTTTCAGCATTAAAAGAAGGTCAATAATTGATGCTAGTTCCACCACCACTTAGCTTATACATTCATATTCCATGGTGTATTCAAAAATGCCCATATTGCGATTTCAATTCTCATGCTTTGAAAACGACAATCCCTGAAGCACAATACATTTCAGCGTTAATTGACGATCTTGATACCGATCTTGCACGTTATGATATGCAAAACGAATCCCGTAAGCTGCACTCTATTTTTATTGGTGGTGGTACACCAAGCTTAATTACTGCACCTGAAATTAAACGCTTACTGATCGAAGTTGAAAAACGCTTACCCTTTGCTGATGACATTGAAATCACGATGGAGGCTAACCCTGGAACCGTAGAAGCAGGTCGATTCATTGAATACCGTGAAGCGGGTGTTAACCGTATCTCTATTGGCGTACAAAGCTTCCAGCAAGAGAAATTGGAAAAGCTGGGACGTATTCACGGTAAAGATGAAGCGATTCGCGCAGCTCGCCTTGCTCATGAAGCCGGATTAAACAGTTTTAATCTTGATTTAATGCATGGCCTACCGAACCAAAGTATTGATGATGCGTTATCCGATTTAAAACAAGCGATAGAGCTTAGCCCTCCACATTTATCGTGGTATCAGCTGACTATTGAACCAAATACGGTGTTTTACTATAAGCCACCAACCTTGCCAGATGACGATGATTTATGGGATATTTTTGAACAAGGCCACCAAATCCTTGCTGACGCCGGTTATGTTCAATATGAGATTTCAGGCTACAGTAAAGTCGGTTATCAATGCCGACATAATTTGAATTATTGGCGCTTTGGGGATTATTTAGGCATTGGTTGTGGGGCTCATGGCAAACTGAGTTTTGCTGATGGTCGCATTGTTCGAACCACTAAAATCAAGCACCCACGCGGCTTCTTAGATTTAATGAAACCTTACTTAATTGACGAACAAGAGGTTGCGGATCACGATAGACCTTTTGAGTTTTTTATGAACCGTTTTCGTCTGTTAGAAGCGTGCCCTAAGCAAGATTTCATTGATAAGACCGGATTAGGTTTTGAGTCGATTCAAGAGACGATTGATTGGGCGAAAGAGAAAAAATATCTAAATGAAACCGAAACGCATTGGCAGATCACTGAGCACGGCAAGTTGTTTTTGAATGATTTGCTGGAAGCGTTTGTGAGTGATGAGGACTAATCTCTTAACTAGAGACTATATCGCTTCGCGCTAGAAACTATAAGAGCAGTAAACACGTAATTTACTGCTCTTTCTATCTTAAAATATCGAACGACCAATACGTTCTGAAAGCAATTCTAATGCTTGCGTTCCTGCTAGAGAATTACCTGATGGGTCTAATTCTGGAGACCATACAGCAATAGTCATCTCACCCGGTACAATGGCAATAATCCCACCACCGACACCTGATTTCCCTGGCATCCCAACACGATAAGCAAACTCTCCGGCGCCATCATATAAGCCACAAGTTGCCATTAATGCATTAATTTGTTTACTCTGCATTGGCGTTACGATGAACTCATTTGTCTCAGGTTGAATGCCTTTATTGGCTAAATAACCAAACGTTCTTGCTAAATCAACACAGCTCATGTTCAACGCACAAGCATGAAAATAGTTCTTTAATACTGGCATAACTTCATTGTCAAAGTTACCGAATGAACGCATTAAATAGGCAATCGAGGCATTTCGATCACTATGGTCCATTTCCGAATTAGCCACGACACGATCATAGATAATATGATCATTACCCGAGAGCTTTCGCACAAATTCTAATAATCTATGCTTAGGAGCAGAAAAACGACTAAACAACATATCGGCAACAACAATTGCACCCGCATTAATGAACGGATTACGAGGAACCCCCTGCTCCATTTCAAGCTGGATAAGAGAATTAAATGCTTGCCCTGAAGGTTCTTTTCCTACTCGTTGCCATAATTCTTCTGGCTGATATAGCTCCATAGCAAGGGTCAAACTCAGTGCTTTGGAGATCGATTGAATTGAAAAACGCTCATTTGCATCACCAGAGGTAATCATCTCACCATCGTTGGTGTACACGGCAATACCTAATTTATCACTTGGTACACAAGCAAGCGCGGGAATATAGTCGGCAACTTTTCCTTGTCCAATAAGAGGACGCACTTCATTCAAAATATCATCTAATATCTGTTTTGTTGGCTTCATTATTTCTATTCCCTTTTGAGCGCAAGGACAAAAAAGCCAACACAGAGGTTGGCTTTAGTATTTATTTAGATTGGCATCAGAGCCATGCAGCGCTTATCGTGCGCTGTCATCCCGTTTAAAATAAACGACTTATGCGTTACGACGGAATTTAATATCCCATACGCCATGGCCTAAACGATGACCACGCGCTTCAAATTTTGTTAATGGTCGCTCATCTGGACGAGGAATGTAATCACCATCAGTTGCGATATTCTCGTAACCCGGAGCGACGTTCATTACTTCGATCATATGTTCTGCGTAATTTTCCCAGTCAGTTGCCATGTGGAAAATACCATCAGAATTTAGCTTAGGACGGATCATCTCAGCAAACTCTGCTTTAACGATACGACGCTTATGATGACGCGCTTTATGCCATGGGTCAGGGAAGAAAAGTTGTAATGTATGTACAGATGAATCAGGGATCATTGATTCAAATACTTCAACCGCATCATGACACATTACACGTAAGTTCGTTACGCCTGCTTCTTTTGCTGCTGCAAGACATGCGCCAACACCTGGACGGTGAACTTCAATGCCAAGGAAATTAAGCTCTGGTGCTTTTTGCGCCATCTCAACCAAAGATGCACCCATACCAAAACCGATTTCTAAAACGACAGGGTTGTTATTACCAAACACCTCGTTCCAGTCAAGCATTTGCTCAACAAAATCGATGCCCATGGTAGACCAGCACTCAGTAATAGCGCCTTCTTGGCCTTTCGTTAAACGTCCTTCGCGGCGTACAAAGCTACGAATTTTACGAACGATTTTACCTTCTTCGGTAAAGTCGTTTTTAGTCACTTCAGTCATGATTGGATAACCTGGTTATTCTCTGAACAAGGATTGTGGATCCGGCATTATCCAAAGTTTAGCCCAGTGTTCAAGTATTATCTTTGCTTTTCTCTATAAACAAGCTTAATTAAGGCAATTCTTTACCTGAACTAATAACCCTATTTTCTATCGGGTGTACAAAACCATCACAGTATGATGTGATCCATTCTTAATTATAAAAATGTAATCGAGCATGTCATGACTTCTTTCTCTCACGCCATTTTAGAGTGGTACGACAATTACGGCCGTAAGACGTTACCTTGGCAATTAGAAAAAACGCCTTATAAAGTATGGTTATCTGAAATAATGCTTCAACAAACCCAAGTAACTACCGTTATCCCTTATTTCGAACGTTTCATGGCTCGCTTTCCAACCGTTGTTGATTTAGCAAACGCAGAGCAAGATGAAGTGCTGCATTTATGGACCGGACTTGGTTACTACGCTCGAGCTCGAAATTTACATAAAACAGCACAGATCATCGCTGAGCAATATAATGGTAAATTCCCTGAAACGATTGAAGAAGTCATCGCTCTTCCGGGAATAGGCCGATCTACTGCGGGTGCTGTGCTGTCACTTTCTCTCAAGCAACGTCACCCTATTTTAGATGGCAATGTAAAACGTACCCTTTCTCGTTGCTTTGCCATTGAGGGATGGTCTGGTAAGAAATCGGTCGAAAATTCCATGTGGGAAATAGCAGAAGAACATACACCAGAGTTAGGCGTTGAACGCTACAATCAAGCCATGATGGATATGGGGGCGATGGTCTGTACTCGTTCTAAGCCTAAGTGTGAGATTTGCCCAGTGAATGAGCTTTGCCAAGCCAAAGCGCAAGATCGCCAATTAGACTTCCCAACTAAAAAACCCAAAAAAGACAAGCCAACTAAAGAAGCATGGTTTGCTATCTACTATCACGATGGTGATGTATTACTAGAGCAACGACCTCAAACGGGAATTTGGGGTGGCTTATACTGTTTTCCTGAACAACCAGAAAACACCTTAAATGATTTATCCGACCACTATGGTATGGATGTGAAATCAAGCCAGCAATTAATTGCTTTTCGTCATACCTTTAGCCATTACCACTTAGATATCACTCCTGTACTTATCACTCTGAGTAAGAAACCTGATATGGTGATGGAAGGAACGCGTGGAGTTTGGTATAACTTATCTCAACCAATGACGGTAGGATTAGCAGCTCCAGTTCAAAAACTGTTAGATGCCTTACCGTTCGAAATTTCTAATGGAGAATAACCATGAGTCGCACTGTATTTTGCGTTCTTTTAAATAAAGAAGCCGATGGCCTAGATTTTCAACTTTACCCAGGTGAACTAGGTAAGCGTATTTTTGACAACATCTCCAAAGAAGCATGGGGCCAATGGCAACATAAGCAAACTATGCTTATTAATGAAAAGAAACTGAACATGATGGATCCAGAGCACCGCAAGCTACTGGAAACAGAAATGGAAGGTTTCCTATTTGATGGCAAAGAAGTCATCATTGATGGTTATACACCACCAAGCGAATAAGTTATTGTAAATAAAGCAGTCTAATGGCTGCTTTATTTTTATTCTTTTTTTAGTTCAATGGCATTCTGCCGTTAACATTATTATCGAGTTCTAATCTATATTGTCTTTATGAAAAAAATTATCCTGATTGCCTCTGCTTGTCTTTTTCTCACCAGTTGTAGCCGAGAATCAATAGAGTCTACTTTTGGTATTAATTACGATACCACTAACCGTTTTGCTAAAAATCTAGCACCTCTTCCTGGCCAATTTACTAAAGACATTAAAGCCCTCGACTCGTTAATTAGCAGCTTTAATGGCAACATTGAAAAGCGTTGGGGTAAAAAGAATCTCGTTATCGCCAGTAAACGCTCATATGTAAAATACACCGATGGCTATTTAAGTCGATCTCAAGTCGATTTTTCTACTGGCCGAGTTACCGTAGAAACTGTCGCAGGAACGGATCCTAAAGCCCATTTACGCCAAGCTATTATCACCACCCTACTTACACCTGATGATCCCGCTGGTGTCGATCTTTATTCTGATGCTGATGTTGCTCTTGGTGGCAAACCCTTTTTATACCAGCAAGTCGTCGATCAAGATAAAAAGCCGATTGAATGGTCATGGCGTGCTAGTCGTTATGCTGACTATTTAATTGCTAATCATTTAAAGACAAAAAATATCGATTATAAAAAAGCCCTTTATGTCGATATTCCTATGGTAAAGAACCACACCCAATTGCGAGAGTACCAATATGCCGATATTGTTCGTGGTGCTTCTCAACGCTACAACATTCCAGAAGATCTAATTTATTCAATTATTAGAACCGAAAGTAGCTTTAATCCTTACGCTGTTAGTTGGGCAAATGCTTATGGCTTGATGCAAGTTGTACCTAAAACCGCTGGCCGTGATGTCTTTAAGTTAGTAAAGAATAAATCTGGTGATCCAACACCTGAGTATCTTTTTAATCCACATAACAACATTGATACGGGAACCGCCTACTTTCATATTCTAAAAACACGCTATTTAAAAGACATCCGAAACCCTGTATCTAAACAATACAGCATGATCTCAGCTTACAATGGCGGCGCTGGCGGCGTACTAACGACCTTCAATAGCAACCGCAGCCGTGCAATTAAAGAGATTAATAGCCTAAATCCTAATCAAGTGTACTGGGCTTTAACCAAAAAACACAAAAATGCAGAAGCTCGTCGCTATTTAGAAAAGGTAACTGCCTTTAAAAAAGAGTTTAATTCAGGGAAGATTTAGCGATAAAATCGCCTATTCGATGAATTATCAATCAAACAATCAAAAAAACAGCCTATTTTGAAAAAAAAAGTTGACGGTAGGGGCAAAAATCCGTTTAATAGCGCTCGTTGCCCGGATAGCTCAGTCGGTAGAGCAGAGGATTGAAAATCCTCGTGTCGGTGGTTCGATTCCGCCTCCGGGCACCATACAATAAGATTGTTGGTGTAGTTCTAGATTTATTTATTAAATGCTAGATCACGAATAGTCAAAAGAATTTAGTGTGCCGACTTAGCTCAGTAGGTAGAGCAACTGACTTGTAATCAGTAGGTCACCAGTTCGACTCCGGTAGTCGGCACCATTCTTTTGCCTCGATAGCTCAGTCGGTAGAGCAGAGGATTGAAAATCCTCGTGTCGGTGGTTCGATTCCGCCTCGAGGCACCATACAATTCCCTTTTAGTTCAGTTGGTAGAACGCCGGACTGTTAATCCGTATGTCGCTGGTTCAAGTCCAGCAAAGGGAGCCATACAATTTAGTCTTTATCTTTTTAAAGATTAATAAAAAATTAGTGCCGACTTAGCTCAGTAGGTAGAGCAACTGACTTGTAATCAGTAGGTCACCAGTTCGACTCCGGTAGTCGGCACCATTTCTTCCTTGTAAGAAGAACACAAAATCTGTTCCCTTTTAGTTCAGTTGGTAGAACGCCGGACTGTTAATCCGTATGTCGCTGGTTCAAGTCCAGCAAAGGGAGCCATATTAAAGAGCCTGTTTTTATAAAGGTTCAAGGTTGTTGGTTTACCCAGCAATAGCAAAAAAATAAGTGTGCCGACTTAGCTCAGTAGGTAGAGCAACTGACTTGTAATCAGTAGGTCACCAGTTCGACTCCGGTAGTCGGCACCATTTTTTTGCCTCGATAGCTCAGTCGGTAGAGCAGAGGATTGAAAATCCTCGTGTCGGTGGTTCGATTCCGCCTCGAGGCACCATATAATTCCCTTTTAGTTCAGTTGGTAGAACGCCGGACTGTTAATCCGTATGTCGCTGGTTCAAGTCCAGCAAAGGGAGCCATATTAAAAGCCTCATCATTTTGATGAGGCTTTTTTTATGCTTGTCATTTAACGAATGCGACACTACCATAACCTCCATTCATATCAGTTCTTCATTTAGAGTTAAACCATGACTGAAACACCATCAGGAAAACCAGGCAATACTGGTATCAAGCGTGTAATCAAAGCAACTGGCTTTTCTATTCAAGGTCTTAAAGCTGCGTTTAAACATGAAGCTGCTATTCGTCAAGAGTTAGCAATGTTAGTTATTGCAGCCCCTATCGCACTTCTTTTGGATGTGACTGTAGTAGAAAAGATTTTATTGGTCGGCGTATTTGTTCTGATCTTTATGATTGAGCTTTTAAATTCAGCAATAGAAGCTGTGGTAGACCGTATAGGCCCTGAACATCATGAATTAAGTGGCAGAGCTAAAGATATTGGTTCAGCCGCTGTATTTGTCGCTCTGTGCTTTGCTGGCTTTACTTGGTTAATGATCCTAGGCAGCAACTATCTTTAATTATTTATAAGGACTATTTTAATGAACCCTATTATTCAAACACTAAAAGAACACAATGTTAGCGATGAGAAAATTGCAGAAGTATTTCAAACGCTAACTCAAAACCCATTAGCGGCAATGGCTATTATTCAAAGTCTAGGCATTCCACAAGAAAAACTACAACCACTAATGATGCAAGTGATGACAAATCCAAGCTTAATTAAAGAAGCAGTTGAAGAGTTAGGATTAGATTTCTCTAAAGTAGAAGAAGCAAAAGCAAAGCTTGAAGAGAATCAGTAACAGGATCTTTAAGATAAATTATAAATACAAAAAAGCCCTAATCTAAAGTTAGGGCTTTTTTGTATTTATTTTCAAGATTAGAAAAACTCTATATCCCAGATACAACAAAGCCCCGATTTTCATCGAGGCTTTGTCATTTAAATGTGGTACCGGTAGGCGGACTTGAACCGCCACTCCTTTCGGAAAGGGATTTTGAATCCCTCGTGTATACCAATTTCACCATACCGGCTTTATCAGCATTGCTGCTTGATGTGGTTGATTATACTCAGAGATGATCATGGCGCAAGCTCTTTATTACTCTAAGATATTTGTTTGCTGAAATATTCAACAGTTATTTACAATCTGATTTTCATTTTTACTGCATCTATCGTTATACTGCTGTCAGTTTTTTAATTTATGGAAGAAAAAATGAAAACACAACAACAAGCCGGCTTTATGCGTCGCATGGGAGCTTGGGTCTACGACACATTAATTATCAGCGCAATTATGATGCTAACCGGTGGTGCTATCGTCGCGACCCTTGAAATGCTTTATGGTGCGGGGATCATCAGTTACGGTCAGTACCCTGATGTGAGTAGCTATTTAAATCATGACCCATTATGGCGTAACCTTTATCCAGTTACTCTTGTATCTGTGTTTGCTGGCTTCTTTGCTTACTTTTGGTGTAAAGGTCAAACTCTGGGAATGCGCGCTTGGAAGCTTCAAGTACAACAACTTGATGGCTCACCAATCACATTAACTCAAGCTATTATCCGTATGTCTACGTCTGCCTTTGGTTTGGGTAATCTATTGGTCTTCATCTCAAGTGATAATGCAGCATTTCAAGATACTTGGGCAAAGACTCGCGTTATAGTTTTAGATAAAGCGGTTTAAGCGATTATTAAAGCTACGAAGAGAAAAAAGGAGATACTCTGCAGTATCTCCTTTTTATTTGTTCTTTTTTCACGGTATATGTTTAAAGCTTTCTATTAAGTAACCCTAAGGTAATCAATAAGAACACAAAACTTGGCCCTAACGCACCAAATATGGGGTGTATGTTATAAACCAAAGTCATTGGCCCAAACACCTCATTAGAAATATAGAAACTAAATCCAGCGATCACGCCAGAAAGAATTCTCGCACCCATAGTTACACTACGTAATGGTCCAAAAACAAATGAGAGCGCCAATAACATCATTACTGCAACTGAGATAGGCTGTAAGGCTTTACGCCAAAAAGCCAACTCATAACGTGCGGCATCTAGCTCTGAATCTTTTAGGTAATTCACATAATCATACAGGCCAGAAAGAGATTGCTCTTCAGGTTTAACGGTTACCACTGCTAATTTATCTGGAGTAAGCGTTGTTGACCAGTTTAAGGTATCCATTTTCTTTTCACTGATTTTAGCTTCATCTTGCATTTGAGTAATAGAAACATCACTCAACATCCAGCCTGCTTCTTTAGATTGGTAATCCGCTTTACGCGCAAATAAAATATTATCCAGTTTATGATTATCATCAAATTGCCATACTGTTACACCATACAGCTTTTCTTGATTATCAACCCGACCCAAATAAATAAAGTCGTTAGCATCTTTAGCCCACACCCCTGCTCTTACGGCTGCAATATTACCGCCAGAAGTTTCAAATGCACGCAGATCACGAGCCATCTTTTGAGCTTGAGGTGCACCCCATTGACCTAATGCCATAACCATTAGCATCAAAGGTATTGCTGTTTTTAATACTGATAAACCGATGTCTAATTTTGAGTAACCTGCCGCTTGCATAACCACAAGTTCAGAGCTTGCCGCTAACATACCCAACCCAATCAATGCTCCAAGCAAGGCTGCCATTGGAAAAAACATCTCAATATCACGTGGCATACTTAAGATAACAAAATAGAGAGCATCTAAAAGATCGTATGTTCCTTTACCAACTTTACGTAACTGCTCTACATATTTAATAATTGAAGAGAGTCCAACTAGCGTTGTTAAACATAACGCAGAGGTTGCGATGATTGTACGGCCAATATACCAATCTAAAATCTTAAACATGCTTTGGTTTTCTCCGCATTTTGTCTTTTAATTTTCTCACAAAAACACTGTCCATTGAGTTTAATATAATGCCGATAATAAGCAGGATGGCATTAATTGCCCACAGTCCAACTGATGGATGTAGGCTCCCCTCTTCTATTGCTGACTTACCAGCACTTAATGATAAGAAGTAAGCTAAATACAATAAAATTGCCGGTGCAAGTTTCGCGAATCGCCCTTGTCTTGGGTTCACTGCAGATAACGGAACAACCACCATAGTTAATAAAGGAATACACAAAATCAAAGAAATACGCCATTGCAGTTCTGCTTTCGCTTCTAACTCTGTTCGTTTGATTAGCTCTAGTGTCGGCAGTGCATCCCAATCTCTTCGTTTCGCCTTAACCTCTTTTTGTCCAATAAGGACTTCATAAGATTCAAAGTTACTTTCTAAGTAATCTAAACGCGTCGGAATACCTTCATAACGAGTACCATCTTCAAGAACTAATACCTGACGGCCATCATTAAGCTGCTTTACAACCCCTTTATCAGCGACTAACACACTAGGGCGTAATGAATCATGAGGAACGGGTTGTGCTAAGAAAATATTAACAAGGTGCTTGCCGCCTTCATCACTAATATCATCAATAAAGACAACACCCTTTCCATCGGGAGAATTTCTAAACTGACCTTTTTGTAATAGCTCGACTCCAGAATCAGACTCCACGGTTTCCATTAACTTGGTACTTTGCTCTTGGCTCCAAGGAGACAGCCATAGTGAGTTAAAAGTAGCTACTGCACCAGTAATTAAAGCCAAATACAATGCAGCACGAATAAGTATTGAGTTACCCATTCCAGTTGCATTCATTACGGTAATTTCACTTTCCGCGTATAAACGTCCAAAAGTCAGAAGAATACCTATGAAAATACTGAGAGGCAGCATCAATAAACCCATGGCAGGCATATTTAACCCCACCAAAGATAAGATCAAACCACCAGGGATATCCCCATCAGATGCTTCAGCTAAAATGCTAATAAATTTTTGGCTCATAAAGATCAAAAAAAGCACAAAAAAGATCGCAAATTGACTCTTTAATGTTTCCTTGATCAAATATCTAATAATAATCACGTCGAATCTACCTATAGAAAACTTGTATTTTTGCCAGAATCACTATAATTTCCGTGTAAACCATTTATTTTTTAATCTTTGGCTAAATGTTAGCCTGCGAAATCGGAACACTAATAGTATAGTATCTAACTAGATTTTGCTCATTATCTAACATTTAGTTCTATTTGTCTTTAGGATGTAGGAGTACGCATGGAGTTCAGTGTAAAAAGTGGCAGTCCAGAGAAACAACGCAGCGCTTGTATCGTTGTAGGTGTCTTTGAGCCGCGCCGTTTATCTCCAATCGCAGAACAGCTCGATAAAATCAGTGACGGGTACATTAGTTCGTTACTTCGCCGTGGTGACCTTGAAGGTAAACCAGGCCAAATGCTGTTATTGCATCAAGTACCAAATATTCTTTCTGAGCGTGTTTTATTAGTAGGTTGTGGTAAAGAGCGTGAACTTGGTGAGCGTCAATATAAAGAAATCATCAAGAAAACCATCAGCACACTAAATGAAACGGGCTCTATGGAAGCGGTATGTTTCCTTACAGAGCTTCACGTTAAAGGCCGAGACACTTACTGGAAAGTTCGCCAAGCGGTTGAATCGACTAAAGACAGTCTATATACCTTTAACCAATTCAAGAGTAATAAACCTGAGACTCGTCGCCCATTACGTAAGTTAGTATTTAATGTACCAACTCGCCGTGAGCTTAACTTAGGTGAAAAAGCAATTAACCATGGTTTATCTATTGCTTCTGGCGTTAAAGCGTCAAAAGATTTAGGCAATATGCCACCAAACGTTGCTAACCCTGCGTATCTTGCCTCTCAAGCTCGTCGCCTAGCCGATGACTACGAAACCGTTACTACTAAAGTAATCGGTGAAGAAGAGATGAAGAAACTAGGCATGACTTCTTACCTAGCTGTAGGTCAAGGTTCTCATAATGAATCTATGATGTCAGTGATGGAATACAAAGGTCATCCTAATCCTGATGCAAAACCTATCGTACTTATTGGTAAAGGTCTGACTTTTGATTCAGGCGGTATCTCTATCAAACCAAGTGACGGTATGGATGAGATGAAGTACGACATGTGTGGTGCTGCTTCTGTATTTGGTGCAATGAAAGCATTAGCTAAATTAAACCTTCCTCTGAACGTTGTTGGTATTCTTGCTGGTTGTGAAAACATGCCAAGCAGTAATTCATACCGTCCTGGTGATATTTTAACAACCATGTCAGGTCAAACTGTTGAAGTATTAAATACCGATGCTGAAGGCCGTTTAGTTCTTTGTGATGCCCTAACATACGTAGAGCGCTATAACCCAGAGTGCGTTGTGGATGTTGCTACATTAACAGGTGCATGTGTGGTTGCTCTTGGTCATCACATCAATGGATTAATTGCGAACCATAATCCATTAGCTCATGAACTCATTAATGCATCAGAGCAATCTGGTGACAGAGCGTGGCGCTTACCTATGGCTGACGAATATAACGAGCAGCTAAACAGCCCGTTTGCAGACATGGCTAATATTGGCGGAAAAGCCGCAGGTACAATCACTGCTGGTTGCTTCCTTGCGCGTTTTACTAAGAAATATCATTGGGCTCACATTGATAGTGCGGGTACTGCTTGGGTTTCGGGTGCAAATAAAGGCTCAACCGGCCGACCTGTCTCATTGCTTGTCCAATTCTTACTGAATCGTTCAGGCCAAGAAATCGTAGAATAAACCACTTCGTTTTATGATATAAAGGGCCTTTAAATGGCCCTTTTTTAATACATTCTATTTAGCTTCTTTTTGCCATTTATGTAAATTAAGAGAGATTATGAGCCAAGCACTGTTTTACGTTCTTGAACCCACATCACCAACAGCCACTTCAGATGGGCTGTTAAAATTTGTGTGTCAGCTTGCTCATTATTATTATTCTCAAAATGCACGAGTGTATGTATTAGCTCAAGACAAAGAGCAAGCTCTACTGATTGATGAAGCACTCTGGCAAAATGAGATCTCTGAATTTACACCACATAATTTAATTGGTGAAGGGCCACAATCTGGCTCCCCCATTGAAATTGGTTGGGGAACATTACGCTCATCAGGCCGCCGACATGTATTAATAAATTTAGCACAAGAGGTCGCAAGTTTTGCGGTTTCCTTTGCTCAAGTGGTAGACTTCGTACCCTGTGAAGAAAAAAGCAAACAACACGCTCGAGAAAGGTATAAAATATACCGAAATGCAGGCCGAGCCATGCAAACCGAGACATTAAAATAGTGCCAATCATCATAGCTAAGTAACTCAACTGAAAGTCTATTTTCAGATTGAGCCATTAATTATGATATTTGGCATTCCACTTTTTAATAGAGATATTCGTGACGAACACTATGGAAAAGACATATAACCCGCAATCAATAGAACAAGCTCTGTACCAGACTTGGGAAGAAAAAGGCTACTTTAAGCCTCATGGCGATACATCAAAAGAAGCTTATAGCATCATGATCCCGCCACCAAACGTCACTGGTAGCCTACACATGGGTCACGCTTTCCAAGATACGATCATGGATACACTTATCCGTGCTGAACGTATGAAAGGCAAAAACACCCTTTGGCAAGTCGGTACCGACCACGCAGGTATCGCAACTCAAATGGTTGTTGAGCGTAAGATTGCGGCTGAAGAAGGCAAAACAAAACACGATTACGGTCGTGACGCTTTCATCGACAAAATTTGGGAATGGAAAGCAGAATCAGGCGGCACAATTACCAAGCAACTTCGTCGTCTAGGCGCCTCTGTTGATTGGGATCGTGAACGATTCACTATGGATGATGGTTTATCTGCTGCAACTCAAGAAGTGTTTGTTCGTTTATACGAAGAAGATCTTATCTACCGTGGTAAGCGTCTAGTAAACTGGGATCCTAAACTGCACACTGCTATTTCTGATCTTGAAGTTGAAAACAAAGACAAAAAAGGCTTCATGTGGCACTTCCGCTACCCACTAGCGAACGGCGTTAAAACTGCTGACGGCAAAGACTACATTGTTGTAGCTACGACTCGTCCAGAAACAATGCTTGGTGATACTGGTGTTGCTGTAAACCCAGAAGATCCTCGTTACAAAGATCTGATCGGTCAACACATTGAACTGCCTATCGTTGGTCGTTTAATTCCTATCGTAGGCGATGAGCATGCGGACATGGAAAAAGGCACGGGTTGTGTGAAAATCACTCCAGCTCATGACTTTAACGATTACGAAGTAGGTAAACGTCATAGCCTACCAATGATCAACATCCTAACGTTCAACGCTGATATCCGTGATTCTGCTGAAGTATTCACAACGAACGGCGAAGAAAGCGACGTATACAGCGCTGAGCTTCCAGCTAAATACCATGGTATGGAGCGTTTTGCTGCTCGTAAAGCTATCGTTGCTGAGTTTGATGAACTGGGTCTTCTTGAAGAGATCAAAGATCACGATTTAACTGTACCTTACGGTGACCGTGGTGGTGTTGTTATCGAACCAATGCTAACTGACCAATGGTATGTACGTACTGCACCTCTAGCTGCTCCAGCAGTTAAAGCAGTTGAAGATGGTCAAATCCAATTCGTTCCTAAGCAATACGAAAACATGTACTTTGCGTGGATGCGTGACGTACAAGATTGGTGTATCTCTCGTCAACTTTGGTGGGGTCATCGTATTCCTGCATGGTATGACAACGACGGTAAAGTTTACGTTGGTCGTACTGAAGAAGAAGTTCGTGAGAAAAACAACCTTTCTCCAGTTATCGTGCTTCGCCAAGACGACGATGTGCTTGATACATGGTTCTCTTCTGCACTTTGGACGTTCGGCACACAAGGCTGGCCTGAAAACACAGACGCACTAAAAACATTCCACCCATCAGAAGTTCTAGTATCTGGTTTTGATATTATCTTCTTCTGGGTTGCTCGTATGATCATGATGACCATGCACTTCGTTAAAGACGAAGAAGGCAATGCACAAGTACCATTTAAGACAGTTTACATGACGGGCCTTATCCGTGATGAAAACGGTGACAAGATGTCTAAGTCTAAAGGTAACGTACTTGACCCTATCGATATGATCGATGGTATCGGCCTTGAAGAGCTTGTTGAAAAGCGTTGTGGCAACATGATGCAACCTCAACTTGCTAAGAAGATCGAAAAAGCAACGCGTAAAACGTTTGAAGGCGGTATCGAACCATACGGTACTGATGCCCTACGTTTCACTCTTGCAGCAATGGCATCAACAGGTCGTGATATCAACTGGGATATGAAGCGTCTTGAAGGTTACCGTAACTTCTGTAACAAACTATGGAACGCAAGCCGTTACGTATTAATGAACACAGAAGAGCACGATTGTGGTATGGCTGAAGGTGCAGAACTTGAGTTCTCACTGGCTGACCAATGGATCGCATCTCAGTTTGAAGTTGCCGCTAAAGAGTTTAACGCTCACTTAGACAACTACCGTCTAGATATGGCAGCAAACACACTGTACGAATTCATCTGGAACCAATTCTGTGACTGGTACTTAGAGCTAACTAAACCCGTTCTATGGAAAGGCACTGAAGCACAACAACGTGCAACGCGTTACACGCTAATTACGGTTCTTGAGAAGACATTACGCCTTGCTCACCCTGTTCTTCCTTATATCACTGAATCTATTTGGCAGAGTGTGATACCACTAATTGATGGTGTTGAAGGTCCTGATTCTGAAGAAAGAACCATCATGACTCAAGCATTACCTCAGTTTAATGAAGAAAACTTCAACGCTGATGTTGTTGCTGATCTTGAGTGGGTTAAAGCATTCATTACTAGCATTCGTAACTTACGTGCTGAATACGATATCGCACCAAGCAAAGGCTTAGATGTGATGATTAAAGTGGCTGACGAAAAAGACGCTGCACGTATTCAAGCTAACGAGATTGTTCTTACTTCTCTAGCAAAACTAGACAGCATCAAAGTACTTGCAGACAATGAAGAGACACCAGCATGTGCAACCTCTCTTGTTGGTAAGTCTGAGTTGATGATCCCAATGGCGGGTCTTATCGATAAAGATGCAGAGCTTGCTCGTTTAGATAAAGAAGTAGCTAAAATCCAAGGCGAAATTAAACGTATCGAAGGTAAATTAGGTAACGAAGGTTTCGTTGCTAAAGCACCTGAAGTGGTTATCGCTAAAGAGCGTGAAAAACTAGAAGGCTATAAAGAAACATTAGTTAAGCTAGAAGCGCAAAAAGAAACAATCGCAGCACTGTAAGTAAGCCTTTTATCTTTTATCTTTTATTAGGTTGATATTATCGTAATGCATAAAAAAGGCCGATGTTAATACATCGGCCTTTTTGTTATCTAAAGAAAATACACTAAGAACACTATTAACTATAGTGGGAAATGAATTACATTCTCCGTACGACATAAACCAATTTCAAGTTCATGCTGCTGTCCATCTAATGTCACTACAATCAAATACAAATCATCAGAACTTTGAGAGTTATCACTCCAATATTTTGGCGCTTCAACCTGAAATAATGCAGATACATGATCGCCTCTTACATCAACAGGAAGCGTTAATGTCATGCCATCAAATTTAATGCTAGCTGAAATTAAATTGGGTTTATACATCTTGAAATGAACATCGACTTTAAGCTCACAACCGTGATGCCAAATTTGCTCTACACTAATATGGTTTAGAGAAAGATGGGGAATAGGCTGGAAAAAACAGACACCAAATACACCAATATCATCTTTTATATCAATCTCTTGAACTGCACCAAAGCGGCGATGATAGGCTTGATTAATTTCGCATACTTGATTGTCTAACTCTTCATCCAACAACCAATCATCGTCATCCTCTTCTAAAAAGAGAACTTCAAAACGGTTACCGCCTAATTGTAAAAACTCTTTGATGTCTTTACGGTAGCGAGTCATTTTTTCAGTACAATCAAATACAGCAACACCATTAATTCTCACTTCGGCATAGCGAGAAATTCCACTCATCACTAATTCAATCGCAGGATAATTCAGTAATGTTTCATCCACTTCAAAAAAACGCATTAAATGCCATTCTTGATTATTCGCCTCTGCAACAGAAAGTGCTTCATAAGCAGAAGCGACACCTTGTTGAATTGGAATGTCTTTAATCGGCAATGCAGTGTCTGTTAACGGTGAAAGTTGCCATAACGCTTCTTCACCATTAAGTATGATTCTTGAGTTCATTTATATATTCATCCCTAAAAAAATGCCCTACACTTGTATTACAAGCCTAGGGCACAGTCTCTCAATTGTCGTTATTTGACAATATTTTTATTCTTCGTCGCCATCTTCGATAACGTCATACTCAGCGTCTTCGCCTTCGTAGTATGTACCCCAACCATCATAGATAATGTCGAATTTCTCAGCGAGTAGAACTAATTTTTCAACTTGAGCATCGATAACGTCTGCATCTAATATTGAGTCCATCACGGCATCACAACATAAGATTTTAGCACCGTCTTCGTCTTCTAGCTCTTCAGCTTCTAATACTTCAAAACCCATTTTAAATGCTTCTACTACTGCATTTTCTAACGCTTTAAAGTCTTCCGCCATTAAATGGTGTTCGATAGCATACAGTGCATCCGGCTCACTACCATCGGCTTTTAGTGATTCAATAATTTCGCGCGTTTCCGCTTTTTGCAATTCAAGAAATTGCTCAACCGATAGATATTCATCTTCTTGAGACATAGTAAGGCTCCACACTGTATAAAATAATAGAAATTAACTCAGGCATTATAGCCTGCTCAAACCAAATTCCCTAGCACTTCAATAATTAAAGAATATTTAGCTGCTATACGGTATTATTTCTCTTACTAGCTGTAGATATTAGAAAGGAATCTTATGAATAAGCTATTTGTTGGCTCTGAAATTGGTCAACTTCGCCGAGTTATTCTTCACCGTCCAGAAAGAGCGCTAAGCCATTTAACACCGACGAACTGTCACGACTTACTCTTTGATGATGTATTATCGGTTGAAAAAGCACTTCTTGAGCACGATCAGTTTGTTTTAACATTACAATCTCAAGATGTTGAAGTACTTCTCTTACAAGACTTACTCGAAGAGACACTACAGCACCCTGAAGCAAAACAATGGCTGTTAAAGCATCAAATCTCTCACTATCGTTTTGGCCCTACCTTTGCAAACCAAATCAGAGCCTTTTTACTTGAAAAAAGTAACAAAGAACTTGCCTCAATTTTATTAGGTGGCCTTGCCTTTATTGAGCTGCCATTTAAAGCGCCTTCTATGTTGCAGCAATTGAGTGACCCGTTTGATTTTGTCATTGACCCATTACCAAACCATTTATTTACTCGTGATACTTCATGTTGGATCTATGGTGGTGTCTCTATCAACCCAATGGCAAAAGCGGCAAGAAAAAGAGAATCAAATCATTTACGTGCAATTTATCGCTGGCACCCTCTATTTTCTCAACAAGTATTCCCGCAATATTTTGAAGATGAAAACCGAGATTACGACAATGCAACCATTGAAGGTGGCGATGTATTAGTGATCGGTAAAGGAAATGTGTTAGTTGGGATCTCTGAGCGAACGACTCCCCAAGGGATTGAGAATCTAGCAAAGCAATTATTCCGAACTCATCAAGCCAAGCAAGTTATCGCGATTAAGCTACCTGAAGATCGATCATGTATGCATCTAGATACGGTAATGACTCATATGGACCATAACGTATTCTCTGTCTATCCAAGAGTCATAAATAAAGACATGCCGTGTTGGTCAATTACCCCTTGTGGTGAACAACAATTAGCGATTAAAGAAATGCCAAACTTTCAGCAGATATTAAAATCCGCATTAGAGTTAGATGAACTCAATATCATCACTACTGGTGGTGACAGCTACGAAGCAGAACGAGAGCAATGGCATGACGCTAATAATGTATTAACGATTAAGCCTGGTGTTGTTGTGGCTTATGAGCGTAATACTTACACCAATGAAAAGTATGATAAAGCTGGCATTACTGTTCTTCCAATAACGGGAGATGAACTTGGCCGTGGCCGTGGTGGAGCAAGATGTATGAGTTGCCCAATAGAAAGAGATGGAATTTAACACGGCAAACACAATAATAAAAAATTAAATATATATTCACAAAATACGCATTTATATGTTTAAATGATATTTATCGGATTTGATATGCACAGCTAGGAGCACACTATGGCTTTTAATATACGTAATAGAAACTTTTTAAAACTCTTGGATTTTACTCCAAAAGAGATCGCACACTTACTTGAACTTTCTGCTGATTTAAAAAAAGCAAAATACGCTGGGTATGAACAACCTCGCCTCTCAGGTAAGAACATTGCACTTATTTTTGAAAAAGCCTCTACTCGTACTCGCTGTGCCTTTGAAGTTGCTGCTTTTGACCAAGGTGCTAAAGTCACTTATCTTGGTCCTTCAGGTTCTCAAATTGGCCAAAAAGAATCGATGAAAGACACTGCTCGTGTACTTGGTCGTATGTACGATGGCATTGAGTATCGTGGTTTTGGGCAGTCTATTGTTGAAGAGCTCGGTAAGTATGCTGGTGTTCCAGTTTGGAATGGATTAACTGATGAGTTTCATCCAACACAAATTCTGGCAGACTTTCTAACAATGCAAGAATATGCAAATGGTAAACAGTTAAATCAAATTACTTTTGCCTACCTTGGTGATGCTCGCAATAACATGGGCAACTCGCTGATGGTTGGCGCAGCAAAAATGGGCATGGAGATCCGTCTTATTGCACCAAAACAGTTTTGGCCAGAAGAAACATTAGTCGCTCAATGCCAAGAAATAGCAGCCCAAACTGGCGCCAAAATCATCCTAACGGAAGAAGTACAAACAGGCGTAAAAGGCTGTGACTTTTTATACACAGATGTTTGGGTTTCTATGGGTGAAGCACCAGAAGCATGGGATGAGCGTGTCGCATTAATGACGCCTTATCAAGTCAATATGGATGTGATTAAAGCAACCGAAAATCCAAACGTGAAATTCATGCACTGTTTACCCGCCTTTCATAATAATGAAACAGCCATTGGAAAAGAAATCTCAGAAAAGTATGGCATGAACGGTTTAGAAGTCACTGACGAAGTTTTTGAATCTGACTACTCTATCGTATTTGATGAAGCTGAAAATCGCATGCATACGATTAAAGCAATAATGGTAGCGACACTAGGAAGTTAATCTCTCTTGTTTTAAAAGAGTAATCAAAAGAAAATTTGATGCAAACGCTTGCTTAGGATTTTGATACGAGTATAATTTCGCGCAATTTACTAGGAAATTATGATGTTATTAACTTATCTTCATACAGCGGTCGACCGAGATTCTGCACTCACAGCGTGCGGTGGTCCCCTATTTTTTGAGTTTCCTAATTACCGATATTTTTAAAGCCTCCTATTTGATAGGGGGCTTTTTTTTGATTTCAATATGATAAATAAAAGGGAAGAGAGACTATGGCTAACTCGCTATATCAAAAGCACATCATTTCTATTCCAGAGCTTTCTCGTCAAGAGTTAGAACTGATTGTAGAAACAGCAGGTAATATTAAAAAAGAGCCTCAACCTGACTTATTAAAAAATAAAGTCATTGCGAGCTGTTTTTTTGAAGCCTCAACTCGTACCCGCTTATCTTTTGAAACCGCAATCCAACGCTTAGGTGGCTCTGTTATTGGGTTTGATTCTGCAGGTAATACTTCTCTTGCTCAAAAAGGCGAGACACTGGCAGACTCTGTTCAAGTGATTACCTCTTACGTTGATGCATATGTTATGCGTCATCCAAAAGAAGGCGCTGCACGTCTAGCCTCAGAGTTCTCTAATGGCACACCAGTCATCAATGCTGGCGATGGTGCGAATCAACATCCAACTCAAACGCTATTGGATTTATACACCATCTACGAAACTCAAGGGCGCTTAGATAATCTAAACATCGCTTTTGTTGGTGATTTAAAATACGGTCGTACCGTTCATTCATTAACCCAAGCGTTAGCTAAATTTAATGGCATTAAGTTCTTCTTTATTGCTCCAGAAGTATTAGCTATGCCTGATTACATCTGTGAAGAATTAGATGAGTTAGGCATTGAATATCAACTGTTAAATGAGATGGATGAAGCCATTCCTGAGTTAGATATTCTCTACATGACTCGTGTTCAGAAAGAGCGTTTTGATGAGTCTGAATACGCGCATATTAAGTCAGCCTATATTCTTTCAGCTGAAACGTTAGCACCTGCTCGTGAGAACTTAAAAGTCCTTCACCCGTTGCCTCGCGTAGATGAAATTGATATCGATGTTGATAAAACACCACACGCTTACTACTTCCAACAAGCTGAGAATGGTGTCTATGCCCGCCAAGCTCTACTGGCTTTAGTTCTTAACGAAACACTTTAGGGAGAAAAAATGATGCCTAACAAAACTCAATTACGTGTTGAAGCAATCAACAACGGTACGGTAATCGACCATATCCCTGCAAATATTGGTGTTAAAGTCTTAAAGCTATTTCAAATGGACAAAACGGCAGAGCGTGTAACGATTGGCTTAAACTTGCCTTCTTCAGCGCTAGGGTCTAAAGATTTATTGAAAATTGAAAATACCTTTGTAACACCAGAGCAAGCAAGTAAGTTAGCACTCTACGCACCACACGCAACGGTCAACCAAATTGAAAACTATGAAGTAGCGAAGAAGATCCCTCTTCAGTTACCGACACAAATTACTGGTGTGTTTGAGTGCCCGAACAGTAACTGTATTACCCATGGTGAGCCAGTTGAGAGTAGCTTTAAGGTCATTACAAAAAACGAAGATATTCACTTAAAGTGTAAGTATTGTGAAAAGGTTTATTCACGCGAAGTTGTCACTGATTTAAATTAATATCACATTTGATTCGATAATTTTCAGCCTCAGATCTTCTGGGGCTTTTTTATTGGTGAGGTTTGTTTTATATTGGGTTTATTGAACCTGACGTTCAACCATTCAAAAAGGAATCATTACAATGACTAAAGTTCTTCATACAGACAATGCTCCAGCAGCAATTGGTCCATACATTCAAGGTGTTGACCTTGGTAATATGGTACTAACTTCAGGCCAAATCCCTGTAAATCCAGCAACTGGTGAAGTGTCTGATGATATTGCAGAGCAGGCTCGCCAATCTTTAGAGAACGTTAAGGCCGTTGTAGAGTCTTCTGGCCTAACGGTTGCTGATATCGTTAAATTAACGGTTTTTGTAAAAGACTTAAATGACTTTGGTACAGTGAATGAAGTCTACGGCAACTTCTTTGATGAGCACAATGTAGCAAACTACCCTGCACGTTCTTGTGTTGAAGTTGCTCGTCTTCCAAAAGATGTTGGTATTGAAATCGAAGCAATTGCTGTTCGTAAATAATAATTATACCAATGTAACTAATTAGGTGATCTATTTATTACGTAGGAAAATCACTTAAGAGTAAGGCAAAAATTCTTATAAGTAGTTATTCTACAATAATAATTTTTAACGCAACTATTGAGTTATTTAACCAGTAATAATGATCAAATAATTAATGGAATTGGTATTACACCGTTAGAAATGAAGCTAGGCAGATATTAGTATTACTGATCTCTGCCTTATTTTTTATCTAATGTAGATAAGTATCGTATTGCTTTAGAAAAAACAGTATTAAACCAAACCGAAAACAGGGTCGGGTTATTTACTAATTCTTGCTTAATCTGACTCTCACTCCACCACTGTATGTCACTAACTTCATCAGGGTTCATCGTAAATTCAACATCAGGAGTATTAGCAAGTAATATGTAATCTTGCTCATGCTCACTCAAGCCATTTTCGAGCTCTGCCTGATAAATAAACCAGCCTAGGTTTTCAAATCTATCTGCAGTAACATCAACAATACCAATCTCTTCTGCTAATCGGCGTTCACCGGCTAATTCAACCGACTCATTGATTCTCGGATGTGAACAACAAGTGTTACTCCACTTCCCTTTACTGTGATATTTACACTCGGCACGTTTCTGTAGTAGAAATTGATACTCATTTTCTATTTTACGGTACAGTAAAACTGAAAAAGCCAAATGTAATAGGCCTTTTTCATGCGCTTCTAACTTTTCCATTGTACCAATGGCTTGACCTTGTTGGTTTACAAGGACGACTTCTTCTTTCATTATTATCTACACGTTTTAAGGATATACACATCAAAAACAAAAGGGTACACAGCAAGCTGCATACCCTTAAAATTATAATAAAAACTTAAGCTTGGTTGCGTTGTGCAACTTCTTTATTTAATTCTTCTAGCTTAGCTTTCATTTGTTCACGACATTCATTCGCTAGTTCACGAACGTTTGTTTTATCGTAACCATCAAGGCTCACTGGTGGTAAGATCTCAACAATCACAACACCATTATTCCAACGGTTTAATTTTACGCCTTCCGTATTACTACACACAATCGGAGTTACCGGAACTTCAGCCGCAATAGCTGCATGAAACGCACCCGTTTTAAATGGCAATAAACCACGACCGCGAGAACGAGTACCTTCTGGGAACATCCAAACAGAAACATTACGCTTCTTAATGTTATCAGCAACTTGAGCAATCGTACCTACCGCTTTGCTGCGATTATTACGGTCAATCAAGATATTACCAGTGATCCAATACAACTGACCAAACAGTGGCATCCACGCTAAGCTTTTTTTACCTACCGTTACTGTACGAGGTTGAATTGCACCAGAAACAGTGAATAAATCCCAGTTATTTTGGTGATTAGCAATGTATAAACTTGGGCCTGCATTTTTAACACTTTCCGGAACGCGAACTTCAAGTTTAATACCAAACACTCGAGACATACGAGCAAACCAAAGGCCAAAAGTATAAACGTGTTTTGGATTTCGCGGACTAAGTAAACAATAGCCGCAACCAAATACAAACGTAAAGACAGCAAAGATAGCCAGAGCAACTAGGCGTAACAATGCGATCATAAGTGTTTCTCCTACATACAAACAATAAAAAACCGGGTCATTATATACCCGGTTTCCGCTTAGCTTTGCAGCAAAATAATCAATAAGATTATAAATCGCTACTACGAACTCTTTCGATATTCGCACCTAATGCGGTTAACTTATCTTCGATCTTATCATAACCACGGTCGATATGATAAATTCGATCAACAATTGTTTCACCTTTTGCTATACAACCAGCGATAACAAGGCTTGCAGAGGCACGTAAATCCGTAGCCATCACTTGAGCACCACTTAAACCATCAGTATCACCACAAATAGCAGTATTACCTTCGATTTCAGCGTGAGCGCCCATGCGTTGCAGTTCAGGGATATGCATGAAACGGTTTTCAAAGATCGTTTCAGTAATGATACCTGAGCCTTTCGCCATCATGTTTAGTAAAGTGAACTGTGCTTGCATGTCTGTTGGGAATGCTGGGTGTGGCGCAGTACGGATATTTACCGCCTTCAACTCACGCCCTGTCATATCCAAGCTGATCCAATCTTCACCCGTTTCAACTTTAGCACCTGCTTCTTCAAGCTTAGCCAAAACAGATTCAAGTAAGTGTGCTTTAGTATTCTTACATACTACTTTACCGCCAGATACCGCAGCAGCAACAAGGAACGTACCCGTTTCAATACGGTCAGCAACCACTTCATGATAACCACCACCAAGGCGTTCAACACCTTCGATAGTAATGGTATCTGTACCCATGCCTGATACTTTCGCACCAATCGCATTTAGGAAGTTAGCAGTATCAACGATTTCAGGTTCACGCGCTGCGTTTTCTAAAATAGTTTTACCTTCAGCCAATGTTGCAGCACACATAACAGTGATTGTTGCACCAACACTGACTTTATCCATAACGATGTGAGCGCCTTTTAGACGACCATCAACTTCCGCTTTAACGTAACCTTCTTCAAGCTTAATCGTTGCGCCAAGCTGCTCAAGTCCGTGAATATGAAGATCAACAGGACGAGCACCGATAGCACAACCACCAGGTAAAGACACTTGGCCTTTACCAAAGCGAGCAACAAGAGGACCTAACGCCCAAATTGATGCACGCATCGTTTTTACAAGATCATAAGGAGCACAGAAATCATTAACGCCACTTGCATCAATATGAACTGAACCATTACGTGATACGTTAGCGCCTAAGCGTTGTAACAACTCCATGGTTGTATCTACATCGCGAAGTTTTGGAACATTTGCAACTTCTACTGGCTCTTCAGCAAGTAATGCAGCAAATAAAATTGGCAGTGCAGCATTTTTTGCACCAGAAATCGTAACCTCTCCAGAAAGTGGTTTTTCACTTCCTTGAATTCGAAACTTATACATTCAAAGGGCCTCTTAGAATAAGCTATTTAATTTTTTATCACGTGCCCACTCTTCCGGAGTAAACGCTTTTATTGATAGAGCGTGAATGGTATTTGTTGAGATGTGTTCCATCAAAGGTCCGTAGATGGTTTGTTGCTTTTTAACTCGGCTCATTCCATTGAACGATTCATCCACAGCAATAACTTCAAAATGGCTTCCTTCACCTTTAACGTGAATCTCTTGAAGTTGAAGTGCTGCGTCTAATAATTCTTTAATCTCGGCGCTTTCCATTACTCTACCTTTTGCGTTATTAAGTGATCAGCAAACAATGATTCCACATTACTTAATTGAATTAACGTAATGAGCTGATCAGGGACGAAAGCTAGCATTATATGACAGTTTTGATTTTTTGCATGCTCTATTAGGTGTAAAAGTAACACTACCCCTGCAGAGTCAATACGATTAACGTGACCTAAGTCTACCTTTACTTGAGTGACTTTAGGTTTCCATACTGTCAATTTTTTCCAAATATTAGGCACAGTCTCACGATCAAGAGGCCCATTTAAATGAATTTCATCCGCTTTCGCTTCACATAAATCCATTATTGGCATTATTTACTCCCTTCTAAGCGAATAGGTTGCTTCGCTAAAGAGGCTAATTCTTTACTTACTGAGCTAATGCCTTCTTTACGAATTTTACCATTCCACTCTGACTGTTTAGTCGATAAAAGGCTTACCCCCTCAGCAACCATATCGAAAGCCTGCCACTCTCCCGTCTTCTTATTTTTACGTAATTTAAAATCAACTTTTACCGTGGGACGAGCAGAATCTAAAATGTCTACTCGCACGCTGATGATCTTTTTCCCCTCAGGAATTTTTTTCGCTTTTTCTAATACAATCTTTTGGTCTTTATATAGCGTTAATACTTGAGCATAAGACGACACTAAATAACCACGAAACGCAGTAACAAATTCAGTGCGTTCTTCCGCTGACGTTTTCTTTAAATGTGTACCTAACAACTTATAAGCGGCATATTTCACATTGACGTACGGCATCAACTCTTCATCAACGACCGTTTTTAATATATTAGGGTTTGCCTGAATCGCACTTTGCTCTGCTTTTAAGCGCGCAAATGTCATTTCAGATACTTGAGCCATCATTTCATAGGGCTTAGTTTTATCGATTTCTTGAGCTTGAACCGCCCCTGTAAATACACTAATGATGATAGTAAAAATGCTAATCCACTGTTTCATTACTCTTCCTCACTTTTATCTGACGAATCACCACCAATGCTATACAGCACTTGCCCAATCATATCTTCTAATACTAAGGCTGATTTCGTATCTTCAATGTAATCGCCATTGCCTAGCATATCGATATCTTCATCCACAAACCCTGGAACAATACCAATATACTGCTCACCGATTAATCCTGACGTTAAAATTTGTGCTGCAGAGGTTTCAGGAAAAAAGCCAAATTGCTTATCAATTTCCATACTGACAATAGGTAAGTAACTTTCAGTGCCTAACGTGATCCCTTCTACTCGACCAACCACAACACCACCAATTTTCACTGGCGATCGTGATTTCAAGCTACCAATATTATCAAATTGAGCATTTAGCGTGTAATACTCACCACTGCCCCCACTACGAACGTCTGCTACTTTTAGCAATAACATCAATAACGCTGCCATTCCTGCTAAAACAAAAAGGCCGACAAAAAATTCTACTTTACGAGTCTGTTGCATAATTAATTCCCAAACATCAGTGCTGTCAGCACAAAATCAATTCCTAATACCGCCAGTGACGAATGCACTACCGTTCGTGTTGTTGCCAGTGAGATCCCCTCAGAGGTTGGTGTTGCATCGTAACCATTAAACAAGGCAATCCAAGTAACGATAAAGGCAAACACCACACATTTAATAAGACTGTTTACGATGTCATAACGCACATCAACCGATGACTGCATTAATGACCAAAAGCTACCGTAGTCAATGCCTTTCCACTCGACACCAACAATCTGACCACCCCATATGCCCACAGCCATAAATATCATGGCTAACAATGGCATTGAGATAATTCCAGCCCATAACCGTGGAGCAATAATTCGACGCAGTGGATCAACTGCCATCATCTCCATGCTAGAAAGTTGCTCAGTTGTTTTCATTAATCCGATTTCTGCCGTTAATGCTGAACCTGCACGCCCTGCAAATAATAATGCTGTGACTACCGGACCAAGCTCTCTTAAAAGTGATAAAGAGACAAGTTGTCCTAAGCTGGTTTCAGCACCGTAATCAACCAAAATGATATAACCCTGTAAGCTAATCACCATACCGATAAACAAACCTGAAACGATAATAATCACTAAAGAGCGAACACCCACTGAATATAATTGCGTTAACAATAATGGAAACATCTTCACGGGTTGAGGTTTTGAAACTATCGCCCCAAGTAACATAAAAGTGGCTCGTCCAAACACTTCACAAATCGATAATGCTCGCTTACCTATTTGCTCAATGGACGAAATAAGGGAAAAGTTACTCATGAGAAAATAGCACCTCATCTAATGGTTTAGCTGGAAAACGAAAAGGAACAGGTCCATCGGATCGTCCATCCAAAAATTGTCGAACTTGAAGATCGGGATTATTCTCCAACTCTTGTGGAGAACCTTGAGCAATTACCTTACCATTGGCAAGCAAATAGACATGATCAGCAATACTCATCACTTCAGGAACATCATGAGAGACGACAACCGAAGTCAAACCCAACGCATCATTTAAATTACGGATTAAATCCACTAGAACGCCCATGGTTATTGGATCTTGGCCAACAAAAGGTTCGTCATACATAATTAAATCGGGATCCAGAGCAATAGCACGAGCCAAAGCAGCACGACGAGCCATACCGCCAGAGAGTTCACTCGGCATTAACTCTGCCGCACCTCTTAGTCCAACCGCTTCAAGCTTTAATAATACGAGCGTTCGGATAAAAGCTTCTGATAATTCCGTATGCTCTCGTAGTGGAAAAGCAACGTTATCAAACACACTCATATCCGTAAATAGAGCGCCTGATTGAAATAACATCCCCATTTTATTTCGAGCAAGGTACAAGGCTTTACGCCCTAACTTAGGGATATTCCATTCTTCAAAATGAATATCACCTGACTCTGGTAAGATTTGCCCACCAATCAGCCTTAGTAGGGTTGTTTTTCCGATCCCTGATGGCCCCATGATGGCGGTAATCTTTCCTTTTGGAACAGACAAACTAATGTCATCAAAAATAACTCGCTCACCACGCTTAAAAGTCAGGTTTTCTACTTTTATTAAGGTTGTTTGTCTTTTCATATCAATACTATTCATCCAAAACCGTTTCCTAACAACTCCGCTATAAGTATACGTTAAGTTCCCCATTCAATTTCTTTTTTTTAACATTCTTACGAATATCCTTAAGTAAAGCCCTCCTTTTCTCTTTCCTTTTTGTCAGAGAAGCGTCAAAATTACCCAACTCAACTATAAAAACATCTTTTACAAAAGGAAATTAGCACAATGACAGAGCTGCTCATGCCAACTCTACTTCTTATCGTCGGCCTCTCTCTACTTGTTTGGGGCGCAGATAAACTGGTATTTGGTTCTGCCGCGTTAGCGAAAAACTACGGTATCTCTCCCCTTGTTATTGGTATGACTATCTTAGCGATGGGCTCATCAGCACCAGAAATGATGGTATCTGCCGCTGCTGCACTTGATGGAAAAACCGATACTGCAGTAGGCAATGTAATAGGCTCCAACATTGCAAATATTGCGTTAATTTTAGGTATTACCGCGTTAATTAAACCGCTTGCGATCAGTTCTGGCATTATCCGCCGTGAATTACCTCTCATGTTGATTGTAACCTTGCTTGCTGGGGCAATCATGTATAACAACTACCTTGGCTTTTATGAAGGTGTGTTATTGATTGTTCTTTTCGCTGCATTTATTGTTGCTATGCTTTACATCAGTAAGAGTGAGCAAAAGAACGGGGACATTCTGCTTGATGAGCAAGAATCAGAAATACCAGAAGGCGTAGAAAACAAAACAGCCTTATTCTGGGTGGTTGTCGGACTTATTTTACTTCCTCTTGGCGCTAATATGCTGATTGATAACGCCGTGGTTATCGCAAAACACTTCGGTATGAGTGATCTGGTTATCGGTCTGACCATCATTGCTTTAGGTACTAGTCTGCCAGAGCTTGCAGCGTCTGTTGCTGGTGTATTAAAAGGTGAAGATGATATGGCTGCTGGTAATATTATCGGCTCAAACGTCTTTAATATCCTTGCAGTAATGGGCATCCCTGCCCTTATCAACCCATCAGCAATTAGCCCTGATTTAATGGGCCGTGATTTTTATGTCATGATGGGTGTTTCAATCTTACTGCTATTTATGGCACTAGGTAAGAGTCGCAGCATTAACCGAATTGAAGGTGGTATCTTAGTGACGTGCTTCTTGGTATATCAAGGCTATCTTTTCTACACAATTTAAAAATATGTCCGTTTAAATAAAAAATATAGGCTTGTTAATTAGTAAAAAATACTTTATTAATTAACAACCTATCTATTTTCATCCACTTCCTTCCCATAACAGCTCCTGTTACCTTGAACTACCTCTGGTATATGGCATAATAATTGTATACGCTACTCATCTAAATCATACATCTGTTATAACCAAAATAAAGGTGGTACCCCGATGGCAACTCAGTTTGATTTCTGCACTGCAGGAAAAAATGTACTTCAAATTGAAATAGATGCACTCACCCAGCTAAACAACTACATCAATGATGATTTCACTAAAGCATGCCAATTAATGTTGGAATGTAAGCGTAAAGTCGTTGTAATGGGAATGGGGAAATCGGGACACATTGGTAATAAAATAGCGGCTACATTAGCAAGCACTGGTACTCCTTCTTTTTTTGTGCACCCAGGCGAAGCAAGTCATGGTGATTTAGGCATGATTGAAAAAGGTGATGTTGTGATTGCTATTTCAAACTCAGGTGAAGCTGGTGAGATTTTAGCCTTATTACCTGTAATTAAACGCCTTGGTATTACATTGATTACAATGACAGGCAATCCTGATTCAAGCATGGCAAAAGTCGCTGATGTAAATCTACAAATTACCGTTCCTCAAGAAGCGTGCCCTCTAGGCCTAGCACCAACATCAAGCACAACGGCAACCTTAGCGATGGGGGATGCATTTGCTGTCGCTCTTTTACAAGCGAAAGGCTTTACCGCTGATGATTTTGCATTATCCCATCCCGGTGGCGCTCTAGGTCGTAAATTACTGCTATTATTGTCTGATATCATGCATAAAGATGATGAGCTACCAATGGTAACTGAAGATGCTTTAATTAAAACGGCATTGCTGGAAGTCTCTGAAAAAGGACTTGGTATGACAGCAATTGTTGATGGTGAGCAAAGAGTCATTGGTATCTTTACTGATGGTGATTTACGTCGCCTGCTCGATAACCGCATTGATATTCATACTCAAACGATTGGTGAAGTCATGACGCACTCGCCAGCGGTTGCTAACCCAAATCTACTGGCGGTTGAAGGCTTGAACTTAATGCAAGATAAGAAGATTAATGGCCTATTGCTATGCGATGAAAACCATCGTTTAGTCGGAGCCCTTAATATGCATGATTTACTAAAAGCAGGAGTAATGTAATGACGACTAAATTCATTTCAACACTCTACGGTAATGTCGACGAAACTGTGTTCAATATTGCAAAAAACATTAAGTTGTTGATCTGCGATGTTGATGGCGTATTTTCTGATGGTCTTGTCTATATGGGCAACGACGGTGAAGAACTAAAAACCTTCCACACTCGTGATGGCTACGGCGTTAAGTCTTTAATGTCTGCAGGCGTAGAAATTGCCATCATCACGGGCCGTAATTCTAAAATTGTTGAAAACCGTATGACAGCACTTGGTATTAAATTAATTTACCAAGGACAAGACAATAAACTGCAAGCCTACCAAGATATTTTAACTAAACTCAATATAGCGCCAGAACATACTGGTTATATTGGTGATGACCTAATTGATTGGCCTGTAATGGAAAAGGTCGCCTTAAAAGTCTGCGTCTCTGATGGACATCCATTACTGGTGCAACGCGCAAACTATGTGACTACGATTAAAGGTGGTCATGGTGCCGTTCGTGAAGTGAGTGATCTAATCCTAGAAGCGAAAGGTGAATTAGAGCAGCATAAAGGTCTAAGTATATGACCTTAAAACACCTTTTCATGACAATATTATTGATGATCTCCAGTTGGTCAGGCTATTACTTATATTATGAGTATGCTCAAAGTGACCAACAAATAGTGCCTGATCAACAAGTTCCTGTTTTTACTGGCAGTAACGTAAGCAATAATAATTATGATGAAAGCGGTGTTCGTAATTATCAGATTAATGCTAAAGCTCTCGCTCGTTTTGCAAAAACAGGAGAGACTAACTTTACCATTCCGCATCTTTTTGTTTTTAAAGATGGCGAATTAAAAGAGTGGGAAATAATTTCTGACACTGGCGTACTCAATAAACAGCATGAGCTTTATTTGAGTGGTAATGTAATCGTTAAAAATTTACTGCCTGAAGCCGCCTTTGACACCATGACAACAGACAGTATAACAATACAACTATCAACTAAAGATTTCACGACAGAGGATGTCGTTAACCTTGTTGGCCCAACGTTTGAAACAACAGGCGTTGGAATGAAAGGTAATTTTACCACCCAACAAACGACCCTATTAGAGAATGTACAAGGTATCTATGAAGCTTTCACACATTAGTCTACTTGCTGGCTTACTATTAAGCTCGCCAAGTTGGGCGCTAAGCAGCGACACAGAGCAACCAATTCACATTAATTCAAATTCACAAAGTTTTGATATGCAAAGCAACCAAGTTACGTTTATTGGTGATGTTACTTTAAAGCAAGGCAGTATTGAGATCTTCGCTGATAAGTTAATCGTTATCCGTCCTCAAGGACAAGAAGGTCGTGAAATATTAGAAGCTTATGGCAATCCTGCTCGTTTTAGCCAGCTAACCGATGACGGTAAAACCTTAAAAGGTAAAGCTGATAAGCTCCGTTACGAATTAGAAAAAGAATTTCTAAAGATGACCAACAAAGCTGAACTAAAGCAGGACGACAGTATCATTAAGGGTAAAGTGATTACCTATAATATGAAAACTCAAAAATTAATTGCTGATGGTGGTAAAGACGAACGTGTTACTACTATTCTTCAACCAACTCAATTAAACAATAAATAATTATGGCTATATTAGAAGCGAAAAATCTCGCAAAAACCTACGGCAGCCGTAAAGTGGTTTCCGATGTAAGTTTAACGGTTGAATCAGGGAAAATTGTTGGCTTACTAGGACCAAATGGTGCGGGTAAAACAACCTCTTTCTATATGATAGTTGGTCTTGTCTCTCGTGATGAAGGGTCGATCACTATTGATGGTGTTGATATTTCATTACAGCCAATGCATAACAGATCAAAAATGGGGATAGGCTACCTACCTCAAGAAGCCTCTATTTTCAGAAAGCTTTCTGTTTTTGATAACATAATGGCGGTACTTCAAACTCGTAAAGATTTATCAAAAGCAGAGCGCTTAGATAAGCTTGAAGAGTTATTAGATGAGTTCAATATTCAGCATATTCGTAACAGTAATGGTATGGCGCTTTCAGGTGGCGAACGTCGTCGAGTTGAAATTGCGCGCGCACTAGCTGCAAATCCAAAGTTCATTCTACTTGATGAACCTTTTGCTGGTGTCGATCCTATTTCTGTAATCGATATCAAAAAAATCATTCAACATTTACGAGATCGCGGTTTAGGTGTGTTAATTACAGACCATAACGTTCGTGAAACACTTGATGTATGTGAGCACGCTTACATCGTAAGCCAAGGCCATATGATTGCCAATGGGACTCCTGACCATGTATTAAATGATGAACACGTTAAACGCGTTTATCTTGGTGATCAGTTTAAGTTGTAATTTATATAAAGGTATCACTATATAATGAAAGCATCTCTTCAGTTAAAAATGGGCCAACAACTTGCTATGACGCCTCAGTTGCAGCAAGCAATTCGATTATTACAGTTGTCGACCCTTGACCTACAGCAAGAGATTCAAGAAGCTCTCGACTCTAATCCTCTCCTTGATGTTGAAGAAGAGCAATTAAGTACGCCTGAAAGTTTATTATCTCCAGAGCCGACACCAGAAAAAGAAACCGCAACAGCAGAACAAGAAGATCCTGTCACTGACAGCACTGATATTATTGATAGTAATAATATTTCAGAAGAGCTTGAAATGGATGCGAGCTGGGATGACGTTTATAGCGCAAACAGTGGCAGTACAGGGTTAGCGATTGATGACGATACGCCATTATATCAAGGTGAAACGACTGAAAGTCTGCAAGACTATTTAATGTGGCAGGCTGATTTAACCCCTTTCAGTGAGATTGATCGTACTATTGCAACTACTATCATTGAGTCATTAGATGATTATGGTTATCTAACAATCAGCCTTGATGATGTGTTAGAGAGCGTCGGTAATGATGATGTTGAAATGGATGAAGTTGAAGCGGTATTAAAGCGCATCCAACAGTTCGATCCATTAGGTGTTGCTTCTCGCGATCTTGCAGAATGCTTAATGTTACAACTCGCAACCTACCCAGAAAATACCCCATGGCTACCAGAAACAAGATTGATCTTAACCAAACACATCAATTTATTAGGTAATCGTGACTACCGACAGTTAGCAAAAGAGACTAAGCTTAAAGAAAATGACTTAAAGCAAGTCATGATGCTAATTCATCAGCTTGACCCAAGACCTGGTAACCGTGTCATTGATACAGACACTGAGTATGTAATCCCAGACGTTTCGGTCTTTAAGCATAATGGAAAATGGGTAGTAACGATTAATCCAGACAGTGTCCCTCGCCTAAAAGTAAACGCAGAATATGCCGCACTAGGTAAAGGTTTAGGTAACAGCCCTGACGGACAATTTATTCGAACCAATTTGCAAGAGGCAAAGTGGTTAATTAAGAGCTTAGAGAGTAGAAACGAGACGCTGCTCAAAGTTGCACGTTGTATAGTTGAACATCAGCAAGATTTCTTCGAATATGGTGAAGAAGCGATGAAACCGATGGTACTCAATGACATCGCTTTGGATGTTGAAATGCATGAGTCCACTATATCTCGTGTAACAACACAAAAATTCATGCATACCCCTCGCGGTATTTTTGAATTAAAATATTTCTTCTCTAGTCATGTTAGTACGGACAATGGTGGTGAATGCTCATCAACTGCAATTCGGGCACTAGTGAAAAAGTTGGTCGCGGCTGAGAATCAAGCCAAACCGTTAAGTGACAGTAAAATCGCAACCTTATTAGCTGAGCAAGGGATCCAAGTTGCACGACGTACCATAGCTAAATATCGTGAATCTCTGGGTATTTCCCCATCGAATCAGCGTAAGCGTTTACTTTAATTAACAGAAAGGAAGTGTTATGCAAATAAACATTACAGGTCAAAACGTCGAACTAACCGATAGCCTACGTGAGTACGTCGATACCAAATTCCAAAAGTTAGACCGTTTTTTTGAACACATTAATAATGTCCATGTAGTATTAAAATTAGAAAAAGTACTTCATATCGCAGAAGCAACTCTTCATGTAAATCAAGGTGACATACACGCCCATTCTGACGCAGAAGATATGTATGCAGCCATTGATGGTTTGGTGGATAAACTCGTTCGCCAACTCAATAAACATAAAGAAAAACTAAGTAGCCATTAACATGCAATTAAGCACCATTCTTTCATTGGATTGCACCAAAAGTGCAGTCCAATGCACAAGCAAAAAACGCGCATTAGAACTTATTAGTGAAATTGCAGCCCCTCACATTGGTCAAAACCCTCAAGAGTTATTTGAAAGTTTATTAAACCGAGAGAAAATGGGAAGTACCGGCATTGGTAATGGTATTGCCATTCCTCATGGTCGTATTTTTAACTGTGATAATGCCGTCGCGGTTTTACTTCAGTGCCAAGAACCTATTGAATTTGATGCGATAGATAATCGCCCTGTTGATGTTCTTTTTGCCTTACTTGTCCCTGATGAGCAGTGTAAATTGCACTTAAAAACACTTTCTAGTGTTGCAGAAAAACTCAATGACAAGCAAGTTTTACGTCAACTTCGCCACGCCGAAAATGACCAAGAACTGTATCAAATATTCACCTCTTAAAGATTCTAAGGTCGTAAAATGAAACTCATGGTTGTTAGTGGTAATTCAGGGGCAGGAAAATCTGTTGCACTACGAGTATTGGAAGATTTAGGCTATTATTGCGTCGACAACTTACCCATTGACCTACTTACTCAATTTGTAGAGTCAATTCAGCACAGTACTCAAAATGTCGCTGTTAGTGTCGATATCCGTAATTTACCAAAAGATCCCTCACTATTAACAAACACCTTAAGTGAATTAAAACAAACCCACGACGTGACCGTGATTTTCCTCGACGCCGAAGATAAAGAGTTAATTAAACGCTATAGTGAAACTCGCCGTTTACATCCGCTTTCTTTAACTGAAGAACAATGCTCATTAGAACAAGCGGTCGCTCTAGAGAAAAACATTTTAAGTGATTTTAAAGAAGAAGCTGATTTAGTTCTCGATACCACCACAAAGTCCATCCATGATTTAAGTGAAACACTGCGATCTCGAATTCTCGGCCGTGAATCAAAAGAATTGGTAATGGTGTTTGAATCTTTTGGTTTTAAACACGGTTTACCGACAGATGCTGATTATGTATTTGATGTGCGCTTCTTACCTAATCCTCACTGGGAACCAAGTTTAAGGCCCATGACAGGCTTAGATAAACCCGTAGCGGATTATTTAGAAAAACACGATGATGTGATTCAATTAAAAGAACAAATTCAAACCTTTCTTACCACTTGGCTACCTGCCTTAGAAAAAAACAATCGCAGCTATCTAACTGTCGCGATTGGTTGTACTGGTGGTCAGCATCGTTCCGTCTACATTACTCAACAACTCGGTGAGTATTTTAAGCAGCAAGGGCAGCAAGTTCAGATCCGTCATAAAACATTAGAGAGACATTAATCATGCCTATCTCATCTCGTCACCTATTGATAAAAAACCGCCTTGGTTTACATGCCAGAGCAGCGATCAAATTGGTTGAGATGGCGCAAAGCTTTGATGCCATCATTACATTAACCAATGATGAAAATAAACAAGCAACGGCAGATGGTGTAATGGGCTTACTTATGTTGGACTCAGCGCAAGGTCAATACGTCGATGTTTCCGCTGATGGCCCAGATGCAGAACAAGCACTTTCTGCTATTTGTGAGCTTATTGAAGCCGGTTTTGATGAGGATGAGTGAGTATTTACTCATCCCTTCTCTTCTTTGACCTAATCTTCACAAATTTATCTTATTTCCTTTCTAAAATTGCGTTACTATTCTGCCCATTATTTAGATTGACTATACTCAGTTAATCAGTCTTTTATGGGGGAGAGAATGCAAGAACAACCAGATTTCGATCAAACCCATCAAACTCTTCAAGAAGTATCTAATGCGCTTGATAGTGGGATGTTTGTCCATGTACGTCGTTTATTACAAGACATGGAACCCGAGGATATTGCCCATCTATTAGAAGCCTCACCCAGAAAAAGCCGTAATGTATTATGGCAACTGACCGATCCTGAAGATTACGGTGAGATCCTTGACGAACTTTCCGAAGGCGTAAAAGACGGAATTGTTTCACAAATGGCTCCACAGAGCATTGTAGAAGCAACAGAAGGTATGGAGACAGATGATGTCGCTTACGTTCTTCGTAGCTTACCTCATGACGTCTCACGTGAAATATTAAGCCAGATGGACACGGTTGATCGATTCCGTGTCGAAACAGCACTGTCTTATCCAGAAGATACCGCCGGTGGGATGATGAATACCGATTTCATCACCATCCGTGCTGATGTTGAAATCGATGTTGTATTGCGTTACTTACGCATGAAAAGCGAGCTTCCCGATTCAACCGATGCCCTGTATGTCCTTGATGAAGAAAGTCGACTCATCGGCCACTTATCTTTAGCGACTCTGTTAACCACTCAACCCGATATTCTGGTTAGTGAAGTTATGGGTGATGCTGATGAGGCCATTCCAGTAAATACTGACGATGGTGAAGTTGCTAATCTATTTGAGCGTCGTAATTGGGTATCCGCGCCTGTTGTTGATGAAAACCTCTTGCTGCTTGGTCGTATTACCATTGATGATGTTGTCGATGTTATTCGTGAAGACGCTGAACACTCAATGATGAGTATGGCGGGTATGGATGACGAAGAAGATACCTTTGCTCCCGTGGTTAAATCAGCTCGCCGTCGTAGTGTTTGGCTAGGTATGAATGTATTAGCCGCTCTTGCTGCCGCATCGGTTTCTAATATGTTCGAAGCCACACTAGCACAAATGGCATCAATTGCCGTACTAATGACGATTGTCCCTTCAATGGGTGGTGTTGCCGGAAATCAAACTGTTGCTCTTGTTATCCGCGGTTTAGCGGTTGGTCATATCGGTGACAGTAACCAAAAAGAATTATTATTCAAAGAAGCAGGGATAGGTCTACTTAATGGTATTTTATGGGCTTCTATCATTGGTGGTATTGTCATGGTTTGGAAAGGCGACATCATGCTTGGAGCCATCATCTCCGCGGCTATGCTCGTTAACTTAACCGTTGCCGGAATTGCAGGGGTAACTATCCCTCTTATCCTAAAGAAAATGAATATCGACCCAGCATTAGCTGGTGGAATGGCCTTAACCACCATCACCGATATTATTGGTCTATTTGCTTTCTTAGGTCTTGCCACTGTTTTAATGTAATCAAAAATCTCTTTAATAAAAAAGCGCGCTCTCATTTAATGACAGCGCGCTTTTTATTATTTATTTAATTTAGGATTAATTACTGACCAGCAATCTTCATCGATTCAATTAAGATTGAACCAGTCTGAATTTGTGAACGCGTTTCGACATCACTACCGACTGCAATAATATTTTGGTACATTTCAGCCAAATTACCCGCAATGGTGATCTCTGAAACAGGGTATTGGATTTCACCATTCTCCACCCAGAAACCAGCTGCTCCACGAGAATAGTCACCAGTCACCGTATTTACGCCTTGCCCCATCAGCTCTGTCACAAGAAGGCCTGTTCCCATGGTTTTTAGCATCTGATCAAAGCTTTGACCGGTTGAGCTAACAAACCAGTTATGGATACCACCAGCATGACCTGTCGGTGTCATATTCAATTTACGTGCTGCATAGCTTGTTAATAAATACGTAGCCAATACACCATCAGTAATGATTTCACGATCTTGTGTATATAAACCCTCACTATCAAATGGGCTACTTGCTAAGCCTTTTAGGATATGTGGACGCTCACTCACATTAAACCATTCAGGTAAGATCTTCTCGTTCAGCTTATCTAACATGAAAGTAGATTTGCGATAAAGGTTTGCACCACTGATCGCCATCACCAAATGTCCTAACAAGCCTGTTGCTACATCTGCTGCAAACATAACTGGTACTTTCATGGTATCCAATTTTTTAGCATCTAAACGACTTACTGTACGCTCAGCAGCTTCTAACCCTACTTTTTTAGCATCCCATAAATCATCACGATGACGAGCAACTGTATAACTATAATCGCGCTCCATATCACCATTTTTATCGACACCAATAACACTACAGCTAATGCTATGACGGCTTGATGGGTAACTTGCCAACATGCCATGACTGTTGCCGTAAACTTTAATACCGTAGTGGCTATCGTAGCTCGCGCCGTCACTCTGCTTAATTGAAGAGTGGTACTCTAAAGCGGCTTGTTCTGCTTCAATTGCTTTTTGTGCTGCGTAATCTGGTTCTGGATCATCGGGATGAAACAAATCTAAATCAGGAATATTTTGAGCCATTAATTCTTTTGGTGCAGGTCCAGAAAATGGGTCTTCAGAAGTGTAATTTGCAATATCTAATGCCGCAGCTACCGTCTGTTGAATCGCTTTATCACTTAAATCAGATGTAGATGCACTGCCTTTACGATGGCCGCGATAAACTGTAATTCCTAGTGCGCCATCACGATTAAATTCAACGTTTTCAACCTCTCCCATTAAAGTAGAGACGCTAATACCTGTTGTTTTAGTAATCGCAACTTCTGCTGCACTTGCATGTTGTGTTGCCATTTCTAACGCTTTGGCTACTGCTGCTTCAAGTTCTATTTTTTGATTCATCATTTGGGCTTTTGCATCCATAACATCTGACTGAATATAAACATTTTTACTAGAATAACACTCTATGTGATAAATTTGCGCCCAATTATCCATTTATCTTGCTAAAATAGAGATAATCACCCATTAAAGAATGAAGATCATGGCACGCAAAAATCAAAAAGCTCCTTGGGAAGAAGAAGAAGAGATCATCTGGGTAAGTAGAACCGAGATGAAAAACGACATGGAAGACCTACAAAAACTAGGCGAAGAGTTAGTTGGTTTAAAGCCAGCTGTTCTTGCTAAATTTCCACTTTCAGAAACTCTGCAAGTGGCAATTTCCGATGCTCAGCGTTTTAAAAACGAAGCAAAACGTCGCCAATTACAATACATTGGTAAGCTAATGCGTCTTGAAGATCCAGAACCAATCCAATTGGCTCTAGACAAAGTACGTAATAAGCACTCACAAGCAACAATTGCACTTCAAAAATTAGAAGTCCTACGTGACCGTATGATTGAAACGCCTGATGCAGTGATTGAAGAAGTTATGGTGAAATACCCAGAAGCTGATCGTCAACGCTTCCGTCAACTTGCTCGCCAAGCAAGCAAAGAAAAAGCAGCGAGTAAACCGCCAAAGGCGTATCGTGAAATTTTCCAAGTATTAAAAGATCTGTACTTAGACCAAGACCTATAATTTAGGTTGAGGTAAAAAAGAGCCAAGCATTATGACAATGCTTGGCTCTTTTTATATCAGTTAATTAATTCAAACTAACCGAACTATTCTGTACCGCCAACAGTCAATGCATCTAACTTCAATGTTGGTTGACCAACACCTACTGGTACACTTTGTCCTGCTTTACCACAAACACCAACGCCACGGTCTAACGACAAGTCATTACCAACCATAGAGATCTGTTGCATCGCTTCCATACCAGAACCAATCAGTGTTGCGCCTTTTACTGGTCGGGTAATCTTACCATCTTCAATTAAGTAAGCTTCTGATGCTGAGAATACAAACTTACCCGAAGTAATATCAACTTGGCCGCCACCAAAGTTTGGCGCATAAATACCTTTCTTCACTGTTGAGATAATCTCTTCTGGTGCATATTCACCAGGCAGCATGTAAGTATTCGTCATGCGTGGCATTGGTAAGTGAGCATAAGATTCACGACGACCATTACCTGTCGGAGCAACACCCATTAAACGGGCATTCAACTTATCTTGCATGTAACCTTTTAATACACCATTTTCAATTAATGTATTGTATTGACCTGCAACACCTTCATCATCGACACTTAAAGAGCCACGACGATCAGGCATCGTGCCATCATCAACAATAGTACATACAGAAGAGGTTACTTTCTCGCCAATTTTACCTGAGAATACTGATGACCCTTTACGGTTAAAGTCACCTTCAAGACCATGACCTACAGCTTCATGCAATAGAACACCAGGCCAACCTGAACCAAGAACAACTGGCATCATTCCCGCAGGGGCTGCATCAGCATCAAGATTAACAAGAGCCTGACGAATTGCTTCATCTGCGAATTCAAGTGCGATTGATTTACCGTTAACTTCAGTTAGGAAATAATCATAGCCATAACGACCACCACCACCAGCACTGCCTCGTTCGCGCTTATCACCACGTTGGACTAATACACTGATAGAAAGACGAACCAATGGTCGAATATCCGCAGCATACGTACCATCAAGGGCAGCAACTAACATTTGTTCGTAGACACCACTGATGCTTGCAGATACCTCTTGAACTAAAGGCTCTTTTGCTCGGATATAGGCATCGACTTCTTCAAGCAATGCTATTTTTTGTTTCTTATCTAAGCTATTAAGTGGGTTAATTGGCGCATAAAACTGAGGCATTGCTTGAGAAGCAAACGCTTTTACTCGGCCTTCACCACCTTGCTGAACAATACCACGAGCCGCTTTTGCACTTTGGGTTAATGCTTCAAGGTTAATTTGGTCTGAATAAGCAAAACCTGTTTTTTCACCTGCAACCGCACGGATACCAACACCACGGTCGATATTAAACGAGCCGTCTTTAATAATGCTGTCTTCGAGTACTAATGATTCATGCCAGCAAGATTGAAAGTAGATATCAGCATAGTCTACGTCTCTTTTTGCAATGGTGCTTAAGGTCTGAGACAGTTCCTGCTGACCGATCCCTGCTTGGCTTAATAAGGATTGTTCTACTTCTTGCAAAATCATTCGAGATACTCTTGTTAAGAATTTAAGATCTAGGATCTAATTATGAATAAAAAAGTGTGTGTTTTATAGTGAAATTCACTCTTTATATCAAATAAAGCGACAGCTATTCTGAGCTTAACTCAATTTACACTCTAACCTTGCGTGTTGAGCCACCGGCATTTTCTTACGGATCATCGCTAATTGTGATTTATCTATATCAGCAATAATAACCCCAGTCCCCTCTCGCTGAGTCGCGACTTTATTTCCCCATGGATCAATAATCATTGAGTGTCCCCATGTTTCACGCTCAGCGCCATGAGAGCCCCATTGACCAGCAGCTAACACCCAGCACTGTGTTTCAATCGCTCTTGAGCGTAATAAAATGTCCCAATGAGCATAACCCGTCACCTTAGTAAACGCAGCTGGTACAGCGATAATCTCAACCCCTTGCCGGCGAAGCTCGCTGTATAATTGTGGAAAACGAACGTCATAACAAATAGAGAGTCCTAATTTACCAAAAGGTGTATCAACTACTTTAACTTCATTGCCCGGTGTAAAAGTGTCTGATTCTCGATAACTATGATGGCCGTCTTCAATCTCAACATCAAACATATGTAATTTATGGTAATGCTCAACTAGAACACCATTATCATCAAATACCAAACAGGTGGTCGATAGAGAACCATCCACATTTCTAATTGGAAAAGAACCAATCACGAGCCAAATCTGATAACGCTTAGCAAGAGCTGAAAGCGTATCTTGTAACTCCCCTTGTCCTAACGGTTCTGCATAGCGTTCATAGTCTTCTTTTTGACCAAATACGATACAGTTTTCAGGCGTTAGTGCGAGTTTTGCCCCTTGTTGTTGCAATCCTTTTAGCTTAAGACTTAGCTGTTTAATATTCTCTTCAGGAGTCGCTCCTGAGTTCATTTGAACTACGCCAACTTTGCTCATCACACTTCCTTATTTGATTCTTACTCACTGTAAAAACGGCTAACTTAGGCTTATTTTTCGGTTTTCTCCGGCAATTGATACTCACCTTGACTACGAGATAACTCTTTTACTGTTGGAGACTCAAGCGGCCCTTCTACTTTATAATTAACTTGCGTAATAACGTCAATAACTGGCGCAATAGCCGTTGCGACTGCAAGTACAATAATTGCTGTTTGTGGTGCAACAGCAAAAGCAGTAATAATAGGAATCCCTGATGTTAAATCTGGGGTAAAACTTACTTCAGCATCCACTAGACGTGTATTTAAGTTCGCTTTACCTTTGATATTCATCTCACCAGCAACCGCATCCATGGTTAAGTTATTACTAACAAATACACCATTACGCATTTTACCGCTGCCTTTGATGGAGTTAAATGCCATCCCATCATCAAATACATCTCTGAAATCTAATTTCATTTTACGGATAATAGAATCAATACTAAATAAGCCTAGGAAGCGTGCCGCCCCTTTCACATCAGTGATCACACCTTCACCTAATGTGGAAGCTAAATCACCAGAGAGTGTGTTAATTTGAATACTCCAAGGTGCGCCTTCCCATTGAAGATCTCCATCCATACTATAACTGGCTTTTTGAATACCAGAACTAATACCAAAACGAGCTAACAATTCAGAGTTATCTTCCCCTGATGCTTTAACCTTAAATTCTGAATGACTGGTATCTTTATCTAATAACCAATCCCCAGACATCGCTAATTTATTCTCACCACTCGTGATCTTTAGCTTATCTAAATAAAAGGTATTCGCTTTTTTATGCAGTTTAGTATCCACTTTACCTAGCTTGTAGCCTTGAACCCATGTGTCATTAATGGTCAGTTCTAAATTCGGCATCAAACGGAAAAATTCACGGTCAAAATCAGAAATAACAGGTTCATTATCATTAGCTTGATTTAAACGCTTTTGATTTTCAGGCTTATCTAGACTTGGAATAAAGATATGAAGATTATCCAATTGCACCAATAAATCATCATTGCCTTTCCAGCTCGCTTTTCCATCCACTTCTTGGCTGTTAACTTGTATATACCAGCCTTGAGATTTTTTACGTACATCTGTATTTACATCGTTCCAATCTAATGTCGCTAATCGTAATGACTTCACATTGGCATCAATGCGAGTTGGCACAGGGATAGTTGGAAAATGACTAGCCGTCGCTTTTCCTTTTTTCACTGCCTTATCATGATTCAAAATAGGCTCTGATAACCAAGCATCCAGATCTAATGACTTTGTATTAATCGAAGCTGATTGCCCAACAATTGGACTCACTTTAAAATTACCACGCCCAACCACAACATGACTTGCTGCTATTACGGGTGTTGTTTCAGCAATATTAATTTCAGCTTGATACTTAGCATCTGGTAACGTCAAACGACCTGATAATTTTTCTGAGTTGCCAGATACTTGCAGCAACGCTTTTGTTGCCGTACCTTTACCAAGAGCCAACGGATAAGGCAGAGTAGAAGTCATGCTATCTAATGAAGCATTCACTCCTATTTGATAAGTAAAACCAACATCTGCAACTTGTAAATTAATATCAGAATTCCATGTAGAAACACCACTCACTTTTTCCATCATTGGAGAATCTATATATTCTCTTAATGGTGAGATTTTCCATTTACCTTTTGTTTCAATCGCAACACTGTAAAAGTCAGACTGTGCTTCGCCATTAAAGGAAAGAGAGATTGGTTGTCCTAATAGTGACGCTTTAATTCCTGAGGCTTTCACTACATCATTATCAAACTCAATTCGTCCTTTAGCATTGGTCAATACAATATTAGGTGATTGTAATTCAATATGGTTATTAGCAAGATCGGCATAACCCCACGCACGAACATCTTCTCCCGTAAATGGAATATCTAATCGTAATAATGCATCAACTCGATTATCTACTTGTATGCTATTAAGCGCTGCACCAACAGAATCGACCAAAGGTGTTGCTGTCATGTATTCACGAACCGCTTTACCTGAGCCATTTGCTGTAGCACGAATTGTTAACTTACCGTCTTCCGCTAAATTGGCAATTCGTCCCGTAACACGAGTGGCGTGCACATCCATCAAATCTGCAGAGTGAGAGCTTAAGAACATAGAGGCATTTTGAAACATTAAATCTAACTGTAAATTAGTCAGAGGCGGCCACGCGGTATCAAATGAGAACTGAGCGTCTTTTAATCCCACTTTTACTTGGAAAATACCGTCATACTTAGTATAAGGAAAATCAGCTAACTCCCCATACCAAAGTAGCTGTACCGTTTTAGCACTACCCCCTTGAACTGCAGCAGATAGATAATCTGTCAGATCTTGCCCTAATGCTAAGGTCGGTAAATAACGCCAAGTTTGATCGGCATTAAAGGCATCTGCTTCAGCATAAAAAGAGAGAACTGAAGGCTTATCGTTAGGAAAATCTAATCGAAACTCCCCTTTTGCTTGCAGGTCAGGTGTCGATACATTGATGTAATCAGACCATAAACGCCAACCTTTATCATTCACTTCCCAATACGCAGTGACATCACCATTTTTTATATTTAATGGAGCTTGGAATACCTCACCATAAGGCAGAGTATCATCCACTAATGATAATTTAGCTTCACCCTTTTCAGCATCACCAGCAATCAAAACGTTTAATTTATGAAAACCTGGCAGTAGCTCCCATTGATTAATTTTTGCTTCATAGATCGATGCAGAGTAACTCAATCCAAGAGAATGATCATACTCAACTCGAATATCATTAATACTCCCTTCAGGATCCAAAGTAGTAAGAAGGTCGGTAATATTATCTTGAGAAGCTGGCAATAACGTTTTTAAACCCAATGCACTCTGTAAATCAACATGACTTAGATTTAAAATCCACTTTTCCGGCTGCCAAGTGAAATTACCTGAGATCTCAGGCCATAGCTCTGCTTGATGTTTAACTTGAATATCAGAAGCAGAAACCTTCCATCCTTCTCTATCTGGCTGAAGCTCAAACACGCCACCTTCAACACTCGCTTGATGGACTGTTTTACCTTCTAACCAGTTAACATAAGAAGGTGAAGCTTCGACAAGAGCATCAATCGGTTGCCCATCTTTAAAAGATAACCACGCATTAGCTGAGACTTCACCTTGAGTAATACCATATTCATTCTGAAGTTCTTCTGTGATCCACGGAGTTACTTGAATGTTTTTAGCTTCTACATAAAAATGGCCATCTAAACTTTTAAATGTGCCCTTCTCTTTAAAGTTAGCGATGACTTTAAGCTGGTTTATCTCACTACCAATGACACTAACAACACCTTCAGCTAGATGTTTTCTGCGCTCGTTGCGCCATTGTAATGAGTCAATTTGTACTGTTTTATCCGTTCCATCAAGTGCCACAAAAGCGACTTGAGAATCTTTTAATGAGAAATGATTTAACCGAACTAAAAATATATCTTCGAGACGTTTACCCAACGATTTATCAGCTTGCTGATTTTTTGGGTCCGATTCTTCCTCCTCTACATCAGAAGTACGCTTGCCTAATGAGGTAAGATCCGCACTTAATTTATCAATTCGTAGATCCGCAAATTGAGGTTGTCCAGCCCAAAGCGAAGAGAGAATATTCAGTTGGATCTCGACTTCTTTAACTGCAATGATTTCATCGCCAGTCGCAGGGTCAATAGCAGTAAGCTTTCGAAGATTTAAAGAGGGATTAGTATTTCGCCAGCGACCATCTAGCTCGCCAATTGAAATCGAAAAGCCTGTTGCTTGAGAAAGAAAGCCTTCAATTTCAGGTTGATATTTATTCAACGAAGGAAGGAAAAGGCGCAAGCTTGTAATGACTAATGCTGCCAGTAAAAATACCAGCAGCAATAATCCCATCAAGCAACGTTCAAAACGAATTAACTTAGTGGTCACGTATTATTATTCTCTACATCATTACGACATCAAACTGCTCTTGAATATAAAGAGGTTCAGCTTGAATTTTTACCTGTTTACCAATGAAAAGTTCGAGTTCTGCGAGTGCATGTGACTCTTCGCCTTCAAGCGCATTAGCTACTGCAACAGAGGCATATACAACAAACTTATCTGAATCATAAGCACGGTTTACTCGTGTGATTTCACGTAATATTTCGTAACACACACTTTCAATCGTTTTAACTGCCCCTCGACCTTCACAGGTTGGACACTGATCACATAAGATATGTTCAATACTTTCACGAGTTCGTTTTCGTGTCATTTCAACTAAACCAAGCTGAGTAAACCCGTTAACGTTACTTTTAACTCGATCTTTATCTAACGCAGCACCAAGTACTTGTAACACTCGACGACGATGCTCTTCACTCATCATGTCAATAAAATCAATGATGATGATGCCGCCAAGATTACGTAAACGTAACTGACGTGCAATCGCTTGTGTGGCTTCAATATTGGTATTAAAAATAGTTTCTTCTAAATTACGTCGTCCAACAAATGCACCAGTATTGATATCAACAGTGGTCATCGCCTCTGTTTGATCAATAATCAGGTAACCACCTGACTTTAATTCTACTTTACGATCAAGAGCACGTTGAATTTCGTTCTCTGTTTCGTACATATCAAAAATAGGCTTATCGCCTGAGTAATACTCAAGTTTCTTGGTTAACTCTGGTACGAATTCTGTTGTAAATTGCTTTAACTTTTCAAAAGCAAGTTTTGAATCAACACGAATTAAATCAAGCTCTGTTCCAACAAAATCACGCAGAATACGCTGGTCTAAACCTAGCTCACCGTACAGCATTGATTTAGTTTTGCTTTTTTTACGACGCTCAATCACCTTGTGCCATAGACGCTTTAAGAAAGCAGCATCTTGTGAGATCTCAGCTTCGCTTGCGCCTTCTGCAGCAGTACGAATGATAAAACCACCAAACTCATCGCAATAATCAGAGACCGTATTCTTTAAACGATTACGTTCTTTTTCACTTTCAATGCGTTGTGATACACCGACATGACTTGCCCCTGGCATAAATACCAAATAGCGAGAAGGAAGGGTAATATCCGTGGTTAGACGAGCGCCTTTAGTTCCAAGTGGGTCTTTAACAACTTGCACCACCAAGTCTTGTCCTTGGTGTACTAGCTGAGAAATATCTCTCACTTGAAACTGACGTTTTTCATTTTCAGACACACATTCCGTATGAGGAACGATATCTGAGGCGTGCAGAAATGCGGCTTTATCTAAACCGATATCTATAAACGCAGCTTGCATCCCCGGTAATACTCGGCTTACTCGGCCTTTGTATATATTACCCACAATACCGCGTCTTGCTTCTCTTTCTACATGGATCTCTTGAAGCACACCTGCTTCAATCATCGCAACACGAGTTTCGCTCGGCGTTACGTTTATTAACAACTCTGTACTCATTGGAGCACCTCACTAATTTTTACAAAAATTGGTGTAAGAGCTGATCTGTTTCCATCAAAGGCAGTCCCATGACAGCATGATAGCTGCCATCAATACGCGAGACAAATCGCCCACCACTACCTTGAATACCGTATGACCCTGCTTTATCACAAGGTTCTCCACTTTCCCAATATTGTTCTATTTCTTGTTCTGAAAGTGTTTTAAACCACACCTGTGTTATTACTGTTTTGGTTCTAATTTCATCAGGTGTTGCTAGTGTTACGGCAGTCATTACTTGATGTTGACGACCAGACAGTGCTAAAAGCATTCTTTTAGCATCTTCAAAATCTTTCGGCTTTTCTAAAATAACACCATCGATTACAACGATGGTGTCAGAGCCCAATACTGGGACATATTTATTCTTTGTTAGTTCTAATACTCTTACGCCAGCTTGTGCTTTATCTTTTGATAATCGTTCTACATATATAAGAGGCGTCTCATGTGACTGATGCACCTCTTCAACGTCTATAGATAAAATCTCAAACTGATACCCTAGTTGAGTTAATAATTCTTTTCTTCGTGGAGAGCCAGAAGCTAAGAAAACTTGAGTAGTCATTTTATTTCCCTATCGAATTGACCAATGACGACGCACCCTGCGCATCAATAAAAACAACCATGGCCAAAGAATGAAGTTTAACACGCCAGCCCATAAAAAATGTGCGTTAAAAGCCACATCATGAACTAAAAATTCACCCATAAACTCTAATATTTTACCAAGTAAGGTTAATCCGGAAAAAATAGCTGCTTGTTGCCATAACGCTAAGTTTCTCAATACCTTAAAATTGGCGGCGACAAGATAGACTAAAATAGCCATTGTCATGCCACGGATCCCTAATGTCGTACCCAATAAAAGGTCCCACAAGATACCAAGTAACATTGCCGTCCCAACATTGACTCGATGAGGCAGTGCCAGTACCCAATAAAAGGTAACTAAAATAATCCAAGAAGGTCTCAATACCTCTAGGGCTCCAGGCCACGGAGCAGCTTGCAAGGTTAATGCAATTAAAAAAGAGAGCCAAATGATGATTCGACCGCGCATTAAATGACTACTGGCCATTTGCCGTCTCCTCGGTATTAACTTCTGATTCTGTAGGCCAAACTAATAATAGATAACGTAATTTATCAAACTCAACCGTTGTCTTTAAATCAATAGAAGCAAAAGGACGTTTATTATCATTATCAATATTTGAAATATAACCCACAGGGTATCCTTCAGGGTAGCGTCCACCTAAGCCAGAACTCACTAATCTATCACCGACTTCTACATCTGTATTGGTTGGTATGTGCTCTAGTTGCATGGTATCTAAATACCCCTTTCCTGATGCTATCACTCGAATATCATTTCGTTCTACTTGGACTGGAATAGAGTTATTTGGATCGGTTAATAATAAAACGCGGCTATTGTGTGCACCAACATAGTTGATCTGTCCCACAATACCTTTATCGCTGATCACTGGTTGGCCTTCATAAACGCCATCAACCTGGCCTTTATCAATCATTACCTGATGCGTGTATGGTGCAGAATCAACCGCCATTACCTCTGTTACCATTTTTCTTTCATCACGAATAAATGGAGACCCTAATAGGTTACGTAAACGGCTGTTTTCTTGCTTAAGTTGTTCCATTAACAGTAAATTACTACTCTGCATAAACATTTCTTGTTTAAGCTTTTGATTTTCAAGCATGAGAGTATTACGGCTATTAAACCGGTCATACATGCCATCAAACATGGTACGAGGAAGGTTTGCCGCATAATGGATTGGAGCTACAAAGCTATTTAATAGGTAACGTACGTCGGAAAAGGCATTCAAGCGACTATCGGCTAGCATAAGGCTAGCCGATACCATTACAGCAATAAACAGGCGAAACTGTAGAGAAGGGCCTCTACCAAAGATTGGAGTCATATCCACTCACCCGTTATTTGTTATTACTCTTCACTAAACAGATCGCCACCGTGCATGTCGATCATTTCTAATGCTTTACCGCCGCCACGAGCCACACAAGTTAATGGTTCTTCAGCAACAACAACAGGAATCCCTGTTTCTTCAGTTAGAAGGCGGTCTAAATCACGAAGTAGTGCTCCACCACCCGTTAATACCATGCCGTGCTCAGAAATATCAGAAGCTAGCTCTGGTGGACACTGTTCTAGTGCAACCATTACTGCTGAAACGATACCAGATAGAGGTTCTTGAAGCGCTTCTAAGATTTCGTTTGAGTTCAATGTAAAGCTACGAGGTACACCTTCTGCAAGGTTACGACCACGAACTTCAATTTCACAGACATCATCGCCAGGATAAGCTGAACCGATCTCGTGCTTGATACGCTCTGCGGTTGCTTCACCAATTAAGCTTCCGTAGTTACGACGAACGTAGTTAATGATAGCCTCATCAAAGCGATCGCCACCAATACGTACTGATGAAGAGTAAACAACACCGTTAAGCGAGATAACAGCAACTTCTGTTGTACCGCCACCTATATCGATAACCATAGAACCTGTCGCTTCTGATACTGGCAAACCAGCACCAATCGCAGCCGCCATTGGCTCATCAATTAGGTAAACTTCACGAGCGCCTGCACCTTGTGCTGATTCACGGATAGCACGACGTTCAACTTGTGTAGAGCCACAAGGAACACAAACTAATACGCGAGGGCTTGGACGCAAAATGCTATTGTCATGCACTTGCTTAATAAAGTGTTGAAGCATTTTCTCTGTCACATAAAAGTCAGCAATAACGCCATCTTTCATTGGACGAATAGCTGAGATGTTACCAGGAGTACGACCTAGCATTTGCTTCGCATCATGGCCAACAGCTGCAACACTTTTCGTTGAACCATTACGGTCTTGACGGATAGCAACTACAGACGGCTCATCAAGAACAATCCCTTGACCTTTTACATAGATAAGTGTGTTGGCAGTACCTAGATCGATCGAAAGATCGTTTGAAAACATGCCACGAAGTTTTTTAAACATAATCTTCGTATTTCCTGAAAACGTGAGAATAAGATAAATTTTACTAAATGTACCAATGCCTAGCCTAATCAGCAAGGCATTGCTACAGAATCCTGAAGCAAATCAGGATTTTTATTCAATTTTTAGTTAGAAGTACCAATAATGTTACTTTCGCCGCGGAATATGACTCGATCATTGCCACGGAAAATACCAAAGGTCACGACTGTCGATGGATCTTCATCACCTTGCCCTCGCCAGTTGTATTGTAACCAAGGTTGGTCCTCATAACCTGATTCACAAGCGACATTCGTTTCACTTGTTTGTGGAGAGGTACTCGCTAATCTCAACCAAAAGCGCACTTGCTCTCGTAATGAACTATTATTTGCCTCTGCAACTAAATTGGTAACATCACTTCCTTGAATAACCGTATTAGAACCTTTTAGGATCGTACTACTAGATTGAGTCGGATCAGGCCATACAGTTTGCTTGCAATGCTTCCCCCCCTCAAACTTACTCGCATTATCAGTATTACTTAGTACGAAGGTATTACCATTCCAATATTGGACCCGCAGTGGAACAGCCACATCTTGACCTACAGCCGTTCCAACACTATCTAACACCATTCGACCGTAACGAACGTCTGGTTGAGAAAGTAATTCTTGCTCTGTTACTGCTGGATTAACAGGTGTGGTATCAAAAGAAACAGGATCGACACCACTAATTTTTAACCCTAACGCCGTTGTTACTGAGTTTGAGTTCCCGCTCATATTGAAGGGGCCATCTTCTTTTGTAAGTAATGGCGATGCTCCATCTGTGACTTGTTTTTTCTTCCAAGTAACCGTATCGCCAAGTCCTGTGACTTTCCAAAGCGAACCACTGTTCCAGAGTGATACATCTAAATCAGCATCTGTAATATTTAAGCGTTCCGAGTGATCACCTGATGATAAGTCTACGAGAGAAAAAGAAGCTTTTAGTCCATCAGAAAACAGACCATAATTCTCTGTCTCAGTTCCTGACGAATTATATGCCCTTACTTCAAAGCTCACATCAGTAAAGTTTTGATCCATGTAAATATAGCGACCACTCACTGAACCTTGATTTCCTGGGTAATCCCATATCGTATCTGTTATCTCAAAATATGTAGGGTAGAAGCGTCCAACCGCACTGCTTCCATCAGGGATGCCACCTTGAATTCCATCATAAAAACCAATACTTGAAACTTCTACATTAAATTGAATACTACCAACTTCATCATAAGTCATATTTTCAAAGAGATAATATTTATCAGGTTCACCAGTTTCTGAAATATCTGTTACATGATCATCATGCTCAAAAGAAGAAGATAATAGTAATAATGAACCTAGTACACCTCCCGCAGGAGAATCAAGAGTTGGATCTAATGCCACTATCGTGGCTGTAGGCGCTGTTGAGGCAAAAAAGTTTTGGGTAATTGGTAGTTGGCATACATCTGCGTTATTACCATAACGAACTGGTTTTACTTGAAGTGAAAATGGCTCACCAGCAGCCACAAGAGCCGAGCTTGAGTCATCATCACTGTTGCCATTGATCGGAACACCACTACAAACTGCAAGCTTCCAAGGGCGAGATTCAATATTTATCGTTGTTGATAATAAATCGGAATCAACAGGGTAATCATTACAATCAAAATTAGGAGGGCAAATAAAGCTAGGATCACTCAATATAAAACTAACTTCTCCTGTTTCTTGATAGGTTAGGTTTGTTGTTGCTTTACCTTTATCAAAAATAAGTTCAATTTTACTTGGGTTAGTTTGGTCTGCAAGCTGAAAATCAGTACGAATACCGTCATTTGAATTTGGTTTAATCAGCTTATAAGTCGATACATCTAATAACTTTTTTCCTTCGTAATTTTTAGTGATATCAACATTATTATTATCACAAGCTAATACTTTAATTTCAAAAGAGTGCGATAAATTTGCTATTACTTTTGTAGATGAAGTATCAAACATATAAGGTACGTAATGAACCTCACCTTCATCCGTTACATTTGAATCACCTTGCAAACTAGCCTTAACTGCAATTGTTTCTATTTTCTGTTTATCTAATTTTGAAAAAGATAATTTAACTTCACCGTTATTATCAGTAACTAAATTTGAGCTTAAAAGTGCAAGCTTTGATTCGTCGAATTGAAGCGCGATTTCCTTACCTATAACAGGAGTAGGAATGTCTGAATCAGTCATAACCAAAACATTAAATTCAACGTCATTACAAACTAAGCTATATTGTTCTATCGGAGTTATCCTCAGTATATAATTGTCACTCGGTGGCGATATATTACAAATATCATCAGAAGGAGATACTGGGCAATTACTAAAATCATTACAGTTAGCATCATTTAAGCCACAATACAATTTAGCCTTAGAAAAGTCAGTTTCACCTGATAACGAAGTGACGGTTCCACATACATCTGCACCTTTTATTGTTACTTTACCAAAGGAATCAATGGCATTTATTCCTGCATATATTTTATTGCCATTTTCTTCAATTATTACCTCCCCCCCTTCAGAAGTAATCGTTCCACAAACGAGTACCTTCTTTAATTTAGCATCATGATGAGCAACAATATCTCCAAAAACTTGATTTCCACTTTCTTCAATAAAAATGCCTTCACCATAACTAGTAATATCACCAATCACCTTTGTTTTTTTTAATTTAACGCTGCTTTGTGCAAAAATACTTCCTGTTATATGATTTCCACTTTCTTCTACAACAACCTCCCCACCAACACTAATAATATTTCCAAACACAGTTACTTTTTTTAATTTAACGTTGCTTTGTCCAACAATAAATCCATAAATTACATTACCATTTCCCTCAATGATAACTTCACCACCAAGTGATTTCAGATGGATAGACTGCTCTTCTGTTCCTATCTTATTACTGTTGAGTTTCATCGTACCACTAGATATCAACTCGACATTAGTTAAGTTCAAATCACTAACAATAATAGCGTCGTTTTTTTGAAGAGTAAGGTTACCTACACATTGGTAAATATTTCCGACTAGAGAACCATTACAAAGAGATACATTAGGATCAGATAAATCATACACTTTTGCATGCGCTGTAAATGATAAAAGTAAGAATATAAAAAATATCTTCCTCATTAATTAATCTCCTTTGCCCATACTTCTTGAACTCGCACCACTGCATTTATCCCTGAGCCACAGGTAGCGGTACTGGTAATTTGAAAATACCTAATATCATTCACCGGTGTCTTTTTACATGTTATTTGTGGTGCTGTGCGGCAACCACTGCCATCAAGCTGCATATCAGGAAAGTGCTTACGAAGGGGTTCATGCTCATCACAAATCGAATCATTAGCGCCAGATTGGTTTAATGGAAACAGCTGCACTAACCCCCACTCCGCTCCGGAGTGCGCTAAAAACCACGCTTGAGTACCTAATACTTCTTTAGATACCGTATCGTGATTGCTGGTTTCGACTTTCAATAAATTTAATGATAGGTAGCCAACAACAACCATGACAACAACAGACATTATCAACAGGTTACCTTTTTGCTTTGCTTGATTATGGTACATTGATCACCTGTACATCATGTTGATATTGAGTTGTTTCACCTAAGTCATTTTCAAAAACCAAGGTCATTTTAATGATGCTATTGCGATTTACCGATGCGCTTTGCGTAGTGAAATCGCCTGAAGAAACTTGATTTGCTAATTGAACCCCACTGCGGAATACGCCACCAAGTTGGATGCAATATTCAACAGGATTTGGACTATAAATAAATACACGTTCAGAGATTGAACTTGAAATAAAAGCAGGGTTATTAAGTGCGTTAGGAAAGTTAATTGTAGAAACACTTCCAGATTGTGTCATTGATTCAATGTTCACAAATCGGTGGTTACTTTCATTAATTAAATCAGCTTGAGAGCTTGGGTTAATGACCAATCTATGACCATTAAGATTAAACGTCGCATTAGAAAGTAATACAGTATCAATGTGTTTTTGGTCAAATGCAGGTAATGCTAAATAGAAAGCGCTTGCCTCAACAGGAATAAAACTGACGCAACTACCATTACCTGAGACTCCTACGCTATTTGGTACTGCATGACGCAGTTCTCGACTCAACTTTTCAATGACAAACTTTGCCTGCATTTGGTTATCTTGGCGATCAATACTATCGTTATAACTTTGAAAACCCAGTTGTAAGGTATTACTGGCAGCCAAGGCTACAATCCCGACCACCACAATAGTTAAGATCAACTCGATAAGGGTAAAACCATGAATACGCTTCATTAATAATTCCCTCGATAAGCACTAAAAGTATATTGCGCATGGCTGCTTGCATACAGGGTAATATCGATCTTTTTAAACTGAGTTATTGCTGTTGCACTATTATCTACATCTGCATAAGCGGCATTAATTTCAACAGTAAAATTTTTATATTCAGCGGCACTGTCTTGATCTATTAAACGATTTAACGAGTAATTAGCTAACCCTGAAGTACATTGAGCAGCCTCTCCCCAGCATCCAATAAAATCATCAACATCATTAAAAATAGTAGAATGGCTAGTTGTATTTTTTTCTGTAACACTATCTCGCCCAAGTTCATTAGGACTTGAACACACATCAGGTGCCGCAGCTTCTCCGCAACGATACGCTCCCCCATTAGGATCACTGTGCTCATCAAATTGACGACTTAAGATATCGGTCATAATTGAATGACCTAGCGCTGCAGCTTGAGCTTGATAGGTTGCTTGATGTGATTTAGTAGAAGAGGTAAATACACCAGAAACCAATACTGACAAAGCAAACCCTAGAATTACAATTCCAACAATGGACTCTATTAGTGTGAAACCAATTTGATGACCTTTCATTCGGTTCATATCCCACATCCTTCATCTTGAACTGAACGATAAATAAAGCCTTCACTATTAATGCACACAGAGCGGCTTTCATTTGAAGAAGGTGTCGTTATGGTGATGCGACAATCACTGTCGGTACAAAGAGTGGTGGTGGCGGATGAAGTCACTATTGCCGGCCTTCCAAGTAAATCAAACGACAACTCTGATACTTTGCCACCCGCAGAGTTAAACACATATTTTAATTTAATTAACTCTAATTCTTGCTGATTTGTCTCTTTTGAATAATCAGAAAGTACCGCGCTGCTCATATCTCGACTTGGACATGACTGGCTAACGCCAAATTGAGTTTCTTCCATAACAACCAACCGACAATCATCGTAGTTATTTGAACCATTTACTTGCATCGCTGTGATTTGAACTTGACGCAGAATAGAGAGCACTTGCTCTTGTGCTGCCGCCGAAGAGAAACGGCTCGCCCCCATGTATTTACTCGACGCATAGACACTAATAATAGCAAGTAGCACTATCACGACGATCAACTCTACCAGAGTAAAACCACCAGTTTGGGCTTGTTGTTTCGAGCTATTTTTATTGAGAGGAAAAGTCATCATCCGTTACCTTATTGCTTCCTGTTACTAGGATAACGAAATTTATAGAGATAGCGAGAGTTTGTTAATTTTTGATACAAAAAAGCCAGCGGAGATCGCTGGCTTTGGAAGTGTTAAGCTTTAGCTATTAACAACCTGTAGAGTTAACTGTAACTGTAGATGTTGCCGAAGAAGATGCAGCATTTTTATAGATTACCTGACAATCAGTTACTGACGAAGCTACTCCAGAGAAGTTAACTTTAACTTCATCTGCTGTATCATAATCAACAGCCCAATCCTCAAGGCCTATGACAACAGCACCAATACCTGCTGATGTAGCAGCTGGGTAACCAAATACAATTGCAGTACTATCATTTAATGTTGTACTTCCTTTTTGCTCTTTACCTTCAATCGCAGCTTTACCATAAACGATACCAGCAGCACCAGACATTGCGCCTTTTAGGCCTTGCAGTGATGATGCACGTGCATCTGATTGCAGGTTAAGGAATTTAGGTGCTGCAGTTACTGCTAGAATACCTAGAATAACGATTACAACTACCAACTCAATAAGGGTGAAACCACCTTGTCTTTTCATGTTACTACTCTCTTTTATTATAAAAAGTGATGGAACTTAATCGTTGCCACCATTATTGTTAAAACAGTTACTGCTATACGCCACTGGTTTAAGCAGTTTTCATTTAGCACCTTCATGAACAACACGATCATAAAGGTATTAATTCTTTATTGCAGAGTCACTACTACACGGCCAGATTCAGGCTCATAGGTAAAGAAGTGCCCTTCGTTTTCTTGTTGCGTATATTTACATTGATTGCGACTATTTTCGCTAATCACTTCTGCTAAGTATTTCGCTTTATTGTCATTGCTGTCATCTGTCACGTATGGCGCATTTTGCAATAACATTTCCATCAACAAGATACATTCTTTTGCCGTTAATGATGTCGGGTAGCTACCAGTATCATTACCATCTAAGTCTTCACGTGGTGAAATTGGGTAACCAGGACGAAAATCCACTTGATTTGCCTGAGATGGATCTGTTAGCCAAAACTCAGTGCCATCATAACTAACCGCATTGTAGCTATCAGTTCTTGGACGAGCTTCCGCTTCCCATTGTGCTCTTGCAGAAAGCACCGCCGTTGCATAACCACCTGCAACGCCTTCAATACTGGCTTTTTTTGCTTCAAGGCTAACATCTAAAAATCGAGGTAATGCTACTGTTGCCAGCAAACCTATTACAACAATCACAATCACTAGCTCAACCAGTGAGAAACCTTTTTGGTGCTTCATCGTAATGCTTCTCTCTCTATTCTTATTTTCGTTCTGAATTGTAAGGGATTATACAAAAAAAAACACAGTGTTCGTCAAAAAAATGCCCATTAATTTTTAATTCAAAAAACCGACATTAACTTTAAAAACACCATTCGATAACATTACAGAAAACACCTTACCATTCGGCATTCTATAATCACAGCGATATTGTTCTTTCATGCTAGTATTTTTATTTATTTCGATACGGTCCGCATAAACCTTGTCTTTATTTGGTAATAAAAGAGCTAACCATGCCTGACAATCCACATTATTATCACTAAGCACTACTGGCCAACCTAGTGATGAAAATTTCACATCTATGCCATCTTTTATCATGGAGTGAGGCTGTCCATTCACCACCCAATAATTTTTGAATTCATTCGCTGAGGATAATATCTCCCGACTGGTCATCGTCAATGCAGTATCTTCAACTTCAGGCTCTATTATCTCCCACTGGTATAAAATAACAGCAAGTAAAATAATCACCAGAGCCCCCCATATGATTCGGGTTGCTGACATAATTAACCGCCTTTTACTACATCTAACATATTCCACATAGGCAAGAAAATACCTAGTGCTAATATCAGAACCATACCCGATACAATCACCAACAACAGCGGTTCTATTCTTGCTGTTAAGGTTTTTAAATCATAATCGACTTCACGGTCATAAAAGTCAGACACTTCCAATAGCAAGTCATCGATTTGCCCGGTCTCTTCACCTACCGCAATCATCTGTTGAACAAGCGGTGTGAAAATTCCACTTTGTGCTGCGGTTGCTGACATACTGGTGCCCGATTCAATACCATTTTTCATTTCAAGCAACCTATTTTCTAAGTACTTATTACCTAGAGACTCCGCAGAAAGAGCAATAGATTGATTTAATGGCACCCCTGATTTTAGCATCAGAGCAAAGGTTCTTGAGAAACGTGACATTTGCGCTCGTGTAACAATATCGCCAACAATAGGAATTCGTAATCGAAATTTATCCCATTTTTCACGCCCGACGTCGCCACTGATCCAAGATTGAAAAGCAACAAACATTCCGGCCATTCCACCGAGCATAAAGTGCCAATAATTTACAGAGAAGCTCGATGTCGCCATTAAAATCCGCGTTGGTAATGGCAGTTCAACACCAAAACGAGCAAACATTGAGGTAAATTGTGGAATAACTTTAACGTTCAGTACTAACATCGCTAAGAAAATAAAACTCAGCACAAAAATAGGATAACGCATCGCTGATTTAATTCGCTTACGTGTTTCCATCTCTTGTTCATAATAATTTGCAAGCTGTAATAATGCCTGATCTAAACGACCAGTATTTTCACCAACATGGATCATTGAAACAAATAAAGAGCTAAATACTTGTGGATGCTGCTGCATTGATACAGATAAGCTTCGACCATTAGTTAAATCAGTAGTCACTTCTTCTAATGCTTTTTTGAGCAGTTTATTATTACTGTTTTGCGACAAACCATTCATCGCCCTCAACAATGGTACCCCTGCCTTTGTTAAGCTATACATTTGGCGACAAAAAATCACTAATACTTCTAAAGGAATATTAGGTTGAAACCATTTTTTCCAATCAGAAGCACTCGAATTACCACCAAATTTACTTGCTCGAATAGAGGTCGGGATCACTCCATCATTCATCAACTGTTCAGCGGCGGCTTCTTGTGACACCGATTCAACGGAGCCTGATACTTGCTCTCCGCGTCTGTTACGCCCGCTGTATTTAAATATTGCCATGCTCTATGCCTACATCAATATTGGCTGATGGGAAGCGGCATTATCTCCTTCCCCTAGAACCATCACTTCATCAAGACTGATGATGCCATTCATGGCTAACTCCATGGCTGAGGCTAATAATGGTTTATAATCTGCATTTTCTCGTGCTTTATGAGAAAAACCCACAGCATCATTAGCTCTTAATGCATCCATCATGGGTTGATCCAATTCCAGTAGTTCGAAAACACCGATACGCCCACGGTAGCCAGTTAAATTACAGCTTTGACAACCATGCCCCCTCTGAAATGGGACTGAAACTTGATTTGGGAAACGTGTCTGCACCCATTGTTTACGAGCGTCATCTAAATTATCAACCCCAGAGCAATCCGGACAAATTTTCTTAACGAGTCGTTGAGCCAATACTGCACGAACCGCGCTCGCTACCAAATACCCAGGCGCGCCCATATCCATCATACGCAACGCACTGTCTACCGCGTCATTGGTATGTAATGTTGATAATACTAGGTGACCGGTTAGGGCTGCTCGCAATCCAATCTCTACGGTTTCTTGATCACGCATTTCACCAATAAGAATTATATCAGGATCCTGACGTAGGAAGGTTCTTAAAATTTTAGCAAACGTTAAATCAATCTTACTATTTACTTGAACCTGGTTAATTCGAGGTAGACGATACTCTACTGGGTCTTCCGCAGTAATGATCTTCTTACTTGACTGATTAAGCTCACTCAACGCACCATATAGCGTTGTCGTTTTACCAGAACCTGTAGGCCCTGTTACTAAGATCATACCGTGAGGGCGACGTAGTTGTTTACGTAATCGAACTAAAAGATGTTCAGGTAAGCCTGAGTATTCTAATTCACGAATACCTGATGTTTGGTTAAGTAAACGCATTACCACTGATTCGCCATATTGTACTGGCATGGTTGAGAGACGAATATCAACCGATTGACCACGGGACTTTATATTAAAGCGCCCATCTTGAGGTAAACGTTTTTCAGAAATATCCAAGTTAGCCATAAGCTTTAAACGAAGTACTAAAGCAGAAGCGATGTTGACTTCATTAAGTAGTGTTTCGTGTAAAACACCATCAATACGCTGACGCAAACGTAATACTTTATCATCAGGTTCGATATGAATATCCGATGCACCAACTTGAATTGCATCTTCAAATAAAGAATTAATTAATTTAACAACGGTAACTTCATCATTATCGGTATCTGTAATACCAAAATTAAAGTCATTGGTATCTTGATGTTCAGATTGTAATTGCTCAGCAAAAGAGGCGATCTCTTTAGTTCGACGATAAAAACGGTCAAAGCTATCAACTAATTGTCTTTCTGATGCGATAACCATTTCAATTTGATAGCGCTGAAGTTGCGAAAACAGTGCTTCTTGAGCGGAGAGATCGGCAGGATCACTCATTGCTACACGAATGGTATCTCCCTTTTGACTGATCACTAGTGCTCGTAATCGACGAGCATGAACCTCTGGTAATAGCTGTACTGCGGCTGCATCAATATCTGCTCGGTTTAAATCAACCAAAGGAACATCTAATTGCTGAGATAGAAAGGCTAACATTTGCTTTTCAGATAAGAAGCCTAACTGTATTAGCGTACCACCCAGTTTTCGTCCTGTTTTCTTCTGTGCTAACAGGGCTTGCTCTATCTGCTGTTCAGTAACAATGTTTTCTTCGACTAATAGATCACCAAGTCTTTTTCTTAACTTAAGACGCATTATTCATTTCCTTCCATTGTTGCTAATAATTTAATTCTATCTCTTATGAACACCTGAGATGAGCGAGATAATCCAGGTTTAATCAATGCGGCTTGATAAGTCTCGTACGCTTTCTTTACTTGCGCCTCTCTTTCATAAACTATCGCTAGGCCAAGCCACCAGCGACCATTATCGGGTTCTTTCTCTACTAGCATTTGGTAACTTTCTTTTGCCAAGTCCATCAGCTTTAGCTGTTGAGCCAATCCGCCACGAGTAGCAAGATAATCAACATCGGCCTCTACAGGTATGAACTCTAACACTGACAAAGCGGCTTCAGGCTGTTTTTCTTTTTGCAATAAACTCGACAACGCTAAACGCAAAGAGACACTGTTATGGTCAAGCTTAATCCCTTGTTGTAATACCGCCGCAGATTCTTGTACTTCTCGCTTGCCATACAATAATGCCGCGAGTTTCTTTCGTGATTCCTCATCACTAGGCTGATATTTTAAAACCGTATAGTACGCTTTCATTGCCTCTTTAAAATCAGATCTATCTAACGCATTCTTAGCTACGTAACGACTTTTTTGCGCTAAATCTGATGGTAATAATTCAACTTCTTCCACAAAAAAATCTTCTGTTGCCTTCTCTTGTGGGGTCTTGGGGATGACCGACTCTTTTTTAGGTGTTACTGATGCTGTTTTTGTATTCGCGGTATAGCTAACAGCCGATGTAGTAACTTTTGCAGGCTGCGCTTCTCTATTTTCTGATTTCTGTTCTCTCGCAATAGAAATGGGCTCAAGTGCTTTATCTTTATAAATAGAGCTGATCTCTTTATTGGCTACTTTTTGCGTAGGCGAGAGAGATAAAATAGGTGCTCCTGTCGATACTCGTGTAGCGGGCACCTCTTCTTGAATAGGGTTTGAAGTATCACCTAAGCTCGCCCAGCCAATAAGAGAGAGTGAACTAATCACTCCAATAGCAAAAAAGAAAGAGGCTTTAAATTTAGATTCAACATTTGGAATATGTGCTGGAGAAATGCTCTTTTGAACACCTTCATTTACATCTTGTTTAGTAATATTCAACAAGGCTTTATTAGTGGCACTCACGATGCTCTCCAACCCCAAAATGTGGGGAAATAATACGTAGGTTTGGCGGTATCAGTTGTATCTAAAATGGCATTAAATACGGACTTAGCTGATACTCTCTCTAACTCTTCAGAAAAAGAAATAAGTAGAGCTTTATGGCATAGTTGATTAATTAATCGTGGTACGCCACCACTTGCCCGCCAAATAGCTTTCATCAGAGAAAGCGTAAAGGGGTTATTCTCACAGCCAGATTCAGACATTCTATAATTAATGTACGCCACGGTTTCACTTACATTTAATACGCGTAGCGATGCGGAAAAAGTAATTCGCTGCCTAAGTTGACGTAAGTGGTATTGCTGTAATCTCTCATCTAGTTCTGGCTGCCCAAACAAAACAATTTGCAATAACTTGGTATAGTCAGTTTCAAGATTTCCAAATAGACGCAAGGTTTCTAGAGCTTCATCACTGAGTGCTTGCGCCTCATCAAGAAAAACAACAGCGGTTTTTCCTTCCGCTTGTAAATCAATCAGCCGATCATGAATGCGGTCAGTCAATGCGACACCATCACCGCCTTGATCAATCCATAGCTCTTTAGCTAATGCTTGACGTAACTCATGACCATTCATCATCGGATTTGGAAGATAAAGTAACTCAACATTCGCAGGTAACTGACTCATCAACATTCGACAAACCAGCGTTTTACCCGTGCCAATCTCACCAGTGACTTTAATGACTCCCTCTCCCATAGAGATGGCAGACAATACCATTTTTATCGCCTCATAATGAGGCAATAATCCATGAAAAAGAGAGGTGTTCGGCGTTAAGGTAAAAGGTAACTGCTTTAAACCGAAATGTTGTTCATACATAAATGTTGTTCATACATAAACGTTGTGATTACTCGTCAGGGAACCATTCTTGCAATAAATCACGAGAACGCTCTAACTCTTCTTGCCAAGTATCAACACCAACAACCGTTGGTTTTAATAAAATAACCAGTTCTGTTTTTTGAGTAAGTTGACTTACATTACGGAATAAATGACCTAATGCAGGGATATCACCTAAGAATGGAACTTTAGATACTTGGTCAACAGTTTGAGATTTCATCAAACCACCAATAACCACCACATCGCCACTTTTTGCACGGATAACAGAGTCAGACTCACGGATTGAGCTTTTCGCTAGCGGTAGCTGAAGCACACCACCTACATCACCCAAGCCGATCTCTTTAATTTCAGTTTCAACATCAATAACAGAAGGATGTACATGCAACATTACATTGCCTTTATCATCGATTTGAGGAGTCACATCTAATGAAATACCAGAGAAAAATGGAGTTAGAGTCACTTCCGGCGATGCATTTGAATTATCACCACTGCCTGTAACGCTTGATACATCAGTAACAAAATATTCATCACGACCGACTTTAATTACGGCTTTTTGATTATTTGCAGCAGTAACACGAGGACTCGAAAGTACATTCAAATCACCTTGAGTATCCATAAAACTAAGAACCGCTTCAAAATTCCCATCTGAAACAGTGATGTTAGTTTGGCCTCCTAATAAGGACCCAATCGCATCCATACCCGGTAAAGCCCCAGCTGTTGTTCCTGGAGTTTGGCCGAAGATAATATCCGTACCGCCAATTGAACCGGTTAAATTTGACCAATTAATACCTTGCTGATAGCCGTCACTTAATGTTACTTCAAGCAATTTAGCTTCTAAAATAACCTGACGTTGCAAGCGTTTATGAGAAACACCTAAAAATTGTTTAACTTTACGTAACTCATCAGGAGAGGCGGTAATAGTAATAACACTCGCTTGTGGAGAGGTTACAACACTACGACCTGAACCATTTCCGATCATCACTGATACTGCTTTCTCTAATTCTGTCCAGAAGTCACTTTCACTGGTGGTTTCAATTTCAGTTCCGCCAGTAGCAGAAGATGATGAAGACGAATTACCGCTTGAATTTGAGTTATCACTATTACTTGATGATGAATTGCTATCAGAATTAGTAATAGAGCCCGTTGTTATCGTCGTTAATGAGCGACCTTTACGAGTAAGCTGCAAATAATCAATAGGGATTGTTTCTGTGCGGATTGTCGCTGGATAAACTTGTAATATTTTATCTGACTTTACAATTTCATAGCCATACAAATCTTCAACCGAAGATAAAACTTCGTCTAAGGTAACATCATTAACATTCATTGTTATACGACCAGAAACTTTAGGATGTATTACAACGCTGTATTCAGTGCCTTTAACGAGACTAGTAAAGAAAGCTTTAGCGCTGACTCCGTTAGCTTTTACTCTAAAACGTTTAACTGGTTCATCTATTTCAATACTCGGCGCATTCAAATCAGGCATTAAATCAGCCTGTACTGAAGCTGGCAAATCAGCTAATAACTGGCCACCATTTTCATTAATAGATTGATCTAAAGTCTGTTTAATTTCAACGGGATCACGGTGCCCCATTGAGCAGCCCGCTAATGACGCTACCATGAAGCTAATGATGACATTACGTACTTTCATTATTACAAACCTTAATTCTTAATATCTTGTGAAAATAGAGAAAGTTGCCACTGCTTACCAGAACGGCCAATCGAAACGCTTTCTTCGTTAATCGCTAATAAAGTGTAACCTGATATTTTGTCGCCTTTTGTCACTGACTTATCATCCAGCACGGCATAACAATTTGACTGCCCAGTACAACTGATTGCTTGTAATGAAGGAAAATACTGGCGTTTCTTAACCACTTTTTTCTTTACTGGTTCTGGTTTTATCCAACTTAGAGGCTCAGTAGGATCATGCCCAACCGTAGCATCTGATGCGTAAGACGAAGCTGAGAATAGCAATAAAACTAAAAAAATATTTTTCATATTAGCCGCCAATAAATCCTTTACTCGAACCTAGCGTATAAACCTCTATACTAAGTTCTGCTATTGGGTATTTTTTAACTTCATAGTTAAAATTTCGCCAATAATACTTCACAGGCAACGCTTCTAAACTAGATAAATAAGCTTCTATATCAAAATAGTTTCCTGATAAAACCAACTTCACAGGATGAATGTAATAGCCAGCAACATTATTTTCATCCAATAAACGCTCTGAACGTAGCGTACTCATTGAAAGTAAGGTTAACTTTGATGATTCTTGTAGCACGGTTTCCAGCAGCTGAGCCATTTGACTAGGCGATACTAAAGCAGCCACTCGATTTGAAAGCAATTCTGCGAGATCTTGACTCTCTAGCGTTAACGCTTGGTATTGTTCATTAATCTCTACATTTGGATCTTTTTGTAGCCTAAATTGAGCCAATTCAATTTGTTGCTTTAACGATGAAATCGAGTTGTTTAAACGGGTAATATCTCGTTCCACTTTTTGATATTGGGCGATTTTAGGTTCAACAAGAAAGGTTAATGAAATAAAAATCACAGCAACCCAACCAACTAAAGTAATTAGTATTTTTTCTCTTTGCGAAAGTGCAGAGAATGCCTCTTTGGCTTTAATCCAATGTTCCATGATTATTCCTTTGCCACTTTAGTGTTTAAGATAAATGACACTAAGCCTTTCTCATCTGTTTTGATTTCTAATTGGTCGAAGGTTCTGCCCACTAAGTGCAGTTCACTTTCAAAGCTTTGCACCCAATTAGGGATAACATCTGGCGTTCGTGCATAACCCGTAAAGTTAACATCTTCACCTGAAATATAGATTTTTGTCAGAGAGATATTTCCTTTTCCGAGTTGAGTTAAGTTACTCATAACACCGGAATAACCGATCTGCATTCCCTCATCAAAATTATCAATCACTTTCAACGATGCACGTTTCGATTCAATGTCTTCTTTTAAGCGCTTAATTGCCGCTAATTTTGCAGCAGAAGGTTTATGCCCTTCTAGTTTTTTATTTAATACTGACAATTCTTGTTTATGGCGACTTTCTTGAGATGCGAGCAATTGCGTGCGTTCTTCTAAATTGATTAATTTCCACTGATAAAAACCAACAATCATCGCCGCAATAACAAGGCCTACACCCCAGCTAATCATTACATTTTGTAGAGTGAAATAATCCGCTTTCGGTTTTAATCTATCACTGTATAAATTGACACTTGATTGATTAAATAATCCAAGCCAAGCTAGCAATTCTCCAGATCGAAATACTCGTGGTTCATCAACCAAAAGTGAAGCAACTTTCACACCTAAACGATTCTGTAATTCTGATGCTAAAATCGCATCGTCTTCATCATCACAACGAAAGTATAAGTGGTTAATATTAACGCTATGCAGCTGAGCACTGAGATAGTCCAATGAGCGTTGTAATTCCAATGCTAAACTATCTAATTGAAAGCTATTTGCATTATCACCCGTTAATGGAGCCATAATTCCACGTAAAGAACGGTTGAGGTGCAAACGCTCTTCACTAAAAGCAAGTAACTTAAATTCAGCTGATTTATTGTGGGTTAATAGCATGAAGCTATCGTCTTCTTTTTTGGCGTGCCCCCAAACCAATTCATCAGGGGTGACATTGACGATATTAATTGAAAGCGGCTTTAGTAACTCAAGTAGGGCTTGAATCGTAGCTAATTGAGAAATGTATACTTGCATCTTGCCATTAATCGTCTCGATTCCATCAGCGACAATATCTGCAACACGATCAGAGATCAGATCCTTAACTAAAAAAGGTAAAGCGCCAACCAACTCTTCTTTTGGTAGATTCGGGTTATCAATTTGGAAAGATTGGTATAAATGCGAACCTATCACAATATTCGCATTACAATCTGATATAGCCATATCCTGACAAGCACTAATTAGAGCTTCTTTCCAATTATGTGATTGTTCAACAGGAGTAAAGTGATGCGATTTAAGTTCATCATTAGCATCACTTTTTGCGATATAAATACCACCTTGCAATATCACAATCGATGTTGTTGTCTTTACTGAACGAGATAGCTTCAGTTTTTTTAATGCATCCATCATATTCATTATATTGCTCATTTCTCTACTGCGTTATTTCAATGGTATTAACAAGCCAAGACATATAGCGCAAGATAATACAACATTCTATTCCTGTCTGATATGAGATTATCTACAAATTAAGAAAGTTCCTACTTTCCCCATCGATTTCTTCTTTTTGGTATTGATATTTTTTCCTGTTGGTGGAATAGAGCAACTTCTGCTTCAAAAATTCGGCCTTGCCCTCCTTCAACACCTAACTCTTTTAATAATTTAAGTTCTTTCTTACTTTCAATTCCCACTGCCAATACTTTAGCGCCGGTATTCTCGCACGCGCCCAATAAACTACGTACAAATAACTGATTCTCATATCGCTGGTGAATATCTTTCATTAAGCTACGGTGAAGCTTAATATAATCAACCTTCAAGTCTTTAATGTAGTGAGTGCTTACTATTGTTCTTCCTGCTTGTTCGACAACTAATTGACAGCTAAATCCTTTTAATAACTTAGCGATAGGTCTTACCGCATCTAAATACGTCACTACCTGACCTTCAGTTAACTCGAAACTCAGTCGTTGAAGTTGAGCTCTAGGAGTTTGTAATAACCTATTTTTAAGCTGTCGTACAAATACAGGATTTTGTAAACTCTTAACTTGTAGGTGTACAGAAAAATGATGTTGAGAAAAATCAGGATCAGCAAGCAACGGGAATACCTGCTTCAATACTGCAATATCTAACTTTATTTGGTAACCAACTTGTTCTATCGCGGGTAAGAAACGAGAGGCTTTAATTTGCACTCCATTTTCATCTTTTATCCGGGAAAAAAGCTCAAAGTGAAGAGTCTCAAGCCCATTATCTTTAAAAAGAAAAGTTGATTGCTTATACAGCACTAATTGTTCTTGCTCAAAAATAGCATCAAATAGGTTTCTCCAACGAACACTACCTAAGCTCTCAGTCAGTTGTTGTTGCTTTTTAAATAGAGACCAACTGTTATTGTTCTGTAATAGTGCACTACGATGAGCCATATCTAACTCATCCATTAAGCGACCTCTTCTTTCTGAACTTACGTACATACTGACGCCGATGTGGCACCAATTATCAGAATCCAAGCTTTTTGGCGGCGATATTTTCTCTACAATTTTTAAACATTGAGCCGCGATTACTTTTGCTTCTTTAAGAGATTGCTGAGGGATAAGTAATGCAAAATCAGATTGATAATAACGAGAGAGAACGCTATCACTGTAACGCTGGATTAAATTATTCAGTTGCTTACCGACTTCAACAATGAGTTCATCACCAACCGCTTTTCCTTGTTCTTCAACTAAGTCTTCCCAACCATTTATTTTCAATAATAAAAGAACACCTTGACTGTCTGATTCTTGTAATGTCGATTCGAGTTTACTGTCGAATAACACTCGATTCGCAGAGCCTGTCAATTGATCTAAAAAAGTATGGGTACGAATAAACGTATCGAAGCGACTGCGCTCTTTTCGTGCGTCTTTTAATTCAGTGATCACACTATCAAGCGCTAAACTAGCCGTTGCTGGCCATTCTTCTTCGTTACCAACAGCATAATCATCTAACTTCCCAGCTAATAGCATTCTGCCTCGTTCTTCTAATAATTCAGAACCATGCAGCTGTTTCCTTAACCAGACCACTCCCCATAATAATGAGACGATAATGACAGCAATAGCTGCTGTTATTGAAAATAGAGCACCTAAAGAGTAGGCAAATGCACTATAGGGAGGTACTGATTTAAAGGTAATTGAATACCCTTTATTCATCTGAAGAGGTAGCGTGTTTGTAGAGAGTAAACTGCCATCAGGGATAACCGCTAATGTTTGAAACGAATAAACAACACCAGTAGGAGAGGATAATTCCATGCTCACTACACTACTTGCTTTCAATAGTTTAGGTAGCCACTTAGCCATTGATTCTGCTTCTTCTGGATGTAGTAACTCTTCATCTACAACATTCACTACACCAGTCAAATAATGCTCAAGGTATTCATTACCAATTTGCTTAAATGAGATGGTTCCACCAATAAACAAAATGAAGATTGCAGCTGACACCATTAATGTGACAAATGATATTAAGCGATTGCTTAGGCGTAAACTTGGGGTCTTTCTCATTAAACTTTTCTTCCTTGAAAAAATCTGATTGTGAATAATGCCACAATTAAACATGTAAGATTTAGAACTATCTCTAAATGCGTATTAGATATAATACAAATATTTCACCAACATCTCTATACAATGCCCAAAGTCAGTAACAGAACACTTATAAATCTGCACAAACCCTAGATCATACAAGGTAGATACGTGAATATTGAATTCAATGCTAAAAAATTATTAACTTTTTTCCTCTCCATTATTACTCTACTTTTCGTGGCAAACTCCTTTGCTATCTTTTCCGAACATTATTTAACGTATTCTCACATTGAAACAATCATCCGTTTATTTAATGTCGATAAAGAAATGAATATCCCAACACTGTACTCTTCTTGTGCAATGATCGTTGCCAGCCTTTTACTCGGTCTTGTTGCTCATATTCATGCAAAACAGCATGACGCCTATTTGGCTTGGGCTGGCTTAAGTGGCATATTTCTTTTTCTTGCTCTCGATGAAATGACAGAGCTTCATGAAATGTTAGTAGGCCCTGTTCGTAATTCTTTAAATACAAGCGGTGTGCTTTATTTTGCTTGGGTAATTCCTTATGCGGCCTTACTGCTCATTTTTACGTTAACCTATTTTAAATTCTTGTTTAGACTGCCAACCAAAACCCGCAACCTTCTTATCTTATCTGGTGTTATTTACGTTTCAGGGGCATTAGGATTTGAGCTGATTGGAGGTAAAATCTCTCAGTTACACGGTATTAACTCATTAAATTATGCCGTTAGCTATACCATTGAAGAAACATTAGAGATGCTTGGTATCGCTTTTCTAATTTATACCGCCAGTAGTTACATTGCTGAGCAATTTCCAAATTTAACCTTAAAGTTCAGCAAGTAATACCAGAATACGCCGATAAAAAAAGCCTCGATAAATTCGAGGCTTTTTTATTTATAACAACATCTACATTCTATGATTAGAACGGAATGTCGTCATCGAAGTCCATTGGCGGCTCATTATATTGAGGCTGAGCAGCCTGTGGTGCTTGTTGTTGAGGGGCTTGCTGCTGTTGCTTTGGTGCAAAATTATTTTGCTGAGCAGGCTGTTGAGGTTGACCCCAATTTCCTTGCTGTTGTTGACCACCAGCTGGAGCGCCTTGGCCTTGACCACGACCACCAAGCATTTGCATTACGCCATTAAAGCCTTGAACAACAACTTCTGTAGTAAAGCGATCTTGACCATTTTGGTCTTGCCATTTACGTGTTTGAAGTTGACCTTCAACATAAACTTGAGAGCCTTTACGTAAATACTCACCCGCAACTTCCGCCAACTTACCAAACAAAGACACACGGTGCCATTCTGTTTTTTCACGTTGTTCGCCAGTTGCTTTATCACGCCATGATTCAGACGTTGCAATTGTAATGTTTGCTACCGCACCGCCACTTGGCATGTAACGGATTTCAGGATCTTGCCCTAAGTTACCAACAAGAATAACTTTATTAATACCACGGCTGGCCATAGTTTGCTCCAGATAGATTAGGGGCGCATTCATAGCACCCGGTTATATATACAGTAGTCTTCAGTCTAACACGTTCAAGGTTATTTCTGATACCCCTAAAAATAGGATCCATTTCATAAAGCATCACAATTGAACAGCCTTTAAAGCAGGCTTCACCCCTTAAACGACTAAAAACTTTGAGTTACTCAAAAATATGAGACACCCTCCGCAAATAAAAAAGAGTAGGATGTCATTTTTTTGACGAAAAGCTAACTTTAATCAGCAATCCATCCTTTATAATGAATACAATAATTTAAATGCTTAAATTGGAGCGATATGAAACAACAAAATATTCAAGTGCTGACGAATAGCTATCGCACCCTAATAAAGACATTTGATTTTATAATTATTAATGCTGTTCTTTCTTTTATTATCCCAACAGAAACTGCGATTGATCTTAGTGCTGGGTTATTATTTTCAACTCTTTACCTTTTAGTCAGTGAGTATATTGGTCTATACACGATCAACCCTAAAAGAGAACTAGCTAAATACCTTTTAAAAGTAATAATTTCATTAACTCTTACTATTGCTGCGTTCTCCTTTCTAAAACTGAGATTTCTTCAATTTGAAGGGATTAATATCAGCAACCTATCACCTTCAATATACTTACAATGGTACCTAATAGTATTTGGCTCTTTATCGCTATCTCGCATTGTCTGTACTTGCTTCTATCGATTATTCATTCTACCGAAGATGGAAATTAAAAATATTGCTATCATAGGGTTAACTCCTGCTGGGCTTTCAATTGAGAAAGCGTTAATTGAAAAGTATAAAAATCAAAAAGTTAACATTAAGTTTTACGATGATCGTTCTGATGAGCGCTTTAGTTATGTCGCAAAAAGTGAATATGCAGGCAAAGTATCAGCAGCAATTGAAAAAGTAAAAAACAATGAAATAAAAGACGTCTATATTGCACTACCTATGGTAGCAAAAGACCGCATTAAAGCCGCTATCTTGCAATTATCAAACTCAACAGTTAATGCTTATATTGTCCCTGATTTATACACTTATAACTTAAGTGTTTCTCAAATTTCACGTATTGGTAATGTACACACATTCAGTATTTTCAGCTCTCCTTTTGAAGGATTAGGAGCAATAACAAAGCGTATCGAAGACATTGTCGTTGGCTCTCTTATTACATTATTAATCTTACCTGTTTTATGTATTGTCGCTTTAGGGGTGAAATTAAGCTCTCCAGGTCCTATCCTATTCAAACAGGATCGCTATGGTTTAGGTGGGAAGAAGATTAAGGTTTGGAAGTTTCGTTCCATGAGAGTCATGGAAAATTCAGAAATAGTAACTCAAGCAACCAAAAACGATCCGCGTGTGACTCGCTTTGGGAGCTTTATTCGTAGAACCTCTTTAGATGAGTTGCCTCAATTTATTAATGTACTGCAAGGCAGTATGTCAATTGTAGGACCAAGACCTCACGCTGTTGCCCATAATGAGGAATATCGTGTATTGGTTGATAACTATATGGTAAGGCACAAAATCAAACCAGGCATTACAGGTTTGGCACAAATTAATGGCTACCGTGGTGAAACAGATACATTAGATAAAATGGAAAAGCGAGTTGAGTATGATATTAAATATCTTCAAAATTGGTCGCTTCCTCTGGATATTAAAATCATCTTTTTAACCGTATTTAAAGGGTTTGTAAGTGATACCGCTTATTAAACCTAAGTACACCTTAAGCCTTTTATTGCTAAACTTTTATATGTTTGGCAGTACTGCTTACGCCTATTTAACACCAAAACCTCATATTGGACCTGCCGGTATTGAGTTTCAAAGCAACGTCGACCTTGATTATGGCTATGACGATAATGTGAATTTTCAATCTGAAAAAACAACACAAGTAGAGTCTGATTTCTTTAATGTAAAACCATTTATTCAATTAAAAGGCGTTCGTGGCGCTGACGTTTATACTCTTCAATATTCTGGAGATTATCGCCAATACCAAGAAGAAAGCACTTCTGACGATTATGATGATCACACAATTAAGTTTATTGGCGCCTGGAAAAAAGGCTTCAATAGTGACTTATTATTTACTATTGAAAATCAATTTGGTCATGAAAACAGAGGTGAAGGTCTTACTGATGGTTTCACTACTTACAATACAGACGACCCGAATGACCCTACGAATAACTCAGGTAGTTTTGAGAAATATGGAATAGATGAAGTATTAAAAACCAATACGTTTAACACATCATTACGCTATAGTATTGATAAACAAGATAGTATTGGTAAATTAAGCTTTGCCGTTCAATATAAAGAGTTTAACTATGATGATAGACCAACCAATACTGGCAACCATAATATAGATAGCTTTAATCTCTATGTAAAAGACCAGAACTGGGATCAAACGACATTTACGCTTGAGTTATTTGATCAGGCATCTAGCCGAACTCGATTCCGCTACTCTATTGTCAGTAATCTTAGAAACTATGATGAAAATAGCCTCAAAGATACTAATGAGACCTTCTTTATTGCAGGGATAAAAACTCAGCAAACAGGAAAAACAACGATTGATGCCAATATTGCTTGGCTATATAAAACTTTTCCAAATCAGCCTGATTACCAAGAGTTCTCCGGTCTTAACTGGGATATAGATTTAGCTTGGAGCCCTGTAAAACATTCAACGTTTCATCTATTTACTGACCAAAACGTTGAAGACCCGACAGAAGTCGGTGGATATGTTTTAAATACCACATATGGGACACGCTGGGAGCATTTTTGGTGGTCTAATAGGCTCTCAACAAATCTAGGCTTTAATTATAAAACCAGTGCTGATAAAAATAAGGATGACGATAAAGTAACCACAGATACTGATGCTATTATCGCCCTAAAATACAAATTTAGGCCTTCAGTTTTATTTGAGCTTAGTTACCAACAACTTATCAGTAAATCAAATAAAGACTCTGACGACTTTACTATCCCCGATATGAAAGGTGGTTTTACATCCGTAACCCAACAAGTCGGCTATAACAAATCCATTATAATGTTTACAACTAAGGTGCAAATTTAGATGAAATCCCTCTTTATGTCTTTTTGCTTATTCATCTCGGTGATCTCTCAGGTCTACGCATCAGATACACCACCTGTAGAAGATACTAAAAGTCAACAATCAGAATCCGCTCTTCCAAAAGATGAATTAGGTTATGTACTAGGTGCTGGTGACAGTATTCAAATCTCAGTATTTAAAGAGCCAGAGATGACTTTACGTTTAAAAATTCACCGTGGTGGGTTTGTAAACTTTCCTTATCTTGGAGATGTTCAACTTCTAGGCAGAACACCCGCACAAGTTGAAAAAGACATAGAACTTAAGCTCGAAGATGGCTATATCATGCAACCCATGGTAACCGTCAGTATCGAAGAATTTAGAAAGTTCTTTATTAGTGGTGAAGTTGCCAACCCTAATGGTTACGAATTTCAGCCAGGCTTAACAGTAGAACAAGCGATAGCGATGGCTGGCGGATTTACAGATAGATCTGACAGAGACGCGATAAATATTCGCTTAGCCGCAACAAATGAATTAATTGAAGATGTAGGTCCAACCTATCCTGTAGGTCCGGGTGATGTAGTTATTATTGAACAGAGTTTTTTCTAAATTATGGCACAGTCAATTATTGAAAATGGCAAAAAGCTAGAAAGTACGATCGATTTTTCTAATTTCCTAAAAGAATTTAAAAAGTATCGCCTGCGAGTTCTGCTGACCGTCTTAGGTGTAACCTTAATTGCTACACCATTAATTTATTCAATGACACCTCAATACTCAGCAACAGCGACGATGGTATTAAAAGCACAATCAGATAATTCAACCCCTATCGATCAGGTTGAAGATTTTGACGCTACTCAGGCTGAGTATTACCCAACTCAAGCTGAAGTATTACAATCCAAAGCAGTTATCGAAGCAGCTGTCCGTCAATTAGACTTACAGCATGACTCATTGTTTGAAATAAAAGACACTGACAAAGCCATTTCTGAAGATGAGCATATTCGTCAAATAGTAAAAGCGATTGGTAAAAAGCTCTCTATTGCGCCAGTTCGTTTTAGCCAACTGATTAAAGTCTCTTATGAATCAACATCTCCTGAAATGTCAGCAACAGTAACAAATGCTGTTATTGAAGCTTATATTCAGCTAGAAGAAGAGCGAAAAATAGAGAAAACCAAGCAAGCTCAAGAGTGGAATAACACTCGAATGGCTGAGCTAAAAGAGAAGATCACACAACAAAAAGCAGATATAGATAAATTCCTTAAAGATAATGGTTTATTAACCTACCAAGGTATTGATGGCTTTGAAACTGAACAGTTAGCGCTAGTTAATGATCGTTTAGCGACCGCAAAAGAGAAAAGAATTACAGCAAAAGCCAGTTATAACACCATAAGTGAAGCTCTTGGTTACTCACTCGAAGATGTTGCAACTCTACCCTCTATTTCAAATCATGCTCAGTTACAAGATTTACGCATTGCTCTTATTCAGGCAAAACGTAACTTATTTGATCTTCAAGAGAAATACGGCCCTAAAAACCCAATTATTATTGAGGCTAATGCTCAAATTCATGCAATTGAACTACAAACAACGTCTCTATTAAAAGAGCTTAAAACAGGGCTATATAAAGAATACCAAGCATCTATTGAGCGTGAAAATAAATACAAAGCTTTGTTGAAAGTTCAAAAAGAAAACTTTACTCAACTCGCTTCAAAAAGAGATACCTACAACACAATGAAAGCGGATTTAGATAAGACGCAAGAGTTGTATGAAAAGATCTTTACTCGCAGTAAAGAGCAAGAATTAACGGTGCTATACCGAGAGCCTGCTGCTACCTTACTCGATCCTGCAACACCACCACATAAGCCAAGTAAACCTAATAAAGCGCTATTTGTTATTATGATTTTCGTGATGACATTTATCTTAAGTTTGCTTTTCATTATTATTAAGTCCGCTCTGAATAAATCAATCAATAACCTAACACAAGTGAACACTCGCTTAGGTTTACAAGCCATCGGTGAACTGCGTCCATTCAATTACATTGAAGAATTATCTCTATTTACTAAAGGATTTTTTGCTAATACTTATTCAGGTGAAACAGTTCATGCAATAAGAACAAGTATCCTTTTAGATGAAACCTCCTGGCCTTCTATTGGTTTGGTTTCAACCGACTCTAAAGAAGGTAATGAATTAAGCAGCTATCTTCTAGCTCACTCTTTATCACAAGATCATTCGACCTTATTAATCGATTTAGATTTTAGAAAAGAAGTCTCTCTAACCGAAGAGATTTTAACAACTTATCCTTTAGATAAGAAATCGACAACCACTAAAAAAGAGAGTGATACTTCAGAAGTATTACCTACACTCACAGTAATGGGGATGGCTGAAGTTCTTGAAAAGAATCATCCTATTAATGATTGTTTAATCTCATTAGCTGATAATTTTTCTTTTTTACCAAGGGGAACACTAACTTCAACGCCTTTGCTGACGCTGTCTTCCGCTGAACTAGAATTAACACTGAAAGAGCTAAATCAGCAGTTTGAACAGGTGATTGTCCACTTACCTGCATTATCAGAAAGTAAAGACGCTCAACTTATTGCTCGTTATTTATCTGGCGTGATCTATACCGTTCAAGCTGGAGGGTTAAGTGCAAACCACATTCTTGCTAATGTTGACAAGATAACGCAACTACAAACCCCTATCATCGGCGTCGTATTAAATAATGTCGCAGATGATGAGTTAGAGACAGAGGAAGCACAACAGCAACTAATTCATCAAAATGAAGATTTATTAAGCTAGGTTACTGATGAGTTTATTTAAAAGCGTCTCTACCATTGCGGGTGCATCGGTTATTTCTCAAGTAATCGGGGCTATTTCTATTTGGCTTATTTCTCATAAGTACGATATGGCACAAGTGGGAACTTATGCATTGGTATACAGCATTGTGTTAATTGGCGCTCAAATTAGTACCTTTGCTTCTCAGTTATTACTACCAAAACAAGACGATGACAAACTAAATCAAAATATTATTTTTTCATTATTGCAAAGTTTAATTATTGCTCTTCCTTATAGCTTTATAATGACCCAGTTCTTTGAGTTAAATGGAATTTTGCTTTATGTCTTAACGCTTTGTCATGCTTGGATCCTTGTCTCAGAGAACTTGTTACTTAGAGTCGAAAATATTCGCTTGTTGGCATTTCAACGTATTTCAATCTCGCTGTTAGTCATCGCCGCTGTATTTCTAACACCAACAACTGAACAGTTCTATCTAAGTTGGGCTATGGGGTTATTGGCCCTTATCTCTGCTTGGCTTTTCCACTCAGTCTCTTTTTCAAAGATCACATTGTCACATTTATCTTTGTCGAATAACCTTCAATTTATCAAAGAGAATCGAGCTCATCTTAGCGGTATTGGTAGCGCAGAAGTTTTGGCAATGGCTAATAATAATTTACCCACATTACTAATTAATTTCTGGTTCTCTCCACTCATCGCAGGTTATTTTGCTGTGGTAAATCGCTTCTGCTTAGCCCCTGTTACGATTGTTGGTAATGCCGTTCGTAACTCTATCTTCTCTAAATGGTCTATCGATTTTAGAAACAACACCTTTAACTTCCAAGAATTTAAAAAAGTACGATTAATGCTTTTTGTTCTAGGATTGATAGCGACCGTTGGCGTGTTGATTTTTTATCCTTTAGTTATGCAATTAGGCTTCAATGATGAATGGTTAAGCTCAGTACCAACCTCTCGCTATATGCTGCCTTACCTGTTCCCTGCATTGGCTATTTGTCCTTTAACGGTCATTGAGTTGGTATTTGGTTCACCAAAATATTTCTTACGTATTCAAATTGAACAGCTACTGGTTATCACCGTTGCTTTTGTCGTACTCCCTTATTTCCATAAAGATTACGCCTATTCTGTTCTTTTATTTGCCGTCCTTTCTTTTGTTCGTTACGCATTTATCTATAGAAAGGTTAATAAACGAGCTCATTTATTAGCACAGGAAAATAATAAATGATGCCATTGAATACCGGTTTATTTTTACAATTATATGCAGCTATTAGCCTTGTTCTTTGCGGGTTAACTCAATACTTCACGGGTATTTCCGCTATTTTATGGCTGCCATTCTTATTAGCCTTCACCATGACCGGCCTACTCTTTTTACAGAATCGATATACGCCACTCGATCTTGATCATAAAGAAATTATTATACTCGTCTTGTTTAGTGGTTTTTTCGTTCAAGCGGTGCTGAGTACCTTTCTGCAAAATGGGGTGACCACCACTATCGTAGGCTTAAAAAATGAGCTCGCACTCTCTCTAATTTTATTCTGCCTATTACTAAGGTTTTGCCGAGAATCCCAAATATACCGAGTAACAAAAACACTCTATTGGATTTTTTACGCTCAATTTCCAGTGATCCTGTTCCAAATTTTTGTCATCCTGCCTAAGCGAGTAGCTGCCCATGGTGAATTTGAAAAATGGGATTCTGTCGTGGGTACTTTTGGCGGGGACCCTATGGGAGGCGGGAATACCGCTGCGATGGGACTGTTTTGCCTACTTATCATGTTGCTTAAACTCTCAGAATACAAACATGGACTCTGTTCATTAAAATCGACTATTTTACATATTGGTGCCGCATTCACTCTTTGTATCTTAGGTGAAGTTAAATTTGTGATTTTATTATCTCCTATCCTACTAGCTTACGTATGGCTAGCCCCTAGCTACATCAAGGGAATGAAGAGTTATGATATTAAAATTATTCTCGCCATCATTGGGGGGATGTTAGTTCTAATGAGCATCGCTATTTTATTACTCTCACTCTCTTACTCTTCCGCTTTTGGCAGCGATCCAAGCAAAGGGCCGTTAGACATTTTCATCGACTCTTTAGAGTATATATTTGATCCAAACTACATTATGCCGACAGGTGAATTAGGTCGAATGACCACCATCTTTTTCTGGCTAGACAACAATGATTTTTATGGTCTTCCCAATGTACTATTTGGTTATGGATTAAATACCACAAACCACGGTAGTGTGGTCTCTCCTGGTTTTCTAAATATCCTTTTTAATGTCATTCTCGATACTACAGCGCTAAGTGTTCTTTTGTGGGAATTAGGGATTATTGGTACCTTATTTTTTATTTCAATGACACTTTATATTCTCCGAGTCTGTAAACCTACACCTCTATTTAATCGAGATGATGTGGCAACAGAAGATATTAGGTTGATGAGCTACCCTCCTGCATTTAACGCGTTTGCAATTGCTTGTTTATTAAGTCTGCCATATAGCCAAATATTAATGCTGGTTCCTATGCTTCAATTTCTTTTTTATCTATCGCTAGGATCTAATCTAGTGATCCGAAAATCTCTAATTACGGCGGCTAAACACCATGACTGATCACTCTTTCATCTCGGTTATTATTAAAACCTATAACGAAGAAGCAGGTATAGCTAAAACCATTAGTAGCATTCAGCAACATATAGGCGATTTTCCTCACGAAATCATTGTGGCAGATAGCTTATCAACAGATAAAACCCAAGAAATTGCGACTGCATTAGGGGTCACCGTTGTATCCTTAACTAATGCTTCAGAGCGTTGCTGCGGCGTAGGCCATCAACTTGGCTATCTTCATAGTAAAGGCGAGTATTTACTTCTTCTTGATGGGGATATGGAACTAGAAGAAGGCTTCATCCGCCATGGTATTAATTTCCTTTCAACACACCCTGATTACGCTGGCGTTGCTGGCGCTGTAGAAATGGATGATGTTGACAGTTATGAATTCAAATCTCGAAAACAACGACTCCACCAAATATACCCACTAGGGGACTGTTCTCATTTAGGTGGCGGTGGCTTATATCGAAAAAGTGCCATTGATGATATTGGCTATTTAACCAATCGTAATCTTCACGCTTATGAAGAATCAGAGTTGGGTATGCGTTTAGGTTTGGCGGGTTATAAGCTACATCGACTTGATGTACCCTACTTCTCTCATACTTCTTATACCATGTCTTCATTAGAGCTCATGAAACATCGTTGGAAAGGTGGCTATTTATTTGCTTCAGGTGAGCTACTTAAAGGTTCGTTTGGAACACCACTATTTAAAAAAGTATTAGGTACGATCAAAAATGAAGCCATTTTCACGCTTTATTTAATAATACTGCTTATTAGTTTAGTTACTGTAAATCCATTTATTGTTGGTTGTGCCTTATTACCATTGCTTGCATTCATTGGATTAAAAGCAGTTAAGAATCGCTCGCTAAAGGACGCATTGCACAGTGTAATCAATCTCTCCGTCTTCTCTGCAGGACTTATTCGAGGGTTGTTCTTACCATTAAAAGATCCAAAACAACCACCACCGCATAAAGTGATTAGTGAGGCTAAAAAATGAAAGTTCTATTAGTTAATAAATTTTTCTTTATGAAAGGTGGTGCAGAAACCGTCTACTTTCAAGAGCGTGAAATGTTACTTTCTGAAGGTGTTGAGATCGTTGAATTTTCAATGCAACATGAAAAGAACATTGAATCTGACTACGCCGATTTTTTTGTACCAAATGTAGATTATTACCAAGAGCAATCCATTAAAAATAAAATTGAAACCGCAATTAATTTTATTCACAATGCTCAAGCTTGCGAGAAGCTCACTGCACTACTAGAACAAGAAAAACCAGATCTAGTCCATTTTCATAATATTTACCATCAATTAACGCCATCCATTATCAAGGTAGCCAAACGGTTTGGTTGCAAAACCGTACTTACCGCTCACGATACTAAAATTGCCTGCCCAAGCTACACCATGTATCGCGATGGCCATACTTGTGAAGAATGTGTGCATGGTTCTGTGTGGAATGCGACAAAACATCGTTGCCAAGAAGGTTCGTTAATAAAAAGCTTTCTACTTTCAGCTGAGGCGACCTATCAAAAAGTCAGTAAAAACTATCAACAGCTGGATGCGATCGTATCTCCAAGTCGCTTTCTTAGTCGCTTTATTCAGCAAAAACTGCCCGATAACCGCATAGAAGTAATTGTAAATGGTATTGATGAAGACGTTTCTTTAGAAGGAACAAGTGACCAAGGTTACTTCCTTTACCTTGGTCGATTAAGCCAAGAAAAAGGCGTCCCTACCTTAGCGAAAGCTCATCAATTAATGTCTGAAAAAGCAGGTTTGAAAATTGTGGGGGATGGCCCAGAATTTAATCAATTAAAAGCGACTTACCCAAGCGCGGAATTACTAGGCTTTAAAAGCGGTGAGGGACTACTTACTCTGATTAAGGAAGCTAAAGCGGTAATAGTGCCATCGGAATGCTATGAAAATTGCTCAATGTCAGTTATCGAGGCGATGTCTTATGGCAAACCTGTCGTCGGCTCTAAGATTGGTGGCATTCCTGAACAGATCCGGGATGGTATTGATGGCTATTTATTTGAAGCAGGGAATGCACAAGTCCTTGCTAATACATTAGATTTGCTAGTAAAAGAACCAAATAAAACCATTGATATGGGAAATAATGCAAGAGAACGCTTTTTAAGTAAGTACACACTAACTAAACATAAGCACGATCTATTAAGCCTATATCAAGAACTATTAAAAGGATAACAAGATGACAGATAAAATTACCGTCATAGGCACTCGTGGGATCCCAAATGTATTAGGTGGCGTAGAAACCCATTGTCAGCACCTTTATCCTGAAATTCATCGTCAATTTGGTAGTGAGGTTTGCGTTATCGCTCGCTCACCTTATGTCGACTATAAAAAATCAAGCTACAAAGGGGTTAATACAAAATCTGTTTGGGCACCAAAAAAGAAATCATTAGAAGCTATTATTCATTCAACTCTTGCTTCTTTTTCTACACTTTTTGATAAATCGAAAATTGTACACGTACACGCTATTGGTCCTGGTCTTGTTGTGCCATTACTTCGCTTGTTAGGAAAAAAAGTCGTTTTTACTCACCATGGTCCTGATTATGATCGCCAAAAATGGGGAGGTTTTGCTAAACGTATTCTTCAACTTGGAGAAAAGTTAGCGGCTACTTACGCAAATGAAGTGATTGTTATTTCAGAAGTAATTAATGACATTATAAAAGATAAATACAATCGTCATGATGCCCATCTTATCTATAATGGTGTAGAACTACCAACCCCATTAGCACAAGATAAAATAGACTCAACGTTAAGCGAGTTTTCATTAACCTCTGGTCATTATTTTGTTGCTGTTGGACGATTTGTGGAAGAGAAAGGATTTCACGATCTTATTGAAGCTTATCAACAAGCCAATATAGATATGCCATTGGTTATAATGGGAGATACCGATCACCCAACTTCTTATAGCTACAAGCTAAAAGAACAAGCGCGTAAAGTTGATGGTGTCATCCTTACTGGTTTTCTAAAAGGTGAGCAACTACAAGCTATTTTCTCTCAAGCCAAAACCTTTGTAATGCCTTCTTATCACGAAGGTTTACCTATTGCTCTTCTTGAAGCGATGTCTTATTCGTTACCTGCAATTGTCAGTGATATCCCTGCCAACTTAGAGGTAAAGTTAAAGCCTGAGACTTACTTTCCTGTTGGAAATATAAATAAATTAAGAGAACAATTAATTCAACATACGAATAGCTCACACTCTCAAGTTAGCTATGCGTCCTATCTTGAACATTATGATTGGGGTAAAATTGCAGCTCAAACAATGGGGGTTTATCAAAATGCACTCACAAAAGAGGCAATTAAGTGATCGATAAAAAACAGCAAAAGCTACTTGCTCATTTCTATTCATCTCTCGATGAAAATGTCATTGATTCGCTTTCAGAAGAACAAAAAAAATCCATTGAACGCGCAATAATTGCGACTGGATTAGGTTCCAACAATCGAGTTGATATCAGAAAAAGCATTTCGATTTTCAATAAACGTTACTTTTTTGTGCTTCTTCTCGGTCGTGATTATCGTCAGCAGTTACGTAAAGAGTCCCCTTTTGCCTTATTTATGCTCACTCTTTTAATTGCGATGGGTGTACTTGGTATATTAGGCTTGGCTGTTTTTGCTTTGTATTTAATTAAATCTGCAATGGGCATCGATATTTTTCATAACTTTTCATTTGGTGTTTGGGATTGGTTTAAATCGCTTATGCCACATTAGTATTGCGTTTAATTTCTATGAATATTAATAGAGAAATCACATTAATAATGATACGAGCCGATACTTTTAATCAAAGCACTTCATTTCATTATGTTTAATCGCTAAACTGCAACAATAATGATGATGCTCTAAGAGCTTTCTACTAATTTAAAATTTCGTCTATCTAGGACTCAGTTATGATCAAGAAATGTCTTTTCCCTGCCGCAGGCTACGGCACTCGCTTTTTACCAGCAACTAAATCAATGCCAAAAGAGATGATGCCAGTTGTAAACAAACCTCTGATTGAATATGGCGTAGAAGAAGCGATTAATGCGGGTATGGACGGGATCTGTGTCGTAACAGGTCGTGGTAAACACTCATTAATGGACCACTTTGATAAAAACTACGAACTAGAACACCAAATTAGCGGTACAAACAAAGAAGAATTACTTGAAGATGTTCGTGAACTAATCGATGCCGCTCACTTCACCTATATCCGCCAACGTGAAATGAAAGGCTTAGGCCATGCTATTCTTACTGGTCGTGAGCTAGTCGGTGATGAACCTTTTGCTGTCGTACTTGCGGATGATTTATGTGTTAACGAAGAGCAAGGTGTTCTTTCTCAAATGGTTGCGCTGTATAAGCAATTCCGCTGCTCTATCGTTGCTGTTGAAGAAGTTCCAGATAACGAAACTCATAAGTACGGTGTTATTGCAGGTGAGATGATCAAAGATGATCTTTACCGTGTAGATAACATGGTAGAAAAGCCAGAGCCAGGCACAGCACCAAGTAACCTTGCTATTATTGGTCGCTACATCTTAACTCCTGATATTTTTGAGATCCTAGAAACAACAGAACCAGGCAAAGGCGGTGAGATCCAAATTACGGATGCACTACTAAAACAAGCTCAATCAGGTTGTGTTCTTGCGTATAAATTTAAAGGTAAGCGTTTTGACTGTGGTAGCGTTGAAGGTTATATCGAAGCAACCAACTACTGCTATGAGAATGTTTATTTAAAAGACAAAAAATCAGCTGAACTTGCAAAGCAAAAAACAGGTAAAAAATAACCCTTAATTTGCTAGCTAGAATAATGCCTTGTAATTCATTACAGGGCATTTTTATATCCCCTATAGAATCTCTCTTCTAATAAAACCACTGTTTTTTTACCCAGTATCCCTTTGCTGTTTTAACACTCTGTGCAATACTTATCCTCTAGTTATTCTTTAAGTAGAGAGAGTTCCATGGATAAGATTGAAGTTAGAGGGGCAAGAACCCATAACCTAAAAGATATTAGCTTAACGATCCCACGAGATAAGCTAACGGTTATAACAGGGTTATCTGGCTCAGGTAAATCCTCTTTGGCCTTTGATACCTTGTATGCAGAAGGACAACGTCGTTATGTTGAATCCTTGTCTGCATACGCTCGTCAATTTTTATCATTAATGGAAAAACCAGATGTTGACCACATTGAAGGGCTTTCTCCTGCGATTTCTATCGAACAAAAATCCACCTCTCATAACCCAAGATCGACTGTCGGTACCATTACTGAAATCTACGATTACTTACGTCTTTTGTATGCTCGTATTGGTGAACCTCGTTGTCCTGAGCATCATGTCGAATTAACAGCACAAACCATCAGCCAAATGGTTGATAAAGCGTTAGAGTTGCCTGAAGGCACAAAGCTGATGTTGTTAGCACCTATTGTGAAAGAACGTAAAGGTGAGCATGTTAAAACGTTAGAAAATTTAGCCGCGCAAGGGTTTATTCGTGCTCGTATTGATGGTGAAGTATGTGATCTCTCTGATCCTCCGACATTAGAACTTCATAAAAAGCACACTATTGAAGTCGTTGTTGATCGCTTTAAAGTTCGAGATGATTTAAAACAACGTCTTGCCGAATCTTTTGAGACCGCACTAGAACTCACTGGTGGTATTGCTGTTGTTGATCATATGGATGGCACCGATCATGAGCCTCTAATTTTTTCTGCCAATTTTGCGTGTCCACATTGTGGTTACAGCATGTCTGAACTTGAACCTCGCCTGTTTTCATTCAACAACCCAGCAGGTGCTTGTGGTACTTGTGATGGCTTAGGGGTTCAGCAGTATTTTGATGCTGATCGTATTGTTTTAGATAATAAGCTCAGTATTGCTGAAGGGGCGATTAAAGGTTGGGATCAAAAAAACTATTATTACTTTCAAATGTTAGGTTCATTAGCCAAGCACTATGGATTTGATCTTTTTGCACCATTTAAATCATTATCAAAGAAATTTCAAAATATCATTCTTAATGGTTCAGGAGCGGAAGAAGTTGAGTTCCAATACAGCAATGATCGCGGCGATCTACGCGTTAAGCGCCATCCTTTTGAAGGAATATTAAATACACTTGACCGCCGCTATAAAGAAACCGAATCAAGCTCTGTGCGTGATGATCTATCAAAGTATATTTCAACTCAATCATGTTCAAGCTGTCACGGTACTCGCTTACGTTTAGAAGCCCGTAGCGTATTTGTTGGTGACACAACATTACCTGAAATCTGTGAGATGAGTATTCAAGATTCAATGGCCTTTTTTAGTTCATTAGAGTTGAAAGGACAGAAAGCTCAAATAGCAGATAAAGTAATGAAGGAGATTAATGAACGCCTGCATTTCCTTATCAATGTTGGTTTAAATTATCTTAATTTATCACGCAGTGCTGATACTCTTTCTGGTGGCGAGGCTCAACGTATTCGTCTGGCAAGTCAAATAGGTGCCGGGTTAGTTGGTGTTATGTACGTTCTTGATGAGCCTTCCATTGGTCTTCATCAACGAGATAATGAACGCCTATTGAAAACCCTTAACCATCTTCGTGATCTAGGTAATACCGTTATTGTTGTAGAGCACGATGAAGACGCAATAAGAAGTGCAGATCATATTATTGATATCGGTCCTGGAGCGGGAATTCATGGTGGCCACATTGTCGCAGAAGGCAGTTACCAAGACATTATTTCAAATCCAGAATCGCTAACAGGTCAATATCTTAGTGGTGCTAAAGAAATTTCCATTCCAAATGAACGAATTAAAGCAGATCCTAAAAAACAAGTTGAACTGATTGGCGCCACTGGCAATAACTTAAAAAATGTCACACTCAAATTACCGGTTGGTCTATTTACGTGCGTTACTGGCGTTTCAGGCTCTGGCAAATCAACACTGATCAACGATACTTTCTTTAAGATCGCTCATACACAGTTAAATGGAGCCACCACATCAGAACCGGCACCCTATAAAAAGATCAAAGGTATTGAACACTTTGATAAGGTTATCGATATTGATCAAAGTCCAATTGGACGAACGCCTCGATCAAATCCTGCAACTTATACAGGGATCTTTACCCCTATTCGTGAGCTATTTTCTGGTACGCCAGAATCTCGTTCTCGTGGGTATAAGCCGGGCCGCTTCAGTTTTAATGTCCGCGGTGGTCGCTGTGAAGCGTGTCAGGGGGATGGTGTAATTAAAGTAGAAATGCATTTCTTACCAGATGTTTATGTACCTTGTGACGTATGTACAGGTAAACGCTATAACCGCGAAACGTTAGAAGTAAAATATAAAGGTAAGAGTATTGATGAAGTGCTTCAAATGACAATTGAAGATGCTCATACTTTCTTTCAACCTGTCCCTGTAATTGCACGAAAACTGCAAACTCTAATGGATGTAGGGCTATCTTATATTCGTTTAGGACAAGCTGCGACAACGCTATCTGGTGGTGAAGCTCAACGAGTTAAACTGGCTCGTGAACTCTCAAAACGAGACACAGGGAAAACGCTTTATATTCTAGATGAGCCGACAACAGGCCTGCATTTTCACGATATTCAGCAACTATTGAACGTATTACATCGCTTACGTGAACGAGGTAATACCATTGTCGTGATCGAACATAACCTTGATGTTGTAAAAACAGCGGATTGGATTATTGATCTTGGTCCAGAAGGTGGTCAAGGTGGTGGTGAAATTGTGGCAGAAGGAACTCCAGAGGAGGTTGCATTGGTTGAGGGCTCTCATACCGCACGCTTCTTAAAGCCGATGCTGAATAAGTAATAAAGTCCGCACTTTATAATGCGAATACGATAGAATAAAGCCAGCACTTTGCTGGCTTTACTTTTATATTCATGCTCGCAACAAGGAACTGATTAACCCATGGCAACGCTACTTACCCAAGGAACGCAACTAGAAGCAAGAAAGGTTAGAAAACCATTAACCAAATCGTTTTTATTTAGCCTTAGTATTCTTTTCTTTGTCTGTGCTCACTTCTTCCAACCAAACCCTGGCGGCTCAGGTCTACACCTTGCCTTTAATGCAGCCTCTTGGATCCCTGCAAGTATTGCCATTGCGATAGCCTTATTTCATGTTGCTAAGCAAGGATTAGTTAAATACTCAACACTGACGCTTGTTTTACTGTTTGCAGTCACCCTACTGTCTTTACCTTTACTTTATCACGACGCATCTCCTCAACTGGCTATTGGCAAATTTCTAGGCTTGTGGGGAGGATTATTCTTTTTCATCGCCCTTCAACAATTTGCGTTTTCCAATAAACAAAAGCAGTGGTTACTGTGGTGTATTATCGGTTCAGTGCTCATTGAAACGCTTTTTGGTTACATTCAATATCTATTTTTAGATGCTGGAAATTCATTTGGTTATAACGTAATAGCTAATCGCCCTTACGGTATATTTCAACAACCGAATGTAATGGCTAGCTTCTTAGCTACTGGCCTTGCAATAGCCTCGTACTTCCTTGCTCGTCAACCGATAAAGTATCGAGAGAATATTGTTGCACTTACTCTACTTTACGCAACTATCATATTCACTTTGCCGCTTATTGTGATATTAGCCTCTAGAACAGGCTGGATTGCGACTATTTTTAGTCTTGCTTTGCTGACCCCATACATGTGGAAGTACTGCACTAAACAGCGATTTTTTTCTTGGGTGCTAGCATTAGTTATAGGCTTCAGTGGTAGTTTTGTTCTTTTTCACCTATCTCAAAATGATGATTTATCAAAAGTATCTTTAATTAGCCAAAAAGCGGATTTAGAAAGCCCAAGAAGATACACCTTTCCTCAAGCTCTCGATATGTTTTTAGAGAAACCTATTACAGGTTATGGTTACGGAAATTTTGAAGCGGAATACACGCTATATACAGCAAAACAGCACCAGATCTCTTCTAGCTATAAACCTGGACTGCCTTCAATGGATCACCCTCACAATGAAGTTCTATATTGGGGAGTAGAAGGAGGCGTCGTCGCTATTCTAGGCTTGCTTATTGCCGCTGGTGGCGTGCTGCTAAAGATAAGAAAAAGTAAGCTCGATACCCAATTTGCCCTGCTTGCCTTAATTGCGCCTATTTTTATTCATAGCCAATTAGAGTATCCGTTTTATCACTCAATGATACATTGGTTTACTTTTATCATTCTTCTCTTTTGGATAGATCAACTCAGCTGTAAATACAAGAAACTCCGAATCGGTGATATCACAAAGATTACTTTACGAGTAAGTTCATTAGTTATCCCTATTGTGACGGCTTTCTACATGCTTTCAGCCTTGCATACCAATTGGGTATTAACTAAATTTGAAACCACTCGACCAATGAATCCTGATATATTGAATCAAGTAACGAATCCTGTGGTTTGGGAAGACAGATTTAATTGGGACGTGCTTTCCGCTCAATTAACTATTGGGATCATTAATAAAAAACCAGAATTAATTACACCTTATATAAGCTGGTCAAAAGAGCTTATAAAAACAAAACCAAGACCTGCTTTTTATCAAAACTTAATCATCGCTTATCAAGCTCTTGGGCAAGAACAACATGCAGAAGACATAAGAAGAGAAGCAATTTTCTTATTTCCAAACAATAAATTTGAATCAGTAGAATTAGATGAAAAACTTCGCCAAAATAATTCTGTTTTAAAAGAGAAAAACAAATAAACAATTCATAAAAAACCGCTGATTATTCAGCGGTTTTTTTAGTTAACCCTTAAAGAACATCAGATAAAGCCTTAAGGCAAAGGGCAACATTTTCTTTTTTAGCCGCATAGCCCATTAAACCAATGCGCCATGTTTTCCCCGCTAACTCACCCAGTCCGGCTCCAATTTCTAAATTGTATTCATTCAATAAACGCGACCTAATCGCAGCATCATCAACACCCTCAGGGATATAAACCGCATTCAGTTGCGGTAAGCGAGACGCTTCATCAACAATAAATTGAATACCTAGAACTTCTAACCCTTGTTTTAACTCTTGATGATAGTGAGCATGCCTACTCCATGCTTCTTCTATCCCTTCGCTTTTTAGCATTAATAATGCTTCATGTAAGGCGTATAAACTATTGACTGGTGCAGTATGGTGATAACTTCTTTTTCCTTCACCACTCCAATAGCCTAACACCAAACTTTGATCTAAAAACCAACTCTGTACGGGCGTCTTTCTCGATGTCATCTTCTCAACGGCTTTATTCGAGAACGTCACAGGAGATAAACCAGGTGTACAAGATAAACATTTTTGAGAACCAGAATACACCGCATCCAATTGCCATTCATCCACCAATAATGGAACGCCACCTAATGACGTCACCGCATCCACAATGGTTAGGCATCCATGCTTACGTGCAAGTTCAGAAATAGATCTAGCGTCACTCAATACCCCTGTAGACGTTTCTGCATGCACAAAAGCCACAATAGCAATATCAGGATGCTGTTCTAATGCTTGCTTTACTTTATCTAACGAAACCGGTTCTCCCCACTTATCATCAACAACAATCGCAGTGCCACCACAACGCTCAACATTTTGTCGCATTCGTTCGCCAAAAACACCATTACGGCAAACTAAAACTTTCTCACCAGCTTCAACTAAGTTAACAAAACAAGTTTCCATTCCTGCACTTCCAGGGGCAGATACTGCAATTGTAAACTCGTTTTCTGTTTGAAATGCGTATTTAAGTAACTCTTTAACCTCATCCATCATTTTTATGAATAATGGGTCAAGATGGCCAATCGTAGGTCGGCTTAAAGCTTGTAATACTTGTGGTGAAATATCTGATGGACCAGGCCCCATAAGGGTTCTTCTTGGTGGGATAAAACTTTGCATTATTCACTCCTTGAAATATAGGGTGCACAAAGAATAGACACAAAAATAATTAAACTCAATTAGACGAAGTAATTAGAGTGACTAAACTAGAAAAAATACCATCAAAGCACCTACTTTTACTTTAAAGAGAAGAAATACAAATAAAGTTGTTACCACTTATTGACATTTGAGCCATAAAAAAGCACATTATTAATACGTATTTTGTTCCTTGAAATACATAAAGAAGAGGAGCATTACCTAGGTAGCTTAATTTGTGGAGTCCAAACTCCTAGTCAACTAAGTGAGGGAGAGTAATGCCGAGACGAACTTTATTGGGAAAAATTCGTCGGTCGTTTAGGCTGAATCCTAACGATTGTCACTTATTTTTTAAGTGAAGGGCTTCTAGCAACTATTTATTTCTTGCTATCACCCCTTCACCATTATTTTACACATTGGATGTAGTCGGGAGACAGGAAAGTGAACCCTATTAATGTTGCTAAATTTGGTGGCACTAGCGTTGCCAATTTCGAAGCAATGAGCCGCAGCGCTCATGTTATCGAGCAAAATCAAAAAACTCACCTTGTGGTTATCAGTGCTTGTTCTGGCGTTACTAATTTATTGGTAGAGCTCGCTAACGGTGTACAAGATAACCAAAGAAAAAAAGATATTTTTGAAGAGTTAAAATCAATTCACTTTTCTGTATTAGATCAACTCTCTGATCCTATTTATCCAGAGCAAGCTATTCTTGAAATCCTTGAAGAAATAAAAAAAACGGCCGATGCAGCTTCATTTCAATCAAGTGATAAACTCACTGATCATCTTGTTTCTTGCGGTGAGCTCATGTCAACTCACCTATTTACTCAACTATTAATTGAACGCGGTAACTCTGCCGTCCGCTTTGATATCAGAACCGTTCTTCGCACCGATGCACAATTTGGTAAAGGAGAGCCACAACTTGAAGAAATATCTCAACTAGCTCAAGCTAAACTCGCTCCTCTTTGCCAGAAGCATATTGTCGTTACACAGGGCTTTATTGGGTCTGATAATGAAGGAAATACAACGACATTAGGTCGAGGTGGCAGTGATTATAGTGCGGCATTGATAGCTGAATCTGTAAATGCTTGTGGATTAGAAATTTGGACTGATGTTCCTGGTATTTATACTACCGACCCTCGCATTGCACCTGCTGCATCTCCAATCCCAGAAATTAGCTTTAGTGAAGCTTCAGAGATGGCAAACTATGGTGCTAAAATTTTACACCCATCAACACTATTACCAGCTCTACGTCATCAAATTCCTGTGTTTGTTGGTTCATCAAAAGAACCAGAAAAAGGCGGTACGTGGATAAAACAAAAAGTAGATAGCTCTCCATTGTTTAGAGCACTAACCTTACGTTGCAATCAAACGATGGTGACATTACATAGTCCAAACATGTTCCATGCTTATGGTTTTCTAGCTGAAGTATTTAAAATTTTAGCTAAATATCAGATTTCAGTCGATTTAATTACAACCTCTGAAGTCAGTGTCGCTCTTACTCTTGATCAAACTAATACCAATGGTAAAGCGCCAGAATTGCCTTTTGAAGCCCAACAAGAATTAGAAAAACTATGCACAGTAGAAATTGAAAACAACCTATGTCTAATTGCTCTTATTGGTAATCAAATGAGTGACTCAAAAGGATATGCTAAGCAAGTGTTTGGAGCTTTAGAAGACTTCAATCTACGTATGATTTGTTACGGAGCAAGCCAGCATAATTTATGTTTCTTGTTGCATGAGTCTGAATCCAAACGTGCGGTTCAAGTTCTACATAAAGAACTATTTGAAAAATAAAAAATTACGTTTAAACCTCTAAACTAAAAAATCCCATTAATTGATTATTAATGGGATTTTTAATTTTTATTATAAAAAAGATATTAGTTTAGATTTGGCCCTAACCACTTTTCAGTTTCTAACATATCCCACCCTTTTCTCTCTGCATAACTCTCCGCTTGATCTTTTTGGATCTGAGCAATAGCAAAATAACGAGAATCTGGGTGTGAGAAATACATACCCGAAACTGATGCCCCTGGCCACATAGCGTAACTAGAAGTCAACGACATTCCTATTGCTTCTTCAACATCCATCAACTCCCACAATGTTCCTTTCTCTGTATGCTCAGGACAAGCTGGGTATCCAGGTGCAGGGCGAATGCCTTGATATTTTTCACGGATCAGATCATCATTTGAAAGGTCTTCATCTGGAGAATAGCCCCAAATATCTTTACGTACTTCTTTATGCAGATACTCGGCAAACGCTTCAGCTAAACGGTCAGCAACCGCTTGGATCATAATGGCATTATAATCATCACCTTTGGCTTTATAATCATCAGCAAGCTCTCGCTCACCAATACCACCAGTAACAGCAAATCCACCTATCCAATCAGATTTTCCGCTCTTTTTCGGCGCGATATAATCAGATAGACAATAGTTAAACCCTTTTGGCTTTTCTGTTTGTTGGCGTAAGTTATGCAGAACTTTCAATACTTCAGTACGTGATTCATCGGTATACACTTCAATATCATCATCAACACTGTTAGCAGGGAAAAGAGCACACATTCCTCGCGCTTTTAGTAAGCCTTCTTTTTCTACACGGTCCAACAGATCGCTCGCGTCTTTATATAGACGCTTCGCTTCTTCACCCACTTCTTCATGATCTAGAATTGCAGGATATTTGCCCATTAAAGACCATGTCATAAAGAAAGGGGTCCAATCAATATATTGGCGTAACGTAGCAACATCCATATCATCAATAATATGCACACCCGGCTTTACAGGTACTGGAGGCGTGTAGTTTACCCAATCAATATCGACTTTGTTTGCTCGTGCTCTTGCTAGTGAAACGGGTTTCGTTCGTGGTGTTTTACGGCTATGTTGATCGCGCACACGCTCGTAATCTAAATCCAACTTTTCAATAAATACAGGTTTCAATTCATTAGAAAGCAATGACGTACAAACCCCAACAGCACGAGAGGCGTTATTAACATAAACCACAGGCTGAGAATAGTTTTGCTCAATTTTCACCGCTGTATGCGCTTTAGACGTTGTTGCACCACCAATTAAAAGTGGTAAATCAAATCCTTGTCGCTCCATCTCTTTAGCGACATGAACCATCTCATCAAGTGATGGCGTTATAAGACCAGAAAGTCCGATAATATCGACATTCTCTTCTTTCGCTACTTTTAGAATTTTCTCACAAGAAACCATCACGCCAAGATCTATGATTTCATAGTTATTACATTGAAGAACAACCCCAACGATATTCTTACCTATATCGTGAACATCACCTTTCACCGTTGCTAATAAGATTTTGCCATTGGTTGAACCGACGTCTTTAGTTGCATTAATAAAAGGTTCTAAATGCGCTACGGCTTGTTTCATCACTCGTGCTGACTTTACTACTTGAGGAAGAAACATTTTCCCTTCACCAAATAGATCACCTACTACGTTCATTCCGTCCATTAAAGGACCTTCGATCACTTCAATAGGACGAGAGGCATTAACTCGAGCTTCTTCAGTATCTTCAACAATGAAATCTGTAATTCCCTTAACTAAAGAATGTTCAAGGCGTTTTTCTACCGACCATGTTCTCCATTCTAAAGCCGATTTATCTTCAACCTTTCCGACCGCTCGTTCTAGATATTCTGTTGCCATATCAAGTAAGCGTTCTGTTGAATCATCACGACGGTTAAGTACGACATCTTCTACCGCTTCGCGTAAATCTTCAGGTAAGTTATCGTAAATCTCTAGTTGACCTGCGTTTACTATCCCCATATCCATACCATGTTTAAAGCAGTGATATAAAAACACGGCATGAATCGCTTCTCGTACGTAATTATTACCACGGAATGAGAATGACACATTAGATACGCCACCTGAAATCATGGCATGGGGAAGCGTTCTTTTGATATCGGCAACGGCTTCAATGAAATCAACAGCGTAGTTGTTATGTTCATCAATCCCTGTTGCAACAGCAAAGATGTTTGGGTCAAAAATAATGTCTTCTGGTGGGAAACCAATTTCATCCACTAAGATGTTATAAGCGTTAGTACATATTTCTATTTTTCGCTCACGCGTATCCGCTTGGCCTACTTCATCAAAAGCCATCACAATTACAGCCGCCCCATAGCGACGGATTAGCTTAGCTTGTTGTAAGAATTTTTCTTTACCTTCTTTAAGGGATATTGAGTTTACAATACCCTTACCTTGAATACATTTAAGACCCGCTTCAATTACTTCCCACTTAGAAGAATCAACCATCACCGGTACTTTGGATATCTCTGGCTCTGAAGCACATAGGTTTAAGAATTTAACCATACACGCTTCAGCATCAAGCATGCCTTCATCCATGTTGATATCGATGATTTGAGCGCCGTTTTCTACTTGCTCACGAGCAACACTCAATGCTTCATCATATAACTCTTCTTTAATTAAACGTTTAAAGCGAGCCGAGCCAGTAACATTGGTTCTTTCACCAACGTTTACAAAAAGAGAGTCTTTCTCAATCGTTAATGGCTCTAGACCTGATAAACGACAAGCAACTGGAAGGATTGGTAATTGACGAGGCTTAACACCTTCAACCACTTGTGCCATTTGGCGGATATGTTCAGGGGTCGTGCCACAACAGCCACCGATCAAATTTAAGAAACCACTTTCAGCCCATTCCTTTACATGCTCTGCCATTTCTTCTGGAGAAAGATCATACTCACCGAAGGCATTAGGTAAACCGGCGTTAGGGTGCGCAGACACACTGCATTCTGAAATACGAGATAGCTCACTTACATACTCACGTAACTCATCAGGCCCCAAAGCACAGTTCAAACCAAATGAGATTGGTTTAACATGACGTAAAGCATTATAGAACGCTTCTGTTGTTTGACCTGAAAGCGTACGTCCTGATGCATCAGTTATCGTACCAGAAATCATTACCGGTAATATGATACCTATTTCTTCAAAAACAGATTCGACAGCAAAAGAACAGGCTTTTGCATTCAAGGTATCAAAGATAGTTTCGATAAGGATTAAATCAGAACCACCTTTAATCAAGGCACGAGTTGATTCTGAGTAGGCTTCGACTAATTCATCGAAAGAGACATTTCGATAACCAGGGTCATTCACATCCGGAGAAATAGAACACGTTCGGTTCGTCGGGCCTAAAACACCAGCAACATAACGTGGTTTATGAGGTGTTTTTAATGTCCATTCATCTGCGACTTCTCTTGCTAGCCTAGCCGCTTCGAAGTTCATTTCTTCGCTCAGACTTTCCATATCATAGTCAGCCATTGCGATCGTTGTTGAGTTAAAGGTGTTCGTTTCTAGGATATCGGCACCCGCTTCTAAATAAGCGGAATGAATATCTCTGATAATTTGAGGACGAGAAAGCACTAGAAGATCATTGTTACCTTTTAAGTCACAATGCCAATCACTAAAGCGCTCTCCACGATAATCTTGTTCTTCAAACTTATACTCTTGGATCATGGTACCCATACCACCATCAATTAAAAGTATACGTTCCAGAAGCTGCTTTTCTATTTCAGTTTTCTTATTGCTTCCTGCCACGGTACTGCCTCATCCATAATACGTTTCTGTTACAATCCTATCACACATCTAATAGAAATCTAGACGTCCAAAATGTTTTTATTTTCACAAATTCGAAATAAAGTTTGATATTTATCAATTTGAGTGGAAAATGACCTCTATCACATTTTGTTACACAAATAACATATATAGAGGTTAAACAATGTCTGTGTATAACACACTCTGCTTTTTAGCAGCGGCTGCTATGCTAATTGCTTTTTTTAATAGCAAAATAGGAAAGATGCAAACAACAATCGCGATCACCGCAGGTTCAATGATGCTATCGCTTGGGCTCATTATCGCTGGTCAAAATGATTGGTTTAACCTTAGAGAAGTGGCTACAGAAACCTTAACAGAGATAAATTTTGAAGATTTTCTATTGAAGGGAATATTAGGCTTCTTATTGTTTGCTGGTGGGTTAGGGATCAAACTTCAAAACCTTAAAGATCAAAAATGGGAAATAACCGTACTTGCATTAGGTGCGACCTTATTCTCAACGTTCTTTATTGGTTTTGCTCTATGGGGTATATGTAATCTAATCGGTATTAATCTTGATTTAATCTACTGCTTACTATTTGGCTCACTTATCTCTCCAACCGATCCTATTGCCGTGCTTGCTATAGTAAAAAAACTGAATGCCCCACAACGTATTTCTACCCAAATCGAAGGTGAATCACTATTCAACGATGGTTTTGGTTTAGTTATTTTCGTTACATTATTTACCATTGCTTTTGGTTCAGAAACACCAACAATTGGTAGTGTAACGGCACTGTTTTTACAGGAAGCTATTGGCGGTATTATCTACGGTTTCCTTCTGGGTTTAATTTTCCATTACCTCATAAGTTCAACTAATGATCATTCAATGGAGTTATTATTAACCATCGGTATCCCTACATCAGGTTATGCTTTTGCTGAAGTTATCCATGTTTCAGGTCCTTTAGCTATGGTTGTATCTGGTATCATGATCGGTAACTGGACCCGTTATATTGGGTTTTCAAAAGAGAGTGAAGATCATTTAGATCATTTCTGGGAACTTGTTGATGAGTTCTTAAATGGCGTGTTATTTCTTCTTATTGGTATGTCGATGCTACTATTCCAATTCCATCAAGAAGATTGGATATTAATGGCTATTTCTATTCCGCTGGTATTAGCAAGTCGTTATTTAAGTGTTTTCGTCTCGTACATTGGTTTTAAACGATTCAGAACTTATAATCCATTATCCGTTAATATCTTAACGTGGGGTGGTCTTAGAGGAGGATTGGCTTTAGCGATGGCTCTGGCTATCCCATCGGGCATTATCATCATCCCAGATAAGAATATAGATGTAAGAGAAATCATCCTCGTCATGACTTATTCTGTTGTTGTTTTCTCTATTTTGGTTCAAGGCTCTACCATTACAACAATGATTGAAAAAGCAAAGAAATTAGAAAAAGATACTTAATCTTTTTCGTCATATATTACTTAATGGAGATGCATCTTATGTATCTCCATTTTTTATATCACTAATAACACCCATTAATCTGATTCCCTCATACCTTATTAAGTATTGGTACTATTTAGCTTAAACTTATTTCCTCTATCGTTGACAGGACTTTCTAGCCTCTCTGTAGCGATATACTCCACTCGTAACTTACCGTTAAGATCCCCAATAGAAAGCCTAATCAACTGAACTGCTACTTCGCAGTGTCTATTCTGCATTATTTTACTTTTAGATAGACGTAAAAAAGCCCTAATCTTTCGATTAGGGCTTTTTAAAATAGTGGCGGAGTGGACGGGACTCGAACCCGCGACCCCCGGCGTGACAGGCCGGTATTCTAACCAACTGAACTACCACTCCGCAGTGTCTATTCAGCATAATGCTATTTTTGATTTTACTTTTTATTAAAAAAGTAAAAATAAATAGGAGCCTGGCGATGTCCTACTCTCACATGGGGAAACCCCACACTACCATCGGCGCTATTACGTTTCACTTCTGAGTTCGGCATGGGATCAGGTGGGTCCATAACGCTATGGTCGCCAAGCAAATTCTTTCTATCTACCTCAATAAGAGATAAATAATAATCTGGAAAGCTGTGTATGCGTTCTTAATCACATTCAATACGTTTCTTGCAACTTCAAATCCGTTCAAAACCCCTTGGGTGTTGTATGGTTAAGCCTCACGGGCAATTAGTACAGGTTAGCTCAATGCCTCGCAGCACTTACACACCCTGCCTATCAACGTCGTAGTCTTCAACAACCCTTTAGGATACTTAAAGTATCAGGGATGACTCATCTCAAGGCTCGCTTCACGCTTAGATGCTTTCAGCGTTTATCGATCCCGAACTTAGCTACCGGGCAATGCTACTGGCGTAACAACCCGAACACCAGAGGTTCGTCCACTCCGGTCCTCTCGTACTAGGAGCAGCCCCTTTCAATCATCCAACGCCCACGGCAGATAGGGACCGAACTGTCTCACGACGTTCTAAACCCAGCTCGCGTACCACTTTAAATGGCGAACAGCCATACCCTTGGGACCGACTTCAGCCCCAGGATGTGATGAGCCGACATCGAGGTGCCAAACACCGCCGTCGATATGAACTCTTGGGCGGTATCAGCCTGTTATCCCCGGAGTACCTTTTATCCGTTGAGCGATGGCCCTTCCATTCAGAACCACCGGATCACTATGACCTGCTTTCGCACCTGCTCGAATTGTCATTCTCGCAGTCAAGCGGGCTTATGCCATTGCACTAACCACACGATGTCCAACCGTGTTTAGCCCACCTTCGTGCTCCTCCGTTACTCTTTGGGAGGAGACCGCCCCAGTCAAACTACCCACCAGGCACTGTCCGCAATCCCGATAAGGGACCAACGTTAGAACATCAAGCATACAAGGGTGGTATTTCAAGATTGCCTCCACCAATACTAGCGTACTGGTTTCAAAGGCTCCCACCTATCCTACACATGTAGGGTCAATGTTCAGTGCCAAGCTGTAGTAAAGGTTCACGGGGTCTTTCCGTCTAGCCGCGGGTACACTGCATCTTCACAGCGATTTCAATTTCACTGAGTCTCGGGTGGAGACAGCGTGGCCATCATTACGCCATTCGTGCAGGTCGGAACTTACCCGACAAGGAATTTCGCTACCTTAGGACCGTTATAGTTACGGCCGCCGTTTACTTGGGCTTCGATCAAGAGCTTCGACCGAAGTCTAACCCCATCAATTAACCTTCAAGCACCGGGCAGGCGTCACACCGTATACGTCATCTTACGATTTAGCACAGTGCTATGTTTTTAATAAACAGTTGCAGCCACCTGGTATCTGCGACTCCCGGCAGCTTAGAGAGCAAGTCTCATCACCGCTAGGAGCGTACCTTCTCCCGAAGTTACGGTACCATTTTGCCTAGTTCCTTCACCCGAGTTCTCTCAAGCGCCTTAGTATTCTCTACTCGACCACCTGTGTCGGTTTGGGGTACGATTCCTTATAATCTGAAGCTTAGAGGCTTTTCCTGGAAGTATGGCATCAATAGCTTCACATCCGTAGATGCTCGACATCGTGTCTCAGCCTAACAAGAGTCCGGATTTACCTAAACTCTTAGCCTACGCACTTGAACTTGGACGACCGTCGCCAAGCCTACCTAGCCTTCTCCGTCCCCCCATCGCAATTATAAGAAGTACGGGAATATTAACCCGTTTCCCATCGACTACGCTTTTCAGCCTCGCCTTAGGGGTCGACTTACCCTGCCCCGATTAACGTTGGACAGGAACCCTTGGTCTTCCGGCGAGGGGGTTTTTCACCCCCTTTATCGTTACTCATGTCAGCATTCGCACTTCTGATACCTCCAGCAGCCCTTACAGACCACCTTCAACGGCTTACAGAACGCTCCCCTACCCAGCACAATAAATTGYACTGCCGCAGCTTCGGTGTATAGCTTAGCCCCGTTACATCTTCCGCGCAGGCCGACTCGACCAGTGAGCTATTACGCTTTCTTTAAATGATGGCTGCTTCTAAGCCAACATCCTGGCTGTCTGAGCCTTCCCACATCGTTTCCCACTTAGCTATAACTTTGGGACCTTAGCTGGCGGTCTGGGTTGTTTCCCTCTCCACGACGGACGTTAGCACCCGCCGTGTGTCTCCCGGATAGTACTTACTGGTATTCGGAGTTTGCAAAGGGTTGGTAAGTCGGGATGACCCCCTAGCCTTAACAGTGCTCTACCCCCAGTAGTATTCGTCCGAGGCTCTACCTAAATAGATTTCGGGGAGAACCAGCTATCTCCAAGTTTGATTGGCCTTTCACCCCTAGCCACAAGTCATCCGCTAATTTTTCAACATTAGTCGGTTCGGTCCTCCAGTTGATGTTACTCAACCTTCAACCTGCCCATGGCTAGATCACTTGGTTTCGGGTCTATATCCAGAGACTGAACGCCCAGTTAAGACTCGGTTTCCCTACGGCTCCCCTAAACGGTTAACCTTGCCACTGAATATAAGTCGCTGACCCATTATACAAAAGGTACGCAGTCACATAACAAGTATGCTCCTACTGCTTGTACGTACACGGTTTCAGGTTCTATTTCACTCCCCTCACAGGGGTTCTTTTCGCCTTTCCCTCACGGTACTGGTTCACTATCGGTCAGTCAGTAGTATTTAGCCTTGGAGGATGGTCCCCCCATATTCAGACAGGATATCACGTGTCCCGCCTTACTCGTTTTCACTGATGATGAGATGTCGGTTACAGGGCTATCACCTTGTATCGCGGCACTTTCCAGAGCCTTCACCTGTCTCATTAAAAGCTTAAGGGCTAACCCAATTTCGCTCGCCGCTACTTTCGGGATCTCGGTTGATTTCTCTTCCTCGGGGTACTTAGATGTTTCAGTTCTCCCGGTTTGCCTCGCTGCGCTATGTATTCACGCAGCGATACTAGCTTATGCTAGTGGGTTTCCCCATTCAGAAATCGTAGACTCAAATGGTTTTTACTACCTAATCTACGCTTATCGCAAGTTAATACGTCTTTCATCGCCTCTGACTGCCAAGGCATCCACCGTGTACGCTTAGTCACTTAACCATACAACCCCAAGAGGTTTCGTATGGACCGTTTGCTTTCACTTTTCAAAGTGAAGACAAAACAGCAACCAAGGTTGAACTCGTCATTGCGAGTTCTGGTTTTTCGCCGGATTCAAAATACAAGAACACTTGAATGTGTTTTTAATTTGTTTATCTAAAAGATAAACAAAAGATATTAAGAACTTTTAAATTTTGATTTATCTAACTCGTAAGTTAGYTAAATCAGTCAGCTTTCCAAATTGTTAAAGAGCGATTTCACGCTAATGCGTGTAACCATTTTTAAAGACTCTTAAAGGYGTTACCTAAAARAACRTTTAAAGATGGTATCCCGTAGGGGAGTCGAACCCCTGTTACCGCCGTGAAAGGGCGGTGTCCTAGGCCTCTAGACGAACGGGACACTGGATACTCTAAATTAAAACCTWATTAATCTGTGTGAACACTCATAAATYGCAATCTATCGTTTAAGGAGGTGATCCAGCCCCAGGTTCCCCTAGGGCTACCTTGTTACGACTTCACCCCAGTCATGAACCACAAAGTGGTGAGCGTCCTCCCGAAGGTTAAACTACCCACTTCTTTTGCAGCCCACTCCCATGGTGTGACGGGCGGTGTGTACAAGGCCCGGGAACGTATTCACCGTGACATTCTGATTCACGATTACTAGCGATTCCGACTTCACGGAGTCGAGTTGCAGACTCCGATCCGGACTACGACGCACTTTTTGGGATTCGCTCACTATCGCTARCTTGCAGCCCTCTGTATGCGCCATTGTAGCACGTGTGTAGCCCTACTCGTAAGGGCCATGATGACTTGACGTCGTCCCCACCTTCCTCCGGTTTATCACCGGCAGTCTCCCTGGAGTTCCCACCATTACGTGCTGGCAAACAAGGATAAGGGTTGCGCTCGTTGCGGGACTTAACCCAACATTTCACAACACGAGCTGACGACAGCCATGCAGCACCTGTCTCACAGTTCCCGAAGGCACAAGTCCATCTCTGGTCTCTTCTGTGGATGTCAAGAGTAGGTAAGGTTCTTCGCGTTGCATCGAATTAAACCACATGCTCCACCGCTTGTGCGGGCCCCCGTCAATTCATTTGAGTTTTAATCTTGCGACCGTACTCCCCAGGCGGTCTACTTAACGCGTTAGCTCCGAAAGCCACGGCTCAAGGCCACAACCTCCAAGTAGACATCGTTTACGGCGTGGACTACCAGGGTATCTAATCCTGTTTGCTCCCCACGCTTTCGCATCTGAGTGTCAGTGTCTGTCCAGGGGGCCGCCTTCGCCACTGGTATTCCTTCAGATCTCTACGCATTTCACCGCTACACCTGAAATTCTACCCCCCTCTACAGCACTCTAGTTCACCAGTTTCAAATGCGGTTCCGAGGTTGAGCCCCGGGCTTTCACATCTGACTTAATGAACCACCTGCATGCGCTTTACGCCCAGTAATTCCGATTAACGCTCGCACCCTCCGTATTACCGCGGCTGCTGGCACGGAGTTAGCCGGTGCTTCTTCTGTCGCTAACGTCAAGATATGCAGCTATTAACTACACACCCTTCCTCACGACTGAAAGTACTTTACAACCCGAAGGCCTTCTTCATACACGCGGCATGGCTGCATCAGGCTTTCGCCCATTGTGCAATATTCCCCACTGCTGCCTCCCGTAGGAGTCTGGACCGTGTCTCAGTTCCAGTGTGGCTGATCATCCTCTCAGACCAGCTAGAGATCGTCGCCTTGGTGAGCTCTTACCCCACCAACTAGCTAATCTCACCTGGGCTAATCTTGACGCGAGAGGTCCGAAGATCCCCCTCTTTGGTCCGAAGACATTATGCGGTATTAGCTATCGTTTCCAATAGTTATCCCCCACATCAAGGCATATTCCCAGGCATTACTCACCCGTCCGCCGCTCGTCAGCAAATTAGCAAGCTAATTTCTGTTACCGCTCGACTTGCATGTGTTAGGCCTGCCGCCAGCGTTCAATCTGAGCCATGATCAAACTCTTCAATTAAAGTTTTTTTTGGTTTGTTTCAGCAGAAACAAAACCGGCTCAATGATTAATACTGATTGTTACATAAAAGTAATTTTGTGTAGTCACTCAGTTCATTGATTATTTTGTTTGAATTCACTTCGAAAAGTAAAAGCAAACTAGTGATTATCAACTCACAAGTGCCCACACAGATTGATTTGGTTAAATTATTAAAGAGCTTGTCTTTCAACCACTTAGCATTACCGCTTCGTCGCTTTAGGCTGCGTATAATACCGAGCCAAACTTTTAAGTCAAGTTTTATTTAAAATTAATTTAAACACCTCAAAACTTAATGTCCTCAATCGTTTCTGCTTTCGCTTTTCTCTTGGGAACGAGGCGCATTATAGGGCGCTTAAAGTTATTCGCAAGCACTTTTTGAATAATATAGTTCAAGTGATTATTTTCTACACAGATCACTTTTTTTAACACAAAACCCCTACAAGAAAAGCACAATGACTTAATTAGTTGGCAATTGATAAATAATATAAGTAGTATCAATGTGATTTTATTGTTAATTCATCACTTTCCATTTATTTACTAGACATTACTTATCATGAAATCTACTAACTCAAATATTATTATCATTGCTATTGCTGCACTAGGTGCAGGTGCAATCTCGTTTTTTCCGGTATCTCCCGCTTTTGCTTTCGCTTTTGGCGCAGTAATTACAGGTTTTACACTATTAACCATTAATAAAGCGCCAACCAAGGCAAGTACTACGGCTTCTGTTGATGATACTCAAACAACAGACCAAGCAAGTACGACTCTTTATGTTGGTAATCTTCCTTACCGAGCAAATGAATCAGATGTAAAAGATTTATTTGCAGAGTTTGGTGACGTATTTGCCGTTCGTTTAATGAAAGACAAACGAACAGGTAAAAGAAGAGGCTTTGGTTTTGTTGTTGTTGCAAGTAAAGATGCGGATAACGTTATCGAAAACTTAAACAATAACGAATTTGATCAGCGTACACTTAAAGTACGCATTGCTAATGATCCTAAAACTTCGGGTAATCCAAATATTGAAGAGGACTAAACCCTAGTTCCTGAAATGTTTTATTAAGTGCCTCTTCATTCTTTGTTGAGGCACTACAAAATACCTCTCCCTTTATAGCTTCCTTTCCTTTCTCTTTATAATCCCCTAATAATTGTTTTACTCTTCTTGCTATCGCCTCACCTGAATCAATAAGCAATACATTACCATTTAATACTTTTTTAATTTCGTTTCTCAAAAATGGAAAATGAGTACAACCAAGAACAATTGTATCTACCTTATCTTGCCAAGGAGATAAAATGACTTTTAACTCTTCAAGGTCAACATCCACCCCTATCATTTTTTCTTCCGCCATTTCAACCAATCTAGTTGAACCTAATAGCTGAACATCAGAAATTGGAGCAAATGATTTAATCAAGTCATAAGTGTAGCTTCGTTTTACCGTCGCAGGAGTCGCAAGAAGTCCAATCTTAGTTGACACTAACGCAGCTGGCTTTATTGCAGGAACCACACCAACCACTGGAATGGTTAATTTTTCTCTAAGTGTAGGTAAAACAATCGTACTTGCTGTATTACAAGCGATCACCACTATATCTATAGAAAATTTGCTACAAAGCTGGGAAATGATATGAGCCGTTCTTTCAATTAAAACCGATTCCGTGAGTTCACCATATGGAAACGCCGCATTATCAAAAGCATAAATATACTTTGCTAGAGGTAATTGGTATTGGATCTCCTTATATACAGATAACCCACCGATACCTGAATCAAAAATCAAAATATGTTTTGGCATAACTGAAACCACAGACTCTTTTAAGTCGATATGAAGATTGGGGCTCTAATCATACCTTTAATGCTATTTTTGTAAAACAGAAGCCTGATAACGTAAATGAGTAAATCTTTCTTGTTCATCAATTCTTGTATCAGATAATTCTATCGAACCGTTAAAACAAGGAGCCTCTATTACTAGAGTATGAAACTCACCATCTTCTCCACATGGATCAACGTGTATTGGTAACTCAGAAAGTAGCTGCGTTGTGTATTCTTGACTACAAAATTGATTATCTAATTGAGTTCCATCTGTTGTAACAAGGATGGTTTTAATTCCACAGTTAATGATTTCTTCTGCTAGCTCACTACTTGATTGTCCTACCAATGGAAAGACACACTCCCAACCTGCCTCTTCTATATAACTTTTACGATATTCGACGATACCATTACAAAACATATCGCCGAAAGCAACGGCATCGAACTCAATCCCACATTCCTTTAAACCAGTTACGACTAAACTTTGATATTCATTATTGGCAGGGAATACGGTAGGCAATTCAATCGTAATTAAAGGCAGCCCCGCCAAGTCAGCTTGCATTTGAACAACTGAAATAGGCGTGACTTGAAAAGGTACTTCATTTGCGACATGGGTTGTATATAAAGCTACAACCTCATAATCAGGATTTTGAAGTAGACGGATAAGAGTGAGTGTTGAATCTTTACCAGAAGACCAACTGATGATGACTTTCTTTTTCATAGATACCTCAGAAAAGAAAAAACCGCCGATGAAGGCGGTTTAATACAATTAGAATTGATAATCGGCTGAAATAAAGAACTCTCTACCAGGAGGAACATAGCCTACATTCGTTTCATATTCTTCATCAAAGATATTACTCACCTTACCATTAACCTTAAATGATTCGCTGAATGCGTATGATGTAACAACATTCCAAAGGCTGTAACTTGCAAGCCTTGTTGTGCCACTAAATCTTTCACCTTCATATAAATACTGAGTTCCAAAAGACCAAGCATCCAACTCTATAGACGTATTCCATTTCATTCCTTTTTTAGAACGATGCGATAACTGAGTTTCTTCTGTACCTGATTTATCTATCGGATCTTTAAAATCCATATAAAACTGATGGTGTATTATTGATGTGTCAAAACCAAGAGCTAACTCTATGCCCTTAATTTCAGCCTTACCTATATTTTGCATGTAACCATAATTTACATTGCCATAATCCGTATACCACATCAACATATTATCAATTTCATTGATGTAACCAGTTATTGACCACTCAAAGACATAACTATACCCCTGCAATGAAATCTCTGTATTTTTAGATGTTTCAGGTTCCAAGTTTGACACCTCAGAGCCTGGATAGTATAAATCTGTAAAGTTGGGAGCTCTAAAAGCAGTGCCATAAGACGCTGTTAATTCATAATCATCAAAGAAATTCCAACCTGCAGCAGCTTGCCAAGTATTGTGGCGTCCATATTGATTGTTATCATCACTACGTACGCTTGATTCTAACGACCAAGCCTCAATTTGATATTGAACTAAAGCGCTTACTCCTAAATTACTTCTTGGATTTTCTTCTGGTTGGTATGGCACCGACCCATAACCATAAGCTTCTACAAGTTTATCTTGTCTATAATCAATCCCACCACCTAGAGTTAATCCCTGTGCTAATTCATAAGAACTTAACCAAGCTAAATAGACCTGATCAATAGTTGTGACATTTTTGGTAGCATTTTTATCTGTACCCTTTATAAAGTCATAACTATCTTGAGTGCTATAATTAGCATTCAAGCTAGAATTAAACTTCTCATTAGAATAATTAACCTTGCTATTAACACCTAGGAATTCAACTCTATTTATTTTCATCTCATGTCGTTCAGGACTTCCAAAAATAGGATCTACATACTCATAAGCGCTATTATCAAATTCTGTTTCATTAGTGTATGCAACCGTTGAAACTAATCCTGACCAATTCTCATTAAACTGATGTTGGTAGCCAAGTAAAATATTATAAGATTCAAAACCATGCTCATCGTCATCATTTAACCCTGGCATAGGCTTAACGTTATAGCCATCTACACTTTCATAACCAACAACCGCTTTTAAATGCCCTTTTTCCGTAATCGGTTTTGATACAGCTACGCTACCACTATAATGTCCATTCGACCCAATCCCTGCATGAAGTTTAATTGAATCATCATGTTTATTAGCTTGAGTAATAATATTAATTACGCCACTGATTGCTTCAGACCCATAAATAGATGCTCTTGCACCTCGAATATATTCAATCCTTTCGACACTATTTACAGGAAATTGGTTAAAATCCACCCCACCCATTGCCGCTTTTGGCATTCTAACACCATCAACAAGGAGCAATACTTGTGAGGATGACCCCCCTCGAACAAAAATCGAAGCCGTTTGCCCTCTCCCGCCATATTGTGTTATTTCAATACTTGGTAGAGTTTTAAATACATCAATTAAACTTTGTGGCTGTAATTTTTCTATTTCTACTTTTGTTAACACAACTGTTTGTGCTAAAACTGCAGCATCCGACTGCTCAAATCGATTAGCAGTGACAACCATAGTCTCATCAGTTTCAGTTGTGGTGTTTTGGGCAAATACAGGGGAAGTATAGGCGTGAGAAAGCAGCGACACTATTGCAGTCGCAAGGGCAGTTTTTTTCATTTCCATTGTTTCCTAAAATCGCGTTAAGTCCATATAGCAATACCTCATGTATTGCATATTGCTGGCAGGTCTTCGGACTTGAGAGCAGTTAGCCTACGGTACTCACTTCCCATTCCTTCTCTTTACATCCTTTAATAAAGAAAAATAATAGTGTGGTTCGTGTACCTTCGTTCTCTCTTACCGCTGCGCGTCAGTTCTGGATTTTCACCAGATTCCCTTTTCAGGCTATTCTCAAATATGAAAATAGCGCACCAACATGGGCGAAATAGTAATGGCGTACGCTATATTTGTCTAGGTTTATGCGCTTAATATCACAACACTGAAGCAATTAGTTTCGACCAATAACACACAAAGACTGGACAACAAATCTCTATCGCATAAAATCGGCGCTCTTATTTTGAGCAGCGTGAGGCAAGACAATGACACAATCCGTCATGAACCCAGAAAATTATCAAGTACAACTAGATGAAAAAGCAGAAGCACTGTCTGCAATGTTTTCTGAATTCGACGTTCCTGAACTTGAAGTCTTCTCTTCTCCTGCTGAAAACTACCGTATGCGAGCGGAATTTCGAATTTGGCATGAAGGTGACAATATGTATTACGTCATGTTCAATCAAGAAACCAAAGAAAAATACCGCGTAGATTACTTCTTACCTGCAAGTCGCATCATTAACGATTTGATGCCGCTACTAACTGAAGCGGTAAAAGAAAGTAAAACACTGCGTTATAAAATGTTCCAAGTGGATTTTTTATCAACTCTAAGTGGTGAGATTTTAGTTTCTATGCTTTATCACCGTCAATTAGACGATGCATGGAAAGAAGAAGCAAAAGCACTAAAGCAACGCTTAAATGATGAAGGCTTTAACTTAAATCTTATTGGTCGTGCTCGTAAGATGAAAATCGTACTAGACCAAGAGTTTGTTATTGAAAAACTTAAAGTAAACGATGATATCCTGACTTATAAGCAAGTTGAAAATAGCTTTACTCAACCAAACGGTGTTGTCGCACAAAAAATGTTGGAGTGGGCGGTAGACTGTACTCAAAACAGTCAAGGTGATTTATTAGAACTGTACTGTGGTAATGGTAACTTTTCTTTAGCCTTAGCTAAAAACTTTGATCGAGTACTAGCAACTGAGCTAGCAAAACCCTCTGTTGAATCTGCACAATACAATATCGCAGCAAACAATATTGATAATGTTCAAATCATTCGCATGTCAGCAGAAGACTTTACTGATGCGATGGAAGGTAAACGTGAGTTTAGACGTTTAAAAGATCAAAACGTAGATTTAAAAAGCTATAACTGCAATACCATTTTTGTCGATCCACCACGCTCTGGTATGGATGAAGGCACTTGTAAAATGGTACAAGGTTATGAGCGAATTATGTACATCTCTTGTAACCCTGAAACATTGAAAGAAAACCTAGAGATTTTAGGTAAAACTCATAACATCACTCGTTTTGCTTTATTTGATCAATTCCCATATACACATCATATGGAAGCCGGTGTTTTCTTAGAAAGAAAATAATCATTAATAATAGATAGAAAAAAGGCTCAGAACACTACATTCTGAGCCTTTTCTTTTTTAAACTAATTAAACTTCTACTGGTTCATCTTTCTTTTTTAAAAGACCCATTTTAACGCCAACCCAAAGTAACAAGCTAAGTACAACAACAATAGATAGGAAGTTACCTCCCATTTCTGGATATTGCGCCTTCACAAATGCTGAATGGCCAAATAAACCGACAAAGAAACAAGCCGCTGCAATCAAAGAAGTATCTTCACTTGCAGGCTGACGTAAATACTCTTGATATAAACCTTGAGCCGCAAGAACCAACGCTATAATTGGAAAAATTGAAAATGCAACTTCCGTCGCCGTAAACCCAACCCAAACGGCATTCAAACAAAGACCGGTCACTACGGATAGCACTAACGTCTTACGTTCATTTCTACTATTTTCATGTGTCATTTTCATTACCTCGTATAGACATTGATTCACTGCGATCAATGCATCTAAATTCTATTTTTCATTCTCTTTACGATACAAATAAGCCCCTTTGGACAACATTCGTAATTGGAATATCAATCGTTTTGACAATTCATCTCTGTGCGGTGCATCCAGATCTAGTGCTTCCGCTCCAGAACTAAAAACCAATGTTACTGATGCTTCAGCCTGAACCGACGCCTCTTCACGAGCAACTCCTGTTGTGGCAACCAAATATTCAGTTAGTTCCGCAACAAAATGTTGGATCTCACGTGCAACTGCCGCCCTAAATGCAGGAGAAGTACCTGAGCGTTCACGCAATAGCAATCTAAATACGTTTGGGCTACCTTCAATAAATTCCATAAAGGTTTCAACCGACGTTCTGATCACACTGCCTTCAACCACTATCCGTTGACGAGCTTGACGCATCAACTGGCGTAGAATCAAACCGCCTTCATCGACTAACGTTAATCCTAATTCATCCATGTCTTTAAAATGACGATAAAATGAAGTGGGTGCTATCCCCGCCTCTCTTGTTACTTCACGCAGACTCAAACTCGTAAAGCCTCTTTCGGCACACAGTAGGCAAAAAGCAGCATCAATAATGGTTCTGCGTGTTCTCTCTTTTTGCTGCGCTCGTACGCCTTTGGCGCTTACTGGTCGTTTTACTTCAGACACTGTATTGAGATCATCAGCTTCAAATTCAGGATACATATATTTTACCGTATATTGTACAATTTAATTAAATGGGTACCACAAACTTTTCGCTAGCTCACATTATCGATTTCTCACTGGCTATGTAAATAATGAAATACATAATCGAGTACATTTCCATAAACAACGTGATCCTCTCCACTCTATCTTACTCACTTGATTTACCAAACGAATGAAAAGGTTAAGATAGTTCACTAGCAATGTTGCGAGATTGATAATAATAAGGCGTTAATAATGACTAACTCGACCCCTACACATTCGACCCATTTTGATGCCATTGTAATTGGCAGTGGCCCAGGGGGAGAAGGCGCTGCAATGGGACTCACCAAAGCAAACCTGAATGTAGCCATTATTGAAAGAGAAGCAAGTGTCGGTGGCGGCTGTACTCACTGGGGAACCATACCATCAAAAGCACTGCGCCATGCCGTTAGCCGTATTATTGAGTTTAATTCAAACCCTCTTTATTGTAAGAATAATACCAGTCTTCATTCTACTTTTTCAGATATTTTAGGCCACGCCAAAAGTGTTATTGATAAGCAAACGAGAATGCGACAAGGATTTTATGATCGTAACCAATGTTCATTGATTTTTGGTGAAGCCAGCTTTGTTGAAAAAAATACTATTGCGGTAACCGCAAAAGACGGTTCTATTGAAACTTATACCGCGGATAAGTTTATTATCGCAACGGGATCTCGCCCTTATCGTCCTACAGGGGTGAACTTCAATCATAGCCGAGTCTACGATAGTGATTCAATTCTATCTCTTAAACATGACCCACGACATATCATTATTTATGGTGCAGGGGTTATTGGTAGCGAGTATGCCTCTATCTTTCGTGGATTAGGCGTTAAGGTTGACCTCGTCAACACTCGAGATCGTTTACTTTCATTCTTAGACAACGAAATGTCTGACGCCCTCTCTTACCATTTCTGGAACAGTGGTGTAGTAATACGCAATGATGAAACATTTGAGAGCATTGAAGCGCATGACGAAGGCATTGTAATGCACCTAGAGTCCGGTAAGAAAATGAAAGCGGATTGTATTTTATTTGCCAATGGACGAACGGGTAATACCGATAAACTTAATTTATCCGCGGTAGGCCTTGAAGCTGACTCTCGCGGTCAACTCAAAGTAAATGGAAGTTATCAAACTATTGTTGATCATATCTATGCCGTTGGTGATGTCATTGGCTACCCGAGCCTAGCTAGCGCCGCTTATGACCAAGGACGCTTTACTGCACAAGCAATAACGAAAGGCAAAGCAGAAGCTCAATTAATTGATCATATCCCTACTGGCATTTATACCATTCCTGAAATCAGCTCAGTAGGTAAAACAGAACAAGAATTAACGGCGGCAAAAGTACCTTATGAAGTCGGAAGAGCATCCTTCAAGCATTTAGCTCGCGCTCAAATTGCGGGAATGGATATCGGTAGTTTAAAAATTCTTTTCCATCGTGAAACCAAAGAAATTTTGGGCATCCATTGCTTTGGTGAGCGTGCTGCTGAAATCATTCATATCGGTCAGGCCATTATGGAACAAAAGGGTGAAGCAAATACTATTGAGTATTTTGTTAATACTACATTTAACTACCCAACAATGGCTGAAGCCTATCGTGTTGCGGCTCTAAATGGATTAAACCGCCTCTTTTAAATCAAAAAATAGAGCTATATACATCAGCAGATAACAAAAGGGATTAAGCATGACTTAATCCCTTTTTAGTTTAACTATCAATACAATAAAGTATTTGGCCTATGATAGGAAAATTGCTTTTTTCCATTGAATAGAAAAGGTAATTGCTAAGCTGATACCACGCATCGCCATAAAAGATAACATCGCCGCCCACAAAGCATGATTGCCATAATCCTGCATGAACCACCACGTAGTAAAGAACGTCAACATAGCGATAAACATGGAATTTCTCATCTCAGAGCCCTTGGTTGCCCCAACGAAAATACCATCTAATAAGAAGCACCACATCGACACTAATGGCATAGCAACAAGCCAAGGAAGATAAATAAGTGCTGTTTGTTGTACCGCTTCAATAGAAGAAATCATCGAAATTAATTGATAGCCACCAAACCCAAAGACTAAGCTAAGTATCAAACTAATAATGAAGCTCCAAAAAGTAGTACCAATTAAAGAATCAGATAACTGAGATTTACTCTTCGCTCCGATGGCTTTTCCTACCATCGCTTCCATTGCATAGGCAAAACCGTCCATCCCATATGAAATCATCATCAAAAAACTCATCAATACGGCATTAGCTGCAACAATATCTACTCCTAATGATGCCCCTTGGAAAGTCATAAAAGTAAAACAAGCTTGTAAGCATAATGAGCGTAAGAAAATATCTCGGTTCAATTTAAATAAACGCTTAAAGCCAGAAAGAAGATCTGCAATTGGCATAATGAAACGAGGCAATTCTAATTTTTTACTTTGCTTAAGAACAAAGAACAGACCAATTACAAACGCTGAATAATCAGCAATAACAGAAGCGAATGCGGCCCCTTCTACCTTCCAGTTAAATCCGACAACAAAGAGTAAATCGAGAATAATATTAATGCTGTTCGTTATAATAACAAGCCACATAGGATAACGAGCATTCTGCGTTCCGAGTAACCAGCCCATGATAACCAAATTACTCAACGCAGCTGGTGCACTCCATATCCGAATAGAGAAATATTGCTCGGCATACAACTTAACTTCAGGTGCTGCGTCACTAAAAGAAAAAATAGCGTAAGAAAGTGGTTGATGAAAGATAAGAAGAATAAAAGAAAAACAGAGAGCTAAGAAAATACCCTGAGAAAATGTTTGGCTCAGCAGCATTTTATTTTCAGCACCATACGCTTGTGCAGATAAACCCGTGGTTCCCATACGTAAAAAGCCCAACAGCCAAAACGTCACGCTGATCATGGTACCGCCTACTGCAACCCCTCCTAAATACCATGCGTGTTCAAGATGGCCAATTACAGCTGCATCAATTAAACCTAATAATGGAATAGTGATATTTGAAAGCACCATAGGAATAGCTAGCGCTAATACCTGTCGGTGTAAAGAAAGGTTTTTTAATGCCTGTAACATGAATGGATACCAAGATTGAAAAGTAATCATATTATTACTTACTTTCTTTCAATCCAAAACCTTTGGCTTAGCTCAAGTTACTTACAGCATCATTACCAATTCATATGGATTAGCAGTGGCGTAACTCTGTGCTTAAACAGTGGGAACTTAGACAACCAACGTTGCCATGCTTTCCACCGTGTGCAGTCATGCTCAAGAGGCGATGTCACAGATAATTTTTCTATCCACGGTAGCCAACCCGTAAAATGTTGCTTTGGTTGATATAGACCATGTTGATATTCAATACTACCAAGCTTTTTGCCTATCATGGTATTACAACGATCCCCCGCCACCACAAACAATACTTCTGCATGATGAAAACGACGACCTAATAACTGAACAAATTTCGCTAACTGTCTTTCATTACATTCTAATAATGCATGCTCACAGACAATCATGACAGGTACATCATGTGGTACAGGAAGATTATCTACCCAGCTTTCTTCTGTTACAGAGCCACAGCGTAAATAATAACGCTCATTGGTATGAAATAGCTTTTGTCGCCAGAGAAGATTTTCATTGATATCAAGTTCAAGCCAATGACAACGACCATTATCTAATCGATAAAAACGCGTGTCTAACCCTGCCCCGACATTCACAACCCAACCCGATGGATTAGATTTTAGAAATAGAGAAACCTGTTGGTCACACTGAACAGTAAGAGTGGCATGGAGTAATTGCTTTTGATCGATATCTCCAGAGAGACATTCAGAAGAGAGGTGACAATGTCGACATGCAGCAGCTGCAATAGGATCGTAAATTAATCCATTATCGATCATACTTTCACGGCTTCTCAACCAAAGAGGTTGCAGTAGGCGAGAAGGAATTTTATGGCCGAGCTGTGTCATTATCATCTCCTATGAAAGAGATTAGATGATAATAACTATCATTACCACTTGTAAAGTTCTATTTAAGAAAAACAAGCGATAATGACAATTTAATAATACCCATCAATAAAATTATCTAAATGAATATTAATTATGCGTAAGTATTACATCCAAGTTGTGCTGCGAATAACGCCAACAGCAAGACCTTCAATACTTAAGCTTTGTGATGTTAAATCTACTTCAATTGGAGCAAATTCTTCATTTTCGGCATGAAGAAAAACCATAGACCCTTTACGCTCTAAACGCTTAACGGTTACGTCATCATCCACTCGTGCGACAACCACTTGTCCATCACGAACATCTTGCGTCTTATGAACCGCTAATAAGTCACCATCCATAATCCCGATGTTTTTCATGCTTTCGCCATTCACGCGCAATAAGAAATCAGCTTGCGGCTTAAACATACCAGGATCCACTTGATAATGGCTCTCTACATGTTCTTGAGCAAGAATCGGTTCTCCTGCTGCAACTTGGCCAATCAAAGGAACACCAAGCTCTTCGTTCTCAGCTTCTTGCAGAAGAATACGGATACCTCGAGAGGCTCCTGGAATAATCTCAATAACCTGTTTACGAGCAAGTGCTTTTAAATGCTCTTCTGCGGCATTCGCAGAACGAAACCCCAACTCACGAGCAATCTCTGCACGTGTTGGTGGCATGCCAGTATCATCAATTTTTGCTTTGATTAACTCAAAGACTTCTTGCTGTCTTGCCGTTAGTGGCTTCATAACTCACCTGTTTGTTTATACAGTTAACTGTGAGTATATACAGCTGTGCTATTCTTTGAAAGACCTACTGATTAAAAATAAAACAAAACTGGGCACATTTATGTCATATAAGTCGTACTATTGGGGATAATCTGTTCATTCCTATTAAAAGGTTTGACCAGTTCTGCTATTCTTGCCGTGAAATTGTAAGCAACTATATAAACCGGCTGATCGGTACATAACTAAGGCGTTATTGTCATTATGTCTACAGGACAAACTATCTATCACTCTTTGCTAAAACTGCCATTGTCAGTAATGGTGAAGAGTACCTCGATTCCATCAAATCCAATTGAAGACCTTAAGATCGATCTTGAGCGTCCAATTATCTATGCACTGCCATTTCGATCATATGTTGATTTACTAACATTACAGAAAAGTGCATTAGAATTAGGATTACCCGATCCTCTTTCTCCAATAAAAATTGATGACGTTGAATACCCGCGCTACGTATTTACCTCTATCGGCCCAAAAATGTTCGATACAGATGAAGACCTACCGCAAGAATCATTAGATCTATTTAAAATAGTTCTAAAACATCACGAAGAAAACTCAGCTGCAGATTTCCAGTTGATCCCAACATCAATCCTATGGGGAAGAAAACCAGGTAAAGAAGGTACAAGTAAGCCTCATTTAATGCCGCTTAATGGTCCAGAAAAATTCATCACGTTAATTAAAGCCGGTCGTGATTCAACCGTTCGTATCAGTCCAGTCGTCTCTTTACGTTACATGGCAGATAACCACGGTGCAGATGAAGCGATTGCCCATAAGTTAGCTCGCGTTGCTAAGATCCACTTCTCTCGCCAAAAACTAGCGGCATCAGGACCTAATCTTCCTAATCGCCAAGCACTCTTTAATCGCTTATTAAAATCTCAAGCGATAGAGAAGGTGATTTTAGAAGAAGCCAAAATACGAAATGTAGATGTAGAAAAAGTGCGTAAAGAAGCCATGAGCATTATGGAAGAAATCGCAACAAACTTCTCTTACTCACTGATTAAAAACGGTAACCGTATTCTTAAATGGCTATGGAACCGTTTATACCAAGGCTTAAACATCAATAATGCGGCTACGGTGCGTAAATTAGCGCAAGAAGGTCACGAGATTGTTTATGTTCCTTGTCATCGTAGCCACATGGATTACTTACTACTTTCTTATGTGCTTTATCATGAAGGGTTAGTTCCACCACATATTGCGGCAGGTATTAACTTAAACTTCTTCCCTGCGGGCCCTATCTTCCGTCGTGGCGGAGCCTTCTTCATTCGTCGTAGCTTTAAAGGTAATCGTCTTTACTCGACTATCTTCCGCGAATATTTAGCAGAGCTTTTTGCTAAAGGTTATTCTGTGGAGTATTTCAGTGAAGGTGGGCGTTCACGTACTGGGCGCTTATTGGAAGCTAAAACCGGAATGTTAGCGATGACAGTTCAAGCGATGCTACGCGGTCTAAATCGCCCTGTTACGCTAGTCCCGGTTTACATTGGCTATGAACACGTAATGGAAGTAACCACTTACGCTAAAGAGCTACAAGGCAAGCGCAAAGAAAAAGAAAACGCTGGTCAGGTGTTACGCACACTTCGTAAACTGCGTAACTTTGGTAAGGGCTATGTCAACTTTGGTGAACCCATTTCATTAAACCATTACTTAAATGAACATGCGCCAAATTGGTCTGAGTCAATTAATCCTATTGAGCCACAAAGACCAGAGTGGATGGTCCCTGTCGTTAATGGTATTGCTAATAAAATGATGACGCACATTAATGATGCGGCGGCAGCGAACGCCTTAACATTATGTGCAACTGCTTTACTTGCTGCACGTCAGCGTGCGTTAAGTAAAGAGGATCTAACTGAACAACTGGATTGTTACTTACAGTTACTGCGAAATATCCCTTATTCTGATACAGCAACAGTCCCAACAGACAGCGCTGAAGAGTTATTGGATCATGCTATTGCTCTCGATAAATTTGTTATTGAGAAAGATACGCTTGGTGAAATCGTTTCATTAGACAGAAACCAATCGATTCTAATGACGTACTATCGCAATAACATTATCCATCTATTTGCACTACCTTCATTGATTGCAAAATTAGTGGTTCAGCATCGTTCGATTTCTGTTGATGATATCCAACAACAAATTCAAAAAATCTATCCATTTCTTAAAGCTGAATTATTTTTGCATTATGAAGAAGATGGATTGGACGATGTGGTTACTCAACACATTGATGAACTGGTTCGTCAAAAATTAATCACACTAGAAAATGGGCTTCTACAGCTTAACTCAACCAATATTCGTAAGCTTCACCTATTGGCTCACACTATTTCAGAAACACTGCAACGCTATGCCATTGCTCTTACGCACCTGCAAGCGTCACCTGAATTAGATAAAAGCGAATTAGAAGAGCAAAGCCAGATCATGGCTCAACGTCTCAGTCGTCTACATGGTATTAATGCACCTGAGTTCTTTGATAAAGGGGTTTTTGGTATCTTGTTTAATAGCTTAAAAACGGAAGGTTACCTAGACAGCGATGGTAATGCCGTACTTGAGAAAGTCGCGCCATTCGCACATGATATTTCTAAGTTACTAACGCCAGAGATTAAGTTAACCATCCAAGCGGTGATGAATAAAGAAGACTAGTTTTCTTTTGATACAAAAAAGCCAGTATGATATTTCTTATTGAAAATCTCATACTGGCTTTTCTTTTTAATAAAGATAATTTAAATCAGAACCGTTGCGCTAATAGCAGCAAACACCAAACCACCCACATAATTATTGTTTAGAAACGCTTTAAAACACGCCTCTCTTTCGCGACCTTTAATCAACCATTGTTGATAAACAAAAAAACCTGCCGCCGCTAACACTCCCCAATAGTACACACTCGAAAGTGCTAACTGAGAACCAAGAATAATCAATAGCGTCAGGACACTTAATTGCAGTAGGCCTATGATGAGCTTATCGAAACGACCAAATAAGATCGCCGTTGATTTAATTCCTATCTTAAGGTCATCATCTCTATCTACCATGGCATATTGCGTATCATAGGCAATTGTCCATAACGCATTAATCACAAACAATAACCACGCTTCTGGTGGTACTTGATTAGACTCTGCGGCATAAGCCATAGGAATAGCCCAGCTAAATGCTAACCCAAGAACAAATTGGGGCAAGTAAGTAACTCGCTTCATAAATGGATACGCAACAGCAAGTACAATACCTATGCCCGAAAGCATAATGGTGAGCGTATTCATGGTTAACACGAGTAAAAATGAACACACCACTAAAACTGCAAAAAGGGTTAATGCTTCTTTCGAAGAAACAAGTCCTGAAGGTAACGGGCGATTCGCGGTACGCTTAACATGGCCATCGACTTTACGATCAGCAAAATCGTTAATCACACACCCAGCAGAGCGCATAAATAAAACCCCTAATACAAATACAATCAGTACATGCCAATCAGGTAATCCATCCGCAGCTAAAAATAGAGCCCATAGTGTTGGCCATAAAAGCAATAAAGAACCAATAGGTCTATTCATGCGAGTTAATTGCCAAAACGCCAGTGCTTTTGACTTGGTCATTAATCCATTTCCTTTGAGTAAATAGGTGCGTTTGGTAAAAATAATTCCGCAACCAACATTGGCTTTTCATTCATCCATAAACGAGAGCGGCGAGCAAATAACTCTCCTCTCTCTGTCATGACTTTTGCAACTTGTAGCTTATCCCTATGTACACTCTTAGCACTAAAGACCGTAATACCTAAAGGAACATGACCTTGACGCGTTAAATCGTGTGGTTGGTCTTGAAGCGACGATAATGGGATCAAAGTACGGCCATAGACCCATGATGCTTGATCTCCTTTTAATATAACTTTTCGACGCAAGCACACCTCTCCGCTAAGAAGCGCTATTTCTTCTTCGGTTAATGCGTTTGGATTAACATGGGTATTATCTAAAACCGATACAGACAACACTTGGCAATGTTGCTCTAAACGACGTGATAATGAATCTAGTCCGAGCAGCCAATATTGCTGCCATTCATTATGACACTTGAAGGTATCGGCCTCTTGCCACTGCACTTTTTTAAGTACTGAAGCACACCAAGAATTGATATCTGACATATTCTCTATAACATCTCTCACATATATCGATTATATTGAGAGATAACGGTTAATTTTTTCTCACAACTGCCGACTATTGTAACAAGTAATAAAATAAATTGACTGACGAATGGATTAGAAAATGACAAAGAAATCATTATTTGTAGGGTTACTGCTAATTATTAGCCAACTTTTTGCCCCTACTGTTTTTGCTGAAGAAGAAGGTAGCCCTCAAATGGGATACTTTACTTTAGCTCCAGACTTAACAACAAACTTTGTTACCGCAGGAAAGAGACTCGGATACATTCAAATCCGTGTTGATATTCTAGTGGCCGATAATCGTGAATTACCTAGTTTAGAGCATCACAATCCACAGATTAGAAATGCATTAGTAGAAGTTCTAGGCCAACAGCCTGAGCAGAGAATTAAATCTCTCGCAGGTAGAGAAGAGATCAGAAAAGAGTGCTTAACAGCAATCAATGAACTCTTACTCGCTGAGACAGGAAAAACTCTTGCGGTAGATTTACTCTTCACTAAATACATCTATCAGTAATAGTGATTTGATCTCATCGCCTTAAATTAAATAGAAATAAAAATGAGCAAGACAGTTGATGTCTTGCTCATTTTTTTATGATCTCTATTTCGATGCGTTTTTCAGCTGACTGTCTATTGCCGCAATAACACAACCTGTGACTAAACCCGCTAAATGGGCGGTATTGGCTATTGCCATGAAAGGTTGTGCGTACCCTAATACTATCCATACCAACATAAAGCCGACAATCGGTTTAGATACAGATATTCCTCTCTCTGGATCTAACCACCCAATAAACCAAGAATACCCCAGTAACGCATATACTACGCCAGACAAGCCACCAAAATTTGCCCCTTCAATCCAATACTGCCCTAAACCAGAAAACAACGCTGAGAATAAAAATAGTTGAACCAGCTTCGTTCGGCCTAAACGTAATTCAATATCCCCTCCCAATTGCCACCACCACAATAAATTAAAGATGATGTGCATAGCAGAGAAATGAAGCAGTGCATGAGAGAACCAACGCCACACTTCAACGCTCTGCGCTTGGCTTGCGGGAAAATGTAACGCTTGAAAAATCGAATTATTCCAACCTAATTGCTGCAATGCAAAAATAACAATACAAACCGCCATGATGAATAAAGTAAAGAACCCTGCTTTTGCTTTAATCATTTTCATGAGATCGGGCGAACCATAAGTAAACTTTGCCGTTCGCGTATCAGCCATATCCCATGATGCTAATTGATATTTCGTATCATTCGGATTACTTAAAAAAGCGTGCAGTTCAGATTCAACTTCCAGCAAATAAGCATCATCAGATACCACCCATAATGCAAACTGGCCGTCTCCTTCTGGCATCATTTGAATATCTATTTGGCGCGATGCCATATAATCGATAAACGCCTGCCCAGCTCTTGGGTTAGATAATGCGATTAATCTCTGCATATAATTTTACTTCTCCACAGGTAACCCTGCTTTATGCCAACCTTCAAAGCCACCATCAACACTATAAACCTCATCATAACCTTGATTAATTAAGTATTGGGCAGCGCCTTGGCTACTATGTCCGTGATAACACATCACTAATACAGGTTGTTCAAAATCAACGGTATTCATTAATTCAACAATTGTGTCATTGGTTAAATGAAATGCATCAGTCACATGTCCACGTGAAAAGGATTGGGGATCTCGAGTATCAACGATCACCGCATTAAGATCTTTATTTTGTAGTTTTTCTTGAGCATCTACTACTGAGATATGTTGAAACTGTTCCATTTTGACTTTTCTCTCTATTTTTCTTCATTGTACTCTGGATTAATCACAAGAAAAACACAGAGTATGTAAGGGTTAAACAAAGTTATGCACAAGGTTATTATCCACATTATTTTTACGCCAAAAGAAAGGTGTCTATTTTTTAATCAGCTGTGGAAAAGCTTGTGGATTACGTTGATAAAGTAGATTAAATAAAATGGATCCACTACATGTAGTAACGATCCTTTTTAAGGTGTGGATAGTAATAGCTACTTAAACCTATACTCCACCTAGCTTTTAGATTAAATCATGAAGATCTAAACAGATAACTCCCTACTTATACACAAGATTCTATCTTGCAATTATATCAACCCATACAAGTATTCATCACTATGAGATCAACACTTTCAGATAAAAAAAAGGCTGACCTCTTTCGAGATCAGCCTTTCTTTTTAATTTTTTAACTAGAAAACATCACCAACGGCGTCTTTTAGCTTTTTCATCGCATTCTTTTCAAGTTGACGAATACGTTCTGCAGACACTTCATAAGTATCAGCCAATTCTTGCAAGGTTACCTTTTCATCCGCTAACCAACGAGATTGCACAATGTGCTGGCTACGATCATCTAAGGTAGCAATTGCATTTGCTAAACGATTATTAGTGTAATCTTCCCAGTTATCTTCTTCTAGAGAATGCGCAACATCAGATTGCTTATCTTCTAAATAATAAACGGGAGCAGTAAATGCCATATCACGATCATCATCTTCTGCTGGCGCTTCAAACGTTGAATCTTGCGCAGCAAGACGAGATTCCATTTCTCTCACTTCAGAAGGGGATACACCAAGATCTCTTGCTACCGCCTCAACTTCACCGTTGTTAAACCAGCCAAGACGTTTTTTATTCTTTCTTAAGTTAAAAAACAGTTTACGCTGTGCTTTTGTGGTTGCCACTTTCACAATACGCCAGTTTCTCAACACGTATTCATGAATTTCAGCTTTAATCCAATGCACGGCGAAAGAAACCAAACGAACACCCACTTCAGGGTTGAAACGTTTTACTGCTTTCATAAGACCGACATTACCTTCTTGGATAAGATCCGCCAAAGGTAAGCCATAACCAGAATAACCACGAGCAACATGCACGACGAAGCGAAGATGAGATAAAATTAGCTCTTTCGCAGCATCTATTTCTTCTTTGTAGTGTAAACGCTCAGCCAGTTCACGCTCTTCTGTCACTGTTAGCATCGGATAACTATTAACAGAACGCAGATAGCTATCAATACTATCTTGTGAAACGGCTGCCATTGAATACATCTCTTTCGACATTCAAATCCCCATTTATATCTTGGTATTACTTAACTTAACCTTGCAATGATGTACTTAAAGTAAACAGACTGCAAGTGAAAGGCGGAAAATTATCCACACTTTATGGACTAAATTCTGTTAACTAAGTTCAACTTTTAACAAAATGAATACAAAAAAACCGCTAATTCAATGAATTAACGGCTCATAAGATCTTAGTTCATGTAGATATGATCTTTGTTATTAAACAGGCTCTATCTCTTTTAAATGACGCAATACTGAAATACGAGCAGCTAATAAACCCAAAAATGACGATAACATTAACAATAACAAGCTTTCATCCCATGTCAGGCCAATCAATCGAAATACACTGTCGTAAAGTACAGCGACATTATCTACCGCCCCATTAAGCGTTACGGTAATGATCGCGGTTAATAGCCAAGCAACAAAGCCCCCCAGCAAACCAAACCACATTCCTGTATATAAGTATGGGCGTAAAATAAAAGTATTGGTGGCTCCAACGAGTTTCATTACTTGTATTTCATCTTTTTGCTCTAATACATTAAAGCGTAGGGTATTACCCACAATTAAGAAAACAGCAATAAACATCAAAATCGCCAAGGTAGTCGCAACCACTACCGCGACATGCTTAATCGCATCTAAACGCTGTAGCCAATCATCATCTAAGCGCACTTCACTCACATTAGATTGAAGTTTAAGACGGCTGACTAACTGATTTACATTATCTGTACTTTGCCATTCACTCTTAGGAGAGACAATCAATACCGATGGCAGTGGATTCGTATCAAGTAGTGTTAACGCTTGTTCAAATCCAGAATGCTCACTCAGCTCATTTAACCCTTCTTGTGGTGAAATATATTGAACGGCTTCAATCTCTTTCCACCCTTCAAGTTCAGATTGTAAACTCTTTACTTTTGATTCTGATGTTTCTTGCTGTAAGTATAAACTTACTTGTGAAGGTGCTTGCCACTTAGAAGCAACCATCGTTAAGTTTTTACCGACTAAATACATACTCGATGGCAACGTTAATGACATCGCAATCACTGCTAACGTCAACATGTTACCTAGAGGACGACGTAATAACTCTTGAAAAGAAAGTTTAGCCTGTTTCTTATGAGTAGCCCAAAAGCCATCACTTGATGCCCCTTGAGTATTTTTTGCTTTGCTACGCTTAGCCATGATCTGCAACCTCACGTAAACACCCTTGGTGTAAATCAAAACGGCGATATTTATTACCACCAATTAATGACAAATCATGCGACGCCATTAATACACTCACACCAACGCGATTAAACTCAGCAAATAAATTAAATACTTGGCGAGATAATTGTGGGTCTAAATTACCTGTTGGTTCATCAGCTAACAACAACATTGGCTTATTTACTACCGCTCTTGCGATGCCGACACGTTGTTGCTCACCACCAGATAGCTGCATTGGATAACTTTTGGCTTTATCTAATAAACCGGTTTTATCCAATGCCGCAGACACACGACGTTTAATGTCATTCTCTCTCACCGATTCAACACGCATTGGCAGTGCCACGTTGTCAAATACGGTTCGGTTCATCAATAATTTATGATCTTGAAAAACAATACCAATATTACGACGTAGAAAAGGAATGTCTTGATTAGAGATCTTAGTAATGTCATGACCATTAAATAAGATCTTTCCATCACTTGGGCGTTCAATGGCACAGATCAATTTCAGCAAAGTACTTTTACCCGCACCAGAATGACCACTTAAAAAAGCCATTTCACCTCTATTAAGGTGGAAGTTTACTTTTTGTAATGCTGGACGACCGCCACGATAGGCTTTCGACACTTGCTGAAATCGAATCACGCGTTATTCCTCACGACTAAATAATGCATCAATAAAATCTTGCGCCACAAATGGACGTAAATCATCAATTCCTTCACCAACACCAATATAACGAATTGGGATTTGAAATTGATCGGCAATAGAGAAAATAACACCACCTTTTGCTGTGCCATCTAATTTCGTTAATGTAATACCTGTTACTGGCGCAACATCACTAAATAATCTGGCTTGGCTAATGGCATTTTGTCCCGTACCCGCATCAAGCGTTAACATCACTTCATGTGGTGCTGTTGGGTCAATTTTCTGCATTACACGAACGATTTTACGCAATTCTTCCATTAAATTGCTCTTATTTTGGAGACGACCCGCAGTATCCGCGATAACGACATCTACTTTTCGTGCTTTTGCCGCTTCAATTGCATCATAAATCACTGAAGCACTGTCTGCTCCTGTGTGTTGTGCAATAACAGGAACATCGTTACGTTGACCCCATACTTGAAGTTGCTCAACCGCAGCAGCACGAAACGTATCACCCGCCGCTAAAATGACAGATTTACCATCATTCTGGAATTGTTTCGCTAGCTTACCAATTGTCGTTGTTTTACCAACGCCATTAACCCCAACCATTAAAATCACATGAGGCATGTTTTTTTCATCGATTTCTAACGGTTTTTCCACTTTAACTAAGATCTCAGCCATTTCTTCTTTTAATAGGCCATATAAAGCTTCACCATCTTTTAAATCACGCTTGCTTGCTTTCTCGGTTAAGCTATTAATGATTTTAACTGTGGTATCCATGCCCACATCAGCAATCAATAACTGCTCTTCTAATTCTTCAAATAGATCTTCATCTATTTTTTTACCGCTGAATAAACCAAAGAAACCTGCACCGATATTTTCTTTAGTGCGTTGTAAACTGCGCTTTAAGCGAGCAAAAAAGCTTTCTGTTGGCTTTTCCTGCACTTCTTCAATTACAGGCTCAGATTCAACCTTCGATTCAACAAGCTCTTCAGCAACAGACTCTATTAGCGTGTTTTCTTTTACCTCATTAGAAGTCGTGTCACTTTCTTCTTTTTCACTCACTTCTATTGACGTTACTTCAGTCTCTTTAGACTGTTCAAGTTCAGCGTCTTCCACTACACTCTCAACAACACTGTCTTCTTGAGACGGTGCTTGAGATAAAGTATCAGTGTCTTCTTGTGCTGATTGTTGTTCTACTGTTGGTTGTTCGGCTTTTTCTTCATCACCAAAACCTAACCAAGACAATAATCCGCGTTTCTTTTTGCCTGTCATTGGGAAATCCTAGAATTAAATTGGTACAATTTTCTCGTATACTATCACTTTCTGAGCGGTCAAAATATCTATGCTTAAACGTAAACAACACTCATCTCGCACTTCTGGTACAAATGGTCGCTCTGGAAGCATTCGTATTATCAGCGGACGCTGGCGTGGACGCAAACTTCCTGTGCATGATGCTGAAGGATTAAGACCAACCACAGACCGAGTAAAAGAGACGGTTTTTAACTGGCTAGCCCTTGATATTCCACGCGCTCGCTGTTTAGATCTTTTCTCTGGTAGCGGTGGTTTAGGGTTTGAAGCGGCCTCTCGTGGCGCAGAACAAGTAGTAATGCTTGAACTTAATAAGCAAGCTTATTCACAACTAAAACAAAATGCCGAAAGCTTAAAAGCCGATAATATTGAGCTTCATCATACCGATGCTCTCACTTTTTTAGATAAAACGGCAACACCCTTCGATGTGATTTTTATCGATCCTCCTTTTAGAAAAGATTTATTAGAAGCAACATTAACAAAATTAGAAAATAATGGATGGTTAGCGAAAAATGCCATGATATATATTGAAGCAGAGAAAGAGCTCAGTGCCTTGCCTGTTCCTGCTCATTGGCATTTACATCGAGATAAGACCGCTGGACAAGTTACTTTTAAATTATATGAGAGAGAAGAATAGATGAAAGGATTGATCATTCTAGCCAAAATTGCCATTGGGTTTGTTTGGCTAATACTATTACTTAACCTATTTATGCCGTTCCCTGGAACAGGCGCGATTGCACTTTATATTCTGACTGCATTTTTATTTATGATGCACGGCTTACAAATGCTTATTTTCATTGGCGCATTCGGCGATAAAATTTCAATGAGTCGATGGGAAAAATGGTCAATCCTGATATTCGGGGTTTTTGCCTTACTGGATATCAGAAAAAAACACATGATGGATAAATAGCAGATCATTACATCATTTTAATTAGGAGCAGTTATTGCTCCTTTTTTACGCTTCTATATATTCCATCCCCCCGTGCCCGATAACTATCTATGTTATGATCTTCCCCCTATTTCTTACGATTTTAATTTTGGTACTCATTTATGGAAACTCTATCCGCAGCAGTCATGCTTTTTCTGATCATGGATCCAATGGGTAACTTACCTGTTTTCACCTCTATTCTTAAACATGTGGAAAAGAAAAGAAGACGTATTATTTTAATTCGAGAACTTCTTATTGCTCTTGCCATTATGATGTCCTTTCTCTTTATGGGAGAACAGATACTGAATTTCCTAAGTTTAAAAAAAGAGGCCGTCTCAATCTCAGGCGCAATTATCTTATTCCTAATTGGCTTAAAGATGATCTTCCCGCCAGAAGGGGGATTAGGTGCGAGTTTAGGTGCTGGCGATGAACCTTTAATTGTTCCTCTGGCAATACCTATGATTGCCGGTCCTTCTATTCTTGCTACTTTACTACTACTTGCTCACCAAGAGCCTGACCGCATGGTTGATTGGAGCCTAGCACTCATCGGGGCTTGGTCTGTCACGACGGTTATTTTAATGTTCTCGGAACTATTCCAACGCATCGTCGGTGAAAAAGGCCTCGCAGCCATTGAGAGACTGATGGGTATGCTACTACTGATGATTTCAGTACAAATGTTCTTAGATGGTATTACGAGCTATTTCACACACATCTAACTCATAATTCATGCTGAAATAAAAAAGGTCGCACGTCAATGCGACCTTTTTTATTATCAATACCACCATTCTTAATGATTGCAGATCCGATCAGGGTTAGCCGTCAATCCAGCCTCCAACTCAATCACTTTCTTTTTAGATAAAAGAAATTCAAGCAATTCCGTTAATGTTAGTCCCTGCTGGCTACACGTATGAAAACACACGTCATGACCAAATTCACTTTCAACCATCTCTTCCAATTGCGAGCGAGAAAGGGGCTTTTCAGAATCCAATAAAATATTTAATACCGTGTGACCATGAATGTCTTTTTTCATAACCTGCCTAATTTCTTTAAATGTAAAAGTAGAGGGTATCAAAGAGGATAAAATAAACATTGCGATCGATCTATTTCATTGTGATTGTTCTTTTTCATAACCATATAAAACCTCCCTTTCTCCTTCCTATAGACTCAAAACACCAAAACCGCAAGAAAACAGAGTGAGCAACATTTAAAAAACAGAATAAAAACAACAAAAAAGAAAAGTAAAAACCTTAATTAACAATAAGATAGTTTAATTAAGTTATAAATTTATAGAAAAAAAACAATAAATAAACCCTACTAGATATAGGATTTAGGTGAAATTTAATAGCATTCAATGGCTTAATAACATAAACCTCAATAATAAAGCCTCTATATAACTTTATAAAAAACAGAAAATAGATAGTAGAGTGACATCTAGAGGATAAGGGGTGAAATGAGAACAAAAATAGATGGTTAATTATCAAACCATTAAAAAGCAAGTAAAATCGATTAATTTCAACAACTTAAGTTAGGCAACCAATAAATTAACATAATAAAGCACAATATCAACAGACAAAAGAACACCTAAACACGCGAGTAAACCGCCACTTTTGTCATAGAAAAGTTATTTTTTCAAGCTTTAGAGCATTCAGCACTTGATCAACAACTAAAAACAGTGCTATTCTATTTGTCAAGCAATGATAGAATACATTAAAGGAGAACGGTAATGATTACTTCATCGCAAAAACAAGGACTTATGATGATCGCTGTAGTTGTTGGACTAATGACTCTGCCAATGATGTATTAATCTACATTCAAATAAGTTTATATAAAAAAACGGACGCATTTGCGTCCGTTTTTTTATGCTTACAATAAATACATCAAAACAAATGTTTTATATTATCCCAATGAATCAAATAGATAGCTAAAGATGCTAATGTAGAAAGCAATACAATTGCCCCCACAAGTTTCCACAAGAAACGGTTGGCTCTAGGCGTTAATATATCCGTCATATCTTTGCATGTTGCTTTGAAGCCCGCCTTATCCTCCAACTTATAGCCCTCTTCATGCACTACCTTATTTCTCATAGTTGCAATAAAGCGTAATTTTCCAATCACATCATGAGGCAAACGCTCCTCACAACTAGTAATAAGTTGGTGAAGTCCTTTTCCTTCAGCGTGATAATGCGTCTTTAAAAGCGATTCAATATTTCGACTTTGTTTTACAACAAGATCAATGTCAGACATCTCACTCTCCTATCCTACGTTTTGAACGTCTCTTTGTATTTATACCACTCTAACGCCCGTTTCTCTTTCCGATCCTTAAGATTATTTCTTTTTAAACCTGACTTATCTCTTAATCCCTTAACTCATAAAATAATAGGAGATATTTAATCAATAGTATTCGAGCCAGATCTCAGTTCCAAATTCATTTTATACGTAGCCAAGCAATATCTATAAGATAACGGGAAAACCCGCACAAACTGAACAAATACTCCTTATCTATCTATAGAGAGAAGATTAGAATACTTATGTTCATATGTATTACTCGCAAGTTTAAGGACAAATCATGCCTGTTACTTATATCGTTATTTTGATCGCATTTATTCTAATTGCTGCCGTACTGTTCCAGCGCTTCCAAACAAAATTTATTTTGGGAGATAACGCGCCAGAAATGAAAGCAGAAGTCACTATTTTAGATAAACAGATTATTGAAATCCCAGATACACAACCAGGAGAAGACGACCAAGAGTTTTGGATTTACGTTCAGAAAGGGAAATTTGGCCCAAAACGAGAGTTTGAAATCGGTGTGCACTATTTTCATGCTCTAAATCCAGGAGATAAAGGTATAATGACTTATCAAGGGCGTAAATTTCATCACTTTGCTTTAAAGCGAGATTAACACTAGGACAATAATTATGACCAACACAATGCTTTCTGCGATTCCATTAACCTCTCTTGCTGGTGTTGGAGCCAAAGTAGCAGAAAAGCTCGAAAAAGTTGGGTTGGTCACCATTCAAGATCTTCTTTTCCATCTTCCTCTTCGCTATGAAGACAGAACTCGTGTTTATCCAATGGCGCGAGTTCACTCCGGTTTATTTGCTGCCGTTCAAGGCAAGGTGATGTCTTGCGATATGCAATTTGGCAAACGTAAAATGTTACTGGTTAAAATTAGTGATGGTAATGGCACAATTACTTTGCGCTTTTTCAATTTCAATGCCGGTATGAAAAATAGCTTCAGTGAAGGAAAATTAGTTCACGCTTACGGCGAAATTAAACGTGGCGGAAGCGGTTTAGAAATTGTTCATCCTGAATACCAATTTCATACCCCTTCTAAAGCTTTAGATATTGAAGCAACATTAACACCGGTTTACCCAACCACTGATGGGCTTCGTCAAAATACATTACGTAGTTTGACGGATCAGGCTTTAGAGCTATTAGATAAAGCCGCCGTTAACGAATTATTACCTCAAGGCTTGTACAACAACCAAATCACCCTTAATCAAGCACTGCATATTATTCATCGCCCTGATCCTTCTATTAATCTAGATGCGTTTGATGAAGGAAAACATCCCGCTCAACAACGTTTAATTATGGAAGAATTGTTAGCTCAAAATCTTTCAATGCTTTCGGTACGTAGCAAAGGCCAACAAGAAGACGCACTCCCATTGGCTACTGTGACCAATCTAAAACAAAAATTATTAGACCAATTACCTTTTACCCCAACGGGAGCCCAGCAACGAGTTGTGGCAGAGATAGAACAAGACTTAGCAAAACCGCACCCAATGATGCGATTAGTTCAAGGAGATGTGGGCTCAGGTAAAACTCTCGTTGCAGCCTTAGCCGCAGTACAAGCGCTCGAACATGGATATCAAGTAGTGCTAATGGCCCCAACCGAATTATTAGCAGAGCAACACGCAGTAAACTTTAGTAATTGGTTTGAAAGCATGGGAATTCCTGTTGGCTGGTTAGCAGGAAAGCTCACCGGTAAAGCAAAAGAGAAGGAATTAGCTCGTATTGCCAGTGGTGAAGCCAAGATGATAGTGGGCACTCACGCCCTATTTCAACAGCACGTTGAGTTCCACCACCTTGCTTTGGTTATTATTGATGAACAGCACCGCTTTGGGGTTGATCAACGTCTAGAGCTACGAGAGAAAGGCGAGAAAGACGGTGCTTACCCACACCAGTTGATCATGACAGCAACGCCTATTCCAAGAACCTTAGCCATGACGGCGTATGCAGATCTAGAAACCTCAGTCATCGATGAGCTTCCACCAGGTCGAACGCCAATTCAAACCATTGCTTTGCCTGATACAAGACGCGATGAAATCGTCAATAAAGTAAGAAGCGCCTGTGTGAACGATGGACGACAAGCCTACTGGGTTTGTACTTTAATTGATGACTCCGAAGTACTTGAAGCTCAAGCCGCCTCAGATACGGCTGATACGTTACGACTGCAGCTGCCCGAGCTGAATATTGGCTTAGTCCATGGTCGAATGAAATCAAAAGAAAAACAGCAGATCATGCAGGAGTTTAAAGAAGGTAAATTACATTTGTTAGTGGCTACTACGGTTATTGAAGTCGGGGTTGATGTTCCTAACTCAAGCTTAATGATTATCGAGAACCCTGAACGTCTTGGTTTAGCCCAACTGCACCAACTACGTGGTCGAGTCGGTCGTGGCTCTGTTGCTAGTCACTGTGTACTGTTGTACCACTCTCCACTCTCTAAAACAGCTCAAAAGCGATTGAGTGTTCTGCGTGAAAGTAATGATGGCTTTGTGATTGCCCAACGAGATTTAGAGATCCGAGGCCCGGGTGAATTATTGGGGACAAAACAGACCGGATTGGCTGATTTTAAAATTGCAGACTTGGTTCGAGATCAGCATTTAATTCCTGAAGTACAACGCATTGCACGTCATTTACATGATAATTACCCGACCAATGCTAAAGCGATTATTCTTCGTTGGTTAGGTGAGCGAGACATCTACTCAAATGCATAAAAATCATGGCTTTCATTCTAGGAGCCAAGAGTAACAGACACAAAAAAGGTGAGTACCTACTCACCTTTTTAACTCGTTGATTAAGCTAAACGCTTAGTAATAAGAGTGCTCACCACGATCATGTTCAGTTAAATCTTTAACTGCGGTTAGTTCACCTTCAAATTGAACTAGCAATTCTTTTTCGATGCCTTCTTTTAGAGTCACATCTACCATTGAACAACCATTACAACCACCACCGAACTGAACAATTGCAATACCTGCTTCAGTGATTTCCATCAGACTAACGTGACCGCCGTGGCCAGCAAGCTGTGGGTTAACTTGAGTCTGAATTGCGTATTCAACACGTTCAAATAAAGGAGCATCATCGTTTACTTTACGCATTTTTGCGTTTGGTGCTTTCAATGTTAATTGAGAGCCCATCTTGTCAGTAACGTAATCGATATCAGCATCTTCAAGAAAAGGTAAGCTTAACTCATCAACATACGCTGATAATTTTTCAAATTTCAGCTCAGTATCATTCGCTTCGATTGCTTCTGGTGGACAATAAGATACGCCACACTCTGCGTTTTGAGTACCCGGATTAACCACGAATACACGGATGTTTGTCCCTTCTGGCTGTTGTACCAGAAGTTTTGCAAAATGCTCTTGAGCACTTTCAGTAATATTGATTGAAGACACAAGTAATACCTGACTAAATTAGTATGATTAAGGATTGTACTCTGAAACACAATTTTTTTCGAGTAGAATTCTTTTCGAGTCGAGTTCTTTTAAAATCAAATTGTTTAGAGCTACCTACTAGCAGTATAGCAATCTTAATAATCTATTTATCAAGATTGGCTCTAATTATTTGCACGTTAAGATCGTATTCCAAGGTAAGTTTTCATCACCTAACACAATAAAATTAGGATTCTCTAATGATTCTCTTTCGTTATAAGAGAGTGCTTCAAGTTCTGTCGATAAAATACGACCACCCGCTTCTTGAACAATGCACTGTGTTGCCGCAGTATCCCACTCACCTGTCGGACCTAAACGTAAATAACAATCCACCGCCCCTTCAGCCACAAGACAGGCTTTTAATGCCGCAGAGCCAAGAGGGACTAAATCGTAATTCCATTCAGCACTCATACAACGGGTAATATTATTAATATTTTGACGACGACTAATTGCGATGGCTATCGGCTGTTTTTCTTCTTCATGCTTAAGAGTGCTAATACGAACGCTTTCATCCATATCTGGAATTTTCCACGCTCCTTTCCCTTCATAAGCATAATAGGTAACACCCGAAACTGGACCATAAACCACGCCCATCACAGGACGATTATTTTCAACCAAAGCGATAACCGTTGCAAAATCCCCACTGCGAGCGATAAATTCTTGAGTGCCGTCTAGAGGATCTACCAACCAATAGCGATTCCATTGTGCTCGTTGCGCTAAAGCAATATCCGCATCTTCTTCTGATAAAATAGGAATATCAGGCGTCAATTGAGCCAACTTTTCCATGATTAACTTATGTGCCGCTAAATCAGCACTGGTCACTGGTGTTTCATCTGACTTAGTAAACTCTTCAAAATCACCCTTCTCATAAATATCGAGAATAAGCTGACCTGATGCACGTGCAATATTGATCACTTCAGGAAGTAGGTGCGAAAGTGTTGAATCCATCAATATTACTCCTTAGATAAAAATTGTTGAGCAAGCAAGAGCGCACTGATGCTCCTTGCTTCTGAAAAATCAAGGTGATGTAAAAGCTCAGAGGCTTGAGCTAAAGGCCATCGAACAATATCTAATGGTTCTGGCTCATCACCTTCCAATCTCTCAGGGTATAAACCTTGAGCGACAAATAACGTCATCTTACTTGAAAAATAAGAGGGAGCGAGAACCAACTCTTTTAATGGAGTCAACTTCTCAGAACCAAAACCAATCTCTTCTTTTAATTCACGATTTGCCGCTTCTAGCGGAGATTCCCCTTGGTCGATCAAGCCTTTTGGAAACCCTAATTCATAGCTTTCAGTTCCCACCGCGTACTCTCGCACTAACAGTAGATCGCCTTGCTCAGTAATAGGTACCATCATAACGGCATGACGACCACTCGGTTTCATTCGTTCATAGGTACGCTCAACCCCATTAGAGAAGCGTAAATCTACCGATTCAATACAAAACAACTTTGATTTTGCTTCAATGCGTTTATCTAAAATTGTCGGCAATTGTTTTTTAGCCATTGTATTTCCTTACAGACGTCCTGAATAAGTTACTTTATATTGCCCTTTTGAATCAGGCTTGCCTAGCCATTTAAGTTGGCTTCTTAAGCTAGATGGGAAGTTTTCCTCAGGTTTGAACCAACCCTTAACCTGATAAGAACGATTTGGATTAAGCACCACATCGAACTGGCTGCCCACATCTTTTGATGATTGCTTACTGATCAAGGTTATCTTGTTATCCACACAAGTGACATCAGCAATGGCAGTATTAGGATCTATGTTACCTAAAGGAGAAATAATCTTACCCGCAGACCAAACTACCTCACCCGTTGCTTGTTTACACCAAGGTTGCCCTTGTTGAAAATAACTAATATTGAGTTCGGCTTGCCCTTGTAAAGACACAGGTAACGCCATTGGTACTTTATTCATAATGCTGGCGACAGGAAGTGATACCACCATATTTTCAGCATACGCCCCTTTTGATACGCTATAACCTACCGTGCCTTTACCGCGCAACTCTAATTCGCTACCACGACCAAAACGCACCGCAAACACCGCATGTCCTTTTAGTATAGCCATTGGATCTATCTGCCATTGTAATTGCCCATAGTTCACTCGTTGCCATGATAGTGAATCAACTTGGCCTTTCCACGGCGTGCCTGATAACCCCGTTAATGCCAATCCTCTGATAGTAGGTGCTTGCTTAATAACCCACTGAATTGGTATGTGCAACAATGCACTGGCGGTAAAAAAGGTAGAGAAGACCGTTGCGATTAGTAATTTAAACTTCATGATCACTCTCTACTTAATTGAAGGCGGTTTACTTCAACCATACCTTCTACATCGGTTTTATTTAAATCTAAAAACTGAGCATGAATGCCTTGGGTATCTCTCAAATACGCCAACCAATTAATTAATGAATTAAAAGGCAGAGGTTTAACCCACACCTGCATTTGCTCGCCACGAGGCTGCATACGGATCAACTCAATTTGAAATTGGCGCGTACTGCTTGGGATCACTTGGTTCATAGGACGGTTCGCCACTTGCGATCCTCCTGATGCTCCACCGCGAAGTGTCACAATCGTATCAGCTTTCTTTTGCACCCAAGTTAATAAACTGCGTTCACTGTTAATCCGATTCTGCGCTAATTCTGCTCGATCATTTAATGGCTTAATACCTCCCCAATAAATAACAGCAATCAATAACGCAACACTGCCACCACTAACCAAAATTCGTTCTCTTGGTGAGATACTTTGCCACCATGTCGTAAAGGCTTTCATTATTTTCTCCTAATAACAATCGCACCAAATACTTGGTTTTGGTTTTTATTCAGTTGGCCTTGCTCAACCTCAAATTTAGCACTTAACTCTGAAGTCAATTTTTCAAAATAAGGAAAATCTGACGCACTGGCTTGCAATCGCAGTTCATCTCGTTTGCCATCAAATTTTAGGCTTTGTAATTTCACTTGAGGCACTTTTGCTAAGTATGGTGCAAGCTCTGCCATCCAAGCCAATAAATCATCCCCACCCGAACCACCTTGTAAGCGTGCTTCTTCGTTTTTCATTTGAGATTTTAAATAACTCACCGTTGGGATCTTACGTTTACCAGGGAAAATATCTCTAAAAATTCGTTCGCTTTCAGTTCGAAGCGCAATACTGTGCTGCTCCAGTTTTTGTACTTCAGTAATATGTTGAGCAACAAAAGCCACCATAACTAAACCAAAAGCCAAAATTACTTTCTGCCAGATACGCCAATGCTTGCGCCATGAAGATTGAGGACGATACTTACCACTCAATACATTCACTTTAGAGCTAAGAGTCCCTTCAGCCAGTAATTGCATCACTAACTCTGGCGTCTCTTTTATATGCTTGGTATTCGCAACGTTAATTTCACAAGGCGAATAACTATGAAGAACATAACTCTTTGAGTCTTCTACATCCTCTGTTTCAGTATCTTGTTCTTCCGTATCGACAACTGATTTAGCGCTATTGATAACGAGCCCCTCCAATAGCATTGGTAGCCACTCAGATTCCGCAATCGCGCCTTGATACTCACTAAAACGCAACAGCCATTGTTGATTAAGCTCAACCATGGTTGTTCCATCTTGGTGAAAAGGCAACGCTAATACATCAGGTAAGAAACGCTTAGTTTGAATTCCAGCCTCACTAAGTTGCCCTAACCATTTCACCATTTTTTGATGTTCAACAATGGCAACCTGAGCCATTTTGTTGGTTTTCTTCAAAATAACGATATGTAAATCATCGACATCTTGAGCTAAATCGTCTTCAACTATAAAAGGCAGCATCGACGAAAATTGTCGAGCCGCCCCTTCAGGTATCACCACTTCTCGCAATAACACATCACTGCTAGGCAATAGAGCTGAGACGGTACGCTGATCGCTGTATTGCGATAACGATGGTAACTCTTCCGCAGAGCTTAACTCTCCAGACGCTATCACTTCTTTATTTTCTGGTGACCAGACTATCCATTGAATGGGATCTGACGGCTGACTATTCAGCCTTAGTATCAGATGTTCGCTCATTCATTCCTCCATACTGGCGACGGACAACGTTCACCACCTTTTTATCACTACTGTGTAATAAAGAACGCACACGTACGCGCGAATCTTCTACTAATACTTGAGCATCTAACTCAAAAAACTGACTATCTATCGATAAATACGGTTTTGCTTGCTTGCGTGTATTGGCGTCAACTTGGCTTATTGCCCCTTCCGCTAAAAAATCATCAATACTAGCCCAGCCATCAAAAGGTCTATTTTCTAATACTTCTCGAGCATTCTCTTCGCTTAACCCAGGAGAAAACAGAGCCACTAAAATATTGGCATTTTCAGGTGCTAAGGTATTTACGTTTAAATAAAAATTACTGCTTGGTATCGCACATACCAAAGGTGAAACGGCCTCAATCACTTGCGCCGTTACCCCGTTAATTGCTCGTAACTCACTGGCATCGCCTATCCAACCATTTGGCGCTAAATAGGCAGGTTTAAACGATTGATAAGTACTGTCTTCAACACCTGAGATAGATTGAACCGTGTCGTTCTCATCCATGAACTCCCAGGTAGAATCCGCAATGACTTCTGCAAGGTAATTTTCAACCTCAACCGATTCTAATAAGTTCATCCATACTTTAACTAAAAATGGACGCTGAGATGGATCACTACTCGGTTTCACACTGCTCAATGCATTCAAATTAAAACACGCTTGTTTATCTTTCACCCCACCAAAGGCTTCGCCGTAATCAAGTGGGTAGCTCGTTTCTTCTGTAGCCCATGCTTGGCTCAAATTAATGGTGTCACCATCTTTATACGCCTCTTCGATGCCCGCCTTCGCCAATGCTTCAACCCCTATTGAGTACCAATAAGCCTGCTGATGATTGACTTGATTCTGCGCCCGATGAAACTGAATAAACAAGCGCTCAGACATTTGAGCCGCAATGGTCACCATAATGGCGAGTAATAACAAAACTACGATCAGTGCAACGCCTTGCTGTTTTTTTGAGTGGCGACTTAAATGCACTTTTTTATTTCCCATTATGACTCACCTTGTTCTTGTGATGCGTCACCGTTTTGATCTGAATTTTCTTCTACTTTAAATCCTGAGGTTAAATAAATACGCTCAACATCGCCATAATCTTTAAAAGTAATAATAATCTTAGTGGCTTTAGGCAATTGGTTTTTCACATCCCATATTTTCAACCATTTTTTGCCGTCATAAAATTCAAACTTAAGCTCTTCAACCCCATCGATTAACGGGGTAACAACGGGTTTTTGTCCTACCGGAGTATCCGGATAACGCCACCACAAACGCTCAATGATATTTTCAACTAGACGATAACCAACTTTAGTTATCTCTCCACGAGGAAAAGCCTGTTGTGGATTTTTCCATCCTAAACGTACAAATAAAATACCTTGAGATTCAGAGTCCAATAAATACTCATCGGCAGACAATAATTTATCTGACACTTTTTCACCATTGGTGCGAAATGGACGAGCAACAATTTGACGAAAATCGTTATCTAAAAAGACCAAGCTGCGTTGAAGTTGCTTAATGCGCTCACTCTTTTCTAGGGATAATTCATTACTGCGCTGAACTTGGTTCACCACTTGATACGCTGAAAAACTCAAGGTGGCAAAAACCGCAATGGCTACCATCACTTCAATCAGCGTAAACCCTTTGACTGAGCAGCGAGAAGAGTTATGGCGCAACATACGTTCGTACCGTAATTAATGGGGATTGTTGATCTTTACTGGTCGATACCGATACATCCACTGACTTTAAAATATCAGAGGTTGTTTTTACCGGAGCGATGGTCCAATACCATGTTTGACCAGCCAACTCTGTTTCACCCTTTTTGGTCGATGTTGGTGGCTTATCTAACATCATCAATGCCATTTGATTATCTACCACCATTCCTGCGAACGTCTTTTCTTCTAAATAACCTAAGGTATTAATATGCTGAGTTACCGCTCTTAATACACTCAAGGCTGCGGTCGCAAAAATAGCAAGCGCCACTAACACTTCCAATAAGGTCATGCCTTGCTTGGTTCTTCGTAAAGAAAAGTTACTCTTCATCTCGTTCATCTCCCGGAGCAAATAAACGGATCAAACCAGACTCATCGGCTTTAACTTCCCACGTTTTATCATCGAGATTACCGCGTTCATTTTCAGGAAAAAAAGTCACTATAAAAGGCGTCACTTCGCCACTTGATAGCACCATCACCTGCGGAGGAATTGGTTTTTTGTCTTCTTCGAGATCAGCAAACATCTCTTCATCAAATAGGGAACCCGGTTCAAATAAGCGATCATCATCAGCCCATGCTGAACCACCTAGCTCCATCTCAAATTCTACGGATGAGTCATCCATTTTTACTTCGGTAAAAAAGCGACTTTGCTCCATTGGCTGCCAACCATCGACATTTAATTGCATAAAGCGATATTCTTGTCGCTCTTGATTAAAGTAAATGCCGTAATCCATCCCATTGAGCAAAGCATCTTCATTGAGAAGCTGAACTAACTGATAAAAACGTGAGGCTTGTTCTTCCATTTGATCATCTTGACTATCAGGAAGGCTCATAATTACTGCCATCGAACTGACCGATAGCAGTACCAATACCAACATAATTTCGATTAGGGTAAACCCAACCTCACGTTTTATCTTCATCATTGTTTTTATTTAGCGCTTATCACTTATTGAAAGTCTTGCATGTTCCAGTTACCAATATCAGCATTGGCACCTTCACCGCCTTCTTGACCATCTGCACCTAATGAGAAGATATCAATTGTGCCGTTATCGCCAGGGCTTAGATATTGGTACTCGTTACCCCATGGGTCATTTGGTAAACGACGAATATAACCATCAGCGCGGTAATTACGAGGCTCAGGACTTGACGTTGGTTTAGATACTAATGCTTCTAAACCTTGGTCTGTGGTTGGATAAACACTGCTATCTAACTTGTACATATCCAATGAATTTTCTAATGCCACGATATCAGTGATCGCTTTTTGTTGATCGGCTTTCTCTTTGTTACCAAGTAAATTTGGTACGACTAAACTTGCTAAAACACCAAGAATAACGATAACAACCATCACTTCTAACAATGTGAAGCCACCTTGTTTACGTTGAGCTGAATTGACTTGCATGGAATGACTCCTGAGATTAAAAATCAATATATTAATAAAAAGAAAAAGGATAGTAACTACTCACTACCCGACTAAATTATTTAGTTCAATGATTGGCATTAATGTCGCGACAACAATAAAAAGTACGATGCCGGCCATAAAAACAATCAGTAAAGGTTCAAAAATACCCAGAGCCATATTAACCAGAGATTCAAAATCACGATCTTGGTTATCAGCTGAACGCGTTAACATTTGCTCTAATTCACCACTTTGCTCACCACTTGCGATCATATGAAGCATCATTGGTGGAAACAACTTTGTTTGTTCTAACGAGATACGTAAGCTCGCCCCTTCACGCACATTATCTGCCGCTTCTAATATCTGCTGCTTAAAGTATTGATTACTCATTACATCTGCCGCTACTTTCATCCCATCCAATAATGGAATTGCACTTGAGGTACAGATCGATAACGTACGAGCAAAACGAGAGGTATTCAATCCACGAACCACCTTGCCAACAACAGGTAAGCGTAAGATTTTTTTATCCCACGCTAAACGCAAATGAGGCTTAGTGAGTAACCACTTCACGCCAACAATAAAGAGCACCACTACAATCACAACCAATAAACCCCAATGAACAACAAAGTTACTGGCTGCCAATAATATTTCAGTTACTGTCGGTAGGCCTTGTCCCATTTGCACAAATTGGTCAACAATTTTCGGTACTACCGTCGCAAGTAAAAAAGAGATAACCGCAATCGCAATTAACGTCAGCATGATTGGATAAATCATCGCTTGTTGTAATTTACTGCGCATCTTTTGCCGATTCTCAGCGTAATCAGCCAAGCGGTTTAACACCGTATCTAAATGGCCTGATTTTTCACCGGCAGCCACCATTGAGCAAAACAGTTCATCAAAGACATGCGGGTAATCAGCAAAGCTTTCTGCCAACGGATACCCTTCTATCACTTTAGAACGAACTCCCATCATCATGCTGCGAATGTGGGCTTTTTCACCTTGCTCTGCGACGGCTTTTAAACACTCTTCTAATGGCATTCCCGCTTGAACTAAGGTCGCTAATTGGCGAGTGATCAATGATAAATCGTTAACACTAATCCCACGCTTAAAGCTTAATCCTTGAGAAGCACTCTTTTGCTGCTTTGATTTGGTTTCAATCACTTCAACTGGAATTAGACCTTGTTCTTTTAACCGTTGGCGAACTTGGCGTGCATTATCGCCTTCCATGACGCCTTTTTTCTGCTTGCCTGTTTTTTCTAATGCTTTGTATTCAAAGGCTGCCATTTACCCTTCCCGAGTGACTCGCATCACCTCTTCCAGTGTTGTGATCCCTTGTTGTACTTTTAATAAACCATCTTGCTGAATCCCACGAGTGGTACCACGAACTTCTTTTTCAATCTCTTGCTCGCCAGCCTCTTTGTGGATCAACTCTTGAACTTTCTCATTTACAACCAGTAACTCATGAATGCCGGTACGCCCACGATAGCCCTTGCCATTACAGTGATCACAGCCTTTCGGTTTATAAAGAACCAAGCTATCCGAAGCAGATAAGTTAAAGAGTTTTTTCTGCTCGTCATCGGCTTGATAAGGTGCTTTACACTCCTTACATAAAGTACGGACCAGACGTTGAGCAAGTACACCAAGTAGAGAGGATGAAATTAAGAAAGGTTCGATTCCCATATCACGCAGACGAGTGATCGCCCCCACCGCCGTATTGGTGTGAAGTGTCGACATCACTAAATGGCCGGTTAATGAAGCTTGAACGGCGATTTCTGCGGTTTCTAAATCACGGATCTCACCTATCATCACCACATCGGGATCTTGACGAAGAATGGCACGTAACCCACGAGCAAACGTCATGTCTACTTTTGGATTAACTTGGGTTTGACCAATGCCATCAATATCAAATTCGATTGGATCTTCTACGGTTAGAATATTCGATTGAGAACTGTCTAACTCCCCTAAACCGGCATATAACGTGGTTGATTTACCTGAACCTGTTGGGCCAGTAACCAAAATAATGCCATGAGGACGCTTGATGATGTGCTGAAAGTTTTTATGGTTTTCAGCCGACATACCTAAGCTATTTAAGTCCAAACGAGTCGCATTTTTGTCTAATAAACGCATTACCACACGTTCGCCATGGGAAGATGGCATGGTAGAAACACGTACATCAACCGCTCGACCACCAATACGCAATGAAATACGGCCATCTTGAGGGACACGCTTCTCCGCGATATCAAGTTTCGACATCACTTTTACACGCGATACCAACAGTGGCGCCAATTTACGGCTTGGACTCAAAACATCACGCAATACACCATCAACACGGAAACGAATCGACAATATTTTTTCAAACGTCTCAATATGAATATCTGATGCACCCTCTTTAATTGCTTCACCCAACATGGCGTTGATCAATTTAATGATGGGAGCATCGTCTTCTGATTCTAATAAATCATCATTATCAGGCAGCTCTTCAGCCAGAGAGAAGAAATCGTCATTATCGGCACCAATATCTTCCATCAGCTGTTGCGCTTCTGACGAGTTACGTTGATAGACTTGAGTTACCTTGGTATCAAATTCTTCTTTGGTTAATTGAATTAACGAAAAACCTGATTTACATACTCGACGAATTTCACACAGTACTATTGGCGAAGGGGTGAGCGCGTAATACAGCACCCAGCCTTCAGAACTTGCTTCAATAACTACAGAATGCCTTTTTGCAAAAGAAAAAGGCAAACGCAGCATTGCTGAAGATTCAGGAAATAACGTATCCGCCATTATTTTTCCTTATCTTCGCTAAATTGTTCGAAGAACGCTTGGATCTCTGCTGGATGATTAACCTCTTTACCAAATTTAGGTAATACCGGAATATGGGCGTCATCCATCAACTTCAAACCTTTCTCAGCGTTATACAATTGCTCTGCTCGAATGTAGTTATATTTACGTTGAGTGACCCCATCAGCCGTCATGCCATCACGAATAATGGTTGGCTTGATAAACACCATTAGATTTTTCTTCTCAACTTGCGTACTGGTTGATTTAAATAGGTAACCTAAGATAGGAATATCACCCAAGAAAGGAACTTTCGATTCACTCTCTAGTGCTCTCTCATCAATCAAACCACCAAGAACAAGCATCTTGCCATCTTCAACCATCACTGACGTATTCAGCTGACGTTTAGCAAAACGCACATCAACCGCACCATTAGCACCCAATACGTTAGACACTTCTTGTTCGATATCTAAACGAACTGAGTTACCTTCGTTTATTTGTGGCACAACTTTAAGCTTGATACCGACTTCTTTACGATCAACTGTTTGGAATGGATTGTCATTATTTGAGCCTGATGCAGATCCCGTTAATACTGGAACTTCTTCACCGACAATAAATGACGCTTCACCATTATCCATTACGGTAATACTCGGTGATGACAGAATGTTAGAGTTTGAATCAGTCGATACGGCAGTAATCAATGCCGCCCAATCCCCCATCATGACACTGACTGCAGCACCTTGAACGCCTTTAAGAGCAGTAGCTAATCCGTCATAGCTACCTTTTTCAGTCGTCGTCTCATTACGTAAAAATTTATTATTTTCATCATAAACAGCGGTTGTTGTTGTTGTGTCTTTTGCTTCTTCCAAACCAACCATAGTGGCACCAATTGATGCACCGGTATTGCTGTATTGGATCATAGCTCCAGTTTCTAGGTTGCCCCATTGCACGCCTAAATTAACGCCATCGCCTTCGGCTAATTCAACTATCAAGGCTTCAATCAAGACTTGAGCACGACGAATATCTAGCTGAGCAATCACGTCTTTTACTGCACGCATTACATCTGGCGGCGCAGTGATCACTAAGGCATTGGTATCAGTATGAGCAGAGATCATCACATCACTGCGATTACTTGAACCACCTTTTTGAGAACCACCTTTACTCGCGGTTAAGTTATCAGAAACCCCTTTTAATACATCAACCAAATCTTCTGCTTTGGCATAACGTAAATAGACAACTTGGTTATTACCTTTAGTCGCCATTTCAACATCAAGCTGCTTAATTAATTTTTTAAGACGATTGCGTACCTTTGGATCACCCGAAATAAGAATCGAGTTCGTGCGCTCATCTGCAACCAATTTAGGCTGTAAAAAAGCAGGGGTATTTTTCGCTTCTGTGGTTTTATTTAGCGCATCAACAATACGTACCATTTCAGCGGCAGAGGCATTTTGTAAATCCACGACTTCAATTTCTTTATCGCCAGCTTGGTCAACACGTTCAATAATTTCCGCTAAGCGATTTACCACCGCCGCACGACCTGTGATCATAATGATATTGGCAGGATCATAGTGCACAACGTTACCCGCACCGGCATTATCATTTAGCTGACGTAACAAAGGAGACAACTCACGCACAGAGACATTACGAACGGCAATAACACGAGTAATTACTGCATCACCTGTAATTTTGTCTTTTGCACCAAGTACTGGAACGGCTGAGGTTTTAGCGTCTTTATCTTTAATGACTTTTAAAATGCCACTGTCCATCTCAACAACAGCGTAGCCATACACTTCAAGTACACTTAAAAAGAACTGATAGTATTGCTCTTCATTTAATAAGTCATAGCTACGAACATCTACTTTGCCACGAACAGAGGGATCAACAATAATAGTCTTTTCTAAGTTTCGACCCACAATATTGATGAACTCTTGAATATCCGTCCCTTTGAAGCTAGCACTAAAGTCATTTGCAATAGCCGATGTCCACATCATGCTGCCCGCAAGTAATAAGGCTCCCTTGCCTATGCACTTTTTCACAATATACCCTTATTCATTTTCTTATTTATCCGTTACAAACCGATAAAAATGTCATGTAGTTGACCGTCACGCTGAACGGTTAAATTAAGCTCTGTCATTTCCGACATGTTTTTCCACAATGCACTCATTGCGGCAGGATCAGTTAAATCAATCCCATTTAAGCTGGTCGCTATATCACCTGGCTTAAAGCCAACTGAATCAAATAATTTACGGTCTTTACCTGGATTAACACGATACCCCGTGATTTTTCCATTATCAGACACTTGAGATAGGCGAATGTATTTCAATACCGATTGTGGGTTTTTCGCCATTTCTTTACGAATATTATCCAGTTCGTCTTGATTAGAGTTTTGACGATTGTTTCCCAACACGGTGCCAGAACTACCCGTACTATTTCTCTCTGTTGAGATTTTTGTGTACTCAATGCCTTCTAACATTAAAGTTTCATCACGGCCATTATTAGAGATAATAATGCGATCGACACTGATCGCTTTTACGGTTGCACGCGTTCCATCAATCGTCTCATCAATACCGTACGTATTCTGTTTTCCTCGATTCGCAATAACCGCCAAACTCAATGTAGGCTTAGAACTGGCAACGACACCTGCTAGGGTTAAATTTAAGCGAGTCTTAGGGGCGTCTTTCACTTCAACTATTTTTGGCTGCTCAACTTTTTTCTCTGTATTAAAATGCCCAAACACTTGGCTATTCAATAAACCAGATAAAGAGTCATCTCCATTTTTCTTTTGCGTATTAGCGACAACCACAGCTTTAGGCTGCCATTGAGAAACAGAAGTTTGAGGAGCAAGCATCGACCAAAAGAGAGAGCCACAAATCCACGCAAAACAAGCAACCAACACAACAGTTAAACTTTTAGATATCGTAGATTGATATACCGACCAATATTGAGAAATTTTTTCTATTTTCATATTAGCTATCATTAGGCTCAGAGCTTCCTTTCTATGTTACAAAGTCAATTAAATAGTTGATGTCAGTATGAATTATAAAATATCACCGCATAATTACCGAGAATAATGTCGTTTTATTGAATTACTCGAAGACATATCACGTAATTAAAGAGGGGGAACTCGTTATTAGAGCATTATTTCTCATTAATAACTCTAGTTGCTTATGAATTTTGATTAATTCTCCTCAAAAGATTGAAAAAAAAATTCCTGACACCATTAAATAAGCAGAGAAGTAAGACATTAGGTAGGCATAATGAGTTCAAAATCTAATACCAACGATGGCATCAGACTCGATAAATGGCTCTGGGCTGCTCGTTTTTACAAGACTCGCTCTATTGCGAGAAATATGGTTGATGGCGGTAAAGTTCATTATAATGGCCAACGAGCTAAACCAAGTAAATTAGTAGACGTTGGAGCAGAAGTTAAACTTCGCCAAGGCAACAACGAAGAAATCGTCGTGGTTATTGAAATCCTTTCAGATCAACGTCGCGGTGCCCCTGTTGCACAAACGCTTTATAAAGAAACAGAAAGTAGCATTAAGCATCGTGAAGAGAATGCAAAATTACGCAAACTCAATTCTCTTGGCAGCCCACATCCTGATAAACGTCCAGATAAAAAACAGCGACGTGATATCATGAGATTCAAGCAACAATAATCACTATACTGTGAGCGACAACAACCCTTAATACAATTGCTGGAGTATTTCATGGCAAATAACACATTGCATCGTTACCTATTTGAAGATTTATCTGTTCGTGGTGAACTTGTTCAATTAGACGATGCTTACCAACAAATCATTTCTAGCAAGGAATACCCTAAAGCAGTACAAAACCTTTTGGGTGAGCTATTAGTTGCAACCACGCTATTAACTGCAACATTAAAATTTGAAGGCTCAATTACCCTTCAACTTCAAGGTGACGGTCCTGTTTCTCTTGTAGTAATTAATGGCGATAACGATCAAAAGGTTCGTGGTGTCGCTCGCTTTGATGGCGAAATTTCTGATGATGCCACACTGCACCAATTAATGGGTAAAGGTTACCTAGTTATTACTATCGCACCAAAAGATGGTGAGCGTTACCAAGGTGTTGTTGCACTTGACGGTAAAGATTTAGCTGCTTGTTTTGAAGGTTACTTTGAACGTTCTGAGCAATTAAAAACTCGCTTATGGTTACGCCTAGGTGAATTTGAAGGCAAACCTCACGCTGCTGGTATGCTACTGCAAGTTATGCCTGACGGCACTGGCTCTGCAGATGACTTCGAACATCTAGAACAACTGACTGATACGATTAAAAACGAAGAGCTATTTGGCCTAGAAGGCGAAGACGTTTTATATCGTTTATACAACCAAGATAAAGTGCAATTATTTGAACCTCAACATGTTGAGTTCTTCTGTGGTTGTTCTCGTGAGCGCAGCGCAGGTGCAATTGTTACGATTGAAAGAGCTGAAGTTGATGACATCGTAAAAACAGAAGGCAAAGTTTCTCTTCATTGTGATTACTGTGGCACAAGCTACGATTTTGACAGTATCGATGTTGCGAATATTTTTGAAGACGCGACAAAAGGTAATGACACCGTTCATTAATTTACCATACAGAATAAGTTACTTATTTTGTCGAAAAGCCAGCCATTAGGTTGGCTTTTTTTATAACTAAATTTGATATCAAACACCTTTTTAATTCCACTTATCCACACTTAATTTTGTTTAAATAATAATCAATTACATCTAGCGCAAACGATTTCTTTAAGAGTAGAATAGGGCTATTGCTATTTTGTGATGGCGATTAAATAACCACTACTACTTTATGGTTATTTTATGATTCATCTCCCTGTTTTCAATTTACCGCATTGTTAGCATGATTAGCAGAATACAAATAATTAGAAATATTAAAAATCCCTACAAAATTCCTTTAAGGAGCTCCTATGACTGTTATGGAACATAAAAAGGCTGCACAGCTCGATCTTACTCAACATGGTCTAACCAATGTTACTGATGTTCTCCGTAACCCAAGTTATGACCAACTGTTCGAAGAAGAAACACGTCCTGACCTAGAAGGTTATGAGCGTGGTGTAATGACAGAGCTTGGCTCAGTTGCGGTAGATACTGGTATTTTTACTGGCCGTTCACCAAAAGATAAATACATCGTAAAAGATGACACGACAAAAGATACACTGTGGTGGTCTGATCAAGGTAAAAACGACAATAAAGCTATCACACCAGCAGTTTGGGATGATCTAAAAGCCCTAGTCACAGAGCAACTTTCTGGTAAGCGCCTATTTGTTATTGACGGTTATTGCGGTGCAAACCCTGATACTCGTTTGAGTGTTCGAGTCATTACGGAAGTGGCATGGCAAGCACACTTCGTAAAAAACATGTTCATTCGACCAACAGAAGAAGAGCTAGCAACGTTTGAACCCGATTTTGTGGTAATGAACGGTGCAAAAGCAACCAACCCTAATTACGTAGAACACGGATTAAATTCGGAAAACTTTGTTGCTTTCAACTTAACAGAGCGCGTACAAATCATCGGTGGTACTTGGTACGGCGGTGAAATGAAAAAAGGCATGTTCGCAATGATGAACTACCTTCTTCCACTGCAAGGCATTGCATCAATGCACTGTTCTGCAAATGTGGGTGAAGAAGGTGATGTTGCGGTATTCTTTGGTTTATCAGGTACAGGTAAAACTACGCTTTCAACCGATCCAAAACGCCAACTCATTGGTGATGATGAACACGGTTGGGATAATGACGGTATCTTCAATTTTGAAGGGGGCTGTTACGCAAAAACAATCCGCCTATCGAAAGAAGCTGAACCTGATATTTTCAATGCGATCCGCCGTGACGCTCTACTTGAGAATGTAACTGTTCGTAGTGACGGCACTATTGATTTTGATGATGGCTCTAAAACTGAAAACACTCGTGTTTCTTACCCAATTTATCACATCGATAATATTGTTAAGCCAGTATCAAAAGCAGGCCATGCAAATAAAGTTATTTTCTTAACCGCAGATGCATTTGGTGTTCTACCTCCTGTAGCAAAACTAACGCCAGAACAAACTAAGTACCACTTCCTTTCAGGTTTTACTGCTAAGTTAGCAGGTACTGAACGTGGTATTACTGAGCCGACACCAACGTTCTCAGCAGCATTTGGCGCGGCGTTCTTAACACTGCACCCAACACAATACGCCGAAGTTCTTGTAAAACGAATGGAAGCAGTTGGCGCAGAAGCATACATTGTAAATACAGGGTGGAATGGCACAGGTAAACGCATCTCTATCCAAGATACTCGTGCAATTATTGATGCGATTTTAGATGGTTCAATCGACCACGCTGAAACCAAAAACATTCCAGTATTTAACCTAGAAGTACCAACATCATTACCAGGTGTTGATACCTCAATCTTAGATCCTCGTGATACTTACACTGACCCACTACAATGGGACAGCAAAGCTGAAGATCTAGCTCAGCGTTTCATTAAAAACTTTGCTCAATACACAGATAATGACGAAGGTAAGGCGCTAATTAAAGCAGGTCCTCAACTTAACTAAATTATCTAGTAAATACATCGATAAATTCAAGCCCTTCCATTGTGAAGGGCTTTTTTATGCAATCAGTTCAAACAACAGTGCAAAACAGTGATTACCTCTAAGTAAACCATCACAATAACTTGATTGCATTTGATTTTTACTCCACTCTTTCTATTCCTATTTCTCTTTTGGAGTTAACAATGTACACCACACTGAAAAGCCTTGGTTGGCTTATCTCTTTTTGCCTACTACTTGTGGTCGCATTTTTATCCCTTTTGCATACACCTTACGCACAGCCGGTATTAACCCCCCTTATCAATAAGATCACTGATCAAAAGGTCACTTTTGGTGGCATAGATTACTCTATTCAATCTCCTTTATATCTCACGCTCTCTGACGTCACGATTATTCAAGAAGATCACTTATTACAGATCCAACAGGTTGATTTTTGGCTTTCTCAACATCCAATAAAAAAAGGAAAATTGGCTTTTGATAGTATCAAAATTGATGGTTTGAGCTTACAAAACGGACTTCCAACAAATGAAGGTATTCATTGGATTTCAATAAACCAATTAAGTATTTCTAACTTGGACTTTGCTAATGAAGACGTCGTGCTTCGTGACGCACAAATCCAACTCACCAATTGGTCAGTACAAGAAAATACGGCAATTCCTTTTGAAGGCAGTTTTCAGTTTTCAACACAACAATTGTACTGGCAAGGCGAAGCACTTAATGACGTATTAATCGATGGCTATTACAGCGAAAATTACACCGCGTTACATGGCCTTTCTTTTATTTGGCGAGACAGTACGATTACCGCTCAAGCAGAACTAAAAGAAAATACCTTATGGGTTATCCCTCAATTTACGCTACGTAATTTTAATTTAGAATCTGATAATGCAGACATAATAGGGAAACCATTAAATTGGTTAACTCAACAAGGTTTCACCTACCAATTTGAGCGTATTGATTTACTAGACATTAATGTGGAGTTACCCCAATTTAGCGTAAACAATTTAAGTTTATCTGCTGAAAATGTACTGCTTCCTTATCATTTATGGCAACAAAGCGAGGCTGCGATTTCCTTTAATGCCGACAGCGTGGTTTGGAATCAACATCTTATTGAAAACCCAATTGTTAATTTAACTCTTAATGGTAAAAAAGCAGACATCACTAATCTGTCTCTCGATATCTTTGATGGCAATATTCAACTTTCAGGTCAGGTGTCTCAAAATGCCATTAACCTAAAAACCTTTACGGCGGAACAAATAAAGTGGATCGTCACTGATGAGGAAGCCCAAGCGTTTAATCAATATATAAAGCAGTTAATCGAAGTAAAAGTGGCGAAAATAGATTTCAATAATGTTCAACTGATTCAATTAAATAGCCTTTACCCTTATCAATTATCAGGCGTAAACGTTGAAGGTAATGATCTCGATTTATTACGCTATGCACAATGGGGGTTATGGGATGGTAAACTTTCAATTAGCGCCTCTAATGCAAGCTTCAATTACTTGTTAAGTCAGCAATTATTGATAGAAATGAATACAGTAAATGGATTATGGTCAATCGAACGTGCACTACTTCCTTTACCTGAAGGACTTATTGGCTTTACTGGTAGCATTCAATTGATGCAAGACAGTCAACCTTGGCAACTTGAGGCGTATGGCGATGGATTACCCGTTAGTTATCTTAGCCATTTTATCTCAAATCCAATCCCTCTTGATGGACTCACTGAATTCACTTTTAATGGCAATGGATTAGCTGTAAATAGAGACAGTTTTAACTACAGTTTTAATGGTGAATTGAATGTCATCCCAAGAGAAATGATCACAACAAAGACAGCAAAAGAATTGTGGCAATATAAGTTAGGATTAATTCCTGATAACGATCAACCTAATGCCTCTCTCGAAACTAAAGAAAAGATTCAAGAAAAAGTACCTGTAGCACAATATCCAATACATGTTGACCCGATCACGGTTACAGCAAACCGTGGGCGTATTACCATTGAGCCGATTATGATTACTGGGGAAGGTTTTAACTACAACATTGAAGGGGATTACGATTTAGTAAACCCAGAGCAGGCAGAAGCCATCACTTCAATTACACAAGAGTGCCACCAATTAAAACAAAAACTCTTTTCAAAAGAAGTTCAAATTATCAATTATTGCCAGTAATAAAAAATCATAATACCTAAATAACAAAGCCCCATTAATCGCACACTTAAATAAGATGTACGATTAATGGGGCTTTTTTGTCTAGTTATTTAACTACTTAGCGAGAATTGATTGATACCACTGCTCTGCATCTTGATAGGTTTTCTCTACCGTTTTAGATGAAAAACCCAATAATCGACTCGTTTTATCTATCTCTTCCCAATCACCGACATCTAAACTTTCATACAGCTCTAGCATTGAACCAAGCAAACCAACACGAAGTAAAATCGCTTGTTCAATTTCGTGACTTAAAGATAACTGCTCTAAAACATCATCAAGCTTGCGATCAAGTAGTGCATCAAGCAGTGAAAATAAGCCCACAATAAAGGCTTGCTGTCCTGGCGTACCATTTTGAATACGACAGATCATTAATTCACAAAAACGCCCTTTCACTAACGACTGCTTATAAAGCTCTTTTGGTTTATTTATCGCAGCATGAGCTGTCGCAATTAAGGTTACAAACATTTTTATTTGTTCTTCACCAAGATAAACCAGTGCTTGCTTAAACGATGAAATAGGATTCTCTAATCGTGCTGACGCTGTATTTACAAATTTCAGTAATTGATAAGACAAAGAAACATCTTGCGCAATAAGCTGTTCTATTCGGACAAAGTTAACCTCTTCGCGGCACACTTCTTGAAACAGCTGCATCGTAAGGAATTCTTCTGGTTTTACAACGCGATTTTTAATGATCTCAGGCTTACTGAAGAAGTAACCTTGATAAAAATGAAAACCAGCATCAAACGCCAATTGAAACTCTTCATTAGTTTCCACTCTTTCGGCTAAGTAATGACGCTTACAGCCCTGCTGTTTTCGTTGTTTAACGTATTCACATGCGACTTCAATGCCTAATTGCATAATGTCTAGCTTAACTATATGTGAATAAGGTAAAAAACGGTCCCATGCGGTATCTAAACTAAAATCATCCAGAGCAATAATGTAACCCATTCGATGTAAATGCTTAATCGCACTAAACAGCTCATCATTAGGGGTACAAGTTTCTAATACTTCGACGACAATCTTACGTTTAGGGAAAGACGTTGGAACTAGAGATATCAATGACTCTTGGGGGAAATTAATAAAACTACGTGGCGATTCTAATGCAGGATTACAACCCGTCGACATAAAGTTTTCAACTAACAATCGACTCGTTGCTTGATTTGCTTCTATATTAGGAAACGCATTACTTTCACCATCACGGAAAAGTAGCTCGTAGCCTATCGTTTGTTTTTTCCGACTCAGGATCGGTTGTCGGGCAACGTATGCATACATAACTTAAAAGCGATATCCTGTTACAAGTACAAGTGTCATAAAGATAATTATCGGCATAATCATCCAAATCTTAAGAAAAAGAACGACAAATGGTAAGTTTATTTATACGCATCATAATCGAATAGCATAAAAAAAAACATACGTTTGGTTAATTAACAGCCAAGAAATAGTCAGAATGTGCGATTACTGCTATAGAAACTGGATTAAAAATTGCGAATAAGAGATTTTGTCCTTTTTCTTGGAGTAACAAAGAGGGATAAACCCCGAATTCTCCAACTTAACTTCACTTGGGTATATAATAACAACAACCCACTATTTACTGTTATGTTGTGAGCCTAATGAAAGAAACCACCTTTATTCAAGAATCACATTATCTTGAAACCATGAAAAATGACGTTACTCCTTTTTGGGAAAGACGCCAACACGGCTTTTATCAAGGTGAAAAATCGACACAACTGCATTGGGTAAGTTTTACCAGTCCAGCCAACCGCAAAGCTATTATGGTCGTCAACGGACGCATTGAAAGTGTTCATAAATACCAAGAGCTGTTTTATGACCTTTTCTGTCAGGGTTATGATATTTATTCATTTGATCACCGCGGGCAAGGCCTGTCAGAACGACTAACAGACAATCAAGATATTGGGCATATCGAAGACTTCAATGATTATATTCTCGACCTAAACAACATGACTCAATACCTAATTACACCTGAAGACTACCAAGATTGTTATTTACTTGGTCACTCGATGGGCGGTGCAATTGCTACTCAGTATGCAGAAACTCACTCACATCCATACTCCGCAATGGCATTAAGCGCACCAATGCACGGCATTCATATTCAGCCTTGGTTAAAACCAATTGCAGGCCCAATAAGTCGCTATTTAAGTCGTTGGGCTTCACAGCCTTCTTACGCTTTAGGTCAAGCTCCCTACCAGGAAAAACCGTTTTTAGATAACACATTAACCACCTGTGAAATTCGCTATCAATGGTTCCGTGAATTATACAACCTAAAGCCTGAGCTTCAGATCGGTGGCCCAAGTAATCACTGGGTAAATCAAAGTTTAAAAGGGTCAAAACTTTGTGTCGAGCAAGCCGCATCTTGCTTGGTGCCTACTTTATTACTTCAGGGAGAAAACGATCGCATTGTAGATAATAATGCTCATGTCGCTTTTCAAAAAAAAGCCCCAGATTGCCAATTAATCACAATTCAAAAAGCAAAACACGAATTACTTTTTGAATCCGATAGTTGCCGTAATCAAGCACTCTCGGAGATCCTCAACTTTTTCCAACATCATAGTTCATCATCAGAAATGTGATGCCTTACTAAAGTAAAAAGAGGAAAAGCAATATTGTTATCTTTACCCTCTTTTTTCTTTATAAAGTGACGTAAACTGAACTCAGTTATTTTTAAATCTATTCTTTATTTCTGAGGCTTTATGATTACTATCGTTGCATCTGATCTTGACGGCACGCTACTGACTCCTGAACACAAAATTGCAGACTTCACAAAAAAAACACTTAATAAACTGCACCAACAAGACCTGACCTTTATTTTTGCAACGGGTCGTCACCACATTGATGTGGGCAATATTCGTAACGATGTGGGCATTCCTGCTTACATGATCACATCCAATGGTGCTCGCGTTCACGATGCTGATGACAATCTTATTTACAGTAAAAACCTGCCTGAGCATTTAGTTCCGCAAGTATTAGACCTACTAAAAAATGATGACTCTTTATCTATTCATATGTATTCCGACGATAAATGGTTTATGCATAAAGAAGATGAAAGCTTAAAAGAATTCCATGACAGTGGTTTCACTTACACTTTATTTGATGTTGAAAACCCACCGGTTGAAAACATGGCAAAAATCTTCGTGACCATGCCAGAGCATGAATATTTGGTGCAATATGAAACTAAGCTAAAAGCACAATTTGGCGATCAATTAATGGTCGCTTTCTCAACCCCTTGGTGCTTAGAAGTGATGGCTTCAGAAGTCTCTAAAGGCGCTGCATTAGAGGCTGTTGCTAAGTTACTTGGTAAGACATTAGATAACTGCATCGCGTTTGGTGATGGCATGAATGATTATGAAATGCTGCATATGGCTGGTAAAGGAATCGTGATGGGAACATCGCATGAGAAAGTAAAAAAAGCCCTACCAAATAATGAAGTTATCGGCTCATCTGCCGACGAAGCCGTTGCTCATTACTTAGAAAACCTACTGTTAAAATAAGCGTACAGACTACTTAGCCTATCATAGGCCAAATAGTTAACTGTTATTTAAAAACAAATGGTTACCTAAGTTCATAGTAAAAACAATCAAGTATAAAAAAGCCAGATACGTAATAATACGCATCTGGCTTTTTTATACTTGATATCAATCTAGATACCCCGTTGAATAAATTATTTTTTCTTCGCTCTTGGATGCGCTTGGTCATACGCTTGAGCAAGATGTTGAAAATCTAAATGGGTATAAATTTGCGTAGTAGAAATATTTTCATGCCCAAGTAACTCTTGAACGGCACGTAAATTGCCACTCGATTCAAGCATGTGGGTTGCAAATGAGTGACGTAATTTATGTGGGCTAATATGACTATTGACCCCCTGTTTCATTCCCCACTCAGCCATTCTTTTTTGCACATTTCGATGCGAAATACGAACACCCAATTTAGAGACAAATAACCCTGGCTCTTCTGGTTTTGCTAGTTGATTTCGAACTTGTAACCAATGCCCTAACCACTCTTTCGCTTGACCTGAAAAAGGAACTTTACGTTCTTTATCGCCTTTACCAATGACGCGTAATTCGCCTTGGCGTAATTGAATATCACGAACATCAATACCCACTAATTCAGCCAAACGTAAACCAGCACCATACATGAGTTCCATCATGGCACGATCACGAATCGATAATGGATCATCTTCGTTTACTTCAAGTAACTGCCCCATCTCATCCACATCGATATTTTTTGGTAATGGACGAGATTTACGAGGTGCAGAAACCCCTTTCGCAGGGTTGGCCGCTAATATATTTCGTAATACTAAAAAATCAAAAAAACTGCGCAGTGAAGATAATCGAGTGGATAAGCTACTCGCTTTCAGTCCTTCTCGCATGCCTTTACTGGTAATTTGACGTACCCAACCCGCATCGACGTCTTGCCAAGACTCTACGCCTAACTCAACCAGTTGCTCAGCAATCGTTGTTAGTTGGCGCTTATAACTGCGTTGAGTATAAATACTTAAGCCTTTTTCATTACGTAAAAATTCATAAAAGGCATCAAGGTGTTTGGAATATTGAAGAGGAAGTACATCACTCATGAGAAGATTTCGACCATTGCATTAATAAATAATGGAAAACACTAACCAGCTGTTCTAAAAATAAGGTATCCATATTTGGTTCGAAATGCCGGCCATCACGACTAGCAAACGCCATCACCCCAATAGGTTGAGATTGACCTAATGGAAGGATAGCAAACGAGCCTAGCTCCGCACTTGAGTGGTCAAGCCCACCATAGGCCAATAAGCTATCACGCTCAGCCTTACGTAAGCGACCTAAATACGCAGAGTGTCCATTCAAAAACTTTTTAATAAAATTATCGAGTGCGGTTTTATCCACATGATACTTAGGATGAGAATGATCAATGATTTTAATATGCGCGGTTAAATCTAGAGAAAGTGCTTTTTGCTCGATAATTTTTGCCGCTTGAGAAAAATCCTTACACAGTAATAATTGTTTTTGTATATTAGCAAAATCATGAAATAGACGATCATTTTTTGCTGCAAGTGACATGAGTTGAGTAATTTCTTCTTCTAAGTCACCGATACGATCACGCAATTTACTGACTTGAACTTCAACTAAAGAAACCACGCCTCGCTCAGGCGTGTCTACTTTAATTCGTCCAAGTAACTCTGGATGCTGCTGAAAAAAATCAGGATGGTCCATTAAAAATTGAGCAACAACGTCTTCAGTAAGTTGAGTGGGTTGCGGTTCGATTGATGTTACGTCATTCATATTGATAATTGACCATCATAAACATGGGCTGCAGGACCAGTCATGAACAATGGGTAACCTGGGCCTTTCCATGAAATCTGCAAATCACCGCCAGGCAAAGAGACTTTAACGTCTTCACCTAATAATTCTTGCATGATACCAATAGCAACCGCACCACACGCGCCACTTCCACACGCTTGAGTTTCACCAGCGCCACGCTCATAAACACGTAATTTCACTTCATTCGGTGAAATAACTTCCATAAAGCCCGCATTCACACGATCAGGAAAACGCTCATGCCCTTCGACTAACGGACCATATTTATCAACGTCATAATTATCAACATCATCAACCACGGTGACACAATGTGGATTACCCATACTTACCGCACCACAGAAAAGTGTTTTATCTTCTGCTCGTAGTAAATAGGTTTTCTCAGCTTGAGTGGCTTTAAATGGAATTTTATTTGGTTCAAATACTGGTTCACCCATGTTTACCGTTATTTGATCATCATCTTCCACTTTTAACGTCATTTTACCTTTTTTGGTGCTCACTGAAATGCTGATTTTATTGGTTAAGCCTTTCATTCGAACGAAACGTGCAAAACAGCGAGCGCCGTTACCACATTGCTCTACTTCTGTGCCATCAGCATTAAAAATACGATAGTGAAAATCAGTTTCAGGATCATAGGGAGCTTCAACCACCAATAGCTGATCAAAACCAATACCACGGTTACGATCCGCTAGGCGACGGATTAAATCTGGTGAAAAGAAAATATTTTGAGTTAAGCAGTCAACCACCATAAAGTCATTGCCAAGCCCGTGCATTTTAGAAAAATGAAAGTGCATAGTTGTTCTTCTTTTTTATATTTTAGGTTGAATACCAAAAGAGCAAGTAACGTTAAGCTGCTTGCTCTTTAATCTAAGTTAGTTTGGTAAGATGGATTCTAGTTCCCATAAAGAACTTAACTCTTCTCGTTTACGTACAAGATGAACTTGGTCCCCATCAACCATTATTTCTGCTGCGCGAGTGCGCGTATTATAGTTTGATGACATCACAAAACCATAGGCTCCAGACGAACGAACCGCAAGCAAGTCATCAGCTTCGAGAACTAGATCACGGTCTTTACCTAAGAAGTCACCAGTTTCGCAAATAGGCCCAACTAAATCATAGCTTTGCGCTTCACCTTCACGAGGAGCCACAGGCACGATATCTTGCCACGCTTGATATAATGCAGGACGCATCAAGTCATTCATTGCCGCATCAATAATGGCAAAGTTTTTATGCTCAGTGTGCTTTAAGAATTCAACTTTAGTCACCAAGATACCGGCATTTGCTGCAATCGCACGACCTGGTTCAAAAATCAATTCAAGATCTTCACGGCCCACTAAACGACTTAATAATGCGGTTGCGTATTCTGATGGCTGCGGCGGTAACTCATCACGATAAACCACACCTAAACCACCACCCACATCAAGGTGACGAATATTGACACCTTGTGCTTTTAAATCATCAATCAAGGCAAGAAGACGATCTGTGGCATCAATGAATGGCGTAATATCCGTTAACTGAGAACCGATATGGCAATCAATACCTTGGATATCTAAGTTCGATAGGGTTTGTGCAAATTTGTATACTTCAGGAGCACGATCAAACGCGATACCAAACTTATTATCACGCAAGCCCGTTGAAATATATGGGTGTGTTTTCGCATCGACATCTGGATTAATACGCAGTGAAATAGGTGCAATTACCCCCATTTCAGCAGCAACCGCATTTAAGCGCTCAAGCTCTGGTTCTGATTCAACATTGAAGCATTTAATTTTTAGCTCTAGTGCTCGGCGCATTTCATCAGCCGTTTTACCAACGCCAGAAAAAACCACTTTAGTTGGATCGCCACCGGCAGCCACAACACGCTCAAGTTCACCTTGAGACACAATATCAAACCCTGAACCTAGACGGGCAAGTGCATTTAACACGCCGATATTTGAGTTCGCTTTTACGGCGTAACATACAAGATGAGGTTGTTCACCTACCGAGCTATCAAATGCATTCCAGTGGCGCTCTAATGTCGCACGAGAATATACATACAATGGCGTGCCATACTGCTCAGCTAATTGTGCAACCGGTAACTCTTCAGCCCAAAGTTGTCCATCATCCTTATAATTGAAATAATCCAATGTCGTCTTCCTTGTCTAGTTCAGTGTTTATTAGCCAGTGATTATTCAAATACACTGACTACAAATAAATTATTCTGCTACTTCTGTTTTTGGTGCGTCATCTGCAGGCATGTACAACGAACCCGTTTGACCACAACCTGCCAGCGTTAAGGCACTCAATAGCATTAACGCCATCACTCTTTTTTGCATAAGATTTTACCATTAGTGTTAATATCTGGTTATGCTCTCTATAATCGCACCACAGCCAAGAAAAGCAATAGGATAAATAAGATGAATAACACTGAATTTCACGAGTTAGTCGATGCAAAACTGCAATTAATCGAAGATATGATTGATGAATCTGGTGCCGATATTGAACCAGTTATCACGGGTAACGTTTTAACATTAGAATTTGAAAACCGCAGCCAAGTCGTGATCAACAAACAAGAACCAATGCACGAAATCTGGTTAGCATCAAAATCTGGCGGCTTCCACTTTGCTTATACTGATGAGAAATGGACATGTTCTAAGACGGGCATGGAATTTATCGAGATGGTCAAAGAAGAGTGTCAAAAGCATGCAGATGAAGAGATTGAGTGGGCTTAAAGCAGAGTTCAGATCGGTCGCAAGCTCCCTTGAAGAGTTCAGAGGAGCTTGAGATTCAGGATTCAGGATTCAGGATTCAGGATTCAGGATTCAGGATTCAGGATTCAGGATTCAGGAGGATTTTATTGCTCTTCCTGAACCCTGCAAGCGAAGCGGCCTGAAACCTTAAGCTCCAATACCCGCATGACGCAGCATTGCATCTACTTGTGGCTCACGACCACGGAAGCGTTTGAACAGTTCCATTGGCTCTTCACTGCCACCCATTTCAAGAATATTATTCAAGAAACTTTGGCCTGTTTCTGTATTAAAAATGCCTTCTTCTTCAAAACGAGAGAATGCATCCGCTGATAATACTTCTGCCCATAGGTAGCTGTAATAACCCGCACCGTAGCCACCCGCAAAAATATGACCGAAGCTGTGAGAAAAACGGTTCCACTCAACACTTGGTAATACCGCTACTTTCGCTTTTACTTCAGCCAGCGTTTCTAAGACTTTTGCACCTAAATCAGGATCATAATTTGTGTGCAACGTGAAATCGAACATACCGAACTCTAGCTGACGCAGGATAAACATCGCTGATTGGAAGTTTTTCGCAGCAAGCATTTTATCTAGCATCTCTTTTGGCAGTGGCTCACCCGTTTCATAGTGACCAGAAATAAACGCCAATGCTTCTTCTTCATAACACCAGTTTTCTAAGAACTGACTTGGCAATTCAACCGCATCCCAAGGCACGCCATTGATACCAGACACTGACGCCACATCAATTTGCGTTAGCATGTGGTGAATACCGTGACCAAATTCGTGGAATAAAGTAACCACTTCATCATGAGTAAATAGCGCTGGTTTACCACCAACAGGCTTATTGAAGTTACACGTTAGGTATGCAACTGGCGTTTGCAGTTCGCCATTTTCAGTAATACGACGGACACGACACTCGTCCATCCATGCGCCACCACGTTTGTGCTCACGCGCGTATAAATCTAAGTAAAAACTACCACGTAAGGTATTGGTAGAATCAAAGATATCAAAGAAACGCACTGATTCATGCCATACATCAACACCCTCACGCTCAACTACCGTCATACCAAACAAACGGTTTAATACTTCAAATAGACCAGAGACGGCTTTTGATTCAGGAAAATAAGGACGTAACTCTTCATCTGAGATCTGGTATAGCTTTTGTTTTAGCTTTTCAGAGTAATAAGTCACATCCCACAGATCTAACTCATCAATATCAAACTCTTCTTTTACAAAGGCTTTTAACTCTTCAACTTCGCGCTCACCTTGTGGTTTCGCTTTCGCTGCTAAATCATTTAAAAAGCCCAGTACTTGAGTTGGGCTTTCTGCCATTTTGGTTGCTAATGATTTTTCACTGTAAGAAGCAAAGCCCAATAAACGTGATACTTCATGACGAAGTTGCAGCTCTTCAGAGATTAAATCGGTGTTATCCCATTTACCTGCGTTTGGACCGCGATCTGATGCACGAGTCACGAACGCTTCGTAAATTTCACGACGCAGTGGTTTATTATCAGCATAAGTCATGATTGGAATGTACGATGGCATTTCTAGTGTCAGTAACCAACCGTCTAACTCTTTCGCTTCTGCCGCGGCTTTTGCTGCTGCCATTGCAGATTCTGGCAAGCCAGATAATTCCGCTTCATCAGTAATATGTTTTGACCAACCCATGGTTGCATCAAGCACGTTGTTGCTGAAGTTTGAACTTAATTCTGAGGTACGCTTGCTGATATCACCGTAGCGTTTTTGTTGATCTGCCGGTAGGCCAATGCCTGATAATTCAAAATCACGCAGCTCATCAACCATTGTTTTTTGTTGAGCTTGAGACAGGGTTGCAAACGTCTCACTCTCTTTAATTGATTTATACGCTTCGTACAATCCTTTATGTTGGCCTACCCACGTGCCGTACTCAGATAACGCAGGTAAACACGCTTCGTACGCTTCACGCAATGCTTCACTGTTTTGCACTGAGTTCAAATGGCTCACTGGTGACCAAATGCGACTTAGGCGATCATCGGTTTCAGCCAGAGGAATAATTATGCTCTCCCAACTTGGCGCAGCATCAGACTCTAATACTTCTTCCACTTTAGCGCGACAATCGGCAATGGCTTGTTCTACCGCAGGCTGAATATGCTCAGGCTTAATTTGAGAAAACAGCGGTAAATCAGTAAAGGTTAATAACGGGTTAGACATATTCATTCCTTTTCTATTTTTCGTTTTTAGGATCGGCTTATCCCTTAAAGATGGTGCTTAATGGATAAAATTTCAATGGCTGATGCAAGAGTACACACATTGAGCGGTAAACTTGGGTATAATCATGTGATTCCAATAGTGAGAGTTCATCCATGCTAAGTTATCGTCACAGTTTTCATGCAGGCAACCATGCCGATGTGGTTAAACACATTGTACAAAGCCTTATCCTTGATTCATTAACGCAAAAAGATAAGCCATTTGTTTATCACGACACCCATTCAGGGGTTGGTCGTTACGATTTAACGCATGAATGGTCTGAAAAGACAGGCGAATACAAGCAAGGTATCGCTCGCATCTGGGAGCAAACTGATCTTCCTGAAGAGATCACAAGCTACCTAAATGCCATCACTGAATTAAACGACGGTGAAGAACTGCGTTACTACCCAGGTTCACCTCGTGTTGGTCGTGCTCACCTGCGTCGTCAAGACCGCATGGTATTAACCGAGCTTCACCCTGCCGACCACCCTCTGCTTGAGCAAGAGTTTCACCGTGATCGCCAAGTGTCTATTTATAAAGAAGACGGCTTTGCACGACTAAAAGCAAGCCTTCCACCAAAAGAGCGCCGAGGATTAGTCCTAATCGACCCACCTTATGAGCTTGCAAAAGAATACCGTGATGTTGTGACTGCAATTGCTCAAAGCCATAAACGCTGGGCAACGGGCATTTATGCAATTTGGTATCCTGTGGTTAATCGCTGTGATATCGAAGATATGATCGAAGGATTAGAAGGTCTTGGTATTCGTAATATCCTACAAATTGAATTAGGTGTTTCTGCTGATACTAACGAGCGTGGCATGACCGCATCTGGCATGATCGTCATTAATCCACCATGGAAATTAGAAAGCCAAATGAAAGAAATTTTGCCTTTCTTGAAAGAAGCAATTGCACCAGCAACAGGTCACTTTAAAGTCGAGTGGATTGTTCCGGAATAAGATCTAAGAATTCAGTTCGGTCGCAAGCTCCCTTAAAGAGTTCAGAATAGGTAGCGGGAGGCGCTCACTCTCAACAAACACCTCTGAACTCTGCAAGCGAAGCGATCTGAATTCTCAAGCTTTTGAAACCTCGTAGGCCTTGAAAAAGAAAAATTTGGTCGCATTTCATACATAGTATTAAAAAAATTAACACCAATATAATTAGATAATTATTAGCATTGGTATAAAACCTATCGGAGAGAAAGTAATGGCTACGCATTTTGATTATATCTGTATCGGCGGTGGTTCTGGCGGTATCGCATCAGCAAACCGTGCGGCTATGCACGGCGCAAAAGTTGCTCTTATTGAAGCACAAGAGCTTGGCGGCACGTGTGTAAACGTGGGCTGTGTTCCTAAAAAAGTAATGTGGCACGGTGCACAAGTTGCTGAAGCAATTAATTTATACGCTGAAGATTACGGCTTTGATGTTGAACTGAAAAAATTCAACTGGAGCAAAATGGTTGAAAACCGCCAAGCGTACATTGGTCGTATTCACCAATCTTACGATCGCGTTCTTGGTAACAATAAAATAAACGTAATTAAAGGCTTTGCTAAGTTTGTTAATGCAAACACAGTTGAAGTGAATGGCGAACACTACACAGCGGATCATATCCTTATTGCTGTTGGTGGCCGTCCATCAATCCCAAATATTCCAGGTGCTGAGCACGGTATCGATTCAAACGGTTTCTTTGAGCTAATGGAGCAACCAAAACGTGTTGCTGTTATTGGTGCAGGTTACATCGCAGTTGAAATCGCAGGTGTTCTTCACTCTCTAGGCACTGAAACTCACCTTTTCTGCCGTAAAGAATCACCATTACGTAGCTTTGATCCAATGATCATCGATACGCTAGTGGAAGTAATGAACACAGAAGGCCCTACACTTCATACTCACTCTGTACCAAAAGCAGTGGTTAAAGAAGCCGATGGTAGCCTAACACTTCACCTAGAAAATGGTGAAACACAAAACGTTGATACCCTAATTTGGGCAATTGGTCGTCACCCTGCGACTGACGCAATCAACCTAGAAAACACAGGCGTTGCTACTAACGATCGCGGTTACATCAAAGTTGATGAATACCAAGAAACTAACGTAAAAGGCATCTACTGTGTAGGTGATATCATGGAAGGCGGCATTGAGCTAACACCTATCGCGGTTAAAGCCGGTCGTTTATTGTCTGAGCGTCTATTCAACGGTCAAACAAACGCAAAAATGGACTACACATTAGTTCCTACTGTTGTGTTTAGCCACCCACCGATTGGCACAATTGGTCTTACTGAACAAGAAGCTGATGAGCAATACGGCAAAGACAACGTAAAAGTGTACACATCAGGCTTCACAGCGATGTACACAGCGGTAACTAAGCACCGTCAGCCTTGTAAGATGAAGCTAGTATGTGCTGGTGAAGACGAGAAAGTTGTTGGCCTACACGGTATCGGTTTCACCGTTGATGAAATGATCCAAGGTTTTGCAGTAGCAATGAAGATGGGCGCAACTAAGGCTGATTTCGATGCCGTTGTCGCTATCCACCCAACAGGTTCTGAAGAATTTGTTACTATGAGATAGTCTATTTTTAGACTGTTTTGATTATAAAAAACGCCGCCAATAGTTAATATTGGCGGCGTTTTTGTTTTATTTAATCAGGTTTAATTCAATTAAATATGATGTTACTTGCCTGACTTTTCTGCAATTTTATCTTCAACCATTGGTGCTAACTTTTCATAAGGTAAATAGCCAGGAAGAAGTTGACCATCGATCAACATAGCTGGTGTTCCCCTTGCGCCTAAATCCGTAAATAATTGGCGGTTTTTTGCCACCATATCTTCCACTTCTTTATCCGTTGATACGTACTTTTCAGCATCATTCGCTTTTGCTACTTTCATCACAGAGCGCACATTGTGAATGCCGGGTTTACTCCATAAGGTTTCGTTAATTTTATTAAATTTTTCAGGGCTTTCTTTCCATACTCTCATTGCAAAGGTGGCAGAGTTAATCGGGTTTAAGTGCTCTTTAAGTGGTACATAAATATTTATCACTTTAAGATCATCTGGGTGTTCATCGACCAACCTCATTAACACTGGATCTAGTTTTTTACACCAAGGACAACTTAAATCCGTTAACACCACAATAGTTAACTTAGGATCTTTGGCACCAAACGACGGAAGATTTGGGTTGTTGTACATATAATCATGATAATCCGCCAATGTTTTTTGATAGTTACCTTGTTGAACAATATACATAGCTAAACTTTCATGAAGACTATCAATGATTGCAGGATTACCTTTAAGCATCTCATTGATATCTTGAATTTTCTCCGACTGAGTCATTGCAGAAGCAAGGGGAGAAAATAAGCATGCCATTACCAGTGTTGTGATTAATTTCGTTTTAAATTTCATTTTTTATTGTCCGTATATATTTGTTTAGATAAGCCATAAGCGAGCAAGTAATCCCATCGGAGTTGTTATCCCCGTAGTGATGTTTTTTATCTCGCCTTTATCAATAATGACGATCGTTGGGGTCACTCTAATGCCCCACTCTCTTGAAATATTGCCGCGCGTATCATTAATATTTTTAAAGGTATATTCGTGGGATTTCATATAGCCGGAGACTCTTCTATCCTCTCCAGAGCTCGTACTCACTCCAACAACCTGATAAGAATCACTGAACCAATTAATTGTTGGTGTTACGAATCGACACGCTGCACACCACGTCGCCCAAAAATAGACCACCACAGGTTTTTCTTGGCTCATCGCAATAACATCTATCGACTCTCCTGTTGTGCTAATCCCAGCAACTGCAGGAGTTGCATTAACAGGCATATCTTTGGTTCTCCACATATCAACAGCAAAGCTAAGAATAATGATCATAACCAAGTAAATAAGCGCTTCTTTACCCCAACGTTTCATTTTTTTACTCTTACCCATCACTGTTCCCCCCTGCTTTTTTAATCGCATCCATAACGGCTTTTTCATTCAAAATCACAGGAAGTTCGATGCCGTTTGGCGCTCCTGGGCCATAAACCACATTAAATGGCACCCCAAATCGGCCATGATCTTGTAGGTAAGAGGTAATCTCTTCATTCGGAACCGTCCAATCTCCCTCCATAGGAACAACATTGGCGCTGTTTAACTCGCTATAAACCGGCTCTTGAAGCATCACACCAATCTTGTTTGCCTTACATGTCACACACCAATCGGCGGTAACATCAACAAACACCACTTTTCCTTCATCGACATGTTGCTGAATAGATTCACTCGATAAAGGAACCCAGTTGGGCTCGGCAGGTAAAAGGTCCGTTGACGTCATGCTGTCTATCACGGTGCCAAAACCAAATGCGATCGCAAACAAAATACTCAACCATCCCGCCGCTTTCTTACTATGCACTTGAACCGTTCGCAGTAAAATTGCACCACCTGATATCACTGCAATAGCATAAATCCAAAGCTCTGATAAATGATTAGAAAGTAAATTCAGTAACCAAATACTGGTGATAAGCATCATCGCACCAAAAAGAGACTTAACCTTACTCATCCATGGACCAGGTTTTGGTAACGAAAGAGCAATCGATGGGAAGATCGCAACCAATATCCACGGTAAGGCCATACCAAGCGCTAACGCAGTAAAAATGCCGTACATGGTTGGGATATTTGTCGCTAAAGCAAAAGCAACCGCAGTTCCTAAGAAAGGGGCGGAGCAAGGTGTGGCAAGTAAGGTGGCAAACATACCTTGAATGAAGTGACCAAAGTAAGAGTTGTTCCCTTTTGATGCGATCCAAGTGTTGGTATTTGATGATAATCGGATTTCAAATAAGCTCAGCATATTGGCACCAAACAACACGGTAATGAGTGTCATTGCCCCAATAAACCACGCACTTTGAAATTGAATCCCCCATCCAATTGCATTACCCGATAACTTGAGCACCGCTAAGAAAGAAGCAAGAAGCCAAAACGAAAAAACAATCCCACTTGCAGAGGCTAAAAACTGCAATTTAATCTGCTTTTTCTCAAGGCCTTGGGCTGAGATAACACTACTTAATTTCATACCCAGTACAGGGAAAACACATGGCATGATATTTAAAATAAAACCACCAAATAAAGCAAACAGGACCATTTGTACAATAGACTGCATATTGCGTGCGATCATTCCATCGCGAATACTTGCGGGCTGCTCAGCAATGAATTCCTTATCTTTTAAAGTAACACTGATATTTTCACCGGTTAGATTAGGAGTTCCCATCCAACTGCTGACATCGAATGTTGCGGTGATATCATCACCATCCACATCAATCTTTGGACGAGAAAAGTTATCGTCCTGCATCTCATCGGAAGGACCATCAACCAATACATCAGGGGCTATCCACCCCATTTTTTTGGTTGCTGTCACCTGAAGCTGCATTTTTGTAGCATCCCACACCGCTTTCACCTCACTGATCAATGCCGATTGTTTTGGAACCTGACTTAACCCTTGGGCATAAACGTGCATCGCTTCTTTGGAAAGCGTTAGATCGGTAGGAGTGAACGTAAGTTCAAATGGATAGTCAGTCAGTACGCAGATAGTGGTACAAGATGACAAGGTGAGATCGGCCTTAAAGGTTACAGGCTTATTGAGATCATCAATATGAAGTGTCATAGGGAAAATAACACTTCCCTTATAGCCTAGGGTTTCAATCCCAAGTAAATCGAAGCGTTTCGGATATGGCCAATACCAATCGATACTGCGAATGTTTTGAGAATCCTCCCACGTCATGCTCGGGGCAATCCCCCCTTCTCCAGGGCTTCTCCAATAGGTTTTCCAATCACCGGCAAGACGAACTTCTAAAAATCCGGCAACGGTTTGATCAACTTTATTGATTTGTCCAGTAAGAACAAAACGTGTTTCTATTGGGGTGTGGTTGGGGTTTTTAATCCATCCAGTATTTGGCGTTTCTGCATGGGCAACAGATATAAATACGCTGCACAATACCGCGAATAGCCCAAATAAGACTATACGCGCTGTCATTGCTGATTTTTGCATGTGTGTTTCCTTTAAAAATAAATATACGTCGAATGTCGATAAAACATTCGATTATTTATTCTCTAAAGACACATAACTTGAGATGAAGCCGCCTTCCTTTGTGAAGGATTGGCTCTGTAAATAAGGAGGTATAACTAAAAGATAGCAACAGCCCTATCACTAGGAGGACTGTAAATATCTGTACAATAAGTACATGCTCGCCAACTTGATGTGATTCAAAATGAACTAAATGATCTGATAATTCGCATTTATCACTTAATCCGTTTTTATCTTGCTCTACTTTTGATCCCTGCTGAACAGAAGCAGACTCCGAATCAGTTAACGGCAAAGAACATGAATTCAAGAAACCAATATTATTTGCCGCACAGACAAAGATAACCCAACATACGAGAATGAGGGGCCATCTAAAAAATTTATGTCTGTGAAACGCAGATTTCATCAACCGGTTAACTACAAATAATAAGGAACGAGTGCAATTAGGACACACGCTCCTTTAAATAGTTTCCTAGTTTACCTATTTAAATTTAATGCGAGTGATCATGGTGATGATGATGCCCACAACCACAAGTCGGTGCAGCGATAACACTTTGTAGGGGGTGAAACTCCATTTTTTCTTGTAGAGCTTCTGGCGTTAACGAGTTTATTAACTGCATATTTTCCATATTCACCGCATCCACATTACCCAACTCACGCTGCGCCTTAACCACTTCAATAAACTGACGGCTTAATACTTCTGGCAGCGTAAACTCTCGAACAGCGACGAGTAAATTCGTTGCACTATCTACCGCTATCATAGAAACAGATAGAGCTTTCTCTTCTGTCAGTGTGAAATAATCTTCAGGAATAGCGGCTGAGTTTAATTGCATCTCAAATGCTAGATCACCAAAACTAACCACAACCAAGCAACCCCCATTATCAGAGGTAATGACACTAAGTTGCGCGTCAGTTTGACCTAAAACCGCTTGTTCATCAGCGGTGATATTACCAAGGCCAACATAAAGCATATTTGGTAAATCATTACGGAACAACTCAAGCATTGCACCATCACCTTCTTGAAACGGGTGATCTGTAAACGTTTGTCCAACTTGAAATTGCAGAGTGTTGTGTTCAGCCATAATAATTACCTTCTATGCATTAACTCGATTTGATGAGACTAAGTGTAAGCTTTATTTGAAAAATGACTATCCCAGTAAAAAGCAAATGACTATTACGTGAGTGTAATAATAACCTAAGATAAGCCAGCATAAAGAAGGATAAAAACTCACCATACAATGCAAGGATCAATAAATTTACTGAAATATTCTCACTTTTTAGAAAATAAATTCCCTTTTATCACATTAGTGAATACAGTACGCAAAAATAACTATACTCATAATTCCGTGCAGCTAGGAAATACCACCACTCAAGTGTTTTATCGCTTACTAGATTTAGATGAGAAGCAGCAAAAAAAAGCACTCGAAACGCTTAAAGAAAATCATCAAACACTCTATCAAGAGATAATCCCTTTACTGACTACTTCCACTTCAGAGCACTTTACTAAACTGCTCGGTTTTCACGCGCAACAAATCTGCCTTTTTGACCATGATTTAAGCGGCCAAACCGTAGATAAGTACCAACTAACCCATGAACTTGGTCGTGGTGGTATTGGGGTCGTGTATTCTGCTGTTCGTGCTAATGATACTTTCGAGCAAGAACTCGCTATCAAATTTATCCAACCAAGCTTTAATAATTTATTGGATAAACACGCTTTATTTAAAGAAGCTCAACTATTGGCTAATCTAAATCATCCGTATATAGCTAAAGTTTTTGATGGCGGAGAGCATCAAGATCTCGTTTACATCGTGATGGAAAAAGTAATTGGTACAACCCTTAATGAATTTACCGCTAATACTTCATTATCAAAAAATCAGAAACTGCATTTATTTAGTCAGATTTGCCAAGCATTAGAGCACTCTCATCAACATAATGTGCTTCATGCCGATTTGAAACCGGAAAATATTCTAATAGATAAGCAGGGGTTACCGAAGTTAATAGATTTCAATTTAACCCAAAAAACACATGATGAACCATGCTCTAATCAGCATACTTTACTTGCTTTTAGTGAACAATTTGCGAGCCCAGAACAAAAATTGGGGAGCAATCTAACACCACAAAGTGACATCTACTCATTAGGGCAACTATTACGCTTTTTATTTCCAAACCTTACTGATAAAAGTGATATAGCACAGATCCAACATAAAGCGGCACAAGTCCATTTATCTGAGCGTTATCAGTCGGTCGCTGAGTTGCGCCTAGATATTGAATGTCTACTGGGTTCTCGACCAATCGCCTTTAAACGACACTCACCTCTTTATGTAACTCAATGTTTATTAAAGCGAAAGCCGATCCAGTCATTTCTTTTTGCTTTATTAATCCTATCTGGAGCCACTTTTTCAACGCTCCTAGCGATTAAAAACCATCAATTAGAACAAGAAAAAATCGTTGCTGAAAAAATGATGTTTGAAGTAACCCAATTACTTTTTCACTCAAAGGGAACCTCCACGTCACAAGCATCAATTAGCTCAATGCTTGAGTTAACTCGACGTCGAATTTTGTCTAATCAAGAATTGCCTACACACATAAAACAGAAAATGTTGCTGGCCATGATGACGCCTATTCCAACGAAACAAAAAATAACAGCGGTTCCCCCTAAAGACTCAACACATCAAGAGAAAAAAGCAGCGCTATTATGAAAACAATACTCAAATCCTTACTGTCCTCTGGATTACTATTTAGTATTTCTACCCCTACTTTTGCTGAAATTAAGACCGGATACTTTATTGATTCACCAGTCACAGGGCTTTATTACCAAACTAGCTCACAACTTTCTGGCACAACAAATAAAGGCGCTTTTGAGTATCGCTCTGGTGATGTCGTACGCTTTTTCTTAGGAAACGATGATAGTGGTTATTTACTTAGTACATTATCAGGCCAAGAAGTGGTAACGCCGACTTTAGCAACGACAACACCAAGCAAAAGCATTAATCTCACGCGATTATTACTTTCCCTTGATAGCACCCCAAATAATCGCGAAGAGATCACCCTTGCCAGCAAAATGCTTTCTGATGTGAGCTTCCAACAACAGCTCAAAAAAATTGATCTCAATATATTAGATCATTCAGCAGCGGCGCTTAATATGGAATTGGTCTCTGTCAAAGAAGCAGTACAACATCTAAACCAGAGCCAGAAATACATTGAGCAAAACTTTACATCAGACAATATTATTTACCGCCCACTCAATAAGCGATTTGAACATACCACGATTAAGAAAAAAGATTGGCAAGGAAGAGTGTGTGTTTATGACATTAAGTATCAGCATCACCCAAAATTCCGCCCTTCTTTTGGAAATATTGAATATGAAGTTAGTCTTTCTCATCTTACTCAATATCCAAGCTCGGGCGATTATTTTAATGGATGCCGATTAAACCCCTCTAACTCTGTAGAAAAAATCAAAGAACCTATTTCTGAGTTTGACGGTTTTGGTGGTCTTATTGGTTGCTCAACAACCGGATGTACTCGCAATGATCTTAATGGTTTTTCTTTAGATAATTACAATGACGCTGGAGATTGGAAGTACAGAACCATTGCGATGAACTTTGATCCTGAAACTGAATTATTCATGGAAAAAGCACAAGGGCTTGGACCTAATGAACACATTAAACATCAAAATCGCAGTGAAAAAATCACCTTTACCTATCCAAAAGAAAAAGAGAAACACATCCCTTTTGAAGGTATTTGGCGTCAAACGCAATATCAAGATAATACGATACACACTACCTGCTTATTAATTAAAGACGGTTCTGTATTTAAAGGCCCTAACGAAACACGCTCTTGCTCTTTGAAAAGAGATGATTATCAATTAGATGTAAGCAAAGAATATGCGGATATGTGGTGGATAAAAAATAAAACCAAAAGCGCTCGTTTGGTCCAAATGAATTTATTAATACGTTGGTACCTCAACGGTAACCAAGCTCAGCACACCAGTTGGGAGTATTTGCCTGCAGGTAAAAATTGGCATCAGGGTATTCTTTATCGCTACCGCCAAACGCTTCAAGTACAACCTGATGGAACTGAAGAGCTCCATACTTTTTCGATCTCTGAATTTAGTAAAATTTAACGGAATATCTTTTATGACAGCGACAACGCAATTAACTCAAATAATTCAAGACTGGCAATCTGGGGATAAAAAAGCAGAAAGCCAACTCTATCAATTTGCTTACTTACAACTGCGTCATATAGCCCAAGAAGAACGAAAACGTAACGCCGAAAAGTATGGTGATGATAACGATGTATTGTCTGATAGCGTTAATAGCACCACGGCGTTAATTCACGATGCATATCTTAAGCTATCAAATTCAGAGCTAGATAATATAAAAACTAAACGTGATTTCTTCTTAATGGCAACTAAGGTAATGCGTCAAATTTTGATCGATAATGCTCGCTCATTACAAGCAAGAAAGCGTCAAGCATTGACTGCAATACAGAATGACAGTGATAGGTTTGAACAGCTGCTTATAATGGATAAAGCATTAGACAGTTTTAGTATTCGCTATCCTCGTCAATCAAATGCCCTAAAATTAAAATATCTGATGGGTATGAAAAACAACGAAATCTGTCAGCTTTTAGAGTGCAGCTCAAGCTTAATCGAAAAGGATTTAAAATTCTCTCGCAGTTGGCTTCAAACACGTATGATGTAATAACACATGAAAAAATACACATTACCATTAGTGCCAGTCGCCGTAATATTGATGGCTGGCATCGGACTATACTCAGTACACTCATCGCCATCAGATAAAACACTGACGATAAAAAATCTATCACAGCCAAAAGCTAAAAATAGCCCGGAGCATGACGCTTTTCTTACTCGTTTTCACCGTACTGAGGCATCTATAGAAAAAAAAGCTCAATCAGAACAACGTGAGAAAGAAACAATAAAAGAAGAAGACGCTACAACAATAAATAAGACTTCAATGATTCAAAACCTCCCTCAAGACACATTGAATACAGAGAGTGATGAATATACCAATCAAGACAGTTCAAAATTAAAAGCAGAAGAAAAATCAGGCCACCTTGGTAATCAAAAACCTAAAGTAAACAAAGAAATACATCAAAAACTTCAAACTATGCTATATGCTTTGGATTTAACCCAATCAACGCCGATTAATTTATCATTCAATATCAGTGGTCTATTTTATGATGAAGAAGATGACTTTATTACCACTCGAATATACTTTTCATATCCAGGTTTATCTTTAATAAACAAAAATGGCCTCACCTTGGTTGGTTCGCCAATTAAAAATGAGAAAGAGACGAACTTTATTATTTCAGCCAAAGATGATCATCACGGAGAGGGAGAAGAAGCCTGGACACACATTGAATTCACGCTTCCTTCAATAGAGGATGCAGCAGCAACCAACGAAAACGCACTTGTTGGAGAGATTATTTATCGTTTAGAAACAACAAACTCGTTTCTTGGACAAGATTACGATTATGAAGTTGTTTATTGTGAAGCGTTTAAATTTATTAATGATACCGCTTTCTATGCCTCATCGACGAATAAACAAACCTGCCCTACCGAAAAACAATTGACTCAAATAGGAAATTATCAAGCTGATAAACAACAGCTTATTTTAACCAGTACTCATTCTTCTTTTGATGCCGATCAGCATTGGCAAATTAAACTTGCTTATGAATCCAGTGAAGAAAAAGGAGAGAGCCTCCTCACTACTGTGCATAATGGAAAGCAATTTGAAACCTATACAATTTTAAAAAATAAGCAGGCCATGGAATCCCGTTTAAATGTAGTGACTGGTGAATATCCTTATCAAATGGAAAAATTTGAATATTTCTTTCCTACCGATAAAAGTGGTAACTACATTAAAGGGACGACTGGAATGTACATGATGGATTCTAGGTTAATAGACCCAAGCTGGGCTGTCTTAGATTCTGATCTGAATATTAATTCTGATACTCATGATATGAGATGTAGCTTTGTTTTGCCTTTCTATCAAAGTTCAATATTAGGTGGACAAGGGGCATACGCTAGCATCACAACAAGCTCAACGGCACCAAATAATATTGACCCTATAGAATGCGAAGAGAGAATTAACGCAAATAACCAAAAGCGCTTTGCTTATTTAGATTTAGATTACTCCTATTATGATGAGCTGGTTGATGGTGGAATCTATAGTTATGTTCTCAAGCCAAAACCAGAGTTTGCCCATCTCATTGAAGAGTTTAAAGTTAACTTAATTTATCACGCCCCAACATTCGATTAAAAACAGTAAACCATTTAATATCAAAAATTTAAATATAGAAGGGAAAATAAAGAAGCCCCTTCTATTATTTGGCCTATAGTAGGCTAAAAACTCCAAAGGGCTTGTAAGCCGGTACTGAATGTATGAGTATCGGCTTCTGGTAGTGTCGCATATCCACTGTTCATCTCACGCTCAGTACACACTCCATCAACCATGGTCACACAGGTCTCAAATTGCACTGCTTGTTTATCTGTCTCAAAACGTTTTTCGTAGCTAAGCATAGCATACCAACCAAGGTGCAGCCCTTTCATTATCTCGTAACTAACCGTCCCCTCAATGGATGCTCTCATGCCAAAATCATTAAAGGTATTATCTTCGAACTTGGTGTTTTTAGTCACACTGTAAATTGGCATTCCAAGTACCGCACGACCACTCACTTTCCATTTATCATCACTAAATAGAGAGCCATTATCATAAGCGACACCAAGATCAACAAAGATATCTGTCGATGTTTCTTCCCATGTTCCATAGAAGGCTTTGTTAATAAAACCATTATGGTTTCTCATGCCATAGCGAGTGTAGGTTTGATAAGTAAGAGCTGGACCACCAATCACTCGCCATTCATCAGTAAGCTTGTAGTGTAATTGAATATTCGTCGCCGTTTTTAAGTATTCAAATTGGTTTGTTTGGGTTAGTTGCCCACGATAATCCCACTCTTCAACCGCACTTTGTGGAGAGAATGACGCTAACGCATCTATCGAGAAATCAAACTTATCGTTGATGTAATACAGACCCCCACTGTTTAACACAGGATTGGTGATCGTCACTTTCGATTGCGTCCCACCATAATATTCTTGATAAGTAACGTTCTCTAATCCGAATGTAAAGTAAGAATAACCGTAATTTTTCTCACCTTCATGCGCCACTGCCAAGCACGGAAGCAAGCCTAACCAAACTAATCGTTTCATTTTTAATCCATCACTTATTTTTGCGGCGAAATATGAGTGATTTATTCCAAAAAACCAAGATAGTTATTGAAAATAAATAAAAATAAATTTTACGGTTTTTTCCTTATTTTCCGTGTCTTGTTTAGCTCCAAAAGGAGGAGTACAAGTAGCCTGTTTTTTTGAATTTATAAATAACATGCTGGGTTCGGCTACCCGACATTACAAAGGATTAAGATAAAAATGAAAAAGGTAAGTTTACTAGCAGCGTCAGTGGCATTAGCGTTAGTGGGTTGTGGCGGCTCAGATGGTGGTTCAGATACCAATACAGGTACACCTTCAGCTGGTGGTATCGTTATTACGGGTTTTGATGGTTATTTTAAGAATGCGGTAGTTTTTCTTGATAGTAACATTGGAACTAAAGGCCAACTTGACCAAAGCGACACAGTTCTTGGCTTAACGAATACAAAAGGCCAAATAACGTTACCTAAAGGTACTGACTTATCAACAGGAACTATTGCGCTACAAACATTAAAACCTGGGGATATGACTAAGGAATTTGCTGATCAGCAACTTGCTCAACGTTTAGCTGATGCTGAAAGTAAATTTGCATCAGAATACTCTGATACCTATACCACAGATATGGATTTACCGGGGCAACCAATGGAACATTCGGTTGTATTTCGCTCTCAACAAGTTGGCGATAATATCGTAATTTCACCAATTACTGACCTTGTTGCATTGCAAGCTCCTGTAGTATTAAGAACAGATGCAACAGCTGAACAAAATGTATGTAATTCTCTATTTGGTGAAGGCACAGTAACAGGCGAAAAATGTACAACTAAACTGTACTCTGACTTCACTAAATCAGATCCAGTTTTACATAAAACAGCACAAATTCTGACAGAAACAAAAGCGACTTCTGCACCTAGTGATTACACAACTAAAATCGATTCGATTGCCAAAGTCGCGATGGATACCGCTGTAACATTAAATACTGATGAAAATAAAGATAAATTAACCGACCCAACATACAAGCCAGTAATTGATACATCTGTAGCTGTCGATAGTATCGCACCACCACCAACCACAACTTACAAAACACTGGTTAATCAAGCTAAATACAATGAGATCCAAAACTCATTAGATAAACTAAATTTAGAACAAGCTCTCTCTCCAAAAGAAGCAGCATCATTACTAACAATTTCTATCGCAGATCTATTTAGCGATAAAGATATTAATGGTACTGAGATTCTTGCTGTGACAGATACAACTAATACCCCTAAAGGTATGGCATTTGAAATTATTAACAACGAGTTAGTTATTTCTGGTGTTCCAACAGACGCTGGTAAATTTGCTCTTATTTTACAACCAGAAGCGGGACAAGAAAAGGTTGACTCAACAGTTACTGCCCGCTTCTCTTTTGATGTTAAAGCAGAAGCTGACGCTGTAAAACCTTCTATCGATACCGACTATTTAGCTGAAACAAAAGATACGCTTGCAAATCTAGACCTAATCGTTGGCCAGTCTTTCACTATGCCTGAAGGTACGGTTCTTTCCGCTAATGGTTTGTTTAACGAAACCGTTAAGACAATCGAACTATCATCAAATGCAAACGCGATTGGCTTAACTATCAAATTAGATGAATATCAGAAAGATATTATTATCTCAGGTCGCCCAACAAGCACAGCAAAAGCAGGTGAATATTTTATTCAACTAAGAGCAACTGCGGATAACGGCTTAAGTAGTGAAGTGGTAAAGCTTGAACTTCCAGCAATTGTTGAAGGCATGATTTCAGTTAATCAAAATGAAGTGAAATTACTGCAAGACCAAATTAATAGCCTTGATTTAACCGTCGGTGATTTAATTGACCATGAGGCTCTAGACTTAGATATTACACCTCTGTTCAATTCAAATGTAACTGGAGACATTGAGTATTACGCGGGCTTAGAATTTGATAAAAAATCAAGAAACAATCACGAGTATTACACAACGATTCCTGGTGTTCGAGTTTATACTGATGAAGTAAACGGCCTTGGTACTTTAACTATTTTAGGTACACCAAAAGAAGCAACAAAAGGCGGTTATTTCTACGTAGCAGCAGGCATCAATCCTGATGCTGAAAATGAAATCGTTTCTAAAATGGTAAAAATCACTCTGCCTGATGTTAAGCCAGCGGATGAAGTGATTCCACCACCTCAACCTGGCAATAATGTCAGCATGGAAAACACTTTCCTTTATGAATCTGCAGTTGAAGGTATCGATAATGAAGATGGTCAATACTTAGGTTCTGGTGTTTCATGTGAAGTTCGTTACTTTATGAGCGATGGGGCAAATACAGGCACTGGCGAAATGTTCTCATCAATTCGCACAGTAGAAACTTTTGATGAATGCCCAACGATAAGTAAAGATACGCAACCTAATATCGATGAAAGATTTGAATCTTTTGGCAAATATACCGTTGATAGCAACCATGTAATAAACCTGCAAATGGAAGAAGAATACCGCGATGAGAATGGTGATATTATTCTTGATGATAATGAAAAGCCTTTAATGGAAAAAGGTAATATCTATCTATCTGCAAAAATGTTTGATAATAAATTTATTACAACACTTCAGGAAACTATGACCCCTCCGGTAGGGCACGGTGAATCATACTCATGGTTATATTCATATGCTGCGTCGACAACTCCAGACTCAGCAAATGCAATTATGGCTGAGTGGCATAAACTGGAAGATGGCAGTATTAATCAACTTGAAAATACAATCTATTTCACAGATGAATCCGGTAATATTCAACAATTAAGAGTTGATGCAACGATGAACAGTGTTGATCAAAATTGCTCAGGTGATATGTGTGAAAGTGGTTCTACTGATGCCGATATTTTCATCAAAAACATGTCATGTGATTTAGTAAAAAAAGTTTACTCATTTGATGGTTATTCAATCTCTGAATACCCAATCTCTTGGGGATATTGGGATTCCGTGACAAATAATTACACCCCTAATATTAATTTTTACCCACAAGGTGATTCATGTGGTGTTGACTTTACGAGTGACTCAGAAATATCGTTAGGCATTCACACTCTACACGGTGAAGTGAAAGAAGCTTACGAAGGTAAATATCAAGATATTATGTTTAGCTTCAAAAAAGACTAACCATAATTAGTAAATAAAAACCCCGCGTCGCGGGGTTTCTTTTATCTACGACCTGAAATTCTCACTTCCAACTCCAACAAAAAATCCAACCAAAATCACAAAAATCATCACTATCAATTTAACTTCCACTTTCCATTACTGCGATTTCCAGTTCATAACCCCATAATAAATAAGTGAATAAATTTAAAACTTTGAACTCATCCCACCAACTCCTTCCTATTTCCACTTCAAAGTGGAAAAACTCTCCCTGTTCACTTTTTCTTTCCACTTATATTATTCAACCATCAAGTTAAACATTAAAACTTATTATGTAGAGGGAACAACAAACGTGGATAGTCCTACTCTAGAAATTAATGAAGAGTTATTCACTGAAGAAGTAAATTCAACGTTCAATAAAGTAATTTCTATTTTAAGAGCTGAGAAAATATTTCCAGACAGTGTTCAAAAACAAATGCTTTATTCTCATTTAAAAGCAATGGTAATTAGATCTCATACTCATGAACCATTACCAGAAGTTGAAATTGACATGTTTGATGAAATATCAAAATCATCACACAAATTAGCAGAAGATGTTGTTAATTTATTTCCAACATTAGCGTACGAAGAATCTTATTTATTATCTGTTCACTTTGAAGTGGCAAAAGAAAACGAATTAACAGAAGAATTTGGAGCATAGCATGACAAATATAACAGTAGTGATTGGCGACCGTTTAGGTAAAGGGCAAAAAGTAGGTTTAGGTGTTGAAGCGGCGGGTGGCATTGTCACTGTGATCCCAGGAATGGCCGCAGACATGAAACTTGGTGACATCATGAACCAAGAGCAAGCAGACTTCGGTATCTCTTTCTGTGGCAGCGGCGGCGCTGGTGCAATCACAGCTCAAAACAAATACGGTTACAAAGCAAAATATGGTATGCGTTCTGTTGAAGAAGGCGTGACCGCTATCAATGAAGGCTACAACGTTTTAGGTTTTGGCTTCATGGATAAAGAAGAACTTGGCCAAAAATTGGTTGAAGCATTCGTTAAAAAATACAGAAGCTAATATGAAAGAATCTATTACAACAACTGTAACGGTTAGTGGTGATGGAAATACAAAACAATCAGCTTTCAGTGCCGCATTAAATAATATTCAAAAAACAATTCTTAAAGATAATGAACAAGTTATTTTACGTATAGAACCTGTTGATGTGAAATTAATTACTGCGGACAAAAAAGAAAGAATAGAAAAGTTTATGTTTTTCTTTTTACCACGAAATAAAGCCACGTATTCAGTAACGTTAGATGTCACTGTTAATGTCACCATTATTAATATTGACCAACTGGATTTTAAATCAATATAAACACCTATTCGCTTTAAATAGTAAAACTTATTTAAGTATATAAATGGAAGGTATATATAGATGTTCTTAATTATATTAATGAAGTCTCTAATAATAGGGGCTTTAGTGGGCGTAGGCGTCGGTGTGGGTGCCGCTCGTATGTTCCACGCTCCAACGGTTCAAGGTATGGGGGCATTCCGTACTCTTGGCGAACTTAACTCTTGTGAAGGCGATCCTGCATCTCACTTTTCTTTTGGCCTTGGCTTCTTCTTTAACGCATGGGCGTCTTCTGTTGCAGCGGGTGCCTTCACTCAAGATGTTGACCATCGAATCATCCCTCACTGGGGTGCTGCGGCTCTAATGTTTAAAAATAAAAATGTTGCAGAGACAATGCATGACCCGAAAAAAATGGGTATTGCGTGTGGCATCATCGGCATGATTGTCGTGGCATTTTTAAACTCAACAGCATCTGCTGTTCCTGAAAGTCTACAAATTACCGCAGTGAAAGTACTGGTTCCAGCAGCCAACCTACTCGTAAACATTGCGATGCCAGTTATCTTCTGGTTAGCCGCTATCGAAGCAGGTCGTCGCTCTGGTTTTTGGGCAACTATTTTTGGTGGTTTGGCTCAAATGATCATGGGTAACGCTGTACCTGGCCTTGTTCTTGGCATCTTAATCGGTAAAGGCGTTGAAGATGGTGGATGGAATAAAGTAACCAAAATTATGCTGGCAGCGGTTATCACTCTGTTTGTTATGAGTGCCTTCTTCCGTGGGTTCGACATTGAGCTTATCGAGTCTTTCAGGCTCACCGTTCCTACTTGGTTAGAGAATGTTCATACCACCCTTAGCGGCAATCAGTAAGTCTGGAGTTGAAAATGGATGACAAATTAAAGAATAACTTTTGGTACGCAGATTGGTCTTTTCCTTTCTTCGTAGGTCTGCTGTCTTCAGGCGTGTTTGCTGGTACACACATGTACTATTTATACGGCATTGGCGCATTTAATGAAGTGGCATTCGTATCGATGTTACGCGCTGGAATGGACAGTGGTGTATATGGTGCAGTAGCAGCCTTTGGTGCAAGCTTCCTGTTTGCTCGAATCATTGAAGGTTCACTGGTTGGTATTTTAGATATAGGCGGTGCGGTTCAAACGGGTGTTGGTTTAGGTGTTCCTGCCCTGCTACTTGGTGCTGGTATTGTTTACCCATTAGAAAACTTCGTCGCTTCATTGATTGTCGGTTTCTTATTAGGCTTAGCAATTGGCTACATCATTATCTTGGCTCGTAAATATACCATTGGTCAAAGTAACTCAACTTATGGCGCTGACGTCATGATGGGTGCTGGTAATTCATCAGGTCGATTCTTAGGTCCACTGATTGTTTTGTCTGCAATTGCCGCGTCAATTCCAATTGGTATCGGTTCATTAATTGGTGCGCTTGCATTCTATCAATGGCAAAAACCAATTACTGGCGGCGCAATTATCGGTGCAATGGTATTTGGTTCTCTATTCCCAGTCGCTATTGGCTAACTCTCTCCACATTAATGCTCTTTCAATAAGAGGGAGCATTACGTAATACAGGTAAGAATTATGTATGACTTACTGATAAAAAACGGAAAACTGGCAAATGGTGACATTGTTGATGTCGCTATTCTAAATGGGAAAATCGCTGAACTTGGCTCTAATATCAACGAAGTAGCGACAAAAGCAATAGATTTACAGGGTTTACACTACCTTAGTGCTGGTTGGATTGATTTACACACTCATTGCTATCCGTCATCTCCAATCTACAACGACGAACCAGATTTAATTGGTGTTAATCATGGCGTGACTACCGTGGTTGATGCTGGCAGTGTTGGTGCTGATGACGTAGATGACTTTTATCGTTTAGCTCAAAAAAGTACCACGAATGTATACAGTATTTTAAATATCTCTCGTATTGGCTTATTACGACAGGATGAACTGGCTGATATGAGCGACATTAACTTAGATGCTGCAAAAACTGCCATTACTAAGCATTCTGATTTTGTCGTTGGCATTAAAGCAAGGATGAGTGGCAGCGTTGTAAAAAATAATGGATTAGCACCATTGATTAGAGCCAAAGAAATGCAGGCTCAAAATAACAACTTACCTTTAATGGTACATGTTGGAAATAATCCACCAAATTTAGATGATATTGCCGAGCTACTAACAAAAGGCGACATCATTACACACTGTTATAACGGTAAACCAAACCGAATCTTAACTCCTAATGGTGAGTTAAAAGAATCGATGAAAAAAGCCATTAAGCGCGGCGTTATTTTGGATGTAGGCCATGGCGGTGCAAGCTTCAGTTTTGATGTGGCCGAACAAGCGATTAAAAAAGGGATTTATCCTGACACCATTAGCTCTGATATTTATTGTAAAAACCGAATTTCAGGCCCTGTACGTAGCTTATCTCATATTATGTCGAAGTTTTTAACTATTGGCTTACCAATGGAACAAGTGATCGAATGTGTCACCACCAACGCTGCTAATGCGTTAAAAATAACAACAAAAGGGAGATTAGAAGTAGGCAAAGACGCTGATATCACTATTTTTAATATTCTCAATGAACCTTGTATCTTTGAAGACTCAGAGCAAGGTTCACGCAAAGGCTCTGAATCCTTTTTACCGCTAGCCTGTATTGTTTCAGGCAAACTAATTACTACACAACATGGGGAACAACATAATGTCTTCAATGCATGAAAAATACGGTCTTACTGAAGTAATTAATGCATCAGGTCGAATGACCGCATTAGGAGTTTCAACGCCAAACGAAGACGTTGTAAATGCGGTGAAAGAAGGCCTTGGCCAATATTTTGATATGAAAGATCTGGTAATAAAAACCGGTGAATATATCGCAAAACTTTTAAATGTTGATGCAGCCGTTGTTGTTTCTTGTGCCTCAGCGGGCATCGCTCAATCTGTTGCCGCTGTGATTGTGCAAGACAGCCAATATCGATTAGAAAACTTACATGCTCACGCTCATGATGTTCCTTCTGAGATTGTTCTTCCAAAAGGCCACAACGTTAACTTTGGCGCTCCAGTCGGCACCATGGTGACATTAGGTGGCGGAACAATTAAAGAAGCAGGTTACGCTAACGAATGTTCAGCTGAGCAGCTCGAAGCAGCAATTACAAAAAATACCGCAGCTATTTTATATATAAAGTCTCACCATTGTGTTCAAAAAAGTATTTTAACCGTTGAACAAGCCGTTGTTGTCGCACAAAAGCATAACTTGCCATTAATTGTTGATGCTGCCGCTGAAGAGGATTTACACGGCTATTTTGCAATGGGGGCTGATTTAGTCATTTACAGTGGTGCTAAAGCAATTGAAGGCCCGACAAGTGGCTTAGTTGTTGGTAAAACGCAATATGTAGATTGGGTACGAAAACAATCTCAAGGTATTGGTCGAGCAATGAAAGTCGGTAAAGAAGGCATTCTAGGCTTAACCCATGCCATTACTGATTACCAGACAATTGAAAAAGAAACAGGCCAAGAGATGGTCGCTAAGATGGAAAAATTCATCTTTGATATTAATACCATTAACGGCGTTAAATCTCGTGTGGTATGGGATAGTGCGGGTCGTGATATTGCAAGAGCTGAAATAGCATTTGATCACGACATTCTGGGCACAACCACCACCGAACTTGTAAAGCGCTTAAACAATGGTAATCCAGCGATCTACTGTCGCGGTTACAAAGCCAACGAAGGCATTATCGAAATTGACGTTCGCAGTGTTAACGCTACTCAGCTTAATACTATTTTCGTAAAAATTAACGCATTATTTTAAGAGAGACACTCCATGACTTTAAAAGCTAACTTCTACAAAAATCGTGTATGCCTAAACGTATTAGCAGGCTCTGTTGATAATGCAGGCGAAATTTATGACGCCGCAGAAGGCCATGTTTTGGTTGGTGTTTTATCTAAAAACTACCCAGATGTGGATACTGCCGTTAGTGACATGAAAAAATACAGCGAAGTAACCAACAATGCCGTTTCTGTTGGCTTAGGTGCTGGTGATCCAAACCAATCAATGATGGTGTCTCTTATTTCTCAGCACGTACAACCACAACACATCAACCAAGTATTTACGGGTGTAGCCACAAGCAGAGCACTAGCTGGACAAGATAAAAGTATCGTTAATGGCTTAATCTCACCAACTGGTACTGTTGGTATGGTGAAAATCTCAACGGGTCCACTAAGCTCTCGCGCTGAAGATGCAATTGTTCCTGTTGAAACAGCCATTGCAATGCTAAAAGACATGGGCGGAAGTTCAGTAAAATACTTCCCAATGGGTGGATTAGAAACCCGTGAAGAGTTTGCTTATGTCGCCAAAGCTTGTGCAGAACAAGACTTTTGGTTAGAACCAACTGGCGGTATTGACCTTGAAAACTACGAAGAAATCATGCAAATCGCATTGGATGCAGGCGTGAGCAAAATCATCCCTCACATCTATAGCTCAATCATTGATAAAGCGACAGGAAATACCCGTCCAGCAGACGTAACAACTCTGCTTGAGATGACAAAAAAATTGCTTAACTAAGTTTGCTCCTCCAAAGCCGGAACCCTGCCCCCAGGTTTCTGGCTTTTTTATTTTCTTAAAAAGAACTTATTTCGAACAAAAAAAATAACTCAAGATAACAATCACACATTCAATAAATATTGATATCTAGTTACTTAAAACTGGTTGATATTATTGTTAATAAAAATCAACTCACTTTATCGGTTTTCTTATGATTCAATTGCCTTATCCGCGCCTTAATACCATCTTTGAAGCTCTTAGATACGAAGCTCTTCCTCAACAGGAGCTTGCACAGCGTTGTGATATTTCAACTCGAACCATTCGCACTGATATCTCTGCATTAAACGATATTTTAGCGTCTTATGGCGCTCAAATTCAGCATCAACGCGGAAAAGGCTATCACTTCGATATTTACGATGAAACACGATTCTCTGATATTGAAAAACAAACAAAAAAGATGAAAACCTCACCGCGAAACGCAAAAGATCGCGTGGTGTATTTAATTATGCGTCTTCTTTCTCAAGAGGAGGAATGCAAATTAGATGATTTAGCAAACCAGTGGTTTGTTAGCCGAACCTCTTTGCAGGCTGACATGGCTGAGATTAGAGAGATATTAGAGCAGTATAATTTAGAGATTGTCAGCAAAGCTCACCATGGATTGAAACTGTTTGGCGAAGAACAAGCCATTCGTGCATGCATTGCTCATGTCTTATTTCAATTTAAACCCAGTGATCGTACGTTTGTAGATGTATGCGAACACTTTTTCCCTGAAATAAACCTTCCTTCTTTACGAGAAGATTTATTGCATTTAATTAATCAAAATCACATAAGATTAACCGATGAGGGATTACATCATTTATTAGTGTATTGCGGTATCACCTTACATCGACTTAAATTAAATGCCATTATTCATCATGTTCATCAACCACAACTCAGCAGTGAAGCACAGAGTGCCGCATTAGATCTGAGTAAAATGATTGAAACCTTACTTGGAACTCGTCTACCTCAATCAGAGATAGATTATCTAAGTATTCAAATTGCAGCTCGTCGAGTTACAGGGGTCACTGTGATCGACACAGAAAAGCATACAGAACAGTTAGAATTAACGAATTTTTTATTGGATTACGTTAACAAGCATTATAATTACGATTTACGTAACGACGGATTACTTAAGCGTGATTTATTGTGTCATATCACGACAATGATATTACGAGTAAAATACCAAATCACCATTCCAAATCCATTAGTCGATCATATCAAACGTTATTACCCACTCGCTTATGATATGACCGTTGCTGCCATTTCTCATTGGGGAAAACATTTAATTCCTGATGGCGAGGTTGGTTATCTAGTCATGCATATTGGGGTTGGATTAGAGCGAAATTTTGCCTTAGAAGAACAGCAACCACCTAGAGCTTTATTGGTGTGTGATTCTGGTACCTCGATTATGCGCCTACTTGAATCTCAATTACTTAGATCTTTACCGCAATTAGATATCCAAAAAATAGGCTCAGTCAGAGAATATGAAGCGTTAACAAAAGTAGATGCTGACTTTGTTATCTCTACAGAAAAAGTATCACAAAAAAATAAACCAACGATCGCAGTATCACCAATACCAACCAGTTTTCAGGTAGAGCAAGTAAATAAATTAATCCTGATGAATCGGTCTCATCCTTACATGCTGGATAAATTTTTTGATCATCGTTATTTTTCAGTACTCGAAAAACCAACCACACAAGCAGAGTTATTAAAAACCTTCTCTAGTCACTTAACTCAAGACAATATCACCCCGACTGAGTTTTATAATTCAGTGATCGAGCGTGAAAATATTACATCGACTATTTTAGGGGAAGGTATCGCTATTCCTCACTCTCTAGGGTTATTAGCCAATGAGACCAAGGTATACACCATTATTTCACCTCATGGTGTTGATTGGGGCAATGGAAAAATAGCGCATGTAATTTTCCTTTTTGCTATCAATAAAGACGACTATGAAGAAGCAATGAGTCTCTATGATTTATTTGTGACTTTTATGAATGGTAAAGCTGTAGATACGATTTTAGGCTGTTCATCTTATGAAGAGTTTCAATATGTGGCAAAAGAGTGCTGGTTTAATCGAAAAAAAGATTGGTAATTAAGTACATTGATATAATAAAAAATCCCAGACAGTCTGGGATTTTTTATCGATAACAGAAATAGATGATTAACCGCGTGGCTTAAACTCCAGCACCGGAGCTTTCTCACCGTCATTTACATCTTTTGGATTATTAATAACCAAAAAATCCAGCGCTCGTCCGGTTGGGCTTAATAACGCTAACTCTTCTTTATGTTCATCTTCTAAACAAATATTCAGTGTTATGTTTGATAGCGCTTTAACACCAAACTCATCTTCTAATGTCTCTAATGCTTCTTGTAAATTTTCCGCCAGAGACTTACTGTCCCAGCGACCTTTAAATTGGATTTCCAACGACTTTATCCTCTGCTTTTTTCGTACACATCACATTGAGCATGGATGCATTTTTTAATTGTCTTGTTGCACCATCTTTAAAGAGGCCTAAATCATCAGCGCCCCAATAAGGTAATAATATCGGCCATTTATCTTCTTTCATGGTGTTGGAATCAATCAATATTTGCCATTGTTCTTTTGATACTAAATTCATATCTATACGCTGACAAATCTCTTGGCTACCTTTTGAGCTTGCTCGTAACCAAGGTAAGGAATCTTCCATATAAAAACCATAATCATCACTCTGAACAAATGGCACTGCAAATTGTTCGCCATTAATAATGACTTGTTTGCGAATAGTAACAGGATCAGGTGTTGGCTCAACGGCTATTTTAGGTAATTCACTTTTTTCAGCTTTAGACTCCACCTTAGGCAGCGAAGCAAGAGCGACTTCTCTTAATGCTGACTGTCTAAACAGTGAATCCTTTTGTAATGCTTTTAATTGCTTTTTAGCGACCGAAAAATTGTTATATGGGCCGATTAAACAACGCTTACCTTTACTTTCTTCTTTCATGTTTATGGGTGCGTCAACTTTCGATTGAATTCGGCTCACCTTATCAGCACCAAGTGGTTTACTAAATACACCACACTGGATCCAAAACTCACTCTCACCTTGTGCTAATTTTGCGGTTTGATTACCCCAAAGCGCTTCTCCAATAGGGCAAGAATCAGGTAAATAGCCCGATGTTGAACAAACAGAAGTGAGCGCACTATTATTACTCTCAAGATACTGAGTTAACTCATCAGCCGCCTTGGCTTGTGATATTGTCGCCAATAACATTAACGGCATTAATAACGTATTTGTTTTTTTAACGATTGCCATCATGGAGGTACCTTAAAAGAAATGTATCTATTAATGTTAGCAAAAAGTCAGTTGAAAATCTGAGATTCTACTGTGTATTTTTGTCTATAAATCACGCTTATTTTCAAAATATAAACACAATTCAGATAGATATCGTCATGATGATAAACTACACTGAATCCTTACTTTCTACATTACTATCGAGCCCTACATGGAAGTTGAACTGCTAGAGATCCAACACTTTTTATCCCAATACCCTCCTTTTAATTTGCTACCTGAAGAGGCGATTAAAGAAGCGGCACAAAGTGTCGAAATTTCTTATTATCGAGCAGAAAGTATGGTGATTGGTTTTGGTGATGAGATCAAAGATTTATACATGGTTCGCAGTGGTATTATCGAAGTCTACCGTCGAAACGGTGAGCTCTATAATCGATTAGATGAAGGCAGTATCTTTGGCCAAATGGGGCTATTGATGAATAATAAAGTACGTTTTCCAGCGAAGGCTTTAAACGATTCTTTATTATATTGTATTCCTGAATCGGTATTTGATGATTTCTGTGAGCGCTATGATGAATTCTCAGACTTTGTTGAAGTAGAAGATGCAACTCGCCTAAAACAAGCAGTAGAAAGTAACCATGATGATGCGAATGATTTAACCACCTCGAAAGTAAAAACCTTACTGACTCGTGAAGCGGTCATGATCACCAAATATGAAACCATTCAATCAGCCGCAAAAACGATGGCTGAAGAGAATGTCTCTGCGGTGTTAATTACCGATCCTGAAATCGATACCGACGAAGAAGATAATGACTTTGTGGGTATTATTACCGACCGAGATTTATGCACTAAGGTACTGGCGTGTGGTTTGGATTCTGAAACCCCTGTATCTGAAGTCATGTCGACAGAGCTTATTTCACTAGACCATAACGCTTACGTATTTGAAGCAATGCTGATGATGCTTCGCTACAACGTCCACCACCTTCCTGTGTTACGAAATAAACAGCCTATTGGTGTCCTTGAGGTGTCCGACATTGTTCGCTATGAGTCTCAAAACAGTCTGTTGTTTGTAAGTAGCATCTTCCAACAACAAACCATTGAAGACTTGGTTATTCTATCGACTCAGCTTAAAGATTGCTTTATCCGAATGGTGAATGAGGATGCAAACTCACACATGGTTGGTAGTGCAATGTCTGAGATTGGGCGAAGCTTTAAACAGCGACTATTAGAATTAGCAGAAGAAGAGCTCGGTTCACCACCAGTGCCTTATTGTTTCTTAGCACTTGGCTCTATGGCTCGTGATGAACAATTAATTGTTACCGACCAAGATAACGCGATTATTTTAGACAATGACTACAACGAAAAAGAACATGGTGAGTATTTCAAAGCGTTATCTGCTTTTGTTTGTGATGGCTTAGCTGCCTGTGGTTACACCTATTGTACTGGCGATATCATGGCAACCAACCCTGAATGGCGCAAAACTCAGTCAGAATGGGAAGAGTGCTTTGCTGATTGGATCGATAATCCAGACCCTCAAGCCTTGTTAAACAGCTCTATTTTCTTTGATTTAAATGGCGTTTATGGTCGTACAAAATGGGCAGAGCAACTTAATGGTTTTATTGTCCGTCGAGCGAAAAAGAATACTCGTTTCTTAGCCTGTTTAGCGAGAAATGGATTACGCCGAACACCGCCTCTAGGGTTCTTTAAAGACTTCGTGATGGAAAAAGATGGTCGTCATAATAACTCGATCAATCTAAAACGTCGTGGTACTGCTCCACTAGCAGATTTGATCCGTGTTCATGCTCTGGCTATTGGTTCTCAAGCTCAAAACTCATTTGAACGTTTAGATGACATCATTGAGGCGGGTATTTTACCTAAATCAAAAGGGGGCGATTTACACCATGCGATGGAATTAATCTCATTGGTACGTCTGCGTCACCAAGCACTAGATGTAGAAGCGGGGATTGAACCTGATAATAATATCGAACCTGAAAACATGTCGGATTTTGAACGTCGAAATCTAAAAGATGCATTCCAGGTACTGAGTAATGCTCAAAACTTTTTAAAATATCGCTACAGCGCGAATAAATTCTAGGAGCTAATGATGTTTCCCCATTCTCCTCAAGAAATTTTAAATTGGGCCTCTTTTTTTAAGCATAAATTTAAGATCAGTAAAGATAAAAGACTTAAGAACTTCTATCAGTCTGGTACGTATGAAGAAGAAACCCCGCTCAGTGACATTGATTTTGTTGCCTTAGATTTTGAAACAACAGGATTAGATGCAAATCAAAACAGTATTATTAGTATTGGGTTGGTTCCATTCACATTGCAGCGTATTCGCTGTCGTGAGTCTCAACATTGGTTTGTAAAAGCACAAGACAGTTTAGAAGAAAACTCAGTAGTTATTCATGGTATCACCCATACCGATCTACAAGGGGCTCCTGATTTACGTCGTATCTTAGAAAAGGTATTAGACTCTTTAGCAGGTAAGGTAGTTGTGGTTCATTATCGTAGAATCGAGCGTGACTTCTTTGATATAAACCTACGAAATTTGATTGGTGAGGGTATTGTCTTTCCAGTTATAGATACAATGCAAATAGAGGGTGACTACCAACAAGAGCAATCAAAGGGCCTAATTAATTGGCTTAAAGGAAAGCGCCCAGAGTCAATACGCTTAGCAACAACTCGTTTACGCTATGGATTACCGGCTTATCCTCCTCACCATGCATTAACAGATGCGATTGCGACGGCGGAGCTATTTCAGGCTCAAGTCCATCACCACTTTTCACCAGATGACCCAATCAAGAAGCTGTGGTTATAAACACAAAAAAGCCGATGAAGATAATGACTCTTCATCGGCTTTTTATTTAGCTTCTATTTAGTGTGAAGAACTATTATGTTTCTCTGTTCTCATGCCCATCAGTAAGCTGACACACATTACTAATAAAATAATGGTGAATGGTAGAGCCGTTGAAATAGCACCAGCTTGCAATGCTTGAATTGCTTGAGTACCACCAACCCATAGCAGAGCTACCGCAATAGCACCTTCCATGAAGGCCCAAAATACACGCTGTGGAATTGGTGCATCCACTTTACCACCCGCAGTAATACTATCGATAACGAGCGAACCTGAATCTGATGAGGTAATAAAGAACACCAGAACCAGAACAACCGCAATCATCGAAAGAATATTACCCATAGGCAAGGCATCAAACATTTGGAACATTGCTAAAGATACATCAGTTAAGCCCTCAGAGCCCAATGTACCAATATTATTCACAACTTGATCAATCGCAACGCCACCAAAGATAGACATCCACAACACAGTAAATATCGTTGGTACAATCAATACAGCAGTCAAGAATTCACGAACAGTACGACCACGCGATACACGTGCGATAAACATACCTACAAATGGAGACCATGAAATCCACCATGCCCAGTAGAACACAGTCCAACCGTGCATCCACGCTTCATCTTCACGGCCATGAGGATTACTCAATGGAATAATATTCTCAACATAACCCATGATGGTTGTTGGAATCGTCCCCATAGAAACGGCAAACGTCACCAAAGCAACAAAAGCGACCAATACAATCGCAATGATCATATTAATGTTACTAATCACTTTAACGCCGCCATCAATACCGCGCATTACCGAAATAACAGCTAATAAAGTAACAACAAAAATAATCGCAACTTGAAGTCCTAGACCACCATCAATACCAAATACATGTTGAAAACCACTTGCTGCTTGTTGAGCACCTAAACCTAATGAAGTAGCAAGGCCAAACAAGGTCGCTAACACCGCTAAGATATCAACAATGTGTCCTGGAATACCCCACGTTTTATCACCAAGAATTGGGTAGAAGATTGAACGCATTGAAAGTGGTAAACCTTTGTTGTAAGCAAAGAATGCTAACGACAAAGCAACAACACCATAAATAGCCCAAGGATGAAGCCCCCAGTGGAACATGGTTGCACCTAATGCAAGCTTCGCCGCTTCTGGTGTATTTGCTTCAACACCTAATGGCGTTTCAAACCAACCAGTAAAGTAAGCAACCGGCTCTGCAACTCCCCAGAACATAAGACCAATACCCATGCCCGCAGCAAATAGCATAGAGAGCCAAGATATCATCGAATAATCAGGTTTTGCTTTATCTCCGCCAAGACGGATTTTACCAAATGGCGATACAATCAACGCCAAACAGAAAATAACAAAGATGTTTGCAGACCACATGAATAAACCATCAAACGCATTAATGATTTTCCACTTAAAACCATCTAAAACGGTTTTTGCTGCTTCAGGGTCAGTTACTGCAACAGCAACTAAGAAGAGAGCGATCAGACCTGCGCTGATGCCGAAAACGGGATTGTGTACATCGAATCCCCATTTTTGAACGTTATCCTGTCCAACAGTATAATCCGTGTTATCTATACTGTACTTGTCCTTATTCCTACTCATTATTCCTCACTTCGAACCGAAGTTCTCTGTTTTGGTTTAATTCAAATACTCACTTTAAAATATTTAAACACACTCTATGATCCTAACAACTGAGTAAATTATTACCAGTAAAAGCAGCAAATTAGTCAGAAAAACAACAAAATAAGCCTAAGATTCTTCTCTGTAATACATAAACAGTGTTTTACAAGTATAAAAAAAGCGATGAGAGAATCACCGCTTTTCTATCTATTTCTGCTTATTAACCCTTATAAATTTTCGGGTTAAATACATCTCTTAACCAATCTCCAAGTAGGTTAATTACCAAGACTAGAGTAACCAAAACTAAGCCTGGGAATGCCGTGATCCACCACGAACCAGAGAAGATATAGTTAAATCCAATACTGATTAACGAACCTAAAGAGGGTTGGTCTACCGGTAGACCTAAACCTAAGAAAGAGAGTGCCGCTTCTGACATGATAGCGTTGGCAATCTGTACTGTTGAAATAACCAAAATTGGAGATAAACAGTTAGGTAAAATATGACGGAACATGATGCGTGGAGAACGAAATCCCATCACCTTTGCCGCTTCTACATATTCTTTTTTCTTCTCTGCCAGTACTGACGCACGGATCGTACGCGCATATTGTGGCCATTCGGCAACACCAATGATCACAACCAACATAATCACCGCATATTGACTGAAGAACTCAGTGCCAAAGCTTGCTTTAAAGATCGCAGAAACAATGATCGCAACCATCATGGTCGAGAATGATAACTGCACATCTGCAAATCGCATTAAGAAGCTATCAATTTTCCCACCAAAGTAACCAGCCGATAAGCCAATAACAATGCCGAGAGTCAGCTGTACTGCAACGGCTAGGAAACCAATCGTTAAAGATAAACGAGAACCATATAAGATCGTTGATAAAACATCTCGACCTTGGTCATCGGTACCCAGAAGAAAACGTTCATCCCCTTCTTCCATCCAAGATGGAGGCAACTCTGAATCCATAATGTCTATCGAACTCAGATCATACGGATTACTTGGTGCAAGTACGGGAGATAAAAGTGCGCCTAAAAGAAACACCATAAAAACAGCAAAACTGAACATTGCCACTTTATCGCGTAAAAAATAATACAAAAAATCTGATGATTTAAATCGTTCCCAACGTGTTGGAACGTGGTTAGTCGTTACATCCATGATTACGCTCCTTTTCCTGTGATATCTACGGTTGGGTTAATTAGTCCATATAACAAATCAACAATGGTATTCGTTACCACAAAAATTAAACCTACAAAGATAACGTAAGCAGTAATCAGTGGCGTATCTACACGGTTAATTGCCTCTAAGAATAAGAAGCCAGTTCCCGGCCACTGGAATACAGTTTCTGTCAAAATGGTATAAGCGACCATGGTACCAATCTGAACACCCCCCACAGTTAATACCGGTAGCATGGTATTTTTAAGTGCATGTTGGTAATAAATTTTATTTGTTGCGATGCCTTTCGCTTTTGAAAACTTAATGTATTCAGAGCTCAGCACTTCTAACATTTCAGAACGAACCAAACGAATAAACAGAGGTAACATGATTGAAGCTAATGAAATACAAGGCAATACTAAATGAGCCAGTCCATCAAGAGTAAAGAACCCTGACTCCCAGCCTAATAGATTATAGGTTTCCCCTCGTCCATAAGACGGTAACCAATTTAATTCAATGGAGAAAACATACATCAGCATTATGGCGGTTAAGAAGACGGGTACCGAAATACCAATACTACTGAATGCCATGATAGCTTTCGTGAAGAAACTTTTTGGATGAATAGCCGAATAAACACCCAGAGGTATAGAAAGAAATACAATAATGATTGCGGCCCCTAATACTAGTTCTAGGGTTGCAACAAGCTTATCAAGAATGACTTCTACCGCTGGTTTTTTGAAGAAATAAGACGTGCCCAAGTCACCTTGAACCGCATTAGTAATAAAACGTGTGTACTTTGTAATGAATGGGTCGTTTAACCCTAAATCATCTCTCAGAGCTTGACGCTCTGCTTCTGAAACTGATTGTCCAACCAATTCACGTAACGGGTCACCCAAATTATCTTGGATGGAAAACGCAACCAGACTGATCACAAACATCACTATCAGTGCCTGAAACAGGCGCTTGACCAGAAACGTAAACATTCCTTGTCCCCTCTTAATCCTAAAAATGATATAGAAAATATATCCATATCTAACAAATTGTTGGTATTACTTTTTATCGATGAATCTCTTATGACGAACAAAGGTTGCCCTGAATATCAAGACAACCTTTTTACAGACAGTTACTTAACAACTAAATCGCCAAAGTATGGGTATTCCATTGCATTTACGATTGGTTTGATATCAATGTTAGATTTCGCGCCCCATGCAAGGTTTTGCCAATGTAGTGGAACAAACGCAGCATCGTTATACAGCGTGTCTTCTACTGTTTTTAGCATTTGGCTACGTTTCGCAGGATCAGTTTCCACATTTGCAGCTTCAACTAAACGGTCAATCTCAGGGTTTGAGTAATGACCACAGTTGTACTGGCCTTTACCTGTCTCTTCATTACGAGTCATTGTTAGGAACTCTGAGAAGTTTGCTGAATCTTCTGTATCTGAGTGCCAACCGATCATCATCATGTCCGCAGAACATAGATCAAACTCTGGCCAGTATTGCGCTTTTGGCAAGGTTTTTAGATCAACCTTAATACCAATTTTTGAAAGCATTGCTGCAGATGCTTGTGCTACTTTTGCATCATTAACGTAACGGTTATTTGGAGCCATCATGCTAAGTTTGAAGCCTTTCTCGTAACCTGCTTCTTTCATTAACTCTTTAGCTTTTTTAAGATCGTAACGTGGTACTAGATCAGCATCATAACCAGAGTAGCCAGATGGACCTTGTTGACCCGCTGCTGTAGCAAAGCCTTTCATGATCTTCTTAACAATACCTTCATTATTGATTGCATGAACGATTGCCTGACGAACACGGACATCTTTAAGTGCTTCATTGCTGTTTTGGTTCATTTGGAAGGTAATGATACGAGTACCTGGTAGCGTAACTAAATCGATACCTTTTGTATTTTTCACTCGTTTGTGATCATTTGGAGCCACTGGAGCGATAATATCTACATCACCAGAAAGTAGAGCTGCAACACGTGTGGCATTTTCTTTGATTGGAACAAGAGTTAATTCATCTACGTTACCTGGAGAATTTTTATCCCAGTAACCATCAAAGCGATCAAAGACAACTTTTACGCCTTGCTCACGAGATTTAACGACAAATGGGCCTGTACCAGAGATGTGCGTTGAAGCGAATGAATTACCGTGTTTTACGATTTCAGACTTATCTTTACCATCTTCTGTTTTACCAGAATAGAACTTACTGTCCATTGGGAAAAGGTAGGTTGCTGTCTGTAAAACTAACGGATAAGCACCTTTAGAAACAAGTTCAACCGTGTAATCATCAATTTTAACTAGTTTTTCATACGGTTCGAAAATCGCTTTAAAATCAGGAGAGTCTTTTAAACGATCAAATGTCCATACGACATCATCAGCCGTCATTTCATTGCCTGAATGAAATTTCACGCCTTTACGTAGATTAAAACGGAAAGTTTTGTCATCAATACGCTCCCACTTTTCAGCAAGACGCGGTTCAAAGTCAAATGACTGCGTATAACGAACTAGGGGATCAAACACCATATGAGAAAGTTGTAGTGTACCGCCAGACAATTGCTCATGTGGATCAAGTGATACTGGATCGGCATCATAAGCAACAGTAATATCTGCTGCTGCTGCACTAAAACTTAGGCCTGCAGCCATAAGCGCGATAGCCAATTTGGTCTTTATGGTTTTCATTGCATAACTCCTTATGCGGGAATATATCCCTAGTTTGTTGTATTTATACTTATTATTTGACGGTTTATACCGCTGTTATATTTTCTCTTAAGCCTTTAAATTCAGGCATAAGTGAAATTAATTGCTTGCTGTATTCATTCTGAGGATTGGTATAAAGATTTTCAGTTGGAGCCACTTCCAGTAGCTTACCCATCTTCATCACACCAACTCGATCACACATTTGACGAATAACAGGTAAATCATGACTGATAAACAACATGGTTAAATTTAACTCACTTTGTAAATCTTTTAATAAGTTGAGGATTTGCGCCTGAACCGATACATCTAATGCAGAGGTTGGTTCATCACAAATTAATAGACGTGGGCGCGTTGCTAATGCACGAGCAATCGAAATACGCTGACGTTGACCACCAGAAAACTCATGCGGATACTTCAATGCCGCCATTCTCCCCAAACCTACATGATCAAGAAGATCATTCACGATCTGTTGCGTTTCAGCTTCTGAGCCTGTTAGCTTATGAAAACGGATAGGTTCTGCGATGATATCGAAGATTTTCATACGCGGATTCATCGAAGTGTATGGGTTTTGGAAAACCATTTGCATTTGACGGCGCATCGGACGACGTTCTTTCTCTGATTTCAATGCGGTCAGGTCAATACCTTCAAAAGTAACCGTTCCTTCATTTGGCGGATATAAACCAGCAATAACACGAGCAATGGTTGATTTACCCGAGCCAGACTCTCCTACAAGGCCAAAAGTTTCGCCTTCATGGATCTCAAAGCTAACATTGTTTGAGGCTTGAACGTATTCACGACGACTTTCAAACATAGAATCTTTCGTCACAAAACGAAGACTAACGTTATCTACTTTTAATAGTGGGCCTGAATATTCACGATGATCTTGGCTTTGTCCTAACCAGTGCGTCTTTACATCGATACATTCATGCTCAACGGCTTCTTCGATGTAACTTACCAATGGAAAGCGATCTAATTTAATATCTGAACGTGGTACTGCAGAAATTAAACTACGAGTATAAGAATGGTCAGGATCTCCTAGTACTTTTTCTGTTTTACCAAACTCGACAAGATCACCACGGAACATTACCGCCACTTTATCTGTAACGTTCGATACCACACCCATATCATGGGTTACTAGCATACAGCCTACATTTTTCTCAATGCAGAGATCTCGGATCAGAGTTAGAATTTGATCTTGAATAGAAACATCAAGTGCCGTCGTTGGTTCATCAGCAATGATGAGGTCCGGTTCGCCAGCCAAAGCGATAGCGATAACTACGCGCTGACGCATACCGCCTGAAAATTGATGTGGGTACTGCTTAAGGCGATTTTCAGGCTGCGGTATACCTACTTGCTTCATTAAAGATAAAGCACGTTCATAGGCTTCTGCAGCTGATACTTTTAAATTCGCGTGAATGGTTTCTGTAATTTGCTGTTCGACAGTAAATAGAGGGTTTAGGGATGTCATTGGATCTTGGAAGATGAATCCGATTTTAGAACCTCTAACTTTACGCATCGCCTCTGTAGATAGGCCAGAGATTTTCTCTCCATCTAGAAAAACCTCTCCGCTAGCAATAACGCCTGGAGGGCTTAATAGATCAATAACAGCATTACCTACTGTTGATTTACCCGCTCCAGATTCACCAACAACCCCTACAATCTCACCACGTTCTATTGAAAACGATAATGATTTAACAGCAGCATGAACTCCATGACGAGATGGGTATTCGATACGTAAATTTTTAACTTCTAAAAGTGACATTATCAGACTCCGACTACTCGGCAGCATCCTGCCCTGTCTGCACATTGATTCCATTCGAAACAGCAAGAAACACTGCAACATGATTAGGACACCAATGTAGTCAATTATTCACATAAAAGCAACAAACAAAGAGTATAAAACTGATATATGTCATTATTCTGCATAAAAAGTCATAAAACAAGCTGTTAACAGAAATCTATGACTAATAATGACAAACACAAGATTCAAATAAAACAGTCAGTTAGTAACAAAAACATAATTAACAACTTAACTTTCAACACCTCAGGATTTAGATAAATAAACATAAATATATTTAACATTTAAAATAACGTTTTAATTGGGGTAAATGATGAAATACAGAGTTTTATGCAAGAGATCCCATAAACAACTAGTGTAAACAATCAAAATAAACATAAAACAAAGTAATAGAAACTTGAGATAAAAAATGAAATTCTAGAATAGATCACCATGTAAAATAGTGATTTTGTGATGAAGGTTAGAATAATATAAAGCAGAAACGAAAAAAGCCTCGTCATTTCTGACGAGGCTTTTAAATGTGGTCGGTGAAGAGGGATTCGAACCCCCGACCCTCTGGTCCCAAACCAGATGCGCTACCAAGCTGCGCTATTCACCGATTTTTTATTTGATTCTTGGGATGTTACTTGAATCAAAAGGGAAACTGTTTTTACAGTTACCAAAAATTAATGGGGTGGCTAACGAGATTCGAACTCGCGACCACCGGAATCACAATCCAGGGCTCTACCAACTGAGCTATAGCCACCACTAACTTTTTATATAACCGCTATTGCGATTATTGAAATAGTGGTCGGTGAAGAGGGATTCGAACCCCCGACCCTCTGGTCCCAAACCAGATGCGCTACCAAGCTGCGCTATTCACCGACAAATTTCGTTTCGATTCTTGGGATGTTTCTTGAATCAAAACTGGAAACCTAATTTACTATGTAAAATCAGTTACCAAAATAATGGGGTGGCTAACGAGATTCGAACTCGCGACCACCGGAATCACAATCCAGGGCTCTACCAACTGAGCTATAGCCACCACTACTTTATTACGTTTTCTGTGCCTTTTAATTTCTATTCCGGATGGCACGCCCGAAAGGATTCGAACCTTCGACCTTTGGCTCCGGAGGCCAACGCTCTATCCAACTGAGCTACGGGCGTATACCCTATCGGCGGAGAAGAATAATACGGATCTGAGTCACCTTCGTCTAGTGTTTTTTTTACTTTTTTTATCGTTTGGTCTCTTTTTCGACAATTCCTTGCTATTTATCCTCATTTTCTTTGGGTCTAGTGGTTTATTGCAACAATTTAAGCAGATATAATCACTCAATATTTACACGAGATTAACGCGACTCTTTTTCTAAGTACGTTTTTTACCTCGGTAAATACAATAAAATGGGCTTTAGCCAATAATAATAACTGGGAGTGTAAAGTGAGCTTTATGGAAAAATCTATTCGTAACATCATTATTGCAACGGTTGCTGCATTAACTTTTTCAACTACCTCTTTTGCAGCAGGTAATTCTGACGATGCAATTGCTGAACGAATTAAGCCCGTTGGCCAAGTTTATCTAGCAAGTGATGTCGCTGTTGTAGAAGAACCAACAGGACCTCGTTCAGGAGATCAGGTTTACAATACTTTTTGTATTGCTTGTCACTCTACTGGTGCGGCTGGGGCTCCAAAAACACAAAATGCAGCAGATTGGGCTCCTCGTATCGCGAAAGGTATGGATGTACTAAACAATCATGCATTAAATGGCTTTAATGCTATGCCAGCTCGTGGTTCTTGTATGGACTGTTCTGATGATGAAGTACTTGCAGCGGTTGAGCATCTTATTAAAGGACTATAATTTAATTATTATCTCCCTTTAACTCAATCATAAAAAATGCCCACTGTATTATCAGTGGGCATTTTTATATCTGTTTACTTCTTCAGCATGGCTCTAAGGTTAGCAATGTTGGCTTTCCCTCTTTCCATCCTTTCTTCTTGAGTGGGTTTTGGCTTTTTCATTTCCCAATCCAGATCATCATGTGGCAGCTCTTCAAGAAAACGACTTGGCTCAGGACGAATTAACTCTCCATACTGACGACGCTCTTTACATAGGGTAAACGTCAGCTCTTTTTGTGCTCGTGTTATTCCTACATAAGTCAAACGACGCTCTTCTTCTACATTATCTTCATCAATGCTCACTTGGTGAGGTAAAATCCCCTCTTCTGCACCAATCAAGTAAACATAAGGGAACTCTAAGCCTTTTGAAGCATGCAAGGTCATTAACTGAACCTGATCTGCACCGTCCTCATCTTCTCCTCGCTCCATCATGTCACGCAAAGTAAGACGCTGAACCACTTCTTTTAATGTCTTTTCTTCTTTGTCATAGTTATCACCCTCAAGATCAGCAACAATCCATGAATATAAGTCCGAGACATTTTTCATTCTCATCTCTGCCGCTTTTGAACTGGTAGATGTTTCATATAACCAATCTTCGTAATGAATATCTTTCACTAACGAACGAACCGCTTCAACCGTGTTACCACGCTCAGCGTTTTCTGAAATAGACACAACCCAATGGGAGAAACGGCGTAAAGATTCTAGCCCTCGTCCCGACAGAGTTTGCTCTAATCCCATTTCAAAACTGGCTTCAAATAAACTTTTACCACGCATATTGGCATAGGTACCGAGCTTTTCTAATGTTACAGGGCCTATTTCACGGCGCGGAGTGTTCACTACACGTAAAAAGGCATTGTCATCATCAGGATTTGTCAGCAATCGAAGATAAGCCATGATGTCTTTTATTTCAGCACGGGAGAAGAACGATGTCCCTCCGGAGATCTTATAAGGTACTCGGTTTTGCATCAGTGATTTTTCAATCAAACGAGATTGATGATTACCGCGGTATAACACGGCGTAATCTTTATAATCTGTTCGGTTTAAAAAGCGATGGGCAATGATCTCTCCGACAACTCGCTCTGCTTCATGCTCATCATCTTTTGCTGTTAGTACCTTAATTTGCTCACCGTCTGGAATTTCTGAAAACAGACGCTTTTCAAATACGTGAGGATTATTGGCAATCAATATATTAGCCGCACGTAAAATTCGACTGGTCGAACGGTAATTCTGCTCTAGTTTTATCACTCGTAAAGCAGGGTAGTCTTCACTCAGCAGTACAAGGTTTTGAGGTTTTGCCCCACGCCATGAGTAAATAGACTGATCATCATCACCCACCACGGTTAACCGCCCTCTTTCACCAACTAATAGCTTAACTAACTCATATTGGCTGGTGTTCGTATCTTGGTATTCATCCACTAAAAGATAGCGGATCTTCATCTGCCAACGTTCACGTACGTCTTGATTGTTGCGGAGTAATAATACCGGCAATGAAATAAGATCATCAAAATCAAGGGCGTTATAGGCTTTCATTTGAGTAAGATACATTTCATAACAAAAGGCGAATAGCTGATCTTGCTCAGAGCGAGCAAAGCCTTTGACTTGGGCTGGTGTCAGCATCTCATTTTTCCAGTTTGAGATACTGCTCAATAACTGACGTAATAAATCTTTATCACCATCGATCTGCTTTTCTGTTAATTCCTTTAGTAAAGCGAGCTGGTCCTGATCATCAAATAAAGAGAAACCCGCTTTTAACCCTAATACTTTGTACTCTCGACGAATAATATCCAGACCTAACGAGTGAAAAGTAGAGACCATTAAACCACGAGACTCTTGCTTATTCAGTGTTTGCCCTACACGCTCTTTCATTTCACGAGCGGCTTTATTGGTGAATGTCACAGCGGCAATATTTCTGGCTTTATAGCCACATTGCTGTACGAGGTAAGCTATTTTGTTGGTGATCACACGAGTCTTACCAGACCCTGCACCTGCCAATACTAAACATGGTCCAGAGACAAACTTTACTGCTTCATCTTGCTGTGGATTGAGTCTCATGAATCACCTATAAAATCGATAATGAATATTTGTGTCTATAATAAAGCTGTCGATGATGGAATACCATGTAAACCATCGATGAAAAATTGTGATCTTTACGTTTCTTGACACAAAAATAGATTACATTTTATTCATCGTAGCCTAAAATAATGAATGAACGTTCATTCATTTCATAAGGACCAATTTATGAAGGAAAAGCGTCAGCTCATTCTTGAATCTGCTGAGCAATTATTAGCTACCGATGGATTTCGTGGCTTGTCTATGCAAAAAGTAGCGAATCAAGCAGGCGTTGCTGCCGGCACGATATATCGCTACTTTGATGATAAAGAAGCCTTAATCGAAGAAATAAAACTGAATATCATGCAACGTGTTGCATTTGCCATCCAAGAGAATGTGCAAGATTCAGATCCAATTAAAGTTCGATTTCGTACTATGTGGTTAAACATTTGGTACTTTGCTATTTCAGAGAAGAATACTTTTTTGAATCGTAATCAATACGACTCTCTCCCTTCTACTGACCTAGTGAAATTTAAGGAACTAGAGGAGAAAATGTTTGCCCAAGTAAATCAACTCTTTGTCGATGGACTTGAACAAGGTGTATTTAAACCTCTTAGCGTAGAAATATTAACTGGCCTTAGCTTAGAAGCGAGTGTTTGTTTAGCTCGAAAACATGCTCAAGGTTTTTTTACTTTAACAAACGATGATCTCGATGCGGCAATTGAAGCCAGTTGGGACGCTATTATTAAACACTAATTTGGAGTTCTAATCAGAATGAAAAAGTGGACTTTCTTTATGTTACTTCTTGCACTACTTCTTTTCGGTAGTGTGATTGGTTTTAACATGTTTAAACAACAAAAAATCGCTGAATATATGGCTAACCGACCAGAACCTGAATTCCCTGTTACGGTTGAAACCATTGCCTCATCTCATTGGACTCCAACCATTGAAGCTATTGGTTTTATTGAACCTAACCAAGGCGTTACATTAACAACTGAAGTTAACGGTATTATTGATAAAATTTCATTTGATTCTGGTAGCCAAGTAAAAAAAGGCCAAGTATTGGTTTCTCTTGATTCTAAAGTAGAAAAAGCTAACTTGAAGAGTACTCAAGCTCGCTTGCCTGCAGCGGAAGCAAAATATAAGCGTTATAAGGGCCTATATAAGAAAGGTTCTATTTCAAAAGAAGCATACGATGAAGCTGAAGCAAACTACTTCTCTCTTGCTGCTGATATTGAAGGAATGAAAGCATCTATCGATCGTCGTGAGATCAAAGCACCTTTCAGTGGTGTTATCGGTATTCGTAATGTTTACCTAGGTCAATACCTACAACCAAGCACTGATATCGTTCGTCTAGAAGATACAAGTGTAATGCGCTTACGCTTTACTGTTCCTCAAACTGATATCTCGCGCATCAATATTGGACAAGAAATCGATATCTCAATTGATTCTTACCCTGCGGACATCTTCAAAGGTTCTATTAGCGCTATTGAACCTGCAGTAAATATCCAAAGTGGCTTGATCGAGGTTCAAGCTGATATCCCTAATAATGGTGGAAAATTACGTAGCGGCATGTTCGCTCGTGCTGAAATCATTCTACCGACATTAGAAAACCAAGTTGTTATTCCTCAAACATCAATCACCTATACTCTTTATGGTGATAATGTTTATCTTGTTACAGAAAAAGATGGTGTAAAACGCGTTCAACAACATGTTGTGAAAGTAGGTGAGCGCTCAGAAGCGATTGCTCATATCCTTGAAGGTGTTAAAGCTGGCGATATGGTGGTAACCACAGGTCAGGTTCGTCTAAGTAATGATGCGAAAGTTCGCATTGTGGAAAGCGATGCAACAACACCACCTGCTGAAACACCAATGCTGTAATCGGAGGAACTATGCGCTTTACTGATGTTTTTATTAAACGTCCAGTTTTAGCGGTATCAATCAGCTTTTTGATTGCTTTGCTTGGGATTCAAGCAATTTTCAAAATGCAGGTTCGTGAATACCCTGAAATGACGAATACCGTTGTAACGGTAACAACTAGCTACTACGGGGCGAGTGCTGACCTTATCCAAGGTTTTATTACTCAACCCTTAGAGCAAGCCGTGGCTCAAGCCGATAATATCGACTTTATGACGTCACAATCAGTAATGGGTAAATCTACCATTACTGTAACAATGAAGTTGAATACTGACCCAAATGCAGCCTTGTCTGATATTTTGGCTAAGACAAACTCTGTTCGCTCTCAGTTACCAAAAGAATCTGAAGATCCGACAGTAACCATGTCTACAGGCTCAACAACTGCGGTACTTTATATTGGCTTTACTAGTGATGAATTAGTATCAAGTCAGATTACCGACTACTTAGAGCGAGTGATTAACCCTCAGTTATTCACTGTTAATGGTGTTTCAAAAGTAGATCTTTACGGTGGTATGAAATACGCGTTACGTATCTGGTTAGATCCAGCACGTATGGCTGCTATAGATATGACTGCAACTGATGTTATGGGCGTGCTAAGCGCGAATAACTTCCAATCAGCAGCAGGTCAAGCTACCGGTGAGTTTGTTCTTTATAACGGCAGTGCTGATACTCAAGTATCTAATGTTGAAGAACTAGAAAATCTTGTTATCAGAACGACTAATGGGGAAATTGTTCGCCTAAGTGATATTGCGAAAGTCTCTCTTGAAAAAAGCCATGATGTCTATCGAGCAAGTGCGAATGGTAAGGAAGCCGTTGTTGCTGCAATCAATGCTGCACCAAGTGCGAACCCAATTAACATTGCCTCTGATGTTCTTGCGTTGTTGCCTCAGTTAGAGAAGAACTTACCAACGAATATCAAGATGAACATCATGTATGACTCTACGATTGCGATCAACGAGTCTATTCATGAAGTAATCAAAACCATCATTGAAGCTGCATTAATCGTACTGGTTGTAATTACCTTATTCTTAGGTTCATTCCGAGCGGTAATCATTCCAATCGTTACTATTCCATTATCACTTGTTGGTGTGGCAATGGTTATGCAGGCGATGGGGTTCTCATGGAACTTAATGACACTACTCGCAATGGTACTCGCCATCGGCTTAGTAGTAGATGATGCTATCGTTGTTTTAGAAAACGTCGACCGTCATATTAAGTTAGGTGAAACACCTTTCCGAGCAGCGATTATAGGTACTCGTGAAATTGCGGTTCCTGTTATTGCTATGACATTAACGCTTGGTGCGGTATATGCTCCAATTGCAATGATGGGTGGTATTACCGGTTCTCTATTTAAAGAGTTTGCCTTAACCCTAGCTGGTGCCGTATTTGTTTCCGGTATCGTAGCATTAACACTATCTCCAATGATGTGTTCAAAAATGCTCGTTGCAAATGAAGAACCAAATCGTTTTGAGAAAAAAGTACACCATATCTTAGATAATATGAGTGATCGTTATGAGCGTATGCTAAATGCCATCATGACTCGTCGCCCTGTGATTATTGGTTTTGCTGTAATTGTTTTTGCTACTCTTCCGCTTCTGTTTAAGTTTATTCCAAGTGAACTTGCCCCATCAGAAGATAAGGGTGTAATCATGTTGATGGGTACCGCGCCTTCAACTGCAAACCTTGATTACATGCAAAACACTATGAATGATGTAAATAAGATCCTATCAAATCAACCAGAAGTTGCATTTGCACAAGTATTTACCGGTGTACCTAATGCGAACCAAGCCTTTGGTATTGCATCAATGGTTCCTTGGAGCCAACGAACAACAAGCCAAGCTGAGGTTGCTAAACGTGTTGGTGAACTAGTTAAAGATGTACCAGGAATGGCAGTAACGGCTTTCCAAATGCCTGAACTTCCAGGGGCTGGCTCTGGTCTTCCAATTCAATTTGTTATTACGACACCAAATAGCTTTGAAAGCTTGTTCCAAATAGCAACCGAAGTACTGACTAGTGTTAAAGGTAGCCCACTGTTTGTCTATTCTGATCTTGATTTGAATTTTGATTCAGCAACAATGAAAATCAATATAGATAAAGATAAAGCAGGCGCTTACGGTATTACCATGCAAGATATTGGTATTACACTAAGTACGATGATGGCTGATGGCTACGTAAACCGTATTGATCTTAGCGGACGTTCATATGAGGTTATTCCTCAAGTAGAACGTAAGTTCCGTCTAAACCCTGAATCAATGAATCACTATTACGTTCGTTCAACCAGTGGTGAAGCTGTTCCTCTAGGAAGCCTAATATCTATAGATGTTGTTGCTGAACCTAGATCACTGCCTCACTTCAACCAATTGAACTCAGCGACTATTGGTGCAGTACCATCACCAGGTGTTGCTATGGGTGATGCGATTATATGGTTTGAAGACTTAGCAACGAGTACATTACCAAGTGGTTATAGCCATGACTATATGGGTGAAGCTCGTCAGTACGTAACTGAGGGTAGTGCTCTATATGCTACGTTTGGTTTAGCACTCGCTATCATTTTCTTGGTTCTTGCTATTCAATTTGAATCAGTACGAGATCCATTAGTAATCATGGTATCTGTTCCGCTAGCAATTTGTGGTGCTTTAATCGCTCTTGCTTGGGGCGCTGCAACAATGAATATCTACTCTCAAGTTGGTTTGATCACGCTTGTAGGCTTGATTACTAAGCATGGTATTCTTATTTGTGAAGTAGCAAAAGAAGAACAACTTCATCACCTCAAGAATCGCATGGAAGCCGTAACCGAAGCTGCTAAAGTTCGTCTACGTCCTATCCTAATGACGACTGCTGCGATGATTGCAGGTCTTGTACCTCTAATGTATGCAAGTGGTGCAGGTGCGGCTCAACGCTTTAGTATTGGTATTGTAATCGTAGCTGGTCTAGCGATTGGTACGTTATTTACACTGTTCGTACTGCCTGTAATTTATAGTTACTTAGCAAGTGAACACAAACCATTACCTGTTTTTGAAGAAGGTAAAGAGATTAAAGAATCTTAATGGTTAATTGTTATTAAAGGCTACTTCGGTAGCCTTTTTTTTATTTCGATAGCGACAATTGGCAAGGCTTTACTTAGAATAAAGAAAATATTCAATTAAGGGTAAATGATGTTTGATCCAAAGAAACTAGAACAAGTAGCAAAACAAATTCATGACTCAATGCCTCAACCAGTAAAAGAGCTAGGTACTGATGTTGAGCAAAAAGTTCGCCAAGTTATCCAAGGCCAATTAAATAAGCTCGATGTTGTAGGTAGAGAGGAATTTGATGTTCAAACTCAAGTTCTGTTACGCACTCGCCAAAAACTAACGGCAATGGAACAAAAACTGGCTGAATTAGAAGAGAAACTATCAGAAAAGTAATACAATCACAGTAAGTAAGTGAGCAGAAATAACGCAGGAAAATGCTTGAGAACAAGACGAAATTTTTTGATAAGTAGTTATTCTACAATCAAAAATTTCAACGCAGTTATCGAGCATTTTAACCAGCTAGGATGATCAGTTATTTACTACGATTGGTATAACTCGATAGAAACATAATTTACGCATAAAAAAATGGCTTAACCATCACTGGTTAAGCCATTTTTATATTCATTTGGTATTAATTAGCCACCAACGGCAATACGCTTCATATCACTCATATAGCTACGTAGCTCTTCACCGATATATTCTACTGGGTGGTTACGAATTGCTTCATTAACAGCGATTAACGTTGCATTATCAACTTGATTTGATGTTTCACCCAAGCCACGGCCAATTACGTTAGTCTCAACTGATGTCATAAACTTCTCACGAAGTAGTGGCGTTGCTACATTAGCAAATAAATAGTTACCATATTCAGCCGTATCAGAAATTACTACATTCATTTCATACAAACGCTTACGAGCAACTGTATTTGCAATTAGCGGTAGCTCATGCAGTGATTCGTAGTATGCAGATTCATCAACAATACCTGATGAAGTCATTGCTTCAAAGGCTAATTCAACACCAGCACGAACCATAGCAACAAGTAGAATACCGTTATCAAAATATTCTTGCTCTGAAATCTCTACGTCTGACTCAGGGTAATTTTCAAATGCAGTTTGACCTGTCTCTTCACGCCAGCCTAATAGATTCACATCATCATTAGCCCAATCAGCCATCATTGTACGAGAAAATTCACCTTGAATAATGTCATCCATATGTTTGTTATATAGAGGACGCATTAATTCTTTTAGCTCTTCAGATAGTTCGAATGCCTTCACTTTTGCAGGATTAGATAGACGATCCATCATGTGAGTAACACCACCGAACTTAAGTGCTTCGGTAATTGTTTCCCAACCAAACTGTAGCAATTTACCGGCATAACCAGGTTCAATGCCATCAGCGATCATTTTCTCATAAGATACAATTGAACCCGCTTGTAGCATGCCACAAAGGATTGTTTGCTCACCCATTAAATCAGATTTAACTTCAGCGACGAAAGAAGACTCAAGACAACCAGCTCTGTGACCACCAGTACCTGCAGCCCATGCTTTTGCAATATCCCAGCCTTCACCTTTTGGATCATTTTCAGGGTGAACAGCTATCAATGTAGGTACACCAAAACCACGCTTATATTCTTCACGTACTTCTGTACCAGGACATTTAGGAGCGACCATAACAACCGTTATATCTTTACGGATCTGCATCCCTTCTTCTACAACATTAAAGCCATGAGAGTAACCTAGTGCAGCGCCTTCTTTCATTAGTGGCATTACCGTTTCAACAACATTTGTATGTTGTTTATCTGGCGTCAGGTTAACAACAAGATCTGCTTGAGGGATTAGTTTTTCATAGCTAGCAACTTCAAAGCCATTTTCTTTGGCATTTTTATACGACTGACGTTGTTCATCAATCGCAGCTTGACGTAGCGCATATGCTACATCTAAGCCTGAGTCACGCATATTAAGACCTTGATTAAGACCTTGAGCACCACAACCTACAATAACCACCTTCTTTCCTTTAAGGTAATCAGCTTCTGTTGCAAATTCCTCACGGTCCATAAAGCGACAACGACCAAGTTGATCCAACTGCTCGCGTAAATTCAGTGTGTTAAAGTAATTAGCCATGATAAAACTCCATAAATATCATTTAATCCATTAGGATGATCTTGTGTATAAAAAGATAATAACGAAAGATTAACATTGTCAAAAGTGATATATTAGCAATACATGATTGCAATATAGGCAACATAAATGAACATAAAACTTCTACAAACTTTCCTACATCTTTGTGAAAGTCATAGCTTTACTCAAACATCAAAAGCGATGCATTTAAGTCCCTCAGCTTTAAGCCGACAAATTCAAAAACTAGAAGATGACGTTGGACATCCACTTTTTATTAGAGATAATCGAAGTGTTGAACTAACAACGGCGGCTAAGCAACTTATACCTATAGCCTTGAATATATGTGCGGAATGGAGTGGTTACAAAGCAAGCTCTAATACTGTGAATAATACACTTAAGGGTCAGCTTAATTTATTTTGCTCAGTGACGGCAAGCTACAGTCATTTACCTCAATTATTAAACGACTTTAAAGTTAACTATCCCCATATAGACATTAAACTATCTACCGGTGATCCAGCTCAAGCGATCAATAAGATTGAAACATCAGAAGTCGATATTGCAATATCAGCTCTTCCAGAAACCCTATCAAATAAACTCGCCTTTGAAATTATCAGTGAAATTCCACTTTCGATCATTGCTCCAATTGGTAGCAATCACTTCATCAGTGAAATTAATAAAGAAAATACAAATTGGAAGTCATTGCCTTTTATTTTGCCTGAATCAGGGACTGCGAGGAATAGAGCGAATCAATGGTTTAAGGAGCAGAAAATCAAACCCACAATTTACGCTCAAGTATCAGGGCATGAAGCAATTGTTAGTATGGTGGCGTTAGGCTGCGGTATAGGTATTGCTCCAGACGTAGTAATCAATAACAGCCCAGTTAAAGACAAAGTTCAACGCCTAAATATATCGCCTATAGCGCCTTTTAAATTAGGATTATGTTGTAAAAAATCAAAACTAAACGACTCTGTCATTCAGGCTCTTTGGCAAGTCGCAGAAAATACATTTATTTAGCGATTAAAACGAAAAAAGGCTTCCCAATGGGAAGCCTTTTAAAATTTGAGCCTAGCGATGTCCTACTCTCACATGGGGAAACCCCACACTACCATCGGCGCTATTATGTTTCACTTCTGAGTTCGGCATGGGATCAGGTGGGTCCATAATGCTATGGTCGCTAAGCAAAATCTGTCAGTAAATGGTGCTGATACCCAGACTCGAACTGGGGACCTCACCCTTACCAAGGGTGCGCTCTACCGGGCTGAGCTATATCAGCAATAAACTATTTACTTTTGTAATCGAAAAAAAGCCATCCTTTGGATGGCTTTTTAAAATTCAAGCCTGGCGATGTCCTACTCTCACATGGGGAAACCCCACACTACCATCGGCGCTATTACGTTTCACTTCTGAGTTCGGCATGGGATCAGGTGGGTCCATAACGCTATGGTCGCCAAGCAAATTCTTTCTATCTACCTCAATAAGAGATAAATAATAATCTGGAAAGCTGTGTATGCGTTCTTAATCACATTCAATATCGTTCTTGCAACTTCAAATCCGTTCAAAACCCCTTGGGTGTTGTATGGTTAAGCCTCACGGGCAATTAGTACAGGTTAGCTCAATGCCTCGCAGCACTTACACACCCTGCCTATCAACGTCGTAGTCTTCAACAACCCTTTAGGATACTTAAAGTATCAGGGATGACTCATCTCAAGGCTCGCTTCACGCTTAGATGCTTTCAGCGTTTATCGATCCCGAACTTAGCTACCGGGCAATGCTACTGGCGTAACAACCCGAACACCAGAGGTTCGTCCACTCCGGTCCTCTCGTACTAGGAGCAGCCCCTTTCAATCATCCAACGCCCACGGCAGATAGGGACCGAACTGTCTCACGACGTTCTAAACCCAGCTCGCGTACCACTTTAAATGGCGAACAGCCATACCCTTGGGACCGACTTCAGCCCCAGGATGTGATGAGCCGACTTCCAGGTGCCAAACACCGCCTTCCATATGA